>NZ_MRAV01000016.1 GCF_002752355.1 Leucobacter sp. OLIS6
AGATGTGTATAAGAGACAGGTTCGGCAGGTTGTCGGACATGATTCTCCTCGAGGAAGCTCGGAACTGTCGGACGGCATCCGGAACGGCCTCCCCATACCGTCGAGCCTCTCGGGCTCAGACGCCGCTGGGACCACGATACCGCTCGGCCCGGTTTCCGGAACAGCGGGAATCCGTCCGGGCGGTCGACGGCCCGGTGGCCCGCTCAGCCGGCGACAGCCACCTGCACCTCGGTGACGGGCAGCGTCGAATCCGCGCCGAAGTCGAGGGTGGAGGGCGCGTGCCCAGCCGCGACCAGTTGGGCCCCGAGCGAGGCGATCATGGCGCCGTTGTCGGTGCAGAGCGACAGCGGGGGCACGCGCAGCGTCACACCGGCGGCGTCCGCGCGCTCGGCGGCGAGCGCGCGGACGCGGGCGTTCGCCGCGACGCCGCCGCCCAGCAGCAGCCGGGGAACGCCGAGGTCCCGGCACGCGGCGATCGCCTTCGCGGTGAGCACGTCGGCGACGGCCTCGCGGAAGCTCGCGGCGACGTCGGCGACCGGCACCTCGTCGCCGGCGTCGCGCGTCCGCTCCACCCAGCGCGCGACCGAGGTCTTGAGTCCCGAGAAGGAGAAGTCGTACCGGTGGCGCTCGAGGTCCGCGGGCTTGGTCAGTCCGCGCGGGAACCGGATCGCGTTCGGGTCGCCCTCGGCCGCCACGCGGTCGATGTGCGGGCCGCCCGGGTAGGGCAGGCCGAGCAGGCGGGCGACCTTGTCGAAGGCTTCGCCCGCGGCGTCGTCGATGGTCTCGCCCAGCAGCTCGACCTCGCCGACGAGATCGCGGACCAGCAGGAGGGAGGTGTGACCGCCCGAGACCAGCAGCGCGACGGTCGGCAGTTCGAGCGCGCCGATCTCTCCGCCGCCCACGGGTCGCAGCCCCTCGCCCTGCAGCAGGTCGGCCCCGACGTGGCCGACGAGGTGGTTGACCGCGTAGAGCGGCTTGCCGAGCGCGAGGGCGAGGGACTTCGCCGCTGCGACCCCGACCATGAGCGCGCCGGCGAGACCGGGACCGCTCGTCACGGCGACGGCGTCGAGCTCGTCGAGCGAGATTCCGGCCTCGGCGACCGCGCGCTCGATCGTCGGGCCGATGGCCTCGACGTGCGCACGCGCGGCGACCTCGGGCACGACACCGCCGAATCGAGCGTGCTCGTCCATGGAGGAGGCCACGGCGTTGGCCAGCAGCGTGCGCCCGCGCACGATGCCCACGCCGGTCTCGTCGCAGCTCGTCTCGATGCCGAGCACCAGGGGCTCCGACTCCGGTCCGATCGCTGCCGTTCCTTCGGCGCTCATCCGCGCGCTCCTTCGCTCAGTTCCAGTCGCATGACGATGGCGTCGACGCCCTCGGGCTGGTAGTACTTCGGCCGGACACCGATCTCGACGAAGCCGAGGTCGGCGTAGAGGCGCTGCGCGACCGGGTTGTCCGCGCGCACCTCGAGGAACACCTCGCGCACACTGCGGCGGACCGCTTCGGCGAGGAGCTCGCGCATGAGCGCGCGCCCGTGACCGCCGCCGCGCGCCTCGGGCACCACGGCGATCGTCTGGATGTCGCCCTCCGAGCCGACCGTCAGGAGCCCCGCGTACCCGCGTATCGCATCGGTCGCCGGGTCCACGAGCGCGATGTAGTGACGGTGGTCGGCCGTCAGTTCCTCGCGCATCATCTCGCGGCTCCACGCCTCCCCCGCGAAGACATCGGCTTCGATGCGCCAGATGGCGTCGAGATCGGCTTCAGTGGCCGGGCGCAGGATCATGCGGAGACCCGCTTCTGGGCTCCCGGCTGCTTGATGTCCGGCTCGCGCAGGTAGAGGGGCCGCTCGGACTCGAAGGGACGCCCGGCGGCGAGCCGCAGCGCGGCCAGCCGGATCAGCGCCCCGCCGGGGATCCGCTCGGGCCAGATCTCGTGGGGCGCCTCGGCGTACTCCGCGCGGGCGACGAGGTGCGGATCCACGGAGCGCACCGGGAGCTCGGCCCAGTCGAGCCCCAAGTACTCGGTCACGAACAGCTCGCGGCGGCGTGCGTCCTGCACCACGCGGACCCCGGCCGCGGCGCCCCGGGAGAGCGCCTCGAACGCGGCCGCCTCGTGCCCGTGCAGCGGCAGCAGCGGAACGCCGCGGCCGACCGCGAACGCCCGCGCGGCGGCGATCCCGACCCGCAGGCCCGTGAACGGGCCCGGGCCGATCCCGCAGACGACGCCCGCGATCCGGGACGGGTCGACGCCGCTCTCATCGAGCACGCGTTCGAGCAGCGGGCCCACGATCTCGGCGTGCCGCATGGGGTCGTCGCTCACCGCTTCGAACACGCGATCGCCGACGCCCAGCGCGACGCTCGTACCCAGCGAGGTATCGATCGCGAGCAGCGCCCGCTCGTGCGATTCGGGGACTCCGACTGCGCCGTTCACCAGGCCGCCTCCGTCTGCCAGCGCGGTCCGACCGCGGTGATGGTCACTGTGCGGGGCTCCACGAGCGCCTCGGACCAATCGGGGTCCTCAGCATCGTCGCCGGCGCGCCCCTCGGGCCGCTCGATCACGACGTCCAGCCAGGAGTCGCGTTCGGCGTGCAAGCCGGCGCCCCACTCCGCGACGACGACCGAGCGTTCGAAGTCGAGATCCAGGTCGTCGAGCTCCTCGGCGTCGGCCAGCCGGTACGCGTCGACGTGCACGAGCGGCGGTCCGTCGACGAGCGACGGATGCGTGCGCGCGAGCACGAAGGTCGGGCTGGTCACCGGCCCGCGCACGCCGAGCCCCTCGCCGATCCCGCGGGTCAGCGTGGTCTTGCCGGCGCCGAGCGGGCCGGTCAGGATCAGCAGATCGCCCGCGCGAAGCCGCTCCCCCAGGCGCACGCCCAGCGCGTGCATCGCGTCGGGATCCACGATCTCGAAGCGGCGCGATGCCGCTTCGGGTTCCACGCCGCTCACGCGTCGCTCCGCACCGGATCGGCGGTCGCCCCGCCGGATCCGACGGCGGCTTCGGCCAGCGGTTCCTCGACCGGAACCCGGAGCACGCGGGGTCCGATGCCGACGATGATCTCGTAGTTGATGGTGCGCATGAGACCCGCCCAGATCTCGACCGGCGGAGCGCCCCGCTCGGGATCGCCGAACAGCACCACGGGCTCGCCGAGCTCGAGCCGCCCCGCGAGCGGGCCGACATCGACGATGAACTGGTCCATGCCGATGCGGCCGACGATCGGGCGGTGCTCGCCCGCAACGGTCACCCAGGCCCCCGAGCCGTTCAGCGCCCGGGGCATGCCGTCCGCGTAACCCATCGGCACGAGCGCGAGGGTCGTGGCGGTCTCGCACACGTGGTTGTAGCCGTAGGACACGCCCGTACCCGCGGGCACCCCGCGCAGCGCGACGATCTCGGACTTCAGCGTCATCGCCGGGACGAGCCCGAGCTGGGCGGAGGTCCTGTCGGCGAGCGGGCTGAGGCCGTAGGCGGCGACACCGATCCGCACGGTGTCGTAGTGCAGGTGCGGCGACGACAGCGTGGCCGCGCTCGCGGCGAGGTGCCGCATCTCGGGTTCGATCCCGTGTGCGGCGAGCAGCGCGATCGCCTCGTCGAAGTTCGCGGCCTGGGCGCGGTCGGCGTCGGCACCGGCGTTCGCGAGGTGGCTGAAGATGCCCCGGACCGAGATCGTGCCCTCGGCGACCAGCTCGGCGGCACGGGCGAATACGACGTCCCAGTCGCTCGGCTGGATCCCGTTGCGGCTCAGCCCCGTGTCGACCTTCAACTGCACCGTCGCCCGGAGACCGGCGGCGCGGGCCGCCTCGGCGATGGCGTCGAGCTGGGCCAGGTTGTTCACGCCGAGCTCGATGCGCTGCTCGATGGCCGCGCCGAAGTCGGTTCGGGGGCCGTGCAGCCAGCACAGGAGCGGGACATCGACGCCGGCCTCGCGCAGCCGCAGCGACTCCTCCAGGTCGGCGGTCGCGAGCATGGTCGCCCCGCCGTCCATGGCCGCCTGTGCGATGATCGCGGCCCCGTGGCCGTAGCCGTCGGCCTTCACGACGACGATCACCTGTCCGCCGCTGAGCTCCTTGATGCGCCGCACGTTGTGCCGCACCGCGGGCAGGGAGATCTCGGCGATCCGCATTCCGCCTGTTCTCATGGCTTACGCTCCGTCCTGCTCGGTCTGTGCTTCGAGGCTACTGCCCGCTCCTGCGGCGTCACCGGTCTCGAGCACGACGAACGCGGTGGCCATGCCGCCGTCGTGCGTCATCGAGACGTGGGGCATGCCCGCCCCTCGCTCGCCGAGCACGCGGACGAGCGCGGTCGTCGCCGCGAACCCGGGCACCCGGTCTTCGCCGCGCACGATCGCGAGATCCTGCCAGCTGAGTCCGGCGTCGCCGCCGAGCGCCTTGATCAGCGCCTCCTTGGCCGCGAAACGTGCGGCCAGGGAGTGGAGCGCCAGCGCGCGCTCGGGCTCCGCGAAGAGCCGCGCCAGCAGCCGCGGAGTGCGTTCGATCTGCCGCTCGAAACGACCGATATCGACCGTGTCGACGCCGATCCCGATGATCACTACTCGACCGTCACCGACTTCGCGAGGTTGCGCGGCTGGTCGACGTCGAGGCCCTTGGCCGTCGAGAGCTCGAGCGCGAACCACTGCAGCGGGACGACCTGCAGCAGCGGCTCGAAGAGCGTGTCGGTCAGCGGGATCCGGATCACGTCGTCGGCGTAGGGCAGCACCGAGGTGTCGCCCTTCTCGACGATCGCGATGACGCGGGCGCCGCGCGCTCGGATCTCCTGGATGTTCGAGACGACCTTCGAGTGCATGACGGGGGCCGTGCGCGGGCTCGGCACGAGCACGAACACCGGCTGGCCGTGATCGATGAGGGCGATCGGGCCGTGCTTGAGCTCGCCTGCGGCGAAGCCCTCGGCATGGATGTACGCGATCTCCTTGAGCTTGAGCGCGCCCTCGAGCGCCGTCGGGTACCCGACGTGGCGGCCGAGGAACAGCACCGAGCGGGTATCGGCCATCCAGTGCGCGAGCTGCGCGATCTGCTCGTGGGTCTCGACGGCCTCGGCGACCTGCGCCGGCAGCGCGTCGAGCGCGGCGACCGCGCTCGCCTGCGCGTCGGCGGCGAGCGTGCCCCGCACACGACCGAGGTGCAGACCGATGAGGTACAGCGCCGTGATCTGCGCGACGAAGGCCTTGGTCGACGCGACCGCGACCTCGGGGCCCGCGTGCGTGTAGACCGCCGCGTCGGACTCCCGGGGGATCGTCGCGCTCTGCGTGTTGCAGACCGACACGGTGGTGACGCCGCGCTCGATGGCGTACTTCACGGCCATCAGGGTGTCCATGGTCTCGCCCGACTGGCTCACCGAGATGAGCAGGGTGCCGTCGGTAAGGATCGGGTCGCGGTAGCGGAACTCGTGGCTGAGCTGCACCTCGACCGGGATCCGAGCCCACTGCTCGATCGCGTAGGCGCCGATCATGCCCGCGTAGGAGGCGGTGCCGCACGCGATGATGATGATGCGGTCGATCTCGCGCAGTCGATCGTCGCCGAGCTCCGTGAGCTCGGGAATCTCGACGGCGCCGTCGACCACGCGTCCGCGGATCGTGTTGCCGACCGCGTCGGGCTGCTCGGTGATCTCCTTCGCCATGAACGACGACCAGCCGCCCTTGTCGGCGGCCTCGGCGTCCCAGGCGACCTCGTACTCCTCGAATTCGACGGGCGCGCCCGAGAAATCGGTGATGCGCACCTCCTCGGGAGTGATGATCGCGATGTTGTCCTCGTCGACCGCGACCGCGCGGCGGGTCGAGCTGACGAAGGCCGCGACGTCGGAACCGAGGAAGTTCTCGCCGTCGCCGAGGCCGACCACCAGAGGAGAGTTGTGGCGCGCGGACACGACGACGCCCGGCTGATCCTGGTGCATGGCGAGCAGGGTGAAGGTGCCGTGCAGGCGTCCGACGACCGCGCGGAACGCGGTCTCGAGGTCGGCGTCGCCCGTCTCGCGGCCCTTCGCGATCTCGTGCCCGAGCAGGGCCGCGACGACCTCGGTGTCGGTCTCGCTGAGCAGTTCGATGCCCGCGGCTTCGAGCTCGGCGCGGAGTTCGGCGAAGTTCTCGATGATCCCATTGTGGATCAGGGCGAGCTTGCCGTCGTCGCCCAGGTGCGGATGCGCGTTCACGTCGGTCGGGCCGCCGTGGGTCGCCCAGCGGGTGTGCCCGATGCCGGTGCCGGCCGCGGCCAGCGGATCGAGCTCGAGCAGTTCCTCGAGACGGGCGAGCTTGCCCGAGCGCTTGCGCACCGCGACCGCGCCCTCCGCGTCGACGACGGCGACTCCGGCCGAGTCGTATCCGCGGTATTCGAGACGGCGCAAGCCGTTCAGCAGCACCTCAACGGTGTCGTTGGGGCCGACATATCCGACGATTCCACACATGCGCATCAGTTTAGTGGCACCATGAGTGAACGATGACCGAGTTCAGCAGCGACACCCAGGCCCTGATCCGTCCCGACTTCTCATCCCCGTTCATCGAGATCGGGCGAGAGGAGTGGGCGCGCCTCGCGGGCGAGACCCCCATGCCGCTCACCGAAGCGGAGATCGAGGCGTTCCGCGGCCTCGGCGAACCGCTCGACCTCCGCGAGGTCTCCGAGGTCTACCGTCCGCTCAGCCGGCTCCTCAACGAGTACGCGCAGGGCGTGCGCGAGGTGCATCGGCGTACGCGCGGTTTCCTGCACCGCGAGCAGGACCGCCCCTCCCCCTTCGTGCTCGGCATCGCGGGCTCCGTCGCCGTCGGGAAGTCGACCGTGGCAAGGATCCTGCGCGATCTGCTGGCGCGCTGGCCCGAGACCCCGCACGTGCAGCTCGTCACGACGGACGGGTTCCTCTACCCGAATGCGGAGCTCGAGCGTCGCGGGATCTCGCACCGCAAGGGCTTCCCCGAGTCCTACGACCGCCGCGCGCTCATGCGCTTCGTGTCGCAGGTGAAGGCCGGCATGCCCGAGGTCCGAGTGCCCCACTACAGCCACCTGATCTACGACATCGTGCCCGACGAGTACACGATCGTGCGCAACCCCGACATCCTCATCGTCGAGGGGCTCAACGTGCTGCAACCCCCGTCGAACGAGCGCCCGCTCGCGGTCTCCGACCTCTTCGACTTCTCGATCTACGTCGACGCGCGCACCTCCGACATCGAGCGCTGGTACCAGGATCGCTTCCTGAAGCTCAAGGACGGTGCCTTCGCCGATCCGAGCTCGTACTTCCGCCGATTCGCCGGGCTCGACGAGGAGCAGGCCCGCGCGCTCGCGCACGAGTTCTGGAAGGGCATCAACGAGCCCAACCTGGTCGAGAACATCCGCCCCACGCGCGCTCGCGCCTCGCTCGTGCTCCGCAAGGAGGCCGACCACCGCGTGCAGAAGGTGCTGCTCCGCAAGCTCTGAGCGTTCGGGCCGTATCCGACCGTTCGGGATCCGCCTCGCCGGGCGCGCGACCAGGATCCGCCGAAGCGGGTGTTCTACACTTCCGGGCATGACTGCTCTCCGGCGTTCCCGTCGTGCCGCGGTCGCGACCCTGGCCGCGGCCCTCGTCCTCGCGGGCGCCCTCCCCGCGGTCGCGAACCCCGGTGACGAGACCGCGGACGGCTATCCGACCTGGGACGAGGTCAACGCCGCGCGCGCATCCCAGAGCGCGAAGCAGGCGGAGTACGCGAAGCTGCAGCAGGCCCTGCAGCGCGCCCAGTCGGGCGCGGCCACGACCTCCGCGAAAGCCGTGGCGGCGTTCCGCACCGCGCAGCGCGCGGATCAGGATCTCGCGGACGCGACCGCGCGCGAGAAGCAGCTCCAGAGCCGGCTCGAGGCCGACCGGACCCGGCTGCAGAGCGACAGCGAGAGCCTCGGCCGCGTGGTCTCCTGGATGTACCGAGACGGCACCGGCCTCGCCAGTACCAGTCAGTTGATCACCGCCAAGGATCCCGCGGAGTTCATGTCGAAGCTCGACACCGCGCAGCAGGTGGCCGGCACCTGGAACACGCTCTCCGAGCGCGCCGCGGCGGCGGTCAACACCGAACAGAACCTGAAGGATCAGGCGACGTCGGCCAAGAAGGAGCGCGCTCGGCTCGCGGCGGAGGCGGATCGGGCCTCGTCCGCGGCGTCCGCCGCGCAGGAACGCGCCGATGCCGCCGTCGACACGGCCAGCCGCAACACCACCACGGTGTACGCTCAGCTCGCCTCGCTCCGCGGCACCACCGCGAAGGTCGAGGAACGCTACCAGCTCGGGCTGCAGGTCGCCGAGCAGCAGCGCGAGGAGGAAGCGCGGCGGCAACAGCAGCAGGAGCAGAACGGCGGCAACGGTGGCGGCGGTGGCGGCGGCAACGTCAACCTCGGCGGCGGAGTCACCGTGGATCCCGCGGGAGCGCAGGCCTACGCGCGATCCGTCCTGCCCTCGTACGGCTGGGGCGGCGAGCAGTTCTCCTGCCTGGTCTCGCTCTGGAACGGCGAGTCCGACTGGCGCGCCGACGCGCTGAACCCGTCGAGCGGCGCCTACGGGATCCCCCAGGCGCTCCCCGCCGAGAAGATGGCCGCGGCCGGGGCCGACTGGCGCACCAACGGCGCGACCCAGGTCAACTGGGGCCTCGCCTACATCTCGGCCAGCTACGGCAGCCCGTGCAACGCCTGGAACACCTGGCAGTCGCGGAACCCGCACTGGTACTGAGCAGACCTCCCCTGGCCGCTCGGGGCGCGAGACGAGGAGGTTCGGATCCCCGCGGAGGATCCGGGCCGCGAACTTCCCGCGCGCCGAAGCCGGCGCGCCTCAGCCGTCTGCGTCGACCCGGCGCCGGCGCGCCCCGATGATCATGGCAGCGCCGAGCACTCCGCACAGCGGGCGGTAGAAGCGCCGATCCAGCTCGCGGAAGCGCTTACCGGCGGGCGGCAGCCCCAGCACCGCGAGCGCCGCATCGCCGCCGAACGCGGCCCGCGCCAGCAGCACGGCGCCGCCCGTGCGCCGCATCGCGACGGCGGCGCCGTTCTCGCCCAGCGCGCCGCCGGCGATCGCGCCCCCGACGAGCGCCGTCGCACCGACGACCGCGGTGGCCGCAGGGTCGGGCAGCGCCGCGGCGTTGCCCACGACCGACTCGGCGAGTCGCTTGCGGTTCTTCGCGGGCCAAGATGATCCCGAGGCCCAGGAGAGGTGGAGGGCTCCGACCGCGGTCAGTCCCGTCCATGCGATGAGTCGTGCGAATCCCGTGAGAGCGCTCATGCCACCACCCTATCCCCCGTCCGGAAACGCAGGAGGGCCCGGCTTCCGCCGGGCCCTCCTGTCGGGATGATGCGCGAGCATCAAATCGGGATCGTTCAGACCGCGAGGCGTTCCTTCACGACCGCCGCGAGATCGTCGGCGAGCTGCTGCGCCTGATCCACGTGCTCGGCCTCGACCATGACGCGAACGACGGGCTCGGTGCCCGACGGGCGGAGCAGCACGCGCCCTTTGGTGCCCAGCACCATCTCGGCCTGCCGCACGGCCTGCTCGAGCACGGCATCGCCGTGCACGCCCGTGCGATCGACGCCGCGCACGTTCACGAGCACCTGGGGGTACACGGTCATGCACTTCGCGAGCTCGGAGAGCGGCTTCCCGGTGCGCGCGATCTCGGCCGCGAGGTGCAGGCCGGTGAGGATCCCGTCGCCGGTCGTCGCGTGCTCGCTCATGATCACGTGCCCGGACTGCTCGCCTCCCAGCGAGTAGCCGTGGGCATTGATCGCCTCGAGCACGTAGCGATCGCCGACGCCGGTCTCGATCACGTCGATGCCGTTGTCGGACATCGCGAGCTTGAGCCCCAGGTTCGACATGACGGTGGCGACGAGCGTGTTCTGCTCGAGCTTGCCGCGGCCCGCCATCGAGAGCGCGAGGATCGCCATGATCCGATCGCCGTCGACGACCGCGCCGTCGGCGTCGACCGCGAGGCAGCGGTCGGCGTCGCCGTCGTGGGCGATACCGAGATCGGCGCCCGTTGAGCGCACCGTCTCGATGAGCTGCTCGAGGTGGGTCGAGCCGATCCCGTCGTTGATGTTGAACCCGTCGGGATCGTTACCGATCACCGTGACCTTCGCACCCGCGTCCGAGAAGACCTCGGGCGAGATACCGGCCGCGGCTCCGTGCGCGCAGTCGAGCACCACGTGCAGACCGTCGAGGCGGACGCCCTCGAGCGTGCCGAGCAGATGGACCACGTAGCGGTCCTCGGCGTCGGCGAAGCGGCGGATGCGCCCGACCTCACGGCCGGTGGTACCGGCGTGGGGACGCTGCATCGCGGCCTCGATCTCGTCCTCGATCTCGTCGGCGAGCTTGCGCCCGCCCGCGGCGAAGAACTTGATCCCGTTATCGGGCGCGGGGTTGTGCGAGGCCGAGACCATGACGCCGAAGTCGGCACCGGTGTCGGCCACGAGGTACGCCGCCGCGGGGGTCGGGATGACTCCCGCGTCGAGCACGTCGACACCGGCCGATGCGAGGCCGGAGGCGACGGCCGCCGCGATGAACTCCCCGGAGACCCGGGGATCTCGCGCCACGATGGCCGTGGCGCGACGGCTCTCGGTGCGCGCATCGCGCCCGAGAACAAAGGCTGCAGACTGAGCGAGGCCCAGGGCCAGCTCGGCGGTCACATCGACCCCGGCCAGACCCCGGACCCCGTCCGTGCCAAACAGGCGACCCATTTCGGGACCTTCGGCGCTTAACGCTTCGAGTACTGAGGAGCCTTGCGGGCCTTCTTGAGACCGGCCTTCTTGCGCTCCTTGATTCGGGCGTCGCGGCTCAGGAAGCCGGCCTTCTTCAGGGTCGGGCGGTTGTGCTCGGCGTCGATCTCGTTGAGCGCGCGAGCGATCGCGAGGCGCAGCGCACCGGCCTGGCCCGAGGGGCCGCCGCCGACGATGCGGGCGATCACGTCGTACGAGCCGTTCAGCTCGAGCGCGGTGAACGGATCGGTGATCAGCTGCTGGTGCAGCTTGTTCGGGAAGTACTCGGCGAGGTCGCGACCGTTGACGGTCATGGTTCCGGTGCCGGGAACGAGGCGCACGCGGGCGATGGCCTGCTTGCGGCGGCCGACGGCTGCACCGGGAACGGTGAGCGCGGGGCGCGGGGTGGAGGCGACGGCCTGCGAGGCCGGCGTCTCGGTGGTGTAGCTCTCGGGGGCCACGGTCTGCTCTGCAGTGGTCACAGTGTGATGTCCTTCTCTAAAACTCTGGTCCGCGACTACTGCGCGACCTGGCCGATGGTGTAGGCGGTCGGCTGCTGGGCCGCGTGCGGGTGCTCGGCACCTGCGTAGACCTTCAGCTTGCGGAACTGGTCGCGGCCGAGCGAGTTCTTCGGGAGCATGCCGCGGATCGCCTTCTCGACGGCGCGCTCCGGGTTCTTCTCGAGCAGCTCGGTGTAGCTGACCGAACGGAGGCCGCCCGGGTAGCCCGAGTGGCGGTAGGCGCGCTTCTGAGCAGCCTTGTTCGCGGTCAGGACGACCTTGTCGGCGTTGATGATGATCACGTGATCGCCCATGTCCATGTGGGGGGCGAAGGTGGTCTTGTGCTTGCCGCGGAGCAGAGCTGCGGCGTGCGAGGCGAGGCGGCCGAGGACCACGTCGGTGGCGTCGATGACGAGCCAGTCGTGCTTCTGCTCAGCTGCCTTCGGCGAGTAAGTGCGAGTCACTGTCGTGCTGCTTTCTGTCGAAATGGAGGTGTTCGTGGATCCCGCTCCGGACGGTTCGCGGCGTGCCGCGAGCCGGGAATGGAGGGCTCACATTCGGGCATGCGCTGCAGGCAGCGCGCACCAAGGGTCTACTTTAGCACAGGCCGCCGCTTCGAGCCCCTCGGATCAGTCGAGCGCTTCCCGCCTCGCCCGCGTCTGCTCGGCGCGATCCGCGAGCAGGCCGGCCTCGGGGTACGCGATCTCCTCGAGCGAGAGCCCGTGCGCCGGCATCACCGTGAACCGGCTCGACCGCTCCCGCGCGTCCCGAAGGCGCACGAGCTCCGCCAGGTCCATGCGCCCGTGCCCGACCGCGACCACAGCCCCGACCAGGGCTCGCACCATCGAGTGGCAGAACGCGTCCGCCTCGATCCGGGCGGCATAGGCGCCGTCCTCGGTCTCGCGCCACTCGAAGACGAGCAGATCGCGCACGGCGGTCGCGCCCTCCCGCGCCTTGCAGAAGGTCGTGAAGTCGTTCAGTCCGAGCAGTTCGTCGGCAGCCACCTGCATGGCCGCGAGATCCAGCTCCCGCGGGATCTCGGCCGTGTATCGCGCACTCAGCGGATCGCGCCGGGCGTTCGCGCCGCGCACCCGGTACTCGTAACGCCTGCGCAGCGCCGAGAATCGCGCATCGAAGCCCTCGGGTGCTTCGTGCACCGAGTGCACGACCAGATCCGGCGCGCTCCGGCGCAGTACCCCGTTGACCTTTCGGGTGCGCAGCCGTGAGTCCCCGCCCCACTTCGCGACCCCGGCTGCGTCGACGTCGAGGTGCGCCACCTGTCCGCGCGCGTGCACGCCCGCGTCGGTGCGGCCGCCGACCGTGAGGCGCACCGCGGCGGGTTCGACGTGCAGCAGCACCGCGATCGCGGACTCCAGCTCGGCCTGCGCGGTACGCAGCCCAGGCTGGGTGGCCCAACCGTGGAAATCGGTACCGTCGTAGGCGAGGTCGAGACGCAAACGCATGCTCCGATCCTGCCAGACGGATCACGCCGGGACCGCGCACGGACGGCTTGTCGGCGCCCTCGCGTAGACTGAGGGCGACTCCGTCGGGCGGCATCGGTCCGCCCGCCATCTCGGTATCGATGACTGCACCACCTCCTGCCTCCGTTTCCGCGCGCCCCGGCGCGCGGCTCGGCGCTCCCCGCTCCAGCGGCTGGTTCGGCGGCCTCGACGGCCTCCGCGCGATCGCCGTCGCGCTGGTCGTCGTCTACCATCTGTTCCCCGGCGTCCTGCGCGGCGGCTTCATCGGGGTCGATGTCTTCTTCGCCATCAGCGGCTTCCTCATCACCTCCCTCCTGCTGCGCGAGGCCGACCGCAGCGGCACGATCCGCCTGGGCCGCTTCTGGCGCAGGCGAGCCAGACGACTGCTCCCCGCGCTCGGCGCGGCCCTGCTCATCTGCACCGCCGCGGCCCTCGCGGTCGGTCGTGACGCGCTCGTGGGCATCGGCGGGCAGCTCCTGGGCGCTGCGTTCTTCGTCAGCAACTGGGTCTACACCGCGACCGGGGTCGACTACTTCGCCAAGGACGCGCCGGAGCTGTTCCGCAACACCTGGTCGCTCTCGATCGAGGAGCAGTTCTACGTCGTCCTGCCCCTCCTGCTGCTCCTGCTGCTCCGTCGGGCGAAGCGCAGCACCGCATTCGTGCTGCTGCTCGCCCTCGGGGCGGCCTCGGCGGTCTGGATGGCGGTGCTCGCGCTCACCGGCGCTCCCGCGACGCGCGTCTACTTCGGCTCCGACACCCACGTCTTCGGCCTGCTGCTCGGGGCGGCTCTCGCACTGCGGATGTACCGGCCCGAACAGCTCGGCATCGTCGCGAGCGTACCCGGTCGCCCCGCGCAACTCCGCCTGCTCGCGATCTCGGGAGGCGGACTCGCGGTCCTGATCTGGCTCGCCTGCGTCCTGCGAGAGGGTTCCGTCGAGAGCTTCGCGGGCGGCATCCAGCTCGCCACAGCGGCCTCGCTCGCGGTGGTCGCCGCGGTCACCCGTCCCGGCGCCTGGCTCGGACGGGCGCTCGACGTCGCCCCGCTGCGCTGGATCGGCGCGCGTTCGTACGGCATCTACCTCTGGCACTGGCCAGTCTGGGTGCTCGGTGCCGAGCTGATGGGGCCGGAAGGCCGAACGGGCGCCGGAGTCTGGACGCTCGGCGTCGGGGTCCTGCTCATCACGGTCGCGTGCGCGACGCTCTCGTACCGGTACCTGGAGCTCCCGGTGCGGGCGCTCGGCCTGCGCCGTTCCTTCGGCCTGCTGCTCAGTCCTGCACAGGGCAGCTTACGTCGACGCCGGATCGCGTCCGCCGTCCTCGTGCTGCTGCTCCTGACCGTGCCCGCCGTCACGATCGCGGTCGCCACCGCCCCGAGCCGCAGCAGCTCCGCGGAAGCGATCCTGCGCGGACAGGAAGCCCTGCGGAAGAAGAAAGCGACTCCCCCGCCCGCTGCGGCCGCCTCGTCGAAGCCGGTCGGCGGCGACATCACGGCCGTCGGGGACTCGGTCATGCTCGCCAGTTCGCCCGAGCTCGAGACGCGATACCCGGGGATCTCCATCGACGCGGAGGTATCGCGCGGACTCGGTGCCGGTCTCGGCATCGTCGAGGATCTCGCGAAGCGCGGCGAGCTGCGGCGCGTGCTCGTCGTCGGCCTCGGAACCAACGGTCCCGTGCTCGACGACGACCTCGCCCGGTTGCGGACCGTCGCCGGCACCCGCCAGCTCGTGCTGGTCAACGCCCACGCGGACCGGGACTGGATCCCCGGCGTGAACGCGGACCTGCAGAAGTTCGCCGCGCAGCACCGCGGGGTCGTCGTCGCCGACTGGAACGCCGCGATCACGCCGCGACCGGAACTGCTGGCGGGCGACGGGATCCATCCGGAACCCGAGGGCGGTACCCGCTACGCGGACGCCGTGGCGAAGGCCGTCACCGCTCTGCAGCAACCCGACGAAGCGATCGGCTTCGGCGCACCGCGGCGATAGGTTCCGTCACCGGCCGGCCTCCCTGCGGTGTCGACCTGCCACGGGACTGATTTCGAGCCCGGAAACACGGAAGCGCCCCGCCGTGCGAACACGGCGGGGCGCTTCCGAGAAGCAGAGGGCCTTACTCGGCCTTCTCCTCGGTTGCCTCGGCTGCGGGCGCCTCGGCCTCGACCTCAGCGGCCTCGGTCTCGGCGACCTCGGCAGCGGGCTCCTCGACCTTGGCGGCCTTCTTGGCGGCCTTCGGCTTCGGGTTGACGGGCTCGAGCACGAGCTCGATCACTGCGAGGGGAGCATTGTCGCCCTTGCGGAAACCGGTCTTGATGATGCGGGTGTAGCCGCCCTCGCGGTTCTCGACCTGCGGCGCGATCTCGGTGAAGAGCTCGTGAACGACCGACTTGTCGAGGATCTGACGCATCACGCGACGGCGAGCGTGCAGGTCGCCGCGCTTCGCGAAGGTGACCAGGCGCTCGGCGACCGGCTGCAGGCGCTTGGCCTTGGTCTCGGTCGTCTGGATCCGCTTGTGCTCGAAGAGCTGCGAAGCGAGCTGGTTGAGCATCAGGCGCTCGTGGGTGGGTCCGCCTCCGAGGCGGCGGCCCTTGGTGGGCTTAGGCATTGGTTACTCCAGTGGAAAAATGAACGGTCGGGCGAACGCCGGCCGAATTAGTTGGCGTCGTCTTCGTAGCTGTAGAACTGCGCGCCGTCGAAACCGGGCACGGCGTCCTTCAGCGAGAGGCCCATCTCGGTGAGCTTGTCGCGCACCTCGAAGACGGACTTCTGACCGAAGTTGCGGATGTTCATGAGCTGCGCCTCGGAGAGAGCGACGAGCTCGCTGACGGTGTTGATCCCCTCGCGCTTGAGGCAGTTGTAGCTGCGCACCGAGAGATCGAGATCCTCGATCGGGATCGAGAGCTCCCCGTCGGAGACCGCGTCGACCGGCGCGGGGCCGATCTCGACGCCCTCGGCGGCGGTGTTGAGCTCGCGAGCCAGGCCGAACAGCTCCACCAGCGTCGAACCGGCCGACGCGATCGCGTCGCGCGGGCTGATCGCGGGCTTCGACTCGACATCGACCACGAGGCGGTCGAAGTCGGTGCGCTCACCGGCACGAGTCGCCTCGACGCGGTAGGTCACCTTGAGCACGGGCGAGTAGATCGAGTCGACCGGAATACGGCCGACCTCGGCGTCCTCGTTGCGGTTCTGAGCCGCCGAGACGTAGCCGCGGCCACGCTCGATGGTCAGCTCGAGCTCGAACTGAGCCGTGTCGCTGAGCGTCGCGATGACGAGCTCGGGGTTGTGCACCTCGACACCGGCCGGAGCCGAAATGTCTGCAGCGGTCACCTCGCCGGCGCCCGTCTTGCGGAGGTACGCCGTGATCGGCTCGTCGTGCTCGCTCGAGACGACGAGATCCTTGATGTTGAGGATGATCTCGGTGACGTCCTCGGTCACGCCGGGGATCGTCGTGAACTCGTGTGCAACGCCCTCGAAGCGCACGCTGGTCACAGCGGCACCCGGGATCGAGGACAGCAGGGTGCGACGCAGCGAGTTACCGAGCGTGTAGCCGAAGCCCGGCTCCAGGGGCTCGATGACGAAACGCGAACGGAACTCGGAGATGGAATCTTCAGTCAGAGTGGGTCGCTGTGCAATCAGCACTGTGTGTGGTCCTTTCGCTGGAGTCCGCTATATGACTCATGCGGGATCTGGTCTGAGCCAGGGGGATGGGGTGCCGCCCGTCGGGCGGCAGTCGCGCCGGCCGGAGCCGGCGCGACTGTCGGCTCAGACGCGGCGACGCTTCGGCGGACGGCAGCCGTTGTGCGTCTGCGGGGTCACGTCGTTGATCGACCCGACCTCGAGACCGGCGGCCTGCAGCGAGCGGATCGCGGTCTCGCGACCCGAGCCCGGGCCCTTGACGAAAACGTCGACCTTCTTCATGCCGTGCTCCTGCGCCTTGCGGGCAGCGTTCTCGGCGGCGAGCTGTGCGGCGAAGGGCGTCGACTTGCGCGAGCCCTTGAAACCGACGCCACCCGAGGAGGCCCAGCTGATCACGGCACCGGTGGTGTCGGTGATCGAGACGATCGTGTTGTTGAAGGTCGACTTGATGTGGGCCTGACCCACGACGACGTTCTTCTTGTCCTTGCGACGCGGCTTACGAGCCGCGGACTTCGGTGCAGCCATTGACTGTTCTCCTGAAACCTATGTGTGTGGTCGCGCTGACCGGGATTACTTCTTCTTACCGGCGACGGTGCGCTTCGGGCCCTTGCGGGTACGAGCGTTCGTCTTGGTGCGCTGACCGTGCACGGGCAGGCCCTTGCGGTGGCGGAGGCCCTGGTAGCTGCCGATCTCGACCTTGCGGCGGATGTCGGCGGCGACCTCGCGGCGGAGGTCGCCCTCAACCTTGTAGTTGCCCTCGATGTAGTCGCGGAGCAGGACGAGCTGATCGTCGCTGAGGTCCTTGACGCGGATGTTGCCATCGATGCCGGTGTCGGCGAGGGTCTTGAGCGCGCGGGTGCGGCCCACGCCGTAGATGTACGTGAGTGCGATCTCAACGCGCTTTTCACGCGGGATGTCGACTCCTGCGAGACGTGCCATTCTGGCTCTCCTTAGCGGAAGTGGAGGTGTGGTGCGCATCGGGGGTTCGGGCCTCCGACCCGAGGTGTCCCCCGCACCGAAGCCGGCGTGCTGCCGACCGTCGTGCGAGATCTTCGATGCGCTTGTGGGTCCTCCTGCGAACCGGGTTCGGTCGCAGGATTCGTATTCAGTTGCGTGTGATCGGGGCCTGGGACCCCGGAGCAGCCCTGCCGGGCGCCGGGACTAGCCCTGGCGCTGCTTGTGGCGGGGGTTCTCGCAGATCACCATGACGCGGCCGTGGCGACGGATCACGCGGCACTTGTCGCAGATCTTCTTGACGCTGGGCTTGACCTTCATGATGTTTCCTTTACGTGGTTCGCTGTCCTCGTGCTCGCGGGGTGCCGCGAGCCGTTACTTCGGAGCGATCCTCAGCGGTAGCGGTAGACGATCCGGCCGCGGGTCAGATCGTAGGGGGTCAGCTCAACGACCACGCGATCCTCGGGGAGGATGCGGATGTAGTGCTGACGCATCTTGCCCGAGATGTGGGCGAGCACCTTGTGTCCGTTGGTCAGCTCAACGCGGAACATCGCGTTGGGCAGAGCCTCGATCACCTGGCCCTCGATCTCGATGACGCCGTCTTTTTTGGCCATAGCCTCACTATCGCTTCGGTGGGTATTCACTCGTCTTGCGAATGCCGAACGCCTCGTTCAAACCCTCGGATGAGAACACGAAACGAGGCGCAAGGCACCAAAGAGAAATCCTAACCGAACTCGCCCGGGATCACAAGCGAATCAGCGTGTCGGCTTGACGCCCGTCGACCGGCTACGGGATGGGGACGGGCGTGACACCGAGCGGCTCGAGGCCGGCGGCCCCGCCGTCCTCGGCGGTGAGCACCCAGATGCCGCCCGGGTGCACCGCGACGGAGTGCTCCCACTGCGCGCTGAGCGATCCGTCGGCGATGGTCACCGTCCAGTCGTCGTCCTGCACGATCGTGTCGATGCCGCCGGCGGAGATGATCGGTTCGATCGCGACGACGAGTCCGGGCCGGACCTCGGGCCCCTTGCGGGAGACCGGCACGTTGAAGACGGGCGGGTCCTCGTGCATGCGACGTCCGATGCCGTGCCCGATGTAGTCCTCGAGCACGCCGTAGTCGCTGTGCTTGCGCACGTAGCTCGAGACGGCGTCGCCGATCTCGTTCACGTGCTTCGCGCTGGCGAGCCGGGCGATGCCCCGCCACATGGCCTGCTCGGTCACGTGGCTCAGCTTCTCGATCTCGGACGTGTGGTCGGGCCGTGTCGGGTCGGGCAGCGCGACCGTGATGGCCGCGTCGCTGTTCCAGCCGCCCAGGACGGCGCCCACGTCGAGCGAGACGATGTCGCCGGGCTCGAGCGCATGGTCGGTCGGGATGCCGTGCACCACGTGCTCGTTCAGGTTCGCGCAGATCGTGTGCCGGTAGCCGGGCTCCAGCATGAAGTTGGGCGCTCCCCCGAGCGAGCGGATCGCGTCCTCGGCGATCGCGTCGAGCTCGAGCAGCGTGATCCCGGGCCGCACAGCCTCGCGCATCGCCCGCAGCGCAGCCGCAGCGGCAAGGCCGGGCTCGCGCATCAGGCGCAGCTGCGCGGGCGACTTGTAGATCGAACGGCGCAGGATCCCACGACTCACTTGACGGCGCTCAGCTTCCCGTCGAGAGCATCGGCGATGCGCGAGGAGACCTCGTCGATGCCGCCGAGGCCGTCGACCGCGACGAGGATGCCCCGGGCCGAGAAGAGTTCGATGAGCGGAGCCGTCTGGGCCGCATAGACCTCCTGGCGGTGCCGGATCACCTCTTCGGTGTCGTCTGAGCGTCCTTCGACGGCCGCGCGCTTGAGCAGGCGGGCGACGACCTCTTCGGTGTCGGCCTCGAGGAGCACGACGGCGTCGAGCGCCGCGCCCTGCGCGTCGAGCACGGCGTCGAGCGCGTGCACCTGGTCGACCGTGCGCGGGTAGCCGTCGAGCAGGAACCCGTTCGCCGCGTCGCTCTGGCCGAGCCGATCCGCGACGATCTCGTTGGTGAGCTCGTCGGGCACCAGCTCGCCGGCCTCGATGATGGCCTGGACGCGCTTGCCGAGTTCGGTGCCGCCCTTGATGTTCGCGCGGAAGATGTCTCCGGTGGAGATCGCCGGCACACCGTAGCGCTCGACGATGCGCTGGGCCTGCGTGCCCTTGCCCGCTCCGGGAGGACCGACGATGAGCAGTCGGGCGATGGGATGGGATTCGGTCACTTGAGGAGCCCTTCGTAGTGCCGCTGCTGCAGCTGGGCGTCGATCTGCTTGACGGTCTCAAGGCCGACGCCGACGATGATGAGGATCGAGGATCCGCCGAACGGGAAGTTCTGGTTCGCGCCGAAGAACGACAGTGCGATGAGCGGGATCAGTGCGATGAGGCCGATGTAGAGGGAGCCTGCGCTGGTGATGCGGTTCAGCACGTAGTTCAGGTACTCGGCGGTCGGACGGCCCGCGCGGATGCCCGGGATGAAGCCGCCGTACTTCTTCATGTTGTCCGCGACCTCCTCCGGGTTGAAGGTGATCTGCACGTAGAAGAACGTGAAGCCGATCACGAGGAGGAAGAAGACCAGCATGTAGAGCGGCTGATCGCCCTGCACGAGGTTGTTCGAGATCCAGACGACCCAGGGCTTCGGCTCTTCGCCGATGCCGGGCTGGTTGAACTGCGCGATCAGCATCGGCAGGTACAGGATCGCGGACGCGAAGATGACCGGGATCACGCCCGCCATGTTCACCTTGATGGGGATGTAGGTGCTCGATCCGCCATAGGTGCGACGCCCGACGACGCGCTTGGCGTACTGCACGGGGATACGACGCTGCGACTGCTCGACGAACACGACCGCGGCGACCACGACGAGCCCGACCCCGAGCACCAGGAAGAAGACCTCCCAGCCCTTGGCCTGCTTGATCGCCCAGAGCGAGTTCGGGAACTGCGCCGCGATCGAGGTGAAGATGAGGAGCGACATGCCGTTGCCGATGCCGCGCTCGGTGATGAGCTCGCCGAACCACATGATGAGGCCGGTACCGGCGGTCAGGGTCAGGATCATGATGAGCACGGCCCACCACTCCTGCGAGACGAGGTTCTGGCAGGCCTGGTTCGCCGAAGCGCCGAACAGCAGGCCCGACCGCGCGACGGTGACGAGCGTGGTCGACTGCAGGATCGCCAGCGCGATGGTCAGGTAGCGCGTGTACTGGGTGAGCTTGGCCTGACCGGCCTGGCCCTCCTTGTGCAGCGCCTCGAAGTGCGGGATGACGACGCGGAGCAGCTGCGTGATGATCGAAGCGGTGATGTACGGCATGATGCCGAGCGCGAAGATCGACAGCTGCAGCAGCGCTCCACCGCTGAACATGTTGATCATCTCGTAGAGCCCCGAGGTGCCCTGGTTCGCCGCGAGGCAGGCCTGGACGTTGCTGTAGCTCACGAAGGGTGCCGGCACGAAGGAGCCGACGCGGAACAGGGCGACGATGGCGAGCGTGAAGAGGATCTTCCGCCGCAGATCGGGCGTCCGGAAGATCCGGCCGATGGCGCTGAACAAAACCTTGCCTCCTGAGGGCGTCGTCGAGGGCTTCGCCGTCACGACGAGAACCGATACTCCAGCCTACACGTGACGTGCAAGTCGGGAAAATACGAACGGGGGCGGAAGGCTTCGACTGCGTCGAAGTCCCCCGCCCCCGGGCGCCGTGCCGACCCGAAGGTCGACGGACTTACTTGATCTCGCCGCCGGCGGCAACGATCTTCTGCTCAGCGGAGCCGGAGACCTTGTCGACCGAAACGGTGAGCTTCACCTGGATGTCGCCGTCGCCCAGGACCTTGACCGGCTGGTTCTTGCGAACCGCGCCCTTGGCCACGAGATCCTCGACGGTGACGTCGCCACCCTTCGGGTAGAGCTCTGCGAGCTTCGCGAGGTTGACGACCTGGTACTCGGTGCGGAACGGGTTCTTGAACCCGCGCAGCTTCGGAGTGCGCATGTGCAGCGGCATCTGCCCACCCTCGAAGCCGGCCTTCACCTGGTAGCGGGCCTTGGTGCCCTTGGTGCCGCGGCCAGCGGTCTTACCCTTGGACGCCTCACCACGACCCACGCGGGTCTTGGCCTTCTTGGAACCGGCTGCCGGGCGCAGGTGGTGCGCCTTGAGCACGTCGCCGCGCTCTTCGTTCTTCTCGGTCATGCGTCGATCTCCTCAACCTCGACCAGGTGAGCGACCGCGCGGATGTAGCCGCGGTTGGCCTGGGTGTCCTCACGAACGACCGACTGGCCGATCTTGCGGAGACCGAGGCTGCGCAGCGTATCGCGCTGGTTCTGCTTCTCGCTGATAACGGACTTCGTCTGCGTAATCTTCAGGCTCTTCGCCATTACGCACCTGCCTTCGCCTTGGCGGCAGCGTCGGCCGCGGCCTTCGCCTCGGCGCGCACGATGCGGGCCGGAGCGACGCGGTCGAAGTCGAGACCGCGGCGAGCTGCGACGGAGCGGGGCTCCTCGAGCTGCTGCAGCGCCTCGACGGTCGCGTGCACGATGTTCAGAGTGTTCGAGGAACCGAGCGACTTGCTCAGCACATCGTGGATACCGGCGCACTCGAGCACGGCGCGGACGGGGCCACCAGCGATAACACCGGTACCGGCAGCGGCCGGGCGGAGCAGCACGACGCCGGCAGCGGCCTCGCCCTGCACCGGGTGCGGGATGGTGTTGCCGACGCGGGGAACGCGGAAGAAGTTCTTCTTGGCCTCCTCGACACCCTTGGAGATGGCGAGAGGCACCTCCTTCGCCTTGCCGTAGCCGACACCGACGGTGCCGTTGCCATCGCCCACCACGACGAGCGCGGTGAAGCTGAAGCGACGGCCGCCCTTGACGACCTTCGAAACGCGGTTGATGGTGACGACGCGCTCGAGGAACTGGCTCTCGTTGCGGTCGCGGCCGCCGCGCTCGCCACGGGTGCCGCGGTCGCGGCTCCCCCGGCGCTGCTCGCGGGGCTCGTTGCGGTGATCGGTGGCCGGGGCCTCAGCAGTCTGAGTCTCAGCCTGCGCCTCTGCGGACACTTCCTGCTCCTTCGTTTCGTTGCTCACAGCGTCAGACCTGCCTCACGGGCGCCGTCAGCGATTGCTGCGACACGGCCTGCGTACTTGCTGCCGCCACGGTCGAAGACGACTGCCTCGACACCGGCGCTCTTCGCGCGCTCGGCGACGAGCTCGCCGACGCGGCGAGCCTTGGCGGTCTTGTCGCCCTCGAACGAGCGGAGGTCCGCCTCCATCGTCGACGCCGAAGCCACGGTGTGGCCCTTCGAGTCGTCGACGACCTGGACGAACACGTGACGCGACGAGCGGGTAACGACGAGACGGGGGCGGACCTCCGTGCCGACGATCTTCTTGCGCAGGCGGGTGTGGCGGCGGATACGCGCAGCCGAACGGCCCTTGGCCCGGGAAATACTAGCGGCCATGGTTACTTACCAGCCTTTCCTGCCTTGCGACGGACGTTCTCGCCCGCGTAGCGGATGCCCTTGCCCTTGTAGGGCTCCGGCTTCTTCAGCTTGCGGATGTTGGCAGCGGCCTCGCCGACAGCCTGCTTCGAGATACCGCTCACGGTGATCTTGGTGTTGCCCTCGACGGACAGCGTGATGCCCTCGGGAGCCTCGACGTTGACCGGGTGCGAGAAGCCGAGCGCGAGCTCGAGGCCGGCGCCCTTCTGCTGCACGCGGTAGCCGGTGCCGACGACCTCGAGCTGCTTGGAGTAGCCCTCGGTCACGCCGACGATGTCGTTGTTGATGAGGGTGCGGGTCAGGCCGTGGAGCGCACGCGAGTCGCGCTCGTCATCGGGCCGGGTCACCAGCACCTGGCCGTCCTCCAGCGCAACGCGGATGGGCTCGGCGACGACGAGCGTCAGCTCGCCCTTCGGGCCCTTGACCGTGACCGTCTGGCCGTCGATCGAGACGTTGACACTGCCGGGAACGGCAATGGGAAGCTTTCCAATACGTGACATGTCGGAATTACCACACGTAGGCGAGAACTTCTCCGCCCACGCCCTTCTGCTCGGCCTCGCGGTCCGTGAGGAGCCCCGAGGAGGTGGACAGGATCGCGATGCCGAGGCCGCCGAGCACGCTCGGGATCTCGGTGGAGCGCGCGTACACCCGGAGGCCGGGCTTGGAGACGCGCTTGATGCCCTCGATGGAGCGCTCGCGGTTGCTGCCGTACTTCAGCGACAGGGTCAGGGTGGTGCCGACGCGGGCGTCCTCGACCTTCCAATCCGCGATGTAGCCCTCGCGCTTGAGGATCTCCGCGATCCGCTCCTTCAGCTTGGAGCCGGGGAGCGACACGTCGTCATGGTGCGCAGAGTTTGCGTTGCGCAGCCGGGTCAGCATATCTGCGACCGGATCAGTCATCGTCATGAGTGACTCTTCTTTCTCGCCTGGTATCGCGCAGCCGGACACGGCTGGCGACCTGGGTGACGCGGCGAAGGTGCCCCGGAGACCGGGGCACCCGCGCCACTTGGACTATTCAGTTGTTATTCGGCCTTGAACGGGAAGCCGAGCGCCTTGAGCAGCGCACGACCCTCGTCGTCGGTCTTCGCGGTGGTCACGACGGTGATGTCGAAACCACGCACCCGATCGATCTTATCCTGATCGATCTCGTGGAACACACTCTGCTCGGTCAGACCGAAGGTGTAGTTGCCGTTCCCGTCGAACTGCTTGGGCGACAGGCCGCGGAAATCGCGGATGCGCGGCAGTGCGAGGTTGACCAGACGGTCCAGGAACTCCCACGCGCGGTCACCGCGGAGGGTGACGTGCGCGCCGATGGCCTGGCCCTCGCGCAGCTTGAACTGAGCGATGGACTTGCGGGCGGTCGTGACCTTCGGCTTCTGGCCGGTGATCTTGATGAGGTCCGCGATTGCGCCCTCGATCACCTTGCTGTCGCGAGCTGCCTCGCCGACGCCGGTGTTCACGACGACCTTGACCAGGCCGGGAACCTGCATGACGTTCTCGAACTGGAACTCCTCGCGGAGCGCCGGAACGATCTCGGCACGGTACTTCTGCTTGAGGCGCGGCTGGATCTTCGTTGCCGTCTCAGACATCAGAGGTCCTTCCCAGACTTCTTGGCGAAGCGGACGCGGACGGTCTTCTTCTTGCCGCCCTTCTCCACCTCTTCGGTGCGGAAACCGACTCGGGTCGGCTTCTTGGTCTCGGGATCGACGATCGCGACGTTCGAGATGTGGATCGGGGCCTCGACGGTCTCGATCCCTCCCTCGTTGGTGCCGCGAGCCGACTGGCCCTGCTTCACGTGCTTGGTGACGTAGTTGACGCCCTCGACGACCACACGGTCGGTCTCGGTCAGGACCGCGATGACGTGACCCTGCTTGCCCTTGTAGCCACCGCGCTCCTGCGACGGGCCCGAGATGACCTCGACGAGGTCACCCTTCTTGATCTTGCTAGCCATGGACTAGATCACCTCCGGTGCGAGCGAGACGATCTTCATGAACCGCTTGTCGCGAAGCTCGCGACCGACGGGTCCGAAGATACGGGTGCCGCGGGGCTCCCCGTCGGCCTTGAGGATGACGGCGGCGTTCTCGTCGAACTTGATGTACGAACCGTCGGCACGACGGGTCGCCTTCTTCGCACGAACGACAACAGCCTTGACGACGTCGCCCTTCTTCACGTTGCCGCCCGGGATCGCGTCCTTGACGGTCGCGACGATGGTGTCCCCGAGGCCGGCGTAGCGGCGGCTCGAACCACCGAGCACGCGGATGGTGAGCAGCTCCTTGGCGCCGGTGTTATCGGCAACCTTGAGCCTGGATTCCTGCTGAATCACTTCTTACTCCTTACTCAGTAAGCCCGAGGGCTTACTTCGCCTTCTCGAGGATCTCGACGAGGCGCCAGCGCTTCGAGGCGCTCAGCGGACGGGTCTCGTGGATGAGCACGAGATCGCCGATGCCTGCGGTGTTCTGCTCGTCGTGGGCCTTGACCTTCGACGAACGGCGCAGGACCTTGCCGTAGAGCGGGTGCTTCACGCGATCCTCGACCTCGACGACGATGGTCTTGTCCATCTTGTCGCTGACGACGTAGCCGCGGCGGGCCTTACGGTAGCCGCGCTGTTCCTTCTCGACCTCAGCCATTATTAGGCCTCCTTCGTCTCAGCGGCGGCGTCCGCCTGCTCGGTCTTCTTGCTGCTCTTCTTCGCCTTCGCGGGAGCCGCGGGAGCGGGCGTGGCCCGGATCCCGAGCTCGCGCTCGCGGAGCACGGTGTAGATGCGCGCGATGTCGCGCTTCACCTGACGCACGCGCCCGTGGCTCTCGAGCTGGCCGGTGGCCGACTGGAACCGCAGGTTGAACAGCTCCGCCTTGGCCTTCTTGAGCTCCTCAGCCAGACGCTCGTCCTCGAAGGTGTCGAGCTCGCTGATGACCAGTTCCTTGCTTCCGATCGCCATTACGCGTCGCCCTCCTCGCGCTTGATAATCCGAGCCTTGAGCGGCAGCTTGTGGATGGCGCGGGTGAGCGCCTCACGAGCGAGCTGCTCATCAACACCAGCGACCTCGAAGAGGACGCGGCCGGGCTTGACGTTTGCGACCCACCACTCGGGCGAGCCCTTACCGGAACCCATGCGGGTTTCCGCGGGCTTCTTCGTCAGGGGACGATCCGGGTAGATGTTGATCCACACCTTGCCGCCACGCTTGATATGGCGGGTCATGGCGATACGGGCCGACTCGATCTGGCGGTTCGTCACGTACGCGGGGGTGAGGGCCTGGATGCCGAACTCACCGAACGCGACCGTGTTGCCGCCCTTCGAACGACCGCTGCGCCCCGGGTGGTGCTGCTTGCGGTACTTGACTCGACGGGGAATCAGCATGCTTACTTCTCCGCTCCTGCTGCGACGGGCGCAGCCTCGGTCTGCGCGCCACGGGGCGCGCGACGGCGGTCATCGCGGCGGTCGCGCGACGGCTTCTGGGCCGCCTGCTCGCGAGCGAGTTCCTTGTTCGTGAGGTCACCCTTGTAGATCCAGACCTTCACGCCGATACGGCCGAAGGTGGTCTTCGCCTCGTAGAAGCCGTAGTCGATGTTCGCGCGAAGGGTGTGCAGCGGCACGCGACCCTCGCGGTAGAACTCCGAACGGCTCATCTCGGCGCCGCCGAGACGGCCGGAGACCTGGATACGGATGCCCTTGGCGCCGGCGCGCTGAGCGCCCTGCAGACCCTTGCGCATCGCGCGGCGGAACGCCACGCGAGCAGCGAGCTGCTCGGCGATGCCCTGCGCGACGAGCTGAGCATCGGCCTCGGGGTTCTTGACCTCGAGGATGTTCAGCTGGATCTGCTTGCCGGTGAGCTTCTCGAGCTCGGCGCGGATGCGCTCCGCCTCGGCGCCGCGGCGGCCGATGACGATGCCCGGGCGAGCCGAGTGGATGTCCACGCGGACGCGGTCACGGGTGCGCTCGATCTCGACGCGGGAAACGCCAGCGCGGTCCAGCTGCTCGGTCAGGTGCTTGCGGATGCGGATGTCCTCTGCGAGGTAGTCCGCGTACCGCTGACCCGGCTTGGTCGAATCCGAGAACCAGCGCGAGACGTGGTCGGTCGTGATCCCGAGGCGGAAGCCGTAGGGATGAATCTTCTGGCCCATTTACTTGGCTCCCTTCTTCGCGGTCACGAGCTCATCGGCGGTCTGAAGCACGACCGTGATGTGGCTGGTGCGCTTGTTGATGCGGAACGCGCGGCCCTGGGCCCGCGGACGGAACCGCTTCAGCGTGGCGCCCTCGTCGACGAATGCACGAGCGATGACCAGCTCGTCCTCGTTGAGACGAAGGTTCTCGTTGTCGGCCTTCACGCGAGCGTTCGCGATCGCCGAGGCGACGAGCTTGAAAATCGGCTCCGATGCTGCCTGCGGGGCGAACTTCAGGATGGCCAGGGCCTCCTGCGCGTTCTTGCCGCGGATCAGGTCAACAACACGACGGGCCTTCTGGGGGGTGATGCGGATATGACGCACGCGTGCGATCGACTCCACCATTTCTCTTCCTCCTTCACGTCACCGCGTTAGCGGCGACGGCCCTTCTTGTCGTCCTTCACGTGACCACGGAAGGTGCGGGTCGGGGCGAACTCGCCCAGCTTGTGACCGACCATGGTCTCGGTGACGAACACCGGGATGTGCTTGCGACCGTCGTGCACCGCGATGGTGTGACCCAGCATGGCCGGGATGATCATCGAGCGGCGCGACCAGGTCTTGATCACGTTCTTGGTGCCAGCTTCGTTCTGCGAAACCACCTTGCCGAGCAGGTGGTTGTCGACGAAGGGGCCCTTCTTGAGACTACGAGGCATCTTCTACTCTCTCCTACCTGCCGACTAGTGCTTACCGCGGGGACGGCGACGAACGATGAGCTTGTCGCTTTCCTTGTTGGGACGGCGCGTACGGCCTTCCTTCTGACCCCAGGGGCTGACCGGGTGACGACCACCCGAGGTACGGCCCTCGCCACCACCGTGGGGGTGGTCGACCGGGTTCATGACGACACCGCGGACGGTCGGGCGGACGCCCTTCCAACGCATACGGCCGGCCTTGCCCCAGTTGATGTTCGACTGCTCGGCGTTGCCCACCTCGCCGACGGTCGCGCGGCAGCGCACGTCGACGTTGCGGATCTCGCCCGAGGGCAGACGCAGCTGGGCGTAGGGGCCGTCCTTCGCCACGAGGCGAACCGACGAACCTGCGGAACGCGCGAGCTTCGCGCCCCCGCCCGGCTTCAGCTCGATCGCGTGGATCACGGTACCGGTCGGGATGTTGCGCAGCGGCAGGTTGTTGCCGGGCTTGATATCGGCGGCCGGACCCGACTCGACGATGTCGCCCTGCTTCAGCTTGTTCGGTGCGATGATGTAGCGCTTGGTGCCGTCCTCGAAGTGGAGGAGCGCGATGCGAGCCGTACGGTTGGGGTCGTACTCGATGTGAGCGACCTTCGCGTTCACGCCGTCCTTGTCGTTCCGACGGAAGTCGATGACGCGGTACTGGCGCTTGTGGCCACCACCGATGTGGCGGGTGGTGATGCGGCCCTGGTTGTTGCGGCCACCGGTCTTCGGCAGCGGACGGAGCAGCGACTTCTCGGGGGTCGAACGCGTGATCTCAGCGAAATCGGCGACGCTCGAACCGCGACGACCGGGGGTCGTCGGCTTGTACTTACGAATAGCCATGTGTGTCTTCTCTCTTCGCTTCCGAGCTACAGCGCAGCCGTGAAGATGTCGATGGAGCCCGACTTCAGGGTGACGATGGCGCGCTTGGTGTCCTTGCGCTTGCCCATGCCGAACTTGGTCCGGCGCGTCTTGCCCTTGCGGTTGAGCGTGTTGATCTTGTCGACCTTCACCCCGAAGACCTGCTCGATGGCGAGCTTGATCTCGGTCTTGTTGGCCGTCGGCTGCACCTCGAAGGTGTACTGTCCGTTGGCGTCGATGAGCCCGTAGCTCTTCTCCGAGACGATCGGTCGGATGATGACGTCGTGCACGTTCTTGTTCAGGCTCACTTCGAGACCTCCTCAGCGGCGCGTCCGTCGACGAATGCGTCGTAGGCGCCCTTGGTGAAGACGAGATCGTCGCTGACGACCACGTCGTAGGCGTTGAGCTGATCCCAGGCGATGACGTGAACGCCGGGCAGGTTGCGGACGCTCAGCACGGTGAGCTCGTCGTCGCGGCCGATGACCACGAGAACGCGCTTGCCGGGGGCGACGTTCGCGAGGAACTCGCGAGCGGCCTTGGTGCTGGGCTTGTCTGCGATGCCGAACGACTCGACAACGTGCAGGCGGTTCGCACGAGCGCGGTCCGAGAGGAGGCCGCGGATTGCTGCCGCGATCATCTTCTTGGGGGTGCGCTGCGAGTAATCGCGCGGCACGGGGCCGTGCACGACGCCGCCGCCGCGGTGCTCAGGAGCGCGGACCGAACCCTGACGAGCGCGGCCGGTGCCCTTCTGCTTGAACGGCTTGACGCCCGAACCGGAGACCTCGCCGCGGTTCTTGGTCTTGTGCGTCCCCTGGCGTCGAGCAGCGAGCTGCGCGGTGACGACCTGGTGGATCAGCGGGACGTTGGTCTCGGCGCCGAAGAGCGACTCGGGCAGCGAGACCTCGCCGGCCTTCTTGCCCTTCGCGTCGAGCACCTGGAGCTTGGTTGCGGTAGCCATGAACTACGCCCCCTTCACAGCGTTGCGAACGAATACGAGACGGCCGCGCGCACCGGGAACGGCACCCTTGATCAGGATGAGACCCTTCTCGGCGTCGACCGCGTGCACGGTGAGGTTCTGCACGGTGACGCGCTCGCCACCCATGCGACCGGCCATGCGCTGGCCCTTGAACACGCGACCGGGGGTCGCGGCGCCGCCGATCGAACCCGGCTTGCGGTGGTTACGGTGTGCGCCGTGCGAAGCCGAGACGCCGGAGAAGTTGTGACGCTTCATGACGCCGGCGAAGCCCTTGCCCTTCGAGGTGCCGACGACGTCGATCTTCTGACCGGCCTCGAAGGTGCCATCGATGGTGAGCTCCTGGCCCAGCGAGTAGTCGGCTGCGTCCGCGGTGCGCACCTCGGTGAGGTGGCGACGCGGGGTGACGCCGGCCTTCGCGAAGTGGCCAGCGGTGGGCTGGTTCACCTTGCGGGGATCGATCTGCCCGGCGGCGATCTGCACGGCGCTGTAGCCGTCGACCTCAGCGGTGCGGATCTGGGTGACCACGTTGGGGGCCACCTCGATCACGGTGACGGGAACGACCTTGCCGTTCTCGTCCCAGACCTGCGTCATGCCGAGCTTGGTGCCCAGGAGACCCTTGACGTTGCGATTCAGATGCGACATTCTCAGATCCCCCCTTAGAGCTTGATCTCGATGTTGACATCGGCCGGAAGGTCGAGACGCATGAGCGAATCGACGGCCTTGGGAGTGGGATCGACGATGTCGATCAGGCGCTTGTGCGTGCGCTTCTCGAAGTGCTCGCGGCTGTCCTTGTACTTGTGCGGCGAACGGATCACTGCGATCACGTTCTTCTCCGTCGGGAGCGGCACGGGGCCGATAACGGTCGCGCCTGCACGGGTGACCGTGTCGACGATCTTGCGCGCGGAGCTGTCGATGACCTCGTGGTCATACGACTTCAGTCGAATGCGGATCTTCTGTCCCGCCATGTGACTCTCTACTTTCTACTTGCGTCGTACCGCGCCGCCTCTCGGCTGCGCGGCATTGGACGTCTTGCGTACCAGCGCCCTGGCACCCCGATCTGAACGAACGAATGCTGGGTCTCTGTTCACCTGTCAAAGCCCGCACACATGCGAAGACGGCCGGACTCTCGTCTGGCCGACGTGCGACATGCGGGCTGGTGTTCGCTCCCCGCGGCCTCACCGGACCCGCGGCTGACCGCGGTGGTGATGCACTGCCTGGCAGTGATCCCCGCACAGGCGGGGAATGCTGAACCTGTCTATTCTCGCACGGGGTTCACGCATCGTGCAACCCGGGCGTGTCGCGGCTCGGGATCGCGTTCGAGCCGCGACGCGAAGACCTGACCTCGGGCTAGGCGCGGGCGGGGAGGAGGCGCGGCAGTGCCAGGTAGACGAGGAGGACGAGGAGTCCGCCGGCGAAGAGCAGGAGCGCTCCGCCGAGTCCGACGAACAGCGATCCCAGGCCGAGGAGGGAGGTGAGCAGCGTGCACCCTGCGGCGAGCAGCGACGCCTGCAGGTGCGAGTAGCCCCGCTGCTCGATCCGCTGGTAGGTGTGCTCCTTATGCGGCTCGTCCCAGCGCTTGCCCTCGCGGACCCGCTTCACGAGCGTGACCCCCACGTCACCGAAGGTGATCACCATCGGACCGATGGTGGCGAGCAGCGGCACGCCGGAGAGCAGTGCGGCGAAGCTCGTGATCGCGACCGCACCGCCGAGCAGGTAGCTGCCGACGTCGCCGAGGAACGCGCCCGGCTTCGTGAGGTTCCACGGGAGGAAGCCGGCGAAGCCGGCGGCGAGCACGAGGCCCGCCAGCACCAGCCAGCCGAGCCCCGTCATCCACCCTGCCGCCGCGAAGGCGAGACCGGCGATGACCCCGTGCAGACCGCTGATCCCGTTCAGACCGTCGACGAAGTTGGCGACGTTGATGTAGCCAGAGACGAACAGCATCGCGTAGAGCAGCAGGAGGATCGCGCTCCACCACTCGAGCTGGAGCGGTACCGCCGCACTGCCGTTGACCCAGCCGAAGCTCGCGCCCGGCAGCGGAGGGCGCGATGCGAGCAGCAGCAGCACACCGGGCCCCGCCAGGGCGATCAGGATGAGCCAGATGCTCCGCGCGCGCACGCTCACCCCGTGGAGGTCCTCTCCGAGGCCGAGAATCCCGGCCGCGAGCGAGGCAAGCACGATGACCAGCAGCAGGTCCCAGCGGTCGCCGAATGAACGACCGCCTCGGAGCAGCACCACACCGAGCAAGCCCCCGACGAGCATCGCGATGAGCACCGCCAGACCGAGACCGCGCAGCACGGGACGCGAGTGCGAGGAGCGTTCGTTCGGGACGTCCATGATCCCGAGCCGGACCAGAAGCGGGCGCACCGCGAACGGCAGCAGCAGGCTCAGCAGCAGCGTGGTGCCGGCGACGAGCGTTGCGGCGAGGGCGGGGCTCACCGGACGCGCTCCTCGGCCTCGTCGGTGAGGTCCAGGCGCGCCACCCAACCGTCGTGGTCGAGCCGGTCGGGTGCGAGGACGTCGACGTGCGCGTGCGAGATCTTCGGGTGGAAGGGGCGCTCGTCGCCCTCGCCCAGGGCGACCAGTTCCTCGTGCAGCTTCTCGCCGTGCCGGAGCCCGGTGAAGACGATCTCGATCGGCTTGCCCGACTGAGCGATCATGCGCTGCGCGACGTCGAGGATCCGCACCGGCTCGCCCATGTCGAGGATCAGCACCTCGCCCGGGCGACCGATGCCGCCCGCCTGGACCACCAGTTGGCAGGCCTCGGGGATCGTCATGAAGAAGCGTGTGACATCGGGATGGGTCACGGTGACCGGTCCGCCGGACTCGATGAGCGCCGCGAAAGTGGGGAGCATGGACCCCCGGCTGCCGATCACATTGCCGAAGCGAACCGAGAGGTACCGCTCCCCCGTCTCCTGCGCCATCCAGGCGGTCAGCTTCTCGGCGACGCGCTTCGAATGCCCGAGCACGCTCGTCGGATTCGCCGCCTTGTCGGTCGAGATGTTGACGAAGGTGTCCACACCGACCGCTTGCGCGGCGCGCAGCACGTTGAGCGTGCCCTGGACATTGGTCTTCCACGCCTCTTCGGGGTACTGCTCCAGCATCGGGAGGTGCTTCAGCGCCGCCGCGTGGAACACCACCTCGGGCTTCCGCTCGGCGAAGATCTGCTGCAGCGCATCCGCGTCACGGATATCGGCGAGTACCACATCACGGGTATCGAGCAGCCCGTGCCCGCTGATCGACAGCTGCGCCGTCTGCAGAGCGGTTTCGTCCCGATCGAGCAGGATCAGCTCACGCGGCGCGAACCGGGCCAGCTGCCGCGAGAGCTCGGACCCGATCGATCCTCCGGCACCGGTCACGAGCACGACGCGATCCTGCAGGTACTCGGCGATGGACGCCATCTCGAGGCGGACGGGGTGCCGACCGATCAGATCCTCGATGGAGATGTCGCGCACGTCCGAGATGGCGGAGGCGTTCTGCAGGAGCTGCTCGAGCGAGGGAAGCACCATGACCCTGATGCCGATTCGATCCGCGGCCTCGTCGATGCGTCGGAGCAGGGAGGCATCGGCATCGCCGATGCAGACCATGATCGCCGTCGCGCCCGTCTCCTCCACCACGCGGGCCAGATCGCCGAAGCCGCCGTGCACGCGCACGCCGCGCACCTCGTGGTTGCGCTTCTCGACGTCGTCGTCGAGGAAGCCTACGGGGAGCAGCGCCGACTCCGCGTCGGTCAGCAGTCGCTTGGCCGTCTGGGCGCCGAGGTAGCCGGAGCCGTACAGCAGCACCCGCTCGGCGCTGCGTCCGGGCTTCGCCCGTTGTTCGGCGCCGAGCCGTTTCAGATAGCGCAGCACGCCCATGACGCTGAACGCGATAGGTGCGGCGATGATCATCGTGCTGCGCGGGATTCCGTTGGAGTAGCCGATCAGGTACGCGAACAGCCAGGCGATCACCGTGACCGCGGTGATCTCGAGCACGACGGCACGCACCTCGTCGAAGCCGCCGATCTCGTACCGCGAACGGTAGAGCCAGAACACCCAGCCCCCGATGAGCTGCAGCACCCAGGTGAAGAGGATCAGCAGCGGAGTGGAACCCCAGTGGATCCGCGACAGGTCGAAGTCGAACCGGAGCACGAGCGCAGCGAGGATGCCAACCGCCCAGGCGAGGCAGTCCCCCAGGTAGAGCAGGCCGTACTGCTTCAGGAAGTGCGCGACGCGTTGGGTGGCAGTGAGCGGCACTTCGCCCCCTTCTCGATCGGACGGTCTGCGGTCCGGGCGGGCCCCGGAGTCCATTACGAGGATAGCGGCCCGGCCCTGCCGCACCCGCTGCGACGCCCCACCGAGCGGCTTCGCACCGCAGGGCCGAGGGCGGGATTCGTCGATGGGCCAGCATTATCCTGCGGATCCCCTGAGAATACTCGGAGTGTTTCCAAGCGAATCCTCGGACAGAATGAGCGCGTGAGGTGTCCGCCTCACACCGGATCCAGCGCCGCGGGAGGGACCGCGGTCGCGGACATCGTTCGGAGGACGTGACATGGGTATCGAGGATCTCGGCAAGCAGGCCGGAGAGTTCATCAAGGGCAACGCCGACAAGATCAACGAGGCGCTGCACAGCGAGCAGGCCGAAGGCATCAGCGACAAGGTGCTCGACGGCGCCGCCGATCTGGCGAACAAGGTCACCGGCGGGCGCTTCGAGGAGCAGGTCGAGGACGTGCGCTCGAACGTCGACAAGCAGGTCGGCAACGAGTAGCCCCGCCCGGGCGTCGCACGACGCCCCGGAATGCAGAACCCTCGTAGGACTCCTCCTGCGGGGGTTCTGCGTTCCGGCACCGGCGCGTCCGCACCGGCTACCGGAGTGTCAGGAATTGCGTCGCGCGCGCTCCGCGAGGAAATCACGGGCGCTGAAGCGATGCTCACGATGACCGTAGTCGTCGGCCGTGATGCCCTGCAGCAGCACCCCGGCGTCGACGTCGAGCGCACTCGCGACCCGGACGAGCGTCTCGACCGAGGGGCTCTGCGCACCCCGCTCGAGCTTGCCCAGCGTTGCCGCGTCGATCTCGGCGAGCGCACTGAGGTCTTCGATCGTGAGCCCGAGCTTCTGCCGGGCGGCGCGCACGCGCGCGCCGATCTTCTCTGCGGCAAGAACCTTCCTGGGGGACATGCTCCCAGCCTGATCGCCCCGGATACTCAAGACCAGAGCACACTCACTCTGTGCGCTTCCTCACGACGCGTGTGCACATCAGGTGTTTGCGCCCGATGTGGGCGACAAGATGCGGACCCGGAAAACGACAGCGGGGCCGCACCCGAAGGTGCGGCCCCGCTGCAGGATCGAGTAATGCTTACTCGACGACCTTGGTCACCGTGCCGGCGCCGACGGTGCGGCCACCCTCACGGATCGCGAAGCCGAGGCCCTCCTCCATAGCGATCGGCTGGATCAGCTCGACCGACATGTCGGTGGTGTCGCCGGGCATAACCATCGGCTTGTCCTCGGGCAGGGTGATGACACCGGTCACGTCAGTCGTACGGAAGTAGAACTGCGGACGGTAGTTCGTCTCGAACGGGTTGTGGCGGCCGCCCTCTTCCTTCTTCAGGATGTAGGCGGTGCCCTCGAACTTGGTGTGCGGGGTGATCGAACCCGGCTTCACGACGACCTGGCCGCGCTCGACATCCTCGCGCTTGGTGCCGCGGAGCAGCAGGCCACAGTTCTCGCCTGCCCACGCCTCGTCGAGCTGCTTGTGGAACATCTCGATACCGGTGACGGTGGTCTTCTGCGTCGGACGCAGACCCACGATCTCGACCTCGCTGTTGATGGCGAGGGTACCGCGCTCGGCGCGGCCGGTGACGACGGTTCCACGACCGGTGATGGTGAAGACGTCCTCGACGGGCATGAGGAACGGCTTGTCCTTGTCACGCACCGGATCGGGGATGCTGCTGTCGACAGCCTCCATGAGCTCGAGGATGGAGTTGACCCACTTCTCGTTGCCCTGCAGAGCCTCGTAGCCCGAGACGCGCACGACCGGCGCGTTGTCGCCGTCGAAGCCGTTCTTGGAGAGCTCCTCGCGGACCTCCATCTCGACGAGCTCGAGGATCTCCTCGTCGTCGACCATGTCGCTCTTGTTCAGCGCGACGAGCAGGTAGGGAACGCCGACCTGCTTGGCGAGGAGGATGTGCTCCTTGGTCTGAGCCATCATGCCGTCGGTCGCCGCGACCACGAGGATCGCGCCGTCCATCTGAGCAGCACCGGTGATCATGTTCTTGATGTAGTCGGCGTGGCCCGGTGCATCAACGTGCGCGTAGTGGCGCTTCTCGGTCTCGTACTCGACGTGCGAGATGTTGATGGTGATGCCGCGCTGGCGCTCCTCGGGAGCCGAGTCGATCGTGTCGAAGTCGCGCTGGACGTTCACGTCAGACGGGAACTTGTCAGCAAGAGTCTTCGAGATCGCCGCGGTAAGAGTGGTCTTACCGTGATCGACGTGACCGATGGTTCCGATGTTCACGTGCGGCTTGGTCCGCTCGAACTTGGCCTTCGCCACTATGGTCCTCCTCAGGACGTTGAGTACCGCTTCCCTCCGAAGGTTTCGGAGGTCACGAGTACGGGGTGTGTACCTATGTTACAAGCTCGCGCCGTGAAGATCGACCCGAGCGTTCCGACGGTGGGGCTCAGCACCCCACCGCCGGGTGGGCGTTACTCGCCCTTAGCCTTCTGAACGATTTCTTCGGCCACGGCCTTCGGCACCTCGGAGTAGGAGTCGAAGGTCATCGAGAACACCGCACGACCGCTGGTCTTCGACCGCAGATCGCCGATGTACCCGAACATCTCGGAGAGCGGAACGAGCGCGCGGATGACCTTGACGCCCGATGCATCCTCCATGGACTGGATCTGACCGCGACGCGAGTTCAGGTCGCCGATCACGTCGCCCATGTACTCCTCGGGAGTACGCACCTCGACCGCCATGAGCGGCTCGAGCAGCACGGGCTGCGCCATACGAGCGGCCTCCTTGAAGGCCATCGAACCGGCGATCTTGAACGCCATCTCCGAGGAGTCGACGTCGTGGTACGCGCCGTCGAGCAGCGTCGCCTTGACCCCCACGACGGGGAAGCCGGCGAGGATGCCGTACTGCATCGCGTCCTGGATACCGGCGTCGACCGACGGGATGTACTCGCGAGGCACGCGACCACCGGTCACCTTGTCCTCGAACTCGTACAGCTTGTCGCCCGCGTCCTCGCCGACGAGCGGAGCCAGCGCGATCTGCACCTTCGCGAACTGACCGGAACCACCGGTCTGCTTCTTGTGGGTGTAGTCGTACTTCTCGACCGTGCGACGGATGGTCTCGCGGTAGGCCACCTGGGGCTTGCCCACGTTGGCCTCGACCTTGAACTCGCGCTTCATGCGGTCCACGAGGATGTCGAGGTGGAGCTCGCCCATGCCCGCGATGACGGTCTGGCCGGTCTCGGCGTTCAGGCTCACGCGGAAGGTCGGATCCTCCTCGGCGAGCTTCTGGATCGCGGTCGACAGCTTCTCCTGGTCGCCCTTGGTCTTCGGCTCGATGGCCACCTCGATCACGGGCTCCGGGAAGGTCATCGACTCGAGCACGACCTGGTTCGCCGGGTCGCTGAGGGTGTCACCGGTGGTGGTGTCCTTCAGACCGATCACGGCGTAGATGTTGCCGGCGGTCAGGTTGTCGACCGGCATCTCCTTGTTGGCGTGCATCTGGAAGATCTTGCCGATGCGCTCCTTCTTGCCCTTGGTCGAGTTGATGACCTGGGCACCCGAGTCGAGCTGACCCGAGTAGACGCGCACGTAGGTGAGGCGGCCGAAGAAGGGGTGCACGGCGACCTTGAAGGCGAGCGCCGAGAACGGCTGGTCCGCCGCGGGCAGACGCTCGATGACGATCGACTCGTCGCGCGGATCGTGCGCCTCGATGGCACCCACGTCGAGCGGGTTCGGCAGGAAGTCCACGACCGCGTCGAGCATCGGCTGGATGCCGCGGTTCTTGAACGCCGAGCCGCAGTACACGGGGTAGATCTCGTTGTTCACGACGAGCTTGCGGATGCCGGTCTTGAGCTCCTCGATCGAGATCTCCTCGCCGCCGAAGAACTTCTCGAGCAGCGCGTCGTCGGTCTCGGCGACGGTCTCGACGAGCTTCGCGCGGTACTCCTCGGCCTTGGCCTGGAGGTCGGCGGGGATCTCCTGGGTCTCGTAGGCAGCGCCCAGGGTCACGTCGCCCTTGGCGTCGCCCTCCCAGACGAATGCCTTCATCGAGAGCAGGTCGACGACGCCGATGAAGTCGCTCTCGGCGCCGATGGGCAGCTGCATCACGAGCGGCTTGGCACCGAGACGGCTGACGATGGTGTCGACCGTGAAGTAGAAGTCGGCACCCATCTTGTCCATCTTGTTGACGAAGCAGATGCGGGGGACGCCGTACTTGTCGGCCTGACGCCACACGGTCTCGGACTGGGGCTCGACGCCCTCCTTGCCGTCGAAGACGGCGACGGCGCCGTCGAGGACGCGGAGCGAACGCTCCACCTCGACGGTGAAGTCCACGTGACCCGGGGTGTCGATGATGTTGATCTGGTTCTTGTTCCAGAAGCAGGTCACGGCGGCCGACGTGATCGTGATGCCGCGCTCCTTCTCCTGCTCCATCCAGTCGGTCGTCGAGGCGCCGTCGTGGGTCTCGCCCAGCTTGTGGTTGACACCCGTGTAGAACAGGATGCGCTCGGTGGTGGTGGTCTTGCCGGCATCGATGTGCGCCATGATGCCGATATTGCGGACCTTGCTCAGGTCCGTGAGCACGTCTTGTGCCACAGGTGTCTCCTCCGGGTGGGGGTGGTGGTCTTCGGGAAGTTTCCGGATCGCGGGCTCAGGCCCGCGGGGCCGGGGCGGGTCGCGATCGGCGACCCGCCCCGAGCCGGATGGCTGCTACCAGCGGTAGTGAGCGAACGCGCGGTTCGACTCGGCCATCTTGTGCGTGTCCTCACGGCGCTTGACCGCGGCACCGAGGCCGTTCGAAGCGTCGAGGATCTCGTTGGTGAGGCGCTCGGTCATGGTGTTCTCACGACGAGCCTTGGCGTAGCTGGTCAGCCAGCGCAGCGCGAGCGTGTTCGCGCGGTGCGGCTTGACCTCGACGGGCACCTGGTAGGTGGAACCGCCGACGCGGCGCGAACGGACCTCGAGGGTGGGGCGCACGTTGTCGAGCGCCTTCTTGAGAACCGTCACCGCGTCCTGGCCGGACTTCTCGGCGACCTTCTCGAGCGCACCGTAAACGATGCGCTCGGCGAGGCCCTTCTTGCCGTCCAGGAGGATCTTGTTGACGAGCTGGCTCACCACGGGCGAGCCGTACACCGGATCGGCGACGACGGGGCGCTTCGGAGCAGGTCCCTTACGAGGCATTACTTCACCTTCTTTGCACCGTAGCGGCTACGAGCCTGCTGGCGATCCTTGACCGCCTGCGTGTCGAGCGCGCCGCGCACGATCTTGTAGCGGACACCGGGGAGGTCCTTGACACGACCGCCGCGCACGAGCACCATCGAGTGCTCCTGCAGGTTGTGGCCCTCACCGGGGATGTAGGCCGTGACCTCGGTTCCGTTGGAGAGCTTCACACGAGCGACCTTACGCATCGCCGAGTTCGGCTTCTTCGGGGTGGTGGTGTACACACGGGTGCACACACCGCGCTGCTGAGGGTTCGCCTTCAGAGCGGGCGCCTTGGTCTTCGAGACCTTCGGCGTCCGGCCCTTGCGAACCAGCTGCTGAATAGTAGGCACTGATTCTCCTATTTGCTCCTGCACGGTGACAGGAATGCTTACATGAACAAGCATGCGCAGAGGCTCTCGCGACCGCTGACCTGCTGCCGCTCGCGCGACGGGTGCAGGTATGCCGTGGGGGTTCCGCCGGGGCGGATGACCCAAGATGCCCTCCCCCGACAGCCGCCGAGACCAGGCACGGCAAAAATCGGTGGAACACACCAAGGCTCAACTATACGCGCCGAGGAGCGCGAAACGCAAGGGATCGCGCAGGCTTCCGGTACCCTACTGCGGCGGTTCGAGGTGCCGGCTCAGCTCGGCCAGCAGCGCCTGCACCTGAGGCTCGACGAAGCGCTGGACCGCGGTCTCGATGCGCGGGCGGTGGCCCACCAGGGCGAAGCAGAGACTCTGACCGGTGTCGACCGCGCAGCGATCGGCGAGTTCGATCTCCCGGCGGAGCCGCTGCTTCTCCTCCGAGCTCAGCGGCGGTCGCGGAAGCGGCTGCTCGGGCCGGCTCTGTTCCGCGAGCTCGACCATGGTAAACAGGAAGGGCTGCCCGGCGTCCTCGGGTTCGGGGTCCGGGTCGACGCCTTCGTACTCCGGTTCGAGTCCAGCGACGGGGTCGAAGCCGCCGGATTTCCAGAGCTCGTCGCCATCGAGCTCTGCCCGCAGGGCGGGGAGCTCCTTCGTGGTGAACTCGTCGACGGTGCGGTCGATGATGCGCTGCATCCGCATGTTCAGCGCGTGCGCGACCTGGTGGGGGACGTCCGCGGTGAGACCGGCCGACGCCAGGATCGGGGATCCCATGCAGCGACGGCAGATGCGGGAACGGGCGCGCTGGCTTCCCGGCTGCCAGCTCGGCAGCCACCTCAGCCAGGCATCGACCGCGGCCGATACCCGGTCTTCGAGGTTCTCTCCGGTCGCCATGCTCACTCCGCCCCGCCGTCGTCGTGCCGCTCCCAGGGCCACTTCGGCGCCGCACGATCAGTGTAGACGCGACGCGCCAGCACCGCCCAGAAGAGCAGCGAGACGAGCACCCAGATCACGGCGAGCACGCCGGCGAACGGGCTCGCGAACGTGTCCGCGAGCGGCATTCCGACGATCAGGCCGCCCAGGGACCAGGTGAGGTAGGAGAGACCGCCGGCGGTGAGGATCAGGTCCCATGAGGGGATCTTGCGCCCGCGCAGCAGCACGATCGCCGCACGCCAGAGCAACCAGCCCAGCAGCGCGAGCGCCAACATCACGAGCAGCGGAGCCGCCGGCATCGGCACGCCGGAGCCGCTCACCGGCTCACGATCCAGCGCCAGGGCGAGGCCGCCCCACGCCGCGACCAGCAGGGCCACGGCGGTGATCAGCGTCGCGGCGAGAAGGCCGCCCACGTAGCCGCGGGTGACGCCGCGCCGGACGCCGTCGTTCACGGCTTCGCGGTCCGCGATTCCTCGAGCGCGGCTTCGTACTCTTCGATCGCAGCGCGGTTGCGCGCGGTCACCCGTCGACCGCGGCTGCCGATCCACGCCCCGAACCAGACCGTGGCCTCACGGGCGACGAGCGCCGCAGCGAGAGCGGGGACCGAGAAGCCGAGCGAACGGACGAGCTCGACCGGGTTCCAGCCCGGATCGCCGACGGGCTGCTGCCACAGCGGGCCCTGCACCGTGAAGCTCGAGTCGAGCACGAGACGCAGCCCGACGACCGTGGCGGCCCAGACCAGCAGCGCCACGAAGAATCCGCCCAGGACGTAGGCCCACCATCCGGCGCGACCCACCACCAGCACCACGATGACGAGGCCGATGAAGAACGCCGCGGTCGCCGCGATGAAGGCCCACGACGTCAGCAACGGCACCAGGCCCTCGGAGAAGTAGGTCGACGGCGGGAAACTGGGAGCGATCCAGAGCGCGAGCACACCGGCGTAGACGAGCGCGAACCCGACGGTGGCGACGAGCGCGATCAGCACGCCGGCTCCGCGGTTGCCGCGGATCTCGGGAGGCATCGGGGTCTGCACGTAGAGCGCGGCCATCGGGTGGTCCGCACTGATGCGGATCTCGCCGTCCTGCTCGGGGCCGAGATCGCTCAGGTCCGATACCTCGGTCTTCGAAGCCGCTGCCGAGGGCAGCTCGTCGACGGACGGAGCGATGACGGGGCGGGGCTCGGGGCGCTCCAGATCGAGTTGGGTGTCGACGAGCGAGGCCTCGCGGCGGTGCTCGGCCTCGGCATCGGCCTCGGCGGCAGGGTCCGCCACGAGGGCTGCGGAGGACTCCCCCGCCTCCGCATCCGTGCCGGTTCCGACCTCGATCGGTGCCGCGTCGGAAACGGCGGCCGCGCCGCCCTCGTTCGCTCGCGCGACCGCGGCATCGACCTCTGCGGGGCTGGTCTCGGTCTCTTCGACGGGCGAACCGGCAGGCAGGTTCTCGCGCTCTTCGCTCATCGCTGCACCTCTCAATCGCGGCCCGCCGAGCGGGCGGGATCCGAACATGATCGTGGCAAATGTACAAGACCGCACCGACATCGCCGCGTTCCCGCGCGGCGGTGCGGAAAAACGGAACGGGCGCCCACCCGAAGGTGGACGCCCGTTCCGATGGGGCTCAGCGCTTAGCTGTAGTTGCCCGGGTTGAACTCGTCAGCGGTGAAGCTGTCGAAGTCCACGAACGACAGGTCGTTCTCGTCGAAGGTCGTGTCGGTGGCGAACAGACGGTTCGGGTAGCGCTCAGCCTTCGCCTCCTCCGTCGCCTCGACGTCGACGTCGCGGTAGTTCTTCAGGCCGGTACCGGCCGGGATGAGCTTACCGATGATGACGTTCTCCTTGAGACCGATCAGCGGGTCCTTGAGGCCCTCGATCGCCGCCTGCGTGAGCACGCGGGTCGTCTCCTGGAAGGACGCGGCCGACAGCCACGACTCGGTCGCGAGCGAGGCCTTGGTGATACCCATGACCTCGGGACGCGCGGTCGCGGCGCGCTTGCCCTCGAGCAGCGCCTCGCGGTTGATCCGCTGGTAGCGCGCGCGGTCGACGAGCTCGCCCGGGAGCAGCTCGGTCTCGCCGTGGTCGACGACGGTGACCTTGCGCAGCATCTGGCGGACGATGACCTCGATGTGCTTGTCGTGGATCGGCACGCCCTGCGAGCGGTACACGCCCTGGACGCCCTCGACGAGGTACTTCTGCACCGCGCGCTCGCCCGGGATGTGCTTGTCGCGCTCGGTGGAGCCGACCTGCAGGATGTCCTTCGGGTCCAGCGTTCCGGCGAGGAACGGCTGGCCGAGCTCGACGTGATCGCCGTCCTCGACGAGGAGGGTGGAGCGCTTCAGGACCGGGTAGGCCTTCTCTTCGCTGCCGTCGTCCGGAACGAGCAGGATGCTGCGTCCCTTCGGGGTGTCCTCGATGGTGATGCGGCCGGCGGCCTCTGCGATCGGCGACGCACCCTTCGGGGTGCGGGCCTCGAACAGCTCCTGCACGCGGGGCAGACCCTGCGTGATGTCGTCGGCCGAGGCCGAACCACCGGTGTGGAAGGTACGCATGGTGAGCTGCGTGCCGGGCTCGCCGATCGACTGCGCCGCGATGATGCCCACGGCCTCGCCGATGTCGACGCGCTGACCGGTGGCCAGCGAGCGGCCGTAGCAGGTCGCGCAGACGCCGACGGCGGACTCGCAGGTGAGCACCGACCGGACCTTGATCTCGGTCACGCCCGCCTCGACCAGCTGGTCGATGAGCACGTCGCCCACGTCGGACCCGGCGGTGGCGACCACGGTGCCGTTCGCATCCACCGCGTCCGCGGCCAGGGTGCGAGCGTAGACCGAGTTCTCCACGTCCTCGTCGCGGACCAGCACGCCGTTGGCGTCGGCCTCGGCGATGGGCAGGTCCAGGCCGCGGCGGGTGCCGCAGTCGTCCTCGCGGATGATGACGTCCTGCGAGACGTCGACCAGACGACGGGTCAGGTAGCCCGAGTCGGCGGTACGGAGCGCCGTATCGGCCAGACCCTTACGCGCACCGTGGGTCGCGATGAAGTACTCCGCCACCGACAGGCCCTCGCGGTACGAGTTGATGATCGGGCGGGGGATGATCTCGCCCTTCGGGTCGCTCACCAGGCCGCGCATACCCGCGATGTTGCGGATCTGCAGCCAGTTACCACGAGCGCCCGACGACACCATGCGGAAGATGGTGTTGTCGGCCGGGAACGCGTCGCGCATGGCGGCGGCGACCTCGTCGGTCGCCTCCGTCCAGATCTCGACGAGCTCGGCGTGACGCTCGGCGTCGGTGATCAGACCGCGCTCGAACTTCTTCTGCACGGCGGCCGCGGCCTTCTCGTGCACCGCGAGGATCTCGGCCTTGTTCGACGGGGTCACGATGTCGGACAGCGCCACGGTCACACCGGAACGGGTCGCCCAGTAGAAACCGGCGTCCTTGATCCGGTCGAGGGTCGCGGCGACCTCCACCTTCGGGAACCGCTCGGCGAGGTCGTTGACCAGACCGGAGAGGCTGCCCTTGTCGGCCACCCGCTCGAAGTACGGGTAGGTGGTCGGCAGCGCCTCGTTGAAGATCGCACGACCCAGGGTCGTCTCGACCAGCAGCGGGCCCTCGGTGACGTTGCCGTCGGCATCGGCGTAGCCGGTGAGGCGGAGCTTCACCTTGGCGCCGAGGTCGAGGGTGCCCTCGTCCATCGCGAGGATGGCCTCGGAGATCGAACCGAACGCGCGGCCCTCACCGGGCACGCCCTCCTTGACCGTGGTCAGGTGGTGCAGGCCGATGATCATGTCCTGCGAGGGCAGGGTCACCGGACGGCCGTCCGACGGCTTCAGGATGTTGTTCGACGCGAGCATCAGCACGCGGGCCTCGGCCTGGGCCTCGACCGACAGCGGAAGGTGGACGGCCATCTGGTCGCCGTCGAAGTCCGCGTTGAAGGCGGTGCAGACGAGCGGGTGCAGCTGGATCGCCTTGCCCTCGACGAGCTGCGGCTCGAACGCCTGGATGCCGAGGCGGTGCAGGGTCGGTGCGCGGTTGAGCAGCACGGGGCGCTCGCGGATGATCTCCTCGAGCACGTCCCAGACCTCGCTGCGGGCGCGCTCCACCATGCGCTTCGCGGCCTTGATGTTCTGCGCGTGCGACAGATCGATCAGGCGCTTGATGACGAACGGCTTGAACAGCTCGAGCGCCATCTGCTTCGGCAGACCGCACTGGTGCAGCTTGAGCTGCGGGCCGACCACGATGACCGAACGGCCCGAGTAGTCGACGCGCTTGCCGAGCAGGTTCTGACGGAAGCGGCCCTGCTTGCCCTTGAGCATGTCGGACAGCGACTTCAGCGCACGGTTGCCGGTGCCCGTGACGGGGCGGCCGCGGCGGCCGTTGTCGAACAGCGCGTCGACGGCCTCCTGCAGCATGCGCTTCTCGTTGTTCACGATGATCTCGGGTGCCCCGAGATCGAGCAGGCGACGCAGACGGTTGTTGCGGTTGATCACGCGGCGGTACAGATCGTTGAGATCCGAGGTCGCGAAGCGGCCGCCGTCGAGCTGCACCATCGGGCGCAGCTCCGGCGGGATCACCGGAACGACGTCGAGCACCATCGCGGCCGGGCTCGCACCCGTCGAGAGGAAGGAGCTGACGACCTTCAGGCGCTTGATCGCGCGGATCTTCTTCTGGCCCTTGCCCTCGGCGATCTGCAGGTGCAGCGCCTCGCTCTCGGCGGCGAGGTCGAAGGACTCGAGGCGCTTCTTGATCGCCTCGGCGCCCATGTAGGCCTCGAAGTAGTCGCCGTAGCGGTCCATGAGCTCCGCGAAGGTCGCGTCCTCGGGCTTGAGGTCGCCGACCTTGAGGTTGCGGAAGTCCTCCCACACGCGCTGCAGACGAGCGATGTCGTCGTCGAAGCTCTTGCGGAGGGCCGCCATCTCCTTCTCGGCGGACTGCTCGGCGCGACGGCGCTGCTCGGCCTTGGCGCCCTCGGCCTCGAGCGCGGCGAGATCGGACTCGGCCTGCTGCTGACGCTGGGCGATCTGGATGTCGCGCTGGTCCTCGAGCGTCTTGAGCTCCAGGCGGAGCTCGTTCTCGAGCTCGCCCATGTCCTCGTGACGACCCTCGTCGTCGACGTCGATGATCATGTAGGCGGCGAAGTAGATGACCTTCTCGAGGTCCTTCGGCGCCATGTCGAGCAGGTAGCCGAGGCGCGACGGCACGCCCTTGAAGTACCAGATGTGGGTCACGGGAGCGGCGAGCTCGATGTGGCCCATGCGCTCACGGCGCACGCTGGACTTCGTCACCTCGACGCCGCAGCGCTCGCAGACGATGCCCTTGTAACGGACGCGCTTGTACTTGCCGCACGCGCACTCCCAGTCGCGGCTGGGCCCGAAGATCTGCTCACCGAACAGACCGTCCTTCTCGGGCTTCAGCGTGCGGTAGTTGATGGTCTCCGGCTTCTTGACCTCGCCGAACGACCAGCCGCGGATATCGTCGGCGGTCGCCAGACGGATCTGCAGCTCGTTGAAACTCGTACCCTCGAGCAAAATGTTCTCCTTGAGAATCTGAAAAACGTATCTTGTGGGATCGGCCGGCGCCCCGCCCGCAGGCGGGGCCGCCGATCAGCTCAGATCTCGTCGATCGACGACGACTCGAAGCGGGTGGACAGGTTGATGCCGAGCTCCTCGGCGGTGCGGTGCGCCTCGTCGTCGTTGTCGCGCAGGTTGACGGCGTTGCCGTCGGCACCCAGGACCTCGACGTTCAGGCAGAGCGACTGCATCTCCTTCATGAGCACGCGGAACGACTCGGGGACGCCCGGCTCGGGGATGTTCTCGCCGCGGACGATGGCCTCGTAGACCTTCACGCGACCGAGGATGTCGTCGGACTTCACCGTGAGCAGCTCCTGGAGCGCGTACGCGGCACCGTAGGCCTCGAGCGCCCACACCTCCATCTCACCGAAGCGCTGGCCGCCGAACTGGGCCTTACCGCCGAGCGGCTGCTGGGTGATCATCGAGTAGGGGCCCGTCGAGCGCGCGTGGATCTTGTCGTCCACCAGGTGGTGCAGCTTCAGGATGTACATGTAGCCGACCGAGATCGGGTACGGGAAGGGCTCGCCCGAGCGGCCGTCGAACAGGCGGGTCTTGCCGCTCGAGCCGATGAGACGCTCGCCGTCGCGGGTGAGCAGGGTCGAATCGAGCAGACCCGAGATCTCCTCCTCGGTCGCGCCGTCGAACACCGGGGTCGCGACCTTGGTGCCGGGGGCGGCCTCGAGCGCGGCCTCGGCGAGCTTCGCAGCCCACTCCGGCGAGCCGTCGACCTTCCAGCCCTGCTTCGCGATCCAGCCGAGGTGGACCTCGAGCACCTGGCCGAAGTTCATTCGACCGGGGATACCCAGCGGGTTCAGGATCACGTCGACCGGCGTGCCGTCGGCGAGGAACGGCATGTCCTCGACGGGCAGGATCTTCGAGATGACGCCCTTGTTGCCGTGACGGCCCGCGAGCTTGTCGCCCTCGGTGATCTTGCGCTTCTGGGCGATGTAGACCACGACGCGCTGGTTGACGCCCGAGCCGAGCTCGTCGTCGTTGTCGTTCTCCGCGTCGAAGACCTTGACCGCGGTGACCGTGCCCGAGACGCCGTGCGGCACCTTGAGCGAGGTGTCGCGGACCTCGCGGCTCTTCTCGTTGAAGATCGCGCGGAGCAGGCGCTCCTCGGCCGACAGCTCGGTCTCGCCCTTCGGCGTGACCTTGCCGACGAGGATGTCGCCGGGGCGGACCTCGGCGCCGATGCGGATGATGCCGCGCTCGTCCAGGTCCTTCAGCGCCTCCATGCTGGCGTTGGGGAGGTCGCGAGTGATCTCCTCCTTGCCGAGCTTGGTGTCGCGGGCGTCGACGTCGTACTCCTCGATGTGGATCGACGAGAGGGTGTCGTCCTTCACCAGGTTCTGGCTCAGGATGATCGCGTCCTCGTAGTTGTGGCCCTCCCACGACATGAACGCGACGAGCAGGTTCTTGCCGAGCGCGAGCTCGCCGTTCTCGGTCGCGGGACCGTCGGCGATGACCTCGCCGGCCTCGATCCGCTCGCCCGCCTTGACGATCACGCGGTGGTTGTAGTTCGTGCCCTGGTTCGAGCGATCGAACTTGCGGAGGTAGTAGCTCTTCGTGCCACCCTCGTCGAGCTGGATCGTGACGACGTCGGCCGAGACCTCGTCGACCACGCCGGCCTTCTCGTTGATGACGACGTCGCCGGCGTCGATGGCCGCGTAGCCCTCCATGCCGGTGCCGACGAGCGGCGACTCGCTGCGGACCAGCGGCACCGCCTGGCGCTGCATGTTGGCGCCCATGAGCGCGCGGTTCGCATCGTCGTGCTCGAGGAACGGGATGAGCGAGGTACCGACCGACACCATCTGGCGCGGCGAGACGTCCATGTAGTCGACGAGCTCGGCGTCGACCATCTGCACCTCGGTGCCGCGGGGGCGGGCGAGGACCTGGGTCTCGGCGAACTTGCCCTCGGCGGTCAGCGGAGCGCCGGCCTGGGCGATGAGGAACTCGTCCTCCTCGTGCGCGGTGAGGTAGTCGACCTGGTCGGTGACCTGACCGTTCAGCACGCGGCGGTACGGCGTCTCGATGAAGCCGAAGGCGTTGATGCGCGCGAAGGTCGCGAGCGCGCCGATCAGACCGATGTTCGGGCCTTCAGGGGTCTCGATGGGGCACATGCGGCCGTAGTGCGACGGGTGCACGTCTCGCACCTCGACGCCCGCGCGGTCGCGGGACAGGCCGCCCGGGCCGAGCGCCGACAGACGACGCTTGTTGGTCAGGCCCGCGAGCGGGTTGTTCTGATCCATGAACTGCGACAGCTGCGAGGTGCCGAAGAACTCCTTGATCGCCGCGAGCACGGGGCGCGTGTTGATCAGGGTGTTCGGCGTGATCGCCTCGATGTCCTGCGTGGTCATGCGCTCGCGCACCACGCGCTCCATGCGGCTGAGGCCGGTGCGCACCTGGTTCTGGATCAGCTCGCCGACCGCGCGGATGCGGCGGTTGCCGAAGTGATCGATGTCGTCGGTGTCGAGGCGCACGTCGATCGCCTGGCCGTCGCGGACGCCCGGCAGGGTCTCGGTGCCCGCGTGCAGGCCGACCAGGTACTTGATGGTCGCGACGATGTCCTCGAGCGACAGCACCGAATCGGTGATGGGAGCATCGATGCCGAGCTTGCGGTTGATCTTGTAGCGGCCGACCTTCGCGAGGTCGTAGCGCTTCGGGTTGAAGTAGCTGTTGTCGAGCAGAGCGCGCGCGGCCTCGATGGCCACCTGCTCGCCCGGACGCTGCTTGCGGTAGATGTCCTTGAGCGCTTCCTCCTGCGTGAGGATGCCGTCCTTCTCGAGGGTGAGCGCGATCGACTCGTAGCCGGCGAACTCCTCGAGGATCTCCTCGCTCGTCATGCCGAGCGCCTTGAGGAACACGGTGACCGACTGCTTGCGCTTACGGTCGATGCGGACGCCGACCTGATCGCGCTTGTCGACCTCGAACTCGAGCCACGCACCGCGGCTGGGGATCACGCGAGCGGTGAAGACGTCCTTGTCGGAGGTCTTCTCCTGGGCGCGCTCGAAGTAGACGCCGGGGCTGCGGACGAGCTGCGAGACGATGACGCGCTCGGTGCCGTTGATGATGAAGGTGCCCTTGTCGGTCATGATGGGGAAGTCGCCCATGTAGACCGTCTGGCTCTTCAGCACCTGAGTCTCGGTGTTGTAGAACGCCGCCTCGACGTAGAGGGGCGCGGAGTAGGTCTTGCCCCGCTCCTTGCACTCCTCGATCGAGAACTTCTGCTCGTCGAGGATCGGGTTCTCGAACGACAGCTGCATGGTGCCGGCGTTGTCCTCGATGGGCGAGATCTCGTCGAAGATCTCTTCGAGCCCGCTCTTCAGCGCGATGTCGTCGCGCCCTTCGGACTGTGCCTCGACGACGCGCGTCTTCCACGCGTCGTTGCCGACGAGCCAGTCGAAGCTCTCGAGCTGCAGTGCCAGCAGGTTCGGCATCGACAGCGTGTCGGAAATCTTGGCGAAGGAGAGCCGCGAGTGATCGCGACCGTTCTTCGGAGTGGGCGTGGAAGTTGCGTTGCGCGCAGCAGCCAAGGAAACTACCTCCGTGGGCCCCGTCGGGCCGGTTGACCAGGTCTCATTTGTGAGTCGCTTCGGAACACGCGGTGAGGCGCTCGAACTGGAGCTGACGGCCAACCGCTATATGAAGGCAGACTAGTGTCCGAAGTGCAACTATCGACTCTAACCGATATGCACGCGCCTGTCCAGCACTGTTTTTGTGCGGCTCATCGGGAGCAAATCGGCCCCCTCGGATGTCGGTCGGATCGCATACGCTGAATCCGACGCCGTTCCCCCTTCGGCGCACCACCGACCGAAAGGATCTCCCATGGGCTTCTTCACCAAGGAACAGACCCCCGCTGCCGGCGGCGGAGCGCTCGCTCCGCTCTCCAAGGACCGCGTCAAGCACGCCCTCGAGAACGCCGGCTGGCAGTACCGGGTCGATTCCGACGGAGACATCGGAGGCGGCTGGGAGAACGGCTTCTTCTACTTCTTCGTGAACGGCGAGAAGCAGGAGCTCTTCTGCGTGCGCGGCACCTGGTACGGCGAGCTCAGCCAGGCCGAGTTCGAGCGCGCGCTCGTCGCCTGCAACACCTGGAACACCGAGAAGCTCTGGCCGAAGACCTACGCCCGCCCCGACGACGAGGGCAAGGTGCGCGTGCACTGCGAGCTCAACGTCGACTACGAGCACGGCCTCACCGACGAGCAGCTCACGCAGCACCTGCTCTGCGTGATCAACACGGGCGGCGCCTTCTTCGAGTCGCTCAACGAGCAGTTCCCCGAGGCAGCGGCGGCGGTCGCCGCGCGCAGCGCCGAGTAGGCGAGCGCCAGAGCCTCCCCCCGACCGCTCAGCTCCCCTTCTCAGAAAGACCGCATGTCCGAACGCTTCCAGGTCGACCTCACCGGCATGGTCGACCTGCTGTCCCGTCACCTGTACTCGGGACCGCAGGTCTTCGTGCGCGAACTGCTGCAGAACGCCGTCGACGCGCTCACTGCACGACGCGAGCTCGATCCGTCCGCTCCTGCGACGGTCCGGATCACGACCGGCACCGACCCGGCCGGCCGGGCGACGCTCAGCGTCGTCGACACCGGCATCGGACTGACCGCGGCCGAGGCCGCCGAGCTGCTCGCGACCATTGGCCGGTCCTCGAAGCGCGACGCGGACCTGGGGCTCGGCCGTTCGGAGTTCATCGGACAGTTCGGCATCGGCATGCTCGCGGCGTTCATGGTGGCGGACGAGATCGAGGTCCGCTCGCGATCGGCACGGCCCGGTGCCGTGCCGATCCGGTGGACCGGTCGGGCCGACGGCACCTTCGACGTCGAGGAGCTGGGCGGTGCGGAGGTCGAGGTCGGCACCGCGGTCCGCCTGACCGCACGCAGCGACGCCCGGCACTGGCTCGCGAACCGCACCGTCGTCGACCTCGCGACCGAGTACGGCGGGTTCCTGCCGTTCGACGTCGCCGTCGAGGTGCCGGTCGAGGGCGTCGGCCCCCTCTGGCAGCGGATCACCGCGCCCGAGCTGCCCTGGCGCGCGGAGTACCCCGTGCCCGGCGAGCGCGAGCGCGCGCTGGATCGGGCCTGCGAGTCGCTCTTCGGGTTCACGCCGCTCGGCCGCATCGACCTCGATCTGCCGGTCGCCGGCGTCAGCGGCGTCGCCTTCATCCTTCCGCAGGCGGTGTCCCCCGGCAGCGGCCAGCACCGCGTCTACACGAAGCGCATGCTCCTCGGTTCGCGCGTCGACCGGATCCTGCCCGACTGGGCGTTCTTCACCCGCGCCGTCATCGACGCCGAAGGGCTCTCGCCGACGGCGTCGCGCGAGCAGCTGCACGACGATGAGGTGCTCCAGGCCGCCCGCGAAGCACTCGGCACCCAGATCATCGCCTGGGCCGCGCGCACGCTGACCAGCGGATCGCGGCTGGCCGCCGATTTCATCCGGACCCATCACCTCGCGCTGCGCGCGCTCGCGGTCACCGAGCCCGACATGCTCGAGCTCGTAGCGCGCGTGCTCCCCTTCGAGACCACCGACGGCCCCCTCACACTCGCCCAGGTCGCGGAACGCGGCGAGGTCGTCTACTCGACCACCACGGAGTCGTTCCGACGCGTCGCCACCGTCGCGCGCGCTCAGGGGCTCGTGGTGGTCAACGCGGGCTACGTCTACGACCTCGACCTGCTGCAGCAGCTGGCCGGGCGGCCCGGCTGGAAGGTGCGCGAGCTCTCGAACGCCGACCTCGTGCACGTGCTCCGCGTGCCCGATCTCGAGCGCGAGCTGGAGGTCGCCGACGCCGTCGCCCGTTCGCGGGACCTGCTCGAGAGCGCCGACTGCGACGTCATCGTGCGCAGCTTCGAGCCGTCGGCCGTCCCCGCCATGCTCCTCCGCGATTCCGCCGGCGAGCAGCGCCGCGACCTCGACCGCGAGCGCTCGGCGGCCCCCGGGCTCTGGAGCGGCCTCCTCGACGCGTTCTCCGATCCCGAGGTCAGCACCCGTACGCGCACCCTCGTGCTCAACGACGACTCGGCGGTGGTCCGCAGGCTCCTGGCGGCCCCGGTCGGCGGCGTGTTCGACGCCGGACTCAACTCCCTCTACCTCTCGGCGGTGATGCTGGCCGGCGACGGCCTGCACTCGGCCGAAGCCGTCGCCCTCGGCGATGCGCTGAGCGTGCTGCTCGACGCGTCGCTCGGCGGCGATCCCGACACCGCCTGACCGGGCACCCGAGAAAGGAACTCCGTTGGCCAAGGACATCGACCACGAACTCCGCACCCTCCGCCGCCTCCCCTACGGGGTCGCCCGCACCTCGGCCACCGAGGCCCTGGTCCGCCGGCTCGAGACCGACGGCCCCGAGCGCCAGCTGCCCCAGGCCCTGCTCGATCTCGTCGAGGCCTACACCTTCGCGAACCTGGGTAAGCAGGGCTTCGTCGCCTTCGCCCGCACGCTCCGCCTCTGGGACTCGCGCCCCGAGCTGTTCGACGAGGCCGACGAGCGCAACCTGTTCTGGGAGTTCAAGTGGATCGCGGGCGACCTGCCCGACTACCCCGAGATCACGGCGGAGCAGGCCGACGCGTTCCTCGCCGACATGTCCCACCGCTTCGCGGTCGCGGGCAAGGGCGGCTCCTCCGTGCGCATGTCGCGCTTCCGCTGGGCCTGGCACACCGGCAGCGCCGACATGGAGCAGGCGCGCATCGACTGGATGACGGGCGAACGGGACGAGCTCGAGGACTGCGCGACCTGCACCATCGGACAGCAGACCGACTACTTCACCGAGCTCGGCCGCTACGAGGAGGCCGTGGCGATCGGCAGGACCTCGACCGGCACCTGCAATCTCGAGCCCACCCGCACCATGCACGCGCTGGCGCTCGCCGCGCTGCGCGCGGGCGACGCGGAGCTCGCCACCCGCAGCTATCGCCGGGCGGTCGCCACGTACTCGAGCGCCGAGGGCAGCGATTTCGCCCCCGCCCACGGCCAGGCCTTCGAGCTCCTCGCCATCGGCGGCGCGCTCGATCGAGCGCTGCAGCAGCTGCGCACCGACACGGGCCGCCTGCTGCTCGATGCCTCTACCCCGCTCTTCCGGCTCCGGTTCCTGCTCGGAGTTCTCTCGGGGCTCTCGGCGAACCTCGACCGGAGCGAGCTCCCCACTGGGCTCAGCACCCCCGCCGCCCCGACCCTCGGTGAGCTCCACGCATGGGTGCGCGCCGAGACGGAGGCGCTGGCGGCGCAGTTCGACCGCCGCAACGGCACCGGCTACTACGCCGACCAGGTCGCCCGGGCGCTCGGCAGCCGGCGCACCGAGCACGAGCTGCTGCTCGGCCGCCTCGGCGATCCCTCCCCCGAGGCGTCCGACGAGGACTCCGACGCTCCGTCCGACGCGCCGACCGAGGCCGTCGGCGATAGCGGGGACCCGGGCCGACCGGACGTCGGCGACCTTCCGGACGATTCCCGACCGGAACCCGCGAACGCCGACGAGGCGTACGCCCGAGCCGAGACCCAGGCCGGCATGCGCGCGTATCTGACCGCGTCCGACGACTACGCGCTCGCGGCGACGTTCGCACAGGCCGAGGGCCGGCTCGAGTTCGCCGGGATCTGCTGGGCCGAGGCAGCGAAGGCCGCGGAGCTCGCCGGCGATGCGAGCGCGGCGCACGAGCGCTACACCGCCGCACTCCCCCGTCTGGAGGCCGCCGGCTCCGAGGCCGCCCTGATCGCGCAGGTGCTCGTCGGCTGGGCCCCCGTCGCGGCGCAGGTCGCGGACTTCACCGAGCTCGTCGCGCGCCTGCGCGCGGCTCTGGCACGCACCGAGGAGCACGCTCCCGAGCCCGCGCTGACCGAGGAGCTCACCGAGAGCCGCCGGATCGAGCACCTGCTGACCCTGGCCACGCTGCGCGACACGCTCGCACGGAGCCTCGGTGCCGCGGGAACCGCGACCCGGGCGGATGCGCCCGAGCACGCCGAGGCGGTCTCGGCCGCGCAGCGCGCCGGCGAGGAGTTCGCCCAGACCGGCCGGATCTCGGACGCCGCCCACGCGTTCTGGCTCGCGGGGCGGTTGCAGCGCTCGGCCGGTGACACCACGGGCGCCATCTGGTCGCTCGAGTCGGCCTTCGAGGGATTCACGGTCGCGCGCCAGACGAACGAGCGGGCCCACGCGGCCGGCGAGCTCATCGAGGTGCTGCGCGAGACCGGGCAGAGCGACCGTGCCGACGCGGTGATCGCCGAGCTCGGAGCGTAGCCCGCCGAACCGCTGGCCGCCGGGCGGGCCGGCTCTGCGCCGCCGCCCAGGATCCGCCGTTCCCGCGTCGTTAGGGTGTGGGGATGATCGAGGCACGGAGCCCGCGAGCGCGGGGCATCAGCGGCAGCGCGATCGCGTGCGCCTGGCTCGCCATCGCGGTGGTCGTCGCCTTCGGCGTGTACCTGCTGGTCAGCGGAGGCGGCCCCACGCCCGTCGACACGGCCTGGCACGATGCGATCGGGGCGGAGCGCGGCGGCTTCGCCGCGGTCCTCGCGACCGACCTCGCCGGCATCGGCGGCTGGATCGGGGTCACCACCTGCGGGCTCATCGCGTGCGCCGGGCTCTTCGCCGCGCGCCGGCCGCGCGACGCCGGGATCCTGATTACCTCGCTCGTGGTCGGCGTCGCGGCCTCCCAACTGCTGAAGTTCGTCATCGGACGCCAGCGTCCCGCAGACATGCTGATCCACGCGGCCGGATCCTCGTACCCGTCGGGGCACTCCCTCTCGGCGGCGACCCTGGCGGTCGCGATCGCGATCGTCCTGGCGCGCACCGCGCCGCCGACGATCGCGAAGCTGCTCTTCGCGGCCGCGGCGTTCTGGGTCCTGCTCATGATGTGGAGCCGCACCGCCCTGCACGTGCACTGGCTCACCGACACCATCGGCGGTGCGCTGCTCGGCACCGCCGTCGCGATCCTGTCGGCGGCCGCCTGGCAGCGGCGGGAGCGTAGGATCGACGCATGAGCGATTCCACCGCATCCGCTTCCGCAGCACCCCAGATCCGCGTCTTCGGCGCCGACTGGTGCGGCGATTGCCGACGCGCCAAGCGCGTGCTGAACGACCTCGAGGTGCCGTTCGAGTGGATCGACCTGGTCGAGGATCCGGCCGCCGCCGACGTGGCGCGCGATATCAGCGGACGCACGAACATCCCGGTCGTGACGTTCCCCGACGGCACCCACCAGGTCGAGCCGAGCGACGGGGACCTGCGTTCCAAGCTCACCGAGCTCGGCCTCGCCGCTCGCACCGCGTGAGCGAGCAGCCCGCCCGGTCCCGCGTCCTGTCCTCCGGGCTGATCGCCGAGATCGAGGACGACCGCTTCGTGCCCGGCGCCGTGCAACTGGTGGTCGACGGCACTCCGCAGTCGCACGTGAACCTCGACGACCCGTCGGACCTGTTCTTCGAGTACATCCGTCGCATCGGCCACGTCATCGACCTGTTCCGTCCGAGCGGCTCCCCCATCTCGGCGCTGCACCTCGGGGGCGGCGCCTTCACCCTGCCGCGCTACGTCGAAGCCACCCGCCCCGGCAGCCGTCAGCAGGTCATCGAGATCGAGGACGCGCTCGTGGATCTGGTGCGCGAGCACGCGCCGCTGCCGAAGCGCGCGAGCATCCGAGTGCGGCGCGGCGACGCCCGCGCGGTGCTCGCGAAGCTCCCCGCCGGCATGCAGGGCGCGATGGACCTCGTGGTCGTCGACATCTTCGCGGGCGCCCGGACGCCCGCGCACGTGTCCAGCCTCGAGTTCTACGACCTCGTGCGCCTGCTGCTCGCCCCCGACGGGCTCGTGGTGCTCAACGCCGCGGACGGCACCGGGCTGCCCTTCGTCCGCGGTCAGGCTGCGACGCTCGCCGCCCGCTTCGCGAACGTGGTCGCCGTGGCCGAGCCGCAGGTGCTGAAGGGCCGACGTTTCGGCAACGTCGTGCTGATCGCGTCGAACGGCGACGTGAGCGAGCTGGACTGGCTGCCGCGCCTGCTGGCCGGCGGGCCGCACCCGGCGCGCATGCTGGAGGGCGCAGAGCTCTCGGAGCTCATCCGGGGCACCTCGCCCGTGACCGATGCGACGGCCGTGGACTCCCCCGCCCCGGCGCGCGAACTGTTCGGCCGTGGCTGACCTCGAGCGCGTCCGCGTGTGGGCTGATGCGCTCATCCGCATGCATCTGGATCACCGGGCCTGGAGCTTCGGCTTCGACCACGCGCGGCGCCGCGCGGGCCTGTGCGACTACACGAACCGGCGCATCACCGTGTCGAGGCACCTCGCGGCGAAGTTCGATGACGACGAGATCCACCAGGTGCTGCTGCACGAGGTGGCGCACGCGATGGCCGGCCCCTCGGCCGGCCACGGCCCGAAGTGGCGTGCGGTCGCGGCGGGTATCGGCTACGTCGGTGGACGGACGCACGACGGCGAGATCGCGCACGAGCTGGCGCCGTGGGTGGGCACCTGCCCCGCCGGGCACGAGCACTTCCGGTTCCGCAAGCCGACCCGGGTGTCGTCCTGCGCGCGCTGCGCGCGGGGGTTCCGCCCGGAGCACACGATCAGCTGGCGGCGACGCGAGGACGCCCAGCGGGACTGACCCCCTGGCCCCGGCGCCCGGTGGGACCGGCCGGCGCGCGGCGGGATCGGCCGCGCCGTCGCCGCGGCCGCCGGTTCAGCGGCCGCCGGTTCAGCAGCCGGCGGTTCAGCAGCCGACGGTGGCGAGCACCTGGCGCAGCAGCCGGCCGCGCCCGCCGACCAGCTCGGCGAGGGTCTCGGGCGCGAGCGCCTCCTCGGGCGACATCCAGGTCACCTCGAGCGCGTCCTGGCGCGGCGTGCAGCTGCCCGTCACCGGCACCACGTAGACCAGCGACACCGCGTGCTGGCGTTCATCGACGTAGGGGGTGAGCCCGGGCAGGGGGAAGTACTCGGCCACCTGAGCGGGTACCGGGGCCGCCGGGATCAGCGGGAAGGCCATGTGGCCGAGGTCGTTCTCGAGGTGCCGGAACAGCGCGTCCCGCAGCGCCTCGTCCTTGCGGACCCGGCCCGACACGAGCGCCCGGGTCATGCCGCCGTCGGCGGTGCCGCGCAGCAGCAGACCGACCTCGGTGACGCGCCCGAGGCCGTCGACGCGCACGGGGACCGCTTCGACGTAGACGACCGGCACCCGGCCGCGCACGAACGAGAGTTCGTCGTCGCTGAGCCAGCCGCTGCCGTCCGGGCCGAACTGCGGACGGTCCTCGGGGTCCTGCGGTTCCGGCAGCTCGGCGGTGTCGATGCTCATGCGGCCCATTCTGCCCGACTCCGCTCGGGAACGCGCCGCGCCGGGAGGATTCGGCACACCGCGGAGCGCCGGCGGTTTCGAACTACGCTGGACCCATGGCAGAGCTGCAGATCGACCCGGCCCGCGTTCGATGGGCCGTCGACGGTGCGCCGGCGTCCGAAGCGGATGCGCTCGCCGCGCTGGCCGACCGCCCCTTGCTCGTGCTCATGCACGGCTACGGATCCTTCGAGGGCGACTTGATCGAGCTCGCCCCGTTCCTGCCGTCGGCCGTCTGCGCCTCGCCGCGCGCGCCGCTGGTCGCCCCCGCTCCCGTCGAGAACGGCTACGCCTGGTTCCCGCTGTCGTTCGGCGCGCAGGGTCTCGCTCACGATCCGACGCCCGACCGGTTCGAGGGTACGGCGCCCCACGCCGCGGCAGTCGCCGCGCTCGCCTGGATCGACGGCGTCGTCGAGCGCGCGATGGACGCCGGGGCAGAGCGCCGTCCGGCCGTCGCGCTGCTCGGGTTCTCGCAGGGCGGCGCGATGGTCACGTCGTTGCTGCGGCTGCGTCCCGGAGGCTTCGCCGCCGGTGCGATCTGCTCGGGCTTCGTCCCCGCCGGCGCCTGCGACGGGGATCGGGAGCTCGCCGCCGCGCGCCCGCCGGTCTTCTGGGGCCGCGACGTGCAGGACCCCGTGATCGATGCCGCCCGCATCGCACGCACCGCCGAATGGCTGCCCGAGCACACCTCGCTGGTGTACCGGGAGTACACCGGGATCCTGCACGGCATCGGTCGCGACGAGCTCGATGACATCGCCGCGTTCCTCAGGCCGCTCCTCGCAGACGAGCGCGCCTCCGCGGCGAGCGCCGACGGGGCGGATCGGCGATGAGCGCGGACGCTCCGGCCGGTCCCCGCGACAAGACCAGGCGGGTCTACGACCACGTGATGGAGCGGATCGTGGCGGGCGATTTCGCCGCGGGCGACCCGATCCACATCGGCACGCTCGCGGGCGAGACCGGCGTCAGTCTGATCCCGGTCCGCGAGGCGCTGCGCCGCCTGGAGTCCGAGGGGCTCGTCGAGTTCGAGTTCCACCGCGGCGCCCGGGTGGCCGAGCTCGGCGCCGAGGGGTACCGCGACGTGATGCAGACGCAGGCCGTGCTCGAGGGGCTCGCCGTATCGCTCTCGGCGCCGTTGCTGACGGCGGAGGACCTCGAGCGGGCTCGGGAGCTCAACGCGCTGATGGATGCGGCGCACGGGCGCGGCGACTTCCACGCCTACAACGAGGCCAGCCTCGAGTTCCACGGTCTCCTGCAGTCGCGCTGCCCCAATCACTACCTGCGCGACACGCTGCAGCGCGGGCAGCTGCGTGTGGCGGCCATGCGGGCCTCGGTGGTCGGGTACCGCGGGGAGATCAGCGAGCGGCTCTCGCACGAGCACACCGAGCTGGTCGACCGGATCGCCGCGGGCGCGCCCGCCGAGGAGATCGAGGCGCTCATGCGCGCGCACCGCACGGGAACGCTCGCGCACGACTCCGCCGGGATCGCGGAGCGCGCCGCGGGCGCGGGTTCCGCGGTGTCGGAGGTCGACTCTAGGCTGAGGGCATGACCGCATCCGAGAAGGACCTGCTCCGCGTCAAGCTCGACGAGGTGCGCAGCGCACTGCTGTGGAAGCTCGACGGGCTGGGCGAGTACGAGCTGCGTCGTCCCATGACCCCGACGGGCACCAACCTGCTCGGACTCGTGAAGCACACGGCGAGTGTCGAGCTCGACTACTTCGGGCTGGTCTTCGGCCGACCGTCGGGCGTCGCGCTCCCCTGGTTCGCCGACGATGCCGAGCCGAACGCCGACATGTGGGTGCCCGCCGACCAGACGAGCACCGAGATCATCGCGCTGTCCCGCACGGCCGCCGAACGTACCGCCGCGACCATCGACGCGCTCGACCTGGACGCCGAGGGCACAGTGCCGTGGTGGACCCGCAACCCGGTCACGCTCCGGCAGATCATCGTCCACGTGACCGCCGAGTATGCGCGTCATGCCGGCCACGCCGACATCGTGCGCGAGCTCGTCGACGGTTCGGCGGGCATGCGCCCCGATGCGACGAACCTGCCGGCGGTGGACGACGAGTGGCTGGCCGACTACCGGCAGCGGCTCGAGGCCGCGGCGCACGAGGCGGCCCGGCGCAGCGGGGCCCGTGCGAGGATCGACGCATGACCCGTGTGCTGCTCGCGCAGGTGGCGAGCCCCGACGACGAATCGCAGGCGGACCGCATCGCGCGCGTCGAGCAGCTGCTGCTGCGCGAGGCCCCCGGCACCGACCTCGTCGTGCTCCCCGAGCTGTGGAGCGCCGGCTATTTCTCGTTCGACGCGTACGCCGATCGCGCCGAATCGCTCGACGGCCCGACGGTGGCCATGGGCCGCCGCGTCGCCCGCGCTACGGGAGCCGCGGTGCACCTCGGCAGCATCGTCGAACGCGACGGCAGCGGCCGGCTGTTCAACACCGCCGTGCTGCTCGACCGCGACGGGCGCATCACGCAGACCTACCGCAAGATCCACGTCTTCGGCTACCGCTCGCTCGAAGCCGAGCTGCTGACGCCGGGCGATCGCCTGAGCGTCACGAGCAGCCCCGTCGGAGCGCTCGCCAGCACCACCTGCTACGACCTCCGGTTCCCCGGGCTCTGGCAGCAGATCAGCTCGCGCGGCGCCGAGAGCGTCGTGGTGCCGGCGGCCTGGCCCGCCGCGCGGCGCGAGCACTGGCAGCTGCTCACGCGCGCCCGCGCGGTCGAGCACCAGCTGTTCGTCATCGCGGTCAACGCGTGCGGCACGCAGCGCGGCGTCGAGCTCGGCGGCGGCAGCCGGGTCGTCGATCCGTCGGGTCTCGTGCTCGCCGAGTGCGGCGACGGCGAGCAGCTGCTCGGCGTCGACATCGATCCTGCACGCGTCGCCGAGGTGCGCGCGGAGTTCCCCGTCATCGCCGACCGGCTCGTCGACTATGCGGGGCTCGCCGCGGACGCGGGGGCCGAGCCCGAAGGCTAGGCCTCCAGCTCGCCCAGCACGGCGTCGAGCGCGGCGACGAACACGTCGGCCTCGGCGACCGTGAGGGTCATGGGCGGCTTCACCTTCAGCACGTTCTGCCGTTCGGAGGTCGCCTGCATGATGATCCCGTGATCGAGCAGCCGCTCGCAGACCCGAGCGGTCTCCTGCTGCGCGGGCTCCAGGGTCTCGTGGTCGCGCACCAGCTCCACGCCGAGGTAGAGCCCGCTGCCGTGCACCCGGCCGATCAGGCTGCGCCGGGCGGCCAGTTCCTCGATCCGCGCGCGCAGGTGCGCACCGACGACGGCCGCGTTCCGCTGCAGTCCCTCCTCGCGGATCACGTCGAGCACCGCGGACGCGGCGACCGCGCTCGCGGGGGCTCCGGCCGCCGATGAGAAGAACATGCCCTCGTCGCGCAGCGCGTCGACGATCTCGCGTCGGGCGATCACCGCTCCCACCGGGTAGGCGTTGCCGGCCGCCTTCGCGACCGCGATGATGTCGGGGACCGCGCCCTGCAGCTCGGACCCCCAGAATGCGCCGCCCAGGCGGCCGTACCCGACCTGCACCTCGTCGGCGATCGCGAGCCCGCCGCTCGCGCGGATCGCGTCGTATGCGGCCGCCAGGTACCCCTCGGGCGGCATCACGCCCCCGGCGTTGCCGAGCACCGGCTCGCAGATGAAGGCCGCGGCCGGGCGGCCCTCGGCTCCGAGCCGTTCGGCGGCCTCGCCCACCTGCGCGGCATAGGCCGCTCCCGCTCCCGCGCCCCGGTGCGGGCCGCGATAGTCGTTCGGCGCGTCCACGAGGTGGACCCACTCGGGTCGGGATGCGAGCGCCGACGGGTTGTCGAAGGCCGAGGTGCTGACGGCGTCCGCGGCCATGGTCCAGCCGTGGTAGCCCTCGCGGGCCGCGATGAGGTCGCGCCGACCGGTGGCCGCCTGCGCGAGGCGGATCGCGAGGTCGACCGCCTCGGAGCCGCTGTTGACGGGGATCACCGTGTCGAGCGAGGGATCCGGCGCGTGCGCGAGCAGCTTCTCGGCGAAGTCGGCGTAGGCCTCGTAGAGGAATCGGGAGTTGGTGTTGAGCAGGTGCAGCTGTCGCCCGACCGCATCGGCGAGGCGGGGGTGCGCGTGCCCGATCGCCGTCACGTTGTTGACGAGGTCCAGGTACGCGCGGCCCCGGGTGTCGACGAGCAGGGTGTTCCACCCGCGTTCGAACTGGGGCGGGTCGAGGTAATACCGTTCTGCGGCGCCGCCCATGGCGTGCTCGCGGCGACGCTGCTCGTCGCGCAGTTCGCAGGTGGGATCCGGCACTGCGACGAGGCCCAGCAGCGCCGAGGGATCGGCGGCGCCCTCCGGCGCGTACTCGTCGAGCGCACCCGCGAAGAGCGGTGCGGGAGCCGCATCGAGCATGCGGCGCGCGACCACGAGCCGGCCGAGGCCCGAGGCGTGCGTTCCGACGCGTCCGAGCTCCGCCCCCGCGGGGACCGGGCCTGAGCCCGACCGGGGCGCCGCGGGATCGATCCCCTCGATGCGCAGCACCACGCCGTCGGCGCTCAGCTCCGCGAACCCGGCCCCCGTCTCGATGCGTCCGGCGAACGGGGCGGTCACCGTCGCCCCGGGCCGGATCCAGAGCTCCACGCAGCGGGAGCGGGTGTCGGCGGGTCGGCTGACATCGGCCGAGACCCGGCTCAGGCGGGCCTCGCCGAAGCGCATGACCGCGACGGGCGCGGCCGCGAGCGCTTCGCGGGCGAGCTCCTGCTCGATCCCGGGATCGGTCCAGCGCCCGCGGTCGAGCGTCTCACTCCGGATCCCGAGGTCGATGATCCGCGCGCGGTCGAGCCCGGGCACCAGATCCCGGTAGACCAGGCCGGCCCGGTGGGTGAGCCCCGCGGCCAGGCGCAGCTGCGCCTCGACCGGGTGGGGATCGAGCGCGGCGGCCCGCTCGAACACCCGCCACTCGTGCTCGAGGCGCTCGCGCGCGTACGCATTGTCGGGATCGATGCGGATCTGGCTCCACCCGCTGACCGCGAGCACGGCGCCGCGGAGCGTGACGAGGGGCCAGAGCGCGGCGAGCTCGGCGTCGGTCAGCGGCTCCTCGCACGCCGCCGCGAATCCGCGCACGGCGCGGGCCGCGGCCGCGAGGCTGCCCGTGCGTCCCAGCACGTCGGCAACGAGCACGGCGAGTTCGGCGATGCGCCAGGAGCGCGCGGCATCGCCCAGGTCGATGACCCACAGCGCTCCTGCGGCATCGATCATGATGTTGTCGCTCGTGAGATCCCCGTGGATCAGCTGGGCGCGCAGCTGCGGGCGCACGGCGTCGAGCCGTTCCAGCGCCCCGTCGACCGCGCGACGGCACGCATCACGCCGGTCCTCGGGCAGGTCTCCGATGAGCCGCTCGACCACCGCCGCCGCGTTGCCGAGCTCCCACTGGTGGCTGCGCCGTGCCGCGGGATGCTCGACGGCGGCCAGCGCGTTCGCGACGCGCCCCGCCAGGGCTCCGAGCTCCTCGGCACGGGCCCCGTCGATCTCGTGGCGCTCGGCCAGCGCGGTTCCCCGCACGGTCTCGTAGGCGAGCACACGGGACTCCTCGCCCTCGCGGTCCGCGATCGCGAGGGACCGCGATCCCGAAGCCGCTGCGAGGATCCACGGAGTCCGCACCCCGGCCTCGCGCAGCGCGTCGGAGACCCGGATCTGGAGCGAGACCTCGGCCTCGGTCACCGTGGGGTGGACGACCTTCAGCAGGATGCTCGCGTCGCTCGCAGAATCGCCGATCAGGAAGTTGCGGTCCTGCTGGCTGCCCAGTTCGCCGAGCGTACCCGTCGCACCGAATTCGGCCTCCGCGATGCGCGCGACCTCGGCGAGGTCCGGTTCCGGGCGCCGGAGCAGCCATTCCTCCCGCAGCGCATCACCCATCGATCCCACTCCATTCAATCTGGTCATCTTTCATTACCAGTAAAAGCATATCAGTGAGCTTTCATTCTCGATACACTGGTCAGTGTTCACCCGAGACTCCACGGAGGCCCCATGCACGACGCACCGCACGACACCCCGGATGCTCTCGACGACATCGATCGCGCCCTACTGACCGCGCTGCAGGAGGACGGCCGCCTCGGCTACGCGGAGCTCGGGCAGCTCGTCGGACTCACCGCCGGGGGCGCCCGCAAGCGGGTCATGCGGCTCGAGGAACGCGGCACCCTGCAGATCGTCGGCGTCACGAACCCGCTCCGACTCGGATACCGCAGCATGGCGATGGTCGGGGTCGTCGCCGACGGCGATCTCGAGGTCGTCGCCGAGGCGCTGAGCGAGATCGAGAACGTCATCTACGTCGTGCTGGCCGCCGGGCGCTACGACCTGCTCGTCGAGGTCATCGCCGAGGACCAGGAGGCGCTGTTCGAGCTCATCAACCGACGCATCCGCCCCACCCCCGGGGTCTCCCGCGCCGAGACCTTCACCTACTACGGCATCCGCACCCACCGCTTCGGCTGGGGCGCCCGCTAGCCCCACCCTCTTCAACCGAAGAACCCCGGTGCCCGCCTGATGGGCGAGCACCGGGGACGGACCGGGACGGGCTGGTTCGGGGGACGAGGACTCGTCCCGATCCGACTACTCAGAGCGCTCGCGCGAGCGAATGTGACGCGTTTCGGCGCGCGATTTCGAGATCGGCCTGCCGGCCCACCGCAGGTAGGCAACCGCGAGCAGGATCGCGCCGATCATCGCCGGGATCCACCAGGGGAAATGCGGCACCGCGGAGGGCTTGCCCGCTGCCTCGACGTCCGCGGGCGGCGTCGGGGTGATCCGTTCACCCGTGACGAGGATCCGGTGCGAGTTCACTCCGAGCGGGGTGCAGGTGATGAGCGTGACGAGGTCCTCGCCCGCGACCTGATGCAGCGTCTCAGTGTCCTCCGGCGCCACCACGGTGACGTCCTTCACGCGGTAGGTGAGCACCTCGCCGAAGGTCTCGATCGTGAAGGTGTCGCCGGTCCTCACCCGATCCAGATTCGTGAACATCTCAGCACTGGCGAGCCCCCGATGGCCAGTGATGACGGATCGGGTGCTCGCGCCGCCGACCGGCAGCGAGGTCCCCTCGAGGTGTCCGAGCCCGCGCAGCAGGGTGTCGTCATCGGTTCCGTGGAAGATCGGCAGATCCAGGTCGATGGCCGGCACCCGCAGGCGGGCCATCATGCCGCTCGGGGTCACCAGCTGCGATCGGTACGGCCGTGCGGCGGAGTCCCGGGACTCCCCCGCACCGACCGGGGCGTTCGCGCCCGCCGGCAACAGCACCCCGGATGACAGTGCCTCGTTGTAGGCCCGTGCGTTCTTGATCTGGGTCCGCCCGTCGGGCGACGCGTGCTCGACCTGCCGGTCGTAGAAGCCGATCAGCGTGGACTGGTTGTATTGCGAGATCCAGGCCGCGGCGGTCGGGTACAGCAGGATCGCGACGCCGAGCACCCAGCAGGCGGCCGTGATCCACGGTGCGGCGCCGAGCGGTCTGCGTCCGCGCCGCGCGCGCAGCTCGCGGCGCGTGACGGACGGCCCGGGGCGCACCTCGGCGGCCTCGGCCGGGTGCAGCTCGTGATCCATGCGCGGTGTCTCCGATCGGTTCGGGAGGTTCTGGGTCTGGAGGGGGGCCGGGTCCCGGGGTTTCGGGAACGACCGCGGCCGGTCCGGCGCTCCCGCGAGGGTGCGCCGGACCGGCCGGGAGCCGCGTACGGCAGGCGGGAGGCTAGGCCCGCTGCTGCTTGCGGCGCGAGATCAGCACGGTGCCCGCGGCGACCGCGACGAGCGCGAGCCCGCCCGCGATCATGAGGACCTGGCCGGCCGCACCGGTGAGGGGCAGCTCGGGGACCTCCTGCTGCTTGTTCTCGATGTCGATCGCGGCGTTCGCGGTGGTTCCCGGCTTCACGACCACGTTCGTGAGTGCGTCCGCCCCGGTGGGCAGCACGAAGCCGGCGGGGGCCTTCACCTCGACGAGCTGGTAGCAGCGCGTAGCGAGCCCGATGGTCTCCTCACCCTTGTCGTTCACCGAATCGCTGCCGACCCACAGACCGGGGATGTTCACGACGCCGTTCGCGCCGGAGGAGATCACCAGCTTCTTGTTCGTGTCGGCGGGATCCTTCACGTCCGCGAACACGGTGTCGGCGGTGCACTCGGCGGTGTCGCCCATGCGCACCTCGAACTCCGCGCCGGTCAGCCCCTTCTTCGAGGGATCGACCTTGGTGATCTGCGCCTGGCCCCAGCGGGTCTTGACCGTGTTGGTGGGGTTCTCGGGGTCCGGACCGCCGGGCTCGCCCGGCTTCGCGGGCGTGTAGTCCATGTCGTTCACATTCACGAACGCGGTGTTCTCGATCTTGCCGTCTCCGACCGAGGTGATGGTCGCGGCGAACTCGAAGCGCACCTTCGCCCCGGCGGAGAGCTTCGCGAGGCCCGACGCGGTGAGCTGCACCTTGACGGTCTGCCCCGCGGATCCGGTGGTCGTGAAGTCCGCGGCGGCGAGCGCGACGCCGTCGACGAGCACCTTGACGGTGCCGACCTTCGGGCTCAGCCGGCCGTCGAGCGTGTCGGACAGGGTGAACTTCTGGTAGGTCTCGCCCGCGGCGATGCCGGGCACGATCTGCTCGACCGAGAACTGCACGTCGGAGCCGACGGCGGTGCTGCTGGGCGCCTGGTCGTCGATGCGCTTGACGGGCGGATTGCCCACGGTGTTCTTGGGGTACACGTTGACGTCGTAGACCCAGGCGCCCGTGCCGGCGCCCGAGTTGACCGACGGGGTCGGCACGGTGACGATGAACGGATCCGCCTTCTTGGCGGCGTTCGCCGGGGCCTTGACCTCGCGCACCAGGTAGGCGCCGAGCGCCAGGCGGCCGGAGCTCGCGACGCCCGCAGCGTCGGTGTCGGGGAGCGTCGTGCAGTTCGACAGCGTGTAGCTCGCGAGCTGGGTACCGTTCTGCGCGGCCAGCAGCTGCGCGTTCGAGACGGCCTTGACCTGGTTCCAGCCGGTGTTCCCCGCCGCGGTGAGGTCGATGCCGTCGACGTGGCAGACCTCGAAGCCGACGCCCGCAATAGGCTTCGTTTTCGGAGCGGTGCCCGTTCCGTCGGGGTTCATCGTCCCGTTCCCGGGGTTCTCGAACTTGTGAACGATGATCGAACCGGTCTTCGCCGTGTCGATGTTGTCGGCGAAGGCCGCGGTTCCTCCGACGAACAGGCCGGCGGCGCCGACGGCGAGCGCCGCGGTCGCGGCCAGACCGCGCGACAGGGCGCGCGATGCGGTGTGCTCAGACATGGAATGCCTTTCTTTTCATGGGTGTGCCGAGAATCGGCGTCCGGTTCTCCTCCTCGCGGAGGAGAGATCTGGGTGGTCAGTCGACGGCGAGGCGCCGTCTGCGGGTGGTGCGGATCACGAGGAACGCGGTGACCGCGATCAGCAGGCCTCCGCCGATCGAGAACACGAGGGTTCCGATCCCGCCGGTCAGCGGGAGCACGGGCACGTCGATCTGTCGGTTCTCGATCTGGCCGACCGCCACGGCGGTGGCGCCTGAGACGGTCACCTTCACGGGCGCGGTGAGCTTCACGAATCCGGCCGGTGCGCGGGTCTCGATCAGGTGGTAGTCGCCCACCGGGACCTGTCGGAGCAGGAACTTCCCGGCCGCGGGATCGGTGTCGGGGCCCAGGCATCCGGCCACGTTCTGCTGCACGCAGTCGGTGACGTGGACGACGGTGCCGCCGGGGATCGGCGCGCCGTTCCCGTCGACGGGGACGAGGTCCCACTCCGATCCCGCCAGCCGCTGGTGCTGCGGGTCGACCTTCTCCCAGCTCACGTCGACGCCCGGCTTCGCGTTCTTCACGTCGCCGATCCGATAGGTCCAACTGGCTGCGTCGAGAGCGCCCGGCCCGATCACGACGCGCACCGGGTCCGCGGGGAGCACGTAGCCCGCCGGGGCCTTCGTCTCGCGCAGGTCGTAGCTGCCCCACGGCACCCCGACGACGCGGAACTTGCCCGGCGCAGGATCCTGATCGGGTCCGGTGCAGGGCGCCCGGGTGCAATCGACGATGGTCCTCGGCCAGGTGCCCGCAGGCGCGGGAGCACCGGCGACGACGACCGGGCTCAGGGTCCACTCGGAGCCTGCGAGGAGCTTGCTCGAATCGAGACCGTCGACCTTGTTCCAGGCCAGATCGGGCGCGAGCTGCAGGCCGACCTTCGGTGCCTCGTTCGGCAGCATCGGGATCCCGCTCGAGTTGCGGTTTCCCGCGATCGCCACGTTGTTCCAGGCGATGCCGGTCAGGTCGCCGCCGTTCCCGGCGCGGGCCGGGAAGGTCGCGGTGTAGGCGTCGAGCGGCTTCCAGACGCGCGAGCCGAAGTCGATCCGGATCCCGGTGACCTTCGCCCAGCCGGTGCCGATCGCCGCTGCGGCGACCCAGGTGTCGTCGCAGCCGGCCGGCGCGGAGCTCCGCGTCCCTCCGCCCGCGCCCGCGAGCTCGCCGCGGCACGGGTTCGGCGCGGTCGAGTAGAGCACCGTGGTCCCCGCGGGGAGGCCCGTCACCGGTCCGGTCATGAACACGTCGAACGCGGATCCTCGGACGTCCGCACCGGGACGCACGCCGTGGTCGCCGGTGCGGGGCAGGAGGTCGTAGACCACCACGTCGCGCATGTCGACGTTGCCGGTGTTCGAGACGGGGATCCGGTAGCTCGCGGCGCCCGCGCGATCGGTCGAACCGATCCCGGGCGACGGCACGTAGTCCGCGTCGTAGGCCCCCTTGACCTGCTTCTGCGATCCCATGCCGGGGCCCTCGACCACGGTGTAGGGCTTCTGCGTGCGGCACCCGGTGTCGGCCTCTGGCCCCTGCACGGCGTTGCTGAAGCTCAGGTCGCCCCAGCTCTTGACCGGGTCGGAGACCTTGGGGTCGGCGTACGCCCCGGGGTAGGAGCAGTCGAGGTAGCCGGTCGCGGCCTCCTTCGCCTGCACGAGGCTGTAGTTCTGGTACGTCGCCGCAGGAGTGCCCTCCTTGACACGGACGTCGAAACCGACGGTCAGTTTCTCCGACTGACCCGTGGCGGGGTCCCAGATGAAGAGCCCGCTGCCGTCGGCGGCGTTCGGGAAGTCGACGACGATCTTCGTGCGCGTCTTGCCGTCGATCACGACCTCGCTGACCGTGACCCGAGGTGCCCCGAGCTTCGCGATCACCGCCGAGGCGGGGCGGTCGGGGTTGCCCTCCAGCCCCAGGTACACGGGGTTTGCGGGGTCTTTCGGGTCGTAGACCAGGTTCTCGGGAAGGATGTCGGTGATGGTCGGCGTGAAGCGAGCTGCCTGCATGGTCGTGTCGTCGCCCCCTCCCCATGAAGAGCGCCGTGTCTGGATCTCGACGCGCAGCCGGTCGCCGGGCTGGGCGCTGGCCTGCGCCTGCTTCTGGGCGACGGTGGTCGCGGTGCTCGGGTTGTACACCCGCTTCTCGGAGTAGATCGAGACGGGGTCGCGCGCGATGCGGTTGTACCCGCAGCGCCCCTCCTGGTTCGAATCGACCAGGCGACCGTTGGTGGTCATGCTGCCGCCGTTCCACGTGATCGTGTTGTCGGCGGTGCAGTTCTCCACCGTGACCCACAGCGGGTGCTCGGAGGACGGTGTCACGCCGCGCACCGGAGTGGGCTGCGCCGTTCCGGTGGTCAGGAAGTGCGGCTGATAGGTCCCGGCGGCCACCGCCGCGGAGTTGTCGATGGGGATGTCGCGGCTGATGCTGCCGAACAGCAGCAGCTTGCCCTTCGTCCCGCCCTTCATCCGGTTCTTATCGAGCCAGAACTTGGTGATCCACTCGCCCGCACCCATCGGGATCGTGTTCCCCCTCGAGACTCCGTTGCAGAATCGGACCGTGCTGTCGCCCGCGGTGAACCCCTCGGGGATCGTGCAGGCGCCCGTTCGCCCCTGGTTGGTGATCCAGTGCACTGTGAGTTCCGACATGGCGCCGTTCGCGCCGAACGAGATGTCGCGGTACGCCGGCTTCGCACAGGTGGTCGCGTTCGGGTCGGACGGGGAGGTCCAGCCGCACGGCAGCACGTCGGTCATCGACCAGGACCCGACGGCGTTGCCGGTTCCGGTGACGCTGAAGCTGTGCAGGTAGCCGCGCACCCAGTCCCCCTGCGCGGACTTCTCCCCGCGGGTCCACTGCCGCGACGGTCCGTTCGATGCCGCGTAGGAGATCCCCTTCTGCACCGTGAACTTCCCGTCGACCCCGATCCGCAGGTAGTGCTCCGCCTTGGCGCTGTCCGACAGAGTGGTGCCGGGCCGCAGCCAGGGCTGCGCCGTCGCGGACACGGTGTTCGTCTGCAGCAGGTGCTGGTTCGCCGCATTGGTGAACGCGCTCGCGGGGAAGTTCACCGTGACGAGCAGATCATTCGCGAAGGTGCTCGCATCGCAGGAAGCGACACCGTTCGCATCCACCTTCGCCGAGTCGCCGAGGTTCCAGGTGACCGTATGGTTCTGGGCGTTGTAGACGCCGTTCATCGTCGCACTCTTGAACACGGTGCCCGGGGGCAGCTGATCCACGATCACGAGGTTCTTCATCGCCCACAGCCCCGGCGCTTTGCAGAACGAATCGTTGCCGTAGTACAGGTGGCTGCCGCTCGCCGTGAACTGGCTCGGGTAGCCGGACTCGATCAGGTAGGTCACGTCGCCGTCGACGTAGGGATCCTCGGAAGGCGAATACTTGGTCTTGCGGATCTTGAGCCCGAGCTCGGCCGTGATCGTGGCGGGCACGGACGTGGCCGAGGCCGTTCCGAGGCTCGAGGTGAAGGTCGCCGAGGGCGTCACCGTCGTCCCGTCGGGAGTCACCCAGTTCTGCGACTTCAGCATGAAGGTGACGGTGCCCGCGTTCGAACCGGTCATGGTCGGCGGCAGGCTCCACACGATCTTGCGATTCGCGCCGGTCCCCTGCACGCTGACCGGGTAGCTCGTGCCGCCGATCGTCACCGCGGTGAAGCTCTCGACGCTCAGCGAGACCCCGTCGGGCTGGCCGTCGGGAACGGGCACCACGATCTGCCCGTTCGCGCAGGTCGGCGAGTTCGTGCTGCCGCACTCCCACTGCACCTCGAACGAGATGTTCTCGCCGGATTTCACCTGGGTGTCGAGCGGCCGGATGGCCACGGACATGTCGTTGCCCGCGGCCGATGCGGGCAGCGTCACCCCCATGAGCACGACGAGCGCCGCGGCACCCGCCGCGACGAACGCGCGCACGGGCCTGGCCACCTCACGGAAACGCCACCGAGATCTCATACTTCCTCCGCTGATCGAGTTCTTCGGGAGGTCCCCCTCCGCAGCAATCGATGCTGCGGCCGTCCCCCGCAGAGTCAGAGTCGGTTCCCGGGGAATGTGACGCGGTTGCGGAAAAGTTTTCGCTACACGCTGCTACGCTTCTGGGCATGCAGGCTCCGGACGAGGCGCACGGCCCAGGTCCGGGCCCGAACGAGGCGTCCGATTCCGAGCTCTGCGACCTGATCCGAGCCGGCAGCGCCTGGCCGCTCGAGACGCTCTGGCGCCGGCATCACGGGCTCGTGCTCGGCTGGGCCGCGCGCAAGGACCCCGCGGTCGCTGAGGACGCCGTCGCCGAGGCGTTCGATGCCGTGTTCCAGGCGCTGCTCGCCGGGGGCGGCCCGCGGGAATCGTTCCGCGCCTACCTCTTCCGCACCGTGCAGACCCGTCTCGGGCAGCACTGGGAGTCGCGCAAGCGCGGCGCCCCGCTCGAGGATCTGCCGCTCGAGGGAGCCGCGCTCGAGACGCACGACGATTCGCTCGAATCGGCGGAGCAGCGGGCCGCAGCCGCAGCGGCGCTGGAGGATCTGCCACCGCGCTGGCAGCAGATCGTGCTCGCCGTCGACGTCGAGGGCCGATCCGTGCAGGAGGTGGCCGGCGAGCTGGAGCTCTCCCCGAACTCGGCCTCGGTGCTGCTCAAACGCGCCCGCGACGGCCTGCGCAAGGGCTGGGTCGAGCGCATGCACCCGACCCGGAACCTGCCGGAGGACTGCGCGACGAGCGTGGGGCGGTTCAAGGATCTGCGCTGGGGCAAGAAGAACACCCGGCGCCGCGCGGAGGCGCAGGCCCACCTCGACGGCTGCGCGGACTGCCGCAGGCGATGGGTGCTGTTCGGGGAGCAGGCGGGCGCGATCGGGCTCTCCCTCGCGGGGATCCTCGCGCTCACCCGCGACTGGCGCAGGCGCACCGCGACCGGGACCCTCGCGGCGCTCTCCGCCGCAGGTGTCGTGCTCGCCACCGCGGGCACGATCGGCGGCCTCGCGATGCCGGGTTCGATCCCGGCCGAGCCGCACGCACCCGCGTCGAGCACGAGCGGCGTCGACCGGTCCGCGGGGGGCGCCCCGGATCGGGCACCGGCCCCCGTGCGCGATGCGCATCGTGCCGGTCGCACCGCGTCCGGCACCGGGACCGGAGGCGGGTCCGACAACCGCGTCCCCGAGTCCCCGCAGTCGCCGGAGCGCCCTCCGACCGCGCCCGGACCCGAACCTTCACCGACCCCGAGCCCGACGCCGACGCCGGGCACCGACCCGCCGGCTCTCTACTTCGGCGACTGGACCGGGTGGTGCGAGCGCTCGCAGACGTTCTCCGCGGACTGCTGATCAGGCTCGCGAACGCCGGCCTCCCTGCCGGGCCGTACCGACGACCCAGGCGCCCCCGAGCAGCAGGATCACCGCCGCCCAGACGGTCGTGCTCCGGCTCGGGGCATCGGATCCGGTCGCGCTGAGTTCGGCGGGCCAGCTCCCGTTTCCGGTGCCGCTCGCCCCCTCGGCGGCGCCGGTCGCCGGCCCCACCTCGATCGCCGTGCCGTCGGAACCGCGATCCCCATCGCCCGCCGCCGCAGTACCCGGTGCCGCCGTACGCGGCGGAGCGCCGCCCGCGGAGGCACCGCCCGCGCCTGCGGATCCGCCGCCGGAGCCGCCCTTCGCGGATCCGGTGGACCCGGCAGCCGTGCCCGTCCCGGCCGAGGTGCCCGAGCCGGCAGCGGCCCCGTTCCCCGTGCGGTCGTCGGGCATGATCACGAACGGCGGCGGCGGGTCGAGCGGATCGATGTTGCCGACGGGATCCGGCTGGGGTCCGGCCAGTCCCCCGGCGTTCGGGAGCACCCCCTGCCCCGAGAGGTGCAGCGGCTTGCTCTGCACCCGCGTCCTCGCCCCGTCGATTTCCGCGGTGACCGTCGTCGATATCTCGGCGATACCGCCGATCATCAGGTCGTCGACGCGTCCGTCGAATCGGACCGTGCGCAGCTCGCCCGGCGGCAACGGCTCGTCGATCACCTGAGGTTTCCACGGCGCGGAGTCGATGGACACGCGGATCCCGCTGAGCGGCGACGCACTGCGGTTACGCACCAGGACGAACACCTGGACGGGCTTGTCGACGGTCACTCTCCCCTCGCGCCGCGCATCGACGACACGAGCCTTTACATCGGTGTCGATCAGCACGGGAGTCGGCTTCAAAGCCGGGAACGACTCCGGCGCCGCCACGGGACTGGGATCGGACTCGTTCCCCTGCACGACGGCGACCCACTTCGGCGCGTACTGCGCTCCCGCGCTGACCATGCTCAGCGAGAAACCATGCCGGCGTTCTTCGCCCGGTCGGAGGGTGCCGCCTGCGCACAGGAACCGCCCCGCCGATCGCACGCACTCCGCAGGCGAGTCGACGGCTCGACTGTCCGGGCCCTCCGGCCCGAACTCGAGTTGGTATCCGGACGACGCGGTCGCGCCGTCGTTGCGCACCACAGGCGCGAGCTCCATCGGCGTTCGCGGCCCGCCCCAGCTCGCCTCGAAGCGCACGCTCAGGTGCACGGGCGCCGCCGGGATCAGGGCCGCGTCCAGGTTGTTGGACGCCGGGCTGTCGGCGTAGCCGACGAGCTCGGCCTTCGCGGGGTCCTCCGTCGCCAGACGCAGCTGCACCGCGCCTCCGCTGTTCGCCAGGAAGCCGAGGTTGCCGTTGCCGTAGGTCCACGCTCCGCCGAACGATCCGCCGCCGAAACGGGTCCCGTCGACGCCGGGCACGGGGGCCTCCTGGAGCCGGCCGTCGAGCGCGAGCCGCGTGAGCACCGCGCGCCGATCCACGATGCGCAAGCCCCAGAAGTACCCCCGACTCCAGGCGAAGTCGACCGGGACGAAGGAGCCCGTCATCGACACCCTGCCCCGTTCCCGGGTCGCGACATCGACCCAGGCCAGCTGCTTCGATCCCCGCGGGACGTAGTACATGCGATCCGGATGCTCGGAGTCGGCGAAGGCCCCGACCACGCTGGCCGCGCCGAGCCGCATCACGGTCCGCGTCGTCCCGTCACCGAGCACGCGGATCAGATCGCCGCTCGCGTCCTCGATCGCGTAGAGCGCACCGTCGGCCAGGTGCGCGGCGAGCGCGTTGTAGGAGCGGCCCGTCGGCGCGCCGACCGGGTCGAACGCGATCCCGCCGTCGCTCCGCTGGCTGCCCCGCATCAACTGCGTCGGGGATCCGAGCGCCAGGTAGAGCCCCGGCTCGTGCGATTCCGGCGAATCGGCCTCGGCCGAACCCGCCGGCGCGACGAGCAGCGTCGCCACGATCAGCGCACCGCACGCGAGGGCCAGAACGGCCCGCGCGACGGCACGCACCCCCTTGAAGCGCATGCGCGTGTACCCCTGTTTCTCGCGGCGGGTTTCCCCCGAAACGACCGGCCGCGCATCACTTACGCTACTGAGTGTTGCATATTCATCGGATTCCCACCAAGCACCGGTCTAGGGTGTGTGCATGAACCAGGGCCGACCGCGCGATACCGATATCACCGAACGAGTGCTCGAACTCGCCCGCGCGCAGCTGCTCGACGGCGGCCTCGCGGCGCTCAACTACGACGCGCTGGCGATCGGTGCCGGTACGAGCCGCACCGCGATCTACCGGCGCTGGCCGAACCGCACCGACCTCGCCCGCGACGTGGTCGAAGCCTCGACCCTTCCGTGGGTCAGGCCCGAGACCGGATCCGTCGTCGAGGACCTCGTGCAGCACTCCATGCAGAACGTGCTCAACCAGCAGATGGTGCTCCGCGGCCGCGACGCCTCATCGCTGTGGCTCACGATCCTGAGCCCCGAGATCCTCGACCACTTCATGGAGCGCATCGGCCGCCGCCGCAGGGATCTCGGCCGCGAGATCATCGCGGCGGGCATCTCGCGCGAGGAGCTCCCCGCCGATACCGACGAGGAGCTCCTGCTCGATACGCTCGCGGGGCTCGCGCTCTTCCGCAGCGTCGTCGCCCGAAGCCCGGCGGCCGAGCACGAGATACGCACCGTCGTGCGATCCCTGTGCGAGACTCCGCCCCGTCGGGGTGCGGCGCACCCCGACGGGACGGCGAGGACTACCTGACGGGGTCGTCGATCCCGTCCTGGGCCAGCAGTTCTTCTTCGACCTCGCCGCCGTAGCCCTCGGACTGCGGGTCCCCGTGCAGGCCGCCCGAGACCGCGTATTCCTCCTCCGGCGAGAGGATCAGGCGGTGCCGGGTGTAGACGCCGAAGACGATGAGCCCGATCGCATAGACGACCGCGATCGCGACGATCGCCGGGCGGAACGTTTCGTTCAGCAGGAAGCCGAGGAAGATCAGCGCCGAGATCACGGCGGCGGCGCCGGCCCCGAAGACGCCCCACGGGCTCAGGTAGGGTCGCTTCGCGTTCGGGTACTTCCTGCGCAGGATGATGAACGACAGCATCTGCATGAAGTACGCGACCACCGCGCCCCACACCGCGATGTTCAGCACGACCGCGCCGCCGACGCCGCTGCCGCCGCCCGTCAGGTCGACGACGACGAGCGCCGCGAAGCCGATGAGCGCGCCCGCGATGAGCGCCACCCACGGGGTCTGGCGCTTGCCCGTGAGCGAGAGGAACTTCGGGTAGTACCCGGCCCGCGAGAGGGAGTAGAGGTTGCGTCCGTAGGCGAACATGATGCCCTGGAGCGAGGCCAGCAGGCCGAACAGCGCGAAGAGCGCGAGCAGGCCGGCGACCCAGGCGAGGTCGTCGCCGAGGATCTTGCGGAAGCCGTCGAGCAGCGGCTCGCCCGCCTTACCGGTGTCCTTGGCTCCGAGCACCGCGGTGTTGAGGAACAGCACGAGCAGGCCGGTCACGATGAGGGTGCCTCGCGCCCAGAGGCCGGCGCGCGGGATGTCGCGGACCGGGTTGTGCGATTCCTCGGCCGCGAGCGGCAGCTCCTCGATGCCGAGGAACAGCCACATGGCGAACGGCAGCGCGAAGAGGATCGGGAGCACGCCGTGCGGCAGGAACTCGCTCTGCCCCGGATCGGGCGCGATGTTGAAGAGGCTGCCCCAGTCGGCCGAGCCGCTGAAGAGCGCCATCGCGCCGAACAGCACCAGCACGCCGATCGAGATGAACGACACGACGATTGCGAACTTCAGCGAGATGGAGGCGCCCGCCGTGTTGAGCCCGACGAAGGCTGCGTAGAGGATGATCCACCACACCCAGGTCGGCAGGGAGAAACCCATCAGCCCCTCGGTGACGCCGTTCGCGTAGCCCGCCGAGAAGTAGACGATCACCGCGGTGGTCGCGACGTACTCTATGGACTCCGCGAGCCCGGTGACGAAGCCGCCCCAGGGTCCCATCGCCGCTCGCCCGAACGAGTAGGCGCCGCCCGTGTGCGGCATCGCGGCCGCCATCTCGCCGATCGAGAAGACGAGCCCGTAGTACATGACGACGAGGATCGCGAAGGCGATCATCATGCCGCCGAAGCCCGCCGCCTCGATCCCGAAATTCCAGCCCGAGAAGTTGCCCGAGATCACCGCGCCGACCGCGAGGCCCCAGAGCCCCCAGACGCCGGCGGAGCGCTTGAGCTGGCGCTTCTCGAAGTACCCTGCCTCCGCCGTGGTGTACGTCACCCCGGAGACCTTCAGCGTGTCCTTGGCCATGCCGGCCCCTTTCACTTCGTTGTGAACGGTCCGCCCAGAAGCTGCATCTTTGCGGCGCGTCATGATGACTATAACCACCTATTGGTACTTCACAACAACCTTTTCGTACGCCTTTTCAGATCGGATCCGGCACGGAACGAGCCCCGCCATGATGTAATGGTCGGAGTTCCGACCATTCGGGATCGCGGCCCCCGAGTCGCGGCCGTAGGATGGCACCGCACCCCCGACTCTCGACGATGAGCAGAAGGAGAACCATGATCCCCGCGAGCGGAAACCTGACACCCGACGAGCTGCGCGGAGCCGTGAGCTCCGGCGAGATCGACACCGTCATCATCGGATTCACCGACATGCAGGGCCGCCTCGTCGGCAAGCGGGTCTCGGCCCGGTTGTTCGTCGAGGACACGCTCGAGCACGGTGCCGAGTGCTGCAACTACCTCCTCGCGGTCGATGTCGAGCTCAACACCGTGGACGGCTACGCGCTGACGAGCTGGGAGCACGGCTACGGCGACATGGCGATGATCCCCGACCTCTCGACGCTGCGCCGGATGCCCTGGCTGCCCGGCACCGCGATGGTCACCGCCGACCTGACGACCGCGAACGACCACACCCCCATCGAGGTCGCGCCGCGGCAGATCCTGCGCCGTCAGGTCGAGCGGCTCGCCGCGCACGGTTTCGAACCGTTCGTCGGCACCGAGCTCGAGTTCATCGTCTTCGACACCGACTACCGCACCGCCTGGCGCCAGCGCTACAACGACCTCACTCCGGCGAGCGACTACAACACCGACTACGCCCTCCAGGGCTCGACCCGCCTCGAACCGCTGCTGCGCGACATCCGCACCTCCATGGACGGCGCGGGCATGTACTGCGAGGGCGTGAAGGGCGAGTGCAACCTCGGTCAGCAGGAGATCGCGTTCCGCTACACCCACGCGCTCCCCACCTGCGACAACCACTCGATCTACAAGAGCGGCGCGAAGGAGATCGCCGAGGCGCACGGCAAGAGCATCACCTTCATGGCGAAGTTCAACGAACGCGAGGGCAACAGCTGCCACGTGCACACGAGCCTCCGCTCGGAGTCCGGCGAACCGCTGTTCGTCGACGAGTCCGCCGCCGACGGCATGTCGAAGCTGTTCCGCCACTACCTCGCGGGCCAGCTCGCCGCCCTGCGGGAGTTCACCCTGCTCTACGCCCCCAACATCAACTCCTACAAGCGCTTCGCCGAGGGCAGCTTCGCTCCCACCGCCGTCGCCTGGGGTCACGACAACCGGACCTGCGCGCTGCGCGTCGTCGGTCGCGGCATGGGCATGCGCGTCGAGAACCGTGTACCGGGCGGCGACGTGAACCAGTACCTCGCGGTCGCCGGCATGCTCGCCTCCGGTCTCGAGGGGATCGAGCAGGAGCTCGAGCTCGGCGACCCGCTCGCCGGCAACGCCTACGCGAGCGACATCGAGCGCGTACCGAGCACCCTCGCCGAAGCGGCCGACCTCTTCGAGGGATCCGCGCTGGCCCGGCGCGTGTTCGGCGACGAGGTCGTCGAACACTACGTGCACGCGGCGCGCGTCGAGGTCGCGGCGTTCAACGCGGCGGTCACGGACTGGGAGCGGGTGCGCGGCTTTGAGCGTCTCTGAGTCCCGGGCTTCGAGCGCGCCCGGCGCCGCACGCCCCCTGATCGGCATCACCAGCTACCTGGAGCAGGCGCAGACGGGCGTCTGGGACGTCCGCGCATCGTTCCTGCCGAAGGTCTACCTCGACGCGGTCACCGACGTCGGCGGGATCGCCATCGTGCTCCCCCCGCAGCCGGCGGATCCGGACATCGCCCGCAGCATCGTCGCGTCGCTCGACGGCCTGATCCTCTCGGGCGGCGCCGACGTCGATCCCGCCCGCTACGCGCAGGAGCCGCACGCGCGCACCGGCGCGCCCCGCACCGACCGCGACGGCTTCGAGGCGGCCCTGCTCGACGCCGCCATCGAGGCCGAGCTCCCGTTCCTCGGCATCTGCCGCGGCGCGCAGGTGCTCAACGTCGAGCGCGGCGGCACTCTGATCCAGCACCTCCCCGACGCGGTCGGCGACGACCGCTACCAGCTCGGCGACGGCGTCTTCAACCCGATCGAGGTCGAGGTCGACGAGGGATCCCGCCTCGCGGGCCTGCTCGGCGAGGATCTGCGCGCACGCGCTCACCTGTACCACCACCAGGCGATCGACGAGGTCGGCGACGGCCTCACCGTCACCAGTCGCACCGCGGACGGCGTCATCGAGTCGATCGAGCTCGACTCCGTGCCGTTCGGCGTCGCCGTCCAGTGGCACCCGGAGGAGAACCCCGAGGACCGCCGGATCTTCGAGGGCCTCGTCCGCGCCGCACGGGAGCACCGCGCGTCCCATGCACCGTCCACCGCAGCCCCCGCGAAGGAGCAGCCATGAGCTACACCGTCATCAACCCCGCCACCGGCGAGGCCGTCACCGAGGTCGCCCACCTCGACGTGCCCGAGACCGATGCCGCCGTCGCCGCGGCGGTGCGTGCGCAGCGCGACTGGGCGAAGGTCGCGCCCGCGGATCGAGCGAAGGCGCTGCGCCGCTTCGCCGACGCCGTCGACGCCGATCTCGAGCGGCTGGCGCAGCTCGAGACCGCGAACTCGGGCCATCCCATCTCCCAGTCGCGCTGGGAGGCGGGCCACGTCCGCGACGTGCTCGAGTACTACTCGGCCGCCCCGGAACGCCTCATCGGCAAGCAGATCCCGGTCGCCGGCGGTATGGACGTCACGTTCCACGAGCCGATCGGCGTCGTCGGGGTGATCACGCCGTGGAACTTCCCCATGACCATCGCCGCGTGGGGCTTCGCGCCGGCGCTGGCGGCCGGCAACGCGGTCGTGCTGAAGCCCGCCGAGTGGACCCCGCTCACCAGCCTGCGCCTCGGCGAGCTCGCGCTCGAGTCCGGGCTGCCCGAGGGCCTGTTCCAGGTGCTCGCCGGCCGCGGATCCGTCGTCGGCGAGCGGTTCGTCACCCACCCCGACGTGCGCAAACTCGTCTTCACCGGATCCACCGCGGTCGGCAAGCGGATCATGGCGGGAGCGGCCGAACAGGTGAAGCGGGTCACGCTGGAGCTCGGCGGCAAGAGCGCCAACATCGTGTTCGAGGACGCCGACCTCGAACGGGCCGCCGCGACCGCGCCCTACTCGGTGTTCGACAACGCCGGCCAGGACTGCTGCGCCCGCAGCCGCCTGCTCGTGCAGCGCAGCGTGTACGACCGATTCATGGAGCGCTTCGAGACGGCCGTGCAGGGTGTCGCGGTCGGCGACCCGACCGACGAGGCGACCGAGGTCGGTCCGCTCGTCACCCAGGCCCACAAGGAGAGCGTGGCCGCGTTCCTCGACGAGGACGCCCCCGTCGCGTTCCGGGGATCCTGCCCCGAGGGTCCGGGATCCTGGTTCGCACCCACCGTCGTCACCCCCGAACGCGGATCGCGCGTCGCGACCGAGGAGATCTTCGGACCCGTCGTCGCCGTGCTGCCGTTCGACGACGAGGCCGACGCGATCCAGCTGGCCAACGCCACCGAGTTCGGCCTCAGCGGATCCATCTGGACGCAGGACCTCGCCCGCGGCATCCGCACCGCGCGCGCCGTCGAGGGCGGCAACCTGTCGGTCAACTCCCACTCGTCGGTGCGTTACTCGACCCCGTTCGGCGGATTCAAGCAGTCCGGCCTCGGCCGCGAGCTCGGACCCGACGCCGCCGAGCACTTCACCGAGACGAAGAACGTATTCTTCGCCACCGAATAGCCCGTCTTCTTCACGCACGACACTTCAGAAGGAAGCACCATGAACGACATCACCCCGATCGACCTGACCCAGCGGCTCGCCGGGAAGGTCGCCGTCATCACCGGAGGCGCGAGCGGCATCGGCCTCGCCACCGCCCGCCGCATGCGCGCCGAGGGCGCGACGATCGTGATCGGCGACATGAACCCGGCGGCCGGCGAGGCCGCCGCGGCCGAGGTCGGCGGCCTGTTCGTCCAGGTCAACGTGACCGACGAGGCCCAGGTCAACAATCTGTTCGACACCGCGGCCCGCGAGTACGGCTCGGTCGACATCGCGTTCAACAACGCCGGCATCTCGCCCGACGACGACGACTCGATCGAGATCACCGAGCTCCCCGCGTGGGAGAAGGTGCAGGACGTGAACCTCAAGAGCGTCTACCTGTGCTCCCGCGCCGCGCTGCGGCACATGACCGCGCAGGGATCCGGCTCGATCATCAACACCGCGTCGTTCGTCGCCGTGATGGGATCCGCGACCTCGCAGATCTCCTACACCGCGTCGAAGGGCGGCGTGCTCGCCATGACCCGCGAGCTCGGCGTCCAGTTCGCCCGGCAGGGCATCCGCGTGAACGCGCTCTGCCCCGGACCCGTGAACACCCCGCTGCTGCAGGAGCTGTTCGCGAAGGATCCGGAGCGTGCGGCCCGCCGCCTCGTGCACGTCCCCGTCGGTCGCTTCGCCCGCCCCGAGGAGCTCGCGGCGTCGGTCGCGTTCCTCGCGAGCGACGACGCATCGTTCATCACCGCGTCGACGTTCCTCGTCGACGGCGGGCTGACCAGCGCGTACACGACCCCGCTCTGAATCGCGACCCGAGGACCGGGCGACGGCGCGCGTCGCCGCCCGGTCCTCGGCGTACACTCGCAGTGGACCGCGCGGCAGGAGGAGGATCCATGCATCCCTCGGCAGACGGCGTCGAGCTCCTGATCCGGGCCGAACGCCCCACCAACGCCTACGAGGAGACGGTGCAGCGTCTGCTGCAGTCGATCCGCCTCGGCATGATCGGGCCGGGCGAGCGGTTGCCCGCCGAACGCGATCTCGCGGTGATGCTCAAGGTCAGCCGCGACACCGTGCGCGAGGCGCTCGCGACGCTCGCCGAGGCCGGCCTCGTGCTCTCGCGCCGCGGCCGCTACGGCGGCACCTTCGTCGTCGACGCGCTGCCCGACGAGTCCGCGCTGCGCCCCGCCCGCGCCGAGCTCGGCGAAGCGGAGGTGGAGGACACGACCGTGCTGCGGCGGGTGCTCGAGGTCGGGGCCGCGCGCGAGGCCGCAGCCCGTGATCTGAGCGCCGATGAGCGGGCCGCGCTCGCCCGCGCGCTCGAGGAGTGCCGCGCCTCCGACGATGCGAACCATCGCCGCCTCGACTCGCGCCTGCACCTCCTCATCGCGGAGCTCTCGGGCTCCCCCAGCCTCGTCCCCCTCGTCGCGGACCTGCGCACCCGCGTGAACGCGCTGCTCGACGAGATCCCGATGCTCCGCCCGAACCTCTCGCACTCCGACGCGCAGCACGAGGCCGTCGTCTCGGCGATCCTCGCCGGCCGCCCGCAATCCGCCGCCGAGGCCATGCTGGAACACATCGAAGGATCCGCGGCGCTGCTGCGCGGCTTCCTGTCGACGCGCTGACGGAGGCTCCGTCCCGCGGCGCGCGGTCGGGCGAGGGCGAGTCGGGGCGATGGATCTGGCGTCACGGGTGCGGATGCGGCGCCCAGGCGCCGATTCGGCGAGTGGATACCCGACCGACGAAAGAACGCGCGATCGACGGGAGACTCGCCGTCCTCTCGTCGCTGAGGCGTCCCCTGGTGCCGGCGACGCCAGAACCTGCCGCGTCGCCTCCATGCCGTGTCCGCAGGGTGCCCGCTTCCTCGGGAACACCCACCCCGAAAACTCAGAAAGCCCCGGAGCACCCGCAGAAATCTGCGGAAGCTCCGGGGCTTCTCAGTCGGGATGACAGGATTTGAACCTGCGACCCCGTCGTCCCGAACGACGTGCGCTACCAAGCTGCGCCACATCCCGATTGCGCCGAGGCGCAGGGAACAGCTTAGCGTGCTCCGGGGCGCAAACGGAAATCGGGGCGTTCGGGCGTGTGGCGCATGGGAGACTGGAACAATGCTTGCCCAACCGCTGCCCGACCTGATCGCGTTCGACCTCGACGACACTCTCGCACCGTCCAAGTCCCCGCTCGAACCCCGCATGCTGGCCGTGTTCGAGCGCCTGCTGGACCGCACCTCGGTCGCGGTCATTTCGGGGGGCAACTTCGAGCAGTTCGAGAACCAGCTCGTCTCGCAGCTCGGCGACGCCGCGGAGGACGCCCTCGAGCGTCTGCACCTGCTCCCCACTTGCGGTACGCGCTACGAACGCCGTAGCGCCGGCGCTTGGGAGACCGTCTACCGCGAGGAGCTCACCCCCGAGCAGCGCGACGCGGCCTTCGTCGCGCTCCGCGAGGAGGCCGAACGCCTCGGCCTCTGGGAGGCGGAGCCCTGGGGCGAGATCCTGGAGGATCGCGGCTCGCAGGTCACGTTCTCGGCCCTCGGCCAGCGGGCCCCCGTCGCGGCGAAGCACGCGTGGGATCCCGACGGCACGAAGAAGAACACCCTGCGCGCCGCCGTCGCCGATCGCCTGCCCGACCTCGAGGTGCGCAGCGGTGGATCCACGTCCGTCGACATCACCCGTCGAGGCATCGACAAGGCCTACGGCATGCGCAAGCTCACCGAGCAGACGGGGATCCCCCTCGACCGCATGCTCTTCGTCGGCGACCGCCTCGACCCGGACGGCAACGACTATCCCGTCAAGGCGATGGGCGTGCGCTGCCACGCGGTCACCGGCTGGGAGGACACCGCGCACTACCTCGAGCAGTTGCTCGCGGAGCAGTAGACAGCAGCCGCGAGTCCGCTGAACGCAGAGGGGGCGGGATCCTGTCGGATCCCGCCCCCTCTTGCAATTCCGGGCTATTCGGCCGCTGCGGCCTCGACCTGCTTCGGCAGCAGTCCCAGCACGGCGCCCGTCTCGGCGAGCGTCTGCGCGGCGAGGGCCGCGTCGTGGTTGACGCCCGTACCGTAGGCCGGGATCTGCGCGAGGAACTCGTCTCGCCAGCGGGCCTCGAACTGCTCGGGGAAGCACTTCTGCAGCACGCCGAGCATGGCGTGGACCGCGGTCGATGCACCGGGCGAAGCGCCGAGCAGCCCGGCGATGGTGCCGTCGGCGCCCGTGATGACCTCGGTGCCGAACTGCAGCACGCCGCCCTTCTTCGGGTCCTTCTTCATGACCTGGACGCGCTGGCCTGCGGTGATCATCTCCCAGTCGCCGCGCTTGGCGGAGGGCATGTACTCGCGCAGGGTCGAGAGCTGCTTCTCCCGGCTCGCCATGAGCTCGGTGAGGAGGTACTTCTCGAGCGAGAACTCGCTGAGGCCGACGCGGATCATGGGCCACAGGTTGTGCAGGCGGATGGAGCCCGGCAGATCCCACCAGGAGCCCTTCTTGAGGAAGTTCGGGCTGAAGCCGGCGTACGGCCCGAAGAGCAGGCTCTCTTTTCCGTCGACGATACGGGTGTCGAGGTGCGGGACCGACATGGGCGGTGCGCCGACCGCGGCCTTGCCGTAGACCTTGGCGCGGTGCTCGCGCACGACCTCGGGGTTGTCGCACTTGAGGAACTTGCCGCTGATGGGGAAGCCGCCGAAACCCTTGATCTCGGGGATCTTGGAGGACTGCAGCAGCGACAGCGCGCCGCCGCCGGCCCCCACGAAGACGAAGCGCGCGTTGACGGTGCGCTTGCCGTAGCCGGCCCGGTTGCGCACGTACACGTCCCAGGTGCCGTCGGCGCGACGGCGGAGCTTCTTGACCTCGTGTCCGAGGTTGACGGTGACGCCCTGGCCTTCGAGGTGGCTCATGAGCTGTCGGGTGACCGCGCCGAAGTCGACGTCGGTGCCGCTGAGCGAGCGCGTGGCCGCGAAGACCTCGTCCTTGCTGCGTCGTTCGACGAGCATCGGGGTCCACTCGGCGATCTGCTCCGGGTCGTCGCTGAACTCCATGTCGGAGAACAGCGGCTCTTCCTTCAGGAGCTCGTAGCGGCGACGCAGGTAGTCGACGTTCGACTCGCCGCGCACGAAGGTCATGTGCGGGGTCGCGTTGATGAAGCTGGAGGGCTCGCCGAGCACGCCCTGCTTGACCAGGGAGGACCACCACTGGCGGGACAGCTGGAACTGCTCGTTGATGTCGATGGCCTTCGCCGCCGAGAGGCTGCCGTCCTTGCCCTCGGGCATGTAGTTGAGCTCGCACAGTGCCGCGTGGCCGGTGCCCGCGTTGTTCCATGCGTTGGTGCTCTCGGTCGCCACCTCGGTGCGCGACTCGAACAGCTCGATGCTCCAGTCGGGCTCGACCTGGGAGATCATGGTGCCGAGCGTGGCGCTCATGATCCCGCCACCGATGAGGACGACGTCTACCGTGTTGTTGCTCACGATCCTTGATTCTACTCCCCGAGCGCGAGCGCTCTCGCCCGAGCGAGGGTTCCACTGTCGGAATCGACGAGTCTGCGGTACCCGAGTCGCTGCGCCTCGGCCCGTCGCTGCTCGCCGCCGACGACCGGACGGACCTCGCCGGCCAGGCTGATCTCGCCGACCGCGGCGAGTTCGTGCGCCAGCGGCCGGTCGGTGATCGCCGACAGCACCGCCAGCGCGATGGCGAGGTCGGCCGCAGGTTCTGCGAGGCGGACGCCGCCGACCGTGGAGACGTAGACGTCCTTGTCGTGCAGTTTGACCCGGGCACGGCGTTCGAGGACGGCGAGCACCATGGCCACGCGCGCGCCGTCGACGCCGCTGGTGACGCGCCTCGGGTTGGGCGCGGTCGTGCTCGCGACGAGCGCCTGCACCTCGACGGGGATCGCCCTGCGCCCCTCGAGCGCGATCGTGGCGCAGGTGCCGCTGACCGGCTCGGTGCTGCGGCTGAGGAAGAGCCCGCTCGGATCCGGCACCTCCTGGATCCCGCTGCCGCTCATCTCGAAGCAGCCGACCTCGTCGGTCGGGCCGAAGCGGTTCTTGAGGGTGCGGAGGAAACGAAGGGTGGATCGTCGGTCGCCCTCGAAGTGGCAGACGACGTCGACGAGGTGTTCGAGCAGCCGGGGGCCCGCCACGTTGCCGTCCTTCGTGACGTGACCGACGAGGATGACGGGTACGCCGTGCTCCTTCGCCACCCGGATCAGCGCCGCAGCGACCTCGCGCACCTGCGCCGGCCCGCCCGCGCCGCCGTCGACCCGATCGCTCGCGAGCGTCTGCACCGAATCGACGATGACGAGTTCGGGCTGCACCGCCTCGATGTGCCCGAGCACCGTCGCGAGATCGGTCTCGCTGGCGAGGTAGAGCGTGTCGTGCAGGGCCCCGGTGCGTTCGGCGCGCATGCGGATCTGCCCGGTGGATTCCTCGCCGCTCGCGTAGAGCACCCGTCCGCCTCGTTCGGCCGTGCGTGCCGCGGCATCGAGCAGCAGTGTCGACTTGCCGACTCCGGGTTCGCCCGAGAACAGCACCGCGGCACCCGGCACGATACCGCCGCCGAGCACCCGGTCGAGCTCGCCGATGCCGGTGGGGCGGTGCCGCACGGGCTCGCCGCTCAGCTCGGTGATGGGTCGCGCCTCGCGCCCCGACACGGGAGCAGCGGCCTGCACCGTGCGCGCAAGCGTGGCACCGGGCGCGCCCAGCACCTGCACCGTGCCCCACTGCTGGCACTCGCCGCAGCGCCCGACCCACTTGGGTGCGCGCCAGCCGCACTCGGTGCACGCGTAGCCGCCGCTCGATTTCGCCATGCGGCGAGCCTATCCGGGACCGCCGACATCGATCCCGGAGACGGCGATGGCGGCCCGTGCGCGATGCACGGGCCGCCATCGGCGGGTCAGGCCGAGACCTCGACGGGCGCCTTCGTCGGCGGACTCGCCGCACGTCCCATCGCGGTCCGCCAGCGATCCTTCACCCCCTGGCTCACCTTCTGCCAGCTGCGGTCTCGGATGAAGATCGAGTCGATCGCGATCATCGTCAGCGAGAACCACGGCAGGCCCATGAGCACCGCGATGGCGATGTGGAAGCCGAGGATCCCGAACAGGGCGATGATGCGCGTGGGACGGGACAGCAGTGCGAGCGGGAACGCGACCTGCAGGATGATCGATCCCCAGGAGGCGACGGCGACCATCGGGCCCCAGGTCGTCACCAGGTCGCTGAGCACGGGCCAGGTGCCGAAGCGCATGGTGTGCAGCGGGTTGTACACCGCGTAGCCCTCCGACCAGGGGCTTCCGCTGGCCTTGTAGAGCCCGCCCGACGCGTACACGAACATGACCTGCGCGGTCAGCGCGATCAGTGCGAGGTTGTGCAGGGCGTTCCCGATCTGCCGCGGACCGCTCTCCTCCGCGAACCACTCCCGCTTCGCGCGCCTGCGCGCATCCAGCGACCAGCGCGCGGCCGGATCGGCGAAGAACAGCAGGATCATCGCGATGCGGAACATGTTGTCGCCCTGATCGCCGACCATGTCGTTCGCTTCGATGAAGCCGACCCAGCCGACGAAGAAGATCGGCAGGACGATGCGGAACCGCCATCCCAGGATGAACAGCACCGCGAGCGCCATCAGCGCGACGTAGCAGACCGTGTAGAGCACGGGATCTCCGGCGACGGCGTGGAACAGGCTGAAGATCCAGATCTTCGGGAAGTCGCTGACGGGCTCGGCGAGCTCTCCGTTCCACGCCGACCCCGGGCCGAAGGTGTACAGTCGCGTGGAGAAGTTCGCCAGCAGGAGCCCGAGACCGGTGGCCCCGAACAGGATCCGGGTGACCGCGAGGCCGTAGAGGGACTTCTTGCTGACGAGCAGCCAGTTCTCGAAGAACGCGAGCCCCCTGCCGATCGTCACGATCGGGGTTCGGACCGCGACGACGATGAGGCTCCAGACGAATGCGCCGAACTGCGCGACCCGGTTCATTTGCTCATCCGTTCGTACTGTGCGCGGAACACGTCCGCGAAGTCCTGATCGCTCTGCCCGGGCTCCGTCACCAGCGGACGCCAGCCCGGCAGGATCACCGTCGGAGCGGGCCTCTCGGCCTTCGGATCGTTCCGCTGCGCGAACGGGATCACGTTCTGCCGGCTCACCCGGTACTGCACGCGCTCGACGCCCTCGCCCCAGATCGCTTTGGCCACCTGCGTCGCGTACGCGGTCGACATGTGCTCCTGGCCGAGGTACATGCTCATCTGGTCCGAGGTCACCGAGGCCCCGGCGTTGCCGTTCGCCGCGGCCTTCTCATCGAGCTTGTCGTAGAGAGCCGTCTCCCACTCCGCGTTCGAGTAGTCGCCGCCCACGAGCTTCTGCTGGTCCGCGTTGAGCGCGTCGAACGCCGATTTGTAGTTCGACGCGACCTCGCTCGACTGGATCCCCGCTCGGGGCGGGAAGAGGTTGTAGCGGATCATCGATATCTCGACGTCGGTAGCGCTCACCCATCCCGTCGTGACCTCCTTGCCGTCCTGCTTGATGACGGCGCGCACGTTGAAGTGGTAGTCGCCGTTGATCGGCTCGGGAGCGAACACGCTCCACGACTGCCCGAAGAACGGGATCATGTACGAGGTGAGGAGGTTCCCGGGAACCACCTCACGCGCGTTCGCGGAGTAGGGCGCGATCCACAGGAACGATGCGAACACCTGCCATGCGGTGAGGAGCACCGCTCCCCAGGCGATGACGCGCACCACCGGCTTGCGCTTCTTCCGCTGAGCGCGGTTCGACCCGGGTTCGGGAGGAGAGTCTGACGCGGATGGCGGCTCTGGATCGCCGCTCTGCCCGGCACGAGTCGGAGTTTCCTCAGACTCCCCGAGCACCTTCTGATTCACCAAGACCTACAGCTCCTTTCACAGTTCCCTCCCGCGGCTGAGTCTACTGACCCTGAGAGGGAACGGAGAATGGCCGGGACTGCGTCGCAGTCCCGGCCATCCCGTCACCCGATTAGCAGGACGGTCGGTTGTTCAGCACCTTGTCGCTGACCACACCGGTGCCTCCCAGAACGAATCCGGTCTTCGGCTTGATGTCAGTGAAGACACCGTAGACATCCTTCGGGATGCAGTACCGCTGCGTCAGCATGATCGGAGCCGTCTGAGCACCGGCGACCGCGGAGCCCGAGAGGGCGTCCGGGAAGTCGAGACCGGTGGCCAGGTAGACCAGGCCGTTCTTCGTGTTCCACTTCGCCGCGAGCAGCGCCGAGGTCTCGTAGCGGTCGAGACCCGCGTACCGCTTCACGGTGGTGGCGGAGGACCGCACGGAGGTCGCGACGCCCTTCGACACCACTCCCTCACCACCCGCGATGAAGATGTTCTTCAGGTGGAACTGCTTCAGTTCGGCGAGCGCCGCCTTCGAGGCCTTCGGCTGCATACCGTCGACCAGGAGGACCGGAGCACCGACCGCACCCGCCGCGCTGCCCGCGGACAGCGCGTCCGGGTAGTCGCGGCCGGTCGCCACGAACACCGTATCCGTGCCGCTCGCACCCCAGCCGGCCTCCGTGATCTTCAGCGAGGTCTCGTAGCGATCCGCTCCGCCGAGGCGCACCGTCTTGATGCCGAGCGCCTTGATCGCGTTCTCCGTCGCGGTGCTCACCGCACCGGTCTGGCCCGCGATGTAGGCGGTCTTCGGCTTGAGGCGCTTGAGCTCCGCGGCCGTGTCGGTGTTGAGCGACTTGGTCTGCGTGAGCAGCACCGGCGACTTCAGCTTCGCGGCGAACGGGGCCGCCGACAGCGCGTCGGGGGCGATGTCGCTGCGCGCGATGACCACGCTCTGCGAGCCCTTGGGGAAGGTCTCCTGCGAGATCTTCACCGCGGTCTTGAAGCGATCCGCACCGCCGAGGCGCTTCCACTTCGTGGTGTTGACCGGGCCGTCGGCATCCGCCGAAGCGTCGCTCGAGGAGGTGGACTGAGCCGCCGCCTGCGATGCCGCACCGGCGTTCGCGTTGCCGCGGGTCGATGCGTTCGCGTGCGTCGCCGAGTTGGCGTTGGAGTCCGCCGTCGCAGCGGCGGCCACCTGCGCGGCGGCGTTCGCCGCCGCAGCGGTGTTCGCCGTCGCGTTGGTCGTCGCGGTGGCGTTCTGGTTCGCCGCAGCCTTCGCCGCGATCGATGCGTCACCGTTCGCCGCGGCCGAGGCCTGGCTGCTGTTGTCCGCCATCGCCGCGGCCTTCGCCGCCGCCTGAGCGTTCGCGTGGCTCGTGCTGTTCGCGTTCGCCGATGCCGACGCCGACGCGGTCGCGTTGGTGTTGGCACTGGAATCAGCGTTGCTCGAGCTGCTCGAGGTGGCGCTCGCAGCGGCGTTCGCCGATGCGTTCGAGCTCGAGTTCGCGGTCGCCGCAGCCTTCGACGCCGCTTCGGCGTTCGCCGTCGCCGCCGAGGAGGCGTCGGCGTTGGTGGTCGACGTGGCATCGGTGTTCGCCGCTGCCTGGGCCGACGCGGTCGCGGCTGCGTTCGCAGTCGTGGTCGCGGTCGTCGAGGCGTTGGACGATGCCGTCGGGTCCGCAGCCGACTTCGCTGCGGCCTCCGCGTTCGCGGTGGCGGCGGCCGAAGCCGTCGTCTTCGCGTCGGCCGTTGCCGCGGCCTGCGCCGCCGCCTGCGCCGCCGCGTTGGCGTTGCTGTCGGCCTGGGCCGACGCCGCTGCGGACGCCGAGGCGTTCGCGTTGGCAGCCGAGTTCGCGTTCGCGTTGGTGTTCGCGTTGGCCCCGGTACCGCCGTCGGTGACCGTCACGGTCGCCTTCGCCGACTTGTTGCTGGTGCCGCCGGTCGCGGTGAACTCGAGCGAACCCAGAGCCTGGGTCGCCGGAACGGTCCAGGTCTGCGTGAAGGTGCCGTCGGCTCCCGCAGTCGCCGTAAAGGCAGTGCCGCCCGCGGGCGTGATCGTCACCGTCTCACCGGGGGTGAAGCCGTCGCCCTTGAGGGTGACGGTGCCGCCCTGCGCCACTGAGCTGGGCGTCGCCGCCAGCGTCGGGTTCGCGGCGGCCTTGACCGTCGACGAGGCGAACTGGAGTTTGACCGCGTTGCTGCCGAGGATGTTCGGGAGCAGAGCCAGAGACAGCGCACGGACGGAGAATCCGCCAGAGATGTCAGCGGGCTGCGCCGGCGAGAGCTTCGTCGGCTGCTCGTTGATCCTGAGCGTCACGAGTTCGTTCAGCACCTTCTTCAGCGCACCGTCGCTCCCGACGAGACCGTCGAGGACCGGTGTGACGACGCCCATGATCGCCGGCTGCAGACCGCCGATGACGTTGTCGACCACGGGCTTCACGACCGATGCTCCGACGGTGGTGAGCGCCCCGCTCACCAGGTCGATGATCGGTTGGACCAGGCCGCCGATCGGGATCCCGAGCAGATCGAGCTGGCTCACGTCAATGACCGGGGCCGGGTATCCGGGCTGGCCGAGCAGGCCGCCGATCGTGGTCTTGACGGTGACGGGCGCTTTCGCGATGCCGATCAGCACGGAGACGTCGATGTCGAGGTTGACCGCCGTGTCGTAGATGCCCTTCGTGACCAGCGTGACCGCCTTGTTCACGAGCGAGTTCGGGCTGTTGCCGACCAGGGTGTCGGACACGCCGTCGAGAATCGCCGTGACCGTCGCCGCATCGAGCACATCGGTGTTCGCGGGCAGGTCGTTGAGCGAGGTGACCCCGTGGCCCTTGATCGCGAGCTTCGCGAGATCGAGGTGCACGAGCCCGGTCTTCAGGTCGATCTTCACGCTGCCGTCGCTGTTGGCGAGCGGTGTCTGGAGCAACTGCGCCTGGACCGTGCTCACGAGGCTCGTGGTGTCGACCGAGAGCTCTTTGAGCTGGACCTTCACCAGCCCCAGGAGGTTCACGTTGAGAATGCTCTTCAGAGCGGTCTCGAGCGCACCACCGGGAGCGGCGAGGTTCGTGATCGGTGCGACGGCGGTGGTGATCACACCGTCGAGCGACGTCACCACGCCGCCGACCAGGTTGCTGTGCACATCGGCGTTCAGCTCGCTCAGCATGTACTCCGAGGAGTTGGCGCCGAAGGAGTTCTGCGCCTGCGAGGCGACCGCGCCGATGTTGATGGTCGCCTTGTCGAGCACGGTGTCCGTGATCTGCTGGCCGAGCACCTGGGTGAGGAGCGCGGAGAGGTCGAGGTTCGCGGGTTTGAAGTCCGAGTCCTTCGCAGCGTCGACGTTGATCGCGCCCTCCTGCGTGATCAGGCCGGAGGCCGCGTTCGACTTCGTGAGCGTCGGGGAAGCCCCGTAGCTCGAAATCGCTCCGAGGCTGCCGAGATCGAGGAGACCGTTGGTGTGCTGCGCATCCTTGATCAGGGGCAGAGTGATGGTGCCGAGGTTGATCGACGCCGCGCCCCCGAGAAGCGACACGTTGAGCGCATCCCGGTTCGGTCCCTTATCGGCGGAGTAGGCGGAGTTGGCCTCGGCACCACCGGCGAGGTTCAGGTTGAGCGCGTCGACCCAGAGCCCGTGCCCGTGCGCAGCGGATGCCGCGGACGAGACCGGTCCCGAGTTCTTCGAGTCGGCGTTGGCCGCCGAGGCGACGCCGAAGGCTGGAGCGAGGATGGTCGCGGCGGCGGTGACCAGGGCGATGCCCCGGGCTCTCCGCTTGCCGGCATCCGTTCGCCGGAGTTGCTTGGTCAAGTGTTCCCCCAAACGCTTGATGATGAGGTTCGTGAGGCTCCCGGGTCGCAGGCGTTCCCGCCAACGGCCCGACGCTCTCGTCGCGAGCGTAACCAGGGGTCCAGCGAACTCCCAGGACTGTGCGTAACCCCGACTACGCGTACGCGCATACGATTGAAAGCGGTGCGGGATACGGATTCCCTTCCCGCTCACTACTGAGATCGTCGAGGGCACATCTGAGAGTGAAGACATACAACTCCGAATGTTTTTCGGCAGAGCGCACCAAGATGGCTAGGCTGCTGCACATACCGTCGATGACGGGGTATGCGGCTGGGGGAACGGTTCGCACAAACACTGGTGATCTTCAGGAGATGTGACCCATGGTGGATCGGCTCTTTCAGCTGCGCATAGGAATAACGGACGCGATACTCGCGGAGGTCGAACGGCACCCGCTCGTGCTCGTGCTCGGAGAGACCGGACTCGGACAGGGTCACGAGCTCCGCGCGGTACAGAACCGCCTGGGGTCGGCTGTCGGCAGGAGCGAGCTCATCGATTGCGCGGCTCCGGGCGCGGCCGAGCGCGTCGCCGCGGTGCAGCCCCACCGCGTGCTCCTGCTGGACCGCCTCGAGCGGGCCGGTCTCGAGACGCTCCGCGCGCTCAAGTCCTTCGTCGACGCCGGGGGTCATGCCATCGGAGCCCTCGAGATCAGCGAACTGCGCAACAGCTATTCCGACGCCGTCGAAGCGCTCGTCACCGAGGATCCGAGCACACTGGCCTCGCTCGAACACGCGGTCCGGATCCGGCTCGAGCCGTTCGGAGTCCAGCAGGTCGCGGACCTGGCCCACCGGCATGCGCAGCAGCCGCTCGACTCGGCGACGGTCGGAGCGATCCAGCAGCTCTCGCTCGGGCGCCCGTACTGGGCCCTCGACCTGCTGACGATCGCGGAGTCGGGGCAGCTCGTGCCCGGCCCGCAGCCCAGCATCCGTCACGAGCGGCTCCACGAGCTCAATCTGCCGGCCATGCAGGCCGCCTCCCGCCTGGCGCACGGCCTCGACACGCAGACTCTCGCGGCGGCCGCAGTGCTGTCCGAGCTCGACCCCCTGGATCAGGCGTCCGCGGAGGAGCTGACCGGTGGCGACCTGCTGCGCGAGCTCACGGATCGCGGCATCGCCGTTCAGTACGGGTCCACGGATCTGCTCCACGTTCCCGAATTCATCGCGGTGCCGCTGCGCAGCACGATCTCCAGCCAGGAGCTCGAGGTCACGCGTCAACGCATCACCGAGGGATTACTCAGCCTCGAGATGCTCGGCCTTCCCCTCTCGGACCGAGACGCCGAGTTCTGCGCGCGCACTCCCCTGTCGAGCGAGATCCCGCGCGCCGCGCAGGCCGCCGTGCTGCACCGGGTGCTCGAGCAGCGATTGACCTTCGGTGTCGACGGACTCACCCGGGCGCTGTTCCTGCGGGCAGGCGCACTCGGCCAGCCCCTCGATCCGCAGACGCGGGTCCGCGCGCTCGCCGGCCTCAAGGGAGCGCCGACGGGCCTCTCCGCTCTGGTCGAGACCGCGATCCCCGCAGAACCGGTGCCGCGTCTCGCCCACCTCAACGCCTGGGCGGTGCTGAGCGCGGAATCGGGAGTCGATCCCTCCGATCCGCACGCGTTCGCGCAGTTGGATCCGGCAGGTTCCTCGGAGGCCGCGACCGCCCTCGTGCTGAGCCGCCTCAACGACACCGAGCCTCTGGGGTCGGACCGCGCGGCCATCGCCGCGTGCGCGGCGTCCCACCCGTCTCCCGAGGTCGCCTGCGCAGCCGGGATCCTGCAGGTGCTCGACGCGGTACCGCGCGGGGCGGTACCCGCACGGTCCCTCGCGGCGGCGGCCCGCACTCTCACCGGCCGCATGGGCCTGCCCGAGTCCCGGGTGCTCCACCACCTGCACGGATCGATCCTGCTCGGATGGGCCCTCAACACGCTGTTCACCGATACCTTGCGCGAGCACGCCGAAGATCTGCGCGGGGTGGCTCGGCGGCTGCCGGCCGGCGCCTCCCACCTGATCTGGCTCGGCCATCTCGAAGCCGCCGCGGGCGCGCTCTCCGCCGGAGACGCGCACCACGCGCTTCTCGAGTGGCAGCGCATGGAGCAACGGCTGCCGATGTTCCTCCCGAAGCGTCTCACCCACACCGTCGCTCTCATTGCCCGCGCGCTGACCGCCGAGAAGCACCGGGACCGCACTGCGCCCTCGAGCGTCGACACCACGTTCACCGGCATGGTCGGCTACCTCGCCGGCCGTCTCGAAGCCCTCGACCCGTCCGTCGTCCGCATCGACGTCGAAGAGCAACCGGCACCGCTCGTGGCCATCGCCGCCGCGCACCGCCGCGCATTCGATCAGCAGAACCCGGTCGAGCTGTTCCGCATCGCCGAGCACCTCTGCGACGGCGAGCACTGGGCCGCGGCCGAGAACGCCGCGAGCGCCGCGCGGCGGATCCAGCTGAAACGCCGCGCGTCCGGCGCGGTCGGGCGCTGCGACCGCCTGCTCGAACGGATCGACGCCGCGATCACGCTCTCGCTCCCGTGGCGCATGCGCGAACAGATCCCCCGGCCGACGCAGCAGCCGACCCGCACCCCCCTGACCGCACGAGAGCGGACAGCGGCCGAACTCGCCGCGCAGGGCCTCGGAAACCGCGAGATCGCCGAGCGGATGGGCTGCGGGGTCCGCACGGTCGAGTCGCACATCGCCCAGGCTCGCGCCAAGCTCGGAGCTGCGAATCGCAGCGAGCTGGTCGAGCGACTCGCGCAGGAACACGCCGATTTCACATTCGGCGCCCGCATCCCCTAAGCTCTTTCTCGGTGACGTGTCCGAGCGGCCGAAGGTGCAACTCTCGAAAAGTTGTGTAGGGTAACCCCCTACCGTGGGTTCAAATCCCACCGTCACCGCCAGAGCTGAGGCCCTGACTCCCTTACGAGGGAGCCGGGGCCTCAGTCATTTCCGGCAGCGTTTGCCCACATCTTGCCCACGCTTCCGGCCGGTGGCCCGGCCGGAGTGCCGGACCACCGTTCGGTGCTCACCCGAGCCGCACCGCCTCGCCGCTCGCGACGGATCGGCGCGCGGCGTCGACGACCTCGAGCGTGCGCAGCCCCACCGCGCCATCGGGGCGGGGGCGGCGACCCGATCGGACGGCGTCGAGGAACTCGTCGAGCATGGCCGCGTCGAGGTTGTCGCCCGTCGACGCCCAGACCGGCCCGTCCGACGTGACCCCGGCCACGTGCTGGGCGAAGGGGTCGATCGTGATACTGCCGCGCGTCCCGATCACCTGCAGCGTCAGCCCGCCCCAGGTCGGCCCGTTCTCGGGCATGCTCCAGGTGCAGTCGACGCTCGCGATGACCCCGCCCGGGTAGTTCGCGGTCACGAGCCCCCCGGTCTCGACCGCGGCTCCCGAGTGGATCGCGCGATTCGCTACCGCGTAGACCGTCTCCGGCCGCACGCCGAGCAGCTCGTCGATGAGGTCCGCGCAGTGCACGACGTGGTCGACGAGCGCGCCGCCGCCGGCGAGCTCCGGATCGGTGAACCAGGCACGATCCGCAGGGAGCTTGCCGTTGTTCGTGCCGCGCACCGCGAGGATCGTGCCGAGTTGCCCCGACCGGACTCGCTGCACGAGGTCGGCGAAGGCGGGAGCGAATCGCACCGGATACGCGGTCATCAGCGCGACCCCGGCCCGCTCCGTCGCCGCGAGCATGGCCCGCGCGTCCTCGACGGTGGTCGCGAGCGGCTTCTCGCAGAGCACGGGGGCCCCGTGGGCGGCGGCCAGCTCGACCAGTTCGCGGTGCCGCGAGTTCTCGGCCGTCACGATCACCGCGTCCGGCCCCCAGGCCATCGCCTCCGTGTAGTCGTCGACGTAGTCGACGCCCAACGCCGCAGCGAGTTCCGCTCCGCGAGGAGCGTCGTCCGGAGCCGCGGCGCCATCCGGATCCGCTGCGATGAGCTCGATGTCCGCGCGCCCCGACAGCGCCTCGCAGTAGCTGATCGCGTGCGTGTGCGCGAACGACAGCACCGCGATCCGGAGCGGCCTTCCCGACTCGGTATTCATCGTGCGTTCTCCGTCTCGATCGGGTCGAGGGTCACCTCGACCGGCTGTCCGGTGATGAGGGACGCGGCGGCCGCCTCGGCGAGCTGCACCGCGCGTACGCCGTCGACGGGCGTCACCGCGGCGTCCTCGCCCGAGGCGATCGCCGCGACGAAGGCGCGCAGCTCCGCCGTGTATGGGCTGAGGACGTTCGTCTGCGGCGGCAGGTATCCCCCGCTCGCGGAAGCGCCCGGCAGCTCGATCCGGCTCGGGCTGTACGCGGTCGAGTCGATCGACAGCGTTCCGCGGCTGCCCGCGAGGTCAGCGCTCGTGCGGAACTGCAGACCGGGCGGCCCCCAGGTCCCCTGCACGTGCGAGACGGCACCGCTCGCGTGGGTGAGCACGACGTGCGCGGTAACAGCATCGGGCGCGATCGCGTCCGCCGCGGGCGCGCTGCGCACCGCGTACACGCGCACGACGTCGCCCGCGATCCAGAGCGCCTGATCCAGGTCGTGGATCATCTGGTCCCGGATGATCCCGCCGCCTTCGGCCTCGACATGGAACCAGGATCCCGTGCGGGGGGCTTCTCCCCCGCGCAGGAACCGCAGCACGGCAGGCTCGCCGATGCGCCCGGCGACGACCTGCTCGCGCAGGGCGACGTAGTCGGGGAAGAACCGGACGACGTGCGCCGGGAAGAGCCGCACGCCGGCATCGCGCGCGGCCGTGACGATCTCGCGCGCCTCAGCAGCGGTGCCGGCGAGCGGCTTCTCGCAGATCACGTGCTTGCCCGCCCGGATCGCGGCGTGCGCGAGCGGGCCGTGGCTCGTGGTCGAGGTCACGATGTCGACGAGGTCGCAGGCCGCCAGCAGCGCCTCGAGGTCGGGCGCCACCGCGAAGCCGTACTCGGCGGCGAGCGCCTCGGCGCCCTCCTGGGAGAACACGGTCACGTCGGCGTCGAGCGCCCGCCACCCGTCGGCGTGGACTCGGGAGATTCCGCCGGCCCCGATGAGGCCGACACGAAGGGGTTTCACTGCAGGAGCGCCTTTCTTCGGAGGTTACTTCAGCCCCGAGAACGCGATGCCGTCGATCACGCGCCGTTGCATGGAGAGGAACAGGATGAGCACGGGCGCCATGGCCAGGAGGCTGGCCGCGAGCAGCAGCGGATAGTCGGGGATCGACCTCTGGCTGGTGAGCGTCGCGATGCCCGGTGCGAGCGGCATCTGCGTCGCGTCGGTGGCGACGATGAGCGGCCAGAGCAGGTCGTTCCAGGACGCGAGCACCGTGATGATCGCGAGCGCCGAGAGTCCGGGCTTCGCGAGTGGCAGCATGATCTTCCAGAAGATCTGGAAGTGGTTCGCCCCGTCGAGGCGGGCGGCCTCCGAGAGTTCTTCGGGCAAGCCCATGAAGAACTGCCGCATCATGAACGTGCCGAACGCGCTGAAGATGCCGGGGGCGGCGATTCCCGCGATCGTGTTGAGCCAGCCGAGGCCCTGGACGATCTGGTACTGCGGCAGGAGGTAGACCTGCGGCGGCACCATCAGGATCGCGAGGACGATCGCGAAGATCGTGCGCTTGAACGGGAACTCGAGGCGGGCGAACGCATACCCCGCCATGGAGCAGAGCAGCAGCTGCCCCACCGTGCGGATCGTCGTGACCGCCGCCGAGACCCAGAGCTGGTTGAGGAACGGGAGCTGGTCGAAGACGTGCGCGAAGTTCTCGAAGTGCAGTTCGCCCGGCCAGAAGGTGGGCGGTACCGAGGTGACCTGGGCATTGGTCGCGAGCGACATGAGGATCTGCCAGAGGAACGGGAAGATCATGGTCAGCGACGCGACGATCAGGACCGCGTGCGTGACGCCGTTGCCGAGGCGGAGCCGCTTGCCCGCTGCGCGCTGCCGGATGGCGAGCGCGGTCGTCTGCGTGTCAGTCATAGGTCACCCACCGCTTCTGCATCCGGAACTGGAGCATCGTGAATGCGCCGACGAGCAGCAGGATCGCCACGCCGACCGCCGCCGCGTACCCGTTGTCCCCGGCCTGCTGGTGCGCGAAGAAGAGGTAGACGAGCGACTGGGTCTGGTTGATCGCGGGGTTCTGCGTCCCCATGAGCGCGTAGAGCAGGTCGAAGACCTGGAACCCGGTGATCACGGTCATGACCGAGACGAAGAAGATGGACGGGCTGAGGAGCGGCACCGTGATGGAGAAGAACTGCCGCGCGCGGCTCGCTCCGTCGAGGGTCGATGCCTCGTACATCTCGGGCGGAATCCCCCGCATGCCAGCCGAGAGCACGATCAGGTTGAAGCCGAGTGAGATCCACATGCCGACGAGTCCGACGGACAGCAGCGCGAACCACTCGGTGCTGAGCCAGTTCGGGCCCGTGAGGCCGACGAGCGACAGCGTGTAGTTGAGGATCCCGAAGTCGCCGTTGAAGATGATCCGCCACACCATGGCCACGGCCGCGGGCATCGCCACGTAGGGCAGGAAGAACGCGGTGCGGTAGACCGCAGCGAATCGCAGGCCGGGCCGGTTGATGAGCGCGGCGAACAGCACCGCGACCGGGATCCCGAGCAGCAGGATGCCGACGTAGATCAGCGTGTTGACGATGGCGCGCCAGAAGTCGGGATCGCCGAGCATCGTCTCGTAGTTGTCGAGCCCGGTCCAGGTCGCTCCGCCGAACGCGCCCCACGTGGTGAAGCTGAAGTAGGCGTTGCGGAAGATGGGCCAGATGTAGAAGACGAGCACGCCGAAGAGCAGCGGGCCGACGAAAAGGAGCGCCCAGAGGGAGCTCCTGAGCCGGGCCCGAGGGCGCGGATCCGAGGATCCGCGCCGCCCGGTTCGGGGTGCGGTCGCCTGCGCGGCGACCGCACCCGGAGCAGATGCGAAACCCGTCACTTCTGCTCTTTCTCCAGCGCCTTGTTCATCTCGGCGGCGAGCTTCTTCGCCACGTCGGGCACCGGCTGCTCACCGCTGAACGCAGCGGGCAGCAGGTCGTTCTCGAGCTTGTTCCACGCAGCCGTGTTCTTCGAGATCGGGTACGGGAAGGCGTACTCGGTCGCCGCGCTCTCGAAGATGTTCAGGTCCCAGGGCGCCGAATCGACGAAGGCCTGCTGCGTGCCGTTGAAGGCCGGGTTCGCAGCGCCCAGCTTCGCCTGGGTTTCGGCGGCCTGCTTGCTGCCGAGGTAGTTCTGGAAGGCGAGCGCCGCGGCCTTGTTCTTCGACCCCTTCGCGACCGCATTGGCGAGGCCGTGGATCACGGTCGCCTTGCGCTCGCCCTTCGGCAGCGGCGCGACCGCGATCGAGTCCTTCACCTGCGAGCCGAGGAATTCGGAGTTCGACCAAGTGCCCGACCAGATCATCGCCGACTTGCCGTTGATGAACCACTGGTCCTGCGGGGTGTCGGAGAGCTGGGACGGGGTCGGTGACGAGCCGTCGGCGACGAGGTCGCGCACGAACTGCAGCCCGGCGATCGACTTGGGATCGTCGTATCCCGACTTCTTGCCGTCCTCCGAGATGATGCTGCCGCCGGCCTGCAGGATCGTGTTGTAGTAGACCTCCTGCCCGCCGTTGAGCCCGCTCGCGACGCCGTAGATGCCCTTGGGCTTCAGCTTGTCGGAGATGGCCTTGGCCTTCTGGTGGAACTCGTCCCAGGTCCAGTCCGCCGTCGGGTAGGCGACGCCGGCCTCATCGAAGATCGCCTTGTTGTAGTAGACGGCGATCGTGTCGAAGTCCTTCGGAACGCCGTACTGGGTCCCGTCCCACGAATAGAGGTCGTTGAGCGCCTTCGGGTAGTCCGCCGGCTTCAGATCCTTGCTCATCGGCTCGAGCATGTCGTTGGAGGCATACAGCTGGAAATTCGGGCCGTTCAGCCAGAACACATCGGGCAGCGTGTTCGAGCTGCCCTGCGTCTGCAGCTTCGTGAAGTAGTTCGCGTAGGGGGTGATCTGGGTCTTCACCGTGATGTTCGGGAACTCCTTGTTGAAGTCCTTGATCAGGGCCTCCATCGCCGGCTTCTGGTTGACGTCCCAGAACGCGTACGAGATCTCGGCCTTCAGGTTGTGGTCGCTGGCCGCCTCGGAGGCGCCGCCGCCGGAGCATCCCGACAGGGCCAGGGCGGTCACCGCGAGCGCCCCGGCGAGCGCGAGGGTCTTCTTCTTCATGGATTCTCCTTTGAATACGGGGTCTGAATAGGTCGTGCCCGGAACCGCGGCCGGCGGATCAGAGCCGCTCGTCTACGCCCGGATCCACCGGACGCACGCGGCGCGGCTCGCCGTCGGCCCGGATCGACTCGGTCGCGGCGACCGCGGTGGCGACCGCGTCGCGAGCCGCGACCGCCGAGGTCGTCGTGGCGATCCCGTCGCGCACGAACGCGACGAACTCGGCGACCGTGAGCCGATCGGCGTCGCCGTGCCCGTCCGCGTCGCCGCTCACCGGGTGCTCCGCGTCGCCGTGCTCGGAGTAGAGCGTGCGCGTGTTCCAGACCCGCACGACCGCCCCGTCGCCGTCGCCGAAGTTCTCGAGCCGTCCCTCGGTGCCGATCACCGTGTAGTTGCGCCAGTAGTCGGGGGTGTAGTGGCACTGCTGGTACGACGCGAGCACACCGTTGTCGAGTCGCATCACGACCATCGACAGGTCTTCCACGTCGATGACGGGGTTCAGCTCGGTCTGGCTCAGCGGAGGCCAGGTATCGAGCGAGAACCACTCCGGCATGGTGCGATCCGAATTGTCGCGGCGATCGTCGATCCCGCCGTAGAGCGTGAGCCCGCCGAGGCCCGTGACCAGCTCGGAGGTACCGCCCGCGAGCCAGTGGATCACGTCGATGTCGTGGGCGCCCTTCTGCAGCAGCAGCCCGTTCGCCTTGGACCGGTCCGCGTGCCAGTCCTTGAAGTAGTAGTCGCCGCCGTTGCCGACGAAGTGGCGGCACCAGATCGCCTTGACCTCGCCGATCTCGCCGCGGAGGATCAGTTCCCGCATCGCGCGCACCACCGACATGTGCCGCATGTTGTGCCCGACGTAGAGACGGGTTCCCGATTCGGCTGCGGCCGCCAGGATCGCGTCCGCGTCGTCGACGTCGATCGCGAGGGGCTTCTCGAGGTAGACGGCGATCCCCGCGTTCAACAGCGCGACCGCGATCTCGGCGTGCGTATCATCGGGCGACGTGACGAACGCGGCGTCGACGTCGAGGCCCGATGCGGATGCCCCGATCAGTTCGTCGAGGGTCGCGAACGTCGCCTCGCAGGCGAAGGATGCCGAGGCGCGCGCTCGCGCAGTCGCGCTCGGATCCACCGCGGCGACGATGCGTGCGTCGCCGGACTCGACCGCGTACCGGGCGATCGCAGATCTGGCGCCCGCGCCCACGACCGCAAGGCGGAGCACCGACGGTTCCTCGTGCTGCGGGTTCATCCGTCGGCTCCTTCCTGCTGCACGCTCGCGCGCCCGATCACCGCGCGCACCTGCGCGAGGTCGAATCCGGGATCCGCGGGCGGCTCGCCCGGATGGCGGATCTCCGCTGCGCGCTGCGCAGCGAGCGAGAGCGCGCCGAGCGCCACCGATTCGGCCCCCAGCCGGGACGGCACGATCTCGGGTTCGACCGGCAGGGTGATCTCGGCGTTGACCGCTCGACGCAGCGGCCCGAGCAGTTCCTCACCGGCGAGCGAGAGGCCTCCGCCGACGATCACCAGATCGGGATCCACCGCCATCGTGACGATCGCGACGCCGACCGCGAGGCCCTGCGCGAACCGCACGATCTCCTCGCTGGCGGCCCGATCGCCGGCCGCCGCCGCCCGGAACACCTGCTCGCCGGACTCCGCGCTGCTCCACCGGAGCTTGCCCGTGCTGTCGACCTGGGACGAGAACGCGAAGCCGCCGAGGCCGATCTCGCCCGCGACGGAGTGCTTGCCCCGACGGATCTTGCCGTCGATGATGAGGCCGAGCGAGACCCGGTGCCCCGCGAAGACGTAGGCCACGTCGTCGACGTGCTTCGCCGCGCCCAGCCGGAACTCGGCGAGCGCCGCGAGCCGGATGTCGTTCTCGACCACGGCGGCGCAACCGAATTCGGCGCTCAGCAGTCCGGCGAGATCCACGCCCTCCCACTCCGGGAAGTTGTGGGAGATCAGGATCCGGCCCCCGGGGTCGACGACGCCCGAGACCGCCAGCGCCAGGCAGGAGTAGTGGAGCAACCGCTCCGGGTCGACGCCCGAGTGGCGGAGCGCCGAGCGGACGGTCGCGATGACGAGGGCGATGCGCGCGTCTCCGTCGATGCCGAGCACGCTCTCGGTCTCGTGCCATCCGACGACGCGGCCGTCGAGCTCGGCGAGCACGACGCGCAGCCGATGGATGCCGACGTCGACGCCGACGAGGAGGCCTGCATCGGCGCAGAACTCGAAGAACCGGGCGGGGCGTCCGGCACGACGCTCGCCGGCATCGGCGTCGTCGACCACGCGCGCGAGCCCGAGCTCCCGCAGCCGGGACAGCTCGGCGTCGACGGTCGGGCGGGACAGTCCCGTGCGCTCCGCGATCTGGGTCACGCTGGCGCGCCCGCTCTCGAGCAGCGCCGCGGCCACGCGCGCGTTCACCGTGCTCGGCAGCCCGCTGCTTCCGGGTGCATCGCTCGCAATGGGTGTCATGGGACCTCGCCGTCCGAATTAAGAAAGTGACTTTCGTAATATGCTCGCAAGTAGACCACGCACCATCAAGACATGTCAAGACATGCCGCGAAGCGGGACGGTTCCTGCCCGAATACTCAGCCGAGCAGCGCCAGGCCCCAGAATCCGGCCGCCGCAGCGAGGGTCGACAGCGCGGCCGTGCCGCCCGCGTAACCGAGGGCGGCATTCCAGCGACGCGCCGCGATCAGGCGGGCCGCGTCGACGCTCGCGGTCGAGAATGTCGTGTATCCGCCGAGGAACCCGGTGCCGAGCACCGCGAACCACTCGTGCGGCAGCACCTGCGCTCCCCCTGCGAGGCCGGCGAGCGCGGCGAGGATGCCGAGCACCAGGGAGCCCGACACGTTGATGAGCAGCGTCGCCCAGGGGAAACCCCGGGACCCGGGGCGCTCCAGTTTCCGCAGCAGCGGCTGCATCGCCGCGTCGAACGAGAACCGGGCGACGGCGCCCACGCCGCCGGCGAGCGCGACACCCAGCAGGAGGAGCGGAGTCACGCAGGTTCCTCCCTCCGGCGACGCAACCGGCCGCCGAGGAGGATCCCCAGCGTCGCAGCGGCGATGCCGAGCAGGACCGAGAGCGCGAGATAGCCGATCCCGCCCCAGGGCGATCCCCCGTGGGCGAGCTCGATCGCGCCGAGCGCGAGCGTGCTGTAGGTCGTGAAGCCGCCCATCACTCCGGTGCCGAGCAGCAGCCGCAGGTCGGCGACCGCCACGGGCTCGGGAACGGGTCGCAGCAGCGCTTCCAGCAGGATCCCGAGCAGGAGCGCTCCGAGCACGTTGATGACGAGGATCGCGATGGGGAATCCGCCCGGCTTCGGGATCGCGGCGTCGAGCACCGCTCGCACCCCGGTCCCGACCGAACCGCCGACGAAGACGAGCAGCAGCGCGCGGATCCTCACGACGATCCCCTCTCTGCCCCTCCTGCGGAGCGGTACGGACTTCTGGCGGTCAGACGAAGAGTTCGGGAAGCTCCGCTTCGGCGAACGCTCGCAGCTGCTCGCTCTTGCGGAACACGATGGTGTCCCACTCCTCATCGGTGGTGGAGCTGTCGGCGAAGTCCGACGGGACCTTCAGGATCACGAGTTCCAAATCGAAGCGGGCGCAGAGTGCCGCGATCGCGTAGCTCTCCATGTCGACGAGTTCGGCGCCGAGTTCGGCGATGCGGGTGCGCTGCGCGTCGTCCTGGACGAACACGTCGCCCGTCGCGACCGTCAGTTTCGGCGCGAAGACCGGACCGCGCGGTTCGATCGCGGGTGAGGGCAGTGAGAAGTCGTGCTGCTTCACGGCGCCGATCTGGTAGACGGTGTCGAGGTCGGGGCCGTGGTCGACGACGCCGGCGGTGCCGAGCACGATGACGCGCGACACGGATCCGGCACGGTCCGCCAGTTCGCCGGCGAGCGAGACCGCTGCATTCACCTTGCCGACCCCGGTGACGAGGTGCGGGACGTCGCTGAACGCGGATGCTTCGTCACGATGCGCGAAGACCAGCAGGGTGGATCCGGGGGCGGCCGTTCGCTGCGGCGCTTGCGCCGTGGATTCTCCGTGCTGCATGCCGCCCTTTCCGCGTCTTCGTGCGTTTTCGGCGCGATTCGAAGCCGCGCACGGGCAGAGTCTAGCAATTCTCGAACTTTTCGGTTATGCTCGTGGATTGAGCTTGCGCAGCCGCATGCCGTGTCCGCCAGAAGCCATTCATTGGCCGGCGTCGACACCGGCTCGCTCCCGGCCGCAGCGCTCCATTCCACCGGGATCCACGGATCCGCTCCGAGGCGTTCACACGAACGTTCCGATCCCACCGGTCGACCGCATTCGCGTTCGATCACGTACCGCGTTCCCGCCGTTCGGCGAGGAACGCTCGGCGCCGCGCCGCGATTCGCGGGCGGCTGCCGCACACACAGAAAGGACAGCACCATGCAGCACACTCTGCACGCCAGCGATGTCGCGACGCGCCGCTTTGCACCGGTCGCTCCCGTCGCGCAGGCCTCGCGCACCCCGTACCACGCCCTCGGCACCGATTCCGCTCCGCGGATCCCGGCTTGGGCCGAACACCGTTCGGTGTACCGGGGTTCCGGTCGCACGCTCTACCTCGTCGAGACGAAGAATCTCGATGCTGCGGGCAACGACCTGCAGCGCCTCTCGGCCGGTGGCTGGGATGTTCGCGTCGAGCGTTCGGCCGATTCGGCTCGGGTCGCTCTGATGGCGGCCTGACCGCCGCGACAGCGCGGGCGCGGGCGCGAGCGCGCTCGCGCTGTCATCCGCGGTCACGCGGGCCCGTTTCACGGCGGTGCGGCGTAGCGTGGGTTCGGAAGAACCCTGCTGCGCCGCACCGCCGTTCTGCTTCCAGCATTTGCTTCGTTTCGGTGCGACGCACAAGATCCGAGGAGGAGCCGTGGGCGAAGTCGAGTTGGCCGAGGTCGAGAGCTTCGCGCTCGATCACACGAAGGTGCGTGCGCCGTATGTGCGCCTCATCGGGGTGGAGCGCGGACCGAGGGGCGATGCGATCTCGAACTTCGATATTCGGCTGGTGCAGCCGAACGAGGGCGAGATTCCGACCGCCGGGCTGCACACGATCGAGCACACGATCGCGGGTCTGCTGCGCACTCGTCTGGACGGTGTGATCGATATTTCTCCGTTCGGCTGCCGCACCGGCTTCCACCTGATCGTGTGGGGCGAGCCGGGCAACGCGGAAGTCGCGTCTGCGATCAAGGCGTCGCTCGCAGATATCGCCGAACGGGTGACCTGGGACGATGTCCCCGGCACGGACGCGGTGAGCTGCGGCAACTACCGCGACCACAGCCTGCACTCGGCCCGCGAGTGGTCGCGCGCCGTGCTGGAGCAGGGCATCAGCGTCGACGCGTTCGATCGTTCGGTGCTCGCCTAGGTCTGCTCCCGCTCGGTGTCGGCTCGGGGGTGCTCCCGTTCCGTGCCGGCCCGGGGCTGTTCCTGTTCGGCGCCTGTCCGGCTCGGCGTACCGTTCGGTGCCGATACCGGGGTCGGCGGAGCTGACGGCTCCGACAGATCTCGCGAGCTCGGGGCTTCGGAAGCGCGTCGAGGCGCGAGCTCCGGCTGCGCTCGGAACTGACCGGACAGTCCGAGTCCGAGGGCGACCGCGCCGAGCACGATCCAGCCCGCGGCACCGAGCGGACTGACGAGTGCCGGATCGAGCGGAGCCCCGGACGCCGCGAGCAGCATGAAGGTGCCCGCCGCGGCGTTCAGCGCGCCGTGTCCGACGACGGCGGGCCAGACCGATCCACTGCGCAGACGGAGCCAGCCGAAGAATACGCCCCAGGCCACGCAGCCGAGCACCATGAACGCGACGCCGGTCCAGTCGGTGCGGCCGAAGTTGTAGCCCAGCAGGATCAGCGGCGAGTGCCAGAGGCCCCAGATCACGCCGGATCCGAGGAGCGCCGGCCAGGTACCGAGCGGCCGCAGGGCGGGCAGCAGCCATCCGCGCCAACCCACCTCTTCGCCGAAGGCGAGGAGCGAGTTGAACAGCGCCCCGAAGGGCATGGAGATCAGCTGGATCGCCACGAGTACCGCGATGGGCGGAAGCGCTTCGATCGGGTTCTGCGCGGGGAGGGACGCACGGATGGCGTCCGCGTAGGCGGAGAACCCGACGAGGTCGAGCCGCAGCCAGCCGCACGCGGCGGCGACGCCGACGGTGGCGAAGGTCAGCAGAATCGGCAGGAATAGCGCAGCGACCGTGAACCACACGACCCGCTTCGCCGGACGGAGCGGCCACATTCCGAGGAACCGCAGGAACCCGCCTCGCTCCTCGGGCGCGACACCGCGGCGCCTCTCGAGACGTCGCCCGGGCGCGCCCATGAGCCGCACCACCAGCACAGCGATACCCGGAGTGAACATGGTGGCGGAGGCCAACAGGCTGAACAGCGTCGGGAACGCGGGGGTCTTCGGATCCAAGGTCCAGAGCGGGAGGCATACGAGCCAGGCCAGGCCGAACGACACGACGATGAACACGGCGACCGATCCCCAGGGAACCGCGGACGCACTACGCCAGGCTTCGACCGGCCCGGCAGGCGGCGCAGGAGCAGCAGCGCCCCCGGGCGCGCCCCCGTCTGGACGCCCCGGAAGCACCGGCAGTTCGGGATCGCTCACCGTGCGCCCTCCGATCCGGCGTCGGTGCCCGGGCCCGTGCCCGTGCCCGCGCTGCGAGCGGCCGCAGCGAGCACGGCTGCGCCGGTCTCCGCGTCGTCGACGGTAATGCCGAAGATGCTCCCGCTGCGACGCGTGACGACGATCCCCGGGCCTGTGCGCAGGACGATGCCGAACCGTCCCGGCATCCACCGGACCCCCCATCCCCCGAACTCGCCGAGGGGATTGATCTCGGAAGCCGCCACTCGGTCGATATCGGCCGCGTGCACGCGCACGACCGGCCAACCGAGCATCGATCGTGCTTCCAGGCCCGCCGCGTCGATGCGCACGCGGAAACCGATGGTCGTCACGATCAGCACGCTCACCAGCGCTCCCACCAGCGCGAGGTACCACCATCCCGGGAACTGCGCGACGAGGCTGCTCACGCAGAGGATCAGCATGAGCGCGACCATGATCCCTGCGAACCATCGATAGCCTGCGTTCGGCAGAGAGCGACCGATCCAGACCGCTCGCTCGTGCTCGGACAGCGGGAACGGCTCACTGTCGGCTGAAGCCGGCGCCGCGACCGTAACCTTGGGTTGCGCGAACCACCCCAGCACTCCGGCAGCGACGGCCGAGAGCAGGGCGATCACCATCGGACCGGCGACGGTCCCAACAGTACGGGCGTCTGCGACATCGAGCTGGATCTGCACGAGCCCGGCGATGAGCACCGAGATGAACACGATCGTCGCCGCCCCGAAGACGGCGAGAAGCCGCGAGGCGCTCGACCACACGGGGAATCCAGTCCGCCGCCCGCGGGGGATCAACAGGATCACGGCGAAGATGAGCGTCATGCCGACCCCGGTGATGGCGAAGAACAGGATGTTGCTCCAGGGGTCGGAGAAGCCGTCCGGCCCGCCGCTGCCGCCCCAGTGCGTAGCGATCGGGTCAGGCAGGCGCGGGATCCAGAGAATCTGCAGGAGCACGCCCAGCGCCACCATGATGAGCGGCGCCCAGACCCCGACCCACAGCGCGGCGCGGCGCGCACGTGCGACATCGGAGGAGAGCGCTCCGCGCATCGCGCCGGGTGCGTTCGAGGGGTCCGGGACGCCGGTCCGGTCTGTGGTCATCGGAGACTCCTGTCTGATTCGGATACGGCTTCGCCACGGTGATGCGCGGGATCGGTGATCATCGCCGCGAGGGTGCTCGGCGCGACCCCGAGGACTCGGGCGCGGGCCACCAGGACCGCGACGTCGGCGTGCAGGGCGACCAGCTTGGGAGCGGCCTCCGTGACCACCGCGCCGCGCCCCCTGCGGAGGTCGACGAGGCCCTCGTCTCGGAGCTCCTGATAGGCGTGGAGCACTGTGTGCGCATTGATCCCGAGGCCCGCTGCGATCTCGCGGGCCGGTGGAAGCAGTTGCCCGGCGAAGACGCGCTGCGCGGCGATCGACCCACGAATGGAGTCGGCGATCTGCGCGTAGATGGGCCGCTCGCTCGCGGCATCGATCCGGACCAGCATACGCACCCCCTGATGTCAAAAATTATAGCCGAATATGAACTTTTACCGATATGACAATCCGATTTCCTTGGGATCAGTTCGGCAGGAGCGCAACCTCCACGAGGGCAGGGGCCTGAACCCGGCCGAGCTTCTGCGCGAGTCGAACGATCAGACGCCCGCGGGCACCGGGCTCGAACAGGTCGATGGAATGCGCTCGGATCACCGTCCAGCCGGCGTCCCGCGCCCGATCGAGCCGCCGGTTGTCGCGCAGGTACTGCGCGCGGCTCGTGCGATGCTGTTCTCCGTCGTACTCGAGGATGACCCGCCGCTCGACGCAGACCAGGTCGAAACGGCCGATGACGCCCGCGCCGTCGCTGACTTCGACCTGGAACTCGAAGTACCCGGCCAGTCCGTACGCTTCGAGCAGCAGCCGGAGCAGCGTCTCCATGCGTGACTCCGCGCCGACCCGAGCGAGGCCGAGCGCTCGTCTGAGCCGCCGCGCACCGCGCCCGGTGAAGGTCGCTGCGCCTGCACGAAGCGCGTCGAGATCGGCAAGCGCCCAGACCAGTCCCCCGGTACGCCGTTCCCTGATGGCGTGATCCACCGCCACGACCAGCTCGATGAGCGGGAGTTCTGCGGCGGACTGCCGCAGCGCACGCTCGATGGGCACCACCGGAATCGGCGGCAGACCAGATTCCGGCATGATCCACGGGCGGATCTCGGTCGACTCGATCCAGACCGCCTCGAAGCCGTCCGCGGAGATGTGGCCGATCGTGCCCGCTGCCCTTCGGGCATGCGCCGGCGAAGGAATGGTCAGATGTACTGGCTGGTCTGCGTTGGCGCGTATGGGGCATTCGAACAGCCGCAGAGCGGTCGAATGACTGAAGGCTTCCCCGTGTCGCAACACCGGCACGAAGGACAGCACTTGCATGATCCATCGGTCTTCGCGTGTCTGTAATTCGAGCGACGCCTTCGCGTCTGCGGAGAGCCAGTGAGCACCGTGCGGCGTTGGCGCGAACCGCCGGTGCCAGAGCACCCGATCGCTCACGCCGGAGACCCGCGCTTCGGCGCGCGAAAAGGGCCCTCGGGCGAGATGCCCGGGAAGCGCGGTCTGCCGTCGTGTCATTGCAGCAGTTTGCCGGGAGGAAGCCACCGTTCTCGGGTTATCCACTGCTCGTGGAGACCATTCGGACGCAACGCTCGATGTTGACGATGACTCGTTCCTGCGGCGGTCACCAAGAACGAATCGACCGGCCCCAAATGAACCTTTTCTCGAGAGGAATGGTCAATTTGGGTCCAGTCGATGCGAGGGAGGGAGGGCTGTCTCTTATACCCAGCTGACGCTGCCGACGATCTACTGTCTGTAGCTAGCGGTGGTAGCTGCACGCGTGAAAAAACAATACAACA
>NZ_MRAV01000015.1 GCF_002752355.1 Leucobacter sp. OLIS6
GTTCGGGCGCGCCTCCGGGGTCAGTCGTCGAGTGCGTCCGCTTCGGGATCGAGCTTCGCGATGGGGGCGAGCTTGACCAGCAGCTTGCGCTCCCCCACCGTGTCGAACACGACGTGCGCGATGCGCTTCGAACCGGCACCCGTGACGCCCGTGACCCGGCCCGCACCGTACTCGTCGTGCCGGATCCGATCGCCCGGAGCCAGCTCGAGGTCGCCGTTGTCGCGGACCGATCCGACGATCGTGTTCGGGAATCCGCCGCCCGCGGCCTGCGCGGCCTTGGCCTGACGCTTGCGCTCGCGCCACTGCTCGAGCGCCGACTGCATGTTGCCGCTCGCCGGTTCGGACACCGCGGCGGCACCCGATCCGCCGCGCCCGTAGCCGCCGCCTGCGCCGGATCCGAACGAGACCGAGGATTCGACGCCGCGTCCGGAGCCGCCCCGGTTCGGCCGGGCCCCCGAACGGGGTGCGTTCAGCGCGCGCGACTCGGTGCCGCCGCGGCCCGTGACCTCGCCCGGCGACTGGCGCCAGTCGATGAGAGCCTCGGGGATCTCCTGGAGGAACCGAGAGGGCATCGCCACCTGCACGTCGCCGAACTGGGCACGGGTGCTGGCCAGGGTCAGGTAGAGCTGCTTGCGAGAGCATCCCCCTTCGACGAAAGACTGCGTCATCGGCGTGCGGCTCGCGGTGCCTTCGCCGAAAAGGGGTTCCCTGGCGGGCGGCGCGGCAGCGGGCGGACCGGCGGGCCGGCGGACCGGCAGCGCGGCGGAGCGCATCGGGACGTATGGTCGGTACCGAATGCGTGCCGCATAGACTCGGCCGCATGAGCGATTCGATGCTGAATCCGTGGCCGGCGATCCTGGAGGACGCCCGCAACTACCCGAGCCCGCACAACTCCCAGCCCATCAAGGTGCGGCCGCACGCCGCGGTCGACGGCGGATCCGGCGCGGTGCTCCGTGCCACGGTCAGCTACGACCTCGACCTCGGACTCCCCGCCGAATCGTTCGGGATCCCATTCGGGCATGTCTGCGCCGGCGTCTTCCTCGAATCGCTCGCCGTCGTCGCGGCCGCCCACGGCTACGACGTGCGCGAGACCCTCGATCATGCCGAGATGGACTTCGACAGCCCGGAGCGGCAGCACCGCATCGCCGAGATCGAGCTGGTGCCCCGCGATCCGGACGACCCGGGCGAGGCGGCGCGCGATGCCGAGGCGCGGGCAGCCCTCGACCGGTTCCGCACCCGCCGCACCTCGCGGCGCCCCTACGACCGCCGGGCGGTGCCGGCCGAGGTGCGCGCTGCGGCCGCACGCATCTGCGCCGACGCCGGCTACGAGTTCCGCTCCACCGAGGACGCCGCGCTCGTGCGCCGGATCGTGCACGTCAACCAGGCCACCCTCTTCGACGATCTCGAGAACGATGCCGTCTACGGCGAGATCATGCACTGGCTCCGCTTCTCGAAGCGCGAGGCCGCCGCGAAGGCCGACGGACTCTCGGCCGAGGCGATGCTCATGCCCGGCCCGATCCTGCGCTACGCGATGGCGCACCGCGGGCTGTGGCGCGCACCGGTCATCGGCGCGCTGATCCGCAGCGTGTACCTGCGCACCATGCGCGGCGTGCACCAGCTCGGCTGGATCGAGGGGCCCTTCGGCGGCCCCTCCGACTACATCGAGGCCGGGCGCACGTTCATGCGGGTCTGGCTCGAACTGCACCGCCACGGCGTCGTGCTGCACCCCTTCGGCACCGTCATCACGAACCCGCGCTCGCACGCGCTGTTCGCCGAGGCGGTCCGGGCGGACGAGGCGGGGGAGCGGCTGGCCTGGATGCTGTTCCGCTTCGGCTACAGCGAGACCCCGCCGCTCGCGCACCGCCGGCCGGCCGCCGCCATGACCCTGGAAGGGGCACCCGCATGAAACGCGCAGCCGTCTTCACCTTCGTCTGGATCCAGGACCGCCTGGTCCGCATGTTCATGCCGCGCGTGAACACCCACAAGATCCTGCTCGCACCGGGGATCGAGCCGCTGCGCTGGACCCTGGGCCGCTGGCGGGCCTGGCGCACCTTCGAGCGCACGGCGAAGCGGGTGCCCGCCTACCGGGCGTTCCTTGGCGAACGGGGGTTCCCGACGCGGCTGCGCACCCGCGGTGGGATCGCGGCCGCGCTGCGGACGATCCCCGAGATGGACAAGGACAGCTACATCAAGCGCTGGTCGATCCCCGAGCGCTGCGTCGACGGCCGGATCCCGCGCCGCGGCGTGGTGGTCGACGAGTCGAGCGGCAGCTCGGGCACGCCGACGAGCTGGGTGCGCGGGCCGCGCGAGCGGATCGCGACGCGGCAGCTGCTGCAGCTCGGTTTCTCGAACACCGAGAGCAGCATGACGAAGCCGCCGTTCGTGCTCAACGCGTTCTCGCTCGGCGCGTGGGCGACCGGCATGAACGTGACCACCTCGCTCACCGACGTGACCATGATCAAGTCGATCGGGCCGGACGCGACGAAGATCATCGCCACGATGCGCGAGTTCGGCACCGGCTTCACCTACGTGATCCTCAGCTACCCGCCGTTCCTCAAGGCGCTGTTCGACGACGACCGCCTCGACTGGTCGCAGTACGACATCGTCGCGGCCTTCGGCGGCGAGGGCATCAGCGAGAGCATGCGCGACCACATCCTGCGCACGGCGCACGCGGCCTACGGCAGTTACGGGGCGAGCGACCTCGAGATCAACCTGGCGATCGAGACCGACCTCACCGTCGACCTGAGGAGGGCCCTGGTCGAGCACCCCGAGCTGGCGCACCGCATCAGCAAGCGCCACGAGTACGGCGTGCTGCCCATGATCTTCCAGTTCAACCCGTTCAACTACCAGATCGAGACCAACGCGGCGGGCGAGCTGCTCGTCACGATCGCGCGCGCCGAGAACCTGAACCCGCGCATCCGGTACAACATCCACGACCGCGGGCACGTGCTGCGGCTGCGTGAACTGGAGCCCGTGCTCGAGGAGCTCGGACTGCAGCACCTGAAGCAGCGCCAGATGCTCGACCTGCCGCTGCTGTTCCACTACGGGCGCAGCGACCTCTCGGTCGATTTCAACGGCGCCGTGATCGGGCCGGATTCGCTGCGCGACGTGATCAACGCCGACCCGGTGCTGCTGCACGCGATCGAGAACCACCGGCTCATCTCGTTCGAGGACGCGAACGGCGATCGGCAGCTGCATCTCGCCCTGCAGCTCACCGCCGACGCGGATCGGGACGCGCTCGACGAGGACGCGCTCGCCGCCGGGATCTTCGCCGAACTGCGGCGCGGCAACGGCGACTTCCACAATGCGATCCTCACCTCGGCCGATGCGATGCTGCCGACGCTCGCCTTCTATCCGTTCCGGACCGGACCGTTCGCGGGGGACGGCACGAAGCTGAAGAACGAGTACGTGGCGCACCTGGACTCGGATCAGGCTGCGGCCGCGGCGCTCGAACTCCACCGGATCGCGGTGCGCTGAGCGGGTCTGGAACGGGCCGTGCGCCGGGGCCGGTCCCGAGCCCCGGACGGCTGTCGTGGTCGCGGGACGGACAGGCTGCGGTGGTAGACTCGGGCACTGGTCGACTTATCTCGACATCGAGACATTTTTCTGCCTCGGACCCCCAATACTCCTAGCATGTAAGGACAGTACGTGGATCTGTACGAGTACCAGGCACGAGATCTCTTCGAACGATACGGGGTGCCGGTGCTCCCCGGGATCGTCGCGGACACTCCCGAGGAGGTGCGCGCGGCAGCCGAGAAGATCGGCGGCGTGGTGGTCGTCAAGGCCCAGGTGAAGGTCGGCGGGCGCGGCAAGGCCGGCGGAGTCAAGGTCGCGAAGACCCCCGATGAGGCGTTCGAGGCCGCGCAGGCGATCCTCGGCCTCGACATCAAGGGCCACACGGTCAACCGGGTCATGGTCGCCGCGGGTGCAGACATCAAGCAGGAGTTCTACTTCTCCGTGCTGCTCGATCGTGCGAACCGCTCCTGCCTCTCGCTGTGCTCCGTCGAGGGCGGCATGGAGATCGAGGTGCTCGCCGTCGAGAAGCCCGAGGCGCTCGCGCGGATCGAGATCGACCCGATCGCGGGCATCGACGCGGCCAAGGCCGAGGAGATCGCGCGCGCAGCGAAGTTCCCCGAGGAGCTCGTGGGCAAGGTCGTCCCCGTGTTCCAGAAGCTCTACGAGGTCTATGCGGGCGAGGACGCGACCCTGGTCGAGGTGAACCCGCTCGTGCTGACCGGCGCCGGCGACATCGTCGCGCTCGACGGCAAGGTGTCGCTCGACGCCAACGCCGACTTCCGCCAGCCCGGTCACGCCGAGCTCGAGGACAAGGCCGCGGAGGACCCGCTGGAGGCCAAGGCCAAGGCGCAGGATCTCAACTACGTGAAGCTCGACGGCGAGGTCGGCGTGATCGGCAACGGCGCGGGCCTCGTCATGTCGACGCTCGACGTCGTCGCCTACGCGGGCGAGAAGCACGGCAACGTGAAGCCCGCCAACTTCCTCGACATCGGCGGCGGTGCCTCGGCCGAGGTCATGGCCGCGGGCCTCGACGTGATCCTCGGCGATCCGCAGGTCAAGTCGGTGTTCGTCAACGTGTTCGGTGGCATCACCGCATGCGACGCGGTGGCCAACGGCATCGTCGGCGCGCTCGCCAAGCTCGGCGACGCCGCGAACAAGCCGCTCGTCGTGCGCCTCGACGGCAACAACGTCGAAGAGGGCCGCGCGATCCTGAACGAGGCCGCGCACCCGCTCGTGACCCAGGCCGCCACCATGGACGAGGGCGCCGACAAGGCCGCCGAGCTGGCCAACGCCCGCTGAACCGACGACGAGACTGACGAAAGAAGCAACAGAATGTCGATCTTCCTGAACAAGGATTCCAAGGTCATCGTCCAGGGCATCACCGGCGGCGAGGGCACCAAGCACACCGCGCGCATGCTCGCGGCGGGCACGCAGATCGTGGGTGGCGTGAACGCCCGCAAGGCCGGCACCACCGTGTCGCACACCGACGCCGCCGGCAACGCCGTCGAGCTCCCCGTGTTCGCCTCGGTCGCCGAGGCCATGGCCGCGACCGGCGCCGACGTCTCGGTCGCCTTCGTCCCTCCGGCCTTCACCAAGGACGCGGCCGTCGAGGCCATCGACGCGGGCATCGGCCTGCTCGTCATCATCACCGAGGGCGTTCCGGTCAAGGACTCCGCCGAGCTCTGGGCGCACGCCAAGGCGACCGGCAACAAGACCCGGATCATCGGGCCGAACTGCCCCGGCATCATCACCCCGGGCGAGGCGCTCGCGGGCATCACCCCCGCGACGATCACGGGCAAGGGCCCGATCGGTCTCGTCTCGAAGTCGGGCACCCTGACCTACCAGATGATGTACGAGCTGCGCGATCTCGGCTTCTCGACCGCCATCGGCATCGGCGGCGACCCGATCATCGGCACGACGCACATCGACGCGCTCGCCGCGTTCGAGGCCGACCCCGAGACGAAGGCGATCGTCATGATCGGCGAGATCGGCGGCGACGCCGAGGAGCGTGCTGCCGAGTACATCAAGGCGAACGTGACGAAGCCGGTCGTCGGCTACGTCGCGGGATTCACCGCGCCCGAGGGCAAGACCATGGGCCACGCCGGCGCCATCGTGTCGGGCTCGGCGGGCACCGCGCAGGCGAAGAAGGAGGCCCTCGAGGCCGCGGGCGTCAAGGTCGGCAAGACGCCGACCGAGGCTGCCGAGCTGCTGCGCGCGGCGTACAACGCGCTCTGATCCGAGAGATCCCCGCGCAGAGGGGGTGGGCACCGATCGGTGCCCACCCCCTCTGCGTTTCTGCGATTCAGGTCGCGTCGCCCGGAGCGGGATCCTGCGCGGACGCGGGTGCCGGTTCCAGCAGCGCGATGAACCGGCGGAGATCGGCGGCCATGTCGATATCGCGGTCGATCAGCCACGCGGTCTGCAGGCCGTCGGCGAGAGCGTGCACCGAGCGGATGATCCATGCCGGGTCGAGGTCGCCGCGGATCCGTCCGGCGCGCTGAGCGGCCTCCAGCTCGGCGATCGCGTATCCCTCGAGCCGGGCGGTGCGGTGGGCGAAGAACGCGCGCGCCGGGTGGTCGGGATCCGCGGCCTCGGCTGCGAGCTGCGCGTAGAGCTGCACGAGCCCGGGCACTGCGGTGTTGCGGCCGACGATCTCGAGCAGACCCTCGACGATGTCCTCGCTGGTGACGCGGTCTTCGTCGCGGGCGTCGCGGGCGGCCAGGATCGCGACGAAGAGCTCCTCTTTGCTGCCGAAGTAGTGCAGCAGCCCGGCGGGGCTCAGCTCGACCGCGTCGGCGATCTCGCGCACGGATGCCTTGCGATACCCGTGCTCGGCGACGACCCGGAGGGCGGCGTCGAGGATCTCCTCGCGCTTGGCGAGCCCCTTCGCGTACGCACCTCGACGAGCCATGGGTTCAGGCTAGCGGACGCGCGGGCATCGGATCACGAAAACCGATCGATGTTCGGAAATTGTGCGCAGCGCTCTTGCGCGGCCGGCGCGGAGGTGACAAAGTGGTCGCCGAATCCTCAAATGCGAACGATGTTTGGTTTTGGATTCCCCTTCGACCCGCTCAACGAGGAGCACCATGACCATGCCACCCACGGATCCGGCCACCGGCATCGCGCCGACCGGCACCATCACGACCGTGCCACCGGGCTCGGGAGAACCCGCGGCCAGCCCGCCCGCGAACCGGCTGCTGCTGCCGAGCCTGCTCGCGTCCTCACTGACCCTCTTCGCCACCTACGGCGGACTCATCGCGATCCTGCTGCCCACCCAGATCGCGCTGCTCGACGAACGGAACAAGGTGGCGAACCTCGCCGTCGTGACCACCGTATCGTTCGTCTTCACCCTGTTCGCCCAGCCGATCGCGGGCGCGCTCAGCGACCGCACCCGCTCGCGCTACGGCCGACGCATCCCGTGGATGGTGCTCGGCGCGCTGGTCGGCGGCGTGCTGCTGCTCGGGCTCGGGTCGCTGACGGACCTCTTCTGGATCACGGTGTTCTGGGTCGTGATCCAGGTCGCGCTCAACTTCCTGCAGGCTCCGCTGACCACGATCACCGCCGACCGTTTCCCGCGCTCCCAGCGCGGCGGCGCGAGCGCCATGATCGGACTGGGCACCCAGCTGGGCATGACCGTCGGCGTGATGCTCGCCGGAGCGCTCGGCAGCCGGGTCGGCATCGGCTACGCCGTCTTCGGCGTCGCGGTGATCGTCGTGACGGTGCTCTTCGCGCTGCTCAACCGGGACTGGTCGTCGAAGGACGCGGCGGTGGAACCGTTCCGCTGGGGAGCGTTCTTCCGCGGATTCTGGATCGATCCGCGCAGGCACCCGGACTTCGCCTGGGCGTTCGCCGCCCGGTTCCTGCTGATCCTCGGCTACTTCGTCGTCTCGGCGTACCAGCTCTACATCCTCACCGACTACATCGGGCTGTCGTTGAGCGATGCCCAGGGCGCGGTGGTGACGCTCACCCTCGTCGCCTTCGTCCCCACGCTGATCGCGATCGCGCTCTCCGGCTGGTGGAGCGACCGCGTCGGGCGCCGCAAGCCCTTCATCTACGTCGCCACCGTGTTCATGGTGATCGGGCTGGCGATGCCCCTGCTGATGCCGAACCTCACCGGCATGATCCTCATGAGCGTGATCAACGGCATCGGGTTCGGACTCTACATGTCGGTCGACGCAGCGCTGATGACCGAGGTGCTGCCGAGCGAGGGAACCTCCGCGGGCAAAGACCTCGGGATCCTCAACGTCGCGACGAACATCCCGCAGGCCCTGAGCCCGTCGATCGCCGCCCTGATCATCGGAACGTTCGGCGGCTACCCCGTGCTCTTCGTCTTCGGGATCGTGTTCGCGATCCTCGCGGCGATCGCCACCGCCCCGATCCGCAGCGTCAAGTAGCGTGAGCCGCACAGGACGCCTGCCGACCCCACCGGAAGGAACCCGAATGTCGAAACCGCACACCGACGCAGCGCAGGACGAGCGCGCCCTGCAGGCCCACCCCGAGGTGCGCATCGCCGAGGGCCTCGTCCGGGGTCGCTGGCGTCCGACGACGGGCGAGCGGGGGAACGGGCGGTCGGCGGCGTTCCTCGGGATCCCGTTCGCCGAGGCGCCGGTCGGCGAGCTGCGATTCGGCGAGCCGCAGCCGAAGGCGCCCTGGGGCGGCGTGCTCGACGCCGCCGAGTTCGGGGCCACGGCGCAGCGCGGCGATCCCGGGGTGACGCTGATCCCCGAGCCGAGCATTCCGGGCGACTCGACGCTCAACGTCAACGTGTTCACCCCGACGCTCGAGCCCGCGTCCGCCGGAGCCGGCCTGCCCGTGCTCGTCTGGATCCACGGCGGCGGGTACTTCGCCGGATCCCCGGCGAGCGTCTGGTACGACGGCCGCAACTTCAACCGCGACGGTGTCGTCACCGTCACCGTTTCGTACCGCCTGGGCTTCGACGGCTTCGGGGGGATCGGGGAGGCGCCGTCGAACCGCGGCGTGCGCGACTGGCTGCTCGCCCTCGAGTGGGTGCAGCGCAACATCGCGGCGTTCGGGGGAGACCCCGCACGCGTCACGATCGCCGGCCAGTCCGCGGGCGGCGGCGCGGTGATGACGCTGCTCGGCATGGAATGCGCGCAGCACCTGTTCCAGGGCGTGTACGCGATCTCGGGGGCGCTTGCCGATGTGTCGGCCGAGCGGTCCGAGGCGTTCGGTCGGAAGCTCGCCGAGTCCGCGGGCGTCGCCCCGACCCGGGCCGGCTGGTCGGCGGTTCCCGAGGACCGGGTCCTCGAATTGCAGAAGGCTGCGACCGCCATGACGCCGGACTCGATGAGCGAGATCATCGACGAGGGTCTCCCGCTCGGCCCGACGGTCGACGGCGAGCTGCTGCTGCGGCCCACCGCCGAGTCGTTCCGCCTCGGCGTCGGTGCCGGGAAGCCGCTCGTGCTGGGCGCCACCGATGACGAGTTCAGCATGGCTATGACGGATGCGGCGAAGGCGCTGCGCTGGGTGCCGAAGGGGATCCTGCTCGGCAAGCTCGGCGTGCCGAAGGCGGCGCGCGGCGCCTACCTCGCGGCCAACCCCGACGTCGTCGCAGCGGGGAAGGCCCGGCTCGCCGGCCGCGTGCTCACCGACCGGATGTTCCGCACCGCGATCCTGCGCATCGCCGAGGCCCGCGGCTTCGCGCCCACGTGGGTGTACCGCTTCGCGTGGCCGTCCGGCACCTTCGGCTTCGCCGAGCACTGCCTCGACGTTCCCTTCTTCTTCGACTGCCTCGACGGGCCGGCCATGGAACCGCTGGCGGGCCCGAACCCGCCGCAGGCGCTCGCCGACGAGGTGCACGCGGCGGCGGTCGCGTTCATCGCGGACGGTGACCCCGGCTGGCCGATGTACGACGGATCCGGCCGCATCGCGCGCGTCTTCGACACGCCCAGTCGGGACGCGCGCGACGCGTACGCCGCAGTCAGGCCGCTGCTGTGAACCGGACGGCGCCGACGACCCACCAGACCAACCCGACTCGCAAAGGACACGACATGACCGAATCACCGCGCGACCGACTCCCCGACCTCACGACGGAGGAGAAGGCGTCGCTGCTGAGCGGCGCCGACTTCTGGACCACGAAGCCGATCGAGCGGATCGGACTGCCCTCGATCATGCTGACCGACGGACCGCACGGACTGCGCAAGCAGGCGGAGGCGAGCGACCACCTCGGGCTGAACGACAGCGTGCCGGCCACGTGCTTCCCGCCGGCCTCGGGCCTGGGCGCGAGCTTCGACCCCGAGCTCGCCGAACGCGTCGGCGTCGCCCTCGGCGTCGAGTCCGCCATCGAGGACGTCGCGGTGATCCTCGGCCCCGGCATCAACATCAAGCGCTCGCCGCTGTGCGGACGCAACTTCGAGTACGTGTCCGAGGATCCGATCCTCTCGGGCGAGATCGGCGCCGGGCTCGTCCGCGGGATCCAGTCCCAGGGCGTCGGCGCCTCGCTCAAGCACTTCGCCGCGAACAACCAGGAGGACGACCGCATGCGCGTGTCGGCCGAGATCGACGCGCGCACGCTCCGCGAGATCTACCTGCGCGGATTCCAGCGGGTCGTCACCGATGCGCAGCCATGGACCGTGATGTGCTCCTACAACCGCTTGAACGGCGTCTACGCCTCCGAGCACCCCTGGCTGCTGACCGACGTGCTCCGCGGCGAGTGGGGCTTCGACGGCCTCGTCGTCTCGGACTGGGGCGCCGTGCAGGATCGCGTCGCCGGCGTCGCCGCCGGGCTCGACCTCGAGATGCCGTCGAGCGGCGGGCACACCGACTGGCAGGTCGTCGTCGCGGTCGAGAACGGCGAGCTCTCGGCGGAAGCGCTCGACACCGCCGCGGGACGCCTGCTCGACCTCGTCGGCCGGGCGCAGCAGCGCCCGCCGGTCGCAGGGCCGCTCGACGTCGACGCCCACCACGCGCTCGCGCGTGAAGCGGCCGGCCGCTCCATCGTGCTGCTCAAGAACGACCCGGTGGACGGCGCCGAGCCGCTGCTCCCGCTCGCCCCCGATGCCAGCCTCGCCGTGATCGGCGAGTTCGCGCGCACGCCCCGGTTCCAGGGCGGCGGCTCCTCGCACATCAACCCGACACGGGTGGACACGGCCTGGGATGCGCTCTCAGCCGAGGCGGGCGACCGCGCGGCCTTCGCCGCGGGCTTCGCCTTCGACCCGCGGACCCCCGCCGAGGAGCAGGCTCGGCTGCGCGACGAGGCCGCCGCGCTCGCCGCCGATCGCGACATCGCCGTGGTATTCCTCGGGCTCACCGAGCCCGAGGAATCCGAGGGCTTCGACCGCGAGCACATCGACCTGTCTCCCGCGCAGCTCGCGCTGCTCGACGCGGTGCTCGCAGCGAATCGTCGCACGGTGGTGGTGCTCTCCAACGGCTCGGTCGTGGCGGTCCCGTTCGCCGACCGGGTGCCCGCGATCCTCGAGGCCTGGCTGCTCGGCCAGGCCGGGGGATCCGCGACGGTCGACGTGCTGCTCGGTACGGTGAACCCCTCGGCCCGCCTCGCCGAGACGGTGCCGCATCGGATCGAGGACACCCCGGCGTTCGGCAACTTCCCGGGCTCCTTCGGGCGGGTGCAGTACGGCGAGGGGATCCTCGTCGGCTATCGCTGGTACGACGCCCGTCGCATGGACGTGGCCTTCCCGTTCGGCCACGGGCTCTCGTACACGAGCTTCGACTACGGAGAGGCCCGGGCCGCGGTGCAGGACGACGGCGGTATCCGGGTGACCGTGCCCGTCACGAACGCCGGCGAACGGAGCGGTCGCGAGGTCGTGCAGGTCTACGTCTCGATCGACGAGTCTGCCGTCGAACGAGCGCCGCGCGAGCTCAAGGCCTTCGCCTCGGTCGAGATCGCGGCGGGGGAGACCCGCGAGGTCGAGCTCGTGGTGCGCGCCGAGGATCTCGCGTACTGGGACATCCGCGTGGACCGCTTCGTCGTCGAACCGGGGATCTACCGGTTCGAGATCGGGGCATCGAGTCGGGATATCCGCGGCAGCGCGGCGATCGAACTCGCGGGGGAGTCGATCCTGCTCCCGCTGACCGAGGAGTCGTCGATCGCCGAGGTGCTCGCGCATCCCGTCGCGGGCCCCGTGGTCCAGGCCCGGCTCGCCGGAACGCGGGGGCAGATGGACGAAGCCATGGATGCCGGGATCATGGGCGACGAGGCCATCGAGAAGATGATGGCGTCGTTCCCCATCGGCCGCATCGCCGGGTTCCCCGGCATGGGGATCGACCGCGAGCAGGTCGCGCAGCTGATCGCGCTCGCGAACGCGCCGCAGGGCTGAGGCCCGGTCGGCGCACGCGGCCCGCGCGCCATCAGGGGGAGTGCGGGCCGCGCTCGTTAGACTGCACGCAGCATGAGATCAATTCTGACGGCGATCATCGCAGCCATCGAATCAGTCGCCGTCGCGCTCGCGGGCGGCCTCCTGGTCGCGACGTTCGCCATGGTCCTCTGGGGCGCGGGCTTCGGCTTCGCCGCAGACCCCGGCGACGTCGGCGGGGCGGTGGCCGGTGGCTGGCTGCTCGCGCACTTCGTGCCGCTGCACTTCTCGGTGAGCGCGCAGGCCGCGCTCGGACTGGGCCTCCCGGCGCAGGCGCTCCAGATCCCGGTCTCGCTGGCGCCGCTCGGACTGACCGCGCTGACCGTCGTGCTGGCCGCGCGCTCGGGCTGGCGGTTCTCGGCCCGTGGCGGTGTCGGGTTCGCCGCAGTGCTGGGCGGCAGCATCGGGTTCGGCGCCGCCGCCGCGGTCGCGGCGGCGTTCGCCGGGCCGGTGCTCGACGCGCCGCGCTGGGTCGCGATCGCGCTGCCCGCGGCCGTCTACGCGATCTCGAGCGGTGTCCCGTTCCTGGTGCGTGCGGCGACCGAGCCGCACGACTGGTGGCTCGCCGCGGCCCGGGGTCTCGGCAGGGTCCGCGAGTACCTCGGCGTCCGCAGCCTGCCCTCGTTCGGCTGGGCCATCGGCGCGGCGATCCGGATCGCCACCGCGTCGACCGTCGCGCTGCTCGGATTGGGTGCGTTCGGCGTGGCGGTCGGGCTCATCGCGGGCTACGTCGACAGCATCTCGCTGAGCCAGCAGTTGCAGCTGGACCCGCTCGGCGCGATTCTGCTCTTCGTGCTCCAGTTGGCGCTGCTGCCCGTCGCGGTGATCTGGGGCGCGACCTGGTGGACCGGGACCGGCTTCGCGATCGGTCAGGGGAGTTCGGTCTCCCCGTTCGGCACCTACCTCGGTCCGCTGCCGCAGCTCCCGCTGCTCGGCGCGCTCCCGCCGGAGTGGGCCGCCATCGGCGCCGCGGCCCCCGCCGTGGTGCTCGTGCTCGGTCTGGTGATCGGGCTGCTCGCGGCGCCGCGACTCGCCGGTCGCGCCCGCGGGCTCGCGGCGACTACCGCGGTGCCGGTGCTCGGCGGGATCCTCGCCGGGGGCGCCGTCGCCCTGCTCTCGCTCCTCGCTTCGGGCGCCGCGGGGCCCGACCGCCTCTCGGTCACCGGTCCCGACGCGTGGGCGGCCGGCGGATTCGCCGCGCTCGAACTCGGTATCGGCCTGTTGCTCGGCGTGCTGATCGGCCGTCGCGAGGTGCTGATGCGGGCGGTCGGCGAGCTGCGCGTGCCCGACCTCTCGGCGCTGCCGATCCCCGGTCGTTCATCGCGCGCCGGGGCTGTCGCCGACGGCACCGCCGAAGGCGCGGTGGCGCAGGATCCGAGCCCGGCGGATGCCAGCGGATCGGGGACGACCGGGGCGGACGCCGCAGGGCCCCTCGATCTGCCGCTGCCCGAGATCGATGCGCATGAGCTCGCCGCGAGCGAAGCCGCGATCGCCGCCGGATCCTTCGCCGATCAGGAGACCGCGCCGATCGATCCGCTCGAGGCCGACGAGCCCCTCGAACCGCGGGATCCCCCCGCGACGCACCCGGATTCGGGCACCGATCGGGACGCCGAAGAGGAAGCGCCGGCCACCGACACCGTCGCCGCGGATCAGGCCACCGTCGAGATCTCGGAGGAGGCCGTCGCCGCCGCGCAGGAGCAGCCCGAGACAGACGCGGCTCCGGAACCGGCCGAACCCGCGGACGCTCGGGACGAGGACGCGGACGAGCACGTCGACCCGCTGCTGCGCGCCTTCTCCTGGGACGCGGGATCGCCCGATGGCGGATCCGTCCCGGACGCGATCGAGCCCGGGCCCGAGAAGGGTCCGCGCGCACCGTTCCAGCTGCCGAAGGGGCTCCGCTCCCGGCTGCGCCGCGACAGTGTTGAGGACGATGACGCATCGCCGCACCACGGCGACGCCGACGGAGTACGGTAGGGCCGACGCGCGGATTCCTCGCGCGATCCGGCGCGCCGCGCGACGCCGAGCACAGCGAGCGGGAGTGAATCCATGAGCCAGCCCGGTACGGTCCAGGGCGCCCACCTGGTGGGGAGCATCAACTTCGACGATGCGGAGTCGACCATGCGCGTCGCCGCAGAGCACCTCGGCTCCCACCTGAAGCGGATCCCTGACGGTGAGGTGGGGGAGCGATTCCACTGGATCGCGTTCCAGCCCGATCGCATCGCGCAGGCTGCGGGTATCGTGCGGGTCGGCGACACCCCGATCCCGCTCCGCATGCTCGACCTGCGGCCGGTCGCGCTCGCAGAGGGCGTGCGCGCGGCCGACATCGAGCTGCCGCCGCTCGGGTACGCGGACGCCGCGCTCGACTCGTGGGCCGTCTTCGACCGGCTGCAGCGAGCAGGTTCGATCCCGTCCGGCACCCGCTTCCAGGTCTCGCTGCCGAGCCCGCTCGGCGTCGTCGGCAGCTTCGTCGCCGAGGCGGACCGGGCCGAGTTCGAGCCCGTCTACGAAGCGGCGCTCGCGGCCGAGCTCGAGCGGATCCTCGACGCGATCCCGCACGACCGGCTCGCGATCCAGTGGGACGCAGCGCTCGAGTTCGCCATCATCGAGTCGGCCGCCTACGCGGAGCGCGGCGGACGGTCCTACGAGTGGTTCGACGACGCCTGGGCGGGCACGAGCGAGCGCCTGGCGCGTCAGATCGACCGCGTGCCCGCGGACGTCGAGGTCGGCGTGCACCTCTGCTACGGCGACGTCGCCGAGAAGCACTTCGTCGAGCCCTCGGACAGCGCGAACCTGACGCGGTTCGCGAACCTGCTCGTGGACGCCGCCGAGCGTCCCCTGACCTGGCTTCACCTGCCCGTGCCGATCGAGCGGGACGACGCCGAGTACTTCGCGGCGCTCGCCGAGCTGGCGCTTCCCGAGCAGACGGAGCTCTACCTGGGCCTCGTGCACCGGGAGGACGGCGTCGCGGGCGCTGCGCGCCGGATCGCCGCCGCGCAGCAGCACGTCGGGCGCCCGTTCGGCGTCGCCACCGAGTGCGGATTCGGCCGCGCGCCCGAGGGCACCGCGGTGCCGCTGTTCGAGACCCACCGAGCGGTCGCCGCGGCCTGGTGAACCGGTGGGTCCGGGCGGGATTCCGCCCGGACCCACCGCCACGGCCCTGATCAGGCCTTGATGTAGCCGTTCGGGTTCAGCACGTACTTGCGCGCTGCGCCCTGATCGAACTCCGCGTAGCCGCGGGGTGCGTCCTCCAGCGAGATCGGGGTCGCGTTCACGGCCTTCGCGATCTGCACCTTGTCATGCAGGATCGCCTGCATGAGCTGCCGGTTGTAGCGCATCACGGGGCATTGACCCGTGGTGAACGACAGGGACTTCGCCCAGCCGAGGCCGAGCCTGAGCGACAGCGAGCCGACTTTCGCCGCCTCGTCGACGCCGCCCGGGTCGCCGGTCACGTAGAGGCCGGGGATCCCGAGCCCGCCGCCGGCCTCGGTGAGATCCATCAGGGAGTTCAGCACCGTCGCCGGGGCCTCGGTCGCCGAACCGGACCCGTGACCGCGCGCCTCGAAGCCGACGGCGTCGACGCCGCACTCCACCTCGGGCACCCCGAGGATCTGCTCGATCTGATCGCGCGGATCGCCCTTCGAGACGTCGACCGTCTCACAGCCGAAGGATCGCGCCTGCGCGAGCCGCTCCTCGTTCAGATCGCCGACGATCACGCAGGCCGCACCGAGCAGTTGCGCACCGACCGCCGCCGCGATCCCGACCGGACCCGCGCCGGCGATGTAGACGGTCGACCCGGGCCGGACCCCCGCCGTGTAGGCGCCGTGGAACCCGGTCGGGAAGATGTCGGAGAGCATCGTGAGGTCGAGGATCTTCTCGAGCGCCTGATCGCGGTCCGGGAACTTGAGCAGGTTCCAGTCCGCGTAGGGCACGAGCACGAACTCCGCCTGGCCGCCCACCCAGCCGCCCATGTCGACGTAGCCGTAGGCGCTGCCCGGACGGTCCGGGTTGACGTTCAGGCAGATCCCGGTCTTCCCCTCCTTGCAGTTCCGGCAGCGCCCGCAGGCGATGTTGAAGGGGACGGAGACGATGTCGCCGACCTTGATGAACTCGACGTCGGGGCCGACCTCGACGACCTCGCCCGTGATCTCGTGGCCGAGGATCAGGCCCTCCGGCGCGGTGGTGCGGCCGCGGACCATGTGCTGGTCCGAGCCGCAGATGTTGGTGCTGACGGTCCGCAGGATCGCCCCGTGGGGCACCTTGCGTCCGACGTTCGCCGGGTTGACGCCCGGCCCGTCCTTGAGCTCGAACTCGGGATAGGGGGTGTCGACCACTTCGACGACACCGGGCCCCTTGTACGCGACTGCTCGGTTTCCAGACATCTTCGTCCTCTCTGCAGATTTCGGCGGCTCCCGCCACCCCGAGCCTCTCCCCGGACCGGACGGCGCTCAACCGTCCCGAGGGCTGGGCCGGACCACCCGTTTGGGGAGGTGCTTCGGTCAGAGCGAGGCGACACCGATCGCGACGAGCTCGGCGCGCGAGGTCGATCCGGTCTTCTGCAGGAGCTTCGACACGTGGTACTTGACGGTGTTGGGACTGATGCTCAGCGCCTCGGCGATCGCCTTGTTGCGCTGCCCCGCGGCGACGAACCCCAGCACTTCGCGCTCGCGGGCCGTCAGGTCGGCGGTTCCCGATGGGGAGTCCCGCGGCGCGGGCGGATCGAGCGGGATCCGGATCCCGAGGGTGGAGCCCCAGCCGGAGGTGGAGTCGACGTCGAGCGCGCCGTCGAGCGCGATCACGCGCTCGACGATGGGCCGGAGCGCGTCGTGGTTCGCCGTGAGATCGCCCCGGCCGTCGTCGCGGATGCTCATGAGCAGGTGGAGGCCGTCGCAGTCCCACTGGATCCGCACGCGCCGCGCATCACCCGCGTCGATCAGTGCGAGGACGGCGATCCGCACGATCGAACGTGCCGTGTGCGCGACCTCGCCCGGGAGCGCGCGGCCCGAGCGCGGGGGATCCACGAACTGCATCTCGAGGTCGCCGAAGCGGACGAGCGGGCGGAGATCCTCGCGCAGCCGGGTGAACGCGGCCGTCACCGGCTCGAGCAGGCCCGCCTGCTGCTCGTCGACCCCGGAACGGAGCCCGATCAGCGCCTCGACCGCGAGGTCGACCGCCGTCGCGCGGGCTGCCCGATCGTCGAGCCGCGGGGAGCGCAGGACCGCGAGGAGGGATTCCAACGTCACCGCGTGCTGCGCCGCCTGCTCCTCGACCGTCTGCGCGTGCTCGAGGAGCATCGCCCGAGTAGCCGATGCGGGCACCGCGCCGTGGTCCGTCATGCGGTCAGCCTACCCGTCGGGAGAGTCGGGGATGCGGAGTGCGCTAGGCTGAATCGAATCCACGGGAGTCCCTGCGCGAGGGGCTGAGAGGGAGCACGCGAGCTCCGACCGTCAACCTGATCTGGGTCATACCAGCGGAGGAAGGAACCCTATGCGTTCGCATGCCCGTACATTCGCCGTGCTCGCCCTCACCGGAGCACTCGCCCTCACCGCGGCCGGCTGCACCGCGTCCGGCGGATCCGGCGAGAAAGCCGCCTCGGGCGAGGTCACCCTCGTCGTGCACAGCTCGTTCCCGAACAAGGAGTTCGCGAAGGCCGCGAGCAAGGCGACCGGCCTGCAGGTGAAGGTCGTCTCGGCCGGCGACGGCGGCGAGCTCACCAACAAGCTCGTGCTCACCAAGGGCGCCCCGATCGCCGACGCGTTCTTCGGCGTCGACCAGATCTTCGCGTCCCGGCTCATCGACGGCGGGATCACGGAGGCGTACACGCCGAAGGGCCTGCCCGCCGGTGCGAAGCAGCTCGCGGCCGACGACCGCGGATCGCTGACCGCCGTCGACTACGGCGCCACCTGCCTGAACATCGACACGGGCTGGTTCGCGAAGCACGGCATCGCGGCCCCCACGGGCTACGACGCGCTCACCGACGCGAAGTACAAGGATCTTGCCGTCGTGCTCGACCCCACCGCCTCGTCGACCGGCGGTTCGTTCCTCGTCGGCACCGTCGCGAAGTTCGGCGAGAACGGCTTCGCCGACTACTGGAAGCAGGTCGCGAAGAACGGCACCCGCGTCGAGCAGGGCTGGACCGAGGCCTACAACGGCCAGTTCACCCAGGGCGGCGGCACCGGCACCCGTCCGATCGTCGTCTCGTACGCGACCTCGCCCGCCTGGACGCTCACCAAGGACGGCTCGGCGTCCACCACGGCCGCCCTGCTCGACACCTGCTCCAACCAGGTCGAATACGCGGGCGTGCTGAAGGGCGCCGCCAACCCCGAGGGCGCGAAGAAGGTCGTCGACTACCTCGTCTCGCGAGAGTTCCAGGACACCATCGCGGAGTCCATGTACATGTTCCCCGTCGACGCCGGCGCGAACGTCCCCGCCGACTGGACGAAGTTCGCGCCGAAGCCCGCGAAGCCGAACGACCTGCCCGCCGCCGAGATCGGTGCGAATCGCGAGTCCTGGCTGAAGACGTGGAGCACGGCGACCGGCTGGTGAGCCGCTCGACCCGGCGAGCGGGACGCGCGGTCGGCACCGGCCGCGGGTGGGGGATTGCGGCGTGGACCGCCGCGGCCGCGATCCCGCTCGCGTTCCTCGCCGTCTTCTTCCTGCTGCCCGTCCTGTCGCTCATCGCGACGGGCTTCACGACCGAGGGGCGCTTCGACGCGTCCGGGATCCCCGCGGTGCTCGGCGAGCCCCGCACCTGGAGCGTCGTCGGGCAGACCCTCGCCCAGGCCGCGCTCGGCACGCTGCTGTCCCTCGTGCTCGGCGTGCCCGCCGCGTTCGTGCTCTATCGGCTCCGGTTCCGCGGCCGTGCCGCGCTGCGCGGCCTCATGACGGTCCCGTTCGTGCTGCCGACGGTCGTGGTGGGCGTCGCCTTCGAGTCGGTGTTCGGCGAGGGCGGTCCGCTCGCCGCGCTCGGACTCGACCGCACCCTGCTGGTCGTGGTGCTCGCCCTGGCGTTCTTCAACGTCACGGTCGTCGCCCGCACGGTCGGCGGATTCTGGTCGCAGCTGGACCCGCGCCCCGAGCAGGCGGCGCGCATGCTCGGCGCCGGCCCGGGCCGGGTCTGGTGGACGGTCACGCTGCCGCAGATCGCGCCCGCGCTCGCCTCCGCGGCGTCGCTCGTGTTCTTGTTCTGCGCCACCTCGTTCGGCATCGTGCTGATCCTCGGCGGGCGCAGCCTGTCGAACGTCGAGACCGAGATCTACCGGCTGACCGTGCAGTTCCTCGACCTGCGCGCGGCGGCCGTGCTGTCGCTGCTGCAGTTCGCGCTGGTCGCCGCCGTGCTGGTCGTGTCCGCCCGACTGCGCCGCAGGCGCGAGCAGACGGTCTCGTTGCGGCCGACCGCGGAGCGGATCCGGCGGGCCCACGCCCCCGCGATCGCGGTGGTCGCGGCGACCGTGCTGCTGCTGCACCTGCTGCCCATGATCGCGTTGCTCGTCGGGTCGCTGCGCGGCCGGACCGCCGGTGCCGATGGCGCTGCCGAGTGGACCCTGCAGAACTACACGAACCTGTTCGTGCCGCCCGCGGATTCCCCGATCGACGGATCCGTGGCCGACGCGCTCGCGACGAGCCTCGGCATCGCCGCGCTCGCCGCGACGATCGCGCTGCTGCTCGGCGGCCTGGTCGCGCTCGTGGCGTCGCGGCGTCCGAGATCCCGCGTTCTCGCCCGGGGGATCGAGTGGTTCGACGGCGCGATCATGCTGCCGCTCGGGGTCTCGGCGGTGACGCTCGGCTTCGGACTGCTGCTCACCATGAACCGGCCGCTCGGGATCGGGCTCGACCTGCGCACCTCGACGGTGCTGATCCCCATCGCGCAGGCGCTCGTCGCGCTGCCCATCGTGGTGCGGACCCTGCTGCCCGTGCTGCGCGGGATCGACCCGCGGCAGCGGGACGCCGCCGCCATGCTCGGCGCGGGCCCGCTGCGGGTGCTCGGCACGATCGACCTGCCGCTGCTCGGCCGGTCGGCGGGGCTCGCGGCGGGCTTCGCCCTCGCGGCTTCGCTCGGCGAGTTCGGCGCGACCTCGTTCCTGGTGCGTCCCGACACCCAGACCCTCCCCGTCGTGATCGCGCAGCTGATCGGCAGGCAGGGGAGCGACAGCTATGGCACTGCGCTCGCGGGCGCGGTCGTGCTGGGTGCGATCACGGCGGGGATCATGCTGCTGGCGGAGCGGTGGCGCGGAGAGGCGGCGGCAGAATGGTGACCGAGACGAAGGAGCGGCGCATGGCGGAAGCGGACGGGACGGAGCGGGCGGTCGGAACGCGCGGACTCTCCGTGGACCGCGCGACGGTGCGGTACCCGGGGACCGACGCGTCCGCACGGCCGGCGGTCGACAGAGCGAGCCTCGCTGTCGAGGAGCGCGAGATCGTCGCGCTGCTCGGACCGAGCGGTTGCGGCAAGTCGACCCTGCTGCGGGCGGTCGCGGGGCTCGAGCCGCTCGCCGGTGGCCGCATCGCGTGGGCGGGCGAGGACCTCGCCGGGGTCGCACCGCACCGGCGCGGCTTCGGGCTGATGTTCCAGGACGGGCAGCTGTTCGGGCACCGGAACGTCGGGGCGAACGTCTCCTACGGGATGGAATCTCAGCGGATGCCCAAGCCGGAGCGCGCCGCGCGCGTCGCCGAGCTGCTCGAGCTGGTCGGTCTGCCGGGGAGCGAGGGGCGGCGCGTGACGGAGCTATCGGGCGGTGAACGCCAGCGGATCGCGCTCGCGCGCTCCCTCGCGCCCCGGCCGCGCCTGCTGCTGCTCGACGAACCCCTCTCGGCGCTCGACCGCGAGCTGCGGACACGCCTCGCAGAGGACCTGGCACGGCTGCTGCGCGAGACGGGTACGACCGCGATCCTCGTGACCCACGACCCGGAGGAGGCCGAGGCGATCGCCGACCGCGTCGTCCGCATGCGCGACGGCCGTGTGCTCGCGGAGGAGAGCGCGGCGTGAGCGGACCGGGAATCGGGCCGGATCCCGGCGCGGAGGCGGTCGCGCGCGACCTTCTGGTGCGGACGGCTCTGCTGCGCGGACGCCCGCCGCGCGTGGTGCTCGTGGACGGTCGATCCGGATCCGGGAAGACCACGATCGCGGGTGCACTGGTGCCGCTGCTCGCTGGAGCGCTCGGTGCCCCCGCCGAGCTGCTGCGGGTCGAGGATCTGTACCCCGGCTGGGACGGGCTCGCGGCGGGCGCCGCCGCGGTGCCCGCGGCGCTGCGCACGGGACGCTACCGTCGCTACGACTGGATCGCCGGAGGCTTCGCCGAGGAATGCGGGATCGAGCGCGGCCGGCCGCTCGTGATCGAGGGCTGCGGCGCGCTCAGCGCCGAGAACCTGGCCGCCGCCCGGGCCTGGGCGGCGGGGTCGGGCACCGGCATCGGTGCCGTGCTGCCGGTGTGGATCGAGCTGCCCGCGGAGGAGCGCCGTCGCCGGGCGCTCGCCCGGGACGGCGAGGCGTTCCGGCCGTACTGGGACCGCTGGGCGAGCCAGGAGGACGCGCTCGCCGCGTGCACGCACCCGATCGCGCTGGCGCGCGAGATCCTGCACGGCGGGTGAGCCGGCCCGCCCGCCCGCCGAAGCGGCGTTCCGGAGCCGACGGCGCCGACCGCTGCTCCGGAGCGATCCGGATCAGTGCCCGTGCGCCTCGGAGCCCGCGGCCTCGTCGGCCGCGATCTGCTCGGCGTCGGCCGCGGGCGCGGCGCCCGCGCTCGCAGCCCGGCGCTTCGCGAGCGAGCGGCGCACCAGGGGCCAGCAGGCGATCAGCACGCCGGTCGCGATAAGGCTCGTCCAGACCTGGGTTCGGCCGCTCTCGGAGCTCAGCATCACGACGAGCACCGCGGCGATCGCGGCGATGAGGAGGATGTTGAGCCAGGGGTGGAGCCACATCTTCAGCTTCAGCCCGGCGGCCTCTTCAGCCGACATCTTCTGCCGCATGCGCATCTGCGTGAGCGCGATGAAGACGTAGACGAAGAGCGCGACGAGGCCGGCCGAGTTCATGATGAAGTCGAAGACGCCCGACTCGGGCGCCGCGAAGTTGACGAGGGTCGCCGCGACCGCGCCGATCGTGGAGGCGAACAGTGCGAAGGCGGGGACTCCCGAGCGCGTCCTGCGCATCATGAGGCGCGGGGCGTAGCCCTGCTCGGCGAGGGCAGCGAACATGCGCGACGCCGAGTAGAGGCCCGAGTTGAGCACCGAGATCACGGCGGTGAAGATGATGATCTGCATGATCGCGGCGGCGCCGGGGACGCCGAGCAGCGAGAACACGTAGGTGAAGGGTGCGGTCGCCACGTTCACGGGCTCGGGCAGCTCGTCCCAGGGGACGACCATCGTGATGATGAGCACGGCGCCGACGAAGAACAGCAGGATCCGCCAGATCACGGTGCTCGTGGCCTGCTTGATGCCCTTTGCGGGGTTCTCGGACTCGGCCGCGGCCATCACCGCGATCTCGGTGCCGAAGTACGAGAAGATGACGAGCGCGACGCCCGTGAACGCGATGCCGAAGCCGTTCGGGGCGAATCCGCCGTGCTCCCAGAGGTTCGGCACGGAGAAGGTCGACTGCGGCCACAGGCCGAGCGCGAAGAGCAGGCCCGCGCCGAGGAACACGACGATCGCGATGACCTTGATGCTGGCGAGCCAGAACTCGACCTCGCCGAAGGTGCGCACCGAGATCAGGTTGGCGCCGATGAACACGGCGATCAGGATCAGCGACCACGCCCAACCCGGCAGGAACGCGAACCAGGAGTGCAGGGTCTCGCCGCCGAGCACCGCCTCGTAGGCGAGCACGCCGACCCAGAAGTACCAGTAGAGCCAGCCGACGAGGTAGGCGGCCCAGTCGCCGAGCCCGACTCGGGCGTACTCCATGAACGAGCCGATCGCCGGCCGGGCCGCGGCCATCTCGCCGAGCATGCGCATCGCGAGGAACACGAGCAGGCCGCCGATGAGGTAGGAGATGATCGCGGCCGGACCCACCGAGCGGATGATGTTGCCGGATCCGACGAAGAGGCTCGCGCCGATGATGCCGCCCAGCGTGATCATGGTGACGTGCCGCGGGCGGAGCTTGGCCCCGTTCGACGGGGACGGAGCGGAAGCCGGTTCCTGCACGGGTGATGCCTCTTTCGGTTCGACGGCGGCGGGGTTCGCCGTGTGGCATGGTACCCGCGCGGCCGTGCGAAACGAAATTGAGATATCAGTTGCGCCGGACCGCTCGCCGGATCCCGAGGATCGCGCACCCGATCGCGGCGCCGACCGCGTTGAGCACGACGTCGGACAGATCCGGGACCCGACCGGGGATCACCGATTGGCTCAGCTCGATCGCCGCGGTCGCCGCGACGCAGATCGGCAGCGCGAACCACCACGCGCGACGGGGGAGCACCGCGGCGACCGCGAGGCCGAGCGGCACGAACAGCGCGATGTTGGCGAGATCCTCGATCTGCATCGTCGTGAGTGACGCATCGAAGCGGCCGAGCACCGCATTGATCGCGTCGACCGCCTCGATACGTGCCATCAGCACGAGACCGCGCGGTCCGAGCGTCGCGACGCCGATCCCGGCGACGACGAGCAGCAGGAAGACGACCGCGGCGGGACGGGGAGCGTGCTCGGTGCGGACGGTCGGTGCGTGAGCGGACATGCGGAACCTGCTTTCTTCGGCTGGGCGTGCGAGGCACCCACTCCCATGAGACCGCAGCGACTGTTTCGAGAGCGTATGCTCCGCGGCCCCGCTAGACTTGCCGCGTGCTGAACATCGCGGTGCTGATCTCCGGTGGGGGCAGCAACCTCAAGGCCCTGATCGACGCGACCTCCGAACCCGGTTTCCCTGCCCGCATCGCGGTCGTGGGGTCCGACACCGAGGCGCCCGGACTCGCCCACGCCGAAGCCGCGGGCATTCCGACCTTCGTCGTGCGCCCCGCCGACTCCGACACCCGCGAGGAATGGGGCCAGCTGCTCGCAGCCGCCATCCAGGAGCACGGGGTCGGCACCGGCCCCGAGCCCGGCCTCGTCGTGAGCGCCGGACTCATGCGGATCCTGCCGCCCGGTTTCGTGCGCCTCTTCTCGCCCGCGCTCATCAACACCCACCCCGCGCTGCTGCCGAACTTCCCCGGAGCGCACGCCGTGCGCGACGCGCTCGCCGCCGGCGCTCCCGAGACCGGTGTGACCGTGCACGTGATCGACGAGGGCGTCGACACGGGTCCCGTGCTGCGCCAGCGAACCGTCGTCGTGCGCGACGGCGAGACCGAGGACGAGCTGCACGAGCGGATCAAGCAGCTCGAGCGCCCCCTGCTCGTCGACGTCGTGCGCGACATCGCGACCGGAGACCTGAACCTTCCCCAATCGGCCGAATAGGAGACCGAACCTGATGGCAGTCCAGAGCCACGACCCCAGCCTGTACGAGCACCGCGATCTGATCCCGGTGCGCCGGGCGCTCATCTCGGTGAGCGACAAGTCCCGCCTGCTCGAACTCGCCGGGGCGCTCGCCGCCGCGGGCGTCGAGATCGTCTCGACCGGTTCCACGGCGTCGACGATCCGTGACGCGGGCCACCCGGTCACCGACGTCGCCGAGGTCACCGGATTCGCCGAGGCGCTCGACGGGCGAGTCAAGACGCTGCACCCCTCGGTCCACGCCGGCCTGCTCGCCGACCTCCGCCTCGCCGATCACCGCGATCAGCTGGCGCAGCTCGGCATCGAGCCGTTCGAGCTCGTCGTCGTGAACCTCTACCCGTTCGAGGAGACGGTGGCCGCGGGCAAGCCCGTCGCCGACGTGATCGAGAACGTCGACATCGGCGGCCCGGCGATGGTGCGCGCCACGGCCAAGAACCACGCCAACGCCGCGATCGTCGTGTCGCCCGAGCGCTACGACGAGGTCATCGAGGCGGTGCAGTCGGGCGGTACGACCCTCGATCTGCGACGCTCGCTCGCCGCCGACGCGTTCACGCACACCGCTTCGTACGACGCCTCGGTCGCGACCTACTTCCTCGAGCAGGAATTCGTCGGCTGGACGGGCGAGACCCTCGACGAGGCCGGGTTCGACGCGGACTTCGACGCCGATTTCGGCGCGGAGCAGGGCGCCGAGGCGCTGCTGGACGACGACGCGGACTTCGACGGCGAGGACGGGGCCGCGGGCTCGATCGACGCGATCTTCGCGATCGACCCCGAGGACCCGACCGGCACCACCGTCGGCCTCGAGGTCGGGGGCCTGCGCGACGCGGTGCTGCGCTACGGCGAGAACAGCCACCAGCGCGCAGCGCTCTTCACCGAGCCAGGCGGCACCGGGATTGCGCAGGCGACCCAGCTGCACGGCAAGGAGATGTCGTACAACAACTACGTCGACGCCGATGCGGCGCTGCGCGCCGCCTACGACCACGACCGCCCGGCGGTCGCGATCATCAAGCACGCGAACCCGTGCGGCATCGCGGTGGCGCCCGAAGGCGCGGCCGACGAGATCGCGGCGGCCCACGAGCTGGCGCACGCCTGCGACCCGGTGTCGGCGTTCGGCGGTGTGATCGCCGCGAACCGCACCGTCACGAAGGCCATGGCCGAGACGGTCTCCGGCATCTTCACCGAGGTGATCATCGCTCCCGGCTTCGACCCCGAGGCGCTCGCGATCCTCACACAGAAGAAGAATCTGCGTCTGCTCGTGCTGCCCGGCGACTTCGAGCCGAGTCCGCTCGAGCTGCGCCAGGTCTCGGGCGGCTTCCTGCTGCAGGACGCCGACCGTTCCTTCGCCCCGGCATCCGAGTGGGAGCTCGCCACCGGCGAGCCCGCGGACGCCGAGACGCTCGCCGAGCTCGAGTTCGCCTGGCGCGCCTGCCGCGCCGTGAAGTCGAACGCGATCCTGCTCGCGCAGGGCGGCGCCTCGGTCGGCGTCGGCATGGGCCAGGTCAACCGGGTGGACTCGTGCCGCCTCGCGGTCGAGCGTGCGGGGGACCGCGCCACGGGCTCGGTCGCCGCGTCCGACGCGTTCTTCCCCTTCGCGGACGGCCTGCAGGTGCTGCTCGACGCCGGCGTGCGCGCCGTCGTACAGCCGGGCGGCTCGGTGCGCGATCCCGAGGTGATCGAAGCCGCGAAGGCGGCCGGTGTGACGATGTACTTCACCGGGGAGCGCCACTTCTTCCACTGAGCTCCGTGCTCGCGCCGAGGGCGCCGGATCCTGCGGGAACCGGCGCCCTCGGCGTTCCTCCGGCGTCGGCCGACGGTACCGTCGGCTGACCCGGGAGGCACCCAGGGACGACGCGGAGCGCCCGCGTCGGTCCGTACCGTCTGAGGTATGGAGACACAGCCAAGCGACCTCGGGCTCATCGCCCGCGTCACCCACCTCAGCAAGCACTACGGCTCGGGCGAGCACCGCGTGGTCGCCCTCGACGACGTCTCGATCGGGATCCGACGCGGTGAGTTCACCGCGATCATGGGTCCGTCCGGCTCGGGCAAGTCCACACTCATGCACGTCATGGCCGGCCTCGATACCGCGGACACCGACGGCGGCGGGCGCGTCTGGCTCGGGGATCAGGAGATCACCGGCATGCGCGACGCCGAGCTCACGGTCCTGCGCCGACGCCGGGTCGGCTTCGTGTTTCAGGCGTTCAACCTGGTGCCGACGCTCGACGCGCAGGACAACATCACGCTCCCGTTCGAGCTCGACGGCCGTCGGCCGACGCGCGAGGAACGGGACTGGATCGACAGCATCGTCGACGCGCTCGGGCTGCGCGAGCGTCTCACCCATCGCCCGCATCAGCTGTCCGGCGGACAGCAGCAGCGCGTCGCGATCGCGCGCGCTCTTGCACGCCGCCCCGACCTGCTGTTCGCTGACGAGCCGACCGGCGCGCTCGACTCGCGCACCAGCCGCGAGGTGCTGGCGCTGCTGCGGGACGCGGCGCACCGTTCCGGTCAGAGCATCGCGATGGTCACGCACGATCCGATCGCGGCGAGCCACGCCGACCGGATCCTGTTCCTCGCGGACGGCCGCATCGTCGACGATCGCGGCCCCATGAGCGCCGAGGACATCTCGCGCACGATGCTCGGCATGGAAGCGGTGGCGCGATGAGCGGGCGCGGCTTCGGCGCGGCGGCCGGGGGTTCCGCCCGCGACCACGGTGCCACGATCGTCGTGGCGGCGCTCTCGGCGATGTTCGCGGCGACGCTGATCCAGACGGTCGGGATCCTGACCGCGGCGATCGATCCGCAGCTGGTCGAGGAATCGGGCACCATGCGGATGATGCTCTTCATCGTCGCGACCGTGTTCATCCTGATCGCGCTCTACGTCGGGTCGATCGTCACCGCCAACACGTTCTCCACGATCATCGCCGGGCGGGCGCGCACGATCGCGCTGCTGCGCCTCGTCGGGGCGAGCTCGCGCCGCGTGCGCTCGCGGGTGGCATTCGAAGGGCTCATGGTCGGCCTGATCGGCGCGGCGATCGGGTTCGCGGCCTCCTGGCTGCTCTGCACGGTCTTCGTCTCGGTCGCCCCGGGGCAGGGCTGGCTGCCGGCCGGGCACGACTACCCGCTGTTCGACCCGTTCGCGCTGGTCGGCGTCGCCGTGGTCGCGCTCACCACCTGGGTGTCGGCCTGGGTGGGTTCGCGGCGCGTGGGCGCGGTGTCGCCCATCGCGGCGACGGGGGCCTCGGTCGAGCTCGATCCCGAATCGGCGCAGCACCGCACCGGACGCACGGTGTTCTCGGTGATCCTGCTCGTGCTCGGCGCGGGCGTGCTGGCGCTCGGCGTGCTGGTCGGCCTGGTGTCGCCGCTCGGGCTGCTCGTCGCCTTCTTCGGCGGGCTCGCCTCGTTCACCGGCATCGCGATCGGGGCCCACTGGATCATGCCGCCACTGCTCCGCCTCTCGGGCCGACTGCTCGGGCGCGGGGTCACCGGCCGGCTCGCCGCGGCGAACGCGGTGCGGTTCCCCGAGCGGAGCGCCCGCGCCACGATCGGACTCGTGATCGGCGTGACGCTCGTCACGATGTTCGCGGTCGCGCTGCAGACCTACCAGCAGATGACCATGCAGGTGTTCGACGGCAACCCCGCGATGAAGGAGGCGCTCGAGAGCACCTTCGCGGTCACGATGGCGATCCTCACCGGTCTCGTCGGCTTCTCCGCGGTGATCGCGGCCGTGGGCATGGTGAACTCCCTCTCGCTCAGCGTGCTGCAGCGCACCCGCGAACTGGGCCTGCTGCGGGCCCTCGGATTCACCGGGCGTCAGGTACGCGGCACCATCACCGCCGAGAGCGCGCAGATGACCTTCGCCGCACTCGTGTTCGGGCTGCTGCTCGGCACCTTCTACGGCTGGGTCGCCGCGCAGAGCATGCTCGGGCAGCAGGCGGGGCTCATGCCGCCGTCGATCCCGTGGGGCATGATCGCCGGGGTCGCGGTGTTCGGCGCGGTGCTCGCGATGATCGCCTCGGCCGCACCCGCGCGCCGCGCGATCCGCGTCTCGCCGGTCGCCGCGCTCGCGGTGGACTGAGCGGCCGCATCCGCGGGTCGGAAAACGGGTATCAGAGTGGACGAGGAAGGGGCTGAGCGATGATCGTGCCTCGGCTGCTGCTGGCCTGGAGCGCCGGATACGATGGGGGTATGGATATTCTCAGGTCGATCCTCGTGGTGCTGCACATCGTCTGCTTCGGCGTGGTCATGGGCGGCGCGCTCGCCCAGCTGCCGGCCGTGCGCGAGGGTCGCGCGAAGATCTCGAACGGGCTGCTGCACGGCTCGCTCGGTCTGCTGGTCACGGGTCTGGCGCTCGTCGGCACCATCTACGGCCTCGGCGGTCACCCGAACAACATGAAGATCGGCGTGAAGCTCATCGTGCTGATCGGCCTCATCGTCCTGATCCTCGTGAACCGCAAGAAGCAGAAGATCTCGGGCGGCGTCCTCGGCGCGATCGCGGGCCTCGCGACGCTGAACGTCGCACTCGCGGTGCTCTGGCACTGAGCCCGAGCGCTCCGGCAACGCGGAAGCCCCGCCGTCCCTCGGGACGGCGGGGCTTCCGCGTTGTTCCGGTGCGGATCAGCGCCAGCGAGCGCCCCACTCCTGGGACTCGCCCGCGCCGGTGCGCGTCTGGGGCACGCCGAGCGGGTTGTCGTCGCGCAGCGCCGCGGGCAGGAACGCCTGGGTGACGTTCTGGTAGGCGACCGGTCGTACGAAGCGCTGGATCGCGGCCGTGCCCACCGAAGTGCTCGAATCGTTCGAGGTGGCGGGCCACGGGCCGCCGTGCTGCATGGCCGGGGTGACGGCCACGCCGGTCGACCAGCCGTTGAAGAGCACACGGCCGACCTGCAGGCTCATCGCCTCGACCAGCGCGGCGATCGCCTCGGCGTTCGCGGAGCCCGCGCCCTCGGCCTCGCTCAGGTGCAGGGTCGCGGTGAGGTTGCCCTCGAAGAACTCGGGCAGCAGCGCTGCGAGGTCGGTGCCGGCGGGGACCTCGACGAGGATCGACAGTGGGCCGAACGCCTCGTGGATGAGGCGCTCGTGTCCGGCGCGGAAGTCGTCGAGGGACACGGCGACGATGGTCGGCGTGGCCCAGCCCTGACCGTCCGCGTCGAAGCGGACGCCGCCCTCGACGACGGGACGGACGCCGGGGGTGCCGAGGATCGTGTCCCGGCGCTCGGCGAAGCTCTTCGCGATGCGCGGGTCGAGCAGGCGGTGCTCGGGGATGCCCTGCGCCGCCGCCGCGATGGGCGCCTCGAGCGCTTCGACGGAGGGGACGAAGACGAAGCCGGGCTTGGTGCAGAGCTGGCCCGCCGAGCCGGAGACGCTCGTGACGAAGCCGCTCGCGATGTCGTCGCCGCGCTCGGCGATCGCTGCCTCGGTGACGAACACCGGGTTGACGCTGCCGAGCTCGCCGAAGAAGGGCACGGGTGCCGGCCGCGCGGCCGCGATGTCGGCGAGCAGGCGGCCGACGGCGATGGAGCCGGTGAACGCACCGCCCTTGACGCGGGGATCCTTGAGGATCGCGACGCCGGCCTCGCGGCCGTGCACGAGCTGGAAGGTGCCATCGGGCATGCCGGCCCCGGCGAGCGCTGCGCTGACGACGGCCGCAGTGGCGTCGGAGAGTTCGGGGTGCCCCGAGTGCGCCTTCACGATCAGCGGGCAGCCGGCCGCGAGGATCGCTGCCGAGTCGCCGCCGGCTACGGAGAAGGCGAAGGGGAAGTTCGAGGCCGAGAAGTTGATGATCGGGCCGAGCGGGCGCAGCACGCGGCGCACATCGGGGCGGACACCGAGGGCGAAGGCCCCGTCGGCCTCGTCGATGCGGGCGTCGAGGTGGACGCCGGTCACCAGGGTGTCGGCGAAGAGGCGCAGCTGGACCGCCGTGCGGGTGACCTCGCCGCTGAGGCGGGCCTCGGTGAGGCCGGTCTCGCGCATCGCGATCGCGACCAGATCCGCCTTGTTCGCCTCGAGCGCGTCGGCGACCGCGACGATGGCGCGGGCGCGATCCTCGGGAGCGACGGCGGCGTAGGCGGGAGCAGCGGCCGCGGCGCGCGCGACGACTGCCTCGAGCTCGGGGGAGAGGGTTTCGGTCATTGCTGGGTTCCTCCACGGGGTCTAGTCGACTGCGGCGTCTGGCGGGCGAGTTCGGAGCGCAGCACGGGCTGTGCTGTGGCATGTGCAATTGTACTGCGAAGTTCTCGCGTGTGCGCGACTCGGCGCGCCCGCCGCCCAGTCTTCCAGCTTCGCCCGGAGGGCGGGGTGGCTGTTCTGACCTGCTCGCTCTCGGGTCGATGTGCATCGTGGGCGGATCGGCCGGCCTCGCGCGGGCTCGGAGTCGCACCTGCTGCTCGTATGATCGGACGATAGTTAGGTTAGGCTAAGTTAATGAACGTCTGATCTTTCGGCTTCGGCCGCACACGTTCGAAAGGTGCACTGTGTCCATCACTCCTCCGTCGAGACGCGGAGCCGGGAGGGCGCTCGGCGCCGTCGCCGCGCTCGCCCTGGCGATCCCCGGGGTCGCGCTGCTCGCGACGCCCGCCCCGGCCACCGCAGCCCCTGCCGCCGACCGCACGGTCCAGGGCCCGGGTGGCACTGCCTTCGGGGCGACCGCATCGCAGGCGCGGTGCGACATCAACGGGGACGGGGTGCCCGATCTCGCCGTCGGCACCTACGCGACCTTCGACACGAGCCCGGGAGCCACGGGCGCCTACGTACTGCTCGGAGCGGGGACGCGGACGACCGTCGGCACGACCCGGGTCGAGAACGAGCGCCCCGTGCGGATCATCGACACAGCCCGCAACATGATGGGCGGTGTCGACGTGCGCTGCGCGGGCGACGTGAACGGCGACGGCATCGACGATCTCGTGGTGGTGGCGCAAGCGGTCGGCGCGTTCATCGTCTTCGGTTCGACCGACTTCTCGGAAGTCCGTCTCGATTCGCTCGGCGACCGGGGTCGCACCGTGCTCGGATCGATCACCCGGGGCAACGGCGTCGGCGACATCGACGGGGACGGCCGCGACGAGGTCGCGGTCACCGACACGAGCGGCGTCGTCACGATCCTGCACGCCGAGCGGCTGCCGAACCAGTCGCAGCTCGCGGATGCGCCGGGCCCCCGGATCTCGGGGAAGGGGATCGACCTGGTCTCGGTGAGCCGCGCGGGCGATATGAACGGGGACGGACGCGAGGACCTCGCGGTCGGCGCCTCCTCTTGGAAGGCCCCCGGTGCGGAGCGCTTCGCGACGGGAGCCGTCTGGGTGATCACGGACTCGAGCGCCGATGTGCGAGTGGGTGCGGATCCGATCCCCGGGGTCCGGATCGACGGGCCGCCGCGCGGCTACGACCTGCTCGGTACCGCGACAGTCGGACTCGGCGACATCGACGGTGACGGGTACGACGACCTGCTCATCGGCGGCGAATCCGACGAGCCGAAGCCGGGCAGCGCGGTGGTCGTCACCGGTGGCCCCGACGGCGTCGACGTGCGGACGGACCCGCTCGCGACCGACGGACCGGCCGTGCGCGAGGCCGCTCCGCGGACGGGCGGGGCAACCGAGGCCTCCGCCACGGCGGCCGACGCTTCCGCGGCGGCGGCGCCCCGCGCGCGCGGCTGGTGGATCAACGGCATGGCGTCCGGCGACCACTTCGGGCACGGCGTGGGCGCGGTCCGGATGCAGGGCTGGTCGATGTTGCTCGTCGGCGGCATGGACGGATCGCCCGATCCCGCCCGAGAGGGCTCCGGCTACGCGGTGGCGGTGGATTCCCGCTTCCTCGCGGCGGGCAAGGCGACCGGTGCGAACCGCGTGCTCGAGACTTCCGGACTGGCTTCGACGTCGGTCCCCGGGGTCGAGCTCATCGCCGGCGAGCGCGCCGGGCAGCGGCTCGGCCGGGCCTTCGCGGACCTCACCGACGACCCTGCGGGGAAGCGGGTCACCTTCGCCGTGGGCGCCCCGGCGATCTTCAGCGACAGCGAGGATCCCGCGGTGCGAATCCTGAGCCTCGACACCGTGGCCCCCGTGAAGCCGGACCCGAAGCCCACACCGACTCCGACCGTCACGCCGAAGCCGACGGTCGAGCCGAAGCCGACCACGAAACCGACCGGGAAGCCGACGACGGGAACCCCGGGCGGTGCCGGGGCGGGCTCCGACGGCGCGGGGTCCGCCGATGCCTCCGGCGAGGCGGGCGCGAAGCGGCCGCTCGCCGAGACCGGTGCGGAGTCCCGGCTCGGGCTGGTCTGGGCGGCGGCCGTCGCGGCGGGCCTCGGAGCCGTGGGGCTCGGATCCGCCGGGCTGGTCGCGGTGCGCAGGCGCCGTGCGACTCACGAGGAAGGCTGATCCTGCTGCATCGCGACTTCGCGTGAGCGAGCAGACGCGCAGGGCGCGGCGGTCCGGTGCGAACCGGGCCGCCGCGCTCAGTCCTTGAGCGCGCGCTCCGAGATGCGCAGGTCGAGCCGGAAATCGACGGGCGCGTCCCCGAAGAGCAGCCGCCCGGCCGCCTGCGCGGACTCTTCGATCGCGCTCGCCACCGCCTCGGCGTGCGCGCGGGGTGCGTGCACGATCACTTCGTCGTGCAGGAAGAAGGCGAGGTGCGGGCGCGCCGAGAACACGGGTCCGGAGGCGGCCATCGGAGTCTCGCCGTGCACCGGATCGAACGCGAAGAGCCGCCGACGCAGCTCGCCCATCCAGGCGAGCGCCCACTCGGCGGCGGTGCCCTGCACGACGAAGTTGCGGGTGAACCTGCCGAACTCGCGGGCGATGCGGCGCGCGTGCTCCTCCTCGCGGCGTCCGGCTCCCGGCAGGCTCGCGGCGGCCTGCACGCCCTGCCACTCCTCGCCGGGCGGTGGGGAACTGCGACCGAGCCAGGTCGTCACGATGCCGCCCTGCTCGCCGATCGCTGCCGCGTCATCGACCAGCCGCATCGCCGCGGGGAACGCGCGGCGCAGCCGGGGGACCAGGCGGCCGCTGTCGCCGCTCGTGCCGCCGTACATCGCGCCGAGCACGGCGATCTTCGCGTCCTGCCGGGTGGCGACGGCCCCGCTCTCGACGATTCCCGCGTAGAGGTCGCGTCCGGCGCCCGCGGCGGCCATGGCGCGGTCGCCCGACATCGCCGCGAGAACCCGCGGTTCGAGCTGCGACACGTCGGCCGAGACGAGTAGGCAGCCGGGGTCGGCGCGCAGCGCGGGGCGCAGGCTGCGCGGGATCTGCAGCGCGCCCCCTCCGCTCGACGCCCACCGGCCCGTGACCACGCCGCCGGGCACGTAGACCGGACGGTACCGGCCGTCGCGCACCCACTCGTCGAGCCAGTTCCAGCCGTTCGCCGAGAGCAGGCGCGCGAGCTTCTTGTAGTGCAGGAGCGGCGGGATCGCGGGGTGCTCGTGCTCGGCGAGCTCCCAGCGCGATGTCGAGGACGCCTCGATGCCCGCAGCGCGCAGGGCGCGCAGCAGCTTCGGCGGGGAGTCGAGGCTCGCCGAGGGGTCGCCGAGCGCGGCGCGGACCTCTTCGCCGACGGCGAGGAGCGCCGCCGGCTTCGCGCCGGGAGCGGGCCGGGGGCCGAGCGCCTCGCTCAGGATGCGGTCGTGCTCCTCGGTGTCCCAGGGGACCCCGGCGGAGGTCAGCTCGACCGCGATGAGCGCGCCCACCGACTCGGCGGCGAGCAGCAGCGCGATGCGGTTCGGTTCTGCGGCGGAGTCGATGGCGGACCGCTGCCGGTCGAACTCGGCGAGCACCTCCGAAAGCGAGTCGGGCACCGTCGGACGGCGTGCGGACCCGGCCTCCAGCTCGAACAGTGCGGGCATCAGCGGAGCTCGCGGCTCTTCGACGGGGTCGGGCGCCACCGCCCACTGCGTCGCGGCGTGGAGGGCGGCCCGGTCGCGCACCAGTACCGAGTTGCGCAGGATCTGGTGGCAGAGCCGCAGATCGTGGCAGCGTTCGACGCGCACGCCTGCGGTCAGGAGCGCCGGATAGACGGCCGGGGTGTCGGCCCACACCCACCTGCGTGGCGCCTCGGCCTCGCGGGCGGCGACGAAGTTCGCCAGGCCGTCCGCCGGGATGGGTATCTCGGGGGAGCGCCCGCCCGATTCGTCGAGTTCGACCGCCGCCAGGCCGCCCGGCGCGGTGCCGGAGCGTCCCACCGCGCACCAGCGCGGGGACGGGGATTCTCGTGGGGGCATGTCGACCACCGTATCCCGCACCACCGACATCGGGTTCCGGTCGCACGCAGGCGTCAGCGCCCCCCCCCCGCGGAGATCTGCAGCATTTCGGAGCGGATACGTCGGAGGAGTCCGAAATCGTGCGGATCTCCGGGCTCATAGCCACCGTGCACGCAGAAGGCCCCGGATCCGCGAGGGATCCGGGGCCGTGCTTCGGACGGGGCTCAGCCGACCTTGGGCTGCTGCTGCGTGATGCAGTGGATGCCACCGCCGCGCGCGAACAGCGGGCGCGCGTCGATCCCGATGATCTCGCGGCCCGGGTACGCCTCGCGCAGGATGCCCTGGGCGCGATCGTCGGCGGGGTCCGCGAAGGCGCAGGCCAGCACCGCGCCGTTGATCACGACGTGGTTGATGTAGCTGTAGTCGACGAAGCCCTCCTCGTCGCGCAGCGCCTCGGGCGCCGGCAGATCCAGGATCTCGAGGCCGGCCGAGGTCTCCGTGTTCCAGCGCTCGGCGACGGTGCGGTTCTCGCGCGCGATCGCGTGGTCGGGGTGGCTCTCGGCGTCCTGGCGGTGCATGAGCAGCACCTCGGGATTCGGGAACACCGCGAGGATGTCGGAGTGCCCACGGGTGCCGAAGGTGTCGTGGTCCCGGTGCAGCCCGCGGGGGAGCCACAGAGCGCTCTCGGTGCCGATGGTGCGGTTCAGCTCGGCCTCGACCTGCTCCTTGCTCCAGCCCGGGTTGCGGCCCGGATCGAGCTGCACGGTCTCGGTGAGCACGACGCGGCCGGTACCGTCGACCTGGATCCCGCCGCCCTCGTTGGTCATCTCGGAGTCGATCAGTTCGGCCCCGGCCGCTTCGGCGACGATGCGTCCGATGTGCTGATCCTTGTCCCACTGAGCCCAGCTCTGGCCGCCCCAGCCGTTGAACACGTAATTGACGGCGCCGAGGCGGCCGTTCTCGCCGAGCACGAAGCTCGGGCCGATGTCGCGCATCCACGCGTCGTTGAGGGGAGCGGTCAGCAGTTCGATCTGCCCCGAGAGGTAGCGGCGGGCCACCGCCTCGTCGCCCGGGTTCACGACGACCGTGACCGGCTGGAACTCGCTCGCGGCGTTCGCCACGGCGGACCAGGTCGTGCGGGCCTCTTCGGCCTCCGCCTCGGTGTCTCCCAGCGTGTAGCCGGTGGTCGGCCAGGCCAGCCAGAGTCGATCCTGCTCGTGCCCCTCGATGGGCATGCGCCACGCGCTCATCGCACCCTCGTCCTTCATCGTGTCAGTGGTGTGTCGGAACAGTCTACGGGTCACCGGAGCGCTCGTGATCCTCGGTCGCGCCTGTGCCGCAGACCCTGCGGCGAGGTCTGTGTCCGTGCGCAGCGAGCTCCCAGCCGCGCCCCTTGCACAAATGTATTCATTTGAATATAGTTGGGGTATCGCACGCCCCACATCGTCGGGCGGCACCAGCAGAAGGAGCCCGTCATGGAGTTCGGAGTCTTCTCCGTCGGAGACCTCACCGTCGATCCCACCACCGGCATCATGCCGACCGAGCACGAGCGCATCAAGGCGCACGTCGCGATCGCGAAGAAGGTCGAAGAGATCGGCATGGACGTGTTCGCGACCGGCGAGCACCACAACCCGCCGTTCTTCCCCTCCTCGCCGACGACCACCCTCGGCTATATCGCCGCAGTCACCGAGCGGATCACCCTCTCGACCGCGACGACCCTCATCACCACCAACGATCCGGTGAAGATCGCCGAGGATTACGCCACCCTGCAGCACCTCGCCGATGGCCGCGTCGACCTCGTCATGGGCCGCGGCAACACGGGTCCCGTGTACCCCTGGTTCGGCAAGGATATCCGCACCGGGATCCCGCTGGCGATCGAGAACTACGCGCTGCTGCGCCGGCTCTGGACCGAGGACGTCGTCGACTGGGAGGGGCAGTTCCGCACCCCGCTGCGCGATTTCACCTCGACCCCGCGCCCGCTCGACGGGGTGCCGCCGTTCGTCTGGCACGGATCCATCCGCAGCCCCGAGATCGCCCACCAGGCGGCCTTCTACGGCGACGGCTTCTTCGCGAACAACATCTTCTGGCCGAAGGAGCACTACCAGCGACTGATCGCGATCTACCGCGAGCGCTACGAGCACTACGGGCACGGCGCGGCGAACCAGGCGATCGTCGGCCTCGGCGGCCAGTTCTTCATGCGCAAGAACTCGCAGGACGCGGTGAACGAGTTCCGTCCCTACTTCGACAAGGCTCCCGTCTACGGGCACGGGCCCTCGATGGAGGACTTCATGAACCAGACCCCGCTCATCGTCGGCAGCCCGCAGCAGGTGATCGACCGCACCCTCTCGTTCCGCGAGTGGGCGGGCGACTACCAGCGCCAGCTGTTCCTCATCGACCACGCGGGGCTCCCGCTGAAGACGGTGCTCGAGCAGCTCGACCTGTTCGGCGAGCTCGTGCTGCCGGTGCTGCGCGAGGAGTTCGCCAAGGGACGCCCGGCCGAGGTGCCCGAGACGCCGACGCACGCCAGCCGCCTCGAAGCGGCCCGGGTCGCAGCGGCGGCGGCCGAGGCCCAGGCGGCCGAGGCGCCCGTCGATCCCGCACTCGACGAGGACCGCTGGTGAGGGCCGGCAGCACCGGAGCGGCCGTCGCCGCCTGGGAAGCGCTGTTCGTCGCCCAGTCGACCCTGGCCCGACGGTTCGCCGCCGCGCCGGTCTGGCACGGGCGCACCATGCAGGAGTACGACGTGCTCTACCAGCTGAGCAAGCCGGGCGCCGAGCGCCTGCGTCAGTGCGACCTGACTTCGCTGCTGCTCATCTCGCAGCCGTCGCTCAGCCGGCTGATCGACCGGCTCGTGCAGGAGGAGCTCGTCGAACGCCGTCCCGATCCCGAAGATCGGCGCGGCACGATCCTCTCGCTCACCGGAGCGGGACTCGAACTGCAACGCCGCATCGGAGCGGGCCACGCCCGCGACGTCGCCGCCGCCATGCGCGAACGCCTCACGGCCGACGAGATCGAGACGCTCCGCACCCTCACCGAACGACTCGTCGCCACCGAAGAATAGACCGGAGAACAGCCATCGTGAACGCCACCCAGAGCAGTGCAACGGCCGCGGCCCCGCAGCGGGTCCGCCTGGTCGCGGTCTCGGGCGGGCTCGGCAGCCCGTCCAGCTCGAGGCTCCTCGTCGACCGGATCGTGTCGCACGCGCAGCGCTCGCTCGAAGCCCACGGGATCGCGGCCGAGACCGAGGTGATCGAGCTCCGGGAGCTCGCCGTCGAGATCGCCCACAACCTCGTCACCGGATTCGCCGAGCCCCGGCTGCGCGCAGCGCTCGACGCGGTGCGCGCGGCGGACGGCGTGATCGCGGTCTCACCCGTGTTCAACGCCTCCATCGCCGGCCTCTTCAAATCCTTCTTCGACCTCATCGAGCCCGGAGAACTGCGGGGGATCCCCATCGCGATGGGAGCGACGGGCGGCAGTGCCCGGCACTCCCTCGTGATCGAGTTCGCGATGCGTCCGCTCTTCGCCTACTTGCGATCCATCCCGATGCCCACCGGCATCTTCGCGGCCACCGAGGAATGGGGGTCGGCCCGGGGCAGCGATGGGATCGACGAGCGGTCGGCGCGCGTCGCTCGCGAACTCGTCGACGCGATCCGGCACCGCCTCTGGGCGGATGGCGGCGCGCGCTCCTCGGGCGGCGACGCCGTGCTCTCCGCGCTTCCGGTTCGTGGGGGAGACGAGGCGGACGGTGCCGCCGCTGGTGATTCGGCGGCGTCCGCGCCGGGTGACGACTCGACCGCGCGCATGGACGACGATCCCGCGGCGGCCGGTGCCCCGACCATCGCCGCGACGACGGCGGACTTCAGCCGCCGCTCGCTCCAGGACCAGGCGAAGCGCGAAGAGCACGACACCTTCGCCGACCTGATGTCGAAGTTTGCGGGAACCGAGGTCGGGGATTCCTGACCGGGGTATTCGTGACGCGCAGGTGACGGCACGGTGAACGAGCGGGATCGTCGAGCGGAAGCTTGGCGGTCCCGCTCGCGCGTCGGGTGCGGGACCGTCGTGTATCGCTGAGACTGGGTGCGTTCATCCCGCAGCACCTCAGCGCCTCGGAGGCCACCGTGACCCCGCACCGCAGCCGCTTCTCCCGTCGTCCCCCGATGATCCTGCCCGCGACCGTGGTCGCGCTGCTCACCGCGGCCAGCGCCTGCCTGCTGCTCCCCGAATCGACGAGCCCAACGGACCCTGCGCTCGGACTGTTCCTCGTCGCGATCCCGGCGTCCGCTGCAGCGGTGGTGCTGGCGATCCGCCCGCGCAGCTGAATCGGAGATCGCCACCACCACCAACAACACGGCGCAGCGGGATTTCGGAGATCTGCGGCATTTCGGACCATCCCGTCCGCTGCGTCCGAAATCCTGCAGATCTCCGAGATCGTCGGCTCCGCGCGGGACGCCGCACCGACCCCGGACACGCAGGAGGGCCCGCGCCGAAGCGCGGGCCCTCACTGTTCTCGGAACTGCGGGGATCAGCTGTCGAAGGTCAGCGCCCGGCTGATCAGCGACTCCTGCTCGACCGCGTGCACCTTGGCGGAGCCGGTCGACGGCGCCGCGGAGGCGGCACGCGAGACGAGACGGATCTTGTCGTTCGCGAGCTTCTTCGCGAGTTCGAGCGAGATGAACGGCCACGCGCCCTGGTTCTCGGGCTCGTCCTGCACCCACACGAGCTCGGCGCCCGGGTAGCCGGAGAGCACCGAGGTGAGCTCGGCGGTCGGCATCGGGTAGAACTGCTCGATGCGCACCACGGCGACGCGGGGATCGGGGTTCTTGTCGAGCGCCGCGCGCAGGTCGTAGTAGGTCTTGCCCGAGACGAGGATCACGCGGCGCACCGCGCTCTTGCTCTCGAGCTTCGGATCGTCGATGACGGGCTGGAACGCGCCGGTCGTGAACTCCTCGACCGACGACGTCGCGCCGCGCAGACGCAGCATCGACTTCGGGGTGAAGACGATGAGCGGCTTGCGGGGACGCGCGTACGCCTGGCGGCGCAGCAGGTGGAAATAGTTCGCGGGCGTCGAGGGGCGGGCGACCGTCATGTTGTCCTCCGCGCACAGCTGCAGGTAGCGCTCGATGCGGGCCGACGAGTGGTCGGGGCCCTGGCCCTCGTAGCCGTGCGGCAGGAGCAGCACGACGGAGGAGCGCTGGCCCCACTTCTGCTCGGCCGCGGCGATGTACTCGTCGATCACGGCCTGCGCCGTGTTCGCGAAGTCGCCGAACTGCGCCTCCCACAGCACGAGGGCGTCCTCGCGCTGCAGCGAGTAGCCGTACTCGTAGGCGAGCGCCGCGTACTCGGAGAGCAGGGAGTCGTAGATCCAGAAGCGGGCCTGATCCTCCGACAGGTTGAGCAGCGGGAGCCACTCCTGTCCGTTCGCGCGGTCGTGGAACACGGCGTGGCGCTGCGCGAAGGTGCCGCGGCGCGCGTCCTGGCCGGCGAAGCGCACCGCGGTGCCCTCCATCAGCAGGGAGCCGAGCGCGAGCAGCTCGCCGAAGCCCCAGTCGATGCCGCCCTCGCGGCTCATCTGCACGCGCTTGTTGAGGAGCTGCTGCAGCTTCTGGTGCACGGTGAAGCCCTCGGGCTTGTTCGCGTGCGCGTCGCCGATGCGCTCGACCACTGCGCGGCTGACCGCGGTCTCGACGGCGGTCGTCGCGGTCTCGGCGCTCGGCGGGGTGGCGACGCCGCTCTGGTCGATCACGGGGATCGAGCCGGTCTGCGCGGCGTGCGTCTCCATGAACGCTCGCTCGAGGCGGTCCTGGAAGTCCTGCTTCGACTTCTCGTACTCCTCCTCGGTGATGTCGCCGCGACCGACGAGCGCGCCGGTGTACAGGCGACGGGTGGAGCGCTTCGCCTCGATGAGGTCGGTCATGAGCGGCTGGGTCATCGACGGGTCGTCGCCCTCGTTGTGCCCGCGGCGGCGGTAGCAGACGAGGTCGATGATCACGTCGATGTGGAACCGCTGACGGAACTCGTAGGCGAGCTTCGCGACGCGGACGACCGACTCCGGATCATCGCCGTTCACGTGGAAGATGGGCGCCTGGATCGTCTTGCCCACGTCGGTCGAGTAGATGCCGGTGCGCGAGTCGCGGGGGAGGGTCGTGAATCCGACCTGGTTGTTGATCACGATGTGGATCGTGCCGCCCGTACGGTAGCCGCGCAGCTGCGACATCTGCAGGGTCTCGTACACGACGCCCTGGCCGGCCATCGCCGCGTCGCCGTGGATGAGGATCGGCAGCGTGGTGAACGATCCGATCGGCTTCAGGTCCTGCTTGGCGCGGACGATGCCCTCGAGCACGCCGTCGACGGTCTCGAGGTGCGACGGGTTCGCGGCGAGGTGGATCGGCACCTGGGTGCCGTTCGGCGCGGTGAAGACGCCGGAGGTGCCGAGGTGGTACTTCACGTCGCCCGAGCCGGCCTTCTGCATCTGCGCGCCCTCGAACTCGCGGAAGATCTGGCCGTAGGTCTTGCCCGCGATGTTGGAGAGCACGTTGAGGCGGCCGCGGTGGGCCATGCCGATGTCGACGCTGTCGACGCCGTCCTCGGCCGCGTCGATGAGCATGGCGTCGAGGAACGGGATCACGGACTCGCCGCCCTCGAGGCTGAATCGCTTCTGCCCGACGTACTTGGTCTGCAGGAAGGTCTCGAAGGCCTCGGCCTCGTTCAGCTTGTCGAGGATGCGCAGCTGCTCGTCGTGGCTCGGCTTCTCGTAGGGGACCTCGACCTTGCCCCGGATCCAGAGCCGCTGCTCGGGATCCTGGATGTGCATGTACTCGATGCCGATCTTGCGGCAGTAGGAGTCGCGGAGCACGCCGAGGATGTCGCGGAGCAGCATGGTGCGCTTGCCGCCGATGCCGCCGGTGACGAACTCCCGGTCGAGATCCCAGAAGGTGAGCCCGTGGTTCTCGATCTCGAGATCGGGGTGCGTGCGCTGCACGTACTCGAGGGGATCGACGTCGGCCATGAGGTGGCCGCGCACGCGGAAGGAGTTGATGAGCTCCTGCACGCGGGCGGACTTGTCGATGGCGCCCGAGATGTCGACGTGGATGTCGGAGGCCCACTGCACCGGCTTGTAGGGGATGCGGAGGGCGGCGAAGATCTCCTCGTAGAAGTCGTGCCCGCCCGTGAGGCGCTCGTGCACGATCTTGAGGAACTGGCCCGACCCAGCACCCTGGATGACGCGGTGGTCGTAGGTGCTGGTCAGGGTGATGGTCTTCGAGATGCCGAGGCGGGTCAGCACCTCTTCGGAGGCGCCCTGGAACTCGGCCGGGTACTCGAGCGCACCGGCGCCGATGATCGCGCCCTGGCCCTGCATGAGGCGGGGGACCGAGTGCACGGTGCCGATGCCGCCGGGATTGGTCAGCGAGATCGTGGTGCCCTGGAAGTCGGCGGCGCCGAGCTTGTTGTCGCGGGCGCGCTTCACCAGGTCCTCGTAGGCGACGAGGTAGTCGTTGAAGTCGAGGGTCTCGGCGCGCTTGATCGAGGGGACGAGCAGCGAGCGGGTGCCGTCGGGCTTCGGGATGTCGATCGCGATGCCGAGGCCGATGTGCGCGGGCACCACGATGGAGGGCTTGCCGTCGACGTCGGCGTAGGCCACGTTCTGGCTGGGGAAGTCCTTGAGGGTCTGGATCAGCGCCCAGCCGATGAGGTGGGTGAACGACACCTTGCCGCCGCGGCTGCGGCGGAGGTGGTTGTTGATCACGATGCGGTTGTCGATGAGGAGCTTCGCCGGGATCGTGCGCACGCTCGTCGCGGTCGGGATCGTGAGGCTCTGGTCCATGTTCTTGGACAGCGTGCGCGCCATGCCGCGGAGCGGGGTCACGGCGTCCTCGTCGACCGGGATGACACCGGTGATGGGCGTCGTGCGGGGGGCCTCTGCCGGGATCGGAGCCGAACGCGGCGCGACGTTGGTGGTGCGCGCGGGTTGGGTTCCGGTGGAAGCGGCGGGGCTCGCGGCCGCGGCTGCGGGAGTCGCGGGCGGGGTCACCGCCTGCGCGGCGGGGGCTGCGGTCTGCGGGGGAGCGGCGGCTCCCGTCGCGCCTTCTCCTGCGGCGAAGCGCTGGAGGATCGGCCACCAGGAGCGGTCCACCGAGTTCGGGTCGGCGCTGTACTGCTTGTACAGCTCCTCGACCAGCCAGGCGTTCGCACCGAAATCTCCTGCGGGGTTACCGTTCTCGGTAACCGGAGTCCGCTCAGCCAAACCGAATTCCTCTCGTTTCTGTAGCGCGCGCGGGGAGGCCCGCAAGCGCCTCGCATCGGTGGGGGCGCTCACCCGAATACCCTACGCCTATTCCCTGGGCGCCGTGGATCCGTCCGCGGTGCGCGGACAGGCGTTCATCCGGTATCCCGGACACCTGTCGGACGAGGAGGTCCCCCTGCTAGGATGAGCGCAAATGGACGCCCCAGCCCACTCTCAATCGGACCCTCCGAGTACCAACCGCGCTGAGGCGCGGATCCCCGTGCGAGGCCGTCGATGAACGACGTCATCGCTTTTGCACTCGGCATACTGCTGACCTTCGGAACCGGCGTGTTCGTCGCGGCCGAATTCTCCCTCGTCGCGCTCGATCGCCACGAACTCGAGCGGCGCCGCGATTCCGGCGAGCGCGGCCTCGACCGCGTGATCAACGCCCTCCGGCACACCTCGACGCACCTCTCCAGCGCGCAGCTCGGCATCACGCTCACGACGCTGCTCGCGGGCTTCCTGCTCGAGCCGGTGCTGAGCGCCTGGCTCGACGGCCCGATCGGGGCGCTCGGAGTCCCCGAGGCGCTGCGCCGCGCGATCAGCGCGCCGCTCGCGGTCGCCTTCGCGACGCTGTTCTCGATGGTGGTCGGCGAGCTCGTGCCCAAGAACTTCGCCCTGGCGAAGCCGCTGGGCACGGCGCGCTTCGTCGTCCCCATGCAGGCCGCGTTCACCGCGGTGTTCAAGCCGGCCGTCCTCGTGCTGAACGGCAGCGCGAACGGCGTGCTGCGCTCCATGGGGATCGAGCCGAAGGAGGAGCTCTCGGGCGCCCGCACGGCCGAGGAGCTCTCGTCGCTCGTGCGCCACTCGGCGAGCGCCGGCCTGCTCGAGGCCGACACCGCGACGCTGCTCGACCGCACCCTGCGCTTCTCGGAGCTCACCGCCGCCGACGTGATGACCCCGCGGCTCAAGGTCGAGAGCGTGCAGCGCCTCGAACCGGCGCAGGCGGTGCTCGAGCTCGCGGGGCGTACCGGCTTCTCCCGATTCCCAGTGATCGACGGCGACCGCGACGACGTCGTCGGTGTCGTCCACGTCAAGCAGGCGGTCTCGGTGCCGCGCGAGAAGCGCGGCGAGGTCCCCGCGGCTGCGCTCGCCGAGGAGGCCATGCGCGTCCCCGAGACCATGCGGCTCGACCAGCTCCTCGGCGAACTGCGCGGTTCCGGCTATCAGCTCGCCCTGGTCGTCGACGAGTACGGCGGGACCGCCGGCATCGTCACCCTCGAGGACCTGGTGGAGGAACTCGTCGGCGAGGTCGCCGATGAGCACGATCGAGCGCAGGCCGGCGTGGTCGGCACCGCGACCGAGCTCACCTTCCCGGCCGACCTGCGGCCCGACGAGGTCCGCGATCGCACCGGGATCGAGATCCCCGAGCACGACAGCTACGACACCGTCGCCGGCTACGTGCTGCAGCAGCTCGAGCGGATCCCCGTGGTCGGCGACGAGGTGCTGCTGCCCGAGGGCGGACGCCTGCGGGTGGAGCGCATGGAGGGGCGTCGCATCGCGCGCCTGCGGTACTTCGCGCCCGCGCCGGTGACCGACACCGGATCCGCGACCGACGAGGGGGAGGCCCGCGCATGAACGACTGGCTCGGAATCCTCTGGCTGGTGCTGCTGCTCATCGCCAACGCCTTCTTCGTCGCGGCCGAATTCGCGGTCATCTCGGCCCGACGCTCGCAGATCGAACCGAAGGCCGAGGCCGGCTCGAAGCGGGCGAAGACCGCGCTCTACGCGATGGAGCACGCCACCCTGATGCTCGCGACGAGCCAGCTCGGCATCACCGTCTGCTCGCTGCTGATCCTGAACGTCTCGGAGCCCTCGATCCACCACCTGCTGTCGGGGCCGCTGAGCTGGACCGGCCTCTCGACCGAGATCGTCTCCGTCGCGGCGTTCGTCATCACGCTGCTCGTGGTGTCCTATCTGCACGTCGTGTTCGGCGAGATGATCCCGAAGAACGCGGCGTTCTCGATGCCCGACCAGGCCGTGCTGCTGCTCGCCCCGCCGCTCGTCTGGATCTCCCGGATCCTGCGCTTCGTGATCGCGGGCCTGAACGCGACCGCGAACGGGGTCCTGCGCCTGTTCAAGGTCGAGCCGAAGAACGAGTCCAACAGCACCTTCACGCTCGAGGAGGTCGCGAACATCGTGAGCCACTCGACCCGCGAGGGCGTGCTCGAGGACCGCAGCGGAGCGCTCTCCGCGGCCTTCGAGTTCACGACGAAGCAGGCGAAGGACATCCTGGTACCGCTCGACCGCCTCGTCTCACTGCCGATCGGCGCGACGACCGAGGACGTCGAGGCCGCGGTCACGAAGCACGGCTTCTCGCGCTACCCGATGCGCGACGCCGACGATGCGCTGGTTGGCTACGTCCACATCAAGGATCTGCTGCGCCTGGGCGCCGATCGCATCGCGGAGCCGATCCCGCCGAAGCGGATCCGCGAGCTGCTCACCATGCACCCCGAAGCGGAGCTCGAGGGCGTGCTGGCGCGCATGCAGGCGCGCGGCGTGCACCTCGCTCAGATCCGCGACCGGGACGGCCTGATCCTGGGCATCGTGTTCCTGGAGGACGTGATCGAGGAGCTGGTCGGCGAGGTGCACGACGCCACGAGGCGTCAGCGGTTCGCCGACTGAGCCTCGTCCGCCGTCGTGAGCTGGACGGACGCGTCGATGCTGCCGGTCGAGCCGAGCATCAGCTGGAGCGCGGGGGGCAGGGTCTTCGGAATCTCGATCGACAGGTCGAGCCGATCGTGCCCCTCGCCGACCAGGTGCGGCGTGACCGAGACATTGGTGCCCACCGGAGTCTGACCCGCGATGGCGAGGCTGCCCGAGACGGTGACGGGATCCTCGTCGCCCGCGCGACGGAGCACCACGGCCTCGGTGAGCGAGAAGGTCAGCTCGGGGCCGTCGGCGAGCCGGGCGTCGACCGTGGCCGCGGTGATCTCGCTCGAACTGATCGTGATCCTGCCGCTGACCGTGACCCCGTGCTCGCTGAGCAGTTTGAGGTTCTCGGGCTTTGTGATGGTGAGGCCGGTGACGCGGTGCTCTGCCGCCGCCTGCTCGTCGAAGATGCCCGATCCGTTCTCGGCCCGCAGCGGGGGACTGACTGAGTTCGACGGGGCCTGGGCCGCCGCGCAGCCGACGAGGCACAGGGGCACCGCGAGCGTCGCAGCCACCTTGGCACGGGACGTGCGCGCAGAACGACGCATCTCTCCTCTTTCTCTCCCGGTGGGACCGACTCCGGAAGCCTAGGCGGGCGAGGTGGGAGCGTGCTGAGCGCCGCTCCCGCACCTCGCCGAGGGGTCGGCCGTCGTCGGGCGGCGGATCAGGCGGCGAGCAGTCGCTCGAGTTGAGCGCCGACGAGCGCGGACTCGATCAGGAACGCGTCGTGCCCGAACGGGGAGTCGATGCGGGTCGCGCGGTCGCCGTCGAGGCTGCCCGGCGCGTGCTCCGCGATGAGGTCCTGGCCGTCGATCGTGAACAGCCGGTCGCTGGGGATCCCGAGCACGAGGGTGGGGAGCTCGAGCCGCTGCAGCGCCGCGGCGACGCCGCCCCGCCCGCGGCCGACGTCGTGCGAGTTCATGGCCTGGACGAGGGTCACGTAGCTGCCGGCGTCGAAACGGCGGGTGAACTTGTTGCCGTGGAAATCGAGGTAGGACTCGACCGCGAAGCGACCGCCGCCGCCGAGGGGACTGACCGCCGACTGCCAGGCGCGTCCGAAGCGCTCGTCGAGCTCGGTGTTGCTGCGGTAGTTGAGCAGCGCGAGCCGTCGCGCCGTGGCGAGTCCGTGGTGCGGGCCGACGCCGTCGGGCGCGTCGTAGTAGTTGCCGCCGCGGAAGGCGGGATCCGAACGGATGGCCTCCAGCTGCACGAGGTTCAGCCCGATCTGGTCGGCGGTGGTCACCGGCGGGGCGGCGATCACCGCGAGGCGGTCGGCGCGATCCGGGTGGCTCAGCTGCCACTCGAGCGCGTGCATGCCGCCGACCGATCCACCAATGACCGCTCGGAATCGCGCGATACCGAGCTCGTCGACGAAGCGCGCTGCGGCGTTCACCTGGTCCCGGATCGTGAGGTAGGGGAACCGGCCGCCCCATTCGCGTCCGCTCGGGTCGAGCGATGCGGGACCGGTCGAGCCCTGGCAGCCGCCGAGCACGTTCGGGGCGATGACGCAGAAGCGGTCGGTGTCGAGCGCCTTGCCTGGCCCGACGATCTCGGCCCACCACCCGTCGGTCGGGTGCCCCGGGCCCGCGGGGCCGGCGAGGTGGCTGTCGCCCGTGAGCGCGTGGAAGACGAGAATCGCGTTGTCGCGCGCCGGGGCGAGCTCGCCGAAGGTCTCGTAGGCGATGCGAGCGCCGGGCAGGACCTCACCGGTCTCCGTGACGAAGTCGCCGATCGGCAGGAACTTCCGGGAGCCGACCGGGTCGCCGTCGCGCCAGGCCCCCGAGATCGGCGGGCGTCCGATGAGGGCGCGCAATTGCGCGTCGGTGATGAAGTCCGTCGGAAACGAGTCCTCGGGCGTCTGCCAGTCCATATCCTCCATCCTGCCCGGCTTCTCGGGCGGGCGAGCGAATGTTACGCGTACGCTGGGCGGCATGACCGAGACGAACACTGCGACCACCGTGCGCGAGCAGCTCGCCGCTCTGGAGGACCCCAGGGTCCGGGCCGTGAACGAGCGGCATGGGGACTCGCACGGGGTGAACCTCACGAAGCTCCGCGCAGTCGCGAAGGCCGCGGGCCGTGACGAAGCCGCGGCGGCCGAGCTGTGGGCGTCCGGGGACGTCGCGGCGCAGCTCGTCGCGATCCTCATGCTGCGGCCCAAGGACCGGGATGCCGACGGCTACGACGCGATGCTGCGCGAGGCCGGATCGCCGAAGGCGCACGACTGGCTCGTCGCCTACCTGGTCAAGAAGAGCCCGAGCGCGGAGTCGCTGCGGCTGCGCTGGATCGCGGACCCCGACCCGGTGGTCGCGAGCGCCGGGTGGGCGCTCACGACCGAGCGCGTGGCGAAGCGGCCCGAAGGTCTCGACCTCGACGGGCTGCTCGACACGATCGAGGCCGAGATGCGCGATGCGCCCGATCGTCTGCAGTGGGCGATGAACTCCTGCCTGGGAGAGATCGGGATCCGCGACGCCACCCGCAGAGCACGAGTGCTCGATATCGGCGAGCGCCTCGGCGTGCTCGAGGACTACCCGACGCCGCCCGGATGCGTGTCGCCTTACGTGCCGATCTGGGTTCCCGAGATCGTGCGGCGGAACGGCGGCTGACGGTCAGCGGGCGTCGCGCAGCGCGTCCACGGGCTCGATCCGGGCGGCCTTGAGCGCCGGGTAGGCCCCCGCCGCGAGACCGACGAGGGCGCCCAGGAGCACGCCGACGGGAGCCGCCCACGGCGCGATCGTCGGTGTCCACTCCTGCACGAGGCAGACGCCGAGCATCGCGAAGAGCCCGATCGCGACGCCGATGAGTCCGCCCAGCACGCCGGTGGTGAGCGATTCGAGGATGAACTGCCGCGCGATGTCCCGGGTGCGCGCGCCGAGCGCGCGCCGCAGCCCGATCTCGCCGCGCCGTTCCGAGACGGAGAGCAGGGTCACGTTGGCGATGCCCACACCGCCGCCCAGCAGCGCCACACCGCCGATGATGACGAAGATGACGTTGATGTCTGACTCGACGCTGCCCTGCAGCTCGCTGCCGGACTGTGGCGCCGCCACCTTGAAGGTCTTCGGAGCGTTCGGATCGAGCGCGATGGGCGCCTGCCGGGCGACCACCGGCCCCGCCCCGACGGCGATCCGGATGTCGAGGCTCTCGGGGGCGGCGAGTCCGAGCGCCGCTCGGGCCGTGCGTGCGGGCACGATGACGGAGTCGAGCGTGGCCTCGCGGGCGCCGACGCGATCCATGATCCCGATCACCGTGTAGGCGCGGCCGTCGATGAAGATCGCCGGCTGGCCGCTCACACGGTTCACCCCCAGCTGCTTCGCGGCCTTCGAGCCGAGGACGGCGACGCGATCGCCGCGCTCGTCGTGGCCCGAGTCGAAGAACCGGCCCGTCCGGATGTGCCCCTGCACGACGTCGATGTAGTCGCCGGACGCGGCGATGACCGGTGGTGGCGCCTGCGAGGCCTCGGCGGGGTCGTGGACCTCGACGGCCTCGACCGTCGGGGTGTTCGGCAGCTTCGCGTAGACCGAGGCGGCCTCGACACCCGCGAGACCGCTCACGCGCTCGGCGGCGTCCCAGGGGATCCGGCTCTGGGCGCGCTCCTTGCCGCCCGATGCCTTCGCGGTGCCGGGCTCGACGGTCACCCGGGTCGCCGCGACGGAGTCGAACTGCTGCGAGATCTGGCCCGCGGCGGTCTGCGAGAGTCCGATGGTGACGATGAGCGACGCGATGCCGAGCACCGTTCCGATCAGCGTGATCGCGAGCCGGGAGGGCCGCGATCCGATGCCCTCGAGCGACTCGTGCGCGAGGTCGCGCCAGGGGAGCCCGGTGTGGACCCAGCGCGCGGGGCGTCGGGCGATGCCGAACCGCCCGGGGCGCCGTGCTTCGCGCCCTTCGCGGGCCGCGCGGGGGCTCACGCGAGCTCCGAGAGGCGGCCGTCGCTGATGCGGACCCGGCGACGGGCCGCATCGGCGACCGCGGAGTCGTGCGTGATCATGACGATCGTCAGACCGTCGGCACCGAGCTCCGAGAAGAGCCGCAGCACGGCCTCGGAGTTCTCCCGGTCGAGGTTGCCGGTCGGTTCGTCGGCGAGCAGCAGGCGGGGCGAGGTGCTCACGGCCCGTGCGACGGCGACGCGCTGCCGCTCGCCGCCGGACAGGGTCGCGGGGGAGAACCCGACCCGATGCGCCAGGCCGACCCGATCGAGCGCCTCGCGCGCGAGCCGCTCCCGGTCGTTCGGATCCACGCCGGCGTAGACGGTGGCCAGCATCACGTTCTCGAGGACGCTGCGCGTGGGCATGAGGTGGAAGGACTGGAAGACGAAGCCCAGCGCCCGCCCGCGGAGCGCCGCGCGCTCGTCCTCGGTGAGCTCCGAGGTATCGATGCCCTCGAAGCGGTAGGTGCCGCTGCTCGGCCGGTCGAGCAGGCCGAGGGTGTTGAGCATCGTGGACTTGCCGGAGCCCGAGGGCCCCACGATCGCGAGGAAGTCGCCGCGCTCGAGCACGAGATCGACGCCGCGCAGCGCCTGCACCGCGGGCGGTCCGGGGAAGAGGCGGGTGACGTCGGCGAGCTCGACGATGGGGCCCGCGAAATCGGGATCGCCGACCGTCGTCGGCCGCTCGGTGCGCCGCTGCTCGCGGGCGCGCTTCGCCGCGCGGGACCGGGCGCGCGAGCGGACGCGCCGATCCTCCGCGTTCTCGCGGATCACCGGCCGACCACGACCTTGGCGCCCGCCTTGATCCGGGGATCCGAGGAACTGATCTCGACGTAGCCGTCGGCCGCGAGCCCGGCCTTCACCGTCACGGTGGCGGTCTCGTCGGTGCGGTCCTTGCCGTTCTGCTTCGAGGAGATGAGGAGCTCGACCCGGTTCTCTCCGCCGGATCCCGTGGACAGCGCCGCGATGGGAACGCTGAGCACCTCGCCCTTGGTCGACGCCACCGGGATCTTCAGCCGCACGTTGGTGCCGCGCAGCTGTTCGATCTGCTCGGAGCTGAGCTTGCCGGGGTCGAGGAACACGGTGTACCGGTCGCTCGACTTCGGGGCGTCGCCGCCCGCGCCGCTGTCGTCCCCGCCGCCGGATCCGGCATCGGCTGACGCGGAACCGTTCTGCCCCGAGCCCTCGGCCTTCGTTCCGGGCTTGTCGATCCGGGTCACGGTGGCCTTCAGCTCGGCGCCGCCCGCTGGGGCGAACGTGGCCGGCAGGCCCTTCGAGAGCAGCTCGGCGTCCTGTTTCGCGACGGTGCCCGTGACCGTGAGCGTCGCGCCGGACACCGTCATCGCGGTGCCCTGGAGCACGTCGCCGCGCTTCACCCGGACCTCGTCGACGCGCCGCGGCAGACTGCTGAGGAACAGCACCTCGGACGAGGGCATGGTCGGCATCGCCGCCTCCTGCGCCGTCACGAGCGCCTCGCGCGCCTTCTCGAGCTCGGCGGCTGCGGAATCGACCGCGGCCTGCTCCGCGCGCACGTCCTTCGATTTGGCCTCGATCGCCTGAGACAAGGTGACCTGGGCCTGGGTGAGCGCGAGCTCCGCGTTGCGAACGCCCGACTCGGCGTCGGTCGCTCCCTGCGCGCTATCGGGCACGACGGGAGCGGGGTAGCCGAGCCGCTCGTAGAGCGCCCCGATCGCGTTCGAGGTGTCGCCCTCGAAGACGTTGTTCGAGGTGTCGCCCGCCGACAGGCCGAGCGCGGTCAGCGCCTGCTTGAGCTGGAGCACATCGGGTCCGCGCTGTCCGATGCTCATGCTGCGGTACGCGGGAAGCTCTCCGGCGAGCACGATCACCGGGCGTCCCGCGATCTCGAGGGCGATGTCGCCGGCCTTGAGGATCTTGCCCGACTGGGGGACCTGCCCGGTCACGACGGCGCGCTCGGAGAGGCCGGCCGCGTCGATCTGCGCGTCGACGGCGTCGGCGTAGGTCACCTCGCCGCGGCTCACCACCGTGTTCTCGATCTTGCGCTCCTCGATCGGAGCGGTGACCGGGCCGGCCTTCGGCGGGGCGGCGCGTGCGGCGAGCTCCGCCGGGGACACGATGAACTGCATGAGCACGACGCCCGCGAGGAGCGAGAGTACGGCCACGCCCGCGATGAGCGCGACGAGGCGGGAGCCCGTCCACGGGCCCGAGAACCAGCGGCGCAGGCGGCCGGGGCGCGCGTCGTCGGCGCTGCCGGCGCCGGCCTCGCCGACGGCGTCCGCGCTCGGTGAATCCGTGCCGTCGGCACCGTCGGCACCGGGCTCCTCGGGCTCGCCCGCGAGCACGCGCGAGAACTCGTCGTTCCCACCGACCCCCTCGTGCTGTTCTGCTGAATTCCTCTGCTTCCGGCTCCGCACGACTACTTCTTCTTCACGCCGTACTGGGCGACGAGTGCCTTGAGCTGCTTCTCGTGCTCGTCGACGAACTTCTGCTCGGCCTTTCGGTTCAGCGCGGCGGCCTTGTCGTCGTACTGCAGCTTCTCGGCGCAGGTGACGTCGGCGACGGCGACCTCGATCTCGCGCTCCTGGAACTTCTTCTTCTCGGCCTTGCTGGGCTCTTTCCACACGCCGTTCTCGTCGGCGGGCTCGCCCTGGGACAGGACCTCGTTCCACTCGTCGTTGAGCTTCGACTGGACGTCGATCCGCTTTGCGGCGTCCGAGAAGCCGGCCTTGCTCATGCAATCGGCCCACTTGCGATCGAGCGCGTCGAGCGCGTCGTTGTTCTCGTACTGCTTCTGCCAGAACTCATCGACGGACGTGAACAGATCCGCGTACGCCGGATCCTTGCTCGCGGCCTCATAGCTCTGCTCACCCTGCACCTCGTGCTGGGCCTTGCCCTGGCAGCCGCTCTTCTTCCAGTCGTAGGGAATCGGCTCCGCGCCCTCCTCCTCCATCGCCGACATCTCCTCGGCGGTGGGCTGCGGGCCGTAGAGCGTATCGTTGTACGCCTGCTGCTCGGACTCGCTCAGCGACTCGAGATACTTCTGGTTGGGATCCTCGGGGATATCCTCTGAGGACTCCTCGGCTGCTGATTCGCTCCACGGACCGTCGACGATCCCGTAGCCGTACTGCTTGGCGAACTCCAGCGTGCCCATCTGCGGCCCCTCTTCGTCAGCAGGGTCGAACACGAAGCCGCTGTTCTGGAACGGCGCAGGCTTGTACTCGAAGCCCTCCTTGGTCATGCACTCGGCGATGACCTTCTCCATCTTCTTGTGGTCCGCCTCCATGCGGTCGTCGTTCCACTGGGACTCGTCGTAGAGCGCCGACAGGTACTTGCTGAGCGGGCCCTCCTCCGGCTCCTTCTGCTTTCCGTCACCGGAGCAGCCGGCGAGCGCGACGGTCGCCGCGAGTGCGGCGGCGATGGCGATGGTGGCGCGGGTCATGGCGGCCTCGTTCCTGGGGTGCGTCATGTCAGAGGTGGGGGGACCGGCGGCCGGGAACGGCGGGCGATCATCGCGCAAAAGTACCACGGTGAATGATGCGGAAAGGCCGAAATTCGGTGCCGAATACTCAGGATATTGGTATTCGTAACCGAATTGTGAATATCGCACGAAATTAGGTGCCGCTCGTCATCTAATTCGATGGCGAATCGTCTGGAAAAGCAGGTGGGCCCGGGGCGCTCTCGAATCGAGAGCGCCCCGGGCCCACCGGGGGCCGAGACCCGCTACGCGGTCGCGCGCGCCTCCGACACCGCGGCGCGGGCCGCGGCGAAGCCGGCCTCGAGGTCGGCCTTCAGGTCGTCGACGTTCTCGATGCCGACCGACAGGCGGACGAGGCCCGGCGTGACGCCCGCGGTGAGCTGCTGCTCGGGCGTCAGCTGCGAGTGCGTCGTCGACGCCGGGTGGATGATCAGGCTGCGGACGTCGCCGATGTTCGCGAGGTGGCTGAACAGCTCGACGTTCTCGACGAGGGCCTTGCCCGCGTCGACACCGCCCTTGAGCTCGAACGAGAGCACCGCGCCGACGCCCTTGGGGGCATAGCGGTTGGCCGCCGCGTACCAGGGGCTCGTCGGCAGGCCCGCGTAGTTGACGCTCGCGACGTCCGGGTGGTTCTCGAGCCACTCCGCGATCTCCTGCGTGTTCTGCACATGGCGCTCGATGCGCAGCGACAGGGTCTCGATGCCCTGGATCAGCAGCCAGGCGCTGTTCGGCGCGATCGCCGATCCCAGGTCGCGCAGCAGCTGCACGCGCGCCTTGATGATGTAGGCGAGGCCGTCGCCCACCGCGGCCGTGTACGAGGCGCCGTGGTACGACGGATCCGGCTCGGTGAGGCCCGGGAAGCGCTCGACGTTCTCCGACCACTTGAACGTGCCGCCGTCGACGATGATGCCGCCGAGCGTGGTGCCGTGACCGCCCAGGAACTTCGTCGCCGAGTGGATCACGAGATCGGCGCCGTGCTCGAACGGGCGGATCAGGTACGGGGTCGCGATCGTGTTGTCGACGATCAGCGGGACGCCGTTCTCGTGCGCGATGTCGGCGACGGTGCGGATATCGAGGATGTTGATCTTCGGGTTGCCGATCGTCTCGGCGAAGAACGCCTTCGTGTTCGGGCGCACCGCGCGCTGCCACTCGGCCGGATCGTCCTGGTTCTCGACGAAGGTGACCTCGACGCCGAGCTTCGCCAGCGTGTACTTGAACAGGTTGTAGGTGCCGCCGTAGATCGAGCTCGACGAGACGAAGTGATCGCCGGCCTGCGCGATGTTGAGGATCGCGAAGGTCGCCGCCGCCTGACCGCTGGCGAGGAGCAGCGCGCCGGTGCCGCCCTCGAGCGCCGCGAGGCGCTCCTCGACGACGGCCTGCGTGGGGTTCATGATCCGGGTGTAGATGTTGCCGAACTCGGCCAGCGCGAAGAGGTTCTTCGCGTGATCGGTGCTGTCGAAGACGTACGACGTCGTCTGGTAGATCGGCACGGCGCGCGAGTTGGTGGTCGGATCGGGCTGCGCACCCGAGTGGACCTGCTTGGTCTCGAAATGCCAGGCGGCGGAATCGGTCATGAGAGGCTCCCCTTTTGGATCGGTTGCAGCGAGCGTACGGAGTCGGCGCCGCAGGAGGGAAGCCTCCCGGACACCGGGCGTAACAGGCGCGATAGGCTGCACAGCGGGCCGGCAGCGGCCGAACACGAGGGAGGCGGCATGGCGGAGCGGCGCGTAGTGGTGACGGGCGCGAGTTCGGGGATCGGAGCCGCGACCGTGCGGCGGTTTGCCGAGCTCGGCTGGCAGACCGTCGCGGTCGCGCGGCGCGAGGATCGCCTGCGTGCGCTCGCCGCCGAGACCGGGGCGCACCCGATCGTGTGCGACGTCACCGACGAAGCGCAGGTCGCCCGCATGGCCGCCGAGGTGTCCGAGACGGGCGGCGCGACCGGGCTGGTGAACAACGCCGGCGGCGCGCTCGGCACCGAGTCCGTCGAGCGGGCGCTGAACGAGGACTGGCGGCGCATGTTCGAGGTCAACGTGATCGGCCTGCGCACGGTCACCGCCGCGCTGCTACCCTTGCTGCGAGCGGGTGCCCGAGCCGGCATCGACGCCGACGGCACGGGCTGGGCGTCGATCCTCAACCTCACCTCGACCGCGGGGCACAGCGCCTACCCGGGCGGCGGCGGATACAACGCCGCGAAGTACGCGGCGCACGCCGTCACCGAGGTGCTGCGGCTCGAACTCGCGGGCGAGCCGATCCGCGTGATGGAGCTCGCGCCGGGGCTCGTGCACACCGAGGAGTTCACCCTCAACCGCCTTCGCGGCGACACCGAAGCCGCCGCGAAGCCCTACGAGGACGTCATCCCGCTCGCGCCCGAGGACGTCGCGCAGGTGCTCGTCGGCGCCTTCGAGCAGCCGCCGCACGTCAACCAGGACCTCATCGTGATCCGCCCCGTCGCGCAATCGAGCGTGTTCCACACCCACCGCGGTCCGCTGGTGCCGAAGGCGGAGGCGTGAACATGGCCATGAACCTCGCGGAACTCGCCGACAGCGGCTACCTGGCGCGCGACTGGGCCGAGGCCCTCGAGCCGATGGGCGACCGCCTCGCGGAACTCGGGCGGTTCCTGAACGCGGAACGCGCCGACGGTCAGCAGGTGCTGCCCGCCGGCGACCGGATCCTGTCGGCGTTCCAGCGGCCGCTCGCCGACGTGCGCGTGCTCATCGTCGGGCAGGATCCCTACCCGACGCCCGGGCACCCGATCGGCCTCTCCTTCGCGACGGCGCCCGACGTCCGACCGATCCCGCGCAGCCTGCAGAACATCTACAGGGAGATGCGCGAGGACCTCGGCATCGAGCCCGCGCCCCACGGGGACCTCTCCGCCTGGGCCGACCACGGCGTCATGCTGCTGAACCGGGTGCTGACCGTGCGCGCAGGCACGCCGGCGTCGCACCGCGGCAAGGGCTGGGAAGCGTTCACCGAGCACGCGATCCGGGCGCTCGTCGCCCGCGGCGGTCCGCTCGTCGCGATCCTCTGGGGCAACGACGCTCGCTCGCTCGGGCCGATGCTCGGCGACGTGCCGAGGATCGAGAGCCCGCACCCGTCGCCGCTGTCGGCGTCGCGGGGGTTCTTCGGCTCGAAGCCGTTCAGCCGGGCGAACGCGGCGCTCGAAGCACAGGGCGCCGCGCCCGTCGACTGGCGGGTGGCGCCGGCCGCCGGTTGAGCGCGTTCGCTAGTGCCCGCCGCCCGTGTACGGGCCGAGCACCGCGAGCCGCTCCAGGTGCGACGCGAGCGCGAAGCGCGGATCGATGCCCGCGTCCGCCGGCGACGACCCGGTCGCGAGTGCGGCGGCGAACTCGCCGAGCCGCGGAGAGAACTTGAAGCCGTGGCCCGACAGACCCGCGACGGTGACGACGCGTCCGCTCGCGTTCACGTCGACGACCGGCAGACGATCGGGCGTGTAGGCGCAGTGGTGCACGCTCTGGCGCACGGGCTCGGGGTTCACGCCGTCGAACAGCTCGGCGGCGCGCTGCCCGATCTTGATCAGCTCCTCGCGGGTGTGCGACGTCGGCACCTCGGAGGGATCGCGGAACACGGGCCACTCGGGGTTCGTGCACGCCTTGAACGCGTAGCCGTCGAAGCTGGGGGCGCCGAAGAAGTGCACCGGGCCCGAATCGCGCAGGAACGCGGGGAACCGCTCGGGTACGAACGCGTCGGGGTCGCGCGGCATGAACCAGGTGAGACCCAGCACCTGCAGGCGCAGCAGGTCGTGCAGCTCGGGGGAGAGGCGACCCGACCAGGAGCCGGAGGCCACCACGACGGTGTCGGCGAGCCAGGATCCCTGGGTGGTGCGCACGACGACGCCGTCCGAACGTTCCTCGATCCCGAGCACGGCGGTGTTGAAGAACAGGCGCGCGCCGTTCCGCTCGGCGATGTCGAGCGCGCTCATCACGGCCACCTCGGGGCGGAGCCCGCCGCCGTGCTCGTCGAGCAGGCCGATGTCGCCGTCCTGCACGAGGTGCTGCGGGTACTCGCGACGCAGCTCCTCGGTCGTGAGGGTGCGGTGAGGGATCCCGAACTCCTGCACGGTGCCGAGCGCCGTGACGAGGTCGGGGAACCCTTCGGGGGCGATGCTCAGGCAGCCCGCCTCGAGGTAGATGCTGCGCCCCGACTCCTGCTCGAGCTCGCGCCACAGATCGCGCGAGCGCTGGATCATGCCCACGTAGGTGCCGCCCTCGTGCACCGCCGTGCGGAACACGCGGGATTCACCGGCGTAGGAGCCGTGCGAGTGCACGCGGCCGTACTGCTCGATGCCGACGACGTCGACGCCCTCGCGCTTGCTCAGCTGCCACAGGGCCATCGAGCCCACCGTGCCCGCGCCGATGACGACGACATTGGTCTTCTGCAGGTCCATTCGTTCCTTCTTCTCAGCTGCTCGTGTCGCTGTTCGGTTCGTCCGGCCGGACTCAGGCGAGGGCCGGCTCATCCCAGAGCTTCAGTTTCGTGCCGATGCCGCGCTCGACCGCGTTGCGGTACACGCGGGTGGCCCACGCGACGTCCTCGACCGGCATGCCGCCAACCGAGTAGATGAAGATCTCGTCGTCGTTCGTGCGGCCCGGGGTATCGCCGTCGATGATCTCGCCGAGATCCTCGAACTGCTCGGGGGTCATGCGTCCGTCGCGCACGCGGTCGACGAGGTGCATGCCCCAGATGCCGACGACGTCGTGGGCGTCGCCCGGGATCTCGGAAGCCCAGGCCTGGTAGATGCTGCGCGCGTCGGCGACGTGCCGGGCCTTGCGCACCAGGCTCTCCTCGACCGCCAGGTGCGCCGAGCAGAGCACGAGCGCGCCCGGCTTGACCCACGCATCCTCGACGGTGGGGTAGTTCTCGGTGCCGGAGGGGCTGGGGATCGCGATGCTGACGATGTCGCAGCCCTCGACCGCGCCGCGCAGCGAATCGACCTGCTCGATGGCGGTGAGCTGCGGGAACTGCTGCTGCGCCCACGCGATGTAGGCGTCGATGCTGCCCTGGCTGCGACCGAACACGCGGATAGTGTCGATGCCCGGACGGACCGCGATGAGCGCCTCGAGCGAGGTGCGGTTCATGGGCCCCGGGCCCGCGATGCCGACCACGCGGGCGTCCTCGCGCGCCAGGTGGCGCGCGCCGATGCCCGGGATCGCGCCGGTGCGGTAGGCGCTGAGCAGGTTCGCCGACATGTGCGCGAGCGGGGCGCCGGTGTCCTTGTCGTTCAGGGTGAACATGAGGATCGAGCGGGGGAGTCCGATCTTGCGGTTCTCGACGTTGGAGCCGTACCACTTGCACCCGGCCATCTGGAAGCTGCCGCCGAGGTAGGCGGGCATCGCCATGAAACGGCGGTCGGGGCCGTCGAGCGGCATGCCGGCGAAGGGAGACTCCTTCGGGAAGTAGATCTGGGCGCCGTGCAGATCGTTCTCGATGCCCGCCATGCGGTAGTCGCCGCGCTTGAACTCGACGAGCATCTCGCTCATGGTGTCGACGCAGGCGGCCATGTCGGTCACGCCGGCGGCGATCATGTCGGGTTCCGACAGGTAGAGGAATTCGATGGCGGTGTTCGGCACGGCGGTGTGTCCCTTCGCGGTCTGGTCTCGTGCATCCCGCCGGGCGTCGGCCGGCGGCGATGGAGGCGCTTCAGCCTAAGACTATCCACTTGGATAGTCAAGAGCGCGGGTGGGGACGCGGTGCGGATTCGGAGATCTGCAGGATTTCGGACGTGCAGGGCGCATGCCTCCGAAATGTTGCAGATCTCCGCGGCGATGGTGGCGGAGCTGGAGGCGGACCGACCTACGCGGAGGCGGCGACGAGCGCTCGGATCCGGTTCAGGGCCGGGGCCGCGTTCTCGGGCAGCACCAGCTGCTTGAAGACGATGCCGTCGAGCGCGAACCAGATCAGTTCGGCGAGCTCGGGATCCTCGACGCCGAGACGCGCCAGCTGGCGCGTGATCGCGTCGTGGTAGGCGCCGTAGTGGCGCTCCGCGAGCGAGCGGAGTTCGGGGCGCCGGCGCGACTCGAGCAGCAGTTCGTACTGGAACGACTGGATCTCGCTGTCGCGGTCGGCCAGCGACTCGATGCCGGCTGCGAACGCTTCGACGGTGAGCCCGCTCTCGAGCATGTTCGAGCCGCGCAGGCTCTCGTCGATCGCGAACTCCATGGCCTCGGCGATGAGCTGATCGCGGCTGCCGAAGTGGTGCCGGACCAGGCCGTGCGACACTCCCGCCTCGGCTGCGACGGCGCGATAGGTGAGCGCGCGCAGGCCTCCCGAGGCGACCACCACGATGGTGGCGTGCAGCAGGGCGGTACGGCCGGAGGCGTCGTTCATGCGTTCGAGCGTAGCGGTGGTGCGACGTCATCCTGGGCGAGGGACGAGTCACAGGATCCTGCGACTCGTCCCTCGCCCAGGATGACGAAGGGTGCGGAGCTCAGCGGTCGTCGACGACGCCGATGAGCTCGGTGCCGTAGGCGCCGGGCTCCGTGCCGTGGCCGATCTGGCGGTAGATCTCGGGCTTGCGGCGCTTCAGCGCGAGGCCCCAGACGACGCCGATGATGCCGGCCAGGACCACGATGATCGGCAGGACGTAGGTGCCGAACGTGGGCTCCTGCTGCCCGAGCTGCACGTGGAAGTTCGCGATGATCATGATGAACACCCAGGCGAGCAGGAGGCCCGAGACGAGCGGTGCCACGACCGTGGTCCAGAGCCCGAGCCCGCGCCGATCCCGGCGAAAGAAGCCGATGACCGCGGCCGCGATGACGGCCATGAGGAGTACGAGGCCCATGGCGCCGGTGTTGGTGAGCCAGGTGAACATGGTGAGCACGGGGTAGAGGAAGCTCTGCTCGCCGAGGGCCGCGGCGCCGCCGAACACCTCGCCGGAGAAGATGAACCCGACGGTGACGACCAGTGCGATGACCGTCTGCGTGACCGACCCGGCCCAGGGAGCGCCGTGCTTCGAGGTGCCCGCGAACCACGTGGGCAGCACGCCCTCGCGGCCGAGCGAGAAGAAGTAGCGGGCGACCGCGTTGTGGAACGACTGCAGCGATGCGAAGAGGCTCGTGAGGAACAGGATGTTCATGATGTCGACGAAGATCACGCTGACGTGGCTGTTCATGAACACGAACATCAGATCGGGGCCCGATTCCTGCGACTTCGCGACGATGTTCGACGGGCCGATGCCGACCGAGAACGCCCACGCGCTGAACGCGTAGAAGAGGCCGATGATCGCGACGGCGGCGTAGGTCGCCCGCGGTACGGTGCGCTTGGGGTCCTTCGCCTCCTCGCCGTAGATCGCGGCGCCCTCGAAGCCCATGAACGCGGCGACGCCGAAGACGAGCACGATGCCGAGCGAGGGGCCGAAGAGCTCGGCGGGATTCAGCGTGGTCGCGGTGACGCCCTCGGGCGCGACGGCGAGCGAGACGACGTCGAACACGATCACGACGAGGAACTCGAGGGCGACGAGCACGCCGAGCACCTTCGCCGAGAAGTCGATGCGATTCACGCCGAGTACGCCGACGACCACGATGCAGAGCAGGATCCACAGCCACCAGGGCGACGAGAATCCGAACTTCGCCTCGAGGAACATCGAGAGCTGGAAGCCGAAGAGACCGTAGACGCCGATCTGCATCGCGTTGTACGAGACGAGTGCGATGAGCGAGGCGCCGACGCCGATGGGGCGGCCGAGGCCCTGCGAGATGTAGGCGTAGAAGGCGCCCGCGTTGGTGATGTAGCGGCCCATGGCGGTGTAGCCAACCGCGAACATCGTGAGGATCACCGCGATCACGACGAAGCCGAGCGGGACGCCGAGGGAGCCGGTCACCGCGAAGGAGGTGGTGACGCCGCCCGCGACCACGGTGAGCGGTGCGGACGCGGCAATGATCATCAGCGTGATCGAGGGGGCGCCGAGCGTCCGGCGGCTGAGCCCCGGATCGTGCGTCGCCGGAGCGTCGGTGGTTGAAGCGGTCATGAGCAGGTCATCCTTCCCGCGCGCAGCGTCTTCGTCGCGCGCCGGCGTCGTCGCCGATGAGGTTCGAGTGCCCCCGAGTCTAGGAAGGCGTCGAAGGCATGGCCTGGTCGCTGCGCGCACAGGCCATGTCCGAAAGCGCTCAGCTTCAAGTAATGCGGTCGGCGGCCGCTCGGCGGTGCTCCGTCGAGCGGCCGAAACGGCTCAGACGCTCGCCGCGAACGCCGCGCGCACCTCGTCGTGGGGCAGCGCGAAGCTTTCGTGCCCGTCTCGCCCGACGGTGTCCTCGGCGGCCACGAGCGCGTTGACCACGGCCTCCTCGGTCGCCTCGACGACGGCCGCGTAGAGAGGATCGATCCGCCCCCAGGCGAGGTGCGAGAGCTGTTCGACGTCGGGGCCATCGGTGCTCATGCGCGAGCCGAGGGCCCCCGCGTTCGCCGTCGAGAACGCGAGGAAGATGTCGCCCGAGAAGTGGCTGCCCGTGGTGCCGGTGCGCGCGAGGCCGAGCGGGACCCGGCGGGCGAGCGCCGCGCACTGATCGGGGAGGAGCGGGGCGTCGGTCGCGACGATCACGATGACGCTGCCGGCGCCCGCGACCGCGCGGGCACCTGGGCCGGCCTCACGCTCGAACCAGCCGCTCGTCTCCATCGGATTCGGTGCCTGCGAGTCGCGCCCCAGCGGGCGGCCGGCGACCCGGAGCTCCGAACGGCTGCCGAAGTTCGCCTGCAGCAGCACGCCGACCGTCCAGCTGCGGTCGCCGATCCGCACCACGCGCGAGGAGGTGCCGGTGCCGCCCTTGAAGCCGTAGCAGTTCATGCCCGTCCCGCCGCCGACGTTGCCCTCGGCGACCGGGCCGCCGTTCGCGGTGTCGAGCGCCGCCGTCGCGTGCTCGGGGCTCACGTGCTCGGCGTTGATCGAGTTGAGGTAGCCGTCCCAGGTCTCGCCGACCACGGGGAGCATCCACGCCGCCGCGCTGCCCGGGTGGTGCTCGGCCATCCAGCGATCGATCCCGGAGTGCACGGCGCCGACCGCGTGCGAGTTGGTGATCCCGATCGGGGTCTGGAACTGACCGGACTCCTCGATCCAGCTGCGGCCGGTGAGCTCGCCGTTGCCGTTGAGCACCGCGACGCCCGCCGCGCAGGGGAGGCCCGCGTGCTCGCGCCCGCGGGGGAGGATCGCCGTCACCCCGGTGCGGGCGGGCGCCGGTCCGTCGGACACGATCGTACTGAAGCCGACCTCGAGGCCGGGAACGTCGGTGATCGCGTTCCATCTGCCGGGTTCGCCGTCGAACGGGATGCCCAGGTCCCGTGCGCGGATCGCGATGCCGGCTTGCTCGTCAGCGCTGAGCGAGTCTTCAAACATTGTTCAATCCTCTCGTTTGTGCTTACACTACCCAAAGGATTCACGAATCGAAAAAGTTCTGATCAGTGTTCAGCAACTCGCGGATCCCGCAGCATCGGACAAAGGAGTCGCCCTCATGACCGCCTCAACATCGCACTCGTCGCAGGCCCCGGAGGCGGGGCCGAGCGGGCGTCTCGCGACCGGCCGCCTCGGCACGTGGGACATCGTGTTCTTCGTGATCTCGGCGGCCGCACCCCTCACCGTCATCGCGAGCGGCGCCATCACCTCGTTCCGCATGGGCGGCATCGGCGCACCCGGCGCGATCCTCTTCTGCGCGGTCGTGCTGATCTTCTTCGCGCTCGGCTTCACCGCCATGTCGAAGAGCGTGCGCAACGCGGGCGCCTTCTACGCCTACGTCTCGCGCGGCATGGGCAAGCCCTTCGGGCTCGGCGTCTCGTCGGTCACGGTGTTCGCCTACATCTCGCTCGTGATCTCGTTCTACGGCTTCATCGGCTTCTTCGCGCAGTTCACCTTCAAGGAACTGCTGCACATCGACCTGCCCTGGGGCGTGTGGTCGCTCATCGCCGTCGCGATCGTGGCGTTCCTCGGCTACCGCAAGATCGACGTCGGCGCGAAGGTGCTCGCCGTGCTCCTCACCCTCGAAGTGGGGATCCTGCTCGTGCTGGCGGTCGCCGCCATCGCGAACGGCGGCCCCGAGCCCTGGAGCCTCGCCTCGTTCGAGCCGAAGAACGTGTTCTTCGCCACCGGCGCCGGTGCGCTGTTCGTCATGGGCTTCGGCGCCTACCTCGGGTTCGAGAGCACCGCGATCTACGCCGAGGAGGCCAAGCGGCCCGAGCGCACGATCCCGCGCGCGACCATCATCTCGGTGGCGTTCCTCGGACTGTTCTACGCGTTCACCTTCTGGATCCTGACCGTCGCCTTCGGCGCGAACGGGGTCGTCGAGATGGCGCGCAGCGACGCGTTCGAGACGATGGTCATCACGGGCACGGGCGACCTCGCCGGCGCCTGGGCGGCGTTCGTCATGAAGATCCTCATCGTCACGAGCTTCTTCGCCTGCCTGCTGTCGTTCCACAACGCCTGCACCCGCTACCTCTACTCGCTCGGCCGCGAGGGCCTGCTGCCGCGCGTGCTCGGCCGCACCAGCCGCACCAGCCAGTCGCCGGCCGTCGCGAGCCTCACGCTGAGCGGCTTCTCGGCGATCGGCGTGCTCATCGCCATCGTGCTCAACGCCGACCCGTTCCTGGGCCTCGCCCTGTGGACCTACGCCACCGGCGTGCAGGGGCTCGTGTTCGCCCAGGCCATGACCGCGATCGCGGTCGTCTGCTACTTCCTCAAGGATCGTCGTGGCCATAGTGTCTGGCGCGTCACCATCGCACCGATCCTCGGCGCGATCGGGCTCGTGGTCGGCTTCATCCTCATCGCGACGAACTTCGATGTCGTGACCGGGCTGCAGGGGCCCATCAACCAGATCCTGCTGCTGCCCACCCCGATCCTCTTCATCGGGGGGATCATCGTCGCGCTCGTGCTCAAGGCCCGCAAACCCGCCTACTATGCGGGGCTCACCGAGTCGGTGCAGGTCGTGCCGGTCGACGACGCCGGCTGGGACGTCTCGGCCGACGAGGACCGCGATTCCGTCGGGGCACGCTCCGAGCAATAGGCTGGCCCTGTGAATGCGACCGCGCGACGACGCCACGAACGACGGGATGAGATCATCCGCGCGTTCTGGCGGGTCGCGCGGTCGCGGCCGCGTCGCGCGATCAACGTGCGCGCGGTCGCGGCCGAGGCCGAGATGAGCCCGGCCAACGTGCTGCACTACTTCTCGACGCTCGACGAACTGCAGATGACCGCGGTCGCGGGCGCCCGCGAGGAGTTCGTCGAGCAGCGCAGGCGCGTGCTCGACCTGCCGCTCACCGCGACCGAGCGCATCTACGCCATGATCGAGGCCGGCGTCCCCGACACCATCAGCGACGAACTGCGCCAGGTGTACGAGAGCGTGGCGATCCTGGCCGAGCACTCCCAGTACATCGCCGAGCACCGCGCCCTCAACGAGCGCCAGGTGATGCTCTACCGCACCCTCGTCGAGATCGGCGCGGGCGTCGGGGAGTTCGCGCTCGCCTCGCCCGCGGGGATCATCGCCCGGAACCTCGTCGCGCTCGAGGACGCCTACGACCTCTACCCGCTCATCGGCGATCTGACGCCGCGCGAGGAATGCCGCGAGGCGGTGCGCAGCTACGCCGAGCTGGCGCTCGGGATCCCGCCCGAGCGGCGGCCCGGCTGACGCACGCCGAAACGCCACGGTCCCGGCGAGACCCCGCGAAGCTTCGCGGGGTCTCGCCGGGACCGTGGCGTTTCGGCGGTGCCGCTCCGGGGAGCAGGCCTGCGCCTTAGAGCGTGTTGCCGAGCTTGAAGCCCTTCTCGCCGTCCTCGTCGCGGGTGTACGAGAACCCGTCGGCGCCGATGGTGACGGCCATCTCGCTGTCATCGGTGCGGGCGACGACCGGCTGCGGGTTGCCGTCGAGGTCGAGCACGAGCGAGCCGTCGGTGTACCACGAGGGCACGACCGGGTTGCCCCACCAGTCGCGGCGCTGGTTGTCGTGCACGTCCCAGGTGACGACCGGGTTGTCGGGGTCGCCCGTGTAGTAGTCCTGGGTGTAGATCTCGACGCGGTGGCCGTCGGGATCGCGCAGGTACAGGTAGAACGCGTTCGAGACGCCGTGGCGGCCTGGGCCGCGCTCGATGCTGTCCGACTTGCGCAGCGAGCCGAGCTTGTCGCAGATCGCGAGGATGTTGTGCTTCTCGTGCGTCGCGAAGCACACGTGGTGCATGCGGGGGCCGTCGCCGCCCGTCATCGCGGTGTCGTGCACGGTCGGCTTGCGGCGCATCCACGCCGCGTAGACGGTGCCCTCGTTGTCCTGGATGTCCTCCGTCACGCGGAAGCCGAGGTTCTGCATGAAGCCGACGGCGCGCGGCACGTCGGGCGTGATCTGGTTGAAGTGGTCCAGGCGCACGAGCTCGCCCGGGATGTGCAGGTCGTAGCGCCACGACATCCGCTCGGTGTGCTCGGTCTGGTAGAAGAACTCGTAGGGGAAGCCCAGCGGGTCGATCACGCGCACCGAGTCGCCGATGCCCGTCACGAAACCGTTCGGGTTGCGGCGGACCTCGCACCCGAGCTCCTCGTAGAAGGCCACGGCCTTGTCGAGGTCCTCGGGGGTGCGCACGCGGTACGAGAACGCCGCGACCGCCGCGACCGGGCCCTTGCGGAGCACGAGGTTGTGGTGGATGAACTCCTCGGTCGAGCGCAGGTAGATCGCCTCGTCGTCCTCGGTCGTGACGTACAGGCCGAGCACGTCGACGTAGAACTCGCGCGATGCCGCGAGGTCGGTGACGATGAGCTCCATGTAGGCGCAGCGCAGGATGTCGGGCGCCTCGGACGTCGCCGTCGGGATCGGGTTGTCCGAGACGATCGGGGCCTCCTTGGTGACCCAGAAGCCCGCGGACTGCTTGTCTTCTTCGTTCAGTTTTGCCATGTTCGCTTCCTTGCGTGGTTCCCGTCATCCTGCGACTCGTTCCTCGCGCAGGGTGACGAGGGCGGGATGGGGGTTACTTGCCCGCGCCGAAGCGGGGCGAGTGGGCCTCGTTGAGGGTGATCTGGATCGACTGCGCGGTGGTGTAGAAGTCCACCGAGCGGTAGCCGCCCTCGCGGCCGAGACCCGAGGCCTTGACGCCGCCGAACGGCGTGCGCAGGTCGCGCACGTTGTTCGAGTTCAGCCACACCATGCCCGACTCGATGCCGTGCGCGAAGTTGTGCGCGCGCTTCAGGTTCGAGGTCCAGACGTAGGCCGCGAGGCCGTACTTGGTGTCGTTGGCGAGCTCCAGCGCCTCCTCGTCCGTGTCGAACGGGGTGATCGCGACGACGGGTCCGAAGATCTCCTCCTGGAAGATCCGTGCGTCGGGCTTCACATCGGCGAACACGGTCGGGGCGACGTAGTTGCCCTCGGGGAAGCCCTCGGGGCGTCCGCCGCCGGCTACGAGGCGGCCCTCGCCCTTGCCGATCTCGACGTAGCTCATGACCTTCTCGAAGTGCGAGGGGTGCACGAGCGCGCCGACCTCGGTGGCCGGGTCGGACGGCAGGCCGATCACGATGTTCTTCGCGCGCTCGGCGTAGCGGGCGACGAAGTCGTCGTAGATCGAGCGCTCGACGAGCACGCGGCTGCCGGCGGTGCAGCGCTCGCCGTTCAGGCTGAACACGCTGAACACGGTGGCGTCGAGCGCCTCCTCGAGGTCGGCGTCGGCGAAGACCACCGAGGGGCTCTTGCCGCCGAGCTCGAGCGACAGGCCCTTGAGGAAGGGCGCCGCGTTGGTCGAGATCATCGCACCGGTCGAGCTGTCGCCGGTGAACGAGATCAGGGGGACGTCGGGGTGCTTGACGAGCGCGTCGCCGGCGACGCCGCCCGAACCGAGGATCAGGTTGAAGACGCCGTCGGGCACGCCGGCCTCGCGGAAGATCTCGGGCCACAGCGCGGCCGAGAGCGGGGTGTAGCTGGCGGGCTTCAGAACGACGGTGTTGCCGGTCGCGAGGGCCGGCGCGAGCTTCCACGACTCCTGCATGAACGGGACGTTCCAGGGCGTGATGAGGCCCGCGACGCCCTTGGGCTTGCGGTTCACGTAGTTGATCTGGCGCCCGGGCACCTTGGTGACGTTGTCGTGCTCGGCGACGATGAGGTCGGCGAAGAACCGGAAGTTCTCGGCCGCGCGGCGGGCCTGGCCCTTCGCCTGGGTGATCGGGAGGCCCGAATCCCAGCTCTCCAGGAGCGCGAGCCGCTCGTCGCGGGACTCGACGATGTCGGCCACCCTGTGCAGGATCCGCGAGCGCTCGCGGGGGAGCATCTTGGGCCAGGGGCCCTCGTCGAATGCGCGCTTCGCCGCGGCGACGGCGCGGTCGACGTCGGCCTTGCTCGCCGAGGCGGCGGTGATGTAGACCTCGTTCGACACGGGCTCGATGACGTCGAACGTCGCGCCGTCCTGCGCGTCGACGAACTCGCCGTCGATGAAGAGCTGGATCTTCTCGGGGAGCCCCTCGGGCTTCTGGTGGGTCATGCGGTCTTCCTCCTCTGATGGGTGAGTTGGTCCTGGTGCGCCAGCACTGCGTCGAGCGTGGCGAGTCGGTGGTTACGGGCGGCGAGCTCGATCTCGAGCGGCGACGCCCCGTCCTCGATGAGGTCGAGCAGCCGTTCGTGCTCGTCGACCGATGCTGCTGCGCGGTCGGGGACGAAGCTGAACGACGAGTTCCGCAGCACCTTCATGCGGTTCCAGCCGCGGTGCACGAGGTCGAGGATGTGCGGGTTCGGGCAGCTCTCGAACAGTACGGAGTGGAGTTCGAGGTTGAGATCCGTGAACGCCTGCGGGTCGAAGCGGGTCAGGGTCTCGCGCATCTGCGCGTTGATCCGGCGGGCCCGTGCGATCTGATCGGCCGAGACGGTGGGCGCGGCCAGCGCGGTCGCGGATCCCTCGACGAGCGCGAGCGTCTGCATCGTGTGCAGGTACTCGGTTTCCTTGATGAGGGAGACCTGCGCGCCGACGTTCGCCTCGAAGGTGACGAAGCCCTCCGCCTCGAGGCGGCGGATCGCCTCGCGCACGGGCACCACGGACATGCCGAGCTCAGACGCGATGGGCGAGAGCACCAGGCGGTAGCCGGGCACGTACTGCCCGCTCTCGATGCGTTCGCGGACCAGGCGGTACGCCTGCTCGCTCTTGGGGACGACGGCCATGTCAGGACCCCGCCCCGGCGGCGCGGGAGGCGTCGTACTTGGCGCGCCACTCGGCGTTCATGGGGAACAAGCCGTCGACCGGGGCGCCGGCGGCGACCTGCTCGGCGACCCACGCGTCGGCCTCCTCCTGGGCCGCGGCCTCGGCCGCGACCTCCGCGAGTAGGAACGGCGGGATCACGATGACGCCGTCGCGGTCGCCCATGATGATGTCGCCGGGCTGCACCGCTGCGCCACCGCAGGCGACCGTCACGTCGACCTCCCACGGAACGTGACGGCGGCCGAGCACGCTCGGGTGGGCGCCCTGCGAGAAGACGGGGATGTCGAACTCCTGCACGGCGGCGAAGTCGCGCACGCCGCCGTCGGTCACGATGCCGGCGGCGCCGCGCACCTGGGCGCGCAGGGCGAGCACGTCGCCGACCGTGCCGGTCTCGGGGACGCCGCGGGCCTCGACCACGAGCACCTCACCGGGGTTCACGGTGTCGAAGGCGCGCTTCTGGGCGTTGAATCCGCCGCCGTGCTCCGTGAAGAGGTCGGGGCGGAACGGGATGAAGCGCAGGGTCTTGGCGGTGCCGAGGATCCGGTCGCCCTCGTGGTTCGGGTGCACGCCGTCGATGAAGATGTCGACGTAGCCGCGCTTGCGCAGCGCGGCCGAGACCGTGGCGACGGCGACGCCGTCGAGCTGCGCGCGGATCTCGTCGGTCAGAGCGGATGCCGCCGGGCCGTCGAGCGGGGTCGCGCGACCCGCGGCGACGGCCGCCGCGTGCTCGGCCTCGCTGCCCCAGGCCTCGATGCGCTGCAGGTCGTCGATCTTGGGACGGTTGCCGAAGTCGCCGAACGCGGTGGTGCCCTGCGTGACGGTGGTCGCGAGGCGGCCGGTGCTCGGGGCGCCGGGCGCGTTCGGCGCGTCGACCTCGACCTCGACGACGTCGCCGGGGACGACGACGGAGGATCCGGCGGGGGTTCCCGTGAGAATCACGTCGCCGGTCTCGAGGGTCATGTGCTGCGACAGGTCGGCGACGAGCTGGCCGAAGGGGAACTTGAGCGTGTCGCTCGTGTCGTCCTGCACGAGTGCGCCGTTCACCCAGGTGCGTACGCGCCAGTCGCCCTCGCCGATGCCGGCGGTCGGGATCGCGGCCGGGCCGATCGGGGTGAAGCCGTCGCCGCCCTTGTTGCGCACGTTGGAGCCCTTGTCGGCGGCACGCAGATCGTAGAGGCCGAAGTCGTTGGCCGCGGTGACGCTCGCGACGTGCTTCCAGCCGTCCTCGGGGGAGACCCAGCGGGCGGGCTCGCCGATCACGAGCGCGATCTCGCCCTCGAACGCGAGCAACTCGGTGCCGGCGGGGAGTTCGATGGTGCCGCCCGTCGGGGCGAGCGATGAGGCCGGCTTGAAGAAGTAGGAGGGGAACGCGGGCGTGCGACCGCGCTGCGCGATCCTCGACGGGTAGTTGAGGTGCACGGCGATGATCTTGCCGGGGGTGTCGATTCCGTAGGTCATGGTGTCTCGCTCACTTCGTTGTATCTCAAATCATATACGATCTTGCGGGCTTCGGGAAGGGGCGGACCGATCCCGCTGATTGAGGATTCGCCCGACCACCGGAGCTCAGTAGCTCGCGCGCTCGCCGCCGGCGGCACCCGCGAAGCGGTCCACGAGCGCCTCGGTCTGCCGCGCGAGGATCGCGACATCGGCCCCGACCGCGACGAAGCTGGCGCCCGCAGCGATGTAGCGCTCCGCATCGGCGGGCACGAACGCGTTGACGCCGACCGGCGTGCCCGCGGCACGGCCGGCCGCGATGGAGCGCAGCACGGCGTCGACGACCTCGGGGTGGCTCTGCTGGCCCAGGTGGCCCATCGACGCGGCGAGGTCGGACGGGCCGACGAAGAGCGCGTCGACGCCGTCCACCGCCGCGATGCGCTCGACGTCCTGCACGGCATCGGAGGACTCGATCTGCACGGTGAGGCTGATGGTCTCGCTCGCGCGGCCGAGGTAGCCGTCGACGCGGTTCCAGCGCGCGGAGCGCGCGAGCGCGGATCCGACCCCGCGGACACCGCCGAGCGGGTAGCGCGCAGCGCGCACGATCTGCTCGGCCTGCTCGGCGGAGTCGACCATCGGGATCAGCAGGTTCTGCGCGCCGAGGTCGAGGAACTGCTTGATGAGCACGGTGTCGCCGAACGGCGGGCGCACGAGCGGAGTCGCCGGGTAGGCCGACATGGCGTGCAGCTGGGCGAGCACCGATTCGAGGCCGTTGGGGGAGTGCTCGGCGTCGAGGAGCACCCAGTCGCAGCCGGATCCCGCGACGATCTCGGCGGTGACGGGGCTGCCGGCACAGGTCCAGAGGCCGATGAGCGCGCGCCCGTCGGCCCCGGCGAGACGGTCCCGGAACGTCGGGGGGAGGGTCAGAGGAACCGGCATGTCACCGACCCCAGTCCCTGGTACTCGGCGTGCACGGTGTCGCCGCGCTCCACCCACATGGGCTTGGTGAAGGATCCGGCGAGGACGACCTCGCCGGCCTCGAGCGACTGCCCGTGCTGCGCGAGCTTGTTCGCGAGCCAGGCGATCCCCATGGCGGGGTGGCCGAGCACGGCGCCCGCGACGCCCGAGTCCTCGATGGTCTCGTTGCGGTAGAGCAGGGCCGAGATCCAGCGCAGGTCGAGCTCGCCCACGGGGACCGGGCGGCCGCCGAGGACGATCGCGCCGGTGGAGGCGTTGTCGCTGATCGTGTCGACGATGGTGCGGCCCTCGAGCTCGATGTGCGCGTTGAGGATCTCGAGCGCGGGCACCACGTAGGCGGTCGCGTCGAGCACGTCGAAGATGGTGATGTTCGGGCCGACGAGCGGCTTCGCGAGCACGAAGGCGAGCTCGACCTCGATGCGCACGTTCGAGAACCGGTCGAACTCGACGACGGATCCGGATTCGATGACCATGTCGTCGAGGATCACGCCGTAGTCGGGCTCGGTGATGCCGGTCGCGAGCTGCATGACCTTGGAGGTGAGGCCGATCTTGTGGCCGACGAGGCGTCGGCCCGCGGCGATGCGGCGGTCGGTCCAGATCTTCTGGATCGCGTAGGAGTCCTCGATGGTCATGCCGGGGTAGCGGGTGGTGAGCTTCGGCACGATGGTGCGTTCGCGATCCGCGCGCACGAGTTCGTCTGCGATCGTCTCGATCTCTTCGGGGGTGAGCATTGAGCCTCCACTTCGTCGGGGTCAGTCAGATCGTATACGATCCCGCCCGGCCGGGGCCAGCGAGTCGGATTTTCGGCCGCTCGAACCGTTGCCGAAAATTGATCTCGCGACCGCTTGTGGTTTTTGTCAACGTTTGTAGAATGAAACGCGACGGCACACCGACGTGGCGTCCATCGCAGCCGGGGAACCTCGAGTTTCGGACAGGCGAGGTGGATACGCAGGCGGAGCCTCACCCCATACCTACCCGCATGTCCGAATACCGAGAGAAGTAGACATGATGAAGAAAACTCTGACGGGCGTCGCGGCGCTCGCAGCCGTCGCGCTCGCGCTCACCGGCTGCTCGTCCGACGGCTCCGGCGGCAACGGTGCCGCGGCCGGTGCGAGCGTGCCGCTCAGCATCGGCAACTTCCTGGACGTCACCAACTGGGATCCCGCGAGCGCCGACCTCGGCTTCGACGGCCCCTACCTGTCGGCGGTCTACGACGCGCTCCTCACCACCAACGAGAAGGGCGAGCCGCAGCCGGGCATCGCCAAGAAGTGGGAGGTGTCGTCCGATTTCAAGACCGTCACCTTCGACATCCGCACCGACGCGAAGTTCTCGGACGGCACCAAGCTCGACGCGGCCGCCGCGGTGACGGGCCTCGAACACCTGCAGAAGGGGCCGACCTCGCAGGAGGCCTACACGAACGTCGAGTCGATCGAGCAGACCGACGACCACACGATCGTCTTCCACATGAAGAAGCGCGACGACACGATGCTCTACCTCATGGGCCTCGGGCGCAGCTACCTCGCCTCGCCGAAGGCGATCACCGGCGGCAAGCTCTCCGAGAAGCCCGTCGGTTCCGGCCCCTACACGCTGGGCGAGAACAGCACCCCGGGCAGCGAGTACGACTTCGACAAGGTGAAGGACCACTGGGACGCGAAGCAGTTCCCCTTCGACCCGCTGAAGATCACCCCGCTGAGCGACGGCACCGCCATGCTCAACGCGATGGAGGCCGGCCAGCTGAACCTCATCTACACCGATAAGACCGGCAGCGACGCCGCGAAGAAGAACGACTGGAACGTCGCCAAGGGCCTCTCGATGTGGGCCGGCCTGCAGTTCGCGGACCGCTCGGGCGCCATGGGTTCGCCGATCGGCAAGCTCAAGGTGCGCCAGGCGCTCAACTACGCATTCGACACGAACGCGATGCACACCTCCATCGCGCAGGGCCAGGGCTACGTCACCAACCAGTTCTTCCCGGTCGACCAGACGGGCTACGTGAAGTCGCTCAACGACCGTTACAAGTACGACATCGCGAAGGCGAAGCAGCTGCTCGCCGAGGCCGGCTATCCGAACGGCTTCGAGATCAGCATGCCGATGGCCCCGCCGTTCCAGCCCTACCAGGCGATCACCGAGCAGACCTTCAAGCAGCTCGGCATCAAGGTGAAGTGGGACTCGACCGACTTCATGAGCTACATGGGCAAGGCCGGCAAGTACCCGATGTACATCGCGGTGATCGCGATGGATTCGAACCCGGTCGCGACCGTCGAGCGCCAGATCGCCAAGCCGCAGTGGTACAACCCGAACCCGGGCATCGACACCCTCGACGGCGTGCAGGCGCAGCTCGACAAGGTGTTCGCGGCCGCCCCCGGCGACGCGCAGAACACCGAGATCGAGAAGCTCAACGAGCTCGTCACCGACCAGGCCTACAACGCGGTCTGGGGTCAGAACGAGAACACCTACGTGAGCACCCAGGAATTCACCGTGAAACCGGTCATCGGCCTCATGTTCCCGACGCTCCGGCAGATCTCGACCAAGTGACCCCCGCGGGTCGGGGCCGCCACGGCGGCCCCGACCCGCGACCCCGCTTCCCACTCTCTTCTCATCGTTCGACCCGGGAGACCCGATGATCCCCTTCGTGCTCAAACGACTCCTCTTCGGAGTCGTGCTGCTGTTCGTGGTCGCGAGCGGCACCTTCTTCCTCGCGCACGCCGCGATCCCGAACCCGGCGCTCGGGCTGCTCGGCAGCAACGCGACCCCGGAGGCGGTGCAGGCGCTCACCGCGAAGATCGGAGCCGACCGCCCGATCCTGGTGCAGTACCAGGAGTGGCTCGTCCACCTGTTCCAGGGCGACTTCGGCACCTCCTGGAAGAACGGCCTGCCGATCGGCAAGACCCTCGGGATCCGGTTCCCGATCACCCTGTCGCTGGTGATCGCCTCGGTCGTCCTCTCGGCGGTGCTCGGCGCGGTGCTCGGCACCGCCGCGGGCCTGCGGCCCCACAGCTGGATCGACAAGGCCGTCAAGGCGGCCTCCGTGGTCCTGTTCGCGCTGCCCGGCTTCTGGGTCGCGGTCGCGCTCGTCATGCTCTTCGCGGTGCAGCTCAAGTGGTTCCCGGCCATCGGCTACGTCTCGCCGGCGGAGTCGCTGCAGGGCTGGCTCCGATCCATCACCCTGCCCGCCGTCTCCCTCGCGCTCGGCGCGATCGTCATGATCGCCGAGCAGCTGCGCAACGGCATCATCCACGCGGACGCGCAGGACTACGCCCGCACCCTGCGCAGCCGCGGGCTCCCGTTCTGGCGCGTCGCCCTGCACCTGCTGCGGAACTCGGCACCGGCCTCGCTCACCGTCCTCGCGCTCATGTTCGTCGGACTGCTCTCGGGCGCGATCATCGTCGAGCAGATCTTCGGTATCAAGGGCCTCGGCGAGCTGACCCAGTCGGCCTCGCAGAACGGCGACATCCCGACCCTGCTCGGGGTGACGGTGCTCACCGTCGTCTTCGTCGTCATCGTCAACCTCCTGCTCGACATCGTGCTCGGCTGGATCAACCCCAAGGTGCGTGTGAAATGACCACTTCCGCAGGCCCCATCCTCGACGCGGCGACGGTCGACGCGGTCGACACCCGTGGCGGCGACCGCGGATCCGTCTTCGTGCGGCTGATCCGCCGTCCCGCCGGTCTCATCTCGCTCGCGGTCCTCGCGCTCATCCTGCTCGTCGCGATCCTCGCTCCGTGGATCTCGCCCCACGACCCCAACGAGGTGATCCTCTCGCAGGCGCGGGCGCTTCCGAGCTGGACGCATCCGCTCGGGGGCGACAACACCGGCCGCGACGTGCTGAGCCGGCTCATCTGGGGCACCCAGATCACGCTGTGGGGCGCGTTCGTCTCGATCCTGACCTCGCTCGTGCTCGGTGTCCCGTCGGGTCTCGCCGCCGGCTACTTCGGCGGCGTCACCGACCGCATCGGCACCTGGATCAGCGACGCGCTGCAGTCGGTGCCCGGCATGATCATCCTCCTGATCGTCGGTGCGAACACGGGCAACGACCTCACGATCCTCATGGTCACCGTCGGCGTGTTCATGGCCCCCGGCTACTTCCGCCTCACGCGCTCCACCGTGCTCGCCGTGCGCGGCGAGATGTACGTCGACGCGGCGCGCGTCGCGGGGCTCACCGATCTGCGCATCATGTCGCGCCACGTGATCCGTCAGGTGATCGCACCGATCGTGATCCAGTCGGCCCTCACCGCCGGTATGGCGATGGGCATGCAGGCCGGCCTGCAGTTCCTCGGCATCGGCGGCGGCACGACCCCGGGCTGGGGCGCCGCGATGAACGAGGGCTTCCAGGTGATGCGCACCGCGCCGCTGCTGCTGCTCTGGCCGTCCATCGCGCTCGGCGTCGCGATCGCCGCGTTCGCGGTGCTCGGCTCCACTCTCGGCGACGTCATCAACTCGAAGCAGCCCGTGCTCTCGCGCAAGCAGCGGCGTGCGGTCGAAGCGGCGAACGCCGCGAACCGCGCCGCGCCGAAGTCCACCACGACCGGATCCATCTCGGTCGCCGCCGTCGACTCGGCCGTGCGGCTCGAGAACCTGCGGGTGAACTACGAGACCGCGGCGGGCGAGGTCGAGGTGGTGCACGGCATCACCCTCGACGTCGCCCCGGGCGAGGTGCTCGGCATCGTCGGCGAATCCGGATCGGGCAAGTCCCAGACCGTGTTCTCGATGCTCGACCTGCTGCCGAAATCCGGTTACTACACGGCCGACGCCATCTGGATCGGTGGCGAGGACGTGACCACGCTCTCGCGCAAGGACCGCGCCCGCCTGCTCGGCTCCGAGATCGGCTACATCCCGCAGGAGCCCATGACGAACCTCGATCCCTCGTACACGATCGGCGCGCAGCTCATCGAGCCGCTGCGCGCGGTGCACGGCATGGGGCGCGCCGAGGCGCGCGAGCGCGCGCTCGCGATGCTGGAGCGGGTCGGGATCGTGGATCCCGCTCGGGTCATGAAGTCGTACCCGCACGAGCTGTCGGGCGGCATGGCCCAGCGCGTGCTCATCGCGGGTGCGATCGCGGGCAAGCCGTCCGTGCTCGTCGCCGACGAACCGACCACGGCGCTCGACGTGACCGTGCAGGCCGAGGTGCTCGAACTGCTGCGCGAGCTGCAGCAGGAGTACCAGATGGCGCTCGTGATCGTCACGCACAACTTCGGCGTCGTCGCCGACATCTGCGACCGCGTCGTCGTGATGCGGTCCGGAGCCATCGTCGAGATCGACGACGTCGGACCGATCTTCGCCGACGCCGAGAATCCCTACACCCGCGAGCTCATCGCCGCATCGCTCGACGGGGCGGCCAGCCGTGTCGAGCTCGACCGCGAGGCTGTGCTCGCAGGTGCGGCACCATCGAGCACCGGAGCCACGATCGCCGCACGCGTCAAGACCGAGGAGGCCGGAGCATGACCGCATCCACCCCGCTGCTGCGGGCCGAGAACGTGATCGTCGAGTACGGCTCGAAGCGGCGCCCGAACCGGGTGCTGCACGAGGTCTCGCTCGAGGTGGGCCCGGGGGAGTGCGTCGGCCTCGTCGGCGAGTCCGGATCGGGCAAGTCGACGCTCGGCAAGGCGATCCTGGGCCTCGTGCCGGTCGCCGGCGGGCGCATCGAGTTCGACGGCCGCGACATCACGCACCTCACGGGGCGCGGACGGCGCGAGCTCGCCTCCGACATCCAGGTGGTGTTCCAGGACCCCTACGGCTCGCTGAACCCCATGATGACGGTGGGCGAGATCCTCGCCGAACCGCTCTCGGCGGTCGGGGCCACCCGGGCGGAGGCGCTGCGGACCGTCGGCGAGATGCTCGAGCGCGTCAACCTGCCCGCGACCGTGGTCGACCGCTACCCGAGCGAGTTCTCGGGCGGCCAGCGGCAGCGCATCGCGATCGCCCGCGCCCTCGTGCGCCGGCCTCGCCTGATCATCTGCGACGAGCCCGTCAGCGCGCTCGACCTCACGACCCAGGCGACCGTGCTCGATCTGCTCATCGACCTGCAGCGCGAGACCGGGGTCTCGTACCTCTTCGTGTCGCACGACCTCGGCGTCGTGCGCCGCATCTGCCACCGCGTCGCCGTGATGTACCGCGGCAACCTGGTCGAGATCGGCGACGGCGAACAGGTCACCCGGGACCCGCAACACCCGTACAGCAAGCGACTGCTGGCCGCGTCGCCCGTCGCCGATCCGGTGCTGCAGGCCGAGCGGCGCGGGGAGTGGCTCGCGCTCCGCGAGGCGGACGACGCCGTCGCGCGCTGAGGGACCGCGGTCTCAGCCGGGGCCGTCTGCCCGGTCGTCCACGACGGGCGGGCAGCCTGATTCTCGGAGATCCGCAGCATTTCGGACCCGTCGCTCAGATGCGTCCGAAATGCGGCGGATCTCCGATTTCGTTCGCGTGGTGCGCGGGGGAACACGGCGGGTGCACCGCGATAGCGTGGTGGGTATGGAGTTCCGTGCCTTCGCCGAGTACGCCGCCGTACTGGGGCTGCTGACCGGTACGGTGCAGCCCGAATCCCAGAACAACGACTACGAGTCGGGGCTCACGGAGATCGACGGCGGGACCTGGCATCTGCGTACGGCGCGGACCACCCCCACCAAACCCGGCGCGTTCCTCGCGTTCTGGCGCCGGGACGAGGTCGGCGAGACGGCGCCGTTCGACACCCGCGCGGTCGGGGCCGGACTCATCGTGCTCGTCGAGCAGGAGGGCCGCAGGGGCGCGTTCCGCTTCACCGCCGAGCACCTCGCCGCGCTCGGGATCACCGCCGGGCCGCGCCCGGGCAAGCGCGGCTTCCGCGTGTACCCGAGCTGGTGCGAAGACCTGAACGCGAGTGCGACGGCGGCGCAGCGCGCCCAGGCGCCTGCGTTCCGCGAGTACTGAGCGGGGCGGGCGGCGCTCGTCGTCGCCCGTCGGGTCAGCACCGGCGTGCCGATCCCGTCGGTCTCAGCTCCGCACCGGCCGGCCAAACTCCGCGGGCGCGAGCCGACCCACGAAGAGCACGCCGATGAGGGCGGCGGTGCCGGAGCCCGCGAGCACGGTCGCGGCCATCGTCAGGGCCGAGGTGCCGAAGAGCGCCGAGACGACCGGGACGAGCAGCGCGCCGACCGTGAACATCGAGGTGCCGAGCAGCGCCGAAGCCGTGCCCGCGTGACGGCCGTGGCCGCTGAGCGCGAGGGTGGTGCCGTTGGGGCCGCCGAGCCCGATCGCGCAGAGGAACAGCGCCAGCAGCACGAGATACACGGGTGCGGGAAGCCCGAGCAGCGTCGCCACCAGGAGCGCCGCGCCCACGAGGCCGGTGCTGATCTGCCCGGTGAGGTACACGCGGGTCGGACCGAGCCGGCCGACGAGCAGCCGGCTGATCTGGGATCCGGCCAGGTTCGCGAGCGCGTTCACGGCGAACAGCAGGCTGAAGACCTGCGGGGTGATCCCGAACTCGTCCTGCAGCACGAAGCTCGACATCGACAGGTACGAGAAGAACGACAGGCCGCCGAGGCAGGACGCCGCGAGGATCGCGGTGAAGAGCGGGTCGCGCAGCACCTCGGACATATGGGAGGCGGTGCCGCCGACGAACCCGTCGGAGTGCCGTCGCTCGGGCGGGAGCGTCTCGCGGAGCCCGAAGACGGCGACCGCGAGCAGGGCGACGCCGATCCCGCCGAGCACGAAGAAGATGCCGCGCCAGTCCATGAACCGGGCGAGCTGTCCGCCGAGCACGGGCGCGACGATCGGGGTGCTCGCGGTGACGATCGCGAGCATCGAGAGCATGCGCGAGAGCGCGATCCCCTGGAACAGATCGCGGGCGACGGCGAGACTGATCACCACCCCCGCCGAGCCGGCGAGCCCCTGGAGGAAGCGTGCGACGAGCAGCAGTTCGATACTGGGTGCGATCGCGCAGAGCACCGACAGCAGGGCGAAGCTCGCGACGCCGATGGCGAGCGGGCGCTTGCGCCCGAAGCGGTCGGAGAGGGGTCCCGCGATGAGCTGCCCGAGTCCGAGCCCGATCATGCACACCGACATAGTCGCCTGAGCGAGCGCGTCGGACGTCTGCAACTGAGCGGCGAGCTGCGGGAGCTGCGGCATGTACACGTCCATCGAGAGCGGCCCGAAGGCCTCCAGCGCCCCGAGCACGAGGGTGAGGCGCAGGAGGCCCATCGGGCGCTTCGATCCGGATCGCACGGCGGCCGCGGTCGTCGCGCTCACGGCTCGAGCACCCGGCGCCACCAGCTGTCGCGCGCGGCATCCGCAGCCTGCGAGACGACGGCGTCGGGCGAGAACCCGCTGAAGCCGTGGTAGCCGCCAGACCAGACGTGCAGTTCGGCGCTGCCGCCGGCCGCCCAGATACGGCTCGCGTAGGCCACGGCCTCGTCGCGGAACACCTCGGCGGCGCCGACCTCGACGAATGCGGGCGCCAGTCCCGACAGATCCGTCGCGCGAGCCGGGGCCCGGTACGGGTGCACGTGCTCGGTGCCGCGGTCGGTCCCGAGCATCGCGTCCCACCCGGTGTCGTTGTTGTTGCGATCCCAGGCGCCGAAGCCGTCGTACTGCCAGGCCGAGACCGTGTCGTTGCGGTCGTCGATCATCGGGGCTCCGACGAGCTGGCCCGCGAGGGCGATCCCGCGGTCGCGCGCCATGAGCGCCACGGCGGCGGCGAGCCCGCCGCCGGCCGATGCGCCGGTCACGACGATCCGGGAGGGATCTCCGCCGAGCTCGGCAGCGTGCGCGACGACCCAGGCGAGCGCGGCGAAGCAGTCCTCGGCCTGGGCGGGCGCAGGATGCTCAGGGGCCAGCCGGTACTCGACGCCGACGCCGATCGCGCCGTAGCGCTCGGCGAGATCGACCAGTTCGGACGTCTCGAAGAATCGGGTGCCGAGCACGTAGCCGCCCCCGTGGATCCCGAGCACGATCGGTCGTGCCCCGTCGAACACGCCGGCGGGTCGCACGATGGTGATCTCGACCTCGGGCGCTCCCTCGGGGCCGGGGATCGAGCGGTCCTCCCACGTCACGGCGCGACCCTCGACCTGCGCCTCCATCGGCGGGATGATGGTCGCGAAGTGCGCGCGGTTCTCGAGGATCGTGTGCGCGCGGAGCGGGATCCGCTCGACGAGGTCGAGGAAGAACGCGAGGCCGGGTTCGAGCGCGGGGTCGTAGGGCACGGGCATCGGCCGCGGATCCGGCGGAGTCGCGCGGCAGGGCGCACCGGCCGCGACCGTCGCTGCGGCCTCCGCGCCACCACCGGTCGTCGCGCCGCTCACGAAGCGTCTCCGTCGGAGTCGGCGGTGCCCAGCACGCGCGCGAGCCAGGAATCGCGTGCCGCGAGCGCCGCGCGGGTCAGCTCGCTGCCGGGCGCGTACACGTCGAAGCCGTGGAAGCCGCCCGACCAGACGTGCAGCTCGGCCTCGCCGCCCACGGCCCAGATCCGGCTCGCGAACGCGGTGTCCTCGTCGCGGAACATCTCGGCGGACCCCACCTCGATGAACGCGGGCGGGAGACCCGAGAGGTCGGTCTCGCGAGCGGGTGCGGCGGCGGCGGGAGCGGCGTCCGAGTAGGCGAGCTCCTCGCCGAGCACGAGCCGCCACGCGAGCAGGTTCGCGTCGCGCGTCCAGGTGCCGATCCCGTCGTACTGCAGCGACGAGACGGTGCGGTTGGTGTTGTCGAGCATGGGGCAGAGCAGCAGCTGGCCGGCGATCGCCGGACCCCCGCGCTCGCGGGCGAGCAGCGCGACGGCCGCCGCGAACCCGCCCCCGGCGCTGCCGCCCATCACGATCAGGCGATCCGGATCGCCGCCGAGCTCGGCGGCGCGCTCAGCGACCCAGACCGTCGCCGCGTAGTTGTCCTCGACACCGGCGGGGAAGGGGTGCTCCGGTGCGAGCCGGTACTCGACGTTCACGCCGATCGCGCCGTGGGTCTCGACGAGGTCGACGAGACGACCGTGCTCCCAGCTGCGGTGCCCGACGATCATGCCGCCGCCGTGGAAGTTGACGAGGAGCGGCAGGGGCCCGACGGACGGGCCGGTCGGGCGGAACACGGTGATCTCGAGATCGGGGGAGCCCGCGGGGCCGGGGATCACGAGCTCCTCCGCCGAGACGCCTCGGCCGGCGACCGCGCCCGCGCCGTCGGGGAAGTCCGGCCCGAAGGCGGCGCCTCCGTCGCGCAGATTCTCCTCGGTCAGGGGCGGCATCGGGTTCGCGGCCATCGCGTCGATCAGCGGTTGCAGTTCGGCGGCGAAGGGGACCGGGGCCACGCTGGGGGAGCCGTGCGCGACCGGTGGTGTCGTCGGGGGCGCACCGACCGTCGGCGCGTGAGCCGTCGGTACCGGGGACGTTGCTGCGGGCGCGGTCATGCTCACGGCCCTTCCGGATCGACGACGTCGCGGTCGGCCCAGAACGGGGCGACGCGCTCGCGGATCGTCGGCGCCCCGACCCGCTCGACCAGTTCGAGACTGCCGAGATTTGCCTCGAGCTGGGCGACGCTCGACGCCCCGAACAGGGTCGTCGCGGTCGCGGGGTGGGTGAGCGTGAACGCGATGGCGAGCTGCGCGGGGGTGGTCTCGAGCTCCTCGGCCAGGGCGACGAACGCCGGAACGTCGTCGATGATCCGCTGCCGGATCCCGCCGGGATCGCGCCCGACCTCGCGGTCGGTGGCGACCTTGCCGGCCAGGTAGCCGCCCTCCATCACGTCGGACGCCTGCATCGAGAGACCCTGCTCCCAGAGCTTCGCGAAGGGCGCACCGTCGGGGATCGAGCGGCGCGAGACGCTGTACTTGAGCTGGGCGATCGCGGGGCCGTCGACGCCCTCGGCGGCGGCGATGTCGATGAGCCGTTGCACGTTGCCCGCCGACCAGTTGTTCACGCCCCAGGCGCGGATCAGGCCGGCGTCGCGCAGGGACGCGAGGTTGAGCACGATGTCGCGCAGCTCGAGATCGTCGCGGCGCAGGTCGCCGAGGATCACGAGGTCGGCGTTCGGGCTGTCGACGCGGAACAGTGCGGCCTCGAGCTGCGCCCGGAACCCGGTCGCGGCGTCCCAGCCCTCGAGCCAGAGCTTCTCGGAGAGCAGGTACTCGTCGCGGGCGACGCCCGCGGCGCGGATCGCGGCGGAGAAGAGCACGTCGGTGAACGCCGGTGGGAATCCGGGGGCCGCGTAGACGCCGACGTCGAACAGGGTGATGCCACGGTCGATCGCGGTGCGCAGCAGGGCGACGGTGTCCTCGAAGTGCATGCGGTCGTAGACGTGCCACGAGCCGAGCGCGAAGACCGGTCTCTTATACCCATCG
>NZ_MRAV01000003.1 GCF_002752355.1 Leucobacter sp. OLIS6
AGGTCAGAGGTGCATAAGAGGCGGGGGCGGGGGTGCGGGACGGGGCAGGGGCGGGCAAGGCAGGGCGCCCGCCATATGCTGGATCGCATGCCAGACGCGTCCCCCGATCCCTCGGCGTCCACCCCCGCGGCTCGTCCCGCCACGACCACCTCGAGGACCCCCGCCGCGCGCCCGGGCTCGCGGCGCGGACTGAAGATCGGCCTCTCCGCCGCGCTCGTGGCCGTGCTCGCCGGCGGATACGTCGCTGCGTGCGCGGTCGCCCCGCTGCCCGACCTCGAGCCGCGACTGTCCGTCGACGCCGAGCAGACCTACCGGCCGGATCCCGAGGTGAGCGCGCGGCGCACGGTGAACCAGCAGCAGAAGCCCACCGCGCTCGGGTGGGCCGGCGAATCCGGCGCCTGGTCGAACGACTTCGACACTCCACGGCAGATCGCGAGCATCACCAAGCTCGTGACGGTGCTCGTCTGCCTCGACGCGAAGCCGGTGGAGGCCGGCTCGGACGGGCCGAGCTACGCGCTCACCGAGCAGGACGCGGAGATCCGGCGGACCGTGCTGGAGTCCGACGGCGTCGTCGCGGACGTGCCCGTCGGCCGCAAGCTCACCACCAGGCAGTTCATCGAGCTGGCGCTGCTCCCCTCGGCCAACAACTACGCGATCAGCTACGCCCGACACGTGTTCGGCACGAACGCGGGCTTCCAGAAGGCCGTCGGCGAGTGGATCGCGAAGCACGGGCTGAAGACGCTGCGGGTCACGGAGCCGAGTGGCCTGTCGGAGGAGAACGTGGCGAGCGCGACCGAGCTCGTCGAGATCGGCAGGCTCGCCCTCGCCGACCCCCTCGTCGCCGAGGTCGTGGCCGAGCCCTGGGCCGACATCCCCGGCATCGGGCCGATCGCGAACTCCAATCCGCTCATCGGCGACGCGAACGTGATCGGGCTCAAGACGGGCACGCTCAGCAGCTCCGGATACAACCTGCTCGTCGCCCGCAAGGATCGCGTCGGCGACCGCGAGGCCGTCACGATCGCCGCGGTGCTCGGCCGCCCCAGCGCAGCGGCCCGGGCGAAGGATGCCCGCGCCGTGCTGCGGGACGCTCCGAAGGCGTTCGCCGAGGTCGCGCTCGTCGATCAGGACTCGAAGATCGGCACCGTCCGCACCTGGCAGGGTGAGACGGTCGAGCTGCGGGCCGCCCGCCCCGCTTCGGCAGTGCTGCTCCCCGACGAGACCGCATCGCGGAAGGTGCGGGTCGGCGCGCTCGGGGCCGGAGCAGCCGGCCGCACGGTCGGGACGATCCTCACGGAGGCGCCCACCGGCAAGTCCTCGGTCCCGGTGGTCACCTCGCGGGCGATCGCGAAACCGGATCTCTGGTGGCGCGTGACCCACCCCGGGACGGTGTTCCAGGGGTACTTCGGGGGCTGAAGCCTTACTCCCCCGCGACGAGCGCGCCGGCGGCGAGACGCCGCACGACGCCCGTCAGGTGGTCCACGCCGGCGACGAGGTCCTCGTCCCTCGTGAACTCCGCGAGGTTGTGCGAGATGCCGTCGACGCTCGGCACGAACAGCATCACGGTGGGCACCGCGTCCTTCATGTTCGTCGAGTCGTGCCCCGCGACCGTCATGACCCGGTCGTGCGTCAGCCCGAGCTCCTCCGCGACCTCGCGCGCCAGTTCCACGCCGCTCTCGGGGTACGGGTTCTGATCCCAGCTGTGCTCGGCGGTGATCTCGATCCCGACCCGGTCCTCGCGCTGCACCCGCTCCACGGTGCGCATGAGCGAGGCGTGCGCGGCGCGGATCACGTCGGCGCTCGGCGACCGCAGGTCGAGCAGCAGCTCCACGTCGCTCGCGACGACCACGGGCGAGTTCGGGTACACGTTCATCTCGCCGCAGGCGGTGTGCAGCATGCCGGGCTCGAACTCGTCGACGAGCTCGCGCGCCGCGACGACGAGGCGGGCGGCGCCGAGCAGCGCATCGCGCCGGTCGGCCATGAGCGTCGAGCCGCTGTGCGCCTGCTCGCCCGTCACCCGGAACTCGAACTTGTGCGCCGCCCAGGTCGCGTTCACGAGGCCGATCGTGACCCCGTCCTCCTCCATGCTGCGGCCCTGCTGCACGTGGATCTCGGCGTACGAGGCGACATCGAGCCCGGCGAGGTCGCCGCGCTCGCCGATCGCGTCGAGCGCGTCTGCGACCGAGGTGCCCTGCGGATCGGTCGTCGCGAGCGCCGCGTCGAGCGGCAGCTTGCCGGTGAACACCGAGCTGCCCATCATCGACGGCTTGAAGCGCGACCCCTCCTCGTTGAACCAGTTGACGACGGCGAGGTTGAACCGGGGCGTCCGCCCGGACGCGCGCAGCTCGTCGGCGACCCGGAAGCAGGCGTGCGCCGACGCCATCACGCCGAAGGCGCCGTCGAAGCGGCCGGCGGTCGGCTGGGAGTCCATGTGCGAGCCGGTGAGCACGTAGGGCGCGCCGGGCACGAGCTCGAGCAGGCCGAACTGGTTGCCGATCGCATCGCGGCGCACCGTGAACCCGCGCGATTCGAGCAGTTCGGCGAACCACGCGCGCTGCGCGCCGTCGGCCGCGCTCGCGGCCTGGCGCTCGACGCCGTTCGTGCCCGGGACCGCGCCGAAGCGCGAGTGCACTGCCCAGTCTGCGAGGAAGCGCTCGCCGTGCGCGTCGAAGGGGGTGCTCGTCTGCTGCGTCATCATGCATCCTTCCGGGTGGTGCGGGAATCGTAGCTCAGGCGACCGCCGAGCACGGTGGCGACGACATCGAGGTCGGCGATGCGCGGGGCGTCGACGGGCGATGCCGAGAACACCGTGAAGTCGGCGAGCTTGCCCCGTTCGAGGGTGCCGACGTCGCCGATGCGCCCGGTCGCGATCGCGGCCCACTCGGTGTGCGTGCGCAGGGCCTCCTCGGGGGTGATCGCCTCGTCGGGTCCGAGCAGCGCGCCGCTGTCGGTGCGCCGATCGACGGCGGACTGCATGCCGCGGCGCAGATCGTTGTCGGCGACGGGGAGGTCGGAGGATCCGGCGAGCACGATGCCCGCGTCGATCACCGAGCGTCCGCGGTAGAGCCAGGGCGCGCGATCCGGACCGACGCGATCGGCCATCTGGTCGCCGATGGGCCCGATGAAGCCCGCCTGCGGGGTGACGGCGACCGCGAGCCGGCCCGCGCGCTCCACCTGGTCGGGGCGGGCGATGCCGAAGTGCTCGATGCGGCAGGGGACGGCGAGCCGGCCGTACCGCTCCTGCGCCTCCTCGATGAGGTCGAGGGCGAGGTCGATCGCCGCGTCGCCGATGGCGTGCAGGGCGAGCGGCCAGCCCGCGCGGTAGGCGCCGAGGGCGCGCTCGCGGTAGACCGCGGGCTCGTCGAGCAGGTAGCCGGTGTTGTGGTCGTGCCCGCAGTAGTCCTCGGTGACCGCGGCGGTCGCGCCGAGCAGCGAACCGTCGAGGAACACCTTCACGTGCCCGAAGCGCACCGCGTCGTCGCCGAAGCCGAAGCGGATGCCGAGGTCGAGACCGGCCCCGGATCCCTCGCGGTGGAAGTCGGCGGCGTGCGCGGTGAGCGGCCGGAGCGCATCGATCGCGGGCATGAGCTGGGCGCGGGCGTGCAGCCGCCCCCGCTCCGCGGCGGCCTGGTAGGCCGCGACCTCGATCGGGCTGTGCCCGATCCAGCCGCCGCCGACACCCGCCTCCGAGAAGCTCGTGATGCCCTGCGCGGCGTAGCGCGAGGTGGCCGCATCGAGCGCTTCGACGAGGCGCTCGGTCGAGTACGGCAGCAGCAGCGCCTGCACGAGGCCCTGCGCCGCCTCCTCGACGAGCCCGGTCGGCCGCCCCTCGCCGTCGCGCACGACCACGCCGCCGACGGGGTTCTCGAAACCTGGCTCGAGCGCCCCGACGAGCCGCAGGGTCGCGGTGTTGGTGATCGACGCGTGACCGGAGGTGTGCCGCAGGTAGAGCGGGCGGCCGCCGGTCAGCTCGTCGAGCCGGCTGATCTCGGGGAAGCGGTCGCCGTGGTGCGCCTGGTTGAAGCCGGTGCCGTGCACCCAGGCGTCGGGATCGCCCGCGGCGTCGAGCCGCTCGACCTCGGCGGCGATCAGCGCGTAGAGCTCATCGAGCCCGCGGGCGCGGCTGAGGTCGATCGCGGCGAGGCCGAGCCCCCACCAGGCGGTGTGGCAGTGGGCGTCGATCAGGCCGGGCGTCACGCAGGCGTCGCCGAAGTCGAGCGTGCGCTCGGCGTCGAGCCCCGCGATCTCCTCGTCGAAGCCGACGATCCGGTCGCCGATCACGCCGACGGCGGTGGCGCGCGGGCGGATCGCATCGAGGGTGATGATCTCGGTCGCGCGCAGGATGAGGTCGAGTCGCATGGCTGGGGTGTCTCCGGTTCGTTCAGCTCGGGCGGTACGTTCGGGGGCCGCGGCGCTCAGGCCGCGGCGCTCAGGCCGCGATCTCGGCCGACGCGGGCGGCATGACCCGCGAGTCGATGCGGACGTGGATCAGCGCGGGCCCGCCTGCGGCGAGCGCCCGGTCGAGGGCGTCGGCGAACTCCTCGGTCCGTTCGACGAGTTCGCCGTGCCCGCCGAAGGAGCGCATCCACGCCGCGAAATCGGGGTTCGCCATGCGGGTGCCCGAGGGGCGGCCGGGGTAGTGGTGCTCCTGGTGCTGCACGATGGTGCCGTAGATGCCGTTGTCGACGACGACCACGAGCGGTGATCCGCCGTGGGCGATGGCGGTCGCGATCTCCTGGCCGTTCATGAGGAAGTCGCCGTCGCCGCAGACGGCGACCGCCCGGCGGTCCGGGAAGGCGAGGGAGGCCGCGACCGCGGCGGGCACGGCGAGACCCATCGCACCGTTGCGCGCGCCGACGAGGCTCGCGGGATCGAGGTGCCGGACGAAGCGGTGCGCCCAGATGGTCGCGTTGCCGGCTCCGAAGGTCAGGATCGCGCGACCGTCGAGCCGCGCGTCGAGCTCGCCGAACGCGATGCCGAGATCGACACCGGCGGCGATGGCAGCAGCGCCCCCGGGAGCGCCGGCCCCGCCGGCGACCGATGCGTCGGAGCGGTGGGCGGCGAAGCGCTGCTGCGCGGCGGCGCGGCCGCGCATCCAGGCGTCGCCTCGGGATCCGCGGGCGGCCGCGGGATCGGTCGCCGCGAGGGCGGTCGAGAACTCGGCGGGCGCGGCGAGGATCTGCTGGTCGACGCGGCCGGCGTGCTGCACGGCCTCGGGATCGAGCGAGACGAGCACCGTCTCGGCGTCGAAGCCGAGCGTGTATCCGTCGCTCAGCACGTCGGAGCGCGCGCAGCCGACGAAGACGAGCAGGTCGGCCTCGGCGAAGCCGGACGCCACCGCGTCGGCGCGACCGTAGCCGAGCCAGCCGGCCCAGGCGCCGCCCGCGTGCGGCACCGCGTCGTAGGCGCGCCAGTCGCAGAACACGGGCACCCCGGCGGACTCCGCCCAGTCGAGCAGCGCGCGCCCCTCCCCGTCGTGCCAGCCGTCGCCGCCGGCCACGATCGCGGGGCGCTCCGCGCTCGCGATCCGCGCGACGAGCGCGGTGAGCTCGGCCGGGGCCGAGTCGGTGCGGTGCACGAGCACGTCCTCGGGGAGCCCCACCACCACGGGGCCGGGTCGGCCCGCGGCGGCGATCCGCATGGCCTCGGCGACGAGCTCGCCCGCCCGATCCGCGTCGTCGATCGTCATGACGCGCTTCGCGGTGGATCCGAACCAGCCGCTCAGGCTGAACTCCTGGAATGCCTCGCGCTCACGGTCGGCGACGGGCACGAGACCGACGAACAGCACGAGCGGGGTGGCGTCCTGCCAGGCCGTGTGGATCGCGATCATCGCGTTCGCAGCGCCCGGGCCCCGGGTCACCATGGCGACGCCGGGGCGGCCGGTGAGCCGCCCCTCGGCGAGCGCCATGAACCCGGCACCGCCCTCGTGGCGGCAGACCACCGTCTCGATCGACGAGTCGTGCAGGCCGTCGAGCACATCGAGGTAGCTCTCGCCGGGCACGGCGTAGACGCGGGAGACGCCGTGGGTCTCGAGCGTGCGAACGATCAGGTGTCCTGCCGACTGCGGCATGGTGGGGTCCTTCCGGGATGTGCGGTCTGGTGGGCGGGCCGTGCGGCTCGGCTCAGTGCTTGAAGCCGGGCAGCCGGACGCTGAGGCGCGGGGCGATCACGCCGGCCACCGCGGTGAACAGCGAGAGGAAGACGAGCATCGCGGCGGCCGGCCACCAGTGGTTCGCGGCGGAGGCGACGAAGCCGGTAGCGAGCAGCGGGATGAAGCCCGAGAGCATGCCGGCGACGTTCTGCGCGAGGCCGACGCCCGTGTAGCGCGTCTTCGCGGGGAACAGGCCGGTGAGCACGGTGCCCGATGCCGCGTAGGGCAGCGAGAGGGTGCAGACCGCGAGGGTCATCGCGATGACGACGAGCACGGGGTTGCCCGAGGCCAGCAGCAGGAACGCGGGGACCGCGACGACGGCCGAGGCCACTCCGCCCCACAGGATCACGCGGCTCGCGCCGTACTTGGTGCCGAGGTGCCCGCCCCAGAGCAGCGCGAGGATCTCGAAGGCGGCCGCGACCATGCTGCCGAGGAGCATGAGCGAGGAGTCGTAGTGCAGCACGTTCACGCCGTACCAGACGCAGAACGCGGTGACGAGGTAGAAGCCGCCGACGCCGAGCAGGGCCGCGGCCATGCCGACGATGATCTGCTTCCAGCTGTCGCGGAAGGTGGTGAGCACGGGGCTCTTCACGACCTCGCCCGATTCCTCGAGCTGGCGGAAGACGGGCGACTCCTCGAGGCGGCTGCGGATGAAGACGGCGATGAGCAGCAGCGGCAGCGCGATGAGGAACGGGATGCGCCAGCCCCAGGCGTCGAAGTTCTGCTGCGAGAAGACGAGGGTCGCGACGAAGAATCCGCCGGACGAGAGGATCGTGCCGATGGGCGAGCCGATCTGCGGGATCGCGGCGTAGCGCGCCCGGAGGTGCAGCGGGGCGTTCTCGACCACGAGGGTCATGGCGCCCGACCACTCGCCGCCCACGAAGAGCCCCTGCAGCACGCGCAGCAGCACGAGCAGGATGGGCGCGGCGATGCCGATCGCGGCGTAGGTGGGCAGCAGGCCGATGAGTCCGGTGACGAGGCCGATGCCCACGATGGTGATCATGAGCACGACGCGTCGGCCGATGCGGTCGCCCATGCGTCCGAAGATCATGCCGCCGATGGGGCGGGCCGCGAGGCCGACGCCGAAGGTGGCGAACGAGGCGAGGGCCGCGGCGGTCGCGTTCTCGCTCGTGAAGTACTGGACGTTGAACACGAGCGCCGCGGCGGCGCTGAACAGGAAGAAGTCGTACCACTCGAGCGCGGTGCCGATGAGTGCGCCGAGGGCGACCCTGTTGGCCTCCGCGACGGTCAGTTCCTGGGTGGCCTGGTATTCGATGGCCGATGTCTTCGTGGTCTCGCTCATGTCTCTCTCCGTCGAGGGATCCGCAGGTGGGAATCCGGTGTGCAAGCGGGCCGGCTCGCGAGCGGGTCGCGGCGTCACCATCGAGCATGCCAGGGGATTCGCCCCGACTACGCCGCCCGATGCCGCTGTTTTGACGCGCGAATCAGTGCATATGCACATATTCTGGGGGAATGACCGACTCCGTTCCGCATCGACTCACCGGTACCCCGATACCGGGAGACCGCTCGCGCTGGCTCGAACTGCTCGACCGGCTCGACGTCGACGAGCTGACCGACACCTTCCTCTCGCTCGTCGGCACGGTCCCCGGCTACGACCCGCCGCCGATCCCCGTATCCGAGATGCGGCGCACGGGCCGGCTCTCGTTCATCGCGCTGGTCGACGGCCTGCGCTCGGGCGGCTTCACGAGCCCGATCCCCGTCTCGAGCGATGTCGGCGTCTCGCGCGCCCGGGCCGGGATCCCCCTCACCGCGCTCATGACCGCGATCCGCGGTGACTTCACCGTGCTCTGGGAGGCGCTCACCCGCGTCGCCGACGCCGACGACGCCGAGCTGATCGTGCGCCACACGGGCATCGTGCTCCGCACCGTCGACGAGTACGCGGGGCAGACGCAGCGGGCGTACCTCGCCGAGCAGCAGCGCATGCGGGAGGAGGCGGCCTCGGTGCGCCAGGGGCTCATCGCCTCGCTGTTCCAGGAGCCGCAGCCGACCGGGGAGCGCCTCAGCGCCATCGCGCACGAGCTGGGCCTCCCGCTCGAGGCGCCGCTCGTCGCGGTCGCGGCGGTCGGCGACGATATCCCGGCCCTGCGCGTGCTCGTCTCGGAGGTGGAGCGCGCCGGCGGGACGGTGCGCACCCACCACCTCGGCGACACGCTCGTCGCCTTCTCGCAGCCCCAGGAGCTCCCGGGATCGCGCGTCGAGGCGCTGGTCGCGCAGCTCGTGCGCCTGCGCGTCGGGATCGTCGATGCGTCCACGGGCCTCGCGGAGCTGCGGCAGAGCGCCCGCACGGCCCAGGAGCTGGCTCGCCTGTTCCGGCCCGACGAGCAGGGTGCGATGACCTGGTCGCGCGGGTGGGCGCGGCTCGCGGCCCGTCGCCTGCTGGCGTCGGGGTCGCCGATCATGGCCGACGTGCACGCCGCGCTCGCGCGCTGCGGCGACGCGGAGCGGACGCGCCTCGAGGAGGCCGTGCGCAGCTTCCTCCGTACGGGCAGCGTCGGGGCGTCGGCCGAGGAGCTGTTCTGCCACCGGAACACCCTGGCGAATCGCCTCCGCCGCTTCGCCGAGCTGACGGGCGTCGATCCGCAGGTGCCCGAGCAGGCAGCGCGGCTCGTGATCGGCTGGGCCCAGGCCCCCGCCGGCTAGGCGGGCGAAGGAGCGGGATCCGGCCCGATCCGATCCGCCACCACCCGGCGCAGCGCGCCGAGCGCGAGCCCGATGGATTCGAGGTCGATGCGCTCATCGTGCCCGTGCACGCCGTCGCGGTACCGCTCGTAGCTCCACTCGGGCCCGAGCAGGCCGAAGCCGTACGACGGGATGCCGAGCTCGCGGAAGTGCCGGGCGTCGGAGCCGCCCGCCGCAGCGATCGGCACGACCGGAGCGCCCGAGACTTCCCGGATCGCGCGTTCGAGCGCGCCGTACAGCGGTTCCTCGGTCGAGGATCCGGTCGCGACCCAGCCGCGCAGCGGCGTGATCTCGACACGGTCGGCGAGGTCGCCGAGCATGGTACGCAGCAGTTCGTCGACGTCGTCGTCGCTCGTGCCGGGCAGCGTGCGGATGTCGAGGTCAATCGTGCCGACGGCCGGGATCACGTTGTGCGCCGTCCCGGCGCGCAGCACCGTCGGCGAGATCGTGACGCGCGACACGGCGTGCGCGTAGCCCGCGATCCGGCCGAGCTCGGGTAGCGCGGCGTCGAGCCGGACGGGATCGAGCAGCCGCTCCGCGAGCTCGGGATCCGCGACGCGGGCGCCCACGAACGCCGACCAGAGCGGCCCGAGCTGGATCGCCGGGGCGACCTCGCGCAGGCGGTGGAGCACCTCGCCGATGCCGTAGGCGGCGCTCGTCGCGCCGTAGGGGATCGAGGCGTGCCCGGGAACGCCGGCAAGCGTGAGACGCCGGCTGGCGGATCCCTTCTCTGCGACGCCCACGGCGACGTGCGCACCCATGCGCTGTCCGCCGGACTCCGAGAGCAGTTCGGTCACGCGCACGGCGGCGGGCTGCTCGCGCAGCAGCCACTTCACGCCGTAGTCGCCCCCGGCCTCCTCGTCGGCGACGGCCAGCAGCACGAGGTCGCCGCGGGGACGCTCGGCGGCGAGCGCGACCTCGCGCAGGATCACGGCGAACGAAGCGGTGAGGTACAGCATGTCGACGGCGCCGCGGCCCCACACCTCGCCGTCGACGAGTTCGCCGCCGAACGGGTCGCGCCGCCAGCCGTCCGGATCGGCGGGGACGACGTCGAGGTGGCCGAGCAGTCCGAGCGCGGGCGCCTCGGGATCGGTGCCGCGCACGCGCGCGACGAGGGAGGCGCGGCCGGGGGCGGATTCGAATACCTGCAGGTCGAGCCGGCCGGCGCGCACGGCGTCGTCGAGGTAGCGCTGCAGCACGCGGACGCTGCGGATCTCCTGGCCGGACTCGGGGGCGCCCGTGTTGACGCACGCCTCGCGGATCATGGCCCGGAGCAGCGCGACCGCGTCTTCGAGACTGTTCTCCGGCCGGTCCATGCGCGCTCCTTCACCCTGCGTCCGGTCGCGCGGGCGACCGTCGTCCCAGCCTAGCGCCGGGCGCGGCGGCCTCAGGGCCGCTGCTCACCGGCCTGGCGTTCGACGGAGTCGAGCAGCGCGGCGATGCCGGCGCGGTAGACGTCCATGCCGTTCAGCGCGAAGAGGGCGTCGCGGTTGGCGTAGAGCTGGGGGTAGTCGGGCAGGTGCGCGGGCCCGAACGAGGTGATCCACGGCTCGGATCCCGCGGCGCCGGCCGCTCCGCCCGCGCGCATCACCTCGTGCGCCATCGCGGCGCTGAGCGAGAGGGCGAAGCCCGAGACGGCGGCGTAGGCGCGCACGAGCGCCTCGCCCTCGAGCCCGGCCTCGTGCAGGGCCGCGAGCAGGAACTCCACGGCGGCCGCGTCGCCGGGACCGGCCGGATCGATCACGGCGCCCTCGGCACCGAGGGCCGGGTAGGTCAGGTAGAGCTCGGCGGTGGCGAGCAGGTGCGCTTCGAGGCGCGCGCGCCACCCGCCCGCGACGTCCTGGCCGGCTTCGACCGAGAGGCGGCTGAGCCGGTCGAGCGCGGCCTGGGTCATGGCCTCGCGGTTGCGGAAGTGCCGGTACATGGCCGTGGCGTCGACGCCGAGCTCCTCGCCGATGCGCTTGAAGGTGAGGCGCTCGTGGGGCTCGCGGCGCGCGAGTTCGAGCAGCGCGTCGACGATGCGCTCGGGGTCCAGCCGGACGCGCCGGGCGCCGGTGCTGCGCGTGCTGGCTGCGGCGGTTTCGCTCGCCATGTGGGCCTCCCGTTCGCGGGGCGAGCCGCGTCGTCGCGCGTCGGCCCCGGTATCGATTCAATCACTACAGCGTCACACGTCGTCAATTCGAATGTCAATGACATTGACATGAGCCGTGACTCCTGCGTATGGTGCTGCTGAATCGATGACGATCAGCCCGGAGGACGCCATGCCCGAAACCGCAGCCCGCACCGCCCAGCCCGAGACGGGACCGGGCGCGCCCCGGGTCGACACCGTCCTCGAGAACGGCTGGATCTACACCGGCACCGAGGAGACGCCGCACCGCGGCGGCATCGCGATCGCCGACGGCCGGATCCTCTCGACCGACCCCGCCGAGGTCGCCCGGCTGGCCGAGATCGCCGCCGAGCGGATCGACCTCGCCGGCCGCCTGCTCGTCCCGGGCTTCCAGGACGCCCACGTGCACCCCGTCAGCGGCGGCGTCGAGCTGCTCAGCTGCGACCTGACCGGCTGCGATACGGCCGAGGAGACCGTCGAGACCATCCGCGCCTACGCCGAGGCCCACCCCGAACTCGACTGGATCCTCGGCGCCGGCTGGTCGATGGACATGTTCCCCGGCGGCACCCCGACCCGCGAACTGCTCGACGCGGTCGTCCCCGACCGCCCGGTGCTCCTCGAGAACCGCGATCACCACGGCGCGTGGGCGAACTCCCGCGCGTTCGAGGTCGCCGGGATCGACGCGCACACCCCCGACCCCGCGGACGGCCGCTTCGAGCGCCGCCCCGACGGCACCCCCGCGGGCACCGCGCACGAGGGCGCGATGAATCTCTTCGACCACGTGCGCCCCCGCCCGACCGAGGACGCCGCCTACGCGGGCCTCCTCGCGGCCCAGGACTACCTGCTCTCCCACGGCATCACCGCGTGGCAGGACGCCGCCGTCGGCGTCTTCATGGGCAGCCTCGACACCCTCCCGATCTACCGTCGCGCGGTGCGCGAGGGCACCCTGGCCGTCCGGGTGCGCGGCGCCCAGTGGTGGGATCGCGCCAACGGCGAGGGCCAGCTCGCCGACGTCCTCGCCCGGCGCGACGAGGTCGCGGCGGAAACGGATCCCGATCGCTTCTCGATCGCGAGCGTCAAGGTGATGGTCGACGGCGTGGCCGAGAACCAGACCGCGGCCATGCACGACGCCTACAAGGACCCGCACGGTCACACCACGAGCAATCGCGGCATCTCGTTCTTCGACCCCACCGAGATGACCGAGTTCGTGACCGAGCTCGACGCGAACGGCGTCCAGGTGCACTTCCACGCCCTCGGCGATCGCGCCGTGACCGAGGCGCTGAACGCGCTCGAGGCGGCCCGGGCGGCGAACGGCGACACCGGCAACCGGCACCACCTCGCGCACTTGCAGCTCGTGCGGCAGGCCGATCTGCCCCGCTTCGCCGAGCTCGGCGCGACCGCCAACCTGCAGGCACTCTGGGCCTGCCACGAGGACCAGCTCGACCAGCTCACGCTGCCGTTCCTGCGCGACGACGCCGAACGCGACCACTACCCCTTCGGCGAGCTGGTCGCTGCCGGCGCGCAGCTCGCCGCCGGCAGCGACTGGTCGGTGTCGACGCCCGACCCGATCGCGGCGATCCACATCGCGGTGAACCGACGTTCTCCCGGGTCCGAGCTGTCGCAGCTCGGACCCGACTCGCAGAAGCTCACCCTGAAGCAGGCCCTCGACGCCTACACGCAGGGCACGGCACGGGTGAACCACCTCGACCACGCGACCGGAACGCTCGAGCCCGGCAAGTACGCCGACTTCGCGATCCTCGACCGCAACCTCTTCGAGCTGCCCGCGGCCGAGTTGCACGGTGCGCGGATCGACGAGACCTGGATCGACGGCGCGCGCCGGTTCCGCCGCGCCGCGGACGGGGCGGTCGCGTGAGGCGGCGGCTGAGCCGCGCGATCGCCGGGGCCGGCGTCGCGGCGGTCGCCCTCGCCGCGCTCACGGGCTGCGGCCAGAGCGCGGTCGGCAAGCAGGCCGGCAGCTACGAGCTCACCGCGCACACGCCGGCTGCGAAGGGCGGCATCGACTCCTTCACATGGGCGCTCGCGACCGAGCCGTTCTCGCTCGACCCGGCCTACGCCTTCGACTACGCCGACAACACCGTGCTGTCGAACATGTGCGAGTCGCTGCTGCGCTGGAACTCGGACCTCTCGGTCTCGCCCGGGCTCGCGACGAAGGTCGATCACCCGGATCCGCAGACCTGGGTCTACACGATCCGCGAGGGCGTGAAGTTCCACGACGGCAGCCTCATGCGCCCGAGCGACGTCGTGTTCTCGCTCGAGCACCACCTCGACCCCGAAGTCGGATCCTTCTGGTTCGACACGTTCAAGAACGTCGACTCGATCCGCCAGACGAGCGCCGATCAGGTCACGGTGCACACGAAGATCCCCGATCCGTCGTTCAACAAGCTGATGTCGGCCGCGCCGGGCGTCGTGTTCTCGGAGAAGGCCGCGAAGGCGGCCGGACGCGACTACGGCAACGCCTCCACGGGCGTCGACTGCACGGGCCCCTTCACATTCAAGGAGTGGCGCTCGGGCGAATCGATCACGATGGAGCGCTTCGCCGACTACTGGGATCCCGAGTACCGGGCGAAGGCGGAACAGGTGCGGTTCGTGATCCTCAACGACCCGAATGCGCGCGTGAACGCGCTGCGCACGGGCGAGATCGACGGATCCTGGCAGGTGCCGACCAACGCCATCGACCTGATGCGCGCGAGCGACACCGGAAAGATGTACTTCGGCGTCAACACGACCGTGCAGAGCCTCATCGTCGGCGACATGCAGGGCCCGCTCGGCGACGTGCGCGTGCGCAAGGCGCTCGCGCTCTCCCTCGACCGGCAGGCCCTCATCAAGGCTGCCGTGCAGGGGTACGCGAAGCCCACCGATGCCCTGACCACCAAGTCGGTCTGGACCGACGCGAGCTCCGAGACGATCACCCGGGCCTTCGACCAGCTGCCGAAGCTCGACTACGACCTCGCCGAGGCGAAACGCCTCGTCAAGGAGGCCGGAGCCGAGGGCAAGAAGATCACCTACGTGACCGCCCCCATCGACTCGTCGTTCGATGTGATCTCGCAGGCCGTCGCATCGGCGGGCAAGGAGATCGGGCTCGACATCCGCATCGAGACCCGCACACCCAACGCGTACACGCTGCTGTTCTCGGACCCGAACGCGGTCAAGGGCGTCGACCTGTTCACCACGCAGTGGTACCTGTCGAGCACCGATCCGCTCGAGATGTACGCGGTGATCCGCACCGGGGAGTTCTCGAACTACGGCCACTGGTCTGACCCCGCGTACGACGCCCTCACCAACCGCGCGCTCGTCACCGACGACGGCGGCGAGCGCGCGAAGCTCTCGGCACAGGTGCAGCGGCTCGCCACCGAGCAGCTGCCGTGGATCCCGCTGTTCGAGATCCCCACGGGCCTGTGGCTCGGCAAGAAGATCACGGGCGTCGACCCCTCGATCTCCTACATGTACGCGCCGTGGGCCGCGAAGATCGGAAAGGCGGACTGATGCCGCAATCGCAGACCACCGAGACGGCGACCCGCGCCGTCCGGCTCCAAGAGGCTTCGCGGGCGAAGGGCGGATCCGGCGCCGGTGCGCGCACGGCGAAGTTCATCGGCGGCCGGGTGCTGGGCCTCGCGGCCACCCTCTTCGCCGCGTCGCTCGTCGTGTTCTTCTCGCGCTTCGTCGTGCCGGGCGATCCCGCCCGCTTCCTGCTGCGCGGCCGCAGCCCGAGCAAGGAGGCCATCGCCGAGGTGACGAAGCAGTACGGCCTCGACAAGTCGCCCGTCGAGCAGTATCTGAACTGGATCGGCGGCGTGCTGCACGGCGATTTCGGCCGCTCCTTGCAGTACCGCGACGCGGTCTCGAACGTGCTGCTCGACCGGCTGCCGGTCACGCTGCAGCTCGTCGCGCTCGCGGCCGTGTTCATCACCGTGTTCGGTCTCGCGGCGGGCATCATCGCGAGCCTGCGCCGCGGCCGCTTCACCGACCGCGCGATCCTCATCTCGTCGACCGCGCTGGGCGCGATCCCGTCGTTCGTGATCGCGATCCTGCTGATCGCGCTGTTCGCGGTGCAGCTGGGCTGGTTCCCGTCGTTCGGCAGCGGGGATCCCGGCATCGACCGCTTCGGCCACCTCGTGCTCCCCGCGCTCGCGCTGGGTCTCGCGTTCGTCGCGCTCATCGCCCGCGTCACCCGCTCGTCGATGAACGAGCAGTTCGTACGTGAGCACGTCGAGGTGGCGACGAGCCGGGGCCTCACGAAGCCCTCGGTGCTCCTGCGGCACGTGCTGCGCAACGCCATCAGCCCGATCCTGCTGGTCAGCGGCGTGCTCGTCGCCGGCCTGCTCGTGTCGAGCTCGATCGTCGAGCAGACCTTCGGGCTCTCGGGCATCGGATCGCTGCTCGTGCAGTCGGTCGACCGGCTCGACTTCCCCGTCGTGCAGGCCATCGTCATGATCGTCGTCATCGCCTTCGTCACGGTGAACACGATCGTCGACCTCCTCCAGCCGCTGATCGATCCGCGCATCGCCGCGGGAACGGAGACCCGATGAGCACCGCACCTCTCACCGGAACGCGGGCCCTCACGGTCCCCGTCAAGCTGAAGCGCCGGCGCCTGCTGACGCCCGTCGGCCGGATCTCGCTGGGCTTCGTCGCCGTCGTGGTCGTCGCGGCCGCGCTCGCGCCGCTGATCGCGCCGTACGACCCCGACCACGTCGATCTGCAGAACGTGCTCGCGGGCCCCTCCGCCGCGCACTGGTTCGGCACCGACTCCCTCGGTCGCGATCTGCTCACGCGCGTGCTGTTCGGCGCGCGCACCTCGCTCATCGGGCCGCTCATCGTGGTCGTCGGATCCACCGTGCTGGGCCTCGTGCTCGGCCTCGTCGCCGCATGGCGCGGGGGCTGGGTCGACGCGGTGCTGTCGCGGGTGTTCGACTTCCTGTTCTCGTTCCCCGCGATGCTGCTCGCGATCCTCGCGGTCGCGCTGTTCGGCAAGGGCATGTTCGCACCGGTGCTCGCCATGACCATCGCCTACGTCCCGTACGTCGCCCGGCTCGCCAGAGGCCTCATCGTCGCGGAGCGCGCCCGCCCCTACGTGCAGGCCTATCGGGTGCTCGGGTTCCGCAGCAGCTGGATCGCGTTCACGCGCGTACTGCCCAACGTGGTGCCGACCGTCGGCGCCCAGTCCACCCTCAACTTCGGCTACGTGCTCGCCGACCTCGCCGCCCTGTCGTTCATCGGTCTCGGCGTGCAGGCGCCGACCGCCGACTGGGGCTCCATGATCAACGAGAGCCGCGGCGCGCTCATGAGCGGCGACCTGCTGCCCACGTTCGTCCCCGCGCTCGTCGTCGTGCTCGTCGTCGTCGCGATCAACGTGATCGGCGAGGAACTGTCCGACCGCATCGGAGGCAACTTCTCATGACCGAACTGCTGCAGATCGACGATCTGACCCTGCGCGTTCCCGGCCGCGGGCCGCTGCTGCACGGCGTCTCGCTCACGGTGGGCTCGGGCGAGGCCGTCGCCCTCGTCGGCGAATCCGGATCAGGCAAGTCCCTCACCACCCGGGCCGCGCTCGGCCTGTTCCCCGAGCAGGCGAGCCTCACGGGCTCGGTGCGGGTCGACGGCGTCGACACCGTCACGGCCGATGCGGGGGCGCTCCGCCGGATCCGCCGGGTGAAGGCCTCGATGATCTTCCAGGATCCCCGCTCCGGCATCAACCCCGTGCGCACCGTCGGCGACTTCCTCACCGAGACCCTCGTGCGCTGGCACGGGCTCTCGAAGGCGGACGCCGCCGCCCGCGCCGTCGCGCAGCTCGAGCAGGTCGGGCTCCCCCGCGCCGCCGCGCTGCTCGACCAGTATCCGCACCAGCTCTCGGGCGGCATGCTGCAGCGCGTCATGATCGCCGCGGCCCTGCTCGACGAGCCCGAGCTGCTGCTCTGCGACGAACCGACCACGGCGCTCGACGTCACCACCCAGGCGGGCATCGTCGAACTGCTGCGCGAGCAGCAGCAGGCGCGCGGCATGGGCATGCTCTTCATCACCCACGACCTCGGCCTCGCCGCGTCGCTGTGCGAGCGCGTCGTGGTGCTGCGCGGCGGCCTCGTCGTCGAGGAGGGCGCGACCGCCGACGTGTTCCGGGACCCGCGCGAGACGTACACCCGCGAGCTGCTCGCGGCGACGCCCCGCATCGACCTCGACCGCTTCGGCGACGCGGGCGGCGCACCGGATTCCGCCGGTGCGGCCGGTTCCGCCGGTGCGGCCGGTTCCGCCGGTGCGGCCGGTTCGGCCGACGGCGTCGTGCCCGAGATCGTCGCCGAGGGCATCGTCAAGCGCTACCGGATCCCCGGCCGCGACGACGTCGTCGCCCTCGACGGGGTGAGCTTCGCCCTCGAGCGCGGCGGGTCCCTCGGCATCGTCGGCGAATCGGGCTCGGGCAAGTCGACCCTCGCGCGGATCCTCGTGGGCCTCGAGGAGGCCACCGAGGGCGAGCTGACGATCGACGGCACCGTGCGGCCCCAGCGCCCGCTGAACACCGCCGAGCGCCGCCTCTTCGCCGCGACCACGCAGATGGTGTTCCAGGATCCGTACCTGTCGCTCGATCCCCGCATCGCTGTCGGCCGCGCCGTCTCCGACGTGGTGCGCCTGCACCGCGGCCAGAACCGCACCGACGCCGAGCGCACGGCCACCGAGCTGCTCGGCCGGGTCGGGATCCTGCCCGAGCACCTCGCATCGCGACCCAAGGGGCTCTCGGGCGGGCAGCGGCAGCGCGTCGCACTCGCGAAGGCGCTCGCGGCCTCGCCCTCGATGCTGGTGCTCGACGAGGCGACCAGCGCGCTCGACGTGTCGGTGCAGGCGCAGGTGCTGTCGCTCGTCGAGGAGGTGCGCGACCAGTTCGGCCTCACGATCGTGTTCGTCTCGCACGACCTCGCGGTCGTGTCGCGCATCTGCGAGCACACCCTCGTGATGCAGCGCGGCATCGCCGTCGAGCAGGGTCGCACGGCCCGGATCCTCGGCGCACCGCAGGATCCCTACACCGTGCAGCTGCTCGAATCGCGGCCGCAGCCCCTGTGGGAGCGCGAACTGGCCGCGTAGCGACGCTGCCCGAGCGCTCGAGGGGCGCGATCCGGACGTCGTCCACGACGCCGGGTTGCGCCCCTCGTGCGCTCGGGGCTACTCTGTCGGCGTAGCGCTTCGTTCGGCGAGGCTCCTGCGTGAACACAGTCCGCTCATCCCACGACGTCGAGAGACGCCCAGGCTGAGGACAGGCCTTCCCGGCTTAAGGGTCGGCCCCAAGCGGATTCCGAACTCTTCGGATACGTCATGCAGTGCCAAAGCTCTGACGTGGGGGTGTTCGCTCGGAACCATCGGTTCCGGCCCGCTCGATCTGTCGAGCGCTGCCGAGCCGAGGAGGTGACCCGTGAGCGACGACCATAGTCGATCTGCCGACCCGCACGGCGCCGCCTCCGAGCGCCCCGCCGAGCCCCGCTCCGCCGCCCAGGCCTGAGCGCGGACTCGGCTCCGGCGCCGAAGCTCTTCACGAGCCCGGCCCCCGCCGTGCGGATCGAGCGAGACGACCTCGTTCCCCTCTCGTTCCGACGCTGCCTACCGGCGCGCGCCGCTCTTCGGCGCGCCCGCGATGAGCCGCGTCCGCGTGCAAAGGACCGCGCATCATGACCTTCCGCATCGATCCGACTCCGACGGATCAGACCCCCATCATCAGCCCCGGCCAGGAGGCCGCCGCGACCCGCACCGACGTGCGGCCCGGCACCCCGCCCCGGCCCGAGAAGCCCCGCCGCGCGCGCACCGCGCGTCGCGGCCGCACCGCCGACGCCCAGGTCGACACCCGCCTGCTCGCGCAGGCCATGACCGCGACGCCGAAGGCGGCCCTGCGGCTCGTCGACGCCGACCGCCACGGTCTCACCCCCGACGAGGTCGCCGAGCGGCTCGATCGCTTCGGCACCAATGAGGTGCGCCATTCGCGACGCCTGCCGCCGATCCTGCAGTACCTGAAGACCCTCGCGAACCCCTTCATCCTGATCCTCATCGGGCTCGCCTCGATCATGTTCGTCACCGACGTCGTGCTCGCCGACCCGGCCGAGGGCCCCGACTTCACGGGCGTCATCACGATCAGCATCATGGTGCTCGTGAGCTCGGGCCTGCGGTTCTGGCAGGAGTACCGCTCGGGTCGCTCCGCCGACAAGCTCGCGGCGCTCGTGAGCACCACCGCGGCCGTGACCCGGCTCGTGGGCGGCGTGCCCGTGACCGGCGAGCGCCCCATCGAGCAGATCGTGCCCGGCGACATCGTCGAGCTCGCCGCCGGCGACATGCTGCCGGCCGACGTGCGGCTGATCCGCACCAAGGATCTGCAGGTGAACCAGGCGATGCTCACGGGCGAGGCGCTGCCCGTCGAGAAGCGCGCGGAGGCGGCTCCTGATCCGAGCGACCCCCTGCAGGCCGAGAACCTCGGCTTCATGGGCACGTCGGTCGTGTCGGGATCCGGCACCGCGCTCGTGCTGCAGACCGGCGACCGCACCGCGTTCGGCGGCCTCGCCGCCTCGATCCAGGGCGCGCGCCCGCAGACCGCGTTCGACCGCGGCATCTCGAAGGTCACCTGGACCCTGATCCGCTTCATGGCCGTCGTCGTGCCGGCCGTGTTCATCATCAACGGCCTCACGAAGGACTGGGGCAGCGCGTTCCTGTTCGCCGTCGTCACCGCCGTCGGGCTCACGCCCGAGATGCTGCCGCTCGTCGTCACCGCGAACCTCGCGAAGGGCGCCCAGCTCATGGCGAAGCGCCGCGTCATCGTGAAGCGCCTGCCCGCGATCCAGGATCTCGGCGCGATGGACGTGCTCGCGACCGACAAGACCGGCACGCTGACCGAGGACCGGATCGTGCTCGAGCGGCACCTCGACACCGCCGGGCGCTCGAGCGACCGCACGCTCGGCTGGGCGACCGCGAACGCGCACTTCCAGACGGGGCTGCGCAACCTGCTCGACGAGGCGATCCTGCGTGCCGCCGGCGACGACCTCGACCGCACCGTCGGCCGGTTCCAGCTGGTCGACGAGATGCCGTTCGACTTCGCGCGCCGCCGCATGTCGGTCGTCGTCGCCGACCGCGACGTGCACACGATCGTGACGAAGGGCGCGGTCGAGGAGATCCTGAAGATCGCCGAGTGGGAGCTCGTGCGCGGCGAGCGCCGCCCGCTGAGCGACGAGCGCCGCAGCGAGATCGACGCGCTCGTCGCCGAGCAGAACGCGCTCGGCATGCGCGTGCTCGGCGTCGCGATCCGCGAGATCCCGGTCGACGGCGGCCAGGGCGACATCTTCGAGTACGCCGTCACCGACGAGCGCGAGATGACCCTCGTCGGGCTCCTCACGTTCCTCGACCCGCCGAAGAGTTCGGCGAAGCCCGCGCTGCGCAGCCTCGCCGCGCACGGCATCGACGTCAAGGTGATCACGGGCGACAACCCGCTCGTCGCCGCGACCGTGTGCCGCGAGGTCGGGATCGACGCGACCCGCGTCGTGCTCGGCGAGGAGACCGAGGGGCTCTCGCTCGAAGAGCTCGGCGAACTGGCCGAGCGGACGCACGTGTTCGCGAAGGCGAATCCGGCGCAGAAGGCGCGCATCATCGAGGCCATGCGCGAGCACGGCCACACCGTCGGGTACCTGGGCGACGGCATCAACGACGCCCCCGCGCTGCGCACCGCCGACGTCGGCATCTCGGTCGACACCGCCGTGGACATCGCCAAGGAGTCCGCCGACATCATCCTGCTCGAGAAGGACCTGACCGTGCTCGAGGACGGCGTGATCGAGGGCCGCCGCACCTTCGTGAACACCATGAAGTACCTCAAGATGACCGCGTCGTCGAACTTCGGCAACGTCTTCTCGGTGCTCGTCGCGAGCGCGATGCTGCCGTTCCTGCCGATGATCCCGATCGTCGCGCTGATCCAGAACCTCGCCTACGACCTGTCGATGCTCACCCTCGCGTGGGATCGGGTCGACCGCGAGCAGGTGCGCAAGCCCCGCGTGTGGGAGGCCGACAGCCTCGCCAAGTTCATGGTGCGCATCGGGCCGCTGTCGTCGATCTTCGACCTCACGACCTACGCGCTCATGTGGTTCGTCTTCGCGGCGAACAGCCCCGCCCACGCGGCCCTGTTCCAGTCCGGCTGGTTCATCGAGTCGATCATCTCGCAGACGCTCATCGTGCACCTGCTGCGCACCCGCCGCCTGCCCTTCGCGGGCCTCTTCGAACGCCGCAGCGGCGGCGCCCCGGGATCGCGTCCGGGCACGGCACTGCTCATCGCGACCCTCGCCGTGTGCGTGTTCGGCCTCGTGCTGCCCTTCACCGGATTCGGGGCGACGCTCGGGCTCGTGCCGCTGCCGTGGACCTACTTCCCCTGGCTGATCGGCACCCTCGTCGCGTACTGCCTCGTGGTCGAGTTCGCGAAGCGCCGCTTCGTGCGCCGCTTCGGCGTTTGGATCTGAGCGGAGCCGCGCATGGATCCCATCGATCTCGCGCTGCGCATCGCCGTCGGCCTCGGCCTCGGGGCGGCGATCGGGCTGGAGCGCCAGCTCCGATCCCGCACCGCGGGCGTGCGCACCAACGCGCTCGTCAGCCTCGGCGCCGCCCTCTTCGTGATCATGGGCGCGTTCAGCTTCGACGGCGCCGGGGCCGACCCCACCCGCGTGGCCGCCCAGATCGTCTCGGGCATCGGCTTCCTCGGTGCCGGCGTGATCATGAAGCAGGGCGCCTCCGTGTCGGGGCTCAACACCGCGGCCACGCTCTGGGCGTCGGCCGCGGTGGGCGCCCTCTCCGGCGGCGGGCTGCTGCTCGTCGCCGTAGGCGGCACCGCCGCGATCATGCTCTCGAACACGCTGCTCCGGCCGCTCGGTCGCCTGCTCGACCGCCGCGGCGAGCGCGCGCTCGAATCCGTCGCGACCGAGTACGTGTTCGTCGTGCGGTCGGTCGCGGCCGCCGAGGTGTCGGTGCGCTCCGCCGTGGTGCGGGCGCTGCAGCGTCCGGAGTTCACCGTCCACTCGCTCGAGGCCAGCGACCTCAGCGACGGGCAGGTGGAACTCACCGCGCGCATGACCGCGCTGGAACGCAATGACGGATTCCTTGAGGAGGCGATCGCCGACGTGGTCCCCATCGCCGAGGTCACCTCGGTGCGGTGGCACGCGACCGAGCTGCGCGGGGAGGACTGATCCCGATCGTTCTGCGGCCTCCCGTGGCCGCGATCCCGGTGCGCGGTTCGTGCCGGGATCACGGCCGTTCCGCGGCCCGCGAACTGCGGGCCGCGGCTCAGGCTCCGCCGCTAGGCTCGGCAGCAGAACGAGCAGGGAGGCCCGCTATGACCTGGGAAGTGGTACCGGAGAGCACGGGACCGCGCGCCGAGACGCGTCGATTCCCCTGGTGGATCCTGCTCGTCGTGGGCATCCTCGTGACCGCGGCCGGCGTGGGCCTGCTGTTCTGGCCGTTCATCGCGGCCAGCTGGTTCCTCGTGGTCGTGCTCGGCTCGGCGCTCATCGCGAACGGCCTCGCGATCCTGGTCCGGCGCCCCTCGGGCGCGGCCGTCGCGGCGGGGATCGTGCTCATCGCGGGCGGCGTGCTCGCGATGGTCTTCTCCGACTTCACGGTGACGGCGCTCGTCACCTTCGTCGGCGTCTCGGTGCTGTTCGTCGGGGCGTTCTGGCTGGTCCTCGCGATCCGCGCCGGCGGTCGCAGCGGGCTCGTGCTCATGCCGGCGATCCTCGCGATCCTCGCCGGTGTCGTCACGCTCGTCTGGCCCGACTTCGCGCTGAAGTTCGTCGCCGTGATCGCCGGCATCTTCACGCTGTTCATCGGCATCTCGCTGATCCTCTCGGCTACTGCGTTGCGCAGGCTGCTCGCCTCCGGCACGCGCGCGCCCTGAGCTCCCGATCCGCCCAATCGGCCTGATCCGCCTGATCCGTCCGTTCCGCACAGATCCCCACCCGTTCCCCGCCCGTTCCGTCCCCGCAGCGAAGGATGTCGACGATGACCGACCCGCTCACCGATTTCACCAGCCTTCCCGCAGGGCTGCCAGTGCCCGAGGACGACGGTGCCGCGGCGCACCTCGTGGGTGCGGTGCTGCCGCCGCTCGCCCTGCATACGAGCTCGTGCGAGACGGTCGCGCTGCAGGATCTCGGCCCCGGCCGCACGGTGATCTACCTGTACCCGATGACCGGCCGCCCCGGTGTCGCGCTGCCCGACGGCTGGGACGAGATCCCCGGCGCGCGCGGCTGCTCCACCGAGGCGTGCGACTTCCGCGACCACCACGCCGAACTCGTCGAGGCGGGCGCGGCGCGGGTGTTCGGGCTGTCGAGCCAGGACCCCGGCTACCAGCGGGAGGCCGCCGAACGGTTGCGCCTGCCGTTCCCCATGCTCTCCGACCCCGAGTTCGACCTCGGCGAGGCGCTCGACCTGCCGACGTTCGCCGCGCCGCCGCACCCGCGCCTCTACTCGCGGCTCACGCTCATCGTGCGTGACGGACGCATCGAGCACGTCTTCTATCCGGTGTTCCCGCCGAACGAGCACGCGCAGCAGGTGCTGGGCTGGCTGCGGGAGCACCCGGTGGCGTAGGGCGCGGGTCTCGCGCCTCTCGACCGGACCCAAATTGACCTTTCCTCGCGAGGAATGGTCAATTTGGGTCCGGTCGATGCGCGTGGCGAGTGCACACACGCGGGCACGCGGGCATGCGCACCCGCGCTCATCCGATCAGCCCGCGAGCAGTCCGATCGCGAGCACGGCGACCGCGAGCAGCGGGATCGTGCCCTGCTTGATCGCCGCGGCGCGCTTCCCGGGCGACGAGACGAACAGCACGAGCGCCGCCGCGAGCATCGATCCAGTGCCCGCGAAGACCAGCGCGTAGCCGACGCCGGCGGCGGGCCCCACGAGGATGATCCCGATCACCGTCACGATCGCGAGGAACAGGTTGTAGAAGCCCTGATTGAAGGCGAGCTCCTTCGTCGCTTCGGCCTCCTCGGACGAAGTTCCGAAGGTCTTGAGCGCGGCTGGCTTCGTCCACAGCACCGATTCGAGCGCGAAGATGTAGACGTGCAGCAGCGCGGCGATAGCCGCGAGTACGAGTCCGGCGATGATCATCAGGGTCTCCTCGGGTCGTCCGATGTCTGAGCCGAGACTACTCCGCGGCGCCCGTCAGGCGGCGACGCCGGCCCGCAGGAACTCGATGCCGAGCTCGCGGAACTGCCGCGATCCCGGTGCGTTGAAGTGGTGGCGCTTGTCGAGCTCGGCGAAGGTGCCGTTCGGCAGCCGCGCGGCGAGCTGCTTCGAGTCCTCGAAGATCGCGTCGAGCGTGCCCGTCGCGACGAGCACCGGCTGGATCGGGGCGTTGCCGAGGTCGAGCTCCTCCTCGCCGAAGCGCATCCCTCCGGCGAGGGCGACGAGGGCGGGGAGGCTGTTCTCGGGCACCCGCTCCGCGAGCCGCACGTAGTTCTGCGTCGCCCGGTCGGTGACCGGGGTGCCGAACGCGATGTAGGCGCGGGCCTGGTCCAGGTCCAGACGGCCGAGCGGGCGACCATCGGGGATCCCGCCGAGCACGGCCCGTTCGATGCGGTGCTCGAGGTCGGCGCAGACGTGCCACCCCACCCGCGCGCCGAGCGAGTACCCGAGGTACAGCACCGGGTCGACCATGTAGGTGTCGAGCACCGTCTCGATGTCGCTGACGAGCAGCGGCATCGTGTAGTCGCGCGGATCGGTCGGCTTCTCGCTGCGCCCGTGCCCGCGCTGGTCGACGCCGAGCACGCGGAACCCGGCCTGCAGCAGGCTGCCGACCCAGCCGGTGTCGACCCACGTGTCCTTGCAGCTCGAGGCGAAGCCGTGCACGGCGATCACGGTCGGCGCCTCGTCGTCGCCCCACATATACGTCGCGATGCGGTAGCCCTCCTGCGACATCACGTACAGGGGTTCGGGCACCTCGGGGAACTGCAGACTGGGCATCCGTCTATTGTGCCCCGCCCAGCGGCTCGCGCACATCCTCGTGGATGTGCGCGATGGTGAGCGCGCCGTCCGCGCCTCGGGTGAGCACCGCCGTGTTGCGCGAGCGCTCGGGCGAGACCGAGCGACCGTTCGCGTCCTCCGCGTCGACACGCAGCCACCACGTCGCGACGATCGTGCCCCCGATCGTTCGCGCCTCGATCGATTCGACGACGAGCGCCGTCTCGGTGACCGGGTTCACGGCCGGCGCATCCGAGCCGGATCCGCGCCGCGCACGCAGCGCCTGCAACTCGTCCATGCCGTGCACGAGCGCATCCTCCGACGAGTCGAACATGGTCAGCTCGGGCGACAGCAGCGCGTCGATCGCAGAGGTGTCGCGGCTCAGATACCCCGCGTACATCGTTTCCACGAGCGCCAGCACTTCGGCGGCGGGATCGGTCAGGGGCTCCATCGGCACTGCGGGTCCTCACGTCGGGGGTTCGGCCGCCGACCAGCGCGCGGCCCCGATCCATCGTAGTGAGACCCGGACAGGCCGGTCGACGAAGGCGAGGGTTCCGCTCCGCGACTCATCCTGTTAGAGTCCCGGTCGTGGGCACTCTGATTCGCTAGATCTGGACGCTGCGTCGAGCCCTGCTCCGCAGCGGGTCCTGAGCGCGCGCCGCTGCCCGGCGCCCGAGGTCCGGATCCGATCCCGCATCTGCGATGCGCTTCCCCGCGCGACCCTCCGTCGCGCGCAGAGGAGTCCCCATGTTCCCGTCTTCCGTTCATTCCCCGTCCCCGGCCCGCTCCGCGGTCCGGTCGCAAGCAGCGCGCAGCCACCGGGTCTGCGAGCTCCGATCCGCGACGGTCCGCTTCGCGGATCGGGTCGTGCTCGACCGGGTCGATCTCGTCGTCAGCCCCACCGCCAGGGTCGCCCTGGTCGGCGACAACGGCGCCGGAAAGTCCACCCTGCTCGGGCTGCTCTCGGGCACCGTCCGCCCGGTCGCCGGCGAGGCCCGAGTCGTCCTCCCCGGCGGTCTCGCGCACGCCGCGCAGGATCCCCGCTTCCCCGCAGGATCCACGGTGGCGCAGGCGATCGATCTGCTCCTCGCCGATCTGCGGGCGGTCGAGGCCGAGATCCAACACGTGTCGGATCGCCTCGCGGCGGTCGGCCCGGATGAGCAGTCGGCGCTGCTCGACCGGCTCGGCGAACTGATCGATCGGTTCGAGGCCCGCGATGGCCACGACGTGGATCTGCGGGTCGACGCCGGGCTCGAGCAGCTCGGCCTCGGCGGCCTCGACCGCTCGCGGCAGGTCGCGTCGCTCTCGGGCGGGGAACGCGCACGCCTCGCGCTCGCGACCGCACTGGCCTCACGGGCGGAGCTGCTGCTGCTCGACGAACCCACGAACGACCTCGACGACCAGGCGCTCGCCTGGCTCGAGGGCCGGCTCACAGCGCACCGCGGTGCGCTGGTGGTCGCGACCCACGATCGCGCGTTCCTCGATCGTTTCGCCGACGACATCGTGCAGGTGCGCGACGGCGGCCTGCGCCGGTCGGGCGATGGCTACGCCGGGTACCTCGCGGCGCGCGCCGCAGAGCGCCGGCGACAGGCCGAGCTCCACGAGGAGTGGCGCACCGAACTGGCACGGAGCGAGGCGCTCGTGTCGGCGAACGCCTCGCGTCTCGCCGCGATCCCCCGCAAGCTCGAGCTCGACGGCTTCGGGCACGGGGCGTTCCGCGCGCGGAGCCGCGAGCACGGCGCGGTCAGCCGGATCCGCATGGCGAAGGCGCGCGTCGCGGCGCTGCGCGCGTCGCCCGTGCCGCCCCCGCCCGAACCGCTGCGCTTCGACCCCGGCTTCGCCGAGACGGCGGACGGGATCGCGGCCTCGGCTCCGACCGGCGCCGAGGCACAGCGCCCCGACACGGGCGCGCTGATCTCGTTGAGCGGGATCCGGTGCACGGACGGCGCGGCCCTGCGGATGGACGCGTGGACGGTCCGCCGCGGCGACCGCTGGCTCGTGACGGGGCCGAACGGCGCCGGGAAGACGACGCTGCTGCGCCTGCTCGCGGGCGAGCTGGGCGCCCAGCATGGCACGATCGAGCGCCACGACGCGCTGCGTACGAGCTGGCTGCGGCAGGAGGTCGCCTCCGCGCCGGCGCGCTCGGTCGTCGAGCACTTCGGCGGTGCGGTCGGCCTGCATCGGGTCGATGCGGTGGATCGGCTCGGCCGGTTCGGATTGCTGCCCGAGCACGCGTTCGAGCGACCGGTGGCGGCGCTCTCGGTCGGGCAGCGGCGCCGGCTGGATCTCGCGATCGCGCTCGCGGCGCCCGGCGACCTGATCCTGCTCGACGAGCCGACCAACCACCTCGCGCCCGAGCTCGTCGAACAGCTGGAGGACGCGCTCGACGCGTTCGACGGCGCCGTCGTCACCGTCACGCACGACCGCCGCTGGATCGAGCGCGCGAGCGGATCCTCGCGGGTAGGGGTTGCGGATGGGCTGGCGACCCCGGCCGCCGAATAGCCGCAACGCGCAGGGCCCGGGATCGCAGTGCGCGATCCCGGGCCCTGCGGGAGCTCCGCGCGAGCGCGGACGGGGTCAACGGATCGGGATCAGAAGTCCCAGTCCTCGTCCTCGGTGGCGACGGCCTTGCCGATGACGTACGAGGAGCCCGAGCCCGAGAAGAAGTCGTGGTTCTCGTCGGCGTTCGGCGACAGCGCCGACAGGATCGCCGGGTTCACGTCGGTCATCTCTTTCGGGAACATCGGCTCGTAGCCGAGGTTCATGAGCGCCTTGTTCGCGTTGTAGTGCAGGAACTTCTTGACGTCCTCGGTGAGACCCACCGGATCGTAGAGGTCGGCGGTGTACTTGACCTCGTTCTCGTACAGCTCGTACATGAGCGAGAAGGTGTAGTCCTTGAGCTCCTGACGGCGCTCCTCGGTCTCGTTCTCGAGACCCTTCTGGAACTTGTAGCCGATGTAGTAGCCGTGCACGGCCTCGTCGCGGATGATGAGGCGGATGAGGTCGGCCGTGTTGGTGAGCTTGGCGTGGCTCGACCAGTACATGGGCAGGTAGAAGCCCGAGTAGAACAGGAACGATTCGAGCAGCGTCGAAGCGATCTTGCGCTTCAGCGGGTCGTCGCCCTCGTAGTAGTCGACGATGATCGACGCCTTCTTCTGCAGGTTCGGGTTCTCGACCGACCAGCGGAACGCGTCGTCGATCTCCTGCGTGGAGCACAGCGTCGAGAAGATCGACGAGTAGCTCTTGGCGTGCACCGACTCCATGAACGCGATGTTCGTGTAGACGGCTTCCTCGTGCGGGGTGATCGCATCGGGGATCAGCGAGACGGCGCCGACCGTGCCCTGGATCGTGTCGAGCAGGGTGAGGCCGGTGAACACGCGCATGGTGAGCAGCTGCTCCTGCGGCGTGAGCGTCGCCCACGACTGCACGTCGTTCGACAGCGGCACCTTCTCGGGCAGCCAGAAGTTGTTGACCAGGCGGTTCCAGACCTCGAGGTCCTTCTCGTCCTCGATCCGGTTCCAGTTGATCGCCCGAACGGCGTGCCCCAGCTTGAAGTTCATCGGCTCCCTTTGCTCACTATCGATTCGCACCTCGGGTCGCCCGGTGCACGCGCGCACGCGCGCGTTCCTGAGGACGGGGACGACCCTGCGCCGCGGTGATCCGCGAGCCTCGTCCGAGGCTCGCGGATCACCGGCTGGCTCCATCAAATAGTAGCGGTTCGCGGCCTCGGTCGGGTGCGCGACACAGTCTCGAAATACCTACATCTTGTGGTCGAAGCGAGACAGGACCGCAAGATCATGTGGCACTACTGGAACGACGGGAAGATGCCCATGTCGCAGATGTAGTAGCTCATGTTGTTCGGGGCGATCGCCCGGAGGTCGGGCAACTGGAAGGTCGTCCGACCGTCACCCCCGTAGGTGGTGCCGATCAACGCGAAGAGCGCAGAGTTCTGCTGAATGGAGACCAACTGGCCCTTGGCCGGCACGCCGTCGGTGCGGTTCGCAGCGCTCAAGTACACCTCGCCCATGACGCACTCACCGGATCCGCGACCCGGCTGGCCGTTGCCGGTGTTCTGCCCGAAGTAGCTCGACAGCAGGCTGTTACCCGCGGGACCCTGCTGCCCGGGAAGCCCTGGAATGCCCTGCGGCCCTGCGGGCCCGGTCGCGCCCGGAGCGCCGGCCGATCCGGCGGCCGCGAGCACGGCCCACGCGCTCGTGTCGGTCGGCACCAGCGCCGAGAACGCACCCGGTTTGGTCGCGATGTAGGTCGCCCCCTGGTAGGTCACGACGCTTGCCGGGGTCGTGCCCGAGTAGATCGCAGTCGGCTCGAACGCGCCGCGAAAGGTCCAGGGCGTCACGCCGTCCTGACCGGCAGCACCGGTCGCACCGATGGCGCCGGTGAGGCCGACCACACCCTGCACGCCCTGGATTCCCTGAACACCCTGCAGCCCCTGCTCACCGGTATCGCCCTTGTCGCCCTTGTCGCCCTTCGCGCCCGCGGCGGCGACGAGGATCCAGTCCGAGGGAGAGACGGCGGGCGCGGCCGCGACGGAGGAGCGGGCAGCGACGTAGGTCGATCCCTGGTAGACGACGAGCGATGCCGGCGGGCCGGCGGTGTAGGTGGCCGTCGCCGACCACTCCCCGACCGTCGCCCACGGCGTGTCGCCAGTGTCGCCCTTCACGCCCTGAATGCCCTGGATCCCCTGCAGGCCGGGATCGCCCTTGTCGCCCTTCGCCCCGGGGGCACCGGCGACGCCGGGATCGCCCTTGTCCCCCTTGACGCCTTGGAGACCGGGGTCTCCCTGGTCGCCCTTCGCGCCGGGAGCCCCGGCCTGGCCCGGCGCGCCGTCCTTGCCTGCGGCTCCCGGCGTCCCGGTCCGGCCGGTGGCCCCGATGCGGCCCGGCGCCCCCGGGGCTCCGGTCGATCCGGGCGTTCCCGCGACGCCCGGGGTTCCGGTCGCTCCCGGGGTTCCGGATTCTCCGGCCTTCCCGGCTTCGCCCGGCTTGCCGGTCGGCCCCGGCTTGCCGGCGTCGCCCTTCTCGCCCGCCGCGCCGGCCTTGCCGGCCTCGGCTTCGCTCGTCTGCCAGACCACGGGCACGGTCCCGCTTCCGCAGGCGCCGCCCGCGGAGCTCAGTTCCAGGGTGCCCTCGCTCGCATCGAGACACCCCTGCAGCGCGGCCCCCGCGCGCACGCTGTTCGCCTGCATCAGCCCCGTCGCAGCGAATGCGCCGCCGCCTCCGGCCAATAGCGCGACCAGCGCGCACGTGATCAGCGTCTTCGTCGACCCGTTCATATCTCCCCCAGTACAGACGCCGGAACGCGACACGGATCGTGCGCGGGCGCGAACAATGAGCGTAGTGCCGAAGTTGCTTGAACGGTGAACCAATTTGCGCACCAGTTTGCGCACTCGACGCAGCCGGGCGCACACACGCCGACGGCGGGCGGTCACCGCACGGTGACCGCCCGCCGTCGCGGGAACGCGCTGTGCGCGTGCTGTCTCAGAGCATGCAGCTGACGCACTCGGACATGTCGGTGCCCTCGAGCGCGAGCTGACGCAGGCGGATGTAGTAGATCGTCTTGATCCCCTTGCGCCACGCGTAGATCTGCGCCTTGTTGATGTCGCGGGTGGTCGCGGTGTCCTTGAAGAACAGCGTGAGCGACAGGCCCTGATCGACATGCTGCGTCGCCGCGGCGTAGGTGTCGATGATCTTCTCGGGGCCGATCTCGTAGGCGTCCTCGTAGTAGGCGAGGTTCTCGTTCGTCATGAACGGGGCCGGGTAGTAGACGCGACCCAGCTTGCCTTCCTTGCGGATCTCGATCTTCGAGGCGATCGGGTGGATCGACGAGGTCGAGTTGTTGATGTACGAGATCGAGCCCGTGGGCGGTACGGCCTGCAGGTTCTGGTTGTAGATGCCGTGCTCCATGACCGAAGCCTTGAGCTCGAGCCAGTCGGCCTGGGTCGGGATCTCGATGCCGGCGTTCGCGAACAGTTCGCGGACCCGCTCGGTCTCGGGCTCCCACGCCTGCTCGGTGTACTTGTCGAAGAACTCGCCCGACGCGTACTTCGAGTCCTCGAATCCGCCGAACACGGAGTCGCGCTCGATCGCGATGCGGTTCGAGGCCCGCAGCGCGTGGTACAGCACCGTGTAGAAGTAGATGTTCGTGAAGTCGATGCCTTCTTCGGAGCCGTAGTGGACGTGCTCGCGAGCGAGGTATCCGTGCAGGTTCATCTGGCCGAGGCCGATGGCGTGCGACTGGTCGTTGCCGTCCTCGATGGAGCGCACCGACGTGATGTGGCTCTGGTCGCTCACCGAGGTGAGCGCGCGGATCGCGAGCTCGACGGAGCCGGCGAGGTCGCCGCCGTCCATCGCCAGCGCGATGTTCATCGAGCCGAGATTGCACGAGATGTCCTTGCCGATCTGGTCGTAGGACAGGTCCTCGTTGTAGGTCGTCGGCGTATTGACCTGCAGGATCTCGGAGCACAGGTTCGACATGTTGATGCGGCCCTTGATGGGGTTCGCGTTGTTGACCGTGTCCTCGAAGACGATGTAGGGGTAGCCCGACTCGAACTGCAGTTCGGCGATGGTCTGGAAGAACTGGCGCGCATTGATCTTCGTCTTCTTGATGCGCGGGTCGTCGACCATCTCGCGGTACTTCTCGGAGACCGAGATGTCGCCGAAGGGTACGCCGTAGACGCGCTCGACGTCGTAGGGCGAGAAGAGGTACATGTCCTCGCCCTTCTTAGCCAGTTCGAAGGTGATGTCGGGCACGACGACGCCCAGCGAGAGCGTCTTGATGCGGATCTTCTCGTCCGCGTTCTCGCGCTTGGTGTCGAGGAACTTCATGATGTCGGGGTGGTGCGCGTTGAGGTACACCGCGCCCGCGCCCTGGCGTGCGCCGAGCTGGTTGGCGTAGCTGAAGCTGTCTTCGAGCAGCTTCATCACGGGAATGATGCCCGAGGACTGGTTCTCGATCTTCTTGATCGGGGCGCCCGCCTCGCGGATGTTGGAGAGCGAGAGCGCCACGCCGCCGCCGCGCTTCGAGAGCTGCAGCGAGGAGTTGATGCCACGCGAGATCGACTCCATGTTGTCTTCGATGCGCAGCAGGAAGCACGAGACGAGCTCGCCGCGTTGCGCCTTGCCGAGGTTGAGGAAGGTGGGGGTGGCCGGCTGGAAGCGACCCGAGACGATCTCGCGGACCAGACCGCGCGCCAGCTCCTCGTCGCCCTGAGCGAGCCCGAGGGCGACCATGACGACGCGATCCTCGAAGCGCTCGAGGTACCGCTTGCCGTCGAACGTCTTGAGCGCGTACGAGGTGAAGAACTTGAAGGCGCCGAGGAACGTCGGGAAGCGGAACTTCATCGCGTACGCCTCGTCGGTCAGCCGCTCGACGAACTTGACCGAGTACTGCTCGAAGAGGTCCTTCTCGTAGTAGTCGTTGTCGATGAGGTACCGCACACGCTCTTCGAAGTTGTGGAAGAAGACCATGTTCTGGTTGACGTGCTGCAGGAAGTACTGGCGCGCCGCCTCGCGGTCCTTGTCGAACTGGATCTTGCCGTCGGCGTCGTACAGGTTCAGCATCGCGTTCAGCGAGTGGTAGTCCATCTCGCTGATCTTCGAGGACTCGTGCTCCATCACTGCTGCTTCCAAAACTGGTCCAATCCTTCTCGGACGGCGGTGACGTCGTCCGGTGTTCCAAAGAGTTCGAATCGATAGAGGAACGGCACTCGGCACTTGCGGGCGACGATGTCGCCCGCAATGCCGTAGGCCTCCCCGAAGTTGGTGTTCCCCGCGGCGATCACCCCGCGCAGCTGGGTCCGGTTGCGCTCGTCGTTGAGGAACCGGATGACCTGCTTCGGCACGGCCCGGGTTTCGGGGCCGCCGCCGTAGGTGGGGAGCAGGAGCACGAACGGATCGGTGACGACCAGCGGTTCCTCCCGCGAGTAGAGCGGGATCCGCAGAGCCGGCCGATCGAGCTTCTCGACGAAGCGGTGCGTGTTCCCCGAGATGCTGGAGAAATAGACCAGGTCGGCCATGCTCTCCTCCCTGCGGCGCTAGTCGGCGAGGCGGTTCGCGAGCTCCGAGATCTTGTCGGGACGGAAGCCCGACCAGTGCTCGTCGTCGGCCACCACGACGGGCGCCTGCAGGTAGCCGAGCTCCTTGACGGCCTGGAGCGCCGCCTCGTCCTGCGAGAGGTCCAGGACTTCGTACTCGATGCCCTTGCTGTCGAGCGCCCGGTACGTCGCGGTGCACTGCACGCACGACGGCTTCGTGTAGACCGTGATAGCCATTTTGAGCCCTTCGCTAAAATCTGACGCACCCCGCTCGGGGCACTACATCTAGTGTCCCACACGAGCGGCAAACACAACATGCTGTAGTTACACGAATGTAGTTTTCCACGCGTCGTCCACGGGCGGGAGGCCCGACCTGGGGACAACTTTCGGCGCGTTTCCGCCACCGCGGGCGGGTTATCCACAGGGCCGGCGACCCTGGGGAAATTCTCTGTCCACGGTTCCCTCGGCGTGTCGCGCTCGGGTGCCGCCGAGGGGTTTCCACAGGGCGAAAACGCCCCGTGCGCGGTGGGGCCCGGACCCCCGAGCGTTGGGGCATGGATCTTCACCCACTGCACTCCCCGTCCCTGGCCGTCGGCACCCGGATCAAGGCCCTGCGCGCGAGGCTCGGGCTCAGCCAGACCCGCCTGGCGGAGCTCGCCCGTCTGCACCCTTCGAACCTCGGCCGGTTGGAGCGCGGCACCTCGAACCCGAACCTCGACACGCTCGTCCGCGTCGCGACGGCGCTGGGCACGACGGTCTCGGAGCTGACCCGGAGCATCGCCACACGCGCCCACGAGCAGCCCGCGCCCGCGCCCGGCCCGCTGCTGCCCCGCGAACCCCGGCACTGGACCCACGACGAATGGGACGCCTAGAGCGCGATGGGCCACAGCAGCTCGGTCCCGTCGGGCTGGAACCAGCGCAGGACCAGCATGGCGTCGGGCGCGGTCCCCGCACGATCCGCGGATCCGCCGCGCAGCACCGCCCGCACCCGCTCGCCCGGGTACACCGTACGCGGGAGCGACAGGCCCAGGAGCCCGGATCCGGCGAGCGCGAAGCGCACCGCGCGCAACGGCCCGTCGGCGCGCTGCTCGACCTCCACCACGCCGTCCTCGGAGCGGTGGACCACGCACCAGGGGACGGCGACCGGGACGCGCAGTCGGGCCGGGTCAGGGGGAGGCGCGCCGGACGCGATGGTGCCTGCGGGAACGATGCGGCTGGAGATGCGGAAGGGATTCATGGCGACACGATAGGCGCGACCACTGACATTCGGACCGCGCGCGATCCGCCCCCTGGGCCCCGTGCTCAGACGTGGTGGTACGGGCGGCCGCCGGCGATCTCCTGCGCCCGATAGAGCTGCTCGGCGACAATCAGTCGGACGAGCTGGTGCGGGAACACCAAGCGCGACAGGCTCCACACGAGATCGGCGCGGTCCCGCACGCGGTCGTCGACGCCGAACGCCCCGCCGATCACGAGCGCGACCGGCCGCGAACGGTCGAAGGCCTCGCGCAGCGCGCGCGACAGCTCCGGGGAATCCAGATTGCGCCCGCGCTCATCGAGCAGCACCACGAATTCATCGGCGCCGAGCTTTCCGAGGATCCGGTCCGATTCCTCGGCGCGGGCCGCCTCGCCGTCGCGTGAGGAGTGCGGCAGCAGCTGCCAGGAGGTATCGAAGGGTTTGCGCAGTCGCTTCTCGTAGCGGGAGATCCCGTCGACCACCCAGCCCTCGTGCTTCTTCCCGACGGCGAGCACGCGGACGCTCACGCCCGTGCCCCGTTCCGCACACCCTCGAGGAACTCCGCGATCCGCCCGATCGCCTCGGAGAGCACGCCGACCTCGGGCAGCGAGACGAACCGCAGATGGTCCGGCGTGGGCAGGTTGAAGCCGCGGCCGTTGGTCACGAGCACCCGGGTCGCGCGGAGCAGATCGATCACGAACGCCTGGTCGTCGGCGATGGGGTAGACCTCGGGATCGAGCTTCGGGAACAGGTACATCGCTCCCCCGGGGAGCGCGCAGCTCACCCCGGGGATCGCGGTCAGCAGACGGTGCGCCGTATCGCGTTGCTCGCGCAACCGCCCGCCCGGCGCGCAGAGCTCGCCGATCCCCGAATCCCGCCACTCGGGCGCGAGCGCGACCGGGATCGCGTACTGCGCGGGCACGTTCGCGCACATGCGCATGTTGGCGAGCAGCGTCAGCCCCTCGAGGAAGTCCGCCGCCCGTGCGCGGTTGCCGGAGGCCACCACCCAGCCCGAGCGGAACCCGGCGATGCGCTGCGCCTTCGACAGGCCGCTGAAGGTGAGGCAGAGCGTCTCGCTCACGTGCTTCGCCGCGTGCTCGTGCACCGCACCGTCGTAGAGGATCCGCTCGTAGATCTCGTCGGCGAACAGCACGAGGCCGTGCCGCTCGGCGAGCGCCGCGAAGCCCCGCACGAGTTCAGCGGGGTAGACCGCTCCGGTCGGATTGTTGGGGTTGATCAGTACGATCCCCCGCGTGCGCGGCGTGATGAGCTCCTCGATGCGGGCGAGGTCGGGCACCCAGCCGTTCGCCTCGTCGCACGGGTAGTGCACGGCGTCCCCGCCCGACAGCGTCACCTGCGCGGTCCACAGCGGGTAGTCGGGTGCGGGCACCAGGATCTCGTCGCCGGGGCTCACGAGCGCCTGCAGCACGAGGGAGATCATCTCGCTGACGCCGTTGCCGATGAATACGTCCTCGGGGCCGACGTCGGCGATCCCCTCCTCGACGTAGCGGCGGGCGACGGCCTCGCGGGCCTCGGGGATCCCCTGCGACGCGCTGTACCCCTGCGCGTGCGGAAGCGCGGCCCGGATCGCCTCGACGATCTCGGGCGGCGCGTCGAAGCCGAACGGCGCCGGGTTGCCGATGTTCAGCTTCAGGATCCGGTGGCCGGCGCGTTCGAGCCGCTCGGCCTCCTGCAGGATCGGGCCTCGGACGTCGTACCGCACACCGCGAAGCCGGTGCGACTGGGTGATCGGCTGCACGATCCCGATTATTCCACTTCTCCGACGCGGTCCCGCCCGGCCTGGGCCGCATACAGCTCGGCGTACGCGCCTCCCGCGGCCAGCAGTTCGTCGTGGGTGCCCCGCTCGAGCACACGGCCCGCGCCCAGCACGTAGATGCGGTCGGCATCGACGATGGTCGACAGGCGGTGCGCGATCGCGATCGTGGTGCGCCCGCTGCGGGCGCCGTCGAGCGCCTGCTGCACGATCCGCTCGCTCACGGTGTCGAGCGCGCTCGTCGCCTCGTCGAGGATCAGGATCCTCGGGTTCTTGAGCAGCACGCGCGCGATCGCGATGCGCTGCTTCTCTCCGCCGGACAACCGGTAGCCCCGCTCCCCGACCACCGTGTCGTAGCCCTCGGCGAAGGAGGCGATGGTCGCATGGATGTTGGCCATGCGCGCGGCCGCCTCCAGCTCCTCGTCGCTCGCATCCGGCTTGCCGTACCGCAGGTTCTCGGCGATCGTCGCGTGGAAGAGGTAGGGCTCCTGGGTGACCACGCCGATGTCGGCCATGAGCGAATCGTGCTGCAGCTCGCGCACGTCGACGCCCGAGACCCGCAGGGCGCCGTCGGTCACGTCGTAGAGGCGAGGGATCAGGGACCCGATCGTCGTCTTGCCGGATCCCGACGCGCCGACCAGCGCGACGAACTCGCCGGGGGCGACCTCGAACGACACGCGGTCGAGCGTCGGCGGCGCGTCCTCCGCCGCATCCTCGTAGGCGAACGACACCCGATCGAGCTCGACCCGGCCCGCGAGACCCGGCTCCTCCGGGATCGGCCTCGCGTCGGGCGCGTCGACGATCCGGGGGCGGAGGTCCAGGTACTCGAAGATGCGGGCGAACAGGGCCTGCGAGGTCTGCAGGTCGAGCGCGATCCGCAGCAGCGCCATCATCGGGAACAGCAGCCGGGACTGCACGGTGGTGAAGGCCACAATCGTTCCCGCCGTGATGCCGGCGTCGAACCCCTGCCCCTGGGCGGAGGCGATGAGCCAGCCCGAGACGAGGTACACGATCGCGGGCACGGCCGACATGAACACCTGCACCATCGCGAAGAACGCCTGGCCGCTCATGGTCAGCCGCACCTGGAGGCCGATCTGGTTGCGGTTCTCGGCCGCGTAGCGCTCGGTCTCGGCGCCCTGGCGCGAGTACGTCTTCGCGAGCAGCACTCCCGAGATCGAGAGCGCCTCCTGCGTGATCGCGGTCATCTCCGACAACGATTCCTGAGTCTGGCCGGCGATCTTGGCCCGCACCTGGCCGACCCGCCGCTGCGCGATGACCAGGACGGGCAGCAGCACGATCGCGATCAGGGTCAGCTGCCAGCTGAGCATCAGCATGGCCACGAGCGCGGCGATCACCGTGACCGTGTTGCCCACGATGTTCGAGACCGTATTGGTCAGCACGTTGGCCACGCCGCCGACGTCGTTCTGCAGGCGGGACTGGATCACGCCCGTCTTGGTCCGGGTGAAGAAGCCCAGCTCCATCGACTGCAGGTGCGAGAACAGCCGCTCTCGGAGGTCGCCCATGACCCGGTTGCCGACCCGGGCCGTGATCAGCGTCTGCACCACGCCCAGCCCGGACGAGGCCACGAACACCGCGATCATGCCGCCGACCAGCCAGGCGAGCAGCGTCAGCTGCGGATGCCCGTCCTTGGGGAACAGCGCATCGTCGAAGACGCGCTGCGTGATGAGCGGCGGGATGACGGAGAGCGCAGCGGCGACGAGCACGAGGGCCGCGATCACGACGAGCTGCCGGCGATAGGGCCGGAACAGCGCGATGATGCGTTTCCCGAGATCGGGGACCACGGGGGCCTGGCGGTTCAGCTCGCGCTGCGCGTCGGCATCGGCCGCCGAAACTCGACCGCCTCCGCCGCCGCGTCCTCCCCCGCCGGGCCTGCCCATACTCATCCGGCGTCGAGCCCCATTCGCTTCGCCAGGATCGGGATGGCCTGTTCGAACACGCTCGTCACCGTGCGCCAGTCGTGCCCCGTCGGCTCCTCCATCAGCTGCGAGTCCATGCCCGCCGCGACCGAGGCCTGATGCAGTTCGTGCGCGTACTTGGTGTACTTGTGATCCGTGGTGCCGACCCCGTAGATCATCATCGTGTCGCGGTAGGGTGCGTTGGCCTGCATGATCGCGCGCGGCTGCGCGGCCTCGTAGGCGGCCTTCGAGCCGTCGAAGCCCTCGGCGATGGTGTTCGGCACAGTGTTCAGGATAGGCCCGATCTGGCCCTGGACCGAGATGCCCGAACCGTACAGCTGGGGGAACTTGGCGACGAGCTGCGTCGTGCAGGTTCCGCCCTGCGAGAAGCCGGTCACGGCCCACATCCGAGGATCGCTGCTGACGCGGTAGTTCGCCTTCACCCAGTTGGTCACGTCTTGAGTGAGATAGGTCTCCGAGTTGCCGAACTTCTTCGAGTCGACGCACATCGGGTTCACCGCGGGGTCGGTCAGCTGGTCCGGCGAGATCACGATCGGCGCGAGGCCGTTGTGCGCCGCCGCGTACTCGTCGAGGGTCCGACCGAGCGCACCCGAGGAGAACGGAGTACCCGGGCTCCCCGGCTGGCCCGACAGCGCGATCAGCACGGGGAGCACGGGCGGGTTCTTCACGAGCGCGGCCGGCGGCAGATAAATCACAGCGGGTCGCGCCTTGAAGTGCGACACGGCACCGGCGATGGGAACCTGCCCGATCTGCCCCTGTTTCGGCATGTCGGCGGGGGCGCGCCACGTGGAGTAGTCGACCATGCCCTTCACGACCTCGCCCCGCTGCCCGGTCGTGTCCTTCAGCTGGGCGAACTTGACCCCGCCGATGACCTCGTTCAGCGTCTGGTAGGCGCCGAAGTCGGCGTTGATCCCGACCGCCGACGTCGCGAGCATCGCCGGGATCGCGATGATCGCGACGGCCTTGCGCCACCAGCGCGACTTGAACAGGTTCACGATGGCGAGCCCGAGCCCGGCGAAGCCGATGATCGTCCAGAGGCGGACCACCTGCGAGAGATCGACGCCGAAGATGTTCTGCGCGTCCACCACCCACCAGAACACGAGCGCGCCGATGCCGCCGCCGACGACGGCACCGATGATCGAGAGCAGGGTCCGCTTCCAGGTCGGCCGGATCAGCAGGTAGAGCGCGAACACGCCCATGACGATCGCCGCGGCGAGCATGACTCGCGGGCTGGTCAGCGGGTGCTTCAGCAGCCAATCCATAGATGTTCCGATCGACGAGGACGTGCGGGGTACCGCAGATCAGCATGCTCGGACCCCGAATGAGGAAGCTGCGCGGACGCTGTGAGACTGCCGACAGCGGGCGGGGCGCCCACCGCCCGGCGACGACGATCCCCTTCCTGGGAGGATGATAGAGGTCCGTCGAAATCGGAGGGGGATCCATGCCGGAACAGCACGCCCGAGTGCGGGAGGCGGCCGCCGAACGCGGCCTCGAGATCGAGATCCGCGAACGCCCGGCCGCCCGCTCCCTTCCGGAGGCGGCGGAGCTGCTCGGCATCGATCCCTCGGGGATCGTCAAGACCCTGGTCGTGAAGCGCTCCGACGGCTCCTATCTCTTCGCCCTCGTCCCCGGTGGGCGGTCTATCTCGTGGCCGAAGCTGCGGGCCGTCGTCGGGGTGAACAAGCTCCGACTGCCCGAGGCGGAGCTCGCGCTCGAGGCGACCGGGTACGAGCGCGGCACCATCACCCCCGTCGGCAGCTCCACCGCGTGGCCGGTGTTCGCCGACGAGACGATCGTCGGGCAGCGGGTGGCCATGGGAGCGGGCGCGCACGGTTTCAGCCTGTTCGTCGATGCCGACGACCTGATCCGCGCCTACGACGCGACCGTGGCCGACATCACGGTGCCCGAGTAGCGGGGATCGCGCGGCGGTGCGGCGGGACTACTCCGCGGCGTCGATCGCCCGCTCGAGGCGCTCGAGCTTGCCATCGATCTCGCCCACGTGACCGGGGCGGATATCTGCCTTCATGACGAGGGAGATGCGCGACCCGAAGGGTGCGACGGCCTCGGTGGCGCGCTTCACCACGTCGAACACCTCGTCCCACTCGCCCTCGATCTCGGTGAACATCGAACTCGTCCGGTTCGGCAGACCCGACTCGCGCACCACGCGCACCGCCGCCGCGACGGCGGCCGACACCGACCCGTCCTCGTTCATGGCGGGACCTGCGGGGCCGACCCCGCTCGGGGCGACGGAGAATGCGAGGATCATGCGGTTGGCTCCTTCTGAACTGCTCGTTCCTTCAAGCGTATGTGACACGTGGATCGAGCGCCGCTAGCCTCGTCCCGTGCGTGCCATCCTGACCCGATACCGCAGACCGCTGTTCCTCATCGCCTCGATCCTGCTGCTCGCGCTCTCCTGCTGGGCCGGCTACAGCTTCGCCTACGCGGCGGACCTGATCGAGTGGGACTGCGGCGGCGGCAGCTGCGCGACCAACGACGCTCGATCGCTCGGTCTGCCCGTCGCGCTCCTCGGCACCGTCGGCGCCGTGCTGCTGAGCGGCTTCGCGGTCGGACTCCTCGGGCCGGCCGTCGCGATCGCCGCCTCGGCGTTCTGGTTCCGCCGCGGGCTCGAGGATGCGATCGCCGCGGGTCACACGCCGGCGTCATCGGTCGGCACGCCCATGACCTTCACGATCATCGCGTTCGTCGTGGCCGGGCTGTGCGTCGTCGGCTGGGTCTGGATGCTGATCGGCCGCGCGCAGGGTCGTCGGCTGGTCGCGAAGCACCGCGCCGAATAGCGCGCGCTTCGGATGACCGGGATCGCCCCCTACGTCCGGAACAGAGTCGGCGGGAAACGCGCGCCGGCCGGAAACGCGTGAGGCGGGCACCGGTCGATCCCGGTGCCCGCCTCGCGCCGGTCGATCCCGGTGCCCGCCTCGCGCGTCGAGAGACGCGCGCTACTCGGCGCGCTGCGCGGGGGCGTCGGCCGACGCCTCGGCAGCGGCGTCGTCGGCCTCCCCGACGACCGGGGTGCTGCGGGTCGACGCGGGGCGCGCGCCGAAGAGCAGCGTGACGACCACGCCGATGACGATCGCTCCCACCGGCAGGTAGAGCGACTCGGCCATGGCCTGCGCGAAGGGCTCCCGAACCTGCTCGGGCAGCTGCGAGAGCGTGCCGTGCTCGGATCCCGAGGCACCCGCGGCACCGAGGTGGGAGGTGAGTCGGGCCTGCATGATCACGGCCATGAGCGCCGAGCCGAGCACCGCGCCGACCTGGCGGCTGGTGTTGTAGACGCCGGAGCCGGCGCCGGCCAGCTGCGGCGGCAGACCGAAGGTGGTGATGGACGCGAGCGGCCCCCACATGAAGGCGTTGGCGACGCCCAGGACCGCGCTCGGGATGAGCAGCAGCCAGATGTCGGTGTCGGGCTTCATCAGCAGGATGTAGAGCAGCATGCCCGCGGCGAACACCGCGAGGCCGATGGTCGAGAGGCGTCGGGGGTCGCTACGGTCGATGAGCAGGCCGACCGGTCGCGCGAGGCCCGCGGAGAGCAGCGCCATCGGCACCAGCATGAGCGCCGACTGCGTCGGGGTGAGTCCGCGCACCAGCTGGAAGTAGAACATCAGCGGCAGACCCATGGCGGTGACCGACAGCCCCACCGTGGTGATGGCGCCGGTGCCGACCGAGAAGTTGCGGTCGCGGAAGATGCTGAGCGGCAGCAGCGGCTCGCCCTTCTGCACGGCCTGCCAGACCACGAAGAGCGCGAGCACGACGGCCCCGGCGATGATGAGCAGCCAGACCGAGATGGGCCCCCAGATGATGCCCCAGTCGTAGGTCTCGCCCTCCTGGATGCCGAAGACGAGCAGGAACATGCCGAGCGCGCTCAGCACGACGCCCACCCAGTCGAAGCGGTGCGCGTGGGTCTCGAGCTTCGGCACGTACCGCATCGCGAGGATGAAGCCGACGATGCCGACGGGCACGTTGATAAAGAAGATCCACTCCCAGCTCAGCGCGTCGAGCAGGAAGCCGCCCAGGATGGGGCCGACCAGGGTCGCGACGCCCGCGGTGATGCCCCAGACGGCCATCGCGGATCCCCGCTGGCGCGGCGGGAAGATGCGCGTGATGACCGCCATGGTCTGCGGGGTCATGAGTGCGGCGCCGAGCCCCTGGAAGACGCGGGCGATGATGAGCGAGCCGATCTCGGTCGACAGGCCGCAGGCGAGCGAGGAGAGCGTGAAGACGACGAGACCGATGAGGTAGAGACGACGCGGGCCGAAGCGGTCGCCCAAGCGGCCCGTGATGAGCAGCGGGACCGCGTACGCGAGCAGGTAGGCGCTCGTGGCCCACAGCGTGGCGTTCATGGTCGTGCCGAGTCCGAGCATGATCGAGGGGTTCGCGACCGACACGATCGTCGTGTCCATCAGGATCATGAAGAAGCCCAGCACCATGGACCAGAGAGCGGCCCATGGACGGATTTCAGTTGTGCGCATCGCTGCCTTTCGTGAGAAGAACGCGCTCATCCTACGCCCGGGGTCCGACATCGGATCCGAGCAAGTGGAACCGGCACCCGATCGAGTCGGACCGGAACGATCGGGCACCGCTCTGCACAATCGGCGACGATGAAGGGGAACGGAAAGGAGCAGCCCATGATCGCTGCGCTCAACGCGCTGACGGACCTCGTCGAGCGGGACCTCGGCGCGGAGTTCGACGTCGCCGCGGTCGCCGCCGAGCACGCCACGACGGAGTACCACCTCCGTCGGATGTTCTCCTCGCTCGCGGGCATGCCGTTCTCGGAATACGCGAAGCGGCGCCGCATGGCCCGAGCCGGGGCGGAGCTCGCCACGGGCGAGGCCCGGGTGCTCGACGTCGCCGTGCGCTGCGGCTACGGATCGACCGAGGCCTTCGGTCGAGCGTTTCGAGCGGTGCACGGCATCGCCCCCGCCGAAGCCGTACGGAACGGCGGCCCGCTCCGCACCCAGGCCGTGCTCAGGTTCCGCCTGAGCGTCGAAGGAAGGATCCCGATGGACGTCACCATCATCCAGCAGCCCGAGCTCGTGCTCGCGGGGTACTCGACCGAGGTCCCGCTCGTGCACTCGGGCGTCAACCCGAAGATCCAGGAGCACATCGCCGGGATCCCGCCGGAGGAGCACGACCGGCTCAAGCGCCTCGGCGACGCCGATCCGTCCGGGATCCTCGCGGTCACCGCCGGAATCGACCCGGAGGCCCCGGAAGGATCGATGCTCACCTATCTGCACGGCGTCGCCCTCGAAGCGACGACCCCCGTGCCGGACGATCTCGACGCGATCCGGGTGGAGGCCGGCCGCTGGGCCGTGTTCGCCGCCGACGGCCCCTTCCCGGAGACTCTCCAACAGGTATGGGCGGCGACGGCCGCCGACTGGTTCCCCTCGCAGCCGTGGCGGTTGCGGCCGGGGCCGTCGATCGTCCGCTATCTGGAGTTCACGGGGACGAGCGCCAGGTGCGAGCTCCGGCTCCCCGTCGAGCCCGCCTGACCGGGAGGTGCGGTCGGGACGGTCCGTTCCGACCGCACCTCCCATATCCGGATGTCAGCGGCGCCAATTAGGATGGTGGGCATGACCCAAACCCTGCGTGTCGCATCCGTCAACGTCAACGGTGTCCGTGCCGCTTTCCGCAAGGGCATGGGCGACTGGCTCACCTCGCGCGGCGTCGATGTGCTCGCCATGCAGGAGGTCCGGGCAGACGACAGCCACCTGGCAGAACTCTTCGGCGACGAGTGGCAGATCCTGCACGACCCCTGCAACATCAAGGGCCGTGCGGGCGTCGCCATCGCCAGCCGGGTGCCGGCCGTCGCGCACCGCGTCGGCCTCGGCTCCGCGGAGGATCAGGAGCAGATCCAGTCGAGCGGGCGTTGGATCGAAGCTGATTTCGAGGTGGGCGGCGAGCTCGTCACGGTGATCAGCAACTACACCCACTCGGGCGAGGTCGATACTCCCCGTCAGGAGGCCAAGTGGGCCTTCCTCGACGCGATGGGCGTGCGCCTCGACCAGCTGGCCGCAGAGCGCGAACTCGTCACCATCGTGGGCGACTTCAATGTCGGCCACCGCGAGTTCGACATCAAGAACTGGAAGGGCAACGTGAAGCGTTCCGGCTTCCTGCCCCGCGAGCGGGCCTACTTCGACCGCTTCTTCGGGCCGCGCGGCGAGACCGTCGTCGGCGTCGACGGTTCAGAGGGCGTCGGCCACGGCTGGATCGACGTGGGGCGCCGCTGGGCCGGCGAGGTCGACGGCCCGTACTCCTGGTGGTCCAACCGCGGCCAGGCCTTCGACAACGACACGGGCTGGCGTATCGACTACCACGTGGTCACCCCGCAGCTCGGCGAGCGGGTCGAGAACTACGTGATCGATCGCGCCGCCTCCTACGACGAGCGATGGTCGGATCACGCTCCCGTCGTCGTCGACTACCGAGTCGGCGCCTAACAACGGGCACGCTCCCCCGGGGTCCTCGCAGACCCTCCGAATCCCTCACCTGACGCGGCCGCGCATCGGCCGCGGGAGACACTCATGACTTCGCACACCAAACCCGTCCTCTTCTCGGGCATGCAGCCCTCGTCCGACTCGCTGCAGCTCGGCAACTACATCGGCGCGCTGACCCAGTGGGTCAACATGCAGCAGAGCTTCGACGCGTTCTTCTGCGTCGTGAACCTGCACGCCATCACGGTCCCGCAGGACCCGGCCGAGCTCGCGGCCCGCACCCGCCGGACCGCCGCGCAGTACATCGCCGCCGGCATCGATCCCGAGCGGTCGACCCTGTTCGTGCAGTCGCAGGTGTCCGCGCACACCGAGCTCGCCTGGGTGCTCAACACCATCACGGGCTTCGGCGAGGCGAGCCGCATGACCCAGTTCAAGGACAAGTCGCAGAAGCACGGCGCCGACGCGTCCTCGGTCGGGCTGTTCACCTACCCGATCCTCATGGCAGCGGACATCCTGCTCTACCAGACCGACATCGTGCCCGTGGGCGAGGACCAGCGTCAGCACGTCGAGCTGACGCGCGACCTCGCGACCCGCTTCAACAGCCGCTTCGGCGACACCTTCGTGGTGCCCGAGGCGCAGATCCAGAAGGGCACCGCGAAGGTCTACGACCTGCAGAACCCCGAGGCGAAGATGTCGAAGTCGGCCGAGAGCGAGGCGGGCCTCATCAAGGTGCTCGACCCCGCGAACGTGACGCGCAAGAAGATCATGCGCGCAGTCACCGACGCCGACGGTGAGATCCGCTACGACCGCGAGAACAAGCCCGGCGTCTCGAACCTGCTCACCATCTACTCGGTGCTCACCGGGCGCATGATCGAGTCGATCGAGCAGGAGTTCGAGGGTCGCGGATACGGCGACCTCAAGAAGGCGCTGGCCGAGGTCGTCGACGAGACCTTCACCCCGATCCGCGAACGCACCGAAGAGCTGCTCGCGGACCCGGCCGAGCTCGACCGCCTGCTGGCGAAGGGCGCCGACCGCGCGAACGAGGTGGCAACCGCCACACTCGATCGCGTCTACGACCGCATCGGTTTCATTCGCTGACGCCGACACCGATCGCATGAGCGCGAAGGCCTGAAACGCGAGGATCTGCACACGACGGTCTGAGCGCGAGGGTCCGAGCGCGACGACGCGAGGCCGACAACGCGTGGCCGGTGGCGTGACCTCGGGCGTCTGAACGAATGAAGGCCCGCATATTCGGAGAGGCCCGCGAACCCCGCAGCGGGTTCGCGGGCCTCTCCGTGTGCCCGGGCCTCTCAGCGCGCGCCCTTCGCGTGCGCGTGCTGCCGAGAATGCGCGCGTCTCCGCGTGCCCGTGCCCGCCGAGTGGCGTCATTCCGCTCCATCGGGGTCGCTGTTCCAGCCGTTTGCCGCCTCTCGACGTGGGACCGCGAAGGATGGGCGAGGAAGCTGGGTGGTGGAGGTTCAGCTCCGCAGCTCCCACACCGATTCGCCGTCGATCGTGCGCTCCGTCCGGGTGAAGCCGAGGCGCCGAGCGACCCTGGCGGAGGCGAGGTTCTCGGGGTGGATGCACGCGACGACGGCCGATACCTCCTGTCGGCGCAGCCAGTCGAGCATGGCCCCGGCCGCCTCGGTTGCGAAGCCCGCCCCTTGCTCCGAGACACCGAGCACCCAGGCCGCGTCGGCGACCATCGCTCCGTCCGTTTCCGAGACCGTGGCCTGGACGTACCCGACAGCGGATCGCGTGTCCCGTCTCCGGATGATCCAGTTCAGCCACCCCGCGTCACCCGCCGGCGACTGTCCTGCGGACTGCCGGAGGTACCTGGCCCGCAGATCGCCCTCGGTCGGGGGCTCTCCTCCGGTGAAGACGTACAGCTCGGGTGACGACAGCACCGACTGCATCTCGACCGCGTGCTCGACGCGAAGCGGTTCCAGGTGCAGACGCTCGGTCTCGATCGGTAGCGCGCGCATCCAGGGCATGGCCCTCATCCTGTCAGCCTCTGCTCCCCGCACACCCGAACGCACGCGAACGCACGCGCGCGCCAACGCCCGCGCCCCTCATCGAGTGGCGTCGAACAGCTCCTATCGAGCGCCATTCCCGACGTTTGGCGCCACTCGATGAAGAAGAGTGAGGGAAAGGGCGAGGCAGGGAGGGAGAGGTTCCTCACCCTTCGCCGCGGAGCAGCGCGGGTGCTTCTTCGACGAGGGTCGCGAGCAGCGCCACGCGCTGCGGCACGCTCGCGAGGTCGAGCCATTCGACGGGGCTGTGGTCTCCGCCACCGACCGGGCCCAGCCCGTCGAGCGTCGGCACGCCCAGCGCGGCGACCCGGTTCGCGTCCGACACTCCGCCGGTCCGCGCGAGCGCCGGCGCGAAGCCGAGCTCCCCCGCGACCTCGAGCGCCAGGTCGCCGACCCGCAGCGCGCCGGAGCCTGCTTCCATCGGTGGGCAATGGTCGACTTCGCGCACCGTGATCCGGGCGCCGGGCACCGCCGGATCGGCGCAACGCGCACGGATCCGGTCGATGACCCCGTTCAGCACCGCGGCCTCGGCGGCGCGCGCCTCGACGTGCAGCACGGCGCGATCGGGCACCACGTTGGTGCGCTCCCCGGCCCGCAGCATGCCCACGTTGACGGTGAGCCGCGCGGCGGGATCCGCGAGCGCCTGCAGGAACACGGTGAGATGCGCGGCCTCCAGCCCGGCATGCACGCCCCGCTCGGGTTCGATGCCGGAGTGCGCGGCCACGCCGTCGACCTCCAGCACGAGGTCGACGGCACCCTTGCGCGCGAGCACCAGGTCGCCGTTCTCGCGTGCGCACTCGAGGCACAGCGCGACGTCTGCGCCTCGGGCGACCGACTGCAGCGCCGGACCGCCGACGGGCGAGCCGATCTCCTCGTCGGGCGTGAACACGAGCACGAGTTCGCCGTAGCGCTCGTCGCCCGCGGCGATGAGGTGCGCCGCCGCGTGCAGGCCTGCGACGACGCCGGCCTTGTCGTCGCACACGCCGGGACCGTGCGCGAGGCCGTCCGCGTCGATCGAGAACGGCCGCTGGACGGCATCGCCGCGCTCGAACACGGTGTCCATGTGCCCGAACAGCACGACGGTGCCGGAGCCCGCCCCTCGACGGCGCCCCACGAGCACATCGCCGTAGGCGGGGTCGGTGGAGCTGCGCGACACCGCGAAGCCGAGGCTGCGCAGCCGGGTTTCGATCCAGTCGGCGACCCGGTTCACTCCGTCGGGGTCGTCGGATCCCGAATCGATCGCGACCAGCGCGGCGAGATCCCGCGCGTAGTCCTCCTGCATCGTCTGAGCTCGTTCGAGCAGCTCGCCTGCGCGCATACCTACGGGGTCCCCATCGTCCACGGATCTACGGATTTACTGAAACGATCGCGTCACTAGCGATCTGAATACCCAACAGTGAAACACAGGTTTCGACGTCGCGCCAGCCGCGAAACCCGCATCACGAAGCCGTAACGAATATTTCAGAGATTGCGATCAATCGTTCTACATGAAACACTTTGCTCACCTCAGTGTCGAGAAAGGACCACCATGCACCTCCCCCGCCTCGCGCCCGCGGCTCTCGCCGCGTCGGCGATCCTCGCGCTCACCCTGACCGGCTGCACCAACGCCGCCGAGGAATCCGCGAAGCAGACGGACGGCAAGACCGCGTCCACCCAGGCCCCCGACACCATCGAGAAGCTCAGCGTCGACGCATCCGCGCAGAAGCTGCTCCCCGCCGACGTGTCGAAGCGCGGCACGCTGCGCATCGCCACCGACCCCACCTACCTCCCCTTCGAGGGCTACGCCGACGACAACAAGACCTTCATCGGTCTCGACGTCGACCTCGCCGACTCCGTCGGCCAGCTGCTCGGCCTCAAGGTCGAGTTCACGCCGTCCGGCTTCGACGCCATCATCCCCGGCCTCTCTTCTGGCAAGTACGACATGTCGATGTCGGCCTTCTCGGTCACCGACGAGCGCAAGAAGAACGCCGACTTCGTCGTCTACCACCAGTCGGGCAGCGGGCTCGCCGTGCCGACCGGCAACCCCGACAAGCTCAAGATGGAGGCCATGAGCCTCTGCGGGCGCACCATCGGCGCAGAGTCGGGCACCACGCAGGGCCAGGAGATCCTGCCCGCATTCAGTGAGGAGTGCACGAAGGCCGGCAAGAAGGCCATCGACATCAAGCTCTTCCCGGGATCCGACAAGGCGATCACCGCCCTCAGCTCGGGCCGCGTCGAGGCCGTCTCCTCCGGCGCGACCGGGCTCGGCTACCAGGCGAAGAAGACCGGCGCGTTCGAGCTCGCGGCGGGCGGCGACTACGCCCCCAAGCCGACCGGACTCGTACTGCCCAAGGGATCCGCGCTGACCCCGGCCGTCACCGCCGCGTTCGAGAAGCTCGTCACCACGAACGCCTACAAGCAGGCCTTCGCCAAGTGGGGCATCAACGAGAGCAACTACGTGTCCCCGGATCAGGTCCCCGTCCAGTAGTCGACCCCAGGCCCCACCACTCGAAGGACGCATCGACATGAGCAGTACCTCCGTGAAACCGCTGCGCGCGGACGAGGACTACGCGATCGCCAACAAGAAGTACCCGTGGCGCTGGGTCTCGGCGATCGTCATCATCGCCCTGTTCGGCCTGCTGCTGTACTCGGCGGTCACGAACCCCCGCTTCCACTGGGACGTCATCGGACTCTATTTCCGCGACGTCTCCATCGCCCGCGGGATCCAGATCACGCTGCTCCTCACCGTCGTCTGCATGCTGCTCGGCATCGTGCTGGGCATCATCCTCGCGGTGATGCGCCTCTCCGTGAACCCGGTGGTGCGCGCCGCCGCCGGGTTCTACGTGTTCGCGTTCCGCGGCACCCCCGTGCTGGTGCAGCTCCTGCTCTGGTACAACCTCGCCGCGCTCTACCCCGACATCACCTTCGGGATCCCCGGCCTGCACCTCGACGCGAACCAGATCGTGACGCCGCTCATGGCCGCGATCCTCGGTCTCGGCCTCAACGAGGCCGCGTACATGTCCGAGATCGTGCGCGCCGGGATCCTGTCGGTCGATGCCGGGCAGAGCGAGGCCGCGGGCGCGCTCGGCCTCAACCGCATGCAGACCATGCTGAAGGTCGTGCTGCCGCAGGCGATGCGCGTCATCATTCCGCCGACCGGCAACGAGGCGATCGGCATGCTCAAGCAGACCTCGCTGGTCAGCGTGCTCGCCGTCTCCGAGCTGCTGTACTCCACGCAGGTGATCTACGCGAAGAACTTCCAGGTGATCCCGATGCTGATCGTCGCGAGCCTCTGGTACATCATCATGACGACCGTGTTCACCCTCGGGCAGGGCTGGCTGGAGCGCCGCTTCTCGCGCGGCACCTCCCGCCACGCCCCGACCTCGTGGATCGACCGCCTGCGCAAGGCGATGCGGGTCCACGCCCCCGAGGCGACCGGAAAGGCGGCCACGCTGTGAGCACCGATACGATCACCACCGCCGGGGCCGGGATCGCGGCCCCGGGCGAACCCATGGTGCGCACCGCCGGCGTGCGCAAGCACTTCGGATCCCTGCAGGTGCTGCAGGGCGTCGACCTCGAAGTGCAGCGCGGCGAGGTCGTCTGCCTCATCGGCGCGTCCGGATCCGGCAAGAGCACGCTGCTGCGCTGCATCAACCACCTCGAGAAGCTCGACGGCGGCCGCATCTGGATCGACGGCGACGTCGTCGGCTACGAGCTGCGCGGCCGCACCCTGCACGAGAAGAGCCACAACGACATCTGCCAGGATCGCACCCAGACCGGCATGGTGTTCCAGCACTTCAACCTGTTCGGGCACATGACGGTGCTCGAGAACATCATGCTCGCGCCGCGCACCGTGCTGAAGCAGAAGACGTCGGAGGTGCTGCCGCGCGCGCTCGCGCTGCTCGACCAGGTCGGTCTCGCCGACAAGGCGAAGTCGTACCCGCGGCAGCTCTCGGGCGGTCAGCAGCAGCGCGTCGCGATCGCGCGCGCCCTCTGCATGGAGCCGAAGCTCATGCTGTTCGACGAGCCGACCTCGGCACTCGACCCGGAGCTCGTCGGCGACGTGCTGAAGGTGATGCGGGACCTCGCCGCGTCGGGCATGACCATGATCGTCGTGACGCACGAGATGGGCTTCGCCCGCGAGGTCGCCGACCGGGTCGTGTTCATGCACGGCGGGCAGATCATCGAGCAGGGCACTCCGGCCGAGGTCCTCGGGGATCCGCAGCACGAGCGAACCCGCGCGTTCCTCTCGGCGGTGCGCTGAATCGTGGGTCCGATCTGATCTGAGGCGAGGCGGCGGCCTGAACCGGTTCGCGTCGCCTGGCGGTTCTGGCGGGAGCGATCGGAGCGAAGCGACGATTGCGGATGGATCGGTGCGCGAACCGGTTCAGGCCGCCGCCCCGCCTCAGATCACCTCGAGCTGCTGCGCCGTCCGCTCGATGCGGGCGATCCGGTCGCGGGCCGGATCGCCGATGCGGGTGACGAGGGTCTCGAACAGCGCCTCGATGAGCGCCATGACGGGCAGTACGGAATCGAAGGGGCCGCGCTCGGAGGCGACGCTCGTGAGCACGGCGTCGGCATCGGTCGCGCACGGCGACACCCAGCGGTCGGTGACGACCACGACGGTCGACTTGCGTGCCTTCGCGAGCTGCACGACGGATCGGGTGGCGGCCTCGTAGCGGCGGAAATCGAACGCGATCACGACATCCTTCGCGTCGAAACCGGTGACTGCCGCGGCGCGCAGGCTGGCCATCGTCGGCACCATCTGCACCGCGGGGCGGAGCTGCTGCAGGCTGGCGGCGAGATACTCGGCGAGGAAGGTGCTGTAGCGGCCGCCCACGAGCCAGACCCGGTGCTTGGGGTTGGCGATCGCCTCGACCGTCGTGCCGAAATCGTGGTCGGAGAGGCTCGCGAACGTGGCGCGCAGATCCTCGACCGGATCCTCGGCCAGCCCCGCGAGATCACCGGGCGCGACGGCGCGACGCGCGAGTCCGGTGCGCTCGTAGAGCGCCATGGGCGACGCGCTGCGCTGCTCGAGCTCGCCGCGCAGCGCGCGCTGGAAGTCGGGGAACCCGCTGTAGCCGAGGCGGGTGGTGAAGCGAACGACGGTGGCGCCGCTGACCTCGGCGAGCTCGGCGAGCCCGGCGACGGTCTCGAAGCCGGCGACGGGGTAGGCGGCGAGCAGAGTGCGGGCGACCTTGCGCTCGGAGGGCGTGCAGTCGCCCATGCGTTCGCGGATCCGCGCCGCCACGGAGTCGGTGCCCGGCAGCGCCTCCGCTGCCGGCCCGTTCGCCTCGCGAGATCCTGTCATGCGTCGCATCCTCTCCGTCCGGCGCCCGCCGCGCGAGCGAGCGGCGCCGCGGGTCTGCCCGTACCGGCAGCGCGGGCCGCCTGAGCGCCGCGTTGCACGTGAAACGCCGTCAGTCTATCGACGGAGGCTCCACCGACGCGGTCGCCACCGGTCTTGAAATGTTTGTTTCGATTATTGCAGGCATTCGGTTTGCGTGAAATACTTGCGCCGTCCACCCCTCAACGACGAGACCGGAGATCCCGCATGCCCCTTCCCCCACGCCGCGCGCGCCTCGGCACCGCCGTCGCCGTCGCGCTCACCGCGGGCGCGCTCTGCGCCACCGCCATCGCCCCCGCCGCGACGGCCGCACCGCAGCCGCGCGCCGCCGAGCCGAACGCACCGGCGGCACCGGCTACGCCGACGGCGTCCACCGCGCAGAACGGCAGCATCGTGCTGATCGGCGGAGCCATCAAGCCGGGCGAGGCCAACAGCGAGGCGATCATCCAGCGGATCGTCGACCTCGCGAAGCAGCACGCGGGCGACAAGAAGCCCCGCATCGCGATCGTCACGACCGCCTCGGAGGTCGCGCCGAACGCCACCGAAGCGGCCGACGGCAACACCTACGACAACGCGACCGCCAACGGTCTCTACTACTCCGACTGGTTCGCCGCGCACGGCGCCGACGTGTACCCGGTGCCCGTCGACGTGAACCCCGGGGAGGACTACCCCGGCGATCCCTACAGCGCCGACAACGCGAAGAGCGCCGCCGTCGCGCAGGAGGTGCGCGACTCCGACGCCGTCTACTTCGGCGGCGGCGATCAGATCAACTACGTCCGCGCGTTCATGGACTGCACCGCGCCCGACCAGGCCGCGGCCGACATCTACGCGTTCACCTCCTGCACCGACACCCCAGTCATGGCCGCGATCCGCGGGGTCGTCGAGTCGGGCGGCGTGACCGCCGGCACGAGCGCCGGCCTCACGATCCAGCAGGGCGCCGACATGATCTCGGGCGGGGACCCCTACCCCTCGTGGCGCGACGGCGCGACCGTCGGCTGGTTCGAGGACGACCGTCTCGCCTCGATCCCGTCGGGCGGCTTCGGCTTCTTCACCGAGGGCATGCTCGACTCCCACTTCGCGCGCCGCGACCGCCAGCCCCGCATCGTGCGCCTCGCGATCGCCACGGGCCACGACCGCAGCTTCGGCGTGGAGGAGAAGACCGCGCTCGTCGTGGATCGCGCCGCCCGCACCGGCGAGGTGATCGGGCAGCTCGGAGCCAGCCTGCTCGATACGAGCGCCGCGACCTCCGACGGACGCAACGCCGCCGGCGTGCGGTACTCCTACTTCACGACCGGATCCACCATCGACTTCGCGACCGGCGCGATCACCCTCGCGGGCACGGCGCACAGCGGGGCCGGATCCGCCGAGGCGCCCGCGGCGCCCACCGACATCTGGGGCTCGTACGAGTGCGAGGGCGGCATCTTCGGAACGCTGGACCTGGCGCAGGGACTCGTGAAGTCCTCGGCGTCGACCGCGACCGGCGACACCTGCGATTCGCCGGCCGAGTCCCCGCGCTTCCGCACCACCTTCACCCGCACGGCGGACACGCGGTGGAACGATGACGGCGGTTTCACCGACCTCGCCATGAGCATCACCGGGATCCCCTCGTTCTCGGCCGCGGCGCGCGCCACCGGATCGACCGGCACCACGAACCCGCAGGTCCCCGCGGGTTCGCAGGCCGGGATCACCGTGACCGTGACCAACACCGGTAGCACCCCGCTCACCGGGTTCCGGATCGCCTCCGATGCGTCGGTCTCGTCCGCAGCGGCGGCTTCGGATCCGGCGTCCAACGCGGTCGTCGCCCCCGGCGGCACCCTGCAGCTGCAGACGACCCGCACCGTCGCGAAGGGCTCGCAGACCTTCGCTCTGCGGATCATCGCGACCGCCGTCGATGCGAACGGAGCCGAGCTCGGCGTCGCGACCGCACCGCAGACCGCGTCGATCACGTTCGTCGGGGTCGGTTCGGGCGCCGAGGCGAGTGCGAACGCCGGTGCGAACGCGAACGGGTCGAGCGATTCGGGTGGATCGAGCTCGGACGCGAAGGGATCGGCGACCGGCAGCACGTCGGCGGGCGCGAACGGGGCGGCAGACGGGACGGGAGCCGGTGCCAAGGGCCAGGGCTCGCTCGCGCAGACCGGCACCCCCGCGGACGGCCTCGCGCTTCCCGCTGCGGGCATCCTGCTGCTCGCGGGAGCCGCCGCGCTGATCGCCCGCGCACGCCTCCGCGCCCGCGCGTAGCTCGCGGGCTCGCGGGCCCGCGGACGAGCCACCCCTCGCCCGAAACCTGCATCGAGTGGCGCCAAACCGCTCCTTCGCGCCCTGCGAAACAGCGGTTTGGCGCCACTCGACAGGAGAGCAGGACAGCCAGAGGGGCAGGATCCGCGCGGCGGCAGCGACCCATGCGGAAAACCGGAGTCGGGAGGCCCGGCCTTCTCGACAACACGCTCAAACCGGGAGCGCTCAAATCGGAGCGCTCACACCAGACACGCTCGAGGGGAGAGCAGGACAGCTCGGGTCGCTAGTCTCCGAAGCGCTCGGCTCCGCGAGCGACGAGCTCCGCGGGCGATCCCGCCCGGTATTCGAGCCGGCCCCGTTCGAGGTCCAGGCCGATCGTCAGCAGCGTCGTCCACTGATCGTGCGGCGGCAGCGACGGGTCCGGCCGCATGCACACCGGCGCGTGCGCACCCTCGGGCCCGCAGAAATCAGCGGCCCGTTCCTCGATGCTCGCCCCGGCGCCGCGCAGATCCCCGAGGCCCCCGATCCGCGAGAGGTGCGCGAACCGCGTCCGCGTCGTGGAGGCGGCGCTCGCGGCTTCTCCCGCGGCGAGCTCGGGCGCCAAGAAGTGATTGGTGTGCACGAGCACCCCGTCGGGGTCCGGGAGCACCTCGGCGACCCGCTCCGGCGAGATCTCGAAGCAGACCGCACGCCGTGCACCGCGGTCGGCCACGACGGTGAGCACCGTCGACGCGCTCACCGGAGCGGACCTGATGATCGACGCGGCCTCCTCGACGGTGCTCGCCTCGTCCAGCACCCGGCGCGCGATCGCGTGCACGGGCACTCCGCCGGCGTCCGTGTCGCTCGCGTGATGCAGGATGTTGAAGTGGACCCCGAGTCCGGCATCGTTGACGCCGATCTTTCCGAGCATCCCCGCTTCGGTGAACAGCCGCACGCGCCCCACGCGACCCACGCGGCCACGACCACGACCGCGCTCGGCCTCCGGGGGATCGGGGGCGACGGAGAGCAGCAGTCCGGTCGGGCACAGGTCCGCGTGCCAGTCCCAGGTCTGCAGGGTCAGCGGGGATCGAGCGCTTTCCGGCGCGAGGACCAGGGTGGAGCATTCCCCTTCGCGATCGGGTTCGCCCGCGGCGAGGATCTCGGTGCGCGCGTTGAGCGCCGCGAGTTCGAGAGTCGGCACGCCACCCGCCGCCGCCGTGGCTTCGATCTCCTGCGCGAGGCCGGGAGCCCAGGCGCGCAGGGCCGCGAGGCTGCGCTCCGCGATCCCGTCGACCCGGGCCCGTGAGAGCCCGCTCAGCGCGAAGAACTCGAGGTATCTCGCGACTGTGTCGCGGATCTCGGCGCCGAAGCGCGTTCCGATCTCCGCTCCCCGTTGCTCCGGCCCGTGTCCCTCGATCTCGGCGGTTCTGATCTGCACGCCGATCCTCCTTCCTGCGGGGTCCTCCCGCGCTCGCGCCGGTCGACTCGCCCGGCGCGATCCCTCGACCGATCTACTTCGCTGCTTCGAGCAGCGCGTCCCACATCACCTCGGACGCGATCGCGCCGAGCGCGGTCGCGTTGACCGACAGTCGTCCGCGCGAGGAGTCCGGCGTAGCGGGGAGCTCGATTTCGTCGGTCGTGACCGCGAAGAGGGTGTCTCCGTCCATATCGGTGTGGAACGGCTGGATCCCGCGGTGCATGGAGCTGTGCACCTGGCGCGCGAACTGGCCGAGCTCGGTCGCGCTCATCCTCACGTTCGTGACGAGCGCACTGATGGTCGTATTGCCGGCCTGGGTGACGGGCGGCACCCGCTCGGCGAACGCCTCCTGGTAGTCGTAGACGGGGTGCCGTCGCTCCCCCGTGGCGGCATCGTAGTTCCCGCGCACCACGGCGCCCGAGCGGTCGACGATCACTCCGACCGGGTTCGGCACGACCACCGCGAGGATCCGCACATCGCCGAGCTGCCGGAAGGCCGCACCCTGACCCGTGATCTCGGTGCGCCCCCAGTCCACCTTTCCGGAGGAGGCGCTCATGCCCGCGCCTGCGCGCCCCTGGGCGAACTCGCCCTCGACGGCGTGCTCGAGCGCCGCACGGCCCAGCGCCTTGTCGGGGTAGACGGCGGTCGAGCGGGCGGAGAAGTCGTAGATGATGGCGGAGGACACGAGCTGCAGATCCGCGAATCCGGTGCGCTGCTCCGCGCGCTGCAGCAGCAGATCGCCGACGCCCGCCGCGGCCTCCAGCCCGTACACCGATCCGCCGGCGAGGCAGATGGCGTGGTTGAAGTCGTACCCTCCCGAGAGGCCGACGGCACCGCCGCGCGCATCGACGGCGGTGCGTGCTCCGGCCGGCAGGTGGATCACCGTGGCGCCCGTGGGCCCTTCCTCATAGTGGGCCGATCCGATGCGGACCCCGGGGAAGTCGAATCGGAGGGTGTCGCGGCCGGTGCTGCGGTGCGGCACGAGGTCGAAGTCGTCGTTGCCGGGGCCGCCGAAGACCGGCTGGCCGGCGAGCCGCGGGGCGGGATCGGGGACGATGCCGGAGTCGATCGCGCTGAGCGCGTGCGCAGGTGCGGTGTTCATAGGGTCTCCAGGAGTTTCTGCGAGTAGGGATGGGTCGGAGTGCGGAAGAAGTCGTCCGTCGCGGCGGTCTCGACGAGGTCGCCGCGGTAGAGCACGGCCACGCGGTCGGCGACGCGGTGGACCGCCCCCAGGTCGTGCGAGATGAAGAGGGCGCCGAAGCGGTGCTCGAGCTGCAGGTCGCGGATGAGCGCGAGGATCTGCATCTGCACCGCAACGTCGAGGGCGCTGACGGCCTCGTCGAAGACGATGAACCGCGGCTCGGTGATGAGCGCTCGGGCCACCGAGACACGCTGCCGCTGCCCGCCCGAGAGCTCGTGCGGATACCGCTCCGCGAGCGCGGGGTTGAGGCCGACCTGTTCGAGCATGCGCTGCACCCGCTGCCGCTGCTCGGAGCGGGAGAGCCCGGCGCGCACCACCGTGAGGGGTTCGCGCACCGACTCTCCGACGCGGCGGCGCGGGTTCAACGACCAGTGGGGATGCTGGAGCACGGCCTGCAGGGAGCCGGCCGTGGCCCGACGCGATCGGGGGAAGGGCGCGCCGAGCAGGCGGACCTCGCCCCGATCGGGTCGCCGCAGTCCCAGCGCGACCGCCGCGGTCGTCGTCTTGCCCGAGCCTGACTCGCCGACGAGCCCGAGGGTCTCGCCCGGGGCGACGGAGAGGCTGACGCCGTTCATCGCGCGCACCGTCCGGCGTTTGGCTCCGGCGCCGGAGGTGAACGCCACCTCGACGTCACGCAGTTCGAGCACGGGGCTCTCGCCCGTGGTGGGGTCGTTCATCGCTGCTCCTCTGGGGTCGGCCCGGTACGGTCGGGACGGTCGGCGCGGTCGGTGCGGTCCGGCCGGTGCGGTCGGGTCGGCATCGCGGCGACGAGCGTGCGGGTGTAGTCGTCCTGCGGATCATCGAGCACGTTCGCGGTCGGGCCGTCCTCGACGATCCGACCGCGGTGCATCACGACGACGCGATCGCACCACCGCCGCACGGCGCCGAGGTCGTGGCTGATCCAGATGAGGCTCGCCCCGGAGCTCTCGACGACTTCGAACAGCAGCGCGAGGATCTCGTCCCGCACCTGCGCGTCGAGCGAGGCGGTGGGTTCGTCGGCGATCAGGATCCGCGGCTCCCGCGCCATCGCCAGGGCGATCGCGATGCGCTGGGCCATCCCGCCGGACACCTCGTGCGGGAAGAGCCGCAGGACGCGCGCCGGTTCCAGGATCCGGACCCGTTCGAGAAGCTGCGTCAGCGCGGGAGCATCGACCGGTTTGCCGAGCGGCTGCAGCGCCAGCTGGAGCTGGCGCCCGATCCGCATCGTCGGGTCGAGCGACGCGATCGGATCCTGCGGGATGAACCCCAGCGCCTCGCGGCGGAGAGCCCGCAGCCGGTCGGCGGCGAGGCCGTCGAGCCGCTGCCCCAGCACCTCCACCGTCCCCGCCGTGACCGTGCAGGCCCGCGGCAGGAGCCGCCCGATCGCCTGCGAGACCGTCGACTTGCCCGAGCCGGACTCGCCGATGATCGCGAGGCGCTCCCCGGCCGAGACCGTGAGGTCGATGTCCGCGAGCGCCGGAGCGACCCCGAGCCGCGTCCGGTATTCGGCGCAGAGTCCGCGGATCGAGACGGTCGGCGCTCCCGCAGCCGCACCGGAGACGACCGCGGCATCCGGCGCCGTCAGCCGGAGGACGTCTGCTGCGTTCGAGTTCATACGAGGCTCCTCGTCTCGCGGGGATCGAGGCGATCGCGCATCGCGTCCCCGATCAGGTTGATGGAGAGGATCGCGACGACCAGGACGATCGCCGGCGCGAAGAGCAGCCAGGGCGCCTGGACCATGTAGCTGCCGCCCTCCTGGATCAGCAGGCCGAGCGACGAGCCCGGCAGCTGCACGCCGTAGCCGAGGAAGCTCAGCCCGCCCTCGACGAGGATGCCGACCGACAGGGCGTAGGTGCCCTGCACCGCGATGGTGCCGCTCACGTTCGGCAGCAGGTGCCGGAACAGGATCACCGGAGCGGAGACGCCGCTGATCCGGGCGGTCGTGACGAAGTCGCGCTGGGCGACGGCCATCGCCGCCGAGCTGACCATGCGGGTCATCAGCGGCACGGTGACGAGCACGATGCTCGAGAGCGCCGCCGCCTGCCCGGGCCCGATGACCGCGGCGATGAGGATCGCGAGCACGATCGAGGGGAAGGAGTAGAGCACGTCGACGACGCGCATGATGCCCTCGCGCGCCCAGCCGCCGGCGTACCCCGCGACCAGGCCGAGCACGACGCTGATCACGGCCGTGCACAGCACCGCGACGGTCGACAGCACGAGCGTGGTGCCGATCCCTTCGAGCAGGCGGGGCAGCAGCGAGCGCCCGAGCGCGTCGGTCCCGAGCGGGAAGAGCGTCGTCGGCGCGCTGAGCCGGGGGCCGACGATGCGCTGCGGGTCGCCGGCGAAGGGGACGACCGCGGCGACGACCGCGACCGCGACGATCAGACCGAGCACACTCGCCGACGCGATGAGGAGCGGATCCCGCGGCGGCCGGACCCGGTCCGGGTGCTTGCGCCGGACGAGCGGGAGCGAGTAGGTGGTCATGATCGTGCCTTCCCGGTGACGGCGACCCGCGGGTCGAGGGCGCTCGTGACGAGGTCGAGCACGAGGCTGACGGTCACGAACACGGTTGCTGCGAACAGCACGGTGGCCTGCACGACGGCGAAGTCCCGCCGACCGAGGCCCGTCACCATGAACGATCCGAGGCCCGGGATGTTGAACAGGGTCTCGACGATCACGGCCCCGCCGAGCAGGTACGCCGTGATGGTGCCGAGCAGGGTGAGGATCGGGATCCCGGCGTTGCGCAGCACGTGGTGCCTGACGATCCGCCAGGGGGTCTCGCCGCGCGCCACCGCGGCGGCGATGTGCGGTTCCACGAGCACCGACATGGTCGCGTCCCGGGTGGTCCTGGCCGCGGCCGCGACGCAGAACACCGAGAGCACGAGCGCCGGGAGCAGGAGGGCCTGCGCCGTGGCACCGAACCCCGATCCGACCTGCGCGAAGCCGCCGACCTGCAGACCGAGCGCGAGCCGGGAGAAGACGAAGATGACGATGCTGCCGAGCACGAACTCGGGCACGCTGATGCCGAGACCCGAGATCAGTCGCCCGAGCAGCCCTCCGCGCTTCGCTCCCGAGCGGACGCCCGTCCAGACGCCGAGCGGGACGCCGACGATCACGGTGACCGCCATCGCCATCGCGGCGAGCAGCGCGGTGACCGGGATCCGCTTCGCCAGCTCGTCCGCGACGGGGCTCTGCGTGACGAGGGAGACCCCGAGGTCGCCGCGGAGCACCTGACCGATCCACGCGAAGTACTGCACGAAGACGGGCTGGTCCAGGCCGTAGGTCCGAGCGAGCTCGGCTTTCGCCTCGGGGGTCGCGAAGGATCCCAGAATCATGTCCTCGAAGCTCCCCGGCATGAGCCGGACGGCCGCGAAGATGAGGATGGAGACGCCGAGGAGCGTGACGAGCGCGGTGAGCACCCGTCCGCCCGACCATCGGAGCATGCGGATCATCGCGTCACTTCCCGACGACCCGGTAGTCGGTGAGGTTCCGCAGGATGTCGCCGTAGCCCTCGTTGCTCGCGATCGTCGGGCTCACCGATTTCGTGCTGTAGCCGATGATCGACGGGCGGTGCACGAGCGGGACGATCTCCGAGTACCGGTCGGCGCTGGCGCAGAGCTCGGTCAGGACCTTCGCGCGCTCCTTCGGGTCGAGCGTCGAGGCCCCCTGGTCGATGAGCCGGTTCAGGTCCTCGTGCACGCCGACGAAGCCCGTGTTGAAGAGCGCCTGCTCGGGGTTCCACCACTTGGTCACCATCGACGGGTCGCCGTATCCCGCGTACCAGCCGAGCGCCAGATCGAAGTCGCCCGGCTTCGCGGTCTCGATCTTCGCGCGGTATGTCGCCGCGTCGTACTGCTCGATCGTCACGGCGACGCCGACCTCGGCGAGCTGCTGCTGGATCAGCTGGGCCATCTGCGCGAGCACGGGCTCGGAGGTGTAGACCAGCAGGCTCAGCTTGCGGCCGCCGAGCTTCGCTCCGTCGATCGCGCGCTTCGCCTCCTCGACGGTCGCGCGCTCGGACGGCAGGTCGCCGACCGCGCACGCACCGGGCAGGTTCGACGGGGTGATCCCGGTCGGCGACGCGGTGCCCGCGAAGACGATGTCCGAGATCGCCTTGCGGTCGACGGCGGTGTTGATGGCGAAGCGCACGTCCTGGTCCTGCAACGGGGAGCCCGGGCGCTGGGAGTTCTCGTAGAGATAGTAGAAATCGCTCTGCGTCTGGTTGACGACCTTGACGCCGGCGGTGCCGGCCAGCTGCGTGAGCGCGTCGATGTTCACGAAGTTCGCCATGCCTGCGCTGCCCTCCCGCAGTCCGGCCTGGCGCGTGGACTCCTGCGCGACGATCTGCAGCTCGAGGTCGCGGACGGGGATCTCGCCGCCGCGCCAAGCGGGGTTGGCCGCGAACTTCCAGGACTGATCCTGCCGGTGCGAGACCACGGTGTAGGGGCCGGTTCCGAGCATCGCGGTCTTGGGGTCGAGCGTCCCCTGCTCGATCTCCTGCATCGGCAGGATCGCGGCGGGAGTGTTGGCGAGCGCGGCGAGGAACGGCGCGTAGGGTGCGCTGAGCTTCACGGTCACCTCGTTCGCGCCGGTCGCCGTGATCGACGACACAGGCCCCAGCTGACCGGTCCAGATACTCTTCCCGCCGGCGAGGCGCTTGAGGCTGCCGACCACGTCGGCGGTGCTGAGCGCCCGACCGTTCGAGAATTTGGCGGAGGTGTCGATCGTGAAGACGTAGGTGGTGTCGTCCGGCCGCTTCCACGAGGTGGCGAGGCCGGGGGCGATCGCGAACTTCTCATCCGTGGTGACGAGCGTCTCGTAGACGAGCCCCATGATCATCCAGGACCGTGCGGTCTGGGCCGTCTGCGGGTCGAGCCCGTCGGCCTCGCTCGTGTCGTAGTCGAGCTGCACGGTGAGCGCGCCCGAGCCCGTGAGCGCGTCGTCGGCGACGGCCAGGAAGCCCGGGGCGGCCTCGTGCTGCTCGGTACCGCCCGCGGGAGCGCTCGGGGATGAGCAGGAGGACAGCGCGAGCGCGAGTCCGGCCGCGAACGCGGCGGCGGCGATGGCCCGTGAACGGACCCGATGTGTGTTCAGCACCGGAGTGACTCCTTCGACAGTCGGTGGTGCGGTCGGTGGTGCGGCAGTGCCCCGTGCGACCGGCGGAGGCTCCCCCTTCGGAGCTCCACGCGAGACAAGCTACATACACAAAACGTTTTATACAAGCGTTCCCCGAGACGGTTCACCCAGCCGCCGCCCGCCCCGACCGGCGCGACCCCGGGCGCTCCGGGCGCTATTCTCGGAGCAGACCCCAGGGAGACCGATGTCCGACTATCGCAGCGTCACGATCAAGGACGTCGCCGCGCGCGCGGGCGTCTCCATCACCGCCGTCTCGCACGCTCTGAACGAGAAGGGCACGCTCTCGGACGAGACCCGTCAGCGGATCCGCGAGATCGCGACGGCCATGGGGTACCAGGCCGACGCCCTCGCCCGGGGCCTCCGACGGTCGCGCATCGGCGTCATCGGGATCGTGCTCCGCCCGCTCGACGCGCTCGAAGATTACAGCCCGCCCGGGATCGACTACTTCCTGCGATTCGCCGGCGCCGCGGCGGTCAGCGCCCTGGGCAAGGGCCTGAGCCTGATGCACGTCGCCGACCTCGTCAGGGGCCCCGTGACTCCTCTGGCGTTCTCCCTCGACGGGTACATCGTCACCGATCCCGTTCGAGACGACCCGGTCGTCGCGTTGCTCGAACGGAGATCGATCCCCTACGTCACCCTCGGGCGGGATCTCAGCAAGCCCGAAGCGACGAACTGGGTGGCTTCCGCGGACGCCGATGCGGCCCGCCAGGGCCTGCGGCACCTCGAGGAGCAGGGAGCCCGATCGATCGCGTTCGTCGGCGGCACGGACGACAACTCCTGGAACGCCGACGGCGAGACCGCCTACCGGGAGTGGTGCGAGCAGCACGGGGTGCGGCAGCGCATGTTCCGGCTGCCCGAGGGTCTCGGCGAGCAGGGCGGGCACGACCTCGTCCCGAACCTGCTCAACGGCGGGGTACCCGATGCGATCTACTCGCTCACCGGGCGGCACGCCGCCGGGATCCAGGCCGGCATGCGCGAGCGGGGGCTTCTCGCCCCCGACGACTACCTGCTCGCCTGCGGCACCGACGCCGATCAGACGCGCACCGCCGATCCGCCGATCACCGCGATCGACCTGCGCCCCGAGATCCTCGCACGGGAGACCGTCGATCTGCTCGCCGGCATCACCCGGGGCGAGGATCCCGCCGGACGCCGCATGGTGCAGTCCCGCCTCATCGTCCGACGGTCGTCCGACCGGGGCATCGCGCCCGGCGCCTAGTCCCCCTCGGAGTCGCCGGAGGCGGGGGCCTTGCGCGGTCGGGTCACTCCGACCTGCGCCATCAGCTCGGCCACGTCCGGGTGGCGATGATCCCCACCGAGCAGGTCCTCGCGCACGCGCTCGTGGACGTCCTTCGGCATGTCCTGACTGAGCTTGAACATGGCGGATTCCGTGTCGATGTCGATCGTGAACGAGACGACGCCGTGGAGGATCTTGCGGAACACCGCCTTCGACGGGTCCGGATTCCAGCGCTTCGTGCGGAGCCCCTCGAGCTGCTCGACCGTGCGCTCCACGACGGCCAGGTTCTCCTCCTCGGACTCGATCACCGAGATCCGGCCGGTCAGGTGCACGGTGGCGTAGTCGAGGGTCGGCACGGCCGGCGAGAAGTGGTAGGTGCTCGGGGAGACGTAGGCGTGCGAGGACGCGAAGACGAGCAGCGCGTCCGGTCGCTCCGCGAAGCGCCTCCAATGCTCGTTCGCCCGCCCGAGATGCCCCCAGAGACGGGTGCCGACGAGCGTCTCGCCGGGTTCCGCACCGGGCGGGAACACGATCGGGACGTGCGTGGCGAGGGGCGCGCCGTCGCTCGATGTCGCGACGACCGCGAACGGGTGATTCCTGACGAAATCGACGATGGCGCGACCCGATGGCGCGACGTAGCTCGAATAGGTGTGCATGTGTTCCTGCCTTCTCGTGGGGTGGAACGAGCGGTCGCTGCTCGCCCTCGAGCGGATCGGTGCACCGATTCGCGAGCGTCACGCTAACAAAGTAAAACGTTTTATGCCAGGGGATCTCGCGATATTTGCCGAGCCTGCACCGAGTGGCGCCAAACCGCTCCTTCGCGCCCTGCGAAACAGCGGTTTGGCGCCACTCGACGGAAGATCCGGCGGCGGGCGGCGGGGGGGGGCGGGCCTACGCCCCGAGGCCCGAGCCCGAACCCGCACCCGAGCCCGAGCCCGCACCACCCCGCGCACGCCACAGCGCGATGCCCGCACCCAGCTGCCAGACCATGAACAGGTCGACCGCGCCGCGCTCCGAGATGCCGTCGGGGAGCAGCACGTGCCCCACGAGCAGCGCGGCGCTGACGAAACCCAGCCCGCCGAGCACGGGCCCGGCGACCCCGTAGCGGCCGAGCTGCGGCACCGCCCGCATCGACACGATGGCGACGAGGTTGCCGCCGGCGATCGCCGCGATGGCGCCGATGATGTGGAAGATCATGAGGCCGCTCTCGGCGTTCGCGGGCGAGCCCGGCACGAGCCCCACGAGAGCGACGCCCGCGGCGTGGACCGCACCGAGCACGAGGATCGCCCCGCCCGCGAGCCCGCGCCGGAGCATCGGAGCGAGCAGCGCGAGCCCGATCCCGAACAGCAGCCCCTCGCCGAGGAACCCGGCGTTCATGACGGCGTGCAGCGGTGAGTCGAGCGTGCGCCCGTCGAGCGCGCCGCCGTCGGGCACACCGAGGTCGCTGATGAAGAACGTCGCGTAGCTGTAGCCGGGGAACGCGGACGCGGCGATCGCCTCGCAGAGCAGGTACCAGAGCGGTGCGGCGATCCAGAGCAGTCCGACAGTACCGAGGATCGGGTTCGCCCGGTCGGCGGGACCGGTCTGAATCGGGATCGGGCCGCCGCTCATTCGCCCGCTCCGCCCGGCGCTGACGCGCCCGCCGCCAGCCCGTCGACGGCGCGCGCGACGAGATCGGCGCGGCGCTCGGGGGTCCGCGCCTTCAGCAGGGGCAGGATCAGCGCGTACTGCTCGGTCCGGCCGAGCCCCGCGAATGCCCGTTCGGCGGCGGGGCGAGCGGCGAGCGCCGCGACCAGTTCGGCCGGCGTCTCGGCGTCGCGCTGCGAGGCGTAGGCCGCGTCCCAGCGCCCGTCGGCCCGGGCCGCCTCGGCCGCGGCGTGCCCGGCGGGGCGGACCCGTCCGGCGGCGGCGAGCGCTTCGAACTTCAGCACGTTGATCCGCGACCACGGGCTCGCGCTGCGTCTCGGCGAGTAGCGCTGCAGGAACGATTCGGCGTCGTTCGACCGGCGCTGCCCGTCGACCCAGCCGAAGCACAGCGCGCCGTCGAGGGCGTCCTCGATGCTGAGCCCGGGTTGCCGGGATCGGCGCTTCGCGATCCGCAGCCAGGCGTCGGGTGCGTCGGCATGCCCGGTCTCGAGCCACGCCTCCCGCTCGGCGCCGGAGGCGAAGTCGAGCACCGGCCGCTCGGTCACGGGACGAGCACCGCCCGGCCCTGCACGCGCCCGTGGTGCAGGTCATCGAAGGCCTGCACGGCGTCGTCGAGCGAGTAGCGCACCACTTCGACGCCGATCTTGCCGGCGCGGGCGAGCGCGACGGCCTGGCGCATGTCGGATCGGGTGCCGCCGTAGGCGCGCTCGATGTTCACGCCCCACGGCAGCGGGGTACCGCTGCCCGCGACGTAGGGGAAGGATCCGTTGCCGAGGCCCACGAAGCGGATCGCGCCGCCGCCGCGCACGACCGCGACGGCGAGGTCGACGGTGGGCTGCACGCCGACGAAGTCGAGGACGACGTCGGCGCCGACGCCGTTCGTCTCCTCGAGGATCCGGGCCGCGGCGTCCCCGTCGCTCGGGATCGCGAGGTCGGCGCCGTGCTCGCGGGCGAACGCGAGCTTCTCGGGGTCGGTGTCGAGCGCGATGATGCGGGCGCCCGTGGTGGCGGCGAGGATCTGCAGCGCCATGTGCCCGAGCCCGCCGAGTCCGATGGTGACGACCGTCGCGTCGCCGGTCATGCGGTCGCGCACGGTGTTGATGGCGTGCATGGGCGTGAGGGCGGCGTCGGCGAGCGGTGCCGCGGCGACGAGGTCGAGGTCGCCGATGGGATCGAGGTGCCGGGCCTTCACCGCGATGTAGTCGGCCATGCCGCCGGGGCTGCCGATGCCGGGCGAGAGCGGGGCGAGCGCGCTGCGCGGGTAGACGACCTCGCACTGGTTGTCGCGGCCGGCGAGGCACTCTCGGCACTGGCCGCAGGAGAGGATGAGCGCGACGAGGGCGCGGTCGCCGATCTGCCAGCCCGAGACGTCGGATCCGAGCTTCTCGACCGTGCCCGAGACCTCGTGGCCGAGGGTGCCGCCGATCAGCGGGTTCTCGTCACCCATGCCGATGATCGCGATGTCGGAGTGGCAGAGGCCGGCCCCGCCGACCTTCAGCAGCACCTCGTCGGGCTGGATCTCGGGGACGGGCTTGTCGTGGATCTCGACGGTGTTGTTCTTGACGTAGGTGACAGCACGCACCGCGGCCTCCTCTTCTGGCCGCGGGTGTGCGGCCGCAGATCGAACGGGCGCCGGTTCGGGCGTCCACCCTCAGGCTACGCCTCCCGGCCGGGCTCCGGGCAAGTGCCCGGCGAACGCCGGAGCTCCGGCCGGATCCGGCGCGCCGGGGTGGGACCCTGGTACCATTTCGCCCGCGAACACCGCGTTCCGAGGCGGCTCCGCAGCATTCGCTCCGTAAAATATTCCTCATGAGCGAACCCCCCGCGAAGGCCGCCCCGACGGAGCCTGTCGAACCGGCCGAGCGTCCCGAGCCGCCGAAGGCGATGCGCGCGCTGCTGCGCGCCCTGCGCTGGCTCGCGCAGTTCCCGTTCACCATCGCGCTCGTCGCGGTGATGATCGTGATCGCGATCCTCACGGGCACCCACATCACCCCGCTCGCGCGCCTGCCCTGGTATCACGACGTCGCGACGGGCCTGCCCGCGTTCCGCCAGGGGCACTGGTGGACCCTCGGCACCTCGCCGTGGTTCATCGCCCACCCGCTCCGGGTGATCGGCGCGCTGCCGCTCGTGATCGGCGGCGTCGGCTGGGCGGAGGCCAAGTTCGGATCCCTCCGCGCACTCGGCCTGTTCCTCGCCGGGCACCTGGTCGGCGCGCTCGGCGCCGCGGGCACCCTCGCCCTCGCCGCGGGCAACGGCTGGCCCTGGGCCGCGCAGGTCTCGCGTGCGCTCGACGTCGGCCCCGCATCGGGCGCGATCGCCTGCCTCGTCTTCGCCATGAGCACGCTCCCCTCCCCCTGGCGTCTGCGCGCCCGCTACGCGGTGGTCGCCTGGGCGGCCATCGGTCTGCTCTACGTCGGCAAGATCGTCAACGTCGAGCATGCGATCGTCGTCGGCGTCGCCCTGCTCGTCAGCGGACTGCTGCCCGCGTTCCGGCACCCCGCGGGTCGCCCGACCGTGCGCGAGTGGCGGCTGCTGGGCTTCGTCGGCCTGATCGTGATCGGCGTGGTCGAGGTGTTCGCGCTGCTGATCCCGTTCAACGGCCCCCTGGGCGAGAACGATCCGGTCACCCCGACCACCGACGTGGTCATCGACCTCGTCGCGATCGCGATCCTGGCGAACGGTGTTCGCCTCGGCCTGCGCCTGGCGTGGATCGCGACGATCGCGTTCGCCTGCTTCAACCTCGCGACCGCGGTCATCGCGACCGTGTTCCTCCCGCAGGCCCTCGATCTGGGCCTGCTCGACGAGCCCGGGATCCTCTTCACCTCGATCCTGCCGTCGGCCGTGCTCTGGCTGGCGCAGCTCATCGTCATGCTGCTCGGCCGCGGCGCGTTCCGCGTGCCGCTGCTGCACTCCCGCCGCACGTTCGCGGCGCGCACCCTGACGCGCACCGAGGCGCTCGATCGCCTGCGCGAGTTCGGCGGCGGCAACATCTCGTGGATGATCGGCTGGCCCGACAACCGGCACATCGCCGTCGGCTCCGGCGTGATCGCCTACCAGGCGCACGCGGGCGTCGCGATCGCGCTCGGCGATCCCATCGCGCCGAAGGAGCAGTTCGGCATCGCCCTCGACGAGTTCGCGCGTTCCGCAGAGCACGCCGGTTTCGTTCCGTGCGTGTTCTCGGCGTCCGCGCTGAGCGACGAGAACCGCCCGAACGGCTGGCGCTCGGCCGTGATCGCCGAGGACACGATCGTCGACCTGCCCGACCTCGCCTTCACCGGCAAGCGTTGGAACTCGGTGCGCACGTCGATCAACCGCGCGGCGCGCGAGGGGATCGAGTTCCGCATGTGCACGCTCGCCGACGAGCCGTGGAGCGTGCTCGCCCAGGTGCGCGCCATCTCGGAGCAGTGGAGCGGTGACAAGGGCCTGCCCGAGATGCGCTTCACGCTCGGCACGGTCGAGGAGGCGCGCGATCCCGAGACCCGCGTGGGCATCGCGGTCGACGCCGAGGGCAGCCTGCACGGCATCACGTCGTGGCTGCCGGTGTACGGCCCGGGCGGGCAGATCCACGGCTGGACCCTCGATCTCATGCGCCGGCGCGACGACGGTTTCGGGCCCGTCATGGAGTACCTGATCGCCGAGTCGGCGAAGCACTTCGCCGAGGCCGGCTACGAGTTCGTCTCGCTCTCGGGTGCTCCGCTGGTGCGTCCCGAGCAGGAGGATCCGGGCCCCGTCGACTTCGTGCTCGACCGCCTGAGCGAGACCCTCGAGCCGCTCTACGGCTTCCGGTCGCTGCACTTCTTCAAGCGCAAGTTCCACCCGCGCCACGAGCCGCTGTACATGCTGTACCGCGACGAGGGCGATCTGCCCCGCATCGCCGTGGCGCTGACCCGGGCCTACCTGCCCGACGCGACCCTGCGCGATCTGGCGTCGTCGGCGGCGAGCGCCCGGTCGTGAGCGGGCGTCCGGCATGAGCGCGAAGGCGAAGAAGAAGCGGACGGAGCGGGTGAAGAAGCGCCGGCTCCCCCGGGTCGCCGCGGCGATCGCCAATTGGACCACGGTCATCGGCGAGATCCTCGGCGTCGTGATGCAGCTGCTGCTCGTCCTCCTCGGCTGGAACCTCGCGATGAGCGAGAGCAAGGTCGAGCTCTCGATCGTCGCGGTCGTCTGGTGCCTCATCGCCGCGCTCTATCTCGGGATCGTAGCCCTCGGCCTCACGATCATGATCCGCATCAGCGACGAGGATCCGCCCGTGGTGCGCCGCGTGGTCGGCCACCCCGTGATGCGGGTGTTCTCGAACATCACCACCTTCGGCGCGAGCGCGTTCGGTCTGCTGGTCGCCGCGCAGGTGATCATCAACCGGCGGGACGCCGACCGCACCGCGTTCCTCGAGGCGGCGGCGGTCTGCGCGATGCTGCTCTCATGGGCGCTGTTCAACTGGGGCTTCGCCCGCGTCTACTACTCGCGCTACCACCGCGCCGAGGTGCCGCCGCTGCACTTCCCCCGCACCGAGGATCCGCGGCTCAGCGACTTCGCGTACTTCTCGTTCACCAACGCGACCACGTTCGCCGTCTCGGACGTGCGCGTCACCGAGACGCGCATGCGCTGGACCACGGTGTGGCACACGTCGATGGCGTTCTTCTTCAATGCGCTGATCCTCGCGCTCACCATGAGCACGATCACGAGCGGGCGATTCCTCGACTTCGATCTCGACAAGTTCCTCGACGAGCTCATCAACCTCGCCGGGTGACGGCCCGCGAAACATCGCGAAATCCGGCTGGAATAGTTCGCAGTGTGTGGCGTTAGGGTAGACGTAGGTTCCGGGGTCGGTGAGAATCCGAACCGGCGGTGAGAGTCCGCGACCCCCGCACTCGCGGGGTTGAACCGGTGGAATTCCGGTACCGACGGTGATGGGCGGCAGTCTCGACTGCGCGCCCGAGTCCGGATGGAAGGAACGAGGGCACCTGCCGCTGCGCAGGCGACCCCTATTCCCGGCACCCGAGAAACGAGACGGAATGCTGGGTGACGAGCTGCTGAGCAGCGCCATGCGGCGCACGCTCGCCCTCGCCGGGCGCGGGCCCGCGGGCGATCTCAACCCCCGCGTGGGATGCGTGCTGCTCGATCCCGAGGGCCGCATCGTGGCCGAGGGCTGGCACCGCGGCAGCGGCACGGCGCACGCCGAGGTGGACGCGCTCGCGCACCTGCCCGCCGAGTGGCGGGATCGCGGCGCGGAGCTCACCGCGGTCGTGTCGCTCGAGCCGTGCAACCACACGGGTCGCACCGGGCCGTGCGCCCGCGCGCTCATCGACGCCGGGATCGGCGCCGTCGCCTACGGGCTCGACGATCCGGGCGACGCGTCGGCCGGCGGCGCGGCCACGCTGCGCGCGGCCGGAGTCGCGGTGCGCGGCGGCCTGCTCGCGGGCGAGGTGCGCGCATCGGTCGAGGACTGGCTCGCGGCGCAGGAGCGCGCGCGGCTCGAGGCCGACGGCTCCGCACCGCTCGTGCGCGCCGGCCGCCCCCGCGTCATCGCGAAGTGGGCGCAGACCCTCGACGGTCGCGCGGCAGCGGCCGATGGCAGCAGCCAGTGGATCACGGGTCCTGCGGCCCGCGCCGACGTGCATCGCCGCAGGGCCGAGGCCGACGCGATCCTCGTGGGCACCGGAACGCTGCTCGCCGACGACCCCTCGCTCACGGCGCGCGACGCCGCGGGCGAACTGCTCGTGCCCGCTGACTCGCAGCCGATCCCGGTCGTGCTCGGCCATCGGCCCACCCCCGTCGGCGCCCGCATCGACGCGCACCCGGCGCTCGCCGCGCGCGGCCTCGACGCGCCCATCCGCCTCGACGGCGAGCACCTCGCCGAAGACCTCGCCTCGCTCTCCGAACGCGGCATCGGGTCCGTGTTCGTCGAGGGCGGCCCCACCATCGTGAGCGCGCTGCTCGCCGCCGGCCTCGTCGACGAGCTGCTCGTCTACGTCGCCCCGGCGCTGCTCGGCGGCCCGCGGCACGCCATCGGCGACCTCGGCGTCTCCAATATGTCGGGGATCCTGCGCCTCGCCACGGTCGAGCGCATCGCCCTCGGCCCCGACCTGCTCATTCGCCTGACCATCGAACCCCGCACGGAGGTGCTCTGACATGTTCACCGGACTGATCGAAGAGATCGGCGAGATCACCGAGATCTCGCCCGTCGGCGACTCGCTCCGACTCACGATCCGCGGCGAGAAGGTCACCGCCGACGCCGGGCACGGCGACTCGATCTCGGTCTCGGGCGTCTGCCTCACCGTCATCGAGCAGGGCGAGGCCACGTTCGCCGCCGACGTGATGGCGCAGTCGATCCGCGTGTCGACGCTCGGCGCGCTGTCGGTCGGCGACCGCGTCAACCTCGAGCGCGCGGCCCGCGTCGACAGCCGCCTCGGCGGCCACATCGTGCAGGGCCACGTCGACGGCACGGCGCAGCTGCTCTCGGTCACCCCCGAGGACAACTGGCGGGTGCTGCGCTTCGCGCTGCCGCGCGAGCTCGCCCCGCTGCTCGTCGACAAGGGATCCGTGACCCTCTCGGGCGTCTCGCTCACGGTGTCGAACATCGCGCCCGTCGAAGACCCCGAGCCCTGGTTCGAGGTGTCCCTCATCCCCGAGACGCTCGTCGCGACCACGCTCGGCGGGCTGCAGCCCGGCGACCGCGTGAACGTCGAGACCGACATCCTCGCCCGCCACGTCGCCCGCATGCTGCGCTTCGGCCTCGCGGCCGGCGACGATCCCCGCGGCCTCGACCTGACCGGCAGCGTCAACGCGCCCGCGTCGGCCGCCCCGCAGACCCCCACCGAAGGAAACTGAAGCAATGACCATCGCCAGCATCGAGACCGCGGTCGCCGCGCTCCGCGAGGGTCGGCCCGTGATCGTGGCCGACAACGAGAATCGTGAGAACGAGGGCGACGTGATCCTGTCGGCCGAGCTCGCCACCCCCGAGTGGGTCGCGTGGTCGGTGCAGCACTCGTCGGGCCTGCTCTGCGCCCCCATGACCAACGCGATCGCGGACCAGCTCGACCTGCCCATGATGGTGGAGCGCAACGAGGACGCCCGCGGCACCGCCTACACGGTCACCGTCGACGCCGCCGAGGGCATCACCACCGGCATCAGCGCGAGCGATCGCGCCACCACGCTGCGCGCGCTCGCGAACCCGGCGGGCAAGCCGACCGACGTGAAGCGCCCCGGGCACGTGCTGCCGCTGCGCGCCGTCGACGGCGGCGTGCGCGCCCGCGACGGGCACACCGAGGCCTCGGTCGAGCTCATGCGCCTCGCCGGGCTGCGCGAGGTCGCGATGATCGGCGAGATCGTCGCCGAGGACGGCGAGATGATGCGCCTGCCCGGGCTCATCGAGCTCGGGGAGCGCGAGAACGTACCCGTCACCACCATCGAGGCGCTCATCGCCTACCTGAACGAGCACGATCCGCAGGGCGCCCCCGCGGTCGAGCTCGAGCACCGCAGCGTCAGCCTGCGCGCCGATCCGCTCGTGCCGACCGAGCACGGCGACTTCCGCATGCGCGCGTACCGCGACCGCCGCAGCGGGGTCGACCACGTCGCGCTCATCGCGGCGGGCACCGCCCCAGCGCTGCCCGCCGAGGGCGCGCTCGTGCGCGTCCACTCCGAGTGCATCACGGGAGAGGCCTTCGGGTCGCTGAAGTGCGAGTGCGGCCCGCAGCTGCGCGCCGCCATGGACCTCGTGCACGAGCAGGGCGGCATGGTCATCTACCTGCGCGGCCAGGAGGGGCGCGGCATCGGCCTCGCCAACAAGCTGCGCGCCTACCAGTTGCAAGAGCAGGGCGTCGACACGCTCGACGCGAACCTGCAGCTCGGTCTTCCCGCCGACGCCCGCGACTACACGGCCGCGGCCGAGATCGTCGCCGACCTGGGCCTGCGCGGGATCCGGCTGCTTACCAACAACCCCGACAAGGTGTCGCAGCTCGAGCGGCAGGGCGTCGACGTCGCCGAGCGCGTGCCGCTCGTCGTCGGCGTGAACGAGACCAACGCGGCCTACCTCGAGACCAAGCGGGATCGCATGGGTCACCAGCTGCCGGCATCAAACGTGCTGGCCGACACGAACGGAGCATCCGCATGAGCGGCGCAGGAGCCCCCGACCTGGCAGTGGACGCGACGGGCCTCCGGGTCGCGATCGTCGCCGGCAGCTGGCACGAGCAGGTGATGTCCGGCCTCGTCGCCGGAGCCGAGGCGACGCTCGCTGCGGCCGGCGCCTCGTTCGAGCTGATCCGCGTGGCCGGCGCGTTCGAGCTGCCGCTCATCGCGCAAGCGGCGCTGCGTCCCGTCGAGCAGGGCGGTGGCGGCTTCGACGCGGTCGTCGGGCTCGGCGTGATCATCCGCGGCGGCACCCCGCACTTCGAGTTCGTCGCGAACTCGGTCACCGACGGGCTGACCCGCGTGCAGCTCGACTCGGGCAAGCCCGTCGGTTTCGGCGTGCTCACGACCGACAGCGAGCAGCAGGCGATCGACCGCTCGGGCCTTCCCGGCTCGGCCGAGTCGAAGGGGCAGGAGGCCGCCGAGGCCGCGCTGCACTCCGCCGCCGCGCTGCGCGCGCTCGCCCACCCCTCATCGAGATGACCCGTTCGCGGGTTTTGAGCGCTCATAACCCGCGAACGGGTCATCTCGCGTGTGTGCTCGGGTGCTCGCGTGCTCGGGCCAGGGCGGGCGCACGCTTGCCCGACCTCATCGAGTGGCGGCAAAACCTCGATATCGGGTCCCATACGAGCGGTTTGGCGCCACTCGGCGACGAAGTCGGCGGCGGGAGCGCACGGGCACGCGAGCGAGAGCGCGCGAACGCGCGGGCGCGTCAGCCCAGGCGGATCGATTCGACCAGCGCCACGAGCGCCGGACGGTAGGACGTGAGGTCCCGCTTCGCCTGCTTCGCGTCGGGCTCCGACAGCGCCACGCCCAGCAGCACCGCGCGGCGATCGTCGCCGACCGCGGCGCTGATCCGCGTCGCGGAGTCGACGTGCGCGACCGCGAGCTTCGAGGCGAGGGTCTCGGTGCGGATCTTGCCCGGCCCCGAGCCCGCCCCGATACCCAGTTCGTCGGCGAGCACCTCGGCGGGCTTACCGTCCGGCGCGGGTGAGATGCGCACGGTGAGACCGCGATCGGGCGAGACGAGCAGCAGCTCGTCGCTGCCGGCGCCGGTCACCTCCCACCCCGCTCCCGGCACGATCGTCGCCGTCTTCGGGTCCCCGATCGCCACGGCCTGCGTGCCGTCGGCGGCTTCGGCGGCGCCCGCGGTTCCGATCCCGGGCAGCAGCACGAGCAGCAGCAGTCCGGCGGTGAGCAGGCTGCTGAGGATCCCGGCTGCGATCATCGTGCGTCGTCGGCGCGCGAGCATCGCCTCGCGCGGGGACGACCGCTCCGCGGGGCGGGGATCCTGGGCGGCGGCGCGTCGCTCCCGACGCGTCCCGCTCGTCTGCATCGTGCTCATCGTGACGACACCCTTCCGACGGGCACCTTGCCGTCGAACAGCTGGCTCACGGTCGCGAGCGTGAATCCGCGGTCGCGCAAGCCGTCGATCACTGAGCCTGCGGTCTTCACCGAGTCGGCGTGCGTGTCGTGGAACAGCACGATCCCGCCCGGCTCGAGCACGGGCACGGAGCGTTCTACGAGCGCCTTCGGGCCGGGTTCCTTCCAGTCGTTCGTGTCGACGCTCCACAGGATCGCGGGCCAGCCGACGGCGCGGAGCACTTTCTCGTTCACGGCGCCGTAGGGCGGCCGGTACATGGTGACCGGCTCGCCGCTCAGCTTGCCGATGATGGCGGCGGCGTCCTTCACCTGAGCGACGGCGGCGTCCGGCTTCAGCGTGGTCAGGTCGGGATGGTTCATGGTGTGGCTGGCGAGCTCCTGCCCCTCGGCTGCGGCCCGGCGCACCAGATCGGGGGATCGGCTCGCGGCGTTGCCGAGCATGAAGAACGTGGCGAGCGCCTGCTTGCTGCGTAGCGTGTCGAGCAGTGCGCCGGTGTACTGCGACGGACCGTCGTCGTAGGTGACCGCGACGCACGGCACCAGGTTGCAGTCGATGGGCGCGGTCCAGCTGCCGGCCGGCATGCCGACGAAGGGCTGATCCGCTGCGGCGAGGCGCTGCTGCTCCGAGGGGGCGGCCCACCCCGCGACGGTCTTCGCGGGCACGTGTACGGGGGTCGGGTCCTTCGTCGCGTCCGTGCCGAGGCCGGCGAGCTCGGGCGCGGCGATACCGGGGGCGAAGGTGACGTCGAGGCCACCGTCCTCCGAAGTCTCGGCTCCGTCGAGCGCTGCTGCGGCGAGCGCGAGCTGCGCCTTGCCCGGTGCCGCGACGGGCGCGTTCGAGAGGCCGCCGTGCCGGGTGCGCAGCACTGAGACGGTGTCGCGCCAGAGTTCGGCGGGTGCGATCTCGCGCCAACGCGCGGCATCGTCGGACACCTCGCCGGTCTTCACGTTGGCGTAGAGCGTGGTGCTGCGATCCGAGGTGATCTCGGCGGTGGCGGACTTCGCGCCCTTCTTCGGCGCTTCGGCGGTGCCGGTGACGGTGCGGAACTTCACGCCGACGTAGGGGCCGAACGCGCCGAGCAGGCTGCAGGTGATCGCGGTGCCGGATCCGCCCGCGGGCCCGGTGGCCTGGTCGAGCAGCAGTTCGGCGGGGGTGCGCTCGGTGGAGTCGTCGATGCAGCCGCGGGAGCCGAGGCCTGTTCCGACGGGGAACGCCTGCGGCTCGTAGGGCTTGCCCGACGCGCGGATCGCCGTCCACAGGAGTGCGCTGACGCGCTCATTGAACTTCGGCACCCCGGGCAGGAACACGTAGCGCGCCTGGATCGGGAGGGCGTCGTTGCGGATCCGGCCGCTGACGATCCCGATCTTCGCAGGGTCCTCGACCGCGGCACCGATGGTCCTGGTGTTCTTGCCGGTCTTGCCGGCGTCGGCCGATTCCTGGCCGTCGGTCGACTTCTGACCCTTGCTTTTCACTGCGGCGAGCAGAGAGATGCCGCCGGGCCCCTGAGCGACGGGCGGCTTCCACGCGGTATCGGGTTCGCGGGCGCAGGCGGCGGTTCCGGCAATCAGCGCGGTCGCGGTCGCGAGCGCGAGACCGCGCCGCTGCCAGGTTGTTGCCACTCCGCGCCCTCCGCCGTGCTGTCGGCGGGTTCGCCGCGACCGAATTCCTTTTCGAACATTAGCAACGGATCGGGAATCTGCTCAGCGCGCTTGCCTGGAATTCCCCGAACGTTTCCCACTCGTAATCATCGGGGCGGCACTCCGAGACGCCCGGAATCGTTCGTTGAGGCGCGCTGCGCCCGAATCGCCCGAGGACGTACGGCTCCGCATTTCGCGAGCGGATCGAACGTACGCGCCCGCGAACCCGCAGCAGAGCCCGCCTCACCCGGCGCGCGCGGCCCACTCCGCCGGCGCCCACTCGCCCCCTGAGCTCGGCAGGCGGTAGACCTCGGCGAGGGCGCGATCCGCCAGGGCAAGGTCTCCGGTGCCGACCGCATCCCGGATCCTCGTCCACCCCGAATCCAGCAGATCCCAGTTCGGGGTGCGCAGTCCGGCTGCGGCTCGGATCCGGAACACGAGACCGGGCCCTGAGGTCGCGGCGATGGTCGCCATGAACGGATTCGGGCACGCCTCGACGAGGAAGTCGAAGAATCGCACCCCGATCGTTTCGAGATAGGCCCGAGTATCTCGGCGGTCGATGGCCGAGAGGCCGGCGTCGAGCAACGTTACGGCCTCCGCGCGGGCGGGTGGGGTGAGCGCCGGGACGGTGAGTTGGAAGGCGCCGGCCAGCAGCACGCCGAGCACCTGCGTCGCTTGCTCGATCTGCTCCGGATCGGGGTCCACGACCGAGGTGTGGCTCTGCGCATGGATCTCGACGAACCCTTCGGCGGCGAGCAGGTTGAGCGCTTCACGGATCGGCGAGCGGGAGATTCCGAGCCACTGCGTGAGCGCCTGATCTTCGAGGCGCTCCCCCGGTGCGAAGGTCCCGTCGAGGATCGCGTCCCGGATCGCATCGTGCGCCTCGTCTTTGAGGAGGCGGCGCTTCGCGACGGGCCTGCGGGTCGTCGGAGCCGGCATCGCACCCTCCTTCTAACATGTTACACGTTCAGGTACTGAGGATAACCGGCCGAGCCGGGATCCGCCACCGGGTCAGCGCGCCCGCGAACCGATCGGATCCGGCACACCCGTCGATCGACACCTGCGGATCGCTTCGGCAGCGCCGAGCACGAGGAGGTTCGGCACGAGCGCGATGAGGCCCGCGTCGAGACTGCCGATCGGGATCCCGCCGAAGGTGATGACCGCGACGGTCAGGGATCCGGCCAGGATCCCGAGGCCCGCGGATCGGGCGCCCACGCGTACGCGATCGGCGAGCGCGCAGGCGATCGCCGGCGCGAACTGCGTGGTGCAGCCGTAGGTGAGCAGCAGCAGCGCGCCGATGTCGGAGCGCGCGAGCCCGAGCAGCAGCGCCAGCAGCGTCACCGTCACGATCACGACCGCGTTGACCGCGAGCCGACGCTCGGGAGCCACTCGCCGGAACACGTTCTGGCTGACGAGCGTCGAGATGCCGATGAGGATTCCGCCGGCGGGCACCATCGCGGCGGCGGCGCCGCCCACCGCGATCACGCCGAGCAGCCAGTCGGGCAGCAGGCGCGCGGTGGTCCCGAGCAGCACTGCGTTGCCGGGGGTCGCTGGATCGAGCAGCAGCGCACCTGCGAACCCGACGGTGACCGGGATGAAGAGCAGCAGGAAGTAGACCGGTTGCCAGATCGCCGTCTTGCGCAGCGCGGCCCCGTTGCGCGCCCCGAGCACCATGGGCCAGAAGTGCGGCAGCGTGCAGAACCCGGATCCGATCGAGGTGACGATGGTCGCGCTGAGGAAGTACACGGGATCGATCGCACCGCCGCGCATGGTCAGCAGGCCGGGTGCCTCCTCGGCCACCCGGGTGAAGATCTCCGGGATTCCGCCGAACGAGATCACGAGACCACCGATGATCACGAGCATCGCGACGACCATGAGCACGTCCTTCACGACGGCGACGCGGGCGACGCCGCGGATCCCGGCCCAGATCACGAACAGCACCACGAGCGCGCTGGCGAGCACCATGCTGAGCCCTCGAGCGCCCGCGCTCCCGGTGACGAGCTCGACGATCGTGCCGAGCCCGACGATCTGCAGCTGCAGGTAGGGGATCAGGGCGAGCGCGCCGATCACGGCGACGACTCGTCCGAGCCTTCGGGATCCGTAGCGCGCCGCGAAGAAGTCGGAGATGGTGAACGCGCCGAGCGGGGTGCCGAGCTCGCGGATGCGCGGAGCCGCGAAATAGAAGATCAGGTACGAGATGGTGAGGTAGGCGATCGCGAAGGTCGCGCCCACGCCGCCGTCGAACGCGAGCCCGGCGAGGCCGAGGAAGGTGAAGGTGGTGAGCCCCTCCCCGGCGAGCAGGAACCACGAGACCCACGCGGAGTTGCGGCGGCCGTTCACCGCCCATCCCGTGAGGGATCGCTGCCGCCCGGCCGCGATGCCGAGCGCGCCGAGCGCGAGGATGCCGACCCCGACGATGATCGCGACGGTCACGGCTGCTCTTCCGGGGTCGGAGCCGACGACGCGGCGGCTTCCTCGCTGTCGGCCGCGCGTCCGCCGGAGCTGAGATAGCGCGCTTCGACGAGGTGCAGGGCGGCGGCGGCGAGCAGCACCATGCCGCCGGTCCAGACGAGGCCCGCGGGGATCCCGGCGACGAGCGTCGGCTCGCGGACGAAGGGGAGGAACGGTGTGGCGAGGAACCCGAGGATCGGGACTGCGACGGTGGCCGCTCGTCCGCGGGTGAGGAGTCGGGGCCCGGCCATGTCTGCTCCTTCCGCTGGGCCTGAGCCCGACCGCGCCGGTGGGGTGAGAACTGAAGGGGACTCGGCGCGGTCGGGTCGGGCGTGATAGCACGCTAGTCACTCGCAGGGCGTCCGGCAGAAGGGTTCACCCTGCGTGTCACCCTCTGCCGCGAGCCCCGGTTGCGGTCATCCGCAGCGGGCGGTGTGGGCGCGCGCGAAGCGCTCGGCGACGTGTGCGAAATGGTCGCGAAGCGCGGTCACGGCGTCGGCGACGGTGCCGTGCTCGAGCGCGGTCGCGAAGCCGCGGGCGGCGGAGTGACCGAATCCGCCGGCGCCGGTGACAGCGGCGGCCTGGCACAGGTGCGCGGCAGTGATCGCGAAGAACTGCTGCAGGTAGGGGTTGCCCGATTCGCCGAGGAGGGGCTCGTAGAGGTCGAGCAGTTCGGCCGCGGCGTCGTGCCCGTGCTCGGCGAGGCCGAGGGCATCCGCGCGGTGCTGCATGAGGCGGATGCTGCGGGGACGGAGGATGGCCGGGGAGAGGTGCACGGCGGACTCGACAGCGGACTGGATCGCGTGCAGCGCTTCGCGGGTGCGTCCGTGGTCGACGGTGCGCACGTAGCTGCCCTGCCGGGGACGCACGAGGACGAGGCCCTCGTGCCGCAGCGTCTGCACGGCGGCGCGCACGCTGGCGATGGTGAAGCCGTAGTCCTCGGCGACGCGGGTGTCGGTGAGCGCCGCGCCGGGACGCAGGGTGCCGGTGACGATGTCGTGGCGCAGAGCCGCGTGCACGAAGTCCTTCTGGGAGACACGGGCCGCGGCGTTGATCGCGGTTGCGGACATGGGTTCGGGCTCCTGGGTTTCGGGTGGGTGGTACGCCCGTGGCGGGCAGTCCCGGCATGCTGCCGGGACTGCCCGCCACGGGGATCGGATCTGGTTCGGTGTTGCGGGGTGTTAGCAGCTCGGCTGGGTGTTCAGCACCCGGTCGCTGATCACGCCCGTGCCGCCGAGCACGACCCCGGCCTGGGGCTTGATCGTGCCCGTGATGGTGTCCTTCACCGGCTTCGGCACACAGTTCTT
>NZ_MRAV01000018.1 GCF_002752355.1 Leucobacter sp. OLIS6
AAGAACTGTGTGCCGAAGCCGGTGAAGGACACCATCACGGGCACGATCAAGCCCCAGGCCGGGGTCGTGCTCGGCGGCACGGGCGTGATCAGCGACCGGGTGCTGAACACCCAGCCGAGCTGCTAACCCACCCGCACCACCACCAGGCCGGGAGTCCGGCCCGGCGCCCCTGCCAGCCGGACTCCCCCTCCCCCTGTGGCCCGCACACGCAGCACCGTTCCCGAATTTCCGGAGCTGCCCGTGCGGGCCACAGCCGTACCCGCCGGGTGCCAACCCGCCCGAACCTTCACCCCACCGCAGAACCCCCAGAAAGGCCACCACCGTCATGGACATCGCCGTCACCTACGAAACCGACTGGACCGCCGCCCACGCCATCGGCGTCGGGATCCTCACCGCCGCCTCACTCGTCTGGGCGCTCGTCGCGCTGCCGCTCGCCGGCTGGGCCTTCGTCGAGAACCACTACCACCGCTCCCCAAACCGCCGTTCCACGCTCGGCAATTGGGTGCGCGGAATCATCTGGATCGCCGCGTCGCTCACCGCCACGCTGACGCTCCTCAGCGCACCCGGGGCCATCATGCGACACCTGCCGCACCATTCGTCAGTGGCATGGGTCGTCGTCCCCGGCCTCCTGATCGCCGGCGCACTCGCCTGGATCGCGCTCTCCAGCCCGATCCAGCAGCCGGCCGGATACTGGTCGCTGATCCCCGCGGGACTGCTGACCGTCGGAGTGCTGGTCGGTTGGGGCCTCGACGCGCTCACCCGCGCGGCAGCCGCCCTGCCGATGAGCCTCGGCGGCTTCGTCCTGCTGCTCCTCGCCGGGCTGGTCTGGCTCATCCTCTACGCGCGTCGGGCGTAAGGGACCGCAACTACGCCGCCGGACGGCAGAGCAGCAGACCCGCCTGGCATACTGGCCCCATGCGACGCATCACCGGCCGTGCACTCGGCACCTGGAGTCTCCGAATCGACGCCGCCTACTGCCTGATCCTCGGCATCTTCGTCGCCGCAACCGCACCGCAGATCGCCACCGCCGTCGCACTCCCCGTGCCGCTGCTCATCGCGACCGGCGGCATCGTCGCCGTCTGGGCCGGCACCGTGCTCTGGATGGTCACCCGGCTCACGCTCCGCCGGGCACTCCACCTCGTCATGGGCGTCAACATCCTGGCCGCCGCACTCATCGCCGTCGCGTCGCTCACCGCAGCACACGCCCTCGCGACCATCGCCGTGCTCGCCATCGCCCTCGACGTCGCGCTCTTCGCCACCAGCCAACTCATCGCGATCCGCAAGCTCAACGCCGCGCCCCAAGCCGCAACGGCCTGAGCGCGGCGGCGCGCGGTCGCAGCCGAGCAGGAGCCGACGCGCCGACCGAGATCCGCGCCCAAACTGACACCCGTGTTCAGACTGAGAACACCTACGCCCGCATCAGTCTGAACGCGGATCTCAGTCTGAGCGTCAGACCGCCTACGCCGCATCCACCGAGCATTCCCCCCGCAACGAGCGCAGCGACCGCTCCCGCCTCGACACCCAGTCGGGCACCTCCGCTCCGCCGGAAATCTCCGCTCCGCCGGACCCCGAGAAACCGGTGATCCAGTGGAAGGTGAATATCCGGCGACCGCCGACCGCCAACCGCCAACCGCCAACCGCCAACACCCAGAACTACTTGTAGAACCCCTCGCGCAGCACGACGCCGTGCTCCAGCCAGACCTTCAGCGCGGCGAGGAACCCGGTCCAGCCCATGCAGTTGCCGAACGCCGCCTGCGCGCCCGCCCGAGTCAGCGTCCACGACTGCTCGGTGATGCGCACCTCGGTGCGCGCGCCGTCGTCGACCGGGCGGAACTCGAACGACACCCGCGTCGCTTCGCCAGCCGAGACCACGCCGGCCTCACCGCCCCACGAGATTACGATCCGCTCCCCCGGCACCGCTTCCAGCACCCCAACCGGGAACGCCCCCGGAAAATCGGCGAAGTCCCAGTGCACCGTCGTGCCGGCCTCGAGCCGACCGACCGCGCCCGCCGTCGTGAAGTAACGACTCAGGGAGGCAGGATCGGCCACCGCCTCGTACGTCTCGGACGGGGTGCGCGACACGAAGCCGTTCACCGTGAACTCCAGCTCGGTCAGGTCGGTCTCAGCGCTCATGCCTCGACCCTACGCCCGCATCGCGACGACGTCACCCGTGCGCGCTACTCCGCCCAGGCGAAGATCGGCAGCCCGGCCTCGGCATCACGCAGCGCCGCCCACTCCGCGTCGAACTCGGCACGCAGGCGACGCGGACGCCACACCTCGGGCAGCAGCTCCCCCGGCAATAGCGGATCCGCGAGCAGTCCGGCGTCGAGCGCGTCCACCAGCTCGAGCGCGCGAGCCGTCACCGCGACCGGACCCGCCGGCGCAGTCGCGGGGCGGCGATCCAGTTCGGCGGCCAGGCGGTCGTACCCCGCGTCGACCTCGGCCGCGGGCCAGAGCCGCTCGGCGAGGTCGCGCGGCGTCTCGCAGCCGGGCACCCGCAGATCCTCGCCGACCGAGACGATCAGGTACTGGTCGAGGGTCTCGGGCGGCACCGAACGGCGCAGCTCGGTATCGAGGTCGTGCGGCGACACGTACACGCCCGGCAGCAGCGGCGCAGCCCCGAGCACGGTCAGCAACCGACGCAGCCCGTCGCGCTCCGCGCGCAGCCGCTCCGGCACCGAGAACCCGTACAGGCGCCAGCGCCCGTCCCACGGCACCTCGCCGCGGTCCTGCGCGAACGCGAACTCGATGAGCGCACGATCCCGCTCGGCCCGCAGCGCGCCCTGCGCCGTCAGCACCAGGTGCCCCGCACGCCCGCGCCCGCGCTGCTCCAGGATCCCCTCGCCCTGCATGCGCCGCAGCGCGAGCCGTACCGTCTGCTCGGGCAGCCCCATCGCGAGGCCGAGATCGTAGACGACGTCGAGCTCGGCGCGCCCCTCGGCCGAGATGCAGGCCTCGATCAGAGTGCGGGGCGACACCTGCGTCGCGGCGCCGGTCCCGGCACCCGCGCCCATCACCGCCGGGCTCCGGTCGGCTCGACGTTCTCCCAGGGATACCCGTGCTCGATGAACGCCGCCGAGACCGCCGACCGTTTGCCCTCGACGTCACCGTCGTAGAGCACGCGCCCTTCGGCGGAGTCGATACGCACCTTTCCGCCCCGCCGGTACACGCCGGCGACGACCTCGCGCGGGATCACGCGGCGGTCCTCCCCCTCCTCCACGACGATCTCCGCATCGGTGATTCGCAGGATCGCGCTCTCGTGCGTGATGAAGAACGCGATGACGAGGCCGATCACCCCGAGCACCACCGGCCGCCCCACGACCATGATGGGCGCGTCGAACGAGCCGATGAACTTGAGGATGTCGATGTACGGGATCGGCCACTTCGAAACGTACTGCAGCAGCCACGGCAGCAGGAACCCGAGCGCCACACCGGCGCCGCCGCCGACGACCCAGACGAACACCCTGTCGCTCGCGGTGAGTCCGAGCACCGTTTCACGTCGCTCGGCGGCCATCGCTGTCCCCTCGGTTCGATTGCTCATGCACCGAATATATCAGATTGTGAACGAACGTGCGTGGATAGATATTTCAACTGTGCCCGGAAAGCGCGAACGGCGCCCCGACCGCGTGGTCGGGGCGCCGTTCGCACGATCAGTCGGGATCAGTCCTCGACGATGTCGATCGCGTGCAGCGAGTCGGCCGCGATGGCCTCGCCGAGCTGCGCGAGCAGATCCTCCGAGACGGGAGCGTCGACCGACAGCACCGAGAGGGCCGTGCCGGCCTTCTCGTCGCGCGCGATCTGGAGGCCCGCGATGTTGACGCCGGCGTCGCCGAGCAGCCCGCCGTACGCCGCGACGATGCCGGGGCGGTCGGTGTAGGTGAACACGACGAGGTGCTCGGAGAGCGGCAGCTCGAGGTCGTAGCCGTTGATCTCGACGATCTTCTCGACCTGCTTCGGGCCGGTGAGCGTACCCGAGACCGAGATGGGCGTGCCGTCGGCGAGGGTGCCGCGCAGCGTGATCACGTTGCGGTAGCTCTCGGAGACCGCGTCGACGCTGAACCGCACCTCGAGGTCGCGCTGCTCGGCGAGCAGCGGCGCGTTGACGTACGACACCGGGTCGCTGACGATCTTCGAGAAGAGACCTTTGAGCGCGGCCAGGCGCAGCACCTCGACGCGGTGCTCGGCGAGCTCGCCGTGCACCTCGATGTCGAGCGCGGTGACCGGGCCGTTGGCGAGACCGGCGAAGACCTGGCCCAGCTTCTCGGTCAGCGGGAGTCCCGGCTTCACGTACTCGTTGATCACGCCGCCCGCGACGTTGACCGCGTCGGGCACGAGCTCGCCGGCAAGGGCGAGGCGCACCGACTTCGCGACCGAGACGCCGGCCTTCTCTTGCGCCTCTTCGGTCGAGGCGCCCAGGTGCGGGGTCACGTTGGTGTTAGCCAGGCCGGTCAGCGACGCATCGGCGGGGGGCTCCTGCACGAACACGTCGAGCGCGGCACCGGCGATCTCGCCGGCGGCGAGCGCCGCGGCGAGCGCCGCCTCGTCGATCAGGCCGCCGCGGGCCACGTTCACGACGAACGCGGTCGGCTTCATGGCTTTGAGCTGGGCCTCGCCGATCATGCCCGTGGTCTCGGGCGTGCGCGGCATGTGGATCGTGAGGAAGTCGGCGCGGGCGACGAGGTCGTCGAGCTCGACCAGCTCGACCCCGAGCTGCTGCGCACGCGCAGCGGTGATGTAGGGGTCGTACGCGATGAGCTCGACGCCGAAGCCGCGCAGGCGCTCGGCGACGAGCGCCCCGATGCGACCGAGGCCGATGATGCCGATGGTCTTCTCGAACAGCTCGATGCCGGTGAACGAGGAGCGCTTCCACTCCCCCGCGGACAGCGACGCGTGCGCGCGCTGCAGGTTGCGGGCGAGGCCGAGGATGTGCGCGACCGTCAGCTCGGCGGCGCTGATGATGTTGGAGGTCGGCGCGTTGACGACCATCACGCCGGCCTGGGTGGCGGCCTTGATGTCGACGTTGTCGAGGCCGACGCCGGCGCGCGCCACGACCTTGAGCTGCGGCGCCCACGAGAGCGCTTCGGCGTCGATCTGGGTGGCGGATCGGATGAGCACCGCGTCGGCGGTGGCCAGCGCGTCCTTCAGCGCCGCACGGTCGGTGCCGTCGACGTTGACCACGTCGAAATCGGGACCGAGCGCGGCGATGGTGGCCGGCGAGAGTTGTTCAGCGATGAGGACGACAGGAGTAGCCAAGGAGCGGTTCCTTCGGGGTCGGAGGCGTCACGCCCGTTACGGGCGACCGAATTCCAGCTTAGCCGTGTCGCGGAAGCCCCCGCGACACCGCGTCACGCGAAGAAACCGGACTGGGGCACCACGTGCATGACGTCGAGCTGCGCCACCGCCACCACGGCGAGACCCGCCGCGAGCAGCAGCACGCGCCCCCAGGCGCGCAGGCGGCGGCCGAGCAGCAGCGCACCGAAGAGCACGAGGAACGGCAGCACGATGCCGAACAGCAGCCAGAACCAACCGAGCGGGCTGAATCCGAGGCCGAGGCGCGAGCCCAGTTCTTGCATGCCGATCAGGTTGCCGAACTGCACGAACACGGCGTAGGCGTAGAGCCCGGTGACGAGCAGGCCCGCGACCCACGCGCCGATCAGCGAGAAACGGTTCACTGAGCACTCACCACCAGCATCGGGAGCGGAACGAGGATCACGGCGCCGAGCACCAGGGCGATGCCGAGCCAGAGCGCGCGGCGGCGCAGGAACAGGACCGCCGAGAGGAACCACAGCACGGTGGCGAACGGAGCCGCCCAGAACAGGATCTGCTGCAGCACCTGCCCGAAGGATCCGCTGCCGGCCGCGACGGTGGTGTTGAAGTCGGCGTAGGCCTTGGCGACGACGAACCAGCCCCAGGTGTAGAGCGCGTAGAGACCGCCGAACACGCCGAGCAGCACCAGCACCGCGTTGCTCGCCTGCTCGGGGCCGCCGTCGGGATCGGGCTTGCCCCCTACCTCGATCGCGGGGTCGCCGGCCGGAACGGCCTCGTCGGTCTGGGGCTCCGCGGGCGCGTCCGACGGCGTCGACGATTCGTCGCCCTCGACCACCCAGCCGCTGGCCAGGGTGCTCTCGCGCGCCTCGGCGTTCGACTTCTTTCGCATGGATTCCAGCCTATCCGCTCTCACCTGAGCGCTCGCGCCGCCGCCGGCGCGAGCGCGTCCCACGCGCTCGACTACTCCGGCATGTCCTCGAGCCCGCACGGGTACCGCGTGCAGGGCAGCTTCGGATCCCGCGGCGCGACGCCCTCGGGAGGACGCAGCGCCTCCGCGGCGTCGGCCGGGCTCATCAGCTGGATCCCCTTCGTCGTCATCACGTGGCGCAGGACATCGCACTCGGGGTCGAAGCCGGGCTGCTCGTAATCGAACGCGCGCAGCGTCCCGGGCGAGACCTCGTCCGCGAGCGCATCCAGCGTCGCGTTCAGCTCGGGATCGGAGGTGCGCGCTCGAGCCAGCTCGTGCACATTCGGCCGCTTCTGCTCTGCGGAGATGCGGACCTCGACGATGCTCGGATCCCAGATGACCGGGACGCGCGGACCCTGCACCGTCAGATCGTAGGTGATCCCGGGGATCAGTCGGATCTTCCGGCCCGGATCGGAGACGCAGGCGACCTCCTTGCCCGCGACGAAGCTCCCGCAATCGGTTCCGACCCTCGGGAAGATGTTGCCGCGACGAGCGGCCCGGGTGCTCCCGATCTTCGAGGAGCTCTCGATCGTGCACGACGCCTGCTCGCGTTTCGGGAACAGGGGGTTCGCGACCGGCAGCGCGATCGTGATCAGGACGAGCGCTCCGAGCACCGTGGGCACGACGAAGATCCGTCGCCGCCGAGGCTTCGGCGATGCGTCCCGTCGCGACAGCACCCCCGAGGTCGCTTCGTCGTCCCGTTCCATGCCGCCATCCTCGCAGACGGGCATGGCGCGACTTCGACACCGTCCTCTTCGCCTCGTCACTGGCTCCCAGTAGGCTGTGCACAGTATCGACGATCCAGCTCGAGAAGAGGCCCATCGTGTCCGACGCAAGCACCCCGCGCCGCAAGCAGGCGCCGACGCCCGCCGCGGGCTCCGAACCGGCACCCGGCTGGACCCCCACCCCCGAGGCCAAGGCCAAAGCCACCCGCTTCCGCTGGATCGCCGCGATCCTCTGGGCCGTGGCCATCATCCTCGAGGCCGTCTCGATCTTCTGGCTGCTCCGCCAGCGCGAGGTCACCGGCGCCGACGGCGAACTGGTGCGCAACCCGCAGACGGGCATCCTCGAATCCTCCGCCTCGACGAGCACCTTCCCGCAGTGGGCCTTCGTCTCGCTGATCATCGCGATCGTGATCATCGGCGCGCTCTCGATCACCGGTTCGATGCTCTGGAAGCAGGCGAACCGTCTCGACCCGGCCCGTCGCTCCGACACCGTGCGCTTCTTCGTGCAGAACCAGCTCGGCGCGATCATCGCCGTCATCGCGTTCCTGCCGCTCATCATCCTGATCTTCCTCAACAAGGACATGAACGGGAAGCAGAAGGGCATCGCGGGTGCCATCGGCATCGTCGTCGCGCTCGTCGCAGTGGCGCTCGGCATCGATTACAACCCGCCGTCGGTCGAGAAGTACACGGCCGATCAGTCCACCGTGATCCAGCTGCTCGGCAAGGACCAGGTCGTCTGGGTCGACGGCGGCAAGGTGTACCACGTCTGCGACCAGGTGTCCGATATCCAGACCGGCAGCGACAAGCGCACCGGCACCACCGCCCAGGCGGTCGAAGCCGGCAAGAACCGCCTCACCCTGAAGTTCGCGAGCGAGATGCGCACCTGCGGACTCGAGGTCCCGCAGAACGCCGACGAGATCGCCGCGGCGCTCAAGCAGATCCAGGACGGTAGCACCGGCACGACGCTCCCGGCTCCCGTGTGGGCCGACGGCAAGGCGCCCATCACGATCCCGGACGCCGCTCCCGCGTCCTGAGCCGGCGGCGCACGCCGCTCCTAAGATGAGTGGCGTGCCGATCCACCGCTTCGACCTCGACGCCATCGGCGCGGGCCTCGTCGTCGCCCGAGCCGACGACGAGCTCCGCCGAGCGCTCGCGCGCGGTGCGGCCGTCGTCACGGCTCCCCCGGGCACGGGCAAGACCACCTTCGTCCCGCCGCTCGTCGCGAACCTGCTCGCGCAGGGCGGATCGGGTTCCGCACGCCACGCCGGCCGCACGATCCTCACCCAGCCCCGCCGCGTCGCCGCTCGCGCCTCGGCAGCCCGCCTCGCCGAGCTCGACCGCAGCGCCATCGGCGAGCACGTCGGTTTCACCGTCCGCGGTGAGCGCCGTGCGGGCCGCGATGCGCGGATCGAGGTCGTGACCCCAGGCGTGCTGCTGCGCAGGCTCATCGCCGATCCCGAGCTCGACGGCGTCGGCGCGGTGATCCTCGACGAGGTGCACGAGCGCTCCCTCGACGGGGACCTGCTGCTCGGCCTCGTCGCGGAGGTCCGGGCGCTGCGCGACGACCTGCTCGTCGTCGCGATGTCGGCCACGCTCGACGCGGATCGCGTGGCCGAGCTGCTGGGCGCGGCCGCCGGCGACGGTCCCGCCCCCATCGTGCGCGTGCCCTCGGCGCTGCATCCGCTGCGCGTGGAGCACGCCCCCTTCGACGGCGCGCGGCTCGACGAGCGCGGCATCACCCGCGACTATCTCGCCCACCTCGCCGACGTCGCCGCCGACGCGCAGGCCGGATCGGGCGCCGATGCGCTCGTGTTCGTGCCGGGCGCGCGCGAGGTCGACGAGGTCGTGAACCGGCTGCGCGGCCGCGTCTCGCGGTCCGGAGCCTCCGTCGACGTGCTGCCCCTGCACGGGCGCCTCTCGCCCCGCGAGCAGGATCGCGCCGTGCGCGGCCGACTGCGCGACGCGGATCCGCACCGCATCGTCGTCTCGACCGCGCTCGCCGAGAGCGCGCTGACCGTGCCCGGCGTGCGCCTCGTGATCGATTCCGGACTGTCGCGCGAGGTGCGTCGCGATCAGGCCCGGGACATGACCGGGCTCGTCACCGTCAGCGCGTCACGCGCGAGCGCCGAGCAACGCGCCGGACGCGCTGCCCGCCAGGGGCCCGGCACCGTCGTGCGCGCATACTCCGAAGCCGAGTTCGCCCGCATGCCCGCCGAGCTCACCCCCGAGATCGCGACCGCCGACCTCAGCGACACCGCGCTGCTGCTCGCCGCGTGGGGCGCCCCCGCGGGCCGCGGGCTCGCGCTGCTGACCCCGCCGCCTGCCGCCGCCATGGATCGCGCGGTCGCCGTGCTCGCCGCGCTCGATCTGGTGGACGCGAGCGGGAGTCTCACCGAGCTCGGCGCACGAGTCGCGCGCCTCCCCATCGGCGTGCGCGAGGCGCGGGCGCTGCTCGCGGGCACCGCCGAGCTCGGCGACGCCCGCCGAACCGCCGAGGTCGTCGCCGCGATCTCCGACGACCACCGCGCGAGCGACGCCGACCTCGCACGCCTGCTCCGCGAGCTGCGCAGCGGACGCGCGCCCGGCGCCGAGCGGTGGAAGCGCGAGACCGAGCGGCTGTCGCGACTCGCGGGCGAGGGGGCGGATCCTGCGACTCCTCCGTCGCGCAGGATGACGGGAGACGGTCCGTCACGCAGGACGACGGGAGACGGTTCGTCACGCGGGACGACCCACGACGACGCCGGCGTCGTCACCGCGCTCGCCCGCCCCGAGTGGATCGCCCGCCGGACCGGCGCGCACTCGCGTTCCTACCTGCTGGCGAGCGGCACCCGAGCCGCGCTCCCCGAAGGAAGCCCCCTGCTCGGCAGCGAGTGGATCGCGGTGCGCGAGGTGCAGCGCGCCGAGGGCCGCGCGGCCGACGGCACGGGGGCCGCGATCCGCCTCGCCGCCGCGATCGCCGAGGACGATGCGCTGCGACTCGGCGCACACGCACTCGTCGAGGAGCGCACCACCGCCGTCGTGGACGGCCGGATCCGCGTACGCCTGGTCCGGCGTCTCGGCGCGATCCCGCTCGCGTCGACGCCGGCCGCCGCGCGGCCCGACGACACCGGCCCAGCATTCGCCGCGCACCTGCGCGAGCTCGGGCTCGACGCCCTCGACTGGTCTGAAGCCGCGCAGTCGCTGCGCGGACGCCTCGCTCTGCTGCACCGCGAACTCGGCGGACCCTGGCCCGACGTGAGCGACGCGGCGCTGCTCGACCGGATCGATGCCTGGCTCGGCCCGGACCTCGAACGACTGCGTCCCGGCGGTTCGCTGCGCGGGATCGACCTGCCGCAGGCGCTGCGCAGGCTGCTCCCCTGGCCCGAGGCGGCGCGGTTCGACGAGCTGGCTCCGGAGCGCCTGCCGCTCCCGTCCGGATCCACCGCGCGGGTCGAGTATCCGCAGCCGAACGACGCCGACGGATCCGACGAGCAGCCGGTCGTCTCCGCCAAGCTGCAGGAGGTCTTCGGCCTCGCCGAGACGCCCCGGCTCGCGGGCGGCCGCGTGCCGGTGCGGTTCCATCTGCTCTCGCCCGCGCGGCGTCCGCTCGCCGTCACCTCCGATCTGTCGTCCTTCTGGAACGGTCCCTACCAAGAAGTGCGCCGCGAGATGCGCGGCCGCTATCCCAAGCATCCCTGGCCCGAGGATCCCTGGACCGCGCAGGCGACCGCGCGCACCCGCAACCGGTAGGCTCGAACGCTATGGCCATCGGATCGACGATTCACACCTTCACCGTGCAGCTGGCCGACGTCGATCGCGGGGTCTACGACGACTTCACGATCCGCGTCGCCCGGCACCCGTCCGAAACGGACGCGTACATGATGACCCGGATCCTGGCCTACTGCCTGGAGCACCGCGAGGGCATCGAGTTCGGCGGCGGCGTCTCGACCACCGACGAACCGGCCGTGCTCGTCAAGGACCTGACCGGTCGCATCACCGGCTGGATCGAGGTCGGCTCCCCCGACGCCGCGCGCATGCACAGCGCCAGCAAGCTCGCCGAGTACGCGGCGGTCTACACGCACCGTGACCCCGCGAAGGTGCTCGCCTCGTGGGAGGGCAAGCAGATCCACCGCGCCGAGGAGCTCGTGCTGCGCAGCTTCGACCCCGGGTTCATCGACGCCGCGGTGGGCGCCATCGAGCGGCGCAGCGACCTCTCGGTGTCGCGCACCGAGGGGCAGCTCTACGTCGAGCTCAACGGCACCCACCTGAGCAGCGAACTGCACGAGCACCGCATCGGCTGAGGCGCGCGGCCGTCATCCCGCTCGAGGGATCACCGCTTGGGGAAGCGCCAGACCGCGACGGCGGCCCCCGCCAGCACGATCCCCGCGCACCACAGCACCGCGAAGAGCGGCTGCAGGCCCGGATCCTGCCCGAGCAGCAGCGCACGGATCGACTCCACGAGCGGGGTCACCGGTTGCGCGGATGCGACCGGTACGAGCCAGGCGGGCAGGCTGTCGAGCGGCACGAACGCGCTCGACAGGTACGGCAGGAACAGCAGAACGAAGCCGTAGCCGTTGGCGGCCTCAGGGGTCGACGCGAGCAGCCCGATCGCCGCGAAGACGACGGTGACCGCGAGGATCCACGCGAGCACCAGCCCGATCGCCGCGCACCACTCCCCGACCCCGGCGACCGGCCGGAATCCGACGAGCAGGGCGACACCGACGACGACCGCGGTCGCGAGCAGGTTCCGCAGTACGCTCGCGACGACGTGGCCGACGAGGCAGGTCGCGGCCGGCATCGGCAGACTGCGGAAGCGCTGCATCGCGCCGCCCGTCAGGTCGCGGTTGACCGAGACCGCGACGGATGCGGCGCCGAATCCCGAGCACAGCACGATGATCCCGGGCACGACGAAGTCGACGTACCCGCCGCCGGAGTCGATGGCCCCGCCGAACACGAACGTGAACAGCAGCATGAGCATGACCGGCAGCACGATCGCGAGCGAGAGCCCCTCGCCGTCGCGCAGGCTGTGCCGGAGGCTGCGCCCGACGAAGACGCGGCTCGCCGCGATCGGTCCGGTTCCGGGGTGGAGGGCGACGGCGCTCATGCGGCTGCTCCTGTCAGATCGAGTCGGTGGTCGCGACGGGTGAGCGCGATGAACGCGTCGTCCAAGGTGGGCCTGCGCAGCTCCACGCGGAGCCCCCGCTCTGCGGGGTCGAGTGCGGCCAACGCGGCGGCGAGACCGCCCGCGCTGCTCGGCACGTCGAGGGTGCGGACCGGACGGCCGTCGCGATCCACGAGCACCGCGGTCTCCTCACCGACGAGCCCGGTCAGCTCGGCGACCGTACCGTCGGCGACGATCGCGCCGTCCTGCAGGATCGCGACCCGATCCGCGAGCGCCTCGGCCTCGTCGAGCATCTGCGTGGTCATGAACACGCAGCAGCCGTCGGCGGCGAGCTGGGCGACGTCGGCCCAGAGCCGGGACCGGCTCGCCGGATCGAGCCCGGTCGTCGGCTCGTCGAGGAACAGCACCGCGGGCGGGAGCACGAGGGACGCGGCGAGGTCGACGCGGCGACGCATGCCGCCCGAGTAGCCCCCGACCCGACGATCCGCGGCGTCCTCGAGCTCGAAGGAGCCGAGCAGTTCGTCGGCGCGCTGCTTCGCCCGCCGCGCGCCGAGGCCGAGCAGCCGGGCGACCATCACGAGGTTCTCGCGTCCGGTCAGCGCCTCGTCGATCGAGGCGTACTGGCCCGTCGTCCCGATGAGGCGTCGCACGGTCGCGGCGTCGCGCACCACGTCGTGCCCCAGGATCCGAGCGGTGCCCGAATCGGGGCGCAGCAAGGTGCTCAGGACGGAGACCAGGGTGGTCTTGCCTGCTCCGTTCGGGCCGAGCAGCGCGAAGACGCCGCCCTCGATCCCGAGCGTGATGCCGTCGAGCACGGCACGGCCGCCGTAGCTCTGCCGGAGATCGGTGATCTCGATGGTCGGATTCATGATCCATCCTTTCTGTATGCAGCACACACAGTATGCAGCATAAACAGTAGATATGTCACGCAGTTATGATGGAATACGGTTGAGCGCGGGAGGAACGCATGACGAACGAGAACGAAGCCGTATCGCGCACGCTCGCGCTCGCCTGGGGTCTCGCCGCAGCACCGCAGCGCGGGCCGAAGCGCGAGCTCACCCCCGAGCGCATCGTCGAAGCCGCCATGGCGATCGCCGACGCCGAAGGGTTGGCGGCGGTCACCATGCAGCGGGTCGCGCAGACCTTCGAGTTCAGCACCATGGCGCTCTACCGCTACGTGGCGACCAAGGACGAGCTGCACCGCCTCATGCTCGACGCGTCGCTCAGCGGCGCCGACGGCGTCATCGACGCCGAGCACTGGCGGTCCGGCCTACGCGAGTTCCTCCGCGAGCTGCTCGACGGCTATCGGCGCCACCCCTGGGCGCTCGACATCCCACTGTCCCCCGACATCCACTTCATGCCGGGCCAGATGCGCGTCGCCGACCGCGCCCTGCGGGCGATGCGCACGCTCCCCGCGGCCGAACCGGCGAAGCTCGCCGTACTCATGCTGTTCGCCGCCTTCGCCCGCGGCCACGCCGCCGTCGAACGGGAGGTCCTCGCGGGAGGCGAGATCTCACCCGAGACGCGCGCCCTGGTCGAGGAGGCCGTGACGCCGGGCCGGTTCCCCGACGTCGCACTGCTCGTGCGCAGCGGCGCCTACTTCGGCGATACCGAGAGCGGAGCGCTCGCCGAGGACGACACCGCCCTGATCTTCGACTTCGCCCTCGGCGTGCTGCTCGACGGGCTCGAGGCGACATTCTCGAACGCGCAGGCGCAGGCGCCGGCGCCGGCAGCGGCGGTCGAACTCACCCCTGCCGAAGCGCTGGAGCGGGCCGAGGCCGAGCTGCGGGCCGGCATCGAACTGCGCAAGCAGACCCAGCGCCGCGTGCGCGACGCCGAACGCGCCGAAGCCGAGCTGCGCCGCACGCGCGACCGAGCGAAAGAGGCGGCGAAGGCCCACGCCAAGCAGCTCCGCGCCGGCTGAGCGAGCGGCCGGTCACGGTCTCCACAACGGCGAAGCCCCCGGGATTCCTCCCGGGGGCTTCGGTGTTCACGGCCGGATCACGGCCGAGCCATGCTGGATCAGCGAGCGGCCGAGCCGTCGACGTAATCCGAGTCGGTCTGCTTCCATGCGAAGAGCTTGCGCAGCTCGCGACCGGTGGTCTCGATCGGGTGCTGCTCGGCCTTGGCGCGGAGCGCGAGGAACTCGGGAGCGCCGGCGTCCTGGTCGTCGATGAAGCGCTTCGCGAACGCGCCCGACTGGATGTCGGCGAGCACGCCCTGCATGTTCTCCTTGACGCGCGGGTCGACCACGCGGGGGCCCGACACGTAGTCGCCGTACTCGGCGGTGTCGGAGACCGACCAGCGCTGCTTGGCGATGCCGCCCTCCCACATGAGGTCGACGATGAGCTTCAGCTCGTGCAGCACCTCGAAGTAGGCGATCTCGGGCTGGTAGCCGGCCTCGGTCAGGGTCTCGAAACCGTACTGGACGAGCTGCGAGACACCGCCGCAGAGCACGGCCTGCTCGCCGAAGAGATCGGTCTCGGTCTCCTCGGTGAAGGTGGTCTTGATGACGCCCGCACGCGTGCCGCCGATCGCCTTCGCGTACGAGATCGCGGTCGCCCAGGCGTTGCCCGAAGCGTCCTTCTCGACGGCGATGATGTCGGGGATACCGCGGCCCGCGACGAACTCGCGGCGCACCGTGTGACCCGGCGCCTTGGGGGCGATGAGGATCACGTCGACGCCCTCGGGCGCCTCGATGTAGCCGAAGCGGATGTTGAAGCCGTGCGCGAACGCGAGGGTCTTGCCCTCGGTCAGCTTGTCCTTGATCTGCTCGTTGTAGATCGCACGCTGGTGCTGATCGGGAGCGAGGATCATGATGAGATCGGCCCACTCGGCGGCATCGGCGACGCTCTTAACCTCGAACCCGGCCTCCTGGGCCTTCTCGATCGACTTCGAGCCGTCCTTGAGCGCGATGACGACCTCGACGCCCGAGTCGCGCAGGTTCATCGCGTGGGCGTGGCCCTGCGAGCCGTAGCCCACAACGGCGACCTTCTTGCCCTGGATGATCGACAGATCTGCATCGTCGTCGTAGTACATCTCAGCCACGTGGATTCTCCTTGTGTTGTGTGGTTCAAACGTCATTCTGCGCGAAGCCGCAGAATCTCGGTATTCGGTTGTGGATCCTGCGACTCGCACGCTCGCGCAGGATGACGGCGCGGGGCGCCGTCAATTCTTGAAGACCCGCTCGGTGATCGACTTCGAGCCGCGCCCGATGGCGATGAGGCCGGACTGCGCGATCTCCTTGATCCCGTAGGGCTCGAGCACCTTGAGGAACGCCTCGATCTTGCCCGTGTCGCCCGTGACCTCGATCACGAGCGCGTCGGTGACGACGTCGACGACGCGGGCGCGGAACAGGTTGACGGCCTCGAGCACGTGCGAACGGGTCTGGTGATCGACCCGGACCTTGATGAGCACGTGCTCGCGCTGCACCGACTGCGCGGGCTCGAGCTCGACGATCTTGATCACGTTGACCAGCTTGTTGAGCTGCTTCGTGACCTGCTCGAGGGGCAGATCCTCCTGGTCGACGACGACCGTGATGCGGGAGAGCCCCGGCACCTCGGTCGGGCCCACCGCGAGGGACTCGATGTTGAAGCCGCGGCGTGCGAAGAGCCCGGCGACACGGGTCAGCAGACCCGGCTTGTCCTCGACGAGGAGGCTCAGAACGTGGCGGGTCATGATTTACTCCTCTCCCCACTCGGGGCTGTGCTCGAGGGCGTACTGGATGTCGCTGTTGGAGGTGCCCTGGCGGACCATCGGCCACACCATGGCGTCGGAACTCACGACGAACTCGAGCAGCACCGGCCGGTCGTTGGTCTCGAGCGCGAGCTTGATCGCGTCGTCGACCTGGTCCTCGCGCTCGACGCGGATCGAGAGGCACCCGTAGGCCTCGCCCAGCTTCACGAAGTCGGGGATCCGGCGGCTGCCGTGCCCGGTCTCGAGCTGCGAGTTCGAGTAGCGGCCGTCGTAGATCAGCGTCTGCCACTGGCGGATCATGCCGAGCACCGAGTTGTTGATCACCGCGACCTTGATCGGGATCTCATTCACGAGGCACGTGGCGAGCTCCTGATTGGTCATCTGGAAGCAGCCGTCGCCGTCGATCGCCCACACGGTGCGATCGGGCTGGGAGACCTTCGCGCCCATGGCCGCCGGCACGGCGTAGCCCATGGTGCCGGCGCCGCCCGAGTTCACCCACGCGTTGGGGCGCTCGTAGCCGATGAACTGCGCCGACCACATCTGGTGCTGTCCCACGCCCGCGACGTACACGGCCTCGGGGCCCGAGAGCTCGCCGATGCGCTGGATCACGTGCTGGGGCGAGAGCAGGCCGTCGCTCGTCGACTGGTAGCCGAGCGGGTAGCGCTCGCGCAGTTCGTTGAGCCGGGTCCACCAGGCGCCGATGTCGGCGCAGGCGAGGGTGCGCTGGGCCGAGGTCATGGCCGCGATGAGGTCCGAGATGACCTCGCCGGCGTCGCCCACGATCGGCACGTCGGCCGCACGGATCTTGCCGATCTCGGCGGGATCGATATCGGCGTGGATCACCTTCGCGTCGGGGGCGAACAGCGCCGCCTTGCCCGTCACGCGGTCGTCGAAGCGGGCTCCGAGGGCGATGATCAGGTCGGACTCCTGCAGCGCGAGCACCGCGGGCACCGTGCCGTGCATCCCCGGCATGCCGAGGTTCTGGCGATGCGAATCGGGGAACACGCCGCGCGCCATGAGCGTCGTCACGACGGGAGCGCCGACCAGCTCGACGAGTTGACGCAGCTCCTCCGCCGCGCCGGCGCGGACCACGCCGCCGCCGACGTAGAACACGGGGCGCTCGGCCGCCGCGATGAGCTCGGCCGCGGCCTGGATCTGCTTGCTGTTGGCCTTCGTGATGGGCCGGTAGCCGGGCAGGTCGACCCGCGGCTCCCACACGAAGTCGAACAGTCCCTCCTGCGCGTCCTTGGTGATGTCGACGAGCACGGGGCCCGGACGACCGGTGGAGGCCAGCTGGTAGGCCGCGGCGATGGCCGCCGGGATCTCCTCAGCGCGCTTCACGAGGAACGAGTGCTTGGTGATCGGCAGCGTGATGCCGTGGATGTCGACCTCCTGGAACGCGTCCGTTCCCATGAGGGTCGAGAAGACCTGGCCCGTGATCGCGAGCATCGGCACGGAGTCCATGTAGGCGTCGGCGATCGCCGTCACCAGGTTGGTGGCGCCGGGACCCGAGGTGGCGATGCAGACGCCGACTTTGCCGCTCGCCGCGGCGTAACCCTCGGCCGCGTGGCCCGCACCCTGCTCGTGCCGCACAAGGATGTGGCGGAGCTTCGGGGCGTCCATCAGCGCGTCGTAGAGCGGCAGCACGGCGCCGCCCGGCAGGCCGAAGACGTCCTCGACGCCGAGCAGCTCGAGGCTGCGGACGATGGCCTGGGCGCCGGTCATGCGCTCGCCGCGAGCGCCGTTCGGATGCCGGGTGGGTTGAGAGCTCGATTCCGAGTTCATTGCACACTTTCTCTTGACAGTGGTGGGAGCGGTCGCGCGGGCCGCTCGAGAAACGTCGGCTCCCTCTGGGAGCGAACAGCGATTCAGCCGGTGATGGCGCCTTCGGACGCCGAATGCACGAGCTTCGCGTACTTCGCGAGGACTCCGCGGGTGTACCGCGGGGGAAGCGGGGCCCAGCTTTCTCGGCGGGCCGCAAGCTCGGTGGGATCCACCAGCAGATCGAGCGTACGTGCGGCGATATCGACCCGAATCAGGTCACCGTCGCGAACCAGGGCGATCGGACCCCCGTCCGATGCCTCCGGTGCAATGTGGCCGATGCACAGGCCGGTTGTGCCGCCTGAGAATCGTCCGTCCGTCAATAGTAGTACATCTTTTCCGAGTCCCGCGCCCTTGATGGCGGCGGTGATCGCGAGCATCTCGCGCATACCCGGACCGCCCTTCGGACCCTCGTAGCGGATCACGACGATGTCGCCGGCGGAGATGCGTCCCTCTTCGAGGGCGTCCATCGCGGCGCGTTCGCGCTCGAACACCCGCGCGGGACCCTCGAAGGTATCGAGGTCGAAGCCCGCGGTCTTGACGACGGCGCCGTCGGGGGCGAGCGAGCCCGAGAGGATCGTGAGACCGCCGTTCGCGTGCAGCGGGTTGTCGAGCGTGCGCACCACCGCGCCGTCGAGCGGAGCCGGGTCGAGCTCGGCGAGGTTCTCGGCCACCGTCTTGCCGGTCACCGTGAGGGCGTCGCCGTGCAGCAGGCCCGCGTCGAGCAGCGCCTTCATGATGACCGGCATGCCGCCGACCCGGTCGAAGTCCTGCGCCACGTACTGGCCGAACGGCTTCATGTCGGCGAGGTGCGGCGTGCGCTGCCCGATCCGGGTGAAATCGTCGAGCGTGAGCTCGACCTCGGCCTCGCGGGCGATCGCCAGCAGGTGGAGCACCGCGTTGGTGGAGCCGCCGAGCACCATCGCAACGGTGATCGCGTTCTCGAACGCCTTGCGGGTGAGGATGTCGCGCGAGGTGATGCCCTTGCGCAGCAGGTTCACCACGGCCTCGCCGGACCGGTGGGCGTAGTAGTCGCGGCGGCGATCCGCGCTGGGCGGGGCCGCGGAGCCGGGCAGGCTCATGCCGAGCGCCTCGGCGACGCACGCCATGGTGTTCGCGGTGTACATGCCGCCGCACGCGCCCTCGCCCGGGGCGATGGCGCACTCGACCCGCTTCAGGTCCTCTTCGCTGAGCGTGCCGGCGACGCACGCGCCGACCGCCTCGAAGGCGTCGATGATCGTGACCTGCTTCTCCGTGCCGTCGGAGAGCTTGACCCAGCCCGGCGCGATGGATCCCGCGTAGAGGAACACCGAGGCGAGGTCGAGGCGCGCAGCGGCCATGAGCATGCCCGGCAGCGACTTGTCGCAGCCCGCGAGCAGCACGGATCCGTCGAGCCGCTCGGCCATCATCACCGTTTCGACCGAGTCGGCGATGACCTCGCGCGAGACGAGCGAGAAGTGCATACCCTCGTGGCCCATCGAGATGCCGTCCGACACGGAGACCGTGCCGAACTGCAGCGGGTATCCGCCGCCGCCGTGCACGCCCTCCTTCGCGCCCTGCGCGAGCCGGTCGAGGCTTAGGTTGCAGGGCGTGATCTCGTTCCAGGAACTGGCGATTCCGATCTGGGGCTTGTCCCAGTCCTCGTCGCCCATGCCGACGGCGCGGAGCATGCCGCGCGAAGCCGTCGCCTCGATGCCGTCGGTGACGGCACGGCTGCGCGGCTTGATATCGAGCTCAGACATGCGGGTTGCCTCCGATCTGCGGTCCGGCGCTCGCGGCGACGGACGACCTTACTTGCCGGTTGCGGGGAGCAGCGTGAACGGCAGGATGAAACCGATGACGCTGAGCGCGAGGCCGGACGCGAAGAGGAACATGCTCGGGTGACCCGCCTCGTCGCCGAACGCGGTGAAGCCGAAGCTGGCGAGGACGATGCCGCCGAACGCGAGCACGATCGACAGCACGAACACGAACGCCGTGACGACGCTCACCGCTCCCTGCGAGCTCTCCTCGAACAGTGCGGCGGGCTGCTGCTGTGCCATGACCTTCGGCTCCTTTATATGCGCTTCGTGGTGTTCGACGGAGTCGCGACGACCCCGTCGTGGGAACGCCCTCAGCATACCGCCCCGTTCATTCCCCGCACGACGGTATGGTGGAGCGCAGAACGGCGGCGCCCGCCCGTCGCATCCGGGAGGTCCGATGTCCATCGGCAAGTACCTGACCAGCCTCAGCGTGCTCGGCGCTGCCGCCGGCATCGCCGGCGTCGTGCGGCAGACCAAGTCCATGCCCGCCGACTGGCGCCGGCTCGTGGTCTGGGGCGTCTGGGCGGCGAGCCTCGCCCTCGCCATCGCGGGCGTCGCCAAGCAGGACGAGGACGCGCAGTTCGCCGAGGATCAGAAGCACCTCGACTCCTGACCTCGAGCCGCTTCCGGTAGACTGGACGCTGGTGAGTCGGGAAGTCTGGTCGACGCGTTCGTTCGTGAACCGTCAGGAGACCCGTTGTCCCACGATCCCCACGCCCACAGCCCCGGCGCTCCGAGCACCCGCTCGCGTCCGCGCCGCATTCTCTCGCTGACCAGCCGTCGCGAAACGACCCGCGTCGCACGCGTTCTGCGCGCCGAGCTCGTCGGCGGCATCCTGCTGATCATCGCCGCGGTGATCGGTTTCGCCGCGGCGAACAGCCCCCTCTCCCCCGCCTACGAGGCGCTGCGCGACTTCAGGATCGGGCCCGAGGCCCTGCACCTCGACCTCTCGCTCGGCACCTGGGCGGCCGACGGACTGCTCGCGATCTTCTTCTTCCTCACCGGTCTCGAGCTGAAGCGCGAGTTCGTCGCCGGCGAGCTCAGCCGGTTCCGGACCGCGATCGTGCCCGTCACCGCCGCGTTCGGCGGAGTGGCCGTTCCCGCGCTGCTGTTCGTCGCATTCACCGCAGGGTCGCCCGAGATGCACGGCTGGGCGATCCCCACCGCCACGGACATCGCGTTCGCGGTCACGGTGCTCGGCCTCATCGCCCCGGGCGTCCCGCCCGCGCTCCGCATGTTCCTGCTCACGCTCGCCGTGGTGGACGACCTGATCGCGATCTCGGTCATCGCCGTCTTCTACTCGAGCGGCATCGACTTCCTCATGCTCGGACTCGCCGTGATCCCCTTCGCCGCGTTCGCCTTCCTCGCGCATCGCTTTCCCGCGCGGTTCGCGACCTCCGGCTGGGCTCCGTGGCTGATCCTGCTGCCCATCGGCATCGTGGTCTGGGCGCTCGTGCACGCGTCCGGGATCCACGCCACCATCGCCGGTGTCGCACTCGCGTTCGCGATCCCGGTCGAGGGACGCGGCGGGACCGCGCTCGCCGAGACCTTCGAGCACCGCTTCCGTCCGCTCTCCAGCGGCTTCGCGGTGCCCGTCTTCGCGTTCTTCGCGGCCGGCGTGGCGATCAGCGGCACGAGCGGCTTCCCCTTCAGCCCCGTCGCGCTCGGCATCATCGTCGGCCTCGTCGTCGGCAAACCGCTCGGCATCGCGCTGACCACCTGGATCCTGACCAAGTGGACCCGGGCCGAGCTCGATCCCGCGATCCGCTGGCGCGAACTCATCGGCGTCGCCGCGCTCGCCGGCATCGGCTTCACGGTCTCACTCCTCGTCACCGAGCTCAGCTTCGATCACCCCGAGACGGCCGACCTCGCCCGGCTCGCGGTGATGGCGGCGTCGCTGCTGGCCCCCGTCGTCGCCGCGTGCTTCCTGGTCCGCCCGAAGCGCCGCGCGGTCGTCGCGCCGCGCTGACGCACGGGGCGGGCCCGGGCGGCCGTCCCACCCGGGCCCGCCACGAGATCCGCGTGATTCCGCGGCAACACTCCCGGAATCCACGCAGAAGCCACCTCGATTTCACCTGACCCCGAGAACCGTGTTATTGTTTTCTCCGTTGCCCAGCGAGGGAAAACCTCGCAGAAGCGACATGCGCCTTTAGCTCAGTTGGTAGAGCAGCTGACTCTTAATCAGCGGGTCCACGGTTCGAGCCCGTGAGGGCGCACGGATTGGCCCGGAACCTCACGGTTCCGGGCCTTTGTCGTTCCCGCCCCACGCGATCGGAGCCGTCGATGTCCCAGTTGCCCCCCTCCCCGTCCGAGGATCTCGCCTTCGCTCTGGAGCTCGCGGAGCTCGCGGACTCGATCTCGCTGCCCCGCTTCCGCGCGGCCGACCTGACGATCGAGACGAAGCCCGACCGCACCTTCGTCACCGACGCCGACCGCGCCGTCGAAGAGGCGCTGCGTGCGCGCATCGAGGCCGAGCGCCCGGAAGACAGCTTCTTCGGCGAGGAATCCGGCCGCGCCGAGCGCGGCGAGCGGCGCTGGATCCTCGACCCGATCGACGGCACCTCCAACTTCCTGCGGGGCGTTCCCAACTGGGCGACCCTGATCGGCCTCGAGATCGCCGGAGAGGTGCGTGTGGGCATCGTCTCGGCGCCCGCGTTCGGCACCCGCTGGTGGGCCGAGACCGGCAGCGGCGCCTGGAAGGCGGAGGGCGAGGCGGAACCGCGTCGCCTGCACGTCTCGGGCGTCTCGGAGCTCGAGCACGCGTCGCTCAGCTTCCAGAGCATCGAGCAGTGGGATCTCGCCGGGTATCTCGAGCCGCTGATCGCACTGAGCCGGGCGGTGTGGCGCGACCGCGCGTACGGCGACATGTGGTCGTACATGCTGCTCGCCGAGGGACTCGTCGACATCGTCGCCGAGTTCGACGTGAAGCCCTACGACCTGGCCGCGCTCGTTCCGATCGTGCGCGAGGCCGGTGGCCGTTTCACCGACATCGACGGTGCCGAGTCCGCGTGGAACGGCAGCTCGCTCGCGACGAACGGCGCGCTGCACGATGCCGTGCGCGGCGCGATCGACGCGGCGAAGCGCGGCTGAACCGGGGTCAGCCCCGCATCTGACGACGGTCGGGATCGACCGCGTCGAGGATTCGGCCGAGCTGGGCCGAGAGGGTCGCGATGTCCTCGCGATCGAGCGACGCGAACACCAGGCGCCGCACCTCGCGCACGTGCCCGGGAGCGTGCTCCGTGAGGTGCGCGTAGCCGTGGTCGGTCAGCACGACGTTGGTGGCGCGTCCGTCGTTCGGGTAGGCCTCGCGGCGCACCCAGCCCTGCTTCTCGAGCCGGGTGACGACGTGCGAGAGACGCGAGAGCGACGCGTTGGTATGGAATGCCAGGTCGCTCATGAGCCGAGTGCGGTCCGGAGCCTCCGACAGCATCGCGAGCACATGGTAGTCGAAGAACGAGACGCTCGCGTCGCGCTTGAGCTGCGCCTCGACGGCGCTCGGGAGCAGCATGGTGAGGCTCACCAGCCGGAGCCAGAGATCCCGCTCCTCATCGTCGAGCCAGAGCTGATCTTGCACGTGTAGTCCCGCTGTCCTTCCGTATGGAACGGTGGGCCAAAGACGCTCCGAGACAGGAATCGGACCGAGTCCAACATCTCGGAACCGCCCCCCGCCAGTTCACCTCTCTATTATGCACGTCCGCCACGCAGAAACGGCCCCGCGCAGCCGATATGCTTCGACATATGAGCTCCGAGCAGACGTCGCGCACCGTGTTTCCCGCCATCGTCGCCGACCTCTGCTGCGTCATGCTCTTCGCCGCCATCGGGCGATCGAGCCACGGCGAGGACGTGAGCCCCGCCGGCGTCTTCATCACCGCTTGGCCGTTCCTGGTCGGCCTCGCCGTCGCATGGATCGCGGCGCTCGCCTGGCGCGCGCCGCTCCGTCCGCTCCGCAGCGGCGTCCCGATCTGGATCGGCACCGTCGCCCTCGGCATGCTGGTGCGCTGGGCGACCGGGGCCGGCACGGCGCTCGCGTTCGTGATCGTCGCGACGGTCGCGCTCGGCGTCCTGCTGGTCGGCTGGCGCGGCATCGGCCGCGGCGTCGCGGCCATCCGTGCGCGCCGCGCCGCGCGCGCCTAACCCCGGGCCTGCACCCTGCGCGGAGCACCGAAACCGCCGGTGAAGCCGAGCGCGAGCGCCGTGGCGATCAACGCGACCGTCGCGAGCGCGGCGTCGATCCCGTAGGCCGTGATCGCCAGCACCGGCAGGACGAAGAGCACCACCGCTACCGGGGTCGCCGCAGGGAACGCCGGGCGGCCCAGCGGAGGCGTGCGTTCGAAGCGCACGAGCCAGAGCGACAATGCCCAGACCGCGGCGAGCACCAGCAGCAGGAACGGGACGCGGGTCCACCACCAGGCGACGCTGCCGGGCATCGGCATGGGGATCGGCAGCACCAGTTGGATCCCGATGAGGATCATGATGACCGGCAGGTGCCAGAGGTAGACGGTCATCAGCCGGGAGCCGATCAGCAGAACGGCCCCCTGCGCCGCGCGCGTCCGCATGAGCGCGGTGAGCGGCGCTTTGAGCAGCGTCAGCGTCGCCGCCTGCACCACGGCGAGCAGCGCGAGCGGCACGGTCGGGGGCCACTGGTTCGCGAGCATGTTCCACGAGTAGCCGCCGAGCGAGACGAGCCCCCAGATCGCGAGGTACCCGGCGGCGATCAGTCCGAGCAGCTGCCAGACGCGTCGACGCGCGAACCAGCCGTCGAACAGGAAGAACCCGATCTGCTGGGCGAACAGCCAGACGAAGAGCACGTTCGGCAGTCCGAAGAGCTCCTGACCGATCACGAAGCCCTGGGGATCGACGTGCGGGAGGCCGAGGAGCTCCCCCGCGACGAGGAATCGCAGCGTGTCGGTCGCGACCGCTCCGGCGAGCAGCACCGCGGGAACGCCCCAGCCGAAGCGGTGATGCAGCCGGATCATGCGGGGCGCCAGCGCCTGCGCCAGCAGGTACGCGGCCAGGAACCAGAGCGGGGACCCGACTCCGATGGCGACGGTGTCGACCAGCACCGGGTCGATGTCGAGCAGCGCGGCGGCGCCCAGCACGGCCGCGAAGAACACGAATACGGCGAGCGCCGGGCGGGCGAGGCGGGCGAGGCGCAGCCGGACGAAGCCGTCCGCTGTCTCGCCCCGGCGCTGCGCCGAGTTCCATCCCGCCCGCGCCGCGAACCCGCCCACGACGAAGAACAGCGGCATGATGTCGGCGATCCACGAGGCGGCGTTGAACCAGGTCTCGCCTTCGACCGTTCGTTCGATGAGCAGGGATCCGTCTGAGCCGCGTCCGACACCCGTGAAGAGGATGTGCACGAACACGACGAGCACGACGCAGGCGACCCGCGTCAGATCCAGCGTGAGATCGCGCCCCTCGGGGACGCTGCGCTGCGGTCTCGTACCGACGCCGGCATGGGCTTCACTGCTCATGCCCCGAGGATATGCGCTCCCGCGCATTCGCCGGGCATATGCCGCCCGAGCTGCGCCGCGCGGATGCGGAGAGCCCCCGAATGAACGCGTGTACACGAAAAGAGGGCCCTTTTCGTGTACACGCGTTCACTCGACCGCGGCGGCGGGATCAGGTGCAGGCAAGAGCGGAGGCCCCGCGGATCAGCGCCGGAGGTCCTTCGGCAGCTTGGCTTCGCACACCACCGGTTTGCCGGTGCTCGCCGTGCTCGAGGCGAGCTCGCGACCGCCGTCGACCAGGATCCGGCACTTCGCTGTGGCGCCGGGCACGGGGGTGGCCGCGACCCGGGCGGTGCGCCCGGAGCGTACGAGCGCGTCGGCGGACCAGTCCATGCGGTTCTGCCCGCTGCGCGTGGTGATGCTCGAGATGTGCTTGGTGTCGCGCCCGCGCGTGGGGGCGTCGAGGTACGAGAGGTTGGTGACGCCGAGCGATCCGACCCCCGCGCTCTTGCCCGAGACCGAGACCTCATAGGTCACGCGCCGCAGCTGCGCGTCGAGTTCTCCCAGCGTGCCGCGCAGCACGGCGCAACCGGTCAGTGCGGGAGCGATCAGCGCCGCCGCGACGGTTGCCCCGAGCACACGGACGACGGTCATCGATCTCAGCTGCATGATCCCATGATCCCTGATACCGGGATACCGCGCGTCATCCCGAGGTACCGATTTGTCCCGAAACGAGCGACTCGTGGCTCATTCTCCAGACGGACAGCCGCGCGGAGCCGATGCTGAGCGACCGCTGGATCCGCGGCGATTCGCGGATCCAGCGGTCTCGATTCGCCCGCGCTCAGCCGTTGAACTCGGCGGGGTGCGGACCGGTGCGGCCGTCGCGCTCGAGACCGTCGATCGCCGCCAGCTCTGCGTCGGCGAGCTCGAAATCGAAGACGTCGAGGTTCGCGGCGATGCGCGCGGGGGTGACCGACTTCGGGATCACGATGCGCCCCTGCTGGAGGTGCCAGCGCAGCACCACCTGGGCCGGGGTCTTCCCGTGGCGCTCGGCGATCGCGATCACGGACTCCTCGCCGAGAACCGCACCCTGCGCGAGCGGGCTCCACGCCTCCGTAGCGATCCCGAGGCGTCGGTTCGCCTCGGCCGTCTCCCGGTTCTGCAGGGCCGGGTGCAGTTCGACCTGGTTCACGGCGGGCACCAGATCGCTCGCCTCGGCGAGCCGGTCGAGGTGCGCCGGCAGGAAGTTCGACACGCCGACGGCGCGCACGCGACCGTCGGATGCGAGCTGCGCGAGCGCTCGCCAGGCGTCGAGGTAGCGGTCGCTCGCCGGCGCCGGCCAGTGGATGAGGAACAGGTCGAGCGTTTCGAGGCCGAGCCGTTCGAGCGACGCTTCGTAGCCGCGCATCGCGGAATCGTAGTCGAGCGAGTCGATCCAGAGCTTCGAGGTCACGAAGAGCTCGTCGCGCGGGATCCCCGACTCGGCGATGGCGCGACCCACGCCCGCCTCGTTGCCGTAGATCGCCGCGGTGTCGATGCTCCGGTACCCGGCATCCAGCGCGGCCGAGACCGCCGCCGTGGTCTCGGCGTCGGGCACCTGGAAGACGCCGAAGCCGAGCTGCGGCATCTCGAGGCCGTTGTTGAGGGTGATGGTGGGAACGGTCGGTGCGGTCATGAGATCTCCTGTGGGATTCGAGTGGTGGATGGGAGGAACGGGGTGTCGGGCGGAACGGCCCGAGGCGTCACCGGGCGGCGGCGCTCAGGGCCGACGGCTGCAGCTGCGGATTCGCGACCGCGGATTCCCGGCTGGGGCGCTTCGCCGCGAACGCCGCGAACGCCATGACGAGGAGCGCGGCCACCGTGATCGCGGCGCCGATCCAGATGGGAGCGGTGTAGCCGAGCCCCGCGGCGATGCCGACTCCGCCGGCCCATGCGCCGAGGGCGTTGCCCACGTTGAACGCACCGATGTTCGCACCGGAGGCCAGCGTCGGGGCCCCGCCCGCGTACTGCATGATGCGGCTCTGGAGCCCGGGGACGGTGCCGAAGCCGAAGCCGCCCATGAGGAAGAGGATGACGATGGTCGCGGGCTGGGAGAAGGCGAGCAGGCCGAAGGCGACCAGCACGACGACGAGCGCGGCGATGAACCCGAGCAGCGTGCCGTCGATCGATCGGTCGGCGAGATGCCCGCCGAGCCAGTTGCCGACCACGAGCCCCGCGCCGAACAGCACGAGCAGCCACGGCACCGATGCGCTGGCGAAACCGGCGACATCCGTCAGCGTGTACGCGATGTAGGTGAAGGCACCGAACATGCCGCCGTAGGCGAGCACGGTGACGGCGAGCGAGAGCCAGACCTGGGCCGACCGGAACGCCCGCAGCTCCGAGCGGAGCCGCACGGGCTCCCCCGCGCTCTTCGGTGCCGGGACGAGCGCCGCGATGCCCACGAGCGCGACGATACCGATCGCCGAGATCGCCCAGAAGGTGGATCGCCAACCGAACTGCTGCCCGAGGAACGTGCCGAACGGCACCCCGAGCACGTTGGCGGCGGTGAGGCCCGTGAACATGATCGCGATCGCACCAGCCTTCTTCTCGGGGGCCACGAGCTCGGCCGCGACGACGGACCCGATGCCGAAGAACGCCCCGTGGTTGAGCGCGGCGATGATGCGGCCCAGCATGGCGACGCCGTAGTCGGGTGCCGCAGCGGTGAGCGCGTTCCCGATGATGAAGAGCACGACGAGCCCGATGAGCACGGCCTTGCGCGGCAGCCGGGTGGTCGCAGCGGTGATGCCGAGCGCACCGACGACGACGCTGAGCGCGTAGCCCGAGATGAGCCAGCCGGCCGTCGCCTCGCTGACGCCGAAGTCGCGGGCGACGTCGGGCAGCAGGCCCATGATCACGAACTCGGTGAGTCCGATGCCGAACGCCCCGATAGCGAGGGCGATGAGTCCGAGTGGCATGTGTGCGCTCCCCCGGATCCCTCGCGGTTCGCGGAGGATCCTGATAAAGTAGTTGCAGACGCGGGATGTTGCGTCGATGAACACAATCATTGCATACGCAATTAATCCGCGCAAGCAACTACCTTTGGAGGACCCATGGGCATCGCCGACGACGCCGTCGAGATCCGCGCCCGCGGCTGGCGCACCCTCGCCGCCATGCACGGCCTCATCGAGGCCGAGCTCGAGCGCACGCTGAGCGCATCAGTCGAGCTGTCGGTCGTCGAGTACACCGTGCTCGACGCGCTGAGCCGGCAGGACGGGTGGCACATGCGCATGCAGCAGCTGGCGCGCGCCGCGGCGCTCAGCCCGAGCGCCACCACGCGCCTGGTGACCCGCCTCGAGGACCGCGGCCTGCTCACCCGGATCCTCTGCGCCGACGATCGCCGGGGCATCTACACCGAGCTCACCCCCGCCGGCCGCCGGCTCTACGAACGCGCGCACCCCGTGCACGACGAGGCGCTCGAGCGGGTGCTCGCCGAGGCGGACGCACGACCGGAACTCGCTCCGCTCGTGCGGGCACTGCAGGATCTGGAAGCCCCGGCGACGGTCTAGGGGACGCGCGCAGCCGGCTCGGTCACCCGCGATCACCCGGCCCACTGGCGCGGCGGTGCCGGGCGCGGTTCCCCACGCCCGGCACCGGCTCCGCTACCGCAGCTCGGCGAGCATCTCGCGCATCTCCGCGATCTCGCCGCTCTGATCGTCGATCACGGACCGGGCGAGCCGCTGTACATCGACGTTCGCGCCATCGGCGACCTCCGGCTTCGCCATCTCGACCGCGCCCTCGTGGTGCTCGATCATCTGCTCCAGGAAGAGCGTCGAGCTCGTCGCGCCGTCGGCCGAACGGAGCCGCCCGAGCTGCTCCGCCGACAGCATGCCGTTCATGGCGTGACCTCCGTGCTCGGACGAGGAACCGGCATCGGCCATCCCCCAGTCGGACAGCCAACCCTTCAGCTGCGTGATCTCCGGACCCTGCGCGGCCTTGATCCGCTTCGCGAGGTCACGAACGCCCGGGTCCAGCTCGGGTTTGGCCAGCACGATGTCGCTCATCTCGATCGCCTGCTGGTGGTGTCCGATCATCATCGAGACGAACATCGTGTCTGCCTCGTTGACATCGGCGGGGAGCGATGCGCTCGCGCTCGGCTTCGGCGACGGTTCGCCCGCCGGTTGGGTCGAGCAGCCGGCGACCGTGAGGGATCCAGCGATCGCTACGCCGGCGAGGAGCGCGGTGAGCGCAGGTGTGTTCTTGGTCATGGTGGGTCTCCTGAGTGCGCGGGCGCGCAGGCGCCCGCTGAAATGGGTTCGTTCGGATACGGCTGAGCGATCCGGGCGCAACAGAGCACCTCGGATCCGAGGCCGCTCAGGTCCGACTGATCCCGAGCAGGAGGGGTGTGGGCGGATCGGGGATGCGCGGCGCGAGTCGAGGAAGCAATCTGCGGCGGACGCTCCCCCGCGCAAGCGCGGGAATGCGCAGTACGGAACGCCGTCGCAGTCGCACGGCGAAGGCGACGAGCAGCAGCGCCAGCACGCACATCATCACCATGCCAGCGGCGTCGCTCATCCCGTCCGCGCCGTGCATGCCGCTCGATGCCGCAGCACCGTCGACGGAGACGACCTCGGCGTGGGGCGCCATGCCCGAGGCGGCGTGCGCCGCAGCGGAGGTGCCGTGCAGCTCGAGCACGTGCATGCCCAGCAGGCCGACGAGCACGGTCGTGACGACCACGAACGCGAGGACCGCGCGTCGGAGCGGCCGCGGCCCGACGGCCGCGGCGCCGACGGCACCGATTCCATGCATGCCGCACAGCATAGGGGGTGCCGGTGAGCCTCCACTGATCCCCTCGGCACAGGGCTCCAGAGACCCGACGCGAACGCTCCGAGAAGGGAGGGCTTGCCCATCAGATAATAAGCACGCATACTAAACACATGCCGATCCTCAGCTCCCACCGTGCGCGAACCGACCACCCCGAGAAGTCCGTGTTCGCGCGATGGGCGGACCCCAATTCCTGGCCCGCATGGGATCCGGACGTGCGCGAGGTCGCCTTCACCGACCGGGTCCGCGTCGGCGCCACCGGACGCATGCGGCCGGCCAGCGGCCCCGCGACCTCCTTCACCATCACCGAGTTCGTCGAGGATCGTCGCTTCACCAACGTCTCGCGCATGCCGGGCGCGGCACTCACCTTCGATCACCGCGTCGAACCGGCGGGCGACGGGGCGACCCTGTCGGTGGAGATCCGCATCGACGGCCCGCTCGCGCCGCTCTGGCGGCTCGCGATCGGGCGCGGGTTCGCGGACGCGGCGCACACCAACATCGACGGCCTCCTCGCGAACCTGGACGCCGCATGAACCGCGGCTGGCTCGGCGTCGTCGCCGCGGACCATGTGGCCCGCGGTGCCGACCTCGGCATCGCGCAGATCAACCACGGCAACCGCACGGCGCTCGCGCGCATGCACGCCGGCGACACGCTCGTCTACTACTCTCCGACCCGCTCCCGCGGCGACGGCATCGCCTACCGCTGCTTCACCGCGATCGGCACGCTGCCGGACGACGAGATCTGGCAGGCCGACGAGGGCTCGTTCCACCCGTACCGCCGCCGCTTCGACGTCCTCTCGACGACGCACGTGCCGCTGGAACGGGTGCGGGACTCGCTGCGACTCACCGCGGACCCGCACTGGGGCTACCGGCTCCGCCTCGGACTCGTGCCGCTCGAACCCGAGGACCTCGACACCCTGCGGGAGGCGATGACCGCGTGAGCCGACTCGACTCCGACTACCCGCACGCCAGCCAGAGCCCCGGACTCATGCTCTGGCGGGTCACCAACGCGTGGCAGCGGGCGATCCGATCCGCCCTCTCCCCCTTCGACCTCACGCACGTCCAGTTCGTGCTGCTCGCAGCGCTCGCCCACGCGGATCCGGACGAACCGATGACGCAGCGCGACCTCGCCGATGCCGCCTCCACCGACCCGATGATGACCTCGCAGGTGGTTCGCGCGCTCGAACGGAACGGCCTGGTCGCCCGCGGAGCGCACCCGCAGGATCGCCGCGCGGTGACGGTGACCCCGACACCTGCGGGACTCGCGATCGTCAACCGGGCCGTGCGGGCCGTCGAACAGACGGATCGCGCGTACTTCGCGGCGCTCGGCGCGGAGCAGGACCGCTTCACGCGGATGCTCGGCCTCCTGGAACGGAACCGCGGGCACGACTGACGGCACCCCGGTACCTTCTCGTCCGACCTGGGTCCGATGCGGCACGCCGGAGTCACCCGGGAGGATCGGAAGCATGAAGACCACCGCCTCTCGAATCCGCCCGTTCGCCCTCACCGTCGGCGCCGCCGCCCTTCTGCTCCCGCTGACCGGCTGCAGCGTCATCGATGCGATCGGCAAGTCCTCGCAGGACGCCTGGCAGCTGAACTACGAGGTGACCACCGACGGAAGCGCGTCGGCGACGCTCACCGACGTCTCGTACCTCGACACCAGCGGCCGCCTCGAAGAAGCTGCGATGAAGCGCGTCGGCACGGTCGAGACCTCCGCCGGAGCCGGGGGCGCCCCCTCGAAGTGGAAGGCGGATTCGATCGTGGTCGTCGGCAAGCAGACCCGCATCTCCGCGACCCCTCCGGCCGGCGTGCGCGCCACCTGCCGGATCCTGCTCGATGATTCGAAGGAGATCGCCACGGCGACCTCGGATCCCGGCAAGCCGGTGACGTGCGAGGCGAAGGCCCCCGAGTTCCCGAAGTAGCGCCCGGCAACCGTCGGATGCCGGAAGCGGTCATGGTCGCAGCGGATATGCTGCGACCATGACCGTTTCCGTTTCCTCCGACGTCGAGCCCGGCATCTACCAGCATTTCAAGGGCCGACGGTACGAAGTGATCGGCACGGGCCGGCACTCCGAGACCGAGGAGTCGCTCGTCTTCTACCGCAAGCTCTACGACGACTACAGCTTCTGGGTGCGCCCCGTCGCGATGTTCGTCGAGCAGGTGGATCGCGACGGGTACCGCGGACCCCGCTTCGCCCGAATCGCGTAGCCGCGCGGCATCACGCGGTCCCGCCGCGGTTCAGGCCATCGCGTCGCGCACCAGCGCGGTGTCGACGAACTGCTCGAAGCGCACGATGAGGCCGCCGCGGACGACGAAGTGGTGGACGACCCGCACGTTCAGGTCCTTGCCGGTCGCATTGTTCCGGGCCGTGTAGCGCGCCAGCACGACGACGTTCTCGCCGTCGACGACGTAGGAGTCGTCGTGCGCGGTCCAACCCGTCCAGTCGCGGCCCAGCACCTCCATCACGTTCGAGGTGACGCCCTCGGGCGTGCGGTAGGTTCCGGCGAGCGGGAACCCGGCCATCTCGGTCCACTCCACGTCGGGCGCGAGGGTGGCACGCAGCGCCGCGAGATCGCCCGCCGCCGATGCGAGGTACTGCCTGCGGACGACGTCTGCCGGTTCGTTCGACTCGTTCAGCCCCACGACATCTCCCCCTTCGCGACCTTGGTACCGAGCGATGCGGCGATCTGGAGCCCGGCGTCGGGGTACTCGGCGAGCAGGGTCCGCTCGGCCGCCGCGGCGTCGACGGACTCGGCGATGACCTCCTCGAAGCGCTGCAGGTAGGCGCGGGTGTGCTCGATCGCGGTGCGATCGGTCGGAGCGCCGGTGATGCGATGGCCCGCGACGACGAATGCCGGATCGAGCGCGTCGAAGCCGTCGAGCGCACGGAGCCAGGCGCGGCGCGCCTCGGGGGTCGCGGTGTCGGCGGTCCAGACATGCAGGCCCTCGAACAGCAGAATCCCGCCGAAGAGAGCGCGCTGCGCCGCGTCGAACACGAACCAGCGGCGATCCCCGAGATCGTCGCCGGCGCTGCGCAGCTCGATGCTGCGGTCGCCGACGGCGATCTCGCCGCCGTCGAAGGCTTCCAGCTCGACGAGACGGGTGGGCAGGTTCGCGCCGAGGTGCGCCCAGGCCTGCAGCTTCCCGTCGTAGCTGTGCCGGATGTGCTCGATCACGTCGCTCGGGGCGATGAATCGGGCCTCGGGGAACGTGTCCGCGATGACCTCGGCGCCGAAGTAAAAATCGGGATCGCCGCCGGTCACGAGGACGGTGGTCAGGGTCTTGCCGGCGTCGAGGATCGCGGCGGCGATCCGGTGCCCGTCGGCGCGGGTGAAACCGGCGTCGACGAGCACCGCGTCGGTCTCGCCGGTGACGAGCACGCTCGTCTTGTGCAGTGAGGACGCCGGCGCGTCCAGGACGGTGATGGTGAGATCGGTCATGTCTTCTCTCCGTGGATCGGTGTGCGAGCGGTGGTCGACCGCGAGTCACTCGGTGATTCCGCGGCCATGAGGTAAAACTATGCTCATGGAGCGCGAAGATCACGGTTCGGCAGGGACAATGAATGGTGAAAATCAGACATCGCCCGTCAGGCGGGTGCGCTACAACCCGGCCGGGGCCGCGCGCCTCCCGATCGAGATCACCACGATCGACCGGATCAGACGGCGCGGCGGCCTCGCCGAGTTCGCGGCCCCGCAGCGCCCCGACTTCGAGCTCCTGCTCGCGATCGAGCACGGGAGCACGACGCACGAAGTCGACTTCACGCGCTACGACGTCTCCGCGGGCGACGTGCTCTGGGTGCACTCCGGGCAGGTCCAGCTGTGGGGGGACGTGCGTCAGCTGGAGGGAATCGCGGTCATCTTCAGTCCTGACGCGCTGCCGGCCGACGTGGTCGCGCTGCTGCGCACGTTCGGAGCATTCGCGCGGAATCATTGGGCTGACGCCGCCGCTCCGGGCGGTCCTCTGCTCAGCGCGCTGACCGCCCTCGCCGCGATCACCGCGGACTCGTCCGGATCCGGCGACCGGGCCGCCCGGGCGCAGGCGCACGATCACGCTGCGACGCACGCCGCGGCAGCGGCGCTGCTCCTGCTCGCAGACACCGCCGAGTCGGACGCGTCGACGGTCGAGGTGGAGCTGCCGGAAGCGTTCCACTGGTTCTTCGACGAGATCGAGCGCAGCTTCGCCGAGCATCGCACGGCCGCCTGGTACGCCCGGCGTCTCGGGTACTCGGAGCGCACGCTCAACCGCCTGGCCCGTGCGCACGCGGGGCTCAGCGCGAAGGAACTGATCGACCGCCGTGTCGTGCTGGAGGCGAAGCGCCTGCTCGCCCACGAACAGACGCCGATCGCCGCGATCGGGGCCCGGCTCGGCTTCGACGACCCGGCGAACTTCTCGAAGTACTTCAAGCACCGCGTGGGAATCGCACCGGGCGCGTTCCGCGACGCGCAGCGGTGAGTTCCGGGGCGCCGGACGATCTTCGAGTCCCGGATCCGGACGCGAGCGGGCCCCGATCCAGAGGATCGGGGCCCGCTCGGTTCCATCTCGCGACCGCGTTCGATCCGCGGCCGTCCCGGGCTATTCCGCCTCGACGGCTGCGGCCCGTCGGCGACGCGCGAGCACCAGGGCGGTCGCCCCCGCGATCAGCCCGAGCAGTGCGACTCCCGCCAGCATCGCCGGCTGCGCCGCGGAGCCGGTGGTCGCGAGCGTTCCGCCCGGCGTGGTCGGCGTCCCAGGTGCGGTCGTCGATCCCGGCGTGGTCGGCGTCGTCTGCGCCGGCTTCTTCGCGACGACGACCGTCTGCGCCGCATCATCGATATCCTCATGCGTCGCCACCGGAGTACCCGACGCCGACTCACCGCGATACAGCTTCTCGAACGCCACCAGCGTCTGCCCGTCGAAACCGGCCGGCACCACGAACGTCACCTCGACACTGCCGTTCGCCGCCGTCGGCGTGAACGTCCTCGACCCGGTGATGCTCGTCGCCGAACCATCAGACTTGCGCATCAGCTCACCCGACACCGTGTACTGCTGACCCGGCACCAGATTCTTGTAGGCGATCGTGTCGACCACCGTGCCGCCCGTGAACACGAGGTTGTGATCCCCGTCCGCCTGATCCAGCAGCGTCGTGCTGATCGCGGGGACGGTCCAGCTCGCATCCGCCGTGGCCGAAGTGGTCGCCCCGCCCGGAACGACGAGCACGAGACTCTGGCCGTGGCTTCCGGCGGTCGCCGTGCCGCCGATGGTCTTCGGCGAGGTGATGATGTGCCCCGTGCCCGACGCGCCCGCGACCGTCGCGGTGATCGTGGTCGACCCGGCTGCCGTCACGTTCCGCAGATCCAGGTAGACCTGCTGCCCGTCGACCACATTGCCCGCGTCGATGGCGTTGCCGCTCGCGTCGACGATCGTCGCGCCGCCGCTCGCGGTGACCGCCGCCGTCGCCTGGTTGGTCTGCACGGTGAAGGGCCCCGAGATGCCGCCGGCCGGGAAGGTTCCCGACGCCGGGGTCACCGACACGGTGATGGGCGCATCGACGGGTGCACCGGAGCTCGCGTTCGCTCCGTTCACCAGGTACCAGTAGGCCGCCTTCGAGTCATCGCTGTTCCACTGCCAGGCCGCGTCGAAGGTGAGATCGGTGTAGCGCCAGATCGCGTACTGGGTCGCTTCGGTCGCATCGAAGAGCGAGATGCTCGGAAGCCCCGCCGCCTGGGCGAGCTCTTCGAGGCTCAGCGCGGGGTAGCTGTGCTGCAGCACCCAGTTCACCTTGCCCTGGATCGCGGGATCCGTGTAGTGGTTGGCTCCGAGGTAGCTGGACGGATCCCCCACGACCCCGTTCTGCAGCGGCACGGCGCTGATGTCGTGCTCGATGCAGTAGGCGTAGAAGTCCGGTGTACCGGGATTCTTCGGGTCGGCGGGCGTCTGCAGGTGGATACCGTGGAACGCGGTGCCGCCCGACCCCGGAACGGTCTTGCCGACCCAGACCGACTGTCCGTTCGTGATCGTCGCCGCGTTCGCCGCGGTCGCGACCGAGGGAACGAGCAGTGCAATGGCGGCGAGCAGTGCGACCGCCCACCAGCGCCTGCGCGGTTCCGTCGCCTTGGAGGTTCCAGATGCCATGAAGCGTCCTCGCTTTCCTGTTCGGTGCTCATTGCGCGTCTCGTCGTACCGACGGCGCAGCTCGAATGCGCAGTTACGACACGCGAAAACATAGCTCCGATGCGAAGGTCCGGGTAGCCGAAGCACGGACACCGCTCCGCAGCAGTCGATTTTGACCCCCGGAGAGGGGTCAAAAGGCCCGACCTCCCACCTGGTGCGGTGGTGCTCCTCCAGGTGCTGCGCCTACGATCGTCGCATGACCGCCTCCACTCCCCCCGCTCCCGTTCAGGCCTTCGTCGATGCCATCAACGCGGCGGACGCCGACGCGTTCGTCGCGGCATTCACCGAGGACGGCTTCGTCGACGACTGGGGACGCGTGCTCCGAGGCCCGGACGGGGTGCGCAGCTGGGCGGCGAGCGATGCCATCGGTGCCGGCGCACGCATGACCGTGCTCGAGTCCACGACCGACGGTGAGACCACCGAACTGCGCTTCTCGTGGGAGAGCCGCGTCTTCACCGGCGTCAGCACCGCAATCGCCACTACGCGCGGCGACCTGCTCGAGTCGTTCAGGATCCTTCCCAGCCACTGAACGCAGGAGGATGGCCCGCTCGCCAGGAGGTGCGGGGTCGATCGACCGAGCCGGAACGGGTCCGAGCTCAGAGCGGCGCGACCGGCAGCCCGTCGCCGTCCGCCCAGCGGAACCGCTCCAGGATCCGGTCGCTCCCGGGCAGCCGGCCGAACAGCGCGAGGAATCCGAACCCGATGACCCCGCCCAGGGTGTTGAAGATCAGGTCGTTGACGTCGGCGACATGGCCGCCGCCCGCGAAGTCCTGGGCGGCGAGCTGCGTCAGTTCGATCGCGAGGCTCACTCCGACGACCGCGCTCAGCACCCTCCACCAGACCGGCCGCCGAAGCACCAGCGGGATCAGCACTCCGAGCGGCATGAAGACGATGACGTTCATCAGCGCGTCCTCGACCTCGTAGTCGACGAGCGGGGTGAGCACGACGCCGGACCACCAGGGTCCCGGCGGGGCCGGAGCGCGCAGGAACACGGGAAAGACGGTGTTCGCGACGATGCCCGCGACATAGACCCCGAGCGCCGCCGCCACCGCTGCACGCGGCAGCGAGAGCATCTGCTTCGCGCGCAGACGCCAGCAGAGCAGCACGAAGACGACGATACCCAACGGGATCACGATCGGCAGTACCGGTATCTCGCCGAAGGGGTCGTTCATGGCGGCCCAGTCTAGCGGGCCCGCCGTCACCGGGCGTTGCTAACGTAGGGGCGGAGGTGCGCATTGGCGAGAAGGCAGAACCGAGGTCCGGTACGGCGCGCCGGTTCGGAGACCCGCGCGCAGATCCACGCACTGGACCGCGCGATCTACTCCGCAGTGGCGTCCACTCCCAGCCCCGTGCTGGATCGTTGGATGCCGAAGCTCACGAACGCCGCGGACCACTCCGTGCTGTGGCTCGCGATCGCGGGCGGTCTCGCCCTCACCGGTCGCGGCCGTGTGCGCCGCGCCGCCCTGCGCGGTGTCGTCACGCTCGGGGCGACGAGCCTGATCGCGAACCAGCTCGCCAAGCGTCTGCACCACCGCGAGCGGCCCTTGCGAGATGCCGTTCCCCTCGGTCGGCGTTCCCTGCGCAGTCCTCGCTCGTCCTCGTTCCCGAGCGGACACTCGGCGAGCGCTGCCGCGTTCGCGGCCGGTGTCTCGTCCGAGGTGCCGGCGCTCGGCGTGCCGCTGCAGGTCCTGGCCGGCCTCGTGGGATTCTCCCGCGTGGCGACGGGGGCCCACTATCCCTCCGACGTGGCCGCAGGCTTCGTCCTCGGCGGCTCGATCGCAGCGATCGGACGTCGCCTCGTACCGCCCGTGCCGGCTCCCCAACCTTCGCGGCCGATCGAATTCGATCGGATCAAGCCACGGCGGACGGGCGAAGGCGTGCTCCTCGTGGTCAACCCTGCCTCGCACAGCGGCCGCGGCGCCGAACTTGCGAACAGCGCTCGGCGGAAGCTTCCCGACATGCGGGTCGTGGAACTCGCGCAGGACGACGATGTCGAGGCGGTCATGGCCGCCGCTGCGAAGGAGGCGGAGGTCCTCGCGGTCGCCGGCGGCGACGGGACGGTCCGCTCGGCGGCGCATGCGGCGATCGAACGCGGCATTCCGCTCGCGGTCTTCCCCGCAGGCACCTTCAACCACTTCGCCCGGGCCATCGGAACCTCCTCGGCGGGTCGGACCGTGCAGGCCATCCAGCGAGGCAGCGTCGGCAAGGTCGATGTGGCCTATGTGAACGACGAGATCTTCTTGAACACGGCGAGCGTCGGCGCCTACACGGATTTCGTGCGCATCCGGGAGCGACTCGAAAAGCGGATCGGGAAGCCCCTCGCCGCACTCGTGGCGGCCTGGCGTCTGCTCTCGAAGGACCGTTCGGTCGCCGTCACGGTCGACGGACGCACGCGTGAGTCGAGCCTGCTGTTCCTCGGCAACGGCCAGTACCAGCCGCAGGGCTTCGCCCCGAGCACTCGAGCGGACCTGCAGGACGGTCTGCTGGATCTCCGCATCCTCGATGTCTCGAGCAAGTGGTCCCGGGTCGTGGTGCTGTTGGCCACGCTCACCGGCCAGCTCGGGCGAGTGAAGCAGTACCACGAGGTCTCGGCTCCCGAACTCCGGATCTCACTGCCGAACGGCCCCGCGCGCGTCGCTCGGGACGGAGAAGTGGGCGAGCTCGCCGAAGTACTCAGGGCGCGATCCAGCCGCCGTGCGCTCACCGTGTACCGTGCCCGCGCCAGAGGCTGAGAACGGAGCGTCCGTCAGCCCCAGAAAGTCGCAGAGGCCGCCCTTTCGGACGGCCTCTGCGGTGACGATTCGTGCGCGTGATGCTCATGCCGCTGTGGAGCCGCGGGGAATCGAACCCCGGTCCACTTCGACGATTCCGTGCCTTCTACGAGCGTAGTTCGTGAAAACGTTCTGCTCGGCCCCGTTCTTTGCCACGAACAGCTAGTACGACAGGCCCAGTCTCAGAAAAAGTCCCGATGCGCCCTGAGACGCGACGCATCAGCAAGCCCCCTAGATGACGCCAGGAAACCGGGGCGGAGGCCCACCCGACCTGACGGACTCGGTCTTACTGCTTAGGCAGCGAGAGCGAAGTCGGTGCGCTTAGCGTTGGCACCTATGGTTTGCGAAGGGCGTTTACGAGATAACTCCGCGTCCTCGGCCCGCTTCTCACGGTCTCAAATCGACGTGTCGAAACCGATCGGCCCCGTGTGCGGTCTTCCGACCACCGGGGCGGCACATCACGCGCTGTGGAATTGTCAAACTCCGGCAGAACCGGAACCTCGATTCTAGCACCGCGGGCTGCGGTCACGCCAGGCGCGCCACCGCCGCGTCGAGCTCCGCGCGCTCGAAGCCGAGCGACCATGCGACGACGTCGCTCACGAACCCGGTGAAGGCCTCGCCGACGAACGGCCCCCGGTCGTTGACGTATCCGCCGAAGCCGTCGATCGCCATGAAGATGCGAATGCACGCGGTCAGCGGGTCCGGAGCCACGAAGGTGCCCTCCGCGATCCCCTGGTCGATGAGGGCGATGAGCTCGTCGCGGTCGAGCGATTCCTGCGCATCGACCGCGCGAGCCAGCGGCTCGCTGAAACGCGAGAGATGCCGCGCGTTGAGCCAGAGTCGCGCGAGGTCGTCGGCGCTCCGGCTCTCGATGCGGTGCACGATCCCGGCGATCCGTTCCAGGGCGGTTCCGCTTCCCTCGAACATCTCTTCCCGCTCCCCCGCGATGGCGAGTTCGAAGGCGGCGATCACCAGGTCCTCCGCGGCAGGGAAATAGTGGCTGATCAGCCCCGGACGCACCTCGAGTCGCTCGGCCACGGCGCGGAGGGTGATGCGCTCGAGCCCGTCCTCGAGGGCGATCGTTGCCGCAGTGGAGAGGATCTCGGCACGGCGCTCCTCGGGCTCCTTCCGCACGCGTCCGCGCGTTCCACTTGACACCATGCCCGTCATCATATTGGAATAGTGACCAACAGCCCATTGGCCCCATGACCAATAGCACTGCCGCTCGTTCTGGACCACGCGATGCTGCCTGGGCTGCTGCCGAGAGGAACCCGAGTGACGAAGCCGTCCGCCCCCGCCCCAGACGACACGTTCGTCGACACCGCCAGCCAGCCCGAAACCCGAGGGATCGAGCTCATCGCACCCTCCGAGCGGCACGGCAAAGCCCGCGAGCTGTTCGCCGTCTGGGCCGCGCCCAACGTGAGCGTGCTCAACTTCACCATGGGCGCCACGCTCACCCTCGTGCTCGGTCTCGAGGTCTGGCAGGCGCTCCTCGTGATCCTCGCTTCCTGCCTGCTCTGGGTCCTGCCCGGCATCGTCGCCGTCAGCGGCCCCGCGGCCGGCACCTCCGGATCGGTCATCACCCGGGCCATCTACGGCATCCGCGGGAACCGGATCGTAATCGCCTTCTACGGCTGGTTCATCTCGGGCGTCTTCCTCGCCCTCAACTGGGTCGCCTCCACATTCATGGGCGTGGAGCTGCTGCGCCGCATGGGCCTCGACAACGAGCCGCTCGCGATCATCGGCGTGACCGTCGTCGTCTCGGCGATCACGGTACTCGTCGCCGTCTACGGGCACGCGCTGATCCTGCGCGCGTACACCGTCGTCACGACCGTCCTGCTCGTGATCTTCCTCGTCGTCACCGGATTCCTGCTTCCCCACATCGACTGGGGCTTCACCCAGCCCGAGCCCCTCGGCGGGCACGATCTCTGGGTGTCGCTCTGCGTCGGCTTCGCGATCCTGGCGTCCACCCCGCTCTCCTACTCCAACAGCGCCGATCTGGCGCGCTACCTTCCCGCCGAGACGAAGCCCGCGAGCATCATCGCCGCGACGGCGCTCGGCGGCGCGATCCCCTGCTTCCTCTTCACCGGCTTCGGCGCCCTGCTCGGCACCGCCGTCACCGCGGACGCGCTCGATCTCGGCATCGAGTACTCGCTGCTCGATATGATCCCCGGCTGGCTCGGGCCGATCTTCGTGCTCGGCGTCGTCGTCAACACCATCGCACTCAACGGCATGACCACCTACACCTCGAGCATGGTCTTCCAGTCGATCGGCGTGCCCATCAAGCGCATCCCGTCGGCGATCCTCATCGGCGTCCTCGGCACAGTTTTCACCATCGTGCTCGCCATGTCGACCTCGCTCATCTCGGCGGTCAACCTGCTGCTGCAGTTCCTGCTCATCATCTCGGTGCCGACGATGGCGGTCTACGTCGCCGACATCCTCCTGCGCAAGCGCCGCTACGACGCCTTCGAGCTGTTCGAGGAGTCGAAGAGCGGCGCCTACTGGTTCGCGAACGGCTTCGGTGTCGCCGGACTGCTCTCGGCCGTCGTCGGCGGTGTCGCGACCGCGCTGTTCCTCTCGACCGACATCTGGGTTGGCCCGCTCGCCGAGGCCGCCGGCGGACTCGACCTCTCGGTGCCAGTCGGCCTCCTCGTCTCGGCCGGCCTCTACGTCCTGCTCGCCCGCCCCGCGATCCGCAAGGAGGTCGCCGCGTGAGCACGGACACCGGCCCCCACCCCGCCCGCTACCCGGGCGCACCAGCGGGTCAGCCGACCCTCGAGTCCTGGCAGGAGGCGCCGCACAATCGCTGGGCGTTCGCGAACCTCGCCGAGATGCTGCCCGTCGCAACCGTCTCGCGTCGCTGGCCCGCCACACCGGCCGAGGCCACCGCGCGTCTCGAGGCCCTCGTGAGCCGCGTCGACACGCTCGAGGATCGCCTCGAGCGCACCTACACCGACGCGCTCCTCGTGCTCCGCGGCGCCGACGTCGTCGCCGAGTACCATCGGCCCGGGTTCGCGCCCGACCAGCGCCACCTCCTCATGAGCGTGTCGAAGTCGCTCTGCAGCACCGTCGTCGGCGCGCTCATCGGCGCCGGACGGATCGATCCCGCGGCGGCGATCACCGACTACATCCCGGAGCTCACCGGATCCGTCTACGACGGCCCCACTGTGCAGCGCGCGCTCGACATGGAGATCGCGATCGACTACAGCGAGAACTACGTCGATCCCGACTCCGAGGTGCAGACGCACGACCGCGCCGCCGGCTGGCGCCCCGCGAAGCCCGGGGACCCGGCGGACGACTACGCGTTCCTCGCCGCCCTGCGCGGAAGCGGGTCTGTCGGCGAGTTCCAGTACTGCTCGGCGAACACCGACGTGCTCGCCTGGATCGTCGAGCGCGTCACCGGCTCGCGCTACTCCGACGCGCTCTCCGAGCACCTCTGGTCGAAGCTCGACGCGGACCGCGACGCCACGATCACGGTCGACTCGACCGGCTTCGGATTCGCGAACGCGGCGATCTCGTGCACGGCGCGCGACCTCGCACGCGTCGGACGCGTGATCCTCGACGGCGGCATGGCGCCCGGAGGGCGCGTCGTCCCCGAGGAGTGGACCCGCGGCGTGCTCGCCGGCGGCTCCACCGAGGCCATGACCTACGCGGGGTTCACGGCCGAATTCCCGAACGGCAGCTACACCCGCCAGTGGTGGTGCACCGGCAACGAGCGCGGCAACGTGAGCGGGATCGGGATCCACGGCCAGAACCTCTGGCTCGACCCGCAGACGGACTCGGTGATCGTGAAACTGTCGAGCTGGCCGGAACCGCTCTCCGACGAGCTCGACTCGCTGCAGAACGCGCTGCTGCTCGACATCAGTCGCGCGCTCGACTGACCGGGACCGGTCGGCGGGAGGCGGCGCGCAACTCCGTTCGCGAGCCTGGCGGGTCTGGCGGGAGCGGCCAGCGCGAAGCGCCGGACGCGGATGGATCGGCGCGCGAACGGAGTTGCGCGCCGCCTCCCGCCAATCGCTGAGACGCCCCTACTCGCCGAGATGCTTGCGCGCGGAGATCGCGCGATCCGCCTCGCGGCGGTCCTGACGTTCGCGCAGCGTCTGCCGCTTGTCGTACTCGCGCTTGCCCTTGGCGAGCGCGATCTCGACCTTGGCGCGGCCGTCGAGGAAGTAGAGGCGCAGCGGCACGATGGTCATGCCGCCCTCGCGCGTCTTCTGGTACAGCTTGTCGATCTGCTGGCGGTGCAGCAGCAGCTTGCGCTTGCGCCGCGGAGCGTGGTTGGTCCACGAACCGTTGAGGTACTCGGGAATGTAGGCGGCGTCGAGCCAGGCCTCGCCGTGCTCGATGAACACGTAGCCGTCGACGAGGGACGCACGCCCCATGCGCAGCGATTTGACCTCGCTGCCGGTGAGCACCATGCCCGCCTCGTACGTGTCGATGATGAGGTACTCGTGCCGAGCCTTCTTGTTCGACGCGATCAGCTTCTCGCCGGTTTCCTTCGGCATGGCACTCCCCCTTCTTCGAGCGTTCCCGTGAGCGGACCGAACCTCCATCCTAGCGTGCGGCGTCGCCCGTCGTCTCGCCCGCGGGCGACGATTCTCGCGATTCGCGGTATTCCCCGGAGCGCGAACGCGCGAACGCCCCCGGCCGCGCTGCGGTCGGGAGCGTTCGTCGCTGCGTTCGGGTCAGGCTTCGCGCGATTCGGGGGTGCCGATGCGCTCGCCGGTCGCGACGTCGAAGAGGTGCACGCGGGCCACATCGGGCACCGCGGTGACGCGCTCCCCCGCGTTGGCGTGCGCACGCCCGTCGACGCGCACGACCAGGTCGGTCTGCGCGCCAGCGATCTCGCTGCGGCCGTAGAGGTAACCGTCGGCGCCGAGCTCCTCGACGAGGTTCACGTCGATCTCGAGGCCCGCGGCACCGGGCTCGCCCTGCGAGAGGTCCTCGGGACGGATGCCGACGGTGACCGTGCCGCCGGTGATCGCTGCCGCGACCTCGGGGGCGAGCGGGATCGTCGCGGATCCGAGCACGAGGCCCGCCGCCGTCACCTCGGCGGTGAACAGGTTCATGGCCGGACTGCCGATGAAGCCCGCGACGAAGACGTTGCGGGGGCGGTCGAGCAGCTCGCGCGGCGTGCCGACCTGCTGGAGCACGCCGAGCTTCATCACCGCGATGCGATCGCCCATGGTGAGCGCCTCGGTCTGGTCGTGGGTCACGTAGACGGTCGTGACGCCGAGCTCGCGCTGCAGCGACGCGATGCGGGTTCGGGTCTGCACGCGCAGCTTCGCGTCGAGGTTCGACAGCGGCTCGTCCATGAGGAAGACGCGGGGCTCGCGGACGATCGCGCGCCCCATCGCGACGCGCTGGCGCTGGCCGCCGGAGAGCGCTTTCGGCTTGCGCGAGAGGTACTCGGTGAGGTCGAGCTGCTCGGCGACCTCTTCGACGCGACGCTGGCGCTCGGCCTTGTCGACACCGGCGATCTTGAGCGCGAAGCCCATGTTCTCGGCGACGGTCATGTGCGGGTACAGCGCGTAGTTCTGGAAGACCATCGCGATGTCACGATCCTTGGGCGAGACATGGGTCATGTCCTCGCCCCCGATCATGATGCGACCACCGGTCACCTCTTCGAGGCCGGCCAGCATGCGCAGCGCGGTGGACTTGCCGCAGCCGGAGGGGCCGACGAGGACGAGGAACTCGCCGTCCTCGATGTGGAGGTTGAGGTCGGATACCGCCGGTCGGTCGGTTCCCGGGTACTGCAGGGTGATGTTGTCGTAGACGACGCTCGCCATCGAGGTTTCCTTTCGTTCCACCGGCAGGCACGTGCCGGACGATCCGTAGTGTGAGCGAAATGTCGGCCTGCGTCGGCCGACCCGCTCAGTCTGCCACAGCTCGTGCCCGCGCGGAGGCGAAATGCGTCGAGTGGCGGCAGAACGCCCGTATCCGGATGGGATACGGGCGTTCTGCCGCCACTCGACGGGATCCCCGAGCGCGCGGAAGCAACCCGGAGGCTCGATGCAGAAGCTCGGGTCAGACCCGCAGATACCTCGTGATCGCGATCTTCGCGGCGATGGCGCTGAGCACGATACCGAGCGCCAGCAGGATCGGCGGCACCACGAGCGATTGCTGCACGGTGATGTAGCTCGTGAAGGGCACGTTCGTCACGAGGAAGCCCTCGACGAAGAACTTGACGATCGCGACCGACGCGACGCCGGCCAGCACGGCTCCGATCACCGCCGATATGACGCCCTCGAGCACGAACGGTGTCTGGATGAACCGGTTGGACGCACCCACCAGGCGCATGATGCCGATCTCGCGGCGCCTCGAGAACGCCGACAGCCGGATCGTCGTCGAGATGAGGAGCATGGCGGCGATGAGCATCAGGCCCGCGATCGCGATGGCCGTGTAGCTGGCGACGCCGAGGATCAGGAAGATCCGATCGAGCAGAGAACGCTGGTCGGAGACCGACTGCACGCCCGGGATCCCCGAGAACGTCTCCTGGATGATCGCGGAGCGCGACGGATCCTTGAGCTTCACCCAGTAAGTCTGGTTCAGCTGGTCGGGCTTCGTGATGTCGACGATCGGGTTGCCCTTGAACTGCTTCTTGAACTCCGTGTACGCCTGGTCGTGGCTGACGTAGAAGGAGTCCGCGATATAGGGCTTCAACGTATCGGATTCGAGCGCCTGCTTGACCGCGGCGACCTGATCCTCCGAGGCGTCGGCCCCCGAGCAGGTCGCGCTCTGGTCGTACTTGGTGCACAGGTAGATCGCGACCTGCGCGCGGTCGTACCAGTAGGTCTTCATCTGCTGCACCTGCAGCTGCATGAGGATCGCCGTGCCCACGAAGGTGAGCGAGACGAAGGTCACGAGGATCACCGAGATGACCACGGACATATTGCGACGGAGGCCGTTCCAGACCTCGCCGAGCACGAGCGAAACTCTCATCGAACCGGCCCCACATCCGTCTGGTCGTCGTCCTGGGAACCCGAGAGGCCGAGGCGCTCGGCGAGTCCGCCCTTGGCCGCCAGCTCGACGGGATCGATGTCGTTCGGCGCGAGGAAGCCGGGAACCCTGCGCGCCTGCGCCGCGTTCGTACCATCGGCGCGGACCGTGAGGTCGAGCGGATCCTCGTCGTCCGCGGGCGGCACGGTCGCTGCCGCGGCCGTGGCGGGTGCCTCGGGTGCCGCGAGGACCGGGGCGGGTGCCTGCGCTTCTGCGGCCGGGGCCTCGTGCGCTCCGGCCTCGGCCGCCGCGCTCGGGCTCTCGACGACGCCGACCTCGGGCGCGAGCGCCGCACGCACGACCGCCTCGGTGGTGCGCAGCACGCGGGCGCCCTGCTCGGTGAGGTCCATGACGGGGATCGAAGCCGTCTCGCCGTACCCGCCGCTCTGCTCGTCGCGCACGACGACGCCCTGCGAGAGCTCGACCACGCGCTGCTGCATGATGTCGACGAACGCGGCCTCGTGCGTGGCCATGACCACGGTCGTGCCGGCCGCGTTGATCGCGCGCAGCAGCTGCATAATGCCGAGGCTGGTCGCGGGGTCCAGGTTGCCCGTCGGCTCGTCGGCCAGCAGGATCGCCGGCTTGTTGACGATGGCTCGCGCGATGGCGACGCGCTGCTGCTCACCGCCCGAGAGCTCGTGCGGGTACCGCTTGCCCTTGCCTTCCAGGCCCACCATCTCGAGTGTGTCGGGGACGGCCTCCTGGATGAAGCCGCGGGACTTGCCGATGACCTGCAGCGAGAACGCGACGTTGTCGTACACGGTCTTGTTGGTGAGCAGGCGGAAGTCCTGGAACACCATGCCGAGGTTGCGGCGGAAGTAGGGGACCTTGCGGGAGGAGATCTTGCTCAGATCGTGCCCGAGGACGTGCACCGTGCCACCGGTGGGCTGCTCCTCGCGCAGGATGAGCTGCAGGCAGCTCGACTTACCGGAACCTGATGCGCCGACGATGAAGACGAACTCGCCGCGATCGACCCGGAGGTCGATGCCGTCGAGCGCCGGACGTTGCGCACCCCGGTACTTCTTGGTGACGTTCTCGAAGAGGATCATGACGCAGACGACACTACGCGGACGGGCCCGGCCGCCCGCGGCGACGCGCGGGCGAACCGGGAGCTCTCAGCTTTCGCGCGGCTCGCTCAGTCGTTCTTCGAGAGCGAGCGCCAGCGGATCCCCGCGGCGATGAAGCCGTCGAGGTCGCCGTTGAACACCGCGTCGGGCTGCGAGGACTCGTGGCCCGTGCGCAGATCCTTGACGAGCTGCTGCCCGTAGAGGAAGTAGGAGCGGATCTGGTCGCCCCAGCTCGCCGTGACGGAGCCGGCCAGCTCCTTCTTCTTCGCTGCCTCCTGCTCCTTCTGCAGCAGCAGCAGGCGCGTCTGCAGCAGGCGCATCGCGGCGGCGCGGTTCTGGATCTGCGACTTCTCGTTCTGCATCGAGATCACGATGCCGGTCGGGATGTGCGTGATGCGCACGGCCGAGTCGGTCGTGTTGACCGACTGCCCGCCGGGGCCGCTCGAGCGGAATACGTCGACGCGGATGTCGGACTCTGGGATATCGACCTCGGTCGCCTCCTCGAGCAAGGGGATCACCTCGACGCCGGCGAAGCTCGTCTGGCGCTTGTCGGCGGATCCGAAGGGGCTGATGCGGGCGAGACGGTGCGTGCCCGCCTCGACCGATACGGTGCCGAACGCGTAGGGCGCGTCGATCTCGAAGGTCGCCGACTTGATGCCGGCGCCCTCGGCGTACGAGGTGTCGAGGACCTTCGTCGGATAATCATGCTGCTCGGCCCAGCGCAGGTACATGCGCAGGAGCATCTCGGCGAAGTCGGTCGCGTCGTCGCCGCCGGCGCCCGAGCGGATCGTGACGACCGCTGCGCGCTCGTCGTACTCCCCCGAGAGCATGGTCTGCACCTCGAGGTCCTGCACGACCTTCTCGAGCGCGGCGAGTTCTTCGCCGGCTTCGGACGCCGAGTCCTCGTCGTCCATCTCCTGAGCGAGCTCGATGAGCACGTCGAGATCGTCGAGCCGCTGCTCCACGCCGCGCAGGCGCTTCAGGCGGGCCTGCCGATGCGAGAGGCCGCTCGTCACCTTCTGCGCGGCCGCGGGATCGTCCCACAGGTCGGGCGCACCTGCCTGCTCCTCGAGCTCGGCGATCTCCCGCTCGAGCTTCGGCACGTCGAGCACGGCGGCGATATCGGCGAAGGTGGACCGGACGGCGCGAATGCGCGGTGCGAAATCGAGATCGAGCATGATTCCCTCAGTTTAGCGGTCTCGCCCGGTCGCTCAGCGCGACGCTGTTTCGTCATCCTGCGCGACGGAGGAGTCGCAGGATCCCGGGAGAGATCCTGCGACTCGTTCCTCGCGCAGGATGACAGAGCATTCCTCGCGCAGGGCGGGAGCCGGATCCGGTCAGTCGACGTCGGCACCCTCCGGCACCTTGTTGAAGCCGGTGACGGGCTGGTTCTCGTCGAAGGCCGCAACCTTCCTGCGGAAGCCCTTCGTGATGAAGAGCAGGTAGACGAAACCGATCGCGGTCCAGATCAGACCGCCGACCAGCGCGTCGGCGTGCAGGTTGACCCACAGCAGACCGGTGAGCAGCGTACCGATGAGGGGCATCACGATGTAGTTGAAGATGTCCTTCGGAGTCTTGCGAAGTCCCTTGCGGAACGCGAACCAGGCGATCACCGAGAGGTTCACGAAGGTGAACGCGATGAGGGCGCCGTAGTTGATGAACGCGGCGATCATCTCGAGGGTGAACGCGGCGGCCAGCAGCGAGATCGCACCGGTGAGCACGATGTTGAAGGTCGGGGTGTGCGTCTTGGCGTTGATGTACCCGAAGAACTTCTTCGGCAGCACGTTGTTGCGCCCCATCACCAGCAGCATGCGCGAGACCGATGCGTGCGACGCGAGGCCCGAGGCGAGCGTCGCTGCGAAGCCCGCCGCGGTGAGCACGGCGGACAGCGTCTTGCCGCCGACGATCTCGCCGATGATCGGCAGCGTGCTGTCCTCGACGAACTGCATGTCGCCCTTCGGTGCGAACTCGTTCCAGTCCGGGAACCGCATCTGGGTGAAGTAGCCGGCGATGAAGAAGATCGCTCCGCCGAGGATCACGGTGAGGAGGATCGCCTTCGGCATGATGCGCGGGTGCTTCGCCTCCTCCGCATACATGGTGACCGCATCGAATCCGATGAAGGAGAAGCAGACGATGGTGGCTCCGGCCAGCACCGCGCCGAACTCGACGCCGTTGTGGAAGAGCGGCTTCATCGACACCACGCCGCCCTCGCCGGCGCCGCCGTTGAGCTGGATGACGACCATGAACACGAACACGGCCATGACGACGATCGAGAACACGAGCAGGATCATGTTGATGTTCGACGTGCCGCGCATCGTGAGGTAGATGATTCCGGTGACGAAGACGACGTAGACGATGACCCAGATCCACCCGGGTACGCCCGGGAAGAACGCCTCGAGGTAGCTGCGGATGATGAGGCAGTTCACCATCGGGAGCAGCATGTAGTCGATGAGCGACGTCCAGCCGACCATGAAGCCGAGGTTCGGGTGCATCGATTCGCGCACGTAGGTGTACGCGGAACCCGCGCTGGGGATCGCGCCGGCGATCTTGCCGTAGCTGATCGCGGTGAACACCATCACGATGAGCGCGACCGCGTAGGCGAGCGGCACGACGTTGTTCGTGTCGCGTGCGACGAGGCCGAAGGTGTCGAACACCACGGTGGGGGTCATGTAGCCGAGGCCCAGACCGACGATGGCCCAGAGTCCGAGGCTCCGCTTGAGGGTCGCCCCCTTCGCAGCCGTCGAGGTTGTCGTCATGTTCTCTCCTTTAAGAACCGAGGATGTTCGCGCGGCAGGACCGCACTGCGCGAACCGTCGCCCTGCGCGTCTTCGCGCGTGAACAAGGAATCATTATGCACCCATCCGGTCGGCCCGGCCGACCGTTTGCTGGGAGCGGCGCCGGTCGCCGAACCCCGTTCGGGGGTCCGGCGACCGCGCGGCGCGAACACCGCAGCTTCTACCGGTTCGCGAGCCGTTTCCGTCGATTGATTCCGACCATCTGGACGATGATCACGAGCGCGAGAGCTCCGAGGAACACGATCGATGCCAGCACGTTCGCCTGCGCCGGAACGCCGCGCAGCGCGGAGGTGTAGATGAACTTCGGGAACGTGTTCGCGGTACCCGAGTTGAAGTTCGTGATGATGAAGTCGTCGAACGACAGCGCGAAGCTGAGCAGCGCCGCGCCGATGATGCCCGGCATGAGCATCGGCAGCGTGATCCGCCAGAACACCTGCGCCGGTGAGCCGTAGAGATCGCGGCCGGCCTCTTCGATCGAGGGGTCGAGGCTCGCCACACGGGCTTTCACCGCCACCACGACGTACGAGATGCAGAACATCGTGTGCGCCAGGATGATGGTGCCGATCCCCTTCTCGACACCGGCCAGCAGGAACTGCGCCGCGAGGCCCGCGCCGAGCACGACCTCGGGCGTCGCCATCGGGGTGAACAGCATCAGGCTGATGGTCGAGCGGAACTTGAAGCGGTACCGCACGAGCGCGATCGCGATCGCGCTGCCGAGCACGGTCGCGACGATCGTCGCGACCACGCCGACCAGGATGCTGTTGCCGAACGCCTCGCAGACGTCGGGGGCGCCGCAGGGGTTGGACCAGTTGTCGGTCGTGAAGCCACGCCAGGTGATGTTGTTGCGACCGGCGTCGTTGAACGAGAACACGATCACGTAGAAGATCGGCAGCAGCAGGTAGATGAGAACGATCGATCCGACGACCGGCACGAAGGCCTTGCCCAGGCTGAACTTGTTCACAGCAGATCCTCCGCCCCGCTCTTGCGCACGTAGGTCGCGACGATCACGAGGATCACGGCCATCAGGATGATCGAGAGCGTCGCCGCCATCGGATAGTCCTGCGTGCGGAGGAAGTTGGACTCGATCGCGTTACCGATCATCGCGGTCTTCGTCGACCCCAGGAATTCGGTCGACGCGCTCACGTAGTCGCCCGCCATCGGGATGAAGCTGAGCAGTGTGCCCGAGACCACGCCGGGCAGCGAGAGCGGCAGCGTGACTTTGCGGAACGTGGTGACCGGGGAGGCGTAGAGATCCTGCCCGGCCTCGACGAGCCGCAGGTCGAGCTGCTGCAGCGAGGCGAACATCGGCAGGGTCATGAACGGGATGAAGTTGTAGACGAGGCCGAAGATGACCGAGAAGTCGGTCCCGATCCATTCGCTCGGCAGGATCTGCTTCCATGCGAGCGTGCGCAGCAGGAAGCTGATGAAGAACGGCGCGACCACGAGGATCAGCGCGATGCCCTGCAGCATGGGACGCGGACGCAGCGTGACGCCGATCAGGTAGGCCAGCGGATAGCAGATGATGAGCCCGATCACCGTCGCGGTGAGCGCGTAGACGAAGGATCGGAGGATGTGCGGCCAGTACTGCACGATGGCGTCGGCGTAGTTGCCGAACTGCCACGCGGCGATGTACTCGCCGATACCGCCCGAGGCCGCTGGGGCCTGGAGCGAGGTGAACACGAGCTGGATGAAGGGCGCGAGGAAGAACAGGAGCATGTAGGCGATGCCGGGCGCGAGCAGCAGCAGCGCGGTCCAGGATCGCTTCCTCGGCGCCTGCTCGACGGACGCCGCGCCCGTCGAGAATGCGGTGAATGCCATCGGTCTCCCCTTAGCCCTGCTTCGCCTGGGCTGCCATGGCCCGCGTCGAGAGATCCGAGGCGACGGATCCGGTTCCGCTCGGGTCGTCGGCGAGCCCGAAGGTGTGCTCGACGTGCCAGCTCAGCCAGACCTCATCGCCGAGCCGCGCACCGGGACCGGCCTCCACGTTCTGGGAGAACACCTGCACCGAGCCGAACTCGGGCGCCTCCACCGTGTACTGAGTGCTGACGCCGATGAACGAGACGTCGGTGATGCGGCCGGGACCGATCGCGTTGATCGCGGGGTCGTCCTCCGGCTGCTCGCGGTGCAGCCGCAGCTTCTCGGGGCGCACTCCGACGGTGATGGTGCCGCCGTCGCGCTCGGTCCGCTCGCGCAGCAGTGTGATGCGTCCGCCGTTCAGCGTGGTCTGCACGACCCGATCGGTGGTGCCGACCACCTGCACCTCGAACAGGTTGGACTGCCCGAGGAAGTTCGCGACGAACACGGTTCGCGGCAGCTCGTAGAGCTCCTCGGGGGCGCCCATCTGCTCGATGCGGCCCTTGTTCATGACCGCGACCGTGTCGGCCATGGTCATGGCCTCTTCCTGATCGTGGGTCACGTGGAGGAAGGTCAGGCCGACCTCCTGCTGGATCTGCTTGAGCTCCTGCTGCATCTGACGGCGCAGCTTGAGGTCGAGCGCGCCGAGCGGCTCGTCGAGCAGCAGCAGCGCGGGGCGGTTCACGACGGCGCGGGCGAGCGCGACGCGCTGCTGCTGGCCGCCCGAGAGCTGGGCGGGCTTGCGGTCGGAGATGTGCGCCAGCTCGACGAGCTCGAGCGCTTCCTTGGCCTTGCCGACGGGATCCCCCACCCTGCGGCGGCGGAGTCCGAAGGCGACGTTCTCGAGGATCGTCATGTGCGGGAACAGCGCGTAGGACTGGAACACCGTGTTGACCGGTCGTTTGTGCGGCTTCAGCGCGGTGACGTCCCGACCGCCGATCAGGATCCGACCGGCGGTCGGATCCTCGAGGCCCGCGACGAGCCGCAGGGTCGTGGTCTTGCCGCAGCCCGAGGGGCCGAGCAGCGCGAAGAAGGACCCGGCGGGGATCTCGAGATCGAGGTGCTCGATGGCGGTGAATCCCGGGAATCGCTTCTGGATCCCGGTGAGGGTGAGGTCGGCTCCGGCCTCTGCGAAGGAGTGTGCGTCGTTCATGTGCGTGATTACAGTCCCAGTACCTTGTTGAATGCGGCCGTGTACTTCTTGTCCTCCTGCGGAGTCAGCGTGCGGAAGTTGTGCAGCCGTTTGTCCATCTCCGCATCCGGGAAGATCAGGGGGTTGTCGACCTGCTTCGGGTCGATCTTCGCCATCGCCTCCTTGGCGCCCTTCACGGGCGGCACGAACGACGTGTAGGCCACCACCTGCGCCGCGATCTCCGGCTGGTAGTAGTAGTCGATCAGCTGCTCGACGAGCTTCTTGTTCTTCGCCGAGGTGCCGTTCGGCACCGTCAGCGAGTCCGCCGTGATCATGCCGCCGGACTCGGGCACCTCGAGCGTCCACTGGTCGCCCTGCTCGGCGTTCAGCATGACGATGTCGCCCGTCCAGGCGATCGCCGCGAGGGTGTCCTCCTTCTCGAGGTCCTGGGTGTAGGAATTGCCCTTGACCTTCGAGATCTGTCCGCTCTTCAGTCCGTCGTCCAGCCACTGCAGCGCCCGGTCGAACTCGGCGTCGCCCCAGGTCTTCTGCGCGACATCGACTCCCTGCGCCTGCATGATGATGCCCATGGTGTCGCGCATCTCGGTGAGCACGCCCACCTTGCCCTTGAGCTCGGGGCGCATGAAGTCCTCGAGCGTGCGCACACCCTGGGGCACGAGCTTCTTGTTCCAGACGAAGCCCGAGGCGGGCAGCTGCCACGGGATCGTGAACCTTCGGCCGGGATCGACGTCGAGCGCGTTCTTCTGCGAGTCGATGAGATTCGCCGTGACGTTCGCGAGGTTCGCGTAGTCGAACTCCTGGATCTGCTTCGCCTCGATGAGGCGGGCGTCCATCCAGTCGGTCAGCGTGATCACGTCGTAGCCGGTGTCCTGACCGAGCTTCAGCTGATCCTTGATCTTGCCGTAGAAGGTGTTGTTGTCGTCGATGTCCTCGAGGTACTCGACCTTGATGTTCGTCTGCTTCATGAACGCGTCGAGCGTCGGGAAGGTCTGGGTCTTCGAGTCGTAGTCGAGGTAATAGGTCCAGTTGCCCCACACGATCGATCCGGCCTTGCCGGTCCCCTGATCGACCTTCGGAGCGCCTCCTGCGCAGGCGCTGAGCGCGAGTGCTCCGGCGCCGGCCGCTCCCGCAGCGCCGAGCCGGAGGAGTCCGCGGCGGTTCATCTGGGCGCCGCGCACCATCGCGACGAGGTCTCGGACAATGGGGTCCTCGGGCACTCTGTTCATCTCGGGTCTCCTTTGACTCGATGCATGACGGTTCCCCGTACGACGATCCTGAAGCTCCATCGCCGGGTCGGTCGTTTCGAACTATTCCACAGAGCCGGGGCGCGAACCAGCAGCCCGGACGCGGGTTCGACGAATCTTCACGGGAACGTTACGGATCTTCGAATCCAGCGTCCGATCCGGGCCGGATTCCGAACACGGTGTCCGGGTCCGGCGCAGCTTCCGGGGTCCTGCGCATCCTGGATGCAGGACCCCGACACGCGGAACCGACCTGCGGAATCCCCAGCATTTTCACGAACTCGCTTCGAATTCCTTTGCGTTTCCGCCCACGGAGTGCCAAGATCGAAACCGTGAGCAGCAAGCGGACTTCACTCGCCCTCGACGCGACGTCGAAGGCGATCATCGAACAGCTTCAGATCGATGGTCGCCGCTCGTACGCCGAGATCGGCAAAGCGGTCGGCCTCAGCGAGGCCGCCGTCCGCCAGCGGGTGCAGAAGCTCACCGATGCCGGGGTCATGCAGATCGTTGCCGTGACCGACCCGATGCGGATCGGCTTCAGCCGGCTCGCCATGATCGGCATTCGCGTCTCCGGCGACACCAGGGTCGTCGCCGACCACCTCGCCGACTTGCCGGAGGTCTCGTACCTGATCCTCAGTGCGGGATCTTTCGACCTGATGGCAGAGGTCGTGTGCGAGGATGACGATGGCCTCATCGAGTTCCTGAACCAAAAGATCAGAACGCTCGACGGGGTCGCCTCGACCGAGACCTTCGTCTACCTCCAACTCAAGAAACAGAAATACGACTGGGGAACACGATAACCATGTCTTTTGATCCGACGGCAGCGGTCGACACCGCCGCTCTTCAGGCTTCGGCCAAGCGCCACATGTGGCCGCACTTCACCAACCGCAAGGTGCTGAACGACGGCATCCCCGTCATCACCCGCGCCGAGGGACACCACATCTACGACGCTGCCGGCAAGCAGTACATCGACGGCCTCGCCGGCCTGTTCGTGGTCAACGCCGGCCACGGCCGCGACCGCATCGTGCAGGCCGCCGCCAAGCAGATGAAGCAGCTCGACTTCATGCCGATCTGGTCCTACGGCCACCCCGCCGCGATCGAGCTGTCGGAGCGCCTCGCGTCCTACGCTCCCGGCCAGATGAACAAGGTCTTCTTCACCACCGGTGGTGGCGAGGCTGTGGAGTCGGCGTTCAAGCTGGCGAAGCACTTCTGGAAGATCCAGGGCAAGCCGATGAAGCACAAGGTCATCTCGCGCTCGGTCGCCTACCACGGCACCCCGCAGGGCGCGCTGGCGATCACCGGCATCCCCGACATGAAGAAGTTCTACGAGCCGCTGACCCCGGGTGGTCACCGCGTTCCGAACACCAACTTCTACCGCGCCGACGAGATGGGCGCCCCGAGCGACGATCTCGAGGCCTTCGGCCAGTGGGCGGCGAACCGCATCGAGGAGGCGATCCTCTTCGAGGGTCCCGACACCGTTGCCGCCGTCTTCCTCGAGCCGGTCCAGAACTCGGGCGGCTGCTTCCCGCCTCCCCCCGGGTACTTCAAGCGCGTCCGTGAGATCTGCGATCAGTACGACGTGCTGCTCGTCTCGGACGAGGTCATCTGCGCCTACGGCCGCGTCGGCGACTTCTTCGCCTCGAAGGCCCTCGGCTACGAGCCCGACATCATCACGTCCGCCAAGGGCATCACCTCGGGCTACGTCCCGCTCGGTGCGATGATCGTCTCGGACAAGGTGTCGGAGCCGTTCAACTCGGTCGACAACACCTTCTACCACGGCTTCACCTTCGCCGGTCACCCGGCTGCGGCGGCTGCGGCGCTCGAGAACCTCGACATCTTCGAGGAAGAGGACCTCAACGGCCGCGTGCGCGAGAACAGCCCGCTGTTCCGCGCCGAGCTCGAGAAGCTCCTCGACATCGACATCGTGGGCGACGTCCGTGGTGAGGGCTACTTCTTCGGTATCGAGCTCGTCAAGGACAAGGCGACCAAGGAGACCTTCAACGAGGAGGAGTCGAACCGACTCCTGCGCGACTACCTCTCCCCCGCGCTGTGGGAGGCCGGCCTCTACTGCCGCGCCGACGACCGTGGAGACCCCGTCATCCAGCTCGCCCCGCCGCTGACCATCGGTCCGTCGGAGTTCGCTGAGATCGGCGGCATCCTGCGCAGCGTCCTCAAGGACGCCTCGTCGAAGATCTGATCCGATCAGACCTCACGCGAGAGGCCCCGTGCACCGTTCCGACGGTGCACGGGGCCTTTCCCGTTAGCCTGGAGTCATCATGAGCGATCCGAATCACGCGCAGTCCCCCGCCCAGCAGCAGCCCGCACCGGGCTGGTACCCCGGTGGCACCGGCACGGTGCGGTGGTGGGACGGTTCCGCGTGGACCGCGCACACGCAGGGTTCCGCGCCGGTCGCCGTCGCCCCGCGCCCCGCCGTGCTCGAACGCCCGCGCCTCGCCGATCACCTCGCGGTCGACGGGCCCTGGACCTGGGTGATCGCCCTGGCCCAGCTCCTCGCCGTTCCGTCGATCTTCCTGATCGACGTGCGCGGCTATGTGCGCTCGTTCACGGAGGGCGACCAGAGCGGTTTCATCTCGTACTTCGCGACCACCGGGATCGTGGCGCTCCTGGGCTGGGCCCTCACGGCGCTCATCATCGTCGCAGCCCACCGGGACTCCAAGCGGCTGGCGTCGCTCGGCGTCGTCCGCCCGTTCCACTGGGCGTTCGCGTTCCTCGGAGCGACCGTCTACCTGATCGGGCGTCACGTCGTGCTGCGCAAGGTGACCCGCACCCCGGGGTGGCCGCTGTGGGCCAACCTGGTCTGCCTGCTGGTCTCGTTGGCAGTCACCACGGTCTGGACCGTCATGTTCATGCAGCTCATGCTGTCCGAGCTGACGACGAGCCCGCTGTATTCCTGAGCTTCCTCGCCAAGTCAGTCGGCGGCGTAGCGGTAGGTGAAGGAGCCGCGGTACTCGAGCACGGTGCCGAGGATCGGGTTGCTCACCTTCGCCCGGATCGTCTGGCGCTCGGCCACCGCGTCGTAACCGTCCTCGAGGTCGACGGAGACCGTCAGCGCCGCCGGCAGCGGGATGCGGAATCGCCACAGGCGCAGCCAGCTCCGCTCGGCACGAAGACTCAGGTGCCCCGATTCGGTGACCCCGCAGCGCAGGCGCAGTTCGAGGCGGCGCTTCGGGCCGAGCAGGTTTCGCAGGATCCCCGGTTCGCCCGTCGCACGCAGCACGTCGGAGAACCCCTGCGTTCCGGTGCTGAAGAGGAAGAAGCGCTCCGCTCGGAGCTCGGGGCCGCCGCCCGGTGCCCGCGCGGGTCGGTTCACCACCTCGAACGGGACGTCGCGCTCCTGGGCGGTGATCAGCACCTCGGGCCCGACCACGAGACGGGCGAGCAGGTTCCACCGCCCGTAGCGGCTGCCCGCGATCTCGAAGATTCCGGTGCCGATGCCGACGAGACCCGGAGCGGGAGGGCCCGCGACGTAGCTCGCGACCTCCGGCCGCAAGCGCTCGGTTTCGGAACCGAGCGCACGCAGGAACACCGAGTCCTCGGGACCGCGATCCTCGATCACGCGACCCGCCTTCGTCGGCACGGGACTCGGCTGCTCACGCTCATTCATCCAGGATATCGGCCGTCCGCGGCGCGCCCGGACCGGGACTACGGGGCGCCGATCTCCCGCCGCCCCGAACGGCCCGTGGCCTAGGCTTTCCGATATGAGCACTCCGCAGCAGAATCTCCCGCCGCAGCAACCGCAGCCGCAGCAGCCGCAGTACGCTCCCCCGCAGTACACTGGGCAGCCCGCCGCGCAACCGCGGTACGCGCCGCCGCAGGCCGGGTACTCCGCCGCCCCGCCCGCGTCCGAGGGCCGTCTCAACGTGGCCGGGATCATCGCGCTCGGTCTCGTCGCGTTCTCGACCCTGATCAGCGTCCTCTCACCGGTCTTCTACCGCTCGGCCCTCAGTTCGGGCCAGAGCCTCGCGCCGGTGACCGGGGTCGTGCAGACCCTGCAGGCGATCCTGCTGCTCGTGGCGCTCGGCCTCGCCATCTTCGGCGTGCTCCTCCGCGACGCGGAGCGCTGGCGCTGGGCGGCGATCGGCGCGCTCGTGAGCGCGAGCATCAGCGTGGCCGCGATGGTGCTGAGCCTGATCGTGAACCTGTTCTCGGCAGCGTTCCCCTACTGACCCGAGGACCCCGGCGCGGTTCGGAGGCCGGATCCGCCGGCCCGAACCGCGCCGCGGGAACGACGAAGGGCCCGCCACCGCGAGGTGACGGGCCCTTCCGGGTCGTGGGTCGGCATGCCGACCCCGAAGCCGAAACTATCGACGCAGGCCGAGGCGCTCGATGAGCGAGCGGTAGCGCGCGATGTCGACGTTCTGGAGGTAGCCCAGGAGACGACGGCGCTGGCCGACGAGGAGCAGCAGGCCACGACGCGAGTGGTGGTCGTGCTTGTGCTCCTTCAGGTGCTCGGTGAGATCCTTGATCCGCTGCGTGAGCATCGCGACCTGGACCTCGGGGGAACCGGTGTCACCGGGGTGGGTCGCGTACTCGTCGATGATCGCCTTCTTGACCTCTGCAGGCAGTGCCATATTGGGTCCCCTTTCGCTTGTTGCGCGGCGCCACCAGCTTGCTGCTGGGGCTCTCTTTATCCGCGGCCGTTGGACGGCAACCTGAACAGCTTAGCAGGATCCCGGCCGTTCCGCCCGCGAAACAGGATCGTCATCGGAGCGGCCGCATCGTAACGGGCGGGAAACACGCCCGACACCGATGCGCAACGACCGGCGCGCACACTGCTCCCACCGGCGGAATCGGCCGCCGCGGAACGAACGGAGCCCACATGACACCGAATGCCGTCTGGATGGCAACGAGCACCGCGCTGGTGCTCGTGATGACCCCCGGGCTCGCCCTGTTCTACGGCGGCCTCGTCCGCGTCCGATCCGTCGTGAACATGATGATGTTCAGCCTGAGCGCGATGGGGCTCGTGGGCGTCCTCTGGGTGCTCTACGGATACGGCATGACCGTGTTCGGTCCCGGCGAGGCGCCGGGATTCGCGGGGAATCCGCTGAAGGATCTCGGGTTCATCTCGACCGATCCCGCGTCGTTCGTCTCGGCCGGCTTCGGCGCCACGTTCGCGATGATCAGCACCGCGCTCATCTCCGGCGCGATCGCCGACCGCGTCGGCCTCGGATCCTGGATGCTGTTCGCCGGTCTCTGGGCGACCCTCGTCTACTTCCCGGTGGCGGCCTGGGTGTGGGGCGGCGGCTGGATCCAGAAGCTGGGCGGCATGCTCGGCACCGCGGACGTGATCGACTGGGCCGGCGGCACCGCCGTGCACATCAGCGCGGGCGCCGCAGCCCTCGCGCTCGCGCTCGTCGCCGGCCGTCGCATCGACTTCGCCCCGGGGGCGCACCGCCCGCACAGCGTGCCGCTCGTCACCATCGGCGCGGCCCTGCTGTGGTTCGGCTGGATCGGGTTCAACGCCGGCACCGCGCAGAACGACGCGCAGGCCGGCCTGATCGTGGTGAACACCATCGTCGCGGCGACCGCCGGGATCATGGGCTGGCTCGCCACCGATGCGCTGCGCGGTCGTCGACCGGGGGCGGTCGGCGCGTGCTCGGGTGCGGTCGCCGGGCTCGTCGCGATCACCCCGGCGTGCGCGAACCTCGCGCCGATCTGGGCGATCCTGCTCGGGATCCTCGCGGGAGCGGCCTGCGCGGTCGCGGTGGAGGCCAAATACCGGCTGGGCTTCGACGACTCGCTCGACGTCGTCGGCCTGCACCTCGTCGCCGGCGCGCTGGGCACCCTGTACCTCGGCTTCTTCGCGACCGGCACGGGCCTGTTCACCGGCGGGAACGCCGGGCAGCTGCTCGTGCAGGCGATCTCGGTGGTCGCGGTCGCCGGCTACTCCTTCGTCGTCGCCCTGCTGATCGCGCTCGCCGTCCGCTGGGTCACCGGCCTCCGGGTCCCGGCGGAGGTCGAGGCCGACGGCATCGACGGCCGTCATCACGGCGAGGACGCCTACGTGCTCGCCGAAGAGGTCCGCTCGTAGGTCGCGTGCCGCGTGCCGCCGCGCCGCTCGGGTGCGGCGGCACCGCACGACATAGGCTCGTGGCATGACCGAGAACCCCGCCCCCGCTCCCGCCGTCTCCGCGGCTCTCGCCGCCGAACTGGCCGGCATCGCCGCGACCGTCGCCGAGACCGCCGGCCGGCGGATCGTCCAGCTGCGCGACGCCGGCGTGGACGTCGCCGCGACCAAGTCGAGCGCGACCGATGTCGTGACCGCCGCGGACCGCGAGGCGGAGCGCCTCGTCGCGGCCCTCATCCGCGAGGCGAGGCCCGACGACGGCATCCTCGGCGAGGAGGGCGCGAGCGATTCCGGCACGACCGGTATCACCTGGGTCGTCGACCCGATCGACGGAACCGTCAACTATCTCTACGACCTGCCGGTCTTCTCGGTGAGCATCGCGGCGACCGTGCCCGATCCGACGGCGTTCGCCGACGGCCGTCGCGCGGTCGCGGGAGCCGTCTGCGCGCCGCGATCCGGCGAGCTGTTCGTCGCCTCGGAGGGCTGCGGTGCGACCCGCAACGGCGCCGCGATCCGCGTCTCCGCGCAGCAGGAGCTGGGACTCGCGCTCGTCGGCACCGGGTTCGGATACACGTCCGAGCGCCGCGCCGAGCAGGCCGAGGTCGTCGCCCGGGTCCTGCCGCGCGTCCGCGACATCCGTCGTCTCGGATCGGCCGCCTACGACCTCTGCATGGTCGCGTCCGGGCGTCTCGACGCCTACTACGAACGCGGGCTCCAGCCCTGGGACTACGCTGCGGCCGCGCTCATCGCGCGCGAGGCCGGCGCCGAGCTCCGCGGCGTCGACGATCGGACGCCCCCGGGAGAACCGCTGCTGCTCGCGGCGCCCCCTGCCATCGCCGGCGCGCTGCACGACACTGTGTCCGCGCAGCGGTAGCGCCCCGAACAGGCTGTTCGCCCGACAGGACGGCACGGCGTGCCAGGATGGGGACGCACGCACTTCAAAGGAGAAGAACATGCCGAATCCCCTTCCCGAGGACCCGCTCATCCGTTCGCTCGTCCAGCGCGCCCGGCGGGCTCCCGTCAGCCGCCGTCGCCTGCTGCAGGGCGCCGGACTCGGCGCAGCGCTGCTCGGCGCGAGCGGACTCGCGGCCTGCTCGAGCAAGAAGACCTACGGCGACGGTTCCAAGGGCACCATCCGCTGGGCGAACTGGACCTACTATCTCGACTTCGACGAGAAGACGAAGGACTACCCGACGCTCAACGACTTCATGGAGAAGACCGACATCGCGGTCGAATACTACGAGGACATCGACGACAACAAGACCTTCATCGCGAAGATCAAGGACCAGCTGCACCTCGGTCAGGACACCGGCTACGACGTCTTCGTCCCCTCCGACACGACCATCGTGCGCCTCGTCGAGAAGGACCAGCTGCGCAAGTTCGACCGCGGCCTCGTGCCCAACGTCGGCGAGCAGATGATCGACCTGGTGAAGCACGCGACCTTCGATCCGGACCGCACCATGTCGATCCCCTACCAGGCGGGCATGACCGGACTGGTCTACAACACCAAGCTCTACCCCAAGGGCATCAAGCGGGTCTCGGATCTGTGGGCGCCCGAGCTCAAGGGCAAGGTCAACCTGCTCTCGGAGCAGGACGACACGACCGGGCTCATCATGCTCGAGCAGGGCGTCGACATCGTCGGCGACGTCTGGGGCGATGACCAGTTCTACGCAGCGCTCGACGTCGTCAAGAAGCAGCTCGCGAAGGGCCAGGTCGCCACCATCAAGGGCAATTCCTACACCCAGGACCTGCAGCAGGAGAAGATCTGGGCCGGCATGTGCTGGTCGGGCGACATCGCGATCCTCAATGAGGAGGCCGGCGAGGAGATCTGGAAGTTCGTCGTGCCCGAATCGGGCGCCTCCGTGTTCATCGACTCGTTCTCCATGCCGAAGGCCACCGAGTCCTTCAAGCAGGTGCACGAGCTCGTGAACTACTACTACGAGCCCGAGGTCGCGGCCCGCGTCGCGCAGTACGTGCAATACGTCACGCCCGTCGCCGGGGCGCGCGATGCCATGGCGAAGCTCGACCCCAAGCTCGCCGACAACCCGCTGATCTTCCCCGACGAGGAGATGTCGAAGCGCATCTTCGACATGCGCTCCCTCACCGCGCAGGAGGACGACCGCTACACCAAGGCCTTCCAGAAGGTCATGGGCAACTGACGCGCGGGCGGCCGACACCGCCGAGCAGGGCCGTGCGCCGCGCATCGCGGTGCACGGCCCTCCTCACTCCCCCGATTCCTCCGCCTGCTTCCAGGCATCGGCACGATCGACGAGGAGCGCCGCCAGCTCGTCCAGCCGCTCGGGATCCGCCTCGCCCCCGAGCCGCCCGAACGCGACGCCCAGCAGGAACGTCGAGAGCGGTGCCGCGGGGCGCGCCACGTCGTGCGCGACATCGCGCGCGACATCGAGCACCGTGCCGATCGACACCGTGCCGGGATCCACCCCGAGCTCCGCCGCGGCCGCCGCCAGCCACGCGTCGAGTGCCTCCGGCGGAAGCCGCTTCTGCTCGTTCATGTTCGCTCCTCTGTTTCGGGTGATTCGGAGCGGACCGACCGTTCGGCCCGCTCGAGGTCCTCCGGGGTGTCGACATCGACGACCTCCGCCGCGTCCGCGTCGACGAAACGGACCGCAACCGACTCGAACGCCCGACGCAGCGGCGCATTCGCCGTGCGGCCCGCGAACGGCGCGAGCGCCCCTCGCAGTGCTCCGAGACGATAGCCCGCCGCCAGCCACTGCGCCCGTCCGTCCGGGTCGCGCAGCACCACCGCCTCCGTATCCGTCGGCGCACCGTCCTGCAGCGCCAGCCGGGCGACCGCCGCATCAGGGCGCACCAGATCGCACGACAGCAGCAGCACCCAGGTGTCGTCGGCGACCCCGTCCAGCGCGACGAGCGCAGCCTCCAGCGCGGCCAGCGGCCCCGCGAACGGCGGATCCTCGCGCACGATCGCGCACTCCGGCACCGCCGCGCGCTCCGGCCCCACCACCACGATCGGATCCGCGCCGACGGCGCGCACCGCGGCCGCCGCGCGATCCACGAGGCGCTCGCCGCCGAGGCGCAGCTCCGCCTTGTCCCGGCCGCCGAGACGCGTCCCTCGGCCTCCGGCCAGCACGACGGCGGCGAGCGCGATCCCGACCTGATTCATCGGTCCACCAGGATCACGTCGACGGTCTCGCCGGCGGCGACGTCGCCGCGACCCGCGGGGACGAGCGCGTACCCGTCGGCGGTGCCGTGCCCGCCGACGGCGTGCGATACCCCTCCGGGATCCACAGCGGGGCGGCAGACGAGGCCGCCGCCGCCCGGTTCGATCCGGACCGGGAGCACCTGGAGCCGCCCGGCGGCACCGCGCCAGGCCGCTGCGGCCCTCGCGGGAACACGGATCCGCTCCACCTCGCCCCGACCCTGCACGTGCAGCAGGGCCGGACGCACGAACAGCTCGAAGCTCACCGCGGCGCTCACGGGGTTCCCCGGCAGTGCGAAGATCCAGGCCCCGCTCGCCAGGCGGCCGACGCACTGCGGCTGCCCGGGACGCACGGCCACCCGGACCGCGCGGACACCGGGTTCGCGCTCGAGGGCGATGCGCACCACGTCGTGGCGCCCGGGCCCGACCCCTCCGGTCGTGATCACCGCGTCCACCGAGGCGCCGAGCCGCTCGAGCCGCTCGGCGAGAGCGCCCGCGTCGTCGCCACTCACGAGCACCTCGCTCGCTTCGATTCCGTTCTCGGCGAGCAGCGCTCGCAGCAGCACGGAGTTCGATTCCGGGATCTGCCCCCGGTCGAGCGGCTCCCCCGGGGCTCGGAGCTCCGATCCGGTGACGAGGATCGCGACCCGCGGTCGCGGGCGGACGCGCACCCGGGTCACCCCGGCCGCCGCGAGGCCGGCGATCCGTGCGGCGCTCAAGCGGTCACCGGCACGCGCGAGCGGAGCTCCGGCCGAGACGTCCTCGCCGCGGTTCCGCACGTTCGCGCCGCCCCCGACGGCACGCAGCACACGCACCTCGTGCTCGGCCCAGGGATCCGCCGGGTCCTCGCCAGCGGTCCATTCGACCGGCACCACCGCGTCGGCGCCGCTCGGCAGCGGTGCGCCAGTCATGATGCGGACCGCCTCGCCCGGCCCGACCCCCGGATCCTCGGGGCTCCCCGCCGCGACTTCTCCGACCACGCGCAGGGTCACCGGCCTGTCGGCACGCGCGTCCGCGAGGTCGGCGGCGCGAACGGCATAGCCGTCCATGGCGGAGTTGTCCCACAGCGGTAGGTCGAGCGGCGATTCGACATCGGCGGCGAGCACGAGGCCCGCCGACTCGGCCAGCGCGGCCTCGCGGACGGGCAGCAGCGGGATCCGCTCCAGGATCCAGCGGAGGTGCTCCTCCATGGTGACCGCTCCGCCGCCCGACATCTCGCCTCGCCATCCGCTGCGCCTCCGCGCGCAGCCTTGCCCTCGCCTCGTTTCGATGCTATCCAAGAAGCGTGTCCCGTATCGCCGCTCGACGTCGTGTGACCCGCCTCACCGCAGGCGGATCCGTGTCGAGGCGCGCGGACTTCCTGGCGGTCGAGGAACCGCTCGAGATCCGGGTCGCGAGCAAGCCCCTCGCGGTGACGATGCGCACTCCCGGGCACGACGTGGAGCTCGCCGCCGGTTTCCTCGTCTCCGAGGGCGTGATCCACCACGCCGAGCACTTCGCGGCCGCGATCCACTGTGCCGCCGACGGCGAGGAGAACACCTACAACGTGCTCGACGTCGCGCTCGCGCCGGGCGTCGCGCCGCCCGACCCGAGCCTCGAACGCAACTTCTACACCACGAGCTCCTGCGGTCTGTGCGGCAAGGCGAGCATCGACGCGGTGCGCACGCAGACCCGCTTCGACGTCGCGAGCGACCCGCTCACGATCGACGCGTCCGAGATCGTCCGGTTCCCCGACGAGCTGCGGGCACAGCAGGCCGTGTTCGAGCGCACGGGAGGCCTGCACGCCGCAGCGCTGTTCGACGGCGCGACGGGCGAGATGCTCGTGCTGCGCGAGGACGTCGGCCGGCACAACGCCGTCGACAAGGTGGTGGGCTGGGCGCTCATGCACGGCCTCGTTCCGGCGCGCTCCTGCGTACTCATGGTCTCGGGCCGGTCGAGCTTCGAACTCACGCAGAAGGCGCTCATGGCGGGGATCCCGATGCTCACCGCTGTCTCGGCGCCCTCGTCGCTCGCCGCGGAACTCGCGGAGGAGGCGGGCCTCACCCTCGTCGGGTTCCTCCGCGGCGAGTCGATGGTCGTCTACACCCGCCCCGACCGCATCACGAACACGTCCGCCCCCGCGGACGACCCCGACGAGCCGCGGGCCCAGACGCCCGCGAGCCGCACACCGCTGCAGAAAGCAGGTCGACCATGACCCCCAAGGCACCGCGCGACGACTTCTCGGACGCCGACATCGAGGTCACCGAACCGAAGACCTACGCGGCAGGCATGGGCGGCGTGTTCCACTCGATGGAGCCCGCGATCCTCGAGATGGGCCTCGGCCGCACGGTCAAGCTCATGACGAAGATCAATCAGAAGGACGGCTTCGACTGCATGAGCTGCGCGTGGCCCGACCCGAGCCACCGCAAGATCGCCGAGTTCTGCGAGAACGGCGGTAAAGCGGTCACCTGGGAGGCCACCCCGCTCAAGATCGAGCGCGCCTTCTGGCAGGAGCACTCGCTCACCTCGCTCGAGGACAAGACCGAGTACTGGCTCGGCATGCAGGGCCGCATCGTCGAGCCCGTCTACAAGGCGAAGGACTCCGACCACTACGAGCCCATCAGCTGGGATCGGGCGTTCGGCATCGTCGCCGACCATCTGAACCGGCTCGAGCACCCGAACCAGGCCTCGTTCTACACGAGCGGCCGCGCCTCGAACGAGGCCGCGTTCCTCTACCAGCTCTTCGCCCGCGTGCTCGGCACGAACAACCTGCCCGACTGCTCGAACATGTGCCACGAGTCGACCGGCACGGCCATGCAGTACTCGGTCGGGATCGGCAAATCGACGATCGCCTACAACGACTTCGGCGAGGCCGACCTGATCATCATCATGGGCCAGAACCCCGGCACCAACCATCCCCGCATGCTGACCGCGCTGCAGGAGGCGAAGGAGAACGGCGCCCGGATCGTCGCGGTGAACCCGCTGCCCGAAGCCGGCCTCATCGGCTACAAGGACCCGCAGCGCGTGAGCGGCTACGTCGGCAAGCCGACGCAGATCGCCGACCAGTTCCTCCAGATCCGCTCCGGCGGCGACATGGCCCTGCTCCAGGCGATCTCGAAGCGCGTGCTCGCCGCTGAAGCCGCGGCGCCCGGAACGGTGCTCGACCGCGACTTCATCGAGCGCCACTGCGACGGCTTCGAAGCGTTCGCCGCGCACATCGCGCAGGTCGACGAGCGCGAGGTCGAGCAGGCGACCGGGCTCTCGCAGGCCGAGATCGACGAGCTCGCCGACCGCTACCTGAGCTCCGACAAGGTCATCATCGCCTGGGCCATGGGCATCACGCAGCAGCGTCAGGGCGTCGCGACGATCAAAGAGATCATCAACCTGCTGCTGCTCCGCGGCAACATCGGCAAGCCGGGCGCCGGCGCCTCCCCCATCCGCGGCCACTCCAACGTGCAGGGCGACCGCACCATGGGCGTGTGGGAGCAGATGCCCGACTCGTTCCTCGACGCGCTCGGCACCGAATTCAGCTTCGAACCGCCCCGCGACCACGGTGTCGACGCGGTCAACGGCATCCGCGCGCTCGACGAGGGGAAGATCAAGGTCTGGATGGGCCTCGGCGGCAACCTGCTCGGCGCCATCTCCGACACGAACCTCGCCGAGTCGGCCATGCGCAAGACCGAACTCAGCATCCAGCTGTCGACGAAGCTCAACCGCTCGCACGTCATCACGGGCGAGGAAGCACTGATCCTGCCGGTGCTCGGCCGCACCGAGGTCGACGAGCAGCTCACCGGCCCGCAGTACATCACCGTCGAGGACTCGGTCTGCGCCGTTCACGCGTCGCATGGCCAGATCCCGCCGATCTCCGATCAGGTGCGCTCCGAGGTCGCGATCGTCGGCGGCATCGCGAACGCGACCCTCGGCGACCGTCACGGCATCGACTGGCTCGGCATGATCGACGACTACGACGTGATCCGAGAGCACATCTCGCACGTCGTGCCCGGCTGCGAGAGCTACAACGAGAAGACCCGTACCCGCGACGGCTTCGTCCTGCCGAACGGGCCGCGCGATGAGCGCCGCTTCGACACCGCGACCGGCAAGGCGCGCATCACCGTGAACGAGCTCGAGCCAATCGACTGCCCGCCGGGACGCCTGCTGCTGCAGACCATGCGCTCGCACGACCAGTTCAACACGACGATCTACAGCCTCAACGATCGCTACCGCGGCATCAAGAAGGGACGCTCGGTGATCTTCGTCCACCCCGACGATCTCGCCGAGCTGGGCCTCGAAGACGGGCAGACGGTCGACATCTTCAGCGAATGGAAGGATGAGCCCGACCGAGTGCTGCGCGGGTTCCGCACCGTCGCGTTCCCGACGGCCCGCGGCTGCGCGGCGGCGTACTTCCCCGAGGCGAACGTGCTGGTTCCGCTCGACAGCACCGCGCTCGAGAGCAACACCCCCGTGTCGAAGGCGATCGTGATCCGGATGGAGCCATCGTCGACCCCCGTCGGCGTGGGCCGCCCGGTGGTCGTGTAGCGGTCCCCGCCGGTTGAGCCCCGGACCGTTGGTTGAGCGAGCCTACCGAATCGCCATCCTGCGCGAGCTCGCTGCTTTGTCATCCCGCGCGAGTCACTCACCCGCGTCATCCTGCGCGAGCTTGCGAGTCGCAGGATCCTGCGACTCCTCCGTCGCGCAGGATGACGGGCTCGCGTCTTTCACGCCGGATCGCTTGACATGGATCAGCGCCTCCCCCGTACGGTTCGAGGATGCCGCTTCATGAACACCGCTGCGCGACGAACAGAGCTCTGCCGTCACCCTGCGCGACGAACAGAGCTCTGCCGTCATCCTGCGCGACGAAGGAGTCGCAGGATCTCACCAGCCCCGGATCGGTCCTCTCGTGACACGCTCCGCGTACGTGTACATCCTGACGAACCGACCACGAGGAACCCTTTACGTGGGCGTGACGGGGAATCTGCACCGCCGCCTGTCGGAGCACCGAAGCGGATCCGGACAGGGATTTACGAGCAGGTACCGCCTCACCCGGCTGGTCTGGTTCGTCGAAGGCGCCAGCATCGCCGAAGCGATCACTGTCGAGAAGAAGCTCAAGAATCGCGGACGGCAGTGGAAGATCGATCTCATTGAGAAACGGAATCCGGAGTGGAGGGATCTCTCGGAACAGTGGGAGTGAGATCCTGCGACTCGCAAGCTCGCGCAGGATGACGGCGGGGTATTCGCGCTGGATGGCCTTGGGACGCTCGCTCAACCATCGGGGAACGACGCTCGCAAGCCCGTGCAGGATCCTTCCCCGCACAGCGAAGGAGCCGCGGACTCCCCTCAGCCCGCGGCTCCTCCCTCTCCCCCGTCTATCTGTTCGCGGCGCTCGGCGCTCCGATGCCCGGATCGATCTGGAACGGTCCCGCCGCGCTCGGCCGCACGTCGAAGTCGAAGATCTCGACCGGCAGGTACACCGTCGAGCACGAGTTCGGAATGTCGACGACGCCCGAGAGGCGCCCCTCGATGGGGGCCGCTCCGAGCAGCAGGTACGCCTGCTCGGGGCTGTACCCGAACTTCGTCAGGTAGTCGATCGCGTGCAGGCAGGCACGCTGATACGACAGGTGCGAGTCGAGGTATCGCTGCTCACCGTCGAGCGTGACCGAGGTGCCCGAGAACGCCAGCCAGTGGCTGTAGTTCGGCTCCACGTTGCCCGGCATGAAGATCGCGTTCTCCGAGACCCCGTAGGTCTCCATACCGCCCTTGATGATGTCGACGCGCAGGTCGATGAACCCGCCCATCTCGATCGCGCCGCAGAACGTGATCTCGCCGTCGCCCTGCGAGAAGTGCAGGTCGCCCATCGACAGGTTCGCGCCGTCGACGAACACGGGGTAGAACACCCGCGAGCCCTTGGTGAAGTTCTTGATGTCCTGATTGCCGCCGTTCTCGCGCGGCGGCGCGGTGCGGGCGGCCTCGGACCCGACGCGCGCCCACTGGTCGCGCGGCACACCGCCGAGGATCGCGTGCTCGGCCTCGGGAGGGAGCGCCAGCGGCGGCACCCGGTCGGGGTCGGTCGCGATGAGCGCGCCCTCGCGGTTGTTCCAGGTCGCGAGCAGTCCGGCCGAGGGCGCGGTGCCCATGAGGCCGGGGTGGATGATCCCCGTGAACGAGACTCCGGGGACGTGGCGCGAGGTCGCGGTCTGACCGGCGAAATCCCAGACGGCCTTGTACGCGTCCGGGAACTGCTCGGTGAGGAAGCCGCCGCCGTTGTTGCGGGAGAAGATGCCGGTGTAGCCCCAACCCTGGCCGGCGAGCGGTCCCGAGTCCTCCTGCGGGATCGGGCCGACGTCGAGGATGTCGACGACGAGCAGGTCGCCGGGCTGCGCGCCCTCGACCCGGAACGGGCCGCTCAGCGTGTGCACGGTGAGCAGCGGCGCGTCGAGGATGTCCTGCGCGGAATCGTCGTTCTTGATCGCACCGTCGAACCATTCGCGGCAGTCGACGCGGAAGCTGTCACCCGGCTTCACCGTGGCGACGGGCGGGATCTCGGGATGCCACCGGTTGTGGCCGAGTTTCTCCTGCTCGGTGAACTTCTTCGATGAGTCGAGCTTGAAAATATGCTCCGGCATGGTTTCTACCTGCTTCTCTCTGTCGGTCGACGGCGCCGTCGCCGCCGGGTGTTCGGGCTGGTGTTCGGGTTTCGGGATCCGTTCGGTTCAGGCCCGCGGCAGCTTCGCGTGCAGCGGGTTCTGCGTCGTCCGCTGGACCGCGGCGCCGGGGCCGCGACCGGGCAGCCGGTCCACGACCTGCGGCTCGTGCGCGCTCCGCGCGGTGCGATCGATCAGCTGGTAGGCGGACGAGCCCGCGACCGACAGGTGCGGTGCGGTGATCCCGCGCCGGGCGGTCGCGCCGCAGCTGCGGCACTCCGTCTCGCTCGGCACCTCGGCCATGGGGTAGATCGCGTCGAAGCGGCATCCCTCGTCGCATCGGTAGCTGTAGCTCGGCATCTCAGATCCCTTCCGTTCCGGCCGCGGCCGCGGGGGCGACGACCCGTTCCTCCTGCGAGATCCCGCTCCGGCGGCCCAGCGCCCAGGCGATCCCGAACAGCACGACCCCGATCACCGCGGCGACGACTCCCTCGACCGTGCCGGTCACGTAGCCGCCCGTCAGCAGCAGCATGGCCGGGATCGCTCCCGTGAAGATGCCGAGCAGCAGGGTGAACCAGCCGGTCGTGAGACCGAGCCCTTCGCGGCCGAGGCCGAGCACGAGGAAGAACAGGAACCAGAGCACCGCCCATGCGAACCAGATCACCCCGAACACGGGATCGTCGAACAGGGTGAACTGCAGGATCCCGTAGACCACCGCGCAGCCGGCGACGAACAGCGAGAACCAGCCGAGCCCCTCGCCGCTGGCCCCCGTGAGCGTGTTCCACGCGACATAGAGGTAGGTGAAGCCGAAGAGGTACAGGCCCGACGCCCCGAGGATCGTGGCCTGGTCACCGCCCGATTGCAGGATGATCAGCGTCGGGAAGATCACCTGCATGCCCCCGACGAACAGGTTCATCGCGGCCGCGGCCTTGGCCGGCACCACCCCGATGAGCATCAGTCCGTTGATGAACAGAACGGCTCCGACGTACAGCAGTCCAACGCTGCTCATGGCACCCTCTCCCCTCGCTGCACTGCGTGAAGAGGGGCAGGAAACCGGCGCGCCGGTTCTGCCCCACCGGGCCCGCCGCACGGCGGGCACTCGACCTACCTGGAAGCTATCCGTCCGGCGGAAGCCGCGTCAAGCATTCCCTGACGAGCGACACGGAAGCCGAGAGGCACCGTTTTCTCACCTGCGGAACCAGGGCTGGACACGTCACGCATCTGCGGCGATACACTGACGATCGTGACGCATTACCGGATCAGCGATGCCGCTAGGCTCATCGGAGTCAGCGATGACACCATCCGCCGTTGGGCGGCCGACGGGATCCTCGAGTCCGGCACGGACGACGCCGGACGCCGCACCGTCTCGGGTGCATCCCTCGCCCGGCGGGCCCTCGACCTCGCCCCGCACGCGGGTGACGACGAGCCAGTCCGCCGCAGCGCCCGCAACCGGTTCACCGGGATCGTCACCGCGATCGAGCGCTCGGGCATCGTGGCCCAGGTCGAGCTGCAGTGCGGCCCCAACCGCGTCGTCTCGCTCATGACCTCGGAGGCGCTCGACGACCTCGAGCTCGAGATCGGCTCGCGCGCTACCGCCATCGTCAAAGCCACGACCGTGATCATCGAGGCCGAACGGCCCGAGCCCCGCAGCGCGCAGAGGAGAACCCCATGAACCGGAACCGCCGCCGCATCGCACGCGCCGGCCTCGCGGCGGGCGCGCTCACCGCGCTCGTCCTGCTCGCCGGCTGCGCGTCGGAGCCCGCACCGAAGGCGAGCCAATCCGCGAAGCCGAGCGCGACCGCGGAGGTCTCGGGTGCGCTGACCGTATCGGCCGCGGCGTCGCTGCAGCCCGCGTTCGAGCAGCTCACGGCCGATTTCACCGAGCTGCATCCCGGTGTGACGTTCGAGAAGACCGCCTTCGACGGCTCGTCAGTGCTCGCGACCCAGATCATCGGCGGCGCACCCGTCGACGTGTTCGCCTCGGCGGACGCGAAGAACATGCAGAAGGTCGTGGACGCGAAGCTCGCCGACGGCGACCCCGTCTCGTTCGCGACGAGCCGGCTCGAGATCGCGGTCGCTCCCGGCAATCCCCTCGGCATCAAGACCCTGAGCGACCTCGCCAAAGCGGGCGCCGACGGGAAGAAGCCCGTCACCGTCATCTGCGCACCCGAGGTCCCGTGCGGCAACGCGGCGAAGCAGCTGCTCGACCGCGACGAGGTCTCGCTGACGCCCGCGAGCGAGGAGCAGAACGTGACCGCCGTGCTGACGAAGGTGCGCGCCGGCGAAGCCGACGCCGGCCTCGTCTACCGCACCGACGTGATGCGCGCGGGCACCGAGGTGACCGGCGTCTCGATCCCGGGAGCCGAGGAAGCCGCGGGCAAGTACCTCGTCGTACCGATCACGGGATCGAAGTCCGCCGAGGCCGCGAAGGCGTTCTCCGAGTACCTGCGCTCCGACGCGGCGCAGTCGCTGCTCGAGAAGCTCGGGTTCAGCCCCGCATGAACCGGTCGCGCGGGGCGGCGATCCCCGCCGGGCTGCTCGCCCCCGCAGCGCTCGGCGGGGCGTTTCTGCTGCTCCCGCTGCTCGCTCTGCTGACGCGCATGGACTGGGCGGCGCTGCCCGCGACCCTCGTCGCGCCCGAGACGAGGAGCGCGCTGCTGCTCTCGCTCGGCACCGCGGCGGCTTCGACCGCGATCTGCCTGGTGCTCGGCGTGCCGCTCGCGATCGTGATCGCGCGCGCGTCCGGCCGGCTCGCCGCGCTGCTGCGCGCGATCGTGACACTGCCGCTCGTCCTGCCCCCGCTGGTCGGCGGTCTGGCGCTGCTGTCTCTGCTCGGCAGGGGCGGGGTGCTGGGCGATGCGCTCCTGAGCGTCGGGATCCGGATCCCGTTCACGACCCTCGCGGTCGTCCTGGCGCAGGTCTTCGTCGCGCTCCCGTTCCTCGTCATCTCGGTCGAGGGATCCCTGCGGCAGCTCGACCCGCAGTACGCCGAAGCGGCCGAGACCCAGGGGGCCGGGCCGTTCACGATCCTGTTCCGCATCACCCTGCCGTTGATCGGACCGGGCCTCGCCGCGGGCACGATCCTCTGCTTCACGCGCGCGCTCGGCGAGTTCGGCGCGACCGCCCTGTTCGCGGGCAATGCCGCGGGCACCACCCGCACCGTGCCCCTCGCGATCTACACGGCGTTCAACGGCGCAGGGGTGACGCAGGACACCGCGCTCGCGCTCTCGCTGATCCTCATCGCGGTCGCGGTGATCGCGCTCGTCCTCGTGCGCGGACGCACCGCCGACTGACTCGCGGAGGCGCTTCCTCCCCCCGGGTGCAAGGATGGGAGGATGACGAGCAACGCCGAAGCCGACGGAGCGAGCGCTCGGGCGTTCGCGCCGCGCGCACTCCGGCTGCCGTCCACCGGGCTTCCGGACACCCGCGGCCGGGCGCTGCGCGACCTCCGCATCTCGGTGACCGACCGCTGCAACTTCCGCTGCGTCTACTGCATGCCGAAGGAGATCTTCGGCGCGGACTACCGGTTCATGGAGCGGGACGAACTGCTCAGCTTCGACGAGATCGTGCGCGTCGCCTCCGCCGCGGTCGACCTCGGCGTCGACAAGCTCCGGCTCACGGGCGGCGAGCCGCTGCTGCGTCGCGGGATCGAGGCGCTCATCGGCCGGCTCTCCGAACTGCGCACGCCGGACGGACGCAAGCCCGACCTCGCGATGACGACGAACGGTTCCGCGCTGCGGGTGAAGGCCGAGGCGCTCAAGGCCGCCGGTCTCGACCGGGTGACCGTGTCGGTGGACTCGCTCGACGACGGCCGGTTCCAGGCGATCAACGACGTGCGCTTCCCCGTGCAGCGGGTCCTCGACGGCATGGCCGCCGCCGCCGAGGCGGGCCTCGGCCCGGTCAAGGTGAACGCCGTGATCAAGCGCGGCGTGAACGACGACGAGATCGTGCCGCTCGCAGAGCACTTCCGCGCGAGCGGTCACACGCTCCGCTTCATCGAGTACATGGATGTCGGGTCGTCGAACGGCTGGGTGCTCGACGACGTGGTCCCCTCGGCCGAGATCGTGCGCCGCATCGACGCCGCGCACCCGCTCGAGGCGGTCGACGCGAGCCGCGAGGGAGAGACCGCGAAGCGGTGGAGGTACCGCGACGGATCCGGCGAGATCGGGGTGATCTCGAGCGTCACGGGCGCATTCTGCGGCAGCTGCACGCGGGCACGGGTCTCGGCCGACGGCAAGCTCTTCACCTGCCTGTTCGCCTCGCAGGGCACCGACCTGCGTGCGCTGCTGCGCGGATCCGACGAACAGGGCCGCGGCTGCGACGACGCCGAGCTGCGCGACGCGCTCGCCGGCGTCTGGGCGCGGCGCGACGACCGCTACTCCGAGCTGCGCGCGGCGCTGCCGCCCGAGGTCTCGCACGATCGCGAGCGGATCGAGATGTCCTACATCGGCGGCTAGCCGGCTCCGAGGTCTACAGCCCCACCCACTCGGTCACGCCGTCCGCGAAGTGCTGGCGCTTCCAGATCGGCACTTCGTGCTTGATCCGTTCGACGAGTCGCTCGATCGCGGCGAACGCCTCGGCGCGGTGCGGTGCGGACGCGGCCGCCACGAGCGCGGCATCGCCGATGCGCAGCTCGCCCACGCGGTGCACGGCGGCGAGCCGCAGTCCGCTCGCCTCGGCCTCTGAGACGACGCACTCCGCGATGAACCGCTCGGCGTCCGGGTGCGCGCGGTAGTCGAGCGCCCGCACGCCGCGTCCGCCGTCGTGATCGCGCACGATCCCGTGGAACATGACCACCGCACCGCACTCGGCGGCTTCGACCGCGGCGCGCACCGCCGCCTCATCGATGGGCGCGTCAGTGATGCGTGCGAACGGGAGTGTCATGGATCCTCCGGAGGATTCGTTGGCGGGAGACGGGTCGAGCGGCGAACGGTCAGCCGCCGCGCTCGATGAGGTCGGGGGCGAGGCGCGCGAGCTCGTCGATGCCGCCCCGCAGGAACGACACCTCGGTTTTGCCGCGCGCGAGCAGCGCCTCGGCGGCCCGCACCGAGCGCGGGTCCCGCTCGCAGTAGATCGTGACGGGTCCCGAGGGCGTAGCCGCGCCCGAGACGATCCGGTCGAGGGGTTCCCACTCCGAATCCCGCAGCCGTCGTTCGGCGCGCTCCTCGGCGCTGCGGACGTCGACGAGCCGCGGCGGAACGCCCGAGCGCAGACGCTCGACGAGCTCGGACGCGCTCAGCGGCGTCGCTCCCCCGGCGCGCTCCTCGCTCGGCGCGACGCCGCAGAACAGCGCGTAGTCGACGAGCCCGGTGACCGGATCCGCGAGCGGATCCCGGTTGATGCGCAGCTCGCGGGTGCGCGCGGCGAGCGCGTCGTAGAGCAGCACGCGGCCGATGAGCGGATCGCCGATCCCGGTGATGAGTTTCAGGGCCTCGGTCGCCAGCAGGGATCCGACGGTGCCGCACAGGCCGGGCAGCACGCCGCCCTCGGCGCAGTCCAGCACCGTATCGGGCGCCGGGGGCTGCGGGAAGAGGTCACGGTACCCCGGACCGTACGCGTGCCAGGCGACCCCGAGCTGCCCCGAGTACTGCAGGATCGCGCCCCACACGAGCGGGATCCCGCTGAGCTGGGCCGCGTCGTTCGCGAGGTAGCGGGTCGGGAAGTTGTCGCTGCCGTCGATCACCAGGTCGTAGTCGGCGAGCAGCGCGAGCGCGTTCGCGGCGGTGAGTCGCGTGCGGTGCCGATCGATGACGAGGCCCGGATCGATCCCGAGCGCGGTCTCGGCGAGCGAGTCGACCTTCGCGCGTCCCAGTTCGGCCGTGGTGTGCGCGACCTGGCGGTGCAGATTCGAGAGCTCGACGACGTCGTCGTCGACGATGCCGATGCGACCGATGCCGGCGCCTGCCAGGTACGGGACGACGGCGCAGCCGAGCCCGCCGGCCCCGATCACGAGCACGCGCGCGGCCGCGATCCGGCGCTGTGCCTCCTCGCCGAAGCCCGGCAGCACGATCTGCCGGCGCGCACGGGCCGCAGCCGCGGCCGAGAGCTCGGGAGCCGGGGCCACGAGCGGGGCGGGGCGTGCGCCTGCGAGCGATTCCATGGCGCCATTCTACGAGCCGCTCGCGCCCCGGGCGCGCCCCGCCACGACCGCTACGATGAGGGCATGTCCGGGATCACCGTCAGATACTTCGCGGCCGCGGCCGAAGCATCGGGGCTCGAGGAGGAGCGCTGGGAGCTCGCTTCGGCCCCCACCCTCGACGCCCTGCGCGCGGGCCTGATCGAGCGCTACGGCGACGCGATGCAGCGCGTGCTGCGCACGGGATCATTCCTCGTCGACGGTACCGTGCGGCGCGACGGCGGCCCGATCTCGGGCGGCACCGTCGACGTGCTCCCGGCGTTCGCGGGCGGATGAGCATGCGCTCGGTCGCCGACCACCGGCGCATCGTCGATGCGCTGCTCGCGCCCGCCCTCGCGCGGCGCGCAGCTACCGACCCCGAAGTGCGAGCGATCTCGGATGCGAGCGTCGTCGGTCGCGTTCTCGCCGAGTCGCTCGCGTCGCGGGATCCGCTGCCGCCCTTCGACAACTCGCAGATGGACGGCTACGCGGTGCGCGCAGCCGATCTCGCGGGCGCATCCGCGAGCGCGCCGGTCGAACTCCCGATCGGCCGGACGACGGCGGCCGGCGATGCCCCCATCGTGCACCTCCCGGGCACGGCGTCCCCGGTCATGACCGGCGCGGCGATCCCGATCGGCGCCGACGCGGTCGTCCCGATCGAGCGAGCCGACCCGGCGCGCTTCACCGTGCTCAGCCGTGCAGGCGACCCGGATCCCACGGGGACCGTCCGCTTCGCGAGCGCGCCTCCCCGCGGAGAGTTCGTCCGAGCGGCCGGCTCCGACCTGCCCGCGGCGAGCCCGCTGCTCCCGGCCGGCACACGGCTCACGCCCGCACGCATCGGCCTGCTCGCGAGCGCCGGCGTCGCGGAGGTCGCAGTGCGTCCCCGGCCCCGGATCCTCCTCGTGACGACCGGAGACGAGGTGGTCGATCCCGGCGCGGCGCTCGAGCCCGGCCGGATCCGCGACGCGAACACTCCGATGCTCGCCGCCGCGCTGCGGGAGGCCGGCGCCGAGGTGACCGCGGTGCGGGTCCCCGATCGTCCCGAAGCGCTGCGCGCGCTGCTCGCCGAGCAGGCCGACGCGCACGAGCTGCTCGTCACCTCCGGCGGCATCAGCATGGGCGCGTTCGAGGTCGTCCGCGAGGCCCTCGCCGGCGCGGGAGTCGACTTCACGGGCATCGCGATGCAGCCGGGCGGCCCGCAGGGCGCCGGGCTCCTGCGCCCGGAACCGGGCGGCGCGAGCCGTCCGGCCGCCGGGATCCCGGCGCTGTGCTTCCCCGGGAACCCCGTGAGCTCCTGGCTCTCGGCCGAGATGTTCCTCCTCCCCGCGCTCCGCGCCGCCGCAGGCCGCACCGCCTCACTGCCGGTGGAGCAGCGGGAGCTGGCGCACGCGCTCGACTCCCCTGCCGCGAAGCACCAGGTGCGGCGCGGCTGGATCGACGCGCAGGGCCGGGTGCACGTCACGGCGCCCGGTTCCCACCTGCTCGCCGATCTCGCGGCGGCCGAGATCCTCGCCCACGTCCCCGTCGGAGTCGAGCACCTCGACGCCGGCGACACGATCGAAGTCTGGAGACTCGATGTCTGACGCACCCGCGGAGCTGACCCACCTCCGAGCCGACGGCAGCGCCCACATGGTCGATGTGAGCGACAAGGCCGTGACCAAGCGCACCGCCCGGGCCGAGGCCGTGCTCGAGACCCGACCCGACGTGATCGAACTGCTCGTCGCGGGCGAGCTGCCCAAGGGCGAGGCGCTCGGCACCGCGCGCATCGCGGGGATCATGGCCGCCAAGCGCACCTGGGAGCTCATTCCCCTCTGCCACCCGCTGCCGCTCTCCAAACTGGCCGTCGACTTCGAACCGGGCGAGGACCGCGTGCGGATCATCGCGACGGTGACGACCCGCGGCGTCACCGGAGTCGAGATGGAAGCGCTGACCGCTGCGAGCGTCGCCGCGCTCACCCTCTACGACATGATCAAGGCCGTCGACAAGCAGGCCGTCATCACCGGAACCCGGGTGCTCGCGAAGTCCGGTGGGAAGAGCGGCGACTGGAGCGTCGAGTGAGCGCACCCGAGACCCCGCGCACCGCACGCGTGATCGTCGCCTCGACGAGCGCGGCGGCTGGGGAGGCCACCGACCGAACGGGCCCCGTGATCGTCGCCTGGCTGCGCGAGCGCGGCTTCGAGACGCCCGACCCGGTCGTCGTCGCCGACGGCGGCCCGGTCGCGGAGGCCGTGACCCGCGCCCTCGCCGAGGGCGCGGACGCGGTGCTCACCACCGGCGGCACCGGGATTTCGCCGAGCGACGCGACCCCCGAGGCGGTCGATCCGCTGCTCGACGTGCGCCTGCCCGGTCTGATCGAGGAACTACGTCGCCGAGGCACGGCGGCGGGCCTGCCGAACGCCGCGCTCACCCGCGGCGTCGCCGGCTTTGCGGGCTCCGCTTTCGTCATGACGTTCCCGGGCTCCCCCGGCGGGGTGCGCGACGGCCTCGCCGTCCTCGATCCGCTGCTGGAGCACCTGCTCGACCAGCGCTCGGGATCGCCGCGCGGATCGCACGGGGCGCGCTAGTCCACGAGCCCGGTCTGCCCCGCCCTGTCCCCGCTCCCGCCTCTTATACACATCCACGATGCCGACA
>NZ_MRAV01000017.1 GCF_002752355.1 Leucobacter sp. OLIS6
CCCCCCCACAGCAGCACCTTCCCTCGGCAGAAACGCATTCCCTCGACACTGCAGCCGGCCCTCGCCGCCAGGCCCTCGACACTTCCCGCGACCCCCAACACCGCTCCGGCCCTGGACCCCGGTTCCGTGTCCTCCGAGCGAACCGGATCCCGCCCCAAACGAGCACCGGGGCGGGATCCGTTTTGTCGGGAGTGCGACGACGAAAGCGGTGCGAACGCCCGTTCCGCAGTGCCCGACCTCCACCCGGCTTGCCCGCTCTCCCACGGGTTCGAGAGGCTGATCCCGTATCCGCGCCGCCGCGGGCGGCGCAGAAGGGAACACCGATGTCCGATCCGCGCCCCAACGCCCGCCCCGAACGCGTCTCGCTCGGCACCGCCGAGCCCGAGTACGACCTCTGGCAGCCGCTCGACCCCGACCAGGCCGGCGTCTTCACCGGCCTCTCGGCCGACGAGCAGTCCTACCGCGACCGCGCCCGCGCGTTCGTGCAGGACGAAGTGCGGCCCATCATCGACGACTACTGGAACCGCGCCGACTACCCGGTGCACCTCATTCCCCGGCTCGGCGAGCTCGACCTGCTGCGCGACGGCATCGACGTCCCCGGCTTCCCCGAACAGAGCCTGCTCGCCGCGTGCCTCGTCACCATGGAGCTGAGCCGCGGCGACGGATCCATCGGCACCGTCGGCGGCGTCCAGGGCGGGCTGGCGCTGCGTTCCATCGCGATGCACGGTTCCGAGGAGCAGTGCGCGAAGTACCTCGAGCCGATGGCCCGCGGAACCCTGCCCGGCTCGTTCGCCCTGACCGAGCCTACCCACGGGTCGGACTCCGTCAGCCTCGAGACCCGCGCCGTCTCCGACGGCGACGACTTCGTGATCAGCGGCCACAAGAAGTGGATCGGCAACGGCAGCATCGGTGGCGTCACCATCACGTGGGCGCGCGGCGACGACGGCCAGGTGCAGGGCTTCATCGTGCCGCAGGACACTCCCGGCTACCGCGCCACCACCATCGAGGGCAAGCTGTCGCTGCGCGCGATCTGGCAGGCCCTCATCGAGTACGACGGCGTGCGCGTCGGCCCCGAGCTCAAGCTGCCCGGTGCCCGCTCGTTCCGCGACACCTCGAGCGTGCTGCAGGCCACCCGACTCGGCGTCGCCTGGGCCGGGCTCGGCCACGCGACCGCCGTCTACGAGACCGCCGTCGCCTATGCCAAACAGCGCGTGCAGTTCGGGCGCCCGCTCGCCGCGTCGTCCATCGTGCAGAACCGTCTCGCTGAGATGCTCAGTCAGCTCACCGCGCTGCAGACGCTGCTCGTGCAGCTCACCCGCGTCGAGGCGGCTGGCGAACTCACCGGACCCAGCGCCTCGCTCGGCAAGTACACGTCGACCCGCACAGCGCGTGCCATGGCGGCGAACGCCCGCGACCTGCTCGGCGGCAACGGGATCCTGCTGCAGAACCGCGCCGCGCGGCACTTCGCCGATATCGAGGCGCTGCACACCTACGAGGGCACGGAGACGGTGCAGGCGCTGATCCTCGGCCGCGAGATCACGGGCCTGTCCGCCTTCGCCTAGCCTCGCGAGAACCGGGGTTCCGGGCGGTGCGAGCCTGCGGATCGCGCGCCTGGCCGGGCCTGGCGGGAGCATTCGAGTCCGGACCCCGATGCGCCAGCATCAGGGCCCGGACTCGAATGCGGATGGATCGGCGCGCGAGCGCAGGCTCGCACCGCCCGGAACCCCGGTGCCTACGCGTCCTCGCCGGTGCCCGGGATCTCGACCGCCGCGGTGAGCGGGCGTCCCTCGCGGGTGAGGCGGCGCTTGGTGAGCTGCCACATGCCCGCGAGCACCACGAACCAGATCGGGGTGAAGAGCAGCGGCAGGCGCGTGTCGTCGGCGAGGGCGAGCGTCACGAGGATGAACGCGAAGAACGCGAGCACGACCCACGGCACGACGCGGGCGAGCGGTGTCTTGAACTTCGACGAGGCGTGCCGGTCGGGATGCTTGCGCAGGTAGCAGATGAAGCTGATCGCGATCATGCTCCAGATGAACAGGATGAACGTCGACGCGACCGAGGTGACGAACGTGAACGCTTCGATGACGCTGTCGCCGAGCAGCAGGATCGGCACGGACGAGAAGACGAACACGGCCGAGAAGAACACGGCCCGGCGGGGGACGCCGCGGTTGTCGGTGAGCGCGAACGCACCGGGTGCATGGCCGTCGTGCGCGAGCGCGTGCATCATTCGCGTGCCCGAGTAGAAGCCGGAGTTCGCGCTCGATGCCGCCGAGGTCAGCACGACGAGGTTGATCGCGAACGCCGCGGCGCCGAAGCCGGCGTAAGCGAAGGTCGTGACGAACGGGCTCTTCTCGGGGTCGAGCTTGTCCCACGGGGTGATCGCCATGATCACGGTGAGCGCGCCGATGTAGAAGATGAGCACGCGGACCACGATCGAGTTGATGGCGCGCGGCAGGTTGCGGTGCGGATCCTTCGTCTCGGCGGCCGCGGTGCCGACGAGCTCGACGCCGATGAACGAGAAGATGCCGAGCTGGAAGCCGAGCAGGAAGCCGCTCGCGCCGAACGGGAACATGCCGCCGTGGTCCCAGAGGTGCGCGAGTGACGAACTGGTGCCGGTGTCGGGGTTCTGGAAGCCGGTGACGAGCAGGATCACGCCGGTGACGATGAGCGCGAGGATCGCGACGATCTTGATGATCGAGAACCAGAACTCGAACTCGCCGAAGAAGCGCACGGGCTGCAGGTTGAGGATCGTGAGGACGATGGCGGTGACGAGCGCGGGCACCCAGTTGGGGATGTCGGCGTTGATGTACGCGACGTAGCTCGTGATCGCGATGATGTCGGCGACGCAGATGACGACCCACGTGATCCAGTAAGTCCAGGAGACGAAGTACCCGGCCCAGGGACCGATGAGGTCCTTGGCGATGTCGCCGAAGGTCTTGTAGTTGAGGTTCGAGAGCAGCAGTTCGCCGAGGGCGCGCATGAGGAAGAACATCATGCAGCCGATCACGGCATAGATGAAGAGCACCGACGGGCCGGTGAGGCTGATGACCTTGCCCGAGCCGAGGAACAGGCCGGTGCCGATGGCGCCGCCGATGGCGATGAGCTGCAGGTGGCGGTTGGTGAGACCGCGTTGCAGGTTCTCGTGGCCGGCGCTCGTGGTGGTGGTCTCCGACATTCGGTCACTCCTCCGTGATCGTGGGGACTCGGCCGTGCCCGGGGTGGGGGCCGGCGCCGGATCCGTTGGTACACGGATACCGGAAGTGGGCCCGAGTGTACTCGGGGCCGGGGACATCGCAGCAGCGACGGGCGAGGCGAGTTGAAATCGTTGCGATTCCGCCTCGCCTCGCCCGTCGCTGCTCGGGCCTTGGGCTAGTGCTCCTCGTCGAGCGGGTGCGTCACGGTCGGCACGGATGCGGTGAGCGGCCGTCCCTCGCGCAGCAGTTTCCGCTTGCGCAGCTGCCACAGGACGGCGAGCAGCGCGAACCAGAACGGCATCGCGAGGAACGGCAGGCGCGTGTCCTCGCCGTAGAGGAGCGTGCCGGCGATGAACGCGAAGAAGGCGAGCACCATCCAGGGGGCGATGCGCGACAGCGGCATCTTGAACTTCGAGGCCTCGTGGCGCTCGGGGAAGCGGCGGCGGTAGATGATGTAGCTCACGACGATGGATCCCCAGGTGAAGAGGATGAGGGTCGCGCACATCGACGAGACGTAGGTGAACGCCGCCACGACGCCGTCGCCGGCGAACAGCAGGGGGATCGCTGCGAACAGGAACACGGCGGTGAAGAACACCGAGCGGCGCGGGACGCCGCGCGCGTCGGTGAGCGAGAAGCTCTTCGGCGCGTGCCCGTCCTTCGAGAGCCCGAACAGCATGCGCGTTCCGGAATACAGTCCGGAGTTCGCGCTCGACGCTGCCGAGGTGAGCACGACGAGCTGGATCGCAGCGGCGGCGATGCCGAAGCCCGCGAGCGCGAAGGTCGAGACGAACGGGCTCTTCGCTGGGTCGATCTCGTCCCAGGGGGTGACGCTCATGATGACCGCGAGGGCGCCCACGTAGAAGATGAGGATGCGGACGACGATCGAGTTGATCGCCTTCGGCAGGGTCTTGCGCGGGTTCTGAGTCTCGGCGGCGGCGGTGCCGACGAGCTCGACGCCGATGAACGAGAAGATGCCCATCTGGAAGCCGAGGACGAAGCCGCTGGCGCCCATGGGGAACATGCCGCCGCGATCCCAGAGGTGGGTGAACGACGCCTGGGTGCCCTCGGGCGAGGTGAAGTTCGTGAGCACGAGCACGACGCCGGTACCGATGAGCGCGAGGATCGCGACGATCTTGATGATCGCGAACCAGAACTCGGTCTCGCCGAAGTACTTGACGGGCTGCAGATTGAGCACGAGGAGCGCCGCTGCGGCGATGAGCGCGGGGAGCCAGTTCGGGATCTCGGGGTTGAACCACTGCACGTACGCGGTGATGGCGATGATGTCGGCGACGCACGCGATCACCCAGGAGAACCAGTAGTTCCAGGAGACGAAGAACCCGGCCCAGGGGCCGATGAGGTCCTTCGCGATGTCACCGAACGTCTGGTAGTGCAGGTTCGAGAGCAGCAGCTCGCCGAGGGCGCGCATGATGAAGAACACGAAGAAGCCGATCACCATGTAGACGAAGATGATCGAGGGCCCCGAGACGCTGATCAGCTTGCCAGAGCCGAGGAACAGTCCGGTGCCGATCGCACCCCCGATCGCCATGAGCTGCAGGTGGCGGTTCTTGAGACCGCGCTGCATCTCCTGAGGAGGCGGGTTCGAGGTGGTGGCGGACATGGTGGACACTCCTTTGTGATGGGGTGGGAAGAACGGTCGAATGGTGGACCGTCCCTCCGGAGGTCCACCGGAGGGGTCAGTGAGCCACGACGCGGAAGGTGTCGAGCGCGGGGTCGTTCGCGCCGCGCACATAGCCGGTCGGCGTGGCAGCGGTGCCGCGCAGGAACGCTACCGCATCCGCGCTGAGCACCTCGCCCGGGAGCACGTTCGGCACGCCGGGCGGGTAGGCCGCGAGCGAGTCGGCGGAGACGCGTCCGACGGCCCCGGCGGCGTCGACGATCTCGACGTCGGCGAAGAACGCCTCGTCGAGGCCCATGGCCCGCTCGCAGCTCGGCGGCAGCGAGATGGGGCGCTCCGGCTCGATCTCGGCCTCGGGCAGCGCCTGCAGTGCGGTCCAGAAGCGATCGACGTCGAGGGGCGAGGTCGCGCCGACGAGCAGCAGCAGTGCCGACGGGGTCGAGAGTTCGCAGTAGATCCGGTGGTCGCGGAGCAACTGGAAGTGGGCGTCGCCGCCCGTGATACCGGCGCCGCGCGTGTCGATGGCGACCTTGAACGGGTCGTTCGCGATCGCATCCGGGCTCGCGAGGATGTCGGGCGTGGCGTCGCGGAAACGGCGATCCGCCTTCACCAGCGCGCGCACGGCCTCGGCCGATGCGATGGCCTCGGCGACCCGCTCGGGGTGGGTGACGATGTGTCGGCGCGCCTCGTCGAGCGAGGCGAGCAGCAGCGCGCTCGTGCTGGTCGACTGGTAGGAGCGCACGACGCGGTCGACGAGCGATTCGAGGGCCTCGGCGTAGGGGCCGTGGCCGAGCTGGATCATGGCCGACTGGGTGAGCGAGCCGACGGCCTTGTGCGTGCTCGAGACGACGAGGTCGGCGCCGAGGCGCGCGGCGTTCGTCGGCAGGCCGGGGTGCAGGCCGAAGTGGGAGCCCCAGGCCTCGTCGACGACGAGCGGGACGCCGCGGCGGTGGGCGACGTCGGCGATCGCCGCGATGTCGGCGACGGCGCCGAAGTAGCTGGGGGAGACGATGTAGACGGCGGCGCTCGCGGGGTTGGCGGCCAGCGCCTCCTCGACCTGCTGCGCGGTGACGCCGTGGTTGCAGCCGAGGCCGGCGTCGACGGCTCCGTGCACGAAGTGGGGGGTGAGCCCGACGTGGGTGATCCCGTCGATCACGCTGGAGTGGACGCTGCGCTGCACGACGAGCTCGGTGCCGAGGCCGCGTACGACGGTCGTGGCGACGTGGTTGCCGCCGGAGGCCCCGGTCGTGATGAACCAGGTGCGCGAGGCGCCCCAGGCTTCGGCGGCGAGCTCCTGCGCCTCCATGATGGGGGTGCGGCGGCCGGGGGTGACGAGCTGCCAGGTCTGCTGGTCGACGCCGCTGAACAGCATGGGGAAGTCCATGCGGAGCGCCTGCTCGCCCACGATGGACGCGACGCCGGGGGCGTTCTCGGCCCGCGCCTGGTGGCCGGGCACGTGGATCCGCTGCCAGTCGATCTCGGAGAGGCTGCGGAGCGCATCGACGTAGGGGGCTCGCGACTGCCGTTCGGCGAACGACGGATCGACCGATGCCTCTGCGGGGGCGGGGACGGTCGTGTCTGCGCCGGCATCGGCGGGGGAGGTCGTGAGCATGATCTCGACCGTAGCCTCGCCGGCATCTGCGATGGAATATCAAGTATTCGCCCGCAGTGTCATATTCTGTATGACATGCTGAGCCTGCAACAGATCCGGGTGCTGCTCGCGATCCGCGAGCACGGCAGCCTGACCCGCGCAGCCGAGGCGCTGCACTACGGCGTGCCGACCGTTGCGCACCACCTCGACGCGCTCGAGGCGCACCTCGGGCTCCGCGTGGTCGAACGGCGGCGCGCCGGCACGGTGCTCACGCCGCTGGGGGTCGAGTTCGCCGAGGAGGTCGAGCGCGCGGTCGTCCACCTCGATCGCGCCGAACGGATGGTCGCCGACCGGCGCGAATCGGGCGTCTCGATCCTGCGGGTCGGCACGTTCGCCTCGGTCGGATCCCGCCTGCTGCCTGCCGCGATCGCGCGCATGCAGCAGCGGCACTCGGTGCGGGTGGAAGCGGTCGAAGCCGAGCCGACCGACGTCGTACGCATGCTGCGCAGCGGCGAGGTGCACGCGGGGCTCATCTACGACTTCTCGGACGAGCCGGCGTTCATCTCGCCCGACCTGCGGCTCGAGCCGCTGCTGAGCGAGCCCTATCGCGTCATGGTCGGCCGGTCGAGCCCGTGGGCCGAACGCGCGGTGCTCGACTTCGCGGAGCTCGCACAGGTGCCGTGGGTGTGCAGCCGCAGCAACGATGAGGCGCCCGACCGCGTGCTGCGCCGCACCTGCCGCGCGGTGGGGCACGACGTGCGGGAGCTCATGCGCACGGACGATCTCTACATGATCCACGGGCTCGTGGCCGAGGGACTGGGCCTGGCGCTCGCCACCGCGGCCGCCGTTGACGCGGACTTCGACGTGGTGCTGCGCCCTTCGGTGCAGGATCTCGGCGAGCGCCGCGTCTCGTACGTGACCCGCAGCGAGCACCCGCCGGCGGCGACCGACTGGCTGGGGGTCGAGCTCAAGCGCGTCGCGGCGCGCCGCGAGCACCCGGCCGGTCGGATCGCGTAGCGCTCCTCCGACGGCCGCCGGCTCAGTCCGCGCGGATGCCGACCCGGGCGGCCGCGTCGCGCATGGCGTCCTGCGCCTGCGCGGCGGTGATCTGGCCGGTGAGCCAGCGCCCCGAGAGCCCCTCGACGAGCGCGGTGAGCAGCAGCGCGATGGGTTCCGGGTCGGCGCCCTGGGGCCCGAGCGATTCGCGCACCAGCTCGACGACACGCTGTTGCCAGTCGGCGGTGGATCGCGCTACGGCGCGGGCCTGCCCGGCGTCGAAGACGGCGCTCGCGCGCAGTTCGTTCCAGGCCACCGAGCCGTCGCGGATCCCCTCGTCGTCGCCGAACTCGGAGGTGAGCAGGGCGATCAGCCGCGCGGGGGCGGGCTGTTCGCCGGGGGCCTCGGCGCGGATCGCCGCGCTCTCGTTGACGTGGTCGAGCGCGGCTTCGAGCAGTCCGTCGCGGTCGCCGAAGTGGTAGGCGAGCAGGCCGATCGAGACGCCGGCCTCGCGGGCGACCTCCTGCATGCGGAAGCCGCGGAGCCCTGAGCGCGCGATGACCCGCTCGCAGGCGGAGAGGATCCGTTCGCGGGTGTCCTCGGCCATGATGCGCTCCCTCCGGTGCCCGGGACTTGACACGTTAGCAGCAGGAACTGAAAATGAATTCAGGACGCCCGGTGCGATGCGCGGTGCGATCCGTCCGCACGTTCCTCCGCGGTGCCACCGCGGGAACCGACCGCAGAAACGAGGAAGTCATGCCGGCACCGTCGGACACGTTCGCCCTGCTCGAGGCCAGTATCGAGCAGGTGCTCGAAGCGCTCGCATCCGGGCGGATCACGAGCGTCGAGCTCACCGCCCGCTACCTGAACCGCATCGGCGCCTTCGACCGCGACGGCGCGCGGCTGAACGCCGTCCCGCTGCTGAACCCCGAGGTGTTCGCGCAGGCGGCCGAGTCCGACCGCCGACGCCGCGACGGTGAGGCGCGCCCGCTCGAGGGCGTCCCTTTCACCGTCAAGGACTCCTACATGGTCAAGGGCCTCACGGTCGCCTCGGGATCCCCGGCGTTCAAGGACCTCGTCGCCCAGTGGGACGCGTTCTCGGTCGCCAAGCTGCGGGAAGCGGGCGCCGTGCTGATCGGCAAGACGAACATGCCCCCGATGGCCGACGGCGGCATGCAGCGCGGCGTGTACGGCCGCGCCGAGAGCCCCTACAACCCGGACTTCCTCGCGGCCGCCTACGCCTCCGGGTCGTCCAACGGCTCGGGCGTCTCGACCGCCGCCAACATGGCCGTGTTCGGCATGGGCGAGGAGACCGTCTCGTCGGGTCGCAGCCCCGCCTCCAACAACGGCCTGTGCGCCTACACCCCGTCGTGGGGCGTGCTGTCGATCCGCGGCAACTGGCCGCTGTTCCCGGCGCGCGACGTCGTCGTGCCGCACACCCGATCCATGCCCGACATGCTGCGCCTGCTCGACGTGCTCGTGCAGGACGACGACGTGACCCGCGGCGACTTCTGGCGCAACCAGCAGGTCGTCGAGCTGCCGAAGCCCAGTGCGCACCGACCGGCGTCCTACCTCGACGTGCAGGATCCCGACGCGCTGCGCGGCAAGCGCTTCGCGGTGCCCCGCATGTACCTGGGCGAGGATCCGAACTTCCCGATCGAGGTCCGCGCATCGGTGCTCGAGCGCTTCGCGGTCGCACGCCGGCGCCTCGAGGAGCTCGGCGCGATCGTCGAGACCACCGATTTCCCGCTCATCGAGCGCTACGAGGGCGACCGCCCCGGCCAGGAGAACGTCGGCGAGCTCGGCGCGCTGCCCGAGGGCTGGATGGACACCGAGTTCAACCACTTCCTCGCCTTCGGCTGGGACGACTTCCTGCGCGCTAACGGGGATCCCGCGATCCCGTCGCTCGCGACGGTCGATCCCGACCGGATCTTCCCGCAGCCGGCCGGATCGATGCCCGACCGGTACGAGGAGGTCGAGGACTACGAGAACCGCTACCGCGTGACCGTCGGGCTCGCGAAGGAGGGCATCTCGGATCCGCGCGAGCGGGCCGACTTCGCTGACGGACTGCGCGCCCTGGTGCGGCTGCGCGAGGACCTGTTCGAGAACTGGCTGACCGAGCGCGGTTTCGACGCCGTGATCTTCCCGGCGAACGCCGACGTCGCCGCGTGGAACGCCGACATCGACCAGGACGCGGCCGACCGCGCCTGGGCGAACGGCGTGTTCTTCTCGAACGGCAACTACGCGCTGCGCCACCTCGGCATCCCCTCGGTCACGGTGCCGATGGGGCAGATGAGCGACATCGGCATGCCCATCGGCCTGACCTTCGCGGGACGCGCGTACAGCGACCCCGTGCTGCTCGGCTACGCCGCCGCGTTCGAGGCGGCCGGGTCGATGCGCCCGGTGCCGGCGTTCGCGCCGGAGCTGCCCGCGGATCGGATCCCTGCGCGCGACGGCCTCGACGCCGGCGCCTCGGCGCCCGAAGTGACGGTCGAGCTCGCGCTCGATCCCGAGCTCTACCACGAGGGTGCGCAACTGCTGCTGGTCTCGGGCGAGGTGCAGGGCGCGACATCGATCGAGGCGACCGTCAACGGCCAGCCCGTGACCGTCGAGGTCTCGGGGGAGCGCTGGGCCGCCACCGCCGTGCTCCCGGCTGTCGTGCCGGTTCCCGAGATCGGAGGCAACCCGCGGGCCTCGCGCGCGCTGGTCGTCGCCGTCGCGCACGGTTCCGCGGGCGACGCGGCGGCATACGCGGAGGTGTAGTCCTCTCGGCGCAGAGGGTACAAAAAACGGCACCGCCTTCGGGCGGTGCCGTTTTTGCTGCACCCGAATGCGGCGGGAGGAGTCGAGCGCGAGAAATTCGCCAACATCGGATGTTTATTAGGTGAGCCTTATCTAGATATGATGAATCGCTCGCCACCGTCGGCCGAGCGAATCTGATCTCGAAGGAACCGGACGAATGGTGAAGCTCCCAGGTGGACGAGCGCGGCTGGAACGCCGCGAAGAACGGCGCGATCGGCGCGGAGCGGTGCGGATCGCTCAGGGCCTCGTCTGCGCGCTGATCGCGTCGCTGATCGTGACGGTCGCGGTCCCTGTCGCGGCGAACGCCGCAGTTCGGCAGAGCGTCGCCTCGATCAGCCCGACGGTGGGGTCGGATCGCGTCGTCGCGTTCACGATCACCTGCGGCGCCTCATCGACCTGCTCGGGCACCGCGACGGCGAAGCTCAGCACCGGAGGGTCGAAACAGCTCTCGTACCGCATCGCGAAGAAGTCGTCGAAGACGCTCACCTGGACCCTCGGAGCCGCGGACCATCGGAAGTTCGCGGCCAAGGGGCGGGCGACGCTCACCGTTACCGGACGCGCGGCGAAACCGGCGAAGGAGACCTTCTCGAAGAGCGCGACGGTGACGCCGGCGACCGCGCAGCTGAAGCTACTCAAGTCCTCTTACGACATAGCCGACGATCGCGAGGTGCCTCTCGCGCTGAACTGCGCAGCGGCGACCGGTTGCACGGCCTCGGCCCGGCTCCTCCTCGGGAGCACGGAGGTCGCGCAGCAGACGATCCGGGCCAAGCGCGGTGCGGTCACGGTGAAGCTGCGCCTCCCGGCGACGAACTACGAGCAGCTCGCCGCCGACGGCGGACGGTACTCGATCCGAATCCTCGAGTCGGCGCCGAAACGGGTCGAGACGACTCGCGCGCTGTCGCTCCGCGTCGCTGAGAAGCCCGCGCCCCAGCGCGGACTCTCCAAGGCCTACGTCGAACGGAACTGGACCCCGACCGCCTACGACACCTGCCCGGCGAAGCTCCACGCCTCCTACCGGGTGGTCGGGCCCGATGGGAAGTACTACCCGAGCTGGCACCCTGCTCAGGTGATCGACCCGGCGACGGGGCGGACCTGCACGTTCGGTCACGAGCACGGCGCCGATCCGGCATCGTCGGAGATCTTCGACTGGGTCTCGTCCTTCACCGCGCCGAAGGACGTCGTCCCGACCGAGCCGACCGGCCTGCCGTTTGGCTACACGAGCGAGGAGCTCGACAACTACGTGCAGCACGACCACGGCGACATGTCGATGCGCCACGAGGACAATGGCGGGCACAAGGTGTTCGTCGCGAACAATGTGAAGATGCTCGACGCGGATCGCAACTGGCTCCGTCTGGGCGACGGCACGCAGCTCACCTGCGACTTCCTCATCAAGCAGCACCAGGGGAGCTGGTCGCCCGACGCCATCTCGAACAACGCGCACGAGATCCTCTTCGCCGCGCGCTGCGACGACGGAACCGAGCTCATCACCTCGATGCTGTCGCGCTTCGGGAACGCGAACGAGATGTTCTCGACCTGCGCCCCCGACTCGCCGGTCCCGACCGTCGGCAGCACCCTTCCCGCCGGAGACGGCGGCAAGCGGATCATCCCGACGACCGAGTGCGTGAAGCGCAATCCCACGGACTGGTCGCTGTACGAACTCTGGGAGGGCGAGAATTCGCTCGTGACCGCTGACGGAGCGGTCCTCGCACGGTTCGATCCCTGGTTCGGGGTGCGGAACCCGAGCCGGCTCTCCGATTCCCGGGTGAGCACGGCGACCTCCAACGGGATCAGCAGGCCGGTCGACCTCGCGTGGCTCACCGAGGGGGCGGTGACGGACTACCTCTGGGCTGGTCTCGCCGAGCAGGAGCGCTTCGACTACAGCGACCCGCGGTCGCCGTTCAACGGTGCGCGCCGAGATTTCTATCTCGGCGACCTGCAGGTCTCGGACCCCGGTACGAAGAACGGGATCGTGTTCACCGACCCCTACGGCGGATCGGCCGGTCCGGAGCGGCGGGTCGGGTCGATCGCTCAGCTGATCAAGCCGGGATCCGTGCTCGGAACCGTGAAGCTGTCACGGCAGAAGTTCGACGCGAAGGCCGATTTCGGCAAGGACAACGGCGTTCACGCCCCCAACTGAACCGCGCAGCGCGCGGCCGGAGGGCCGCGGCGCGCCATACCCCCAGTACTACGAGAGGACCACTGTGGACAGAACACTGACGAAGGCGGGCGCGTGTCTCAGCGCCGCCGCGCTGATCATCGGATCGGCGCTCGTCGCGACCCCCGCTTCGGCAACGGAACCCGCGTCGAAGGCGCCGGCCGTATCCGAACTGCGCTGGACCGGAGAGGCCGGTGGCGACTTCGGTGCGGCCGTCGGCCGGACGTCGTGCGACGTCAACGGGGACGGCATCGCCGATGCCCTGGTCGGCGACTGGTGGTGGAAGCGGGGGACGACCGCGAACGCCGGCGCCGCATACGTGCTGCTCGGCGGCGCCGCCCCCGTTGCCGGTCCTGTCGGCACCGGCGAGGCCGTCGGCGCGATCCGGATCGACGGCCCGAACACCAGTAACGCCTTCGCCGGAATGAGCGTCTCCTGCGCGAACGATGTGAACGGGGACGGGATCGACGACGTGCTGGTCGGATCCAACCGCACCCAACGTGTCTGGGTCGTGCTCGGCGCCCACGACTTCGAGCCCGTCGACGTCGACGCCCTCGGAACACGAGGTTTCGAGGTCACCAATTCGGACGCCGTCGCTGAGAACCGCGCACCGGGAGGGAGCGCCAACTTCGGCTACGCCGTCACCGGCCTCGGCGACGTGAACGGTGACGGCCTCGCCGACTTCGCGATCGTCGACAACCTCTACGACCGCCCCGCGGACCCGGCGACCGGTGCGCCTGCGCTCAGCAACATCGGACGGGTCTGGGTGATCGCCGGCTCGCGGAACGTGAACACGATCGACGTCGCCGGTGAAGCGGCGGCCGGACGGGTTCTGCAGACGATCGACGGCAGCGGGGGACAGCTCATCTCGGCCGACGACGTCGGCGATGTGAACGGCGACGGCCTCGCCGATCTCGTGATCGGCAGTTATGGCGCGACCCCGTGGGGAGCTGCCGCGCCCGTGGCCGGTGCTGCGTACGCGATCTTCGGCTCCAAGGAACGACAGCACATCGACGTCGGGGCTCTCGGAGGCCACGGATTCGCGGTCTTCGGCGGGCAGCGGGGCCGCGACCGGCTCGGCACGTCCGTCTCGAAGCTCGGCGACCTGAACGGCGACGGCCTCGCCGACTTCATCGTCGGCGGCGACGGCGTTCCCAACGCCTCCACCGGGCCGCGCGCAGGCGGTGCCGCAGTCGTCTACGGTTCCGCGTCCACCCAGACGGTGTTCACAGCGCCGGGCGCCGCTGAGGGGGCTGTGTACAGCTGCTCAGACAGCGCCCCGAACACCACTGGGGCCTGCGCTGCCGACCGGGTCGCGCGCGGGTACTGGATCGACGGCGCGGCCGACGGCGACAAGTTCGGCTGGTCGGTCGCCGGTATCGGGGATGTCTCGGGTGACGGCGTCCCCGAAGCGATCATCGGCGCCTGGGGGCATGACTCGGGCGGATCCAACGCCGGGGCGATCTACGCCGTGTACGGCGCCCCCGCGTTCAACGGCACCCTGCGAGCGGGCTCGCTCGCATCGGCTGAGGGATTCCGCATCGACGGCGCGGTCGCCAGCGCCCAGCTCGGCCGGGCGGTCGGCAGCACGGCGGACTTCGACGGGAACGGCGTCCCGGACATCGTCGGCGGAGCCAACGGAACCGACTACGCCTCGGTGTTCCTGATCGGCGAGGCCGTCACCAAGCTCTCGCTCGAGGTCGGAGAGGCATCGGTCGCGTCCGGAGGGACGTTGACCGCGCGAGTCACCGCCCGGGCCGGCGCGGCCACGGTCGCCGGAAACGTGGCATTCACGCTCGACGGGACGGTGATCCCCGGGTGCGGTGCCGTTCCGGTGTCGGGCGGAACCGCGATCTGCGCGGCCGAGTCCTTCGCCGTGGGCGGATCCCGTGCGTTCGGCGCGAAGTTCGCGGATCCGGACGGCGCGTTCCATTCCTCGTCCGCGGAACGTACCGTCGACATCGCGAAGCTCGCGGCGAAGACGACGCTCGGCGGAGATACGACGGGCGCGGTGCGCGACGAACTCGAGTTCACCGCGTCGGTGACCTCGGGAGCGACCGGGGAGGTGGCGTTCTTCGCGGGGAGCACCCGGATCGGCACCGCCGCCATCGAGGACGGCACGGCCACGCTCGACTACGTGCCGGAACAGACGGCGAGCTTCCTGCTGACCGCGAAGTACCTGGGCGACGATCGCTTCGCGCCGGCGGCCTCGAAGGCCAAGCGCGTCACGGTCTCGCCGGTTCCCGTGTACCTCGGTGCGGTGCGGCCGAGCCATTCACGAATCGTGTACGGGGTGCGATCCACGGTGACGGTGCAGGTCTCCGGCGCGACCGAGGGGACCGTGCTCTTCACCGCCGGGAGCCGTGAGCTCGGCACGGCCAAGGTGCAGCGGAACGGCGCGGCAACGCTCGTGCTGCCTCGGCTGAACGTCGGAGGCTATCGCGTCTCGGCGCAGTTCCTCGGGGACGACGTCTTCGCGGATTCCGCCAAGCGGACCGCAAGCCAGCCGATCGCCGTCGTGAAGGCATCGGTCTCGAAGATGACGGTCGCGACCAAGACCGCGAAGAAGAAGTCGCGGCCTTCCGCCGTGATCACGATCGGCAAGCTGAACAACGGAACCTTCCCCTCGGGCAAGGTCGTCGTCGCGTTCGGCGCATCGAAGCGGACCGTCTCCATCGCCGCCGCCAACCGGGGCGTCATCTCGGTGCAGGCTCCGAAAGCGCTGACGGGGAACACGAAGGTGACCGCGACGTTCCTCGGGAATGCGAATGTGAACGCGAAGTCGGCATCGACCACTCAGCGGGTCAAGTAGGCCGAGGGACGCGGGGCCGGTGCTCGGGAGTTCCCGGCACCGGCCCTGTCGTCATCCGCTGCGGGACCGGCTGTCTCCGGCGGGCCTGCTGTTCGTGGCTCCGTCAGACCGCGTCGCGCGCCGGATTCGCCTCGCCGCCCGCCGCGATCGGCCCGAACCGGTCGACGCTGAGCGCGAGCCGGCGCAGCAGCGTCGCGAGCCGATCCCGCTCCGCGCGCGGCACGCCGCCGAGCAGCTGCTCCTCGGCATCGCTCAGCCGGGTCATCGCCGCGTCGACCAGGGTCTGGCCCTGCGCGGTCATCTCGACAAGCACGCCGCGTCCGTCGTTCGGGTCGGTGAGCCGGCGCACCAGGCCGCGCTCCTCGAGCCGGTCGATGCGGTTCGTCATGGTGCCGCTCGACACCATCGTGTGCTGCACGAGCAGCTTCGGGCTCTGCCGGTAGGGCGCGCCGCTGCGCCGCAGCACGGCGAGCACGTCGAACTCCCAGGAGGCGAGCCCGGACCGCTCGAAGGCGTGCGCGCGGGCGCGATCCAGGTGCTTGGTGATGCGCGTCATCCGCGAGAAGACGGCCAGCGGGGCGAGATCCAGATCGGGGCGCGCCGACTGCCACTCGCCGAGGATGCGGTCGACCTCGTCCTGTTGCTTCATGGATCCATTATCCCGGTACGGCGTCCGCGCGCCGGGCCGTCCGCGGGGCGTCGCCGCATCTGACAGAATCGAGGGGTGCCGCAGGGCACGTTCCGCCTTGGTGTAATGGCAGCACGACAGCCTTTGGAGCTGTGAGGTCAAGGTTCGAATCCTTGGGGCGGAGCGGTGATTCGATCAGGAGGCCACCCATCTCATGACTAACCAACTCGCAGTCGTCATCCTCGCAGCGGGGCAGGGCACTCGCATGAAGTCCGCGACGCCGAAGGTGCTGCACCCGATCGGCGGACGCTCCCTCATCGCCCACGTGCTCGACACCGCGGCCGGGCTCGACCCGCAGACGGTGGTCGCAGTGGTGCGGCACGAGCGCGAGCGCGTCGCCGCGGCGATCCTGGATCACGCACCGCACACGCGCATCGTCGACCAGGACGCGATCCCCGGCACGGGTCGCGCGGTCGAGCAGGCGGTGGAGGCTCTGCCGGCCGACTTCGACGGCTCGATCGTGGTGCTGTCGGGCGACGTCCCGCTGATCGACGTTCCCACCCTGCAGCGACTGGTCGACGGCCACGTCGGCGGCGGCCGCTCGATGACCCTGCTCTCGGCCATCTACGAGAACCCCACCGGGCTCGGCCGGATCCTGCGCGGCGCCGACGGTCTCGTGACCGGCATCGTCGAGGAGAAGGACGCCGACGACGCGCAGCGCCGCATCACCGAGATCAACGGTGGCATCTACGTGTTCGCGCGCCCTGCGCTCGAGCGGGCGCTCGCCGGCATCGACACGAACAATGCGCAGGGCGAGAAGTACCTCACCGACGCGGCCGCCGCGATCCTGGCCGAGGGCGGAGCCGTCGAGGCCGTCGCGACCGACGATCCCTGGCTCATCGCGGGCGTCAACGATCGAGCCCAGCTGTCCGATGCCGGTGTCGAGATGAACCGTCGCATCGTGCGCGCCCACCAGCGCGCCGGCGTCACGATCCAGGATCCGGCCACCACCTGGATCGATGCGGACGTCTCGATCGAGCCCGATGTGGAGATCCTGCCGGGCACCTTCCTGCGCGGGGCCACCTCGATCGCGACGGGCGCGATCGTCGGTCCCGACACGACCCTGGTCGACTGCGAGGTGGGCGAAGGCGCCCGGATCCGCCGCAGCGAGGCCACGCTGGCCGTCTTCGGCGCGGGCGTCGAGGTCGGCCCCTACTCCTTCGTCCGCCCCGGCACCGAACTCGGTGCGAAGGGCAAGATCGGAGCGTTCGTCGAGACGAAGAACGCGAAGATCGGCGAGGCGAGCAAGGTGCCTCACCTGAGCTACGTGGGCGACGCGACCATCGGGCGCGAGACCAACGTGGGCGCGGGCACCATCGTGGCGAACTACGACGGGGTCAACAAGCACCAGACCGTCGTGGGCGACGCGGTGCGCATCGGATCGAAGAACGTCCTCATCGCTCCGGTTACGATTGAGGACGGCGTCTACACGGCGGCCGGCGCTCTGATCCGCAAGAACGTGCCCTCGGGCTCGCTTGCCATGACCGTGGCGCCGCAACGCAACATCGAAGGCTGGGTGGCGGAGCATCGCCCAGGCACCAACACCGCGGCAGCGGCTGAAAAGAACGGGGAACAGCAGGCATGAGCGCGATCGAGATGGCGGGGCAGAAGAAGCTCGTCCTCGTCTCCGGGCGGGCGCACCCGGAACTCGCCGAAGCGGTCGCCGCGGAGCTCGGGGCGAGTCTCGTCCCGACTGACGCGCGCACCTTCGCCAACGGCGAGCTCTACGCGCGATTCGACGAGAGCGTCCGCGGTTGCGACGCCTTCGTCATCCAGTCGCACACCAACCCCATCAACGAGTGGCTCATGGAGCAGCTCATCATGGTCGACGCGCTCAAGCGCGCCTCGGCGAAGCGGATCACCGTCGTCGCCCCGTTCTACCCCTACTCGCGCCAGGACAAGAAGGGCCGCGGTCGTGAGCCGATCTCGGCCCGCCTCGTCGCCGACCTGTTCAAGGCGGCCGGCGCGAACCGCATCATGACCATCGACCTGCACGCCCCGCAGATCCAGGGCTTCTTCGACGGCCCCGTCGATCACCTGTTCGCGATGCCGGTCCTGCTCGAGCACTTCCGCAAGACGATCAACCGGGACGACCTCACCGTCGTCTCGCCCGACATGGGCCGCGTGCGCGTCGCCGACGTGTGGAGCGACAAGCTCGACGCGCCGCTCGCGATCATCCACAAGCGCCGCGACCCGCTGGTGCCGAACCAGGTCTCGGTGCACGAGATCGTCGGTGACGTGAAGGACCGCTGGTGCGTCGTGGTCGACGACATGATCGACACCGGCGGGACCATCGCCAAGGCCGCCGAGGCGCTCAAGAAGAACGGCGCGCGTGGCGTGACCATCGCCTGCACGCACCCGATCTTCTCGGGCAAGGCTGCCGAGTACCTGTCGCAGGACTTCATCGACCAGGTCGTCGTGACCGACACGCTCCCCATCCCCGAGGAGAAGCGCTTCGAGAAGCTCACCGTCGTGTCGATCGCCCCGCTGCTCGCGCAGGCGATCCACGAGGTGTTCGAGGACGGCTCGGTGACGAGCATGTTCGAGGGCGCCGCCTAAGCTGCTCGCTCCAGAACGGGCCGGGATCCATTGGATCCCGGCCCGTTCTGTGCGCGGCGGGGGTCTTGGGGTGGTCGGAGCGCACGCCGTGGTTTCTGTTCGATCCGCCGGATTTCTACGCTCCGCCGGACGATTCACCGCTGTTCATCCGGCTGAGCCTGGAAATCCGGCGGAACGAACGCGGCCTGATCGAGCGTTCGAGACCGATGCAGCGTGTCCGCGCGTCTGCGCATGTAGCGATTTGACAGCTCAGAGCACACGCCTGACAGGCTGGCTGCGTACCCGCCGAACCGAGGAGGAACGCATGACCGAACCCCAGCTCTGGACCCTCGCTGCCGGACTGCTGACGGCACTGACGGCGATCCTCGGCTTCAGCGCGCAGACGATGCGCGCGATGTCGAAGATCGTCACGGTGCAGATGGCATCCGTGCGCGAACTGATGGCCGAGCGCTTCTCGAACGTCGATCGGCAGTTCGATCAGGTCGACCGGCGATTCGATCAGGTCGACCGTCGGTTGGAGCAGCTCGACCAGCGCGTAGGCAGGGTCGAGACGCGTGTCGACGACATCGACCGCGATGTTCAGACCATCGCGAAGCGGATCCTCCCGAAGGACTGACGAGCGCCGGCCGATCCGGCGGAGCGAACTCTCGTGCCCCGCCTGATCCGCGGTTCACTCTCCGGTCTGCGTCTCGCTGCGGTCGCCCGACCACTCGGTGTGGAACACGCCGGGGCCGTCGATGCGGCGGTAGGTGTGCGCGCCGAAGAAATCGCGCTGCGCCTGGATCAGCGACGCGGGGAGGCGCGGAGCGCGGAGGGCGTCGTAGTAGGCGAGCGACGACGAGAAGCCCGGTGCCGGAACCCCGGCGAGTGCTGCCGTCGACACGACGCGTCGCCAGGCCTGCTGGGCGCGCCCGGCGGCCTCCGAGAAGAAGGGAGCCGTGACGAGCGAGACGAGCGCGGGATCGGCCTGGTAGGCCTCCGCGATGCGGCCGAGGAATCGGGCGCGGATGATGCAGCCGGCACGCCAGATCTTGGCGACCGCGCCGCTGTCGATGTGCCAGCCGTACTGGCTGGCGGCGGTGCGGATCACGTCGAAGCCCTGCGAGTAGGCGACGATCTTCGAAGCGTAGAGCGCCTGGCGCACGTCCTCGACGAACGCGTCGCGATCTTCGAGCTCGATGGGGGTGGCGGGGCCCTCGAGGTGCGCGCCCGCGAGGCGCTGTTCGGGGTGCGACGACAGGCCGCGGGCGAAGACGGCCTCCGCGATCCCGCTGATCGGGGTGCCGAGCGAGAGCGCGGCCTGCACGGTCCAGGTGCCGGTGCCCTTCTGGCCGGCCTGGTCGAGCACGACGTCGACGAAGGGGCGCCCGGTGCGGGCGTCGACCTGACGCAGCACCTCCGCGGTGATCTCGATGAGGTAGCTCTCGAGCTCGCCCGTGTTCCACTCGGCGAAGATCTCGGCGATCTCTGCGGGCTCGAAGCCGGCGCCGCGGCGCAGCAGGTCGAAGGCCTCGGCGATGAGCTGCATGTCGGCGTACTCGATGCCGTTGTGCACCATCTTCACGAAGTGCCCGGCGCCGTCGGTGCCCACGTGCGTGACGCAGGGCTCGCCGTCCTCCTCGGCCCGCGCCGCGATGGATCGGAAGATCGGGCCGACGGTCTCGTAGGACTCGGCGGATCCGCCCGGCATGATGCTCGGCCCGTTGAGCGCGCCCTCCTCGCCGCCCGAGATGCCTGCGCCGACGAAGTGCAGGCCGCGCTGGCGGAGCTCGAGTTCGCGGCGGATCGTGTCGGTGTACTGCGCGTTGCCGCCGTCGATGATGATGTCGCCGGGCTCGAACGCGTCAGCCAGCTCGGAGATGACGGCGTCGGTCGCGGATCCCGCCTGCACCATGATGATGGCGGTGCGGGGCCGGGTCAGCGCGGCGGCGAAGTCGGCGACGCTCTCGGTCGCGACGAACCCGGCCTCCGGATGCGCGGAGACGAGGGTGCGGGTGCGCTCGGGGGAGCGGTTGTAGACCGCGACGCGGTTGCCCTCGCGACTGGCGAGGTTGCGCGCGAGGTTGGCTCCCATGACCGCGAGGCCCACCACTCCGACGTTTGCCGATGGGGTGCTGGTCATCTTCTGGATCTCCATTCCGCCGCGCGTTCCCGACGCGCCGCGTTCGTCGCTCTACCGCCCATCCGGTCCGCGCCCGGGAGCGCGGAGCCGCGGAACCGATGGTCCGTGGGCGCACTCCAGACTACAAGGCGCCCCGCGCGACGCCCCGCGGCGCGAGCGAATTCCGTGTAAACTGTGGAGCTGTACTTCGGCGAGGGATGCGCGAGCATCCGTGATCGACGCGGGACGGACTGCCTTGCGGGCCTTTCTGACGCGCCATTCGGCGAGACATGACCATTCCGGCGGCCCAGCCCGCCTCGAACGGGCGCGAGCCCGCAAAGGAGAATCACGATGACCGAGGCGAACGCCCTCGTCGGCACCCCCCGCGACAACTTCGGCAAGGGCGCGGCTCGCAAGCTGCGCGCCGCAGGCCAGACCCCCGCCGTGATCTACGGCCACGGCACCGAGCCGGTGCACCTCTCGGTCGAGACCCACCCGCTGAGCCTGATCATCCGTCAGGCCAACGCGCTGATCAACCTCGAGCTCGAGGGCAAGAAGACCCTCGTGCTCGTCAAGGACGTGCAGAAGGATCCGGTGCGCCAGATCATCGAGCACGTCGACCTGGTCATCGTGAAGAAGGGTGAGACCGTCGAGGTCGAGGTCCCCGTGCACGTCACCGGCGAGCCCTTCTCGGGCACCAACGCGCTGCAGGAGCTGAACACCCTCCGCCTGAGCGTTCCCGCGACCTCCATCCCCGAGAACGTCGAGGTCTCGGTCGAGGGCCTCGAGGCCGGCACCCAGATCCTCGCCGGTGCGATCGAGCTCCCCAAGGGCGCCAGCCTGCTCGACGCTGCCGAGCAGCTCGTCGTGCACATCGTCGCTCCTCGCGGCCCGAAGGGCGACGAGGAAGAGGTCGAGGCGGCCGCCGAGTAATCTCGGCGCCGATCGAGCATTGCGAGCCCGTCCGGGCCGTCCGCGCACGCGCGGCGGCTCTGGCGGGCTCGCGCCGTTCTCCGCGCAGCGCGGAGGCACGAACCACACCCAAGACAGCTAAGGAGCAGCAACGGTGGCGCAGGACAACTGGCTGGTCGTCGGTCTCGGCAACCCCGGGGCGAAGTACGAGGCGACGCGGCACAACGTCGGTCAGATGGCGCTCGACGTGCTCGCCTCCCGCCTCGGTGCGAGCTTCGGCTCGCACCGCAGCAATGCGCGCGTCGCCGAGGGCTGGCTCCGGCCGGGCGGCCCGAAGCTGATCCTCGCGAAGCCGAACAGCTACATGAACACCTCGGGCGGGCCCGTCTCCTCGCTCGTCTCCTACTTCGGGGTCGATCCCGACCACCTCATCGTGCTGCATGACGAACTCGACATCCCCTTCGACACCATCAAGCTCAAGCAGGGCGGCGGCCACGGCGGCCACAACGGCCTGCGCGACATCGCGAAGGCACTCGGCACCCCCGAGTTCCTCCGGGTGCGCATCGGGGTCGGTCGCCCGCCCGGGCGGCAGGATCCCGCCGACTACGTGCTGAAGCCGTTCGCCTCGACCGAGCGCGACGCGCTCGCCGTACTGCTTGAGGACGCCGCCGATGCCGCTGAGCAGCTCGCCGACGACGGCCTGCTCGCCGCCCAGCAGCGCTTCCACGGAAGGGACGCGAAGTGACCCTGCATGGGATCGACCGGCTGCTCGAATCGTCGCCGTCGTTCACCGCCGCACTCGACGCTGCGAGCGGCGACGCCGAGTTCTCGGTGGTCGAGGGTCTGCGCGCGCCGCTGATCGCCGGACTGCTGCGCCGGCGCCGGGCCGCGGGCGACCGCGGCGCGCTGCTCGTCATCGCGGCGACGAGTCGCGAGGCGGATGCGCTGCGCACCGCGCTGCAGTCGATCGTCCCCGATGCGGTCACCGCGGAGTTCCCGGCCTGGGAGACCCTGCCGCACGAGCGGTTGAGCCCGAGCGTCGAGACGGTGGGTCGCCGCGCGCTCGCACTCCGCCTCCTGCGCGAGCACGACGATTCGCGCCCCCTGATCCTGGTCGCCTCGGTCCGCGCCGCGTTGCAGCCGGTCTCGCCGCACGCGGCGTTCGCCGAGCCCATCGTGCTGCGAGCCGGCGCGGAGCCCGAGGTCGCCGGTGCGCGGGGGCTCGAGGCCATCGCCCGCGAACTCGTCGCTCGCGCCTACACCCGGGTCGACATGGTCACTCGCCGCGGTGAGTTCGCCGTGCGCGGCGGGATCCTCGACGTCTTCCCCCCGACCGCCGAGCAGGCGGTCCGCGTCGACTTCTTCGGTGACGAGGTGGATCAGATCCGCCGCTTCGCCGTGTCGGATCAGCGCAGTGCGGGCGACCCGTTGCCCGAGATCGAGCTCTGGCACGCGCGCGAGCTGCTGCTCACCGAGGCGGTGCGCGAGCGGGCAGCCGAGCTGCTGGCGAAGTTCCCGGCGCTCGGTTCGCTGCTCGAGAAGATGAGCCAGGGGATCGCGGTCGAGGGCATGGAGAGCCTGCTGCCGCAGCTGGTCGACGGGCTGCGCCCGCTGACGGCACTGCTGCCCGAAGGCGGATCCGTGCTGATCGCCTCGCCCGAGCGGGTCGCCGGGCGCGCGGTCAGCCTCGCCGACACCAACCGTGAGTTCCTCGAGGCGGCGTGGTCGGCGGCAACCGCGGGCGCCGAGGCCCCGGTCCCGGTCGACGATAGCGGCATGCTCTCGGTCGCCGAGCTGCGGGCCGCGGCCGGGCGCCGCCCCTGGTGGACGGTCTCGAGCTTCGTGCAGGGGCCCGAGGATCCGGAGGAGGGCGGGGCGGTCGAGGCCGGTGGCGCCGATCCGTCCGTCATCGCCGTGCACGGTTCGCCGTTCCCGCGCCCCGCGTCGTCGGCGGATCCGACCGGCGCCGCGATCCGCCTGTTCGCCGAGCGCCTCCAGGCCGGGTGGACCGTCGTCGTGACCGCGCAGGGCGTCGGCCTCGTCGAGCGTGCCCGCGACATGCTCTCGGACGCCGGTGCGGCCGCTCGCATGCTCGACGAGCTGCCCGAGCGCCCTGAACCGGGAGTGATCCACCTCGTCCCGGGCACCGCCTGGACCGGGTTCGAGAGCGCCGAGGCGAAGCTGCTGCTCGCGACCGAGGCCGAGTTCTTCGGTCGGGCCGTATCGAGCCAGGCCGCGAGCGGGCAGAAGCTCGCGAAGCGGCGCGGCAAGAACGTCGTCGACCCGCTGAAGCTGGTCGCCGGCGACTACGTGGTGCACGAGACGCACGGCATCGGCCGGTTCGTCGAGCTGACGCAGCGGATGGTGCCGACCGGCATCGGCCGCGACGCGGTGAAGGCGCTGCGCGAGTATCTCGTGCTCGAGTACGCCTCCACCAAGCGCGGCATGCCGAAGGACAAGCTCTACGTGCCCACCGACCAGCTCGACCAGCTGTCGCGCTACGTCGGCGGCGAAGCGCCCCCGCTGTCGAAGATGGGCGGCAGCGACTGGGCGAACGCGAAGAAGAAGGCTCGCAAGGCGGTGCGAGACATCGCCGTGGAGCTCGTGAAGCTCTACTCGGCACGCGTCGCGTCGAAGGGCCACGCCTTCTCGGCCGACACCCCCTGGCAGCACGAGCTCGAAGAGGCGTTCCCCTACGCCGAGACCCTCGACCAGCTGACCACCATCGACGAGGTGAAGCGCGACATGGAGCGCGAGATCCCGATGGATCGCCTGGTCGCGGGCGATGTGGGCTTCGGCAAGACCGAGGTCGCGGTGCGCGCCGCGTTCAAGGCCGTGCAGGACGGCAAGCAGGTCGCCATGCTCGTGCCGACGACGCTGCTTGTGAGCCAGCACCTCGAGACCTTCCAGAACCGCTTCGCCGGATTCCCGGTGCGGATCCGCCCGCTCAGCCGGTTCCAGAGCGAGAAGGAATCGAAGGACACGATCGAAGGCCTCGCGGCCGGCACGGTCGACGTCGTGATCGGCACGCATCGGCTGCTCGCCGAGAGCGTGGTCTACAAGGACATCGGTCTCGTCATCATCGACGAGGAGCAGCGGTTCGGCGTCGAGCACAAGGACGCGCTGAAGAAGCTCAAGACCAACGTCGACATCCTCGCGATGAGCGCGACGCCGATCCCGCGCACGCTCGAGATGGCCGTGACCGGGATCCGCGAGATGTCGACGCTCGCGACCGCGCCCGAGGATCGGCACCCGATCCTCACCTTCGTCGGGCCCCGCAGCGACAAGCAGATCACCGCGGCGATCCGGCGCGAGCTGCTGCGCGAGGGGCAGGTGTTCTTCGTGCACAATCGCGTACAGTCGATCACCCGGATCGCGGCGCAGATCTCGGAGCTCGTGCCCGAGGCCCGGGTCGCGGTCGCGCACGGCAAGCTGAGCGAGCACCAGCTCGAGCAGGTCGTGCAGGACTTCTGGGAGCGCAAGTTCGACGTGCTCGTCTCGACGACGATCATCGAGACCGGCCTCGACATCGCGAACGCGAACACGATCATCATCGATGCCGCCGACAAGTACGGTCTGAGCCAGCTGCACCAGCTCCGCGGCCGCGTCGGGCGCAGCCGCGAACGCGCGTACGCCTATTTCCTCTACGACCCCGACAAACCGCTCACCGAGCACGCGCACGAGCGGCTCGACACGCTCGCGACGAACAACGAGCTCGGTTCGGGCATGCAGGTCGCGCTGAAGGACCTCGAGCTGCGCGGTGCGGGAAACCTGCTCGGCGGCGAGCAGTCGGGCCACATCGCGGGAGTCGGCTTCGACCTCTACCTGCGCATGATCGGCGAGGCCGTGAACACGTTCAAGGGCGAGGAATCGACGGGGCCGAGCGAGCTGGTGCTCGAGCTGCCGGTCGATGCGCACATCCCCGAGGAGTACGTCGAGAGCGAGCGCCTGCGTCTCGAGGCGTACCAGAAGTTCGCGGCGTCGGCCCACCCGCAAGCGCCCGAGGACCACGTGGCGCTCGTGCTGGAGGAGCTGACCGACCGCTACGGCGCCCCGCCCGAGGAGGTGCAGCGCCTCGCCTCGGTGTCGGCGCTGCGTCGCCGGGCCGCGAAGCTGGGCCTCTCGAAGGTCGTCGCTGCCGGTCCGAACCTGCGGATCGAACCGGTCGAGCTCCTCGACTCGCGCCGCATGCGCATGAACCGCATGTACCCGGGTTCGCGCTACACCGAATCGACCAAGACGCTGCAGATCCCGCTGCCCGGCGGGACCGCCTCCTCGCGCAGCCCCCTCGCGGGCGTGGGGCAGAAGCGCATGGGCGACGAGGGCGACATCGTCGCCTGGACCGGCCGCGTGCTCGGCACGCTGCTCGAAGCGGATCCGCCGGCCGCCGGCTGAACGGGCAGGCTCGGTTCGCCGGTTGAGCGAGTTCGCTCGGTCCGCCGGCTGAGCGGGCCCGTTCGGTCCGCCGGCTGAGCGGGGTCGCTCGGTCCGCCGGTTGAGCGAGCCTGCGAGTCGAAACCCGACCGTGCTTCCGCCGGAAACGCGGAACGGGTGCCGCCGGGAGGAATCCCGTGCGGCACCCGTTCTGCGAGGCCGGGCCTCGCGGTGCGATCCGATCAGCCGGCGTTGCAGACTTCCTGGATCTTCTTGCCCTGGTCGACCAGCTTGGTCGAAGCGGCCTGAGCGTTCTTCGAGATCTCCTGGGCCTTCTCCGAGGCCTGCTGGAGCTTCTCCATCGCTGCGGGATCGCTGGCGTCGATGTTCTTCATGTCGGGCATCTCGAAGCCGTCGAACGACTTGGTGAAGTTCTTGTACTCGGTCGCGAACGCGTCGAGCGGCTTCTTGACCTTCTCGTTGGTGACCTTGGAGGTCGCCTTGTCGAGGCCCTCGGTGACCGGCTTGAAGATCTCGGCGAAGTCGACCTTCTCGCCCTGGGTCGCCTTCTGCATCGCGGCGCTGACGTCGCTGTTGATGCTGGAAGTCGCCTTGGTCATCTCGTCGTTGGCGATCTTGCAGGCGTCGGCGACGCTCTGGCCGCCGGCGCACGCCGCCATGCTCGCGGTGAGGGCGATCGCTGCGGCGATGCCGCCGATGCGGGGGAGGATGCTCTTCTTCATCAGGGGGCTCCTGTCTGGAATGTCTGCGGGGGACGAGCGCGAGATCGCCTCGGCCCGGACCGTTTCCGGCCTCTGCGAGCCTAAATGATGTGAAATCCCTGGATGCGAGATATCGCTGCTCAGGTCAGGGAATTGTGATCGCAATGAAATATTTGTTTTCACATAAAGCGTCAATTGAACGTTCAATCGGTTGCGGCTTTTCCTGATCAGTGCGAAGAACCCGAGCGTCTGCGGCGAGGGTGGCGCGTCGCGATAGGGTTCGAGCATGAACGAGAGCGGAGCCGGGGCCTTCGATGCGGATGCGACCGAGGCGCCAGGGGTGCGGGCCTCGGCGGAGGTCCCGGATCCGGTTTCCGCGGTGCGGGAGACGGTTCGTCGGCTCGTCGCCGACGGCGGGTGCGCCTGGCACGGAGTGCAGACGCACGCTTCGCTCGTCCCGTTCCTCATCGAGGAGAGCGCCGAGGTCGTCGACGCGATCGAGCGGGAACTGCCGTCCGACGAGGTCCGCGGGGAGCTGGGCGACGTGCTGTATCAGGTGCTGTTCCACGCGGCGTTGGCGGAGCGTGACGGCGAGGGGTACGACCTTGACGCGATCGCGAGCGGGCTGAACGAGAAGCTCATCGCCCGGCACCCGCACGTTTTCGGAGATCGCGGATACCTGAGCGTGGAGGAGCTGCACGCCGAGTGGGAGCGGCTCAAGGAGGACGCCGCGGGGGAGCGGCGCGGCTCGCGCGGAGTGCTCGAAGGGATTCCCGCCGGGATGCCCGCGCTGGCGCGGGCGGCGAAGGTCGTGGAGCGGCTGAAGCGCGCCGGAGCGCTGGATCCTGCGGCGACGTACCCGGACGTCCGAGCGCGGGCGGATGCGGAGGAGGGCGGTGCCGAGGCCGAGGCGGAACTCGGCGATGCGCTGATCGACCTGGTGGTGCGCGCGAACGCGCTCGGCGTGGACCCTGATCGGGCCCTGCGCCGCGCGGTGGACCGGCTCGCCGCGCGGACCCTGCCGGAGGAGTGATGCGCGGACGCGTCCCCTCCCCGCCCCACTGAGCTCCATTGCGCGCCGACCGGACCCAATTTGTCCTTTCCTCGCGGGGGAAAGGACAAATTGGGTCCGGTCGATAGGCGCGGTGCGCGCATCGGGCCGGGCTCCTGTCAGACCTCGGCGTGTTCGGCGTAGGCCCCCTCGGGCTCGGCCCAGAGGGCGCGCAGCACCGCGACCGCTCGCAACACGCCGCGACGCGGAAGCCCGCGCCGAGATGGAAGAATGGTCCGCATGGCCTCACAGGTGAACCCGCCCCGCGGCATGCGCGACTTCCTCCCGGCAGACAAGGCGAAGCGCGAGCACGCCTTCAGCGTGATCAAGCGCGTCTACCGCGATCACGGCTTCGACGAGATCGAGACCCCCGTCGTCGAGGATCACGCGCGCCTGCACGCGGGCCTGGGCGGCGACAACGAGAAGCTCAGCTTCTCGATCCTCAAGCGCGGCCTCGGCGCCGAGGCGCTCGCCGCCGCGGCCGAGGGGGGCGACGCCGAGCAGCTCGCCGATCTGGGCCTCCGCTTCGACCTGACCGTGCCGCTGTCGCGTTTCTACGCGAGCCACCGCGCCGAGCTGCCGCCCGTGTTCCGCTCGATCCAGATGGGTCCCGTCTGGCGCGCCGAGCGACCGCAGAAGGGGCGCTACCGCCAGTTCGTGCAGGTCGACATCGACGTGATCGGCGAGGCCGGCCTGCTGGCCGAGGTCGAGCTGCTCTCGGCGACCTCGCGGGTGTTCGCCGAGCTCGGCCTCACCGGCTGCGTGTTCCGCGTGAACGACCGCCGGATCCTCTTCGGTCTGCTCGACCACTGCGGCTTCGCGCCCGAGACCCACGACCGCGCGCTGATCATCGTCGACAAGCTCGACAAGATCGGCGCCGAGGGCGTCGTCGGCGAGCTCCGCGAGCTCGATCCCGAGGCCGCCGAACGTCTCGGTGCCGTACTCACCGAGGTCGAGCCGCGCCTCGCTGGCGACGGGATCCCGCTCACCGCGGAGGCGATCTCCGCGATCCTGCCCGAGGGGGCCGCGGCCGAGGGCGTCGCGAACCTCGCCGAGATCGGTGCGGCGCTCGAAGGCTCGCTGCCCGAGGGCGTCGAGCTGCGCTTCGACCCGACGCTCGTGCGCGGCATGGGCTACTACACCGGCACCATCTTCGAGGTGGCGCATCCGGGCTCCGGCAGCTCGGTCGGCGGCGGCGGACGCTACGACGGCATGATCGGCCGTTTCCTCGGACAGGATGTGCCGGCCGTCGGCTCGTCGATCGGCTTCGAGCGGATCGTGGACCTCATCGAGCTGCCCGCGTCGACCGGCCCCGAGGCCGTCGCGCTCGTGCACGACGCCGACGCGGCTCCCGCCGACCTCGCCGCGCTCAAGACCGCGCTCGTCGCGCGCGGGCACCGCGTACGGCTCGAGCGACGTCAGAAGAACATGAAGACGCTGCTGGCGCGCGTGGCCGAGCAGGGCTTCACCCGCTTCGCGAACGTCCGGGCGGGGGAGCGCGACGTCGACGCGCTCGAACTGCGCGAACTCTCCGCGTAGCCACAGCATCTCCGGCGCGTCCCGACGGGGCTCGCCGGTAGACTCGATCCCGGTGCCGGCTCCCGGTACCGTTCAACCCCCACGGCGAATGCAAGGAGTGCATGGTGGCATTTATCGATGCGGTGATCGCACGCGAGATTCTCGACTCGCGAGGCAACCCGACCGTCGAGGTCGAGGTCGGCCTGACCGACAGCTCCGTGGGGCGCGCCGCCGTCCCGTCGGGCGCATCGACCGGGGCCTTCGAGGCCTACGAACTCCGCGACGGCGACGCCGATCGCTACCAGGGCAAGGGCGTGCTGAAGGCCGTCGACGCGGTCTTCGACCGCCTCGGCCCGGCCATCGACGACTTCGCCGCCGACGACCAGCGCCTCATCGACATGGCGCTCATCGAAGCGGACGGCACCGACAACAAGCGCGAGCTCGGCGCGAACGCGATCCTCGGCGTCAGCCTCGCAGTGGCGCACGCCGCCGCCGAGTCGGCCGGCCTGCCGCTCTACCGCTACCTGGGCGGCCCGAACGCGAGCACGCTCCCCGTACCGCTCATGAACATCATCAACGGCGGCGCGCACGCCGACACCGGCGTCGACATCCAGGAGTTCATGGCGGTGCCGCTCGGCGCCGAGACCTTCTCGGAGGGGCTCCGCTGGGGCGTCGAGGTCTACCACGCGCTCAAGTCGCTGCTCAACGAGAAGGGCCTCTCGACCGGCCTGGGCGACGAGGGCGGCTTCGCTCCCGACCTGCCCACCAACGCCGAAGCGCTCGACCTGATCGTCGAGGCCATCGAGCGCGCCGGCTACGTGCCGGGCCGCGACGTGGCCGTCGCGCTCGACGTCGCGTCGTCGGAGTTCTACGAGAACGGCGTCTACAAGTTCGAGGGCCAGGATCGCACCGCGGCCGAGATGAGCGCCTACTACGCCGACCTGCTCGACCGCTACCCGCTCGTCTCGATCGAGGATCCGCTCGACGAGAGCGACTGGGACGGCTGGAAGTACCTCACCGACGAGATCGGCGCGCGCGTCCAGCTCGTCGGCGACGACCTGTTCGTCACGAACCCGGCGCGTCTCGCCGAGGGCATCGCGAAGGGCACCGCCAACTCGATCCTCGTCAAGGTCAACCAGATCGGCACGCTCACCGAGACCCTCGACGCCGTGCAGCTCGCGCAGCGCTCGGGCTACACGGCCGTGATGTCGCACCGTTCTGGCGAGACGGAGGACGTCACCATCGCCGACCTCGCCGTCGCGACCGACTGCGGCCAGATCAAGACGGGCGCGCCCGCGCGCTCGGATCGCGTGGCCAAGTACAACCAGCTGCTCCGCATCGAGGAGGAGCTCGGCAACGCTGCGCGCTACGCCGGCCGCGCCGCGTTCCCCCGCTTCGCGGCGGACGCGAACTAAGCACCCGGACCGGATCCTTCCATGGCGAAGCGCGAAGCCCAGGGGGCCGGGGACTGGTCCTCGAGCCTCCGCTTCAGCGCCTTCACCGTCATCAACATCGCGCTCGTCGTCATCGGCGCGTTCGCGATCAGCCCCATCCTGTCGACCTTCGTGCAGCAGCAGCGCCAGATCTCGGAACTCCGGGAGAGCGTGAAGCAGCACCGCGAAGCGGTGAACGAGATCGACGCGGAGCGGGCGAAGTGGAAGGATCCGGTCTACGTGCGCTCCCAGGCGCGCGGCCGACTGTTCTACGTGATGCCGGGGGAGACCCAGCTGAGCGTGATCAGCGACGTCGTGCTCCCGCCCGAGCGCACCGACGGCACCAGCTCGAAGCTCACCCGGATCGACCGGAACTGGGCGAATTCGCTGGTGTCGTCGACCCTCGGGGCCGGAACCACCGCCGCGACACCCGAGCAGCTGAGCCCCGACGCGAGGGAGCAGCAGAAGTCGGGCACCGGCTCGAAGCAGACCGCTCCGAGCCCGACCGCCAAGACCACCGAGACCCCCAAGACCCAGGAGAAGCAGGCACCGTGAGCAGGCCCCCGTACCCCGCACCGACCGAGGCCGACATCGCCGCGGTGAGCGAGCAGTTGGGCCGAGAGGCCCGAGGCGTCGTCGGCATCGCCGCGCGCGCGGCCGACGGCAGTCCCGCGGTCGTGGCCACCTCGCCGCGGCTGCCCGACGGCTCGCCGTTCCCCACCTTCTACTACCTGTGCCATCCCGAGGCGGTCGCCGCGGCCTCGCGTCTCGAGGCGACCGGCGTCATGGTCGAGTACAACGAGCTCCTCGCCGAGGACGAGGCGGTGCTCGCCGCCTACGGCGAGGCGCACCGCGCCTACATCGAGGATCGCGATCAGCTGGGCGAGGTGCCCGAGCTCGCAGGCGTCAGCGCCGGCGGCATGCCCAACCGGGTCAAGTGCCTGCACGCGCTCGTCGGCCACGCGCTGGCCGCGGGCAAGGGCGTCAACCCCATCGGCGACCTCGCGCTCGAGCGCGCGGGACTCGCGCACTGGCAGAACGGCTGAACCTTCTGCGGCGCAAACGCTGATTCGCACCCGCTTCTGTGCGTTCCGCGCACGAAAACGGCAGAAAGCGCACCACCCACACGTTTCCCGGGAGTAGACTGACAGCATCGGGCGAACGTCGCCCGGTTTTTCTGTGCCCGTTTCGACGCGGGTGCTCATCAGCTATGCGTCCCAAGGAGACTGCTTCGTGGCGAAGAAGATTCTGATCGTCGGCGGCGGCTACGCCGGGTTCTACACGGCATGGAAGCTCGAGAAGATGCTCCGTGCCGGTGAGGCCGAGGTCACCATCGTTGACCCGCTGCCCTACATGGCCTACCTGCCCTTCCTCCCCGAGGTGGCTTCGGGCTCGATCGAACCGCGTCACGCGGTCGTGGCGCGCCGTCGCCACCTGAACCGCACCGCGAACATCGCGGGCAAGGTCACGGGCATCTCGCACGCCACGAAGACCGCGACGGTCACGCCGACCGAGGGCGAGCCCTTCGAGTTCGCGTACGACCACATCGTGGTCACCACCGGCTCGGTCTCGCGCACCTTCCCGATCGCCGGCATCGCCGACAACGCGATCGGCATGAAGACCATCGAAGAGGCCGTCGCCGTGCGCGACCGCATGGTCGGCAACTTCGAGCGCGCCGCGTCGCTGCCCGCCGGCAGCCCGGAGCGCGCGAAGCTCCTCACCGTCACCGTCGTGGGCGGCGGCTTCGCCGGCATCGAGTCGATCTCCGAGCTGCGCTCGTTCGCGACCTCGCTGCTGCGCCGCTACCCCGAGATCACCTTCGACGAGACGAAGTTCCACCTCATCGAGGCGATGGGCCGCATCATGCCCGAGGTCTCGCAGGAGACCGCGAACTGGGTGGTCAAGGATCAGACCCGTCGCGGCGTCGAGATCCACCTCGACACCCAGCTCAGCTCGGCCGTCGACGGCAAGATCGAGCTCTCGACCGGCGAGAACTACGAGTCCGACCTCATCGTCTGGACCGCGGGCGTCATGCCCCGCCCGTTCCTGCGCGGCACCGACCTGCCGATCGGCCCCCGCGGCCACGTGATCGCGAGCCCGAACCTGCGCATCACGTCGGAGGACGGTTCGGAGCTCGACGGTGCATGGACCGCCGGCGACACCTCTCAGGTCCCCGACATCTCGGCGACCCCCGGCCCCGGCGGCTTCTGCGTGCCCAACGCGCAGCACGCCGTGCGCCAGGGCAAGCTGCTTGCCAAGAACATCGCCGCCGACCTGCGCGGTGAGGGCGTGCGCGAGTACAACCACAAGAACGCCGGCGCGGTCGCGGGCCTCGGCCTGAACACGGGCGTGTTCCAGTCGGGCAAGTTCGCGATGAAGGGCTACTTCGCGTGGCTCGCGCACCGCTTCTACCACGGCCTCGCGATCCCCACGTGGGAGCGCAAGTGGCGCGTGTTCGGCGGCTGGGTCGGGCACTTCTTCCTGGGTCGCGATGTCGTGAACATCGAGGCCGTCCAGGAACCGAAGGCGATCTTCCAGGAGTTCGCGAGCCGTCCGAAGCCCGCAGCCGAGTAATCCTCAGCTTCACCGCTGCGCCCCGCCGAGCTATTCGCTCGGCGGGGCGCAGCCGTGTCCGGGGGACACTGCACGGACTCCCTAGACTGAAATCATGAACCAGACGGCCGGGGCACTGCTGGGCTCCGGCCGGTGGGTGCGCGAGAGCCCCGTCTCGCGCACGATCGGCCGCGCGTACTTCGGGCTGCAGGCGGTCGCGGGCGCGGTCTGGTGGATCGCGGTGTTCACCGTTCCCGCGGTGCGCCGGGCGACGCTGGGCGATATCGACCCGGTGCTCATGGCTGCCGCCGACGTGCCGCTGTTCGTGCTCGCCTCCGCGCTCGCCGCGCTTGGTGTCCGTCGGGCGGCCTGGATCGCGGTTCCGTGGACGCTGTTCGTCTCGGCGGCGATGGTCATTCTCGCGACGGCGACGGGAACCGCCGGGTGGGGTGCGCTGCTCATGAGCGCCGCCGCGATCGGGAGTGTCCTCGCCTGGCTGCTGCTGCGTTTCGGCAGGATTCCCGCCGATGCCGCGCTCGTGGGCCCGCTCGGCTTCGGCACTGCGCGGCGCGGGATTCCGCCGCTCCGGCAGCTCGGGCGAACCCTGCTGCAGATGTCGGTGTTCTGGATCCTGTTCCTCGGGGTGATTCCGTTCGGGGTCGCGCTGCTGGAGTGGCGGTGGGGGCTGCGGTCGGAGTTCCCCGTCGCCGTGCGCGTGCTCGGGGCCGCGATCCTGCTGCTGGCGAGCGCCCTCGGCGTCTGGGCGGCGTTCGCGATGGCCCTGCGCGGTGACGGTACGCCGCTGCCCTCGGCTGCCGCGAACCGGCTCGTGCTCGCCGGCCCCTACCGCCTCGTGCGGAACCCGATGGCGCTCGCCGGGATCGTGCAGGCGTTCGGGGTCGGGCTGTGCGGCAGCTCCTGGCTCGTCGCCGTCTACGCGCTCTGCGGGATCCTCTACTGGAACGAGCTCGTTCGCCCGTTCGAGGAGGACGACCTCGCGCGCCGCTTCGGCGCTGAGTTCGAGGCGTACCGGGCACGGGTGCGGTGCTGGGTGCCGCGGCTGCGCCCCGCCGGGTGAGCGAGGTCGCGCTCAGCCCTCGTCGGAGTGGCGCGACAGGAACTCGTACATCTCGGTGTCGTCGACGCCGGGGAACGATCCGGTGGGGAGCGGGGAGAGCACGTGCGCGTGCATGCGCGCGCTCGGCCAGGCCTTCCCTTCCCAGCGTTCGAGCAGCCCGCCCTCCGCGGTTCGGCAGCACGACGGATCCGGGCAGGTGGACGAGGTCCGAGTGGTGGTCTCCCGGCCGCGGAACCACTTCGCGTCGTCGAACGGCACCCCGAAGGTGATCGAGAACGGGCCCTGCTCGGCATCGCCGGTCTGCGCGCTCGCCCAGAACGTGCCTGCCGGGGTGTCGGTGTACTGATAGAACTCGCTCGTGCGGTTGGTCCGGTTGAACGCCGTGCGGCCCGCCCACTTGCGGCACAGCGGCTGCCCCTCGACCGAACCGGACTCGTCGGCGGGGAACGGCAGGCCGTCGTTCTCGTAGCCGCGCTGCAGCGTGCCCGCGCCGTCGGCCCGGTAGAAGTGGACGCGCAGGCCGAGGTGCTCGGTCGCGAGGTTCGTGAAGCGGTGCGCTGCGGCCTCGTGCGTGACGCCGAAGGCGTCGCGCAGATCCTCGATCGCGAGGTTCCGTTCGCGCTTGGCCTGCTGCAGGAACTCGGCGGCGCGGGCCTCGGGGATCAGGCAGGCCGCGGCGAAGTAGTTGATCTGCAGCCGCTGCTCGAGGAACTCGGCGTAGCTCGCCGGCGGACGGTGTCCGAGTACCCGGTGGCCCATCGCCTGAAGTGCGAGGGAGCGCAGGCCGTGGCCACCGGGGATCGAGGCCGGCGGCAGGTAGATGCGGCCGCCCTCGAGGTCGGTGATGCTGCGCGTGTTCGGCGGCAGGTCGTCGGCGAAGATCAGGGTGAAGCCGAGGGACTCGGCGAGCACGGCCACTTCGCGGTGACGCAGTGCACCGTAGCGGGGGCCGAGGCGGCTCATCAGCTCGTCCGCGGCGCGCTCCAGCTCGGGCAGGTAGTTGTCGCGCTCGCGCATCTGCATGCGGATGCGCGTGTTGGCCCGGCGCGCCTCCTCGGGGGTCGCGGCCGCGGCGCGCGAACGGCGCAGCAGCTCGCGGTGCAGGCCCACGAGCGATTCGAGGGCGTCGTCGCTGAGCGACTTCGGCATGCGGACCCGGGGGAGCTGCAACTGCGCGTAGAGGGGGAGGGACTGCGCGCGGTCGAGCTCGATCTCGAGCGCGCTGCGGCGATCCGGAGCCTCGGCCTTGAGCAGCTCGGCCGTGTCGACGTCGAGAGCCTGCGCGATGCCCTGCAACAGGGACAGCCGCGGCTCCCTCCGGCCGTTCTCGATGTGGGAGAGCTGGCTCGCCACGACCCCGACGCGTTCGCCGAGCTGGTCCAGCGTGAGCCCCGCCGAGGTGCGGAAGTGCTTGATGCGTTTTCCGAGCAGGAGGCGCTGGCTCGCGCCGTCGTCGCCGAGGGAATCCGAGTGAGGGGCCATTCCTTGACTATACGGCAAGAAGTGCGATTCTTTACATGCGAAAGTGACGATTCGGTGTCCGGAGGGCGGCCGAGAATGGGTTTACCACCGTTTCTTACCCGAGGAGTACGACGTCATGGGCAGCGCCACGACTCTCGCACCGGAAGCCACGATCGCCGAGCTGGTCCGCAGCAACGCGACCACCGACGTGGCCGAGGTGCTCACCTGGGTGACCGAGGTCGCCGAACTCACCCGTCCCGAGGCCGTCGTCTGGTGCGACGGATCCCAGGAGGAGTGGGCGCAGCTCACCTCCGAGATGGTCGAGGCGGGCACCCTGCTCCCGCTCAACAAGGATCTGCGTCCCGGCAGCTTCCTCGCTCGCTCGCACCCCGGTGACGTGGCACGCGTCGAGGACCGCACCTTCATCTGCTCCGAGAACGAGGCCGACGCCGGCCCGACGAACAACTGGCGCGCGCCGGCCGAGATGAAGGCGGAGCTGCAGCCGTTCTTCGCGGGCTCGATGCGGGGCCGCACCATGTACGTGGTGCCCTTCTCGATGGGCCCGGTCGGCGGAGCGATCTCGCAGCTGGGCATCCAGCTCACCGACTCGCCCTACGCCGTGCTCAACATGCGCATCATGACCCGCATGGGCCAGGACGCGCTCGACGGCATCACCGCCGGCAGCGAGTGGGTCCGCACCGTGCACTCGGTCGGCGCTCCGCTCGAACCGGGCCAGGACGACGTCGAGTGGCCCTGCAACGACACGAAGTACATCACGCACTTCCCCGACACGCTCGAGGTCTGGTCGTTCGGCTCGGGCTACGGCGGGAACGCGCTGCTCTCGAAGAAGTGCTTCGCGCTCCGCATCGCCTCGGTCATGGGTCGCAACGAGGGCTGGCTCGCCGAGCACATGCTGCTGCTCAAGCTGACCGACACCGAGACCGGCAAGGACTACCACCTGTCCGCCGCGTTCCCCTCGGCATGCGGCAAGACCAACCTCGCGATGCTTCAGCCGACGATCCCCGGCTGGAAGGTCGAGACCATCGGCGACGACATCGCCTGGCTCCGCCCCGGCAAGGACGGTCGCCTGTACGCGATCAACCCCGAGGCCGGCTTCTTCGGCGTCGCACCGGGCACCGGCGCGTCGACCAACCCGGTCGCGATGGAGACCCTCTGGGGCAACACCATCTTCACCAACGTCGCGCTCACCGATCAGGGCGACGTGTGGTGGGAGGGCATGACCGATGAGGTCCCCGATCACCTGATCGACTGGCAGGGCAACGACTGGACCCCCGAGTCCGGCCGACCGGCGGCGCACCCGAACTCGCGCTTCACCGTGCCGATCCAGCAGACCCCGACCCTCGCCGACGACTGGTACGAGCAGGACGGCGTCCCGCTCGACGTGATCCTCTTCGGCGGCCGCCGCGCGACCAACGTGCCCCTCGTGGCGCAGTCGCTCAGCTGGGAGCACGGCGTGTTCGTCGGCGCGACCATGGGCTCCGAGAAGACCGCTGCTCAGGAGGGTTCGGTCGGCGAGCTGCGCCGCGACCCCTTCGCGATGCTGCCCTTCTGCGGCTACAACATGGCCGACTACTGGGGCCACTGGCTCGAGATGGGCGAGAAGCTCGGCGAGAAGGCTCCGAAGATCTTCCAGGTGAACTGGTTCCGCAAGGGCGCCGACGGCCGCTTCCTGTGGCCCGGATTCGGCGACAACTCGCGCGTGATCGACTGGGTGATCCGGCGTATCGCGGGCGAGGTCGAGGGTCGCGAGACCGCGGTCGGCACCGTGCCCGCCGAGGGCGAGCTGAAGCTCGACGGCCTGGATCTGCCGGCCGCCGACCTCGACGAGCTGTTCTCGATCGACCCGGCCTCGTGGCTGGCCGAGGCGGAGCTGACCGAGGAGTTCTTCGCCCAGTTCGGCGACCGGGTGCCGGCTCGCCTGCACCAGGAGCTCGAGACGCTGCGAGGGCGCCTCTCCGCTTGATGATTTCGGTCGGCCTCCGGTCGACCGCCACAGCTGTGGGGTTCGGGTTCTGCCCAGCTCGAACCTCACGACCTACCGTGAGCCCCGAGTTCTGCCCAGCTCGGGGCTCACTCTTTTGCGCGGGTGGGCCCAGGGCGGGCACGGGTGACGGTGCGCCGAGCCCTCGGATGTGCTGTGGCACGATGGAGGTCCGCCCCCGATAGCCCAACTGGCAGAGGCGACCGACTTAAAATCGGTTCAGTCAGGGTTCGAATCCCTGTCGGGGGACTCGCTCACTCCGCGAGGCCGCGCACGTACGCCGCGATTCGGGCAGTGCTGCGGTCCGCGTCGGCGGCGAGCCGATCGAGCAGCGGCGCCGTGACCGCGAGCGGGAGTTCGGCGAGCGCCTGGGCGATCCGAGCGCGTTCCCCCGGCACCGAGCCGAACGCGTCCACGCGCGCGGCGAATGCGTGCACGATCCGCTCGGCGATCCCCGGTGCCTCCAGGGCCTCGGGTGCTTCGAGTGCCTCGATCGCCGCCGTCGACGCCGCAATCGCGCCGAGGGCCTCGGCGGCCTCGACGTCGCGGGACCCGTCGACCACCAGCGTGATGAGCACCGGGATCGCTCGGATCCCCGCCGCGCCGCAGTGCCGCCCCAGCGCGAGCGCCGCGAGGCCGCGCACGGAGCGCACCGGATCCTCGAGCGCGCGCAGGAGCAGCGCCTCGGAACGGTCGGGATCCAGCGAAGCGAGCGCGCGGACGGCGCGTTCGCGCACTGCGGGATCCGGGTGGGCGAGCACGGGATCGAGCGCGGCGACCGCTCCGGCCGGCCCGTCGGCATCGGATCCGGCGTCGGCGCGCGCCAGCGCCCAGCGCAGCGCGCCGGCGGCGTTCGTCTCGTCCTCGCCGAGCAGCGCCTCCGCGATCGGGGCGGCGGGCGGCGCGGATCCGGAGGCGGCGTCGAGCGCCGCGCGGTACCGGGCCTCCGGGCGCGCGGATCCCAGCTGTTTGAGCAGCTGGACGGTATCGAGCGCCTCGCTCCAATCGCCCGGGCCGGAGGCCGCGAGCTGCTCCAGCCGGTCGAGCAGCTCGCGGTGCTGCCGCATCTGCTCCCGGGTGCGCGCGACGAGCTCGCCGAGCAGCGCCGACGGCATCAGCTCGTGCGCGTCGGGGGACGCGTCGATCACGCGCTGCACCTCCTGCAGGCTGAGGCCGAGCGAGCGGAGCCCCTCCACGCGGAGCAGGCGCCAGACGTCCTGTTCCGCGTACTCGCGATAGCCGGAGGTGGTGCGCCCCGAGGGGCGCACCACTCCGAGCCGGTCGTAGTAGCGCAGCATGCGCGCGCTGACGCCCGACCGGCTCGCGACCTCGCTAATGCGCACCGCGGCTCCCGGAGAACGCCGTGGCCATGCGGCCCGCGTCGGCTGGATCGAGGGCGAAGGACGCGTCGGGGTCCTCGAGGAGGCGGGCGGTCGCGAGCGCGTGGATCCGGACGGTCGGGCCCGCGTCGCGGCTCGCGTCCCGCACGGGGGCGATCGCGGCATCGCCGAGCGCAGCCAGCGCTCGGCTGAGGCTGCGCATGGTCTCGGCATCGCCCCGTCCGAGCTCGGAAGCCAGTTCCCGCGCGAGGTCCGCGTGCGCAGCCTCCGGGGCGACGGCGACTGCGGCTCGCCAGGCGGTGCGTGCGATGTCGGGATCTGCGTCGTGCAGGAACTCGCTGCGGATCGCGGGCCAGGTCGCGGGATCGCCGAACTTCGACAGCGTGTGCAGGGCCTGGCTGCGGGCGAGCACGGCGGGGGAGTTGAGCTCGGCGAGCACGGCGGGAAGCGCGAGTTCGCGCGGCATCCGGGTGAGCGCCCAGGTGAGCATGTCGCGCACCGAGAAGTCGGGCTCGACCCCGCAGCGGGCGACCAGGGGCTCGACGAAGTCGGGCTCGGGCGTCGTGCCCGCGGTGAGCGCGGCCTGCAGGCGCGCGGATGCATCGCCGGAGCGCAGCGCGAGCGCCAGCCGGTCGGCGCGGGTCGTGGTCTTCGGGATCTGGGTGTTCATGGGATCTCCTTCCACGAGTAGTCCACACCTTGACACTGTGTCAAGGTCAAGCGTGCGGAGTCGGAAGCCGCGAACGGTACGCTCGGAGCGTGATCCTCGCCAAGGTCCTCCTCGTCGTCTCACTGCTCACAGCGGCGGCCCTCGGCATCTTCATGCGCGTGCGCGGCTGGTGGCGTCGTCGCACGGGATCGGGCGATCCCCGCTGAGGCGTGCCCCGTGCCTCATGGTCCGCCCACTACACTGCGGACATGGCATTCGATCTGGGGGCCGCGACGTTGCGCGCCCGAGCCGCTGAACAGACCTGGCGCACGGACCCCGAGCGCTATTGGACGAGCCTGTCCGGCGCGACCCGGGAGCTCCCCGCGCCCGTCGTGGCGCTGAGCGCCGAGGCGCTGAGCTGGAACTCGCACGATCTGCTGCGCCGCGCGGGCGGACTCCCGATCCGGGTCGCCAGCAAGTCGATCCGGGTGCGGAGCGTCCTCGAATCGGTGCTCGCGCTGCCCGGGTACCGAGGCATCCTGGCCTACACGCTGGACGAGGCGGTCTGGCTTGCCGAGAGCGGGGTCTCCGACGACGTGGTCGTCGCGTACCCCACCGCGAACCGGGCGGCGATCCGCTCGCTCGCGTCGAGCGAGCGGGCATTGGCCGCGGTGAGCATGATGGTCGACAGCGCGGAGCAGCTCGACCTGATCGACGCGGCCGTTCCGCCCGCCGAGCGCGCGGCGCCGATCCGCGTCTGCCTGGACTTCGACGCGTCCTGGCGCACCCGGGCGCTCGGACACATCGGCGTGCTGCGCTCGCCCGTGCACGAGCCTGCCGAGCTGCGGGCCCTCGCCGAGCTGGTGCTGCGTCGCGACGGTTTCGCGTTGGTCGGGGTCATGTCCTACGAGGCGCAGATCGCCGGCGTCACCGACGATCCTCCCGGCCGGCCGCTGAACGGCGCCCTGATGCGGGCGGTGCAGCGTGCGAGCGGCGCCGAGCTGGTGGAGCGCCGGGCGCGGGCCATCGCCGCGGTGCGCGCGGTGACGGACCTCGAGTTCGTGAACGGGGGAGGCACCGGTTCGATCGAGCGGACCGTCTCGGAGGGCGCGGTGACCGAGGTCGCGGCGGGCAGCGGGCTCTTCGGGCCGCGCCTGTTCGACGGGTACCGGTCGTTCACCCCGGCGCCCGCCGCAGCGTTCGCGCTCGACGTGGTGCGCAAGCCGAGCGCCGAGACGGCGACCCTGCTCGGGGGCGGCTGGATCGCCTCGGGTGTGGCGGGCGCCGACCGCTCGCCGACGCTGTCGTGGCCGGAGGGCTTGAGATTCGCGCCGCGCGAGGGCGCGGGCGAGGTGCAAACCCCGCTGCTCGGACGAGCGGCTGCGGCGCTGCGGGTCGGGGATCGGGTCTGGCTGCGCCACACCAAGTCCGGCGAGATCATGGAGCACGCGAACGCCGCGGTGCTGGTGCAGGAGGGCGCGGTCGTGGACGAGCTGCCGACCTATCGAGGAGAGGGACGGTGCTTCTTGTGAGCGCACGCTGGCAGAACTGGGCGCGCACGGAGTCGTCGCAGCCCGCGACCGTGATCGCGCCGGAGTCGATCGACCACGTGGTGCGCGCCGTCGAGCGCGCTCGTGAGACCGGGCACACCGTGAAGCCGATCGGCGCTTCGCACAGCTTCACCGCGATCGGCGCCACCGATGGGATCCGGATCGAGCTCGACCGCATGCAGGGCATGGTCTCGGCGGATCTGACGCGCGGGCGGGTGACGCTCTGGGGCGGGACCCGGCTCTGGCAGCTGCCCGACATCCTGGACCCGCTGGGGCTCGCGCTCGAGAACATGGGCGATATCGATCGGCAGACGATCACCGGGGCGACCCAGACCGGCACGCACGGCACGGGACTCGGATTCGGCGGCCTCGCCAGCCGGGTGGTCGGCGCGACCCTCGTCACGGGGACCGGCGAGGTGCTGACCGTCAGCGAGACCGAGAACGCCGAACTGCTGCCCGCGGTCGCGCTCGGGCTCGGGGCGCTCGGCGTGCTCGTCACCGTCACGATCCAGTGCGTGCCGAGCTACCTGCTGCACGCGGTCGAGGCGCCGGCGCCGTTCGAGGAGGTCCTCGAGAGCTACGAGCAGCGCTGCCGCGATTCCGACCACTTCGAGTTCTACTGGTTCCCGCACACCGAGGGGACCCGCACCAAGACCAACACCCGGATGCCGGTCGCGGCGGGCCCCGAGCCGCTCGGCAGCGTCTCGCGCTTCGTCGACGAGGAGCTCGTCAACAACGCCGCGCTCGCGGGCCTCGTCTCGTTCGAGCGCTGGGTCCCGGCGAGCACGCCGGCGCTCAACCGCATGATCGAGCAGGTTTCGAGCCGCCGCAGCTATCGCGACCTCTCGCACCGCGTCTTCGTGACCCGGCGCCGGGTGAAGTTCCGCGAGATGGAGTACAGCGTGCCCCTCGAGGCCGTGCCGACGGCGCTGCGCGAGCTGCGCGCGCTGATCGAGCGTCGCGACTACCGGATCTCGTTCCCGATCGAGGTGCGTGCCGCGGCCGCTGACGACCGGCCGCTGTCGACGGCGAGCGGACGCGAGTCCGGCTATATCGCCGTGCACCGCTACTTCCGCGATCCCGACCGCGAGTACTTCCGCGAGGCGGAGGCGATCCTCGCCGCGCACGAGGGGCGTCCGCACTGGGGCAAGATGCACACGCAGGACGCCGGGTCCCTGAGCAGGCGGTACCCCGGTTTCGACCGCTTCGTCGAGGCGCGCGAGCGGCTCGACCCGGATCGGGTGTTCGCGAACCCGTACCTGCGCCGCGTGCTGGGGGCGTAGGCCGGATTCCTCCGGGGGAGAACGATTCCCGTTTCCCTGCCGATTGTCGGTGCGCGCCGATAGACTGTGCGGCATGAACGCAACCCTCATCGCCGTCATCGTCGTGGTCGCGCTGATCGCCGTCCTCGGCATCTACGTCTGGGCCACGTACAACTCCCTCGTCACGCTCCGCGTGCGGGTCGATGAGGCGTGGAGCGACATCACGGTGCAGTTGAAGCGCCGAGCCGACCTCATCCCGGCGCTGGTCGAGACCGTCAAGGGCTACGCCGCGCACGAGAAGGGCGTGTTCGATTCGGTCACGCAGGCGCGTGCCGAGACCATCTCGGCCCAGGGCCCCGCAGAGGCGTCCCTGGCCGAGGGGCACATGCAGTCCGCGCTCAAGAGCATCTTCGCGGTCGCCGAGGCCTACCCGCAGCTGCAGGCCAGCCAGAACTTCCTCCAGCTCCAGAGCGAGCTGGTCGACACCGAGAACAAGATCCAGGCGGCTCGCCGCTTCTACAACGGCGGGGTCCGCGAGTACAACACGAAGATCCAGCTGTTCCCCAACTCGCTGTTCGCGAAGGGCATGGGGTTCACCCAGCGCGAGTTCTTCGAGGTCGAAGACGTGGCTGCGATCTCCGAGCCGCCGCGCATCCAGTTCTAGCGAGGTTCCGTGTATCGCGCGATCCGTCGCAACAAGGTCAACAGCGTCCTCATCATCCTGCTGTTCCTCGCGATCGTCGGCGGGCTCGGGTGGCTCGCCTCGTACATCTACCGTTCACCGACCATCGTCATCTGGGTGGTGGTCATGGCGGTCGGCTACGCCGTCTTCCAGTACTTCATGGCCGGGCGTCAGGCCATCTCGATGGCGGGCGCCCGACAGATCACGGCCGCCGAAGAGCCACGGCTCTACCGCATCGTCGAGAACCTGTCGATCACCACGGGCACGCCCATGCCCGAGGTCTACATCGTCGAGGATCCCGCGCCGAACGCCTTCGCCACCGGCCGGGATCCCGAGCACGCGATCGTCGCGGCCACCACGGGCCTGCTCGAGATGATGACGGACTCCGAGCTCGAGGGGGTCATGGCGCACGAGCTTGGGCACGTGCGCAACTACGACATCCGCGTCTCGATGATCGTCTACGGGCTCGTGGTCGCGGTCGGCATGATCGCCGACATGCTCATGCGCATGGCGTTCTTCGGGCGCAATAACAACAACAGCAACCCGATCATGCTCGTGCTCGGCCTCGTCGCGATGCTCGTGGCCCCGCTCGTCGCGACCCTCGTGCAGCTCGCGGTCTCCCGTCAGCGCGAGTACCTCGCCGACGCGACCGGCGCCATGACCACCCGGCACCCGGAGGCGCTCGCCAGCGCGCTGCACAAGCTGTCCGAGTACGGGCGTCCCATGCAGAAGCAGAATTCGAGCATGGCGCACCTCTGGATCGCCGACCCGCTCAAGCCGGGCCTCGCGCAGCGCCTGTTCGCCACGCACCCGCCGATCCCCGACCGCATCCGCCGTCTGCTCGACATGGGCGGCAAGTTCTAGCGATCCGCTTGCGGGGGCTGCGCGCCGCTCGCCCCGCCCGGGGTGACGCGCCGACGGTGCCTGCCGAATCGGCATCCCCGCGGTGAATGTCGGTGGACAGGCGTAGGGTGGAAAGACGCTCTCGAGGAGGTCACCCGTTCCGTGTCAGGCATGTTCCGTTCGCTCTCGGTGCGCAACTACCGCATCTGGTTCGGCGGCGCGCTCGTCTCGAACATCGGCGCATGGATGCAGGCCACGGCCCAGAACTGGGTGGTGCTCACCGAGCTGACGCACACCGATGCGGTAGCGGTCGGCATCACCATGGCCCTGCAGTTCGGGCCCCAGATCCTGCTGGTGCCCGTCAGCGGCGCGGTCGCCGACCGCTTCGATCGTCGGCGGGTGCTCATGGTCACCCAGTCGCTCCTCATGCTGCTCGCCCTCGGGCTCGGGCTCCTGCTCATCTCGGGCGCGGCCGAACTCTGGATGGTCTACGGCTTCGCGCTCGCGCTCGGCACGGTCAACGCCTTCGATACGCCCGCCCGGCAGTCCTTCGTATCCGACCTCGTGGGGCCGGCGCAGCTCTCGAACGCGGTCGCGCTCAACTCGGCCTCCTTCAACTCCGCCCGGCTCATCGGGCCGGCGGTCGCGGGCCTGCTGATCGCCGTCGTCGGATCCGGGTGGGTATTCATCATCAACTCGGTCTCGTTCCTGGCAGTGCTCGGCGCGCTCTGGGCGATCCGGCTGCCGAAGCACGACCGGCTCGGCGCGGGGTCCGGCTCCTACGGCAGCCAGCTCGCCGCGGGCTTCCGGTACGTGTGGCGCAGGCATGACCTGCTCGTGATCTTCGCCATGGTGTTCGTGATCGGCACATTCGGCATGAACTTCCCAGTCGTATCGTCGACCATGGCGGTCGAGTTCCATCGCGGCGCGGGGGAGTACGGGGTGCTCTCCTCGATCCTCGCGATCGGCTCGTTGACCGGTGCACTGCTGGCGGCGCGCAGACCCGCGGCCCGCCTCCGCGTCGTCGTCCTCTCTGCGGGCGGCTTCGGCGCGGCGAGCCTGATCGCCGCGCTGATGCCGAGCTTCTGGACCTTCGCCGCCACGCTCGTGCTGCTCGGCTTCTCCACCGCGACGCTGCTGACCACCGCCAACGGCTTCGTGCAGACCACCTCGGACCCGGCGGTGCGCGGGCGCGTGCTGTCGCTCTACTTCGCGATCCTGATGGGCGGCACGCCAATCGGCGCACCGATCGTCGGTGCCATCGCCGACGCGTTCGGGGCGCGCTGGACGCTGGGCGTCGCCGCCATCGCGGGCGCCATCTCCTTCGGCATCGGGGTCGTGTGGCTCCTCACCGAACGGCGCCTGCGCGTGCACTACGACCGGGACCACCGCTTCCGGGTCACCCACGCCGGGCGACCCGGCCTGGGCGACGATCCCGGAGCGCAGAGCGAGACGCTGACGGCACCCATCGAGGTCCTGCGACGCGGCCGCGACGACAGCGGAGACGCCCCGCACGGAGTAGGCTGAGTGCTGTCGTGCGTCGGCGGCCGCCGCGCGCTCAGCATCATTCGTGGAGCCTGATACATCGTGAGTGACTTCCTGTCCAGCCAGACCCGCACCGAGACTGATTCTCTCGGCAGCATGGAGATCCCGGCCTCGGCCTATTGGGGGGTGCACACCGCGCGAGCGCACGTGAACTTCCCGATCTCGCGCCGACCGATCTCGGTCTACCCCGACTTCGTGCGCGCGTTCGCGTGCGTGAAGCAGGCGGCGGCGCGCGCCAACCTCGAGATCGGCGCGCTCGACGAGCAGCGCGCGACCCTCATCGACCGCGCTTGCGAAGAGGTCAAGACGGGCATGCTGCTCGACCAGTTCGTGGTGGGCGTGGTGCAGGGCGGTGCCGGCACCTCGACCAACATGAACGCGAACGAGGTCATCACCAACCGGGCGCTCGAGCTCGCGGGTCATCAGAAGGGCGACTACTCGTTCATCAACCCGAACGACCACACCAACCGCTCGCAGTCGACCAACGACACCTACCCGACCGCGATCAAGATCGCGCTCGCGTTCTCGCTGCAGAGCCTGCTCGAGGAGCTCTCGCTGCTCGCCGAGTCGTTCGCCGCCAAGGGCCGCGAGTTCTCGCACATCATCAAGGTCGGCCGCACGCAGCTGCAGGACGCCGTCCCCATGACCCTCGGCCAGGAGTTCAACGCCTTCGCCGTCACCCTTCGCGAAGACATCGAGCGCCTCCGCGAGGCCGTCTCGCTGCTCGGCGAGGTCAACATGGGTGCCACCGCCATCGGTACGGGCATCAACGCGCCGCGCGGCTACAAGGAGTCGGTCATCCGGCACCTGCGCGAGATCACCGGTCTCGACCTCGTCACCGCGGGCGACCTCGTCGAGTCCACCAGCGACACCGGCGTGTTCATCACCTTCTCGGGTGCGCTCAAGCGCAGCGCCCTCAAGCTCTCCAAGATCTCCAACGACCTGCGCCTGCTCTCGTCGGGCCCGCAGGCGGGCCTCGGCGAGATCAACCTGCCGGCCCGCCAGGCCGGTTCCTCGATCATGCCGGGCAAGGTCAACCCCGTGATCCCCGAGGCCGTCTCGCAGGTGGCCTACTCGGTCGCCGGCGCCGACGTCACCGTCTCGATGGCGGTCGAGGCGGGCCAGCTGCAGCTGAACGCCTTCGAGCCGATCATCGCGCACTCGCTGTTCCAGTCGATCACCTGGCTCGAGCGCGCCTGCCAGACGCTGCGCGTCAACTGCGTCGACGGCATCACCGCGAACGAGGAGCGTCTGGCAGACACCGTCGCACGTTCGGTGACCGTCATCACCGCGCTCGCTCCCGTCATCGGCTACGCCGAGGCCGCGAAGCTCGCGAAGCAGGCGCTCGCCACCAACGAGAAGGTCTCCGATCTCGTCATCACGGCCGGCCTGCTCGACCAGGCGCAGCTCGACGAGATCCTGCAGCCGGCGAAGCTCGCCGGCCTGGCGCCCGACACCGGGGTCATCGACATCCCCAAGCAGGTGCTGCCGGACGCCGCGGGCGAGGCTCCCGAGACCGTCGAAGCCGGCGCGCAGACCGCTGCGCCGAAGGGCAGCGACTGACCGTCGGTTCCACCGATTCAACGGGGCGGGCGGCAGGATCCTCGGATCCTGCCGCCCGCCCCGTTCGCATCCGAGCGCTGCGCCGCGTCGCCGGGATACGGAACGCCCGTTCGCATCCGAGGATGCGAACGGGCGTTGCGGTGGCGGTTGCGCGGCTTACTCGGGGAGGACGCAGTGCGAGGTGAGCGCGCCGATGCCCTCGATGGTCACGGTCACGTCGGTGCCGGGCCGCAGGTACAGCGGGGGCTTGCGCGAGCGGCCGGCGCCACCGGGGGAGCCGGTCGAGATGAGCGTGCCGGGCAGCAGGGTCAGCTCCTGCGACAGCGTCGAGATGAGCTGTGCGACGGTGCGGATCATGAAGCCGGTGGTCGAGTCCTGCACGCGCAGGCCGTCGACGTCGGTGGTGATGTGCAGCGCCTGCGGGTCGGGGATCTCGTCGGCGGTGACGACGACGGGACCGACGGGGGTGAAGCCGTCGAACGACTTGCAGCGCGACCACTGGGGCTCGCGGAACTGGATGTCGCGGGCCGTGATGTCGTTGATGACGGTGTAGCCGAACACCGAGTCGAGCGCCTCCTCGACGGACGCGTTCTTGGTGGTCTTGCCGATGATCACACCGAGCTCGCCCTCGTAGTCGACCTCGTCGCTGATGGCGGGGGGCAGCGGGACCTGACCCTCGTGCGCACCCAGCGAGTTCGGGAACAGCGAGAACAGCACGGGGCCGGAGTCGTTGTCGAGGCTCAGTTCGCTCGCGTGCTCGTCGTAGTTGAGTCCGACGGCCAGCACGATGGGGGGCGCGATGACGGCGGGCGCATAGCTCGCGGAGTCGATCGCGTAGCCCGCATCGGCGCTCAGCGCCTCGGCTGCGGCGCGCACCCGCTCCAGCGCCTCGGGACCTTCCGCGATGAGATCGCCGAGGCTCGTCGCACTGCTGCCGAGCTCGCGCACCGGAACCCCGCGGTCCTCGCGTACGAGCACCAGCTCGGGGTCGGAACCGGCGGGGGACTCAGCGGGGATGAGATGTGCGAACTTCACCCCTCCAGGCTAGGGCATAGCGGCCCGATCCATGTCTCCGCGCGCACGACTCGGTCATTCGATGGTGGGTATCCTCGCGCGTCGGGCCCCCGGTTTCGTCGGCACCCCTCAGTTGCACGGATCCGGGAGACGAGACCACGATGGACCCATGAGCGGAACGAATGCGCGATCGGGCCTCGACGCGGAGCTGAGCGGCTTGCTCGGCGAGCACTGGATCACCGACCCCGATGCCCTCGAGGCGCTGCGCGGGGACCGGAGCGGCCTGATCGCGGAGGGCCGGGGGATCGGGCTCGCGGAGCCCGCGGACACGGAGCAGGTCGCGGCGGTGCTGCGGATCGCGGCTGCGCACGGGGTCCCGGTCGTGCCGCGGGGTGCGGGCACCGGTCTCGCCGGCGGCGGGGTCGTCGGTGCGGGACGCATCGCCCTGTCGACGGCGCGCATGACCGCGATCCGCGAGATCAACCCGGTCGACCAGGTCGCCGTCGTCGGCGCCGGCGTGATCAACGCCGAACTGGACCGAGCGGCGCGCGAGCACGGCTTGCGGTACGCGCCGGATCCCGCGAGCCGCGCGATCTCGACGATCGGCGGCAACATCGCGACGAACGCCGGCGGCCTGCTCTGCGCGAAGTACGGGGTGACCCGCGAGGCCGTGCTCGGCCTGACCGCGGTGCTGGCCGACGGCAGGATCCTGCGTACCGGACGCCGGAGCGTGAAGGGGGTCACCGGCTACGACCTGACCGCGCTGCTCGTCGGGTCGGAGGGCACCCTCGGCGTCATCACGGAGGCGACGGTGCGCCTGATCCCGCGGCCGGACGTGGAGCCGGTCACCGTCGGAGCGGTCCTGCCGGATCTCGCAGGAGCGCTCGAGCTGTGCCAGGAGCTGCAGGCGGCCGGGCAGCGGCCGGCGCTGCTCGAGATCATGGACGTCCGCTCGCTCGCGGCGGTGACCGCGTACCTGCCGGAGGCCGATCGGCCCGGCCCGTTCGCCGGGCCGATCGGCGCCGGGTCGGCTGCCGTCATCGTCCAGTGGGACGCGGAGGGCGCAGGGGAGGCGGCGGCGCGCGCGGTGCGGCTCGTCGAGGTGGCGGGTGGGCGGGCGATCCGCTGCGACGAAGAGGCGGGCGGAGAGCAGGTGCTCGGTGTCCGGCGCGCGATGAACCCGGCGCTGCCGAACGGCACCGACGTGCTGATCGAGGACGTCTGCGTGCCGCGTTCGAAGCTCGCCGAGATGTACGCGGCGATCGCCCGGATCGAGGCCGAGACGGGGATCGAGATCCCGACGGCGGGGCACGCGGCCGACGGCAACCTGCATCCGCACCTGTCCGTGCGCTCCGAGGATCGCACCCCGGGCGGCGAGATCCCCGAGCGGGTCTGGGACGCGGCCGCGCGCGTGTTCCGGGCTGCGCTCGACCTGGGCGGCACCCTCACCGGCGAGCACGGCATCGGCGTGCTGAAGGCGCGCTGGCTGCGCGACGAGCTCGGGGACGAGTCGTTCGCGCTGCAGCAGGGGATCCGGCAGCTGTTCGATCCGCGGGGGCAGTTGAACCCGGACGCGGTGTTCGTCGAAGGCGGTTCCGGTGCGAACGCGAATGGTGACACGGTTCCCTGAGAGCGAACGCGGTGCCGAGCGAGCCTCGGACCCGCAACAATGGAGTCATGACTGAATCATCGCTGTCGAAGCCCGAGATCGAGTTCCCCGAGGGCCCCGCTCCCACCGAGCTGCAGATCGTCGACGTCGTCGAGGGATCCGGCGAGGAAGCGCTCGCGAGCTCGACCGTCAACGTCCACTACCTCGGCGTCGAGTTCGAGTCCGGCGAGGAGTTCGACTCCTCGTGGGGCCGCGGCGAGTCCATCAACTTCCCCCTGCGCTCCCTGATCCAGGGCTGGCAGGTCGGAATCCCCGGTATGAAGGTCGGCGGCCGTCGCAAGCTCATCGTGCCCCCGGCGCAGGCCTACGGCGCAGCCGGTGCGCACCCCCTCGCGGGCAAGACCCTCATCTTCGTGATCGACCTGCTCGGCGTCAGCTGACCCCGGCGCGCTCGCGCATCGAACATTCGAAGCCCCCGATTCCCACAGGAATCGGGGGCTTCCTCGGTTGCCTGGTAACGTCGTTCCCTGGAGATTCGCAGCTTTCACTGCACGAAGGGACGCATGGTGGCAGCAGAGCAGACGACCGAGGCACGGAGCTGGGTCGATCGGTACTTCGAGATCAGTGAGCGCGGCTCGACCATCGGGCGCGAGGTGCGCGGCGGGCTCGTGACGTTCGTCACGATGGCCTACATCGTGATCCTCAACCCGATCATCCTGTCGGGCAGCGCCGACATCGCCGGCGACAAGCTTCCGTTCGCGTCCGTGAGCGCCGTCACAGCGCTCACCGCTGGCGTCATGACGATCCTCTTCGGCATCGTCTCGCGTATGCCCTTCGGCTTCGCCGCGGGCCTCGGCATCAACGCCTTCCTCGCCTTCTCGGTCGTGGGTCAGGTCACCTGGCCCGAGGCGATGGCGCTCGTCATCATCAACGGCGTGCTCATCGTGCTGCTGGCCGCGACCGGCCTGCGTCGCATGATCTTCGACGCAGTCCCCGTGCAGCTCAAGCTCGCGATCACCGTCGGCATCGGTCTCTTCATCGCCTTCATCGGCTTCGTCAACGCGGGCTTCGTGACGGCCACCGGTGCGGCTTCGCCGCCCGTCGGTCTCGGCGTCGGCGGATCGGTCGGCACGATCCCGACCGTCATCTTCGTCTTCACGCTCGTGCTCACGGGCATCCTCGTTGCGCGCAAGGTCAAGGGCGGCCTCCTCATCGGCCTCGTCAGCGGCACGGTCGTCGCCGTGATCGTCGAGGCGATCTGGCACCTCGGCTCCGCGCAGGAGAACAAGGGCGGCTGGGGACTCACCGTGCCCGCGCTCTCGGGCGCACCGTTCAGCGTGCCCGACCTGAGCCTGTTCGGTGCGGTCAGCTTCGACTTCGGCAAGGTCAGCATGGTCACCGTGGTCATGCTCGTCTTCACGCTGCTGTTCACCAACTTCTTCGATGCGATGGGCACCATGACGGGCCTGTCCCGCGAGGCTGGCCTGGCCGACGAGAAGGGCAACTTCCCGCGCCTCAAGTCCGCGCTGGTGGTCGAAGGCGTCGGCGCGATCGCCGGCGGCTTCACCTCGTCCTCCTCGAACACCGTGTTCATCGAGTCGGGCGCCGGCATCGGCGAGGGCGCGCGCACGGGCTTCGCGAACATCGTCACCGGTGGCGTGTTCCTGCTTGCCATGTTCTTCACGCCCCTGACGCAGATCGTGCCGACCGAGGTCGCCGCGGCCGCGCTCGTCATCGTGGGCGCGCTGATGATGGCGCAGATCGCGCACATCGACCTCACCGACTTCCGCGTGCTGCTGCCGGTGTTCCTCACGGCGGCGGTCATGCCGCTGACCTACTCGATCGCGAACGGCATCGGCGCGGGCTTCGTCTCGTGGGTGCTCGTCCACGCGTTCTCGGGTAAGGCCAAGCAGGTGCACTGGCTGCTCTGGATCGTCGCCGCCGGCTTCATGGTGTTCTTCGCCCGCGGCCCCATCGAGGCGCTGCTCGGGGCGTAGCCCCTCCTGCGGCTCCGCGCGAGTCGCGCCAGCCGCGCGCTGCGCCAGTCGTGCCAGCCGCGCGCTGCGCCAGCCGCAAAACACCGCGTCCCCTGCGAAACACCCGGTTGCAACCGGGAGTCTCGCAGGGGACGCGGTGTTTCGCCTGTCTCTCACACCCATCTGACGCTGCCGCCGGCACAACCGGTGTCGCCTCAGGTGG
>NZ_MRAV01000005.1 GCF_002752355.1 Leucobacter sp. OLIS6
ATAGGCGACTACTCGAAGCGGACGGCGGGCAGCGTCAGAAGGGAATCAGAGCACACCCCAGGCTCCGCCCGCGGCGCCCCAGCCCGGCTACGCCGCACCGCAGCAGCCCGGCTACGCGGCACCGCAGCAGCCCGGGTACGCCGCGCCCCAGGCCGGCGGCTACCAGACCCCGCCGCCCGCCGGCGGCGGCTACCAGCAGCCCGGCTACGCGCAGCCCGTCGCCGATCCGGTGAGCAACATCACGCTGAACTACTGGCTCTCGGTGTTCTTCAGCTGGATCCCGGCGCTCATCTTCTTCCTCATCGAGAAGGACAAGGGCAACCCGCAGGCCCGCGCCTACCACGCGGCGAACCTGAACTTCTCGCTGCTGCGCGTGATGGTCATCGTCGCCACCTGGATCCTCGGCGTGATCCCCTACCTGGGCTGGGTCCTCGCGCCGCTGCTCGGCATCGGTTCGATCGTGCTGTTCGTCTTCCACATCATCGCTGCGGTGAAGGCTCCCGAGAACTACCGCACCGGCCAGCAGCCCGGCTTCCTCTTCAACATCCCGATGGTGAAGTAGCCGCGGCTCCTCGCGCTCCGGGCGCCGAACCCTTGCGGTTCGGCGCCCGTTCGCGTTACGGCGGCTGACTGACGCACCCCGCGGGGCGCGGTTCGGATCCTAGACTGGGGCGATGACCGAACGTTGGCGCACCGTCGCAGCAGCCACCGGCCTCGCCGCCCCCGACGGCGCGACCCGGCCGACCATCTTCGCCGAGATGAGCGCCCTCGCCGCGCGCACGGGCGCCGCGAACCTCGGGCAGGGGTTCCCCGACGCCGATGGACCCGAGTGGATCCGCGAAGCCGCGGTCGACGCGATCCGCTCCGGCGCGAACCAGTATCCGCCCGGGCGCGGGATCCCCGAGCTGCGAGCGGCGATCGCCCGGCACCAGCTGCGGCACTACGGCCTGGAGCTGGACGCCGATACCGAGGTGCTCGTGACCGCCGGCGCGACCGAGGCCCTCGCGACCGCCGTGCTCGCGCTCACGGGCCCGGGCGACGAGGTCATCACCCTCGAGCCGTTCTTCGACTCGCACGCCGCGAACATCGCTATGGCGGGTGCGACCCACGTGCCCGTTCCGATCGTTCCGGGCCCCGACGGGTTCCGCATCGACCTGAAGGCGTTCGAACGGGCGGTCTCGCCGCGCACGCGCCTGATCCTGCTGAACACGCCCCACAACCCGACCGGCTCCGTGCTGAGCGCCGACGAGCTCGCGGCCATCGCGCGCGCGGCCGTCGCAGCCGACGCGGTCGTGCTCTCCGACGAGGTCTACGAGCACCTCACCTTCGACGGCGCGTCCCACGTGCCCATCGCGACCCTTCCGGGAATGCGCGAGCGCACGCTCACCGTCTCGTCGGCGGGCAAGACCTTCTCGCTCACCGGGTGGAAGATCGGGTGGATCTCGGGACCGGCCTCGCTGATCGAAGCGGTGCTCGCGATCAAGCAGTTCACGACCTTCGTCGGCGGCGCGCCGTTCCAACCGGCGGTCGCCCGCGCGCTCGACGAGGGCGACCGCGATGTCGCGGCGCTGCGCGACGACCTCGATGCTCGGCGCGGCTTCCTCGTCGACGGCCTGCGACGGGCCGGATTCGACGCGGTGGTCCCGTCTGGCACCTATTTCGTCTGCGCGGATGCCTCGCCGCTGCTCGGGGCGCACGCGGACGGCGCCGCCTTCGCCCGCGCACTGCCCGAGGCCGCGGGCGTCGCGACGGTCCCGCTGTCGGCGTTCTGCGTGCCGGGCTCCCCGACCGCGCTCGCGCTCGCGCCCTGGCTGCGGTTCACCTTCGTGAAGGATCGGGCGACCCTCGAGACCGCCGTGGACCGCCTGGTGGCCTACGCCGCGTCCCGCTAGAGCTCGAAGAGCGCCGGGGCCCGATCCCGACGCGCGGCCCCGGGTTCCGGTTCCGCGCGCACGATCGCCCGGCTCAGGCTCTCGGAGGACGCGACCGCGCGTGCGACCAGCTCAGGGTCGCCCGGTCGGTCAGCGGCGAGCCACTCGTCGTGCATCGATTCGGGCAGGATCAGCGGCATGCGCGCCTCGCCGCGCGACGAGAGCACCGATGCGGCTTCGCCCACACCCGCGCGCGTGACCATCGAATAGGTGACGAGCGGGCTCCCGTCGCGCTGCGGCACCGTGCTCGTGATCGCGGCGATCCCGAACGGCTCGCCCGCGAACCCGAACCGCGCACCCTGCTCCCGGTACCAGGTCGCCGGCAGGATCGCGCGCCGCTGGAACGGCACCCGCCAGCTGCGCATCAGGGCGTCGTCACGCGAGTTGAAAGCGCTGAAGGGCGCCGGGGCGCCGTTCAGCCACAGCCACCACCACCCCGGATCCACGCGTCGCTCGCCGGCGACCTCGTGCACCAGCGGGTTCAGGTTGCGGGCCTTCCGCCGGGTGATCTGCGCGGTTCCGCCGAGCGCGGCGGCCCACTGGCCGAGCCGCTCCGAGCAGGCGGCCTCATCGACCGCGGTGAACGAGACTCGGCGCTGCCCGGCCCTGCTCGCACGCACCTCATCGAATCCGTAGGTGCCGCACATACCGCCAGCGTATGCCGTGGCGGCGGTGCACCGGCCGAGCCGCTCCGAGCGGGCGGTCTCGCACGCGGAGATGCGCACGATTTCGGACCCCTCGGGCCGGAACGTCCGAATTCCTGCAGATCTCCGCATTCTGGGGACACGAGAAAGCCCCCGCCTGGGCGGGGGCTTCTTCGATGGTGTTGGCGGAGACGGGGGGATTTGAACCCCCGGTCAGGTTTAAGCCCGACCCTTCATTAGCAGTGAAGTCCGTTCGGCCGCTCCGGCACGTCTCCTAGCGTTTGCACGCGAACTCCATCATAGGGGAGGAGGAGGCCCGACGAAAAATCGGCGCGGCGCGGCGACCGCTCCGGTACGGGATTCCGCGCCGGAACGGATCGCGCGTCACAGGACGGTGCGCCCCTGCGAGCAGGTCTGCGTCGCGCTGCTCTGCCCCGAGATGTTGTCGGGCAGCTTCGTCGTGGTGGGCGGCGCCGTAGTCTTCGAGGGTGCAGTCGTCGACGGGGCCGTCGTGCTCGGCGCCTGCGTGGTCGCCGGAGGCGCGGTCGTCGTCGGTTTCGGCGTGCCGCCCTCGGCCTTGACGCCCTCTCCCACCTTCGCCACTTCGAACGGCTTGCCGCTCTTGAGGATGTCGAACAGCGTGGTCGCCGACGCCTCGTCCGGGGTGAGGCGGCCCTGCTGGTAGGGGTGCTGGAAGCTCGGGTACTGGACGAAGGTGATGCGATCCAGGTCGATGTCCTTCACCGTGCCCGCGAGCGCCTGCAGGAATCCGGCGGAGGCCATGTTGCTGGTGAGCTTGATGTTCTCGACGCCGGCCTTCGCGAGCGCGTAGACCTTCAGCGGGTTCGACAGCGTGTCCGCGCTCTTCATCTTGCGCACGAGGCTCGACATGAAGATCTGCTGGTTGCTGATGCGGCTCGTGTCGCCGCCGTCGCCGACGCCGTGGCGGGTGCGCAGGAACTGCAGCGCCTCCATGCCTTTGAGCGTCACCTCGCCCTTGGGCAGGTCGAGGTCGGTGTTCGGGTCGACGATGGGTTCGGCGAGGCAGACTTCGACACCGCCGAGCGCGTTCGACATGCCGATCACGCCGTCGAAGGTGATGAGCCCGCCATAGGGGATCTTGAGTCCGGTGAGCTGCTCGATCGTGAGCATCACGCAGGGCAGGCCGCCCTCGGAGAGCGTGGAGTTGAGCTGCTGCTCGCTCATCGCCGGCAGCTCGCCCCCGCCGGGCGCCGGGCAGCTCGGGATCGGGATCATGAGGTCGCGGGGGAAGCTGATGACGGTCGCGCTCTTGTGATCGGCGGCCACGTGCAGCAGCAGTGTCACGTCGTTGAGCTCGCCCGTCTCGCCGTCGTTGATCGCCTGCCCCTGCCGGGAGTCGGATCCGACGAGCAGGATATTGACCTCGCCCTTCAGCGAGTCCTCGCCCGCGGCGACGGCGTCGGGACCGTCGACCGTGTGGACGCTGGTCGCGAGCCCCCAGACCGCGTAGGCGGCGATGGAGGCGCCGCTGAGCAGCACGACGACGGCCATGGTGAGCAGGATCCGGCCGGAGTTCAGCCAGGCGCTCGAGCGCCGGAGCTTGCCGTGCCGAGCGCTCGCCCACTCCCCTGCCGCGTCCCGCCGCCGTTTCGCCATGCCGTTCGATTCCCCACCTGTCGGATCGCGCGCCGCCGCAGGATTCCGGCGGAGACGCGCATACGTCAGAACGAGAGTACCGGAGGATCCTGGGGGTCGCCCCGCCTCGGGCGAGCTCCCAGGCGAACGCGGCGAATTTCCAGGAGACGGGGAACGCCCGGCCAGAAGCGTTTTCTGACCGGGCGTTCGCGGCGGTGGGTAGGGGATTTGAACCCCTGAGACGGGGTTACCGCCTGCTTGTTTTCAAGACAAGTTCCTTCGGCCGCTCGGACAACCCACCGCAGAAGAGCTTAGCCGAGGAGCGCGGGGAATCGGTCGCGCAGCGCCTCGAACAGGCCGTCCTGATCGACCGGCGCCGTGACGCGCCCCGCTTCGGCCCGCACGTCGGCCACGGCCTGCCCCATCGCCACGGAGTCGCCGAATCGCCCGGCCCACTGCAGCATGTCGATGTCGTTGCGCCCGTCGCCGGCCGCGAAGACGCGGGAACGGTCGATCCCGACGCGGGAGCGCACGACCTCGAGCGCGCTCGCCTTGGTCACCCCGCTCGGCGCGATGTCGAGCCAGGAGGTGCGGCCGACCGCGTACGAGACGTGGGTGAGCCCGAGAGTCTCGACGGCGCTCAGGAACTCCTCGAGGCGATGATCGGGCGATACGACGACCACGCGGGAGGCCTGCACGCCGAGCAGCTCTTCGAACGGCACCTGCCGCTGCTGCGACGGCAGCGTCCCGGTGGGGATCGGCTCGGTGTAGAGGAAGCCGCCGCTCGCGAGCTCGACCGCGAACCGCGCGGTGAGGAGCTGGGCGCGGATCTTGACGAGGGCCTCGCTCGGGTCGAACGCTTCGACGTACTCGCGGCGGTAGGCGCGCGGCGCCAGCGCGTCGCGGCGCAGGGTCACGGCGCCGTTCGCGGCGATCACCCACTCGGGCTTGATGCGCAGCGCCTCGACGACCGGCAGCGTGGCGTCGACCGAACGCCCGGTCGCGATGACGACCTCGTGCCCGGCGGCGTGCAGCGCGCGGATCGCGTTGCCGGCCCGCTCGGGGATCTGATCGTCCCAGTCGGTCCCGGCGGTGCCGTGGTGCTCGTTGTCGAGCACGGTCCCGTCGAGGTCGAGCGCGATGAGGTGCCGCTCGTTCGCCGCGAGCTCGGCCGCCACGGCCTAGGCCCCCGCGATCGGGGTCAGCACTTCGAGGCCGCCGAGGTAGGGTCGCAGCGCTTCGGGGACGCGCACGCTGCCGTCCGCCTGCTGATGCGTCTCGAGGATCGCGACGATCCAGCGCGTGGTCGCCAGCGTGCCGTTCAGCGTCGCGACCGGAGCGGTCTTGCCGTTCTCGCCGCGGAAGCGGGTCGAGAGCCGGCGCGCCTGGTAGGTCGTGCAGTTGCTGGTCGAAGTGAGCTCCCGGTAGGTGCCCTGGGTCGGGATCCACGCCTCGATGTCGAACTTGCGCGCCGCGCTGGATCCGAGGTCGCCCGCGGCGACGTCGATCACGCGGTAGCTGAGTTCGAGCGCCTGCAGCATGTCCTCCTGCCAGCCGACCAGACGGTCGTGCTCGGCCTCGGCCTCGGCCGGGTCGGCGTAGACGAACATCTCGAGCTTGTTGAACTGGTGCACCCGCAGGATCCCGCGAGTGTCCTTTCCGTGCGAGCCCGCCTCGCTGCGGTAGCAGGTCGACCAGCCGGCGTAGCGCAGCGGTCCGCCCGCGAGATCGATGATCTCGTCGGAGTGGAACCCGGCGAGTGCGACCTCGCTCGTGCCGGTGAGGAACAGGTCCTGATCCTTCAGGTGGTAGACCTCGTCGGCGTGCTCGCCGAGGAAGCCGGTGCCCTGCATGATCTCGGGCTTGACCAGCGTCGGCGTGATGAGCGGCGTGAACCCGTTCGACAGCGCGCGGTCGAGCGCCATGTTCATGAGCGCGATCTCGAGGCGCGCGCCGATGCCGCTCAGGAAGTAGAACCGAGCGCCCGAGACCTTGGCCCCGCGCTGCATGTCGATCGCGCCGAGCATCTCGCCGAGCTCGAGGTGGTCGCGCGCCTCGAAGTCGAAGCTGGGCACCTCGCCGACCTCGCGCAGCGTCACGAAGTTCTCCTCGCCACCGACGGGCACGCCGTCGACGACGACGTTCTCGATGCGCATCGCGGCCGCCGAGAACTCCTCGTCGCGGGCCTTCGCCAGCGCTTCGGCGGCCTTGACCTGAGCGGCGAGCTCCTGCGCCTGCGCGATCAGCGCCGGCTTCTCGTCCTTCGAGGCGGCCTTGACCCGGGAGCCGAACTCCTTCTGCTCGGCGCGCAGGCGCTCGAACTCGGAGAGGGCGCCGCGTCGGGCCTCGTCTGCTGCGACGGCCTGGTCCACCACCGCCTCGTCGTTTCCGCGCGCGCGCTGGGAACGCTTGAGCTGTTCGGGATCGGTGCGGAGGAGTACTGGATCGATCACGAGCCCAGTCTAGCCAGCCGGACGCCGGATCCGGGCGGAGCGTCCAGGCGCGGACCGGTCCCGGCGCGGTAGTTTGGGCGCATGACCCGAACACCCGCGCGCACGCAGCCTGCCGCGGCGGTGGTCTACCAGCCCTTCAAGACCGACATCGTCGCGCTCCGCCGCGAGGTCGGTCGGCGGGAGGCCGAGGCCGGCTGGGCGCCGACCCGCTGGTACGAGACCGACGCGGAGGACGCCGGAGTCGCCGCGACCCGGCAGGCCATCGCCGACGGGGCGAGCGTGGTCCTCGGCTCGGGCGGCGACGGAACGATCCGCGCGATCTCGGAGGCCCTCCGCGGCACCGGCGTCCCGCTCGCCGTGATCCCGCAGGGCACGGGCAACCTCCTCGCCCGCAACCTCGGGATCCCGTTGAACGATCTCGGCGCGGCCGTGCGCGCGGCCTTCCGCGGCACCAACCGCCCCATCGACCTCGGGGTCATGACGATCATCCGCCAGGACGAGAGCGAGGACGAGCACGTGTTCCTCGTGCTCGCGGGCATGGGGCTCGACGCGCGCGCGATCCGCTCGACCAGCTCGTCGCTCAAGAAGCGCGTCGGCTGGCTCGCCTACGTCGACGCCGGGCTCCGCACGATGATCCGCGAGTCCCCGCTGCAGATCCTCTACTCCGTCGACGGCAAGGCCTCGAAGTCGCTCTCCGTCTACACGGTCATGATCGGCAACTGCGGGCTCATGCCCGGCGGCGTGCTGCTGATCCCGGACGCCCAGATCGACGACGGGCGACTCGACGTCGTCGCGCTGCGGCCGCTCGGCCCGTTCTCGTGGCTGCGCATCTGGAACAAGATCGGCTGGGAGAACGGCGTGCTGCGCAAGACGAAGGCCGGGCGCCGGATCATCGACCTCGTGCACGACACCCGCAGCGTCAGCTACCTGCGCGCCAAGCAGTACGCGCTCTCGGTGCGCTCGCCCGAACCGATCCAGCTCGACGGCGACGACTTCGGGCTCGCGCTCGCCGCGAGCGGCGCCGTCGACCCGGGCGCACTCATTGTGCGTGTGCTCCCGGGCTGGAGCGTGCCCGCGCTCGAACGCTAGCGGGATCCCGCGCCCGGTGCCGGCTCCGCCTACGGACGCTGGGATCCGGGCAGCGCCGCGCGCACCTCGATCCACGCGTCCAGTTCACCCGCGAGCTCGGAGGCGAGCTCGACGACGCGGTCGCGGGTCTCGGCGCGCACCGCCCACACGCGCCCGAGCGGTTTCCCCTCGATGGCGGGATCCCGATCCCGCGCGACGGGCCCCGGACCGACCATCACGGCCTGCGCCTCGGGCGCGAGCACCTCGGTCCACTCGAGCTCGGAGGTGCTCGCCAGCTCGTCCTCGAAGCGGGTCAGGAACGCGGCGATCTCCTCGTGCCACTCGGGGCTGCGTTCGCGGAGCTCGTTCTCGTCGGTGTGCCAGAGCAGCAGGTAGCGCATGGTCGCCTCCTCCGTCGGTCCGGGGCGGCCGGGCCGCGCCCCGGGGTTCCCATCCTCCCAGCGGGCTCCGGCGCTGTCGAGGGGCGGCTCGCGGAACGAACCCGGGGGCGGCGGGATCACGGCGTCGGCGTCGCCGAGGGCGCGGGGGTCGGGGCGGCAGCAGGACCCGCCTGGTCCGAAGTCGTACCCGGCGCCGTGCAGTTCGCCGACAGCGGCGCCACCGCGTCCCGAGGAGCGGCCGCGATGGGGTCGGCATCGCCGGGGACCTCGTTGCCCTGCAGATCGATGCGCTTCTCTTCGAGCGGGAACACGTTCCACGCCCCCGGGTCGGCCAGACGGTTCACGCCGTACTCGATGCTCTGCTGCTTCTGCTCGTCCCAGCCTCCGTCGACCTGCTGCCCGTCGCCCCAGGGGCCGCCCGTGGTCGTGGTCAGCGGCCGACCGTCCTGATCGAAGAGCCGGACTCCGTCGAGCAGCTTGCCCGAGCAGTCGTAGGCGTAGATGTTCGAGATTCGTTGCTCGGCGTTCGAAGTCAACCCGGGCTCTCCCTGCGGTTGACTCGCCAGATCGTTCGAAACTGCACCCAGGTTCGCGATGCTCCCGAGCAGGAACACCAGCGCGAACACGGCGATGACATCGCCTACCCGGCGGAGCCAGACCATCCACCGCTTCGGCAGCCACTTGCCGCGGCCCCACTGCACGCTCAGCACCGTCGTGACGAGTCCGAGCAGCACCGCGACGGTCATCGAACGCGGGTACGGCAGTCCGGAGACGTTGACGAGGAACCCGGTGAAGAAGAGGACGGCGAGCGCGACCCCGAGACCGCGGAGCACCCACCAGACCGGTCGCAACGAGCGGATGAAGTCCCAGGCCCCCTTGCGTGCCGCGGTCGCCTCGGCCCAGTCGCTGAGCCGCTCCTCGACGGCATCGGCGCGCTCCCGGAACGTACGCCGGGGCCGGGCACCGGCAGCCTCGCCGCGCGGCGGCAGGCCCGCGGCCAGGCGCAGCTCCTCGGCGTACGCGATCGGGTCGCCGAGCTCGCCGCCGTCGGCGAGACGCTCGACGAGGTCGGCTTCGAGGCCGTCGACGAGGTCGTCCCGTTCCTCCGCGGGGAGGTCGGCGAGCTGCGCGCGCACCGCGCCGGCGAACGCCGCCGCGCGGTCGGCGGCAGCCCCGAGCCCGGCTTCGGCCCCGGGTCCGGTCTCGGCGATCGGTCGCGTCGGCGCGGTCTGATCGGAGGCGGTGGTGGCGTTCATGCGTCGACTCCCGTCGTGAGCGGCTGCGGTACTGGAACGTGCTGGGGTTCTGCGGTCTGCTGCGGCGCGTCGGCCGGACGGCCGGATCGGGGTTCGCCCGCCACGAGCTCGGTGAGCACTGCGGAGAATCGGAGCCACCCGGCACGCTGCTCGTCGAGCAGGGCACGACCCGCGGGCGTCATGCTGTAGTACTTGCGGTGCGGTCCGCCCTCGGACGGCACCACGTAGGTGGAGAGCGCGCCCGCGGCGTAGAGCCGGCGCAGCGTGCCGTACACCGATGCGTCGCCGACTTCTTCGAGCCCGGCGTCGCGCAGGCGCCGCACGACGTCGTAGCCGTAGCCGTCCTCGTGCTGCACGACGGCGAGCACCGCGGCATCCAGCACGCCCTTGAGCAGTTGGGTGGGATCCATCGCGTTCCTCACGTTCCTTCCGTTGCGCACTAGTGTGCATTACACAATAGTGCGCCGTCAAGAACTCTCAAGGGTCCCGGACCCGGAGGGACCCCGCCCGCGCGGCTACGCCTCGCCGTCTGCGGTGCCCTCGATGACGCCGCGCAGCCAGTCGCGCGCATCCCGGAACGTACCGTCGTCGTGCGCATCGCGGATCGACGCCGCGACGCGGTCAGCCCGCGGGTAGGAGCCGAGGAACACCACGTTGGGGCTGAAACGCTTCACGCCGAGCAGCGCATCGGCTACCCGCTCGTCCTTCACGTGCCCCTCGGCGTCGATCACGAAGCGGTACCGGCCCATGCGGTCGCCGATGGGCCGCGACGCGAGCAGCGTCAGGTTGACTCCGCGGGTCGCGAACTGCTCGAGCAGGTCGAGCAGGGCGCCGGCCCGGTCGTCGGGCAGCTCGACGATCAGCGAGGTCTTGTCGGCGCCGGTCGGTTCGCCGACGGGCACGGTGCGGCTGACGAGCACGAAGCGGGTCTCGGCGTCGGGGTTCTCGGCGATGCCCTCGGCCAGCACGTCGACGTCGTAGTGGTCGGCGATGCCGGGCGGCGCGATCGCGGCGTCGATCCCCTTTTCAGGGTCGAACAGGTCGGCTGCCGCCTGCACGTTCGAGGTGGCCTGCAGATGCCGATGCCCCGGAGCGTTGCCGTCGAGCCAGGCACGGCACTGCCCGTAGGCGACCGGGTGCGCGGCGACGACCTCGACGTCCTCGAGGCGGATCCCGGGTCGCGCCACGAGCACGAAGCTCACGGGGACGAGGTACTCCCCCACGATCCGCAGATCGGGGATCGTGGCGAGCGCGTCCTGCGCGACGGTCACCCCGCCGTCGATCGAGTTCTCGATCGCGATCATCGCGGCGTCGCTCACGCCCGTGACGACGTCGTTCAGCGCCTCGCCGAGGTTCGCCACCGGACGCCAGTCCTCGCCGACCGCCTCGGGCACCTGCTTGAGCGCGGCCTCGGTAAAGGTTCCGGCCGGGCCCAGGTAGCTGTACCGGCGGGATCCTGCGGGGCGCTCATTCATGGGTCAAGCGTACCCACCCGCACGGCCGCGAGCATGCGGCGAGCGCCGCAGCCGTTCGGGCTATGCGCCGAGCACGCGGTCGACGAGGCGGCGCGCGGCCTCCTGCACCTCGGCGAGGTGCTCGGGGCCGCGGAACGACTCGGCGTAGATCTTCATGACGTGCTCGGTACCCGAGGGACGCGCGGCGAACCAGGCGTGCTCGGTCTGCACCTTGAGCCCTCCGATGTCCGCTCCGTTGCCGGGAGCGGTCGTGAGCACCGCGGTGATGGGATCGCCCGCGAGCTCGGTGTCGGTCACGTCGGACGGCGCGAGCGCTGCGAGGCGCGCCTTCTGCTCCGGCGTCGCGGGGGCGTCCACGCGCGCGTAGGCGGGGTCGCCGAGCCGGCCGGCAAGCTCCCGGTACCGCTGCGAGGGCGACTGCCCGGTCACGGCCTGGATCTCGGCCGCGAGCAGGCACAGCAGGATCCCGTCCTTGTCGGTGCTCCAGGGCGCCCCGTCGAAACGCAGGAAGGAGGCTCCGGCGCTCTCCTCGCCGCCGAACACGACCGAACCGTCGACGAGCCCGGGGACGAACCACTTGAATCCGACCGGCACCTCGAGCAGGGTCCGGCCATGCGCGGCGACCACGCGGTCGATGAGCCCGGACGAGACGAGGGTCTTGCCGATGCCCGCCTCCGGCGCCCAGTCGGGCCGGTGGCTCAGCAGGTAGTCGATGGCGACCACGAGGAAGTGGTTGGGGTTCATGAGGCCGGCGTCGGCGGTGACGATGCCGTGGCGGTCGGCGTCGGCGTCGTTGCCCGTGACGAGGTCGAAGTCGTCGCGGTAGCCGGTCACGGTCGACATGACCTGCGCCGAGGAGGGATCCATGCGGATCTTGCCGTCCCAGTCGAGGTGCATGAACGACCAGCGCGGGTCGACGCCCGGGCCGAGCACCGTGAGGTCGAAGTCGAACCGGTCGCGGATCGCCGCCCAGTAGGCGACGCTCGCGCCGCCGAGCGGGTGCGCGCCGATGCGCAGACCCGAGCGACGGATCGCGTCGACGTCGATCACCCGGTCGATGGATTCCACGTATTCGCCGAGGAAGTCGTAGCGGCCGACGGACTCGCCCGCGACCCCGTCGCGGCCGGCCCGCGGGATCGCGTCGACGCCCTGCTCGAGCAGCTCGTTCGCGCGACGCGCGATCCAGCCGGTGGCGTCGGTGTCGGCGGGTCCGCCGTGCGGCGGGTTGTACTTGAAGCCGCCGTCGCGCGGCGGGTTGTGGCTCGGGGTGACCACGATGCCGTCGGCCCGGCCGGGATCGGCGGCGTCGCGGCCGCGGTTGTGGGTGAGGATCGCATGGCTCACGGCGGGAGTCGGCACGTAGATCTCGTCGCCCGTCCCGGAGCGGGCGAGCACTCGGACGCCCGCGGCGGAGAGCACCTCGCGGGCGATCCGCTCGGCGGGAGCGGAGAGCGGGTGGGTGTCGGCGCCGAGGAAGAGCGGCCCTTCGATGCCCTGCCCGGCGCGGTACTCGGCGATGGCCGCGCTCATCGCGATGATGTGGGCGGCGTTGAACGAGCCGTCGAGCGAGGACCCGCGGTGCCCGGAGGTGCCGAACACGACGCGCTGCGCCGGATCGCTCGGGTCGGGGACGCGCTCGTCGAACGCGGCGAGCAGCGCGTCGAGGTCGACGAGGTCTTCAGGGCGCGCGGGTGCGGCGGCTCGGTCGTGCATGGATCCAGTCTCCCACCGGTCCCCCGCGGAACCGGTGAGGCCGCGCGGCACCGCGCGTTCATCGGCCGGGACTACTCTGTGGCTATGAGCGAAGCACGCGCCGCCGTCCCGCAGCCCTCGACAAAGACCGCCCCCGCGAACGCGGAGGCGAGGCCGCACCCCCGCGCCCGGATCGAGTGCTGGCTCACCGACATGGACGGCGTGCTCGTGCACGAGAATCGCGCGATCCCGGGTGCGGCCGAACTGATCGCGCGCTGGCAGGCGGACGGGACCCCGTTCCTCGTGCTGACGAACAACTCGATCTTCACCGCCCGCGATCTCAGCGCCCGGCTCTCGGCATCGGGGCTCGACGTTCCCGAGGACCGCATCTGGACGAGCGCGCTCGCCACCGCGGCGTTCCTCAAGCAGCAGAAGCCCGGCGGCTCGGCGTTCGTGATCGGCGAGGCGGGGATCCTCACCGCACTGCACGACTCCGGGTACGTGATGACCGAGGCGGATCCCGACTTCGTCGTGGTCGGCGAGACCCGCAACTACTCGTTCGAGGCGATCACCAAGGCGATCCGACTGATCGATCGCGGCGCCCGCTTCATCTCGACGAATCCCGACGCCACGGGTCCGAGCTCCGAGGGCCCGCTTCCCGCGACGGGCGCCATCAACGCGCTCATCACCAAGGCGACCGGACGCGAGCCCTACATCGTGGGCAAGCCGAACCCCATGATGTTCCGGTCGGCCCTCAACCGGATCGGTGCGCACTCCCACAACACCGCCATGATCGGCGACCGCATGGACACCGACGTGGTGGCGGGCATGGAGGCCGGTCTGCACACGGTGCTCGTGCTGACCGGCATCTCGGACCAGCGCGAGATCGAGCGGTTCCCGTTCCGGCCCGACGAGGTGCTCGGCTCCGTCGCGGAACTGCTCGACCCGATCGCGTAGCGCTCACGGATCCGATACGCCGACGATAGGTGCGGGCTCCTAGCATGGGGGCATGCGCGTACTGATCGTCGAAGACGAGCCCCTGATGGCCGAGGCCGTTCGCGACGGCCTGCGGCTCGAAGCCATCGCGGCCGACATCGCGGGCGACGGCGACACCGCGCTCGAACTGCTGAGCATCAACAGCTACGACATCGCGGTGCTCGACCGGGACGTGCCCGGCCCGTCGGGCGACGAGATCGCCCGACGAATCGTCGAATCCGGCAGCGGAATCCCGATCCTGATGGTCACCGCGGCCGACCGGATCGACGACAAGGCGTCGGGCTTCGAGCTCGGCGCCGACGACTACCTGACGAAGCCGTTCGAGCTGCGCGAGCTCGTGCTGCGCCTGCGCGCGCTCGACCGCCGCCGAGCGCACCACCGACCGCCGGTGCGCGAGATCGCGGGGCTCCGCCTGGATCCCTTCCGCCGCGAGGTGTACCGCGACGGCCGCTACGTCGCCCTCACCCGCAAGCAGTTCGCCGTGCTCGAGGTGCTCGTCGCCGCCGAGGGCGGCGTGATCAGCGCCGAGGAGCTGCTGGAGCGGGCGTGGGACGAGAACGCCGACCCGTTCACGAACGCGGTGCGGATCACGGTGTCGGCGCTGCGCAAGCGGCTCGGCGAGCCGTGGCTGATCGCGACCGTGCCGGGCGTCGGCTACCGCATCGACACCGAACCGAGCGCCGAGGGGCCCGCCGGTGTCTAGACCTGCGGTGGATCGCGAGCCCGGACTGAGCGTCCGGCTGAAGTTCACCCTCAGCTACGCGGCGGTCGTGCTGCTCACCGGCGCGCTGCTGCTCGCGGTCGTCTGGGTCTTCCTGCTGCGCTACGTACCGACCGATGCGTTCGTCGGTTCGCACTCAGACTCGCCGGATGAGTTCCCGAGCACGTTCTTCCCGGGCCGCAACGACCTGATCCGCGCCTTCGTCCCCGCCGCGATCTGGGCGCTCATCGCCCTCCTCGTCATCGGACTGGTCGGCGGCTGGGTCCTCGCCGGTCGCATGCTGGGCCCGTTGCGCCGGATCACCGCCGCGACCCGCCGGGTCTCCGACGGCTCGCTCTCGCACCGCATCGAGCTCGAGGGGCGCCGCGACGAGTTCCGGGAGCTCGCCGACGGCCTCGACGCGATGCTCGATCGGCTCGAATCCCAGGTCGCCGAGCAGCAACGCTTCGCGGCGAACGCCTCGCACGAGCTCCGGACCCCGCTCGCCATCACCCAGACCATGCTGGAGGTCGCGCAGAGCGAGCCCGCCCGAGCCGACGACGAGCTGCTCGAGCGCCTCCGCGCCGTCAACGCCCGGGCGATCGAGCTGACCGAGGCCCTGCTCGTGCTGAGCCGCGCCGACCGGCGATCCTTCGACCGCGAGCGGATCGATCTCTCGCTGCTCGGCGAGGAGGCGGCCGAGACCCTGCTCCCCCTCGCCGAGAAGCACGGCGTGGCGCTCGAGACCGAGGGCGAGATCGCGCTCGCGTTCGGGTCCCCCGCGCTGCTGCTGCAGACGGTGACGAACCTCGTGCACAACGCGATCGTGCACAACCTCCCCGCGGGCGGGACCGTTCTGATCCGCACGGCCGCCGGCGTCGAGACCTCGCGCATCTCGGTCGAGAACACGGGCGAACGGATCAGCCCGGAACTCGTCTCGACCCTCACCGAGCCGTTCCGGCGGGGTACCGGGCGCATCCGCAGCGATCAGGCAGGAGTCGGTCTGGGCCTCGCGATCGTGCAGAGCATCGTCACGGCGCACGACGGCGCCCTCGACCTGGCCGCGCTGCCGGACGGCGGGCTGCGGGCGACCGTCGTGCTGCCGACGGGGGATCCCGCAGGCGGGCACCGCCCCGCGCGGCCGACCGCTTCGGACCGCGAGCGCTGATGCCGACGCGCGCGGCCGGCCGGCCGGGCCGGCGTTCCGTCTCGCGCAACGCGCTGGTCGCGAGCCTCGGCGTCTATCTGCTCGTGCTGACCTGGGCCGTGCTGTGGAAGTTCGAGGTCCCGTACATCGGCGCGGGCGGGCTGCGCGTGATCAAGCTCGTACCGTTCGGAGCCGACAACGATGCGACGGCGAGCTTCCCGCTCGAGATCCTCGCGAACCTCGTGCTCTTCCTCCCGCTCGGCTGGCACCTCGGGCTCCTCGCGCCGCAGCGCTGGTCGAAACCGCGAGCGCTCTGGGTCGCCGCGGGCGCCTCGGCGGCGGTGAGTCTGCTGCTCGAGACCGCGCAGTTCGTCCTCGCGGTCGGCGTCTCCGACGTCACCGACGTGCTGGTGAACACGGCGGGCGGGCTCGCCGGGCTCGGGATCCTGGGGCTCGCTCGCCGGGCGCTCGGCGGACGGGCCGCGCCGGTTCTGGGCCGCTCCTGCGTCGCCGGCACCGCGCTGGCGCTGGTACTCGCCGTCGCGGTGCTCGTCTCGCCGCTGCACCTCCGGCAGCGGGATGTCTCCTGCGCCGTCCCGGGTGATCCCGCGAGCTGCGTCGTGACGTCCGCCCCCGCCGTTCAGACCCCGATACGCCGGTAGCGGTCGAGCCGGGCGACCCGGCGCCGGTCGCCCTGCTGCAGCATGAGCCCTGCGAGCTCCTGCGCGATCGCGTCGCGCATCCGCCCGCAGAAGTCGACCGGTTCCCGCGCGGCATCGGGCGACTCGGCCACGATCCGGTCGACGATGCCGTTCGCACGGAGCGCCGCCGAGGCGACACCCTGCTGCTCGGCGAGCTCCGCCGCGTGCGCCGTGTCCCGGTGCACGATCGCCGACGCGCCCTCGGGCGGCAGCGGCGAGAGCCAGGCGTGCTCGGCGGCGATGGTGCGGTCGGCCGGAAGCAGAGCGAGCGCCCCGCCGCCGGTCCCCTCGCCGAGCAGCACCGACAACGTCGGACCCCGGTGGCTGACGAGGTCGGCGAGGCAGTGGGCGATCTCGCTCGCGAGCCCGCCCTCCTCCGCGGCGCGCGACAGCGCCGCACCCGGAGTATCGATGACGCTGACGAGCGGCAACCGGAGCTCCTCGGCGAGGTGCATGGCGCGGCGGGCGGCGCGGAGCGCGCCCGGGCCGAGCGGGGCGTACGCGCGCTGCGCGCGGCGATCCTGCCCGACGACCACCGCCGGGATCCCGCCGAAGCGGGCGAGGCTCAGCGAGAGGCCCGGATCCCGCTCGCCCTGGCCGGTTCCCGACAGCGGCACGATGTCGCTCGCCGCGTGACGCAGCAGCTCACGGAGGCCCGGTCGCCTGCGATCCCTGGTGCGGGTGACCGATTCCCAGGTCGCCGTGGACCCCGCGGGATCGGCCGAGGCCGCTCCGGGATCGGCGGCGCGCTCCACGAGCGCCGCGTGGGTCGGTCGTTCGAGCAGCCGCAGGGTGCGCTGCACGACCTCGCGCAGCGCATCGGGCTGGAGCACGCCGTCGATGATCCCGAGCCGCGCGAGATTCTCGGCGGACTGCACCCCGGCTGGGAACGGTTCACCGTACAGCGCCTCGTAGACGCGCGGGCCGAGGAAACCGACGAGCGCGCCCGGCTCGGCCACGGTGACCTGCCCGAGCGAGCCGAACGAGGCGAGCGCGCCGCCCGTCGACGGATGCCTGAGATAGACGAGGTACGGCAGCCCCTCGGCCTGGTGCGCGGCGACGGCAGCCGCGATCTTCACCATGGCGACGAACGCGAGCGTGCCCTCCTGCATGCGCGTGCCGCCCGACGCGGTCGACGCGAGCACCGGCAGCCGCTCGGCCGTCGCCCGCTCGATCGCGGCGACGAAACGCTCCGCCGCGGCCGCGCCGATCGAACCGGCGAGGAATCCGAACTCGCAGGCGATGAGCGCGACACGGCGGCCGTCGATGAGCGCCTCGCCCGTGACGATCGATTCGTCGGCACCGCTCTTCTCGGCAGCGCGGGCCAGCTCCTCGCGGTAGGCGTCGCCGAGGTCCGGTTCGACGGGCGGCGCATCCCACGAGACGTAGCTGCCGGGATCCGAGATGAGTTCGATGAGCTGCGCGGCCGAGAGCCGGCGCGGACGCTCGGCGGCCGCACTCATGCCGCCGCCTCCGCCACCGGCGCGCTCGGCACGGCCGGCGCGCTCGCGAGCCAGGCGCGGATCGCGTCGCCGTGCTGGTCGAGCACGGGCGGCGCCTGGTGCTCGGTCCGCGCACGCTCCGCCTCTCCCGCGGCATCGACGTCGAAGAAGCGGATCGCCGGCCCCGGCAGCGAGATGCTGCCGAGCGCCGCGTGATCCACCTCGACGACGAGCCCTTGCGAACGGACCTGGTCCCACTCGTAGACCTCGGAGAGATCGCGCACTTTGCCCGCGGGAATCCCCGCGGCGCGCAGCCGTTCGAGCAGCGGGGCCGCGTCGTGCGCCGCGAAGGCGTCCTCGACGAACGCGATGGTCTCTCCGCGACGCGCGACGCGCTCCGGGTTCGTCCCGAGACCCGGCGTCTCGGGATCCAAACCGAACTCGGCGCAGAACGCCTGCCACAGCCGCTCGCTGCCGACGCTGATCTGCACCGCGCCGTCGCGGCAGCGGAACAGGCCGTACGGCGCGATCGACGGGTGGTGGTTGCCCTGGGCCTGCGGGGTCTGCCCGGCCACGGTGACCCGGGTGCCCTGGAACGCGTGCACGCCGACGATCGATGACAGCAGCGAGGTGCGCACCACGCGTCCACGGCCCGTGCGCTCCCGCTCGTGCAGCGCGGCGAGCACGCCGACCACGCCGTGGATCCCGCCGAGCAGGTCGGCGATCGGGGTCCCGACCCGCTGCGGGTCCTCGGGGCCCGGGCCCGTGAGCGACATGAGCCCGGCCTCGCCCTGCACGATCTGGTCGTAGCCCGCGCGCCCGCCCTCCGGGCCGTCGTGGCCGAAGCCCGTGATCGAGAGCTGCACGAGCCGCGGGTTCAGCGCCGCCAGCGCGGCGGTGCCGAAGCCGAGGCGATCCATCACGCCGGTGCGGAAGTTCTCGATGAGCACGTCGGCCCGTTCGAGCAGGCCGGTCAGCACCGCGCGGCCGTCGTCGCTCTTCAGATCGAGCGCGATCGACTCCTTGTTGCGATTGCACGACAGAAAATATGTGGAATAGGAGCGGCCGTCCGCGCCGTCGACGAACGGCGGCCCCCACGACCGGGTGTCGTCCCCGCTGCCCGGCGACTCGACCTTGATCACCCGGGCGCCGAGATCCCCCAGCATCTGCCCCGCGTGCGGTCCCGCGAGCGCGCGGGACAGATCGATCACCAGCAGGTCCTCGAGCGAGCCCTCGTTCATGGTGCGTCCTCTCTGCGTTTCTGCGTTTCGGTTGGGTCGTGGATGCCGACCACCGGCCCGGGTTCCGGTCCGGCCCGGGCCGCGGTCGGCGGGTCGGATCACCGGCCCAGGGAATGCCCCAGCGCAGCGAGCGCCGCGCGGACCCCGGTGCTGAGCGTCGGCTCCGGCACGGGCAGGAAGTGGGGCGAGTGGTTCACGGGTGGGGCCGGGTGGTCCGCCGGGAAGCCGCCGAACACCCAGTAGACGCCCGGTGCACCGGCGCTGTCGGGGAGCGTTCCGAAGTCCTCCGACCCCATCGCGGGCGGGGCCGTGAACACGTTCTCCTCGCCCAGTTCCTCCCGGAGCGCGGCGCGCACCTCCTCCGCCCGCACCTCGTCGTTGTGCAGGCGCGGGAAGCGGTACAGCTCCTCGATCTCAGGGTGCGGAGCGCCCGAGGCGTCGGCCTCCGCGTTCACGATGCGCACGATCGCGGCGAGCACCCGTTCGCGTGCGTCCTCCGTGAGCGTCCGGATGTTGAGGGTGAACTCGGCCCGGTCCGGGATGATGTTCTCCTTGAGTCCGGCGTGGAACGTGCCGCAGGTGACGACCGCCGGCGACTGCGGCGGCAGTTCGCGGGAGACGATGGTCTGCAGCCGGGCGACCATGTGCACGCCGAGCACGATCGGATCGATCGAGTCCTGCGGCTGCGATCCGTGCGACTGCTTGCCGTGCACGGTGACCCGCAGCGAATCCGCCATGGCCATCGCCGGCCCCGTCGCGAGCGCGACGGTTCCCGCGGGGGTCTCGGGGAAGACGTGCTGCCCCAGCACGAGCTCCGGCACCGGCGCCCGGTCCCACAGCCCGTCGGCCACCATCGCAGCGGCGCCCGCGGCGGTCTCCTCGCCGGGCTGGAACAGCCAGACGACCGTCCCCGCCCAGGATCCCGGCTGCCGGGCCATCGCGGCGGCCGCGGCGAGCGCGACCGCGACGTGGGTGTCGTGGCCGCACCCGTGCATCACCGGGACGACGGTGCCGTCCGCGAGCGTGCCGGTCGCGGACGAGGCGTAGTCGGCGCCGGTGTCCTCGCGGATCGGCAGCCCGTCGGTGTCGGCGCGGAATCCGACCACCGGGCCGTCGCCGTTGCGCTGCACGCCGACGACTCCCGTGCCGCCGCAGCGGAAGTGCTCGATCCCGAGATCGCCGAGGCGCGCCTCGATGAACTCGGCGGTGCGGTGCTCCTGCATCGAGAGCTCCGGATTCGCGTGCAGGTGCCGGTAGTCGGCGTGCATCGCGTCGCGTTCGGCGTCGGTCAGGCGGGTGTTCAGCATGCTCGGCTCCTTCCGTGGTCCCGGGTCATCGCGCGACGGGGACCGACGCCTCGTCCTCGAACTCGACCTGTTCGACCGCGGTACCGCCGCGCGAGCGTCGGATCGCCTCGGCGACGACGAGCACCAGGAGGTTCGGGACGAGAGCGATAAGGCCGGAGTCGATGCCGCCGGTCGGGATCCCCGCGAAGGTGATGGTCGCGACCGTGACGACGCCGACGAGGATGCCGAGCCCGACTGGCCAGGCTCCGACGCGCACCTTCCGCTGCAGCGCCAGGACGATGCCCGGTGCGAGCTGGGTCGTGCCGCCGTAGGTGAGCAGCAGCAGCGCGCCGATGTCGGAACGGACCAGCCCGAAGGCGAGCGACAGCCCGAGCGCGACCACGATGACGACGTAGTTGACGGTCATCTTGCGCGCGGGGCTCACGTTCTGCAGCACGTTGGAGCTCACGAGGGTCGAGATGCCCATCACGATGCCGGCGGCGGGCACCATGGCGGCCGAGGCGCCGCCGACCGCGACGAGGCCGAGCAGCCAGTCCGGCACGATGTTCCCGGTCATGGTGAGCAGCACCGCGTTACCGGGGGTGTCGGAGGGCAGCTGCAGCACAGCGGCCATGCCGACCATGATCGGGATGAACAGCAGCAGCTGGTAGATCGGCAGCCACTTCGAGTTGCTCCGCAGTACCTCGCCGCTCTTCGCGGCGAGCATGGGCGGCCACAGGTGCGGCAGCGTCGCGAAGCCCGCGCCGATCACGGTGACGAGCATCGAGGTGACGAACCACACCGGGCCGAAGCCGTCGGCCTGCAGCGTGAGCAGCGTCGGCACGCTGTCGGCGATCTCGGCGAACACGGGACTGATGCCGTTGAAGCTGATCGCCACTCCGGCGATCACGACGACGAGCGCCAGCGCCATCAGGATGTCCTTGAGGATCGCGACGCGGGCGATGCCCTTGATGCCGGACCAGGCGACGAAGATCGCGACGAGGATGCTCGCGATGACCATGCTCAGGCCGCGGGCGCTCGAACTGCCGGTCGCGAGCTCGACGATCATGCCGAGACCGGTGATCTGCAGCTGCAGGTACGGGATCAGGGTGATCGCACCGATGATCGCGACGACCTTGCCGAGCCAGCGGGCCCGGAAGCGATCCTCGAAGTAGTCGGCCATGGTGAGGTAGCCGCGGCGCTGGGCGAGCTCGCGGATGCGCGGAGCGACGAAGTAGTTGATCGGCCAGGCCATGGTCAGGTAGCCGATGGCGTAGACCGCGCTCGCGCCGCCGCCGAAGGCGAGGCCCGCGAGGCCGAGGAAGCTGAAGGTGGTGAGCGACTCGCCCGCCTGCAGGAACCAGGTGGTCCACTTCGGGATGTCGCGCTTGCCGACGACCCAGTGCGAAGCGCTGGTCTGCCGGCGGCGGAGGCCGATGCCGAGCGCCCCGATGATCAGGATCCCGACGATGATGATGATCGCGACGGTCATCGGATCCCCTCCTCTTCCTCGGCGGCGATGCGCTCGAGGCGCAGCAGCTGGATCTGCTGGGTCTCGAGGCGCTCCTTCTCGGCGAGGTCGGCCTCGCGGCCGCCGTTGCGCTGGTACAGGGACTCGACGATCTGGATGCTCACGACGGTGAGCACGACGAGGACAGCGATCCAGACGAGCACGGCCGGGAGGCCGAACCACAGGGTCGGCTCCTGCGCGAAGGTCCAGAACGGGGTCGAGAAGAAGCCGAGGATCGGGATGCCGATGATGGCGGCCCGTCCGGGTGTCAGCAGTCGGGGTTTCATATTGCTCCTTTGCAATAGCTGGGCGGTTCGGGTCAGCGGGAGAGCACCATCGGTGCGCTGCGCCACATGGGGAGCTCGCGCTCGAACTGGCGGGCCAGGGAGAGCAGCAGCGCTTCGCTGCGCGGGGGCGCGATGAGCTGCAGACCGACGGGAAGCCCCTCGGGGCTGAACCCGCAGGGCACGCTGATCGCGGCGAAGCCGGTCACCGAGATCCGCCAGCTCGCCCGCATCCAGTCGAGGTAGTCCGCCTGCGCGACGCCGTTGATCTCGCTCGGCCAGTGCTGCTCGGCGGGAAACGGGAGCACCGTGGTGACCGGAGCGGCCAGCACGTCGATGCGCTCGAACATTCCGACCATGCCGTCGTAGACCCGGGTGCGCTGCTCGCGCGCTTCGGCGAAGTCGGCGATCCCGAGTCCGAGCCCGTACTCCGTGTTCGCGACCAGCTCGGGACTGAGGATGCTGCGATGCTCGTCGAGCAGGTCGCCGAAGCCCCGGGCATAGCCGATGCCGCGCAGCACGCGGAATGCGGGATCCGCCTCCGCGAGCTCGGGCTCGACGTCGGCGACCGCGTGCCCGAGCCGCTGCAGCGCGGGCAGACCTTCGCCGTCGAGCACCTCGGTCACCGCCGACTGGATCTCGAGGCCGCCGAGCGTGCGGCTCCACCCGATGCGCAGCGGTCCCGCGAGCTCGGGGATCCCGGGGGCGAGCGCGTCGGGGAACGCGAGCGGCGACCGGGCGTCGCCGCCCGAGAGCACCGAGAGCAGCAGTGCCGCGTCACCGACCGTGCGCCCCATCGGACCGTTGGTGGCGAGGGACTCCCAGGCGTCCTTCGACGGCCAGTTCGGCACGCGCCCGATGGAGGGGCGCAGTCCGACCACGTTGCAGAAGGCCGCCGGGTTGCGCAGCGAGCCGCCCATGTCCGAGCCGTCGGCCACCGAGGACAGCCCCGCGGCGAGCGCGGCGGCGGCCCCGCCGCTCGATCCCCCGGCGCTGCGGTCCGGCGCGTAGGGGTTCGTGGTGGTGCCGAAGACCCGGTTGTAGGTGTGCGATCCGGTGCCGAACTCGGGGGTGTTGGTCTTGCCGTAGATCACGGCGCCCGCCGCGCGCATGCGCTCGACCACCAGGCTGTCGCGGGCCGGCACGTGCTCGGCGTGCAGCTGCGAGCCGTAGGTGCTGCGCATCCCCGCGGTGTCCTCCAGATCCTTGACCGCGATCGGAAGCCCTTCGAGCGGGCGCACGGGCTCGCCCGCCGCGCGTCGGCGGTCGGACTCGGCGGCGGCGGCCTCCGCGGCATCGAAGTCCACCGTCACGACGGCGTTGATAACCGGGTTGATCCGCTCGTAGCGCTCACGCGTCTCGGCCAGCAGCTCGCGCGCCGAGAGCTCGCCGCGGGCGAGCGCTTCGATCTGCTCCTGCGCGCTGCCGCGGCAGAGATCGATGTCCGTTTCAGTCACTCACTCCTCCTTGAATGAGTAGATCGGGAAACTTTCGCCCCCGACGTGTCCTCTTTAGGTATAGATCGTGAGACATCGTGACGATTCTGTCAACCTCGAATAGCTTTCGTGTCCGAAAAGCCACCTTTCAAGCCGTTAGGCTCCTGAACAGGAGGTGCGCGATGACCGAGCCGCTCGACCAGGCAGACCGCGAGATCTGCGCCGCGCTGCTGCGCAACGGGCGCGCCTCGTGGCGCCTCATCGCCCAGACCACGGGCCTGCAGGAGCGCACGGTCGCGCGCCGCGGCGCGCGCCTCATCGAACAGGGCCTCGTGCGCGTCCGAGGACTGTCCCAGCCCCACCTCATCGACCGCGGCGACGGCTACTTCGCCCGGATCGAGTGCCGACCAGCCGATCTCGGCGCCGTCGCCGGCTGGCTCGCGCACCGACCCGAGACGCTGTGGGTCGCCACGCTCATCGGCGAGAGCGCGATCATCTCCGAGGTCTACATCCGCTCGGACGACCGATCCCGCTTCATCGAGGAGGAGCTCGCGACGCAGCCGGTCACCGGATACTCCTTCGAGTACATCGACCGCTTCCGCCGCACCGTGCGCGGCTGGCATCCCAATATCCTCAGCTCCGAGCAGCTCGACATGCTCGGCGAGGACGAGAGCCGGGCGCTCCGTGCCGCCGCGGAGCACCGGAACGAGGGCCTCGAACCGGATCAGACGGACTCCGAGATCATCCGCCTGCTGAGCGTCGACGGCAGGTTGAGCATCGACGCGATCGCGAACGCGGTGGGGATCGCGAAGCCGACCGTGCGCAAGCGCATCGCGCAGATGCAGCGCACCGACTACCTGAGCATCCGGGCCGTGATCGATCCCGCGCTGCTCGGGTTCCCGCTCGAGTCCCTGATCACCGTGCACGCGCCGGCGTCGCGCGTCGACGAGGTCGCGGCGTTCCTCGCCCAGGACTGGCGCACCCGCTGGGCCGCCGAACTGCCGACGGGGCCGAGCGTGCGCGCGCTGCTCACCCTGTCATCCCGCCGGGAGCTCTTCGGGCTCCTCCACGACCTCGAGGCCGGCCTCGCCGACCGGGGCGCGCTGCGGATCGAGTCGAGCCCGCTGCTCACGCACTACAAGCGCAGTGACGTGGTGCTCCCCGTCGCGGGCGACCCCGCTTCCTGACCGGTCGGGCACGCATCGCCTTCGCCCGTTGCACGTCGAGTGAACGCTGGTACACGAAATAGCGGCGCATTCCGTGTACCAGCGTTCACTCGACGGCGGTTCGCGCTCATCGAGGTCGCGGGGAAAGAACGCGCCTGGCCTACTTCTTCGGCTTGCGCATCTTCAGCGCCATCTGCACGAGCACGAAGGCGAGCAGGATCGAGAAGGCGATGTTCGACCAGAGCGGCGAGATGTACGTCGCGAGCACCGAGCCGAGCGGCGACAGCACGCTCGCCGAGATCCCGAGCGCGGCTGCGGCGCGCAGGTCGACGTTGCGCCGGCGGAAGTTGCCGAGGGTGCCCGAGATCGATCCGGGGATCAGCATGATGAGCGAAGTGCCCTTTGCGATGAGGTCGGACGCCCCGAAGAAGAACATCAGGATCGGGACCACGACGACCCCGCCGCCGACGCCGAGGAGCCCTGAGAGCACACCCGTGATCAGCCCCGTGACGACGAGCATCACGGCCGAGAACCAGGTGATCCCGATCTCGGAATCGCGGTGGGGCACCACGAACCAGAGGCTCACCGCGACTGCGGCGAGGAACACCATGAACATCCAGCGCAGGAAGCCCGTGGGCACCTTCGACAGCAGGTAGCTGCCGATCTGCGCGCCGACGACGACGCCGATCGCGAGGCACAGCGCCGCGATCCAATCGACGTTGCCCTGCACCGCGTAGCCGATGCCGCCGACCACGGCGGCGGGCAGGATCGCCGCCACCGAGGTGCCGGCGGCGAGCCGCTGCGGGAAGTGCAGCATGAGGACGAGCAGCGGGACGAGGACGATGCCGCCGCCGATGCCGAACAATCCGGAGAGCATTCCGGTGACCGCGCCGAGCACGATCAGGATGATGATTCCGGGACGAGGGCTGTCGGTCATGCTGCCTTCCAGGGAGGTGGGGTCAAGAGACGGGTGGGGACGCCGCGTTCAGCGGACGATCGCGGATCCGTCGGAGCGGGGGTCGCTCGCCGCCGCGTAATCGGTGCCGTCGACGCGGATCAGGTTGGAGTGGCCGAGGTCCTCCGAGTGGGGCGGCACGACGTCGATCGGGAAGCCGGCCTCCGCGATCGCCGCGATCGCCGCCTCGGGCACGTCGGCCTCGGCCATGACCCGCACCTCGCCGGCATCGTTCGGCTCGCACACCATCCACCGCGGCGCGTGCGTCGCCTCGGACGGGTTGCCGCCCTCGAGGGCGCGCAGCAGCAGCTGGGTGTGGATCTGCGGCTGCGCCGAACCGCCCATGGTCGACGGCACCCAGGCGAGCTCGCCACCGTGCAGCACGAGCACGGGCATGAGCGTGTGCCGCGGCCGCTTGCGCGGAGCGAAGGCGTTCGGGGCAGCGGGATCGAGCGAGAACGAGGTGCCCCGGTTCTGGAAGAGGATCCCCGTCTCGGGCTCGAGCACGCAGGCGCCGAAGCCGAAGTAGACCGAGTTGATGAGGGAGATCGCCCAGCCGTCCTCGCTCACCGCGCTGATGCCGACGGTGTCGCCCGTGGGCTTCGGCTGGCCGGGCAGCGGGTGCTCGGGGGTCGCCATCTCGATGAGCTCGGCCCCGCTCAGACCACCCATGCGCGGGTCGGCGAGCGACGCCGCGCGCACGGCGTTCGCCGCGGCGAACGCGCGGGCGAGCTCCCCGGCGCCGGTCACCAGGGGATCGACGATCGGCGCACCGGCGACGAGGCCCTCGATCGATTCGAGCGTGCGCAGCAGCATGAAGCCCGAGCTGTTCGGCGGGCCGGTGAACACCCGATGTTCGGCGAACGGGGCGCTGAGCGGCTCATCCCAGTGCGCCGAGAAGTCGATGGCGTCCTGCTTCGTGATCTTCGATCCGAGTGCGGCGAGGCCGGCGATCCACCGGTCGGCGGTCTCCCCCTCGTAGAACTCGGCCGATCCGCCCGCAGCGACCCGCCGCAGGGTCTCGGCGAGCGCCGGCTGCACCAGGTCGTCGTACTCGGCCAGGGGTTCGCCGCCCGGCAGGAAGAGCGCCCGGCAGCCCGGGTCGCGCTCGAGCGCCTCACGGTCCTCGACGATCGCGGCCGCGACCGAGCTCGCGGTGGGCACGCCGTCGGCGGCGTAGCGGATCGCGGCGTCGAAGTGCGCCGACCAGCTGAGCGCCGCGCCGTACTCGTGCAGCGAGTTCCAGCCGCAGACCCCGCCCGGCACCGTGACCGTGTCGATGCCGCGCAGCGGCAGCCGGTCGCCGTGCGCTGCGCGCAGGGCGTCGAGCGTCTGCCCGGCCGGCGCGGGGCCGGTGCCGTTGAGGAAGCGGATCTCGCCGTCGGGGCTGCGGACGAGCGCGACCAGATCGCCGCCGAGGGCGACGTTGTTCGGGTAGACGACGCAGAGCGCGGCCGCTGCGGCGAGCGCGGCATCGATCGCGTTGCCACCCGCATCGAACGCCGCGGCTCCGGCCTCGGTCGCGAGGTAGTGGGATGTGGAGATCGCTCCCCGGGTCGTCTGCACGGTCATCTTCGTCCGTTCCTCTCAGTTCGCGTTCTGCGCTGCGGCCGCGGCGATCTGCTGGCCGATGTCGAGCACGTGCTCGCGCGCTTCGCGCTCGGCGGTCTCCCCGTCGCCCGCGGCGATCGCCTCGTAGATGCGCCGGTGGGCGGCGCTCGACGCGGCCCGTCGGGCCTTGGTCTGATAGCGGCTCGCGCGGCTCGGCGCGATCTGCTGCGCGATCTCGCTGTTGATGAACGCGAGCAGCGGGTTGTGCGCGTACTGGGCGATGGCCTGGTGGAACGCCCGGTCCAGTTCGGCGTAGCGCTCCTTGGTCGCGTCGCCCTCCATCGCTTCGACGAGCTCGCGCAACTGGGCGATGTCGCGCGCGGTGGCGCGGTTCGCCGTGATGCGGGCGATCGGAGGCTCGATGATGGCGCGGAGCTCCATGATGTCGTGTAGTTCGGGGTGCAGCGAGGCGACGCCGGTGAGCATGCCGTCGGTGATCCCCGCACCGTCGCTGGGCTGCAGCACGATCGTGCCGCGGCCGGGCCTGCGGTCGATGAGCCCGCGGTTCTCGAGCTCGCGCAGGGCCTCGCGGATCGAGACCCGCGAGACACCGAGGTGCGCGGCGAGCTCACGCTCGGCCGGGAGGCGGTCTCCGGGGGCCAGCTGCCCGTCGAGGATCAACCGCTCCAGGTCGACCGACAGCCGTTCGGGCACGGAGAGGGTCGTCGAACGACCGAGTGCGGACCAGTCCATCGGTGCCTCCTTCGTGGTCTGTACAGCCTTCAACCTAGCGATTCCCGTCATCGAATCGAGACCTTGCGGGCCGCGGAGTTCCGTTGACGGGCTCCGCCGATCGGGGGTATGGTTCTCGAAGCTTCGTCAGTTGGTCTGACCAACAGACGATAGCCAGCATAGCCCCAACGCCGGGGAATGCGCCAGCGGACCACCCGGTCCGACCACCGAGAAGGAGAAATCACCGTGGCTTTCCCCGCATCCCCCGCCCGCACCCTCGCCGCGCTCGCGATCGTCGCGGCCACCTCCGTCGCGCTCCTCACCGGGTGCTCCACGGGGTCGTCAGAGGCCGAGAAGACCTCCACCGCCGACGCCAAGGTCGCGCCGCCGACCGTGCTCAAAGCGGGCACGCTCACCGTCTGCACCGGCGACACACCGCCGAACATCTTCTACGACGAGAACAACGAGCTGCAGGGCGTCGAGATCGACCTCGCGAAGGCACTGGCCTCGGAGCTCGGGCTCACCACCAAGCTCGAGGAGTACGCATTCTCCGGGCTGATCCCCGCGATGCAGGCGAAGCAGTGCGACGTCATCATGGGCTCGCTCTACATCAAGCCCGAACGCGAGAAGATCGCGAACTTCGTGCCGTACCTCTACTCGGGCACCGGCGTCGGCGTCAGCAAGAAGAACCCCGGCAAGATCACCGGATTCGACGAGAGCCTCTGCGGCGCGAAGGTCGTCGCCATCACCGGCGCGACCGGTGGCAACGGCGCCGAGGAGCTCTCGAAGAAGTGCGCGGCCGACGGGAAGAAGCCGGTCGAGCTGACCCTCGTCGACGAGGGCACCGCGGCGGTCCAGCAGGTCATCAACGGGCAGACCGAGGCCTTCATCGACACCTCCGAGATCATGAGCTTCTACGAGAAGCAGTCGAAGGGCGAGTTCCGCATGGTGGGCGAACCCTCCGACAAGATCCGCATCGGCGCCGCGACGCTCAAGCAGAACACCGCGCTCAACACCGCCCTCGACGACGCGTTCAAGACCCTCGTCGACAGCGGCGAGTACCGCAAGGTGCTCGACAAGTGGGGCGTCGCCTCGAACGACATCACCAAGACCTCCTAGCCCGCCCCGCGGCGGGGCACGCACCTCGGCCCCGCCGCACCCCGACACGCAAGGACGCATCACCATGACATTCGACTGGGAGTACTTCTGGACGGCGCTGCTCGCCCCGAACCAGAGCTTTCTGAACGGTCTCGCACTGACCATCCTCATCTCGATCGTCGCGATGGCACTCGCACTCGTGCTCGGCCTCGTCGTCGCCCTCATGGGGCGCAGCCGGTTCCTCCCGCTGCGCATCATCGCCAGCCTCTACGTCTGGATCATCCGCGGCACCCCGCTGCTCGTCCAGCTCGTGATCCTCTACACCGGCTTCGCCGCCGCGAACATCTTCCGTTTCGAGGACCTCTCGATCGGATTCCTCATCAAGGGCGCGGTGCAGGCCGCGATCATCGGCCTCATGCTCAACGAGAGCGCCTACATCTCCGAGATCGTCCGCGGCGGCCTCGAATCCATCGAGAAGGGGCAGACCGAGGCCGCGTTGTCGCTCGGTATGACCCCGCTCGGCGCCATGCGCTGGATCATCGTGCCGCAGGCGATCCGCGTCATGGTGCCTCCGCTCGGCAACTCCTTCAACGGCCTCATGAAGAGCACGTCCATCCTGTCGATCATCGGCGTCGCCGAGATGTTCCAGGTCGGCAGCACTATGGCGTCGTCGACGTTCAAGGCGTTCGAGATCTACATCGTCGTCGCGCTCTACTACCTGCTGCTCACGACCATCTGGACCATCATCCAGACCGCCATCGAGAACTGGCTCAATACCAAGGCCGGCCTGCCGAAGGCGGAGTCCATCTGGAAGCGGCTGTTCGGCATGCGCAGCAAGCGGGACCGCATCGCTCCCAAGAACCCGATCGCCGCCCTGGAAGGAGCTGCAGCGTGAGCATCACCGAGTACACCGTCCCGGTCCAGACCTCCGACGGCCCGATCGTCCGGACCGTCGGCATCGAGAAATGGTTCGGCGATCGTCAGATCCTCTCCGACGTATCGCTCGAGATCCAGCGCGGCGAGGTCGTGGTGCTCGTCGGCCCGTCGGGCGCGGGCAAGACCACCTTCCTGCGCACGCTGAACCGGCTCGAACCCATCGAGGGCGGCGAGATCTACGTGAACGGGCAGCGGATCGGCGAGCGGGAGCGCGGCGGCCGGACCGTCGAGATCTCGGCGCGGGAGCTCGCTCTCCAGCGCTCCGACATCGGCTTCGTGTTCCAGCACTTCAACCTCTTCCCGCACATGACGGTGCTCGAGAACATCTGGCACTCCCCCGTCCGGGTGAAGGGCGAGAAGAAGGCCGACGCCGTCGCCTACGCCCGCGAACTGCTCGAACGCGTCGGCCTCGCCGACAAGGCGGACGCCCGGCCGCGCTCGCTCTCGGGCGGGCAGCAGCAGCGCGTCGCCATCGCGCGCGCCCTGGCCATGCGCCCCGCGCTCATGCTGTTCGACGAGCCGACGAGCGCGCTCGATCCCGAGATGGTCGGCGAGGTGCTCCAGGTCATGAAGGATCTGGCCGCCGCGGGCATGACCATGATCGTCGTGAGCCACGAGATGGGCTTCACGCGGGAGGTCGCCGACCGGGTCATCGTGATGGACGCGGGGGCCATCATCGAGCAGGGCGACCCCGAGCTCGTCTTCACCGCACCGTCGCACGAGCGGACTCGGCAGTTCCTCTCGAAGGTGCTCTGACATGGCCGGCGACACCCGGCGCGCGTCGGGCACCCTCTTCGGGGTGCCGCACGCCGACTCCGCGGCCGGCGCCCGCGCGGCGGTGCTGGGCGTCCCGTTCGACATGGGCTCCCACCCGTCCCGGATCGGCGGCCGCGGCGGCCCGGCGCACATCCGTGCGGCGTCGCTGCTCGTCGCCGAGAGCGCCGAGGACCTCGGCGCCGACCCGATCGCGCTCCTCGGGCTCGTCGACCTCGGCGACGTCGACGTGGTTCCCGGCCAGGTCGATGCGGCCTTCGCGCGGATCGCATCGGAGGTCGGCGCGATCCTCGACGCGGGCGCGATCCCCGTGACCCTCGGCGGCGACGGGGCGGTGACCCTCCCCCAACTGCGCGAGGCGCACCGGCGGCACCCCGACCTGGTGCTCCTCCACTTCGACGCGCACACCGACGCGTACGAGCTGTTCGAACCGCAGGAGTTCAATAACGCGAACTCCTTCGTCCACGCGGCGCGCGAGGGCGTCATCGACGTCGCCCGGTCGTTCCACGTCGGCATCCGCGACACGGAGCTCGCGGGGCGCCCGGGCGTGATCGGGGTCGCCGAGCGGCTCGGCTACCGGGTTCGCCCGATGCGCGCGGTGCGCGAGACGGGCATCCCGGGCATCGTCGACGAGATCCGCGAGACGGTCGGCGACCGTCCCGTCTATCTGTGCTGGGACATGGACGTGTTCGATCCGGCGGTCGCCCCCGGCGTGGTCACCCCGGCCTGGGGCGGGCTGACGACGGCGCAGGGCCTCGAGCTGCTGGCGGGCGTCGCATCGCTCGATGTCGTCGTCTGCGACGTCAACACCGTCTCGCCGACCCACGACCTGCGCGACCAGACCGGGAGCCTCGCCGCGCACGTGGTCCTCGAGTTCCTGAAGGCCGTGGTGGAGCGCGAGCACACGTAGTCGAAACGACCCGGGTGGGGGTTCTGAGCGCTCAGAGCCCCCACCCGGGTCGTTGCGATGAGGGCCCGCCTATCAGGCATCCGCGGGATCGCGGGATCGCGGGATCGCGGACTACTGAGGATCGAGCCCGAGGTCGGAGAGGCCGATCGCGTAGCGGTACTCGTAGCCCGCCGCCTCGATCCGCTCCTTCGCCGGGGCCTGACGGTCGACGACCACGGCGACCGCCGCGATCTCGGCGCCGACCTTCTCGAGCGCCTCGATGGCCTTGAGCGGCGAACCGCCCGTGGTCGAGGTGTCCTCCACCACGATCACGCGCTTGCCCGCGAGGTCGGGGCCCTCGACCTGTCGGCCGCGACCGTGGTCCTTCGGCTCTTTGCGCACGACGAACGAGTCGTAGACCTCGCCGCGGGCGACGCCCTGGTGCATGATCGCCGACGCGATCGGATCCGCGCCCATGGTCAGGCCGCCCACCGCGACGACTCCGTCGACATCGCCGATGAGGTCGAGCATGACCTGGCCGATGAGCGGAGCCGCACGGTGGTCGAGGCTCAGCTTGCGGAGGTCGATGTAGTAGGTGGCCTTCTTGCCGCTCGTGAGCGTGAAGTCGCCGTGGAACACGGCCTCGGTCTTGATGAGCTCGATGAGCTGGCTGCGCGCGTCGGACATGCTGCGATTCTACTGCGCGGACGCCAGCACGGCCGCGCGCTCCCCCATGCGGATCGCTCCGTCGATGTGCGTGTATCCGAGCCCCGCGATGTCGGAGCAGGCGAAGTGGATCGGCCCGACCGAGGACCGCACCAGCTCCTCGTAGCGGGTGATCCCGCCGATGCCTGGGCTCGTGCCGTAGGCGCCGCGCGTGTACTCCTCGTCGATCCAATCGCTCTCGGTGTAGAACGCCGGCGCGAGCGCCGCGTCGCCGAAGTACTTCGCGAAGGACCCGAGGATCGCCGCGCGGCGCGCCTCCGGCTCCAGCTCGAGCATCGCGTCCGCCTGCCGGTCCGAGACGAAACCGACGAGCGTCCCGCCCGCGTAGTCGGGCGCGGTGTTGTCGTAGACCTCGTGCACGATCTCGTGAGGACCGTAAGTGCTGCCCGAGAGCCCCTCCGCGCGCCAGAACGGCTCGTCGTAGAACGCCTGCACCTTGATCACGCTCCCCATCGAGAACTGCTGCAGCATCTGCGCCTTGCGCCCGGGCAGCGGCGGCTCGAAATCGATCCGCGAGACCAGGTGCGGTCCGAGCGCGACGATCGCCGCCCGCGCGCGGACGGTGACCCCGGCGCCCGTGACCGTCACACCGTCCGCATCCCGCACGACCGATCGCACATCGGTGTTCAGCCGGATCCGCTCGGCCCCGACCTCCTCGGCGAGACGGAACGGCACGTTGTGCATGCCGCCCAGCACCCGCTCGTTGAGCACGAGGTCGAGATCGGCGAGATCGGTGAATCCGCCGGCGCTCGCCGCCATGACGAGTGCCGCGAGCAAGGAGAACGCCTCCGCGGGCTTCGTGAGCATGCCGCCCGAGACGAAGGGGGCGACGAACGCGACCGCGTCCTCGTCGGCGGTGTTCGCTCGCAGCCAGGCCTCGAACGAGATCGCGTCGAATTCCGCGGCTCGGGGGTGGGTCCACGGTTCGAAGGGATCGACCTCCTTCGAGAGGACATCGAGCTCCTCGCTCAGCCGCTCGATCTCGGCGAGCGTGCCCGCGGCGAGCGGCGGCAGGTCCGTCGCGTGCCGGATCCGGGTACCGGCACGGTCGATGTAGATCTCGTCGCCGTGCCGGTAGCGTGCGAAGGTTTCGAGCCCCAGCTCATCGATGAACGCGATCAGCCGTTCCTGGTCGGGCGCCACCCACTGGCCGCCGACCTCGATCAGGAAGCCGTTCGACAGGTCCGACTTCACCCGTCCGCCGACGCGATCCCGCGCCTCCAGCACGACGACCTCCCGGCCCGACTGACGCAGTCGGTGCGCGGCGGTGAGCCCGGCGACGCCCGCTCCGATGACGACGACGTCGGTTTCGATGTGCTCCATGAGCTGCCCTTCCTCGGGTTCGCGACCGCCGGTTCGGCGATCCGCTCGCAACAGTGTGCGCGGTCGCGGTCCGCCGGCGGCGTGATTCGCCGCCTGCGTTCAATTTCTGCACGCACCCATCAGCCGATACCGTTGCATCCATGGGTGAAGTTGCCTCGAGCGAGGCCGATGCGAACGCATCGGCGTTCAATTCCCGGGGACGGGGCCGGCCGCGCGTTCCTCGGCTCGACCGTGCCAGGATCACCGCGGCGGCGCTCGCGCTGATCCGATCGGGCGGGCTGCAGCGGCTCACGATGCGCGCCCTCGCCGAACGCCTGAACGTCTCCCCCGGCGCGCTGTACCACCACGTGGAATCCCGGGGCACGGTGCTCGCCTGGGTGCAGGAGGAGGTCAGCGCGCACCTGAACGTCTCGGGCTTTGGCGCGCTGTCGCTGCGGGAGGCGCTCGCGCAGTGGGCCTGGAGCTATCTGCGGTTCCTCCGCGCGCATCCGGCCCTCGTCGACGTGATCGTCGCCGTGCCCGTCGCGCAGACCGCCGCGACCTCGCTGATGTATCAGCGCATCGCCGCCGCGTTCCGCACGGCCGGATGGTACGACCGCAGCATCCTGCCGTCGCTGAGCGCGATCGAGACGTTCATCTTCGGTGCGGCGCTCGATTCCGTCGGCCCCGAAAACGTCTACGAGCCCGAACCGAACTCGGGCGCCGCCGTGCTCGGCGACACCCAAGCCGCATTCGCCGCACTCGTGCAGGAGACCGGTGAGCACGAGCACGACCTGGTCTTCCAACTCGGTCTCGATGCCATGCTCACCGGTCTCCAGATGCGCTGGGGCGACAGGCGCTGAGGCGCTACATCACGCTCTCGAGGAAGTTGCGCGTGCGCTGCCGCTGCGGGGCGTCGATCACTTCGGCGGGCGGACCCGCTTCGACGACCACGCCGCCGTCCATGAACACGACCTGGTCGGCCACGCTGCGCGCGAAGCCGATCTCGTGCGTGACCACGATCATCGTCATCCCGTCGCGAGCGAGCTCCTTCATCACGTCGAGCACGTCGCCGACGAGTTCGGGATCGAGCGCGGAGGTCGGCTCGTCGAACAGCATCAGCTTCGGATCCATGGCGAGCGCCCGCGCGATGGCGACGCGCTGCTGCTGACCCCCCGAGAGCTGAGCCGGGTAGTGGCCCGCGAAGTCCTCGAGTCCGACCCGCGCGAGCAGGTCCATCGCCCGCTGCCGTGCGAGGGGCCGGGCTCGTCCCACCACGCCCACGGGCGCCTCGACCACGTTCTCGAGCGCGGTCATGTGCGGGAACAGGTTGAATCTCTGGAACACCATGCCGATGCCGCGCCGCTGCTTCGCGATCTGCTTCGGCGTCATCTCGTGGATCCGGTGCCCGGCCTGCCGGTAGCCGATCAGTTCGCCGTCGACGATGATCCGCCCGCCGTCGATGGTCTCGAGGTGGTTGACGCAGCGCAGCAGCGTCGACTTGCCCGAACCCGACGGTCCGAGCAGCACCGTCACGGTGCCGGCTGGCACCTCGAGCGAGACGTCGCGCAGCACCTGGTGCGCACCGAAGCTCTTGCGGACCCGGCGGATCTGCACGAGCGCATCGGATGCGGCGAGCGCTCCCGGCACCTGTGCGGAGTCGGCGTGCGCCGCGATGGCCTGATTCTCGATCGCGCTCATCAGCCGATCACCTCCGTCATCTGCGTCGCGGGGGCGGGCTCGGGGCCCGGTCTGCGGCGGTCGAGCATGGCGCGGAACCGCTGGAGCGGCGTGGGTGGCAGGGAACGGCTCGAGCCGCGTCCGAAGCGACGCTCCAGGTAGTACTGCGGCACCGAGAGGATCGTGGTCATGATCAGATACCAGATGCTCGCGACGACCAGCAGCTCGACCTGCTTGAGGTTCTGGGCCGAGATCATGGTCGCGGCGGTGTAGACCTCGGGTACCGCGATCACCATGAGCAGCGAGGTGTTCTTCAGCATCGAGATCGTCTCGTTGCCCATCGGCGGGATGATCACGCGCATCGCCTGCGGCAGCAGGACCCGACGGAAGGTGTAGACGGGCGACATGCCGAGCGAGTACGCCGCCTCCCGCTGCCCCTCGTCGACCGAGAGCATGCCCGCGCGCACGATCTCCGAGGAGTAGGCGGCCTGGTTCAGGGTCAGCGCGAGCGTGCCGGCGACGAAGGCGTTGATGAGATCGTTCGTGTTCACCTGCCAGAAGACGACGTCGGTGAGCGGGATCCCGAGCGTCAGCTTCTCGTAGAGCAGGCCCAGGTAGCCCCAGAGCACGATCTGCACGATCTGCGGGGTGCCGCGGAACACCCAGACGTAGAACCAGGCGACGCCCGACAGCACCGGATTCTTCGAGAGCCGCATCGCCGCCACGAGCACGGCGAGCAGCGTCGACACGAGCATCGAGATGAGCGTGATGAGGACCGTCAGGCCGACGCCGGCCAGGATCCGCGGATCGAACACGAACGTGCCGACCGTCGCGAAGTCGAGGTTGGGGTTCGTGCCGACCGAGTACAGGAAGAAGGCCAGCACCAGGATCACCGCGACCGCGCCGACCCAGCGCCACGGATGGCGGAGCGGGATCGCGTCGACGTCGTCCTCGGTGCTCAGCTGCAGCGATCCCGCTGCGGGAGCCGCGACGGTCACTGGCTCTTCCCGCCCTGGTTGACCTCGGCGGCCTTCACCCCGTAGGCCTCCATGTGGTTGCGCTCGAGCACCTTCTGGTAGCTGCCGTCGTCGATGAGGGCCTGCAGGGTCTTCTGCATCGCGTCGACGAGCTGGGTGTTGCTCTTCAGGACGCCGATGCCGCTGTAGACCGGGTTGAATCCGGCGGGGTTCTCGGGATCGCGCACGATCTCGTAGGCCTTGCCGTCGTCGGTCGTCGCGGCGACGTAGTCGGCGACGACCGCGTCGGCCGAGTAGGCGTCGCTCTTCCCGGCACGCAGCGCGGTGAGGGCGTCGAGGTCGGTCGGGAGCTCCATGACGGTGACGGGTGCGCCGCTGCACTTCGTGGCACGCAGCAGCTCGCCCTGGATCGTGGACTTCTGGACCGACACCGTCTTCCCGCAGAGCGCGCTCTGCCCGGTGATCTTCTTCGGGTTGCCCGGTTTCACGAGGATCGCGAACCCGCCGTGCGTGTAGTCGATGTAGGTGATCGTCTGCTCGCGCTCGGGGGTGTCGTTCATGCCGCTCATGATGATGTCGTGCTTCTTCGCCTGCATCGACGGGATCACGCTGTCGAAGGCCTGCTTCGAGAGCACCACATCGACGCTCAGCTTCTGCCCGATGAGACGCCCGAGCTCGGGATCGAAACCGATCTCCCGGTTGTTCGCGTCGTAGGCCGAGAGCGGCGGGAAGGGGATGTCGACGGCGATGTCGATCGACCCCTTCTTCTGAATGTCCTCGGGCAGCAGCTTCTTCAGCGACGGATCGGCCTTGGTGCTGACCTCGTCACCCTTCGGGAGGTTCGGCTTGCCGCTGTCGGCGCCCCCACCTCCGCCCGAGCAGCCGGTGAGCAGCAGGGCCGAGACGGCGGCCACGCCGATGAGGGTACGGGAGACGTGCTTGCGCATGGTGACAGGTCCTTCTTCATTGGAGGATGGTCGTGGTCGTGGTCGGTTCGGGAGCAGTGGGGCGCGGCCGCGGGCCGCAATGGAAACGGGGCCGGGCGCGAGCCCGACCCCGAGGTCTTATCCGGCGAGCGCCGGCGCGTGCACTGCGAGGAGATCCTCGTAGGTCTCGCGTCGCGCGACGAGGCGGGCCTCGCCGTCGCGCACGAACACGATCGCCGGCTTCAGCGCGCCGTTGTAGTTGTTCGCCATGGTGTACGAATAGGCGCCGGTCGTCGCCATGACGAGCACGTCGCCGACGCGCGCCGGAGGCAGCTGGGCCCGGTCGACCAGCAGGTCGCCGGACTCGCACTGACGGCCGACCACCTGGGCGGTCTCGATCCAGGGCTCGTCGAGGCGGTTCGCCAGCACGGGCTCGTAGCGCTGCTCGGTGAGCGCGATGTCGATGAGGTCGGCGAGGCCGCCGTCGACCGCGACGAAGGTCTTGCCGGTGTGCTTGACGGTGACCACGCGGTAGGCGGAGACGCCGGCGCGGGCGACGAGCGAGCGCCCCGGCTCGATCATGATGCGGGCGCCCTCGGGCAGGCTCGCGCGCGCCGCGGCGACGATCGCGTCGAGGTAGGACTCCACGCTCGGAGCGACCTCGTCGTAGGTGTACTTGACGCCGAGTCCGCCGCCGACATCGTAGGTGTCGAAGGTGCCCACCGTCGAGATCTTCTCGACGGCCTCTGCGAACTGCGCGGTGTCGAGGATCTGCGAGCCGATGTGCAGGTGCACGCCCTCGAACTCCATGAGCGGGTGCGCCTGCATGCGTGCGATCGCCTGGGCCGCCTGGTCCATGGGCAGCCCGAACTTCGAGTCGAGGCCGCCCGTGGCCTGCGAGGCGTGGGTCTTGGCGTCGACGCCGGGGATCACGCGCAGCAGCAGCTTCTGCGGCTTCGTCAGCAGGCGCTCCAGGCGGGTGATCTCGTCGTCGTTGTCGACGATGATGGTGCCGATGCCCGCGTCGAGCGCCATGCGCAGCTCCGCGTCGCTCTTCGCGTTGCCGTGGAAGTGCAGACGGGCGGGATCGACGCCCGCGGCGAGCGCGAGCTGCAGCTCGCCGCCGCCCGCGATGTCGACCGAGAGGCCCTCCTCCTGCGCGAGCGCGTACATGCCGACGACGGGCAGCGACTTCGAGGCGAACAGCACCTCCGAGTCGGGCCAGCGCTCGTGCAGGCCGTCGACGAAGCGGCGCACCTGGCGGCGCAGGCCGGCCTCGTCGAAGATCTGCAGCGGGGTGCCGTATTCCTCCACCAGGCGGGTGACGGGGATCCCGCCGATCGCGAGCTCGCCGCCCTCCGGGCCGTCGACGCGCGAGGATTCCTCGGGGAGGATGCTCCACAGCTCGCCGAGGCGGGTACCCTCGGGCGACGGCTGGTCGAGCGAGGTCTGCGGATCCTGGTGCGCGTTCACGGCGTCTCCTATCTGATCGATGGGTCGAGCCTACGGGCGCCGGCTTCGCAGATTCATGTCGATATCGCATAGATTGTCATCATGGATGCAGGGATTTCTCCAACCGTTCCGATCGTCGAGCCGCACATCGCGGTGACGCTCGGCGGACTGCTCGCCCAGCTCGGCCCGCAGAGCGCGGAACTGCTCGGCCCCGCCGATACCGACCGCGAGGTGCTCGGCACCGAGTTCTACGATGCGCTCGACGAGCTCCCCGACGAGCCGGGGGCGATCCTGCTGGTCCCTTCGGGCTCCGCGCTCGCGACGACCGACCTCAGCGCCCTCGCGACCGCGGCTGCGGCGGCTCGCTACGCGGCCCTCGCGCTCAAGTGCCGCGACGGCGAGGTCGCGACGCTCACGGCCGTCGCGGAGACGAGCGGAATCCCGGTCCTGCGCGTGCACGAGCGCGTCGGCTGGCGCCTGTTCGAGGCGCTCATCTCGCAGCAGCTCGGGGAGCACCGCCACACCGAGGACGCGCACCTCGACCGCGGGGCCGAGCCGCTCTTCGCGCTCGCGAACGAGCTCGCGGAGTTCTTCGGGGGCTCCGTCGCGATCGAGGACCTCGGCCGACGGATCATCGCCTACTCCTCGGTCCCGGGGCAGGCCATCGACCCGTTCCGCACCCAGGGGATCCTGGCGCGCCACGTCCCGGATTCCCCGTTCAACGACGACCAGTACCGCACCGCGGTCCGTTCCGACCTGCCCCTCAAGTACCCCCAGATGGGAGAGGAGCTCCCCCGCGTCGTCGCCGCGATCCGCGCCGGGGCGCTTCCGCTCGGCACCGTCTGGGCCATCGATCCCACCGGCGACGGCCCGATCACCGAGGAGCAGATCCGGCGGGTGCGCGGCGCGGCGGCCGTCGCCGCAGCGCACATGCTCAACGACCTCCGCGTGCGCGACGCGGGGCGGATTCCGCGTGAGAACCGCCTGCGCACCCTCATCACAGGGTCCGGCGTCGTGGGATCCGAATTCGCCGAGCTCGGGATCCCCGAAGAGCGCGGCGCGGCGCTGCTCGGATTCGAGCCGGGCGGCCGCGGCGACGCCGCCGGTCGCGCGGCCGCGCTCGACCACCCGACCCGTCTCGCGCAACTGCGTACGACGGTCCAGCGGCATCTCGCGGTGCACCGCCCCGAGGTCGTGACCGTGGCGCACGGCGGGCGGGTCTACGCGCTGTTCGCGTGCGACCGGCTGGACTCGGCGATCCGTCTCGCCGAGCCGCTGCTCCCGATCCTCGACCGGCTGCTCGACACCGGCACCGCCATCGCGGCCCCGGGGATCGTGCACCGCGCGGTCGAGGTCGCGCCGCACCGCGCCGTGGCCGATCGCCTCTTCGATACCGCGGCGCACTGGTCCGTGACCGACCGTGTGCTCACTCCGACGAGGCTGCGCCCGCTGCTGGTCTTCGAGCGCAGCGCCGAGCTGTTCGCGGCCGAGCCCGAGCTGCGGTTCCCCCAGATCCGGGCGCTCGTCGACGCCGATCGACCGGTCGCCGAGACCCTGCTGGCCTGGTGCCAGCGCTTCGGGAACGTCGCGCGCACCGCCGCCGACCTCGGCGTGCATGAGAACACCGTGCGCGCCCGGCTGCGACGCGCCGAACGCACGCACGGGATCCCGCTCGAGGATCCGGATACGCTGCTGACCATCTGGCTGCAGCTGCGCAGCGAAGGAGTCGCCGAATGACCGTCTGGTTCACCCCGTCGTCCGATCCCGCCGACGCGCGGCTCGCCCTCGACGCGCTCGCCTCCGTCTTCGCCGACGGCCCCGCGCTGCTGCTCACCGGTGCCGGGATCAGCACCGACTCGGGCATCCCCGACTACCGCGGGCCCGATTCCCCGCCGCGCAACCCGATGCGCATCGACCAGTACCTGCACGACGAGTCGTACCGTCGGCGTTTCTGGGCCGGCGCCCGCGTCGGTTTCGATGCGCTGCACGTCGAGCCGAACGACGGTCACCGTGCCGCGGCCGCGCTCGAGGCGGCCGGGATGCTCACCGGGATCGCCACGCAGAACGTCGACGGGCTCCACCAGCGCGCGGGCGCCCGGCAGGTGGTCGAACTGCACGGCAGCGGGGCGACGATCCGCTGCGTGGATCACGGGCACCGCTGGAGCCGCGCCGAGGTGCTCGGCTGGTTCGACATCGCGAACCCCGGCTTCGCCGAGGCGAACGCCGGTGCGCGGATCGCACCGGACGGCGACGCGGAGGTCGAGGGCGTAGCGGGCGTCGTCGTACCCGTCTGCCCCGCGTGCGGCGGCATGCTGCGGCCCGACGTCGTCTACTTCGGCGAGCACGTGCCGCGCGAGGTCTTCGCCGCGGCCGAGACCCTGCTCACCGATGCCGCGGGCCTGCTCATCGCGGGCTCGTCGCTCGCGGTGAACACCGGGGTGCGCCTCGTGCACCGGGCGACCCGGCGCGAGATCCCCATCGGCGTGATCAACCGCGGGCCCACCGCGGCGGACGCGCGCGCCTCCGTGCGCGTCGAGGGCGGGGTGAGCGAGACGCTCTCGGGCCTCGCTGCGCGGCTCGGCGCCGAGCAGCGAGGCACCGGGGATCAGTCCAGCGCGTAGATCCGGCCGTTCGAGATGCCCTCGACCGAACGCACGAACGCCTGGCCCACCCGCTCGTCCGAGACCGGCTCGAACCCGGGGAAGGCATCGAAGTAGCCGGGCGCGGACGCGAGCACGGTCGGGCTCACCGCGTTGAGGCGGATCCCTCGGGGCAGCTCACCGGCCGCCGAGATCACGAACGACTCGACGGCCCCGTTCGCCATCGCCGCCGCGGCGCCCGTGGGCACTGCCTCGCGCGCCAGGATCCCGGTGGTGAGGGTGAACGATCCGCCGTCGCGCACGTGCGCGAGGCCGATACGCACGAGGTTGAGCTGGCTCAGCACCTTGCCCTCGAACGCGGCGGTCAGATCCTCCGGGGTCAGGTCGGGCGCCGGCTTGAACGGCGCCGAGCCGTAAGCCGAGACGACCGCGTCGAACTCGCCGAGCTCGGCGAAGAGCCGCTCGATCGACGCCGCGTCCGACAGGTCGACGCCGGGTTCGGTGCTGCGGCTCACGCCGACGACCTCGTGCTTCTCGCGCAGCGCGGCCGCGGCTGCCGAGCCGACGTGCCCGGACGCTCCGACGATCAGAATCCTCATGCGGTGCTCCTTGTCCTTCGGTTCCCGGCGGGAACCGCCTATTCGATCACGACGATCAGATCGCCGGCCTCCACGGAGCGCGCCCCCGAGAACACGATCCGCGACACGGTTCCCGTCACGGGTGCCGTGATCGCCGCTTCCATCTTCATCGCTTCGATGACCGCGACCGGATGCCCGGCCTCGATGCGGTCGCCGACGGCGACCTTCACCGTCACGGTGCCCGAGAACGGCGCCGCGATCTGGCCCGGCACGGTCCGGTCGGCCTTCTCGGCGACCGGAGCCGAGACGGCGACCCGCTCGTCCTTCACAAACACGGGGCGCAGCTGGCCGTTGACCCGAACCATGACCGTGCGCACGCCCTTGTCGTCGGCATCGCCGATCGCCTCGAGACCGACGTAGAGCCGGACGCCCTTCGCGAGGTCGACCGCGTGCTCGGTGCCGGAGTCGAGACCGTACAGGTAGTCACCGGTGTCGAGGATCGACAGGTCCCCGAAGCTCTCGCGGGCGGCCTGGAACTGCGCGGTCGGTTGCGGGAAGAGCAGCCGGTTGAGCGCGTCGCGGCGCTCGGCGCTGCTGCCGTCGAGCAGTGCCGAGTCCTCGGCCGAGACGCTCGCGGTCTCGGGACGCACCTGACGCCCGGCGAGGACCTTCGACCGGAAGGGCTCCGGCCAGCCGCCGGGGATCTCGCCGAGCTCGCCTGCGAGGAACCCCACGACCGAGTCCGGCACGTCGTAGCTCTGCGGGTTCTGCTCGAAATCGGCGGGATCGGCGTCGACCGCCGCGAGGTGCAGCGCGAGATCGCCGACGACCTTCGACGAGGGCGTGACCTTCGGGATCCGTCCGAGGATCCGGTCGGCCGCCGCGTACATGTCCTCGATCTTCTCGAAGTTCTCCGAGAGGCCGAGCGCGATGGCCTGCTGGCGAAGGTTCGAGAGCTGGCCGCCCGGGATCTCGTGCGCGTAGACCCGGCCGGTCGGCGAGGGCAGCCCCGATTCGAAGGGCTTGTAGAGCGTGCGTACCGCGTCCCAGTAGGGCTCGAGCGCGAACACGGCGTCCTGCGAGAGTCCGGTGTCGCGCTCGGTGTCGGCGAGCGCCGCGACGAGCGCCGAGAGCGACGGCTGGCTCGTGGTCCCCGACATCGGTGCCGACGCGGCGTCGACCGCGTCGACGCCGGCCTCCGACGCCGCGAGCAGCGTCGCGAGCTGCCCGCCCGGGGTGTCGTGGGTGTGCAGGTGCACCGGCAGGTCGAATCGCTCGCGCAGGGCGCGGACCAGTTTCGCCGCGGCCGCGGGACGCAGCAGTCCCGCCATGTCCTTGATCGCGAGCACGTGGGCGCCGGCGCCCACGATCTCGTCGGCGAGGCCGAGGTAGTAGTCGAGCGTGTACTTGTCCTCGTTCGGGTCGAGCAGATTGCCCGTGTAAGCCATCGCGACCTCTGCGACGGCCGTGCCGGACTCGCGCACCGCGTCGATCGCGACCCGCATCTGCTTCACGTCGTTGAGCGCATCGAAGATGCGGAACACGTCGACCCCGGTCGCCGCCGCCTCGCGCACGAACGCGCGGGCCACGGACTCGGGGTAGGGGGTGTAGCCGACGGTGTTCTGCCCGCGCAGCAGCATCTGGATCGGCACGTTCGGCAGGGCCTCGCGCAGGGCGGCGAGCCGCTCCCACGGGTCTTCCCCGAGGAACCGGAGCGCGACGTCGTAGGTCGCGCCGCCCCAGGCTTCCACCGACCACAGCTGCGGGGTGAGCCGGGCGACGTGCGGGGCGACCGCGAGCAGATCGCGAGTGCGCACGCGCGTGGCGAGCAGGCTCTGGTGGGCGTCGCGGAACGTCGTCTCGGTCACCGCAAGCGCGGTCTGCTCGCGCAGGCTCTTCGCGTAGTCCTCGGGGCCGAGCTCGAGCAGGCGCTGGCGGTAGCCCGCGGGCGCCGGCGCGTCGAGATCGACGACCGGCAGCTTCACCCGCGGCTCGATCGCGCCGGGGCGGGCGCCGTTCGGCTGGTTCACCGTCACGTCGGCGAGGTACTGGAGGACGCGCGTCGCGCGATCCTTCGGCTTGTTGAGCGTCAGCAGTTCGGGTCGTTCCTCGATGAACGAGGTCGACACGTCGCCCGCACGGAACGCGGGGTCGGCGAGCACCGCCTGCAGGAACGGGATATTGGTGGCGACGCCGCGGATCCGGAACTCGGCGAGCGCGCGCTCGGCGCGGCCGACCGCACCCGCGAAGTCGCGACCGCGGCAGGTGAGCTTCGCGAGCATGGAGTCGAAGTGGGGGCTGATGTGCGCGCCCGGGTTGATCGTGCCGCCGTCGAGTCGTACCCCGCCGCCGCCCGGCGAGCGGTAGGCCGTGATGCGGCCGAGGTCGGGACGGAAGCCGTTCGCGGGGTCCTCGGTCGTGATGCGGCACTGCAGGGCCGCGCCGCGCAGCTGGATCCGGTCCTGCGTGAGCCCGAGCTCCTCGAGCGTCGCCCCGGCCGCGATCCGCATCTGCGCCTGCACGAGGTCGACGTCGGTCACCTCCTCGGTGACGGTGTGCTCGACCTGGATGCGCGGGTTCATCTCGATGAACACGTGCTCGCCGCTGCGCTCCCCCTCGGTGTCGAGCAGGAACTCGACCGTGCCGGCGTTCTCGTAGCCGATCGACTCGGCGAAGGCGATGGCGTCGCGGGTGAGCGCGTCGCGCTTCTCCTGCGGCAGGTTGGGCGCCGGCGCGATCTCGACGACCTTCTGGTGCCGGCGCTGCACCGAGCAGTCGCGCTCGTAGAGGTGCACCGTGGCGCCGGTGCGGTCGGCGAGCACCTGCACCTCGATGTGACGCGGGCGCAGCACGGCCTGCTCGATGAACATCGTGGCATCGCCGAACGCCGACTCCGCCTCGCGCATCGCGCTCTCGAGGGCGTCCCGCAGGTCCTCCTCGCGCTCCACCCGGCGCATGCCGCGGCCGCCGCCGCCCGCGACGGCCTTCGCGAACACCGGGAAGCCGATGCCGCGCGCGCCCTCGATGAGCGCGTCGACGTCGGTCGAGGGCGGGGTCGAACGCAGCACCGGCACACCCGCGGCGATCGCGTGCTCCTTGGCCGCGACCTTGTTGCCGGCCATCTCGAGCGCGCGGCGGCCGGGGCCGATGAACCGGATCCCTGCGGTCTCCGCGGCCGCGGCCAGCTCGGGATTCTCCGACAGGAAGCCGTATCCCGGGTAGATCGCGTCGCAACCCGCTTCCTTCGCGACCCGCACGATCTCGGCGACGTCGAGGTAGGCCCGCACGGGGTGCCCCTCGGTGCCGATGAGGTACGCCTCGTCGGCCTTCAGCCGATGCAGCGAATTGCGGTCCTCGTAGGGGAAGACGGCAACGGTCTTCGCGCCCAGCTCGTAGGCCGCGCGGAAGGCGCGGATGGCGATTTCGCCGCGGTTGGCGACCAGGATCTTCCGGAACATCGGTGGTGCGGGTCCTTTCTCGGGGGCCTCGGGGTGAGAGGCGTCTGAGGGAAACGGCCGCCCCTCGCGTGGGCGAGGGGCGGCCGTCGTACTGCGCTACTCCGAGACGAAGTAGAGGCGCTTGTTGGCGAACTCGCCGATGCCGACCGGCCCCATCTCGCGGCCGAAGCCGGAGCGCTTCACACCGCCGAACGGGATCTCGGCCGCCTCGGCGGCGATGATGTTGACGTGCGCCATGCCGACCTCGAGCTTCGAGGCGACGCGAGCAGCGCGGGCCTCGTCGGTCGAGAAGACGGATCCGCCGAGGCCGAGCGCGCAATCGTTCGCGAGTTCGAGCGCTTCCTCGTCGCTGTGCACCTTATAGACGGTCGCCACGGGTCCGAAGATCTCCTCGCGGTAGGAGTCGGACTCGCGAGGCACATCGACGAGCACGGTCGGCGAGTAGTACGCCGCGGGTCCTTCGGACAGCACGCCGCCGGCGAGCACCCGTGCGCCCTCGGACACGGCCTGCTGCACCTGCGCGTTCACGGTCTCCGCCGCGGCACGGGTGGAGAGCGGCACGTATTCGCCCTCGCCCAGGTTCAGCTGGTCGCCGGGCGTGAGGCCCTCGGCGAGCTTCACGAGCTCGGCGACGAACTCGTCGTAGATGTCGGCCATGACGATGAGACGCTTGTTGGAGTTGCAGACCTGACCCGCGTTGTAGGTGCGGAAGTCCCACGCGGCCTTGGCGACGCCCGCGACGTCGTCGGAGTCGAGCACGACCATGGGGTCGATCCCGCCGAGTTCGAGCACGCACTTCTTGAGGTGCGTGCCGGCCTGGGCGCCGATGATCGCGCCCGCGCGCTCGGAGCCGGTGAGGGAGACGCCCTGCACCCGGGGGTCGGCGATCATGGTCGCGATCTGCTCGTGCGAGACGAACGCCGCCTGGTAGCCGCCGACGGGCACGCCGGCCTGCTCCATGATCTCCTGGATCACGAGGTTGGACTTCGCGCAGATGTCGGCGTGCTTGAGGATGATGGTGTTGCCGAGCACGAGGTTCGGCGCTGCGAAACGGGCCACCTGGTAGTAGGGGAAGTTCCAGGGCATGACGCCGAGGAGCACGCCGAGCGGCAGGTGCTCCATGACCGCCTTGCCGGGGATCGTGCTGGGGATCTCGTAGTCGGTGATGAGGCCGGGCCCGTAGACGGCGTAGTAGTCGATGATCGCGGTCGCGAAATCGACCTCGTCGAGGCTCTCGGCGATCGACTTGCCCATCTCGAGGGCGATGATCTCGGCGAGCTCCTCGCGGCGCTCCGCGAAGATCTCGGCGACGCGCTTCACGACGGCGGCGCGCTCCTGCACGCTGCGCTCGCGCCACTCGCGGTAGGCGGTGTCCGCCGCGGCGAGCTGCTGCTCGACCTGGGCATCGGTCGCGGATTCGAAGGTCTCGACAATCTCCCCCGTCGCGGGGTTCTGAACTCGATACTTCGCCATGATCTATCTGTTTCCTGTCTTCCACACGGCGAACCACATCGTCGCCAGTCACGTCTATGCTCGCATCTTTCGCGGGTCGAGCGCACCTTCACCTGCTCCGGCCTTCGGCCGTCGTGCAGACAGAGTGACCCGGCAACATGGATATCAGCACGGTCCGCGGTCGCTCCGGCGGCGATGGCCGCCCCTACCGGCAGCGGCGCGTTCCTGGCACGAAGGCCTCGGGGAACGCAAAAAGGGGCGGGGCGGCCTCGCGTTCGCGCGAGACCGCCCCGCCCCGGAGTCGCCCTGGCTCTTATAGTCAATAG
>NZ_MRAV01000004.1 GCF_002752355.1 Leucobacter sp. OLIS6
AGTTACGGCGGTTATAGCGTCAGGGAAACGCCCGGTTACATTCCGAACCCGGAAGCTAAGGCTGACTGCGCCGATGGTACTGCACTCGGGAGGGTGTGGGAGAGTAGGACACCGCCGGACCCCTTTTCATGAGGAGGCCGTTCAGAAGGAGACACCAGCGATGGTGCCACCTTCTGGGCGGCCTTTTCTATTATTGGCGCGTGGATGGCACGCGCAGGCACGAGGAGGCCACATGAGCAACGACCGCAACAACGACCGCGGCGACCGTCGAAACGACGGAGACCGGGGCAACCGCGGCGACCGCAACGGCCGGCGCGACTTCGGGTCCCGCGACTTCGGCTCGCGCGGCTCCTCCTCAGACAACCGCGGTGGCAACCGCGGCCCCAAGCGAGGCGACGGCCCGCAGGGCGGAGGCCGCAGCGGCGACCGCTTCGGCGACCGACCCGCACCGCGCCAGGACCGCCACGGGCGAGACGACCGCGGAGACCGCGGCGATCGCCCCCGCTACGACGGCGCCGCGCGCAAGCCCTTCCGTGACGACGAACGCCGGCCCCGCCGCGACGATCGTCCGCAGGGTGACCGCCCGTTCCGCAGCAATGACCGATTCCAGGGCAACCGTCCTCGGCGTGATGATCGTCCGCAGGGCGACCGCCCGTTCCGCGATGATCGTCCGCGTCGCGACTTCGGCGATCGTCCCCGCCGGGACGACCGCTCGTACGGTGATCGTCCGCGCCGCGATGACCGTGCACAGGGGGATCGTTCGTTCCGTGACGATCGTCCCCGCCGGGACGACCGCTCGTACGGTGATCGTCCGCGCCGCGATGACCGTGCGCAGGGGGAGCGCTCCTTCCGTGACGAGCGTCCCCGCCGTGACTTCGGCGACCGTCCGCGTCGCGATGACCGCTCGTACAGCGAGCGTCCGCGCCGGGATGATCGTTCGCAGGGGGATCGCCCGTTCCGCGACGACCGCTCGCGCCGCGATGACCGTCCCACCGGTGACCGCCCGCGCCGCGACGACCGCGGGCAGGGGGAGCGCTCCTTCCGTGACGACCGTCCCCGCCGTGACTTCGGCGACCGTCCCCGTCGCGATGACCGTTCGCAGGGCGACCGCCCGTTCCGCGGAGACCGCCCCCGGCGCGACGACCGTGGATCGAACGACCGCTTCGACAACGCTCGCGGACGCGGCGGCACCCGCGGTGGCGGCCGCAGCGACCGCGGCGGTGCGGAGCGCGAGTTCACCGAGGCCGAGCGGCTGCAGCACTCGCTGCGTCCCGTCCGCGCCGAGCACGAGGACCCCATCATTCCGGACGACATCCGTCCGAACGACCTCCACCCCGCCGCGCGCAACGAGCTCAAGACCCTCCAAGTCGAGCTGCAGGAGCGCGTCGCACGGCACCTCGCCATGGTGGCGCTCCTGATCGACACCGATCCCGCGCTCGCCCACGAGCACGCGCTCTCGGCCAGCCGCCGCGCCGGCAGGATCCCCGTGACCCGCGAGACCCTCGCGATCACGGCCTACCGCAACGGCGACTTCGCTCTGGCGCTGCGCGAACTCCGCACCTACCGGCGCCTCACCGGATCCGACGCGCACCTCGCGCTCATGATCGACTGCGAGCGCGGCCTCGGCCGTCCGCAGAAGGCGCTCGAGACCGGCCTCGAGGCCAAGGACGCCGAGCTCGACATGGAGCAGCGCGTGCACGTCGCAATCGCGATGTCGGGCGCGCGCCTCGATCTCGGGCAGACCCAGCAGGCTCTCTTCGAGCTCGAGATCCCCGAACTCGACCCGAAGCGGGCCTACTCCTGGAGTCCCGACCTGTTCGGCGCCTACGCGACCGTGCTCGAGGACCTCGGCCGTGAAGCGGAGGCCGCCAAGTGGTGGGCCAACGCCGAACGCGCAGCGGGTGCACTCGACGACCACTTCGGTTCCCGAGACGAACTCGAGGTCTTCGAGGTGTTCGAGCACGACTACGCGGAGCCCGACGCCGACGCCGACGCCGACGACGCGGACGCTGACGAGGCAGCTCTCGAAGCAGAGGCTTCCGCAGAAGCTTCCGAGACGGACGCTCCGGAAGAGGTTCAGGATGAGGCCCCCGCGGCCGAGACCGACGCTCCCGAGGCCGAAACCGAGGCCTCCGCCGAGCAGCCCGAGGCGGAGCCGAAGCCGTGAGCCTCTTCGGGCGGCGCGCGGCGGCCACGGGTCCCGCTCCGATCGAGGGACGCGAGCTGCTGCTCGCCGACCTCGACGGCGTGGTCTACCGTGGCGAGGGCGCGATCCCCGGGGCGGTCGAAGCGCTGAACCGCGGTGCCGCACAGGTCCCGCTCGGCTACATCACCAACAACGCCGCACGCACCGACGAGGCCGTGGCGGAGCACCTGCAGCGCCTCGGCCTGAACGCCTCGGCTCGCGAGATCGTGACCTCCCCGCAGGCCGCCGTCGCGCTGCTGCAGCGCACCGTCGCGCCCGGTGCGCGAGTGCTCGTGGTCGGCGGCGAAGGCATCGAGCGAGAGCTCGAGCGCGCCGGCTTCGAGATGACGCGCAGCGCCGATGACCGTCCCGACGCCGTGATCCAGGGCTTCGCGCCGCACGTCGGCTGGGAGCACCTCGCCGAAGCCGGATTCGCGCTCGCCGAGGAACCCGGTCGCGAACCGATCCCGTGGATCGCGACGAACACCGACTGGACGATCCCCGTCGCCCGCGGACTCGCGCCCGGCAACGGCACCCTCGTCTCGGCCGTGCACACCGCGGTCCAGCGCCTCCCGGTGTTCGCGGGCAAGCCCGAGACGCCGATCTTCGAGACCGCGTTCGAGCGATTCGGGACGCGCAACGCGCTGATGATCGGCGACCGGCTCGACACCGACATGGCCGGAGCGCAGGCCGCGGGGATCCCCTCGTTGCACGTGCTCACCGGTGTGGATCGTCCCAAGCAGCTGGTCGCGGCGACTCAGAACATGCGGCCCGATTTCATCGTGGCGAGCCTCGACGAGATGTTCGATCCGTACCCCGAGACCCGCACGCTGAAAGACGGCACCGTCGTCGTCGGCGACGCGAAGGTGCGCATGAGCGCGCACGTCGCCGAGGTCGTCTCCGAGGGCACCGATCCGCTGAACCTGCTGCGCGCCGGCTGCACGGCGATCTGGGCCTCCGGGCTCGCGATTTACGGGCTGAAGGTGCCCGAGATCCTGTACGCCGACCACTGGCGCTGACCGCGCCGACGGAACCGCCGTCGCCGGCGCTGCGAACCGGCACCACGAGGCCCGGTGGGGTCGATCCGAGGATCGACCCCACCGGGCCTCGCTGCGTTTCGGGGCAGTGCCGGGCTAGGCCTGCCCGGTCGCGGTGAGTACGACGAGCAGCACGTTGAGCGCGACGATCGCGACGGTGATGAGGATCGCCACCAGCTGCAGGGGAACGCGGTTGGCGAAGCCGCCCATGTCGGACTTGCGGCTCGTGAGCCAGACGAGCGGGATCAGGGCGAACGGGATGCCAAGCGAGAGGACCACCTGGCTCACGATGAGCGAGAGCGTCGGGTCGATGTTCAGGCCGAGCACCAGCAGCGCTGGGATGAGCGTCACAGCGCGGCGCAGCAGCAGCGGAACCCGGATGTTGATGAGTCCGGCCATGATGTCGGCGCCCGCGTAGGCGCCGACCGAGGTCGATGCGAGGCCGGAAGCGAGCAGGCCGATGCCGAAGATTACGCCGATGGCGGGGCCGAGGTGGGCGCTGATCGCGGCCGCTGCGCCGTCGATGGTGTCGGTGCCGTCGACGCCGGGGAGCGCGGACGCGGCGAGCAGCAGCATGGCGATATTGACGCCGCCGGCGACGACGAGCGCGAGTGCGACGTCCCAGCGGGTGGCGCGGAGGAGCCGGCGCACGACGCTCGGGTTCTCGGAGGTGCCGTGGCGATCGCGGGAGAGCGTGGAATGCACGTAGATGGCGTGGGGCATGACGGTGGCGCCCAGCATGCTCGCGGCGAGCAGCACCGTCTCGGGGCCCTGGAAACGGGGGACCATGCCGCCTGCGACCCCGCCCCAGTCGAGCGGGCTGAAGAACAGCCCCGCGACGAATCCGACGGTGATGATGGTGAGCAGGGCGAGGATCACCAGTTCGAAGCGGCGCTGGCCGCGACCCTGGATCGCGAGGATCGCGAGCGACACGATCCCGACGATGATGCCGCCCACGAGCAGCGGGGTGTCGAACAGGATCTTGAGCGCGAGCGCACCGCCGACGACCTCGGCGAGGTCGGTCGCGATCACCACGACCTCGGCCTGCAGCCAGTACAGCACCCGGCCGGCCTTCGGCATGCGTTCGCCGAGCAGCTCGGCGAGGCTCTTACCGGTGACGAGGCCGAGCTTCGCCGACAGGTACTGGACGACGACCGCCATGGCGTTCGCGACCACGAGGACCCAGATGAGGAGGTAGCCGTACTTGGCGCCCGCGGTCAGATTGGCCGCGACATTGCCGGGATCGACGTAGGCGATGGCGGCGACGAACGCGGGTCCGAGCAATCGGAGCAGGCCTCGTTCGGGGCGGGCGGTCGTGGTCACTGCGGGAACCTCCGGATCGGTTGACGGCCGGCGCTGCTCGCCGGGTGCTACGACCATACGCGAGATCAAACTACGTTGCAACGTAGTTTGATTCTTGGGCGCGACGAAAAACCCCGCGAACGGCGTGTTCGCGGGGCTCCGAGGTGACCGCTCTAGTCGATGAGCACGGTGGCCCAGACGGAGTCGAGAGCGACCTGTCCAAGCGGGAACGACTCGGCGGCGCCCGCGATCGCCACTTCGACGGCGCCGGAGAACGGGGCCCCGGCGCGCAGCTCGATCTCGGTGCCGATGCCGATGCCGTGATCCGCGAAGAACTGCAGGAGCGCCGGATCCTCGTCGGAGATCCGCTCGATGCGCGCCCGGCTCCCGGCGGTGAGCGTGCTGAGCAGCACGGCGTCGGGTAGCTCGAGCGTGCCGTCGGCCGCGGGGATCGGGTCCCCGTGCGGGTCGCGGGAGGGGTGCCCGAGATGGACGTCGATGCGGTCGACGAGGAAATCGGAGACCGCGTGCTCGAGGGCTTCGGCCTCGTCGTGGACCTGGTCCCAGCGGTAGCCGAGCACCTGCACCAGGAAGGTCTCGATCAGCCGGTGCCGGCGGACCATGGCGAGCGCGAGCTCGCGGCCCTCGCCGGTGAGCGAGATGGAGCCGTATCGCGCGTGGTCGATCAGCCCGAGGTCGGCCAATCGGCGGACCGCGTCGGACGCGCTCGAGAGCTTGACACCGGCCTTCGCCGCGAGGGTCGACGGAGTCACCGGGGCGTCCGACCACTCCTGCAGGCTCCAGATCGCCTTGAGATAGTTCTGGTTGCTGGCCGAGAGCGTGGAGACGGACATGCCTCGAAGGGTATCAACTCGGGGCAGCGGTACGCTTGGTGCATGAGTCCCGAGGAGAACCCCGAGCCGGTCCCGGAACTCGCGAGCGCGGGTGACGACGGTCTGCTCGATCGCGCGGCGCTCGTCGAGGCGCAGCCGCTCGCGGAGCGCGCGGCCGGCTTCGACCTGATCGCCGAGGAGCTGCTCGCCGAACTGCAGCGCAGCGACCACGAGGGCGCCGGTGCCTGAGCGCGACGTGAGCAGCGCGGTCTGGCAGGGGGCCCTCGAACGTCTCGATCGGGTGCTCCCCGAACTCGGCCTGGTCCGCTCCCGCAGTCGTGCGGCCGAGCTGATCGCCTCCGGGGACGTGCGGGTCGATGGGCGCGTCGCGACGAAGGCCGGCGCGCGCGTCGGCGTCGGATCGACGATCGCGGTCTCCGGGAACGACCGGTACGTCAGCCGCGGCGCGCACAAGCTCATCGCCGGTCTCGACGGATTCGGCGTCGAGACCGCGGGACGCCTCGCCCTCGACCTCGGCGCGTCGACGGGCGGCTTCACGCAGGTGCTGCTCGAACGGGGGGCTCGCGAAGTGCTCGCCGTCGACGTCGGGCACGACCAGCTCGTGGCCGAACTGCGCGAGGATCCTCGCGTGCGCGTGGTGGAGGGCTGCAACGCCCGAGAGCTCACCGCCGAGGGGCTCGCAGCGGACACGGGCGTCGTCGAGGCGCCGACGCTCGTGGTCGCGGACCTCTCGTTCATCTCGCTCACCCTGATCCTGCCGGCGATCGCGCGGGTCGCAGCGCCGCGCGCGGAGCTGATCCTGCTGATCAAGCCGCAGTTCGAGGTCGGCCGCACCGGGATCCGCGAGGGGATCGTGGTGGATCCGGCGCTGCGCGCCGAGGCGATCCGCACGGTTCTGGGATCGGCGGCCGAGAACGGCTTCGCGGTGCAGGGTCTCGAACCCTCGCCGATCGCCGGGTCGCACGGAAACCGGGAATTCCTCGTGCATCTCTCGCGCGGCGGAGACGCGGATCCGACAGAATGGGAAGCACGGATCGCCGAGCTCGTCCCGGAATCCGACGACTGACCGGAGCGCACCGGGAACCCCCGACAGGAGGCGAAATGAGCCGAGCCGACGCGGCCGAGCGCCGCATGCTCGTGGTCTCGCACACTGCGAAGCGCGAAGCCATCGAAGCGACGATCGACGTGGTGTCCGCGCTGCGCGCCGCCGGGGTGACCCCGGTGATGGCCCCCGCGGATCGCATCGAGTTCGCGCCCCACCTGCCGCTCGACCGCACGGCGGAGCTGGGGGTCGACGCCGAGGTGTCGGCGCTCGAGATCGCCATCGTGCTCGGGGGCGACGGCACGATCCTGCGCGCGGCCGAACTGGTGCGCGAGTCCGACTGCCCGATCGTGGGCGTCAATCTGGGCCACGTCGGGTTCCTCGCAGAGATGGAGCGCCACGACCTCGCCTCCACCGTCGAGCAGGTCCTCGCGGGGGACTACACGGTCGAGGAGCGGGTGACGCTGGAGGTCCGCGCCACGCTCGACGGGGCGGTCATCGCCGAGACCTGGGCGGTCAACGAGGCCAGCGTCGAGAAGCGCCAGCGCATGCTCGAGGTCGCCGTCGGCGTCGACGGCCTCCCGCTCTCCTCCTTCGGGTGCGACGGCGTCGTGCTCGCCACGCCCACGGGATCCACCGCGTACGCGTTCTCCGCGGGCGGACCGGTCGTCTGGCCCGGCGTGCAGGCCATGCTCCTGGTGCCGATCGCGGCGCACGCACTTTTCAACCGACCGCTCGTCGTCGGCCCCGACTCCGTCCTCACGGTCGAGATCCTGCCGCAGAGCGTCGGCGAGGGCGTGCTCTGGTGCGACGGTCGGCGCCGCTCGGAGCTGCCGTCGGGGTCCGTCGTCGAGGTACGGCGGTCGGTGCGGCCCGTGCGCCTCGCACGGCTCGACGAGGCCGTCTTCACCGACCGCCTGGTCAACAAGTTCAACCTGCCGGTCACGGGCTGGCGCGGGCGCAGCGGAGGCGAAGCGTGATCGAGGAGCTCAGGATCCGCGACCTCGGGGTGATCGGCGACGCGACGCTCGCGCTCGGTCCGGGATTCACCGCGATCACCGGCGAGACCGGCGCGGGCAAGACGATGGTCGTGAGCGCCCTGGGCCTGCTCATGGGCGGGCGCAGCGACGCGGGCGCGGTCCGATCCGGCGCGAATCAGGCGCGGGTGAGCGGCCTGGTGCGCACGGTCGATACCGACGTGATCGAGCTCGTCGAGGAAGTCGGCGGTGACGTCGAGGAAGGCGAGCTCGCCCTCACGCGAACGGTCAGCTCCGAGGGGCGCAGCCGCGCCAGCGTCGGGGGAGCCGCGGCTCCGGTCGGTGCGCTCGGGCGTCTCGCCGATCGGCTCTTCGCCGTGCACGGCCAGTCCGAGCAGCTCCGCCTGCGCAGCCGGACGGCGCAGCGCGAGACCCTCGACCGCTTCGGCGGGGCCGAGGTCGCCGAAGCGCTCGCCGCCTACCGGAAGCTGCACGAGGAGCGTGCCGCGCGATCCGCCGAGCTGTCGGAGCTGCGCGCCGCGCACGACGCCCGGGCCGCCGAAGCCGTGCGTCTGCGCGAGGACCTGGACGAGATCGCCGCGCTCGATCCGCAACTCGGCGAGGACGAAGAACTGCGCGTCCGCATCGAGCGGCTCAGCAACCTCGAAGCGCTGCGTGCGGCCAGCATCGCGGCGGCGCGCGCACTGGCGGGCGACGGCGACGATCCCTACGATCGCGATGCGACGGGCCTCATCACCGAGGCCCAGCAGGAGCTCGAACGCGTGGCCGCGCACGACGAGCGGCTGGCCGCCGTGCTCGAAGGGCTGCGCGCCATCGGGTTCCAGCTCGCCGATGCGACCCGGGATCTCGGCGGATACCTGAGCGACCTCGACGAGGACGGGCCGGGCGAGCTCGAGCAGGCGAACGAACGGCTGTCGGCGTTGAACGGCGTGATCCGTCGCTTCGGCGGTGGGCTCGCCGAGGTGCTCGAGATTGCCGAGACCGGTGCGCTGCGGCTCGCCGAGCTCGACGGCGACGACGAGCGGGTCGACGAACTGGACGCGAGGCTCGCGGTGCTCCTCTCGGAGGAGCGCGCCGCGGCGGACCGGCTCTCGGAGCTGCGCCGCGCGGCTGCGGTCGAGCTCGGCGAACGCGTTTCGGCCGAGCTCCGGCACCTGGCGCTGCCCGACGCGGAGTTCGCGGCTCTCGTCGAAGCGGGCGAGCTCGGAGGGTCGGGTGCCGACGAGGTGACGTTCCTGCTCCGCTCGCATCCCGGCGCCGAACCCCGACCGCTCGCGAAGGGCGCCTCCGGCGGAGAGCTCTCGCGCATCATGCTCGCGCTCGAGGTCGTGGTCGCCGCCACCGATCCCGTGCCGACCTTCGTGTTCGACGAGGTCGACGCCGGCGTCGGTGGTGCGGCCGCCATCGAGATCGGGCGACGGCTCGCCAGGCTCGCCCGCACCTCGCAGGTGATCGTGGTGACCCACCTGGCGCAGGTCGCCGCGTTCGCGAACAACCACCTCCAGGTCGTGAAGGACTCCTCCGGCGGGTTCACCGAGAGCAGCTGCCGTCGCCTCGACGGCGACGAACGGCTCGGCGAGATGGCGCGCCTGCTCTCGGGGCTCTCGGACTCCTCGAGCGCCCTCGAGCACGCCGCCGAGCTCCTGCAGCTCGGCCGCGAGGCGTAGCCGTTCCGACGTCGGTGCCGACTGCTACGCTCCCTGCATGAGCAAGATGCCCTGGCGGCGCAGCCGACCCGCGGAGCGCCGGAGCGCGACCACCAGCGCGAGCGAAGCGGCCGAGCGCGCGCACCTGCTCGACTCGCACCCGCAGGTGGTGCACGCCGACATCGAGCAGATGGACGCCGAGACCCGCAAGATGTACCGCGACGCGCGCAACGCGGCGATCGAGACGCGCGAACAAGAGGCGCGGGAGAAGCGGACCCGAGAGTTCGTGGTGCGCGCCCCGTTCCAGCTCGGCTTCGTCATCACCCTCGGCGTGCTCGCTGCGCTGCTGGTCGGAGCCATGGTCAGCGAGCTGACCACCATCATCATGTACGTCGTCGGCGCCCTGTTCATCGCGCTCGGCCTCGACCCCGTCGTGCGCTGGCTCGAGCGCAAGGGCATCAAGCGGCCGCTCGGCATCGGCATCGTGTTCGGCACGTTCATGCTCGCCGTGGGCGGGGTCATCGCGATCGTCGTGCCGATGCTCTCGAACCAGATCGCGCAGCTCGTCCGCAGCGCGCCGAGCTACTTCGTCGGTATCTCGAGCGAGCCCTGGTTCCACGATCTGAAGGACCGCTTCAAGCAGTTCGTCGACTTCGACGCGCTGCTCAAGACCGGGCAGGACTTCGTCGGCAAACCCGAGAACTGGGCCCAGGTCGTCGGCGGCGTCTGGCAAGCCGGCATGGGCATCGCGAACGGTCTCACCGCGGCGATCATCGTCCTCATCCTCAGCCTCTACTTCCTCGCCTCGCTGCAGGCGATCAAGCGCGGCTTCTACACGCTCGTCCCGCGTTCCGGCCGCGCCAAGGTCATGGACATCACCGAGCAGGTCACGAAGTCCGTCGGCGGCTACGTCAACGGCATGGTGATCCTCGCGCTCATCAACGCCGTGCTCGGTTTCATCATGATGACGATCGTCGGGGTGCCGTTCGCGGGTCTCGTCGCTGTCGGCGTCTTCTTCCTCGCGCTGATCCCGCTCGTCGGCTCCCTCATGGCGACGGTGCTCGTCGCCGCGGTAGCGCTGTTCAACTCGCCGGGGGCGGCGCTCGCCGCCGCGATCTACTACCTGATCTACATGCAGATCGAGGCCTACCTCCTCACGCCGCGCATCATGAACCGCGTCGTGTCGGTGCCGGGCTCCCTGGTGGTCATCGGCGCGCTCGCGGGCGGCACGCTGCTCGGCCTGCTCGGCGCGCTCATCTCGATCCCGGTCACCGCGATGGTGCTGATGATCGTCAAGCAGGTCTGGGTGCCGCGCCAGGAGCTGCACTGACCCGTCGGCGCGTCCCGCGCCCTGATTGGGATCGCGGGGGTCCGCGGCCCATCTCGAACGAATGACCGGCGGCGAGAGCCCCAACAGTGATAGGATCGAAGCCCGTGGGAGCAGAGCGAAGCGCGACGGATACGACCAAACACATCTTTGTCACTGGAGGTGTGGTCTCCTCGCTGGGCAAGGGCCTCACCGCCGCCAGCCTGGGCAATCTGCTCACGGCTCGCGGACTCCATGTGGTCATGCAGAAGCTGGATCCGTACCTCAACGTCGATCCGGGCACGATGAACCCGTTCCAGCACGGCGAGGTCTTCGTCACCGATGACGGCGCTGAGACGGACCTCGACATCGGGCACTACGAGCGGTTCCTGGGCATCAACCTGTCGCAGGCGGCCAACGTCACGACCGGTCAGATCTACTCGACCGTCATCGCCAAGGAGCGCCGCGGCGAGTACCTCGGCGACACGGTCCAGGTGATCCCGCACATCACCAACGAGATCAAGCGCCGGATGCGGCTGCAGGCCGAAGAGGATCCGCGTCCCGACGTGATCATCACCGAGGTGGGCGGCACCGTCGGCGACATCGAGTCGCAGCCGTTCCTCGAGTCGGCGCGTCAGGTGCGCCACGAGCTCGGCCGCAAGAACGTCTTCTTCGTGCACGTCTCGCTGGTCCCGTTCATGGGCGCTTCGGGCGAGCAGAAGACCAAGCCGACCCAGCACTCCGTCGCCGCGCTCCGCTCGATCGGCATCCAGCCCGACGCGCTCGTGCTGCGCAGCGACCGCCCGGTCACCGACGACAACCTGCGCAAGATCGCGCTGATGTGTGACGTCGATGAGGACGCGGTGGTCAACGCCATCGACGTGCCGAGCATCTACGACCTGCCCCGCCTCCTCAACGACCAGGGCCTCGACCGCACCATCATCGAGCACCTCGGCCTCGACGAGCGCGCCGACGAGGTCGACTGGACCGGCTGGCAGCCGGTGCTCGACGCGGTGCACCACCCGAAGGGCGAGGTCACCATCGCGCTCGTCGGCAAGTACATCGACCTGCCCGACGCCTACCTCTCGGTCACCGAGGCGCTGCGCGCCGGCGGCTTCGCGCACTCGACCAAGGTCAACATCCGCTGGGTGCCGTCCGACTCCTGCGAGACGCCCGAGGGGGCGCTCGAGCAGCTCGGCGAGGTCGACGCGATCTGCGTGCCGGGCGGCTTCGGCGTGCGCGGCATCGAGGGCAAGCTCGGCGCGCTGCGCTTCGCCCGCGAGAACGCCATCCCCACGCTCGGTCTCTGCCTCGGCATGCAGTGCATGGTCATCGAGTACGCGCGCAACGTCGCCGGGCTCGAGGGCGCCTCGTCGACCGAGTTCGACCCCGAGACCCCGACCCCGGTCATCGCGACGATGGCCGAGCAGGTCGAGATCATCGACGGCGGCGACCTGGGCGGCACCATGCGCCTCGGGCTCTACGAAGCAGCCTTCTCCGAGGGCTCGCTCGCGGCCGAGCTCTACGGCGCATCGAGCGCCAGCGAGCGCCACCGTCACCGCTACGAGGTGAACAACCGCTACCGCGATCAGATCGGTGCGGCCGGCCTGTCGTTCTCGGGCACCAGCCCCGACGGCGAGCTCGTCGAGTACGTCGAGCTGCCGCGCGACGTGCACCCGTTCTACATCGCCACCCAGGCGCACCCCGAGCTGCGTTCGCGCCCGGGCACCCCGCACCCGCTGTTCGCCGGACTCGCCGAGGCCGCGATCGCGCGCCGCGATGCCGCCCGCCTGTTCGATGTCGAGGGTCGTGACTAGCGACCGCTCGAGCGAGGCATTCGGCGGCGTGCCGGCAGGGCACGCCGCCGAACCCCTCGCCGACGCCTACGCCGCCGACGTCGGAGTCGAAACCAGCGAACTGCTGACGCGGGGTCATGTCTGGGACGTGCGCCGGGACCGCTTCGCCTACGGCGGTTCCGTGCTCGAACGGGACTACGTCGACCATCCGGGAGCCGTCGCGGTCCTCGCGCTCGACGAGCAGGAGCGCGTGCTGCTCATCCGGCAGTATCGGCACCCCATCGCGCACCGCGACTGGGAGATCCCGGCCGGCCTCATGGACGTCGCCGGGGAATCCGGTCTCGCGGGCGCGCAGCGCGAGCTCGTCGAGGAGGCCGATCTCGAGGCGGCCCGCTGGGACCTGCTGCTCGACGTCTGCACCACTCCCGGCGGCAACAGTGAGGCGATCCGCATCTTCCTCGCCCGCGGCCTCGCCCCGGTCGAGCACGATTACGTGCGCACCGACGAGGAAGCCGACATGATTCGGCGCTGGGAGCCGCTCGACACAGTGATCGATGCCGTGCTCGACGGGCGCGTGCAGAACGCGCTGACCACGAACGCCGTGCTGGCCGCGGCCGCGGCCCGCGCCCGCGGATGGAGTTCGCTGCGACCGGCCGAGAGCCCCTGGACGCGCCGGGATCTCGTGCGCGGCGACCGCTCGAAGGCATGAGCGGGGCGCTGCCCCCGCAGACGGGCGTCGAACGGTTCCTGCGCCACATCGCGATCGAACGCGGACTCGCGGAGCACACCCGTGCCGCCTACCGGCGCGACCTCGACGCCTACACCGCCTGGCTCGAATCCCAGCGCATCGACGACCTCGCTCGAGTGACCCCCGAAACGCTCTCGGCGTACGTCGCCGAGCTCGGCGGCGCGACGGCCCGGCCCGGCGGAACCGACGAAGACGGCGCAACCGCAGCCGCCGGAACCCCCGCTGCGTCACCCGAGCACCCCCAGCGCCTCGCCCCGAGCTCCATCACCCGGCGCATGTCGGTCGTGCGGGGACTGCACCGCTTCCTCTTCGAAGAGGGCGCCCTCGACCAGAACGCCGGGGGAGCGCTTCGCGCACCGAAACCGACGAAGCGGCTGCCCAAAGCGCTGTCGATCGAGCAGGTCGAAGCGCTGCTCGCCGCGACCGCGGGCGACGACCCCGTCGCGCTTCGCGATCGCGCCCTGCTCGAACTGCTGTACGCGAGCGGCGCGCGCGTCAGCGAGGCCACCTCCCTCGACCTCGACGACCTCCTCGCCGGAACCGGCGACGGCCGCGACGCCTGGACCGACCCCGTCGCGGCGCTCGGAGACGGCGGCTTCATCCGCGTCACCGGCAAAGGATCGAAGCAGCGGATCGTGCCCTACGGCCGGTACGCCGGCCGAGCGCTCGCCGCATACCTGGTGCGGGCCCGCCCCTCGATGGTCGAACGAGGACGCGGCACGCCCGCACTGTTCGTCGGGCCGCGCGGGGCACGGCTCTCACGCCAGAGCGCCTGGCTGGTGATCCGTGCCGCCGCCGAGCGCGCCGAGCTCGACATCGAAGTCTCGCCGCACTCGCTGCGGCACTCCTTCGCCACCCACCTCCTCGCCGGTGGGGCCGACGTGCGCACCGTGCAGGAACTGCTCGGGCACGCCTCCGTCACCACCACCCAGATCTACACCCAGGTCACCGCCGACACCCTGCGGGAGCACTACCTGATGTCGCATCCGCGTGCGCGGATCCAGCATTGATTCGGCGCCGTGGGCGCCGGTTCGCGTCGGCGGGTGAACGCTGGCGCGTTCCCCCTGGCCGTCGCGCATCCGTGTGCGCGGCCCCAGCACTGATTCGGCGCGCCGAGGACTAGGCGGTCGGGATCCTGACGCGCACGCTCGTGCCCGATCCCTCGCGCGAGCGCACGGCGACGTCGCCGCCGTGCCGCTCGGCGACGATCCGCACGAGCGACAGACCCAGCCCGCTGCCCTCGACGCGGCGGGCGCGGTCGCCGCGCCACAGCTCGTCCCAGACGTGCGCCTGCTCGACCTCGGGAATGCCCCAGCCGGTGTCCGCGACCTCGACCACCACGAAACCGGAATCCTCCGACCCCCGGATCTCGATGCGGGCGTCCGGATCCGAGTACTTCGCGGCGTTGACCAGCAGATTGCGCACGACGACCGCGAGCAGGTCCGCGTCGCCCGCGACGGACGGCAGCGGCCAGGGCGCGGCCGGGAGCTGCACGCGGATGTCGCGCCGGGCGCTGCGCACCTCGAGGTCCTCGGAGAACGCCGCGGTCTCGTCGCGCACGACGGCGGCGAGGTCGACCGGGACCCGTTCGATCGCGGAGGTCTCGAGCGCTGAGAGCGAGCGCAGCTCGCCGATCAGGTTCGCGAGGCGGCCGGCCTGGGCGGCCGCGACGCCGAGCGATGGCGACGGATCCGGGTCGAGTTCCAGGGCGGCACGGATGGCGGTCACCGGATTCTTGAGCTCGTGGTCGAGCCGTGCGACGAAGCGCCGGTGCGCCTCGCGCTCCCGCTGCGCACCGGCCGCGACGCCCTGCTCCTCGCGAGTTCGGAGCGCCGAACGCACCCCGAGGCCCGCCCAGATGCCCGCGGAGAGCAGCGCACCCGTCACGATGAGAACGGTCGCGAGCGGCGCCGTCATGTCCAACGAACCGTTCACCCGGGCCATGACCACCGCGCCGGCCGCGAGGCCGCCGAGCAGGAGGGGCGCACCGATCCCGACGAGCGATGCGATGCGAACGCGCTTCACCGCTGCACCACCCGTCCGCAGAAGCGGTAGCCCGTGCCGGGCACCGTCTCGATCCAGCGCGGACGCTGGGCGTCGTCACCGAGCACGCGCCGGAGTTCCGCGACGCGATGGTCGACGGCGCGTGTCGTGACCGCGAACTCGAACCCCCAGAGCGCCGACAGCAGGTGCTCGCGCGTGTGCACCTCGTCGGGGTGCGCCATCAGGTAGTCGAGCAGCGCGACGGCCTTGGGCGTGAGATCGACCGCCCGCCCGTCGACGCGGGTGCGGCGTCCGGAGCGATCGAGCTCGAGCGAGTCGCTGAGCAGCAGGTTCGCGGCCGAGAGCGGGCGCCCGCCGATGGTGCGCCGCAGCACGGCGCGGATACGCGAGACGAGCTCCGACGGCAGGAACGGCTTGCCGAGATAGTCGTCGGCGCCCTCGTCGAGGGCGGCGGCGCGCTCGGAGGCCTCGTCCACCTGTGTCAGCAGGATCACCGGGGTCCAGGTCTCGCTCTGCCGCAGACGGCGGACGAGGCCGCGGCCGTCGAGTCCGGGCATCAGGACGTCCGAGACCACGATGTCGGGGCGGCTCTCGGTGTGGCGTTCGAGCGCCTCCTCGCCGTCTGCCGCGACGACCACCTCGAAGCCGGCCCGTTCGAGGTACGGGGCGAGCGTCGAGGTGATCGCCTCCTCGTCGTCGACGAGGAGCACTCGGGGGCGCCGCGGATCGGACACGGGAGCGGCGCTCAGCTCGCGGGGGCGAGCACGTTGCCGATGCCCGTGTCGGAGATGGCCGGGGAACCGGATTCCCAGGCGACGGTGTTGCCGTTACCGGAGACGTCGAGCGCGTCGAGACGCTTCGTGAACACGGTCACACCCGTGCCCGTGATCTGCAGCTTCGCGACGTCGTTCGCGAGTACGGACGCGCCGTTCGCTGACACTTTGACCGTCGCGCAGTTCCCGTCGATCGCGACCGTGGTGCCCACGTTGACCACCTCGACCGTGCCGCCGACGCAGCTGGCGTGCTTCTCGACCAGGGGTTCGAGCGTCGTACGGGTGATCCGCTCGGAATCATCGGAGCCGCTCGCCCCGGTGGCGCCCGATGCGCTGCCGGCTGCGCTCGCGGCTCCCTCGCTCGCCGAGGCGGACGCACCCTCGCTCGCGGAGGTCGACGGCGTCGCGGGGGTCTCGGGGCGGGAGGACGAGGGAGCGGGCTTCTCGGCGTCGGACTGCGGCGTGAAGCCGATCCCGCAGCCCGTGAGCCCCGCGGATACCGTGAGCAGCGCGGCTATTCCCGCGGTGGATCGGAGGATCGCGGAGCGTACTGCGGTGATTTCGGTCATGTCGGACCCCTTTCGAATTCATACTCGCACACCGGTTCCGGTGCGCGTCGTCCGGAGCGATCCGAACGCTTCCCACGCTAGGAACCGACGGGGGCGCAGTGGTCGCGGCGATGTCGCAGCCCTGTCGCAATCCTGCGACATCCCCCGTGCGACGGCCCGTCTCCCGATTCGCGCACGGAACGGCGGATGCGCGCTGGATCCGGACGCTTCCCGGCGCCGTGATCGCCCGGGGCCCCCACCCTGGAGATCGAAGAATCGATTCGGCGCGCCGCGAAGCTGCGTGCCGTGACGCAGGGGGAGACACATGAGAGCAACCGTCCATCGGCGCACTCGGCGAGGAACCAAAGCCGGAAGTGCGCTCGCCTGCGCGTTCGCGGCGGCAGCCGCGGCGACGGCCTGGGCCGGGGCAGCGGCCCCGGCCCAGGCGGCGCAGCCCGCGCCGGTCGTGCTCACGAGTCCGGGAAGCCACACGGTCGTCGTACCCGCCGGAGCGCAGTCGGTGCGCGTGGTCGCTCAAGGGGGATCCGGGGCGAAAGCCTATCCGCATGTGTCTCCCACGCCCGGCGCGGGCGCACGGGTGTTCGCGGAACTGCCGGTGGTGCCGGGGGAGACGCTCGTCGCGGTGGTCGGGGGGAACGCCGAAGGATCGACCGGAGGGGCGAACGGTGGCGCCAGCGGTACCCGGTCCGAGGCATCGACCGTCGTCCACGGCGGTGGTGGTGGTGGAGCCACGGACCTGCGCCGCGGAGGTTCCACGCTGGCCGACCGGGTGCTCGTCGCGGGCGGCGGAGGCGGTACCTCCGGCCTGGCTGGCACGAACGGTGGATCCGCGGGAGCCCTGACCGGGGGCGCCGGGTCGACCGCGGGCGGTTGCGCGGGCGATGCCGGGGGCGGGACGCCGACCGGCGGTGGAGCTCCGGGGGCTCCCTGCATCGGAGCGATCGGGTCCCCGGGACTCCTCGGCTCTGGCGGCGCTCCGGGGTTCTACGACAGCACGAACAACATGGGCGGTGGCGGTGGCGGCGGCCTCTACGGCGGTGGAGGCGGGAGCCCGTGGGGCGGCGGCGGCGCAGGTTCCAGCTTCGCCGCAGCGAACGCGACGAACGTCTCGCTGAGCACCGGCCCGCTCGGGGCGACGCCATCGATGGAACTCGAGTTCACGTTTCAGGCGGCCAGTCGGATCGCGCTCGCGCTCTCGGCGGGCACCGTCGTCGCCGACGGGACGAGCACGGTCGCGGCGACCGCGACGGTCAGCGATGCCGACGGCAATCCGATCGCGGGCGAGGACGTCGTGTTCGAGAGCAGCGACTCGGGACAGCGGATCGGCGACACCGTCGACCATGGCGACGGAACCTACTCGGCCGAGATCCGCGTCTCCAGCAGCGTCGCGCTGACGACCATCAGCGCTCGAGATCGCTCCGTGGATCCCGCGATCGTGGCGACCGCCCCCCTGCGGCAGGGACCGGGACCCGTCACCGAGATCGGCGGTGAGATGATGCCCGACCGGCTCGTCGCGGACGGCAGCTCCACCACGGGGGTCGAGCTGTACGCCTTCGACACGTTCGGCCATCGGGTTCCCGGCCAACGGATCACGGTGGAGGCGAGCGACCCCGGAGTGGGGATCGGCGAGGTCCGGCACCGCGAAGACGGCAGCTACCGGGTCCGGATCACCGCGTCGAAGCGGGCCGGCGAGGTGCAGCTCACCGCGATCGACCGATCCGTCTCGCCGGAGGTGCGCAGAAGCTTCACGCTCACGCTGCTTCCGGGCGCACCGGTTTCGGCACAGCTGAGTCTCGACCCCGGCACGATCGTCGCCGACGGCAAGTCGACCACGCGGTTCCGCGCGGACGTCAGCGATGCGAACGGAAACCCGGTTCCCGGACTCGAGCTCGACCTGCGGTCCAGCGACCACGGCCAGTTTATCGGAGGGATCACCGAGACCGGGCCCGGTACCTACGCCGCGACCGTACGCTCCTCTACCGCTGCGGGCCGCAGCACGCTGACGCTTTCGATTCCGCAGGAAACGGAGGAGCCGGAGACACCGCTCGAGCGAGCCTCGGCCCTCGATACGCCGATCGCCGCGCCCGATGCGGTGCTCGGAACCGTCGAACTCGTCCAGCGCGCCCCCGCGGTCGGTCCGATCGACCCGACCGATCCGACGGAGCCGGTACCGCCGGGCGCGGGCGATGCGCCGGATCCGAGCGCTGGGGGACGGGGACGGACCCTCGCGACCACCGGCGGTGCGTCGGAGGCGGGCACGGCTGCGCTCGCCGCCGTGCTCCTCGGACTCGGCGGCGGCACGATGCTCGTGCTCAGGAGACGGGTAGCGCCGTGAGCCGGCGCGGTCCGAGGGGTTCCGAGGCGTAGGCTCGGGGCGTGAACGAGCGCGCGTTGGAGCGGACGGTGGACATCGAAGGGCTGCCCGAGCGCTTCATCGCGGACCTCGATGCGGCTGATATCGCGCGCGGCGGTGCGCGCCCGGTGGGCGGCGCGTTGCGGATCCACTCGCGCATGCGGACGTTCGGGGCGGTCGTGCTCCACGAGGTGTTCGGGTCGCTGACGGAGTTCGAACGACGGCCGCCGTGGCCGGGATCGCCGACGTGGGATCTGGTGTTCATCGACAGAGGAACGTTCGCGTACCTGAGTGAGGGGACCTGGAGACCGGCGTCCGGGCGGCTCATGATCGGCCCGAGCGGGTTACCGGGGCGCGTGCGGCTCGGTCCTGATTGCCGCTTCCTTATCGTGCGTATGCCGAAGGCCCTGCTGCCCGCACCGAATCGGCTCCGCGAGGAAGTCAGATTCGGGACACACTTGACGCTGATCGAGGAATCCATGCGTGCCTTCGTCGCGCGGGCCGTGCGCAGCGAGAAGGACATCGCCGAGGGCGAGAGCGCCGCGGTCGACCGGATCCTCGTCGAGATGGCCGGGGCGGTGCTGCTCGGGCGGCTCGGCCGGGACCCGGCGCGGGCCTCGCCCCGCGCAGCCCTGCGGGAGCGAGCACTCGCCGAGCTCGCCCGCAGGGCGGCCGATCCGTCCTTCGCCCCCGCGGATCTCGCTCGGTCGACCGGCGCATCGCTGCGGCATCTGCAGGGAGTCTTCGCCGAAGCCGGGATCTCCGTTGCGGGGGAACTGCGTCGGGTGCGGGCCGAAGCCGCGCACGCGCTGCTGCGGGACCCTGCATACGACGGTCTCGATATGGAGACGGTCGCTGCCCGCGCCGGGTTCGGGTCGGCGCGGGCCATGCGAACGGCGCTCGCGCGTCAGCTGGGCAGCGGACCGCGTGCGCTCCGATCCGGGAGGGACCGGCTCTGAGTGGTCCGGGCGGTCGTGCCGACGCCCCGCTCAGGGCAGCAGCGCGAAGCCGGACTCGTACCGGGTCTTGCCGAGCGCGGCCATGATGATCTGCAGGAAGCCCATCGCCTCCAGCTCCCGTGCGCGCGTCAGCGGTCCGACGTCGACCGCGCGCATGCCCGCCGCCTCGATCAGGGCCGCGACCCGCTGCTTGGCGTCCGCGTAGTCCCCGGCGAAGAGCACGGTCGTGGGGGTCGTGCCGTTCGTGCCGCTGACGAGCGTGTCGCCGAGGTTGACGTTGAAGGCCTTGACGACCGCCGCGCCATCGGGCAGTTGCCGGGCCAGCTCGGCCGCGGTCGAGGAATCGGCGGGAGACAGCAGCGCGTCGTACGTGCTGAAGTCGATGGGGTTGCTGATGTCGATCACGACCTTCTCGGCGAGCTGGTCCCGATAGTGCTCCAGAATGCCCGCGTAGGCCGAGTAGGGGACCGCGAGCACGACGAGATCGCCGGTGAGCCGGTCGCCCAGCGCACCGGTCGTGAAGCCGGGCCGTGCGGCGGAAGCGCTCGACGCGCTGCGCTTGACGATCTGGACCTCCGCGCCGGCGCGCGCGGCGACCTCGGCGATCGCCGCGCCCATCTTGCCGCTGCCGATGATGCTGATGGTGGTCATGCGGGAATCCTCCGGAATCGGGTGAGCGCCTGCTCGGCGACTTTCTGGGCGTCGTAGTCGAACACCGCGCCGCGTCGGAAGTCGCGCCCCACGCGGATGTCGGCGTCGCGCTTCTCGAGGTTCGCGAACTCGTACTGGGCGTCGAACATGGCGCCTGCGCGGCGCGAGCCGTTCTGCAGGATCGCGGTGCGCTGCATGCGGACGGCGGCGTAGCGGCGGAACGCCTCGGGGACGCCGTCCACTCCGTCGGCCGCGGCGAGGAAGGTCGCCAGCGCCATGCTGTCCTCGATCGCCTGGTTCACCCCCTGGCCCTGATGCGGCAGCATCGTGTGCGCCGCATCGCCGAGGAGCGTGATCGGGCCGTTCGACCAGTTCGTCAGCGGTTCGTGGTCGAACAGGCCCCACCAGAAGGTCCGCTCGATCGCCGCGATGAAGCGCTGGAGGCGCGGGTCCCAGCCCTCGCCCGCGAACTCGGCCGCGAGTTCGCTCACCTCGGCCGGCCCGGACCACGGGCCGTTCAGCGGCCGGTCGCTCGGGATGCCTGCCACGAAGTTGAACAGCTTGCGCTGCTGCAGGGGGTAGCACATGAAGTGTCGGCTATCGCCCATCCAGACCTGGCTGATCATCGGCCAATCCTCCGGGAGGCGGGACGCGTCGACGACTCCGCGGTAGACGATGTAGCCGGAGTAGACGGGGTCGGGGTGCTGGTCGACGGACCTCCGCACCACCGAGTGGATGCCGTCGGCGCCGATCACCGCGTCGAAGTCCTCCTCGACCCCGTTCTCGAACGCGAGACGGACGCCGGACTCGAGGGTTTCGACGGACCGCAGCCGATGCCCGAGCCGGATGCGGTCGGGGTCGACCTCGGATGCCAGCGCGTCGATGAGGTCCGGCCGGTACATGCCGATGTTCTGGTATCGCTTGGCGGAGTCCTCCCAGGCGGCATCGGTCACGAGACCTCCCATCGCGTCCAGGTAGACGCCGTGCCCGTCCGGTACGGCACCGAGCGAGCGGATCCGGTCGAGGACTCCGAGCGCATCGAGCACGCGCGCCGCGTTCGGGGCGACCGTGACGCCCGCGCCGACCTCGCCGAGCCGGCTCGCCTGCTCGAACACGGTGACGTCGGCTCCGGCGATCCGGGTGAGCGCGATCGCGGCGGTGAGGCCGCCCATCCCGCCGCCGATGATCGCCACCCTGGTGGGGTGATCTCCCATTTCTCCTCCTTGACTGCGTTGCGCGATAACTGAACTGGGTTGCGCGGTGACTGAACTGCGTGGCACGGGCGACGCTCTAGCGTGCGGGCGCCGGCTCGGGCGCTTCCGCCTGGGCGGTGAACACGGTGGCCCCGGCGGCCTGTTCCGCCTCGTGGTCGGGTCCGAGGGGGATCCCGCTCCGATCCCGGAGGCAGAGGGTCGCGGCACCGCCGATGAGGGAGGCCGCGAGGAGGTAACCGGAGACGGCGGTCGTGGAGCCCGTGGCTTCCAGGAGCATCTGCGCGATCATGGGCGCGAAGGCGCCGCCGAGGACCGCTCCGATCGCGTAGGTGATCGAGACGCCCGAGAAGCGGATCGACGCCGGGAAGATCTCGGAGTACCACGCGGCCAGCGGGCCGTAGGTGAGGCCGAGTCCGATCGAGATGAGGACGAGTGCGGTGTAGAGCCCGGGCAGTCCGCCGTTGTCGACGAGCCAGAAGACGGGGAACACGACGAGCGCCTGCAGCGCGAAGCCGATGAGGAACGTGCTGCGCCGACCGATCCGGTCGGAGAGGATGCCCGCGGCGAGCGTCGAGAGGAACCAGACGGCCGCGGCCGTCGCCGCCGCGACGAGCACCGCCGTGGTGTCGAGGCTCTGCACGTTGATCGCGTAGCTGTTGAGGAAGCCGCCGGTGGTCATGTAGCCGAGCGTGCCGTTGCCGGCGAACACGAGCGCGGCGAGGAGCACGAGATGCCAGTGCCGCTTGAACACCTCGAGGATCGGCACGCTCGGCTGCGCGCCCCGCTCGGCGAGCTCGGCGAACACGGGGCTCTCCTCGACGGTGCGGCGGATCACGAATCCGACCACGATGAGCACGACGCTCAGGAGGAACGGAACGCGCCAACCCCATTCCAGGTATGCGGCGCCGGGGGAGACGACGCCGGTCATGAGCGCGGTCACGCCGGACGCGAGGAGGAAGCCGAGGGGCACCCCGAGCTGGGGCCAGGATCCCGCGCGGCCGCGGCGGTCCGCGGGAGCGTGCTCGACGGCCATGAGCACGGCCCCGCCCCACTCGCCGCCGGCGCTGAGGCCCTGGAGGATGCGGAGGAGCAGAAGCAGGACCGGGGCCGCGGTGCCGATCTGCGCGTAGGTCGGCAGCAGGCCGACGAGGGTGGTCGCCGCGCCCATGAGGACGAGCGTGAGGACGAGCATCGCCCGCCGCCCGAGACGATCCCCGAAGTGCCCGGCGAGGAACGCGCCGAGCGGACGGAAGAGGAACGAGATGCCGACCGTCGCGAAGGAGAGCAGCAGCCCGATCTCGTGCCCGGCCGGCTGGAAGAAGAGCTGCGCGAAGACGAGCCCGGCGCTCGTCGCGTAGATGAAGAAGTCGTACCACTCGATCGTGGTGCCGATGATCGTCGCGAAGGCGATCCGGCGTTGCGAGGTCTGCGCGCTCGCGGAGGCTGAAGAGGTCATCGAAGTCCCTAACGTCATTGTTGTCCCTGCGGGAGGGAGGGCCGCCATCCATCGTGATGCGCACGACTCTGCGTGTAAATCACGGTTATTCGAGGATATAATTCGGCTGAACCGAAGAATACGTTTCGAGGGGGCATCGTGGCCGATGTGAGTCTGCGCCAGTTGGAGCTGTTCGCCGCGCTCCCGAACTTCGCCACGCTCAGCGCGGCGGCCGCCCACCTGCACATCTCGGAATCCGCGCTGTCGCAAGCGATCACGGTGCTCGAGCGCACCGTCGGCGAGCAGCTGTGCGTCCGTCGGAAGGCCCGCGGGCTCACGCTGACCCCGACCGGGCAGCAGTTCGCGAAGCGGGCCAGGCGGATCGTCGCCGAGACGCAGGAACTGGTGCTGGGCCCGGGCCTCGGGCAGGAGCTGCGCGGACCCGTGAAGCTGGGCTGCTACTCGACCTTCGCGACCAACGTGGTGCCCGAGCTCCTGGAGGAGTTCCCGAAGCTCCACCCCGGCGTGCGCATGGAGATCATGGTCGGCACCAACGAGGAGCTGCTCTCGGCGCTCGAAGCCGGGCGCCTCGACGTCGCCCTCGTGTACGACGTGTCGTTGCCGGTCGGGTACCGCCGCCGGAAGATCTACGCGACCGAGCTTGAGGTCCACCTGCACCCGGATCATCCGCTCGCGTCGGCCAAGACGATAGACCTGCCGGATCTCGCCCACCAGCCCTACATCCAGTTCGACGCGACCCCCGGCACGGTGAACGTCACCGACGCGTTCGCCGCCCGAGGCCTCGAACCGTCGATCGAGGCCCGGGTCAGCGAGATCGGGCTCGTCGAGGCGCTCGTGGGGCGGGGGCTCGGCTACGGCCTGCTCATGTCGCGGCCCAACGCGGCGACGACAAGCCTCGAGGGGCGGCCGATCGTCATCCGCCCGCTCGACCCGCCCGTCACCGTCACCCACGTGGTGGGGATCTGGCCCGAGGACATGGACCTGACCTCGCGCGCGCTCGCGCTGCTGGACTTCGCCGCGGAACGGCTCGGCGATCGCGACGGCGGTCGCGACCGCGGTCATGATCGCGCAGAATCCGGGGCGGTCGCCGCACGCTAGGATGGATCGTTAGCGACTCGAGAGGAGGGCCGGAATGGCGAAGCAGCAGGTCGAGCTCGGTCCCACCGGGCGACCCGAGCGGATCATTCCGGCACCGAAGAAGCTCGATCGACACGGCCCCGCGCGCATCATCGCGATGTGCAACCAGAAGGGCGGCGTCGGCAAGACGACGAGCACCATCAACCTCGCCGCCGCGCTCGCGCGCTACGGCCGCAGGGTGCTGGCCGTCGACTTCGACCCCCAGGGCGCGCTCTCGGCCGGCCTCGGCGTGCCCGCCCACGACGTGCCGACCATCTACGACCTCATGCTCGGCAAGGTCAAGGATCCGCGCGAGGCGATCGTGCGCACCGCGACCCCCGGTCTCGACGTGATCCCGGCGAACATCGATCTGTCGGCCGCCGAGGTGCACCTCGTCACGGAGGTCGCGCGCGAGCAGATCCTCGCGGGCGTGCTCCGCAAGGTCGTCGACGACTACGACGTGATCCTCATCGACTGCCAGCCCTCGCTCGGCCTGCTCACGGTGAACGCCCTCACTGCGAGCCACGGCGTACTGATCCCGCTCGCCTGCGAGTATTTCGCGCTGCGCGGCGTCGCGCTGCTCGTCGAGACCATCGACAAGGTGAAGGACCGCCTCAACCCGGCGCTCGAGCTCGACGGCATCCTCGCGACGATGTACGACTCGCGCACCCTGCACGCGCGCGAGGTGCTCGAGCGCGTCGTCGACACGTTCGACGACCAGGTGTTCGACACCGTCATCGGCCGCACCGTGAAGCTGCCCGACGCGCAGATCGCGGCGAAGCCGATCCTCGACTACGCGCCGTCGAACGCGGCGTCCGAGGCGTACCTGAAGCTGGCGCGGGAGCTCGTCGCCCGCGGCGTGGTCGCCTGAGCGGTCAGATGGGCGCGGCATGACCGAGCTCGGCACCGCGGAGGCCGGCGGCCCGGAGGCCCCCGGGTTCCGCGTCTCGCTCGAGGTGTTCGACGGCCCGTTCGACCTGCTGCTGAACCTGATCGGCAAGCACGAGCTCGATATCACCGAGGTCTCGCTGAGCCTCGTCACCGACGAGTTCATCGCCTACCTCTCGTCGCTCGACGGGCAGGGGCTCATCGAGCTGGATCAGGCCTCCGAGTTCCTCGTGGTCGCGGCCACGCTGCTCGACATGAAGATCGCCAGCCTGCTGCCGCAGGGCGAGGCGGTCGATGCCGAGGACATCGCGCTGCTGGAGGCGCGCGATCTGCTCTTCGCGCGGCTGCTGCAGTACCGCGCGTTCAAGCAGGCGAGCGCGTGGTTCCGCAGCCGCATCGAGTCCGAGGAGGCGCGGCACCCGAGGCAGGTGCCGCTCGACGCGCGGTACCGCCAGCGCGGTCCGGAGCTCGTCTGGACCCTGTCGGCCGACGACTTCGCGGCGATGGCCGTGCTGGCCTTCACGCCGCGCGAGTTGCCCACCGTGGGCCTCGACCACCTGCACGCCCCGCTCGTGTCGATCCGGGAGCAGGCGGCCATCGTCGTCGCCATGCTGCGAACCGACGGGACGCACACCTTCCGGCAGCTCATCGCGGGACTCCAGTTCGGGTCGGAGCGCGGCGTGATCGTCGCCCGGTTCCTCGCGATCCTCGAGCTGTACCGGCGCGACGCCGTGGGCTTCGAGCAGGCGGAACCGCTCGGCGAGCTGACGGTGCGCTGGACCGGCGAGCACTGGTCGGACGACTCTCTTGCGACACTGGGAACGGACTATGACGGATAACGAGACGACACCGACCGCGGGCCAGCCGGCCGATGGGACGCAGGCGCCCGGTGCGGCGGGCGAGCTGGAGCGGGCGCGCGCCGAGCACACGCTCGAGCAGCAGCTCGAGGCGCTGCTGCTCGTCGCCGACGAACCGCTGAGCATCGTGAGCCTCGCGACCGCGACCGACCGCCCCGTGCGCGAGGTGCGCCGTGCGGTCGACCTGCTGGCGAACGACTACGCGGGCGCGATGGACGGGCCGGTGCGCGGCTTCGAGCTGCGCGAGGTCGCCGGCGGATACCGCTTCTACGTGCGCGAGACGCTCGACCCGGTCGTGGCGGACTTCGTGCAGCAGCAGACCCCGGCACGGCTCTCGCAGGCCGCGCTCGAGACGCTCGCCGTGGTCGCCTACCGGCAGCCGATCTCGCGCGGCGCGATCGCCTCGATCCGCGCGGTGAACGTCGACTCGGTCGTGCGCACGCTGGTGGGGCGCGGGCTCATCACCGAGGTCGGGCACGACGGCGAGACCGGCGCGATCCTCTACGGCACCACCGACACGCTCATGGGGCACCTCGGCATCTCGAGCGTCGAGGAACTGCCGCCCATCTCGCCCCTGCTCGACGACGGACTGGAAGGTTTCGAACATGAGTCGTTCTGACGAACACCCGAAGCAGCGACGCACCGGAGGCTCCGGCGGTTCAGGAGGCTCCGGCGGTTCCGGCGGGGAGTTCTCGGTCGACGGTCAGGCCGTCGAGATTGACCTCGCCGAGTGGGGGTGGCCGGGAGCCGCGACCGCCGACGGCGATGCGGAGCCCGAGCTTCCCGCCGACGACCGCCCGCGCTTGCAGAAGGCGCTCGCGCACGCGGGCGTCGCGTCGCGTCGCGCCTGCGAGGTGCTGATCACCAGTGGGCGGGTGACCGTGAACGGCGAGATCGTGCGGGAACTCGGCAGTCGCCTCGACCTCGACTCCGAGGTGCGGGTCGACGGGGTCGTCGTGCAGCTGGACGCCAGCAAGCGGTACTTCGTGCTCAACAAGCCGCGCGGAGTCGTCTCGACGATGTCCGACGAGAAGGGACGCCGCGACCTGCGCGAGTTCACCGACCTCGTCGAGGACCGCCTCTACAACGTCGGGCGCCTCGACACCGACACGTCCGGACTGCTGGTGCTGACGAACGACGGCGATCTCGCGCATAAGCTCGCGCACCCCAAGTTCGGCGTGCAGAAGACCTACATCGCGAAGGTAACGGGACGCGTGACGCCCGCGACGATCCAGCGGCTGAAGGACGGGATCGAGCTCGAGGACGGCCCGATCCGCGCCGACGCCGCGAAGCTGCTGCAGGGCGAGGGGGCGCGGCACTCGCTCGTCGAGATCACCCTGCACTCGGGCAAGAACCGGATCGTACGCCGCATGCTGGCCGAGGTCGGGCACCCCGTCGAGGAGCTCGTGCGCCGGCAGTTCGGGCCGCTCAACCTCGGTACGCTGCGGCTCGGCGAGATGCGCGAGCTGTCCGGCGCCGAGCGCGGCGCACTGCTCACCGCAGCCGAGGGCGACACCGATGCGCACGGCCGCGCGCCGTCCGGAGGTCGCCCGGGCGACGGCAAGGGTGCGCGCGGCATGCGCGGGATGGCGGCGCGCGGCAACCCCCACGGTCGTGGGGGCGCGCGCAAGACCCGATAGCGGGCCCGAACCGGTTCAGGCCGTCGCGGGCCGACTCGGTTCGAGCGCCGAGAGGGTGCCGAGCAGCGAGTCCGGCACGAGCTCGGGGCTCGCGGCGCCGTCGCGGACGATCGCGGCGACGCGCGATCCCAGTTCGGCGGTCGACGCCCCCATCCCCGGGCCCGAGAGCGCGGGGAGCGAGCCCAGCACCTCGACGGTCGCGGCTTCGACCGCGCGCGCCGCATCGGCCTCGCCGAGGTGGCCGAGCATGAGGGCGAGCGAGAGGATCGCGCCCGAGGGGTTCGCCCAGCCGGTGCCGGCGATGTCGGGAGCGGAACCGTGGATCGCCTCGAACATGCTCGGCGCCGAGCCGTCGAGGTTGAGGTTAGCGCTCGTCGCGACGCCGAGGCCGCCCTGGATCACGGCGCCGAGGTCGGTGATGATGTCGCCGAAGAGATTGTCGGTGACGACGACGTCGAAGCGCTCGGGGGAGAGCGGCAGGTGGAAGCACATCGCGTCCACGTGCACGTAGTCGGTCTCGACCTCGGGGTAGCGGGTCGCGACGTCGGCGACGACCTCCTGCCAGAGCTGGCCGGCGGCCACGAGGATGTTGGTCTTGTGGCACAGGGTGAGGCGCTTGCGGCGGCCGGCGGCGAGGCGGAACGCGAAGTCGACCACGCGCTCGATTCCCGCGCGGGTGTTGAGTGATTCCTGCATGGCGACCGCGTTCGGAGTGCCCGCGTGCACGGTGGATCCGCGACCGACGTAGGCTCCCTCGGTGTTCTCGCGCACGATCACGAGCTCGCAGCGCTCGGGGGTGAGGTCCGCGATGGGCGTGGGGACGCCGGGATACAGGCGGACGGGACGCACGTTCGCGGCCTGCTGGAACCGCTGGCGCATCTCGAGGATGAAGCCGCGCTCGAGGATCCCCGGCGTGACGCGGGGATCGCCCATCGAGCCGAACAGGATCGCGTCGGCGCCGCGCAACTCGTCCTCGAGCTCGGCGAACAGCTCGCCGGTCTCGAGGTAGTGGGCGGCTCCGGCGGCGTACTCGCGGCGCTCGGTGCGGAAGCCGTATCGAGCCTCGGCGGCGTCGAGCACCTCGAGCGCGCAGCCGACGACCTCGGGGCCGATGCCGTCGCCGGGCAGCACGGCGATCTGGTGGGAGCGCGTCATCGTTGAGTCCTTCCGCGGAGTGCCGGTGGGCGGGCGCGGGGATCCTCCGCCGCGGCGCACAGTGTGAACCATATTAACTGGTCAGGCCACTCATGGCGAGTGCTCGGCGGGTGCCCGGTGGCCTTCGGCGTGCGGCTCCCAGCCGGTCGCGCGCCGCGATCAATAGCATGGTGGGCATCGCGGCGGCCGTGAACGGCCGCACTGAGAGACGAGATGGAGCCGAGTCGATGAAGCCTCTGCGAGAGCGGGTCTCCGCACCCGATGCCCTGCGCCTGCCCGCCGATGTCGCGGGGGTGACCTGGCGGCGCATCGCGCAGAGCGACGTCCCGCTGCTGCTCGAACTGTCGCAGGCCTGCGACGCGGTCGACAACCCATGGGCGACGACCACCGAGGAGGAGTGCGAGCTCTGGTTCGAGGATCCCAAGCTGCGACTCGAACGGGACTCGGCGATCGCGCTCGACGCGGAGGGGCGCGCGGTCGCCTACGGCTTCGTGAGCCAGGGGGACGAGCGCGGCGCCGAGATCCGGATCGGGCTCGACGGCGCCGTGCACCCGGAATGGCGCAGGCAGGGGATCGGCGGTGCGCTGCTCGACTGGCAGGACGAGCGCGGCCGGCGCATGCTGTCGGCGGAGGACTCGGAGGCGCCCGGCTGGCTGACGCTCGGGGCCGACGAGCACGAGGCCGGCACCATCGCGCTCGCGCAGTCCCGCGGATATCGCATCGCGCGGTGGTGGCTCGAGCTCGAACGCGACCTCGCCGGAGTCGCGGCGGAACCGGAGCTCGCACCCGGGCTGCGCGTCGAGGGGTACGCGGGCAACGAGGAGGCGACCCGGATCGCGCGCAACGACTCGTTCCGCGATCACTGGGGATCTCAGCCGGTGAGCGAGCGGGAGTGGCAGGAGGCCGACGAGCTCGAGTCCGCGCGCCCGGACCTCTCCTTCGTCGCGACGGAGGGCGACGGGGGCTCGCGGCGGGTGCTCGGGTTCGTGATCGTGTCGGTCTACCGCGAGGACTGGGAGTTGCGGGGGTACTCCTTCGGGTATATCGATCTGCTCGGCGTGGTCGCCGATGCCCGGGGTCGCGGCATCGCGAAGGCGCTGCTCGGGCGCGCGCTGCGGGCGCTCCGCGAGGACGGGCTCGAGCGCGCGGTGCTCGACGTGGACTCCGAGAGCCCGACCGGAGCGGTCGGCCTGTATGAAGGCGTCGGATTCGGGACGGTGCGTCGATCGATGACGCTGGGAAGGGAATTCTGAGCGTGGAACGCGCCTCGCTGGAGAGGATGCGTCTTCGCAGCGCCGAGGCCGGGGACCTGGACGCGGTGCTCGGGCTGTTCGACGACGCGGTGGCCTGGTTCGTGTCGAACGGCAACACGGAGCAGTGGGGCGCGGATCCCTGGTCCGGTCAGGAGCGTCGGATCACGCAGGTCGGCGACGCGTTGCGCCTGCCCGGGGCGCGGGTGGCCGAACTGCCCGGAGCGGGCGTGGTCGGCCTGCTCGTGCTCGGCGAGGCCATGCCCTACGTGCCGCCGGCGGAGGAACCCGAGGTGTACGTCCGGATCCTCATCGGATCGCGCGACCCGCGGGCGAGGGGAGCGGGGCGCGCGCTGCTCGCTTTCGCCGACGCCGAAGCCGAGCGGTCGGGCATCGATCGCCTGCGCGTGGACTGCTATGCGGGCGGCACCGGCGCGCTCGTGCGGTTCTACGAGTCCTGCGGGTACGAGCGGACCGTCGAGTTCGATGTCGACGGGTGGCCTGGCCAGGTGCTCGAGCGTCGGCTGGGTGCCACGGCCTGATTTCGGCCGGGTGCCGACTCGCTTTCTCCGTGCGCTTGGAGATGGCCCGCGTGGTGATCTATATTAAATGGTAAGACCACTCGAAACGGGGGTGCGTCGGCAGCAAGGAGGCCAGCCATGTCAGATCCGCTCGACCTGATCGCGCCCGCGGGAGCCCTCCCGATCGGCGACGGCTGGCTGCCCGTCGAGGGTGCTTCGAACGTCGTCTTCCCCTACGACGGCAGCGTCGTCGGACCGGCTCCCGTCAGCCGGGTCGCCGACTCGCTCGCCGCGCTCGACGCGGCCGAAGCCGCCCGCACCGAGGTCGCCGCGCTCACCACCGCGCAGCGCAAGTCGATCCTCGCCGCCGTGCACGACCGGCTCGCGGCCGACGCGCAGCGCTTCGAGGACCTGCTCGTGCTCGAGACCGGCAAGCCCCGCGTCGACTGCCGTACCGAGGTGAGCCGCACCATCGTCACGCTCCAGGCCACCGCCGAGGAGGTGTCGCACGTCCACGGCGAGACCGTGCCGCTCGACCTCCAGGAGCTCGGCCGGGGCATGATCGGCTACTACACGCGCAAGCCCGCCGGAGTCGTCGTCGGGATCGCCGGATTCAACTACCCCGTGCTGCTCGCGACCCACAAGCTCGCCCCCGCGATCGCCGCCGGCTGCCCCGTGATCATCAAGCCGGCCCCCAACACCCCGCTCGCCACGATCGAGCTCGTCGCCATCGTGCGCGAGGTGCTCGCCGAGCACGGTGTCACCGGCGCGGCCGTGCAGCTCGTCAACGGCGGCCCCGAGGTCGGCGAGGTCCTCGTGCGCGACTCCCGGGCCCAGGTCGTCTCGTTCACCGGCTCCGCCGCCATCGGGCACCTCATCGCCGGGCAGGCGGCGCCCCGCAAGACGCTGCTCGAGCTCGGCTCGAACACGGGATTCATCGTCGCGGCCGATGCCGACATCGACGCCGCCGTCGACGCAGTGCTGCGTGGCGGCTTCTACGCCAATGGCCAGGCCTGCATCTCGGTGCAGCGCGTCGTGCTCGAACGGCCCATCGCCGAACGCTTCACCGAGCGTCTCGTCGCCCGCATGGGCGAGCTCCGGGTGGGGGATCCCCGCGACATCGCGACGAACGTCGCCCCCGTCATCAACGCGGCCTCCGCCGATCGGATCCGCGCCACGGTCGAGCGCGCGCTCGCCGCCGGCGCGCGCAAGCTCACCGACGTCGAGATCCCGGCGGAGGGCGGGCTCGTACCGCCGATCCTGCTCGGCGACGTGCCGGTCGACGCCGACGTCTGGCGCGAGGAGATCTTCGGCCCGGTCGTCTGCCTCACCGCGGTCGACTCGGTCGACGCCGCGGTCGACCTCGTCAACGACTCCCGGTACGGCCTCCAGGCCGCCATCTACACGGCCTCGCTCGAGAGCGCGTTCGCCGCGATCGAGCGGCTCGAGGTCGGCGGCGTCGTCGTCAACGAGATCCCCGGCTTCCGCTCCGACATCATGCCCTACGGCGGCGTCAAGGACTCCGGCATCGGCCGCGAGGGCCCGCGCTATGCGATCGAGGAGTTCACCGTCACCCGTATGGCCATGATCCGCCCGGCACCCCGAAAGGTCACCGCATGAACGCCCCCACCCCCGCCGTCGACTACTCCCGCCTCTTCCGCCTCGACGGCCGCACCGTCGTGGTCGTCGGTGCGGGCAGCGGGATCGGCCGCGAGGCCGCGCAGGCGCTCGCCGCGCAGGGCGCGCACGTGGTCGTCGCCGACTACTCGCTCGAGGGCGCGGAGGCCACCGCGGCGCTCATCGCGGAGCGCGGCGGCGTCGCCGAGGCGTTCGAGCTGAACGTGCTCGACGACGACGCGGTCGAGGCCGCGGCCGAGCGTTTCGGAACGGCCTCGGCGCTCGTGTTCACGGCCGCCACGAACGTGCGCAAGCGCATGGACGACTACTCGATGGACGAATTCGACCGCGTCGTGAACCTCAACCTGCGGGCCTCGTTCCAGCTGATCCGCCGGTTCGGGCGCCGCTTCGCCGACAACGGCGGCGGATCGATCATCGGCTTCGCTTCGATCCGCGCCCAGGTCGTCGAGCCCGGACAGGGGGTCTACGCGGCGACCAAGGCCGGCCTCGTGCAGCTCGCGAAGACCGCGGCCGCCGAGTACGGCGCCGCCGGCGTGCGGGTCAACGTGGTCGCCCCCGGCGTCGTCGAGACCCCGCTGACCGGGCAGATCCGGGCGAACGAGGCGTGGTACCGCGCCTACGCCGAGAAGAGCGCGCTCGGACGCTGGGCCCGCCCCGACGAGCTCGCGGGCGCGGTCGTGTTCCTCGCCTCGGACGCCTCGACCTTCGTGACCGGCTCCACGGTCAGCGTCGACGGCGGTTGGACCGCGATCGACGGGCGCTTCACCCCGCCGGCCTGAGCCGCGCGGCGGTCCGCCGCGACCGGGCCAAGGTTCGATTCACGACTTGAAGCGCCCGTTGCGGTCGACGACCATCTCGACCAGGAGCGCGCCCGTCTTCGGGTCCTCCTTCAGCACGTAGGAGTACCGCGCCGACTGGGTGGTCTCGCCGGAGACGAACTTCTCGTCGACCCAGAGTTCGTAGACTCCGGGAGCGGCCTGGTGGGACTTCAGGGTCCGGGAACTCGTGGGCGCCACCGCACCGGCGAAGAACTCCTTGCCGGTGCAGGCGCCGGCGGTCTTGCGGAACGCCTCGGTGGTGGCCGCGTTGTACGCGGCGCAGTCCTGCCGCTTGTACGCGTCGTTGTAGGCCTGCACTGCGGACTCCAGCCGACGGGTCTGCCCTTCGTCGATGGGCGTGCGCGTCACGAACGGTGCGGGATCCTTCTCGGTCGTCCCGCTCCCGCTGCCGGCGTTCGGCTGCGGTGCGGACTCGCCCGCTTCCGCCGCCGGCCGCGAGGTAGCGAGGCTTACGCTCAGCGCGATCCCGGAGCCGATGATGCCGAGCGCGACGACACCGGCGATCGCCCAGGCGGCGCCCGAGTGGCGGAGCCTGTCCTTCGCGGGCCGCGGAGGTGCGGCCTGCGGCTCTCCCGCTTGCGTGGGTTCCTGGACCGGCTGCGCGTACTGCTGAGCCTGCGGCTGGACCGGCTGCGGCGCCTGCGGCTGCGCATTCTGCTGAGCCTGAGCCTGTGCCTGAGCCTGAGCCTGTGCCTGAGCCTGCGGATTCGCGGGGCTCGTGTGCTCCGTCCACTGCTGCCCGTCCCACCATCGGAGGGATCCGGAGCCGTCGGGGTACCACCCCGGCTGAATGGTAGTCATCGTGTTCCTCGAAATCGGTGCGGTTCGGGCGGGCTACTGCGCCGCGGCGTAGGTGTACACGGGCTCGTAGTCGTCTGGGTTGCTCCGATCGCCGCCGGGCTTGAGCTTGGCGAGGTCGGTCTTGATCTGCACGACCGCCGAGTCCGCGTCCAGGTCGTCGGGAACCGTGTACACACCCACGGCCCGTACCGGCTTCTCCTTCGGGTAGTCCGTGCCGAGCACCTTGTCCTGGTCGAGCGCGATCTGGACCACATCCATGTCGTACGTCTTCCCGCTCCGGTCCACGAGCTGGAGTCCCGGGCCGATGGTGATGCCCGCACTCTTCTCGCTCGCGTGGTTGGTGATCTCGAAGTCGATGATCACGAGCTTCTGGCCCGGGTCGAGCATCAGGTCGGCCCAGGGATCCTCGGCGAGCGCCTCGGCCGTGGCATCGAAATTCGCGTCGAGCACCCGGACGGTCGCCGTGCGGTCGGCCTGCTCCTCGGCGGTGCCGATGAGCCGCCCGGGCATGTAGGTCATCTCGACGCTCGTGTCGGGCTTCAGCGGCGAATCCGCGGTCGAGCCGTCTCCGAAGGCGCGGGGCGCCTCCTGCTCGGTCTTCTGCGCCGGCTCTGCGGCGGTGCCCTGAGCTCCCGCGCGGACTACGACGGTCAGCGTGAGCAGCACTGCGATCGCCGCGAGGCCGACACCGATGAGGAGCCAGTACCACGGCCGGGCGAACACGGATCGTTGCGCGATCTCAGTCATGTCTCTCAGCCTAACTCGACGCCGGGGCTCAGGCGTCGGCGCGGTGGATCCCGAGGTCGGTCCGGCCCGGTGCGACCTCGTCGCGCAGCACTCGCTCCGGCGTGTAGTCCCCGCTCTCCAAACGGCGGAAGGGGATCGGGGTCTCGGCGTCGAGGCCGACGATCCGCTCGCGCAGGCGGGTGATCTCGCGCGCGACGTCCCGGGAGTCGAAGCCGTCGACGCCCTCGATGCCGTGCAGCGGCAGCACCTCGCAACCGGCGTAGAACAGCACGCCGTGCGTGAGCCCGTAGAGGATCGTGTTGAGGTCGCCGGCGATGCCGCGGGGGCCGAGCGCCGCGTCGGATTCGCCGTACGACACGACGATCAGCACGCGCTTGCCGGTGAGCAGACCGTCGCCGTACCTGCGGGCCAGACCGGTCTCGGGATCGACCACGTCGAAGCCGAAGCCCGCGGTGAGCACGCGGTCGAACCAGCCCTTGAGGATCGCAGGCATCGAGTACCACCAGAGCGGGAATTGCAGCACCACGAGGTCCGCGTCGAGCAGCTTCTGCTGTTCGACGCGGATGTCCTCCGGCAGCTGGGACTCGGCCGTGGCGCGGGTCCAGCGCGAGATGAAGCTGCCGCTCGCCCGCGCGAGGGAACCGAGGTCCCGGTCGTCGAGCAGCGGATCGAATCCCATGGCGTAGAGGTCGCTCGCGACGACGTCGTGGGTGAGCTCGAGCTCCGCCCGGGCGGCGTCGAAGAGCTCCCGATTGAACGAGCGCGCCTCGGGGTGCGCGTAGAGGTAGAGGGCGTTCGGCCGTGATGCGGTCATACGCCTATCTCAGCAGTTCGGGGTGCGCGGCGCGAGCGCCTCAGCGCACCGCCGACCAGTCGACGCTCGCTTCGGCGCCGCGCACCGTCTCGAACCAGTGCGCGACCCGCAGCAGTCGGTCGTCGGAGCCGATGGGGCCCGCGATCTGCAGGCCGACGGTTCGGCCGTCGGCCTGGATCCCCGCGCCGATCGAGACGGCGGGCTGGCCCGACATGTTGTAGGGCACGGTGAACGAGATGTGCCCCATGGTCTGCAGCGGATCGGTGATCGGCATAGGATCCTCGGCCTTGAACGCCGCGACGGGTGACACGGGTGATAGCACGAGGTCGTAGGGGGCCGTGGCCGCTCGGGTGAGGCGCGCGATCTCGTCGGCGCAGCCGCGGTTGCGCACGGTCTGCGCGGCCGAGAAGCTGGCGCCGGCCGAGCACCACCGGGCGATGAACGGCAGCACGAGCGCGCGATCCGCCTCACTCAGCAGTTCGAGGTCGGCGTAGGAGCGGCTGCGCCAGAAATCGACGAGCCCGTCGAGCACCTCCGCAGGAACGAACGGATCGAGCAGTTCGACCACGGCGCCCGCCTCGGCGAAGCGTGCTGCCGCGGCCTCGATGAACGCGCGGGTCTCGGGCTCGACCGCGAGACCCGATCCCGCATCGAGCTGCAGCGCGACGCGCAGCCCGGCGGGGGAGAGCGGTTCGAGGGACCAGTCCATCGGGCCGTAGGGCCGGGTCAGATAGTCGCGCTCGTCGGGCTTCGCGACGAGCGACATCAGCCGGATCGCGTCGGCCGCGGTGCGGGCGAGCGGACCGGCCGCGCGCCCCGTGTAGGGCACGTCGAGCGGGATCAGGCCCTCGCTCGGCTTGAGGGCGGTCAGGCCCTGCCAGGTGCCGGGCAGGCGGATCGATCCGCCGATGTCGGTGCCGACGTGGAGCGGGCCGTAGCCCGCCGCCGCCGCGGTGCCGGCACCCGCGCTGGAGCCGCCGGAGGTGAGCGCGGGATCGACGCCGTTGCGGGTGATCCCGTGCCGGCTCGAGACGCCGGAGGAGAGCATGCCCCAGTCGGGCATCGTGGTGGACCCGAGGATCACGACTCCGGCCTCGAGCAGGCGGTCGGTCGTCGGGGCATTCGCAGCGGCGATCGGCGGGTTCGGCAGCGCGGTGCCCGCAGGCTTCGGACGTCCCGCACGCGCGATGTTCTCCTTGACCGTCGCGGGCACGCCGTCGAACGGGCTGAGCGGAGCCCCCGCAGCCCAGCGCGCGGTCGAGGCGGTCGCGTCGGCGCGCACCTCGTCGGGCTCGTGCAGGTAGAGCGCGTTCAGTTCGGGCTCGCGATCCGCGATGCGCGCGAGCACGCTCTCGGCGACCTCGCTCGGAGTGAACTCGCCTTCCGCGTAGCCGGTGGCAAGAGCGCCCGCGTCGAGCGCGAAGAGATCGTTACGAGGCATGGGTGAGCTCCTGACGCAGGGTGAGCGACGAATCGATGAGGCGCTTCGTGTACGGGTGCTGGGGGTCGCGGTAGACCGTCTCGGTGTCGCCGGCTTCGACGATCTCGCCCGACTGCATCACGATCACCGAATCGCAGAGGTGCCGCACCACGTTCAGGTCGTGCGAGACGAACACGAGCGTCAGCCCGTACTCGTCGACGAGGTCGGCGAGCAGGTTCAGCACCTGCGCGCGCACCGAGACGTCGAGCGCGCTCACCGGCTCGTCGGCGACGACCACCTCGGGCCGGCAGATGAGGGCACGGGCGATCGAGATGCGCTGTCGCTGCCCGCCCGAGAACTGGTGCGGGTAGCGCGCCGCGGCTTCGGCCGGGAGGCCCACCGCTTCGAGCATCTCGGCGACCATGCGCGAGCGCTCGGCCGCGGTCTCGTTCCGGCCGCGCACGAGCAGCGGCTCGGAGATGATCTGCTCGACCGTCATGCGCGGGTCCAGCGACCCCATCGGATCCTGGAACACGATCTGCAGCTGCTGCCGGAGCTGACGCAGCTGCGATTCCTTCGCCCCCGAGACCTCGTTACCCGCGACGACCGCGCTGCCGGAGGTCGGCTGGTCGAGACCCGCGAGGATCCGCAGCAGCGTCGACTTGCCGGAGCCCGATTCGCCGACCACACCGAGGCGGCCGCCGCGCGGCACCTCGAACGAGATGCCCTTGAGCGCGCGCACCTCGGGGGCCGGCTTGAACAGGCTCGTGCGTCCTCGCGTGTAGGTCCGCACGAGATCCGTGACCTTCATGACGGTCTCGGCAGGTGCGGCGGGTGCGACGAATAGCGCGGGGACCTCGGCCGGCTCCGAGGGAGCGGCCTCGGCGGATGAGACTGCCGGATCCGCGTCCGCGGCCTCGACCGTCGGGGGCACGTAGTCCTGTGCGCTCGCGACGGTGAACAGGCGCCCGTCGGCGTCGGTGGCCTCGAGATCGGAGGCCGCGAGCAGGCCGCGGGTGTAGGGGTGCTGCGGCTTCGTGAAGATGTCCTCGGTCGGCCCCTCCTCGACGACGACGCCCTGGTTCATCACGAGCACGCGGGTGCACATGTTCGCGACGACCGCGAGGTCGTGGGTGATGAAGAGCAGGCCGGTGCCGCGCTCGCGCACGAGCTCGAGGATCAGGTCGAGCACCTGGCGCTGCACGGTGACGTCGAGCGCCGTGGTGGGCTCGTCGCAGAGCAGCAGCGCCGGGTCGTTGGCGAGGGCCATCGCGAGCATGACGCGCTGCCGCTGCCCGCCAGAGAGTTGGTGCGGGTATGCGCGGGCGGCCTGCGCCGGGTCGGGCAGGTGCACGGCGTCGAGCATCTCGATCGCGCGTTTGCGTGCCTCCGCCTTCGACGGGGCGAGCCTGTGCTGCAGCATGATCTCGGCGACCTGGTCGCCCGCGCGCATGAGCGGGTTGAGGGCGGTCAACGGTTCCTGGAACACCATGGCCATGTCGCGGCCGCGGACCCGCATGAGTTCGGACTCGGGCGCCTCCAGCAGGTTGCCGTCGTGGCCGTCGAGGCGCACGGATCCGTCGGCGGTGACGCCGTTCGGCAGCAGTCCGAGCAGCGCCGTGGTGGTCATCGACTTGCCGGATCCGGACTCGCCGATGAGGCCGATCCGTTCCCCGTGCGCCATGTGCAGCGAGAAGTCGTGCACGAGCGTGCGATGCGGGGTGCGGACGTTGAGCCCGTCGACGGCGAGCAGGGTCTTCGTTTCGGTGGTCATCAGCCGCGGCTCCCGTTCAGCTTCGGATCGAATCGGTCGCGCAGCCCGTCGCCCAGCAGGTTGAAGCCCATGACGGCGATCGCGATGGCGATGCCGGGCACGATGGCGAGCAGCGGGTGGGTGCCGAGGAACTGCTGCGATTCCTGCAGCATGCGGCCCCACGACGGCGTGGGCGGCGGGGTGCCGAGACCGAGGAAGCTCAGGCCGGCCTCGGCGAGCACCGCGAGGGCGAACGAGACCGAGCACTGCACGACGACGATGCCGATGATGTTCGGCAGCACGTGCCGCACCGCGATGCGGGTTCGCGACTGGCTCGCGGCGCGCGCCGCGAGCACGTACTCGGTGTTCATCACTTGCAGCGTGCCGGAGCGCGCGACGCGTGCGAACGCGGGGATCGTCGAGATGCCGATCGCGACCATGGCCGTGAGCGTCGACGCGCCGAAGACCGCCGCGAACATGATCGCGAGCAGCAGCGCGGGGAACGCGAGCGCGATGTCGGAGGCGCGCATCACGATCTCCTCGATCCACCCGCCGCGGATCCCGGCGAGGATGCCGAGCGGCGTGCCGATGAGCAGCGCGATGCCGACCGAGATGACGCCGACGAACAGCGTGATGCGGGCGCCGACGAGCATGCCCGAGAACAGGTCGCGGCCGTACTTGTCGGTACCGAGCAGGTGCGCGCCGCTCGGGCCCTGGAGGCGGTCGCCGGCGTTCACCTGCACGGGATCGTACGGGGTCCAGACGAACGACACGACTGCGGCGAGCACGACGATGCCGACGAGGATGAGCCCCGCGATGAGCGTGGGGGAGAGCCGACCGCGCGAGCGCCGCGCGGTCGGCCCGCCCCCACGACCATCGCGGGGCACATCCT
>NZ_MRAV01000006.1 GCF_002752355.1 Leucobacter sp. OLIS6
GGTCTGGGCGGGCCCGCACTACGCGCGCTACGTGCCTGCGCCCGCGCAACGCCCCGGCGCCCCCCCCCATGCCCATGCCCTACGCGGTCGCGAGCTCCGGGCGCGCGTCGGCCGGAGCCGTGGCCGTGGCCGGGCGCCCGTTCCCCGTGTAGCGCAGGTAGCTGCGCTGGATCTCGATCTGCTCGGCGACGTACTTGGCGTCGTGCCACACGCCCCAGATGAAGCTGGATCCGCGGCGCGACTGCCAGGGCAGGCCGAGGAAGTAGATGCCGGGCTCGGCCGAGACGCCGCGCTCGTGCCGGGGCAGCCCGCGCTCGTCAGCGGCGCCCTCGGGCAGCCAGCGGTAGTCGACGCGGAATCCGGTCGCCCACACGATCGAGCCGACGCCCGCCTCGGCGAGATCCAGTGAGCGGATCGGGTGCACGACGGATTCGGGCAGGGGGCCGAGCTCCCGCGCCTCGGGCTCCTCGGGCAGGTCGATCCCGGTGCGGGCGATGTACGCGTCGGCCTGGTCGAGCACCGAGAGGTAGTTCGCGTCGCCCGCGCGCACGTCCCGCTCGAGGTCGGGGCCGAACGAGATCACGCCGTCGGCGTAGGACTCGGCCCGGCCGACGAGGGTGATGCCGTCCGCGGCGAGGTCGCGGAAGTCGATGGTGCGCCCGCCGTGCGCGCCGCTCACGGCGATGGTGGTGTGCTCGGCGCCGGCGGCCGGCGTGGACTTCTCCCAGAGGCCGAGCGTGCCGAGCCACCAGACGAAGCTCCGGCCGCGGTAGCGCTGCGGCGGGCGGTCGTGCGCGCCGACGGCGAGGAAGACCTCGCGGCCGGATGCCCGCAGTTCGTCGGCGATCTGCACGCCGGAGGATCCGGCGCCGACCACGAGTACGGCGCCGGCGGGCAGTCGCTCGGGGTTGCGGTACGCGCTCGAGTGGATCTGCTCGACGCCGGCCGACTCGGGCACCACGGCGGGCACTGCGGGCACCTGGAAGGCGCCGGTCGCCGCGATCACGTACGCGGCGCGGATCGGTCCGGCGCTGGTGTCGGCGATGAAGCCGCCGTGCGCGGGATCGCGGCGCACGCCGAGCACCTCGACACCGGTGCGGATCGGCAGGGCGAACTTCTCGACGTACTGCTCGAAGTATCGGGCGACGCGCTCCTTGGGGGCGAAGGCGTCGGGGTCGACGTCGTCGAACTCGAGGCCGGGGAAACGGTCGTGCCAGGCGGGGCCGTTGGCGACGAGCGAGTCCCAGCGCTCGCTGCGCCAGCGCTCCGCGATGCGGCTCCGTTCGAGCACGATGTGGGGGATGCCCGCGGCGCTCAGGTGCTCGCTCGCGGCGATCCCGGCCTGCCCGGCTCCGACGACGAGGACTTCAGTGACCTCGACCTCCTGGCTCGACATCTTCGTTCTCCACTCTGCTGGGTGCGATTCGGGATCCGGCCGGTCGCGACGGTGCGCCGGCCTCGGATTCCCCCAGCAAACCTCAGCGGGTGCGGAGAGCGCCAATAGTCATTCGCGGTCCCCTGGATCGCCCCAGGTGATGCAGAAGCGGATCACGATCACCGCAGCGCATCGAGATCGCGAGCTCGTGGGAACGCACGAGCCCGAGAGCGCAGCGAGCTGTTCAGTGCGCGGTCTCGGCCAGTATCTCCCGCGCGGTAGCCTCGACGGCGCGGGCGCGGGTCGAGCGCTGCATCTGCGCGAGCGAGGCGACCGCGACGCTCAGGCCGGGCAGCGGATCGCTGATCTCGAGCACGACGAGGCGCTCGCCCGAGTACGTCTCGTTCGTGCGCGGTCGCTGGTTGAGGATCGAGTAGCCCAGCCCGGTGGCGACCATCGAGCGCACGGTCTCGTAGCTCGCGGTCCGGTACTTCAGCACCGGGGTGATGCCGGCCTGGCGCAGCAGTCCCAGGAAGTAGTCGCGGCTGCTGGGCAGATCGAGCAGCACGAACGGATCCTCCGCGAGCTCGGCGAGGGCGATGCTCCCGCGGTCCGCGAGCCGGTGCTCCGCGCTCACGAGCACGTGCGGCTGGAACTCGCCGATGACGGTGCGGTCGAGTCCCTCGGAGTCGGAGAACTGGTAGGCGATCGCGAGCTCCGCCCGTCCGCCGCGAAGCGCGCCCAGCACTTCGTCGTCATCGCCCTCGATCACCTGCACGTCGAGGTCGGGGTGGCGATCCTGCAGGCGCCCGAGCAGGTGGGGGAGCAGGAAGGGTGCGAAAGTGTTGAAGCACGCGATGGTGATGCTGCCGCGCACCTCGTGCTGCTCCGCGCGGATCGAGTCGATCGTGTCGGTGAGGAGCCCGAAGAGCTGGTGCGAGTCGCGCAGCAGCGTCTCACCGGCCGGGGTGAGGATCAGGCCCTTGGAGTGCTGCCGGATGAACAGCGCCGTGCCGAGCGCGCGCTCGAGGTGCGAGATCGCGGTGGACACGGCCGACTGGGCGACGTGCAGCTGCTGGCTGGCCGCCGTCATGTTGAGCGTCTTCGCGCACTCGACGAAGTAGCTCAGCTGCGTGAGTGTGATGGAGAAGCGCTGCGTCATCGGAGCTCCTTCGGTTCGATCTGCTGGAGCGATCGAGCCTCTATCTTTTGGCTATTTTACAGATGGAGTGTGGCCTCCCAACAATAGTGCTGCGACGTGAATGGCGTGCGCAAGGCTCGACGAGGAGGCATCGTGACGGAGACGCACCTGCGACTGCGGAAGTTCAACACCAAAGAGACCTACCCCGAGCAGAACCTCGACAACGATCTGTGCCAGGCCGTCGTCGCGAACGGCGTCGTCTACCTGCGCGGTCAGATCGGCCAGGACCTCGAGACCCGCGAGTCGGTCGGGATCGGCGACGTCGTCGCCCAGACCGAGCGCGCCATGCAGAACATCGAGATGCTGCTCGGCGAAGCCGGCAGCAGCCTCGCAGACATCGTCAAGGTCACCGTCTACATCATCGATCCCCGCTACCGCGAGGACGTCTACCGCACCATGGGGAAGTACCTGAAGGGCGTCTACCCGGTCTCGACCGGCATCGTCGTGCAGGCCCTCGCGCGCCCCGAGTGGCTCGTCGAGATCGACGCGACCGCCGTGATCAGCGGGACGAGCCGCGCATGACCTTCTCGCTCATCCTCAGGGATCCGGAGACCGGTGAGTTCGGCTCCGCGATCTCGTCGTCGTCGCCCGCGGTCGCCGCGCGATGCGTCAACCTCGCCGACGGCGTGGGCGGCGCCCACTCGCAGAACGTCACCGACCCGCGGCTCGGACCCGCGCTCATCGAGCAGCTGCGCACAGGCCGATCCGCTCAGGACGCGGTCGACGCCGTCGTGGCCGCGGCGGATCCCGCCACCATCGACTTCCGCCAGCTCCTCGTGCTGGACGCCCAGGGCGCTCCCGCCGTGTTCTCGGGTGGCAAGGCGCTCGGCGTGTTCGGTGCTGCGAGCCGCGAGAACGCGGTCGCCGGAGGCAACATGCTCGCGAGCCTCGACGTGCTCGACGCGCTCGTCGAGACGGCGCTGACCGCGCCCGGCCGGATCGAGGAGCGCCTGCTCGCCGCCTTGCGCGCAGCCGTCGAGGCGGGCGGCGAGGCCGGGCCGGTGCACTCGGCCGGGATCGCCGTCGTGGGGAACGCCGGCTGGCGGGTCACCGACCTCCGCGTCGACTGGGCCGACGACCCGGTCGAGCAGCTCGGCCGCGCGCTCGACGAGTGGCTGCCTCAGCGCGACGACTATGTCAGCCGTGGGTTGAATCCCACCGCCGCGCCCTCCTACGGCGTGCCCGGCGACGAATAGCGACGGAGCGGACCATGACCATCGACGCCGAATCCCTGAAGCGGCGGATCGAGGCGCGCCGCGCCGAGCTCGATCCCGAGCTGGTCGCCCTGTCGAACCGCCTGCACGACGACCCCGAGCTCGGCTGGCAGGAGCAGCGCTCCTCGGCCGCGGTCGCCGTGGTACTCGCCGAGCACGGCTTCGTGATCGAACAGCCCTACCTCGGGCTCGACACCGCGTTCCGGGCGACCATCGGATCCGGGCCGTTCACCGTCGGTTTCCTCGCCGAGTACGACGCGCTGCCCGGGCTCGGCCACGCTTGCGGCCACAACCTCATCTCGGCCATGTCGGCAGGCGGAGCGCTCGCGCTCGCCGCAGTCGCCGATGACGCGGGGCTCACCGTCGAGGTGATCGGCACCCCGGCCGAGGAGGGCGGCGGCGGCAAGATCGTGCTGCTCGACCGCGGGGCGTTCCGAGAGCTCGACCTCGCGCTCATGGCCCACCCCGCACCCGTCGACGTCGCCGAGGCGCGGCCCTTCGCGGTCGCCCACTGGCACGTCCGCTACGACGGACGCGCCGCGCACGCCGCCGCCTACCCGGAACGGGGCGTCAACGCGAACGATGCGTTCATCGTCGCGCAGACCGCCATCGCCCTGCTGCGGCAGCAGCTGCCCGCGGGCGTGCGGGTGCACGGCGTGCAGACCCGCGGCGGCGAGGCGCCGAACGCGATCCCCGAGCGCACCGAGGGACGCTGGTACGTGCGCGCCGAGACCATGGGGCAGCTGCTCGAGACCGAGGCCCGGGTGCTGCGCTGCTTCGAGGCGGGAGCGCTCGCGACGGGCGCCGAGCTGACCGTCGCGCCCGAGAGCGAGCGCTACGCCGAGATGCGCACCGACGTCGAGGCGCAGGAGTACTACCGGGCGAACGCGATCCGCCTGGGGCGCGACTTCGACGTCGATCCCGAGGCCGCGACCATGAACCGCGCCTCGACCGACATGGGCAACGTGTCGCAGATCGTGAACGCGATCCACCCCTACATTGGCGTCGGCGGCACCGCCAGCAACCACCAGCCCGCGTTCGCCGAGGCCTGCGTCGGCCCGCTCGCCGAGCAGGCTCTGCGGGACGGCGCCACCGCGCTCGCCTGGACCGCCCTCGACGTCGCACTCGCACGCGGCGGCGCGTCGTAGGAGGGGCGGACGCACGAAACCTCCCGGCGTCCGAGCCGGGCGCCCCGCGAGTACCGATGCTCGCGCCCACCCGACCAGCAGCAAAGGAATCGTCAATGTCGACCTCCGAACCCGTCCGAGAGCTCAGCGATCTCGTCGACCAGAAGAGCCTGCGCAAGAGCGTCGCCGCCGGAGCGATCGGCGTCCTGGTGCACTGGTTCGACTGGGCGGTCTACGCCTACCTCGCCGGCACCATCGCCTCCGTGTTCTTCCCAGAGGAGAACGCCACCGCCGGTCTGCTCGCGACCTTCGCCGTCTTCGCGGTCTCCTTCCTCGTGCGCCCGCTGGGGGCGATCATCTTCGGGCGGCTGGGGGACCGGCTCGGTCGCAAGCAGACCCTCTCGATCGTCATCCTCGCGATGGCGCTCTCCACCCTCGTGCTCGGGCTCCTGCCGGGATACTCCGCCATCGGTATCGCCGCACCGATCCTCCTCATCGCGACGCGCATCGTGCAGGGCCTCGCCGCAGGCGGCGAGTTCGGCAGCGCCGCTGCCTTCCTCGGCGAGTTCTCGCCGGCCAAGCGCCGCGGCTTCGGCGTCAGCTGGCTCGAATTCGGCAGCCTCCTCGGCTTCCTGCTCGCCTCCTTCGCGGTGTTCCTGCTGAACCTCGCGTTCGACGCCCAGCAGATCGCCGACTGGGCTTGGCGCATCCCGTTCCTCATCACAGTGCCGCTCGGGTTCATCGGCCTCTACATCCGGCGTCGGATCGAGGACACCCCCGAGTTCCAGCAGTTGCAGGAGCTCGAGACCGTCTCGCACGCCCCGGTCAAGGAGGTGTTCCAGCGCAACCTCAAGGAGTTCGTCCAGACCTGCGGCATGGAGATCTTCATGAACGTCACGTTCTACGTCGTGCTCGTGTACCTGCTCACCTACCAGGAGGTCACCGTCGGGATCGACGCCGGCCGCGCCGCGCTCCTGTCGACGCTCGCCTCCGCCCTCGGCCTCGTCGTCGTCCCGCTGGCGGGGATCCTGTCGGACCGCGTCGGTCGCAAGCCCGTGCTGCTCACCGCCGCGATCGCGCTCACGGTGCTCTCGGTCCCGCTGTTCATGCTGATGAACAACCCGGCGCCCTGGGCGACCTTCGCCTCGACGCTCGGCCTCGCCCTGATCCTCGCGATCGTGCTCGGCACCCACGCCGTCACCGTCGTCGAACTCTTCCCGACCCGCACCCGGCAGACCGGCCTCTCGATCGCCTACGCCGTCACGGCCGCGCTGTTCGCGGGCACCGCGCCCTACCTGCTGACCTGGCTCATCGAGACGACCGGCAACGAGCTCGTCCCCGGCTTCTTCCTCGTCGGCGTGGGCCTCGTCGGCCTCGTCACCGTGCTCAGCCTGCCCGAGACCTGCGGCATCCCCCTGCTCAAGGCGCAGGACCTCGAGACCGCGACCGTCACGATCCCCGACATCCGCACCGCACGCACCACCTCCGAAGGAGACCAGTCATGACCCGCACCCACGCCGAATGGAAGGCCGCGGCCGCGGCCCTCGACTTCGACGGCCGCCCCGTGATCGGCGGCGCCCGCCGCGCCGCCGCCTCGGGCCGGACCATCGAGAAGACCAACCCGGCGACGGGCGAGGTCATCTCGCAGATCCACGACTGCGGGCAGGAGGAGGTCGACGCGGCGGTCGCCGCGGCCCGCGCCGCCTACGAATCGGGATCCTGGTCGCGCGCCGGCGCCGGGTTCCGCCGCGAGCGCCTGCTCGAGTTCGCACGCCTCATCGAGGCCCGGGCCGACGAGTTCGCGCTCTACGACTCGCTCGACATGGGCAAGCCCGTGCGCGAATCGTCGACCATAGACGCGCCCGGTTCCGCGGCGCTCTACCGCTTCTACGCCGAAGCGATCGAGAAGACCGAGGACCTGATCCCCGTCACGCCGCCCGGATCCACCGCGCTCGTGACCCGCGAGGCGCTCGGTGTCGTCGCCGTGATCGTCGCCTGGAACTACCCCCTCGAGATCGCCACTTGGAAGCTCGCACCAGCGCTCGCCGCGGGCAACGCCGTCGTGGTGAAGCCGCCGGTGGAGGCGTCGCACTCCGCGCTGCTGCTCGCCGAGCTCGCGATCGAGGCGGGGATCCCCGCCGGGATCCTCAACGTCGTGCCCGGCCGCGGATCCGTGGTCGGCAAGGCGCTCGCGCTGCACGAGGACGTCGACATGCTCGCGTTCACCGGCTCGACCGAGGTGGCGAAGCAGCTGCAGCAGTACGCCGGTCAGTCGAACATGAAACGGCTCGCGCTCGAGGCTGGCGGCAAGAGCTCGAACCTGATCTTCGCCGATTGCGACGACCTGCGCCTCGCGGCCGAGAAGGCCGCGTTCGGCAGTTTCTACAACCAGGGCGAGGTCTGCTCGGCCAACTCGCGCATCTTCGTCGAGCGCGCCGTGTACGAGGACTTCCTGCGGCTCTACGCCGAGGCCGCGCAGGCCTACGCGCCGGGCGACCCGCTCGACCCCGCCTCGGGCATCGGCTCGCTCGTCTCCGAGGCGCACGCCGACAGCGTCTGGGCGACCATCGAGAACGCGCGCCGCGACGGCCGGATCGTCGCGGGCGGCGCCCGCCCCGAGATCAACGGATCCCGCGCCTTCATCGAGCCGACGATCGTGACCGGGGTGCCGATCGACCACGAGGTGCACACGCGCGAGATCTTCGGCCCGGTCGCCGTCGTCACCCCGTTCGACACGGAGGACGAGGCGGTCGCGCTCGCGAACGGGACGCCCTACGGTCTGGCTGCCTCGCTCTGGACGGGATCGCTCGCGCGGGCGCACCGCGTCTCGTCGCGCCTGGTCGCCGGAACGGTCTCGGTGAACACCGTCGACGCGCTCGGTTTCACGACGCCGTTCGGCGGGTTCAAGCAGTCCGGCTTCGGGCGCGATCTCTCGGTGCACGCCCTCGAGAACTACACGGACTACAAGACCACCTGGATGCAGTGGGGGTGAGCCTTCCAGCTGGTTGAGCGAGCGGAGCGAGTCGAAACCCGAGTGCCGCGGTTTTCGACTCGCTCCGCTCGCTCGACCGGCGGCGTGCGGCCCGCTGGCGTGACGGCGGAGCTGCAGCGCTCCCGCACGCGACCCTGCATCTGATCCAGCGATGCAGGCGAGCCGATTTCGCTATTTTGCCGATGCTGGGGGCGGTGCCACGATGGCAGCAGAGGCGGTTTCACGCCCAGTCAGAGCCGACTGAGAGGACTCTCAAGAATCATGACCCTGCAGCAGGAGACGGTGTCGTTCGAGGACGCCGCGACGGATACGCCCAGCGGCCTCGCCGAGATCGCGAAGCGCCACCTGGTGATGAACTTCACCCCGGCCTCCAAGTACCGCGAGGACGACCTCCCCGTCTTCGTGCGGGGCGAGCACTGCTCGGTGTTCGACGAGAGCGGCCGACGCTTCTTCGACGGCCTCGCAGGACTTTTCTGCGTGCAGCTCGGCTACACCCACGGCGCCGAGGTCGGCGACGCGGTCCGCGAGCAGCTCGCGGCGCTGCCGTACCAGACCACCTGGAGCGTCACGCATCCGCCGGCCGCGCTGCTCGCCCAGAAGATCGCGCAGCTCGCCCCCGGCGACCTGAACCGCGTGTTCTTCGCGTCGGGCGGCGGCGAGTCGAACGAGGCCGCGATCAAGCTCGCGCGGCAGTACCAGCAGACCATCGGTCAGGGCACCCGCACCAAGTTCATCGCCCGCCGCGTGGCCTACCACGGCACCAGCTTCGGTGCGATGTCGCTGAACGGCATGACGAACGTGCGCGCCATGTTCGAGCCGCTGATGTCGGGCGTCCGCCACACCCACAACACCAAGACGTACCGCCGGCCCGAGGGCGAGACCCCCGAGCAGACCACCGCGTTCCTGCTCGGCGAGCTCGAGTCGCTCATCGTGCAGGAGGGCCCCGAGACGATCGCCGCGATCATCATGGAGCCGCTGCAGAACGCCGGCGGCAGCCTCAAGCCGCCGACGCCCGAGTACTTCGCGGGCGTACGCGCCCTCTGCGATAAGTACGGCATCCTCATGATCGCCGACGAGGTCATCACCGGTTTCGGGCGTCTCGGATCGTGGTTCGGCTCGCAGCACTACGACTTCCAGCCCGACATGATCGTCTTCGCGAAGGGCATCGCCTCGGCGTACGTGCCCCTCGGCGGCGTCATCGCGAGCGACCGGATCATCGAGACAGTGCTCGACGGGCCCGTGGGCATGTTCAACCACGCGCTGACCTACGGCGGCCACCCGGTCGCCTGCGCCGCGGCGCTGAAGAACCTCGAGATCATGGAGCGGGAGGGCGTCGTCGAGAACGTCGCCGCGCTGAGCCCCTATCTCGAGGAGCGGCTGGCCGCGGTCGCCGAGAAGCACACCGCGATCGTCGGCGACTTCCGCGGCGACGGCTTCCACCGCAGCTTCGAGCTCGTCACGAACAAGCGGACGAAGGCGTGGGAGGACGACGTCATCGGCGCGGGCGACTTCGTCGGCGCCCACCTGAACCCTGCGCTCGCCGAGGTCGGGCTCATCTGCCGCGTCGCGATCGACGCCGAGGGCAACCCGCTCGTGCAGGTCTCGCCCCCGCTCGTCATGACCCGCGACGACATCGACGAGCTCGCCGATCTGCTCGATCGCGCCTTCGGTCTGGCGAAGGAGCGCGCCGGACTCTAGCGGACCGGGGAAGCGCACCGACCGCGATCACGCCATCGCGGTCGGTGCGCTTCGGCGTGCCCGCGCACCCCGCACGAGCCTGCGCGCCCGCAGATCGCGCGGGCCGCGGGCGTTCTGCTGAGCAGATCGGCTGCATAGGAAACGACTGTTCGCATTCCCGCCCGGATTCTCGTTTGCTGGTGCAGAACCCTTCAATGAGGAAAGGAATCACCGTGAGCACATCCGCTCCCGAAACCGCGCCGACGCAGATGGCGCTCGAGGAATCGAAGCACCTGCAGAAGACGCTCGGCCGTTTCGACATCGTCTTCCTGGTCGTCGCCGCCGTCGTATCGATCGAGGTGCTCGGCCAGGTGGCCGGCTACGGCGGCGAGACCTTCACGTGGACGCTGGTGCTCACCGTGCTGTTCCTCGTGCCCTACGCGCTCATCTTCGCCGAGACCGGCGGCGCGTTCACCGAGGAGGGCGGCGTCTACACCTGGGTGCGCCAGGCCTTCGGGCGGTTCGCGGGGGCTATCGCGGCGATGCTCACCTGGGTGACGCAGCCCGTGTGGGTGGGCGGCACGAGCGCGTTCATCGCGGTCGAGACGTGGTCGGCGTACGTGGCACCGATCGATCACGGATCGTTCTGGGACTACGGCTTCAAGCTCATCTTCATCTGGGTCACCGTCGCGAGCGCGATCGTCAGCCTGAAGCACGGCAAGTGGCTGCCGACGCTCGGCGCGCTGCTGAAGGTCGCGTTCCTCGCATTCTTCCTCGTCGTCACCGTCATCTACGGCGTGCAGCACGGCTTCCAGGGGCTCACCGCCTCTTACTTCGCCCCGACGCTCACCGGGTTCCTGGGTCTCACCCCGCTGCTGCTGTTCTCCTTCCTCGGCTTCGAGTCGGGCAACAGCGCGGCGGGCGAGATGAAGAACCCGGGGCGCGATGTGCCGGTGTCGATCGCGCGCTCCGCGGGGATCGCGGCCGCGAGCTATCTGCTGCCGATCCTCGCGATCCTGCTGGTCGTCCCGGTCGAGAAGATCCAGGGCATCAGCGGTCTGTTCGAGGCGGTCGCGACGGTGTTCTCGATCTTCGGCGACGGAGCGGGCACCATGCTCACCATCTCGGCGATCGTCTTCATCTTCGTGCTCATGTCGCAGGGCGGCGCGTGGATGATCATCAGCGATCGCATGCAGGCGATGGCCGCGGCCGACGGGTCCTTCTTCGGCGGTTTCTTCGGCAAGATCCACCCGGGTCTCGGCACCCCGGTCCGCGTCAACACGATGTCGGGCATCGTCGGCACCGTGTTCATGCTCGCCGCGATGATCTTCGTGAACGGGCAGGCCGGCGCCCTGTTCCAGGTCGTGCTCACGATCTGCATCTCGACGTTCCTCATGAGCTACCTCTTCGCGATCCCCGCGGCGATCAGCCTGCGCAAGAAGTTCCCCGACGTCCACCGGCCCTACCGGGTGCCGGTCAACGACCTGGTCTGGAAGTGCTTCGGCGTGCTCTGCACCGCCTGGATCCTGCTGGGCACCTGGGTCGCGATCTTCCCGGGAACGCTCGAAGCCCTGTTCGGCGTCGAGTATCCCTTCACCGACATCTGGGGCGTCGACCAGGGCACCTTCTCGGTGTTCACGCTCTCGACCCTCGGCGTCATCGTGCTCATCGGTGTCGCGGGCTACCTGCTCGGCCGGCGGCTGCGCCAGCCGACGGAGGCGATCGCGGTCGTCGGCGAACGGGTCACGGTCGGCTGATCCCGAGCGGCGGCGAAGGGCCGTCATCCGCGACGGGCGGGGAGCGTTCTGCGCTCCCCGCCCGTTCGCGTCCGTCTCCCAGGCGCGGCAGTTCGTTCCGGGGTAGGATGGTGAGCATGGAGAACTGGTGGGTCAACGCGCTCTGGTCGATCACCCCGACCGTGCTGATCGGCATCTTCTTCTTCTCGGTGCTGCGCCTCATCCTGCGCGCCGACCGCACCGAGCGACGCGTCTACCGCGAGATCGAGAACGAGGAGCGCGCGAAGCTCGGGCTGCCTCCGGTCGAGGCCGCCGACAGCACCCGATAAGGTAGCCCCGAGCCCTCAGCCGGCTCGGAGGGGACGGACTGGGTGTTCAACCTGATCATGGGCCTGGACTGGCCGTGGATCTGGACCGTCGGCATCTTCATCGTCGACAACCTGATCCGGGTGATCGCGGTGTTCGTAGTGCCTCGAAACCGCCGCCCGACGTCCGGCATGGCGTGGCTCATGGCCATCTTCTTCCTGCCGATCCCCGGCCTGCTGCTGTTCCTCGTGATCGGCAGCAACCACCTGCCGAAGGCCCGAGTCGAGAAGCAGGACGCCATCAATCAGATGGTGGCCGAGCTGGCGCAGCGCGAAGGGCAGGCGCTCGTCGCCGACCCGGACTCGCTGCCGCCGGGCATCGAGAGCGCGGTACGCCTCGGCAGTTCGCTCGGCGCGCAGCCGATGCTGCGCGGCAACTCGGCGTCGATCTGCATCGACTACGGGATCTCGCTCGAGCGCATGGCCGCCGCGATCCGCGAGGCCAAGGAGTACGTGCACGTCGAGTTCTACATCCTCGTGCATGACGAGACGACCGACGTGGTGTTCCAGGCGATGCGCGAGGCCGCCGCGCGCGGCGTCAAGGTGCGCGTGCTGCTCGACCACATCTCGGCGAAGCGCAATCCCGGGGAGAAGCGCACGGCGCGCAGCCTCACCGACATGGGCGCCGAATGGGCGTACCTGCTGCCGGTGCGTCCGCTGAAGGGGCAGTACCAGCGCCCCGACCTGCGCAATCACCGCAAGCTGCTCGTCGTCGACGGCACGGTCGGGTTCATGGGCTCGCAGAACCTCGTCGATTCGAGCTACAACAAGCCGTCGAACCGGCGGCGCGGCCTGCACTGGAAGGACCTCATGGTGCGGGTCGAGGGCCCCATCGTGCTCGGCCTCGAGGCCGTGTTCCAAGGCGACTGGTACCTCGAGACGGGGGAGCTGCTCGCGCACCTCGCGGAGTCCGACTTCGAGTCGGATCGCCCCGGCGCGCTCGACTGCCAGATCGTGCCGAGCGGTCCCGGGTACGCGGGCGAGAACAACCTGCAGGTCTTCGTCGCTCTGCTCTACGCGGCGCAGCGGCGCATCAGCATCACGAGCCCCTATTTCGTGCCCGACGGCTCGATCATGAACGCGCTCCGCGCCGCGACGGCGCGCGGGGTCGAAGTGGAGCTCTTCGTGTCGGAGACCGGCGATCAGGCCGTCGTCTACCACGCGCAGCGCTCCTACTACGACGAGCTGCTGCGCGCCGGCGTGCGCATCTGGATGTACCGGCCGCCGTACATCCTGCACTCGAAGCACTTCACGATCGACGACGGGGTCGCGGTGGTGGGGTCATCGAACATGGATCAGCGCTCCTTCGGCCTCAACATGGAGATCTCGATGGTCGTCCACGGCGAGAGCTTCGTACGCGAGCTCGACGAGGTCATCGACTACTACCGGGCCAATTCGCGCGAGCTCACCGCCGAGGAGTGGAAGCGTCAGCCGCTGCCCGCGCAGCTGCTCGACGGGCTCGCCCGCCTCACCTCCGCGCTCCAGTAGCATCCGCGGATCCCGGCCCCTCCGGCGGCGGGATCCGCGAGCGGCGCGCCGCCTCGACGGAGGATCTGCGGTGTACCTCGCGCGCCCCTCCGCCGTTTTGGAGAACGGGGATTCTGCGTGTCAGGATGCTCGCACCTCTCCACGGAAGGACAACGCAATGGCGCGTGACACCGAACTCCAGACCCCCGTGACCGAAGCGGCGACGACCGCCGATCCGGCGGCGAAACCGCGGGCCTCGCGGCCCCGGACCGCAGCGAAGAGCACAGGCTCGAGCGCCGCGCCGAAGAGCAGCGCGGCGAAGAGGACGGCGTCGAAACCCGCGGCCGCGAACAAGGCCGCGACGAGGGCTTCCGCGGCCAAGCCCGCGAAGGCGGCCAAGCCCGCGAAGGCGGCCAAGCCCGCGAAGGCGGCCAAGCCCGCGAAGGCGGCGAAGCCCGCGGCCGCGGCGGTCGAGGCGCCTGCCGAGGCGCCCCAGGCCGCCAAGAACGCCCTCGCTGCGATCGCCCGCCGCAAGCGCCCCCGCAAGGAGCCCAAGACCGGCCCCGTCACCATCGGCCGCAGCGGATCGACCAAGCTCAAGAACATCTCCGAGATCCGCCACTACTTCCGGACGAACGAGTCGCCCGTGTTCTTCGTCGGCGCGACGGCCTTCAACCTGCTCGGCCTCGATCGCTGGGTGCGCGGCTTCTCGTACATCACCTACTACGACAGCTGGGACGGCGCGCACCCGCGCGTGTTCAGCCCGGGCGACAAGCCCTATGTCGAGTTCGAGAGCGGCGAGGACATCAACAACTGGCTGCTCAGCAACCACGAGGTGCGGGCGCACATCGAGCGCCAGACGCCGCCGGGGCTGCGCCCGAAGATCGTCATGGTGTTCTTCGACGAGCGCACCGAGCGGATCTGCGAGGAGCTCGACTACGAGCTGATCCTGCCGTCGCACGCGCTGCGCGAGCGGCTCGATTCCAAGATCGTGACGACGCAGATCGCGGACTCGGTCGGCGTGCCGAGCGTGCCGAACATCCTCACGACCGTCGCCGACTGGGACGAGCTGGTGCGCGCGGTCGACGCCGCCGGGCTCGGCCGGGACCTCGTGATCCAGACCGCCTACGGCGACTCCGGCAAGACCACCTACTTCGTGACGAACGAGGAGGAGTTCGACGCGATCGCCGACGAGGTGACGGGCGTCGAGATCAAGGTGATGAAGCGGATCAACAACAGGCCGATCGCGGTCGAGGCCGTGATCACGCGCCAGGGCACCGTCGTCGGCCCCTGCATGACCGAGATCACGGGGCACGCCGAGCTGACACCCTACCGCGGAGGCTGGGCGGGCAACGAGATGTTCCCGACGGTGCTCGACGACGGCAGCCGCCACGCGGCGATCCAGCTCGTGCGCAAGCTCGGCGACCGGCTCGGGACCGAGGGGTACCGCGGCTTCTTCGAGGTCGATGTGCTGCTCGACACCGACACGGGCGACGTCTACCTGGGCGAGCTGAACCCGCGCGTCAGCGGCGCCTCGGCGATCACCAACGTGACCGCCGGCGCCTACGCCGACGTGCCGCTGTTCGCCTTCCACCTGCTCGAGTACGCGGGCATCGACTTCGAGATCGATGTCGACGAGATCAACGCCCGCTGGGAGGACCTCGCGTCCGAGGACGAGTGGAGCCACATGGTGATCAAGCACACCTCGAGCACGGTGGAGCGGATCAACGCCGCCCCGCGCACGGGCCGCTACGTGCTCGACCACTCGGGCCGTCTCACCTACACGCACGGCGACCTCGACTGGCACCTGCTGAGCAATGAGGCCGAGGCGTTCTACCTGCGCATCTACGACGCGGGCGACTACCGCTGGAAGGGCGCCGACCTCGGGATCCTCGTCACCAAGGCGCACCTCGAGGCGGACCACGGCGGGCTCACGATCCACGCCAAGTACCTGATCGATGCGATCCGCGGCATGTACTACGCGACGCCGGTCGAGGGCGACGAGCCCGAGCTCAAGCCGGCGCCGGCCAAGGGCAAATGACGGGAGCGTGGGATACTCGCCTGATGATCGCAGACGCAGACGCTGACGCCGCAATGAGCACGCCCGCGGACGCCGGGATCGAGGTGCCGCCGCTCGACCAGTGGCAGTTCGCCCCGTACCTGCAGTGGTCGATGCAGAACATCCAGTCGTTCCTGCCGGTGCGGCAGATCCGACGCGGGGTGCGCAGCACCGAGTTCGGGGCCCGGGCCGCGGAGCTCGGCACCCTCTCGGTCGCGCATCCCTGGGAGGACCGGCACGCCTCGTTCGCCGAGGTGATGGCGATGACCGACACCGACGGGTGGATGATGACGGTCGGCGGGGCCGTAGTCGGCGAGGAGTACTTCGGCACCCTCGCCCCGGGCGGCATGCACCTGCTGATGTCGGTGTCGAAGTCGCTGACCGCGACGACCGCGGGACTGCTCGCCGCTTCCGGTGAGCTCGACCTCGATCGTCCGGTCACCGAGTACGTCCCCCGGCTCGAAGGGTCCGGGTACGACGGCGCGCTCGTGCGGCACCTCGTCGACATGCGCACGGGCGTGCGCTTCTCGGAGGAGTACCTGAACGACGGCGCCGAGGTGCGGCTCCTCGAGGAGGCCATCGGCTGGGCGCCCAAGCGGCACGCCGAGGTGCCCGACACGCTGCTCGATTTCCTCGCGACCCTCGGGCAGCAGGGACCGCACGGCGGCGCCTTCGACTACAAGTCCTGCGAGACCGACGCGCTCGGCTTCGTGATCGAGGGCGCGACCGGGCAGCCCGCCGCCGATGTCATGTCCGAGCGTCTCTGGCAACCGATGGGCGCCGAGTTCGACGCGCACGTGGGCGTCGACAGCGTGGGATCCGGCATGTTCGACGGCGGCGTCTCGGCCGCTCTGCGCGACCTGGCGCGCTTCGGCAACCTGTTCGTGAACCGCGGTGCGGCGCTCGACGGAGCCGCGGTGCTGCCCGAATGGTGGGTGGACGACACCTTCGCGGGCGGTGCCGATTCGCGCGAGGCGTTCGCGAACGCGGCCGAGCCGACGCTCATGCCCGGCGGCATGTACCGCAACGGCTTCTGGTTCCCGGGCGAGAGCGGCGACGTGATGCTCGCGCTCGGCATCCACGGGCAGATGATCTACATGAACCGGCTGACCGGGGTCGTCGGGGTCAAGGTGTCGAGCTGGCCGACGCCGCAGAACGCCGAGCGCCTGTTCTGGACCCTGCGCGCGTTCGACGCCGCGTCCTGGGCGCTCAGCAGCGGCGCGGCATAGGATCCGAGGTGGGGCGTCGCAGCCCCGCCTTCCGGACGAGAAGAGGAATCCCATGTTCGTAGTCACGACGAATGACGTACCCGGCTACCGCATCACGCAGGTGCTGGGCGAGGTGATGGGGCTGACGGTGCGCTCCGCGAACTTCGGTCAGAACTTCACCGCGGGCTTCCGCTCGCTCGGCGGCGGCGAGATGCCCGAGTACACCAAGGTCATCTACGAGTCGCGCTGGGAGGTCATGAACCGCATGTGGTCGGAGGCGCAGCAGCGCGGCGCCAACGCGGTCATCGCCATGCGCTTCGATTCCGGATCGATCGGCAGCTTCACCGAGTTCTGCGCCTACGGCACGGCCGTGGTGATCGAACCCCTGGCGCCGCAGGCGCCCGCGAACCCGGCGCAGTAGAGATTCCGCCGGAGCCCGGAGCCCGGACTCCGGGCGGACCGGGGTCAGAGCGCGTGCTGCCCTGCGGGTGCGCCGAGCCTGCGGATCGTCGTGGCTCCGCCGCCCACCGGGAGGATCAGCCACACCTCGCCGTTCAGGATCCGCGGTATCGGCGCTCCGCTCAGCTCCGCGAGCGCCGCGCGCATGAGGGCGCCGTGGGCGATCGCGATCGACCCGGGTTCCTGCTCGCGCAGACGTGAGAGGGCGGCGGCTCCCCGGCGGGCGAGCGCTTCCGGGGGCTCGGCGTCGGGGATCGCGAGTCCGGGCCAGCGCAGCTCAGCCTCGGCCACGGGGAGGCCCTCCGCCGCCCCGAAGTCGCGCTCGATCAGGTCCGTCGAGCGATTCGGAGCGGGGAGCCCGAGCGCGGCCGCGATGATGCGCCCGGTCTCGGCGGCCCGACCGAGCGGTGACGCGACGACCCGGCTCCAGGTGCCGGCCTCCCGCAGGATCTCGGCGGTCTCCCGGGCTTGCGCCCGCCCACGCGCGTTCAGGGGGACCTCGCTGCGCCCCTGGATCCGCCGTCCGATGTTCCAGTCGGTCTCGCCGTGCCGCACCACTGCGATTCCGCGGGCCGGAGCGTCCGGCCGCTTCATACGACAGTGCCGAGCGGCTGCCGGGGCGCGGTGCTCGCGCGGTGCTCGCGGAGCGGTTCCTGCGGCGGCGCGGTGGCCGCCCCCGGCTCCTGCTCCTGCGCGAACAGCACGGCCCGGTCGATCTCGACGCGGACCCGCGTGCCGGCGGAGCAGCGCGCACCGGGCATCCTCGAGCGGAGCGTCCGTCCGGACCACTGCACGATGAGCTCATCGCCGCTCCGACCGAACAGGGAGGATTCGACGGTCGCGGTGCCCGCGGCGTCCGGGATCACCCGAACGTGCTCGGGCTGGATCGCGAGTTCCGCTTCCTCGCCGGACCTCGGACGCGTCCGATGATCTGCGGACGCGATCCGGTCGAGGGGGATCTCGAGCGGCAGCCCGTGCGCGCGGAAGTGTCCCGGTGCGAGCACGCCCCGCACGATCGCGGCGTCGGCGAGGAAGCGCGCGACGAACGGCGTCGCCGGTCGATCCAGGAGGCCCGTGGGAGCCCCGACCTGCTGGACGCGCCCGCCGTCGAGCACGACGACCCGGTCCGCGAGCGCCAGCGCCTCGCTGCGGTCGTGCGTCACGTGCAGCACGGTGAGCCCGAGCGAATCGGTGAGCGCGCGGAGTTCGAGCCGCAGCCGGTCGCGCAGCGGCTCGTCGAGCGCCGAGAGCGCTTCGTCGAGCAGGAGCACGCGGGGGCGGGCGATGATCGCGCGGGCGATCGCGACGCGCTGCCGCTGTCCGCCGGAGAGCGTGGCCGGGTCGCGCCGCTCGGTGCCCGGCAGCCCGACCAGTTCGAGCGCTTCGGCGACCCGCTGCCTCCGCTCGGCGCGCGGCACACCCGCGCGCTGCAGCGGGTACGCGATGTTGCGCCCCACGTTCCAGTGGGGCCAGACCGCGTGCTGCTGGAACACCATGCCGAGGCCGCGGCGTTCCGGTTCGACGCTCCGGGTCGGCGATGCGACCAGGGCGTCGCCGATGCTGACGGTACCGGCGGTCGGCGAGACGAACCCGGCGACGGTGCGCAGCAGAGTGGTCTTGCCGGAGCCGGACGGGCCGACGAGGGCGACGAACTCGCCGTCGCCGATGCGGAGATCGACGTCCGCGAGCCCGAGGTGGCCGCCCGGGTAGGCGAGGCTGACGGAGTCGAGGGTGACGGAAGACACGTGCGGTCCTAACGGTGTGAGCGGGCGGTGATGCCGAGGCCGAGCAGGCCGACCACGGCGACGATGAGCGAGAGGGCGGACGAGGCGCCAGAAGCGCCCGCCTGCTGCAGATTGAAGATGACGACGCCGAGGGTCTGCGAGCCCGGGGAGAGCAGCAGCACCGACAGGGTGAGTTCGCGCACCGCGGTGAGCGCGACGAGGATCGCCCCCGAGATCGCCGCCGGCACGGCCATGCGGCACGAGATGTCCCAGAGCGCGCGCAGCCGGGAGGCGCCCGAGATGCGCGCCGCCTCCTCGGCGGTGGTGGGCGTCGCCGACAGCGGGGCGTGCACCGACTGCACCACGAGCGCGAGGAACGAGGTGAGATAGGCGCAGAGGATCAGCCAGGGCGTGTTGTGCAGGCCGATCCGCGGAGCGATGACGAGCCAGGCGACCGCGATCACGAGGCCGGGGATCGCCTGCGGGAGCAGGGCGATGCCGAGCAACGGTGCGTTGCCGCGGGAACGGGTGCGGGTGACGAGCGCGCCGATCCCGAGCCCCAGGATTCCGGAGATCAGCGCCGCCAGCGTCGCGAGCATCACGGAGTTGCCGATGCCGGCCAGCGTGCCCGAGGCTGAGAGTGCCCGCTCGAAGTTCGCGAGGGTCGCGGTCTCGACCGAGAGCGCGACTCCGGGCGCGGGCAGCAGCGACTGGATCGTGAGCGTGACGAGCGGCAGCACGGTCACGGCGAGCACGAGCAGTGCGGTGACGACCGTGACCGGGGTGCGCGCCGCACCGAGGGGAAGCCGCGCGGGGGCGCCCGCCTGCGCGTCGAGCTCGACCCGGGCGCGTCCGCTCAGCGTGCCGACCCCGACGCCGAGCAGCGCGATCACCAGCAGCACCGCGCCGATGGCGGCGACGACCGCGAGCGGATCCTCGACGGTGCCCGACTGCAGGTAGCGGTAGACGAGCGTGGAGAGGGTCACGTAGCGCTCCGGCAGTCCGACGATCGAGGGGATGCCGAAGTCGGCCAGGTTCGAGACCGCGATGAGGGTGAACGACGACAGCATCGCCGGGCGCAGCAGGGGCGCGGTGATCTCCAGCAGCGCGCGAGGGGCCGAGGACCCCGCGATCCGAGCCGCCTGCTCGAGGTCCGCGGGGATCCGGCGCAGCGCCGCGGTGACGATCAGCATCGCGATCGGCGCGCTGTGCAGCGTCAGCAGGAACACCACGCCGTCGCCGCCGTACAGGTTCCAGAGGGGGCCGCCGAAGTGCCGTGCCCAGAACGTGTTCAGCGCCGAGGAAGGTCCGAGCAGGCTCAGCCAGGCGATGGCGCCGACGAACGGCGGCATCAGCATCGGGCTCAGCGCGAGCAGCCGGAGGGCGCCGCGGAACCGGATATCGGTGCGCTCGAGCAGGAGCGCGAGCGCGGCGCCGATGAGCACGGCGAGCGCGCCGGACACGACGGCGGAGAGGAGGGAGTTGGTCGCGGCACCGAGCACATCCGGGTCCGCGAGCGCGGACCAGCCGCCGCCGGTCGCCGCGAGTACGACGATCGCGGCGATCGGAACGATGATCAGTGCGGCGACGGCGCACCAGAGCGCGGCGCGCGTCACGGTGAGGCCGTCGAACCGGGCCGTCGAGAGGGCTCGACCGCGGAGGCCGCGGCCCCCGACCGCTCCGGTGGGAGCGGTCGGGGGCGCGGACGTCGCCGCGATCGGGCTACTGGAAGAGGCCATTGAAGGTCTTGACCGCGTCGGCCTGCGAGGCGCGGATGGTCTCGAGGCTCGGGGTGAGCAGGGTGATGTCGGCGAGCGCGGGCGCGCCCTTCGGGCTCTCGACGTCGTCGCGGATGGGCAGGTACGACTGCGAGGCGGCGATCTCCTGGCCCTCCTTGCTGATGAGGAAGTCGACGAACAGCTTCGACGCCTCGGGCTCCTTCGTGTCGGCGAAGATCCCGACCGGCTGCGAGACGAAGGGCACGCCCTCGCTCGGGTAGACGGCCTTGATCGGGGATCCCGCGGCCGCGAGGTCGCGCACGAGGGAGTCGACCACGATGCCGACCGGGCTGCTGCCGTCGGCGACGGCCTGCGAGACCGGGCCGTTGCTGTCGGCGATCAACGGCTTGTTCTTCGCCAGGCCCTCGAGCCAGGTCGTGCCGAGCGACTTCTCGTCCAGCCACACGGCCGCGTTGTAGGCCGCCGCACCCGAGACGTCGGGGTTCGGCATCGCGATCTTGCCGGCGTACTTCGGATCGGTGAGATCCTTCCACGACTTCGGCGCATCGGTGATGACGTTCGTGTTGACCGCGATGACGGTCGGGATGATGCGGGTGCCGACGTAGAAGTGCTCCGGGTCGACGAGATCCTTCGAGAGCTTCGCGGCCTCGGGCGACTCGTAGGCGAGCAGCAGGTCGCGCTCCGCGTAGCCCTCGAAGGTGCCCGCATCCGCGGCGAGCAGCAGGTCGGCACCGATGTCGCCGGCCTTCTCCTCCGCGGCGATGCGCGCGGTGAGGTCGCCGGTGCCGGCACGGAACACCTTGACGGTGATCTTGGGCTGCTTCTTGGAGAACGCGGCCACGACCGCGTCGATCTTCTCCTGCGGTTCCGAGGTGTAGAGCGTGATAGTCGAGGCCTCGGTCGCCTGGGCCGGGCCGGAATCGGAGCCGCCGGTCGAGTTCGCCGCGGAGGCGGCGCAGCCGGTGAGCGTGAGAGCGGAGAGGGCGAATGCGGCGATGACGCCGAGCGAGCGGTTACGGGACATGGGTCGCTTCCTGTCGTGCGTGGGTGAGTGTGCGGGTGAAGAGGGGTCGGGGGGCGTGCAGCGAGACCGTCGAGGCGACGACGCCGTCGCCCGACAGCTGCACGAGTGCGAACATGGGGGAGTCGTGTCCCGCGACCGCGTCGGGGCCGGCATCCATGACCTGGTGGTAGGCGAGGGACGGCCCGACGAAGACCGGGATCCCGCGCACCTGGGCCGAGAGCCCGTGGTGGAAATGGCCGGCGAGGATCGCGCGGACGTCCGATCCTTCGAGCACCGCGAGCAGCGCGTCGGCGTTCGCGAGCCCCTGGCTCCGCAGCGTCGGCAGCGGCGATCCGATCGGCGCGTGGTGCAGCGCGATGACGCTGCCCCGCTCGGCGGGGGTCGCGAGCTCGGCGGCGAGCCATTCGAGCTGCTCCGCGTCGAGCTCGCCGCGGTGGGAATCGAGTCGGATCACCCGGATGCCGTCGATGCGCTCCGCCGAGACGTGCCCCGACTCGTGCCCGGGCAGCAGGCGTGCGGCGACGGGGTCGTCGTGATTGCCGAGCACCGTGAGCACCGGGGCGCCCAAGCGGGTTCCGAGCCTGCGGCAGGCATCCGCCACCGCCGCGTACGCCCCGGGATTGCCCCGTTCGACGAGGTCGCCGGTGATCACGACGGCCTCCGGGGTGATCCCCGTTGCCCGCGCGTAGTCGCCGACCCGCTCGAGGCGCGCGATCCCGTCGACCGCGCCGTAGAGCAGCCCGCTCTCGGTCGCGTGCACATCGCTCAGGTGCAGGATCGTGAACCGGCCGGTCTCGCGGCTCATTGCACCGGCTCCGGGAGCACCGCGGCGGTGCGGTCGGCCGAGCGCGCCGCCGTGCGATCGGAGGTGCGGTCGGCCGAGCGGTCCGCGAGGGCCGCGAGCTGCGCCGGCGTCGCTCCGCGGTCGATCAGGTAGGCGTCGACGCCTCCCAGCCGGTCGACGAGTTCGAGGGCGTACTCCAGTGCCTCCGCGGGGCTGTCGAGATGCAACCGCTCGGCTTCGGCGCGGACCGCGGGCGTCAGATCGAGCGCGTCGAGCTGCGCGGCCGCGATCCCGGCTCGCGCCGGGCGCACCGAAGCCCCGGACAGTGCATAGTCGGCGGTGACCTCGCTCCGTGGCTCGCCCGCGGCGAGCCGGGCGAGCGCGACGACGAGGCCCGTGCGGTCCTTGCCCGCCGTGCAGTGCACCACGACGGTGCCCGGATGCTCGGCGATCTCGGAGACGGCGGCCGCGACCCGATCGCCGCGTTCCGTCAGCAGTCCTGTGTAGATCCGTTCGAGCGATCCCGTCGCGGGCGGAACCTCCCCGTAGAGCGGCAGCGAACGCACGCGGATCCCGTGGGTCGGCTGGGCCCGCTCGCCGGGCTCGCGCAGATCGAGCACCAGATCGACGCCTCGCTCGCGCAGCGCGCGCTCGCCGCCGGGTGCGAGACCGTCGAGCGCGGCGGAGCGCACGAGCCAGGGGCGGTCGGGCCGGCCGAACCCTCGTGCGTTGTAGCTGCCCTCGATCGGAATGACGTGCACTGCGAGTTTCTCCTGCCGGTTGCGCCCGTTACACGGGGTGTGAAATGCGGTTACGCAGAGCAGCTTCCCGAGATCGGGTGTCGGCGGGGTGAACGACTGGCGGACGCGGCGTGAGCGGCGGGCGAAGGGTGCGGGGCGCGCTCAGAGGTCGGCGTCCGCGAGCGCCTCCGCGACGACCTCGCGCATGTCGAGCGCATCGACGGGGGCGGTGCGCTCCGAGACCTCGGCGACGAGCGCCTGCAGCAGCACCGAGTGACCGAGGCGGTTGAAGAAGGGATCCACCGTGTGCTGGGTGCCGACCGAACCGGTGGAGAGGGTCACGTCCGCGAGATCGGTCAGCGGTGTTCTGGTGTAGCTGGAGAGCGCGATGACGCGGGCCCCGCGTCGGCGTGCAGCCCGCACCGTCGCGAGCGTGTGCGCGTTGGCTCCCGAGTGGCTGAGCGCGAGGCAGGCGTCGCGGGAGGTGAGGCTGTGCGCGGCGAACTGCTGGGCGAGGATGTCGAGCGGGGCCTCCACCGGCCGGCCGACGGTGGCGAACCGCATGGCGGCGTCCTGCAGCGGTGGCGCCGAGAACCCGTTGGCGGCGCAGACGACGCGGTCGGCGGAGGCCAGCAGTTCGGCCGCGGTCGCGAGCGCCGCGCGATCGATCGCCTGCCGGGCGACGTGCAGCACGGCCCGTGCGCTCTCGAAGAGGTGGTCGACCGAGTCCCCGGCGGAACCGTCGTCGCCCGCTCCGGGGGCTTCGCGCGCGAGTTCGAGCCGCAGGTGCTGGAACCCGCGGAATCCGAGCCGCTGACAGGTGCGGATCACGGTCGCGGTGGAGGTGCCCGCCGCCGCCGCGAGCTCCTGCGTCGACCACTGCGGCACCTCGTGCGGGCGATCCAGGATCACGCGGGCGACCGCGCCCTCGCTCGCGCCGAGCGTCGCCGCGTGCGCGCGGATCAGCGCGACGACCGCGGTGCGGGTCGCGGGGGGTGCGGCGGAGGGCGGCGGTGCTGCGGGCATGGGGTCACGCTAGGTCGCGAGCGTGAACGTGCGGTGTCCGCGGGGTGTCGGTCCTCTGGCCGCTGCGACGGTTCGGGACGCTGCCCCGGTCAGCCCGCGCGGTCCTCGGCGACGAGCAGTTCGCCGACCGTGCAATCGAGCGCGCGGCAGATCGCCGTGAGGGTGGAGAACCGGATCGCCCGAGCGCGGTCGTTCTTGAGGACCGAGAGATTGACGATGCTGACGCCGACCGCCTCGCTCAACTCGGTCAGGGTCATGCCGCGGGCGGCCAGCAGTTCGTCGAGCCGGCAGTGGATCGCGTGCCCGTCCTCGGGCTCCGCCGGGGTCATACGAGTCCCTCGGTCTCGCGCTCCAGCCGGATCGCCCGGCGCAGCGCGATGTCGACGAGACCGAACGCCGTCACTGCGAAGAGGATGATCAAGTACCAGCCCCACCACTCGAAGCTGCCGGTCTCGGCCGCGCGGACGCCCAGGGCTCCTTCGATGCCGTTGGAGCCGAGGTTCCAACCGACGAACGCCGTGATGCCGCCTCCGAAAGCCGTCCATGTGATGGTGCGCAGGGCGCGGCTGGTCTGCAGCGTGAAGAAGCGGCCCTGTTGGAAGAGCCGGGCGAGGCGGACCGTGCAGGCGATGATGACGAGCCCGGTGAGCGCCGCCGCCGCGATCGCGAGCGCGAGGCATGCGGTGGAGACCGCGTTGACGTCGGGCACCACGACCTGCAGATGGGTGAAGGTCCCCTGCACGGCCGGCGCGTCGGGCGCGGCTTCGGCCCGGTAGGAGACGATGCCTCGCGCCGTACCGGTCTGCGCCTTGACCGGGAGATCCCAGACGATCCCCTCACGTGTGAATGTGCTCAGGTACTTGCGCACCGCGAGGGCGAGGACGGAGGCTGCGGCGGCGATGCCCATGATCAGGACCGCGAGGGCATCGGCCCGCACTTTCCTCGGGTTCGATTCCTGGGGAAGCCCGTCGGATCCGGGGGCGGTGCGCATCAGACGAGCCCCTCGGTCTCGCGCTGCATGCGCTCGCCGATCACGAACACCGTGCAGACGATCGCCACGGCGAAGGCGGCGACGACGAACGGGAACGGCTCGACGCTCAGCACCGCATTGCGCACGTCGCCGGAGTCGGAGACCTGCGCGACCGCCGCATTGGCGAGCATGTTGTCGAAGAACCGCGTCGCCGCGGCCCCGATGAGACCGGTGATGCCGGCGGTGCCGACGAGCACGGTGCTCGACCGGCCGAAGATGCGGCCGCGGGAGAGCCTGCGGCTCAGCAGGATCAGGCACAGGATCACCGTGGCGAAGGCGATCACGAGCACGAGCTGGCCGATCACGCCCGCCCAGGTGGCGATCGGCGGCACCGCGGTGCGGAGCACGGCCCGGTCGAGCAGGACCCCGACGTCCGATCCGTCGGGACCGATGGGGGCGGTCGCGCGCTGATCGATGAACTCGGCCGCGACCCGGATCGGACCGCCGCCGAGCAGCTCGCCGATGCGGAGGGCGGCTCCGACGGCGACGGCGACGGCGATGACGGCGCCGACCGCGACGAACAACCAGAGCGCGACGCGGTCGCCGCGCGAGGGGCGGAAGTCGGAGGCGATGGTCATGATTCACTCCTTATCGATAAACGATATTAACGCTTGTCGATAAGTGTGGGGGTTTCCGCGGCTCCCGTCAAGTCGCACCAGCCTCCGGTCACGCCTGCGGCGAACACGGACCCACGGCCCGGATCCGGCGCGTACGCTGTCGGTATCGCCGGAGGTGACCGCTGTCTCCGGTACCCAGGAGGAAGCATGTTCGAGAGATTCACCGACCGGGCCCGCCGGGTGGTCGTCCTCGCCCAAGAAGAGGCGAAGATGCTCAACCACAACTACATCGGCACCGAGCACATCCTGCTCGGCCTGATCCACGAGGGCGAGGGTGTCGCCGCGAAGGCCCTCGAGCAGCTCGAGATCTCGCTCGACGCCGTGCGCGAGCAGGTGACCGACATCATCGGCACCGGCCAGCAGCCGCCCGCCGGCCACATCCCCTTCACGCCGCGCGCCAAGAAGGTGCTCGAGCTGAGCCTGCGCGAGGCGCTGCAGCTCGGCCACAGCTACATCGGCACCGAGCACATCCTGCTCGGTCTGATCCGCGAGGGCGAGGGCGTCGCCGCTCAGGTGCTGGTCAAGCTCGGCGCCGACCTCAACCGCGTGCGCCAGACCGTGATCCAGCTGCTCTCCGGCTACCAGGCCGGCAAGGAGAACGCGACGGTCGGGGCCCCCGAGTCCGGCGGCTCCGAGAAGGGCTCGGCCGTGCTCGACCAGTTCGGGCGCAACCTGACCCAGGCCGCGCGCGACGGCAAGCTCGACCCGGTGATCGGGCGCGAGAAGGAGGTCGAGCGGGTCATGCAGATCCTCTCGCGCCGTTCCAAGAACAACCCGGTGCTGATCGGCGAGCCCGGCGTCGGCAAGACCGCCGTCGTCGAGGGTCTCGCGCAGGCCATCGTCAAGGGCGAGGTGCCCGAGACGCTGAAGGACAAGCAGGTCTACGTGCTCGACCTCGGCTCGCTCATCGCGGGCAGCCGCTACCGCGGCGACTTCGAGGAGCGCCTGAAGAAGGTGACGAAGGAGATCCGCACCCGCGGCGACATCATCATCTTCATCGACGAGATCCACACGCTCGTCGGCGCCGGTGCGGCCGAGGGCGCGATCGACGCCGCCAACATCCTGAAGCCGCTGCTCGCCCGCGGCGAGCTGCAGACCATCGGCGCGACCACGCTCGACGAGTACCGCAAGCACTTCGAGAAGGACGCCGCGCTCGAGCGCCGCTTCCAGTCGGTGATGGTCAACGAGCCGTCGCTGCCGCACGCGATCAACATCCTCAAGGGGCTGCGCGATCGCTACGAGGCGCACCACAAGGTCTCCATCACCGACGGCGCCATCGTCGCCGCGGTGAACCTCGCCGACCGCTACGTGCAGGACCGCTTCCTGCCCGACAAGGCGATCGACCTGATCGACGAGGCCGGCGCTCGTCTGCGTCTGTCGATCCTCTCGAGCCCGCCCGAGCTGCGCGAGTTCGACGAGAAGATCGCCGTGGTCCGCGCCGACAAGGAGCAGGCCATCGAGGGGCAGGACTTCGAGAAGGCCGCGAGCCTGCGCGATGAGGAGAAGAAGCTCATCGCCGAGCGCCTGCGGCTCGAGAAGCAGTGGCGCTCGGGCGACGTCGCGACGCACGCCGAGGTCGACGAGGGGCTCATCGCCGAGGTGCTGGCGCAGGCGACCGGCATCCCCGTGTTCAAGCTCACCGAAGAGGAGACCTCGCGTCTCCGCTTCATGGAGGAGGCCCTGCACCAGCGCGTCATCGGCCAGAACGAGGCCATTTCGGCGCTCGCTCGCACCATCCGCCGTCAGCGCGCGGGCCTCAAGGATCCGAAGCGTCCCTCGGGCTCGTTCATCTTCGCCGGCCCCACCGGCGTCGGCAAGACCGAGCTCGCGAAGGCCCTCGCGGAGTTCCTGTTCGACGACGAGGACGCGCTGATCTCGCTCGACATGTCCGAGTACGGCGAGAAGCACACCGTGTCCCGACTGTTCGGCGCCCCTCCCGGGTTCGTCGGCTTCGAAGAGGGCGGCCAGCTCACCGAGAAGGTGCGCCGCAAGCCGTTCTCGGTCGTGCTGTTCGACGAGATCGAGAAGGCGCACCCCGACATCTTCAACTCGCTGCTGCAGATCCTCGAAGAGGGTCGCCTGACCGACGGTCAGGGCCGCGTGGTCGACTTCAAGAACACGGTCATCATCATGACGACCAACCTGGGCTCGAAGGGCATCGCCGGCGGCCCCGTCGGCTTCCAGCTCGAGGGCGACACGCAGGTCGGCTACGACATGATGAAGGGCAAGGTCAACGAGGAGCTCAAGAAGCACTTCAAGCCCGAGTTCCTGAACCGCGTCGACGACACGATCGTGTTCCCGCAGCTCTCGAAGCCCGAGCTCCTGCAGATCGTCGATCTGTTCGTCAAGCGTCTGCAGGATCGCCTGCTCGACCGCGACATGCGCATCGAGATCTCGGTCCCGGCGCGCGAGCGGCTCATCGACCTCGGCTACGACCCGACGCTCGGTGCTCGGCCGCTGCGCCGTGCGATGCAGCGCGAGATCGAGGATCGCCTCTCGGAGCGGATCCTCAGCGCGGAGCTGCTGGCGGGAGACCTCGTGAAGGTGGACTTCGTGGACGGCCAGTTCACGTTCGTCACCGAGGGGTCGAACCGGGACCACTCGGCGTCCTCGGCCTCCGCGGCCGCGGCGGTCGCCTCGACGGCCCCCACCACCGACCACAGCTGATCGCACCGGTCGGACGGAACGCCCATCGCCTCACGGCGGTGGGCGTTCCGCCGTTCCGGGGTGTTTCGTGCGGTTTCCGGGCGGTCCGCGCGGCGTTTCCGCGGCACTAGGCTGTGCCTATGCCCGAAGCAGCCGAGATCCGCATCCGCCAGGCACGCACCTCCGACGTGGCGGCCATCGCCGCGCTCATGGTCCCGCTGGTGGAGCGACGGATCCTGCTGGGCAAGGACCTGGTCGATCTCTACGGGGCGGTCCCCGAGTTCCTCGTCGCCGAGGACGCCGACGGCGTCGTGATCGGCTACGGTGCGCTGCACGTCATGTGGGAGCACCTGGGCGAGGTGCGCACCCTGGGCGTCTCGGAGGAATGGCTGGGGCGCGGCATCGGACACCGGCTCCTCGACGCCCTCGAGCAGCGCGCCCTCGAGTTCGGCCTGAGCCAGCTGTTCTGCCTCACCTTCGAGGTGGACTTCTTCGCCAAGCACGGCTTCGCTCCGGCCGGGGAGGACGAGCAGCTCGTCGCGATCGACGTGTACGCCGAGCTCCTCCGCTCGAACGACGAGGGAGTGGCCGAGTTCCTCGACCTGGCGCGCGTCAAGCCGAACACGCTCGGCAACACCCGCATGCTGAAGGGCATCGGAGCCGCGCGCGCCTGAGCCGCCTCCGGCCGTGCTGCGGCTAGCCTGGGGCCATGTCGACGCTTCGCGATCCCGTAGGGCCCAAGGACAAGAGCGTCTACGTCCGGCGCCGGATCATCGTGCTCGTCGCGCTGCTCGCAGTCGTCGTCGCCGTCGTGCTCATCATCCTGAAGCCGGGCGGTGCCGGCGGCGCCTCGGACGCACCGAAGGTGTCGGTTCCGGGCGACCTCGGCGATACCGCGACGAAGCCGACGACGTCGGCGGGCAAGAACTCGACGCCGGCCTGCGCCGAGGGCGAGCTCGTGGTCACGCCGATCACCGACAAGAGCAGCTATGCCGAGGGCGAGGAGCCGAAGCTCTCGCTGAAGGTCGAGAATCGCGGCACCAAGGCGTGCTCGGCCGACCTCGGGACCGCGACCATGACCTTCGCGATCACGAGCGGCAGCGACCAGGTCTGGGTGTCGACGGACTGCCAGAAGAAGCCCGACCACCGTTCGATCATCCTGCAGCCGGGCAAGCCGCTCGAGACCGAGGCGATCACCTGGGACCGGACCCGTAGCAGCAAGGACACCTGCGACATCAGCCGGGATCCCGTGACCGCGGGCGGCGCGTCCTACCACCTGAAGGTGTCGGTGGGGTCCGCGCAGGGCGACGGTACGGCGCAGTTCATCCTCGGCTGATCGGATGCTCCGGCCGGGGCCGGCCGGCCGGAGGCTCACGAGCGATAGGCTGCATCGCATGTACATCGGCATGATCCGCCCCGTCGAGACGAAGACCATCAGCGTGCAGGGCGAGGGGCTTCCCGAGGTGCATGAGCTCGTCTACGCGCAGACCCCCGAGGGGTGGAACGTGGCCGTGATGTCGGTGGCCATGTCGAAGCACGAGACCGTGCTGAGCTGCGAGGCGACGCTCGCCCGCCGGGACGGCATCGAGATGCTGGAGGGCGCCGATTATGCGGACGTGCTCTCGAAGGTGCCCGAGGGGTACCAGCTGCTGTCGGTGCAGCCCGCCTGATCACGGAGCGCATGGCGGATTCTCGGTGAAGATCCGGGAACGTTTCGGCGTTTTCAATGGTGGGCGATCGACCCCGGACGTACAGTGAAGCATGGAACGCAAGCAGGAGCCCACCGCACGCACCGGTGGCATTCGTGTCGAGATTCAGCAGGGCAGCAACGAGGCGGTCGCGGTCGACGAGCTGGTCGACGACCTGCTCCACGGCAACGTGACGGGCATGCTCCATGCGCTGCACGAACCCCACGACGAGGGCCACGAAGGCCACTCCTCGAAGAAGTAGGCGGCGCTCGCGCTCCCTACTCGGTCGGCTCGATCGGCGGGAGCGACGGCTCCCGAGTGAGCGCTTCGATGCGCAGCGCGAACCACAGCTCCGAGCGGTCGTCGGCGTCTCCGAACGAACGGCCGGTGAGCTGTTCGATGCGCGCCAGGCGGTCGCGCAGCGTGTTGCGGTGGATCCGCAGCTCGGCCGCCGCCGGCTGCCGCTGACCGTGATGAGCGAGCAGCACCCGTGCCGTGCGCCGGAGTTCCTGCGCCTCGGCGTCGACGGCGGTCGCGAGCGGTCCGAGGACGGCAGCGACGATGCCGGCGAGGTCTGCGGGTCCCGCGAGCACCGCCTCGAAGACGGGCTCCTCCCGATCCACCCAGCGGACCCGGGGTGCGGGTGCTTCGCCGACTGCGAGCGGGGGCCGCGCCGCGAACGCCGCAGCGGCGGAGCGGGCGCTGGTCGCCGCCCGAGTGAGCGGGGCCGGCCGTCCGACGACCGTGTCGAGACCTGCGGAGACCGCGGCGTTCACCGCGGTGCCGAGCGCGGCTTCGTCATCGGGGCAGAGCTGCCAGCCCCCGATCCCGCCGTCGCCGTCGTCCGTCGCGACCAGGCGCTCCAGCCCCGTGCGTGGCGATCGGCGCCAGTCCGAGAGGGCTTCGGCGCCGCCCGAGACCGCGATCGCGCGCACGTGCGCGGGGAGCCGCATGGTCGGATCCAGCACCTGCGCGCTTGAGACGCCGCCCTCGGCCGACGCGGTGCCCGCGCGTCCGAGCAGCAGCGCGGTCAGGCGCTCCCAGCGTTCGCGCTCGCGATCCTGCTCGCCGCCCGCGCTGCGCAGTTCGATGCCGAGCGCCATCGCGCCCGCCGCGAGCAGCGCCCGCGCATCTGGAGAGAGGGGATCGTCGCCGGCGACGACGAGCACGGTGCCCGCGGCATCGAGGGGGATCCGCTCGGCGTGCGTGCCGGGATCCGAACCGCCTGCGAGTCCGCTGCTGCCGGCCAGCAGGCTGCCGTCGGCGCGCAGCGCCGCGATCCTGCGGCCGGTCGCCTGCGCGAGCGTTGCGATCGTGGCCGCGGGATTCTGACCGCCGACGAAGAGCTCCCGGTGCGCCTGGAGCGCGCGGTGGGCGGCGCTGAGCTCGTCGGCCTCGAGCAGCGCGGCGACCGCCTTGCTCACCGCGATGAAGGGGGTCGGCGGTGGGACCTCGATCAGGGCGACCCGGTAGGCGCTGGCGGCGGCGACGAGCGGGCGGGGGATCCGCGCGTGCGCGACGCCGACGCCGAAGCCGATCGCGGCCACCCGCGCCCGGCCCAGGCTCGCGACGAAGTCGTGCCACCGGGGATCGTCCTCCTCGAGCGCGAGCCCGGTCGTGAGCACGAGCTCGCCGCCGTCGAGGTACGCGCCCAGATCGAGCAGCTCGGTGGTCGAGACCCAGCTCAGGTCGGGATCCCCGGCACCCGCCTGCACGAGGCGGAGGCCGAGCCCGGGCGTGGAGAGCAGGTGCGAGAGGCGTGCCATGACGACATCTTTGCACAGCAGCGAGGCGAGCCGCGGTGCAGAGTGGCATCTGCGGGCATTCGGCTCGCGCCTAGACTGAGGGCGAGCGGGCCGCGGAACGCGGCCCGACCCGAGCACCGGCGCAAGAGGGAGACGGCATGACCGAGGCGAACGACACGACGACGCGAGGCCCGCTGTCCGGCATCCGGGTGGCCGACTTCTCGCGAGTGCTCGCGGGCCCGCACGCCACCATGATCCTGGCCGACTTCGGTGCCGACGTGATCAAGATCGAGAGCCCCGAGGGCGACGGCACCCGGCAGTGGTCGCCGCCCGTCAACGCCGTCGGGCAGAGCACCTACTTCGCCGGCGTCAACCGCGGCAAGCGCTCCGTCGTCTGCGACCTGCGCTCCGAGGAGGGGCAGGCGCTCGCCCGCTCGCTGGCGTCGACGGCCGACGTCGTCATCGAGAACTTCAAGCCCGGCACCATGGACAAGTTCGGGCTCGGCTATGACGCGGTCGCCGCCGACAACCCGGGCGTCGTGTACTGCTCCATCTCGGGCTTCGGCGACGCCGCCGGTCGCGATCTGCCCGGCTACGACCTGCTCGTGCAGGCCGTCGGCGGCCTCATGAGCATCACCGGGCAGAGCGACGCCGACGGCGGCGAGCCCACCAAGGTCGGCGTCGCGCTCGTCGACATCCTCACCGGGCTCAACTCCGTGATCGGGATCCAGGCGGCGCTGCGCGCCCGCGACACCGCCGAGTCGCCGACCGCGGGGCGCGGCCAGCACGTGAAGGTGACGCTGCTCGGCTCGCTGCTCTCGGCGCTCGCCAACCAGGCGTCGTCCACGCTCGAGACCGGACGGGCCCCCGGACGCATGGGCAACGCCCACCCCTCGATCGCGCCCTACGAGACCTTCGCCGCCGCCGACCAGGAGGTCGCGCTCGCGGTCGGCACCGACGGCCAGTTCGCCCGACTGTGCGAGGTGCTCGGCGCACCCGAGCTCGCGAGCGACCCGCGCTTCGTCGGCAACCCGTCGCGGGTGGCGCACCGCCTGGAGCTGAAGGCGCTGCTCGAGGAGCGGCTCGCCGCGCGCAACGCGGGGGAGTGGATCGAGCTCTTCACGGCCGCGAACATCCCGGCCGGCCGCGTGAACACCATCGCCCAGGCGCTCGACCTCGCCGAGAGCCTCGGGCTGGAGCCCGTCGCCGAGACCCGCGCGCAGGGCGAGGACGGGACCGAGCGCGTGCTGCGCTCGGTCGCGACGCCCATCTCGTTCTCGGCCACTCCGTCCCGCTACTCGGCCCCGCCGCCCGGACTCGGCGAGCACGCCGGCGCCGAGTGGCTGCCGCGCTGATCCACCGTCTTCGATCCGTCAGTCCCGTTCCGAAAGGACCCGCAATGACCACCACCATCGACCAGCTGTTCAACGTCTCCGACTTCGTCACCGAAGAGGAGCGGGAGTGGCAGCTCAAGGCTCGCGACTTCGCGCAGACCAAGATCAAGCCGATCATCGACCAGGCGTTCGAGGACCGTCGCCTGCCCGCCGAGCTGCTGCCCGAGGTCGGCGAGTTCGGCGCCTTCGGCATGTACATGAACGGCTACGGCCTGAAGGGCGCCTCCTCGGTCGCCTACGGGCTCGTCGCGATGGAGTTCGAAGCCGTCGACTCCGGCTTCCGCACCGCGCTCTCCGTGCAGGGCTCGCTCGCCATGGGCGCGATCTACAAGTTCGGCTCGGAGGAGCAGAAGCAGGAGTGGCTGCCCAAGATGGGCCGCGGCGAGGCCATCGGCTTCTTCGGGCTGACCGAGCCCCAGGGCGGATCCGATCCCAACACCATGCTCACGAACGCGCGCCGCGAGGGCGACCAGTGGGTGCTCAACGGCAAGAAGCGCTGGATCGGTCTCGCCACCATCGCGCAGGTCGGCGTGATCTGGGCGAAGGACGAGGAAGGGATCGTGCGCGGCTTCGTCGTGCCGACCGACACCCCCGGCTTCACCGCGACCGCGATCGAGAACAAGCTGTCGATGCGCGCCTCGCTGCAGACCGAGATCGTGCTCGAGGACGTGCGCCTCCCGCTCGACGCGATCCTGCCCGGCTCGAAGGGCCTGTCGTCGCCGTTCAAGTGCCTCAACGAGGCGCGCTACGGCATCGCCTGGGGCGTCATGGGCGCGGCGCGCGCCTGCCTCGAGGTCGCCGTGGAGCGCTCGCAGACCCGCGAGGTGTTCGGCGCCCCCATCGGCTCGAAGCAGATCATCCAGGCGAAGCTCGCCGACATGTTCGTCGAGTACGAGAAGGGCCTGCTGCTCGCCCTCCACCTCGGCCGTCTGAAGGACGCCGGCAACCTGTCGTACGGGCAGATCTCCGTCGGCAAGCTCAACAACGTGCGCGAAGCCATCAAGATCGCCGGCACCTGCCGTTCGATCCTCGGCGGCGACGGCATCACCTCGGACTTCCCGGTGATGCGCCACATGGCGAACCTCGAGTCGGTCCGCACCTACGAGGGCACCGACGAGGTGCACCAGCTCGTGATCGGCCGCGAGCTGACGGGCATCGCCGCGTTCTAAGCGGGTTCGGGGTTGGGGCCCGGGCGCGGGCCTGGGCCTGGGCCTGGGGTCCCGCCTCGGTACAGCATCGAGAAGGCTCGATTCCACCTGCTTCTTCCCAGAAGAGGTGGAATCGAGCCTTCTCGGCTGTCCTGCCGGGTCCGGGCTTGGGGTTGGGCTCTCGTGTTGGGTCACGCTCGCGCCGTGCATGAGCTCCCTCCCTC
>NZ_MRAV01000019.1 GCF_002752355.1 Leucobacter sp. OLIS6
CCGGCGACTGGCGCCAGTCGATGAGAGCCTCGGGGATCTCCTGGAGGAACCGAGAGGGCATCGCCACCTGCACGTCGCCGAACTGGGCACGGGTGCTGGCCAGGGTCAGGTAGAGCTGCTTGCGAGCACGGGTGATGCCCACGTACATGAGCCGGCGTTCCTCGGAGATGCCGCCGATCTCGTCGACCGACATCTGGTGCGGCAGCAGTCCTTCCTCGACACCCGTGATGAACACGGCGGGGAACTCGAGCCCCTTCGCGGTGTGCATGGTCATGAGGGAGACCGTGCCGCTCTCGTCGTCGAGTTCGTCGACCGCGGCGACCAGGCTCACCTCGGTGAGGAACTCGAGCAGCCCGACGCCCGGGTGCTGCACGTCGTATTCCTTGGCGACCGAGACGAGCTCTTCGAGGTTCTCGGCGCGCGCTTCGTCCTGAGGGTCGCGCTTCGCCCGCAGCTTCTCGATCATCTGCGTCTCGTCGAGGATCAGCTTCAGCACGTCGGCGACGGGCGACGGCTGCTTCTGCGTCTCGGAGTCGTCGGTGGCACCGCCGCCCGCGGCCATGCGCGCCGCACGCTGCAGCAGCTGCCCCAGGCTCTCGATCGCCGCGCGCACCTTCGGCCCGAAGGAGAGTTCGCCCGCGCGCAGCATCGCGTCGTGGAACGAGATGCCCATCGCCTCGGCGAAGTTGGCGAGCTGCGCCTCGGCCATGGGACCGATGCCGCGCTTCGGGGCGCCGATGAGCCGCGACCAGGCGATCGGGTCGTAGGGGTTCGCGAGGCTCGTCAGGTACGCCATGGCGTCCTTGATCTCGGCCCGCTCGTAGAACTTGGTGCCGCCGAGCACCCGGTACGGGATCGCGGCCCGGATCAGCAGCTCCTCGAGCGCACGGGTCTGCGAGTTGGTGCGGTAGAACACCGCCACGTCGCCGTAGGCGAGGCCCGAGCGATGGAGGTCCTCGATCTCCTCGGCGACGAACCGGGCCTCGTCGTGCTGCGAGTAGCCGGTGAAACCGACGATCCGCGGGCCGTCGCCCTCCGAGGTCCAGAGGCTTTTGTCTTGCCGGTCGAGGTTGTTGCCGATCACGGCGTTGGCCGCCGAGAGGATGTTCTGCGTCGATCGGTAGTTCTGCTCGAGCTTGACCACCTCGGCACCCGGGAAGTCGCGCTCGAACTCGACGATGTTGCGGATGTCGGCACCGCGGAAGGCGTAGATGGACTGGTCGGAGTCGCCCACGACGGTGAGGCTCGCGGCCGGGATGCAGCCGAGGCCATCGAGCTCGCGGTCGCGCACGGGCGGCACGAGGCGCTCGACCACGTCGCGCTCGACGGGCCGCGTGAGCTCGCGGATGAGCGAGTACTGCGCGTGGTTCGTGTCCTGATATTCGTCGACCAGCAGGAAGCGGAAGCGCCGCTGGTAGACGGCCGCGACCTCCGGGAAGGTGCGGAAGAGGTGCACCGTCTGGCCGATGAGGTCGTCGAAGTCGAAGGCGTTGGCCCGGCGCAGCTCCTGCTCGTAGCTGCGGAAGATCTCGATGAACAGCCGCTCGCGCGGGTCGTTCGCGTTGGCCGTCGCGGCGTAGCTGTCGGCGTCGGAGAGCTCGTTCTTGAGTCGCGAGATCTTCGAGCTCGCGTTGGCCGGGGTGAAGCCGTAGCTGTCGGCTTCGAGGTCCTTGATGATGCGCTTGAGCAGCGCCCGGGAGTCGGCCGAGTCGTAGATGGTGAAGCCCGAGACGTAGCCGAAGCGCTCGGCCTCGCGACGCAGGATGCGCACGCAGGCCGAGTGGAAGGTCGAGATCCACATGCCCTCGGCCGCGCTGCCGAGCAGGCCTTCGACGCGCTCGCGCATCTCGGCCGCGGCCTTGTTGGTGAAGGTGATGGCGAGGATCTGGCTGGGCCACGCCTCGCGGTTGCGGATGAGCTGCGCGATGCGGTGGGTGAGCACGCGGGTCTTGCCCGAGCCCGCACCCGCGACGATGAGCAGCGCGGGGGAACGCGTGCTGACGGCCTGCGCCTGGGGCGGGTTGAGGCCGTCGAGCAGCGGATCCGGCGCACCGGAGCCGCCGGTGCCCGGGTCGCCGAGGGGAACACCGGACGGGTCGAGAAGTTCGAATTCGCTCATCGTGGTCCCAGTCTAGGAGCGACCGCCGACATCCTCCCCCGGGAGCCGGGCTAGCATGGCTGGGGTCCGACCCGCGGCCCCGACGAACGGAGACCGATGCCCACCGATCCGAGGCTCCTCGTGCTCGCCACCGGCGGCACGATCGGCATGCGCGAGACGCCGGCGGGCATCGCCCCCGACCCGGACTTCCCCGAGGTCCTCGAGGACATGCTCGCCGACATCTGCGAACCCCTCGGGATCGAGTGGCGGGTCAACCATCTCCAGCCCCCGATCGACAGTGCGAACGCCGACGCCGACACCGCACCGCGCATCGCGCGCACGCTGAGCGCCCGGGTGCGCACGCAGCAGCCGCGCGGCGTGGTCGTGCTGCACGGCACCGACACCCTCGCCTACACCGGTGCGCGCCTCGCCTTCGAGCTCTCGGGCCTCGGCTCGCCGGTCGTGCTCACCGGCAGCCAGCTCCCCCACGGCGCCGAAGGTTCCGACGCCCGCGACAACCTGAGCCTCGCGGTCCGCGCCGCGATGCGCGCGTCGCGCACGGCTCCCGTCTCCATCGCGTTCGGCGGAGCGATCGTGCCCGCGGTGCGCGCGACCAAGCACCACAGCTCCGCGCTGGAGGCGTTCCGCGCCGAACTCCCCCTGGGCGCGAGGCCCGCCGGGATCCCGAAGCTCGACGACGGCTCCCGCGGAGCCGCCTCGGCCCGGGTCATCTCGTTCCGCTTCGTCCCGGGCGTCACCGCCGACGACCTGCGCGGCGCCGTCGCGGGCGCTCCCGACGGCCTCGTGCTCGAGTGCTACGGCAGCGGCAACGGCCCCATGGACCGCCCCGGCATGCGCGACGCGCTCCGCGAGATCAGCTCGCGGATCCCCGTCGTCGCGATCACCCAGTGCACGGCCGGCGGCGGGGTCGACCTCGCGCGGTACGCGGTCGGGCGCGAGCTGGCACGCACGGGCGTGATCACCGGATCCGACCTCACGCTCGAGGCCGCGATCGCGAAACTCGGCTGGCTCGTCGACCGCGGCGCGGTCGGCAACATCCTGCGGGATCTCGTGCCCATCAACCTCATCGGCGAGTGCGCACCGCCGGCCGCCGAGGACCCGGTCAGCTGAGGCGCGCCGCCTCGGCCCCGAGCTCGGGGTGATCGACGAAGATCCCGTCGACGCCGGTCCGCACGATCGCACCGAACGCGGCGCGCCAGTCGCCCCAGGCACGGGCCGTTTCGGGGTCCGAGGCCTCCCCCGTGCGGAACGGCGCCGCGAGGAACCGGTTCTCGGGACGCAGCGTCCACGTGAACACCGCGAGCCCGCGGGCGTGGGCGCGCTCGACCAGGTCGGAGGTCACCGCGGCACCGTCGGAGCCGACGCTCACCAGGTCGCAGGTGTCGACGCTGATCCCCTCGACCCGACCGGCCAGTGCGTCGAGCCCCGCGTCGCTGCGGTACCAGGCGTAGCTCGCGGCGGCGGGTCCACCGGCTGCTTCTCGCGCCACCTCGTCGGCGCCCGCACCGGTATGCTCCAACAGGAATACGAAGTCCGCGGCCAGGCCGTCGGCGCGCAGCCGCTCCAGGATCCCGAGCTCGAAGCACTCGATCACGAGCCGTTCCCGGCGGTCCGCCCAGCCGGCCGGCGCCAGGACGGTTGGCAGCAGCTCCTCGAAGCGGTACCCCAGCTCCGAGAAGTACTGCGCGTGCTTCACCTCGAGCACGACGCCGATCCCGCGGTCGAGCGCCGCGCTCTCCTCGTCGATGATCGCGAGCACGTCCGACAGCCGGAGGATCGGCTCCCGTCCGTCGAACTCACGGTTGCCGGGTCGCGTCTCGGGCAGGCGCTCCCGGCTGCGCAGGATCGCGAGCTCGGCCCAGTCGAAGTCCTCGGTGAACCAGCCGGTCAGCTCGACGCCGTCGACGGTCTTCGTCGTGCGCCGATCGGCGAACTCGGGGTGATCCGCGACGTCCGTGGTGCCCGAGATCTCGTTCTCGTGCCGCACCACCAGCACGCCGTCGCGGGTGACGACCACATCCGGTTCGACGGCGTCGGCGCCCTGTCTGCAGGCGAGCCGGTACGCCGACTCGGTGTGCTCGGGGCGGAGCCCGGAAGCTCCGCGGTGGCCGATGACCAGGGGCCGGGAGCGGATGGCGGCGCGGGTGTCGGGCATGTCGACCATGCTAGGTCCGCCGGGTGAACGATCGGGGTGACGGGCCGGGTGAGCTGCGGGCGAACACCCAGTGGATTCCTATGCTGGCGTGGGAATCCGCCGATAGGCTGGTGTGAAATCCCGTCGAGAAAGGATCCCGACGCACATGAGCAATCCCGCGCTCTCCAACAACCCGGCGCTCAACGGCAAGACGCTGACCGCCGAGGAACTGCACCGCATCTACGATCAGCCTGCGGCGCAGCCCCAGCGCCCGGGCATCGACGTGCCCGCCGGTCAGCCCGCGCAGCCGGGCTTCGGCGCGCAGCCGGGCGCCCAGCAGCCGCCCGTCATCACCCCGTCCGACAAGCCGATGACCTACGAGAACACCATCTCAAAGACGGTCATGCTGTTCCTCATCGTGCTCGCCTTCGGTGCGGTGGGCTGGTTCGTGCCGGCGCTCATGCTCCCCGGCGCGATCGCCGGCCTCGTGCTCGGTCTGGTGAACGCGTTCAAGAAGGAGCCGAGCGTTCCGCTGATCATCGCGTACGCCGCCGCGCAGGGCCTGTTCCTCGGCGGCATCTCGGGCACCTTCGAGGCGATGTTCAACGGCATCGTCGCCCAGGCGATCATCGGTACGCTCGCCGTGTTCGCTATCACGCTGCTGCTGTTCCGCAGCGGCAAGGTGCGCACGAGCCCCCGCGCGACCAAGATCTTCATGGTCGCGATCATCGGCTACGCCGCGTTCTCGCTCGTCAACGTCGTGCTCATGCTCACCGGTGTCAACTCCGACCCGTGGGGCATGTACGGCGCGAAGCTCTTCGGCTGGCTCCCCCTCGGCCTGGTCATCGGCGCCCTCGCGGTGCTGCTCGCCGCGTACTCGCTCGTCATGGACTTCGAGCTGATCCAGAACGGCGTGCGCAACCGCGTTCCCGAGAAGTGGGCCTGGTCGGCCGCGTTCGGCCTCATGGTCACGCTGATCTGGCTGTACGTCGAGATCCTCCGCATCATCGCGATCTTCCGCAGCAATTAGCGGCTGACACGTCATACGCCGAGGGGCGGGGAACCATCCGGTTCCCCGCCCCTCGGCGTATGACGTGCGTGGGAGGCTCCCCGACTCAGGCCGAGATCGAGCGGGGCGGCTCCGGAGAATCGATCGGCGGCACGGGCACCACCGTCACCGGGCTCGTCGGCAGGCCGCCGTGCAGGGCGCGGTGCAGCCGCTCCATGCGCGCGTCGAGCTCGGCCGCGGTATCGGCGGCGTCCTTGAGGCTCGCCAGCAGCCCCTCGGGCACCTGGCGCTCGTACTTGTAGTGGATCTTGTGCTCGAGGCTCGCCCAGAAGTCCATCGCAATGGTGCGGAACTGGATCTCGACGGGCACGCGCACCGCCCCCGTCGAGAGGAACACGGGCACCTCGACGATCGCGTGCAGGCTCTGATAGCCGTTCGGCTTCGGCTCGGCGATGTAGTCCTTCACGAGCAGCAGCGTCACGTCGTCCTGCTGGGTGAGCAGCTCGAACAGCCGGTAGACGTCGGCGGTGAAGCTGCAGGTGATGCGCACGCCCGCGATGTCGGTGATGTGCTGTCGCACGACATCGAGGCCCGGCGGCAGACCGCGCCTGCGCACCTTGTCGAGCAGGCTGTCCGTCGACTTCACCCGGCTCGACACGTGCTCGATCGGGTTGTAGTCGTGCATGTAGAGGAACTCGTCGCGCAGGATCTCGATCTTGGTCTCGATCTCCTTCAGCCCGAACTCGTACTCGAGCAGGAACCGCTGGAACTCGTCGCGGACCGCGCGGGCCTCGGCCGCGGACATCGAGATGCGTTCGTCATCGGCACTGTCCATGTGCTCGACCCTAGCCGCGCAGTCTCGGCGCGGGCTGCGAGTCCCCTGCGCTGCTCCCACGCACGCGAGCGTCCCCGCGCCCGCGCCGGCAACGCCGCAGCGCGAACCGCCGCCCGAACCGGAACGGCATGCGCCCGCGGCTAGTCTTGACGGATGATTCTCGAGTCGATTCGCGCCGGGCTCGCGGGAGCCTTCTGGAGGCTGTCCCCGTGGCGACTCGTGCCCGAGGCCGCTCCGCCCGCCGGGCCGCGTCTGCTGATCGGCGCACCGCACACGTCGAACTTCGACTTCGTACTGATGCTCGGCATCGCCTGGAGCACGCGCATGCGGATCCACTGGCTCGGCAAGCGAGAGCTCTTCCGCGGGATCGCGGGTCCGATCATGCGCGGACTCGGCGGGATCGCGGTCGACCGCGCGAACGCCTCCGGCGTCGTCGACGCGGTGGTCGCGCGTGCCCGCGCGACCGACCGCTTCCTCCTGGTCGTCACGCCCGAGGGAACCCGCTCGGGCAGCGGCTGGCGCAGCGGCTTCTACCGCATCGCGATCGCCGCCGATCTGCCCGTCACCCTCGGCTACGTCGATCGCACGACGCGCACGACCGGACTGGGCCCGACCGTGCGGCTCACCGGTGACGTGGAGTCCGACATGGATCGGATCCGCGCGTTCTACGCCGATAAGTCCGGGGTGCGCCCCGAACGGCGCACCGAACCCCGCCTGCAGGACGAGGCGGGGCTCACCGCGCTGCTGGCTGACGACTCGGCCGAGCCCGGCACCGCCTGAACGCGCACGACGCGGAACGGGCCGGGGAGCATCGCTCCCCGGCCCGTTCCGATTCCGTCAGCGCCGAGGCGCCGAACGGATCACTCCCACTCGATGGTCCCCGGCGGCTTCGACGTGACGTCGAGCACCACTCGGTTGACCTCGGGCACCTGGTTGGTGATGCGGTTGGAGATCCTGGCGAGCACCTCGTAGGGCACGCGGGTCCAGTCGGCCGTCATGGCGTCCTCGGACGAGACGGGCCGCAGCACGATCGGGTGACCGTAGGTGCGACCGTCGCCCTGCACGCCCACCGAGCGCACGTCGGCGAGCAGCACGACCGGGCACTGCCAGATCGTCTGGTCGAGACCGGCGGCGGTGAGCTCTTCGCGGGCGATCGCGTCGGCCTCGCGCAGCACGTCGAGGCGCTCGCGGGTGACCTCGCCGACGATGCGGATGCCGAGGCCGGGGCCGGGGAACGGCTGGCGGCCGACGATCGCCTCGGGGATCCCGAGCTCGCGGCCGATCGCGCGGACCTCGTCCTTGAACAGGGCGCGCAGCGGCTCGATGAGCTCGAAGTCGAGGTCCTCGGGAAGGCCGCCGACATTGTGGTGCGACTTGATGTTCGCGGTGCCCGCGCCGCCGCCCGACTCGACGACATCGGGGTACAGCGTGCCCTGCACGAGGAACTTGACCTTCTCGCCGGAGGCCTTGGCCTCGGCGACGAGGTCGAGCTGCACCTGCTCGAACGCGCGGATGAACTCGCGGCCGATGATCTTGCGCTTCTCTTCGGGATCGGTGACCCCGGCGAGGTGACCGAGGAAGATGTCGGCCGCGTCGACGGTGATGAGCTTGACGCCGGTCGAGGCGACGTAGTCGCGCTCCACCTGCTCGCGCTCGCCCTTGCGCAGCAGACCGTGGTCGACGAACACCGCGGTGAGCTGATCGCCGATGGCCTCGTGCACGAGCGCGGTCGAGACGGCCGAGTCGACGCCGCCCGACAGCGCGGAGATGACGCGCGCGTCGCCGACCTGCTCTCGAATCCGCTCGATCTGCTCGGCGATCACGTTGCCGGCGGTCCAGTCGGCCGGGATCCCGGCGACGTGGTGCAGGAAGTTCTCGAGCACGCGCTGGCCGTGGTCGGAGTGCTTCACCTCGGGGTGCCACTGCACGCCGTAGAGCTTCTTCTCGGCGGATCCGAACGCCGCGACCGGCGTCACCGCGGTGCGGGCGTAGACCTCGAAGCCCTCGGGTGCCTGCTGAACCGCGTCGCCGTGGCTCATCCAGACGTTCTGGGCCTCGGGCTGACCGCCGAGGATCGCCCCGCCGTCGCCCACGAGGGTCGCGTCGGTCGCGCCGTACTCGCGGTCGCCGGTGTTGCCGACGGTGCCGCCGAGCGCGCGCGCCATGACCTGGAAGCCGTAGCAGATGCCGAGCACGGGGATCCCGAGGTCGAACACGCTGTCGTCGAAGGCGGGAGCGCCCTCCTCGTAGACAGACGAGGGTCCGCCCGAGAGCACGATGCCGAGCGGGCGCTTCGCCTCGACCTCGGCCGCGGTGATCGTGTGCGGCACGAGTTCGGAGTAGACGCCCGCTTCGCGCACGCGGCGCGCGATGAGCTGGGCGTACTGCGCTCCGAAGTCGACGACGAGGACCGGGCGGTGCTCGGTCGAGGTCTGATCGGTCATGAACGGCCTTCCGGGATCGGTGCGGCCGAGGCCGCGTTGGGAGTGGGAGTCTGGGCGTCCTCGAGGTATTCGAGGGTCTGGGTGACCTCTCGTGCGGTGCGCCCCTCGAGGAAGAAGGACATGAACGGGATCACGCCGCCGAGGGCGAGCAGCAGGAAGCGTCCGAAGTTCCAGCGCATCGGGCTCCACAGCATGAAGTTCGAGATCAGGTAGACCACGTAGAACCAGCCGTGCGCGATGAGGATCGCCTTGAACAGGTCGAAGCCCTCCACCGCGAAGTCGCGCTCCATGCCACCCGGCATGACGGGCTCGAAGTGGGCGAAGCCGTTCGGCGTGAAGAGGAACAGCTCGACCCGGAACACGTACTTCATGACCATGACGGCGCAGAGCAGCAGCAGCATGGTGCCGGTGATCACCGAGGTGACCTTGTAGAAGCTCAGCGACTTGCGGATGCGCGGGAAGTCGGCGGGCTTGGGCTGCAGAACCATGGATTCCATCCTATCGCGGTGTGACGTTTCGTCCTGCCCGGAGGAAGGACGTCATCCTGCGCGAGGAACGAGTCGCAGGATCTCGGGATTCTGCGACTCGTTCCTCGCGCAGAATGACGGGATGAGGATCAGGGGCCGGCCGCGCCGCCGCCCTCCGCCTCGAGCGCCTTGAGTTCGTGCTCCTTCTCCCAGGCATCGCGCGCCAGGCGGTACCAGAAGAAGATCGCGAAGCCCGCGAACACGACCCACTCGATCGCGTAGAAGACGTTGAGCCAGTTCACCGTCTCGGCCGGCAGCGGCGGGACGGACTCGATGCGGTCGAGCCCGTACTTCGACAGGGGCTCCCCCTGCAGCAGTTCGGCCGACTGCTTCGGGTGCAGCACCAGATAGCCGCCGTAACTGGGCTCGTCGCTCGCGCCCCAGCGATTCACGAGCTGCGCCGGCGCCATCGAGAGGATGGTCTGCGGATCGCGATCGGCCGTCGGGATCAGCGGCGCGTCCGGCGGCATGTAGCGGCCTTCGAACGCCACCGGCTGGAACACCTGGACGACCGGCTGCTCGGCGATGCGCTTCGCGGCCGCCTCGGCCTTCGCCGCGGACCGGGCCCAGCCGAGCGCGACCGCGAGCCGTGCGGAGGATCCGTCGCCCTGGTCGACCTGCACCTCGCCGACCACCCACGCGCCCTGCTCGCCGAAGTTGGTGCGGTTCTCGACCACGAGGGTCGAGGTGCGGGTCAGCACACCGGTGCCCGTGACGACCATGCCGCCCGCGTGATCGCTGACGGCGATCCCCGGTTCGGTCAGCTCGTTCAGCGGACGCGGCTGCTCGGAGGACGAGGTCGAGTCCTTCGCGCTGTTCTGCACGGCGACACCGAGCTGCCACTGGCCCAGCCAGGCGAAGCCGGCCGCGACCGCGAGCGCCGCGATGAGCGCCAGGATCCACTGCGGGCGCACCATGACCCGCGCGAGAGTCGGGTCGCCGAGGTATTCGGGGCGTTTCGCGGACGTGCTGATGGTTCGGCGCTCCTGCCAGAGGGATCAGGGCCGGAGAACCCACGGCCCACGGTCGGAGAACGACCGGACGAACCGATTCTATCGGGCCTCGCCGGGTCCGTCCTGAGCGTCCAGATCGTCTGCGCTGCCCGAGAAATCGGGGGCCTCGAGCCGCACCCGGTCCGCCGCTTCGTCGGTCAGCTCCTGCTGGCTCGCCCGCTCGGCGGCGACGCGTTCGAGGTAGCGCTCGACCTCACGTCCCGTGCGCGCCGCGTCCCAGCCGAGCACTCCGGCCAAGAGCTCCGCGGCGACCGGCGCGGCGGAGACGCCGCGATCCCACGCCTCGATCGAGATCCGCGTGCGCCGCGCGAGCACGTCGTCGAGGTGCAGCGCCCCCTCGTGGCTCGCTGCGTAGACGATCTCGGCGCCGATCACGTCGTCGGCACCGGGCAGCGACTCGCCGAGCTCAGGACGCTCGGCGACGAGCGCGAGCACGTCGTCGGTGCGCGACCCGTAGCGCTGCAGCAGGTGCTCCACCCGGTCGACGTGCACCCCCGCGGCCTTCGCCGAACGCGCGCGCCGGTTCCAGGCCGCGCGGTACCCCTCGGCGCCCACGAGGGGGACGTCGTCGGTGATCGAGGACGGGATCCGCCCCTCCATCGCGGCGACCGCCTCGTCGACCGCGTCCTTCGCCATGACCCGGTAGGTGGTGAGCTTGCCGCCCGCGACCATCACGAGACCGGGCACGGCGTGCACCACGAGGTGCTCGCGCGAGAGCTTCGAGGTCTCGTCGCTCTCCCCCGCGAGCAGCGGACGAAGGCCCGCGTAGACGCCCTCGACGTCGTCGCGGGTGAGCGGGGTCTGCAGCACCCTGTTCACGTGCTCCAGCAGGTAGTCGATGTCGGCCGCGGTCGCCGCCGGATGCGCCTTGTCGAGTTCCCAGTCGGTGTCGGTCGTGCCGATGAGCCAGTGCCGGCCCCAGGGGATCACGAAGAGCACGCTCTTCTCGGTGCGCAGCAGCAGACCGTACTTCGAACGGAAGCGGTCGCGCGGGACCACGAGGTGGATCCCCTTCGAGGCGCGCACCCGGAACGTGCTCCGCTCCCCCACGAGCGCCTGCGTGTCGTCGGTCCAGACGCCGGTCGCGTTGATGACCTGCTTCGCGCGGACCTCGAAGCGCTCGCCGGTCTCGAGATCGTGCGCCTGGACGCCGACCACCCGCTCGCCGACGCGGAGGAATCCTTCGACGCGTACCCGGTTCGCGGCGAGCGCGCCGTAGGCGGCTGCGGTCCGTACGACCGTCGAAACGAGCCGTGCGTCGTCCACCTGGGCGTCGGAGTAGCTGAGCCCGCCCCGGAACGCGTCGCGGCGGAGGCCGGGCGCCTCGCGGCTCAGCCGCCGACGAGTCACGTGCGCGTGCCACGGTACCCCGGGCGGACGCCCGCCGGTCCGCGCGAACAGGTCGTAGAGCAGCATGCCGGCGCCCACGTAGCAGCGCTCGATCACGGGGACCGTGACGGGGTAGAGGAAGCGGACGGGGCGCACGAGGTGCGGTGCCAGGCGCTGCAGCAGCAGTCCGCGCTCGACGAGCGCCTCGCGCACGAGCGAGAAGTTCATCTGCTCGAGGTAGCGGATGCCGCCGTGCACGAGCTTCGAGGATCGGCTCGACGTTCCCGAGGCCCAGTCACGGGCCTCCAGGATTCCGGTGGAGAGACCGCGGGTCGCCGCGTCGAGCGCGACGCCCGCACCGGTGATCCCACCGCCGATCACCAGCACGTCGAGTTCGGTACCCGGCTCGCGCATCGCGGCGATCGCCGCGGCGCGCTCATCGGGTCCGAGCCTGCCGCGGGTATCCCCCGTTGCAGGCGGTTGCGAGTTCTTCCGTACGCTCATGCGTTCCTCCTTCCGAACCCGCGAAGCGCTCAGCGCTCTGCGTGCACGATCCCGACGCGCTGGAACTCCTTGACCTCGGAGTAGCCGGCTGTGGCCATGGCCCGGCGCAGCGCGCCGATGAGATTCGCGGTGCCGTCGGCCACGTGGGCCGGTCCGCCGATGATCTGCTCGAGCGGGGCGACGCCGCCGACCTGCACCCGCGCGCCGCGAGGCAGATCGTCGTGGTGCGCTTCCTGCCCCCAGTGCCAGCCGCCGCCAGGGGCGTCGGTGGCGCGTGCGAGCGCCGCACCGAGCATGACCGCGTCCGCGCCGCAGGCGATCGCCTTGATCAGGTCGCCCGAGGTACCGAGACCGCCGTCGGCGATCACGTGCACATAGCGGCCGCCCGACTCGTCGAGGTAGTCGGTACGAGCCCCGGCGACATCGGCGATCGCGGTCGCCATGGGTGCGCGGATGCCCAGCGTGGCACGGGTGGTCGACGAGGCGCCCCCGCCGAAGCCGACGAGCACGCCCGCCGCGCCCGTGCGCATGAGGTGCAGGGCCGACTGGTAGGTCGCGGCACCGCCGACGATCACCGGTACATCGAGCTCGTAGATGAACTGCTTGAGGTTGAGCGGTTCGCGGCCCGGCACCGAGACGTGCTCGGCCGAGACGGTGTTGCCGCGGATCACGAAGAGGTCGACGCCCGCGCCGATGACCGTCTCGGAGAACTCGGCGGTGCGGTGCGGCGACAGCGCGCCGGCCACCGTCACCCCGGCCTCGCGGATCTCGCCCAGGCGGGCCGTGATCAGCTCGGGGCGGATCGGGGCCGCGTACAGCTCCCGCATGCGGGCGAGCGCGGCCACGGGGTCGGAGATGGTTGCCAGGTCGGCGAGCAGCGGCTCGGGGTTCTCGTGGCGGGTCCAGAGGCCCTCGAGGTTCAGCACGCCGAGGCCGCCGAGGCGGCCGAGCGCGATCGCCGTCGCGGGCGACATGACCGAGTCCATGGGGGCGCCCAGCACCGGGATCTCGAACTGGAACGCGTCGATGGTCCATCCGGTCGAGACGAGCTCGGGGTCGCGGGTGCGCCGCGTCGGCACGATGCCGATCTCGTCGAAGGTGTACACGCGACGTGCGCGCTTGCCGCGGCCGATCTCGATCTCGTTGCTCACGAACCCAGCCTACCGGCCGCGCAGCGATACGGCGAAGCCCCCGATCGCACGGGGGCGTCGGGGGCTTCGTCCGGAGAGCGGATCAGCGGCGGTAGTTCGGCGCCTCGACGACCATCTGGATGTCGTGCGGGTGGCTCTCCTTGAGGCCCGCGGAGGTGATGCGGACGAACTGGCCGCGCTCCTTGAGCTCGGTGATCGAACGAGCGCCCACGTAGAACATCGACTGGCGCAGGCCGCCGATCATCTGGTGCGCGACCGCCCCGACGGGACCGCGGTAGGGAACCTGGCCCTCGATGCCCTCGGGGATCAGTTTCTCGTCGCTCGGGACGTCGGCCTGGAAGTAGCGGTCCTTCGAGTACGAGGTGCGCTCGCCGCGCGTCTGCAGCGCGCCGAGCGAGCCCATGCCGCGGTAGTTCTTGAACTGCTTGCCGCCGACGAACACCAGGTCGCCCGGGCTCTCGTCGGTGCCGGCGAGCAGCGAGCCCATCATCACCGAGGACGCACCGGCGACGAGCGCCTTCGCGATATCGCCCGAGTACTGCAGACCGCCATCGGCGATGATCGGGACGCCGGCCGGAGTCGCGGCGCGAGCCGCCTCGTAGACGGCGGTCACCTGCGGCACGCCGACACCGGCGATCACGCGGGTGGTGCAGATGGAGCCCGGACCGACGCCGACCTTCACCGCGTCCGCGCCGGCCTCGACGAGCGCCTTGGCGCCGCTGTAGGTCGCGACGTTGCCGCCGATCACGTCGATGTGCGCGAACGCGGGATCGGCCTTGATCTTGGCGATGATGTCGAGCACGCCCTTGCTGTCGCCGTTCGCGGTGTCGACGACGAGCACGTCGACGCCCGCGTCGAGCAGCGAGGTGGCGCGCTTCCAGGCGTCGCCGAAGAAGCCGACCGCGGCGCCGACGCGCAGGCGTCCCGCCTCGTCCTTGGTGGCGTTCGGGTACTGCTCCTCCTTGTCGAAGTCCTTCACCGTGATGAGCCCGGTGAGGCGACCCGAGTCGTCGACGAGCGGCAGCTTCTCGATCTTGTGCTGACGGAAGATCTCCGCGGCGTCCGCACGGCTCATGCCCGTGCGGCCCGTGATGAGCGGCATGCGGGTCATGGCGTCCTCGACGCGCACGCGCGAGCGCTCGCCCGGATCGATGAAGCGCATGTCGCGGTTCGTGATGATGCCGAGCAGGATGCCCTGCTTGTCCACCACGGGAAGACCGCTGACGCGGTACTCGCCGCAGAGGGCGTCGACCTCGGCCACGGTCGCGTCGACCGTGGTCGTGACCGGGTTCGTGATCATTCCGGCTTCGCTGCGCTTCACGCGGTCGACCATCTCGGCCTGATCCTGGATGGACAGATTGCGGTGGAGGATCCCGAGGCCGCCGTTGCGGGCCATCGCGACCGCCATGCGCGTCTCGGTCACGGTATCCATGGCCGCCGAGATGAGCGGGATCCCGAGCTCGATCCGGCGGGTGAGCCGGGTCGAGGTATCGGCCTCGCTGGGGATGACGTCGGTGTGCGCCGGAAGCAGCAGCACATCGTCGTAGGTCAGACCGGTGAACGCGAAGGGATCGCGCTGTTCCATGGAGCCTCTTTCCGGGTCGGGATCGTTGCGAGGAGAACGGCGCATCCGCTGCCGTTGCACCATTCTAAACGCAGGGCCCCCGCCGCTTCTTCCCGCGGGTTCCCGAGCGGCTATCCGCCGAGGGCGATCGGACCCGTCCTGGGCTCGGCCGTGGCCTGCGGCTGCGGCGCCCGACGCAGTGCGGCGACCATGTCGACGACGAGGAACACGAGCGCGATCCAGACCGCGACGAAGCCGATCCAGCGCGCGGCCGACATCTCCTCGTGCATGACGAAGTAACCGAAGATGAACCCGATCACCGGGGTCATGAACTGCAGGAAGCCGATGTAGGTGAGCGGGAGCCGCTGCGCGGCCTCGCCGAAGAGGATCAGCGGCACCGCCGTGACGAGCCCGCTGAGCAGCACGAACACGGTGACGAGCGGCCCGTGGGTGAACGCGGCGAGCCCGGCGGGCAGGACGGCGAGGATCGCGAGCTGCACGAGTCCGACCGGCACCGAGACGAACGTCTCGACGGTGAGCCCCGTCACGCCGTCGACCGCGTCGATGCGCTGGTGCACGACGCCGTAGAGCCCGAACGACACGGCGAGGCCGATCGCGATCCAGGGGAACTGGCCGTAGGCGACGGTCGACACGAGCACGCCGATCCCGGCGATCGAGACCGCGATCCACTGCAGGCGCGACAGCTTCTCGCGCCAGAAGATCACACCGAACAGGATCGTGAACAGCGGATTGATGAAGTAGCCGAGCGCCGTCTCGAGCACGTGGCCCGAGATGACGCCGACGACGAACAGCTGCCAGTTCGCGTAGAGCAGGAGCGAAGCGAGCGCCAGAGCGCCGAGCTTCTTCGGCGTGCGGAGGATCTCGGCGACGGATCCCCATCGACGCGTGACCGTCACGATGAGGGCGCAGATGATGAGTGTCGTGATGACGCGCCACGGGACGACCTCGAAGGGGTTCACCGCGGCGATGAGGGTGAAGAAGAGCGGGAACGCACCCCACATGAGATAGGCCCCGAACCCGAAGGCCAGGCCGGATCTGAACTGCGTCGTCTCTCTGTTAGTACCGCTCACCGATCCAGTCTAGTGAGCAGTTCCCGGCCGATCGATGGCCCGCGGGACGACGACGCCGGCGGCTTCGTTGTTCGTGAGAACAGGAAACGGGCCCCGGAGGCATTGCCTCCGGGGCCCGTGTTCGCGCGACGGAGAACGCCGCGAAGCGCTTAGCGGGTGACGACCGCGAGGACGTCGCGAGCCGAGAGCACGAGGTAATCGGCGCCGCCGACCTTGACCTCGGTGCCGCCGAACTTCGAGTAGATCACGACGTCGCCGACCGCGATATCGAGCGGGACGCGAGCGCCGCTGTCGGAGACGCGGCCGGGGCCCACTGCCACGACCTCGCCCTCCTGCGGCTTCTCCTTGGCGCTGTCGGGGATGACGAGGCCCGAAGCGGTGGTCTGCTCGGCCTCGACCTGCTTGATGACGATTCGATCCTCGAGCGGCTTGATGGCAACCGACACGATTGACCCCTTTTCTGACGTGAACTGAAGATTGTGCGAGCGCCCGGAGGAAACCGGGCGTCGTGTGAAGTCTAGGGTCTGGATTGGCACTCCTGCAAGGCGAGTGCCAGCGAATGCGCAGGTGATCGCGAGGGGCGAACGCGCGCGATCGGGTGGCACCGACCCGGAGACGATTCCGGCCGTGCGCACGGGCGCTCACGGCGCGGCGTGCGAGGATGTTCGGCAACGGCCGGGAACTCCCCGGCATCCGCCTCCGACGACCCGAGGAAGAAGTACGAGATGTCGTTCCCCACCGACCCCACCCAGCCCCCGCAGCAGCCCGAACAGCCGACCGCGCCCGAGCAGCCGGTTCCGCCGGCCCAGCCCGAGGCCCCGCGGCCCGAGGCCCCGCAGTTCGCCGCTCCGCTGTCGAACGCGCCGCAGGTTCCGGCGCCGCCGGCACCGCAGGCCGCGCCGCAGCAGCCCTACGGAGCGCCGCAGCCCTACGGAGCGCCGCAGCCCTACGGAGCGCCCCAGCCGTACGGCGCCCCGCAGGCCCCGTACGGAGCGCCCCAGCCCGGCGCCGTCCCCCAGTACGCGGCGTACCCGGCGCCCCCGGCGACCAACACGATGGCGATCATCGCGTTCATCGCCTCGTTCTTCATCCCGCTGCTCGGCATCATCCTCGGGCACATCAGCCTGAGCCAGATCAAGCGAACGGGCGAGAACGGACGGGGCCTCGGCCTCGCGGGCACGATCATCGGCTACGTCCTCACGGCGTTCTACGTGCTCTGGATCGGCTTCGTCATCGTCATCTCGGTGATCGCCGCGGCGTCGTCCAGCGGCTACTCCTACTCGAGCTACTGAGCTCACCCGCACTCGACCGCGAGGAGGCCCCGGACCCGCGTCCGGGGCCTCCTCTCCGTTTCGCAGGCTCCTGATGACCGGGGAAAACCGCCATGTCGTATGGTGGAAGCGCAGCAGGTATCGGCTGCACGAACGAGATCCGGAGCTCAGCATGTCGAACGCCACCCCGCAGGAGCCGCAGAACACCGGCGCGCAGCCCACTGTTCCGCAGCCCACCGCACCGCAGCAGCAGTTCACCGTTCCGCAGCCGACCGCGGCGCAGCCCTACCCCGCGACGCAGCAGTACCCCGCGGTCCCGCCGCAGCCGGCCCCGGCCTACAGCGCCGCCCCGCGCAAGCCCGAGGCCACCACCATGGGCCTCACCAACACCTACGCGGTCCTGGCCATCATCTTCGCATTCATCGCGCCGCTCGCCGGCATCATCTTCGGGCACCTCTCGCTCGGCCAGATCAAGCGCACGGGTGACGCCGGCCGCGGCATCGCGCTCACCGGCCTCATCATCAGCTACGCGTACTTCGTGGCGATCGCGCTCTTCTTCATCTTCTACATCGGCTTCATCGTCGTGATGATCGGCACGGCCGGCGCCGCCCTTTCGCAGACGGGCACCTACTGATCCATGGCGAAACCGCGCAGACGACCCCGGGGCGACGCCCCGGGGTCGTCCGTTTCACGCCCCGCCGGCTCCCGCCTGTCGTCGCCCCGCGCCTCCGCCGCTCCGCGCGGACGCGTCGCGGCGACCGGCTCCGTGCTGCCCGGCTGGGATGAACTCGCGACGCCCGCCGGGCTCGACCTGCTCGACCGCATCGACGCGGCCGCCGCGACCGGGCTCGACGCCGCCGCGATCGGAGGCGTCCTGCGCGCCGAGGGAACCGATCCCGGGCTGATCGCGGCGGCGCTGACCCAGCACGACCTCCGTGTCCGCGCCGCGAGCAAGTTCGGATCGCGCCGCGCCGCGCACATGCTCTTCACCCCGGCGGGCCTCGAGCAGGCCTCCCGCTTCGCCGTCGCCGAGCGCCATGCGGCGCGGTTCCGCGCGGCCGGAGCGACCCGGGTCGCCGATCTCGGCTGCGGCATCGGCACCGAGTCGCTCGCCGTGCTCGAAGCGGGCCTGGCCCCGCGCGCGGTCGAACTCGATCCGCTGACCGCGACGTTCGCCGCTCACAACCTCGCGGTCGCGGGTGCCGGTCCCGACGACAGCGTGCGCGTCGGCGACGCCGAGGCGCTGGGCACGGCCGACGCCGACGCCGCGTTCCTCGATCCCGCCCGCCGCACCGCCGGGCACCGCGATACTCGGCGGCTCGCCGGCCCTGACGACTACGCACCCTCGCTCGGCTTCGCCTTCGGCCTCGCCGAGCGGATGCCGACCGGCATCAAGCTCGGCCCCGGCTTCGACCGGGAGCTCATCCCCGACGACGCCGAGGCCCAGTGGGTCTCGGTCGGCGGGCAGCTCGTCGAGATGGGGCTGTGGTTCGGTGCCGCCGCGCGTTCGGGCATCCGGCGCTCGGCACTCATCCTGCGCGCCCCCGGGGACCCCGATTCGGACCCCGACGCCGATGAGCTGCACGCCGACGCCGACGCCGACGACGCCGAGGTGCGCCCGCTCGGCGGGTTCCTCTACGAGCCCGACGGGGCCGTGATCCGAGCCCGGCTCATCGGTCTGCTCGCCGCGCAGCTGCGAGCCGGAATGCTGAGCGACGGGATCGCCTACCTGACGGGTGACGCGCTCGTGCCGACGCCGTTCGCGACGGCGTTCCGCGTGCTCGAGACGCTGCCCGTCAAGGAGTCGGAGCTGCGGCGTGCGCTCGCGGAGCGCTCGATCGGCACCCTCGAGATCAAGAAGCGCGGGATCGACGTCGACCCCGCTGCGCTGCGAACCCGGCTCAAGCTCCGCGGTTCCGAACGGGCGACGCTCGTACTCACCCGAGTGGCGGGCAAGCACACGGCGCTGCTCGTCGAGCGCTGCTGACACCTGTGAGACGCCGAGAGGCCCCGGATCCGTGCGGACCCGGGGCCTCTCGCCGTACTGTCGGGGGGCTACGGAGTGGTCGTGATGTCGACGCTGGAGCAGTCGATCGTCTGCCCCGCGATCTCGACCGTCGCCGCGCCGTTGGCGCACTGCTCGGCCGCGTTGCCGACCGCACCGAGCGCGAGCAGCGCCACGATCACGATGACCACGCCGGCGACCAGACCGAGGATTCCGACGATGAGGCCGGTGAGGCTGAAACCCTTGGGCTGCTTCTTCACCATCGCGACGATGCTGAGCACGATGCCCACGAACGCGAGCGGGATCCCGAGGAACGGGAGGAAGCACAGCACCAGGCCGACGATCGAGAGCACCATACCGGTGATCGCGAGGCCCTTCTTCGGTGCGGTGTCGGTCGAGTAGGGCTGCGCTGCGCCGTAGCTCGGGACGCCCGGAGCCGCGGGCGCGGCCGGCGGGACCGGAGCCGCAGCAGGCATG
>NZ_MRAV01000007.1 GCF_002752355.1 Leucobacter sp. OLIS6
AAAAGGGGTCCGGCGGTGTCCTACTCTCCCACACCCTCCCGAGTGCAGTACCATCGGCGCAGTCAGCCTTAGCTTCCGGGTTCGGAATGTAACCGGGCGTTTCCCTGACGCTATAACCGCCGTAACTCTATTGACATACCAAAACCATCACCACCCACACCCCACAAGAAGGAGCGAGCGGCGGGTTCTTGGCCGTACGTCAAGAACCACAAAGTGGACGCGAACAATCACAACAGGAAATTCTGAAAGTGTAAATCAAGTCATCGGCTTATTAGTACCAGTCAGCTCCATGAGTTACCCCACTTCCACATCTGGCCTATCAACCCAGTCGTCTACTGGGAGCCTCACACACACAAGGTGTACGGAAATCTCATCTCGAGGCCGGCTTCCCGCTTAGATGCTTTCAGCGGTTATCCATCCCGAACGTAGCCAACCAGCCATGCCCTTGGCAGAACAACTGGCACACCAGAGGTTCGTCCAACCCGGTCCTCTCGTACTAGGGTCAGATCCTCTCAAATTTCCAACGCGCGCAGCGGATAGGGACCGAACTGTCTCACGACGTTCTAAACCCAGCTCGCGTACCGCTTTAATGGGCGAACAGCCCAACCCTTGGGACCAACTCCAGCCCCAGGATGCGACGAGCCGACATCGAGGTGCCAAACCATGCCGTCGATATGGACTCTTGGGCAAGATCAGCCTGTTATCCCCGAGGTACCTTTTATCCGTTGAGCGACAGCGCTTCCACAAGCCACTGCCGGATCACTAGTCCCGACTTTCGTCCCTGCTCGACCTGTCAGTCTCACAGTCAAGCTCCCTTGTGCACTTACACTCGCCACCTGATTGCCAACCAGGTTGAGGGAACCTTTGGGCGCCTCCGTTACTTTTTGGGAGGCAACCGCCCCAGTTAAACTACCCACCAGGCACTGTCCCAAGACCCGATCAGGGTCCGTAGTTAGATATCCAGAATGACCAGAGTGGTATTTCAACAATGACTCCACGAACACTGGCGTGCCCGCTTCACAGTCTCCCACCTATCCTACACAAGTCACACCGAATACCAATACCAAGCTGTAGTAAAGGTCACGGGGTCTTTCCGTCCTGCTGCGCGTAACGAGCATCTTTACTCGTAATGCAATTTCGCCGAGTTCATGGTGGAGACAGCTGGGAAGTCGTTACGCCATTCGTGCAGGTCGGAACTTACCCGACAAGGAATTTCGCTACCTTAGGATGGTTATAGTTACCACCGCCGTTTACTGGGGCTTAAATTCAAAGCTTCGACCGAAGTCTAACCTCTCCTCTTAACCTTCCAGCACCGGGCAGGCGTCAGTCCGTATACGTCCACTTGCGTGTTAGCACGGACCTGTGTTTTTAGTAAACAGTCGCTTCCCACTGGTCTCTGCGGCCACCACACCCTTTCCCAAGCAAGTTGGTATAAGCGGATGGCCCCCCTTCTCCCGAAGTTACGGGGGCATTTTGCCGAGTTCCTTCACCACGATTCTCTCGATCTCCTTAGTATTCTCTACCTGACCACCTGAGTCGGTTTGGGGTACGGGCGGCTAAAACCTCGCGTCGATGCTTTTCTCGGCAGCATAGGATCACTGACTTCCCCATACGGGTCCCCATCACATCTCACCCAAAGCCTCTAAATATTACTCAGAGACGGGCTACATGCTTAGCCCGGGACAACCATCGCCCGGGACCAGCTACCTTCCTGCGTCACACCTGTTAATACGCTCACCTCACCAGATCGGGTTCGCAACCTCCACACCCACAGAACCCGAAGGCTCAAAGGATGCTTCACCTGCTTAGCACTCCTGGATCAGCGTTTGACGGTTCTTCGCCGGTACGGGAATATCAACCCGTTGTCCATCGACTACGCCTGTCGGCCTCGCCTTAGGTCCCGACTTACCCAGGGCAGATTAGCTTGACCCTGGAACCCTTGGTCTTCCGGAGGACGGGTTTCTCACCCGTCTTTCGCTACTCATGCCTGCATTCTCACTCGTGTGGCATCCACGACTGGATCACTCCGCCGCTTCACTCGCCACACGACGCTCTCCTACCCATCCATACGGCTGAACCACGAAGGCTTGCCTCAGTACGAATGCCACAACTTCGGTGGCGTGCTTGAGCCCCGTTACATTGTCGGCGCGGAATCACTTGACCAGTGAGCTATTACGCACTCTTTCAAGGGTGGCTGCTTCTAAGCCAACCTCCTGGTTGTCACAGCAACTCCACATCCTTTTCCACTTAGCACGCGCTTTGGGACCTTAGTTGGTGATCTGGGTTGTTTCCCTCTCGACTATGAAGCTTATCCCCCACAGTCTCACTGCTGCGCTCTCACTTACCGGCATTCGGAGTTTAGCTGACGTCAGTAACCTTGTAGGGCCCATCGGCCATCCAGTAGCTCTACCTCCGGCAAGAAACACGCAACGCTGCACCTAAATGCATTTCGGAGAGAACCAGCTATCACGAAGTTTGATTGGCCTTTCACCCCTATCCACAGCTCATCCCCTCAGTTTTCAACCTAAGTGGGTTCGGTCCTCCACGACGTCTTACCGTCGCTTCAACCTGGCCATGGATAGATCACTTCGCTTCGGGTCTAGGACATGCGACTGAACCGCCCTATTCAGACTCGCTTTCGCTACGGCTACCCCACACGGGTTAACCTCGCCACATATCGCTAACTCGCAGGCTCATTCTTCAAAAGGCACGCTGTCACACCTACAAGGGTGCTCCAACGGATTGTAAGCAAACGGTTTCAGGTACTATTTCACTCCCCTCCCGGGGTACTTTTCACCTTTCCCTCACGGTACTAGTCCGCTATCGGTCATCTGGGAGTATTTAGGCTTATCAGGTGGTCCTGACAGATTCACACGGGATTTCTCGGGCCCCGTGCTACTTGGGATACACACCACGCGGTAAAACCATTTCAGATACGGGGCTCTCACCCTCTCCGGCCGCCCCTTCCAAGGCGTTCTCCTATAGCTTCACTCTCACGCTCGAGACTCAGCAGCGTCTCACGGCATGTCCCACAACCCCCAACGTGCAACCCCTGCCAGGTATCACACACGCTAGGTTTAGCCTCTTCCGGTTTCGCTCGCCACTACTCCCGGAATCACATGTTGTTTTCTCTTCCTGTGGGTACTGAGATGTTTCACTTCCCCACGTTCCCTCTACCCGCCCTATATATTCAGGCGGGAGTCACCAGGCACGCACGCGCCCTGGCGGGGTTTCCCCATTCGGAAATCCTCGGATCATAGCTCGTTTATCAACTCCCCGAGGCTTATCGCAGATTACGACGTCCTTCTTCGGCTCCAGATGCCAAGGCATCCACCGTTTGCTCTTCGAAACTTGAAATCACATAAGTATCAGAAACGCCCACACCAACCCAACGGGCCAGCGTGAGCAAATTTTTGACCAGTGAGCAGACACCGCCCGAAGGCGATGTCCAGCTCAAGAACCAGTACAAGTACTGGTTCGAAGATGCTCGCGTCCACTGTGTAGTTCTCAACGTACGGTCGATCCCACCCCCGCAAGCAACACGTCTTACGGACGAGGGTCAGAGACCCAGTCACCCACACCCCAAAAAAGGGCGCAGCCGGCTGGTCCTCCAGGACCCAATAGTATGCACCTGTAAGCCTTGGCCTCCCCCACCCATCCGTTCCAACAGCGCCTCCACGAGGAAGACGCTGCGTACTAAAACAGGCGACGAAAATCAAGACTTGTCTTGTCGAATGTTCCACCCATGAGCAGCCAGCACCACACGTTCGGTGATGATCTGGCCATTCTGCGGAACCCCGTAGGGCTCCGAGTGCTCCTTAGAAAGGAGGTGATCCAGCCGCACCTTCCGGTACGGCTACCTTGTTACGACTTAGTCCTAATCACCAGTCCCACCTTCGACGGCTCCCTCCACAAGGGTTAGGCCACCGGCTTCGGGTGTTACCGACTTTCATGACTTGACGGGCGGTGTGTACAAGGCCCGGGAACGTATTCACCGCAGCGTTGCTGATCTGCGATTACTAGCGACTCCGACTTCATGGGGTCGAGTTGCAGACCCCAATCCGAACTGAGACCGACTTTTTGGGATTCGCTCCACCTCGCGGTATCGCAGCCCTTTGTATCGGCCATTGTAGCATGCGTGAAGCCCAAGACATAAGGGGCATGATGATTTGACGTCATCCCCACCTTCCTCCGTGTTGACCACGGCAGTATCCCATGAGTTCCCACCATAACGTGCTGGCAACATAGGACGAGGGTTGCGCTCGTTGCCGGACTTAACCGAACATCTCACGACACGAGCTGACGACAACCATGCACCACCTGTATACGAGTGTCCAAAGAGTTGACCATTTCTGGCCCGTTCTCGTATATGTCAAGCCTTGGTAAGGTTCTTCGCGTTGCATCGAATTAATCCGCATGCTCCGCCGCTTGTGCGGGCCCCCGTCAATTCCTTTGAGTTTTAGCCTTGCGGCCGTACTCCCCAGGCGGGGAACTTAATGCGTTAGCTACGACACAGAAACCGTGGAACAGTCCCTACATCTAGTTCCCAACGTTTACGGCATGGACTACCAGGGTATCTAATCCTGTTCGCTCCCCATGCTTTCGCTCCTCAGCGTCAGTTACGGCCCAGAGATCTGCCTTCGCCATCGGTGTTCCTCCTGATATCTGCGCATTCCACCGCTACACCAGGAATTCCAATCTCCCCTACCGCACTCTAGCTTGCCCGTACCCACTGCAGGCCCGAGGTTGAGCCTCGGGTTTTCACAGCAGACGCGACAAGCCGCCTACGAGCTCTTTACGCCCAATAATTCCGGACAACGCTTGCACCCTACGTATTACCGCGGCTGCTGGCACGTAGTTAGCCGGTGCTTTTTCTGCAGGTACCGTCACTTTCGCTTCTTCCCTACTAAAAGAGGTTTACAACCCGAAGGCCGTCATCCCTCACGCGGCGTTGCTGCATCAGGCTTGCGCCCATTGTGCAATATTCCCCACTGCTGCCTCCCGTAGGAGTCTGGGCCGTGTCTCAGTCCCAGTGTGGCCGGTCACCCTCTCAGGCCGGCTACCCGTCGTCGCCTTGGTGAGCCATTACCTCACCAACAAGCTGATAGGCCGCGAGTCCATCCCGAACCGATAAATCTTTCCACCCACACACCATGCGGTGATGGGACATATCCAGTATTAGACGCCGTTTCCAGCGCTTATCCCAGAGTTCGGGGCAGGTTACTCACGTGTTACTCACCCGTTCGCCACTCTTCCACCCAGCAAGCTGGGCTTCATCGTTCGACTTGCATGTGTTAAGCACGCCGCCAGCGTTCGTCCTGAGCCAGGATCAAACTCTCCGTAAAGAAACAAAGCAGAACCACCAGCGGAATAAGCCGGGGCCTGCGAGTTTGACCTGACAAAAACAAACATCATTACTGACGTTCAATTTGTCCAAAAGGAATCGCCATTCACCCACACCCCAAAGGGCGCAGATGGACGGGATAATAAATTGGCATTTGACAATCAAGTGCACACTATTGAGTTCTCAAGGACCAGACGCCCCCCGTACTCGCCAAAGCTTTCCGAAAGACAACCT
>NZ_MRAV01000014.1 GCF_002752355.1 Leucobacter sp. OLIS6
GCTTGACGGCGAACGGGGCCGCGGACAGGGCGTCGGGGGCGAGATCACTCCGGGCGATCACGACACTCTTCGCTCCGCGCGGGTAGGAGTCCTTGGACACCTTCACTGCGGTCTCGTACCGGTTCGCGCCTCCCAGGCGCTTCCACTTGGGCTTGCCCGTGCTGGTGCTGCCGGCGTTCGCGCCGGCGTTGCTGGACGCGTTCGTGATCGCGGCCGACTGGGAGGCGGCGTTCGCGTTCGTGGTGGCGCGCTGTGACGCGCCGGCGTTCGCGTTCGAGGAGTTATCGGCGTTCGCGGCAGCTGCGGCTGCGGCTTCGGCTGCAGTGTTGGAGGCGGAGGTCAGGTTCGCGGTCGTGTCGCTGGACGCGGTCGGGGTGGCGGCGGCCTTCGCCGCGGCCTCGGCGGAGATGTCGGCGGCGGCAGATGCCTGCGCGGTGTTATCGGCGTAGGCGGCGGCTTCCGCGGCGCCCTTCACGGAGGCGTTGGAGTTGTCGTCGGCCTTCGCGGTCGCGGCAGCGGAGGCTGCGGCGTTCGCGTTCGCGCGGTCGTTGGAGTCCGAACCGCTGTTGGCGCCCTGCGTGTTCGAGGTCGCGCCGGCAGCCGATGCCTGACCTGCGGCCTGCGAGCCCGCGTTCGAGGACGAGGTCGTGGTCGCGGCGGACTTCGCCGACGCGGACGCGTTCGATTCCGCGGCGGCCGACGCGGACGCGTTCGACGCGGCCTGGGTATTGCTGTCGGCGGAGCCGATCGCGGCACCCGAGGCTGCGGCGGACGCGTTCGCGTCGATGTTCGCCGACGCGTTCGTCGACGCGGTGGCGAGTGCGGCGGCCTGGGCTGCGGCCTTGGCCGATACGTCGGCTGCGGCGGATGCGATCGCGGTCGCGTCGGAGAACGCGGCGGCCTGCGCGGCGCCCTCGATCTTGGCGTTGCCCTGACCGTCGGCGTTCGCGGATGCTGCGGCCGAAGCGGAGGCGTTCATGTTCGCGCGTGCGTCCTGTTCGCTCGCGGAGTTCGTGTTCGAGTCTTTCGAGTCCTCGTCCGTCCCGTTCGCGCCACTGTTCGTGTTCGAGGACGCGCCGTTCGTGTTCGAGGAGGCGTTCGGGTTGGTCGCGGTCGACGCTTCCGAACCGGCACCGTTCGCGCCGGTGTTCGGGTCGGCCTGCGAGTCCGCGTCGGGGCCCGCGGGAGCGGCCGGCTTCACGGTGAAGTCGATCTCTTCCTTCCCGCCGTGTTCGTCGGTCACGGTGATCGAGAGATCACCCTCGGGCTGCTTGGGCAGGGTGAGGGTCCAGTCACCGTTCTCGTCCGCGACGGTCTCGCCGAGCTTTCCATCGGGGCCGGTCACGGTGATCTTCGCGCCCGGCTCCGCGGTGCCCGACACGGTCGGCGTCTCCGACTCAACCGTCGCGCCCGGGGTCGGACCAGTCACGACCAGGGGATCCTTCGCAGTGACCTGGATCGTGCCCGTCGCGGTCGACGTCTTCCCACCGGGAGCGGTCTGATGCGCGGTCACAACGTTCGTGCCCTTCGCGAGGTCCTGGGTCGGGGTGATCGACCACTTTCCATCAGCAGCAACGACACCGATGCCGATCGTCTTGCCCAGGACGTCCTTCAGCTCGATGTTCGAGCCCGGATGCCCGGTCCCGGTCACGGCCGGCCGCTTCGACTCGCTCGCCTCGGGGCCGGTGAACTGGATCGGGGCGATCGCGTTCACCACGAACGACACATCATCGCTCTTCCCGTGCTCGTCCGTCACCGTGATCTCGTGCGTCCCGTTGGGGAGCTTCGGCAGATCGACCGCCCACTTGCCGTCCTCGCCCGCGGTGGTCTCGGCGAGGGTCTCGCCGTCCTTGCCGGTGACGGTGACCTTCGCACCCGGCTGCGCGGTGCCGGTGACCTTGGGGGTGTCGGTGTCGACCGTCGCGCCCTCCTTCGGGCCCGTGATCACGAGCTCCGCGATCGCGGCAGCCACGTCAACAGTGAACGAGTGATCCCTTTTCTGCCCGTGCTCATCGGTCACGGTGATCTCAACCGTGCCGTTGGGCTGCGCGGGGAGCGTGACCGTCCATTCGCCCTTGCCATTCGCGGTCGTCGACCCGATGACCGTGCCGTCCTTGTCGGTGATGGTGATGTCTGCCTTGGGTTCCGACGTGCCCGTCACGACGGGCGTGTCCGTGTTGACCGTGGAACCAGCGGTCGGGCCGGACACGGCCAGCTGGTCGACCATGTTGACCGTGATCGTCGCGGTCGCCTCGGAAGTGTCGCCGCCGTCCTTCGGGGTCTGGACCGCAGTCAGCTCGTTCGGACCCTTCGCAAGATCGCTGGTCGGGGTAAGAGACCAGGTCCCGTCCTCGGCCACCGTGGCCGACCCGAGCGACTTGCCCTCCTGGTCCTTCACCTCCACCGACGCACCGGGCTGGCCGGTGCCCGTCAGGGTGGGACGCTTCGAATCCACAGTGTCGGCAGAGAATCCTACCGGGGCTACCTGCATTGTCTCTCGCTTGAAGAAATCCTCGGACATCGCCTCGGGCTTGCCCCCGGACATGGTGTGGAACCGCCCGGCGGTCATGCTTCCACGCTCACTGGGGTCTGCAATTGAATAGAATACCTCCCCAGTTGAGGAAGTTATTCTTACTAGCTTCCAAAGTTGGTTTTCTGAGGAACTGCATGCTTTTCCGTATAAAAAGGAGTTGTTTTGAAGACTCTCCCGTTCAACGCAAATTGTCCCGTTCTTGTTGCTCACTCTCCCGGTCTCTCCGACCGCGGGAATTCTGAACGTGCCAGCAATTCTTCGACTTTCGTTCAGCGTGTCGTAGAAGCCTTCCAAGTGGTCGTGAAGTCTTAGCTCTCTATAAAATACGCCGTGAGTTGGGCGAAAGTCCATTATGTCGCTGGTGTCAGCGACCCCAGTGGAGGGGTTCCAAGTGATTTGTCCGATATCATATCCAATGAAGCCTACGTAGCCCTTGGGCGTCCCGATTTCGGAGGCTTCAGCGTTTTGCTGCGGTGCAACCGCCGTTATTGTGCCAGTTGCCAGAAGTGCCGCGATCGAGAGTGCGCTGGTACGCGTGATTCGGTTCTTCATGTATCGTTCAATCCCTCCGCCGCTCTTCACGCCGCCAGGCGGGGGTGGAGCGGGCAAGTTTCCAGTCGGATCCGTGCGATGCGACTGCGACGAGTCTAACATGTTAGCGGTGACCGGTGAAGGGGGTGCTTGCTGGGAAGAGGCTGGACGCAGCTTGGCTGCTCGGGTTGCAGGCAAGGTTTCGACTCGCAAGCTCGCTCAATCAGCGGGCGGGAGATCCTGCGACTCGCACGCTTGCGTGGGAGGACAGGGAGGGGAGAAGTTGCAGGTGACCGCAACAGGGAACTAAGAGGGAGTCGCCGCCGGCGTCCGTATGGGCGAAACGGTCGCGCGATGCTAGCCTGGGGGTGCAGACGTCTGTCTGCATCAACGATGAATCGAGCACGTCGGCAGGCGTGCTGGTCTTCGGTGGTGGATTCCCCGGCACCGCGAACGCTCCCTACGCGACGGAGCCGAGTCGGGTGGTCTTCGACTGTCGATCAGCGCCCCGTCCACATGAATCCGCGTTCGAGGCAGCTCGCCGCGTGCTCAAAGCACGTAAGGAGAACCCGTGGAGGGTCCTGAAATCAAGTTCGCCGAGGCCGTGCTCGACAACGGCACGTTCGGCAAGCGCACCATCCGTTTCGAGGCCGGCCGCCTCGCACAGCAGGCGCAGGGCGCGGTCGCCGCGTACCTCGACGAGGAGACCATGCTCCTCTCGGCCACCAGCGCCTCGAAGCAGCCGAAGGATCACTTCGACTTCTTCCCCCTGACCGTCGACGTCGAAGAGCGCTCATACGCAGCCGGCAAGATCCCCGGCTCGTTCTTCCGCCGCGAGGGCCGCCCCTCGACCGAGGCGATCCTCGTCTGCCGCCTGATCGACCGCCCCCTGCGCCCGTCGTTCGTCGACGGCCTGCGCAACGAGGTCCAGATCGTCATCACCGTCCTGAGCATCGCCCCCGGCGAGTTCTACGACGCGCTGGCCATCAATGCCGCGTCGGCATCGACCCAGATCTCGGGCCTGCCCTTCTCTGGCCCCATCGCCGGCGTGCGCCTCGCGCTCATCGGCGACCAGTGGGTCGCGTTCCCCAACGTGGAGCAGCTGAAGGACGCCGTCTTCGACCTGACCGTCGCGGGCCGCGTCGTCACCAAGGCCGACGGCACCGAGGACGTCGCGATCATGATGGTCGAGGCCGAGGCCACCGAGGGTTCCTGGAACCTCATCAAGGCCGGCGCGACCAAGCCCGACGAGGCCGTCGTCGCGCAGGGCCTCGAGGCCGCAAAGCCCTTCCTCTCGCAGCTCGTCAAGGCGCAGGAGCAGCTCGCGGCCCAGTCGGCGAAGGAGGTGCAGGAGTACCCCGTGTTCCTGCCCTACACCGACGAGGCCTACGCCGCCGTCGCCGCCCTCGCCGAGACCGAGCTCGCCGGCATTTACCAGATCGCCGACAAGCAGGAGCGCCAGGACGCCGACGACGCGCTCAAGGCACGCGTCAAGGAGGCCATCGCGGCCAAGATCGAGGCCGGCGAACTGCCCGCCGAGGTCGAGGGTCAGGTCTCCGCCGCCTACAAGTCCGTCACCAAGAAGATCGTCCGCGGACGCATCCTCGCCGACGGATCGCGCATCGACGGTCGCGGCCCCCGCGACATCCGCGATCTCGACGCCGAGGTGCAGGTCATTCCCCGCGTCCACGGCTCGGCGATCTTCCAGCGCGGCGAGACCCAGATCATGGGCGTCACCACGCTGAACATGCTCAAGATGGAGCAGCAGATCGACTCGCTGTCGCCCGTCACCAGCAAGCGCTACATGCACCACTACAACTTCCCGCCCTACTCGACCGGTGAGACCGGCCGCGTGGGATCGCCGAAGCGTCGCGAGATCGGGCACGGCTTCCTCGCCGAGCGCGCCCTCGTGCCGGTGCTGCCCGCCCGCGACGAGTTCCCCTACGCCATCCGCCAGGTGTCCGAGGCCCTCGGGTCCAACGGCTCCACCTCGATGGGCTCCGTCTGCGCCTCCACGCTGTCGCTGCTCAACGCCGGTGTGCCGCTGCGCGCACCCGTCGCCGGCATCGCCATGGGCCTCGTCTCCGACGAGGTCGACGGCGAAACCCGCTACGCGACCCTCACCGACATCCTCGGTGCGGAGGACGCGCTCGGCGACATGGACTTCAAGGTCGCAGGCACCTCGGAGTTCGTCACCGCGCTGCAGCTCGACACCAAGCTCGACGGCATCCCCTCGGACGTGCTCGCCGGCGCCCTGGCGCAGGCGAAGGAGGCTCGCACCACGATCCTCAGCGTGCTCAACCAGGCGATCGACGCCCCCGACGAGATGGCGCCCACCGCGCCCCGCGTCATCACGGTGAACATCCCCGTCGACAAGATCGGCGAGCTCATCGGCCCCAAGGGCAAGACGATCAACGGGATCCAGGACGCCACCGGCGCCGACATCTCGATCGACGACGACGGCACCGTCTACATCGGCGCCGTCGACGGCCCGTCGGCCGAGGCCGCCCGTGCCCAGGTCAACGCCATCGCCAACCCGCAGAACCCCGAGGTCGGCGAGCAGTACCTCGGCACCGTCGTGAAGAACGCCACCTTCGGCGCCTTCGTGTCGCTGCTCCCCGGCAAGGACGGCCTGCTGCACATCTCCGAGGTGCGCAAGCTCGTCGGCGGCAAGCGCATCGAGTCCGTCGACGAGGTGCTCTCCATCGGGCAGAAGATCCTCGTCCAGATCACCAAGGTCGACGATCGCGGCAAGCTGTCGCTCGCCCCGGTGCTCGAAGAAGAAGCTGCCGAGGGCGACGCCCCCGCCGCCGACGCCGCGACCGAAGAGGCCGCAGCCGAGTAACCCCTGAGCCGGATCCCGATCCGGCGCCGACCGAGCCCCGGGCGCACCGCGCCCGGGGCTTCGTCGTCCCCGCGCGCCCGTGTGCCCGTGTGCCTGTTCATCCGTGCGTCGGTGCGCCCGTGCGGTCCCCGTCGCTGCGTGAGGCCCCGACCTGGCATAGTCGAAGCCGTGACCGACGCGCCCTTCCCGCTGCCCGCACTCGCCCCCGTGCTCGACGCCGTCCGTCGCGACACCGCGGCCGGCCATCTCGCGCTCTGGGGCGCCTCCACCCTCATCGACGAGCACACCGGCGTGCCCTCCATCGACGCCGCACTCTTCGACACCCTGCACCGGGCGGCCGGCGTCGACGCCGACTTCCCGGTCGGTCACGCGGGTCTGCTGCACGTCTACGGCTACTGGTACTCCACCGTGCCCACCCCCTTCGGCTACAAACGCGACCGCTGGCACGACGGTTCGCTCGCCCGCGCCTTCGGTCTGCCCGCAGACGCCTTCCACCTCGACGCGCCACAGGCCGGCAGGCCCGGGTCCGCACCCGGCCCCGGACCGACGTTGCTCGCGCGCGTCACCGCCGCCGCGCTGCCCGTGCTGCGGCGACCGCCCGCGGGATCCCTCGTCGCCGATGCGGTGCTCGACGGCCGGCTCAGCCGCGTCGTGCTGCACCGCGCCCCGGGAGCGGATGCGCCCGCGCTCGTCTACGGGATCGAACCGAGCGGATTCGGCGGAACCGGAGCCGGCGGAACCGGATCCGCCGCGTCGCCTGGAGGCGAACCCGCCGTGCCGCCAGGATCCACGCCCGCCTCGGACCGTCTCGTGCTCCTCACCACGTTCCCGTTCTCGGGCGATCCGGCCCCGCTGCTCGAGGAGTTCGCGCGCGAACCGATGCTCCGTTGGAATGCGGTCAGCCGCTCGTAACGGACTGTTCACTCGTTCATCGACATCCCGTCCATTTGTGCTCGTAGTTTTGGATCAAACGTCCAGAACGAGGAAGAGAGCACATGCGACCGAGCATCGTCTTCGACTTCGACGGCACGCTCGCCGTCGGCCACGGGCCCGTCCGCGCCTACGCGCGGATCGCCGCTGAAACCGCGGCCGAGGGGTATGCCGAGCGTGTCGATGCCGAGCTGGCTCGCTACGACGCGGGGGAGAGTAACTACCGCGACGGATACGACATCGTCGGATCCCTCGCCGCCGACGACGGTGTCGCCGCAGAGGTGCTCGAAACCGCATACCGACGCAGCCGCGACGCGCTCGGCACGCCGCTGGCGCCCGTCGACACGGCCCCAGGGCTCGACGCGCTGCTGAGCGAGCTCGGACGCTCCGCCCGCCTGGTGCTCGCGACCAACGCCCCCGAGACCGGGATCGACCGCGTGCTCCGGGCCTGGGGCGTGCGCGACCGCTTCGACGAGCGCCACTTCACGGTCGGCAAGCCCGCGGGCCTCACCGCGCTCGTCGCACGCCTCCTCGAGAACGGTCCCGTGCTCGCCATCGGCGACATCGCCGAGTTCGACCTGCTGCCCGCGCTCTCGCTCGGCGCCGATACCGCCCTGGTCGGCGCGACCGCCACGGGCGCACAGCACGCACAGCTTCCGGTGACGATGCGCGGGCGCTCGCTCGCCGCGCTCCGCACCGAGATCGAAACCTGGGCCGCGACCGCGGCATCCAGCAGCCCCGCGCCGCTCGGCTCGGGAACCGGCACCGAAAGGTAACTCCCACTCATGCGCAAATCCGTCATCGCCGCAGGCGCACTCGCCGTCCTCGCGCTCGGACTCGCGGGCTGCAGCGCCGCCGACTCCGGGGCCTCCGCAGCAGGCGGCACGAAGGACTGGCCGAAGTCGATCACCATCTCGCTCGTGCCCTCGGTCGAGGGCGAGGACCTCGCCGAGGCGCTCGATCCGCTGACCGAGTACCTGTCGAAGGATCTCGGCATCGCGGTGAAGGGCGTCGTCGCGAGCGACTACGCCGCCACCGTCGAGGCGCTCGGATCCGACCAGGCCCAGGTGGTCATCACCGACGCCGGATCCCTGTTCAACGCCACCGAGCAGCACGACGCCAAGCTGATCCTGCGCGACGTCCGCTTCGGCGCCACCTCGTACGCCGGCGTCGCTTACACGAACAACCCCGGCAAGTACTGCGCCGACAAGCCCGTCACGGTGAAGTACGCGGCCAGCGGCATCGACCTCTCGTACTGCAACGGTATCGAGAAGGCCGGCGCGGACGCGGCGGGCAAGGGGCCGGCCGGGATCGACGCGCTGAAGAAGATCACGCCGGGCACCAAGGTGGCCCTGCAGGCCGCCACCTCGCCCGCCGGCTACCAGTACCCGGTCGTCGCCATGCGCGACGCCGGCATCGACACCGACTCGGGCATCACGCAGGTGCCGGTCGAGGGCAACAACAATGCGGTGCTCGCCGTCGCGAAGGGCGACGCCGAGGTCAGCTTCGGCTACTGGGACGCGCGCACGACCGTGACCGGGGAGGCCCCCGACGTCGCCGACAAGGTCGTGGCCTTCGCCTACACCGAGATGATCCCGAACGGCGGCGTCGCGGTCTCGAACACCCTGCCCGACGATCTCGTCGAGAAGCTCACGAAGGCGATGGACGGTTACGCCGACTCGTCGAAGGAGGCGAAGGACGTCATGTTCAAGCTCGTCGGCCTCTCCGACTGGACCGCCGACACCGCCCCCGAGCAGATCGCCCGCTACGGCGAGGTGCTCACGCAGTTCTCCAAGTAGTCCACCGATCCACCGACAGGTTCATCCTTCAATGCCCAGCACCACCGCAGAGCGCCACGGGGCGGGGGCCGGCCGCGCGCCGGTCGCCGCTTCGTGGCGCATCGCCCTCGACCGCGTCTCGGTCACCTATCCGAACGGCACCCGCGCCCTGCAGGACGTCTCGCTCTCGATCGAACCCGGCGAGATGGTCGCCGTCGTCGGCCTCTCGGGATCCGGCAAGTCGACCCTGATCCGCACCATCAACGGCCTCGTCGGCGCCACCTCGGGCACCGTCGCGGTCGGCCCGCACCGCGTCTCCGAGCTGCGGGGGCGTCGCCTGCGCGAGGCCCGCGGCCACATCGGCATGATCTTCCAGGCGTTCAACCTCGCCGAACGCACGAACGTGTACCGCAACGCGCTCGTCGGCCGCTTCGCGCATTCGCCCGCGTTCCGCACCCTGCTCGGGATCCCGAGCGCGGAGGATCGCGAGATCGTGCTGCGCGCCCTCGACTCGGTCGGCATGCTCGACAAGGTGTGGGCGCGCGGCGGCGCGCTCTCGGGCGGGCAGAAGCAGCGCGTGGCCATCGCCCGCGCGCTCGCGCAGGAGCCCAGCGTCATGCTCGCGGACGAACCCGTCGCGAGCCTCGACCCGCCCACCGCGCACGCCGTGATGGCGGACCTGCGGCGGATCAACGCCGAGCGCGGCCTCACCGTGCTGGTGAATATCCACCTCATGGATCTCGCACGGCAGTACACCGACCGCATGATCGGGCTGCGCGACGGCAGGGTCGTCTACGACGGCCCGGCCGCCGCCGCGAGCGACGCCGACTTCGAGCAGATCTACGGGCGGCCGATCCAGCCCCGCGACCGGCTGGGGGAGCGAGCGTGAGCGCCGGGGCCGCGCTCGAACTGCCGCCGCGGCCGCGCAACACGCTGCACGTCGCGATCGTGATCGCGGCGGTCGCCGCGTTCACGATCGCGACGTGCCTGCCGGCCATCGGTGGGATCGACCTCGACTTCGCGTCGATCGCGCGGCACTGGCGCAACGGTCTGACGAAGCTCGCGCAGCTCGCCCAACCGAACCTCGCGTTCCTGCCGCGCACGTGGGCGCCCATGCTCGAGACCCTGCAGATGGCGCTCGTCGGCGCCGTGCTCTCGGCGCTCTGCTCGGTGCCGATCACGCTGTGGGCCGCCGCACCGACCAACCCGAACGGGATCACCCGGCGCGTGGTGCGCACCCTCGTGAACGTGCTCCGCGCCGTGCCCGACCTCGTCTACGCGACCGTGCTCGTCGCGATGGTCGGCGTCGGCGCGCTGCCCGGCGTGCTCACCCTGTTCCTCTTCAACCTCGGGATCGTGGTCAAGCTCGTCTCGGAGGCGATCGACGCCGCCGACCACGGCTACATGGAGGCCGGGCGCGCCGCGGGCGGCACCCAGTTCCAGATCAATCGCGCGACCGCGCTGCCGCAGGTGATGCCCCTGTTCGCCAACCAGTGGCTGTACGCCCTCGAACTCAACGTGCGAGTTTCGGCGATCCTCGGCATCGTCGGCGCCGGCGGCATCGGCCGCCTGCTCGACGAGCGCCGCGGCTTCTACGCCTACTCGGACGTCTCGGTGATCATCCTCGAGATCCTGGTCGTGGTCATCGCGATCGAGATCGTCTCGAATCTGCTGCGCAGGAGGCTTGTATGACCCGGCTCGACCCACCGCCGTCGCGGCCACTGCGGCCCGCGGAGGCTGATCCGACCGATCCGACCGATCCGACCGCTCCGATCGGGCGCACGCGTGTGCGCACCGGCGTGCGCTCCGGTGCCGGATCGGCGCTGCCGCCGCTGCCCGCGCTGCCGGCCCGCCCGTCGCGGCTCTGGCCGACGCTGTGGGCGATCCTGGTCGGCCTCGTGTTCATCGTCGCCGCGGGCGGGCTCAAGATCTCGTGGGCCGAGCTGCCCGCCCTGCCCGGTCAGGTGCTGCAATACCTCGAGCTCATGTTCGCGTCGCCGAACTGGGAAAAGCTGCCGCGCGCCCTGTTCGAGACCTGGCGCTCCATCTCGATGGCGTGGATCGGCGCGATCCTCTGCGTCGTGATCTCGATCCCGCTCGGCATGCTCGCCGCGAACTCGGTCGGGCCGCTGTGGCTTCGCGCGATCCTGCGTGGGCTTTTCGCCGTGATCCGGGCTGTGCCCGAGGTGATCATCGCGCTCGTGCTGCTCACCGTGACGGGCCTCACCCCGTTCACCGGGGCGCTCGCGCTCGGCATCGCCGGCATCGGCACCCAGGGCAAATGGGTCTACGAAGCGGTCGAGTCGGTGCGGGACGGCGCCGCCGAAGCGGTACGCGCGGCCGGCGGCACGACCGCCGCGGTGACCCGCTGGGCGCTCTGGCCCGCGGTGGCACCCGCGCTGCTCTCGTTCGCGCTCTACCGATTCGAGATCAACATCCGCACCTCGGCGGTGCTCGGCTTCGTGGGAGCGGGCGGCATCGGAAGTATGCTGTCGAACTACACCAACTACCGGCAGTGGGACACGGTCGGCATGCTGCTGATTGTCGTGGTCATCGCGACCATGATCATGGACGCGATCTCGGGGGCGATCCGCCGCCGGATCATGAACGGAAGGCGAGCATGAGCTGGATCGGAGACCCCGCGGCCCGGCCGAGCGTGCGCATCGCCTCGCTCGCACCCGGCCTGCAGCGCACCGAGCGCCGCGTCGTCGAAGCCGTCGTGCAGGATCGCGACCGCGCCGTCGGCATGACCGCGCAGGACCTCGCCGAACTCGTGGGCGTCGGACGCACGACCGTGATCCGCGCGGCGCAGTCTCTCGGCTACGAGGGGTACCCGCAACTGCGCGTCGCCCTCGCGCAGGAACTCGCGCTCGAACAGGCGGGGCAGGAATCGGCGGACGCTGGTGCCGGCGCGGATGCGACCGCGCTCGGGCGGCTCCGATCCCGGATCGGGCGCTTCGGGGCGCGGCTCGGCGACTCGGTATCGGCACTCACCACCGAAGCGGTCGACGCCTTCGTGCGCGCGCTCGACGAGGCGGACCGGGTGCTCGTCGTCGCCAACGGGCTCTCGGGGCCGCTCGGGCTCGACCTCGTCATGCGGCTGAACTCGGCCGGACGCCCGGCCGAGCACTTCGCGGATCCGCTCGCGCAGCAGATCGCCGCACGGCAGCTCGGAGCAGGATCGGTCTGCGTCGCGTTCTCGGGATCCGGCGCCAACACGGCGACGCTCGATGCGATGCGCGCGGCGCGGGCCGGGGGAGCGCACGTGCTCGCGATCACCTCGTTCTCGCGCTCGGGCACGGCCGAACTCGCCGACACCGTGCTGCTCGTGCCTCCCGTGAGCGGCGGCTTCCAGGACGAGCTGATCCACACCTCCCGCGCCGCGCTCATGCTGCTCACCGAGCAGCTCGTCGAACTCTTCATCGAGCACCGCGGCGAGCGCGGGCGCGAAGCGCGGGCGGCGGCGCTGTCGGTGCTGGCGGGCGTACTGCGGGACTAGAGCGTCGCGTGGCATGCGTGGTGCGCGTGGTGCGCGCCGCGGGGTGCGGGGTGCGCGCCACGGGGTGCGGGCTCGAACCGTGGGCTCGAGCCGTGGGCTCGGTGCGGGGCGCGGTCCGAATCCGGCTCGTCCGTTTCGAGACGGTGGTCTACCGTCGAGAAGGTGCTTGTCTGACGGGACCGTGGTTGCCTGTCGAGAGCGTGGACTGCTGACGAGAAAGGGGTCGTCTGTCGAGACAGCGCTTGTCTGTCGAGAGCGTGTTCGCCTGTCGAGACCGTGTCTGAATCGCGTCACTTCGGCCCCGGTCTCGACAGATGACCCGGGTCTCGAAGAGGTCGGGACCGGGGACTCGGCGTCCGGGTGCCTGAACTCTGGACCGAGGTTCGGGCCCAGGCTCGGTGCCCCGCTTCGGGGCCCAGGCCGAGGACCCCGGCTCGGCACCGGGGCCCAGCCTTCGGGCAGGCACCCGGCGAGCGTCTCGGGGCGTCACACTCGCATCGACCAAACATTCTGTTGCATAATGGGAGACATTATGGGATCGAATGCAATTGTCGTGATTCTCGCACTCGCGGGGCTCGTCGTCGGCGCGACCCTCCTCGGCCTGCTGCTGCGGGCCAGACAGACGCGCGTGCGATCCTCCGCGTCGGACGAAGGGGCGGAGCGGATCCGCCCGTCGGATCTCGCCGTACCGATCGGCGAGACGCCCGGTGCGACCCTCGCGGCACCGGAGTTCGGTGAACGGTTGACGCTCGTGCAGTTCAGCACGGAGACCTGCGCGCGCTGCCCCGCGAGCGCACGCAGCCTGTCGGGGGCGGCCGACGCGATCGACGGCGTGCGCCATGTCGAGATCGATGTGACGCACCGCGACGATCTGATCCGGCGCTTCTCGGTCCTGCGCACTCCGACGGTGCTCGTGCTCGACGCGCAGCACCGCCTCCGTGCTCGCGTCTCGGGCCCGGTCAGCGCGCAGCACGCGCGCGAACTCGTGGAAACGCACGTCGGCGTCGAACGCACGATCGAAGGGAGCCTCGCATGAGCTCGTCCACTCAGTCGGGAGGTGCCGCATCAGGATCCGCGGCACCGGGATCCGCCGCGGCGAAAGCGGCACCCGGCGAGCCGGGATCCGCGGGGGTGGATCCGCGCGGACCGAGGTTCGCCGCCGGGATCACGGCCGCTCTGCTGTTCGTCGACGTCGCGCTCGCGCTGCTGACGGGGAGCGCGACCGACGGTGCGGCGCTCGCCGCGCGCTCGCCCCTCGAGCGTCTGGCCGAACCCGCGTCGCTGCTCCTGCTGGTGCTGTTCGCCCTCTTCGTCTGGGGTGCGAGCGCGGGCGTGCGCCGGCATCCGTTCGGGCTGCTGTTCGCGCGCGTCGTCCGCCCCCGCCTCGCGCCGCCCGAAGAGCTGGAGCCTATCGAGCCGCCGACCTTCGCGCAGGGCGTCGGCGCGTTCGTCGCCGGTGCCGGGCTCGTGCTGCACGCGTTCGGGGTGCCCTGGGCGCTGCCGATCGCGGCCGCTGCGGCGTTCATCGCCGCGTTCCTCAACGCGGTGTTCGCCTTCTGCCTCGGCTGCGAGCTCTATCTCATCCTCCGCAGGGCGCGTCTGATCCGCTGAGCGCGTAGACGCCTGTGGAGACTCGGCGCGGGCGCGATCGACGCAATAGGCTGGGGCAATGCCAGAACCCCTCTATCTGCCACTCGACCTGCCCGAGCTCGAGGCCGACCTCGGCGGCGGTCTCGTGCGTCGCACCGTTCACCCGAGTGGCCTGCGTATCCTCACCGAGCGCATGCCCGGCGCGCGCAGCGCGACCATCGGCTTCTGGGTGGGCGTGGGCTCACGCGACGAGCAGGCGGAGCACGACGACGCTCCGGGCAGCCTCGGTTCGACCCACTTCCTCGAGCACCTGCTGTTCAAAGGCACTCCGCAGCGCGACGCCTACCAGATCGCCACGAGCTTCGATCGCATCGGTGCCGAGCACAACGCGCTGACGGCGAAGGAATACACCTGCTACTACGCCAAGGTGCGCGACGTCGACCTCGACGACTCGGTCGCGGTGCTCGCCGACATGGTCACCAGTTCCGTGCTCGACGCCGACGAATTCGAGAACGAGCGCGAGGTCATCCTCGAAGAACTCGGCATGGCCGCGGACGACCTGGCCGACGTGGCCAACGAGCGCTTCTTCGAGGAAGTCATGGGCGCGCACGCGCTCGGCCGGCCCATCGGCGGTCTGCCCGAGACCATCCGCGCAGCGCGACGCGACGACGTCGACCGTCACTATCGCAACACCTACCGGCCTTCGACCCTCGTGGTCACGGTCGCCGGAGCAGTCGACCACGACCGCCTGGTCGAGCAGGTCGTCGCCGCGCTCGCCGCCTCTCCCGAATCCCGCTGGGATCCGTCGGTCCAGGCCGCGCCCGCGGCGCGGCGAGACAGCGATGAGGTCGCGCTCCCCGGAGCGGGGGAGGCTCGCACCACCGTGAGCGAACGCCCGAGCGAGCAGGTCAACCTGATGATCGGCACCCGCGGTCTGCGGGCGTCCGATCCTCGTCGCTTCGCCTTCGGCATCATGAACTCCGTGCTCGGCGGCGGCATGTCGAGCCGCCTGTTCCAAGAGATCCGCGAGAAGCGCGGCATGGCCTACTCCACGTACTCCTTCGGCGCGAGCTACTCCGACGCCGGGCTCTTCGGCATGTACGTGGGTTCGGCGCCGCAGAAGGCACGCGAAGTCGTCCGCCTCGCCCAGGCCGAACTGCAGCGCGTGGCCGAGCGCGGCATCACCGCTGACGAGCACGAGCGCTCGCTGGGTCAGATCGCCGGGTCCTCGGCGCTGGCACTCGAAGATTCCGACACCCGCATGGGGCGCCTCGCGCGCGCAGAGCTGGGCTCCGGTGAGCTGTTCGGCCTCGACGCCTCACTGGAACGCTTCACCGCGGTCACCAGCGACGAGATCCGCGAGGTCGCGGCCCTCATCGCCGAACGGCCGATGTCGGTCGTCGCGGTCGGCGAGGTCTCGCGATCGGGGCTCGAGAGCTCATGAGCGGGCGCGGGTTGAGCAGCACCGCGGGGCAACCGGAGGGAGCCGCGGTCATCGGATCGGGGCCGAACGGTCTCGCCGCCGCGGTCACGCTCGCCCGCGCGGGCGTGCCGGTCACCGTGTTCGAAACACGCGGCACACCGGGCGGCGGCACGCGCACCGAAGACCGGGTCATGCCCGGGGTCCTGCACGACACGTGCTCGGCCGTGCACCCCATGGCGCTCGCCTCCGAGTTCTTCCAACGCTTCGAACTCACGCAGCGCATGGGGTTCGCTGTACCCGAGGCCTCCTACGGGCATCCGCTCGACCCCGCGGATGGCCGCGGCGGCATCGCCTACCGATCGCTCGACCGTACCGCCGAAGAACTCGGCCGCGACGGCTCCGCGTACCTGCGCCTCCTCCGTCCGCTCCTGCGCAACATCGATGCCGTGCAGTCCTTCGCCATGGGCGGGGCGCTCCTCTCGATGCCGCAGCCGTTCGTGCCCGCGATCCCCGGCATGATCGCGCTCGGCCTCCGCGTCGCCGAACAGGGCACTCCCGCTTGGAATCTCCGATTCTCGGAGGCCGCGGCTCCCGCGCTGCTCACCGGAGTGCTGGCGCACGGCATCGGACGATTGCCCTCGTTCGCCACCGGAGGAGTCGGCATGGTGCTCGCCGCGCACGGCCACGCGCGCGGCTGGCCGGTTCCCATCGGTGGATCCCGATCCATCGCGGACGCGCTCATCTCCGACCTCGAGGCCCACGGCGGCCGCGTGGTGACCGGGCAGCGCATCGGGTCCCTCCGCGAACTGCGCGAGCACGGATCCTACGGAACCGTGCTCGCCGACACCTCGGCCCGCGGGCTCGCCCGCATCGCAGGCGATGCGCTCCCGGTCGGCTACCGGCGCACCCTCGAACGCCAGAAGTTCGGGCCGGGCGCCTGCAAGGTCGACTTCGTGCTCGACGGGCCCGTGCCCTGGGCCGACCCGCGCATGGCCGAAACCCCGACCGTGCACCTCGGCGGTACCCGCGCAGAGATCGCCGCCGCCGAGCGCGAGGTGCTGCGCGGCAGGCACCCCGAGTCCCCGTTCGTGCTCCTGGTCCAGCCCGACCGCTTCGACCCGACCCGGAACCCTGCCGACCGGCACGCGATCTGGAGCTACACCCACGTTCCGAACGGTTCCACCCTCGACGTCTCCGAACGTGTCATCGCCCAGATCGAGCGCTTCGCACCCGGGTTCCGCGACCGCATCATCGCCACCGAAGTCATCACGGCAGACGACTACTCCCGCTACAACGAGAACTCCGTCGGCGGCGACTTCAGCGCCGGAGCCGTCACCATGCGCCAGCTGCTCTCGCGACCCACCGCCGACCTCGCACCGTGGCGCACCCCGACCCCCGGCCTCTACCTCACCTCCGGCGCGGTCGCCCCCGGGCCGGGCGTGCACGGCCTCGGCGGCTACTACGCCGCCCGCGATGCCCTGCAGCACGTCTACGGCCTGCCCGAGCCCGAACTCGGCGTGCGCAGCAGCGGCGGAGCCGGCCGGTAGCCTGGAACCATGAGCACCACCGTCGCCGTATCCGGGGCCACAGGCCGCCTGGGCGCCCTCGTCTGCGAGATCGTCGAGTCCGATCCCGACTTCACGCTGACCGCACGCCTCACCAGCGCCAACGCACCCGACGACGGAGCCGACGCGACGATCCTCGTCGACGTCAGCCATCCCGAGGCCTCGCCCGCCATCGTCGAACGCGCCCTCCGCCGAGGCCAGCGCGTCATCGTCGGCACGAGCGGCTGGTCCGCCGAGCGCCTCGCCGAACTGCAGCGCATCGTCGACGAACTCCCCGGTGCCGCCGCGCTGGTCGTGCCCAACTTCTCGCTCGGCTCCGTAGTCGGCACCGCTCTCGCACGCATCGCCGCCCCGTTCTTCGACTCCGTCGAGATCATCGAAGCGCACCACCCCGGCAAGGTCGACTCGCCCTCCGGCACCGCCGTGCGCACCGCCGAACTCATCGCCGACGCCCGCGCGGGCAGGCCGATCGACGCCCCGTTCGCCGAGCAAGCCGCCCGCGGCGAGCTCGTCGCGGGCATCCCGGTGCACAGCCTCCGCCTCGCCGGAGTCGTCGCCAAGCAAGAGGTCCGGTTCGGTGGCGCAGGCGAAGTGCTCACCATCACCCACGACACGCACTCCAACGCGGCCTACGGCCCCGGAATCCGCGCCGCACTGCGCGCAGTCGGCGCGCTCGACGGCCTCGTCGTCGGCCTCGACCGCGTACTCGGCATCGGATCCGCTGCGCGGACCGACGCCGCGCAGACCGACGCGGCCGAGGGCGCAGCGTGAGCGCACGCGTCCGATCCATCATCGGGGTCGTGGTCATGAGCGTGCTGCTCGTGCTCTACTTCGGCTTCGCCGGAGTCCGCGCATTCGCGCTCCTGGCCACCGGCACCCCGCTCGCCGTCGCCATGGGCATCGCCCTGCTCGTGCTCCCGCTCATCGGCGTCTGGGCGCTCGTGCGCGAACTCATGTTCGGCGCGCGCGCCACCCGACTCGTCGACCGGCTCGCAGCCGAGGGCCGCCTGCCCGAAGAAGACGTCGACGTCTCGCCCAGCGGCCGCCCCGACCGCGACCAGGCCGACGCTGCGTTCCCCAAGTACCAGGCCGAGGTCGAAGCCGATCCCGAATCCTGGCAGAACTGGATGCGCCTCGGACTCGTCTACGACGCCTGCGGCGACCGGCGCCGCGCACGCGCAGCGATCCGGTCCGCGATCGCCAAGTCGCGAAGCTGACGCAGAAACATTCGGTAACGTGCCATTTCAGCAGAGTTTCAACGAATATCCTTCGCGCGATTAGGGAAACGTTCGGCGAACGACCTAAACTCATTCGGGATCGCACCGACCGAGGCCGTCACTGACGCGCCCTCGCTCACGCCAGCCGGTGCAAGTACGACCGGGCGCGGCGAAGCGCCCAGAGGGACGATTTCGGCATGCCACGAAAAGCTCAGCTCGCTGAACCGCCGACCCGAGCACTCGACTCGGTCACGGGAATCAGCCGCAAGGGACTGCCCAGCGGAACGGTGGGAGTGCTCGGCGCACTCGTCATCGGCCTCTCGACGTGCGCCCCGGCGTACACCCTGACCTCCGCTGTCGGCCCCGCCGCGAGCGAGGTGGGCTACCAGACCCCGGCGATCTTCCTCATGGGCTTCATCCCCATGCTGCTCGTCGCCATCGGCTACCGCGCGCTCAACTCGGCCATGCCCGACTCCGGCACCTCCTTCACCTGGGCCACACGGGCGTTCGGCCCCTGGATCGGCTGGATGGCCGGCTGGGGCCTCATCGCCGCGACCGTGCTCGTGCTCTCGAACCTCGCCGGCGTCGCCGTCGAATTCCTCTTCCAATCGATCAGCATCCTCGTCGGTGACCCCTCGATCGCCGACATCGCGCAGAACAAGCTGATCAACATCGCCGTCTGCCTCGGATTCATGGCGCTCGCCACGTTCATCTCCTACCGCGGCATGACCTCGACCAAGATCTTCCAGTACCTCACCGTCATCTTCCAGATGGCCGTCATGGTCTGGTTCGTCGTCGCCATGTTCATCGGCGCAGCGGACCCGACGAACACCGAGGGCAAGATGCCCGAGCTCTCCTGGTTCAACCCCTTCGAGGTGTCGAGCTTCAGCGCCTTCGCCGCCGGCATCGCCGTCTCGATCTTCGTCTACTGGGGCTGGGATACCGTCCTCACCATGGGCGAGGAGACCAAGCCGTCCAAGGGACGCATGTCGACCGAGAGCAAGGCCGCGATGATCCTCGTCGGGATCCTCGTCGTCATGTACGTCGGCACCGCGGCAGCGACCGTCGCCTTCGCCGGCGTCGGCGACGGCCCGACGGGCCTCGGCAACTCCGCGATCGCCGAGAACGTGTTCGCCGCACTCGCGCACCCGGTCATGGGCCCCGCAGCACTGCTGCTCTCGCTCGCGATCCTCGTCTCCGCGATGGCGTCCATCAACTCCACCGCCATCTCGCCCGCGCGCACCCTGCTCGCGATGTCGCACTACGGCGCGCTGCCCAAGTCGATCAAGAAGATCCACCCCAAGTACAAGTCGCCGTACGTCGCGCTCATGCTGTCGTCGCTCGTCGCCTCCGGCTTCTACGCGATCATGCGCTTCATCAGCAACGACGTGCTGTGGGACACCATCACGGCGCTCGGCATTATGGTCTGCTTCTACTACGGGATCACCGCGCTCGCGAGCCCCTGGTACTTCCGCAAGACGGCCTTCCGCGAGGGCATCGGCTCGGTCATCTCCAAGGTCGTGCTGCCCGCCATCGGCGGCATCCTCCTGCTGATCGTGTTCGTGCAGACGACGATCGACAGCATGGATCCCTCCGCGGGATCCGGCAACAACATCGGCGGCGTCGGCCTCGTCGGCATCATCGGCGTCACCGTGCTCGGCATCGGCGTCGTGCTCATGTTCCTCCAGTCGCGCGTCTCCAAGCCCTTCTTCAAGGGGCAGGTGCTGCGTCGCGTCGACGCGAGCGAAGCGACCGGCACGGTCGAGGTGTTCGACGACGGGCTCTGATCCCGAACCCCAAGCACGAGCCGAGTCGCCCCCGGCGACGCCCACCGAAGCGCAGCGGTCCGCCGCTGCGCTTCGGCGTTTCCGTGGAAGAATCGAGCGATGAGCCAGGGGAGCAAGCAGACCGGGACCGCGACACTCGCCCCGGCCGGTCGCGGCAAACAGCTCCTACGCACCTGGGGCGCGGTCGCCCTGGCGGCGGTCGTCCTCGGCGCCATCTTCGGCGGGCCGGCGATCACGAAGTACTTGAAGGCGCCGCCGATCTCCGACGACTTCGGCATCGAGGACGCCGTCGCCGCGATGCGCCTCGACGCCGACGGCACCTCCTACCTGGTGCTCGTGGACCCGCAGGGCAGGACCCGCTCGGTGCAGCTCGAGGAACGCGGCTTCGAACGCTCCCGCATCGCCTGGTCAGGCGCCGGCCTCAGCACCGGCGGACCGACCGACGAATACCTGCTCGGGGCGAAGAGCCTCACTCGATTGCCTTTGCCCGGCGACCTGGACCGCCCGACGGAATGGGCGCGATTCGTCACCCGCGACGGCTTCGCGGTGCAGATGAGCACCCAGGATGGGCAGCGGCTGGCCTTCGTGAACGCGAAGACGAAACGGCTGACCTCGGTCAAGCCGGGATACGCCCACCCCGTGCTCGCGAACTGCGACGGCGAGCTCGTCGCGGTGAGCGAGGACGGGCGTCCGCGCACGATCGACGCGGGATCACGCGACATCAGCGGACTCGGCACGTTCACGGGCGTCGAGGTGATGACCTGCGACGGCGACCGGATCGTCGGGCTCGGAGAGATCTCGGACCGTGCCCAGACCGTGCGGATCTGGGATCGGGCCACCGGTGCACAGCGCGCGCTCGACGTGCGGTACCCGGAAGCGGTGAGCACCTCCCGGCCGGACAGCCCGTTCGTGAGCGACGGGCGCCTGTACTGGGCCGCGGATCGACGGCTCTGGTCGATCCCGATCGGCGATACCGCGCTCGGAGTCGGCGGGTCCGGTGCCGGGTCCGGCGCCGGGTCCGCCGGATCGGCACCGGCGATCGCCGAGGCCGTCGACTCGGCGATCCTCACCGACTTCATCGACGACTTCGAACCGGTGGTCGGCACCGATCAGGGCGTGCTCGACCGGGTCGGCGGCCGCGTCTACGGGGTCGCTGCGCAGGAGAAGTACATCGACGACCGCAGGGGGCCCGGGTTCGACCGGCTCGATCGGCTCGCGATCTTCCGCGTCGACGCGCGCACGGGGGAGCGCCGCATCGTGCTCGACGTCGACACCCTCGACTTCCCGCGCCGAAACCTGCACGTCCACGCGATCGCGGTGAACCCGGAGTGGGCGGCCGCGCGGTGAATCGCCCCGCCGTCGCGGGCTAGACTCCTCGGATGCCCCCGCGTTCCCCGCTGCCGCAGCGCCTCGGACTCGATTCCGCCTGGATGCGCTCGCCCGACCGCGATCCGGCGAACCCGCGCCCCTGGCCGACCATGCGCGATTGGCTGCACCACCGGCTCTCCGAGCACATCGACGTCGACGCGTTCATCGCCGACGAGCGCTTCGTGCTCGATTCGGGAGCGCCGCTGCGCGCCGACGCGGAGTACCGCTCGCACACCTTCGTCTGGTTCTACCGGGATCTGCCGGAGGAGACCCCGGTGCCCGGTGCCGTGCACGTCGTGCACCGCGACGATCGGATCGTCGTGGTCGACAAACCGCCGTTCCTCTCGTCGATCCCGCGCGGCAAGCACATCACCGAGAGCGTCGTGGTGCGCATGCGGCACGAGCTCGGACTGCCGGAGCTGACGCCGATGCACCGACTCGATCGGGTCACCTCCGGGCTCCTGATCCTCGCCACCGAGCGTCGTTGGCGCGGCGCCTACCAGAGCATGTTCATGCGCGGCGAAGTGTCGAAGACCTACCATGCGGTCGCGCGGATCCGCGACGACCTCGCCCTGCCCGCCACCGTTCGCAACCACCTGCGTAAACGGCACGGCACCTGGCAGGGGGAGGAGGTGCCCGGTCTCGAACCGAACTCCGAATCGCTCGTGGAGCTGGAGCGCGAGCTGCCGACCGAGGGCGGCGGCGAGCGCCGCGGGGTGTACCGGCTCACCCCGCGCACCGGCAAGACCCACCAGTTGCGCCTGCACATGCTGGGGCTCGGGATCCCGATCGAGGGCGATCCGCTCTATCCCGTGGTGCAGGAGATCGCGGTCGACGACTTCAGCACGCCCCTGCAGCTGCTCGCGAGCGAGCTCCGCTTCTCGGACCCGATCGACGGCGGCGAGCGCCGGTTCGCGAGCGTGCGGGAGTTCCCGCTCGGCGCGCCGCAGGCCCACTGAACGCTCCGAGCGAACGCGGCCTCGGCCGCGGCCCGATGTCGGACCTCGCCGGTAGACTTCTCGACGTGAGCACGAACGAGATCCCGACCCCCTACGAGGACCTGCTGCGCGAGGTGTTCGAGCACGGCACGCCGAAGTGCGACCGCACCGGAACCGGCACGCGCAGCCTGTTCGGTCGCCAGATCCGCTTCGATCTGGCCGAGTCGTTCCCGCTGCTCACCACCAAGCGGGTGCATTTCAAGTCGGTCGCGATCGAGCTGCTCTGGTTCCTGCGCGGCGAGAGCAACACCAAGTTCCTCACCGACAACGGCGTGACCATCTGGGACGAATGGGCCGACGCGAGCGGCGACCTGGGCCCCGTCTACGGCGTGCAGTGGCGCTCCTGGCCGACGCCGGCGGGCGAACACATCGACCAGATCTCGCAGGTGATCGAGCAGATCCGTTCGAACCCGGACTCGCGCCGTCTCATCGTGTCCGCGTGGAACGTGGCGGAGCTCGACCAGATGGCGCTCGCACCGTGCCACGCGTTCTTCCAGTTCTACGTGGCCGACGGCAAGCTCTCGTGCCAGCTCTACCAGCGCTCGGCCGACATGTTCCTCGGGGTGCCGTTCAATATCGCCTCCTACGCGCTGCTCACGCTCATGGTCGCGCAGCAGACGGGGCTCGAGCCCGGCGAGTTCGTCTGGACCGGCGGCGACTGCCACGTCTACGACAACCACGTCGAGCAGGTCGAGAAGCAGCTCGCGCGCGAGCCGTTCCCCTACCCGAAGATCAGCATCCGCAAGCGGGACTCCATCTTCGACTACGAGCTCGACGACTTCGAGGTGCTCGACTATCAGCACCACCCGGGCATCAAGGCCCCGGTCGCGGTCTAGGGCCACGAACTTTACGAAGTTCGGAGTGCCAGGTGTAACACGATGTTCCATTTGGCTAATATCGGTGACGTGAGTGCGCCGGAGAAAGATGGCCCGCGGATTGGAATGATCTGGGCGGAAGCTCGATCTGCCGATCAGGACGGCGGGGCTATCGGGCCACGCACTGGCGTCATCGGTAGCCAGGGGAAGATGCCTTGGTATCTACCTGAGGACCTGGCCTTCTTCCGGAAACAAACCCAAGGCTTCCCAGTCATCATGGGGCGCCGGACCTGGGAGTCGCTGGAAGCACGATTTCGTCCGTTGCCGGGACGCGTGAACATCGTCGTGACTCGAGACCTTGACTACGAAGCGCCTGGGGCGACTGTCGTGGGATCCGTTGAAGACGCAATCGAAGCTGCAGGGCGGTTTAACCAGGAGCGCATCTGGATCATGGGTGGCGGACAGGTCTACCGTGCAGCGATGCCCTTCGCTGACGATCTTGTAGTGACGAAGATCGATCACGAGTATTCGAACGCTGACACGTTCGCACCGGAGATTGGCGATGAGTGGATTCTTGACGATCCTGGAACGTACTCGGTCTCTAAGACGAACCTCGGCTACCGCTTCGAACGCTACCTGCGGGCCTGAGCCGCCCCAGAGTCCCGGGTCTCTGAGTCCCGCGCTTTCGTAGCGCCCAAAGGCGTGCCTGTGCCTTCACACCTTCGCCGAGATGACCCTTTCGCGGGTTTTGAGCGCCCATAACCCGCGAAAGGGTCATCTCGAGGGGCCATCTCGAAGGGGTACCTCGGTGGGGGAGCCGCGGGGGAGAGCGTGATGCACGAGCACTAGCACTAGCACGAGCACGAGCACGAGCACGAGCCTGAGCCTGAGCCTCAAGACTCGACATCGAACATCGAACATCGAACATCGAACACCGAGCACCGAGCATCGGCCTCCGGGCGCCGACCTCCCAAGCCCCAAGGCCCGGGCGCCGACCTCCCGAAGGCCGATCTCCCGGCCCCGGAGCCCGATCCGGGCCCAACGCCTCAGCGCTCGGCGAGGAGCCGAGCCAGCTCGGCTGCGACGGGGCGCGGATCCCGACCGAGGAACCGGCAGAGCCGCGAGCGGGTCTCGGCGATTCTGCTCCAGTGCAGGTCCTCGTGGTGCAGGCGCAGCAGCCGGTACCCCTCTTCGCGGGCGGCCTCGAGCCGCGCCAGGTCCCTCAGATACTGGGCCCGGTCGGTGCGGTGCTGCTCCCCGTCGTACTCGATGATGCGTCTTCGCGCCCGGTCGACCAGGTCGAAGCGGCCGATGAACGTCCCGTCGGCCCGCCGCAGTTCGACCTGGAGATCGAGATCGTCGAACCCCAGCGCGACGAGTTCGAGCCGGACTTCCGTCTCCATGCGGGATTCCGCGCCGATCCGGGTGAGGCTCAACGCGACGCGGAGCTTGCGGATCCCTCGGCCCGACATCCGGGCGGCTTCGGCGTGCAGCGCCTCGAGCGGCACGAGCGGCGAGGCTCGGTGCAGCGGGCCGCGGGGGAGCACCAGATGGTCCATCGCGACGACGAGCTCGCGCACGGGGAGCAGCGCCGCGCTCTGGGCGAGCGCCGCGACCGGACGCACGCAGGGAAGCCCCGCGGGCGATCGAACGATCTCGAACTCCGAACCGACGCCGTGCCCGATGACCGTGCGGCCTCGCGCGGCTCGGAGCGGGAGGGGCGCTGCGAGGTGCACGGCCTCGGGGGATCAGATCGGCGCGCCGAACGCGAGGAGTGCAGTCGTGTGGCTGAATGCCTCTCGTCGACGGAGTTTCGGGACATAGGCGTGCGCGAGATCGAGCACGCGCTGCTCAGGGAACCTTGACTCCTGCTGCTCCGAGCGCAACCGGTGCACGCCGCGGTGGGGCGACTCGAACCGGCGGTGCGCGAGCATGTCCCGGGTGATTCCCGCGCGCGCGGCCTCCGCAGTGCCGATCGCGGAGCCGGGCGCGGAGTCAGGCCAAGGCCGAGGCTGAGGCCAAGGCCAAGGCCAAGGCCAAGGCAGCGGCGTCGGAGTCCGGGGCATGGAGCGAGAATGCCGCGGGCGTCGGCTCGATCCGGCTTTGTCCACAGGGAGAGCGCGCCGACGCGTCGGCACTGACGCCGAGATGACCCGTTCGCGGGTATTGAGCGCTCATAAGCCGCGGAAGGGTCATCTCGAAGGTGGCACCTCGATTCAACCCAGATGCGCGCCACGCCCACGCCCACTCCCACGCTCCCGCCCACTCGCACGCGCGGACCCGAAGCCGAAGAACGCCCGAACAATGGGCGGCGCAGCCAACTCTCCGCCCCGGGTCCGGTAGCCTAGGCGTGTGACACAGCGCGAGAATCCCTTCGGCCAGGTACTGGTCGCTCTGGTGACCCCGTTCCAGGCAGACGGCGAAGTCGACTGGGCGGCCACCGAGGCCCACATCGACCACTGCATCTCCAGCGGGGCCGACGGCATCGTCGTGACCGGCACCACCGGCGAGACGAGCACCCTCACCGACCCCGAGAAGATCAAGCTCGTCGAGGTCGCGAAGTCGGTCTCGAGCGGGCGCGCGAAGATCATCACGGGCGGCGGTTCCAACGAGACCGCGCACGCGATCGAGCTCTACAAGGCCAGCGAGAAGGCCGGCGCGGACGGCGTCATGATCGTCACGCCGTACTACAACAAGCCGACCCAGGCGGGCCTGCTGACCCACTTCCGCATGGTCGCGGACTCCACCGACCTGCCGGTCATCCTGTACGACATCCCCGGCCGCACCGGCGTGCCGATCAAGTACGAGACGATCCTGCGGCTCGCGAAGCACCCCAACGTGCTCGCGGTGAAGGACGCCAAGGGCGACTTCAGCGAGGTCAGCCGGGTGCTGAACCAGACCGACCTCATGTACTTCTCGGGCGACGACGCGAATGTGCTCCCGCACCTCTCGATCGGGGCTACCGGCCTCATCGGCGTCACCGCCAACATCACCGCCGCGCCCTACCGCACCATCATCGACGCGGTGAACGCGGGCGACCTGCACACGGCGCGCGAGCAGCACCAGCGGCTCGAGCCCCTCGTGCGCGCCATCATGACCCACGTGCCCGGCACCGTCGCGGCCAAGTACGTGCTGCACGGCCTCGGCCGCATCTCGAGCCCGCGCGTGCGCCTGCCGCTCGTCGGTCCCGAGGAGTGGGAGGCCGCCATGATCGAGGACGAGCTCGCGCTCGTGCACGACGTCGCCGGCGTCGATTTCCAGAACTTCCGGCCGGACCGCAACGCGGCTGCCGGCGGCGCCCTGCCGAAGATCGCAGGGACCACCCGCTAACCGAACGGCCCCGAAGGATCGGGGCCCTGACCAGGAGGCTGTGTGCCCGTCACCACCCCGTATGCTCCGCCGAAGCTCAAGAACGGCACCCTTCGCATCACCCCGCTGGGCGGCCTCGGCGAGGTCGGCCGCAACATGACGGTCTACGAGATCAACGGCAAGCTGCTGATCGTGGACTGCGGCGTGCTCTTCCCTGAGGAGCACCAGCCGGGCGTCGACCTGATCCTGCCCGATATCTCGCAGATCGAGAACCGCCTGAACGACATCGTCGCGGTCGTGCTCACGCACGGTCACGAGGATCACATCGGCGGTGTGCCCTACCTGCTGAAGCGTCGCCCGAACATCCCGTTGGTCGGGTCGAAGCTCACGCTCGCGTTCATCTCGGCGAAGCTCAAGGAGCACCGGATCACGCCCGAGCTGCGTCAGGTCGCCGAGGGCGACCGCGTGAAGTTCGGTCCGTTCGACCTCGAATTCATCGCGGTGAACCACTCGATCCCCGATGCGCTCGCGGTCGCGATCCGCACCGAGGCCGGTCTCGTGATCGGCACGGGCGACTTCAAAATGGATCAGCTGCCGCTCGACGGCCGCATCACCGATCTACGCGCCTTCGCCCGCCTGGGCGAGGAGGGCGTCGATCTGTTCATGACGGACTCGACCAACGCCGAGGTCCCGGGCTTCACCCCGCTCGAGAAGGACATCGGTCCCGTGCTCGAGCGCGTCATCGAGAAGGCCCGCGGCAAGGTCGTGGTGGCGAGCTTCTCGAGCCACGTGCACCGCGTGCAGCAGGTGCTCGACGCCGCGCAGAAGGCCGGCCGCCGCGTCGTGCTGCTCGGCCGCTCGATGGTCCGCAACATGAAGATCGCGTCGGACCTCGGTTACCTCGAGGTGCCCGAGGGCGTGCTCGTCGACCTCAAGAAGAGCGGCGACATCCCCGATCACCGCATCGTCTACATGTCGACCGGTTCGCAGGGCGAGCCCATGGCGGTCCTGAGCCGCATGGCGAACCAGGAGCACCAGGTCGAGATCGGTCAGGGCGACACCGTGATCCTGGCGTCGAGCCTGATCCCGGGCAACGAGAACTCGGTCTACCGAGTGATCAACGGCCTCATGAAGCTCGGCGCGAACGTCGTGCACAAGGGCAACGCCAAGGTGCACGTCTCGGGCCACGCCGCTGCCGGCGAGCTCATGTACTGCTACAACATCGTCCGCCCGAAGAACGTCATGCCGATCCACGGCGAGTACCGCCACCTCGTGGCGAACGCCGGCGTCGCGATCGAGACGGGCGTGCCGCAGAACCGCACCATCATCGGCGAGAACGGCACCGTGGTCGACCTGGTCGACGGTGTCGCCCGCGTCGTCGGTCAGCTCGAGATCGACTTCATCTACGTCGACGGCAAGAGCGTCGGCCGGGTCACCGACGACGATCTGCGCGATCGTCGCACGCTGGCGGAAGAGGGCTTCATCTCGGTGATCACGGTCGTCGAGACGAGCCTCGGCCAGATCGTGTCGGGTCCCGAGATCCACGCCAAGGGCGTGGCCGAGGACGACAAGGTGTTCGATGCCATCAAGCCGAAGATCGCCGACGCGCTCGAAGAGGCGATGAAGGGCGGAACGACCGATCAGCACGCCTTGCAGCAGGTCGTCCGCCGCACCATCGGCCGCTGGGTCGGCACGAAGCTGCGCCGCAAGTCGATGATCGTCCCCGTCGTGGTGGTGGTCTGACCGGTGTCGGTCGAAGCCCGGCCCGTCGCCGCCGTGCGGTTCGCGACGGACGATGAGCGCGCCCGCTGGGACGCGCTCATCGCGGCGAACCCCGACGGCGGCGAGGTCTGGCAGGGCGATGCCTACCTCGAGCAGAAGCGCGAGGCCGGCCGCTACCGCGTGCACCGGCTGATCGTCGAGCTCGGCGACGAGGATCACACCGCGGTCGCCGTCGGCGTGCTCGCCAAGCGTGCCCCGCTGCTCGGCGAGTGGTGGCACGTGCCGGCCGGGCCGGCCGCACTCGACGCCGCGGGGCAGGATCCCGAGGCGTTCGCGCGCGCGACCCGCGCCATCGCCGACTTCGCGCGTGCGAACGGCGCGTTCCTGCTCAAGATCGAGCCACGCGTCGTCGCGAGCGACGAGGCCGAGCGCGCCATTCGCGCGCTCGGTGCCGTCCCGACGGCCCGCATCATCCCGAACCCCTCGACGATCATCGTCGATGTGCGGGGGAGCGGCGCCGAGCCGCGCACCGAGGACGAGCTCTTCGCCAGCCTCGGCAAGAAGGCCCGCTACGCCATCAAGAAGGCCGCACGCGACGGGATCACCGTCGAGCGCGTGCCGGCGAGCGATGCGAACTGCGCGGCGTTCTTCCGGCTGCTCGAAGAAACGGCCGAGGGGCGTTTCGTGCTGCGCAGCGCCGACTACTACCGAACGTTCTGGCAGCGCTTCGAGCGCGCCGGCGACGGTCAGCTGTTCTTCGCCTACCGCGACGGCGCGCTCGTCGCGGGCGCGTTCGCCATGGGCCTCGGTTCCAAGACGACCTACAAGGACGGCGCCTCGGTGCGCGCGAAGACCGCTTACGGCGCATCGCACGCGCTGCAGTGGGAGGTTCTGCGTTGGGCCCTCGAGCGCGGCGCGGTCACCCACGACCTGTGCGGTGCCCCGCCCTCGAGCCAGGCCTCCGATACCGCGCATCCGCTGCACGGCGTCGGCCAGTTCAAGACGAGCTTCGCGCCGCAGATCATCGACCACGCGGGTGCGTGGGATCTGCCGCTGAGCGCGAGCAAGTTCTCCGTCTGGGCGAAGATCGGCGACCGCATCGCGCGCCGTCTCTCGCTCACCGTGCAGAAGGACCCGTACTACTGATGGCCGGCTCTCTGGCGCGCGCGAGCGCAGTGATGGCCTCGGGGACCATGGTCTCCCGGGTGCTGGGTTTCGCGAAGGCGATGCTGCTGGTCTACGCGATCGGGCAGGCTCCCTCGGTGTCCGGTGACGCGTTCGCCAACGGCAACCTGCTGCCGAACACGCTCTACATGATCCTGCTCGGCGGCATGCTCAACGCCGTGCTCGTGCCGCAGATCGTGAAGGCGGCGAAGGATCCCGACGGCGGTGCCGGGTACATCAACAAGGTGCTCACGCTGGTGATGAGCGCGCTGACGGCGGTGACCGTGCTGGTCATGCTCGCGGCACCGGCGATCGTGTGGATCTTCACGATCGAGTGGGGAGCGGATCAACGGGGTCTCGCCCTGGCATTCGCCTACTGGGCGCTGCCGCAGATCATCTTCTACGGTCTCTACACGATCCTGGGCGAGGTGCTGAACGCCCGCAGCGTCTTCGGTCCCTTCACCTGGGCGCCCGTGCTCAACAACGTCATCGCGATCGCGGGCATCATCGTGTTCATCGCCATGTACGGTGCTGACTCCACCGGTACCCGCACTCCGGGGGACTGGAGCGCGGGCGCGATCGCGGTGCTCGCAGGAAGCGCCACGCTCGGTGTGATCCTCCAGTCGGTCGTGCTGTTCGTCTCCTGGCGCAAGGCCGGAATCCGTTTCCGTCCGGACTTCAAGTGGCGCGGGATGGGGCTCGGCCAGACCGGCCGCATCGCAGGCTGGAGCCTCGCGACCATCGTCGTCATGCAGCTCGGCGGTATTGTGACCCAGAACGTCATCAACACCGCGTCGGGCGCTGGCGCCTCGGCGCTCGCGATGCAGAACGCGTGGCTGATCTTCATGCTCCCGCACTCGGTGATCGCCGTCTCGTTGGCGACCGCGTATTTCACCCGGTTGGCGGGGTGGGGGCAGAACGGTCGCATGACCGAGTTCCTGCTCGACTTCTCGGCCTCCGCGCGGCAGATCCTGCTCGTGATGGTGCTCGCCTCGGTGATGATCTTCGCCGCAGCGCCGTTCGTGAGCCGCGTGTTCAACTTCGCCGGCAACCCCGACCAGATCTACACGTTCACCCTCGTGCTGCAGTGCTACATGGTGGGCCTCGCCGCGTACAGTTTCCTGTTCATCGTGCAGCGCGCGTTCTACGCGCTCTCCGACACCCGGACGCCGTTCATCTTCACCTCGGTGCAGATCGGTCTGCTCGTGGTGCTCTCGCTCTGCCTGCTCGTGCTGCCGAAGGCGTGGGTCGGCCCGGCCTACGGCCTCATCTTCGGGTTCACGACGGTCGTCCAGGCGCTGCTCGCCGTGTTCCTCCTGCGCAAACGTCTCGGGCACATCGACGGCTCCCGGATCCTCGCCAGCCTGCTCTTCTACACGCTCGCCGGAATCCCCGCGCTCCTCGTCGGCTTCGGGCTCACACTCGTGTTCGGCCTCGTGTTCCCGGGGTACGGCGTGTTCGCCGCGGTCGGCCTCGCGATCCTCGATGCGCTCGTCGTGACCGCGGTCTACATCGGGGTCCTCCGCATCCTGAAGTCACCGGATCTCACAGAACTCACCGCATTCGTCTCCCGCAAGCTCGGAAGGAACCGTTCGTGACCCTCACCGTCACCCCCTGCACCGATCCGGAGCTCTGGGATCGGACCGTCATCGACCTCGGCGGGCATCCGCTCCAGCTCTGGGGCTGGGGCGAGCTGAAGTCCGCGCACCGCTGGTCGGCGGAGCGCGTCCTCGTGACCCGCGACGGCGAGACGGTCGGGGCCTGCCAGCTCCTCACCCGCAAGCTGCCCTGGCCGCTGGGCGGCTTCGTGTACGCCCCGCGCGGCCCGGTGCTCGCGCGCGGCTCGAAGGCCGCCGAGATCGAGGGTGCGACTCCCGGGTCGGCCGGCGCACCGGCGCAGGATCCGGCGCCCGGCGCGGTCGCTGACGCCGTCGCCGACTACGTGCGCCGCACACGTCGCGCGGTGGCGGTCTCGATCGAGCCCGACGAGGACGACGGCCGGTTCCCGCTGTCCGACGCCTGGCGCCGCGCCGAGACGACGGTGCTTCCCGCACGCACGCTGATCCTCGACCTCACGCGCAGCGAGGACGAGCTCATGGGCGACATGTCGAAGAAGCACCGCCAGTACGTGCGCAAGTCCGAGCGCGAGGAGTCGCTCGAGATCCGCCGCGTCGAGACCGCCGAGCAGCTCGAGGAGTGCCTCGAGGTCTACCGCGCGACCAGCGCGCGCGCCGATTTCGGCCTGCACGAGGACTCCTACTACCACGACGCCCGCACCATGCTCGGCGAGCACGCGCCGATCTGGGCCAGCTACGTCGACGGCAAGCCCGTCGCGTTCCTGTTCCTCGCGGTCAGCGGGCGCACCTCGTTCGAGCTCTACGGCGGCATGGACGAGACCGGTCAGCGACTGCGCGCCAACTACGCGCTCAAGTGGAACGCGATCCGCGAGATGAAGGCCCGCGGGGTGGAGCGCTACGACTTCGGCGGCCTCATCAACGACGGCGTGACCACCTTCAAGACCGGATTCTCATCGCACGAGAACCTGCTCGCGGGCACCTGGGACCGTCCGATGTTCGGCTACGGCATCTGGACCCGCGGCCTGCCGCTCGCGAAGTCGGTCGTGCGCAAGCTCCGGCGACGCTGATCGCGGGGATGGGACACAGCAGGGCGGAGGCCGCGTACCAGCGAGCGATCGGGGCGTTCAAGAACCCGACGCTCGATCTGCTGCACGGTCGGTACGCGCCGTTCGTGATCGCCGCGCTCTCGCTCGTCTTCACCGCGGATCGTCCGACGGTCGCCGTCTCGGACGCGCACGTCGAGGTCGGCGAGATCGTCGACGAGCTGCGCGCCGCCGATCGCGACGGACGGGAACGCGGCCTGCCCGCGGGCTCGGGCCGTGAGATCTGCCGCTACTGGGTGCGCGTCGGCTGGCTCGTGCCGCAGATCGTGGACGACGTCGAGGTGTACCGGCTGTCGGCGCAGGCCGTCGGCGCGCTCGAGATCGCGGGTCGCGCGGGCGGCGGGCGTTCGCGGGTCTCGCGCTCGCGCGTGCGCACCCTGCTCGAGACGATCGAGCAGCTTGCGCAGGACGCCGAGCCGGATCCCGAGGAGCGGCGCGCACGGCTCCTCTCAGATCGCGCGGCGATCGACGCCGAGCTCGCGCGCCTCGAAGAGCACGGGGCGCCCGAACCCGCCGACGACGAGCTGCTGCTCGAGGAGGCCGAGAACGTGCTGCACCTCGCGCGCGAGCTGCCGGCCGACTTCTCGCGCGTGGCCGAGTCGATCAACGCGATGCAGCGCGACGTCGTCGCCGACCTGCGACGCGACGTGCGGCCCGCGGGCGAGGTGCTTCGCGAGTATCTGCAGCGCGGTCAGCACGTCATGCAGGCCACTCCCGAAGGTCGCGCCTTCGCGGGCGCGCTGCGGCTCATCGGCGATCCCGAACGCATCGATCACCTGACGGACCAGCTGCGCACCCTGCTCGCGCAGCCCTTCTCACGGCTCATGGACGCCGAGCAGCGCAGCGACCTCGACGCGATCGCGAAGCGGGTCGAGCAGGGGGTGCAGGAGGTGCTCACCGCGCAGCGCCGCGCGTCGCACGTGATCACCGCGCAGGTGCGCACGCACGATCCGGCGCGCGACCGAGAGGTCGACGAGCTGCTGCGCAGCGTGATGTCGGGGCTGCAGAACTGGACTCGGGATGCGAAGGCCGGCGATCGCGTGGAACCCTTGCGCGGGTTCCCCGTCGCGGGCGTCGGCCACCTGCGGCAGACGCTCAGCGACATCCGGCCGCCCGCAGCGCCCGCGCCGCTGAGGGAGGCCGAAAGTGCGGCGGAGTTCGAGGACGTCGACACCCGAGCCTGGGGCGGTCCCCGATACACCGAGCTGGAAGCCTACGTCGCCGGGCTCGGCGATCGCTTCGACCTCGCCGACGCGTTCGCAGGCGCTCCCGATGCCGAGCGCCGACCGGTCGACCTGCTCGGCCTGCTCGAGATCGCGCACCGCACCGGCATGAGCGAGGGCGACGAGGTCTCGGTCGTCGAAGCGCTCCGACCCGACGGGACGAGCCGCAGGTTCGCCTTCGGCTCCGTCACCGCCGGAATCCGCACAGAATCCGCCGTACCCGAAGAAGGCGAAGATGACTGAAACCGTCGAACCGTTCGTCGCCCCCGTTCCCATGGAGGCGGATCCCGGTGAGTACTTCCCGGGCGACCACGGAGTCCTCGATCCCGAGGTGCGCCGCGTGCTGGTGCGTCTGCTCCAGCGCCGCTTCCTGCTCGCCGCGCGCAACCGCGACGACTGGAATGTGCTGCTCGAGAACCAGTCGGTGATCGAGTCGCGCCTGCACGACCTGTTCGTCGACCTCGTGGTCGACTCGGGCCGCGGTGTCGCCTACAAGCAGCAGATCCGCTCTGACGAGCTCGACGTGCCGATCCTGCTCCGCGACGAGGCCTACACGCGCGCCGAGACGCTCGTGCTCGTCTACCTCCGCACCGTCTACCAGCGGGAATCGACCGCGGGTGAGGCGTCGGCGCGCGTCGACATCGAAGAGGTCGAGCAGACCGTGCTGAGCTACTTCGCGGAGGTCGACGGGGATCAGGCGCGGCGCCAGAAGGCCGTGCGTGCAGCGCTCGCTCGCCTCCGGCAGGAGGGCATCGTCGAGGAGGAATCCGAGGGGCGGTACCGCATCAGCTCGCTCGTCGAGATCGTGCTCGGCGCCGAACAGCTCCGCGAGCTCAGCGACTGGCTGCGCGAACGCGGTGGGCACCCCGCGGCTCAGGACGCCGAGGCGGGGAGCGGAGCAGCTCCGGACCCCGATCCCGAACCGACCGCCGGCATCGACCGAGAGGAGCAGGCGCTGTGACCATGCTCGACACCCTCTTCGGGCTGATCCCCGCCGCCTCGCGCGGCCAGCAGTGGATCGCCGATGAGCTCCAGCTCGTGAACTGGGGCGGATACGACGGGGCGCACCGCGTCCGTTTCTCGCCGACGGCGACGCTGCTGTGCGGCGGATCCGGTTCCGGCAAGTCCACGCTCATGGACGCCTACATCGCGCTCATGATGCCGCACACCACGCCGTTCAACGGCGCCTCCAACGGCGGCGTCTCGGGGCGGCCGCGCGGCGAGGAGCAGCGCAACATCCTCTCGTACGGTCGCGGCAAGATCGACGAGTCGCGCACGGAGGAGGGCACCAGGGTGCGCGTGCTCCGCGGCGACGGCACCGACACCTGGACCGCGATCGCCGCGACCTGGCTCGACCACGACGGATCGCGCTTCACCGCAGTGCGCGCCTGGTACATCCCCGCGACCGCGCGCACCCTCGAAGACACCGTGCGGGTGCGCGCGACCGTCGACGGCCCGTTCGACCTGAGCGCGCTCGAATCCGCGGCGGGCCAGCGGCTCTCTGACGCGTCGGTCCGCGCGGCCGGCCTCGAGACCGTCGCGACCGATCGCGAGTTCTCGGCGCGGCTCCACTCGGTGCTCGGCATCGGGGCCGCCGGGGCCGGATCGAAGGCGATGAGCCTGCTCGCCCGGATCCAGGCCGGACAGCAGATCACCACCGTCGACGAGCTCTACAAGCGAATGGTGCTCGAGGAGCCCGAGACGCTGGCCATCGCGGATGCGGTAGTCAGCCACTTCGACGAGCTCGAGAGCACGCGCGGCCGGATGGTGACCGCGCAGAAGCAGGTGCGCGCGCTCAGGCCGATCCGGGACATGCGCGCCCGCATCGAGGAATCGGCGGAGCGCCTGCGCCTGATCGATGCCGTCGGCAGGTTCTCGGACCCCGCATCGCTGGCCTCGCTCTGGCGCGCGGAGCACCGGCTCGAGCTGCTGCGCTCGGTCGAGGCCGAGCTGCAGGCGCAGAAGCGTGAAGCCGACGACGCGGTGCGCGTCCAGCAGACGCTCGCCGACGCGGCGGAATCGGAGCGCGACGGCCTGCTCGAGGTGCTGCGCAACGCCGGTGGCGATCGGCTCGAGACCGCCGAGCGCGAGCTGCGGGGGATCGAGCAGCGCCTGGCCGCGGTGCGTCAGGAGCGCGAGCGCTTCGACGGGGTCCTCGCGGTCCTCGGCGTCGAGGTCGGCACCGAGACGGAATTCGCCGCGCTCACCGAGGCCGCTCGCGCCGCGCTCGGCGATCCGAACGCCAAGGCGATGGCTCGTGAGGCCTATGCGGACGCGCGGGGGAGCGCTTCCCGGCTCGAGCGCGAGCTGCTCGCGGCGCGAGGGGAGCGGAGCGCGGCGGAAGGACGCAGCGACAGCATCCCGATCGCGCTGCACGAGGCGCGGGAAGCGCTCGCCGACGCCGCGGGGCTCAGCGTCGACGAGCTGCCGTTCGTCGGCGAGCTGATCGAGCTCCGCACCGAGTTCGAGCCGTGGCGCGGAGCATTCAACCTCGCGCTCGGCGGCTTCGCGACGACGCTGCTGATCGACGCCGAGCACCTCGCTCGCTTCCGCACCGCCATCGACGCCGTACGCTCCCGCGTACGTGTGCGCTACGAGGGTGCGCACACGGGGCTGCAGATCGCCGCGGGGCTGGATCCGCGAACCCTGCCCGGCCGGCTCGACTACCGGGAGACGGCGTTCACCGGTTGGCTGCAGGATCGGCTCGCGCAGCGTTTCGACTTCGTCTGCGTGGACTCGGCCGCGGAACTCTCCCGCCATGCCAACGCGATCACCGTCTCGGGACAGATGTCGCAGGGCTCCCGCGGCGCGCACGGCGGTCACGGCACCGCGAACGTGCTCGGGTTCTCGAGCACGGGGCGGCTCGCCGAACTGGACGACCGCATCGCCGTGCTCTCCCGGGAACTGGAATCGGCGGAGGCGGACGCGGTCCGGGCGGCAGCGGCGCTCGACGCGCTCGACGCGCGTCACGAGGCCTACGGCAAGGTGCGCGACACCGACTGGTCCCGGGTCGACATCGCCTCGGTCGAACGGGAGCACGAGCGGTGGACCCGGATCATCGGCGAGGTGGCCGAGGGCAGCCCCGAGATCGCGGGCCTGCAGAAGCAGATCGCGGAGGCCCGCAAGAAGGTCGCCCGTCTGCAGCAGGAGACCGGGCGGGCGAAGGGGGTGCAGGAGCGGATCGCCGAGCGCTGGGCGGACATCACCGACGAGGTCGACGCCGCGCAGATCGCGGTCGAGCGGGCCGAGGACGCCGGTTCCGAGCTCTCGGAGGCCGAAGCGGCCTACCTCGACGCACGCTTCGCGGGTCCCGAGGCGGAGGCTGAGGAGGGCGCCAGCCGCGCCGATGCGCTGCTTCGCTTCGACGCGGCGCTCGATGCCGCGGGCAAGCGCCTGATCGATGACCAGCGCGCCGCGCAGGACACGCTCGTGGACCAGCGGGACGCGCTGCGGCGCACCCTCGAAGGGTTCCTCGAGAGCTGGCCGAACCCCAATCTCCGAGCCGATCCCGACACGTCGATCGGCGACTTCGAGCACCTGCTCGCCGAGCTCGAGGCGAGCGGGCTGCACGAACTGGAAGCGGAGTGGCGCGACAGCCTCGTGAACCTCTCCGGCAACGACCTCACCAACCTCGACTCCGCGCTGGGGCGCGCCCTGCGCGAGATCCGCGATCGGATCGAGCCCGTGAACCGGATCATGCAGGACCTGCCGTTCTACGACGACGATCACCGCCTGCAGATCATCGCCCGCGAGAATCAATCCGAGGCCCGCAGGCGGTTCCGGCGGGAGCTGCGCGACGTGCGCGGACTGATCGACGCCGCCTCGAGCGATGCCGAGCGCGCGCAGTCGTACGAGCGCATGGCCCGGCTCATCGGCCGGATCCGTCGTTCGGCCCCCGACTTCGCCGATCTGATCGATGTCCGCAACCACGTACGCATCAGCGCCGAGAAGATCCACGCCGGCACCGGGGAGCACGCGGCGCTGTACGACCACATCGGCGAGAAGTCGGGCGGCGAATCGCAGGAGCTCATCGCGTTCATCGTTGGCGCCGCGCTGCGCTACCAGCTGGGCGACGCCGGATCGGAGCGCCCGCGCTACGCGCCCGTGTTCCTCGATGAGGCCCTGATCAAAGCCGACGCCCACTTCACCCGCCGTGCGATCGGCGCCTGGCGCGGGCTCGGCTTCCAGCTGGTGATCGGTGCGCCCAACGACAAGTACAGCGCGATCGAGCCGCACGTCGACGTCGAGTACGACATTCTGAAGGACACGAAGGGGCGGTCCTGGGCGAAGCCGAAGGTGGGTCTGCCGCACGGGGCCTGACCGCGCCCGACGCGTAGCGACGCGCCGTGGACGGCCGTGATTTCCGCCGGTTTCGGAGCGTCATCACAGAAAAGTCGGTGGTCGAACGTACCCTCGAAGCATGGCCAGCAAGACTTCGACGCGCGGAAAAGCGGGGTCCTCCAGCACAGGATCCCGCTCGCGCGCAACCGCGAAGACCACGGTGCTGGAACCCGTCGAGACCGAGGGCGTCGTCGCGCGCGCCTGGCGCGGCCTCGGGCACGTCGTCGGCGGCGCCGCGCGCGCCTTCCGCATCGAGCCCATCGCTCCGGAGGACCGGCGCGACGGCATTCCGCTGCTGCTCGTGCTGCTCTCGATCGCCGGCGCCGTGGTCGAGTGGTTCCTCATCGGCAATCCCGTCGCCGTCCAGCTCGACGCGTGGAGCTTCGGCGGGCTCTTCGGCCGGGTCGCCTTCGGACTCCCCATCGTCATGATCGGCTTCGCCTTCTGGCTGTTCAACAAGCCGTCGAGCGTGCACGACAACCGCCGCATCGCCATCGGCATCAGCCTGGCGGTGCTCAGCATCGCCGCGCTCTGCCACGTGCTCGGCGGGCAGCCGCAGCCGAAGAACGGCATGGTCGCGCTCGCGAGCGCCGGCGGGCTGCTCGGCTGGATGCTGGGCGCACCGCTGTCGTACCTCACGCTGTGGGTCGCCGTGCCCGTGCTGTCGCTGCTCGCGGCGCTGTCGCTGCTCATCATCACGAAGACTCCGCCGGCCCGCATCGGCGCCCGCATGGGGGAGGCCTACCGCTACCTCTTCGGCGCACCCGAGAAGGAGCCCGCCGCGGACACCGCGATCGAGTCCGCTCCCAAGCGTTCGCGCAAGAGCAAGGCGCGCGACGACGACACGCTCTTCGACATCGAAGAAGAGATCCCGTCTGGCGGCGAACTTCCCTGGTGGCGGCGCAACTCGTCCGGTCGCGAAGAGGATCCCGACTACTCGAGCGACGCCCAGGCCATCGACGAGGTGCTCGACGGCACCCCGAGCACCGACGACCGCACGCACGCCTTCGACACGGCGTTCGCGGGCGGCGAGACGACCGAGATCCCCGCGGCGGACGCGCACGACGGATTCCCGACCGGGCTTTTCGACGAGCTCGACCAGGCCGAGGCCGCGGTCGCGGCATCGGGTGCCTCCGCGGCGTCCGGGCTCGGCGACGACTCGCCGAGCGATTTCGTCGCCGACTGGCAGGCCGACGAGACTCCGGCCCCGGCGCCCACGACGCCGTTCGCGGTGGCGCCCCCGCACGTGCCGGCCGTCGCCCCCAGCTACCTGCTGCCCGACCAGGGGACGCTGAGCGCGGGCGACGCACCCCGAACGCACACCGATGCCAACGACCAGATCATGGCCGCGATCGCCCGTGTGTTCGAGGAGTTCAAAGTCGACGCCCGCGTCTCGGGCTTCTCGCGCGGTCCGACGGTCACGCAGTACGAGGTCGAGCTCGGACCCGGCGTCAAGGTCGAGAAGGTCACGGCGCTCTCCAAGAACCTGTCCTACGCGGTCGCCTCCAACGAGGTGCGCATCCTCTCGCCGATCCCCGGCAAGAGCGCGATCGGCATCGAGATCCCCAACAAGGATCGCGAGAACGTGGCGCTCGGCGACGTGCTCCGCTCGGCGAAGGCCCAGCGCAGCACCCACCCGATGACCATCGGGGTGGGCAAGGACGTGAAGGGCGGCTTCGTCGTCGCCAACCTCGCCAAGATGCCGCACCTGCTCGTCGCCGGCGCGACGGGCTCCGGCAAATCGAGCTTCATCAACTCGATGATCACGAGCGTGCTCATGCGCGCGACTCCGGCCGAGGTGCGCATGGTGCTCGTCGATCCCAAGCGCGTGGAGCTCACGGTCTACCAGGGCGTGCCGCACCTCATCACCCCCATCATCACCAACCCCAAGAAGGCGGCCGAAGCGCTGCAGTGGGTCGTGAAAGAGATGGACATGCGCTACGACGACCTGGCGAGCTTCGGGTTCCGTCACATCGACGACTTCAACGAGGCCGTCCGATCCGGGTCGATCGTGCTGCCGGAGGGCAGCCAGCGCGTGCTCAAGCCCTACCCGTACCTGCTGGTCGTGGTCGACGAGCTCGCCGACCTCATGCTCATCGCTCCGCGCGACGTCGAGGACTCGATCCAGCGCATCACCCAGCTCGCCCGCGCGGCGGGCATCCACCTGGTGCTCGCCACCCAGCGTCCGTCGGTCAACGTCGTCACCGGCGTGATCAAGTCGAACGTGCCCAGCCGGTACGCGTTCGCCGTGGCCTCCGGCACCGACTCCCGCGTCATCCTCGACGAGGTCGGCGCTGAACGACTGATCGGCCAGGGCGACGGCCTGCTGCTGCTCAACGGCGAATCCACGCCGATGCGCGTGCAGGGCGCCTGGGTCAACGAGTCCGAGATCGCGAAGGTCGTGGCGCACGTCAAGGCGCAGGCCCAGCCCGAGTACCGGGCCGACGTGGCGCAGACGGTCGAGAAGAAGGAGATCGACGAGGACATCGGCGACGACCTCGAGGTGCTGCTCGCGGCGGTCGAGCTCGTGGTCTCCTCGCAGTTCGGCTCAACCTCGATGCTGCAGCGCAAGCTCCGCGTCGGCTTCGCGAAGGCCGGCCGCCTCATGGATCTGATGGAGTCCCGCGACATCGTGGGCCCGTCCGAGGGATCGAAGGCCCGCGACGTCCTCGTTTCGCCCGAGCAGCTGCCCGAGGTTCTCGCGCGGCTCCGTGGCGACGCGCCCCCCGCGGGGGCGGCCCCCGTTCCTCCTGCGGCTCCGCCCGCGGCGCCGCAGGCCGCCGAGCCGGATCCCTACGACGATCCGATCGGACGCCACCAGGCCGGACTCGAAGAGGTCGAGGCCGAAGACGACGAAGACGCCTGGAGCTTGACGGGCCGAGACTGAGCGGGTCCTCCCGCGAACGCGAACGCGATGCCACGGGCGGCGCCTCGGGCATCGCGTTCGCGCCTGCGGGCATCGCACGCGATGCCCGAAATCCCGCACGCCCTGCTAGCGTCGAGACGACGATCCCACTCCGAGAGCGAGAGACCACCGTGAGCGATACGAATCAGCCGGGTTCGCCCGACGGCGCCGTCCCCGAACCGCAGCCGGTCGAACCGAACCCCTCCGAGGCGCAACCCGGCCCCGCCGCCCCGGTCGTGCCCGAGCCCGCGGCGGCCCCGGGCCGGCCCGTCCCGTCCGCACCGGACGAGCAGGATCCGATCCGGCAGTGGGCCGCCCCCACGGTCTCGGACCAGGCCGCTCCCGCGCCCCCGGCACCGCCCGTCGTGGATCCCGCTCAACAGTGGGCGCCGCCGGTCGCGCAGACCCCCGCGATCCCGGACCCTGCGATGCAGGTTCCCGCTGCGCAGGTTCCCCCGATGCAGGGCGGCGACCCCGCGCAGCAGTGGGTCCCGCAGCCGGGCGCTCCCGGTGCGCCCGGAGGTCCCGGGGTGCCCGGTGCTCCGTATCCCGCACACGGTGCACCGCCCGTGAAGCGCGGGCTGCCGAAGTGGGCCCTCTGGCTGATCATCGGCGGCAGCGCGGCGATCCTCGCGATCATCGCGCTCGTCGTCGTGCTCGTCGTGGTCATCTCCTCCGGCGGTCCGAAGGGGACCGCGAGCGACTATCTCTCCTCGCTGTCGAGCGGCAAGGTCGCCGCGGCGAACAAGATCGCCCGCGTCGACGGCGACAAGCGTCTCGCCGTCCTCGAATCCGACGCGTACGCCAAGTCGAAGCACGCGACCGACTACGAACTCACCTCGATCAGCCAGAGCAACGATCGGGCGCTCGCTTCGGCGACCTACAAGGTCGACGGATCGACCGTGCGGGGCACCTTCGAACTGCGCAAGGACGACAAGGGCTGGTACGTCTCCCGCGGCCTGACGGATCGACTCCCGCGCGTCTACGGTTCCAACGGGGCCGACGCCTACCGGCTGCCGGGATACGACGGCCTCATCACGAACGATCTCAGTCTCGAGGCCTACCCCGGCGTCTACACCGCCGAACCGCCGAACAAGTACTTCGAGTTCAGCAAGCCCTTCGTCTTCGAGATCGGCAGCGAAGGGGTATCCGGGGTGGACACCCCCAAGCTCGTGCCGTCGCAGGCGATGGCGGACGAGATCGACGCGCAGCTGAAGACGCACATCGATGAGTGCCTCAAGTCGGTGACCGATCTGTCATCCGTCCGCAAGTGCGGCATCTCGGGCTACCCGTCGAAGGTGTACGACGTGAAGAAGGCCACGGTATCGGTGAAGTCCTACCCGAAGGTCGAGCTCCAGCAGTACTCATACGAACTCAAGGAGAAGGGAGCCGCTACGGCTACTTTCACCGGAAAGACGAGCGGGGGCGGCGAAGGCTCGGAGACGCTCGACGTCGACTTCTCGCGGCTGATCTTCCGGCCGGTGTTCGAGGACGGCAAGCTGTCCATCACCTACTACTGAGACGCGCAGCGGAGCAGTCAGTGAGCGGAGCCACGGAATGAGCGGAAGCGACACCCCCGAACGCGTGTCGAACTGGAACGCGCCCAACATCATCACCGGGGCGCGGATCCTCGCGACGCCGTTCTTCATCTGGATGCTGCTCGCCGACCACGGGCAGATGGGGCCCTGGCGCTGGGCCGCCGGCGCCTTCTTCGTGGTCGCGATCGCCACCGATGCGTGGGACGGCTATCTCGCCCGTTCCCGCGGGCTCGTCACCGATCTCGGCAAGCTGCTCGACCCCATCGCCGACAAGTTCCTCACCGGAGGCGCCTTCGTCTGCCTCTCGATCCTCGGCGAGCTCCCGTGGTGGATCACCGCGCTGGTGCTGCTCCGCGAGATCGGGATCACCGTCCACCGCCTGTTCGAGGCGCGCGAGGTGGTGGTCGCGGCGGCGTGGATGGGCAAGCTCAAGACGGTCGCGCAGTCGGTCGCGATCCCGCTCGCGATCTTCCCGTTCCCCGAACTGCTCGGCTCCTGGATGCACGTGGTGAACATCATCGCGATGTCGATCGCAGTGATCCTGACGGTCGCGAGCGGCATCGACTACGTCGTCAACTTCGCGAGGCTGCGCCGCGACGCGGCCGCGGAGGGACGCGCGGAACGATGACCGATGCGGGGGAGGTGATCGCGGCCGCCCGGCGTTCCGGGCAGCGGATCGCCGTCGCCGAATCGCTCACGGGCGGCTGGTTGTGCTCCGCCCTCGTCTCGGTCCCCGGGGCATCGGCGGTGGTGCTCGGCGGCGTGGTCGCCTACGCGACGCCGCTGAAGGCCGCGCTGCTCGGGGTGGATCCCGAACTCCTGCGCCTGCGAGGACCGGTGGATTCCGAGGTCGCGCAGCAGATGGCGCGCGGGGTCCGTTCGGCGTGCGCGGTCGACGGCCGCCCTGCCGAGATCGGTATCGCGACCACGGGCGTGGCCGGGCCCGATGCGGACCCGCAGACCGGGCAGCCCGCCGGCACGGTGTGGCTGGGAGTGAGCTCGGCGGCAGGGGAGCGGGCCGTGCGACTGCGGCTCGACGGGGATCGCGGCGAGATCCGGGAAGCCGCGGTGCGCGCCGGGATCGAAGCGCTCGGCACGTTGCTGGGCGAGAGGGATCGAGCCGAGAACGATGCATTCCCCATGACTTGAGTCGACTCGGCTCATATTCAGGTGATATTCAGGAATAGTCGGGGAGTCGCGCCGGTTGTTCACAGTGACGCTCGGCAGACTTGAAGCGTCACCCACTCGGAGAAGATCATTCCGGGCGGGTAGTGTGGAAACGTGATCCTCGGATCGCGGATGCAAGAAGGAGGACGCCATGGTGCTGGTTCGTCAAGAGATCGGTGACGTGCTGCGAGACTTCCGCCTGCAGAAGGGCCGGACCCTGCGGCAGGTCGCCGGTGAGGCGAGCGTGGCGCTGGGCTACCTCAGCGAGGTGGAGCGCGGGCAGAAGGAAGCGTCGAGCGAGATTCTCGCCGCGGTCGCCGACGCGCTCGATACGCCGCTCTCGGTCATCTACGGCGAGGTGAGCGATCGCCTCGCGGTGGTCGAGGGCCTCAGCGTGCCGCTCGCGTCGCGCGTGCCGGACACGGTGCCCGCAGACCTGGTCTCGGGCTACGCGTCCGAGCTGATGGCTCGCTAGTCCGATCAGATCGTTCGAGGGCGTCCGACCGTTCGCGGCCGGGCGCCCTCTTCATGCCGAGGGGGATCCATGCGCCTGAGCGAGTTCCAGCGTGCGATGCGCGAGGAGTTCGGCGACGCCTATGCCGGGGTGCTCATGCGCGACCACTGGCTGACCGCGCTCGACGGCACCGCCGACGCGGCGATCGAGCGCGGAGTCCCCGCGCGCGAGGTCTGGGTCGCGGTCTGCGAGGACCTCGACGTGCCCCCGTCCCGCCGCTACGGCAGAGGGCTCCGAGACCCGCAGCGCTGAGTCCGAGGCGCCGCGCGGTCGGCGACACGCCGCCGCGCTATCGAATGTGTGTTCGAATATTGCTATCGTCGTCCCCAGATGGATTCGGCGCTTTTCGGGCTCCGGGAGCTGTGGTCTCCGACGCGAATGTCGGTGGCTGCTCCTAGTGTCTGAACACGAAGCCATCACGCCTTGTCGAGGAGCAACCGAGGGTTGTTTCGCACGACAGCCGATAGGCGGCAGAGCAGGCGGATTCCGCCCGAGCAGAAGGAGCACACCATGGCAGCAAACGATCGCGAAAAGGCCCTCGACGCGGCACTCGCGCAGATCGATCGTCAGTTCGGCAAGGGCGCGATCATGCGCATGGGCAGTCAGGAGCGCGCTCCGGTCGAGGTGATCCCGACCGGTTCGATCGCACTGGACGTCGCGCTCGGCATCGGCGGGCTCCCGCGCGGCCGCATCATCGAGATCTACGGTCCGGAGTCCTCGGGCAAGACCACGCTCACGCTGCATGCGATCGCGAATGCGCAGCGCGCCGGCGGCATCGCCGCGTTCATCGACGCCGAGCATGCGCTCGACCCCGAGTACGCGCAGAAGCTCGGCGTCGACATCGATTCGCTGCTCGTCTCGCAGCCCGACACGGGGGAGCAGGCGCTCGAGATCGCCGACATGCTGATCCGTTCGGGGTCGGTCGACCTGATCGTCATCGACTCGGTCGCGGCGCTCGTGCCGAAGGCCGAGATCGAGGGCGAGATGGGCGACAGCCACGTGGGCCTGCAGGCGCGACTCATGTCGCAGGCGCTCCGCAAGATGACGGGCGGCCTGAACCAGACCAAGACCACCGCGATCTTCATCAACCAGCTCCGCGAGAAGGTCGGCGTCTTCTTCGGCAGCCCCGAGACGACCTCGGGCGGCAAGGCGCTCAAGTTCTACGCGTCGGTCCGTCTCGACATCCGCCGCATCCAGACTCTGAAGGACGGTCAGGACGCGGTCGGCAACCGCACCCGCGTCAAGGTCGTCAAGAACAAGATGGCTCCCCCCTTCAAGCAGGCCGAGTTCGACATCCTCTACGGCGTCGGCATCTCTCGCGAGGGTTCGCTCATCGACTTCGGTGTCGAGCACGGTCTCGTCAAGAAGAGCGGCTCCTGGTACACCTACGACGGCGATCAGCTGGGTCAGGGCATGGAGAATGCCCGCCGCTTCCTGATCGAGCACGCGGATGTCGCCGCCGAGATCGAAGAGAAGATCCTGGTGAAGCTCGGCGTCAACGGACGCACCGAGGCCGACGCAACCGCTGTCGAGGGCGGCGAGGCCGCGGACGACGTGCGCATCGGGGCCTGAACATCATGGCGGTTCGCTTTCTCCCGCCTCCCGAGGACCGGTCGGCGGCAACCGTCGCCGACCGGGGCGACCTCGCCGAGGTGATCGAGTTCCGTTCGCGGCTCGGCAGTGCCGTCGTGTCCGGCGGGCGCGGCGAGGCGACCGAGCTCGAGTCCGAAGTCGATCCTGAGGCATCGCGCGACACGGCGACCGAGGCAGCGAGCCGCCGGAGCAACGTCGTCGAGGCCGTCTTCGGCGGAAACGCAGCCGGCTCGCGACAAGGCGGCGGAACCGGTCGCGCCAACGACTCCGTACCGGCGGACGCCGGTGCGCTCGAAGCCTTCGACGAGGCCGACGGTCCGACCCGGACGGCGAACGAGGACGCGGTGCGCCTTCTCGCTCGACGGGCACGGTCCAGCGGCGAACTGCGGGGCGAGCTCATCGCGCTCGGGCACGATCCGAACGAGGTCGACGACGTGATCGACGAGTTCGTGCGGAGCCTCTACCTCGACGACCTGGGCCTGGCGCGGGTCGTCACGGAGAAGCTGCGCGAGAGCAAGCGGGCGAGCCGGGCTCAGATCCGGCAGAAGCTGCGCGAGCGGAAGTTCGAGGACGAGGCGATCGAGACCGCCCTGGGCGAGCTCGACGACGACGAGGAGTTCGCGCTGCTGCGTCGTACCGCGGTCGAACGCGCGCGGCGCCTCGGCGGCGTCGACCGGCAGACCGCCGAGCGCCGGCTGCTCGGTTTCCTGGCGCGGCGCGGGTGGTCGGGCGAGCCCGCCGTTCGCGCGGTGCGCGACGCGCTCGACGGGACCGGCGCCCGCTCCGCAGGATCCCGCTCGTCGGGCGGCCGCGGATCAGGCGTTCGCTTCGAATAGCGGCGGGCGCAGGCGGTCCTCAGTGCGGTCTTCGCGCGAGCGGCGGTCTCGGTAGACTCTGAGCATGTCAACCGTCGTCTCCGAGCCCACTGAGATCGCACCGTCGCCCGCCGCAGTCCGCGCCGACGGCACGCCGCGCAGCTACGCGGTGCGCACCTTCGGCTGCCAGATGAACGTGCACGATTCCGAGCGTCTCTCCGGCTCGCTCGAGTCCGCGGGCTACGTGCGCAGCGACGGCGAAGACGCCGACGTGATCGTCATCAACACCTGCGCCGTCCGCGAGAACGCCGACAAGAAGCTCTACGGCACGCTCGGCGCCCTCGCCGGGGTCAAGCGTGAACGCGACGGCGGCATGCAGATCGCTGTCGGCGGCTGCCTCGCGCAGAAGGACCAGCACACTATCGTCGAGAAGGCCCCCTGGGTCGACGTCGTGTTCGGCACCCACAACATGGGATCCCTGCCCGCACTGCTCGAACGCGCCCGCCACAACGACGAAGCGCAGATCGAGATCCTCGAAGCCCTCGAGACCTTCCCCTCCACGCTCCCGACCAAGCGCGACTCCGCATCGAGCGGCTGGGTCTCCATCTCCGTCGGCTGCAACAACACCTGCACCTTCTGCATCGTGCCGACTCTCCGCGGCAAAGAGAAGGACCGGCGGCCCGGCGACATCCTCGCCGAGGTGCAGGCGCTCGTCGACGACGGCGCCATCGAAGTCACCCTGCTCGGCCAGAACGTCAACACCTACGGCGTCGAATTCGGCGACCGGCAGGCCTTCGGCAAACTGCTCCGCGCCATGGGCGACATCGACGGGCTCGAACGGGTGCGCTTCACGAGCCCGCACCCCGCCGCGTTCACCGACGACGTCATCGCCGCCATGGCCGAGACCCCGAACGTGATGCCGTCGCTGCACATGCCGCTCCAGTCGGGCAGCGACCGCGTGCTGAAAGCGATGCGCCGCTCCTACCGCAGCGCCAAGTTCCTCGGGATCCTCGAGCGCGTGCGCGAGCAGATCCCCGACGCGGCGATCACCACCGACATCATCGTCGGCTTCCCCGGCGAGACCGAAGAGGACTTCGCCGAGACGCTGCGCGTCGTCGAAGCCTCGCGATTCTCCAGCGCCTTCACCTTCCAGTACTCGATCCGCCCCGGAACCCCCGCCGCCACCATGGAGGACCAGATCCCCAAGGCCGTCGTGCAGGAGCGCTATGAACGCCTCGTCGCGCTGCAGGAGCGGCTCTCGCTCGAGGAGAACGAAGCGCAGATCGGACGCCGCATCGACGTGCTCGTCTCCGTGGGCGAGGGCAAGAAGGACACCGCCACGCGGCGCCTGTCGGGCCGCGGCGAAGACAACCGCCTCGTGCATTTCGCTCTCCCGAAGGGCGCCGAGGAACCCCGCCCGGGCGACGTCGTCACCGTGGGCGTGACCGCGGCCGCGCCCCACTTCCTCATCGCCGACGACACCTCGGGCTACGCGGTGCGACGCACGCGTGCCGGTGACGCCTGGGACCGTCGCCAGGCCGAGAGCTGCGGTGTCGCCGCTCCGAGCTCCGCCGGCGCCGCCCGGCAGGTCGGCCTCGGCATCCCGACCATCCGGACCGCGTGACCGACTCGCCCGCCCAGCCACGTCCGCGGATCTGGGCGGTCGTCGGCGCGACCGGCACCGGCAAGACCGCCCTCTCCCTCGACCTCGCCGAACGGCTCGGGGCCGCAGGCGCGCCCGCCGAGATCGTGAACGCCGACGCCATGCAGCTCTACCGCGGCATGGACATCGGCACGGCGAAGCTCCCCGAGGCCGAACGTCGGGGGATCCCGCATCACCTGTTCGACGCCGTCGAACCCCGCGACGAAGCGACCGTCGCCTGGTATCAGCCGACGGTCCGGCGCGCCATCGAGCAGGTGCTCGGACGCGGCCATCACGCGATCCTCGTCGGGGGATCCGGGCTCTACGTCTCGAGCGCGATCTTCGACTTCCGCTTCCCCCCACGGGACGATGCGCTGCGGGCCGAGCTCGAAGCGCGGCTCGAACGCGACGGAGTCGGTCCGCTGCTGGAGGACCTGCGCGGGATCGCCCCTGCAGTCGCCGACGCCGTCGACGCCAGGAACCCGAGGCGGGTCGTCCGCGCGCTCGAGGTCGCGCGGCTCGGCGGCGATGCCCAGGTCGTGCTGCCGGACACCCCGGAGCTCTGGCGGCCCGAAGCGGGCGACGGCACCCGGATCATCGGCGTGCACTGCGAACGCGCGGAGCTCGTCGAACGGCTCGACCACCGCGTGGAGCGGATGTGGGCGGACGGCCTCCTCGACGAGGTCCGCGCGCTGATCCCGAGGGGGATCGAGCAGGGGAAGACGGCCGGTCGGGCGATCGGGTACGCCCAGGCGCTCGCGCAGATCGCGGGACGCGCGAGCGAAGCCGAGGCGATCGCCGAGACCCAAGCGCTGACCCGCCGCTACGCGCGGCGCCAGGTCAGCTGGTTCAAGCGGTATCCGGGGATCGAATGGCTCGATCGGCCCGAGGTCGGCCGGATCACGGGCCCGGCGGGCTGATCCCGGCATCCTCCGACCCCTCGCGGCGCAGCGCGGCCCGACCCGCTGCTATCGTTCCCGCATGGACGAGCGCATTCGAACCTTCGCCGAACCCGATACTGAGACGGTCGTCGCGCTCTGGGAGGCCTGCGAACTGACCCGCCCGTGGAACGACCCGCGCGCCGACATCGCGCGGAAGGCCGCGGTGCAGCCAGAGCTGTTCCTCGTCGCCGAGCATCACGCATCGGGGCGCATCGTCGGATCGGTCATGGCGGGCTACGACGGGCACCGCGGCTGGCTCTACTACCTGGCGACGGATCCGGCCCACCGCGGGCGGGGGATCGCCCGCGCGCTGGTGGCGGAGGCCGAACGGCGGCTCGGAGCCATGGGCTGCCCGAAGGTGCAGCTCATGGTGCGCGTCGGGAACGACCGCGTGCTCGGGTTCTACGACGCGCTCGGCTACGGGACCGACGACGTCCTGGTGCGCAGCCGGAGACTGATCGCGGACTCCTGAGCGCGGAGCCCGCCGAAGCCCGACGGCTCGGTCACGGGGCGATCAGCGGTTGAACCGGGGCCGATCAGAGCTCGATCCCGAACCTGCGCGCGTGCAACGCGCGGACCTCGTCGGCGAGTTCGGGAGCCGGACCTGCGACGGGCACGCCGGGAGCCACGGATCGGATCGGCAGCAGCGCGATGGGGGCCGGAGGGATCCGCCACTCGGCCGACCAAGCGGCGTACTGCTCGGTGCTCGTCGCGTAGACGATCTTGCCGAGCCCGACCCAGGCGTGCGCGGCCGAGCACATCGCGCAGTGCTCGCCCGAGGTGTAGGTCACGCTCGCGGACCGTTCCTCGGGGGTGAGGTGCTCGGCGGCCCACCGGGCGATCTCGAACTCGGGGTGCCGGGTGGCGTCGCCGTGCTTCACCCGGTTCCGATCCTCGAACCGCACGGTTCCCGCGGGATCGACGAGCAGCGAGCCGAAGGGCTCGTCGCCGTCCTCGAGCGCCTCTCGGGCGAGTTCCACGCAGCGTCGCAGGTGCACGAGATCTTCGGGCGTCAGCGCGTCCGAGATGGAGCCGGTCATGCCGTCACGCTAGCACTGCGCGCATCGATCCGACACGCAGGAGCCGGCCCTAGACTGGGACCATGACGACCCTCGCGTTCACCAAGGGCCACGGCACGGGCAACGACTTCGTGCTCTTCACCGATCCCGAGGGGGCGTCGCCCCTCACCCCCGAGCAGATCGTCGCGATCTGCGATCGGCGCTTCGGGATCGGTGCCGACGGCGTGATCCGAGCCGTGCGATCCCGTGCGATCCCCGAGGGAGCCGCGATCCTCGCCGAGGAGCCCGAGGCCGAGTGGTTCATGGACTACTGGAACGCCGACGGGACCCCGGCCGAGATGTGCGGCAACGGGATCCGGGTCTACGCCCATTACCTCATCGCCGAGGGGCTCGTCGCCCCCGAGCGGCGCGATACGCTGCCGATCGGCACGCGCGCGGGGGTCAAGGACGTGCTCGCCGGGGTCTCGGGCTACACGGTGGATCTCGGCCGTTGGCGACTCGCCCCCGAGCGGCTGGTCGCGGCCAGCGGGCTGGACGTCGCGCGGCCCGGACTCGGCATCGATCTCGGGAACCCGCACGTCGTGGTCGCCCTCGCGAACGGCGAGGAGCTCGACGGGCTCGACCTCGCCAAGATCCCCGCGCTCGATCCGCTGCCCGAATCCGGGGCCAACGTCGAGTTCGTCGTGCCCGAGGACCCACTGCTCAAGAACGGTGTCGCGCACATCCGCATGCGCGTGCACGAGCGCGGAGTGGGCGAGACGCTGTCCTGCGGGACCGGGACCGCGGCCGCGGCGCTCGCGTTCCGGCACTGGGGCGGCGAGGGGATGCCGAACCACTGGAGCGTGGAGGTGCCGGGCGGACGCCTCGCCGTGCGCATGTTCCCGACCGAGGAGGGCGAGCACGTCTCGCTCAGCGGGCCGGCCGAACTGGTCTACCGCGGTGAGGTCGACCTCTCGACGCTGTAGCGGATCTCGCCCGCCCCGGCTGAAACGCGAGAGCGGCGGATCGCCCCGAAGGGTGATCCGCCGCTCTCGTGTCTTGGGGACGACTACATGCAGTCCACGTAGTCCGAGGCCACGGCCGAGGTGAGTTCGGACTGCAGCTCGCTGACCTTCGAGGTGTCGACGTTCGCCGGGTTCGCGAGGAGGTCGGCCATCTGCTGGTAGATCGCCTTGTGATCCCCGGTCGCGGCCGAGGCGAGCTCCTTGTACGCATCGATCAGGGCCTGGGGTGCCGCGCCGGCGCTCGGATCGATGTTCAGGCTCTCCTTCTCGACCTTGTCCAGTGCGGTGCAGAACGCGGAGGAGGCCTTGGTGCCGTCCGAGGACTCGCTCGGCGTCGACTCGGTGGTCTCGGTCGGCGCGATGCTGGTCTGGCTGTCCTCGTACTGCTTCTGCGCCTCGGACGCCGCGGTGCCGACGATGGCCGCACCGGTGACGAGGGTCACGATGATGACGATCGTCGCAATGATGCCGGTGGCGACGCTGACGTAGCCGATGATCGTGCCGGCGAGCGCGAAGCCGCGTCCTCGGCTGCCGTCGCGCTTGATCTGCTTCAGCGCGATGTGGCCGCAGATCACGCCGACGAGGCCGACGAAGAACGACCCGATGAACGAGACCAGCGCGAGCGGGTTCATGGGAGCCTGGGGTGCGGGGACCTGGGCGCCGGGCTGCTGCTGGTACGGGGGCACCGGGGCGCCGGGACCCTGCGGCGGGACCGGTGCGCCGGCGACCGGAGCGGGCTGCGGGGCGGGAACCGGCGGCGGCACCGGCGCGCCCGCGACGGGCGCGGTCTGCGGCAACCGCACGGTCGGCTGCTCCGAGGCGACCGGGGGCACCGGGGGAGCAACGGGGGCGCTCGGGGCCTCCGAAGCGGGCGGCGCGGGGATCTGGGGCGCCTGAGGCTGGACGGGAGGCTGGTTCTGAGCCTGGTTCTCGGGCTGCTCGGGGGTCGTCACGATGCGATCTCTTCCGGGTCTGAGGGGGCGCCCGACGGGCGCGGATTTCGTTGGCGGGGAAAAAGAGAACACACCGGTTCGGCCCTGTCCCCGCAATGAGTGTATGCGGAGGATTCCCCTTCGCGCATCCGAGAGGAAAGCAGAACGAATATCGTGCGTGAAATGCGTCGGAAAGAAGCTTGCCCATTCAATTGAATAGGCAAGAAGAAGCGCTTTGCGGAAAGCGCGCGCGGCGGGTCACCAGCAGTCGGCGCCGTCCTCCGTGAGCGCGTTGTCGGCGTCCGCCTGGAGCTGCTGCTTCTCGGTCGCGGTGAGCTTCGAGGTCCCGGACAGCATCGCGATGTAGTCGGTGTAGAGCTTCTGGTGGGTCTCGGGCGCGATCTCGGCGACCTTCTTGACCGAGTCGATCAGCGTCTGCGGCGCGGGCTCGCCGATCACGTACGCGTCGACCTCGTCCCAGTAGGTGCTGAGCGCGTCGCACAGGGGCTGGTCCGCCGGGCTCGGCGTCACCGACTCCTCGCTGTACGGGGCGGAGCCGCCCTCGTCGTGCAGGCCGGTGCCGGCGCTGCCCGCGGCAACCCCGATCGCACCGATCGCGAAAATGCCGAAGAGGATCAGGAACCCGACCGCGATCAGCTCGAGCGCGAGCGTCACGTAGCCGATGATGGTGCCCGCGAGCGCGAATCCGTGCCCGCGTTCGCCGCTGCGTTTGATCTGCTTCAGCGCGATGTGGCCGCAGATAATGCCGACGAGGCCGACGAAGAACGACCCGATGAACGAGACGAGCGAGAGCGCGTTGAGAGGTGCCTCGGGCTGCGGCTGGAACGGGGGCTGCGCGGGCCCGGGGTACGGGGGCTGCTGCTCGGAGAGGGGGACGCTCGTCGTCGCGTCCGGGAGCCCGGTCTGGTTGGGATCCTGCGGCGGGAACAGGTTCGACATCGTCTGTCCTTCGAGTTGCGGCCCCGGCGACTTCCGGGCGCTCGGGATCAGTCTAGGAGTGCGGGCGGTACGGCGCTCTCAGGGAACGCGGAGTGCGGATTCCAGGGGTCAGTCGCGCTGCGCGCGGATCACATGGAATCCCTTGTCGCGCGCCATGCGATCCACCGAGAGCTCGGGGAACGTCCCGCCGATCCAGCGCTGCAGGGAGTCGGCTCCGAGATGCTTCGCGACGACCAGGTAGGCGGTGCCGCCCGGCGCGAGGCGCGGCAGCCAGGTGCCGAGGATCTCGTGCAGTGCGGCCTTGCCGACGCGGATGGGCGGGTTCGAACGGATCTCGTCGAAGCGGAGATCGTCCGGCACCTCCTCGGGGGAGGCGATGCGCACGGTGCCGAGGTCGAGCGCGCGCGCGTTCTCCGCCGCGAGCGCGCGCGCCCGCTCGTTGATGTCGATGCCCCAGACCTCCGCGTCGAGACCCGATCCTGCGGAGGAGAGCGCCGCATCGAGCGCGATGGGACCCCAACCGCATCCGATGTCGAGCACGCAGCCGGCGGGCGGGGAATCGGCGAGGGCGCGCAGCAGCACCTCGGTGCCGCGATCCAGGTGCTCGGGGCTGAACACGCCGCCGGCGGTCCGCACCGTCCGCTCCGCGCCGCCGAGCATCGCACGGATCTCGCGGGGGCGCAGGTCGCTGTCGGGGGACTCGCTGAAGTAGTGGCCGCTCATGCCCGGGACGCTCGCTGAAGGGGAAGTGCCATGGCCGAGAGCCTACCGGCACGCCCGCACGCCCCGGCCGCGGACGCTCTCGGCGAACGGGCCTGGTCGGGCGGCCGGGCGCGCCGTAGACTGGTGCCCGCATGACGAAACGCATTTCTGAGGATCCGGGCACCGACGTCACCGATCCCATCGAACGAATCCTGGCTCGCGCGAGCGGCTCCGGCTCCACCGGAGCGACGGTGATCCGCGACGGCGCTGTCGAGAACCTGACGGGCGGCGCGCAGGCGCTGGGCGACGAAGCGCACGATCAGCTCTCCGCCGACATCGACGCGATCCGACTGGAACGCGAGCAGCGAGCGTCGCTGCGCCGGGTTCCCGGGCTCTCGACCGAGCTCGAGGACGTCACCGAGGTCGAGTACCGCCAGTTGCGGCTCGAGAACGTCGTGCTCATCGGGGTGTACCCGCAGGGCAGCCTCGACGACGCCGAGAACTCGCTGCGCGAGCTCGCCGCGCTCGCCGAGACGGCGGGGGCGAACGTGCTCGACGGCCTGCTGCAGCGGCGCCCGCACCCGGACAAGAGCACCTACCTCGGCAAGGGCAAGGCGCACGAGCTCGCCGAGCTCGTCGCGAGCGTCGGAGCCGACACCGTGGTGGCCGACACCGAACTCGCGCCCAGCCAGCGGCGCGCGCTCGAGGACGTCGTGAAGGTCAAGGTGATCGACCGCACCGCGGTGATCCTCGACATCTTCAGTCAGCACGCCAAGAGCCGCGAGGGCAAGGCGCAGGTCGAACTCGCGCAGCTCGAGTACCTGCTGCCACGCCTGCGCGGCTGGGGCGAATCCATGTCGCGCCAGGCCGGTGGCCAGGTCGGATCGGGCGGTGCGGGCATGGGATCGCGCGGCCCCGGCGAGACCAAGATGGAACTCGACCGGCGCAAGATCCACACCCGCATGGCGAAGCTGCGCAAGCAGATCGCGGGCTTCGCGCCCGCGCGCGAGGCCAAGCGCGCCAACCGCAAGCGCGGCGAGGTACCGTCGGTCGCGATCGCCGGGTACACGAACGCCGGCAAGTCGAGCCTGCTGAACCGCCTGACCGGCAGCGCCGCGCTCGTGCAGAACCAGCTGTTCGCGACGCTCGATACCACGGTGCGCCATGCCGAGACCTCCGACGGCCGCACCTTCACCTACAGCGATACTGTCGGCTTCGTGCGCAACCTGCCGCACCAGCTCGTCGAGGCGTTCCGCTCCACCTTCGAGGAGGTCGGCGACGCGGACGTCGTGCTGCACATCGTCGACGGCTCCCACCCAGATCCCGAGTCGCAGCTGCGCACCGTGCGCGACGTGATCGCGGAGGTCGACGCCCAGGGCATCCCCGAGATCGTGGTGTTCAACAAGTCCGACCTCATCGACGACGCCCAGCGGCTCGTGCTGCACGGCCTCGCGCCCGACGCGGTGTTCGCGTCCGCGCGAACGGGCGAGGGCATCGAGGAACTGCGTGCGCGCATCGACGCGGCCCTGCCGGTCCCGGACCGCGAGGTCGACGTCGTGATCCCCTACGACCGGGGCGACCTGGTCGCGGAGCTGCACGAGCGCAACCGCGTGCTCGAGACCGAGTACGTCGAGAGCGGGACTCGCGTGCGTGCCTTCGTGACGGGCGAGACCGTGGCGAAACTGGAGCCGTTCCTGCGCGCCGGATAGCGGATCGGAGGGGCCCTCCGCCGACCCTGCGGTAACACTGGGAAACCGGGTAATACTGCGACACGAACCTGCCGCTCGCAGACGCCGCTGGCTAGCGTGAAGTTGATCCAGTCATCTCACGCGAAGGACACTCCAATGCCCGCGACGCAGCCCCTCCCGAACGCCACCATCCTCGGGTACCCCCGTATCGGCCGCCGGCGCGAACTCAAGCGCGCCGTCGAGGCCTACTGGAAGGGCGACCTCACCGAGGCGCAGCTCCTCGAGACCGCGGGCGAACTGCGCGCCGCGACCCGCGCGCGCCTCGTCGAGCTCGGCCTGCCCGCGACGGGCGGTGCGATCCCCGAGAGCTTCAGCTTCTACGACCAGGTGCTCGACGCGACCCTCGCGCTCGGGGCCGTCCCGGCCCGCTTCGCCGACGTCGCCTTCGCGGACGATGCGACGGACCTCGCAACCTACTTCGCGCTCGCCCGCGGCGACAAGGATCACCAGCCGCTCGAGATGACCAAGTGGTTCGACACGAACTACCACTACAGCGTCCCCGAGATCGACGAGAAGACCCCGTTCGAGGCGAACGCCACCGCGCTCGTCGCGCAGTTCGCCGAGGCGAGCGAGCAGGGCATCGAGACCCGGCCGGTGCTCGTCGGCCCCGTCACCTACCTGCTGCTCGCGAAGGCGTCCGATGCCGCGGGCGAGGGCTTCGCGCCGATCGACCGGCTCGACGATGTCGTCGCGGTCTACGCCGAGCTGCTCGGTGCGCTCGCCGCAGCCGGCGCCACCTGGGTGCAGCTCGACGAGCCCGCACTCGTGTCGGACTCGCTGTCGGTGACCCGCGATGAGACCGCCGCGCTCGTCGAGCGCGCGTACGGCGTGCTCGGAGCGCTCGAGAACCGGCCCCAGATCCTCCTGACCACGCCCTACGGGGACTCCTCGGCCTCGCTGCTGCGCATCGCGGCGCTGCCGGTCGAGGCGGTGCACGCCGACCTCGTGCGCGGCACGCTGCCGCACGGCGCGTTCAGCTCGGGCGAGTTCGAGAGCGCCTTCTACAAGAAGCAGTTCGTCGCGGGCGTCGTCGACGGCCGCAACATCTGGCGCACCGACCTCCGCATCGCGTCGGGCGTGGTGCAGGATCTGCAGCTCGCAGGGATCGACGTGGTCGTCGGCACCTCGAACAACCTGCAGCACGTGCCCCACGACGTGAACGACGAGACGAAGCTCGACGCGCGACTCCGCTCCTGGCTCGCCTTCGCCGACCAGAAGGTCGAACAGGTCGCCGTGCTCGCCCGAGGCCTCCGCCACGGTGCCGACTCGATCGAGGCGGAGCTCGCCGAGACCTCGGCGATCCTCGCCGACCGCGCGGCAGCGCCGGGCGTGCGCGTCGACGCGATCCGCGATCGCGTCGACGCAGTGACCGACGCCGACCGCACCCGCGACGCCGAGCAGGCCCGCCGCGAGGCGCAGCGCGCGCTCGACATCCCGGCGTTCGCGACGACCACCATCGGCTCGTTCCCGCAGACCACCGAGATCCGCAAGGCGCGCGCCGCGTTCACCCGCGGCGAGATCGCCCAGGACGCCTACGACGGCTTCCTGCGCGCCGAGATCGAGCGCGTGATCCGCCTGCAGGAGGAGATCGGCCTCGACGTGCTGGTGCACGGCGAAGCGGAGCGCAACGACATGGTGCAGTACTTCGCCGAGCTGCTCGACGGCTTCGCCGTGACCGAGAACGGCTGGGTGCAGTCCTACGGCACGCGCGCCACCCGGCCCTCGATCCTGTGGGGCGATGTCTCGCGTCCGGCGCCCATGACCGTCGCCTGGTCGGCCTACGCGCAGTCGCTCACCGACCACCTCGTCAAGGGCATGCTGACGGGCCCCGTCACGATCCTCGCCTGGTCGTTCGTGCGCGACGACCAGCCGCTCGCCGACACGGCCGCGCAGGTCGCGCTCGCGCTGCGAGACGAGATCGACGACCTCGTCGACGCGGGGATCAAGATCGTGCAGGTCGACGAGCCCGCGCTGCGCGAGCTCCTGCCCCTCGACGCCGACCGTCAGGCGGCCTACCTCGACTGGTCGGTCGGGGCGTTCCGCCTCGCGACGAGCGGCGCCGCCTCCGACGTGCAGATCCACACGCACCTGTGTTACTCGGAGTTCGGCGAGATCATCGACGCGGTCGACGGGCTCGACGCCGACGTCACCTCGATCGAGGCGGCCCGCAGCCGCATGGACGTCGTCGAGCCGCTCGGCGACCACGGGTACTCGCGCGGCATCGGACCGGGCGTCTACGACATCCACTCGCCCCGCGTGCCGAGCATCGAGGAGCAGACCGAGCTGATCCGCATCGCCGCCGCCCGCATCCCGGGCGAGCAGCTCTGGGTCAACCCCGACTGCGGCCTCAAGACCCGCGGCTACGAGGAAACCGTGGCGAGCCTGACGAACCTGGTGCAGGCGGCCCGCGCGGTCCGCGCCGAGCAGGCCGGCGCCACGGGCACGGCGTGAGCGGGGAACCCTCCGGTCCCGCGAGCTGGCCGGTCGGCGGCGTGCTGCCGACCGAGCCGGTCGGCTCCCTGCCGCGGCCGGCCGGCCTGCAGCGGGCGGTGCTCGACGCCGAGATCGGTCAGCTCCCGGCCGCGGAGCTCCGCGCCGAACAGGATCGCGCCGTGCGCGACACCCTGGCACGGTTCGAGGCGACCGGCTCGCCGATCATCAGCGACGGCGAGCAGCGCCGGCAGAGCTTCGCGAGCTACCCGCTCGGTGCCGGCGGCGCCGAGGGCGATGTGCGCGAGGGGCCGGTGTTCGCGGTGTTCGCCGACGGGCACCACCGGGTGATCCCGAGCCTCGCGCGCGGGCCGTTCCGGTACCGCGCCTGGGCCGCGGACGATGTGACCGCGGCGCGGGAGCTCACCGCGCTGCCGCTCAAGCAGGCCGTGATCTCGCCCTCGATGCTGTCGCTCATGGTGCCGGAAGCGGGTCTCGGGGACTACTCGCGAGCGGAGTTCCTGGACGACGTCGTCGCGGGCTGCGCGGAGGACATCCGCCGCTGCTTCGCGGCGGGCGCCGCGCGCGTCTCGATCGACTTCACCGAGGGGCGGCTCGCGCTGCGGCGCGACCTCCGCGCCCCGTGGGCCGGACCGGACGCGCTGGGGGGATTCATCGAACTCTTCAACCGGGTGCTGGCCGAGCTCGCCCCCGAGGAGCGCGCGGCTGTCGGAGTGCACACCTGTCCGGGCAACGACAACGACTCGGTGCACTCCGCCGACGTCGACTACGCGGAGCTGATCCCCGAGCTGCTGCAGATCGAGGCGGGGTACTTCCTCGTGCAGGCCGCGAGCGAACCGGAACCGGACCGTGTCGCGCGGCTCGTCGGCGCGCAGCTCCGGCGGCGCGCAGCCTCCGAAACGCCCGCGCCCCGCGTGCTCGTCGGCGTGACGAACCCGACGAGCCCGAAGCTCGAGACCGCCGATCAGGTGCGGGATCAGCTGGTGCGCGCTGCGCGGTTCATCCCGCCCGAGCTGCTCGGCTCGACCGACGACTGCGGATTCTCGCCCTATCTGATCGACGAGAAGCCCCGGCACGGATCGCCGGACTTCGCCCGCGACGTCGCCTTCGCGAAAATCGCCGCACGCGTGCGCGGCACGGCCCTCGCGGCCGCCGAGCTGAGCGGAGCCGCCGCATGAACGCGACCCTGCTGACGGGGAGCGCGCCCACGCGCGCCCGGTTCTCGTTCGAGGTGTTCCCCGCGCGCAGCGGGGCCGCGGCGCTGGCGCTCGGCCACGCCGTGCAGCACCTCTCGGCCGCCGGGCCGGACTTCATCTCGGTGACCTACGGCGCGAACGGCTCGAACCGCGACGCCTCGCTCGACCTGCTGCGGTACCTGCGGGATCACACCGACGCGCTGCCGCTCGCGCACCTGACCACGGTCGGCGAGACTCGGGAGGCCGTGCGCGCCACGATCCACGGGATCATGGACGCCGGCGTGCACGACTTCCTCGCGCTGCGCGGCGACCCGCCGCGCGGGTCGACCGAAGATGACCCGCTGGTCTCGGGATCGCTGTCGGCGCTCGAGCTCACCGAGCTGATCGCCGAGGCGCGCGCCGAGCGCCCGGCGCTCACGAGCGTCGGTCGGACCGCCGTCGCGGCGTACCCGAACGGGCACCCCATGTCGCGCTCGCGCTCCGAGGACCTCGACTGGCTCGTCGCGAAGCAGGAGGCGGGGGCGCAGTTCGCCATCACGCAGCTGTTCTTCGAGGCGGAGGAATACCTGTCGTTCGTCTCCGACGCCCGCGACGCCGGCCTGCGGATCCCCGTGCTGCCCGGGCTCATGCCCGTGTCGACGAGCGCCCAGCTGCGCAAGGTCGCCTCCCTCGCGGGACGGCCGGCGCCGGCGGCGCTCGAACGCGCGCTTGAGGAGGCGGGCGGCTACGCGCCGGAGCTCGGCGTCGAGCACACCATCAGCCTGGCCGGTGAACTGCTCGCCGGAGGCGCGCCCTCGGTGCACCTGTACACCTTCAACCGGCACGAGCAGGTGCTCGCGGTGCTGCGCGAGCTGAACCTGCTCGCGCCGGTCGGCTGAGCCCCCGTCACACCGCCTGCGGGTAGCTCTCCGCCGCGCGTTCCGCGAGGTGCCGCAGGTGCTCGGGCACCTCGCGGCCCTTCGCGGACATGGTCTGCGCCCACAGACGCCCGGCCCGGTACGAGGAGCGCACGAGCGGGCCGGCGAGCACCCCGGCGAAGCCGATGGACTCGGCCTCCGTCCTGAGCTCGACGAACTCCTCGGGGCGCACCCAACGGTCGATGGGGTGGTGCAGCTTCGACGGACGCAGGTACTGCGTGAGCGTGAGGATGTCGCAGCCCGCGTCGAACAGCTCGTGCATCGCCGAGGTGATCTCGTGCCGTTCCTCGCCCATGCCGAGGATCAGGTTCGACTTCGTGATCATGCCCGCCTCGCGCGCCTGCGCGATCACACCGAGCGATCGGTCGTAGCGGAAGCCCGGTCGGATCCGCTTGAAGATGCGGGGGACGGTCTCCAGGTTGTGCGCGAACACCTCAGGCTGGGCCTCGAACACCTGCTCCAGATCCTCGGGTCGGCCGCCCAGGTCGTCGGCGAGCACTTCTACGCCCGAGCCCGGGTTCAGCTCGTGGATCTGCCGGATCGTCTCGGCGTAGAGCCAGGCGCCGGTGTCGGGGAGGTCGTCGCGGGTGACGCCCGTGATGGTCGCGTAGCGCAGCCCCATGGTGCGCACGGACTCGGCGACGCGTCTCGGCTCGTCGAGATCGAGCGGCAGCGGCTTGCCGGAGGTGATCATGCAGAAGTCGCAGCGGCGCGTGCAGATGGAGCCGCCGATGAGGAAGGTCGCCTCGCGGTCCTCCCAGCACTCGTAGATGTTCGGGCAGCCGGCCTCCTGGCAGACGGTGTGCAGGCCCTCGCGCTTCACCAGCGAGTGGACGTCGCGGAACTCCGGACCCTGGCGGGCCCGGGTCTTGATCCACTCGGGCTTGCGTTCGATCGGCGTCTCGGCATTGCGCGCCTCGACGCGGAGCAGGCGGCGTCCCTCGACCGCCGGACCGGTCCCGGCCGGCGGCGTCGCGGAATGCCCGCCGCCGCATCCACCGGCGGGTGCGGCGACGGGCCGGTCGGCGGGCTGCTCTGCCGCGAGCACCTCCGAGAGCGGGGTGCCGATGTTGCGGGCGCTCACTCGGCGACCTCCGCGAAGGCCGCGGCGAGCCGGGTCGCGAGCGGCGGGGCGACCTGAGCGGGCAGGATCTCGGTGCCCACGAGCCCGCTGAGCGTCGTGACGCCGGCGTCGGTGATGCCGCAGGGGATGAACGCGGCGAAGGGATCCAACGAGTTGCTGCAGTTGATCGCGAGGCCGTGGGTGACGATCCCGCCGCTCGTGTGCAGGCCGATCTGCGCGAACTTGGCGGGGGCGACGGCTCCGGTGTCCGCCCAGACCCCGGAGCGGCCCTCGACGCGGAATCCGTGCGCGCCGAACTCCGCGGCGACGTCGATGATCGCCTGCTCGAGCTCGCGGACGAAGTCGACCACGCCGAGGCGTTCACGGAGCCGGATCACCGGATACGCGACGAGCTGGCCGGGGCCGTGCCAGGTCACCTTGCCGCCGCGGTCGACGGGGACCACCGGGGTGCCGTCGTTCGGGAACTCCTCCGGGAGCGCTCGTCGTCCGGCGGTGTAGACCGGCTCGTGCTCGAGCAGGAGCAGAGTGCCGCGGTCACCGTCGTCGACGATGCGGGCGACGGCCTCCCGTTGCAGTGCGAGGCCGTCTTCGTAGGGGATCGGTGCGGCGAGGCCCGCTTCGTGCGTGCGGAATCGGGGGAGCGCGATCGTCTCGGACATGCCTCACAGAATAGATGGACTGAGTGCAAATAATCAAAAACGACGAAAAAGCGCCGGGGCGCATTGCCCCGACGCTTCCTTCGGCGGTGTCGCTCGGTCGTCAGACCGAGCGGAACACGGCCACGACCTTGCCGAGCACCTCGGCGTGATCGCCGAGGATCGGCTCGAACGCGCTGTTCCGGGGGAGCAGCCAGGTGTGGCCGTCGCGACGGCGGAACACCTTGACCGTGGCCTCGCCGTCGAGCATGGCGGCGACGATGTCGCCGTTCTCGGCATCGCGCTGCTGTCGGATCACGACGAAGTCGCCGTCGCAGATGGCCGCATCGATCATCGAATCGCCCACGACCTTGAGCATGAAGAGCTGCCCGTCGCCGACGAGCTGCCGGGGGAGCGGGACGATCTCGTCGACCTGCTGGTCGGCGGTGATCGGAACGCCCGCAGCGATGCGCCCGACGAGGGGAACGTACGCGGCCTCCTCGACCTGCTGCTGCGGGGCGTCGCCGAGGGACTGCGAGGTCTGCGCGAGCTCGACCAGGATCTCGAGGGCCCGGGGGCGGTTCGGGTCGCGGCGGATGTAGCCGCCGAGTTCGAGCCGGGTGAGCTGGTGGGTGACGCTCGACAGCGAGGAGAGTCCGACGGCGTCGCCGATCTCGCGCATGCTCGGCGGGTACCCGCGGGACTCGACGGAGCGGGCGATGCACTCGAGGATCGCCTGCTGCTTCTCGGTGAGCGGCTTCGGAGGGCGGCTCTGGGTCGTCTCGCTCATCTGGGCCTTCTCTCCGGGTGCTGCTCGGGCGATCGGGGCGGTGCGCTCCGGTGCCGATCATGAATGTCGGTAGTCGGTGGTTCAGTGACTACCGGTGTTCGAAACCCTAGTTCGCGGGCCGGTTCCGCGGCAAACATACGTTCGAGTGTCGCCGAAAAATATCGGTCACAGATTCGAATCGGGGGTTGCGGGTTTCGAGTATCGAACGTATATTCGATACAGATGTTCGACCGCGGGTCGGCGTCGAAGTACGAGAGGAGCCGATCATGGGCGCACGAGAACTGAGTGCAACGATCGATCACCACACCGACGCGCATACCCCTGCCGCGAAGAGCCGCCTGCGTCTGACGCGCCGCGGCCGCCGGGTGTTCGGCGCTCTCGCGACGCTGGCGGTGTCGGCGCTCCTCGCCGGTGTGGCCGTGTTCGGTTCCGCGCAGGCGCAGGCGAACGTCGACGGGCGTCCGGCCGACTTCGGCTACGTCGTGGTGCAGCCCGGCGAGTCCCTCTGGGCCGTGGCCACCCGTCTCGATTCCCAGGCGGACCCGCGCGATCTGATCGCGGAGATCGTGCAGCTCAACCAGCTCGATGGGTCGGGCGTGCAGGCAGGGCAGCCGGTCGCGGTTCCCCTGCGCTACTCGCACGCCACGGGCGTCGTGCCCGCCTCCGAGGTCGGCATCGGCACCAACGCCGAGCTCGCCGCCGGGGCATAATAGCCCGCGAGCGCGGCGTAACTCGGCAGCGTGGGCGTCGGGCCTCCCCGTAGACTGGATCAGTGACTTCTGAGCCCGCATCCGTGCCCACGACCTCGCCGTCCGCAATCGAGCTCGGCGATCTGCCGCTCCGCGACAACCTGGTCGGCAAGCATCCGTACGGTGCTCCGCAGGACCCCGTGCCGGTCAGCCTCAACGTCAACGAGAACACGCACCCGCTGCCCGAGGCCGTCATCGCCGACATCATCACCGAACTGGAGCGAGCGGTCCGCGGCGTCAACCGCTACCCGGATCGCGAATTCATGAGCCTGCGCACCGCACTCGCCGGCTATCTGGGGCACGGCCTCCGCGCCGAACAGGTGTGGGCTGCGAACGGCTCCAACGAGGTACTGCAACAGCTGCTCCAGGCCTTCGGCGGTCCGGGCCGCAGCCTGCTGAGCTTCACTCCGACCTACTCCATGTATCCGCTGCTCGCCGACGGCACCGACACCCGTTGGATCCCGGTCCCGCGCCCCGCGGACTACGCGCTGACCCCCGAACTCGTCGTGGCGGCGATCCGTGAGCACCGGCCCACCGTCACGATCCTGTGCGGCCCCAACAACCCGACGGGTACCCCGCTTGAGCGCGAAGCGATCGTCGCCGCGTACGACGTGATCGCCGAGTACGGCGGGATCCTCGTGGTCGACGAGGCGTACCAGGAGTTCGACGCCGAGCACGAGACCGCCGTCACCCTGCTGCCCGGTCGCCCCCTGCTCGTGGTCTCCCGCACCATGAGCAAGGCCTTCGCCTTTGCGGGCGTGCGGCTCGGCTACCTCGCCGCCGATGCCGCGGTGGTCGACGCGCTGCGACTCGTCCGGCTGCCCTACCACCTGTCCGCCCTGACCCAGGCAGCCGCGACCGCCGCGGTCTGGCACGCCGACGAGATGCTCGCCACCGTCGCCGACATCCGTGCCGAGCGGGACCGCCTGGAGGCCGCGCTCGTCGAGCTCGGCTACACCGTGCACCCCTCCGGGGCGAACTTCCTCCTCGTCGGCGGGTTCACCGATCCCGCGGCGACCTTCGAAGCGCTCCGCGCCGACGGGATCCTGATCCGCAACCTCGGCATCGAGGGACACCTGCGCATCACCGCCGGCACGCACGCCGAGACCACGGCCGTCATCGAAGCCATCGCCGCGCTCGGCCCGGGCGGCGCCGGCGCGGACCCCGCCAAGTAGGATCGAGATCATGACCGCAGCCCCGCGTACCGCGCAGTTCGAGCGCGCCACGAGTGAGTCCCAGATCGCCCTGAACGTCAACCTCGACGGTTCCGGCGACGCCGACGTGTCGACCGGCGTGCCGTTCTTCGACCACATGCTGACCGCGTTCGCGCGCCACTCGCTCACCGACCTCACGGTGCGCGCCACGGGCGACACCCACATCGACGTGCACCACACCGTCGAGGACACGGGGATCCTGCTCGGACAGGCGATCCTCGAGGCGCTCGGCGACAAGCGCGGCATCTCGCGCTACGGCGACGCGCTCGTGCCGCTCGACGAGTCGCTCGCGCAGGCCGTCGTCGACATCTCGGGCCGCCCGTACCTCGTGCACTCCGGCGAGCCTGCCGGCTTCGAGTTCCACCTCATCGGCGGCCACTTCACCGGCAGCATGGTGCGCCACTTCTTCGAGGCGCTGACGCTGAACGCGCGCCTGACCGTGCACCTCAAGCTGATCGAGGGGCGCGACCCGCACCACATCGCCGAAGCCGAGTTCAAGGCCTTCGCGCGCGCCTTCCGTCAGGCCAAGACCATCGACCCGTTCGTGGCGGGCATCCCCTCGACCAAGGGGGCGCTGTGAGCCGTCCGACCGTGGCGGTGCTCGACTACGGCTCGGGCAACGTGCACTCGGCCGTCAAGGCCCTCGAGCACGCCGGGGCCGAGGTCGAGCTGACCCGCGACGCGGCGCGCGTCGCCGCGGCCGACGGGCTGCTCGTGCCCGGCGTCGGCGCGTTCGATGCCGTGATGCAGCAGCTCCGCGACGTCCGCGGCGACGAGCTCATCGACCGCCGTCTGGCGGGCGGGCGGCCGGTGCTCGGCATCTGCGTCGGACAGCAGATCATGTTCGATCGCGGCGTCGAGCGCGGCATCGAGACCGAGGGGCTCGGCCAGTGGCCGGGCACGGTGCGCGAACTCGACGCCCCGCGCCTGCCGCACATGGGCTGGAACACGGTCGAGGCGCCCGCGGACTCCGTGCTGTTCCGCGGCCTCGAAGGCGAGCGCTTCTACTTCGTGCACAGCTATGCGGCGACCGAGTGGACGCTCGAGGGCCGCGGTCCCGCGACCGCGCCGAAGGTGACCTGGGCCGAGCACGGTGAGCGCTTCGTCGCCGCCGTCGAGAACGGTCCGCTGAGCGCCACGCAGTTCCACCCCGAGAAGTCGGGCGAGGCCGGGATCCGGCTGCTGCGCAACTGGCTCGAAACGCTTTGACCACTCCCGAGAAGAGGAACCCCCACATGACGGAGCTCGCCGAGGGCCCCCAGCTGCAGCTGCTTCCCGCAATCGACATGGTCGACGGCAAGGCCGTGCGCCTCACCCAGGGCGAGGCCGGCACCGAGACCAACTACGGCAGCCCGGTCGACGCCGCGCTCGACTGGATCGAACAGGGCGCCGAGTGGATCCACCTGGTCGACCTCGACGCGGCCTTCGGGCGCGGCAGCAACGTCGCGGTCGCGCACAAGATCATGAAGCGCGCGGGGAAGGTCAACATCGAGTTCTCTGGCGGTATCCGCGACGATGCGAGCCTGGAGGCCGCGCTCGAGATGGGTGCGCGCCGGGTGAACCTCGGCACCGCGGCGCTCGAGAACCCCGAGTGGACGCGCAACGCGATCGCCCGGCACGGCGACCGCATCGCTGTCGGGCTCGACGTGCGCGGCGAGACCCTCGCCGCACGGGGCTGGACCGAGGAGGGCGGCAACCTCTGGGAGGTGCTCGAGCGCCTCGAGGACGCCGGCTGCCCGCGCTACGTCGTGACCGACGTGACCAAGGACGGCACCATGCGCGGCCCGAACGTGGACCTGCTGCGCCAGGTCTGCGAGCGGACCGACCGACCCGTCGTCGCCTCGGGCGGCATCTCGAACCTCGACGACCTCTCTGCGCTGCGCGAGCTGGTGCCGAGCGGCATCGAGGGCGCGATCATCGGCAAGGCGCTCTACGACGGAGCGTTCACGCTCGGCGCGGCGCTCGACGTGGCCGGCCGCTCGGCCTGAGCGTCGCGGGCATGGCGATCAAGAAGCTCCCCTCGACGGGCGACGCCCCGAGGTCCACCGGCGTCCCCGAGAGCCTGGTGCCCGGTGGCGCGGGCGACTCCGCGGGCTTCCCGTGGGCCGGGCGCACCTTCGACCACCACGAGACCGCGTTCGCGGACGACGACGGCATGACGCCCGCCGAGACCGCTGCGGCGATCGACGCGGTCCGCGCGGCCGCGCGCCGCACGCACGGCGTCGCGACCGCGGGGGACTACTGGGACGCGCTCGCCGTGCTGGCCGACGCCCACGCCGACGCGATCGCCGCCCTCGGCGGGCAGCGCTTCCTCGTGCCGATGCTGGCCGAGGCCGGTGACCTCGGCGTCACGCCCGAGGGGCGCACCGTCGAGAAGACTCAGGAGCTGTCGATCGTCACGGTCGCGGCGCCCGACGGGCGCTCGGTGCTGCCGATCTTCAGCTCCACCGAGACGCTCGCGGCCTGGAACCCGCAGGCCCGCCCGATCCCGGTCCCGGGAGTGCAGGCCGCGGTCGCGGCGGCTCAGGAGGGCACCGACCTGCTCATGATCGACCCGGGCACCCCCGAGCGCGAGTTCGGCGTGCGCCGCACGGCGCTCGAGGCGTTCGCGCTGCGCGAGCGCGTGCTGCCGGCCTGGGCCGACCCCGACGTCTCGCGGGCGTTCGCCGAGTCGGCCGCGGGCGAGCCGATGGTCGAGGCGATCTGGCTCGCGCCGGGCGACCTCGAGGGACGCCTGCTGGACGCCGAGGTCGATGTGCGGATCCGGCTCGCGCACGCCGGGAACGGCGTCGACCGCGCCGCCCTCGCCGAGCTGCTGCAGCGGATGCAGGAGCGCTGGACGGCGTCCGCCGTCATCGCCGATCGGGTCGACTCGCTGCGCGTGCGCCCGATCAGCGGCTGACCGCGGCCGCCGAGCGCCGAGGCCCGCAGCTCAACGGTCGAGCGCGGCTTCGAGCACCGCGCGCGCATGCGTCCACAGGAGCGCGCCGCCCGCGTCCTCGAAGACGGTGCGCGAGGCCCCGGAAATGCGCGACGCGAGCACCTCGCCGTGATCGGGCGAGTGGGTGAGGTCCTTCACACCGAACAGCACCGAGACGGGAACCCGGATTCGATCGAACGGCAGGTTCCAGGCGCGCATCGCGATGAGCGTGTCTCGGACGTAGCCCGCGCCGTCGTTCGCGAAGCCCTCGGCCAGCGCGGAGCGATAGCGCTCGAGGAACTCGGGTGCGGCGTAGAACGCGCGGTCCTCCGGGCCCGAGCCGCCCAGCACCATCTGCTCCATCGCCTCCGCATCGAACCCGGCGAGCACCTCGGCCGCCGCAGCCGGATCCTGCTGGGCGAGAACGGCGAGCCCGGTCGCCTCCGGAGGCAGCATCGCACGGATCGCGGGGTGCGCGAGCTCATCGGCGGGGGAGGCGAGCACGAGCCTCGAGGCCCAGCCGGCTACCGCCGCGCCCAGCCCGAACACTCCGCCCTGGGAATTCGCGACCACGGGCACGCGCGCTTCCGCGTCTCCGAGCGCCGCCGAGACGAGCTCCCGGTAATCGTCGACGGTCGAGGCGAGCGTGCGGCCGGGGTCCGCGTCCGAGGAACCCATGCCGGGACGGTCCATGGTGAGCAGCCGCACCCCGAGCGTGTCGAGCAGATCCTCGCCGAACGCCATGCTCCTGCCGGTCGCGGCGCCGGCGATGAAGAGGACGGACTCGCCGTCGGCGGGGCCGAAGCTCGCCCCGGCGAGCGTGCGGCCGTCGGGAGTGCGCACGGAGAAGTGAGTCGGAGCAGTCATCACACCAGCCTAGAGAACCGCGTCACCCGAGACCGAAACGGGCCCGCGGTCCTGCTACGCTCTCCGCATGCCCGGGAGCCCTCGGGCGAGAAACGGCCGTCCGAGGCCCGAACCGCGTAAGGATCCAGCGACGTGACCCAGACGACCACGAACCAGGCCGCTCCGGCCCGGGCCGAGTGGACGGGCCAGATCGGCTTCATCCTCTCCGCCATCGGCTCCGCCGTGGGCCTCGGCAACATCTGGCGGTTCCCCGGTGTCGCCTACGAGAACGGCGGGGGCGCGTTCCTCATCCCGTACCTCGTCGCGCTGCTGACCGCGGGCATCCCGATCCTGTTCCTCGACTACGCCATCGGGCATCGCTTCCGCGGCTCCGCGCCGCTCGCGCTGCGCCGCATCGCCGGCAAGTTCGGCGAGGGCATCGGCTGGTTCCAGGTGATGATCTGCGTGTTCATCGCGATCTACTACACGGCGGTGCTGGCCTGGGCCGGCAGCTACTTCGTGTTCTCGTTCGACCTCAAGTGGGGCAAGGACGCGGCCGGGTTCTTCACGGGCGACTACTTGCAGATGCCCGCCGACGGTTCGCTGTTCAGCCTCGCCTTCGTGCCTTCGGTGCTGATCCCGCTCGTGCTGATGTGGGTCGTCACGCTCGTCGTGCTGGGCGCGGGCGTGGTCAAGGGCGTGCAGCGCCTCAACATGATCGCGATCCCGCTGCTCGTCGTCGGCTTCCTGATCCTCGTGGTGCGTGCGCTGTTCCTGCCGGGAGCCGCCGAAGGCCTCAACGCGCTCTTCACGCCCGACTTCGCAGCGCTCGCGAACCCGAGCGTCTGGGTCGCGGCCTACAGCCAGATCTTCTTCTCGCTCTCGGTCGCCTTCGGCATCATGCTCACCTACTCGTCATACCGCAGACGCAAGTCGAACCTCACGACGCCCGGCCTCGTGGTCGCCTTCGGCAACTCCTCGTTCGAGATCCTCGCGGGCATCGGCGTGTTCGCCACCCTCGGGTTCTTCGCGCACCAGCAGGGCGTCGCCGTCGGCGACCTCGAGGGGCTCACGGGCGTCGGGCTCGCGTTCATGACCTTCCCTGCGATCGCGGCCGAGATGCCGGGCGGCCAGCTCTTCGGCGCCCTCTTCTTCGGTGCCCTGGTGCTCGCGGGCCTCACCTCGCTGATCTCGATCATGGAGGTGATCCTCGCGGGGATCATGGACAAGTTCGGCCTGAGCCGCAAGAAGGCGGTGTACGGCATCGGCGGCGTGCTCGCGGTCGTCTCCGTCGTGCTCTTCGGTACGAGCACGGGCCTCATCGCGCTCGACACCATCGACAACTTCGCCAACAACATCGGCATCGTCGGCTCCGCGGTCGCGATGACGATCACCGTGCTCTGGATCCGTCGTTCCGGACGCGAGCTCTCCGGGCACCTGAGCGCCCTCTCGACCTTCAGGGTCGGCCGCACCTGGCGATTCTTCGTCTCGCTCCTCGGACCCCTCGTGCTCGGCTACATGCTGCTCGTCACCGTGTTCGGGCCCGACGGCCTCATCGCCAAGCCCTACGGCGGCTACGCGCCGTCCTACGTCGCGATCTTCGGCTGGGGCGTCGTCGCGGCCATGATCCTGGGCTCGGTGCTGCTCACGTCGAGCAGGTGGCGTTACGACCCCGACCGCTTCACGCCGTGGCCCGAGGTGCCGGGGCAGCGGTCGACGCTTCGTCTGACCGGGGCCGATGCGGAGCTCGCGGGAGCCGCCACGAACGAGGGGGGTGCGCGATGACCCCCATCGCGATCGTGTTCCTGGTCCTCGCGACCGTGATCATCTGGGGCGGCCTCGTCGGCAGCACCATCGCGCTGTCGCGCAAGGGCGAGGTCGATGCGTACCCCGCCGGCGGCGAGGATCGGGCCGGCGAGCGCCTCGAGTAGGCGCCGATCCGGCAGGTCCGCTCGGGCGCGGGCGGGCGCACGCGCTTCGGCCCGTCGGAACGGGCGACCTGAAGGAATCCACGCATGAGGCCTGGCCGAATGCCTGATTCGCTGAGGCTTCGTCCGAGATCTGAGCGACCCCCTAGCATCGGGGCATGACACAGCTGTCTCCCCGCGTTCGCGTCGGCTATGCGCTCGGCGGGATCACCTCGGGCACCTACGGCACCGTGCCTGGACTGATCCTGATGCCGTTCCTCACCGACCACCTCGGCGTGGCGGCGTCGCTCGCCGGACTCATCGTGTTCGCACCGAAGGCCTGGGATTTCCTCCTGAACCCCATCGCTGGCCGGGTGAGCGACCGTTCGACGCATCCGACCGACCGTCGACGGCCGTTCGTGATCCGGGCCGGGGCGACGCTCGCCGTCGTGTTCGTCCTGATCTTCGTGGGACCGGTCGCGCCTCCGCTGCTGGCGGGCCTCTGGGTGCTGCTGATCTCGCTCGTCTGCGCGACCGTGTACGCCTTCTTCCAGGTGCCGTTCCTCTCGATGGCCGCCGAGATCACCGACGACTACGCCGAGCGGACCCGGCTGACGACCTGGCGGGTGGCGGTGTTCAGTCTCGCGATCCTCGTGTCGGGCGCGGTGGCGCCCATGCTGGTCGACATCGGTGAGGGCGTCACGGGATACCGGATCATGGCGGCCGTGATGGCGGTGCTGATCCTCTGCGGAGCGCTCGGCCTGTGGCTCGGCACGCGCGGCGTACGGCTCACCCGCGAGGAGCAGGCGGGCGGGCGCTTGGTCGAGCAGCTCGGCGTGGTGCTCCGCGACCGCGACACCCGACGGCTGGTGGCCGCGTTCGTGCTGCAGGCCGTCGCGATCGGCATGGTGCTCAGCGGGGTCGTCTACGTCGCGCGCCACGTGGTGCGCGACCCCGGCGCCGCGACCTTCGCGTTCGTCTGCTTCGTCGGACCCGCGGTGCTCTTCGCGCCGCTCTGGTCGAGGGTCGGCGTGCGGATCGGCAAGCAGCGCGGCTTCGCCGTCGCCACGGTGATCATGTCGATCGGCCTGCTGGGTCTCGTCGGGACGAGCGGGGGCTCGCTCGTCGCCCTCTACGCGGCGTCCGCGGTCGTGGGCGTCGGGTACGCGGGTGCGCAGATCTTCCCGTTGGCCATGCTGCCCGACGTGGCGGCCGAGGACGCGCGCCGCTCGGGTGTGAACCGGATCGGCATGATCTCCGGTCTGTGGTCCGGCTTCGAACTGCTGGGGCTCGCGCTGGGACCGGCGCTGCTCGGCCTGCTGCTCGGGATCGGCGGCTACGCGGAGGGCGTGGGGAGCGCCGTCGTGCAATCCGATTCGGCTCGCTGGGCCATCGTGATCGGGGTTTCCGCGGTTCCCGCGGTGCTGTGCGCGCTGAGCCTGGTGCCGCTGTCGCGGTACCGGCTCGACGCGGAGCTCCGGGAGCGCGCGGCTCGGAGCGCAGCCGAGCACGCGGGCTGAGCGCCCGCGGTCACCAGCGCACGTCGACGCGGCCGAGCGCGCGGCCCCAGTCGTCGAGCAGACGTCCGTTGCGTTTGCGCGCGCCCAGCACGGTCCAACGGTCGACGATCTCGATCCCGTCCCCGAGCGCGTGCTCGAGCTCGGGCAAGGCCGTCAGCGTCGTCGCCCGCACGCTGATGCAGAGCGGCGCGGGGCCGACGACCTGCAGGGCCCGGTACGACTGGGGGAGCCAGCGCGCCTGCGCGCCCGCGGTGTGCAACTGCGGGGAACGGGCCCAGAGCATCGCGCCGCGCCGCAGTCCGGCCGCCCACGAGGAGAGGTCGCAGCCGAGTCCGAGGCGTCCTGCGGAGCGCTCCACCGTGCGCCGCGCCGTCGCCTCCGAGACGCCGAGGTGCCCGGCGAGCTTCGCCGCGCTCATGCGCGGATCCTCGCCCAGCGCCTCCAGCAGCTCGGCGACGACCTCCGGCTTCGGCGGGCGCGCGGAGGATCCTCCTGCGCCGCCCGGTTCACCCGCCATGATCCGCTGCCCGCGTGCGTCGAGCGCTCGCGTGCGCCAGGAGGAATCCTCGGCGAGCACCGCGGAAACGACGTGCATGCGCGGGGTCCTCCCGTCGTGGGCACCGCCCGGCCCGGCCGCGAGCTCGGCGAGCTCCTGCACCCGGCTGCCGAGTCCGCGGAGACCGGACTGGGCAGCCACGAGCGCGACGACGCCCGCGGAGGTCTCATCGACCGAGAAGGCCCAGGGTTGCGCGCAGATCGCATCGAGGTCGGAGTCGGCGCCGAGCAGCACCATCGCCAGGTCGGTGCTCGATTCCCACTGCGCCGATTGCGGCCAGCAGGTCAGCCAGGCGAGCGACTCCTCCTGCATCTGCTCCCACCGGCGCGAGACCGTCGCGCTGTCCGCGCCGACGGCGGCGGCGACCCGGGTCCACGGGGCGCGCGCATCGATCTGCAGCGCGTGCACGATCGAGAGATCGAGCTCGTCGAGCAGGCGCGGCGGTGCCGTGGCAGGGCAGGGAATAGTCGCGTTCATCTGCAGGAATCAACCTGTCTCTCGGTGACCAGTGACGGATCACGCGTGCTTCTGATTCAGAACTGCCCATAGTCTTACGCTCTGCGTATGAATCTGCAAACACCCGAGATCTTCCGTACGATCGAGGACCTCGTGTCGATGGCGCCGCGGGCGACGGGAACCCCGGGAGGCGCCCGCGCCGCCGAATACGTCGCCGAGCGCTTCGCCGCGGCCGGCCTCGACACCGAGACCCTCGAGGTCGACTCCTATGCGTGGCGGAGCACGGCGCACGAACTGGAGGTCGGCGGGCATCGTTTCGAATGCTCGCCGATCCTGCACTCGGGACTGGCGAGCCACGACTGGACCGGCGCCGCGGAGCACCGGCTCGACGCCCCGATCGTCGACATCGGCGCGGATCCCGTCCGCAAGCACGACGTCCGCGGCAGAATCGTGCTCTTCGACCTCGCCTTCACCATGACCACCGCGCACACCCTCCCGCTCACGCGGTACCTCTACGATCCGGACCGCCTGGTGCGTCGACGCGAGGTGCTCGGCAGCAGGAACCCCTACGTGACCACGCTCGCGCGCGTCATGCGGGAGGCGATGCGGGCGGGAGCCGTCGGGCTCATCGGCGTGCTCCGCGACTACCCCGAGTCCCACCGGTACCACAACGAGTACTACCGGCGAACGCTGTTCGCGCTGCCCGGCGTGTGGATCACGCGATCTGCGGGCGAAGACCTGCGCCGCCGCCTCGCCGGAGCGCGAACCGCTCGTGCCGCCGGACCCGCGGACGCCGCCGGACTCGCGACGGGCCGGCTCGTGCTTGACGTCCGGCGCGAACGGGTCGTCTCCCGCACCGTGCTCGGCGTTCTGCCCGGCCGCACCCGCGACGCCATCATGGTGCAGTCCCACCACGACTCGGTCAGCCCCGGGGCGGTCGAGGACGCGTCGGGCACGGCGGAGGTCATCGCCCTCGCCGAACACTTCGGAGCGCGTGCCCGAGCGGGTGAGCAGCGCGACAAGACGCTGCTCTTCATCACCTTCGACACCCATTTCACCGGCTACCACGCCCACATGGACTTCGCGCGGCGCAACGTGCTCGCCCCCGACGCGCCCTGGAACATCGTGCTCAACACCACCATCGAGCACGTCGGGCTCCGCGCCGTGCGAGGAGCCGACGGCGGCTTCGAATCAGTGTCCGAGACCGAGCCCCGCGGCATCTTCCTCAACGTCAATCCCGCATTCACCCGCCGCATCGCGCAGCTCGTGCGCCGGCACCGGCTCGTCTCCACGAGCCTGCTCGGCGCCGCCGCGCTCGAGGCGTCCGCGAACGGGATCCCCACCGACGCCTCCTTCACCTTCGTCGCGGGCGTGCCGACGGTGAGCCTCGTCTCGGGCCCGCTGTACCTCTACGACGACGCCGATACGATCGATCGCATCGATACCGAGCAGCTCGTCCCCGTCGCCCGATTCTTCGCCGACGTGATCGACGACGCCGAGGCCCGCCGAGGATCCACCCTGGGGCTGGTGCCGACGCCGATCCGGCGACGCCTGCCGAGGGGGCGGTGGTGACCCCCGATCCCACGCAGCAGGAGCTGCCCGGCCGCGCGATCGCCTTCCCCGCCCGGACCCTGCACGGCGGAACCCACGAGCAGACCGGTCTGCTGCACCTGCCCGACACCGCACCGCCCGATGACGGATACCCCGTCGTCGTCTTCGGTCACATGACTACCGGAGGCTCCGACGCGGCCGCGCCCAGCCGCGCGCACCCCGCCCACGTCGAATGGCGGCGCATCTCGCAGGGCGACGCCCTCTGCGCCCGCCTGCTGCGCCGGGGGATCGCGGTGCTGCGCCCCGACTACGAGGGGATCGGGTCGAGCGGCACGCACCCCTACCTGATCGGCGCCTCCCTCGGAGAATCGATGCTCGCCGCGATGCGCGCTCGCCGCAGCGTCGACGAGCGCCTCGGTGACCGGTGGGTGCTGGCCGGCCATTCGGAGGGAGCCGTTGCGGCGCTGTTCGCCTCCGTCGCGCCGGCACCGGATCCCGACGCCCGGCTGCTCGGCACCGCGGTGTTCGCTCCGGTCACGCGCATGGATCGCAGCATCGCCCTCGCGCGTCGCTTCGGCGTGGCCATGCCGGGAAAGGGGACGGTCTCGGCGCTCATCGGGCTCATGCTGAGCGGAGCCGCCGAGGAGGACCCGGGGCTGAAACAATTGATCGAGCAGGACGGGCTGAGCGACCGGGCTCGCGAGGCATGGGGCGATCTCGGCGAGAGGACGCTCGTCGAGCTCATCGCGCCGGATTCCTGGGGCGGGATCGCGCCCTCGGGGATCGGCGGCCCGAGGCAGGCGGAACTGTGGGAGCGGCTCTTCGCGTCGTTCGCCCGCAACGAGGTCGGCCTGCTGCATCCCGTGGAGCATCAGCCGCCGCTGCGCATCGATGCCGCACTGCTCGACGAGGTCGCGCCTGCTCCGCTGACCGCGGCCCTGCTGCGCGGGTACCGCCGTGCCGGGTTCGAACTGACGAGCCGCTGGTGGCCGACGCACCACTCGGGCGTGATGCGCGCGGACAACGCGCCCTCCGAGGCCGCCGGGTGGATCGCCGATCGCTTCGCCGTCTAGAGCAGGTTGACCAGCGCGACGTAGCACGCGGTTCCCGCCGCGATGCTCAGGAGCGCTCGGCGGCGGAACAGCAGGTGCACGCCGACGGTCACCGAGGAGGCGATGCCGAGCGCGATGATGCGGCCCGGGTGCGCGGTGCCCTGCTCGTGCAGCACTACGACGGCGAGGATCAGGAGGATCCCCGCGGGCATCCAGCGGCCGAGCGCCTGCACGAAGCGGGACTTGCGCAGGGGCTTCAGGATCGCGAAGGGGAGCGCGCGCAGCGCGAGGGTGATAGCCCCCGAGATCGCGACCGCCGCGATGAGGTACCCGGTGCTCGGGGTCATGCTGCGTCCTCCGGCCCGGTATCGGCGCCGGTTCCGGACGCGCTACCGGCCGCGCGGCGTCGGTTCCAGAAGAATCGCAGCGTGAGCAGCGCGGCGTAGAGCACGAGCGCCGGGAGCAGGGGTTGCGCCGGGAATGCGATCAGCGCCGCGGCGACGGCGACACCGGCGAGCAGGATCGAGGGGAGTTCGCGCTTCGATCGGGCGGCGTCGAGCGACATGACGATGAAGAGTGCGCAGAGGGCGAATTCGAAGCCCTCGATCGGATGCGGCAGCAGCTGCGCGAAGACGACGCCGACGAGGCCCCCGCCGACCCAGTAGGCCTGCGAGGCGAGCTGCATCGTGACGATGCGCGCGGAGGAGAGCCGCTCGGGCTGCATGAGCACGTACGTCGCGTACGCCTCGTCGATCATCGCGTAGACGGAGTATGCGCGGGGGAGGCCGGGCGAAACCCGGCCCAGCGGGAACGAGAGCGGGTAGAACACGTGGCGGAAGTTGACCGCGAGCACCGTGACCGCGATCGTGACCAGCGGCATCGCGGCGGCGAGCATGGTCACCAGCAGCAGTTCGACGGATCCCGCGAAGATGCCGATCGAGAGCGCGGGCGCCAGCCACCAGGGGAGCCCCGCCTGGATCACGAGCACGCCGAGGGCGATGCCGAGCGGGAAGATACCGAGGCCGACGCCGAACGAATCGGAGAGACCCGCGCGGATCTGCGCGGCGCGGCCGCTCGGCGCGGCGGAGGTCTGAGGAGTCGTCGCGCCGGGCATGCGACCATCCTGTCGCATTCGCCGCGCAATGTGCGTGCCGATGCGGGCGCATCCGCGCCCGATCGTGCAAGATGGTTGCGTGGACGCTCTGGATCGTGCAATCATCGCCGAACTCGAACGGGACGGCAGGGTGAGCAACGTCGAGCTCGCCGCCCGGATCGGGCTCACACCCGGCCCCTGTCTGCGCCGGGTGCAGCGCCTCGAGCAGAGCGGCGTGATCCGGGGATACCGCGCGGTGGTGGCGCCGGAAGCCATCGGGCGGGCGTTCGAGGTGATCCTGCACGTCGACCTCGCCACGCAGGAAGCCGGAATCGTCAGCGGATTCGAACGCGAGGTCGCCGCGCACCCCGAGGTCGCCGAGTTCAAACGGCTCTTCGGCACCCCCGACTACTTCCTGCGGGTGCAGGCCGCTGATCTCGTCGCGTACGAGGCGTTCCTCACGCAGCGGATCATGTCGGTGCCCGGCGTCGGCAAGGTCAGCTCGCACTTCGCCATGAAGAACATCAAGGGGGAGTGACCGGGCTGGGGAGCTAGCATCGGGGCATGAGCCTTCCGGAAGCGACCTCCCGTTACGACCGAACCCCCGTGCGCCGTGTCGGCCGCAGCGGCCTGCACCTGCCGCTGCTGTCGCTCGGCCTCTGGCAGAACTTCGGCGACGACCGGCCCCACGAGGTGCAGCGCGAGCTGGTGCTCGGCGCATTCGATCGGGGCATCTTCCACTTCGATCTCGCCAACAACTACGGACCGCCCTACGGCTCGGCCGAGCAGAACTTCGGGCGGATCCTCGGGCGGGATCTCGCTGCGCACCGCGACGAGGTGGTCATCTCGACCAAGGCCGGGTGGGACATGTGGCCCGGGCATCACGGTGCGGGTGCCAGCCGCAAGCACCTCGTCACCAGCCTCGACCGCTCGCTCGAACGCCTCGGCACCGACCGGGTGGACCTGTTCTACACGCATCGGCCCGACCCGCGCACCCCATTGGAGGAGACCGCCGCGGCGCTCGACCACATCGTGCGTTCGGGACGCGCGCACTACGTCGGCATGTCGTCGTACTCGGCGGAGGCCGCGCGCGAGCTCGCCGGATTCATGCGCGAGCTCGGGACGCCGATCATCATCCACCAGCCGTCGTACAGCATGCTGAATCGCTGGATCGAGACCGAGGGGCTGCTCGACGTCGCCGAGGAGGCCGGCTTCGGCGTGATCGGGTTCACCGCGCTCGCGCAGGGGCTGCTCACGGGCAAGTACCTCGGCGAGATCCCCGCGGGATCGCGGGGAGACGGGGCCGGATCGCTGAACACCGAGCTGCTGACCGACCGATTGCGCGAGCGCCTGCGCGGCCTCGCTGCCGTCGCCGAACGCCGCGGGCAGTCGCTCGCCCAGCTCGCGCTGGCTTGGGCGCTGCGGGATCCGCGCGTCACGAGCCTCGTCGTCGGTGCGAGCCGACTGGAGCAGCTCGACGAGAACTGGCGCGCGCTCGAGAACCTGGACTTCGACGCCGCCGAGCTCGCCGAGATCGACGAGCTGCTCGATGGGGCGACCCCCGAGGGGGCCGTCGACCTCTGGCGAGACGCGCGTCAGGGCGGAGAGGTGCCGCTGTTCGGCTCCTGGTAAGCGCACTGAAGCGTGAGACACGCGAGCGGGCCCGGGATCGATCTCCGATCCCGGGCCCGCTCGGTGCGTCGACTGCGCGTCAGATGACGGGGCCGGTGTACTTCTCCCCGGGGCCGGCGCCGGGGGCGTCAGGAATCGGGGAAGCCTCGCGGAACGCCAGCTGGACCGAGCGCAGTCCGTCGCGCAGGCTGCGCGCGTGCATGTCGCTGACCTCGGGAGCGGCGGCCGTGATGAGGCCGGCGAGCGCATTGATGAGCTTGCGCGCCTCGTCGAGGTCGACCATCTCGTCCGCGTTCGGTTCGTCGGCGAGGCCGACCTTGACCGCGGCGGCGCTCAGCAGGTGCACGGCGGCGGTGGTGATCACCTCGACCGCGGCGACGTCGGCGATGTCGCGAACCGCCTGATCGGCGAAATCGGCCTCTGCGCTCGATGCGTCTGCGTGGGTGTGATCGGGGGTGGCCTGCGTGTCGCTCATGCTGTCCTGTCTCTGTGCTGCGTTCGTGTGCTAGGCTATTGAAGGTTCTCGGCACTCCGCCGAGGCTTCGGAAGTGGATATCCTCCCACCCGGCACCGCTCAACAAGGTTACCGGGTAGTTGACACCCCGCCGCGACAGCAGTCGCAGCAGCTGAAAAGGGTGTGGGAACGCGCATGCGTCCCCGATCCTCTGCCTCCGATTTGCTCCACCGGAAGCCTCCGGCGAAGCGAACGAATTCCCTGAACAGAGGAGCCGGCGATCAGCGATCCCCGTACGAATGAGCGAATCCGCGTCCCCGAGGTGCGACTGGTTGGTCCCAGTGGCGAACAGGTCGGCGTGGTGCCGATTGAAACCGCGCTGCGTCTCGCAGCTGACGCCGATCTCGATCTCGTCGAGGTGGCCCCGAACTCGAAGCCGCCCGTGGCCAAGATCATGGACTACGGCAAGTTCAAGTACGAGGCCGCGCAGAAGGCCAAGGAAGCGCGACGCAATCAGGCCAACACGGTCCTCAAGGAGGTCCGTTTCCGCCTGAAGATCGACAAGCACGACTACGAGACCAAGACGAAGCGTGCCATCGGCTTCCTGTCGCAGGGCGACAAGGTGAAGGCCATGATCCTGTTCCGCGGCCGCGAGCAGTCCCGCCCTGAGATGGGCGTCCGTCTGCTGCAGCGCTTCGCCGAGGAGATCGCCGAGTTCGGCACCGTCGAGAGCACCCCGCGCATCGATGGCCGCAACATGGTGATGGTCATCGCCCCGCTGAAGAACAAGTCCGAGGCGAAGGCCGAGCAGAACGCCCGCCGTGCCGAAGAGAAGGCCACCCGTCGTGCCGAGAAGGTCGACGGTTCGGATTCCGCGGACGCGTAATCACAGATCTGCGGCCGCCCGCTGAACGGGCCGCGCCGCTCACGACGCAGCCGCCCTCGGGCGGCGCGCACACAACAAGGAGAAATCGAGATGCCCAAGCAGAAGACCCACTCGGGGGCCAAGAAGCGCTTCAAGCTCACCGGTTCCGGCAAGCTGATGAAGCAGCAGGCCGGCATGCGCCACAACCTCGAGGTCAAGTCCTCGAAGCGCAAGCGCCGTCTGAACGCCGAGCAGGTGCTCGCCAAGGGCGATGCCAAGCAGGCGATGAAGCTCCTCGGCCACTAATCGGCCGCCTCCACCCGAGACTTTTCGTAAGGAAGAACTGAAATGGCTAGAGTCAAGCGGGCCGTCAACGCCCACAAGAAGCGTCGCGTCATCCTCGAGCGTGCCGAGGGCTACCGCGGACAGCGTTCGCGCCTGTACCGCAAGGCCAAGGAGCAGGTCACCCACTCGCTCGTCTACTCGTACAACGACCGTCGCAAGAAGAAGGGCGACTTCCGTCGCCTGTGGATCCAGCGCATCAACGCTGGCGCCCGTGCCAACGGCCTGACCTACAACCGCTTCATCCAGGGCCTCGCCCTGGCCGGCGTCGAGGTCGACCGTCGCATGCTCTCCGAGCTGGCCACCAACGAGCCCGCTGCCTTCGCCGCGCTCGTCGAGGTCGCGAAGAACGCCCTCCCCGAGGACGTCAACGCGCCCAAGGCCGCCTAAGCATCTCGCTTCCCGAGAACCCCGTCGCATTCGCGACGGGGTTCTCGCGTTTTCGGGCGCGGAAGCCGGGTCCCGGGCGGCGCAGCCGGGTGTCGAGCGGCGCAGCCAAGTTTCGGGTGCGGGAAATGGTGGGTCGCGCAGCCAGCGACTCGCATTCGCAGCCCCCGAGGTTCGGGGCGGTTCGGGGCGGTTCAGTTCGGTCCGTCTCGCCTGCCCCGTCCGCCGTCCCGCCCGCCCGGCCCCGTGGGGACTACCCTGGACTGGTGAACGAGATCCTCGACAATCCGAAGGCCGGACGCGTGCGGGCGCCCGCAGCACTCTCCCGCAAGAAAATCCGGCAGGAGCAGGGCCGGTTCCTGGTCGAGGGCCTGCAGGCCGTGCGCGAGCTGCTCGTGCACCGTCCGGAGCTCGCCGAGACGGTGTACGTCTCGCTCGACGGGGACCAGCGCCTCATCGAGGTGGACCGCCTGGTCGACGAGGCCGAGGCGAGCACACGGCGCGACGGCCGCGAGCTCCCGCTCGTGCGCGTGACCGCGCCCGTGCTCGCGGCGATGGCCGAGACCGTCACACCGCAGGGCGTGATCGCGGTCGCCCGCAGCTGGGAGGTCGCCGATGCCGCGCAGCAGGCGAATGCGCTCGCGAAGGCGCTGAACGGCGCGAAGCTCGTCGCGATCATGCACGAGGTGCGGGATCCCGGCAACGCGGGCACGGTGCTGCGCGCGGCCGACGCCGCGGGCGCCGACGCCGTGGTGTTCGCCGGCGCGAGCATCGACCCGTTCCACCCGAAGGTCGTGCGCTCCACGACGGGTTCGCTGTTCCACCTGCCTGTGGTGACCGCCCCCGATCTCGCTGCGGCGATCGACGCCGCCCGAGCCGCGGGCCTGGCCGTGCTCGCCGCCGACGTGAACGGCGCCGAGCTCGCCCCCGGAGATCCGGCCCTGGCCGGATCCGTCGCCTGGGTGTTCGGCAACGAGGCCCACGGGCTCACGGACGAGGAGCGCGGGCTCGCGGATGCGGCCCGCAGACTGCCGATCTACGGCGCGGCCGAATCGCTGAACCTCGCGACCGCCGCGTCGGTCTGCCTGTACACGACGGCGTTCGCGCAGCGCGTCTGAGCGGGCGACGACGACGGCCGATACGGCCGAGACGACGACGTCCGCGAGCCGGGCAAACCCGGCCCGCGGCCGTGGCCGCTGCGCCGAGCGCTACCGGATGTGCAGCTCCTCGAGCAGCCGCTGCCGGAGCGGCACCAGCGAGGCGTCGGCGGGGTCCCGCGGACGCGCGCTGTCGGGCACATGCTGATAGGCGATCCCGCCCGCGTTGAGGACGAGGATCCGGTCGGCGAGGCGGATCGCCTCGTCGATGTCGTGGGTGACGAGCACGACGGCCGGGCCGTGCCGATCCACGAGTTCCGCCACGAGCGTCTGCATCTCGATCCGCTTGATCGCGTCGAGCGCCGCGAAGGGCTCGTCGAGCAGGAGGAGCTGCGGTTCCCGCACGAGGGCCCGGGCGAGCGCGACGCGCTGCGCCTCGCCGCCCGAGAGCGTCGCGGGCCAGTTGCGCTCCCGTCCCGCGAGACCGACCTCCTCCAGCGCGTGCGCGGCCGCGGCGCGTGTCGCTTCCGTCCGGGGCAGTCCGATCGCGACGTTCGCGAGGACCCGCTTCGACGGGATCAGCCGCGGCTCCTGGTAGACGAACGTGCTCCGCTCGGGGACCAGGACGTCACCGGCATCGGGCCGCTGCAGGCCGGCCAGCACGCGCAGCAGCGAGGTCTTGCCGGTGCCGCTCGGCCCGAGGAGCACGACGAACTCGCCGCTGCGCACGTCGAGGTCGATGCGATCGAGCACCGGGTGCTCGCCGAAGGAGAGGGAGGCGCCGCGGACGCGGACACGGAGATCCTCCTCGATTCCGATGGATGCGGTTTCGATGCTCATCGCAGTGCCACCCCCGCTCGCCACGGCAGCAGGATCCGCTCGAGCAGGCGCACGACCGCGTCGAACAGCAGCCCGAGCAGTGCGTAGACCACGACGCAGAGGAAGAGGTAGTCGACCCGGTTGACCTGCTGCGCGAGCGAGACGAGATACCCGAGCCCGACCCGGGTGCCAACGTTCTCGGCGGCGATGAGGGCGCCGATGCTGATGCTCAGGCTGATGCGCAGCGCCATCAGGATCCCCGGCAGCGCGAGCGGCAGCACGACCTCCCGGATGAGTCCGGCCCCGCCGAGGCCGTAGCCGCGGGCCGCCTCGACGAGCCGCCGGTCGATGCCGCGGACGGCCAGGTAGACGTACGCGTACATGGGCGCGATCGTCGCGAAGGCGATCACGAGCACCTTGAACTGCTCGTCGATGCCGAACCAGGCGATGAACAGCGGGATCACCGCGAGGAAGGGGATCGCCCGCACCACCTGCAGGGATCCGTCGACGAGGTCCTCGCCCGCCTTCGAGAGCCCGGCGACGAGCCCGAGGGCGAGCCCGAGGCCGGCGCCGAGCACGACGCCGATCAGCACGCGGGTCAGCGAGGCCCCGAGCGAGACCGCGAGCTGCCCGCTGGCGAGCAGATCCCAGCCGGCGGCCAGCACGTCGGGGATCTTCGGCAGCACCGCCGCGGGGACGAGCTCGAGGGCCGAGACGATCCACCAAGCGAGGAGCACCGATCCGGGCAGCGCGATGCGGCGCAGCAGGACGGCGCCGCGGTGGGCGACCCGCTCGCGCGGGTAGTCGGGGGATCGGAGCGCGATCGGCGCTTCGACCGGGCGGGCCGGTGTCGGGGCCGATCCATGGATCGCCCCCGACACCGGTGCCTCAGCCCAGGTCTGCGATGAGGCCATTCGCCTGCACGCCCTTCGGGGTCACGCCGTTCTTCGCGAAGAGGTCGGCGATGGATTGCACACGGGTGCGATCCTGAGCGTTCGGCAGGCGCAGGGTCGCCGGACGCGAGCGGTTGACCTCGAGCTGCCAGGCGAGCGCGTCGCCGGTCAGCGCCCGCGGGCCGGTCGTTTCGAAGACGTTGACGAAGCGCTCGGGGTGCTTCGCGCGATCGGCGACGAGGGGCGTCGCGGCCTGCACGACGGCCTTCGCGATGTCGGGCCGCTCCTGCAGCAGGTCGGTGGTGAACAGGATGATCTCGCGATCCTGCGAGTCGATGTCGTGCTCGGTCGCGACGATGATGCCGGTCGCCTTCGCCTGCCGGAAGAAGTCGCCGAACGTCGAGATCGCGTCGACCTTGCCCGAGGCGAACGCGGCGAGGGCGTCCGCGGGCTGCAGGTACTTGAGCGTCACCTCGGACGGCGCGATCCCGGCCTGGGCGAGCGCCTGGAGCACGATGTACTCGCCCTTGCCCGCCGGGTTCACGGCGACGGTCTTACCCCGGAGGTCGGCGACCGCCCGCGCACCGCTCGCCTTCGTCGCGATGATCCCGGAGTCGTCGCCCGCGGTCTCGGTGTCGAGCACGGCGCCGATGCGGATGGGCGCTTCCTTGGCCGCCGCGCCGACGACGGGTGTGAACGCGCCCTCGCTGACCTGCAGTTCTCCGGTGCTGAACAGGGGGAGGTTCGCCGAGACCGCGCCCTTCGCAGGGACCCAGTCGACGGTCGCGCCGAGCGGCTCGAGAGCCTGCTCCAGGGTGCCGTCGTGCTTCGCGACGGCGAGCCAGCCGATGTTGCCCGGGTCGGTGACCCGCAGGGTGTAGCTCTCGCCCGAACCCTTCGACGTCGATCCGCCGTCGGACTTCGCGCCGCTCTCGAGCGCCGACGCCGAGGAGGAGCATGCCGCGAGCATCGCGGTCGTCGCGATGATCAGTGCGGCGGCTCCGGCGCGGAGCAGGGTTCGTGATGTGGTCTTCATGTGCAGCGGGGTCCTTTCGAGCGTGCCGCGTGCGTGGCTGGGATGGGGCAGGAGAGAGGTCAGAGTTCGGAGAGGGCCGGAACGGGGGCCGCGGCGAGGGCGTGCCGCAGGTGGCCGACCACCGCTCCGATGAGCGCGGGGGAGGAGAACTGCGGGTCCTCGTGGTCGGCATCGGCGATCTCGAGCAGCGTCGATTCGGCGCCGACCGAGCGCAGCGCGCCGTGCCAGGTGCGCTGCGCGTACCGGATCTCGGCGGAGTCGTCGGAGCCGGTGAGCAGCAGGAACGACGGGAGGCCGCTCGGATCGAGCTGCGCGAGGTGCCTTCGCGGATCGCCGTCGAGCGCCTCGTCGAGGGTGACCGCGCCGAAGTCCTCGGTGCCGATGAACGGGACGAAGGGGTCTCGGGGGCTGGGCGGCTCGGCGCCGCCGCGGTCCCAGAACCCGCCGGGTCGCTGGGCCGGCGGGTAGCGGTGCGCGAGGAACCGCGATGCCGGATCCAGCGGCGCGTACCAGGACACGACCGCGGCCGGGCGGGTGGCGAGCCGGTCCTCGGCCAGCCCCTTCGTGACCGCGAGCGACGCGAGGTGCCCGCCGGCGGACGCGCCGCCGATGCCCAGGATCGGTGCGGCACTGTCGATGCCGAGCTCCTCGGCGTGCGCTTCGAGGTGCGCGATGAGCGCGAGCACGTCATCGACGTTCTGCGGATAGGGACGCTCGGTCGTGAGCGCGTAGTTGGCGTTGACCACTGCGACGCCGGTCCGGGCGAGCGCCGCCGGGATCCGCTCGCTCGCGGCCTTGTCGCCGAAGCGCCATCCGCCTCCGTGCAGGAACACGAATGCCCCGGGAAGAGCACGATGCTCGGGGACGAACAGATCGAAGGCGGCGGGGCGCAACCCGTCCGCTGCGGGCCGGTATTCGATGTCGCGGAGCACCGTGAAGCCGCCGCTCACGCGTTGACCCCCTGCAGCTCCGCCGTGGCGACGGACGGTCGCGTGCTCGACTCGGGGGAGCGGCGCAGCACCCCGGGCCGAGCAAGACCGAAGTGCTCCCGCAGCGTCTCGGTCGTGTACGAGGTGCGGGCGACGCCGCGACGCTGGAGCTCGGGCACGACGAAGTCGACGAAATCGGTGAACGCAGTGCGCATGAACGGCGGGAACACCTTGACCCCGTCGAACGCGCCCGAGACGTACCCGGCCTCGATCCAGTCGGCGACCTCGCGCGGATCGCCCACGACCACCGGGAAGTTCTTCTTGTTCGCGGTGAAACGGAAGAGGTCGTCGAAAGTGAAGTCGTGGTCGCCCACGATGCCGGCGAACTCGTCGAGCAGAGCACGGCCCGTGCCGTCCGCCGGAAGGGCGGTCGAATCCACGACGTCGATGACCCGTTCGCTCGGGCGGATGTCCCCGAGGTCGAGGCCGAGGTGCCGCCCGACGACGACGGGCGAGAACCGCTCGACCAGGTTCCGCTGCACCTCGTTGAACAGGTCCCGGGCGCGGGCGCGGGTCTCGCCGACGTAGATGTTGGCTCCGACCACAAAGGCGTAGTCCTCGGCCGAGCGTCCGGCGGCGACCGCGAGCTCTCGATTCCGCTGCGCGTAGGCGCGGTTCCACTCGATCGAGGCGTAGGGGCTGAACCGGACGTCGGCGTAGCGGGCACCCAGCGCGAAGGACTCCTCGGAGGTGCCGGCGTGCAGGATCGGCACGCGCCCCTGCGGCGATCGCGGAGCGTTCAACGGGCCCGCGACCTGGAAGTGCTGTCCGACGAAGTCGATCGGCTCGGCGGCCTCCGGGGCAAAGAGCCGTCCGCCCTCCTTGTCGCCGACGAACCAGTCGTCCGACCAGGAGTCCTGCAGGCGGGTGAAGATCTCGAGGTACTCGTTCGCGCGCACGTACGCGGAAGCGTGGTCGGGGCGCTCACCGTGTCCGAAGTTGCGATGCGCGGCGCCTCCCGGTGCGCCGGCGACGAAGTTGATACCGAAGCGTCCGCGCGAGAGGTGATCCACGTTGCTCGCGAGCTGGGCGGTGAGGTACGGATCGCTGTAGGTCGTGTTGACGCTCGCGATGAGGCCGATCCGCGAGGTGACCGCCGCAAGATAGGACGCGGCGGCGAAGCCGTTGAACTGGAACGCGTTGCGGATCACGCCGCCTGGGTTCGCGTTCGAGCTGTCCTCCGTGTTGCCCCAGAAGAAGTAGTCGAAGACGCCGCGCTCGGCGGTGCGGGCGGTCTCGGCGAGCAGGCCGGGGGCGAAGATGCCGTCGAGCGATGACGAGCGCGAACGCCAGCCGCTGTTGGTGGCTCCGGTGGGCCAGTAGCTGAGCGCGAGGATCAGGTGATCGCGATCGGTGCGGGGATGCTGGGGCATGAGAATCCTGTCAGGGGTCGGAACGAACCGGCGGGTCGGGTTCAGGCGAGGACGCGGGCGTCGGCGCGGGTCACGAGCACGGTGTCGGGATCGGTGGATCCGTGCGTCGGCGCGGAGTAGTCGCCGCGGGCGAGCCGCTCGGCCAGTTCGGGGTACTCGTTCTCGCGCAGCCAGGCCAGGTTGTACTCGCGGGAGACGTAGTCGCGGGCGCTGTCGGCGGAGAACACCACGAAGACGTCGTCCTCGTCCGCCTCGGCGGCCAGCTCGAGGGCGATGCCGAGCGAGAGCGCCGAGGAGAGCCCGATGAGGAGCCCCTCCTCGCGCGCCGCCCGCCAGCCGAGTGCGATGGCCGCCTCGCGCTCACGGCGCTCGAGGCGGTCGATCACGTCGAGGTCGATGTTCTCGGGCCAGTCGCGCTCGAGATGCTCGGCACCCGGTTCGCCCGCCGCGACGCGGTACAGGTTGCTCTGGGAGTGCATCGACCCGTGGAAATCGGTGGCGACGACCGTGATCTCGGGGTTCTGCTCGTGCAGGTAGGAACCCGTGCCGCTGACCGTGCCGCCCGTGGCGATCTGCGCGAGGAAGTGCGTGACGCGCCCGCCGGTCTGATGCCAGATCTCGGGGCCCGTCGAGGCGATGTGGGCGGCGGGGTTGTCGCCGTTCGACTCCTGGTGCGACCACCAACCGTCGGCCTCGGCCTCCGCGCGGCGCTGCGCGACGTTGGCCCAGTTCTCGGGGTCCTCGCGGGGGACGTCGGGGCGGCCGGGCAGCAGCTCGACGCCGAGGAACTCGAGCAGGCGCGCCTTCTCGGGGGAGAGCGTGGGCAGCGGGACCGAGCTCGAGGGGTGGCCGGTCGCGTTGCCCGCGAGCGCGATCCCGATCGCGGTGTTGCCGGCGCCCGTGTCGGTGATCCGGCCGCCGGGGCGGAGCTCGCCGCCGGCGATGGCCTCGCGCACGATGTTGAGGCCGATGCGGTCCTTCGAGGATCCGCCGAGGTTGAAGCCGTCGAGCTTCACGTAGACGGTGGCGGGCAGCCCCTCGGTGAGCCGGTTGAGCCGCACGAGCGGGGTGTTGCCGATGAGGTCGAGCACGCTGTCGTAGGTGCGGCTGCGGCTCGGATCGGGGAAGGAGATCGGCAGGGCCTGAGCGGAGTGCGGCATGGGGTTCCTTGTGCGAGAGGGGACCGGATCGGTCGGGTTCTTCCGCACAAGCTATGTCAGATCCACTAGCTCGTGTGATGTGTGAAGTAATGAGACGTTATGGTTTGAGGTGCAGGGTGATCGCTCGGGTGACGTCGCTGTGGAAAACGGGATCGGCGTTTTCGTTTGTTGGTATGTTACCGGTAGCCGATAGTCGGCGAATCTGAGTGACGGAGCTGAGATGCGTGGAAGACGAATACTGAGCCTGGGCCTCGGAGCGATGCTCCTGGGCTCCGGCCTGGTCGCCGGGCCGCAGGTCGCGGGGGCGGTGGGGGCGGAAGAGGTGACGCCCGGGGCGGTGACGAGCCAGGGGCTCCCCGATGACCTCGATAGGTCGCGGATCACGCGGAGTGCGATCGCGAGGGAGTCGATGCCGGAATTGCTCGGCGGTGACTACACCCGCGGCTTCTCCGATGCGGAGGGTCGTGCCTTCACCGGCAAGGGGCAGATCGTCGTGGTGATCGACGGCGCGTTCAACCCGCAGCATCCGATGCTGCAGGGCAAGGTCATCGACGAGGCGTGCTTCTTCGGGGACTCCGTGTGGACGTTGAAATCGGGAGAGAAGGTTCCGGCGAAGAACCTCTGCGGGGCGTCGAGCCGTCCGTGGGTTCTCGACCCGGCCGTGCAGATCCTGACCGGGCCGGGCAGCAGCGCGGTGTCGAAGGACCTCGAGAACGCGGTATGCGTTCAGGAGCGCGAAGGTGATCTCCCGCCGTGGGAGCATTTCTGCCACAACGCACACGGCACTGCCGTGGCGAGTGCCGTTGCGGGGAATCCCTATACGTACGCGCCGACGGACGAACGGCACGCGGGAGTCGCGGCCGGTGCGGAGCTGATCGTGCTGAAGATCGGAGATCAGGTGGGTTGGAACAATCCCGCGGTGCGAGCGGCGCTCCGGTATGTGGATGAGGTGCTCGTGCCGAAGTATCCGGGGCGGATCGCGGCCGTAAATCTCTCGGCGAGCGGCGGAGACGCGGGGTCTGGGTCGTGTGAGGCCAACTTCCTCGGTGAAACCGCGGCGAAGCTGAAACGGAAGAATGTCGCGGTGACGGTTGCTTCGGGCAACGAGGGGCACACATCCATGGTCGGTACGTGGTCGTGTGCTGAAGGGCTCGTTCGTGTCGGGGCGACCGGGATCAAGGACCTGAACACGCTCACGACAAAGGAGAAAGTCGCGACGAACGCGTCGACCACCAACCACTTGTTGGCTCCGGTCGGGAGCGGAGCGCTCGACGATCAGACGAATCTGGCGTGGAACATTCCGAGCCCGGCCGAGCCTCACCTTGAGGGGCAGTACGGTCCGATGGCGGGAACGTCGTTCGCGGCGCCGCAGGTCGCGGGCGCATTCGCGGTGCTGCGTGAGAAGTTCGGGTACTCGAAGACGGTCGACGAACTCGTCGCGCTGATGCGCGAGACGGGGGTGCCCGTGGCCGATCAGCGTCCGGGGAACACCGGCGTCGTGACTCCGCGCCTCTGGCTGGCCGATGCCATCGGCAAGCGGGCGACGCCCGCGCACGATTTCACGGGGAACGGGAAGGCAGAATTCGTATTCACCGGAGTGGATACGTCGATTCCCATGAAGATGACCGAGATTGATCTCGATGCTGATTGGGTGGGTGGTCACGACACGCATCTGGTGACGGGATGGGACTGGAAAGCGCACAGCCGGATCGTGCCCGTGCACGACTACGACGCGCCGAACACGAACGGTGTGATCACGGTCACCGGCGACCGGCTGCTGTACCACCGCTACAACCGGGCCACGAACGCGTTCGCCGCACCGCAGACGATCCTCGCCACGGGAGCGTCGGGCCTGCGCGGGCTCACCTTCGCGAGTCAGCTGCCGCATCCCACGACGGGGAGTGGGCGCGCGGTCGTGATGGTGATGGCCGATGGCAGCCTGGTGGCGCGCGCGAAGGACGCGTACGGGGTCGGACTCGGCGCGGAGCGCATCCTGCTGACCTCGATGGACCCCGTCGGGACGCGCAGCGGTACGAAGTCCGTGGAGTCGGCGAGTTCGGACACGTCCGCGGACGGCACGGGGCAGCGCTCCGCGACAACGCGTTCGGCGTCGAAGGACGCCGGGAGCGGAACCGCCGACAGCGGCGCCGACGGTTCCGGCCCGGGCACCCGCGTCGAGAAATCGCTCGCCGGAGTGTCCCGACTGGTCGCGGTGACCGACGTGAACGGCGACGGGAATCCCGACCTCGTCACGCGCGAGCCCGACACCGGTGCGCCGATGGTGCGTTGGGGCACCGGAAACCCGGTGACACCGTTCCAGACGAAGACCCAGGCGCTGAGCGAGAAGACCTACTGGGGCGACAAGGAGCAGATGTTCGTGTTCCCCGCGACCGGTACGACTCCGGCGCATCTCGGGTATCGGGCACCGACCACGGGCGCGCTCCTCCACTTCCCGTTCGAACGATCCGGCACCTCCTGGCGGGTCAGCCCCGACTACCGACAGAGCGGCAACTGGAACAACACCGCGAACTTCCGGCTGGCGCCGGAGAAATGAGCACCATGCAGAACCTGAACCAGACGCACTCCGCCGGACGTGCCGGGCAGCCCGCCCGGTGGTCGCGGCGCCTGACCGCGGGCGCGATCGCCGTACTGCTCGGCGCGAGCGGGCTCGGCTTCGCCGGGACCGCGAACGCGGCCCCGGCGGCTGACGCCGGGAAGCGTGACGCGCAGTCCCCGACGTACGTGCCGGGCGCGAGTGTCCAGCCGACGACCGCCGAGAGCGAGTCGGAGCGTTACAACACCTGGCACTTCGGTCCGGGCGATGGGTACGCGCAGCGGGTGGAGCAGCAGCGCAACGGCGTGCTGCTCGAAGCAGGTGCCCCAACGCAGGTGATCCGCGGGAACGGGAACGACGTCAAACAGACGACTGACTCGACGCCGCTCGGGGACGTCCTCGATGGGCTCGAGCTCGTTGCGTCCGATAAAGAGGACCTGAGCTACCAGGTGGGTGTGCGCGTCGACGTGAATGCGTCCGGCACGTGGGACGACGGAGACCTCTGGACCACGCTTCGCGCCCCCGTCGGCGATCCGAGCGTGTGGACGACGAGTCAGGCGGTCGGCGGTTTGGGCGCGGGCGCGGCCGCTCCCGCTGACGAGATGCTCGCCGCGCTGGGAGATCGCGCGTACGCGATCTCGACGGGGTTCCTCGCGTGGAAGCCTGCCGAACCGGTGCTGGTGTCCTCGTTCACCGACACCTCGGGGGTGACGAAGTTCCGTCCGGCCCCCGAGGCCACTCCTGCGGGTGAAGAGAAGCGGGAAAGTGCTCCGGAGATTCGGCCGAACGGCGATACTTTCCCGGGGTGGCATGACGCTGCCGACGCTGGCGGGCGGCTGAGCTACGAGAGCACGATCGGGCAGTGGGTTCCCGGCGGGTTGAACATGTATGGCAAAGTCCAACTCATCAAAGGTCTCGAAGAGAGCGCGTACCTGACGAACGGCATCGATCGAGCGCAGTCGATGCGGGTTGCGGCGACGCCGAAGTCACCCTGGGATCATTCGGAAGACGAAGACCCCGCGGCTCCGCTGTGGGCTCAGGTGCTGGTGCGTGCCTATCCCGACGGGGTGCGCGACGTGCCGGTGGACGTCATCGTGCGGGCGGCGGTGCCGAAGAATGGCGACCTCTCGCAGGCGAGCGAGTGGATGCTGTCCGCCCCCGTCGGCGGAGTTCCTGCTGACACCCCGGTCTCGTTCGATGAGATCCGGGCGGCGCTGGGCGAGCACGACGTGACCGGCTACGGCGTGTTCCTCGACACGGGCGACTACGCGTATCTCGGGCAGATCGTGTTCAACGGAACAACCACCGGATTCGTGCAGAGTTCCATGCCTTGGATTGTCAACTGGAGCGTCAAGCTGTCGGCAACGACGGTGAAACCCGGCGAGACCATCACCATCACCGGAACCGGATTCGACAATGGCGGTGAAGTGCTGATCGCTGGATTGTGTCGGGAGACCGTGCCCGTTGAGGCCACGACGAGCTTCACAGTGACCTGCACGGTCCCGGACGATCAGGAGCCGGGAGAAGTAGATCTGGCTGTCGGTTATGGGAGCGTGAAATCGCGGTACTTCATCACGATCGAGGCCGCCGACAAGCCAGTGGACCCGCCGGTGGAGCCGGCTGCGGTGTGGTCGCGTCTGGGTGGCGCGGACCGGTTCGAGACCGCGGTCACGGTGTCGCGTGAGCACTTCCCGAACGGTGCGAAGGCCGTGGTGCTGTCCCGCTACGACGTCCCCGCGGACGCGCTCACGGCGGCCCCGTTCGCGGTGAAGCAGGACGCGCCCCTGCTCCTGACCCAGACCGGTACCCTCACGGCCGCGACGAAGACGGAACTGCAGCGCCTGAAGCCCGACACGGTGTACATCGCCGGCGGTACCGGCGCGGTGTCCGCGGGGGTCGAGCAGCAGGTGGGTGCCCTGGGCGCGAAGACGGTGCGGATGGGCGGTAAGGACCGGTACGCGACGGCGAACCAGATCGCGAAGACGGGCTGGGGCAAGACGGGTGCGTCCGCGGTGTTCATCGCGACGGGCCGGGACTTCCCCGATGCCCTGTCCGCGGGAGCGGCCGCGGGTGGCGTGGATGCTCCGGTGCTGCTCGTCGACGGGAAGGCCGGGAGCGTGCGCGCCGACGTGCAGGCGCAGATCACCGCGTTGAAGCCGGCCGCGGTGCATATTGCGGGCGGGACGGGTGTGGTGTCCAAGGGCATCGAGTCTGGCCTGGGCAGGAGTGCGAAGGTCGCCCGTCACAGTGGTGCGGACCGGTATGCGACGTCGGCGGCGATCGCGAAGGCGTGGCATGCGAAGTCGGGCACGGTGTATCTCGCGACGGGTGCGGGGTTCGCTGACGCGTTGACGGGTGCTGCGGTTGCTGGTGGGAAGCCGGGTCCGGTGCTATTGGTGCGTTCGGGGTGTGTGCCGGCATCGGTGGCGGGTGTGCTGGGTGAGATTGCGCCGCAGGCGGGGTATGTGCTGGGTGGTTCGGGTGTGGTGAGTGAGCGTGTGCTGACGAACCGCAACACCTGCGCCTGACCGGCAGCCACCCGGGACCGACACCGACGGTCGCGGGGGCAGGACGGCCAACCGCCGTCCAGCCACCCGCGACCGCCGGCGCCCGGACCGCTACGCCACGAGCGTCTCGCCGAGCCGGCCCCCGGCACGCCACCCGGGCGGGATGGCGAACACCGCCGAACCGATGTGGGTGACCCACTCGTTCATCAGGTCCGCCTCGTCGAGGCGTCGCTGGATCGGTACGAACTGGGCGAGCGGATCCCGCTGATAGCAGGCGAACAGCAGCCCCTGCTCGAGGCCGTCGTCGTAATTCACCGCGCGCCGGTAGATGCGCTCGGCCGGATCCGTCGAATGCGCGCGGGCGATATGCGCGTCCTTCGAGATCACGGTGAAGCCGAGCGAATCCCGCGCCGCGAAGTCCGGCTCGTCGTGCTCCTTCCTGCCGGTCAGCGGCGCGCCCTCGCGCAGGGTCCGACCCATCGCGAACTCACGACCGACCCGATCCACCCGATCCCACGTATCGAGCTCCATGCGGATCCGACGCAGCACCAGAGCACTGCCGTTCCGCAACCAGCCCGCATCCGAGCCGAGCCACACGAGCCCGGAGAAATCGGACGCGGCCGGCTTCGGGTTCACCGTCCCGTCGACCTGGCCCATCAGATTCCGCATCGTGCGACCGCCGGACTCGGTGCCGCGCGCCCGCGCGAACCCGTCCTGCCGCCAGCGCGGCTTCGCGAACGGACGCACGTCCTTCACCAGGAACCGCGCCGCGTGCGCGATCGTCACCGGATCGTCGGCTGCGATCACGAGCAGCAGATCGCCGCCGCCGTACGCCTCCTCGAGCCGGTCCCGCGAGAACTTCGGCAGCGGCCCCAGCCACGCGGGCACCGCCGCAGGATCGACCCGCCGCACCAGCTCCCGGCCGAAGCCCACCGTGACCGTCAGCCGCGCGGGCAACTCGGCGAGTTCCGGCTCCACGTCGGCCAGGGGAGCGGTGCCCGCGGTGAGCGCCTCGATGTCTCCGCTCAGCAGACGCAGCATGCGCAGGATGCCATCGCGATCGGCGTCGGGCAGCAGATCGAGCGCGAGATAGCTCACGTGCGCCGTGTGCGCCGTCGTGATTCCGGCCTGGTGCGGGCCGTGGCACGGAATCCGCTCGGAGCCGTGGATCGTCTCGGCGGCCGGCTCCGCGTCGGGGCGGCCGACGCCGCCCGCGATCGCGAAGCCGGCAGCCGTGACGGCCGCGCCGCCGGCCGCCCCGGCGAGGGCTCCGAAGAGCCCTCGCCGGCTGACCGAGCGCGTCGAGGACGCGCTCGGGGCGGCCGTCTCGACTGACGCGGGCTCAGTGCTCGGCATGCTCGGCGCCGCCGTCGTAGTTCTCGTTCGCGCCGCTGAACGCCTTGCCGAGCACCGGCACCTCGAGGGTGCTGCCGTCCGAGAACTTCAGCGTGACAGGGACCTCGTCGCCGGCCTTCACCGGCTTCTTCAGGTCCATCAGCATGATGTGGGTGCTGCCGGGTTCCAGCGCGGCGGTCTTGCCGGCCGGGATCTTGATCCCGCCCTCCTTCTTGCGCATGGTGGCGGTGCCGTTCTCGACGATCGTCTCGTGCAGCTCGACCATGCCGGCGATCGGCGTCGAGGCCGACTCGAGCGTGACGTCGGACGAACCCGAGTTCTTGAGCGTGCCGAACACGGCGCTCATGTCGCCGTCGGTCGCCTTGACCCAGGCATCCGCCAGCTCGACCGGGGCCTTCTGCTGCTGCTCGGCGGTCGCCGAGGGCTTCTCGGAGGGCGCCGGCGTCGAGGAACAGGAGGTCAGGCCGAGGCCGAGCGCGAGCGCGGCCGCGGAGACGGCGACGCCGGTGGCGGCGCGACGGATCGGGGCAACAGTGAAAACAGACATGGGTGTACTCCAGATGATGTGCGTCGGCGCGTGTGCGCCGGGTGCCGTGCCGCGGGCGCGCCCGAGCCGTCGATACGGCCGAGCCGTCGATGCGGTCCAGCCGCAGCAGGTCGGTCCAGCCGCGGCGGGGCGACGCTTCGGCGCGCGGGCGCGCCGGGCATCGCCGCGTGCGGGCACGGCGAAACAGGGATCGCTGCGCGCGCGTTCGGCGCGCAGCGGGGGAGCGCGCGCAGTCGAGGCGCGCGCCAGAGAGGACTACTCCGCGGAGTCCGCGGAGTCGCTCGGCTTCTTCTTGCGCGTCAGCGCCACGGTCGCGGCGATCACGACCACCAGGCCGCCGCCGATCCCCGCGACCGCGCCGATCGGCACGCCGCCGGACTCGGAGGACGCCGTCGGCTCGGAGGACGCATCCGACTTCGCACTGCCCTCGGGCTCGGTGAAGCGGGGATCCTTCTCGCCGACGGCGGTGACCTTCGCCGACCCGTCCTCGGCCACCTCGAAGGCGTAGCTGCCCGAGATCGGGTGACCGTCGGAGGAGACCACGCGCCACGCCACCTGGTAGGCGCCGCCCGCCGGGAGCGGAGCCTTGACGGCCTGGCTCACGTCGCGCGCGTTCACCACCGCGTCGCCGTCGCTGACGACGGCGCCCTTCGGATCGGTGATCGCGATCTCGGTGCCCACCTTGATCACGGAGTCGCTGAACGTCAGCGTGATCCCGGAGACCGCACCGGTCTGCTGGTCCTGGGTGAATCCCTGACCGACCAGTTCGTCGTGCGCGAAGGCCGGCGACGCCGCGAGGGCGGTGCCGCCGATGGCGAGGGCGCCGGCGATCGCCGCCGCCGCGGTGAAGCGGCGGAGCCGCGAGACAGTTCTGGACATGGGTGAGCTGAGCGCTTTCTGCTGAAGCCGGGTGCGCGGAACGGCACCGCGGGCGGGGTCTGAGGTCGGCGGACGGCGCGGCCGGAGCTACGCGCCGAGCGCCGGGGGACCCCGGTGCGTGATCGCAGAGAGCGAGTGCAGCCGCTCGCGCAGGGCGGCGGGTGCGAGGAAGAGCGAGACCGGACGATCGGCAGGACGATGCGCGCCGACGCCCAGCAGCAGCGGGAGGAGCACGCTCCGCAGCGCGGCGAGCAGCGAATCGGTGAGCGCGACCAGTCCGAGGAAGGCGCGCTCGCCGCGGTGCAGCAGTGCGATGGTGGCGATCGCGGCCACCGCGTGCATGGCCCACATCGCCGCATCGGCCGAGGCCGGGTCGGAACCGATCTGCAGGGTCGGAGCCATCGACTGGATGGCGGCGAGGTGGCCGGCGTGCAGCGGCGCCGGTGCCGAGGTCGCGGACGAACCGGAACCGACGAGGCCGAGGCCCGAGAACGACCAGTGGTAGACGAACTGGCTCGCGCCGACCGCGACGGCGAGACGCCAGAGGGACCCGACCCGCCCGCCGAGCAGCACGCACAGCGGCAGCGCGAGCACGGCGGTCGCGATCACCGAGAAGGCGGTCACCGTGCCGCCGGCGAGACCGTGGGACGCCGCTGCCAGCAGCGTCGCGAGTCCGGCGCCCGCCGCACCGCGAGCGGTGCGGGCAGCACGGCTCATGGGAGCTCGTGCGTCGGGCCGGGCGGACATACGGCCCAGTCTACGTGAGCGGGGACCCGACCTCCGTCGTCCGGCCTCCGCGCTCCGCTCTTCCCGATAGAATCGGTTCCCGTGTCAGACACCAATCCCATTACCCAGGACGCGGTCGATTCGGCGGTCGATGCGGCGCTCGCCGCATTCGCCGCTGCGGCGACGGTCGCAGAGCTGAAGTCCGCGCGCAATGCCCACGTCGGCGAGGCCTCGGCGATCGCGCAGCTGAACGCGCGCATGCGCGAGGTGCCGAAGGACGAGAAGGCCGCGACCGGCAAGCTCATGGGGCAGGCCCGCGGCCGCCTCGAGGGCGCCTACAAGGCCCGCGAGGGCGAGCTCGCCGCGGCCGAGGCGCAGGCCCGCCTCGCCGCCGAGACCGTCGACGTCACCGAGGCTCCCGTGCGCCGCACCGCCGGCAGCCGCCACCCCCTGGCGCAGCTCCAGGAGGAAGCGGCCGACATCTTCATCGGCATGGGCTGGGAGATCGCGGAGGGCCCCGAGGTCGAGCACGAGTGGTTCAACTTCGACGCCCTCGGCTTCGATCCCGACCACCCCGCGCGCGCGATGCAGGACACGTTCTTCGTGGAGCCGGCCGATCGGCACCTGCTGCTCCGCACGCACACCTCGCCGGTGCAGATCCGCTCCCTGCTGGGGCGAGAACTGCCCGTCTACGTGGTGGCCCCGGGCCGCGTCTACCGCACCGACGAGCTCGACGCGACGCACACCCCCGTGTTCCACCAGATCGAGGGCATCGCCATCGACAAGGGTCTGACGATGGCGCATCTGCGCGGCACGCTCGAGCACTTCGCGCGGCAGATGTTCGGCGAGGAGGCGAAGATCCGCTTGCGCCCGAACTTCTTCCCGTTCACCGAGCCGTCGGCCGAGATGGACGTCTGGCAGCCGAACGCCAAGGGCGGGGCGCGCTGGGTCGAGTGGGGCGGCTGCGGCATGGTCGATCCCCGGGTCCTGGCCGCGGCCGGCATCGATCCCGAGGAATACCAGGGCTTCGCCTTCGGCATGGGCATCGAGCGCACCCTGCAGTTCCGCCACGACATCAACGACATGCGCGACATGGTCGAGGGCGACACCCGTTTCAACCAGCAGTTCGGAGGACTCGTCTGATGCGTATCCCGCTTTCCTGGCTCGCGGAATCCGTCGAGCTGCCCGGGGGCACCACGCCCGAGCAGGTGCACGCCGATCTCGTCCGCGTCGGCTTCGAGGAGGAGTCGATCCGCCGCTTCGACGCCTCGGGGCCCATCGTGGTCGGCGAGGTGCTGAGCCGCGAGCCCGAGGAGCACTCCAACGGCAAGACCGTCAACTGGTGCCAGGTGCGCGTCGCGCCCGAGGGCCAGCGCGCCGCCGACGGCGGCGAGGACGTGCGCGGCGTCGTCTGCGGCGCCCACAACTTCGACATCGGCGATCGGGTCGTGGTGACCCTGCCCGGCGCCGTGCTGCCCGGCGACTTCCGCATCGCCGCGCGCAAGACCTACGGCCACGTGTCCGACGGCATGATCGCCTCGGCCCGTGAGCTCGCCCTGGGCGACGATCATGACGGCATCATCGTGCTCAGCCGCTGGGGGATCGACGCGGAGCCGGGCGCGAACGCGCTCGAGCTGCTCGGCATGGCCGACACCGCCGTCGAGATCAACGTGACGCCGGATCGCGGCTACGCGTTCTCGGTGCGCGGCGTCGCCCGCGAGTACGCGCACTCGACCGGCGCGGCGTTCCGCGACCCCGCCGAGGCGGTCGTCCCGGTCCCGGCGTCCGGCTTCGATGTGACGATCGACGACGCCGCTCCGATCCGCGGCCGCGTCGGCGCCTCCGGGTTCGTCACGCGCGTGGTGCGCGGCATCGACGCGACGCGACCGACCCCGGCCTGGATGGTCTCGCGCCTGCAGCTCGCCGGCGTCCGGGCGCTGTCGCTGCCCGTCGACATCGGCAACTACGTCATGCTCGAACTGGGCCAGCCGCTGCACGCCTACGACCTGGGCAAGGTCTCGGGCGGCCTGCGGGTGCGCCGGGCCGCTGAGGGCGAGACCCTCGTCACGCTCGACGGCGCGGAGCGCACGCTGCACGTCGAGGACCTGGTCATCGCCGACGACTCCGGCGCGATCGGCCTGGCCGGCGTGATGGGCGGCGAGTCGACCAAGACCGACGACGCGACCACCGACGTGCTCGTCGAGGCCGCGACCTTCGATTCCGTCTCGATCGCCCGCTCCGCGCGCCGGCACAAGCTCCCCAGCGAGGCCTCCAAGCGCTTCGAGCGCGGCGTCGACCCGCTCGTCGCGCGCGCCGCGGCGCAGCGCGCGGTCGAACTGCTCGTCGAGCTCGGCGGCGGCACGGTCGACGAGCTCGGCAGCGAGCTCCTGGCGCCGTGGGCGCCCGAGGCGGTCCGCTTCGAGCTGTCGCGGGTCAACGGCCTGCTCGGCACCGATTACAGCGACGCCGAGATCCGCGGCGCGCTCGAGATGATCGGCTGCGAGCTGGTCGAGGTCGGCGACGGCACGCTCGAGGTGACGGCGCCCAGCTGGCGGGCCGACCTCACGCGTTCCGCCGATCTGGTCGAGGAGGCCGCGCGCATCATCGGCTACGACCGCATCCCCTCGGTGCTGCCGACCGCTCCTGCGGGTCGCGGACTCACCCGGGAGCAGCGTCTGCGCCGCCGCGCGGCGAACGTCTCGACGGCCTGGGGGCTCACCGAGGTGCAGAGCTACCCGTTCGTGTCCCGCGCCCAGCTGGATCGCTTCGGGGCCGGCGCCGAGCCCGCCGATGGCGCAGCCGCCCCGGTGCACGCCATCCGCCTGGCGAACCCGCTCGACGGCGAGGCCCCGTTCCTCCGCCGTTCGCTGCTCGCCGGGCTCGTGACCGCTGCGCAGCGCAACGTGTCGCGCGGCCTCACCGACCTCGCGCTCGTCGAGTTCGGCGCGGTGTTCGATCCCGAGCACGTCCGCCTCGGCACCGACTCGGTGCCGCCGCTCGGTGAGCGCCCGTCGGACGCGGTGCTGGCGGAGCTCGACGGTTCGATCCCGAAGCAGCCGGGCCGCGCAGCGGGCCTGTTCGTGGGCGCCGCGGTCGCGAAGCAGGCGGGCGAGCCCGCTCGTGCTTGGGACTGGGCCGACGCCCTCGACGCCGCGCGCGTCGTCGCCGGTGCGGTCTCCGCCGAACTCGTGGTGCGCCAGGGCGCGCACCGCGCGTTCCATCCGGGGCGCACCGCCGAGCTGCTCGTCCGGGTGGACGGTTCGCTCGAGTCGGTCGGCGTCGCCGGCGAGCTCGCGCCCGAGACCGCGGAGGCGGTGCACCTGCCGGGTCGCGTCGCCGCGTTCGAGCTCGATCTCGAGCGGCTCATCGAGGTCGCTGCGCGCGAGCCCGAGGTCGCTCAGCTGTCGACCTACCCGGCGGCGACGCAGGACCTCACCCTCGTGGTGGATCGCGCGATCCCCGCGGCGGAGGTGCTCGACGCGGTGATCGCCGGTGCGACCGCGAGCGGCCTGCTCGAAGGCGCGACGATCGTCGACGACTATCGCGGAGCCGGGCTCGGCGACGACGAGAAGGCGCTGACCTTCGCGCTGCGCTTCCGCGCCGAGGATCGCACGCTGACCGCCGAGGAGGCGAGCGAGGCGAAGCTCGCCGGCGTCGCCGCGGCGAGCGAGCGCTTCGGAGCGAAGCTGCGCGACTGAGCGCGATCGCACCAGCAACGGACGGGCGCGGCGTACCATGACGGTATGACCGCGCCCGCCCCGTATCTGCTGCTGCCGGGAACCGCCGCCGAGGCGCTCGAGTTCTACCGGGCGACCTTCGGCGGGGTCGTCACCGCGCACACCTTCACCGAGTTCGGCCGCTTCGACGGGCCGGGCGACTCGATCGCGCACGGGATCCTCACCGGCCCCGTCTCGCTGTTCGCCGCAGACGCCGGCCCCGATGAAGACGCGGTGGCGATGACGGGCATGTTCCTCTCGCTGCTCGGGCGGGCGGATCCCGACACGCTGCACGCCTGGTTCGACGCCCTCGCCGAGCACGGGCGCGTGCTCGACCCGCTGGTCGAGCGGCCGTGGGGCGCGCACGACGGTCAGGTGGTGGATCGCTTCGGCGTGCGCTGGCTGATCGGATACGAACCGGACGGCCCCGAGACCGAGTAGCGTTGGCCGCATGAGCGCGCACCTCTCCATCGCCGTCGCGGGCGGCACCGGGACGGTCGGGGCGCACGTCGCCCGGATCGCCCACGATCGCGGGCACGAGGTACGGATCCTCGCCCGCTCGACCGGCGCCGACCTGAGCGCGGGCACCGGGATCGACCTCGCGGGCATCGACGCCGTGATCGATGTGTCCGGCGCCTTCACGGTGTCTGCCGGGCGCTCGACCGAGTGGTTCGAGAGGGTGACGCAGAACCTGCTGGACGCGGAGCAGGCCGCGGGCGTCCGGCATCACATCGCACTGTCCATCGTGGGCGCCGCTCGAGCGCCGTACGGCTACTACGCGGGCAAGGCCGCGCAGGAGCGGGCGGTCGCCGGGGGATCGGTGCCGTGGACGGTGCTGCGCGCGACGCAGTTCTTCGAGTTCGCGAGCGTCAACGCGATCCGACTCGGCTCGCTCACGCTCATGCCGGCGATGCGCTCCCAGCCCGTCGCGGCGGCGTCGGTCGCGGCCCGGCTGGTCGAGATCGCCGAGGGCGGTCCGATCGGCGACGCGCCGGATCTCGCGGGTCCGCGCGAAGAACGCATGGCCGATCTGGTGCGCCGCATCGGCTCGGCGCGCGGGGGATCGGGCCGCGTGATCGAGTTCCCGATGCCCCGCGGATTCGGGCGCGCGATCCGCGACGGCTCGATCCTGCCCGGGCCGGACGCGCAGCTCGACGCGACCACCTTTGACGAATGGCTCGCCTCGGGGGCACACTCGGAGGCGTAGCGCACGATCGGCCGGAACGGACCGGCCATGGCGAGAGGAACCTCATGGCCACGGCAGCGAAGCCCAGTCCCACCTCGAAGTCCGCCTCGGCCGCGGCGAAGCCGCGAACCGCGGCAGCGAAGCCTCGAGCCGCGGCCAAACCCCGAGCCGCCGCGAAGGCCCGCTCGCGGAAGCCGGCGCAGCCGGCGATCCAGCGGATCGTCCCCTGCTTCTGGTCGAACGGGACGGCCGAGGAGACCGCGGCCTTCTACGCGGCGGCACTGCCCGACACCGTGTTCCAGGTCATGAGTCGCTATCCCGAGACGGGCCTGCTCGACTTCCAGCAGCCGCTCGCGGGCCAGCCGCTCACCGTCGACGTGCTCATCGACGGATACCGGATCACCCTGGTGAACGCCGGGCCCGAGTTCCGCCCGAACCCGTCGATCTCCCTCACCCTGCAGTTCGACCCGCGACGGTTCGGCGGATCGACGCTGCGCGCGCGTGCGCAGCTCGATGCGACCTGGGGCGCCCTCGGATTCGGGGGCCGCGTGCTCATGGAACTCGGGGAGTACCCGTTCAACGGCCGCTACGGCTGGGTCGAGGACCGCTACGGGGTGAGCTGGCAGCTCATGCTGGTGGATCCGGAGGCGCCGGGCGGCGATCCCTCGGGCGCGATCGCGCCGTTCGTCATGCCCTGCCTGATGTTCGGCGCGGCGGCGCAGAATCGTGCCGGCGAGGCGATCGATCGCTACGTCGCGGTGCTCGGCTCGGCGCAGAGCCTCGGGGGAGCGGGGCGCGGGTTCACGGCTCCGTATCCGGTGCAGACGGGCCCGGCCCCGGCCGGTGCCGTGATGTTCGGGTCCTTCCACGTCGGCGAGCAGCAGTTCTCGGCGATGGATTCGGGCGTGGATCAGCCGGAGTCGTTCACGAACGGCGTCTCGCTCATCGTGAACGCGCACGGTCAGGAGGAGATCGACCTGCTGTGGGACGCGTTCTCGGCGGTGCCCGAGGCCGAGCAGTGCGGCTGGCTCGTCGACGCCTTCGGCGTGAGCTGGCAGATCGTGCCGGATAACATGGACGAACTGATGCAGCGCCCCGATGCGTTCCCGCACATGCTGCAGATGAAGAAGATCGTGATCGCCGATCTCTGACGGCGGTCGATGACGTCGCGTGCGCGGCGGTGCCCGAGGAAGTGCCAGAATAGAGAGTCTGGAACGGCATCGGCTCCGTATGGTGCCGAGCGAGAGAGGCACGAGCACTATGGCATTCACCGTCGCGGTCGCCGGAGCGAGCGGATACGCGGGCGGTGAGCTGCTGCGCCTGCTCGCCGCGCATCCCGAGTTCGAGATCCGCACCGTCACCGGGCACTCCACCGCGGGCCAGCCGCTCATCGCGAGCCAGCCGCACCTGCGCTCGCTCGCGCACCTCACGCTGCAGCCCACCGAACCCGCCGTGCTCGACGGGCACGACATCGTCTTCTTCGCGCTGCCGCACGGCGCCTCGGGCGAACTGACCGCGCAGCTGCGCGACGTGCGCCTCGCGATCGACTGCGGTGCCGACCACCGGCTCACCGACCCCGCCGATTGGGCCGCGTTCTACGGCGGCGAGCACTACGAGCCTTGGAGCTACGGCGTGCCCGAACTGCTCGTCGCGGGCGACGACCCGGCGGCTCCGCGCAAGCAGCGCGAGGCGCTCGTCGGCGCGACGCGGATCGCGGCCCCCGGCTGCAACGCCAGCACCGTGGCGCTCTCGCTCGCGCCCGGCATCGCCGCGGGCGTCATCGAGCCCGAAGACCTGGTCAGCGTGCTCGCAGTGGGTCCCAGCGGGGCCGGCAAGGCCGCCAAGACGCACCTGCTCGGCGCGGAGCTTATGGGGTCCGCGAACCCCTATGCGGTCGGCGGCACCCACCGGCACATCCCCGAGATCCGCCAGGCTCTGCGCGGTGCGGGAGCAACGGCGGAGCCGAGCATCAGCTTCACCCCCGTGCTCGTCCCCATGAGCCGAGGCATCCTCGCGACCTCGACCGCGCGTATCGCGACCCGCGCCGACGGCAGCCGCCCCGACGCCGCCGAGATCCGCGCCGCCTGGGAGCGCGCCTACGCCGACGAACCCTTCGTCCACTTGCTGCCCGAGGGCCAGGTGCCCCGCACCGCCGACACGCTCGGCGCCAACACCTGCCTCATCGGGCTCGCCGTCGACGAGGCCGCGGGCCGCGTCGTCGTAATCGGCGCGCTCGACAACCTCGCCAAGGGCACCGCGGGCGCGGCGATCCAGTCCGCCAACATCGCCCTCGGCCTGCCCGAGACCACCGGCCTCTCGACGAATGGAGTCGCACCGTGACCGTCACCGCCCCCGCAGGCTTCCGCTCCGCCGGCATCGCCGTCGGGCTCAAGAGCACCGGCAAGCCCGACCTCGCGCTCGTGGTCAACGATGGTCCGCAGCGCGCCAGCGCGGCGGTGTTCACCAGCAACCGGGCCCAGGCGAACCCCATCATCTGGAGCCGCAGGGTCGTCGCGGGTGGCACTGCCCGGGCCATCGTGCTGAACTCCGGCGGAGCCAACTGCTTCACCGGCGAGTTCGGCTACGAGACCACGCGCCTCACCGCCGAGGCCGTCGCGGCAGCGCTGACGGCCGAGGGGTCGGGCGACGCCGTCGACGCCGAGCGGATCCTCGTCTGCTCCACCGGCCTCATCGGCTCGGGCGACCAGTCGTTCCGCGACCGGATCGTGAACAACGTGCCCGCGCTCGCCGCCGCGCTCTCCTCCGACGACACCACCGCTCCGGCCGCGATCCTCACCACCGACTCGGTCGAGAAGACCTCCGTGCGCGAGCTCGACGGCTGGACCATCGGCGCGATGGCCAAGGGTGCCGGCATGCTCGCGCCCGGACTCGCGACGATGCTCGTCGTGATCACGACCGACGCGGTGCTCGACGACGCGCAGCTCGACCGCGCGCTCCGTGCCGCCACCGGGCGCAGCTTCGACCGGCTCGACTCCGACGGGTGCATGTCGACCAACGACCAGGTGACGCTGCTCGCGAGCGGCGCCTCCGGCGTCGCCGCCGACGAGGACGCGTTCGCGGCGGTGCTCGCCGAGGTCTGCGACGACCTCGCCGCCCAGCTGCAGGGCGACGCCGAGGGCGCGAGCCACGACATCGACATCGAGGTGCTCGGCGCCGCGAGCGAGGCGGAGGCCGTCGAGGTCGGCCGCTCCGTGGCGCGCAACAACCTCTTCAAAGCCGCGATCTTCGGCAACGACCCCAACTGGGGCCGCGTGCTCGCCGCGATCGGCACCACCGATGCGGCCTTCGACCCGTACGCGGTCGACGTGAGCTTCAACGGCGTGCGCCTCTGCCACGCGGGCGGCCCCGACCGTCCCGTCGAGGAGTGCGACCTGACCCCGCGCCGCACGCACGTGCGCATCGAGCTGTTCGCGGGCGAGGCCGCCGCGACCATCCGCACCAACGACCTCACGCACGACTACGTGCACGAGAACAGCGCCTACTCGAGCTGAGGACGCCATGACCCACACCACGACCACGCTCGAGCACGGCGAGGCGGCCGCGAAGGCCCAGGTGCTCATCGAGTCGCTGCCCTGGCTCAAGAAGTTCCGCGACGCGATCGTCGTCATCAAGTTCGGCGGCAACGCCATGGTCGACGACGCGCTCCTCGAAGCCTTCGCCGAGGACGTCGTCTACCTGCGGCACACCGGCATCCGCCCCGTCGTCGTGCACGGCGGCGGCCCGCAGATCAACGCGATGCTGGGGCGGCTCGGCATCGAGAGCGAGTTCCAGGGCGGGTACCGGGTCACCACGCCCGAGGCCATGGAGGTCGTGCGCATGGTCCTCACCGGCAAGGTGAACCCCGAGCTGGTCGACCGCATCAACACGCACGGTCCGCTCGCCGCGGGCACCACGGGCGAGGACGCCGGTCTGTTCATCGGCCGCCGCCGCTCTCCCGTCGAGGTCGACGGCCGGCTGATCGACCTCGGCCACGTCGGCGACGTCGTCGGGGTCCGCCCCGAGTCGGTGCTCGCCGTGCTCGAAGCGGGCATGATCCCCGTCGTCTCCTCGATCGCGCCCGACGAGGAGCGTCCGGGGGAGTCGCTCAACGTGAACGCCGACGCGGCGGCTTCCGCGCTCGCCGCGGCGCTCGGCGCCGAGAAGCTCGTGATCCTCACGGACGTGGCTGGGCTCTACGCGAACTGGCCCGACCGGGACTCCCTGGTCTCGACCATCACCACGGACGAGCTGGACGCGCTGCTGCCGTCGCTCGAATCGGGCATGATCCCTAAGATGCGCGCCTGCCTCGACGCGGTGCGCGCCGGAGTGCCGAAGGCCGCCATCATCGACGGTCGCGAGCCGCACTCGGTGCTGCTCGAGATCTTCACCGCGCGGGGCATCGGAACGGAAGTCGTTGCGGGGCCGACCGGGGAGTAGCCGGGCACTCGGTACGGCCGGGGCCGCGTCCGCCGCGAGCACGGGTACCGCGGCCGCGCTGACGGCCGCCGCCGCGCTGACGGCCGCCGCCGCGCTCGCGGGCGGCGGCATCGGCGCGCTGCTCGCGTTGCGCGGCGGCTTCGGGGCGGGCTCGCTCGCGACCGCCCTGGCCGTCGTGGCGTTCGCCGGATTCGGCGCGGCGACGGCAGCGCTCGTTCGCGCGGATCTGCGGGAGCGGAGGCTGCCGAACCGCATGCTCGGGGCGACCGCCGCGCTGTTCGCGATACCGGCCGTCTGCTCAGCCTTGATGGTCGGGCACGGGGAGCGCGTCGTCGTCGGCCTGCTCGCGGCCGCGGCGGGATTCGCTGCGGCGTGGGTCGCCTGGCGCTGCGGCGCCGGCTTCGGGGGCGGGGACGTCAAACTCGTGCCCGTCGTGCTGTTCGCGCTGGGATGGGCCACGGGTCCCGATCGTGCGGTCGACGGGGTGCTGTCGGGCGCGTTCGGACTCGTCGCGGGGACGGCGATCCTGCTGCTGTTCGCGCGGGGGCGGCGCACCGGGCTGCCGTTCGGCCCGGTCCTGCTCGGGGCGGGGTGGTCCGGCATCGTTCCCGTGGCGTTCGGCTGAACGGGGCCTTGCGGATTCCTCGAATCGGCGTGGGGTCCCTCCCCGTGCTCGGGCGCGCTCGATACACTCGTGCCGTGCACGGCTCGCGGATCCGCTCAGACCTCGCCCGCTGCAGGGCTGCCCTTTTCGATCTGGACGGGGTGCTCACTCCGACGGTGGATCTGCACCGTCGTGCCTGGGCCGAGACGTTCGACCGGTTCTTCGCGCTGCGCGGAGAACCGCGCTACGCCGAGGCGGAGTACTTCGCCTCGCTCGACGGGCGTCCCAGATTCGACGGTGTCGCGACGCTGCTCCGCGCACGCGGCATCGAGCTGCCCTGGGGCGACCCGGACGACGACACGGGTGCGATCGACGACTCGTCGGCGGCCACCACCGTGACCGGGCTCGGCAACCGCAAGAACCGCATGTTCGCAGAGATCCTGCGGCGGGACGGGATCGCACCGTACGCGGGCTCGCTCCGACTGCTCGACGCCCTCGCCGAGACGGACGGGCCCGACGGCGCGCCGATTCCGCTCGGCGTCGTCTCGAGCTCCCGCAACGCCGCAGAGGTGCTTCGCTCGGCGGGCATCGCCGACCGATTCGGCGTGGTGGTCGACGGCACCGTCGCCGCACGCGACGGACTGCCGGGCAAGCCCGATCCCGCGACCTTCCTCGCCGCGGCCGGCGCGCTCGGCATCGAACCCGCAGACGTCGCCGTGTTCGAGGATGCGGAGTCCGGTGTCGCCGCGGCGGCCGCCGGAAGGTTCGGGCTCGTCGTCGGGGTGGACCGCGGCGCCGGAGCCGACGCGCTCGTCGCCTCCGGCGCGCAGACCGTGATCGCCGACCTGGAGGAACTGCTCGCATGACCGCTGCCGCATCAGGATCCGCTTCGAGCGAGCGCCCGGGCGTGCCGTTCGAGAGCCCGGTCGAGGGCCTGCGCCGCGACTTCGGCGACGACCCCTGGAAGCTCACCATCCCCGGGCTCGATCCCGAGACCGCCGCGATCGACGAGACGCTGCTGGCTCTCGGCAACGGCTACCTCGGCATGCGCGGCAACCACGAGGAGGGCCTCCCGCTCGGCAGCCACGGCACCTTCGTCAACGGGGTGCACGAGACCTGGCAGATCCAGCACGCCGAGGCGGCCTACGGCTTCGCGGAGCACGGGCAGACTATCGTCAACGTGCCCGACGCGAAGACGATCCGCATCTACGTCGACGATGAACGGCTGAACCTCGAGACGTCAGAGATTCTCGAGGTGCACCGCACCCTCGATCTGCGCGCGGGCACCCTGTCGCGGAGCCTGCTGTGGCTGACCCCCACCGGCAAGCGCGTGCGCGTCGAGACGCGCCGCATGGTGTCCTTCACCTCCCGGCACCTCGCCACGCTCGAAATGCGCGTGACGATGCTCGACGCCGATGCCGACCTCACGATCTCGAGCCTCGTGATCAATCGCCAGGATCTCGGTCGGTTGCGGAACGAGCGGCCGGGCGCGCCCGCCGGCTCCAATGCGCCGGGCGATCCCTCCCGCACGGTCGACGAGCCCGCCGATCCCCGCCAGGCCGAGGTGTTCGAGGGGCGCGTGCTCGATCGCGGCCCGGTGCTGGCCGAAGCCGATCGGCCGGAGCGCAGCGTGCTGAGCTTCCGGGTGCATCACTCGGGCGTCGCGGTCGCCGTCGGCGTCGACCACGACTTCGACTCCGGCGCTCCCGAGGGCGGCACGGGCGACTGGAGCTGCCGCGTCGAATCGGCGCCCGACCGGGTCCGCCACATCTTCCAGGGCACCGCGCGCGCCGGCCGCCCGGTGCGGCTCACCAAGACCGCGGTCTACCACTCGTCGCGCACCGCGACCTGCGATGAACTGATCGATCGCTGCGTGCAGTCGCTGCACCGCGCCGCGGTCGACCCGATCGAGCAGCGGTGGAGCGATCAGCGCGAGTTCCTCGACGCGTTCTGGGAGCGCAGCGACGTGCGAGTGGATGCCGAGCCCGGCGTGCAGCAGGCGATCCGCTGGAACCTGTTCCAGCTCGCCCAGGCGTCGGCGCGGGCCGACGGCCGGGGGATCGCGGCGAAGGGGCTCACCGGATCCGGCTACAGCGGGCATTCGTTCTGGGACAGCGAGATCTACGCGCTGCCGTTCCTCACCTACACGTCGCCCCTCTGGGCTCGGAACGCGCTCCGGTTCCGCCTGCGCATGCTGCCGCAGGCGCGTGCTCGTGCGGCGATGCTGAACGAGGACGGCGCGCTCTTCCCCTGGCGCACCATCAACGGCGAGGAGGCCAGCGCGTACTACGCGGCCGGTACCGCGCAGTACCACATCGACGCCGACATCACCTATGCGCTCGCACGGTACGTCGCCGCGAGCGGGGACCTCGAATTCATGGTCTCGGGCGCGAGCGAGATCCCGGTCGAGACCGCGCGCATGTGGCGCAGCCTCGGCTTCTGGCGCGGCGAGCCCGACGGCTCCCGGCGGTTCCACATCCACGGCGTGACGGGTCCCGACGAGTACACGACGGTCGTCAACGACAACCTCTTCACCAACGTCATGGCGCGCTTCAACCTTCGCTACGGCGCAGAGGTCGCGCGGCGGCTCGCCACCGAGGCGCCGGTCGAGTACCGCGCGCTCGCGGAGCGCCTGGGGTTGCGTGCCGAGGAGATCGAGGCCTGGGAAGCCGCGGCCGACGGCATGGCCGTGCCCTTCTCGGATCGATTCGGCGTGCACCCGCAGGACGCGCACTTCCTCGAGCGGGAGGTCTGGGACCTCGCGGCGACGCCGCCCGAGCAGAAGCCGCTGCTGCTGCACTTCCACCCGCTCGTCATCTACCGGTTCCAGGTGCTGAAGCAGGCCGATGTGGTGCTCGCGATGCTGCTCGCGAGCGGCGAGTTCAGTGCCGAGGAGAAACGCGCGAACTTCGAGTACTACGACGCGCTGACCACGGGGGATTCGACCCTGTCCGCGGTCGTGCAGTCGATCATCGCGGCCGAGGTCGGGTACCGCGACCTCGCCTACCGCTACTTCGATCACGCGCTGCGCGTCGACCTCGACGACCTGCACCGCAACGCCGAGGACGGCGTGCACGTCGCCTCGGCCGGCGGAGTCTGGCTGGCGCTCGTGCAGGGCTTCGCGGGAATGCGCGACGCCGGTCGGGAGCTCGCCTTCGACCCGCGGCTCCCCGAGCACTGGGGCGGGATGGAGTTCACCCTCGCCTGGCGGGGCAGCTCGCTCGCGGTGCGGCTCGACGCCGATGCGATCCGGTTCGAGATCGTGCGCGGCTCGCGGCCCGTGCCCGTGCGGGTGCGCGGGGAGGAGCTGCTCATCGCTCCCGGCGGTGAGGTCGAGGTGCGATTGGACGGCCAGGGCCCCGACCTCGGCGCCTTCCGCGGGCTGTCGGCGGGCATCCTGCCCCGCGAGGGGGAGACCGGGGTGATTCCGACGCTCACGGCCGAGATCCCCGTGATCGGCACCGAGATCCCGACCCGCGAGCCCTACGCCTGAGCCGAGCGCGGCGCACCGTCGGAGCCCCGGCGGCGCACCGTCGGAGCCCCGGCGGCCGCGCGACCGGCGCGCCGCCGGAGCGGCGCCGTGCACGGCGCGGCGGCCGCGCGGGCATAGGATGGTGGGCAGCGAAACGGTCGAAGAAAGGCGGACGTCGTGACGTATGTGATCGCTCTCCCGTGCGTGGATGTGAAGGATCGCGCGTGCGTGGACGAATGCCCCGTCGACTGCATCTACGAGGGTGAACGCTCCCTCTACATCCACCCCGACGAGTGCGTCGACTGCGGCGCCTGCGAGCCCGTCTGCCCCGTCGAGGCCATCTACTACGAGGACGACCTCCCCGAGGTCTGGGCCGACTACTACAAGGCCAACGTCGAGTTCTTCGACCAGATCGGATCGCCGGGCGGCGCGGCGAAGGTCGGCGCCTACGACTTCGATCACCCGATCATCGCCGCGCTCCCCGCGCAGGGGTCCTGACCCCGTGCGCGGTCCGCTTCCCGACTACCCCTGGGACGCCATGGCGCCCTACGCCGAGCGTGCTGCGGCCCACCCCGACGGGGTCGTGGATCTCTCGGTCGGATCGCCCGTCGACCCGACGCCTGTCGCGGTGCGCGACGCGCTCGCCGCGGCGACCGATGCGCACGCGTATCCCGCGACCGCGGGGACTCCGAAGCTGCGCGAGGCCATCTCCGAGTGGTTCGACCGACGCCGTGGCGTGACGGTCGCGCCGTCGGCCGTGCTGCCGACCGTCGGATCCAAGGAACTGGTCGCCCTGCTGCCGTTCCTGCTCGGCATCGGCGCGGGGGAGGCCGTCGTCTTCCCGCGCATCGCCTACCCGAGCTACGCCATGGGCGCTGCGCTCGCCGGGGCCGACGCGATCGCCGCCGACGACCCCGCTGACTGGCCGGATCACACCCGCCTCGTGTGGGTGAACTCGCCCGGCAACCCCGACGGCGCGGTGCAGGACGTCGACCGGCTGCGCGCCGCGGTCGCGCGAGCCCGCGAGCTGGGCGCCGTGATCGCCGGGGACGAGTGCTACGCCGAGTTCGGGTGGGACGCTCCGTGGGACGCCGAGCGCATTCCCTCGATCCTCGACCCGCGGGTGGTCGGCGACGACCATCGCGATGTGCTGAGCGTCTACTCGCTCAGCAAGCAGTCCAATCTCGCCGGGTACCGCGCGGCTTTTCTGGCGGGCGATCCCGAGCTCGTGCAGCGTCTGCTGACCGTGCGCAAGCACGCGGGTCTGATGCTGCCGGCCCCCGTGCAGGCCGCCATGGTCGCGGCGCTCGGCGACGAGACGCACGTGATCGAACAGCGGGAACGCTACATCGCGCGCCGTGCCGTGCTGCGCCCCGCCATCGAGGCGGCCGGGTTCCGGATCGAGCGCAGCGAGGCCGGGCTCTACCTCTGGGCGACGCGCGACGAGGACGCCTGGGATTCGGTCTCAGCGCTCGCCGAGCTCGGGATCATCGTCGGGCCGGGGCACTTCTACGGCGCGCACTCCCCGCAGCACGTCCGCTTCGCGCTCACCGCGAGCGATGCGGCGATCGCCGAGGCCGCGAAGCGGCTCTCGGGCGCTGCGGACGCCGCCCGAGCGGTCTGACCGCCGGTGCGCGAGCCGAATCGACATTTCGCTCGACGTCAAGATACTCTGCTGGGAGGGCACCGAAGGGTCGCGCTCCCACCGAACCGGATAGGGTGGAGGGGAACGCACTGCACCCAGCCCGTTCCGCTTCACTGACGACCTCACAAGGAGACGACGTGACCGATACGAACTCCGGCTCGAACGCTGCCGCGACCGCGAAGCTGATGCTGCCCGGCGGCTCGGCGGAGCTGCCGATCGTCTCCGCGGTCGACGGCCACCCGGCCATCGACGTGAGCACGCTCACGCGCCAGACGGGGCACACCGCGCTCGACTACGGGTTCGTCAACACGGCGTCCACCAAGTCCGAGATCACCTACATCGACGGGGATCAGGGGATCCTGCGCTATCGCGGTTACCCGATCGAGGAGCTCGCGCAGAAGTCGAGCTTCCTCGAGGTCGCCTACCTGCTGATCTACGGCGAGCTCCCCACCGAGACCGAGCTCGAGTCCTTCACCGAGAACATCCGCCGGCACACCCTCCTGCACGAGGACATGCGCTACTACTTCGAGGCGGTGCCCCACACGGCGCACCCCATGGCGGTGCTCTCGGGCGGCCTGCAGACCATGTCCACCTACTACGAGAGCTCGCTCGACACCACGGTGCCCGAGTTCGTCGAGGTGAACACGATCCGCCTGCTCGCGAAGCTCCCGGTGCTCGCGGCCTACGCGCACAAGAAGACGATCGGCCAGGCGTTCCTGTACCCCAAGAACGAGCTCGGCTTCGTCGAGAACTTCCTGCGGCTGAACTTCGGCAACAAGGCCGAGCCGTACATCATGAACCCGGTGCTCGTCGACGCGCTCGACAAGCTCCTCATCCTGCACGCGGACCACGAGCAGAACGCCTCGACCTCGACCGTGCGCCTCGTCGGCTCCACCGGCGCCAACATGTTCTCCTCCGTGTCCGCCGGCATCAACGCACTCTCGGGCCCGCTGCACGGCGGCGCGAACGAGGCCGTGCTCGACATGCTCGCCCAGATCCGCGACTCCGGCCAGAGCGTGCAGACCTTCGTGGAGAAGGTCAAGCGCAAGGAGGACGGCGTGAAGCTCATGGGCTTCGGGCACCGCGTCTACAAGAACTACGATCCTCGCGCCCGCATCGTGAAGGAGAGCGCGGGCCGCGTGCTCGCCGAGCTCGGCGTCAACGATCCGCTGCTCGGCCTCGCGCAGGAGCTCGAGCAGATCGCGCTCGAGGACGACTACTTCAAGGAGCGCAAGCTCTACCCGAACGTCGACTTCTACACCGGCGTCATCTACAAGGCCATGGGCTTCCCGACGCGCATGTTCACCGTGCTGTTCGCCATCGGCCGCCTGCCCGGCTGGATCGCGCAGTGGCGTGAGGCGCGACTCGACCCGCAGACCAAGATCGGTCGCCCGCAGCAGCTCTACACGGGGTCGCCCGAGCGTCACCTCGACCGCTAGTCGGTGTCGGGCGTGCGCGTCGTCATCTCGGGGACGCACGCGAGCGGCAAGAGCACGCTGATCTCGGACTTCGCGAGCGCACATTCCGAGTACGCGGTGCTCGGCGACCCGTTCGACGAGCTGCTCGACGAGTCCGACGAACCGGGCCCGGCGAGCTTCGCGGCCCAGTTCCGAGTCTCCGTATCGCGTCTGCGGCGCGCGTCGGAGGCGAGGCTCATCGCGGAGCGCGGGCCCCTCGACTTCGTAGCCTACCTGCTGGCCTGGCGCGAGCTCGGCCGTGGCGGCGTCAGCTCCGAGACCATCGTCTCGGCGGTCCGGCTCGCCGCTGACGTGATGAAGACGGTCGACCTGCTGATCCTGCTGCCGAGCGCCGGGATCGAGGTGCCCGACGATGAGGATCCGGAGTTGCGCGGGGCGATGCAGGATCACCTCTTCGAGCTCTGCGACGACCCTGACCTGGTCGGCTCGGCCCGCGTCGAAGAGCTCGTCGGCGACCCTGCGGGGCGGCTCGGACGACTCGAGGCACTTATGGAACTCGCGGCTGGCTGATCCCGACCCCGGAGGAGCGCCGCTTCAGCAGGAGACCCGGGCTCAGCGCGCCGATCTCAGTCTGAACGCCGGCGCCGGCACCGGCACCGACCGAAGGCCGGCGAGCCCCTACGCGTGCAGCGCCGCGTTCAGCTCGATGCCCGTGCCCTCGCGCGGCAGCGCCTCGACGGCGCCCGTGCGGGAATTGCGACGGAACAGGAGCTTCGCGACGCCGGAGAGCTCGACGGCCTTGACCTCGACCGGCTCGCCCTGGGAATCGACGGTGCCCTTGGGGAGCGCGACCTTGGTGCCCGCGGTCACGTAGAGGCCGGCCTCGACGACGCTGTCGTCGCCGATCGAGATGCCGATGCCGGAGTTCGCGCCGAGCAGTGCGCGCCCGCCGATGCTGATGCGCTCGGTGCCGCCGCCCGAGAGGGTGCCCATGATGGACGCGCCGCCGCCGATGTCGGATCCTTCGCCCACGACGACGCCCTGCGAGATGCGCCCCTCGACCATCGACGTGCCGAGCGTGCCCGCGTTGAAGTTGACGAAGCCCTCGTGCATGACGGTCGTGCCCGGCGCGAGGTGGGCGCCGAGGCGCACGCGCGACGTGTCGGCGATGCGCACGCCCGCGGGCACGACGTAGTCGGTGAGGCGGGGGAACTTGTCGATGCCGACGGCGCTGAGGCCGGCGCGGCGGAGGGCGGGCAGCTTGGCCGCGTAGCGTTCGGGCTGCATGGGCCCGGCGGGGGTCCAGGCGTTGTTCGGGAGCGCGCCGAAGATCCCGTCGAGCGAGATCGTATTGGGCTGCACGAGGCAGTGGGAGAGGAGGTGGAGACGCAGGTAGGCGTCCTCGGTGGAGGACGGCGCGGCGTCGAGATCGATCTCGAGCTGCACGATGCGCAGCTCCACCTCGCGGAGCTCGTCGCGCCCCTCGAGCGCCTCGAGCTCGGCCGGCGCGATCCAGGGGTCGCGGGAATCAGGGCGGGCGCCGAGCTGCGGCGCGGGGAACCAGGCGTCGAGTACGGTGCCGTCGAACGCGACGGTGGCGAGGCCCACGGCCCAGGCTGCACGGGAAGTCGTCATGTGACCAGGGTAGCGAAGCCGGAGGGCCTCGACGGCGTAGGCTGGATCGGGTGAGTGATATCGCCCTCGATCCCAGCCTCGGTTCCGTCGATCTGACCCGTCAGCTCTGCAACATCTTCTCCGTGTCGGGGGAGGAGCGCGCCATCGCGGACGCGGTCGAGGCGGTGCTCGCCGAGCGCGCGCCGCACCTGACGGTGACGCGCGACGGCGACACCGTCATCGCGCGCACCGAGCTCGGCCGGGAGCGTCGCGTGGCGATCGCCGGTCACCTGGACACGGTGCCGGTGAACGGGAACCTGCCGGTGCGCGACGAGGTCGACGCCGAGACCGGCGAGCCGGTGATCTGGGGGCGCGGGACGGTCGACATGAAGGCCGGCGTCGCCGTGCAGCTCGTGCTCGCGGTCGAGCTGGACGATCCCGCGGTCGACCTGACCTGGATCTGGTACGACCACGAAGAGGTCTCGTCGGAGCTGAACGGCCTGGGGCGCGCGCTGCGCAACCGCCCGGAACTGTTCGCCGCGGACTTCGCGATCCTGGGCGAGCCCTCGAACGGCACGATCGAGGGCGGCTGCAACGGCACCATGCGCGCGCTCGTGACGTACACGGGCAAGCGCGCGCACTCCGCGCGCAGCTGGATGGGTGTGAACGCGATCCACCGCGCCGGAGCTGCGCTGGAACGTCTGGGCGCGTTCGAGGCCGAGCGCGTGCTGGTCGACGGCCTCGAATACCGCGAGGGGCTCAACGCGGTTCGGATCTCGGGTGGGGTCGCGGGGAACGTGATCCCGGACCGCTGCGAGATCGAGGTCAACTACCGGTTCGCGCCGAGCAGGGATCTCGCCGAGGCCGAGGGCGTGATCCGCGAGTTCTTCGCCGATGCCGACGCGGTGGAGATCGTGGACCGGGCGCCCGGCGCTCGTCCGGGACTGGACGCGCCGCTCGCGCAGCAGTTCGTCGAGGCGGTCGGGGCGCCGCCCGTCGCGAAGCTCGGATGGACCGATGTCTCCCGTTTCTCGGGACTCGGAATCCCTGCGGTGAACTTCGGCCCGGGGAATCCGCTGCTGGCGCACGCGGACGACGAGCGGGTGCCGATCGCGCAGATCGAGGCGACGGAGCGGGCGCTGCGCAATTGGTTGAATCGTTGAGTATGACAATCCGATTTCCTTTTGGCATCGGTGCTCCGCGATAATAGAAGCGTAGGGGAAATCCCTTTTCCACTCACTCGCAGAGGAGGCGTCATGGCGGCAATGAAACCGAGGACCGGAGACGGGCCGATGGAAGCGGTGCGCGAGAGCCGCGTCATCGTGGTCCGTGTCCCGCTCGAAGGCGGTGGCCGCCTGGTGGTCTCGGTCAACGATACCGAGGCTGCAGAGCTGCGCGACGTGCTCAGCTCCGTGCTCGACGGCTGAGCGCCCCACGGACGGAACGGCCCCGGCGAATCATCTGATTCGCCGGGGCCGTTCTTCGTTCGCGGGATCGCTCAGCCGTCGAGGCGGGTGAGCGTCAGCAGTCCGTCGCCCGCGGGGGTGAGGACGGGCACGATCGCCGCCGATTCGGCGACGGTCGCGAGGAGGTCGCGCAGCACGTGAGTGGCCTCGTCCCGCGCCGCGGGATCGGTGACCCGGCCGCGCGAGAAGGCACCGGGGATCACGACCGTGCCGCCGGCGCGCACGATGGTCAGGGCGTGCTCCAGGTACTCGAGCAGACGCTCGGGCTCCGCGTCGATGAGCACGAGGTCGTAGGCGCCCAGGTTGAGGCGGGGCAGCACCTGGGCCGCATCGCCCTCGATGAGCCGCAGCCGGGCTGCGGCGATTCCGGCGCCGGCGAACGCGGCTCGGGCCTGGCGCAGGTGCTCGGACTCGATCTCGATCGAGGTGAGGGTCGCCTCGGGGACGTGGCGCAGCAGCGCGAGGCCGCTGACTCCGACGCCGGTACCGATCTCGCAGATCGCGCGGGCGCCGCTCATGACCGCGAGGCCCGAGAGCTGCGCCGCGACGGCGCGGCTGACCGGCTCGATGCCGAGCTCGAGCGACAGGCGGCGTGCCCGGACCTGCGCATCGGTCTCGGTCGGGTACTGCTCCGCGTACTGCCAATTGCGTTCGAGACGGCTCACCATTCCTCCAGCTTCGTTCGGGCTCCGGGCCCTGCAGTCAAGAGTAGGGCCGCGAGGCCCGAGAACTGCGCGAACACGCGGCTGAGCACAGTACGATGGGTGGTTATGGGCCTGACGATCGAAAAGATCCTGGTGATTCTCGTGATCGCCATGTTCGTGCTCGGTCCCGAGCGCCTGCCCGGCTACGCGAAGAAGCTCGGCGAGCTCACCCGCGGGGTCAAGCGCATGGCCGACGGTGCGAAGGATCGGCTGCGCGAGGAGATGGGCCCCGAGTACGACGACGTCGACTGGAAGCAGCTCGATCCGCGTCAGTACGATCCCCGTCGCATCATCCGAGACGCCCTGCTGGAGGACGAGCGCGAGGCGCGCGCCGAGATCCGTCGCTCGCAGACCGAGGCAGCGCGCACGCCGCGCGTCGGCGAACTGCACCCCGACGGCACGGCGGTCGGCTTCCATTTCGACGACGAAGCCACGTAGGCCGTCGCGCTCGGGCTAGGCCGAGGGCGAGATGCCGAGCGAGCGTCCGGCCAGGCTCTGCGGGCGCACCGAGAGCACCGACGCGATGCGCAGCACCTCGCGCGCGGCGGGATCCTCGGGCAGGGCGATGACCGCCGGAGCACCCGCGTCGCCGCTCGCCCGGAACTCGGGGCTGAGCGGCACGCTGCCGAGCAGTGGCACCGGGCCGTGCTCGTCGTCGCTCAGGCGCGCTGCCACGAGCGCGCCGCCGCCCGATCCGAAGAGGTCGAGCACCGAGCCGTCGGGCTGGGCGAGTCCCGCCATGTTCTCGATGACGCCGATGACGCGCTGACCGGTCTGGCGGGCGACGAGCGCGCTGCGCACAGCCACATCGGCTGCGGCCTCCTGCGGGGTCGTCACGACGAGCACCTCGGCGTGGGGGAGCAGCTGGCCGAGGCTGATGGCGATGTCGCCCGTGCCCGGCGGCAGATCGAGCAGGAGCACGTCGAGGTCGCCGAACCAGACGTCGCGCAGGAACTGCTCCATGGTGCGATGCAGCATCGGCCCGCGCCACGAGACGGCGGTGGACCGCGGATCCTGATCGCCCAGGAACATGCCGATCGAGATGACCTTCACGCCGTGGGCGACGGGCGGCAGGATCAGGTCGTCCACGCGAGTGGGGCCCTCGACCCGGCCGTCGCGACTGAGCCCCAGGATGCCGGGGATCGAGAAACCGAACACGTCGGCGTCGACGAGTCCGACGCGCAGCCCCTGCACGGCGAGCGCCACCGCCAGGCCGGCCGTGAGCGACGACTTGCCGACGCCGCCCTTGCCGCTCGTCACCGCGATCACGCGGGTCAGCGAATCGGGCCCGAACTGCTGGGGCCGCTTCGCGCGGTCGCCCCGCACCCGCTCCGTGAAGGCGCGACGCTCCTCGGGCGACATGACACGCACCGAGACGTCCGCGGAGGCGATCCCCGCCGTGGTGCCGGCGGCCTCGTGCACCTCCGACTCGATGCGCCGGGCGGCGGGGCAGCCCGCGATCGTCAGGGCGATGCCGACGTGCGCCGCGCCGTCGGGGGAGACGCGCACCGAGTCGACCATGCCGAGCTCCGTCACGGGGCGCAGGATCTCGGGGTCCTTGACGCGGTCGAGCGCGGCCCAGACGGCGGCCTCCGCGGGGGAGGCGTCGGCTCGGGCGCCGGGCCCGTGGCTGCGGCCCTCCTCGGCGGTCATCGTGCGTCGGTCCGTCCGGCGTCCTCCGTCGCGTCGGGGTCTCGATCGTCGGTGTCGTCTTCCGCGGCGAGCTCGGCGAGCAGCGCGCGCAGTTCGGCACGGACGAAGTCCCGGTCGGGCAGATCCTTGATCGCGAGCCGCAGCGCGACGACCTCGCGCGCGAGGAACTCGGTGTCGGCCAGGTTGCGCTCCGCGCGCTGCCGGTCCTGCTCGATCTGTACGCGGTCCCGGTCGTCCTGGCGGTTCTGCGCGAGCAGGATCATCGGCGCCGCGTAGGAGGCCTGCAGCGAGAGGATGAGCGTGAGCGCGGTGAAGCCGAGGGCGGCGGAGTCGAAGCGCCACCCGTCGGGGGCGACGGTGTTCCAGATGAGCCAGGCGAGGCAGAACACGCTGAGCAGCAGGAGGAACCACGGCGTGCCCATGCCGCGGGCGATGCCCTCGGTCCAGCGGCCGAACACCTCGTTGTTCGAGACGTCGCGGTCCCGCGCGACACGGCCGCCCGCCGCACGCGGAGCGTCGAGCCCGGCGGTGTCCTTCTTGCGGAACCAGATCATCGAGCGGCTCCGTTCCTCGGGTGCGGCGCTTCGTCGTCGGCATGGCGCCAGTCGTCGGGCAGCAGATGGTCGAGCACATCGTCGATCGTGACCACGCCGACGAGGTGATCCTGCTCGTCGACCACGGGCAGCGCGACGAGGTCGTAGCTGGCGAGGCGCCGGGCCACCTCCGCAGCGCTCGCGCGCACCGGGATCGCCTCGATCTCGGTGTCGAGCAGCGCCGAGAGCCGCTCGTGCGGCGGGAACCGCAGCATGCGCTGGAAGTGCGCCATGCCGAGGTATTCGCCGGTCGGGGTCTCGTAGGGCGGGTGGGTGACGTAGACCGCCGAGGCCATCGCGGGCGGGATCTCGGCGCGACGGATCATCGCGAGGCCCTCGGCGACGCTCGCCTCGGCCGAGAGCACGATGGGGGCCGGGCTCATGAGTCCGCCCGCGGTGTCCGCGTCGTACTCGAGCAGGCGGCGGACGTCCTCCGCCTCCTCGGGCTCCATCAGGTCGAGCAGTTCCTCGCCCTCGGCCGCGGGCAGCGCCGAGATGAGGTCGGCCGCGTCGTCGGGCTCCATGCGGTCGAGCACATCGGCGGTGCGAGCCGGCGGCAGGAGCTTGAGGAGCGCGAGCTGGTCGGCCTCGACCATCTCCTCCAGCGCGTCGGCGACGAGTTCGTCGGGCAGCTCCTCGACCACCGACAGCATGCGGGGCTGCGGGAGCTCGAGCAGCGCCTCGGCGAGGTCGGCGGGCTTGAGATCGACGAGGGTCTGGATCAGGAGCTCGGCCGACTGCGCGGCCGAGGGGTCGGTCGGCAGACGCACGTCGGCCCACTTCACGATGCGGGATTCGCCGCGCGAGAAGGTGGACGCGGGCTTGGCGGTGCGGACGAAGAGCTCGGAGACGATCCACTCGCCCGAGCGGGTCCGGTCGATGGCCGCATCCTCGATCACGGCTTCGCGGCCCCCCTCGACGAGCTTGACCTCGCGCCCGATCATCTCGGCGATCATGCGCGTCTCGCCGCCGCGCTGCTCGAAGCGGCGGACGTTGATGAGCCCGGTCGCGATGATCTGACCGGCGCCGATCGACGTGATGCGCCCGATGGGCACGAATACGCGGCGTCTGCCGGGGATCTCGACGATCAGGCCGACCACGCGCGGGGCGCTCGCCGCCCGGTAGACCACCAGTACGTCGCGCACCTTGCCGATCCGGTCGCCGACGGGATCGAACACCCCGCGTCCGGCGAGGCGGCCTACGAAGATCCTCGAACTGCTCACCCCTCTACGGTAGTGGGCCGGGCTCCGGTTCGGGGCCCCAGGAGCCGAACGCTCAGGACCAATCGATCGGTTGAGGCGGACGGAGCCTCGGCGTCCGAGGATGGCAGCATGCATGAATCGACGGAGCGGATCTCCCGGAGGGGCCTGCTCGCGGCCTCGGCGCTGGCGGTGCTGCCGCTGCTCGGCTGCGCACCCGAGAGCGGGACGCCGCGTTCCGGGCCCGCGACCGCGTCACCGCGGCCGATGCCGAAACGCGGTGCGACGGAGCCCCCGGCGCCCGCGAAGCGGACCCTGCTGCTGGCCTCGCTCGCGCACGAGGACGCCGTCGCGGTGATCGATCCGGCGGCCGAGGGCGAGGCGGGGATCACCCGCATCCGGGTCGGCGCGGCGCCCTGGGGCGTGGGCGTCTCGCCGGACGGCGGGACCGGGTACGCGGCCACAGCCGAGGGGCTCGCCGTGATCGATCTGCGCACCGCGAAGCGTTCGGCGCTCGTGCCCTATCAGCACCCTGCACCCCGGATCGGCTCGGGGGAGTACCGCCCGGGCGGCCTCGGCCTCGCCGTGTCGCCCGACGGCGCCCGCATCTACGTCGCGGTCGGCACGGACGAGCCGCGGGCGCACCTGGAGGTCTTCGACTCCGCGGGCGGCCGGTTCGCCGGCTCCGTGCGGGTCGGCGGGCGTCCGTTCGACGTGCTGGTCGCCCCGGACGGATCCTGGGCCGCGACCGTCGACCACGACACCTTCTCCGTGACGGTCGTCGACGCGCGGACCCTGGCGGCGCAGGAGCACCGGATCGCGCCGTTCGGAACCGAGGGCGGCCTCGCCTCCTGGGAGAAGCCCCACTACGGCGCGGTGGACGCGGACGGGACGATCCTGCTCCCGGTGCAGGGGAAGCCCGTGGTGCGGCTCGATCCGCGCAGCGGGCGGACCGGAAACGCGCTCCGGAGCCGCGCCAACTCGCACGCGCACGGCACGGCCCTCGACGACCGCCTGCTGGTGACCGTCGGCACGGGCGCCTTCGGCAACGCGACCGGAGAGCCCAACCTGTCGGTGCTCGATCTCGACAGCGGAGCGGAACGGATCGCCCCGCTGCCCGTGCCGCACGAGACGGTCGCGGTGTGGCGCGACGCTGAGGACGAGGCCTGGGCGGCCGTGGCCGGCGGCAATACGCGGGAGGCCGGCTGGGACGGGATCACGCACGTGCGGCTGCGCGACCTCCGGCTGCGGCGGCAACCGGTCCCGGGATATCCGCAGGCGGTGGTCGCGTTCGCCGCCCGCTGAATCGGTTCGGCGGGGGATTCCGCACACTCAGGGGCGGGAATGGGAGAATGCAGTCATGAGCAGTCCCAATCCGAGCGCCGCGCGCCGAGCCCTTCTCATGCCGGAACTGCCGACCGGCGAGGTGGTTTCGACCTACGAGCACTACGCCGATGCGAAGCACGCGGTGGATCTGCTCGCGCGCGCCCGTTTCCCCGTCGCCGAGGTGTCCATCGTCGGAAACGGCCTGCGCAGCGTCGAGCGCGTGACCGGGCGGCTCACCTACGGTCGCGTCGCGATGGTGGGCGCTTCGTCGGGAGCATATCTCGGCGTATTCCTGTCGATCCTGCTCTTCATCTTCCAGCCCGAGAACGCGTCGATCTTCGGCGTGTTCATCGCCGCGATCGTGATCGGCGCCGGGTTCGGAATGCTCTTCGGCGTGCTCTCCTACGCGATGAATCGAAATCGCCGCGACTTCTCGTCCGTCTCGCAGATGGTCGCAACGCGGTACGACCTGATCACCTCGGCGGAACTGGTCGGCGAGGCCCGGCGCGTGCTGACCTCCCCCGAGAACGCGGAACGGGGATAGCGGATCCCGCTATCCCCGTTCTCGCAGCGCACCGGCGCCGAGCCGATTCAGCCCTGGGCCGCCTCGTAGATCGCGAGGAGCTTGCCCGGGATGCGTCCGCGGTCCGGCACCTCGTGGCCCTGCTCGCGCAGCCACTCGCGGACGGCGCTCGCGTTCGACGAGCCGCGCGAGGAGCGCTGCGCGGTGCGGCCGCGGGCTGCGGAGGAGGCCTTGCGGGCCGCCTTGACGAACGGCGCGAACGCCTCGCGGAGCTCGGCCGAGTGGGCCTCCGAGAGATCGATCTCGTACGCGGTGCCGTCGAGCGAGAAACGCACCGTCTCTCCCGCGCCGTCCGTCAGTTCGGTGCCGTCGAGGTCATCGACGAGGATCTCGGTGATCCGCTTTGCCATTGCTGTCTCCTTCGCGAATGAAATCCGGTCTTCTCCGGATCCCTCGCGGCAAATATAGCCGAGATCCCTGGATATTTCGCATTACTTGAAATGTAATCTATATCCCTGACGATTGTTAGGAATTGCGCGCCCCCCGAACCCAGTTCTCAACCTCGTCCGCGGTGCGCGGGATTTCAGAGGAAAGGTTCGCGCATCCGTTTTCAGTGACGACGATATCGTCTTCGATTCGTACTCCGATACCGCGGAATTCCTCCGGCACGGTGAGATCATCGGGCTGGAAATACAGACCCGGCTCGATGGTGAACACCATTCCCGGTTCGAGTACGCCCTCGTAATAGTGATCTCGCCGCGCTGCGGCACAATCGTGCACGTCCAGACCCAGGTGATGGCTCGTGCCGTGCACCATATAGCGGCGGTGATATGCGGGAGCATCGTCGCCGGAATCCGCGGGCAGGAATCCCCATTCGCGCGTGCGTCGCTCGATCACGGCCATCGCGGCATCGTGCACCTCGCTGAACCGGATCCCGGGCCGGACGATCGCGCGCGCGGCGTCGGCGGCCTCGAGCACGGTCTCGTAGACCTTCCGCTGCACGGGCGAGAACGTTCCCGAGATCGGGATCGTGCGGGTGATGTCGGCGGTGTAGAGCGAATCCACCTCGACACCCGCGTCGAGCAGCAGCAGATCGCCGTCGCGGACGACGCCGTCGTTGCGCATCCAGTGCAGGGTGCAGGCGTGCGCGCCCGAGGCGGCGATGGTCTCGTAGCCGACGGCGTTGCCGTCGAGCCGAGCGCGCAGGTTGAAGGTCCCCTCGACGACGCGCTCGCCCCGGGTCTCGGCGACCGCGCGATCGAGGCCCGCGAGCACGTCGTCGAAGCCGCGGGCCGTCGCGTCGACCGCGAGCTGCATCTCGCGCAGCTCGTACGCGTCCTTCACGAGTCGCAGCTCTGAGGTGGCACGGTCGAGTTCGGGATCCTCGAGGGTCCGGTCGCCGTCCGCGGCCGCGAACTCGGCCAGGTGAGCGGTGCGCAGACCGAGATCGGCCGAGACCTGGGCGAGCGACGGGCGCGCGCCGATCCAGAATTCGCCGATCTCGGGATTGGCGAAGAACTCCTCGGAGTCGCGGCCGGCGCGCTCGTTGAAGTAGAGCGTCGCCTCGTGCGCGTCGCCCGCGGGATCGAGCACGAGGATCGCGCCCGGTTCGCTGTCCGTGCCCCAGCCCGTCAGGTGCGCGAAGGCGCTGTGCGGCCGGTACGGGTAGAAGGTGTCGTTGGAGCGCTGCTTCGCGGCGCCCGCCGCGATCACGAGGCGCTGCCCGGGGAACTGCGCGGACAGGCGGCCGCGGCGGTCGCGGGCGAATGCTGCGGACTCGCGCGATTCGGGCTGCTCGTCGGTGCGCTCGGCCCAGCCCGACATGATGTAGTCGAGGAACGCTTCGGACTTCGGCGTCGTGCTGCGGTTGCTGTTGTCGATCTCCACCTCGTGGGTGGTCTGCTCGGAAGTGGTCATTCTGCAATCCTCCCACTTCGCGCTCTCGTGCGGGCACCCCCGAATATCAGCTCGCGGGCGTAGCGTGAACCGTATCGGGCCCGCACGGACTCGATGGAGCGAAGGGAAGATCATGGCCACCTACGATGTTGCGGATCGATCGGCGATCGTCACGGGAGCGGGCTCGGGGATCGGCCGCGCGGTCGCGCTGCTGCTCGCGGAGAACGGTGCGAAGGTGGTGGTGCAGGATCTGAGCGCGGACGCCGCGGACGCGGTCGTCGCCGAGATCGTGGGTGCGGGAGGCACCGCGGTGGCCGTCGTCGGCGATGCCTCGTCGACGGAGATCGTGGACGAGACCGTCCTCGCCGCGGAATCCCTCGCCCCCTTGCGGATCGGCGTGAACAACGCGGGGATCGGCGGTGCCGTCGCACCCACCGGCGCGTACACCGACGCCGACTGGGAGAAGGTCGTCGCGGTCAATCTCAACGCGGTGTTCCGCGGCACCCGAGCGCAGGTCGCCGCGATGTCGGCGAACGGCGGAGGCTCGGTGGTCAACCTCGCCTCGATCCTCGGCAGCGTGGGAGCCGCGTACTCGCCCGCCTACGTCGCCACCAAGCACGCGGTCGTCGGCCTCACGAAGACCGCGGCGCTCGAGTACGCGACCTCTGGGGTCCGGGTGAACTCGGTCGGACCGGGGTACATCGATACGCCGCTCCTCGCCGGTGCCGACGAGGCCGCGCGGGCGGCGCTCATCGCGAAGCACCCCATCGGCCGCCTCGGCCGCGCCGAGGAGGTCGCTCACCTCGTGGCGTTCCTCGCGAGCGACGCCGCTTCGTTCGTCACCGGCAGCTACCACCTGGTCGACGGGGGCTACACGGCCCAGTAGCGACGGGCCGGTCGTCGGGCGGAGCGGCCGCTCCGCCCGACGACCGGCCACGGCATACACTGATGGGATGGCAGCACGGCGGGCGCGGGGCGGATTCGATCTGCACACCCACTCCACCATCTCCGACGGCACGACGCGGCCGTCCGCGATCGCGCAGGAGGCCGCCGGGATCGGGCTCGCGGGATTCGCCCTGACGGACCACGACACGATCGACGGCTGGGACGAGGCCCGGGACGCCGCTGCGACCGCCGGCATCGACTTCCTCCCCGGCATCGAGATCACGAGCGAGCACGACGGGCGTTCGCGCCACCTTCTCGGCTATGGGATCGATCCGGGAGCGCGCGCGGCCGAGCTGTTCGGGGCGCTCGACGAGGTGCGGCGCTCGCGCCTGCACCGCGCGCAGGAGATGGTGCGCCGGCTTGCACGGGACTACGCGATCTCCTGGGCGGACGTGGTGGGCGACGGCGACGCGCGCACCGTCGGCCGCCCGCACATCGCGGACGCGCTCGTGACCGCCGGATACTTCGCGGATCGCAGCACCGTGTTCGAGCGCGTGCTGCACCCCGGCTCGCCCTACTACATCGGCACCTACGCCATCGCGACGCTGGACGCGATCCGCATGGTGCGCGAAGCCGGAGGCGCCACCGTGCTCGCGCATCCGGCCGCCACCCGCCAGCGGGGTCCGGTCACGGACGCGGAGCTGCGCCGGCTCGCCGGGGCCGGCCTCTGGGGCATCGAGCTGAGCCACCCCGAGAACCGGGAGAGCTGGCTGCCGCCGCTCGAACGGTCCGCCGCGGCCATCGGTCTCGAGGTCACCGGGGCGAGCGACTACCACGGCGCGGGCAAGGCGAACCGGCTGGGGGAGCGCACCACCGCCGAGGAGGCCGTGGCGCGCCTGCGCGAACGGCTCGCGACTCCGCGCTGAGTCACGGGGCCGCGCCGCGGTGCGGCGCTGAGCCGCACGAGAAACGGCGGTGAGCCGGTCCCGAAGGCCCGGCTCACCGCCGTTTCTCGTGCGTAGGGTCGCGTCCGCGACCCGGTGCTACTCGGCCGAAGGCGCCGCGTCCCCGCCCGCTGACTCGGTCGAGGTCTGCGCCTCGCCGGACGCGGAACGGCCCGCGCCACCGCGGCGGCGACGACGCCGGCGGCGCGGCGCGGTCGCCTCGCCGGTCTCTTCCGGGGATCCGGGCAGCGGGGCGCCGGGCTCGCCGCCGCCCTCGGAGTCGTGCCCGTGCTGGTCGTGGCCGTGCGCCTCGTGGCGGCCGCGGCCCTGCGGGTTCGCGCTGCGCGTGCGGCTGCGGCTGCGCGTGCGGGATCCGGCCTCGCCGCGACCCTCGCCCGACTCGGACGAACGGGATCCGCTGCGCGGTGCGCGCTCCTTCACGGGCGTCGCCTTGAGACGGCCCTTGGTGCCCTCGGGGATCTTCAGATCCTCGAACAGGTGCGGTGACGAGGAGTAGGTCTCGACGGGCTCCGGCACGCCGAAGTCCAGCGCCTTGTTGATGAGCGCCCACTTGTGCAGGTCGTCCCAGTCGACGAAGGTGACGGCGGTGCCGGTGCGGCCCGCGCGGCCGGTGCGGCCGACGCGGTGCAGGTAGGTCTTCTCGTCGTCGGGGACCGTGTGGTTGATGACGTGGGTGACGTCGTCGACGTCGATGCCGCGCGCGGCGACGTCGGTCGCGATCAGGATCTCCTTCTTGCCCGCCTTGAAGGCGGCCATGGCGCGCTCGCGCTGATCCTGGTTGAGATCGCCGTGCACCGATGCGGCATTGAAGCCGCGATCGGTCAGCTCCTCCTGGAGCTTCGCGGCGGCGCGCTTGGTGCGCATGAAGATGACGGTCTTGCCGCGGCCCTCGGCCTGCAGGATCCGGCCGATCACCTCGTCCTTGTCGAGCGAGTGCGCGCGATAGACGATGTGCTCGATGTTGGCCTGCATCTGGCCCTCGTCGGGATCCGTCGCGCGGATGTGGATCGGCTTCGACATGAAGCGGCGCGCGAGGGTGACGATCGTGCCGGGCATCGTGGCCGAGAACAGCATGGTGTGCCGCGTCGCCGGGGTCTTGGCGAAGAGCTTCTCGATATCGGCGAGGAAGCCGAGATCGAGCATCTTGTCGGCCTCGTCGAGCACCATCTCGCGCACGTTGCCCAGATTGAGCAGGCGCTGGCTCGCGAGGTCGAGCAGGCGGCCCGGGGTGCCGACGACGATCTGGGCGCCGGCCTTCAGCTGCTCGATCTGACCCTCGTAGGCCTTGCCGCCGTAGATCGGGACGACGGTGGCCCCGCGGTTCTTCGCGGCCAGTTCGAGATCCTCGTAGACCTGCACGCACAGCTCGCGGGTCGGAACGACGATCAGGGCCTGCACGCCGGGCTCCGGGTCGGTGCCGATGCGCTGCAGCAGCGGAAGGCCGAAGCCGAAGGTCTTGCCGGTGCCGGTCTTGGCCTGGCCGATGATGTCCTGGCCCGAGATCGCGAGCGGGATGGTCTGCTCCTGGATGGGGAAGGCGTCGACGATGCCTTCCCCTGCGAGCGCGTCGACCATGTCCTGGTCGACGCCGAGTTCGGTGAAAGTGGTCACGTGCGTCCTGTCTCGTGGGATGTCGGCTCCGCGCTGATTCGACTCTTCCGAGCGGAGCACGCTGCCGCTCCGCGGCGGCAGCAGTCTGATTTGCGTACGGCGACCAGTCTATGCCGGGGCCGGGCCCCGACGCCGGTACACTGACGGGGTGTTCGAGTGGATCCGTAACCTGCGCAAGTCGTCTGCGCCCGCACGCAAGATGCGTACGCGGAGCGAATCCGACGAGGCGGTGCGCGTCGAGCTCGCCGAGTTCGCCCCCGGGATCCTGCCGTTCCTCGGCCTGACCGCGTACCTCCAGCTGGAGCTGTACGAGGCGGCGACGCGCGGTGTCTCGGGCGCTGCGACGCTCGAGGCGAAGGAGGTGCTCGCCCGGGTCGCGGGCCAGACCCTCGCCAAGCACCAGCGCTTCACCGATGAGATCCGGCGCCGCGGCAAGGAGGCGCACACCGCGATGCAGCCGTACAGCTCGGTGATCGACGCCTACATCGAGCGGATCGATGTCGCCGACTGGCACCAGCACGTGCTGTCGCTCTACCTCGTCGGCGGTCTGTTCGACGGATTCTTCGCGAGCCTCGCGCAGGGGCTGACCGATCCCTATCGCGGTGAGGCCATCGAGATCCTGGAGGACGACCCGGGCCGGGTCGCCCTGCGCGAGCTGCTGGCCGCCGAGATCGCCGCGGACCCGAAGCTCGCCAACCGGCTCGCGCTCTGGGGCCGCCGCCTCGTGGGCGACACGCTGCTGGTCTCCCGGGCGGTGCTCGGGCTGAGCGAGCACCGCGAGTTCATCGCGAGCGAGGTCGAGCCGGTGTTCACCGAACTGATCGCCGATCACATTCGACGGATGGACCGGCTTGGGCTCACGGCCTGAGCGCACCGGGATCCCGCTCGTCGCGGCCGGTTCGCCGCACGAGGGGCAGCTGCGGTGCCGGTACTTCGTCGCCGGCGAATGCCGGTCCTGCGCGCTGATCGAGACTCCCTACGACACGCAGCTCGCCGAGAAGCAGGCGCGCTGCGCCGAACTGCTGCCGGACGTGCCGCACGACGCCTGGTTGCCCGCCTTCACCGCGGGCGATCGCGGCTTCCGCAATCGCGCGAAGCTCGTGGTGGGCGGGCGGCGAGGCCGGGTCACGCTCGGGATCCTCGGACCCGACGGTCGCGGCGTCGACCTGCGCGAGTGCGCGATCCAGTCGCCCGGCATCGCCGCGGTGATCCCGCGGCTCGCCTCACTGCTCGACGGGACCGGGCTGCCGCCCTACTCGGTACCCGAGCGGCGGGGCGAACTCAAGTTCGTGCACGTGACCGAGGCGCCGTCCGGCGAACTGATGCTCCGTTTCGTGGTGCGCAGCGAGCACGCGCTGCGCACGCTGCGCGGTGCCCGCGAGGCGATCCGCGCCGCCGTGCCGAACGCAGCGGTCATCTCGGTCAACCTGCTGCCCGAGCACAAGGCGGTGCTCGAGGGCGAGCGCGAGGAGCTGCTGCTGGGATCCTCGCTGCGCATGGGGCTCGGTCCGATCGACCTGCATCTGCTGCCGCAGAGCTTCTTCCAGACCAACACCGCCGTGGCGCGCGAGCTCTACGCCCAGGTCGCCGCTTGGGTTGCCGAGAGCCGGCCCCGGTCGCTCTGGGACCTCTACTGCGGGGTCGGCGGCTTCGCGCTGCACTGCGCCGAGGCCGAAGCCGCCGAGGACGCGCCCGCGGCGCGCGAGGTCGTCGGGGTCGAACTGACCGAGGCGGCCGTGCGCTCCGCCCGCCGGAGCGCACGCGATGCGGGACTCCACGCGCGGTTCATCGCCGCGGATGCCACGGCATTCGCGCTCGACGGCGGGGTCCCCGCCGGCTCCGAGCCGATGCCGGAGCTCGTCGTCGTGAACCCGCCCCGGCGCGGCATCGGACCGGAGCTCTCCGACTGGCTCGAGCGCTCCGGCATCGCGAACGTCGTCTACTCGAGCTGCAACCCCGAGTCGCTGGCGCGCGACCTGGAAGCCATGCCGTCCTACGCGGTGCGCGAGGGCCGCCTGTTCGACATGTTCCCGCACACGAAGCACCTCGAGGTCGCCGTCCGCCTCGAGCGCCGCTGACCGCCTCAGCGCAGGGCGAGCGGAGCGCCGAACGCGGGTGAACCCCAGCGACCCGGGCGGCGCAGCGGTGCGGAGACCAGATCGACGCCCGCGTCGCCGACCTCCGCCGCGCACACGAGCAGCGACAGAGTGGGGTAGCCGTGCGGGCGATTGTCGCGGATGATCGCCCGATCGTCCATCGGTCCCAGCTCGGCGCTGCGGGCGAGCAGCGAGATCCAGCGCTCCCGCCACTCCGAGAACGACCCGGACCCGGTCCCGTCCTCGCGCAGCGCGGAGAACTCCGGCAGCCAGCGGGCGATCCGCGCGGTCGCGCGGTCGTCCACGCCGTCGTGCGCGAGCATGTGGACCCCGGCGGAGAGCCGCGTCCGTCGGAGACCGGAACCGCCCCACTCGGTCACGCGCGCGCCGGCGGTCGACACCTCGACGAGGTTGAACGCTGCGGTCCCCGGCGGATCGGCGGGTTCCATCCCTGCGACCGCATCGAGCACGATGCCGCCGCGGGAGGCGAGCGGCGCCGCTCCGCGCGGGCGCACCGTCTCGCCGCGGTTGAGGATCACCGCGAGCCGCGCCGCCCCGGCGTTCGGGCCGGCGCTCGGACCCACGGCCGCGAGCCACGCGCCGTTCGCGCGGCGGTCCCGCACGCCGACGACGCCGGGCCGCTCCTCCGGCCACCACTCGCCCGGCGGATCCCACGCGCGCTCCGGATCCTCGTCGCGCACGGCCAGCAGGCGGATCGGCGCGTCCGCGCGCGTCGGGACATCGAGGATCACCGTGCACATGGCGACGGAGTCTAGCGCGGGATGGAATGATGGCACTCATGAACATCGTTCTCGGAGTCACCGGCGGGATCGCGGCGTACAAGGCGGTCCTGCTCGCGAGGCTGCTCGTAGAGGCGGGCCACGAACTGCACGTCGTCCCCACCGAGGCCGCGCTCCGCTTCATCGGCCGGCCGACGTGGGAGGCCATCAGCCGCCACCCGGTGACCACCTCCGTGCACGAGGACGTCCCCGAGGTGCGCCACGTGGCGCTGGGCCAGCGGGCGGACCTCGTCATCGTCGCCCCCGCCACCGCGAACACCCTCGCGCGCATGACCGCCGGGCTCGCCGACGACCTCCTCGGCACCACCCTGCTCGCCACCCGCGCGCCCGTGCTCGTGGCACCCGCCATGCACACCGAGATGTGGGAACACCCGGCTACGCAGGACAACATCGCGATCCTGCGCTCCCGGGGCGTGCACTTCGCCGGTCCCGAGCGCGGCCGGCTCACGGGCGCCGACAGCGGGGTCGGACGCATGAGCGAGCCCGAGACGATCCTCGCCCAGGCGCTCGCCCTGCTCGAGGGCGCGGCCGCAGGAGCGTCCGCACCGCTCGCCGAGGCGCCGGAGCCCGAACGCGGCCCCGCGCCGCCCGCGACCGTCGCCGCGACCGCCGTGCCCGGCCCGGCCGAGCCGGAATCCGAACCCGAACCCGAACCCGAACCGCTGCAGGCGACGCCGTCCCGGCACGACCTCGACGAGGTCCGCGTCCTCGTCACCGCCGGCGGAACCCGGGAACCCATCGACCCGGTCCGATTCATCGGCAACCGATCCAGCGGAAAGCAGGGCGTCGCGCTCGCCGCCGCGGCCGCGGACCGCGGCGCCAAGGTCGTGCTGCTCGCGGCGAACGTCGAGGCCGCGGTGCTGGCCGACGTCTCGGAGCGCGACGACGTTCGAGTGGTGCCGGTCGGCACCGCGGCCGAGCTCGAGGCCGCCGCCCAGGGCGCTGCGCCGGGCGCCGACGCGGTGATCATGGCCGCGGCCGTCGCCGACTACCGGGTCGCGGAAGTCTCGGACTCCAAGCTGCGCAAGGAGGATTCCGATACTCCGCCCGTGATCGAACTCGTCGAGAACCCCGACATCCTCGTCGGACTCGTGCGTGCCCGGCACGACGGCCAAGTGATCGTCGGCTTCGCCGCCGAGACCGCCGAGGACGCCGACGAACTGCTGGAGCGCGGGCGCCGCAAGCTGGCGCGCAAGGGAGTCGACCTGCTCGCCGTCAACGCGGTCGGCTGGGTGCAGGGATTCGAATCGGCCGAGAACGCCGTGCAGGTGCTCGACGCGGACGGTCGGATGGTGCGCGAGATCGGCGGGAGTAAGCGCGAGGTCGCCGAGGCGATCCTCGACACGGTCGTGGAAGAACTGGCGGCCGCGCGCCGGGAGTGAATCCCATGCGCGCGGCCGCCGGTCGATCGCGCTCGTGAGCGCCGATTCAGAGGGTCAGCTGACGAAGCCGACCTTGCGCCCGGTGTCGCCGCCGATCTCCACGTAGGCGATCGCCGCCGCGGGCACCAGGTACTGGCGGGACTTCGAATCGGTGAAGCTGACGACGGACTTGCCGCCCTCGAGCGCGGCTTCGACGGCGGCGTGCAGATCGGCCGCCGAAGCGTCGGTCTCGAAGCTGATCTCGCGCGGGGACTGGATGATGCCGATGCGAACTTCCACGGGGGCCTCCTGAGTGAGTGGTCTGATGGCTCCGGACCGAGCGACGCTCCGACCGGGCCGCCGGTGCTCGAGCACCGGATCTGATCCGAGTCTATGGCGCGCCGCCGGGCCGGTGCCCGGGCGGAAGCCGCCGTTCGCTGTCGGCGCAGGGCCCCTCGCACCCCGCTCAGCGTGGTTCGAGCCGCAGCGTGTCGCGCGTCGTCGCCGAAACGGCCTCCGCGCTGAACGCCCAGGGTCGCGAGCGGACCGCGGCCCAGTCCCCGGTCTGATCCGTGTAGTGCGGATGGAAGGCGTGGCCGCTGGCGCCCGTCAGGTGGATCCACTGCGACGCATCCCAGTCGGACACGTCGACGACCATGCGCATCGACGGCACCGTCGACGTCTCGTAGCCCTCGTCGAGGCCCCATCCGGTCGCGTTCACGACCCCGGACCCGCCGCCGACCGGGAACGGCCCGCGGTTGAACAGCGCCTCGACGGGTGCGATCCCGCTCTTGCCGAACGTCCCGCTGCGCAGCGTCAGCGCGTGCAGCTCGCCCCAGTTCCAGCGCGACGCGTCCGAGCCCTGCGCCCGCACCAGCTCGGCATACGCTTCGTTCGCGGCGCGCTCCAGCAGCGCATCGCGCGAGGTGATCCCGGCCTCGGCGTTCCGCCACCACCGGGATCCCGGATCCCGTAGCTGCTCGGCGAAGAACACGGTGAATCTCGACTGATCGTCCCGGGGGATCTCAGTGGACCCGCCGCCCACCATCAGCGCCGTGACCCGGTTCCAGAGCACGTTCGCGAATGCGGCCACGGAGGAATCGGCGCGGTTCTGCTCGTCCCAATCGCGGAGCCCGTCGATCGCGGCCTGCACCTTCGGATCCTCCACCGAGATCCTCGCGTAGGCGCGCCGCAGCGAGGCGGCGGCCGGCATCCGGTCGTCGGCCTGGATCTCCCGGAGATCGTCGGCGGTGATCGGCCCCTCCGTGATCTTCCGGTCGAGCAGGGCCGTGATCCGCGCCGCTCGGTACCCGTAGTCCCAATCCCTGCTGAGGAAGTAGGGGTACGACTCCGGAACGATCGCGTTGTTCGCCGTCACGATGTAGCCGGCGGGCGGGTTGTAGCTCCGCGGCAGCTCCGCGAACGGGATGAAGCCGGTCCAGTCGTACGCGCTGTCCCAGCCGGGCTGGGGGAGCCAACCGTCTCCGGCCCCGCGGATCGGCAACCGGCCCGGGGCCTGGTACCCGATGTTGCCGTCCACGTCGGCGTAGATCAGATTCTGAGCGGGCACGTCGAACTTCTCGGCCGCCGCGCGGAAGTCGTCGTAGTTCTTCGCCCGATCGAGCCGGAAGATCGCCTCAGCGGTCGTCCCCGGATCGAGCGCCGTCCACCGCAGGCTCACGGCGTACTCGCCGGAGAGCCGATCCGTCCCGGCGCCCGGCGCCTCCGCCCGTTCCGCCGATCCGGTGCCCAGCCCGACTCTTGGCGTTCCCGCGATCGCAGTGAAATCCTCGGTGAGGCCCGACACGACGGGACCGTGCCCCGTCGCACGCACCTCGAACTCGACGTCCGACCCGCCCGCGACCTTCAGCGTCTCCCGTCGTGTCTGCAGCGGGTGCAGCTCTCCGTCCTTCCAATACCGATCGCCGTCGATGCGCTCCACGTACAGGTCGGCGACATCGGTCGTGAGATTGGTGAAGCCCCATGCTACGCGCTCGTTGTGCCCGATCACGATCCCCGGCAGCCCCGAGAAGCTGAACCCGGCGACCGCGAACGGGCAGTCCGGGCCCACCGTCGAGCAGCGCAGCTGCATCTGGGTCCAGACCGAGGGCAGGGCTGCGCCCAGATGCGGGTCGTTCGCGAGCAGCGGTTCGCCGGTGGCCGTGTGCGCGCCGGACACCACCCAGGAGTTCGAGCCGACGCCCTCGCCCTGGGCCCCGATCAGCGCATCCACCGTGGCGATCGCCCGCGCGGTGTCCTCCGGCAGGCCTGCGGCGCCGATCGGCCCGCTGGCCGCTGCGGCGGATGCGGCGGGTGCGGCGGGTCCCGCGGACGCGGGGGACGATCCGCTCCCGACGATCGTCGGATGCTCCGCGAACGGGTAGGGCGGGTAGAGCTCCTCCAGGCGCTCGGGATCGAGCGTCCGCGCGAGCAGCGCGCGTGTCGACTCCTCGTCCACGTTGGTGCGCAGGTCCCAGGCCATCGCCTTGAACCAGGCGACCGAGTCGGCCGGGGTCCATTTCTCGGGTGCGTAGCCGGGGTTCTGCAGATCGAGCACCGCGTACTCCAGCGACAGGTCAGCGCCGGATCGCTGGGCGAGGTAGGCGTTGACGCCGTCCGCATAGGCCTCGTAGTAGGCGCGGACCTCCTGCGGCAGATCGCGGACCTCCTGCTCGGCGATGCGGTGCCAGCCGAGCGTGCGGAGGAACGTGTCGGTTCTGACCTGCGATTCGCCGAACAGCTCCGAGAGCCTGCCGCTGGTCAGATGGCGGCGGAAGTCCATCTCCCAGAACCGATCCTGCGCGTGCACGAAGCCCTGGGCGAAGAACAGGTCGTGGCCGGTGTCCGCGGTGATCGTGGGGATCCCGCTCGCGTCCCGCTGCACCGTGACCGCACGGTCGAGCCCCTCGGCGGGCAGCGTCCCGGTGGTCTGAGGGAAGGACCGAGCGACGGTCCAAGCGCCGAGGCCCGCCGCGACGAGCGCGATCACGACGAGGACGGCGAGCACCCATCCGAGCACCCGGAGGGATCTGCGGGGCCCGCGACGCGCCCGACGCTCGGCGCGCGGTACCGGTGCTTGTGCCTGTGCTGCGGTGGCGTGCGTCATTGCGAAGACCTCCGGTGGTTCGAGGGAGCCGATCCCCGTAGTCTGCCACGGGCCGGCAGCCCGTCGACCGTCGCCGCACGCTCGGACCGTCGATGTCGGAGGCGCTCACTAGGCTGGCCGCATGCCCTCCTTCGACCCGTCGCAGTCGCTCGCGCTCGCACTCGACCGGGCTCGGCACGCACGCGTGCTCGGGGCCCCGGGCAGCGGCAAGACCACGGTGCTGGTCGAGGTCGCAGTGGGCGAGATCCTCGCTGCGACCGAGGCCGCGAACCGGGCGGCCCCGGGCGGATTCTCCCTCGACCGGGAACTGCTGGTGCTCACCGCCGACCGGCGTGCGGCGGCGCGGCTCCGTTCAAGCATCGAGGACCGCCTGGGCCGGCCGATCGAGTCGACGCCCGCGCGCACCTTCACGGCTTTCGCCTTCGGACTGCTCGCCAAGGACGCGGCGTCCCGGGGCGCTCCGGCACCGCGCCTGCTGACCGGAACGGCGCACGACGAGGCGATCTCCGCGACCATCGCAGACCCCGGGATCTCGGCGGCGGCCGAGGTGCGCGAGCTCATCGGCGTCGATGCGGTGCAGAGCCCGGCGTTCCGCGCGGAGCTGCGTGAGCTCGCGCGCATCATCGACGACTTCGGCTGGGACTCGGAGGCGCTGTCGCAGCGCATCGTCGATGCCGCACGTGCGAGCGCCGGCGAGCGGGTCTCGCGAGCGCCGGATGCGGCGCTCGCGTCGCGGTGGATCGCTGCGCTCCGACTGCTCGGACCGGTCGAACTGCGACTCGCCGCCGAACACCCGGGGGAACGCTCCGCGAGCGGTCTGCTCGCAGCGGCCGCCCGTTCGGTGCGCGAGTCCGACGCCGGTTTCCGGGCGCCCCGGATCGTGCTCGTCGACGACGCGCAGGACCTGGGCGAGGGGCAGCTGGCACTGCTCGCAGCGCTGGCCGACCGCGGCTCGCGCATCTGGGTCTTCGGGGACCCCGACATCGCGACGGCCGCGTTCCACGGCGAGAGCACCGAGGTGCTCAGCGATCTCGCCGGGGCGCTTCGGCGCGCGGGCGCTCGCGCCGAGGTCGCCCACGAACCGCAGACGGTCGTGCTCGGACTCGTGCACCGCCAGACGGCTCCGCTCCGCGAGTTCGTCGCGGGCCTCAGCGCGCGCATCGGCGCCGCCGGCGTCGGAGCGCAGCGCGCGGCGATCGCTGCTGCCGCAGTATCGGATAGCGCCGACGCGGGCGACGGCGACCGTATCGCCTTCGCCCGGGCATCGACCTCGGCCGAGCAGCTCGGCGCGGTCGCGCACCGGCTCAGGCGCCGCAGGCTCGGACTCGACGGCATCTCGGCAGTGCCCTGGGACCGCATGGCGGTGCTCTGCCGCAGCCGCGGCGAGGCGACCCGGGCGGCCCGGGCGCTCGCCGGGCTCCAGGTCCCCACCGACGTCGGCTCGGGCGGCATCGTGCCGGGGGAGCACCGCATCGTGCGGGAGCTGCTCCGCCTCCTGCAGCACGCGCTCGGCATCTCGGATCTTCGACCCGCCGAGATCCTCGACATCGCCGGCGGCACCATCGGTGGGCTCGATCCGGTGGCTCTGCGCCGACTGCGCGCGGGTCTCTCGCTGCACGAGCGTCGTCGGGCGCGCGCCGCCGACCGACCGACCGAGGCGATCGAGGGGCTGGTCGCCGAGGCCTTCGCCTTCCCGGGCGACCAGCCGCTCATCGACAGCCGCGGCGGGCGCGTGCTGCGGCGCATCGGTCTCATCGCGGCCGCGGGGCGGGCGGTCGCCGAATCCGGCGGCACCGCACGCGAGACGCTGTGGGCGATCTGGGAGCGGACCCGGCTCTCCGAGCGCTGGCAGGAGGACGCCCTGACCGCCCGCGGTGTCGTCGCCGACGAGGCGAACCGGTCGCTCGACGCCGTGCTGGGGCTCTTCTTCAGCCTGCAGCGCCACGAGGAGCAGGCGAGCAGGCAGCCCGTGGCCGAACTCATCGAGGCACTGCTCGACCGAGCGGTTCCCGAGGATTCGCTCGCGCGGCGCAGCGAACGCAGCACGGTCACGGTCACCACTCCGCAGGGTGCCGTCGGCCGCGAGTTCGATGTCGTCTGCGTGCTCGGTCCGCAGGACGGCGCCTGGCCGAATCTGCGCAGCCGGGGTGCGATGCTGGGCACCGCCGCGCTCGAACGCTGGCTGCGCGGGGGACCCGCGGAACCTCCGTCGCGGCGCGAGACCCTGCACGACGAGCTCCGGCTGTTCGTGCAGGCATGCTCGCGCGCCCGCACCGAGCTGCTCGTGCTCGGCGTCTCCGACGACGAGCAGCATCCGAGCCCCTTCTTCGGGTTCGGTGCCGCGCACGAGGTGCCGACCCCGCCGAGCTCCCGGCTCACGCTGCGCGGCTCCGTCGCGCAGATGCGGCGTCGCCTCGAGGACGATCCCGCGGACGCGGTGGCGCTCGCGTCCCTCGTCGCCCTGGCCGAGGCCGATGTTCCGGGCGCTCGCCCCGACGAGTGGTACGGCGTGCTTCCGCCGAGCACCGACGCACCGCTCGTCGACCTCGACGGCGACCCCGATGCAGTGGTGCGGGTCAGCCCCTCGCAGCTCGAGCAGTCCGAGCAGTGCCCGCTCGACTGGGTGGTGTCGCGGCTCGCGGGCCCCGACGGCGGCGCGAGCTCCGGGCTCGGCACGCTGCTCCACCACGCGATGGAGACCGCCGAGACCCCCGACGTGGACGCGCTGATGGACGCTGTGCTCGCCGAATGGGACCGGTTGCCGTTCGAATCGGAGTGGCAGTCCGAGCAGGGTCGGCGCACGGCCCGGGCCATGGCGACCGGGCTGGCCGACTACCTGGCGCAGTTCATCGGCTCCGATCGCGAACTGGTCGACAGCGAGGCCCGGTTCGAGGCGCGCATCGACCGGGCGCTGCTGGTCGGCTCGGCCGATCGAATCGAGCAGACCACCCGAAGCGACGGCGGAGTCGAGTGGTCGGTCGTCGACCTCAAGACGGGCAGATTCCGCCCGAGCGCCGCCGATCTCGCCGAGCATGCGCAGCTGCAGGCCTATCAGCTGGGAGTCATCATGGGCGCGTTCGCGCACGAGTCCGACGTCGTGCCCGGGGGGCTGCCCGGCAACGGAGGTGCGCGGCTCCTGTTCGTGCACCCGAAGGCGGTGCGCGCCGGAACGACCTTCACCGAGGCCGGGCAGGAACCGCTCGACGCGGAAGCCCAGGGCGCGTTCCGCGAGCGCGTTGGCGCAGCGGCGACGGTCATGGCGGGCGACCGGTTCACCGCCAGGGTCGAGCATCACTGCAGCGATCCGCACCGTCCCGGATCCTGCGCCATCCACATCGTTCCGGCGGTGAGCCACTCGTGACTCCGCAGCAGCACGCGAATCCCGAGGGCGGCGAGCCGGTCGTCCCCGTGTTCGGCCCCCTCCGCATCGCCGAACTCCTCGCCGGCCCCGAGGGGCAGGTCCTGGCGCCGACCGCGGAGCAGCAGGGCGTGATCGAACATCCGCTCGTGGGCAGCGCACTCGTCATCGCCGGTGCGGGCAGCGGCAAGACCGAGACCATGGCCAACCGCGTGGTGTGGCTCGTCGCGAACGGCGTCGTCGCACCCGAGCAGATCCTCGGCCTCACCTTCACCCGCAAGGCCGCCGGAGAACTCGGCGAGCGCATCTCCCGCCGCCTCGCCGGATTCTCCGCCGCCCTCGACGACGCCGAGGAGCGCGGCCTGCTCGCGCCGTCCGAGTCCGCGCGCGCGGCCGCGCTGCGCGAACAGCTGTCCGACGGCTTGGACCTGCCCAGCGTGAGCACCTACCACTCCTTCGCCGCGTCGGTGGTGCAGGAGTTCGGCGCCGCGGCGGGACTGGCATCTGACGCCGCGCTGATCGACGAGGCCACGGCCTGGCGGATCGCCCGCGAGGTCGTGCTCGCGAGCGATGATCCCGAACTGCTCGACGACGATCGCTCGGTGGCGCAGCTCGTCTCGCAGGTGCTGCGCATGGACCACGAGGTCGCCGACCACCTGACCTCGCTCGAACGCGTGGACCTGGTGATCGACGAGTTCGCGCGGGTCGTCGAACTGCCCTACTCCGAGAAGGAGATCGGCAAGCCGCCGAGCGGCAAGGTCTATGCGCCGGTGCGCGACGCCGTGGCCGACGTGCGTTCGACGGCGCTGATCACCCGCCTGGCGCGCGCCTACGCCGAAGAGAAACGCCGCCGCGGCCTCATGGAGTTCTCCGACCAGCTCGCGCTGGCGGTGCGGATCCTCGACGCCGCGCCGGACGCGGTGACGGCCTTGCGCCGTCGGAGCCGGGCCGTGCTGCTCGACGAAGTGCAGGACACCTCGGTCGGGCAGACCCGGTTGCTGTCCCGGATCTTCGCCGGGCTCCCGGTCATGGCCGTCGGCGACCCGCACCAGTCGATCTACGGTTGGCGTGGGGCCTCCGCCGAGGGCCTCGAGTCCTTCCACCGCGATTTCCGCGGTGCGGGTCCCGAGCGCGCCGCGACGCTCACCCTGTCGACCAGCTGGCGGAACCCCGAACTGGTGCTCCGCGCCGCCAACGTGCTCGCCGGCCCACTGCGGTCGGAGGCCGCGATCGACGTCCCCGAACTCGCGCCGAGGCCCGGCGCTGAAGAGGGGACCCTCGACGTCGCCTACCCCGAGACGCTGCACGAGGAGCAGGCGGCGCTCGCCGACTGGATGCGGGACGCGCGGTCGGCGCACCGCGAGACGACGGGCGAGTGGCCCACCGCCGCGATCGTCTGCCGCAATCGCCGGGTCATGCCCGCTCTCGCGAGCGCGCTCTCGGATCGCGGCGTGCCGAACCGCATCGTCGGCGTCGGCGGTCTGCTGACCACGTCCGAGGTGACCGACCTCGTCTCGACGCTGCGCTGCCTCTGGTTCGCCGACGCGGGGAGCGAGCTGGTCCGCCTGCTCAGCGGTCCACGCTTCCGTGTGGGCGTGGCGGACCTCGACGGGCTCGTCCGCGCCGCGCGCTGGTTCGCGGAGCGCGACGTGGCGCACCAGCGCATCGACGACGCCGATCGCAGCGCGGGCGGCGTGCTGCCCGACCCCGACCAGGCGTTCACGACCATCGACGCGGTCGACGAGATCGCGGGACTCGCCTCGCTCGACCACACCGCGCTGAGCGGCATCAGCCCGACCGGACGGCAGCGGATCCGCGAGGCCGGCATCATGCTGCGGCAGCTGCGCCAGCTCGTCGGAGGCGCGATCCCCGAACTGCTCCGCGCGGTCGAGCAGGCCCTGCGGCTCGATATCGAACTCGACGCCCACGCCGCCCGCGGCCACGACGGGGCCGCCTCCGCCCGTGCCAATCTCGACGCGTTCGCCGATGCGGTCGACGCCTTCCTCGCGGTCGATCGGGACGGCACGCTGCCCAGCCTGCTCGCCTGGCTCGAACTCGCGACCGAGGACGACGCGGCGGCCGAGCACGTTCCCGAGCCCGAACCGGGAACGGTGCAGCTCATCACCGTGCACGGGTCGAAGGGGCTCGAGTGGGATCTGGTGGCGATTCCCCGACTCGTGGACCAGGAGTTCCCGGGACGCGGGCGCGATTCCAAGGGATGGCTCCGCCCGGGCCAGCTGCCCGACGAGCTCCGCGGCGATGCGGCGGCGCGCCCCGAACTCGCCTGGCGCATCGCGTCGACGCAGCAGGAGGTGCGCGACGGGATCGCGGGCTACCGTGAGGCGCTGGCCGAGCGCTTCGCGACCGAGGAGCGTCGCCTGGCGTACGTGGCCGTCACGCGCGCCGCGAAGCGCCTCTTCCTGAGCGGTTCGTTCTGGGGCGGGCAGACGCGCGCGCGAGCGGCGTCGACGTACCTGACGGAACTCGCCGATGCTGGGCTCATCCCCGCGATCGCCGACGGGAGCGCCCACGAGAGCGATCCGAGCGCATCTGAGGAGACGGTCCTCGAGTGGCCCCTGGATCCGCTGGGCGCCCGCGCCGACGCGGTGCGCCGCGCGGCCGGGGCCGTCGAGGCACGCCTCTCCGCGGTCGGCGCGCCGGAGGACGGCAGCGCACCGGTCGATCCGATCGTCGAGCTCCTTCTCGCCGAGCGCGAGCGGGCGCGCTCGGCGCTCAGCGCTCGGGCCACCGACGCTGATCCGGCTGCCGGTGCGGATGCGGCAGTCGACCGTGGCGGGGACGACGCGGAGCCCGGCCCAAGCGCAGACGCGGGCGCCGGCGCAGGCCGCGCCGCGGCTGTCGAGCGGATCACGGCGTCGACGTTCCACGAGTTCGTCGACGAGCCGGAGGCCGCGGAGCGCGCGCGACTCCGTCCGGTCCCGCAGCGCCCCTATCGACGTACGCGCGTCGGAAACCGGTTCCACGAGTGGGTCGAGCGCCGCAGCTCCACCGCCGTGGGTACGCGGCTCACGCTCCCCGGCTTCGGCGACGGCGCGTTCGTCGTCGAGGCCGGGGAATCCGGGGTCCTCGACGCCACGGGCTTCGATGCCGCGCACTTCGATGCCGCGGGCGAGTTCCCCGAACCGTTCGGCGCACCGGAGCTGTCCGACGCCGGGGCCGGGAGCGCTGCGCCCGGTGCGCCCGCCGAGTCCGAGGTCGAGCCGGCCGACGGGCTCGATGACGAGGAGCGTGCGCTGCAGCAGCTCATCGCGAACTTCGAGCGCTCGGAGTGGGCCGAGTTGCAGCCCATCGCGGTCGAGCAGGAGATCTCTCTGCCGTTCGCGGGCAACCGGCTGGTCTGCAAGCTCGACGCGGTGTTCCGCCACGGGGACCGGATCGAGATCGTCGACTGGAAGACGGGCCGGGCGCCGAAGGACGACGCTGAGCGGGAGACCCGGTTCTACCAGTTGGCGCTGTATCGGCACGCGTGGGCGAGCTGGACGGACACGCCGCTCGACCGGATCGACGCCACGCTCTACTACGTCGCGGACGATGTGATCCTCCGAGACGAGCACCCGCTCTCCCTCGACGAACTGGAGCAGCGCTGGTTCGTGGCTCGCCGCAGCCTCGAGGTGCGCCTGGACTGAGGTCCGCGGTGCGGGAACGCAGGGCTCGTGCGAGGTGCAAAGGGGTGGGCGCCCGGCAGGGGCTCTCCGGGAACGGTCCCGCCCGGTCGGTCCGGCGGGACTCGTTCGGGTCCTGCCGAGTTCCGCTCAGGTCAGCGTTTGCGGGGCTCGTCGCCGAGGGGCTCGATCACGTCGGTGACCTGCTCGGAGGCGTTCTCGTCGGGTGCTGCGGATCCGCGGTCGGCGCCCTCCGATGGCTCGGCGTGGTCGCGCTCGGACGGGTCCTGCGCGTCGGCGCGCGATTCCTCGGTGGGGTCGACCGGTGTTCCGGGTTCGGGATCGTTCTCGGTGCCGGGTTCGGTCGGGTGCTCGTCGAGCGGCTCGATGAAGTCGGTGTCGGCGTGGAACATGCGGTCTTCGTCGAGGGCTTCGAATGCGGCGGTCTCGGAGAGCCCGTCGGGGGCTTCCGGGGTTTCTTCGAGGAGCTGTGCGACTTCGGCGGTGCCGAGTCCGGTGCGGATGGGGACGGGTGAGGTCAGCCTGGTGAGCCGGTCGACCATTCGGTCGAGCATAGCGACGGCGTCGCTGACGATCTCCTGGTCGTGCGCTTCGACGCCGTGCATGAGCCATTCGGCGACTTCGAGTTCTCGGTAGAGCTTGGCGCGTGCGCGGATCCAGCCGACGTGACCGGTGTCGCTGATCGCGGCGTATCTGGCGAGGACGGATTCGAAGACGTCGTCGCCGGCGGCGAGGAGCCAGGCGAGGTCTGCTGCCGGGTCGCCGACGGCGAATTCGGACCAGTCGAGTACGCCGGTGATCCGGTCGTCGGCGACGAGGATGGCTTCTGCGGTGAAGGCGCCGTGCACCGGCGCGGGCGCGAAGTCCCAGAGCGCGGTGGATTCGAGGGCTTCCATCCAGCGGTGGTGCACGGTCTCGGGCAGGAGTCGGGTGCGCTGGGCGCGGTCGACGAGCCGGGCGACCTGGGCGCGGACTTCGACGGCGTCCCGGACGGGGAGGCCTCCCTGTTGGACGAGCGCGGTCGGGAGCGCGTGGATCGCCGCGATGGTTTCGGCGATGGATTGCAGGAGGAGGGCGTCCGAGTCGAGGTCCTCGACTTCGATGCGGGCTCCGTCGAGCAGCGTGGTGACGACCGCGCGGGAGTCTCCGGCGCGGGTCAGCCCGAGCGTCTCGGGGACGGCGAAGGGCAGCGCGGCGCGCGCGCCTTCGGCGAGCGCGGCGAGGCTGAGCAGCTCTGCGGATTGGGCGACCTCCGCTGCGGGGGTGCGCGGCACGCGGACGAGCAGGTCGCGGCCGTCGCCGACGATCCTGGCCGACACGAACTCCCCGCTGCGGTCCTCGTTCAGGTCCAGTGCCGAGACGGTGAGTCCGGGCACCGCTGAGGTCGCGAGCGCGGCTAGGGTGAATGGGGAGCTGGCCATGCACTCAGCGTAGGCAGGCGGCGCATTTCGTGCCGTACGCCACGCGCATCTGCGGGGAGCTCACGGGGAAGAAAGGACGATCGGATGACCGCGACTCCGTTGCCGCCGCTCTCGAGCGGGACGCTCGACCGGGATGCTGCGACCCGCACTGATTCCGGGCTGCTCGCCGCGGCCTGGTCCGACCCCGCGGCACGCCTGCTCGTGCTGCACGGTTCCCGAGTACCCGTGCTCGATGCTGCGGCGGCCGGTGGGGCTCGGCTCGCGCTGTCTCCGGTCCGGGGTGCGTGCGGGGACGAGCACGCGTTTCTCGGTCGCATCGATGGTGCGCCGGTGTTCGTCGAGTTCGGCGCTGCCGAAAGTGAAGACGAGCGGGGAGCAGGCGCATCCGTCGCGTGGGTGAACCCGCTCGAGCTGGACGGCCTGCGCAGCGACGGCGAGCGGGAACTCATGACCGCCGGGCTCGCGCTGGCCGCGTGGCATCGATCCGCGGGCTTCTCGCCCGCGGACGGCCGGCCCACGCACCCGAGCTGGGGCGGATGGTCTCGAACCGATCCCGACGGAGCGCTGCTGTTCCCGCGCACCGACCCCGCGGTGATCGTGCTCGTCGAGCACGAGGGACGTGCCCTGCTCGGCTCGAACGCACTGTGGGAGACCGGGAGGTTCTCCCTGCTCGCCGGCTTCGTCGATGCGGGCGAGTCCGCTGAACAGGCCGTGGTGCGCGAGATCCGCGAGGAGGCCGGTGTTTCGGTCGACCGGGTCCGGTACATCGCCTCGCAGCCGTGGCCGTTCCCGCGCTCGCTGATGCTCGGTTTCCACGCGAGCCTGCAGTCCGGTTTCGATCCGGAGGCCCTGGCCCCCGATCCGGAGGAGATCTCGGAGCTGCGCTGGTTCACCCGCGATGAACTGCGGACCCCTCCTCCTGGCGTCCGGCTTCCCGGCCCGCTCTCGATCGCCCGTTGGCTGATCGACCGCTGGGTGGACGAGGCATGATCCGAGAGGACCCGCTGGCCGGGCTCGATCCCGAGCAGCGCGAGGTCGCGGAGTGCCTCAGGGGACCCGTCGCGGTGCGCGCGGGAGCCGGTACTGGGAAGACCCGGACCATCACCCACCGGATCGCTCACGGAGTCCAGTCCGGCGCCTACGCGCCGGACCGGGTGCTCGCCGTGACCTTCACACGGAAGGCCGCGGGGGAGCTGCAGTCCCGGCTCAGAGCGCTCGGTGCTGAGGGGGTGCGCGCACAGACGTTCCACGGGGCGGCGCTCGCACAGCTGGGGCACTTCTGGCCGCAGCTCGTCGGAGGGACGGCACCCCAGGTGCTGCCGGGCAAGGTCGCCGCGGTGTCGCAGGCGGTCGAAGCGATGGGTCTCCGTCTGCCGTCGGAGGCGCTGCGCGACATCGCTTCCGAGATCGAGTGGCGCAAGGTCTCGATGCTGAGCCTCGAACGATACGCCGCCAGGATCGACGAGCGCCCCGTGCCGCAGGGAATCAGCGCGGAGCAGCTGATCCAGGTGCACGAGTCCTACACGGAACTGCTGGAGGCCCGGCGTCAGATCGACTTCGAGGACGTGCTCGTGCTGCTCACCGGAATGCTCGAGACCGAGCCGCGCGCCGCTGTGCACGTGCGCGAACGGTACCGATTCTTCACCGTCGACGAGTACCAGGACGTTTCGCCGCTGCAGCACGCGCTGCTGAAGGTCTGGCTCGGCGATCGGACCGACGTCTGCGTGGTCGGAGACGCGAGCCAGACCATCTACGGCTTCGCCGGGGCCTCGAGTACGCCGCTGCTGCGTTTCGGCGCCGAGTATCCGGGGGCCAGAGAGTTCCGGCTCGAACGCAACTACCGGTCGACTCCGCCGATCGTGCAGACGGCGAACCGACTGATGCGGGATCGGCCCGGGGCGCTCACGCTGCGCGCGATGCGGCCGGAGGTCGAGAGCGACGCGCTGCCCCGGGTCGAGTGGTTCGCGTCCGAGCACGACGAGGCGGCTGCCGTCGCCGCCTCGATCAGAGCGAGCATCGACTCGGGCACCCCGGCGTCCGAGATCGCGGTGCTCTCTCGCACGAACGCGCAGTCGGCCCGCGTGGAGACGGAGCTGGCGCACCAGGGCGTGGGCAGTCGCGTGCACGGCGGTCAGCGCTTCTTCGATCGCGCGGACGTGCGGCAGGCGGTGCTGCTCATGCGCGGTCAGGCGAAGGTCGCCGATCCGCGCCCGCTGTTCCAGGTGGTCAGCGATGTGCTGCGCTCGGTCGGATGGACGTCGCAGGAGCCGGAGGGCGCGGCCCAGCGCGAACGCTGGGAAGCGCTCGGCGCGATCCTCTCGCTCGTCGACGAGATGCCGGCGGGAACCACCATGGAGGCGTTCAGCGAGGAGCTGCTGGCTCGGCAGAAGGCTCATCATGAGCCCACGCTCGAAGCTGTGACTCTCAGCGCGATCCACGCCGCGAAGGGCCTCGAGTGGTCCCTGGTCCATGTGGTCGGTCTGAGCGAGGGGTTGCTGCCGATCGCGCACGCCGTCGACGAGGACGACATCGATGAGGAGCGGCGCCTCTGCTACGTCGCCTTCACGCGAGCGCGAGACGAGCTCCGCCTGTCGGGCTCCGCTGCGGGAGCCCGGGCAGCGCGGATGCCGTCCCGGTTCCTCGCCGAAGCCGGGATCACGCTGACCGAGCATTGAGCTCCGTCCCGGTCGCTGCGGACCCGCGACGCTGAGCGCTCCCGCGCTGCGCGTCCAGGACGTTCCTGCCCAGCTCGCGGGCCTCGAAGGAATGGCAGTCGCACGACGGGTGCGGGTGAGCGGGTCGCGGGGCCGGGATCTCGAGAACCGCGCCGCGTCGGCAGGGCAGCCGGAGCCCCTGGGCCGCTCCCGGGACCGGGGAGACTTCTCGTCGCGCGTCCGCGATGGCCCGGATCACCAGTGCGGCGGCGAGTTCGCTCGTCTCGGCCGTCTCGCTCGCCGGAACGGTCTCCCGAAGTTGGATCGCGAGATCGACCTGATCCGGATCCCGGTCCCGATCGTGCAGCGCGAGGCAGGTGATGCAGGGCGATCCGTTCCCCGCGATCATCGGGCTGATCTCGACGCTCCGGTCCGAGAAGCGCACCGCCAGGTGCGGGGTGCCCGCGGCGAGTGCGTGCTGCGAACCGGCGACCGGCCAGCCGAAGCGCGAGAGGAAGACGACGAGGTCGGCCGGGGCCGCCGGTCCACGCGCCGAGCGCTGTGGGAGCACACGGCATCCGGACCGCTCAAGCATGGACCGGAGCGCGGCCGCGGGAAGTCCGTCGCCGATGAGTCTGACGCGCCTGGCGTTGAGCGGCATCCCGAACGGAAGGGGGACGGCGGTGCCCGGACGCGTTCGAGGCGAGGCGGGTACCAGGGCCTCCTCGAGTTCGGAGAGCAGTGCGGGGATCTGCTGCGTCGGAACCCCGCATCGCTGCGCCAGCTGAGCGAGCCGTGAGAACGGTACGGGCGCGCGGAGCGCGGCGATGAACCGTTCGACCCCGGCACCGAGGCCGTCGATGCGTGCAACCGGAGTGTCGAAGCCCAGGCGGAGTGCTCCGCGCCGGTCGAAGCCGAGCGGCAGATCTGGGTCGAGCCGCACTTCGGCTGCGGGCTCGGTTTCGGGCAGGGAAGGAGGGGCGAATGCGGTGGAATGCATGCGGACCAGTGTGCGATCCGGGAGCGTGAGCTGCTCCGCTATCCACAGGAGTGCGAGCGCGGACGGCCGATCGCTGCTGAGTCCGACCGGTGTGCGGGGCGAAGTCCGACGACTTCGACCCCGCCGCACCGGCCACGGGAATCAGACGACGGGGGGCCGGGGCTCCTCACCGGGGTTCGCATCACCGTCGGAGTCGTTCGCGGGCGAGGCGGGGCCGTCGAGGCCCTCGAGCCCGCCGGCCAGCAGCTTCTGCAGTTCGCGATCGAACTCGTCGGCTTCCGGTTCCGGGTCGCCGGCCAGACCGATCCGCTCGAGCAGGCGAGCAGGATGGTCGAGCTCCTCGGCGGTCGGCAGCAGATCGGGGTGCGCCCAGAGACCGTCGCGCGCGGAGATCCCGCCGCGTTCGGCGACGAGACGCCACACGGCCGCGGCCTCGCGCATGCGCCGGGGACGCAGCTCGAGCCCGACCAGCGTGCCGAACGCGTGCTCCGCGGGGCCTCCGGTCGCCCTGCGGCGTCGGACCATCTCCGCGATGGCGTCGGCGCCGGGCAAGCGGGACACGGCATCGGCCGTGACCGCGTCCACCCATCCTTCGATGAGAGCGAGCGTGTTCTCGAGGCGTGCGTGCGCGGCCTCCTGCTCGGCCGTCTTCGGCGGGATGAGCGCGCCGCCGGCGAGCATCTCCTGAACCTGTTCGGGGCGTTCGATATCGAGCTCCGAGGCCAGTTCCTCGATGCGTTCGGTATCGATCCGGATTCCTCGCGCGTAGTCCGTGATGGCGCTCAGCAGGTGCTGCCGCAGCCAGCGCGCGTGGCGGAACAGGCGCGCGTGCGCGAGCTCGCGCACCGCGAGGTAGAGCGTGACCGCCTCCGCGTCCTGATCGAGCCCTTCGGCGAACGCCGCGACTCCGCTGGGGAGGAGGGCTCCGCCCTCCCTGCCGGGGCCGGTGAGCAGCGGGATGCCGATATCGCCGCCCGCGCTGATCTCGCGCGAGAGCTTGCCCACCACGGTGCCGAGCTGTGTGGCGAACAGCGCGCCTCCGACGCTGCGCAGCATAGGCCCGGCGCCGGCGAGCGACTCGCCGAGCTCGTCGGGGAGCTGAGAGGTGAGGGCGTCCATGAGGGCGCGAGTGATGGATTCGGCGACCGGCTCCGCGAATCCGACCCAGGTGTCGATGGTGGCCTGGACCCATTCGATACGGGTGATCGCCCGCGGCGCGTCCGGCGCCGCACCCACCTCGGTCACCTCGTCCAGCCAGAGGCCGGCGACGGGGAACGCCCGCTCCACCTGCGCGCGGTCGCCGCCCTCACCGCCCTCCGCTGCGACGTCGATCGCAGTGCGGCGCGTGACCGACCAGTCGATCCCGTCGGAGGGCTGACGCATCGCGTTCTGCAGCGTGTTCATGAGCCCTTGCAGAGCCTGCTGGTCGATGGGAAGCCCCGCGGCCGAAGCGAAGGCGGAAGGATCGATCCCGCCCGCCGGACCGTTCCCCGAGAGGAACTCGCGCAGCATGCGCTGCAGATCGTTCTGATCGTCAGGGGTGTTCTGCTCGTCTTCGGGCCCGCGGCCCTCGCCATCGTGCGAATCGGTGCTCATGTGCCGACCTCCTGGTGTTACCACAACGGTAGGGCAAGGCCGCCGGGATCGTCCGGGGAATCCGCGGTTTTCCCCGGGATTCCTTTGCGCCCACCGCGAACGTTCCCGGCGCTCGGATCATGATCGGCCGATGCTCAGTCCGCGCATGGGCTCGACGGGCTACTCTGGCGCAGTGCCCGCAGAATCCCCATCCCACGCCGCAGAGCGAGCAGGCGCCCGCGCCGGATCGTTCGCGTTCCATGACACCGATCTGCGCGGTCCCGAGGGCGGACGCAGCGGGCGCGCGCTCTTCTACGCCGTCGCGGCCGCGGTGGTCCTCGTCCTCCTCGCCTCGGTGATCCCGTCGCCCTATGCGATCGAGCGTCCGGGGCCCGTCGTCGACACGCTCGGTACCGTCGAGGGCGGGGGCAAGGGGACGCCGCTGCTCACGATCTCGGGGGAGAAGACCTACCCGACCTCCGGGACGCTCAACCTGTTGACGGTGACCTTGGTCGGCACGCCGCAGAAGCCGAACTCCTGGCTCTCCCTGCTGCCGGCGCTGCTCGATCCGAATCAGGAGCTGGTGCCCCTGGAACAGATCTATCCGAAGGGCACCACCGCGGAACAGCGGGACGAGGCCAACGCCGCCCTGATGACCTCATCGCAGGATCTGGCCACGGTGGCGGCGCTGAACGCGCTCGGACGGGAGGTGCCCGCCGAACTCGTGGTCGGTCGGGTGGTCGACGGAGGGCCGTCCGAGGGGATTCTCAAGGACGGAGATGTGATCCGTTCGATCGACGGGCGATCGGTGACGAGCCTCACCGAGCTCCGGAGCGGGCTGCAGCGGGCCGACGGCTCGGTCGCGCTCGTGATTGATCGGGATGGGACATCGAAGACGGTGCGCGTGACACCGCGTGAGATGGACTCGGGATCCTCGCCGCAGCTCGGGATCCTGGCCGGATCCCGGTTCGACATCCCGGTGAAGGTCCGGGTCGAGGTCGAGGGGATCGGCGGGCCGAGCGCCGGTACGATCTTCGCTCTCGCGATCTACGACAAGCTGACGCCCGGCGACCTGACCGGGGGACTGCGGGTGAGCGGGACCGGAACCATCGACGAGTCGGGCACAGTCGGAGCGATCGGCGGGCTGCCGCAGAAGCTCGCGGGCGCTGAGCGCGCGGGGACCGACCTGTTCTTCTTCCCCGTCGCGAACTGCGCCGATCTGCCGAACTCGCTTCCGAAGAACCTGCGAGTGGTTCCGGTCTCGACCTTCACGGAGGCGCTCGAGGCCGTGCAGGCCGCCGCCGCGGGCAAGCCAACCCCGACCGTATCGGAGCGCTGCGCGGTATCCGGAGGCTGAGTGTCAGGGGCGACCGGTAGGCTGTCCGGAATTCAAGCATCTGCCCGATTTCGACCGGAAGATCACACGTGACCGATCAGACAGCCCCGAACACGACCGGGCGCCGCCGTATTTCTCCGATCGCGATCACCATCGCGCTCGTCGTCATCCTCATCCTGGCGTTCCTCGCGGTCGCCTCCGTCACCACCGAGGTGCTCTGGTACCAGCAGCTCGGTTTCCTCTCGGTGTTCACCACTCAGTGGATCGCCACCGCCGCGATGTTCCTCGTCGGGTTCCTCGGCATGGCCGTCCCGGTGTTCTTCGCGATCGACATCGCCTACCGGAAGCGCCCGGTCTACGCGCGCCTCACCGCGCAGCTCGACCGCTATCAGGAGCTCGTCGAGCCCCTGCGCCGGGTGATCAAATGGGTGCTTCCGGCTGTTATCGGCCTCTTCGCGGGCGCCACCGCAGCAGCGTCGTGGGAGCGCGTCCTGCTCTGGCTGAACTCTTCGCCGGTGGGCACCAAGGATCCCGAGTTCGGGATCGACATCTCCTTCTTCATGTTCGATCTGCCGGTCTGGCAGGGAGTCGTCGGCTTCGCCTCGGCGGTCGTGCTGATCTGCCTCATCGCGGGCGCGGTGACGAGCTACCTCTACGGCGGCATCGCGTTCTCCGGGCGCGACACCCGCATCTCGAAGGCGACCCGCGTGCAGTCCGCGATCCTGGCGGGCCTGTACCTCCTGCTCCAGGGCCTGAGCCTCTGGCTCGATCAGTACCGCACGCTGACCGACGACAGCGGCCGCTTCACCGGTGCAACGTACTCGGGCGCGTTCGCGGTCATCCCGGGCAAGCAGATCCTCGCCGGCATCGCGATCATCATCGCGATCCTCTTCCTCATCACCGCGTTCACCGGGCGCTGGCGTCTGCCCGTGATCGGCACCGCCCTGTTCGTCGTCACCGCGCTGGTGATCGGCGTCGGCTACCCCTGGGGCGTGCAGACGCTCCAGGTCAAGCCCGACGAGAAGCGCCTGGAGGCCGAGTACCTCGGCCGGAACATCGAAGCGACCCGTGCCGCCTACGGCATCGACAAGGTCCAGACCGAGTACTACGACGCGAAGACCACGGCCGAGGCCGGTGCGCTCCGCAACGACGCCGTCGCGACCTCGAACATCCGCATCATCGATCCGGCCATCGTTTCGCCGACCTTCGCGCAGCTCGAGCAGAGCAAGCAGTACTACAAGTTCCCGAACCCGCTGAGCGTCGACCGGTACACCATCGACGGCAAGGTGGAAGACACGGTTTCGGCCGTGCGCGACATCGACGTGTCCGACCAACAGGGCTGGTACAACCAGCGCCTCGTGTACACCCACGGCTACGGTCTCGTCGCGGCCTACGGCAACCAGCGTTCCCCGAGCGGTGAGCCGGTGTTCCTCGAGAGCGGCATCCCCACCAGCGGCAAGCTCGGCACCTTCGAGCCCCGGGTGTACTTCGGGCAGAACTCGCCGACCTACTCGATTGTCGGCGGCAAGCACGACAAGCCGATCGAGGTCGACTACCCGGCCGACGCCGAGAGCAACGCCGAGTCGGCCGAGAGCGGCAAGACCGGTGACACGAAGGCGGCGGACGCGAAGGAGCAGAAGGGCGGCCAGAACCTGACGACCTTCTCGGGTGACGGCGGGCCGAAGCTCGACGGGCTCTTCACCCGCCTCATCTACGCGCTGAAGTTCCAGGACATGGAGATCCTGCTCTCCGGCTCCGTGGTCGAGGGGTCGCAGATCATGTACGACCGTAACCCCGTGACCCGAGTCCAGAAGGTCGCGCCCTATCTGACCCTGGACACCGCGCCCTACGCGTCCGTGGTGGACGGACGCGTCGTCTGGATCGTCGACGGGTACACGACCTCGGCCGACTACCCGTACTCCCAGATGTCCGACATGACCAACCTGAAGTCCGACGTCCACTCGCAGAACTCGAATGAGCTCGGAAAGCGGATCAACTACATCCGCAACTCCGTCAAGGCGACGGTCGACGCCTACGACGGCTCGGTCAAGCTCTACGCGTGGGATGACAAGGACCCCGTCCTGCAGGCATGGGGCAAGGTCTACCCGGGTACCCTCACCAGCGTGTCGAAGATGAGCGGTGACCTGCTCAGCCACGTGCGGTACCCGAGCGACATGTTCAAAGTGCAGCGCGAGATGCTCGCGACGTACCACGTGACCGACCCCGGCGCGTTCTACTCGGCGGAGGACGCCTGGCGTACCCCCGACGACCCGGTGGCCAAGACCGCTCAGCAGCAGCGCTCCACGACGACCGCGACGTCGAGTGCGGCCGCAGGGGTGCCCGAGCCCGACTCGGTGACGAGGCAGCCTCCGTACTACCTCACGCTGTCCGCGGGCGCGAAGGCGGCTCCGACGTACTCGATCTACTCGACGTACATTCCGAAGTCCCGTAAGGAGAACTCGCGAGAGATCCTCACCGGATACCTCGCGGCCGACGCCAACGCGGGATCGACCCCGGGCAAGATCGCAGAGGGGTACGGCACGCTCAAGCTGCTCACGCTGCCCAAGGGCGACACCATCCCCGGGCCCGGCCAGGTGCAGAACAGCTTCACCACCAACTCCGGGGTGTCGAGTCAACTCAACCTGCTGCGGCAGGGCGAGAGCCAGGTCCTGAGCGGCAACCTGCTGACGTTGCCGATGGGCGGGGGACTCCTGTATGTGCAGCCGGTCTATGTGAAGGCCTCGTCGGGAACCAGCTTCCCGACGCTGCAGAAGGTCCTGGTCTCCTTCGGCGACCGTATCGCCTTCGAGGACACGCTCGATGCTGCGCTCGACAGCCTCTTCGGCGGCAACTCGGGTGCGAGTGCGGGCGACGGCGATACCCCCGTTGACAACGGGGGTCGGGGCTCATCCGGCGGTTCCTCGGGCGGAACCGATTCGGGAGGGTCCGGTTCGACCGGCGGGAGCGACTCCGCTCTGCAGTCCGCGCTGGCGCAGATGAAGCAGGCGATCGCGGACCGCGACGCGGCGATGAAGGCCGGTGACTGGACGGCTTACGGCAAGGCTGACGCGCAGCTCAAGGCGGCGCTCGAGGCCGCGCTGAAGGCGGAACCCAAGAAGTAGGTCGGCCGCGCTGAGACGCGAGGAGCGGTCGGGCCCGGGAAGCCGGGGTCGACCGCTCCTCGCGTTTGCGGCGCATCGGCGAGGCGCTCTAGTCCCGCACACCGGGCGTGAACGCACCGCTCGATCGTTTCCCGGGTGACGAGCTGCCTGGGTTCCTCCGCGAGTCGCTCGTGCATCGCTCAGCGAACCGCGTGCGCGCAGGGACGTGAACGGGATGGCCCAGTCCGAGAGGGCACGCAGATTGAGCCGTGCGATCCGGCGTGCGAGAAGAGACCCTGGAAAAGGCGGAAGGCCCTGATCTGGTGTAAACACCTGATCAGGGCCCTCCTCATGGTTGCGGGGGCAGGATTTGAACCTACGACCTCCGGGTTATGAGCCCGGCGAGCTACCGAACTGCTCCACCCCGCGGCACAAGAATTAACTTTAACCCCGGTCTGCGCGAAAGGCAAGTCGGGGCACGAAAGGCCGCATCCCGGGCGTGTTGCATCTGATGTGGATAGCGCCCGTGCCGAGCGGATCGTTGCGCATCCTGGTCGCCCGGCGGATCCCCCGCCGCGAAAGGAGACCCATGCAACCGACTCCCCGAATACGCGCGGTTCCGCCGCCGAGCATCTGTGCTCCCGTTCTCGGCCGGACTCCTCCGGGAAAGGCCGCCGCCGTGCTGGCGGTGGGGATTCTCGTGCTCGCGCTGCTGCTGACCTTCTTGACGATCGACCGGGCTCCCGCAGCGCAGGCGGCGGAAACCGCCGATGTCGTGTCCATCGCGGGCTGGGAGCTCGGGAACTTCCGGTCGTCGAACGGCGAGATCGTCTACTGCTTGGAACCCGGAGGCAGGATGCCGAACGGGGCTCAACGAGAACCGGCGATCGTCACCGAGCTTCCTGGTTTCTGGACGACGTCGTTCGACCCGACGGGATGGTCCGGCGCGGTATCGAGCGCTGCAGCCGGAGGGGAAGTCATTCGCCGGATGAACTACCTGCTGTCGGTGCACGGCGGAACCCGGGAACCTCGTGCCGCCGCTGCCGTGCAGCTCGCGGTGTGGCTGGTCCGACCGGACCCGGGAACCGACGCCTGGATGCGGCACCACCTCTCCTGGGCCGAAGCGCACGGTGCGGCGGACATCGTCCAACGAGCTCGTGCGTTGGCGAGCGAAGCCGTCGCCAATGCGGTTCCGGTGCGGGTCGAGGCGCCCGGCACCCTGACTCTTCGCGCGGACGACGGATTCCGCAGCGGCGAGCTCGCGTATCCGAGCGGGACGACATCGGTCACCATCGCCGGCGCCCGATTCGGTGACGGCTCGACGACGAGAGCGATTGCCGGCGGTGCGGCCGGAACCGTCGCCTGGCGAGTGGACCTGCACTCCGAAGGGTGGGAACGCACGCGGACCGTCACCGCGGAGGGCACCTGGACTCGAACGAGCAGGCAGTGGCCGGATTCGCTGCGCTTGCACCCGCCGACGGTCGACGCGCAGCAGCGGCTCGGTGCCGGGATCGGTCCCGGTGAGGCACGGACCGACGGGCGCTTCGAACCTGCATCCCTGGAGCACGATGAACGCTTCGAACCCGTGCTGACGACGCGCGTGCAGCAGGTGGACCTGACCCGGGACCGGGATCGCTTCGCGGACACCGTGACGCTCGGGATCGCCGAGGGGAGCAATCCTTGGCCCTGGCGCATGCGGAAGGGAGGAATCGAGCACGCTCCGGTTCGGGCGGAGGGCACGGTCTACGGGCCCTTCGCGCAGGCCCCAGCCGAAACCGAACGGGTTCCCGACGGCGCGCCCGTCGCGGCTCGAGCCGAACTGCTCGCCTCGCGAGGCCCGGGGGAGTACGAGGCCTCCGCGGACTCTGCGCCCGACGAGTCCGGCTACTACGTCTGGGTCTGGCGAATCCGAGGGGAGCGGCAGCCGGAGAGCATCAGGACGGTGGGGCTGATCGACCCCGACTACCGGTTCCAGGATCGGTTCGGAGTGCCCGAGGAACAGCATCGCGTAGCCACGGCCCTGCGCTGGGGGACTCGGATCTCGGCGGACGGGCTGAGCTGGGATCGGCGAACGATCAGCGATCGCGTCACTGTTGAGCTGCAGCACGGCGTCTGGTTGCGGGATGACGCCGGCCACCGGATTCCCGCGAAGATCCGCCTCACCGCGTACGGGAGCGAGCATCGCCCCGAACGGCGTGCGGAGCCGCCGACGGCCGCCCCCGAGCTCGCCACGGCCCTCGTCGCCGTCGTCGGGCCGGGCACGGTCGAGAGCGAGCCCATGGAACTCCCGCACGGGACCCGCGGCTGGGTGACCGTGCAGGCGTGCCTGCGGCAGGAGGACCAGGATCCTCGCGCGGTCGGTGCGTTCGAGGCCTGGTGCGACGACTACGGAGTTCCGGACGAGACCGCGGAGATCGCGCTCCCGAGCATTCGCACCGAGGCCCAGGCGCAGTCGCTGGTCGGCGAGGGGATTCGCGATCGGGCGATCGTCGAGGGGACCGTGCCGGCGGGGACCGAGATCGATTTCACGTTCTACCTGGAACCGAGTGCAGGAGAACCGAAGTTCGATGAGAGCTGGCGCCCGAAGCGCGACGCGAGCGGAACGGTCCTGCGCTGGAGCGCTTCCGAACTCGAAACGCTGAGCGCCGAGGCACGCTGCCTCGCCCAGCCGGTCGGACGTACCGCGGCGATTCCGATCGCCGCAGCAGGCCGGTTCGACTCTCCGGAGCTCAACGCCCGCAGCGCTGGTACCGGGTACTGGGTGGAGACGGCCACTGTTCCGGGCGACGGACCGGGTGCCCCGCGCGTCGAACTGCACCGCGGTGAATGCGGGCTGGCGGCCGAGCGGACCAACATCGACGCGGAAGCCGAGGAGCCGCCGACCGCCGGCCGACCGGATGCGCTGCCTCGCACGGGCGCTGCTCCCGGCCTGGCCGCGGCCGGTATCGGATCGGTGCTCATCCTGGGAGCGGTGATCCTGGTCCTTCTGACCGCGCGGCGTCGCCGCGGCGTCCGTCGGAGGAGCCAAGCGAGTCCGGCATCGCCCTGAGCGGCTCCGGAGTCGAGCTCCGACGGTCGAGCTTCGACGGTCGGACTCGGCTCGGACCCTCGGGCTCGATGATCGAGACCCGATGATCGACGCAGGCCCCGACGAATGCCGGTGCCGGGCGGAAGTTCCGCCCGGCACCGGTAGCGGGCGGGAGTTCCGACCCTGGAATCCGGTCGTGGATGCGACCCGCGCCCGGTGTCGAACCGTTCGGGGCGGTTATGGAGCATGCACAAGCCAATTTCATAGGATTGGTGGGCAGTCTGGGTGCATCGAGAAGGGAACCCCCAAATGAGTACGACTCCTGAACACGAGCCCGCACAGACTCCGTCCGGGCAGGCCCCGCAGGGCGGCGTGCCGCAGGTGCCCGCACCGGGCGCTTCGAACGAGGCGACGGCAGCGCAGCCGACCTCGCCCGAGCAGCAGGCGCAGCCCGCCGAGCAGGTGTCCGCGGCCGAGTCGCAGCAGGCGCTCCCGCAGGCCACCCAGCCGACCGTGCAGCTTCCCGAGACCCTGCCCCAGCAGCCCGTCGCCCAGCAGTACGGCGTGCCTGCGGCGCAGACGTACCCGCAGGGTGCTCCGGCCGCCGCTCCCTACCCGAGCGCAGCCGGCGCGTACGCCGCGCAGCCCGAGGGCCAGCACGAGTTCGCTCAGCAGTCCGGTGCCGCGTTCGGCCAGACGCCCGAGTACGCGGCCGGGCAGCACGCCGCGCCTCAGACCGTCGCGGCTCCCCAGCAGGCCCGCGGGCGCAGCGGCGCACTGCTCGCCGGGCTCGCGATCGGAGCGCTCGTGGGTGGTCTCGTCGGCGGCGGAGCCGCAGCAGTCGTGGCAGCGAACTCGAACGACTCGGCCAGCACGAGCAGCCACGGTGGAACCCTCACCCTCAAGAACGGGAACACCGCGACCAACGTCTCCGGTGTCGCCGCGGTCGCGACCCCGAGCGTCGTGACGCTGGAAGTCTCCGGCAGTTCCTCGCAGGGATCCGGTTCCGGCGTCGTCTACCGTGCCGACGGCTACATCATCACGAACGCGCACGTCGTCACGCTCGACGGCGCGGCCGGCAAGAACCCCACGATCCGCGTCATGACCAGCGACGGTCGAATCCTCGCCGGCAAGATCGTCGGTGTCGATCCGTACGCGGACCTCGCGGTCGTCAAGGTCGAAGCCACCGACCTGACCCCGATCAAGGTTGCCGACTCCGACAAGCTCAACGTCGGCGACATGACGGTCGCGATCGGCGCCCCGCTGAACCTCGCGAGCACCGTGACCAGCGGTGTGATCAGCGCGCTCAACCGAGGCATTTCGGTCGGCAGCCCGCTCATCCCCGATAACACGCAGTCCCCGGATCAGGGCGGCGGATCCGACAGCAACGGCGGGTCCGGGAGCAACGGGGGATCCAACGACGGGAACGGTTTCCCCTGGGACTTCCGATTCCAGGATCCGGGCCAGGGAGGCAGCAACGGCGGGTCCGGGAGCAACGGCGGATCGAACGGCGGTCAGCAGAGCCAGCAGCAGTCCTCCGGCGGAACGGTGACCCTCCCGGTCATCCAGACCGACGCCTCGATCAACCCCGGCAACTCCGGCGGCGCGCTCCTGAACGGAGACGGACAGCTGATCGGCATCAACGTGGCCATCGCCTCGAACGGCAGCGACCAGCAGACCGCCGGCAGCGTGGGCCTCGGCTTCGCCATCCCATCGAACCTGGTCACCCGCGTCGCCGATGCGCTCATCGACGGCAAGCAGCCGAGCCACGGCCTGCTCGGAGCGTCGGTGTCCGACCCCTCCGGGGACGCGAGCCACGCCGGCGGGCTGGTCCGCTCCGTCGAAAGCGGCAGCGCGGCCGACAAGGCCGGCCTCAAGGCCGGGGACATCATCACCTCCGTCGGCGGCGTGCCCGCCTCGTCCGGGACCTCCGTGTCCGGCCTGATCCGCATGCACGAGGGCGGAAGCAAGGTCAAGCTCGAGTACATCCGCAACGGGAAGTCCGAGGAGACCACCGCGACGCTCGGCACGCTCAAGTACTGAGCCCCTCACCGCGCACGCGGAACCCGACTCGAACGAAGGGGCGGTCGCACCGAGCGACCGCCCCTTCGGCGCGCACCGGGCGCGCAGAAGGATCGCGTGTGCACCGGGCGGCTAGAGTGGAGCAGATGAGCAGCGGTGGATTCGGCTTCGCGAGGGGCAACCTCGAGAAGATGCTCGCGATACCCAAGTACGCGAGCTCGCTCCTGCTCTCCTGGTTCATCCCGCGCATCGCCTCACTCTGGGTATTCGGCAGCGGTATCGGCGTCGGCGAGGGCGCACTCGCGCTCGCCCGGGAACTCCGACGCACCGACCCGACCGCGCGGATCGTCTGGCTCGTCGCAGACGGCGCCGAAGCCGCGCTCGCCGAAGCCGAAGGCTTCCAACCGGTGCCCCGACGCGGACGACACGGCTTCTGGGCCACGCTCCGCGCCGGCCGCATCGTCGTGACCCACGGACTCGGCGACGCCAACCGATTCGGCGTGTTCGGCGGACGCATCATCCAGCTCTGGCACGGTGCCCCGCTGAAGCGACTCCACCTCGACTCACCGGTCACGACCCGGATCGGCGGACCCGCGCCGGTCCGGATCCTGCTCCGCCGCATGTACGAAGCCGGCGCGAAACAGGTGGCGATCTACGTCGCGGGCTCGATCGAATCCGCAGAACGGCTCCGGTCGGCGTTCCGCGTCGACCCCGGCCGCGTGCAGGTACTCGGCGATCCCCGGGACGACGCGCTCGCCGAGCAGCGCAGGAACCCTGCGGCGGCGGCCGACGCGCGAGCACGGGTGCTCGCCCTGCTGCGGGACGCGCGCACTGCGAGCAGCGCCGGAAGCGCCGATAGCGAGCCCGGCATCAGAAGCGAGAACGGCCCGTCCGGTCAGCTGGTGCTCTATGCGCCGACCTGGCGGGACGGCGAACCGGATCCCGCGATCCCCGACGAGTCGCAACTGGCTACGATCCGGCAGACGCTCGAGCGTCTCGGCGCGAACCTGGTGATCCGCTCCCACCCGCTCGGCGCCGGCGCCTACGCCGACGCGCTGGGCGGGAGGATCCACGAGCTCGGAGCGGATCGCGTGCGCGACATCACGCCGCTCCTCGGTGCCTTCGACGCGGTCATCACCGACTACTCCTCGATCGCGATCGACTTCTCGCTGCTCTCGCGCCCCATCGTCTGGTTCGCGCCGGATCTGGAGGCGTACGCCGCGACCCGCGGACTCTACGAGCCGCTCGAGGTGACCTCGAGCGGCCGTGTCGAACGTACCTGGCACGAAGCGCTCGAACGGCTCACCGAAGTGCTCCCGGAGGACGCCCCGGCGCGGCGCGGCGCGGTCGCCGCGAGCCGCGCGCTCGCCGAACGATTCCACGCCCACCCCGAGGGCGGTGCGGCCGCGCGAGTGCTCGCCGCAGCGCTGCGGCTCTCGGCTAGCGACGCCGAGCGGATCCCCGAAGGCGCAGCGTTCTTCGAGAGCTTCTACGGCCGTCAGGTCACCTGCAATCCGCTCGCTCTGGACCGCGAGATCGCGATCCGCTTCCCGGAGGCGCCGCGCTACTGGAGCGTCACGAGCGAACGACAGGTGGTCCCAGCGGGTGCGACACCGCTGCTGGTCGGATCCGCCGACTGGTTCGCCGCCCGACGCCGCGCGCGCCTGCTCGTGGTCAACGACTGGCTGCGCTTCCGGTTCCGGCGGGGCCGCCACCAGACCGTGCTGCAGACCTGGCACGGCACCATGCTGAAGCATCTCGCGCTCGGACGCCCGAACGTCTCCTTCCGCACCCGCATCGCGATCCGGCGCGAAAGCCGCCGGTGGAGCATGATGCTGTCGCAGAATCCGCACTCGACCGAGCAGTTCCGCGAGAGCTACGCCTTCCGCGGCGAGATCCTCGAATCGGGCTATCCGCGCGACGACCGGCTCGCCGCGTCCGTCGCGGGCGGCGCGAGGATCCCGCTGGCGGTGGATCGGGCCCGCCGGGTGCTCGGCATCGAAGAGGGTGCGCGCGTGCTGGTCTACGCGCCGACCTGGCGCGACTCGGGTTCCGCGCTCGTCGACGAACTGGACGTGCGGGCGCTGGCCGACGACCTCGGCGAGGGCTGGATCGTGGCGGCTCGGGGGCACACCCGGACGCACGGCTTCGGTCGCTACGGGGTCGAGCACCCCCGCGTGCTCGATGTCTCGCGGCATCCGGATGTCAACGATGTGCTGCTGGCCGCCGACCTGCTGGTCACCGATTACTCGTCGCTCATGTTCGACGCCGCCGTCGCACGGGTTCCGATGGCGTTCTTCGTGCCGGACCTCGCGTCCTACCGCGATCGGGAGCGCGGATTCACCTTCGACTTCGAGGCGCAGGCTCCGGGGCCGCTGCTCACGCGGAGGGACGAGGTCGTCGACCGCGCCCGCGAGATCGAGGCCGAAGGCGCCGACGCCGACTGGGTGCTGGGCGTGAACGAACGGTATGAGAACTGGTGCGCGACCTTCGTGCCGCACGACGACGGAGAAGCGGCGGCGCGGGTCGTCGACGCCCTCGTTCAGCGGGGCGCGCTGGGCTGATCCGGCAGGACGCGTCGGTGGGCCGACCTGCCGCGGCTATTCGGTGCGCGACCGGTCGACCGTTCGGCCACCACCGAACAGGATTCCTTTGAGGAACCCGGCACCCCAGCTGAAGTGCATCGTCACCAGGGTGCGGAACGAGAGCACGCGATCGCGGAACCCGCGCTGCTCGGGCATGCGCGCGACGCCGAGCAGCACTCCCGCGAGGTAGCCCAGGGTGCCGAGGTGCAGCGCCGACCAGAGCGACCACCAGGGGAGCACCCCGCAGCACTGGAGCACGAGGACGACGAGATCCACCGTCACTCCCAGCACCAGGGCCCCGGGGACGAAGAAGCGCCACGGGTTGGCCCTGCCGTACCTGCGGACGAGCACCGCGCGCCAGGCGCCGGTCGCGAAGAACTGCCTCGCGAGCGCATCGAAGCTCGCGCGGGGCCAGTAGGTCACCTGCAGGCGCGGATCGAACCAGATGCGTCCGCCGGTCCGGCGGATCCGCAGGTTGAGCTCCCAGTCCTCGCCGCGGCGGATCCCCGGATCGAAGCCTCCGGCTCGTTCGATGGCGTCGCGTCGGAACACCCCGAGATAGGCGGACTCGGCGGGCCCGGGCGCACCGTCGCCGTGATAAGCGCCCCCTCCGAGGCCGAAGGGGCTGTTGTAGCCGCGGGCGATCGCGCTCTGCACCGCGCCGCGACCGGCCGCGCGCATGATGCCGCCGACGTTGTCGGCGTCCTGCTCGCGGAGGGACTCGATGCCCCGTGCCGCGTAGTCGGGCGTGAGCTCGGAGTGCGCGTCCACCCGGATCACGACCGGATGGCGGCTCGCCGCGATGGCGAGGTTCAGCGCGACGGGGATGTCCCGATCGGGGTTGTCGACGAGCCGCACGCGAGGGTCCTCGGCCGCGAGTCGACGGGCGATCTCGGTGGTCCCGTCCGTCGAGGGGCCCAGCGCCAGGACGATCTCCTTCTCGCCCGGATACTCCTGCGCCAGCACGGTGCGAACGGCGGGCTCCAGGTACTCGGCCTCGTTGAGCACGGGCATGACGAAGCTCACCGCCGGGAGAGCGGGGAGCGCTGCGCGAGGAACGGTCATCCGTCGATCCTCGCACGCGCTGAGGCGGATTCGCTGGCGGAACCCCCGGTACGGGCCCGAGGGTCGATCATGCGGGATGGTCCTCGTTGTAGCGCTTCAGCACCTCGTCGATCGGGCCGTCGAGCCGGAGCGCACCGCGGTCGAGGTAGAGCCCGCGCGAGCAGAAGCGGCGCAGATCCCGCTCGCTGTGCGAGACGAGGAAGAGCGTCTTCCCCTCGGCGAGCAGCGCGTCGATGCGTCGGTAGCACTTCTCGCGGAACGCGCGGTCGCCGACGGCGAGCACCTCGTCGACGAGCAGAACGGGTTCATCGAGCTGCGAGATGAGCGAGAACGCAACCCGCACCTGCATGCCGCTGGACAGGTGCTTGTAGGGCGTGTCGAGCACGTCCGCGGCGCCGGCGAAATCGATGATGTCGTCGAAGCGGTCCGCGATCTCGCTGCGGCTGAGGCCGTGCAGGCCGGCGGTCAGATGCAGGTTGTCGCGGACGGTGAGATCCCCGACGAATCCTCCGGTGATCTCGATGAGGGGTGCGACTCCGCCGTTCACGGTGACGCGTCCCTCGTCGGGCAGGAGGACGCCTGCGACGAGCTTGAGCAGCGTCGATTTCCCCTGTCCGTTGCGGCCGACGACGCCGATCGCCTCGCCCGCGCGCACGGAGAAGGAGACGTCGCGCAGCGCCCAGAACTCGCTCGGAGCACGCCTGCGGGAACCGCCGGAGAGGAGGTCCTTGAAGCTGCGCCGGGCACCGCGATTGCGGCGGAACCGGACGCCGAGATTCGAAGCGACGATGATGGGGGAGTCCGTGTCGGTCACGTCAGAGCTCCTTCAGGACGCCGCCGATGGTGCGGCGGAAGACGAGGATTCCGGCGATCAGGGCGACCGCGGTGAGGGCCGCGGAGACCCCGACGAGCGCCCAGTCGAGCTGATCGGGGAAGAACCCGGCGCGGAACAGGGAGAAGATGCCCGAGAGCGGGTTGATCCAGGCGAGGGGGCGCACTGCCTCGGGCAGGTCGCTCGCTCCGTAGATGATCGGGGACGCGTAGAAGAGGAGCCTCAGGACCAGTTTGGTCGCGCGCTCGAGGTCGCGGAAGAAGACGGTCAGCGGCGCGATGAGCAGTCCGAGTCCGAGGATCAGCGTTCCGAGCAGCAGCAGACCGACCGGGAAGAGGACGATCTGCCACCCCACGTGCGCGCCCGAGAACACCGCGAACACGATCAGCACGGGGAGGCTGAGCAGGAACTCGACGCCCTTGGAGCAGACGATGCGCCCGACCCAGATCCACCGCGGGAGCGCCACCGAACGGACGAGCTTGATGTCTCGCAGGAACGCCCGTGTGGAATCCGAGATGGCGCCGTTGAACCAGACCCACGGGAGCATCGCGCACAGGAGGAAGACGATGTAGGGGTCCTCGCCGAGCCCTCGCTTGAGCATCTGGGTGAAGATGAACCAGTAGATGAGGCTCATGAGCAGGGGGTCGAGGATCGACCACAGGTAGCCGAGCAGCGAGGTCGCGTAGCGGACCTTCAGGTCGCGCTGCGTGAGCAGGCGCAGGGATCGCCAGGCGACGGCGCGGGGTTTCGGTGGATTCGCTGCGGAGGGCACACGAACATTCTGCCGGGTGATGGCGCGAACCGGGGACTCGGCTGTGAGTCGGAGCATGGTGAGGTTTGGTAGGTTAGGCAGGTGCCGTCGAACTCCCCGTCCTCCATGCCAGAAGCGCCGGTCGAGGCTGCCCGCGTCGACACCGGCTCCGCCGAGACCGCAGCCGCCGATACATCGGTGAACGATGCTGCTCCGCGTACGGGTCGCATCCAGGTCCCGGTCCCGTCGATCGTCCGCGCTCGTGAGCGCGGACGCCTGGCCGCGCAGAACCCGGTGGTGCTCCGCACCGAGGTGCTGACCAAGAACTACGGCCAGGTCGCCGCGGCGAGCGACGTCTCGATCCAGGTGCACGCGGGATCCTTCACCGGCATCGTCGGCCCCAACGGCGCGGGCAAGACGACCACGCTCTCGATGATCAGCGGACTGAACCGTCCGACGTCCGGTCGCATCACGGTGCACGACATCGACGTCTGGGCCGACGGTCCCGCCGCGAAGCGGCTGATCGGCACCCTCCCGGATCGACTGCGTCTGTTCGACCGCCTGACCGGGGCGCAGCTGCTCTACTACATCGGCATCCTCAACGGCGTCCGCGAGGACGCGGTCGCCACGCGCGCCGCCGAACTGGCCGAGGCCTTCGGCCTGGGGTCGGCCATGGACCGGCTCGTCTCCGACTACTCGGCAGGCATGCAGAAGAAGATCGGTCTCGCCTGTGCGATGATCCACGCTCCCGAGGTGCTGGTGCTCGACGAGCCGTTCGAGGCGATCGACCCGGTCTCCGCCTCGAACGTGACCGACATCCTCGAGAAGTTCGTGGCCGGCGGCGGCAGCGTCATCATGTCGAGCCACAGCCTCGACCTGATCCAGCGCGTCTGCGACCACGTGTCGGTTATCGTCGACGGCAGCGTGATCGCTCAGGGCACGGTCGACGCAGTCCGCGACGGCATGAGCCTCGAAGAGCGATTCGCGCACCTCACCGGCGAATCCGGCGCAGAGAAGGGACTGCAGTGGCTGCACGGCTCCTCCGACTCCGTCTGACGCTGCTCGGATCCGCGTTCCGTGGGTCCGCGGCCCAGGGGTTCCGGGCGGTGCTGGTCGGTCTGCTGGCCGTCGCGGCAGCCGTCGCGCTCGCCTGGCTGCCGACGCTGATCCTGCCCGAGGCGGCCGCACGCGCCGACCTGGATGTCTTCATCGGCTCCGCGTTGCTCGGCGCGGCGTTGCTCGTCCCCTTCTTCGCGAACCGCGGGCACCTCGAGCCGCGGCAGTTCGCCTCGGTTCCGGCACGTCCGGGCTCCATCGCGTCCGCGCTGCTGTTCAGCACCGTGCTGACCTGGCCCGCGATCCTGCTCCTGGTCTGGCTCGTGGCGCTCGCCGTCCTGCGGCCGGAGTGGCAGCAGCCGGTCTGGGCTCTGGTGCTCGGGCTGGTGCTCGCGTATCTGTTCGCGGTCACCGCGACCCGGGTCTCCTCAGCGCTCTCGAAGCTCTGGTTCGGACACGATCGCGGGGGTGTGCTGCGGGTCGTCGGAACGGTCCTGCTGATCGCGCTGCTCCCGCTCGCGTTCTTCGGCATCACCGCGATCTCGGGCGCACCGGAAGGCAGCACCACTGCGGCCGCACGGGCGCTCGGCTGGTCGCCGTTCGGCGCGGCGTTCGTGGGTGCGCAGCAGGCCGCGAACGGGGACCTCGGTGCCGCCCTCCTGCACTTCGGCGTCCTGCTCGCCGCGGTGATCGTGCTGCTCGCGGTCTGGTTCCCGATCGTGCGCGCATCCCTCCAGTCGGTCGAACGACCGGCCGACCCGGCGATCGCGCGACGTGGCCTGGGCTGGTTCGAACGCTTCTCGGCCAAGCCCGCTTCCGTCATCGCCGCACGCGTGCTCACCTACTGGAGCCGCGACCCCCGCTACCGGGTAGGCCTCTCCGCGATCCCCTTCGTCCCGATCCTGATGATCCTCGCGTTCTGGGTCGCGGGTGCGGATCTGCGCACGCTCGCGGCGGTGCCGCTGCCCGTGATCCTGCTGCTGCTGGCGTGGTCCCTGCACAACGACGTCGCCATGGATTCGACCGCGATCTGGAGCCATGTCGCCAGCGGCATCGCCGGCCGCGACGATCGCCGCGGACGTCTCGCTCCCGTGCTGCTGATCGGACTGCCGGTCGCGCTGATCGGCTCCACCGTGACCGTCACGGTCATGGGAGAGTGGCGGGTGCTTCCCGCGGTGATCGGCATGAACCTCGCCGTGCTGTTCGTCACGTGCGGCGTCTCGAGCGTGTTCTCCGTGCTCATCCCGTATCCGACCACGCGCCCGGGCGACAGCCCGTTCGCTCAGCCCCAGTGGTCCGGCTCGGGTTCCGGGCTGTCCCAGACGCTGTCGATGATCGCCGCGCTGGTGTTCTCGGTGCCCGCGGTGTGGATCGCGGTCGTCGCCTTGGTCGACGTGACCCCCGCGTGGAACCTCGGCGCTCTGGCTTTCGGCGTCGTCTACGGTGCCGCGATCCTCGGACTCGGGATCCTGCTCGGCGGGAAGATCTTCGACCGCCGGGGCCCCGAGCTCATTGCCGCGACACAGGTCTTCGACTGAGCGCGATGGCGACGCGGAACTCGCAGCGGCGATTCGGCCTCGCCGCGTAGAATCGTCGCATGGGTATCTTCACGCGCGGCGACTCCTCTCCGGCCGGTGGCACCGATGTGCTGGACCGTGAGCTCGAGGAGCTGCTGAACCAGGACCAGGTCGAGGACGGCGATCACGAGCGCTTCTCGCATTACGTTCCGAAGGACAAGATCCTCGAGTCCGCGATGACCGGGAAGCCAGTGCGCGCGCTCTGCGGGAAGAAGTGGACGCCGTCGCGCGATCCTGAGAAGTTCCCGGTGTGCCCGGACTGCAAGCGCGTGTACGAGCGCATGCGTAAGGACTGATCGGAGAGCGCGGGGTCTGCTCGGATCCGCGGGGCCTCCGGTCTCAGGCGCACGAAGGGCCGTCCATCCGATCCGGATGGACGGCCCTTCGTGCGTTCTCCCGCGCGTGCGCGCGGTGCGTCCGGTTCAGCGGTATTCGGTCTCGATCGCGGGGTCTCCGCGGGTGAGGCGCATCGCGATCGGCGGCAGTTCGGCGACGCAGCGGGTGTGACGTTCCCGTGCTGCGGCGATTCCGGCGGAGCCGGTGAAACCGGCCTGCACGGTCCCGTCGACGACGAGGGGGACCAGTACCTCGCGGTTCGGTGAGGTGAGGTCGGCGCCCTCGGGCTCGCCCCCGGGTCCGTCGCCGAGGAGGATCAGTTCGGTCTGGGCGCGACCGGTCGCGTCGAATACCCGGCGGACGCTCTTGCGCCCGCCGACGGAGGCCTTGTCGGTGGACTTCTTCGCGACGGAGACCCAGTCGCCCGCGTCGTCGGTGCGTGCGACGAGCTTGTAGACCATGCCGAGCGTCGGGGTTCCCGAGCCGACGACGACGGAGGTGCCGACTCCGAAGCTGTCGACGGGGGAGAAGGCGAGCGAGGCGACGGTGTATTCGTCGAGGTCGTTGGTAACCGTGATCTTCGTCCGGGTCGCGCCGAGGCTGTCGAGCAGGTCGCGTACCTGCGCGACGACCACGGGGAGGTCGCCGGAGTCGATGCGGACGGCTCCGAGGTCGGTTCCGGCGACCTCGATCGCGGTGCGCACGCCTTGTTCGATGTCGTAGGTGTCGACGAGCAGGGTGGTGCCGGTGCCGAGCGCGGCGATCTGGGCCTCGAACGCGGCCTGTTCGCTGTCGTGGAGCAGGGTGAAGGCGTGAGCTGCGGTGCCCATGGTGGGGATCCCGTAGCTGCGTCCCGCCTCCAGGTTGGAGGTGGCGGTGAACCCGGCGATGTAGGCGGCGCGTGCTGCGGCGACGGCGCTGCGCTCGCTCGTGCGGCGCGATCCCATCTCGGCGAGGGGTTTGCCGTTCGCGGCGTGGCTCATGCGGGATGCCGCGGTCGCGACGGCGGAATCGGCGTTCAGGATGCTGAGCGCGAGCGTTTCGAGCAGGACCCCCTCGGCGAAGCCGGATTCGACGGTGAGGATGGGGGAGCCCGGGAAGAAGACTTCGCCCTCGGGGTATCCCCAGATGTTGCCGGTGAACCGGTAGTCGGCCAGCCAGTCGAGGGTTTCGGGCCGGAGGAAGTCCTCCGCGCGGAGCCAGTCGAGCTCGGCGTCGGTGAATCGGAACTGCTCGATCGCTTCGAGGAGCCGGCCGGTGCCCGCGACCACGCCGTATCGTCGACCGCCCGAGAGCCTGCGGGCGAAGAGTTCGAACATGCTGCGCCGGTGCGCGGTGCCCGAGGCGAGCGCCGCGTCGACCATGGTGAGTTCGTAGCGATCGGTGAGGAGAGCCGTTGAAGGAGTCACGTCGCCAGCATATCGCCGGGTCCGCCGCGTCATCGGAAGTCCCGTGACGAGACCGCCTGCGGGGCCGGGAGCGGTTCGAACTCGGCGGCGACGACGTTCACGACGCCCTCGGGCGAGCGTTCGAGCGGCCCCGAGACGATGAGGGCCGGTGAAGCGCGCGCGACGGTGCGGAACCGCTGCCAGACATCCGCCCACGTGATGATGTTGACGGTGCCGGATTCGTCTTCGAGAGTGAGGAAGACCACGCCGCCACCGGTCGGCGGCTGCTGGCGATGCGTGACGATACCGGCGACCGCGACGAACCTCCCAGGTGGGAGCTGCTTGACCCGGTCGGAACGGATGACGCCGCGCCGGTCGAGGCGATCGCGAAGCAGTGCGAGGGGGTGCTGGGATTCGCCGATCACGCCGGTGGTCCAGAGGTCGAGCGCGGTCTGCTCCTCCGGAGTGAGGAGCGGGAGGAGCGGCGGCTGCACGTGCACGGCGACCCCGGGCAGGTAGCGATCCCGGTTGTCCGCGGCGGGGCCGGCGCTCCAGAGCGCTTCCCTGCGGTCCACGCCGAGGCCGGCGCAGGCTCCGGCGGAGGCCAGGGCCTCGAGCTGTCTGCGATCGAGATCGGCACGCCGAGCGAGGTCCGCGAGATCGAGGAACGGGCCTGCCGCGCGCGCGGCTGCGATCCGTTCGGCGACCGCGGTCTCGATGCCCTGGATACCGGAGAGCCCGAGACGGACGGCGAAAGGACGGTCTCGGCGATGCCGACCCGAATCGTCGGCGGCCCCTCGGACGAACGGCGGAACCGGCGGCTGATCCGCGCTGGCGCACGACGCGGGGCCGCTCGGGCTGATGCCGCTGGTGCTGTCTGGGTTGCCGGGGCTGATCGGGCTGTCCGGGCCGCTGGGAGCGGCTCGGTGCGTCGGATCGGGCTGCGTGTCTTGAGGGTGTGCGTTCTGCGGGTGCGCGTTCTTCGAGGGCGCCTCTTTCTGCCCGGTGCCCTGCGGTTCGAGCGACGCGTGGGCCTCGGACCGCTGCACGTCGGCCGGGCGGACCTGGACACCGTGGCGGCGCGCGTCTTCGACGAGAGTGCGCGGAGCGTAGAAGCCCATGGGCTGCGCCCGGAGGAGGCCGACGAGGAACGCGGCCGGGTAGTGGAGCTTGAGCCATGCGCTGACGTAGACGAGCAGCGCGAAGCTGATGGAGTGGCTCTCGGCGAACCCGAAGTTGGCGAACGCCTCGATCTGCTCGTAGATGCGCGTGGATTCCTCGGGGCCGAGCCCGTTGCGTTTCATGCCCGCCAGGAGCTTGTCCTTGAGCGTGTTCATCTGCTCGGTGCCGCGTTTCGAGCCCATGGAGCGCCGCAGCAGATCGGCGTCCTCGGCATCGCAGTCTCCGATCGCCATGGCCATCTGCATCAGCTGCTCCTGGAAGAGAGGGACGCCGAGCGTGCGTTCGAGCACCGGCTTCAGCTTGGGATGCGGGTAATCGGCTTCTTCGGTGCCGGCCCGGCGCCGGAGGTACGGGTGCACGGCGCCGCCCTGCAGCGGACCCGGTCTGATCAGGGCGATCTCGATGACGAGGTCGTAGAAGCGTCGGGGGAGCAGCCGGGGGAGCGTGTTGATCTGGGCGCGGCTCTCGAGCTGGAAGACACCGATGGCATCGCCTCGGCAGAGCATGTCGTAGACGCCGGCTTCCTCTTTGGGGATCGTCTCGAGCGTCCAGCGTTCTCCGAGTGCTTCGGCCACGAGATCCATCGAGATGCGGATCGCGCCGAGCATGCCGAGTCCGAGGAGGTCGAACTTGACGAGACCCATGGCGGCGCAATCGTCCTTGTCCCACTGGAGCACGGTACGACCCGGCATGCGGGCGTGTTCGATCGGGCAGACTTCGCCGACGGGTTGCTCGGTGAGCACCATGCCTCCCGAATGGATTCCGAGGTGCCGTGGAGTCTTCCTGAGCTGCTCCGCGAGGCCGGCGACATCCGGTGGGAGCGCTTCGAGATCCTGCTTGCCCGGTGTGTAGCCGAGCGCTTTCGCGGCGTCCCGCGCGGCGCTCTTGGGACGATAACTGATCACGTTCGCGACCTGGGCGGCGTTGCGTCGGCCGTAGCGTTCGTAGACGTACTGGATCACCTCTTCCCGGCGTTCGGAATCGAAGTCGACGTCGATATCGGGTTCTTCCTCGCGCATGCTGGAGAGGAACCGTTCGAACGGGAGGTTGTAGAGCACCGAGTCGACGGCGGTGATGCCCAGCACGAAGCAGATCGCCGAGTTCGCCGCGGAGCCGCGCCCTTGGCAGAGAATGCCGCGCCCTTTGGCGAACTGGACGATGTCGTGCACGATGAGGAAGTACCCGGGGAAATCGAGCCGTTCGATGACGGCGAGCTCGCGTTCGAGCCGGTCCTCGACCTCGGGGTCGGGCAGCCGGTACCGTTCAGCGGCACCTCGCCAGGCGAGTTCACGGAGCCAGCTGATCTGCGTATGGCCTTCGGGCACGTCGAGCTTGGGGAGCTTCGGCCGGGCGGTGCGGAGCGGGAACCCGATCTGACGGGCGATGCTCGCCGTGCGCGTCACCGCGTCGGTGTGCCCGGCGAACCGGCGGAGCATCGAGGCGCCGGAACGGATCCGAGCGGCACCGGTCGCGGGCAGGTACGCGTCGATCTCGTCGAGGCTGCGTCGTGCACGGATCGCGGCCATGGCGTCCGCGAGCTGGGCATGGTCGGAGCGTGCGTAGTGGACGGCCCCGGTCGCGACGGTCGCGACTCCTGTCGCGGAGGCGAGTGCGGCCAGGCGGTCGACCCGGACGTCGTCGCCGGGGAGCCCGTGGTCGGTGAGTTCGACGAGGACGTGGTCGCGACCGAACCTGGCGATCAGGTCGTCGAGGGCCCGGGCGGCCGCGGTGTCGCCGGCTTCCCGAGTGCTGGCGGATTCCATCGCCTGACGGACCGCGCCTTTTCTGCACCCGGTGAGGATGGTCCATTCGCCGTTCGCGGTCTCGGCGAGCGCATCGAGGTCGTAGCGCGGGCGCCCCTTCTCCCCGCCGGCGAGCTGAGCCTCGGTGATCGCCCCCGCGAGGCGGTGGTAGCCGTCGACGCCGTTCGCGAGGACGAGCAGGTGCGTGCCTCCCGGGTCGGCGATTCCCAACTGGGGTGCATCGAGCCCGATGGTGAGCTCCGCGCCGTACACCGTGTCGAGCGGTGCAGCTGCGAATCGCGCGGCCTCGGCGAATCGAGCGGCGCCGTAGAAACCGTCGTGATCGGTGATCGCGATGCCGGTGAGGCCGAGCCTGGTGGCCTCCGCGATGAGCGCCTCCGGCGAGCTCGCCCCGTCGAGGAAGCTGTAATGGGAGTGCGCATGCAGCTCCGCGTACGGCACGGATGCCTGAGGCATCGCCTGAGGTGCTCCCGCATCGCCGGTTCGTTCGTTCGGCGCCGTTCGCGGTGGATCTGATCCATCGGCCGGTTCCGGTCTCTGCAGCGGAGTGAGCATGGCGTCGTGCCCGCGTGCGTGCGCTGGAGGCCGGGCCGAGAGGATGCGTTCGAGCTCACTCCACTCCCGTCGAGAATTGTCCCATTTCATGTGCGCTCACCTCCTGGCTGCTCAGTCGTACTGTCCTTCCGCGAACCAGGCTGGGGGCTCTGCGGAGATACCGTCGGAGTCGGCCGCGTTGCCGGCGCCGCTCGCCGGACGCCCTCCCGGAGCGGCTCCGCTCTCAGCGCTCTGGGTCGCCTGCGGACCGTGCTGAACGCGGCCGGTGCGATGCAGCAGCCATGCGCTGCCGTCGTCGAGGACCAGTTGCACGCGGAAACGCTCCACGGATGCGTTCCACCACCGTTCTCGCACGGGCCACGGTGCGGACCAGGCGAGGACGCGGTGAGCGGCTCCGTGTCCGTCGACCCTGAGCGACGCGGGATCGCTGCTCAGCAGGTCGTCGTCGAGCAGCACCGGGTTTCCCGAAGCGTCTCGCAGATCCGCGGGGATGGGGTTCGGAAAGACGCGACTCGGTGCATCGGCCGCGGCGAGTCCGCTGGGCCAGGGCCCCGCACCCAGGCTTCGGTGCGCGGTGCGCGGTGCGCGCGTGCCCCAGGGGGAGAACCGCTGACGTTCCGAGCTGAGTCGACCTCCGGTCAACGACCCGATGACGGCGCCGTCGTGCCCGACGAGGTTCTGCAGGCGGGTGATGTGGTGGTGCACGCGTTCGTCGGGCTCGCTGCTCCATAGGCCGGGTTCATGGGCGGCGGTGCGTTCGACGCGTTCGGGAGCCACGCGAAGCGCCGCGATTCCCGCACCGGCGCGCTCGGTGCTGCTGTGCAACCCGCTCGCTTGCCAGCGAATCCGGTTGATGAGGTCCGAAGCGGTGAACCGCCCCGGGTGCGCCCAGGTGCGTTCGTAACGGACTCCGACGTCATCGATGAGTTCGATGCGAACCTCGGTGCAGACGAGCGTTTCTGCGAGGAGTTCCGTGATGAAGCGTTCCGACGCCGCGCTGGATGCGAAGGCCAGCTGGTCGGTGCTGCTCAGAGGCGGTTCGAAGTCGAGGGACAGAACGATCTCGCGGGGAGCGGTGGGAAGCGGTGCGTGGTCGAGGGCGGTGGGTCGTGCCCCGGCGAGCCGATGCGCGTCGACGCCGGCCGGCCCGAAACGCTGCCTGACGGACTCTTCGGGCAGAGCGGCGAAGTCTCCGAGTGTGCGTATGCCGAGTCCGAGGAGCACCTCTGCGAGGTCCGGGGGAGCTGCGCGGGAAACGGGCAGCGCGCTCAGGAATCGAGCCGATGCTGAGCGCGGAACGATCCGAACGCCATCCGAGGGTGAGCTGACCGCGGATACGGCGCTCCCGGCTCGTGCGGCTTGGGAGGCTGCGAACCTGCCATCGGCGATTCCGACCCGGGCTTCGGGGAAACCGAGCTCATGGACGAGTTCGAGTAGCGCCTCTGCTGCTGCTTGCTCGGTGCCGTAGTAGCGGGCGGGCCCACGGGCTCGAAGCGAGCAGATGCCGGGACGGATCTGCTGTGTGCCTGGAACGAGTCGTTCGATTGCGGCGAGCACGGGTGCGAAGCGGCGGTCATCGGTTTCCGGATGGTGCGGATGGAGCTCGATCCCCGGGCAGAGCCGGCTGGCCTCTCGCTCTCGGATGCCGACGCGGACCCCAGAAGCTCGAGCGGCAGCTGAGCAGGCGACGACGCGGTGCCCGGAGATGAGCGCGATCGGCGCTGCGAGAGTTCCCGCTCCCGACACCTCCTCCGCGCACGGAGCGCTGTGATCGAGTGGTCGCGGTGCGCTCGCGTCCTGGGGCGCGAGGCGTTGTTCGGCTTCGCGCTCCAACCGGTGCGCGTGGATCGGCCAGTCGGGTACCCAGACGACGATCGTGCGATCGGGGTCATCCGATGCATGCCCGGTCTGAACGGTCATCGCAGCGCCTCCAAGATCCGCTCTCTGGGCGCGGACGGCTTCCCGCCGTCGAAGCTGATGATGCGCGTGCTCGGTCCGCGCCGGTCCATGGTCTGCACGGTGAGCGTGTGCTGGGCGAGGATGCCGCGGCCGGTTCCGAGACCTTGCCACCTCGAATCGGTGACCCGCAGGGTGCTGGTCGGATGCGGCCAATCACCGACGCAGATGAGGACCGCGCCGCGTTCGCGCAAGCGTGCGGTGACGCGGTCGGCATCGGCCTGACGGACGGGCGCCGAGGTCCGGGTCAGGACGACGGAGAGTACTTCTGAGAGCGTTGCGACGGCACCCAGCGTTCGCTCTCCGGGGCGCGGTACCAGGACGAAGCGCTCGAGGGCGATACCGAGCGCGGCTGCGGCTTCGAGTCCGAGATCGGGGAACCCTACGGCTCCGCACCACATGCCGGACGCCGAAGCGCCTGCGATCAGTGCCAGCGCGAGCGCGAGCGACCCGTGCACGGAGTAGCTGCAGCCGCGCATCAGGGCTCCTCCGGGGAGGAGCGACGCCAGCTCCGCGCGGGTCGGCACACTGCGATCGCCGAGTTGCGGAACCTGCATCTCGGTGATGCGCTGCTGCAGATCGCGAACTGCGGAGGAGGCTGACATGGAGCAATATTCGAACATATGTTCGAATAAGTCAATCTGATTGCGCAGATGCGCTCCGCCTCGCGTGTCGGCATGGAGCGAGACCCCGGTGCTGTTGACCGTCCCGGGGAATCGCTAGGATGGGTGCGATGAACGAAGACGACCTGGACGACTACGAACGCGATGCAGAGCTTGCCCTGTTCCGCGAGTACCGCGACATCGTCGGGCAGTTCCGATACGTCGTCGAGACCGAGCGGCGGTTCTACCTCGCGAACGAGGTCGATCTGCAGCGGCGCGACGCTGGGAGCGACTTCTACTTCGAACTCGCGATGAACGACGTCTGGGTATGGGACGTCTACCGTGCCGACCGGTTCGTGAAGTCGGTCCGCGTGCTCACTTTCAAGGACGTCAACGTCGAGGAGCTCTCCGCACGTGAGTTCTCCTTGCCGCAGGATCTCTCGCTCGACAAGTAGTCGCGCACCGCGGGAACGCTCTGCATCCCTCCCCAAGACGCGTCGACGCGTGGGTGAGCTCCTTGACGCGCTGAGGCCTGTGCACAGCGCACCGGGCGGGTGAACCACCTTCGAGACTGTGCTCGGAGGTGCAAATGACCAGCACGAACACCCGAACGCTCGACACGATCCCCGACCGCCAGACCCTGGGCCGGTGGGGCGAGAAGACTGCGGCGGACTACCTCGAATCCCGCGGATACCGCATTCTCGCCCGCAACTGGCGTACGCGAGAAGGCGAGCTGGACCTCGTCGCCTGTCAGAAGGACTGCCTCGTCGCGGTCGAAGTGAAGACGCGGAGCGGCCAGGGGTACGGCAGCCCGCTCGAGGCGATCACGCGACGTAAGGCCCGCCGGTTGAGACGACTGCTGCTCGAGTGGGTCAGAGAGCATCGGCCGGGCGCTGAGCGAATCCGGATCGACGCGATCGGCATCACGGTGAGGCCCGGTGAACTCCCCGGGATCGACCACCTTCGGGGGATCGTATGACCGAGACCGCGGTCTGCCGGGCCGCTGCGATCGCACTTGCGGGACTCGACGGGGCGCCCGTGTTCGTCGAAGCGGCGCTCTCCCAGCAACTCCCCGGAATCGGAATCGTGGGTCTCCCCGACACCGCGCTCGCCGAAGCGAAGTCCCGGGTCCGGGTAGCCACTGAGAAGGTCGGACTCAAACTGGCCGACCGATTCATCCTGATCAACCTCGCGCCCGCTGCACTGCCCAAACACGGGTCGGGGTTCGATCTCGCGATCGCGCTCGCGGCGCTCGCCGCTTCCGGACGAGCTCCGGCCGCACGGATGAGCAGCGTCGTGCATCTGGGCGAACTCGCGCTGGACGGCGAACTCCGGCGTCCTCCAGGCCTACTCAGCGCGGTTCTGGCTGCGCGTCGTCTCGGTTTCGAACGGGTCATGGTTCCGGAGTCCGCCGCGGTCGAATCCTCGCTGGTGCCCGGCATCGAGACGATCGCGGTCCACGATCTCGCAGATGCCGTCGCCTGGCATTCCGGGGAAGACCGCGCCTGGCGAATCGTGGTCCCGCAGACCCCTGGGCGGCGGAACGAACCTGCTCACACACGTGACCGCCGGGATGACGAGCGTGCGCACCCGGCACCCGATGGGGCTCCGGACACGGTCGACATCATCGGACAGGACGAAGCGGTGGACGCGCTCGTCGTCGCGGCAGCGGGCAGGCACCATCTCTCGCTGACCGGCCCTCCGGGCGCAGGGAAGACCCTGCTCGCCGCCTGCCTCCCGACGATCCTCCCCGATCTGAGCCCGGAGGAATCGCTCGTCGCGAGCAGCATCGCTTCTCTCGGCAGCGACACGTTGAGTCACCTGGTCGTGCGTCCTCCCTTCGAGCACCCTCATCACACCGCATCGGCGATCGCGATCATCGGCGGGGGCGATGGCCGAGGCGTGCGCCCCGGAGCCGTGACCCGGGCTTGTCACGGAGTGCTGTTCCTTGATGAGGCCGCGGAGTATCCGAGACACGTCCTCGACGCGCTCAGACAGCCGCTCGAATCAGGAACCGTCGACATCCACCGTGCCCGTTTCCGCGCGACGCTCCCGGCGAAAGCGCAGTTGCTGCTGGCTTCGAATCCCTGCCCCTGTGGGAATGCAGGGTCTCTCGACGCCGCGGCGGAGTGCACGTGCACGCCCATCGCCAGAATGCGGTACCGATCGCGTATCTCCGGCCCGCTGGCCGACCGCATCGACCTCAAGATCGAGGTACGTCGAGTGTCCAGCGTGCAGGAGCGCCCCGCAGGCGCCGACGGGCGGACGAGCGCAGAACTCCGGGCGCGTGTCACACGCGCCCGGGAGCTGGCGGCCCTGCGGCTGAGAGAAACCCCCTGGACCGTCAACTCCGATCTCCCGGGGCAGTGGCTTCGCGGACCCGCGGCGAAACTGCCCCGCTCCGAGACAGTGGTGCTCGACCGAGCTCTCTCCCTCGGAGCGGTGACGCTTCGAGGCTACGACCGGACGCTCCGCGTCGCGTGGACCCTGGCCGACCTCTCCGAGGTCGATCGCCCCGGTCGCCGGGAGATCGCCCAAGCTCTCATCCTGCGCGAGGGGGATCTGGCATGACGACCGCTGACGCTCGAACACACGGGCAGGGGCCCGACGCCTCGAAGCTGACGCTCGCGGACCATGAGCTCCGCAGAGCATTACGCGCGCTCTATCCGAGTTCGTCCGCGACCGTCTCCGTACCCGAGGGCGATCCAGCCACCGACGAGGCGAGGATCGCCCGAGTGGCATGGTCACGCATCCTCGAACCCGGAGACGGAACCGCGGGGGCTCTCATCGCAGCAGTGGGCGCGTCGACCGCGTTGAAACTGCTGCTTATCGGAGCCCCACCCGAGCAGGTGGGCCGGGCATGGACCGAAGCGGACCCGCATGCCGCGCCCCAGAGCCGATCGCTCCACGCCGCACTCGAACGCTGGAAACCGCGCCTGGACCGCAACGCGACGCTCGCCGACCTCGAACGAGCGGCCCAGGCCGGCCTGCAACCCGTGTTCCCCGGAGACGCCACCTGGCCGGAGCAGCTCCACGACCTCGGACCACACGCACCGGTCATGCTGTGGGTTCGTGGAGACCCGCGCGCACTCGGACTGCATTCACTGGCGATCGTCGGGGCGCGAGCCGCCACTCCGTACGGAACGCGCATCACCGCGGAACTCACCTCGGGGGTGTGCGTCGCGGGCGCATCCATCGTCTCCGGAGCAGCCTATGGAATCGATGCAGCGGCTCACCGCGCTGCGCTCGCCGCAGGTGCTCCGACGGTGGCGGTGCTCGCCGGCGGGGCCGAGCGGTCGTACCCCCTGGGGAACTCGGATCTCATCGATCGAATCGCGGCGCACGGGGCGGTCTGCTCGGAGGTCGTCCCGGGCACGGCGCCGACACGGTGGCGGTTCCTGCAGCGCAACCGACTCGTGGCAGCGCTCTCCGCCGCGACGCTGGTCACCGAGGCAGGCATCAGATCCGGCTCGTTGAACACAGCGGGGCACGCGGCACAGCTCGGGCGTGCGCTCGGTGCCGTGCCCGGCCCGATCACATCTGCGGCCTCCGCCGGGTGCCACCGGCTGATTCGTGAGTATTTCGCATCGCTCGTCACATCTCCGAGCGATGCCTGCGAGCTCGTCGGCCTGGACCTGGCCGTCGAAGCTCCGGGGGTGCTGGGAAGTTCGCCGGCCAGTCGCAAGGGCCCGTCCGAGCTGGACTCCTCCCCGGGCGGAACCGCGGGTGAGCCTCAGCGTTCTCCGATCATGCACCAGCGCATTCTCGACGCGCTCCCGCTTCGAGGAGCACGCGGACTGGACACGATCGTGCAACTCGCGGGTGTCGCGCCCAGGGATGCCCGTGAAGCGCTGGCGGAGCTCGAGCTGCTCGGCCTGATCGAGAAGCGCGAGCGGCCGGGCAACCATGAACACCAGTGGGCGTTCCGCCCAGCCGGACGGGAGCGACGCAGGTGAAGGGGCGGGGCGTTCGGGTCAGAAACGTTCGTCGAGAATCGCCGGGAGCACGAGCTCTCGTACGAAGGATGCGGGGGAGAGGCGCATCATCGTGCGGATGACTTCGACGACGTCATGCACGGGAACGAGCGTGCCTGCACCGCGAGCCGCTGCCTCCTCCACCGGTACCGACAAGGGATCCTCGGTGTTCAGATACCCCAATTGCATCACGCTCACCGAGAGACCGTGATGCCGGTAGCCCTCGCGCAGGGCGTCGGCGATGCCGGTGAGAGCGAACTTGGAGGCACCGAACGCCACTTCAGGTCGGCCACTGCGCGGTACTCCTGAGGTCGAACCGGTGAGGATCACCCGCGGATGCGCGCTCACCAAGAGCGACGGCAGCAGACGGTGCAGCAAGAGCAGCGGGCCGGTGACGTTCGCGGTCACCAGAGACTCGATCTCCTCCGCGCCGGACCCGAGGAAGTCGTACTCCTCGGAGAAAGCGGCCTCCTCCCAGATCCCGATGTTGTAGACGATCACATCGAGTGAAGGCGGAAGGGCATCGGCGATCGACGCTGCGGCTCCACGCGGATCGGAGAAATCGGCACCGACCCAGGACAGGACACCGCTTCGGGCGGCTGCGGCGAGTTCCTCCGGGGGATTCGAGCCGCGGGAAACGCCGAAAACGCGATGCCCGTCCTCGAGCATCGCGGAGGCGAGAGCAAGCCCCAACCCGCGACTCGCTCCGACGATCAAGACGTTCAGAGAGGGCATTGCGCGATTCAATGGAGGGCCTCCGATCTGCCGTCACCGAAACCACCGAAGGCGAAGCGCCCCCGGCCGGATGACGTCGAACGTCTTGTGAACCGCGCGGAATCGGTGTCCGAGCGGCCGCTCCTCCGCGCCGATGCGAGTCGATCCGGTCGTCATTTCCACAGGCTAGCAGCGCGTGTTCGACGTAGCCCGCGAGAAATCGCAGCCACCGACACGGGCAACGGCGCGCACGATTTCGCCGGCAGCGCCAGAATGGGAACATGAACCTCGGCACGGCGATCGACGGCTTCCTCTCGGCAGTCGAATTCGAGTACGGCTACTCGCCGCAGACCGTTCGTGCCTACCGTCGAGACCTTCTCTCTTTATCGGAGTACCTCGAAGCGTCGGCCCCCGACTCGGGGCCAGAATCGGACGTATCCGAGCTCGGACTCGAAGCGCTCCGGGACTGGCTCTGGTCCCGCCAGGAACAGGGACTCGCTCAGAGCACCCTCGCGCGCAACGTCGCAACACTCAAATCGTTCGGCAAATGGCTCGAACAGCACCGGCTCGTCGCAGGAAACCCGGCATCCCGACTCCGAACACCGAAAGCCCCGAGCACCCTCCCGAGGGTGCTCTCCGACGATCAGATCTCGCGCATCCTCGACCGGGCCGACGGCCTGGCGCGAGGCGGAGACCCGATCGCGGTACGAGACAGGGCGCTTCTTGAACTGCTCTACGCGACGGCACTGCGCGTCTCCGAAGTGTGCGGTCTCGACCTCTCAGGACTGGATCGAATCCAGCGCACCGTGCGCGTCGTCGGCAAAGGCGCGAAAGAACGGGTCGTCCCGTTCGGCGCCCCCGCCGCGCTCGCGCTCGAAGAGTATCTGACGAGCGCCAGGTCGGATCTGCTGAACGTCGCCACCGACGCCCCGAGCGGTGCAGGGCTCGTGCGCGAGAGCGCAACGACAGCGGTGTTCCTCTCGGCGTCCGGAAGCCGGATCCAAGCTCACCAGGTCTACCGGTTGGTCGCACGTTCTCTCGAGCAGGAACCCGGAAGCGGGCCCCGAGGCCCGCACACGCTCCGGCATACGGCCGCGACGCACCTGCTGAACGGGGGCGCGGACCTGCGCGTCGTGCAGGAGATGCTCGGCCACTCGAGCCTCGCGAGCACCCAGGTGTACACGCACGTCTCGACCGAGCGCCTCGCGCAGAGCTACCGGCAGGCGCACCCGCGCGCGTGACCCGAGTCACGGCCGCACGCGGGGCGGCGTGCCCGCGATGCGGCTCATCGGAGTGCCGGGCGACCCCATCGCGCCGCTGCGTTCTCCGCCCGTGCCACGGACCGCGACCGCGCACCGGGCCCGGCATCGATGCGGTCGAGCTCGACCAGGGCAGGAGCCTCGGCTTCGATACGAAGAACCGCAACGGATTCGTGTACTCGTCGTCGACGCGCACCCCGATGTGGATGCATTCGTCCGCGCAGTGGCCGCCCTGGGCGACGCCGCCGACGACGTCGCCTGCGGCCAACGTCGTGCCCGGGTCGAGCGTCGATTCGACCGGCTCGATCGAGAGCACGGTGCGCTCGTCGATCCTGATGGAGAGCACCGGTCGATCCACCACGACGCCCGCGAAAGCGACCGTTCCGCGGGCGGGCGCGCGCACCGGTTCACCGGGAAGCGCGGGCACATCGATCCCTCGGTGCCCAGACGCGTAGGGCGAGGTCGGCGCTCGATACGGGCCGGTGATCCGAAAGGGGCCGGGAAGCGGCGAAGACCAAGCCGCCCGATCGCTCGGATGAACGGACGGCGCTGCTGTCGACGGCCCGGCGGACGACGCGACCGACCAGGAGAGGAGCAGTGCGGCGACGGGGGCGAGCAGCGACCGCGCACGGAATCGGAGAGGGAAGGTCATGCGGGAAGTCTGCGCTCGGGTGGGCGCGAGCGGTGTCGATTCCCGAGGAAGTGCGATGGGAACGCCCGACCGGACGTGCCGACGCTGCTTGGGGAGGGAGAAGCGGTTTGCGGAGGCGCGCCGGAGCGCGTTCGGCGGTGCCGCGTATCGGCAATCCGTGTATGCTTGTGGGGCACCTCTTATGGGGTGACTTCGCGTGCCCGCTCATCGGCGCGCCGCCATCGGTCTTCACCGAGCACGTCCCTCACGATTCTTCGCGAGGTGTGCAAAGGGAAGCGGCGGATCCCGAGGGCACCAGGAATCGGTCGCATCGCGACCGGCAATCAACCGCAAGCGCGCACCGTCCGGTGCGCTGACACCAAGGAGAACGACCATGGCCGTCGTCACCATCCGCCAGCTGCTCGACAGCGGCGTCCACTTCGGACACCAGACCCGTCGCTGGAACCCCAAGATGAAGCGCTTCATCTTCACCGAGCGCTCGGGCATCTACATCATCGACCTGCAGCAGTCGCTCGGCTACATCGACGACGCGTACGAGTTCGTCAAGAACACCGTCGCCCGCGGCGGCAACATCCTCTTCGTCGGCACGAAGAAGCAGGCCCAGGAGGCCATCGCGGAGCAGGCTGCTCGCGTGAACCAGCCCTACGTGAACCAGCGCTGGCTCGGCGGTCTCCTCACCAACTTCCAGACCGTCACCAAGCGCCTCGAGCGCATGAAGGAGCTCGAGCAGCTCGACTTCGAGGGCGGCACCAGCGGCTTCACCAAGAAGGAGCTCCTGCTCAAGAAGCGCGAGCTCGAGAAGCTGCAGAAGTCGCTCGGCGGCATCCGCCACATGACCAAGACGCCGTCGGCGCTCTGGGTCGTCGACACCAAGAAGGAGCACCTCGCGATCGACGAGGCGAAGAAGCTCGGGATCCCCGTGATCGCGATCCTCGACACCAACTGCGATCCCGACGAGGTCACCTTCCCGATCCCCGGCAACGACGACGCCATCCGCTCGGTGTCGCTGCTCACCCGCGTGATCGCCGACGCCGCTGCTGAGGGCCTCATGGAGCGCCACCAGAAGCCGGCCGAGGGCGAGACCGCCGCCGAGCCGCTCGCCGAGTGGGAGGTCGAGCTGCTGAACGCCGACCAGGCCACCGAGGCACCCGCTGCCGAGGCACCCGCAGCCGAGAGCACCGAGGCCGCCGCGGCGACCGAGGCTCCCGCCGAGTCTGCCGAGTAATCGGTTTCCGAACCACCGACAGAACCGACACACCACAATCCTGAAGGAGTCACACATGGCTGCAGTGAGCATGGCCGCTGTGAAGGAACTGCGCGATCGTCTCGGCGCAGGAATGGTCGACAGCAAGAACGCACTGGTCGAGGCTGAGGGCGACATCGAGAAGGCCATCGAGATCCTGCGTCTCAAGGGTCTGAAGGGCGTCGCGAAGCGCGGCGACCGCGAGGCGAGCGAGGGTCTCGTCGCGGTCAAGCAGACCGAGGGCGCTGCCACGATGATCGAGCTCGTCTGCGAGACCGACTTCGTCGCGAAGAACGAGAAGTTCATCGCCCTGGCCGATCGCGTCCTCGAGGCGATCGCCACCGCCGGTGCGGGCACCGCCGAGGAGGCCCTCGCGGCACCCCTCGACGGCAAGACCGTGGGCGACGTCATCAACGACGAGGCCGCGATCATCGGCGAGCGCATCGTGCTCCGCAAGGTGACCCGCATCGAGGCCCCCGCCACCGCTGTCTACCTGCACCAGACCTCGAAGGATCTGCCCCCGCAGATCGGCGTGGTCGTGGGCTACGAGGGCGCCGACGCCGATGCTGCGCTCAGCATCGCCCGTCACATCTCGTTCGCCGACCCCGTGTACCTGAACCGCGAGGACGTGCCCGAGGCCGAGGTCGAGAAGGAGCGCGCGCTCGTTACCGAGATCTCGAAGAACGAGGGCAAGCCCGAGGCCGCACTGCCGAAGATCGTCGAAGGCCGCCTCACCGCGTTCTTCAAGCAGATCGCGCTCAACGAGCAGGTGCACGCGCTCGACGCCGACAAGCGCGAGGTCAAGAAGGTCGCCGATGCCGCAGGCATCACCGTGACCGGCTTCGCACGCGGCAAGGTCGGCGCCTAACCGCTGATGCAGAGAGACCCGGGTCCTGGTGGCCCGGGTCTCTCTCCATGTCCAGACACTAGAATTCACTCAGCCCAACCCGAAGGAGACCTCCGATGACCTCGACCGCCACCCGCAAGCGCCGCGTTCTGCTGAAGCTGTCGGGGGAGGCGTTCGGCGGAGGGACGCTCGGGGTCAACCCCGACGTCGTGAGCCAGATCGCGCGCGAGATCGCGGCCGCGATGGAGACCGCGGAGGTCGCGGTGGTCGTCGGCGGCGGCAACTTCTTCCGCGGTGCCGAGCTCTCGCAGCGCGGCATGGACCGGGCCCGGGCCGACTACATGGGCATGCTCGGAACGGTCATGAACGCACTCGCGCTGCAGGACTTCCTGGAGCAGGCCGGCGTTTCGAGCCGCGTGCAGTCCGCGATCACCATGACCCAGGTCGCCGAGACCTACATCCCGCTGCGCGCCGTCCGGCACCTCGAGAAGGGGCGCGTGGTCATCTTCGGCGCCGGCGCCGGCCTGCCCTACTTCTCGACCGACACGGTCGCGGCGCAGCGCGCCCTCGAGATCCAGGCCGACGAGGTGCTCGTCGCCAAGAACGGCGTCGACGGCGTCTACACGGCCGACCCACGCCAGGATCCGGACGCCCAGCTGCTCGACGAGATCAGCTACAACGACGCCCTCGTGCGCGGCCTCAAGGTCGTCGACTCGACCGCGTTCAGCCTCTGCATGGACAACGGCATGCCGATGCGCGTGTTCGGCATGGAGCCCGCTGGCAATGTCACCCTGGCCATCCGTGGAGAGCGTCTGGGAACGCTCGTCCACCGCTAAGCTTGAAACATTCACTTCAGAAAGGGGCGCACCGTGATCGATGAGGTCTTCGCCGACGTCAAGGACCGCATGAACAAGGCGGTCGAATCCGCGAAGGAGAGCTTCGCCACGGTGCGCACCGGTCGCGCCAACCCCGCACTGCTCCAGGGCGTGCTGGTCGACTACTACGGCACCCCGACGCCGCTCCCGCAGCTGGCCGCGGTCGCCAACCAGGACGCTCGCAGCCTGATCATCACCCCCTACGACAAGGGTGCGATGAAGGACATCGAGCAAGCGATCCGCGACATGCCGAACCTCGGGGCGAACCCCTCGAACGACGGCTCCGTGATCCGAGTGAACCTGCCCGAGCTCACCGAGGAGCGTCGCAAGGAGTTCGTCAAGATCGTCAAGGCCAAGGCCGAGGACGCCCGAGTCGCCGTGCGCAACCTGCGCCGCCGCGCCAAGGACGATCTCGACGCGCTCAAGAGCGAGGTCGGCGAAGACGACGTCGCGCGTGCCGAGAAGGAGCTCGAGGCGCTCACCAAGCAGATCATCGACCAGGTCGACGAGGCGATGAAGCGCAAAGAGACCGAGCTGCTGGAGGTCTAATCCAGATGTCGGGCGCCGAGCGGCGCGAGGAGCTTCGCGCGCAGCTCGAAGCCACCAACGCCAAGATCGAAGCCCGTGCGGGACGCAACCTGTTCCTCGCGGTCGGTTCGGGCGTCGCCTTCGGCGCGCTCTTCCTGGTGAGCCTGTTCATCTGGAAGGACCTCTTCGCGCTGCTCGTCGCCGCGATCGTCTCGGTCGCGCTCGTTGAACTCGCGGCCGCGTTCCGCACCGCGGGTCGCCGGGTGCCGCGCGTCGGGGTCGTGCTCGGCGGGCTCATCGTGGTCGGGGGTGCCTACTTCTTCGGTGCCGCCGGCATGGTGCTCGGCCTGTTCGCGGGTTCGATCCTGCTCACCGTCTGGCGGCTGATCGAGGGGCTCTTCCCGCAGTGGGAGACCCCGCCGAAGACGCTCATCCGAGACGTCTTCTCGGGGCTGTTCACCCTCGTCTACGTCGCGTTCCTCGGTTCGTTCAGCGTGCTGCTGCTCATGTCCGACCGGGGCGAGTGGTGGGTGTTCACGCTGGTGCTCGTTGTCGTCTCGGTCGATATCGGCGCATACGCCGCGGGAGTGACGCTCGGTAAGCACAAGATGACGCCGAGGATCAGCCCGAACAAGACGTGGGAAGGATTCGCGGGAGCCGCGGTCGTCGCACTCGCCTCCGGCGTGCTCGCCTCGATCTTCGCTCTCGAGGAACCCTGGTGGGTCGGTGCGATCATCGGCGTGCTGGTACTGCTGACCGCGACCGGTGGAGACCTCACCGAGTCGCTCATCAAACGGAATCTGGGAGTCAAAGACATGAGTTCGTGGATCCCCGGTCACGGCGGTCTGCTCGACCGTCTCGATTCGCTGCTGCCCTCCGCGGTCGCCGTGTTCGGCGTCGCGCTGGCGCTCGGAGCGGCGGCATGACCGCGGGAGCGCCCATCGACGGCGCTGCGGGCACGACGCCGATCCCGGTCGGGGACCCGGTCGCTGCGGACACCGCACCCGTGCCGAGCCAGCAGTTCGGCGGGGGAGCACCCGACACCTCCTTCCCGAGGGCCGGCCGCAAGCAGCTCGGCTACCGCACTGCCGATGTCGACCAGTTCCTGCTGCAGGCGCGACGCACGTACGAAGGCGATCCGTCGCTCGCGAGCCCCGTCACCTCGCAGGAAGTTCGGCGGATGGCGTTCCCGGTGCACCGGCGCGGCTACTCCGCGCGGTTCGTGGATGCTGCGATGGACCGCCTCGAGGAGGTCTTCTTCGAGCGTGAGCGCCGCGAACGGATCCGTGAGATCGGCGAGGACGCGTGGTGGGCGGATACGCAGCAGCTGCTCTCCGAGGTGAAGGGGCGGCTGCAGCGCGACCGCGGTCGGCGATTCCGGCGAAGGGGGTTCCTGACCACGGGCTACCGGATCTCCGAGGTCGATGCGTTCCTCGACCGCATCACCGCGATGTTCGAGGGCAACGAGACCGTGTCGAGCATGGAAGTGCGCTCGGCGGTATTCCACTCGCAATGGCGGGGCTACGACGAGGACCAGGTCGACGCGCTGCTCGACAGCGTCGTGGTGCTGCTGCTCGCGACCCGTTGAACCTGCGGGAAGCGGGCCGCACCTCCGCGACGAACCGACGCGCCGGCTGAATCCGGGCTGCGCCCCAACCACTATTGAGATAGAATCGTGACCATTGTGACTGCAACGACTCGACAGAACCGACCCGCACCGGGATGGCGACGCGTGCGTGGCATGGCCTCCGCGACCGCCGTTCTCGCCTTCGTCGGCACCCTCTCCGTGGTGCCCTATACGGCCCCGAACGCTTACGCGGACCAGGAGTTCATGGCGTCCCAGGACCAGCGGCTGCACCAGCAGTTCGTTCCCGCGACGGCGACCGAGACCTCCTTCGACCTCGCGGCATCCCCGATCGAGCTGGTGCCCGAAGCGAAGCCCAAGAAGGTCGAGAAGGTCGAGCCGGCGACCGACTCCTCCGAGAAGGGTGCGCAGGATCCGGCTCCGGCCGGAGCGGGTGCTCCGCCGATGTACACCGGCGGGGGATCGCCCGCCGAGTGGATGACCGCCGCGGGCATCGCGAAGAGCGACTGGGGCTACGTCGACTACATCATCTCGCACGAGAGCACCTGGAACCCGAACGCGACGAACGCGAGCTCGGGTGCCTGCGGGCTCGCCCAGGCGCTGCCCTGCAGCAAGGTTCCCGGTGGGAACGGATACGATCCGGTCGCGAATCTCCAGTGGGCCAGCGGCTACGCCGTGAGCCGGTACGGCAGCTGGAAGGGCGCCTACGAGGCCTGGACCGTTCAGAACTGGTGGTAACTCCGGTGGCTCTCGGAGCCATCCGCATGAACGCACCGGGGCCGCGCTGTGCCGCGTAGGCATCGCCGGGGCCCTGCGCAGGCTCCGCGCGGCGGCGACGTCACCCGCCTGGCGAACGGCGGTGCGCAGCGCGTGACCCGTTCGGGCCGCGAGTGGTTCGTGCGCGAGATCCCCGCGCATCGCGCGGAGAAGGCATACCGATGCCCGTCGTGCGGCAACGAGATTCCGCCGGGCCAGGCGCACGTGGTGGCCTGGAGCGCCGAGCATCTCTTCGGAGACGGTGCAGCGGTGCAGGATCGTCGCCACTGGCATGCCCACTGCTGGCGCCTGGCGTGAGCGCCGAGCGGCTCAGGCCTCCGCGGTTCCCTGGTGGAACCTGAGACGGTACGTGCCGTCGACGCGCTGCCAGATCGAGCTGCGCAGCGACGAGCGCGCGGTTCCGTCGACCTGTGCGCGGCTGCGGTACAGCAGCTGAGCCACTCCGGGAGCGAGCTCGATCGCGGAGATCGGCTCGCAGTCGGCCTCGAGCGCGGGACTTCCGAGCAGCGCGCTCAGCGTCGTCTCGCGGTCCCAGACGCGCCCGGATGCGCCGATCTCGACGAAGTCGGGGTGCAGGAGCTGGTCGAGGCGGCGCGCGTCGCCACGCACTGCGGGATCGAGGAGCATGCGCTCGAGCTGGACGATCTCGGCGGCGACGTCATCGCTCGGCCCGCTCGGCTCGAGGGGCGCCGAAGCCGATCCTGCGGGACTCGTGGAGACGGGATCGGCATCCAGATCGAAGAGATCGAACAGGGACGGCTCCGCGGCAGGAGACTGGGCGGGAGCCACCGGCGCCGAGGGCGTGACGGCAGCTGCCCGCGCCGACAGCGATTCCGGCTCGGGACCCGCACCGATCAGTCCGGGCCCCGAGTCGGGATCCCGGCGCTGCTGGTACGCGGTCGCCGCAGCACGGGCGCGCGTGTCCGCCGCCTCGTTGAGCGGGTGCCCGGCGTGCCCCTTCACCCACTCGAAACGAACCTCCCGGCCGCGGAGGGCGGCATCGAGGTCCTCGAGGAGTTCGCGATTCAGCACGGGCTTGCCATCGGCCTTGCGCCAGCCCTTCCGCTTCCAGCCCGGCATCCACTTGGTGACGGAGTTGATCACGTACTGGCTGTCGCAGAGCACCCGCAGCGGCTCGTCGCGTCGCGACTCGGTCGAGCGCAGCAGATCGAGGACGGCCATGAGCTCGCCCTGGTTGTTCGTCGCGCGGGGCCAGCCGCCGGCGCGCCATTCCTGATCGCTGATCACCCAGGCCCAGCCGGCGGGACCGGGATTGCCGAGTGCGGAGCCGTCCGCTGCTGCAACGATCGTCATCCCTCCATCCTGGCAGAGCCGTCGGGGTGCCCGTGCGGACGCGCCCGCACCGGAGGCTTCTCTATATTGGTGTGGTGCCCGAGAGCCGTGAGCGGCTCGCAGCCGGACGAGAGGATCCGAGACCCATGATCGACATCACCAGCGGAACCGTGCTGCGCGCAGAGCGGGAGAACGTCGAACTGCGGACCTCGGACGGGCTCGTCCTCGTCGGAGAACTCGCGGTGCCGGTCGGCCGCGCGCCGAAGGCCACCCTCGTGACGCTCCACCCGCTGCCCACCGCCGGCGGATTCATGGACTCCCACGTGCTCCGCAAGGCTTCGTGGCGGCTGCCCGAACTCGCCGACCTCGCGGTACTCCGTTTCAACACGCGAGGTACATCCTCGCCGCGCGGCACCAGCGAGGGGTCCTTCGAGGAGGGCGTGGGCGAGCGGCTCGACGTCGACGCGGCGATGCGTTTCGTCGCCGAGCGCGGTCTGCCGAACCCCTGGCTGGTCGGCTGGTCGTTCGGCACCGAGCTCGCGCTGAAGTACGGTCTGCAGCACCCGATCGAGGGCGCGATCCTGCTCTCGCCGCCGCTTCATCGGGCGACGGACGCCGAGGTCGCGGCCTGGGCGAATGCTGCGCCCGAGCTCATGGTGATCGTGCCGGAGTTCGACGACTACCTGCAGCCGGCCGAAGCCGCGGAGCGCTTCGCCTCGGTGCCGCGTGCCGAGATGATCCCGGTCGAGGGCGGACGCCATCTGTGGGTGGGGGAGAAGCAGGTTCGGCGGGTGCTCGACGAGATCGTCGGGGCGGTGGGAACCGCGCCGACGCCGCTCCCCGGCTCGGTCGCCGAGGAGCGCGTCGAGCCGCGTCGCTAGCGGTCGGTCTCGCTGCCGCCCGTCGCGGAGGTCGCTGGATCGGTGTCCTCCGAGACCGGATCGGCGGCATCCTGGTCGACGATCGTGACGTCGGTGGCCTGCTGCGTCGCCGACGTCATCTTCTGCGCATTGGTGAGCACCTCGCCGAGGCTCTCGAAGTAGCGGGCGACGGCGCCTCGCTCGACCTTCAGCTGGGTCATGCGATCCTCGGCTGCGGCGAGCACCTTGGCGGCGCGGTTCTCCGCGCTCGTGAAGGTCGCGTGCGCCCGGCGCTCTGCTTCTTGGACGATTCCCGCGGCCTCGGTCTCGGCCGCGGCGCGGATCCGGTCGGCCTCGGTCGCTGCGGCGTCTTCGATGCGATGCTGCTCGTCCCGTGCCGTCGTGAGCCGCTCGTGCAGTTCGGCGAGCTGGGTACGTGCGGCGTCGAGCTCGCGCTGAGCGGTCTCGGCCGCCTCGCGCTGCCGGGCGGCGAACTCCTGCTCGAAGGCCTCGCGGCGCTCGGCCGTGCTGCGCTCGAACTCGGCGGTCTCGGCGGCGATGCGCTCGCGCTCGGCACGCACCGAGTCGAGGGTCGCGCTGCGGAGCTCCGCCAGCTCGGTTTCTTCGCGGTGGCGGAAATCCGCGAGTTCCGCCACGGTGTCCGCCCGAAGCAGGTCGGTCTCCTCGGCGACCGCGGCCCGACGGGATTCGACCTCGCGCGCGACCTGCTCGGCCGCGGCTTCGCGCTCGTGGCGGAGCGTCTCGTCGTGCAGTTCGCGAGCCGCCGCGAGTTCGCGCTCGTGCTCGTCTCGTTCGCGCGAGATGTCACCGGCGAACTGCGCCCGATCGCGTTCGATCCGCAGCTCGAACTGCTCGCGGGAGAGCCCCAGCTCGGCCGCGGCCTCTTCACGGTCGATACGCATGCGTTCCGCTTCAGCACCGGCTTCGTCGGTGATGCGGGCCCGGTGCTCGGTGAGTTCCGCCGTGATCGTCTCGTCATGCAGGGTTCGTTCGTCGGCGAGCGTCGCCTCGTGCGCGCTGCGTGCTGCGGAGAGCCGGCGCTCCTGTTCGGTGCGCTCCTGCTCGAGGGTGCGCTCGTGCTCGGCGACCTCGGCCGCGATCCGCTCGTCGTGATCCGCTCGCTCGGTCTCCAGAGCGGCGCGGTGCGCCGAGAGTTCCGCGGCGACGGCGGCATCGTGCTGCTCCCGCTGGGCGAGGAGCTGCTGTTCCTGCGCCTCGCGTTCCGTGCGCAGCGCGTGCTCATGCTCGGCGCGCTCCGTTGCGATGGCCTCGTCATGCGTCGCGCGCTGCTCGGCGAGCTCCTGCTCTTGCGCGGCACGCTCCTGGGACAGCTCCGCGTGCTGGAGCGATCGGGCGGACTCCAGCGCGGTGTCGTGCGCTTCGCGCTCCTCGGCGATGCGCTGTTCGTGCGCGGCCAGCGCAGCGGCGAGAGCGACTGCCTGGTCGTTGCGGGCGGTGTCGAGCTCGGTGCGCTGCGCGTACCGCTCGTCGGCGAGCAACTCGTCGTGCGCGTGCCGCTCGTTCGCGAGCGACTGCTCGTGCGCTTCCCGCTCGGAAGCGATCTGCTCCGCGGAAGCGGCGGATTCGCGTTCGATGCGCTCGGCATGGGCCGCGGACTCCCGCTCGATGCGGGCGTCCAAGTCGGTGGACTCGCGTGCGATGCGGGCATCGTGCTCCGCTGCCTCGCGCTCGATCCGCTCGGCGTGCTCGGTCGACTCGCGCTCGATCCGGGCGCGGTGCTCGGTGGTCTCCCGTTCGATGCGGGCGTCCAGATCGGCGGATTCGCGCTCGATCCGCTCAGCGTGCTCCGCTGCCTCGCGCTCGATCCGCTCAGCGTGCTCGGTCGACTCGCGCTCCAGCTGCTCGTCGTGGGCCGCGCGTTCCGTCGAGATGCGCGTCTCGTGGGCGTCGCGCTCCTCCGACAGTGCGGTGTCGTGCGCGGCGCGCTCCTGCTCCAGCTGCGCCTCGTGGGTGCCGCGCTCACCGATCAGTCGGCGCTCATGCGCCTCGCGCTCGTCGGCGATCCGGGTCGCGTGCAGTCCGAGCTCGGCCGAGATGCGCTGCGCGTGCTCCGCGCTCTCGGTCGAGATCCGGAGGTCGTGCTCGGCGCGCTCATCCGCGAGCTGCGCCTCCTGATCCGAGCGTGCCGAGGTGAGCGCGGTCTCGTGGGCCTCGCGTTCGGCGACGATCCGCTGATCGTGGGAGGCGCGCTCGTTCACCAGTCGAGTCTGGTGCGCCTCGAGCTCCCGGGTGATGCGGGCCGCATGGGCCTCCCGCTCTTCGGCGAGAGCGGCGTCGTGGGCGTCGCGCTCGGTGACGATACGGGACTCGTGCTGTTCGCGGGTGCGGCCGAGATCGAGCTCCTGAGCCGCGCGCTCTTCGGCGAGGCGCTCAGCCTGCTCCTCGGCGAGCCGCGCGCGCTCGGCGGCGGCGGTCTCGTCGGCGCGAGCGCGCTCGCGCTCGGCCTGCTCCTGCGCGGACTGGATCCGTGCGCGAGCGGCCTCGTCGGTGCGCGCCTGCTCAGCGGCGACGGCTTCCCGCTGCTGGGCGAGACGCTCCTCGTGACTGCGCACCTGCTCGGCGATGCTCCGCTCGTGCGTCTCGCGCTCCTCGGCGATGGCGCGATCGTGGACTTCGCGCTCCTGGGCGATCCGGCCGCGGAGCGTCTCGATCTCGGTGCTCAGGGTGCGACGGAGCCCGTCCATCTCCTGCGCGAGTTCGCGCTCGCGGTTGGCGAAGCGTGCCTCGAGCTCGGATTCTTCGCGCTGCTGACGTGCGGCGAACTCCGCGCGGGTCCGCTCGGCCTCGCTCGCGAGACGAGCACGCTCCTGCGCCGCGTCCCGCTCGTTCTCGGCGCTCGATCGAGCGAACTGCTCGGCCTCGCGCTCGGTCGTGGAGCGCAGTTCGGCGGCCGACGCCTTCGCCGCCTCGAGCAGCCGCTCGACCTCCGCGCGTGCACGGGCGAGCATCGCCTGAGCTTCGGCCTCGGCGGTCTCGGTTCGCGATGCGCCATCCCGCTCGGTGGCGGCCTGCAGCAGCTCGGCGGTGCGGCGGGATTCCTCGAGCAGCCGCTCGCTCTCGGCGGTACTCTCCGTCCGAAGTCGTTCGGCGGCCGCGCGCGCGGCGGAGACCGCGGTCTCCGCCTGTTCGGTGGCGCTGGTCACCAGTTCATCGGCGCGGCTCTGCGCCTGGCTCAGCAGTCGCTGGGTCTCGGCCTCGGTGGTGCGGCGCAGCTTCTCGGCGTCGAGGTCGGCCTGCGCCATGAGGCGGTGGGCGTGATCCTCCGCGATCTGCAGGCTCTTCTCGACGCGGAGCCCGAGGCCGGAGTAGCCGCTCGCGCCGAGCTCGGACACCTGGTCCTGGAGGTCGGTGATGAGGGTGCGCTGCTCTTCGCTGTCGCGGACGGCCTGCTGATATGCCGCCTGCAGCGACGCGAGGTGCTCCTGGAGCGTGCCGATGTGCTGGGACAGGGCGCCGACTTTCGCATCGACTTCGCCGCGGTGGTAGCCGCGGAAGGCTTGCGAGAAGAGCGGATCTGCTTCGGTCACGAGGGTCCTCCGGAATGGTGGCTGCCCGGTACGCGTCGGAAGGGTCCGTCTGCGCGCCGGAGATCTGTCTCATCGTAGAACATTTCGGCCGGTCAGGAGCCGGAGATGACATCCCGGACCGGTGACGTTCGAGCCGACGCGGCGCCCGCTCCATCCGGGGGACGCAGTGCGCGGTCCGCATGGGATTCCGCTGAACGCGAAGACGTACCCACCCGCCCCTCGGAAAGCTCCGGTACCGTTGAAGCTTGAATTGTCTGTGGATGGCGAGATGCGACGCGCGGGAGCGCGATCGGATCCGCCGATGAAGGAGGACCGCGTGCGGTTTTTCGGTGCCATCACCGCCCTGGTGCTCGCCGGCGTCATGCTCATCCTCGGGATCGGCCAGCGGACCTTCCTCGCGGGACCGGCCGAGATCGAGTTCCAGGCCGAGTCGAGCGGGGAGGAGCACTACGCGGTGATCCCGGCTTCGGTCTTCGATGAGGTGGCCGGGCAGCCGAGCGTCGTGCTCGAGGGCAAGAACGCCTTCGCGGCGATCGGTGCGTCCCGCGATGTCGAGGCCTGGGCGGCGGAATACCGCCACCTCGAGATCGGTGCCGATACGAAGCAGAAGCGCTTGAACGCCGCGACGGTCGCCGCCGAGGCCCCGAAGGCAGCGGAGGGCGGAGACTCCAAGGCCGACGCGGCCAAGACGCCCGAACCCCTGGACCCGCGGGGCAGCGATCTCTGGCTCGCCGAGTACGGCACGGGCGTGTCGAACGCGGGCGCGTCCCCGTCCGCCTCCGACGGAGCCGGAACGCTGCGGGTGCCCGTCGCGCTCAACCCGGATCAGTCGATCCTCATCGCGACGAACGGCACGGAGCCGCTGCCGCAGAAGATCGCGATCGCCTGGTCGCAGGACCGCAGCACTCCGCTGGCGGGACCGTTCCTCGTGGCCGGCGGCGTCCTGGCGCTGATCGGTGCGCTGCTCTACCTGCTCGCGGTCGACCACGACCGCCGCGGTCTCGGACCGCGGCGCGGTCGGCGCGGGCCGCTGCAAGGCATCCGCAACTTCTTCCGCGGCGGCGGCAAGCGGCGGGCGGCGCCCTCCACCACGACCGAAGCGCCGAAGGCCGCGGACGCGGGCTCCGGAACCGCTCAGCGCACGGCGGTGCGCAGGCTCCGACGCGCGGCGATCCCCATCGGGCTCGCCGGGCTGCTGGCGCTGAGCGGCTGCTCCGCTTCGTACTGGCCCCAGTTCGGCGGCGACGCGGTTCCGACCGAGTCGACCACCAGTCCGAGCCCGTCCAAGTCCGCACCGGTCCCGGTGAACGATGACCAGATCAAGCGGATCATCGGCAGCGTCGCGGACGCCGCGACTCAGGGCGACGACAGCCTCGACGCGAAGCAGCTCGAAGCCCGGTTCACGGGCGACGCGCTGCAGCAGCGCACCGCCAACTACAAGATCCGGGCCAAGGTGAAGGACTACGAAGTGGTCCCGCCCCGCATCACGAACCGCCAGGAGTCCTACAAGTTGGTGCAGAGCACCGAGGACTGGCCCCGCGTGGTCCTGGCGACCGTCGCCTCCGAGCCCGGCGTCAAGAAGGCCTCCACGCCGAGCCCCAGTGCGCAGTCCGATGCTGCGCAGCAGCAGGAGGAATCGCCGACGCTCGCGCTGATGCTCGTGCAGGACAACCCGCACGTGAACTTCCAGGTGTCGCGCGTCATCGCGCTCCGAGGCGGGCAGAAGATGCCCGACGCCGCGCCGGCGGAGGAGGGCACCGCGCGCGTCTCCGACGATCTGAGCACGCTCGCGCTCACCCCGGCGGCTGCGGTCGCCGACTACGCCAAGGTGCTGCAGGGCGGCGACAAGGTCGCCGAGGCGAGTGCGTTCAACCTGCAGGACGACGTCCTCGTCACGAAGAGCGGGGCGGCGTGGGTCGCTCAGGCGCAGGCCAAGGCGAAGAAGGATGGCAACGAGTCGGTCAAGTACTCGGTGACCGTGACCCCCAGCGACTCCGAGCTGATCAGCCTGTCCACCGGTGTCGGTGGCGCTCTCGTGAGCGCGACCCTCCGCGAGGAGCGCATCGAGGATTCGGCCGGAGGCCGCGCCAAGCCCACGGCGACCGCGAGCGTGACCGCGCTCTCGGGTCTCGAGGGCCGTCAGGACAAGCTGGTTCGCGTGGTCACGCACCAGATCCTGTTCTTCATCCCGAGTAAGACGAGCGGCGGACAGGTCCAGCGGCTCGGCGTGACCAGCGAGCTCGTAGAGGCGAGGAAGTAACCAGATGAGTCAGCAGATGCCCGAGCGGATCCCCGGCGGCGGGGTCGACCTGAGCCACCTCGCTGCGCGGGCCCAGCAGCCCGCGCAGGGGAGTGCGCCCGCGGGCGCACCCGGCGGAGGACAGGTGGTCGATGTTCCAGCGGTGGTGTTCGATCTCACCGATGCGACCTTCGAGCAGGCCATGCAGCTCTCGTCCGTCGTGCCCGTGGTCATCGACCTCTGGGCCGAGTGGTGCCAGCCCTGCAAGACGCTGAGCCCCGTGCTCGAGAAGGTGACGCGGCAGAGCGCGGGACAGCTGGTGCTGGCGAAGGTGGACGTCGATGCGAACCCCGGGCTCGCCCAGGCGTTCCAGGCGCAGTCGATCCCGACGATCGTCGCGCTCGTCGGCGGACGGCCGGTCCCGCTGTTCCAGGGCGCGGTGCCCGAGGCCCAGGTGCGCGAGGTGTTCGTCCAGCTGCTGCAGCTCGCCGCGGAGCAGGGAGTCACCGGCCGCGTGAGCGCTCCGGATCTCGACGGCGAGGCGCAGACCGACGCTGCGGTGCCGGCCGAACCCGAGGTGCCCGAGGCGCACAAGCCCGCTCTCGAAGCGCTGGAGCGCGGCGACTACGCCGCTGCTGCCGCGGCCTACCACGACGTGCTCGCGAAGTCTCCGAGGGACGCCGAGGCGAAGGCCGCGCTCGCGCAGGTCACGCTGCTGCTGCGTCTGCAGGGCAAGAGCGCCGACGATATCCGTGCGGCCGCCGCCGATCGTCCGACGGACGTCGAAGCGCAACTGGCGGTGGCCGACCTGGACCTCTCGGGCGGTCACGTCGAGGACGCGCTGCTGCGCCTGCTCGAGCTGTTCGCGGAGCGGACCGATGCCGACGAGCGGAGCGCGATCCGGGAGCGTCTGCTCGACTACTTCGAGGTGGTCGGAACCGCCGACCCGCGTGTCGTCGCCGCGCGGGGGCGACTCGCGAGCCTGCTCTACTGAGTCCGGACGTGCGCGCCTACCTCGATCATGCCGCGACGGCCCCGATGCCCGACGAGGTCCTCGCCGGGTACGCCGAAGCGCTGCGGACCGTCGGGAATCCGGCGTCGACCCACGGGCACGGCCAAGCGGCCAGCGCGCGCCTCGAGGCCGCGCGCGAGGGGCTCGCGCAGCGCTTCGGCTGCACCCCGGCCGAGGTCACGCTGACCTCGGGCGGGACCGAGTCGATCAACCTCGGCCTCAAGGGGCTCTTCTGGGCGCGACGGCGGGCGGGTTCCGGCCCGGTGGTGCTGGTCGCGGACGGCGAACACCACGCGACGATCGAGGCCGCCGAGTGGCTCCGGGACGCGCAGGGCGCGGAACTGCGCTGGATCCCGCTCGACGGGACCGGCCGACTCACTCCCGGAGCGCTGACCGCCGCCATCGCCGAAGCCGGTGCGGAACGGGTCGCTCTGATCTCCTTCCTCGCGGCGAACAACGAGGTCGGCACGGTGAACGACACCGTCGCCCTCTGCGGGATCGCGAGGACCGCCGGGATCCCGGTCCATGTTGATGCCGTGGCGGCGCTCGGTCAGCTGCCGATCGATTTCCGCGGGAGCGGAGCCGCGCTGATGAGCCTGTCGGCTCACAAGATCGGTGGGCCGGTCGGGATCGGAGCGCTGCTCATCGACCGCGGTACCACGATCGATCCGCTGCAGCACGGGGGATCGCAGCAGCGCGGACGGTCGGGTACGCAGGACGTCGCGGGTGCGGTCGGATTCGCACTCGCGGCGGAGCTCGCCGCGCCCGAGGCCCCGCGGCTCGAACGCATCCGCGCGCTCAGGGATCGTCTGGTCTCGGGCGTTCGCGACGCTGTTCCCGATGCGGTGCTGCGCGGGGCAGCCGCGGCCGACGGGCGGCTGCCCGGCAACGCCCACTTCACCTTCCCCGGGTGCCAGGGGGACTCGCTCGTGTTCCTGCTGGACGCGGCGGGGATCTCGGCGTCGGTCGGGTCCGCGTGCCGGGCCGGCGTCGCCGAGACCTCGCACGTGCTGCTCGCGATGGGGCTCGACGACGAGGTCGCGGCCGGTGCGCTCCGTTTCACCATCGGCTTCGACACGACGGAGACCGAGATCGAACTGCTGCTGCGGGAACTGCCGGGCGCCGTCGAGCGTGCGCGGAGCGCCGGACTGAGCTGAAACTCCGGGATCGGCATCGCGCGGAGCGATGACGGCGGACGGGTGCGCTCGGAAACGGCGTGCACCGGAGGCCGGGAGTCGCCGTAGAATGGACGGATGAGAATTCTCGCTGCGATGAGCGGCGGCGTCGACTCGGCGGTGGCTGCGGCACGCGCAGTGGAAGCCGGGCACGAGGTGGTCGGAGTCCACCTGGCGCTGAGCCGTATGCCGGGCACCCTGCGCACCGGTTCGCGGGGGTGCTGCACCATCGAGGACGCGATGGATGCCCGCCGCGTCGCCAACCTGCTCGACATCCCCTTCTACGTCTGGGACTTCAGCGAACGCTTCAAGGCCGACGTGGTCGACGACTTCGTGGCGGAGTACGAGGCGGGTCGCACCCCCAACCCGTGCATGCGCTGCAACGAGAAGATCAAGTTCGCGGCGCTGCTCGACAAAGCGATCGCGCTCGGCTTCGACGCGGTCGCGACGGGGCACTACGCGACGCTCGTCGACGGGCCGGCAGGACGCGAACTGCATCGGGCGAGCGCCTGGGCGAAGGACCAGTCCTACGTGCTCGGCGTACTGACCGAGGAGCAGCTCGCGCACTGCTACTTCCCGCTCGGCGACACGCCCTCGAAGGAACTGATCCGCGCCGAGGCCGAGGAACGCGGGATCCAGGTGGCGGCGAAGCCCGACAGCCACGACATCTGCTTCATCCCCGAGGGCGACACGCGCGAGTGGCTCTCCGAGCACCTGGATCGGGAGCCCGGCGAGATCGTCGACGAGTCCGGCGATGTCATCGGCACGCACGACGGCGCCCGCGGGTACACGGTGGGCCAGCGGCGCGGCCTGCAGCTCGGCCGTCCGGCGGTCGACGGCAACCCGCGCTACGTGCTCTCGATCCGGCCCGTCTCGAACCAGGTCGTCGTCGGCCCGAAGGAACGCCTCGCGATCTCCCGGATCGCGGGCGGACGTTACAGCTGGGCAGGGGAACCGGGGATCGACCCCGGCGTCGCCTTCTCCTGCGACGTGCAGATCCGTGCGCACGCCGATCCGGTCCCCGCGGTCGCGCGTCTCGTCGAGATTGACGAGACGGAGCGGACCGAGCTGCACCGTGCCGAGGCCTCGCACGAGATCGTCGTCGATATCGACCTCGCGCTCGCCGAGCCGCTGCTCGGAGTCGCTCCCGGCCAGACCGCGGTGCTGTACCGGGGCACTCGCGTGCTCGGGCAGTTCACCATCGACCGGGCGCTCGCGTCGGCCGAGCCCGGCACGGAGCTGCGCGTCGAAGAGATGTCGGTGGCCGCTCCTACAATGAGCGTGTGACCCAGAACGACAGCAGCATCCCCGTCGAGTTCGAAGCGGCGCGCGTCGAGGCCGAGCAGCTGACCGCCGAGATCGAGCGGTACCGCGCGGCCTACTACTCCGAGGCGACGAGTCTCGTCTCGGACGCGCAGTACGACGAGCTGTTCCACCGGCTCGAAGCGCTCGAGCGCGCGTTCCCCGAACTGGCCGGCCAAGACAGCCCCACGCAGGAGGTCGGATCCGCGGTCGCCTCCGCGGGGTTCCCCGAGCACGAGCACGCCGAGCGCATGCTCAGTCTCGACAACGTCTTCTCGCTCGACGAATTCCGCGAATGGGCCGAGAAGGCCCGCGCGTCGTCGGGGCGCGCCGTGCGCTGGCTCACGGAGCTCAAGATCGACGGTCTCGCCATCGCGCTGGCCTATCGCAACGGCGTGCTCGAGACCGCGACCACCCGGGGCGACGGCCGGGTCGGCGAGGACATCACCGAGAACGTCGACCTGATCCCGGTGATCCCGCGCGTGCTCGAGGGCGAGGGCATCCCCGAGTTCTTCGAGGCGCGCGGCGAGGTCTTCCTCACGACCGAGAACTTCGAGGCGCTGAACGAGCGACAGCACGCGCTCCAGGCCGAGTTCGCGGCGGATCAACTCGCGAAGGGCGTCCCCGCCGAGAAGATCACCGTGCGCTTCCCGGAGTTCGCGAACGCGCGCAACACGGCGGCAGGCAGCTTGCGCCAGCGCGCCGAGAAGAAGAACGAGCGCGAACTCGAACTCATGCGGGATCGGCTCGGGCGGCTCTCGCTCTACGTGCACGGCATCGGCGCCTGGCAGCATCCGGACTTCGCGAACCAGTCCGACGCCTACGAGCTGCTGAGCTCCTGGGGCCTTCCGGTGTCGCCCCACTCGAGGGTGCTCGACTCGGTCGACGAGGTGCTCGAGTTCATTGAGGATCGCGGCGCGCACCGGCACGACTTCGAGCACGAGATCGACGGGATCGTCATCAAGATCGACGAGCTCGAGCTCCACAGGGAACTCGGCGAGACCAGTCGGGCGCCTCGGTGGGCGATCGCCTACAAGTACCCGCCCGAGGAGGTCTACACCAAGCTGCTCGCCATCCGCGTCGGGGTCGGACGCACCGGTCGGGCGACCCCCTACGCGGTCATGGAACCGGTCAAGGTCGCCGGTTCGACCGTCAGCCAGGCCACGCTGCACAATCAGCAGGTGGTCAAGGCCAAGGGCGTGCTGATCGGCGACACGGTCGTGCTGCGCAAGGCGGGCGACGTGATCCCCGAGGTGCTCGGCGCGGTGCTGGAACGCCGCGACGGCAGCGAGGTCGAGTGGCAGATGCCGGTGGAATGCCCGGAGTGCGGCACGGAGCTGCGCGCGATGAAGGAGGGCGACATCGACCTCCGCTGCCCGAACGCGCGTGCGTGCCCGGCGCAGGTCCGCGGACGGGTCGAGCACATCGGCTCGCGAGGCGGTCTCGATATCGAGGTGCTCGGTGAGATCACCGCCGCGGCGCTCACCCAGCCCGAGGTGCCGTCCGTGCCGCCCCTCGAGACGGAAGCCGGGCTGTTCGACCTCACCCTCGAAGAGCTGGTCCCGATCACCGTCGTGGTCCGGGACAGCGAGACCGGCGAGCCGGTGATCGACGAGGCGACCGGCGAACCGCGCAGACGCTCTCCGTTCCAGCGCGTGACCGTCGAGTACCCGCCCGAGGCGGAGGGGATGGACGCGACTGCACGTCGTCAGGCCGGATTCCGCAAGGATCACCGCGTCGTGCGACCTTCGAAGGACGCCGAGACCTTCCTCGCCGAGCTCGAGCGGGCCAAGACGAAGCCGCTCTGGCGGCTGATCGTCTCGCTCAACATCCGGCACGTGGGTCCGGTCGCGGCGCGAGCGCTGGCCGATTGGTTCGGCTCGCTCGACGCGATCCGTGCCGCCAGCGTCGAGGAGCTCTCCGCGGTCGACGGCGTCGGCGGGATCATCGCGGAGTCGCTGCTCGAGTGGTTCGAGGTCGATTGGCACCGCGAGATCGTCGAGCGGTGGACCGCGGCGGGCGTTCAGTGGACGACGCCGGGCCACCCCGGTCCGGGCGCAGCCGTCGCCGAGGGCGGGGTGCTCGCCGGACTCACGGTGGTCGCCACGGGGTCCCTCGACGGATTCACTCGTGACGGCGCGAAGGAGGCGATCATCCAGGCGGGCGGAAAAGCCGCGTCGAGCGTTTCGAAGAAGACGGACTTCGTCGCCGCCGGTCCCGGTGCGGGATCCAAACTCGCGAAGGCGGAGGAACTGGGGATCCCCGTGCTCGATGCGAGCCAGTTCGCAGTGCTCGTCTCGGAGGGACCCGCTGCCCTCGGCTTCGGCGATGCCGAAGCCGCCGAGGTCGGCGAAGCGGCGGAGGTCGATGAAGCAGCCGAGGTCGACGAAGCAGCGGAGGTCGATGAGGGCATCTCGTTCGAGGAGCCCCGGTCGGAGGACTGAGCGGCGCCTCCGGGCGAGTTATCCACAGATCTCGATTTTCCGGCTTCGCGGCTTCGGAGAATCCCTACGCTGAGGGGCATTCCCGAGCGAAGGAGAACCGGTGACCGACACCCCCGAAGCACTCGACCATGCCAGCCTCGCCTCCGCGGCCGGCGGCGGCGACGCCGAGCCCCTGGTCCGCGCGGCCTGGGCGCAGCAGTCGCCGGTGCTCACCGCGTACTACGACGCCGAGTGGGGCATGCCGATCTTCGACGAGCGAGGGGTGTTCGAACGGCTCACGCTCGAGGCCTTCCAGTCCGGGCTCTCCTGGATCACGGTCCTGCGCAAGCGGGAAGCCTTCCGAGCGGCGTTCGACGGCTTCGAACCCGAGGCGATCGCGGCGTACGGCGAAGCCGACATCGCTCGGCTGCTCGCCGACGAGGGCATCATCCGTAACCGCATGAAGATCCTCGCCACGATCGGCAACGCGCGAGCGGCGCTCGCGCTGCGGGACGACCCGAAAGCGGGCGACCTCGCGCGCCTGGTCTGGTCGGCCATGCCCGAGCGTTCTCCGTCGCCCGAGTCCGACATCGAGGTGCCGAGCACATCGCCGGAATCCGTCGCGCTCGCGAAGGAACTGAAGCACCGCGGCTTCTCCTTCGTCGGCCCCACCACCGTCTACGCCCTGATGAGCGCCATCGGCGTTGTCGACGTCCACCTCCGCTCGAGCCACCGACGCGGCTGCTCGGGCCTCTGGGCAGTCGACGGAAGCCGCACCGACGTCCCGCTCCCGTTCGCGCCATGAGGGATCCGGGAGCTCCCACGAACCGAGGTCGCCGGCGCTCGATAGGATGGACGGGTTCCCGAAGCCCCTCTTCACCCCTGGAGCAGCATGCCTGAACCCAGCGCGGCGAGCAGCGAGATCACGGCCGAGACCGTGCAGCATCTCGCCGGACTCGCCCGGATCGCCCTCACCGACTCCGAGATCTCCTCGCTCACGAGCGAACTCGGATCGATCCTCACCAGCATCGCGAAGGTCAGCGAGGTGGCCACCCCCGAGGTGCCGGCCACCAGTCACCCGATCCCGCTGAGCAACGTCACCCGACCCGACGAGGTCTCCGACGTGCTCACGCAGGAGCAGGCGCTCATGAACGCGCCCGATGCGGCCGAGGGCATGTTCCGCGTGTCGTCGATTCTGGGCGAAGAGCAGTAGAGGACGAGATGAACGATCTGATCACGCTGACCGCGGCCGAACTGGCCGCGAAGATCTCCTCGGGAGAGGTCTCGTCCGTCGAGGCCACCCGTGCCCACCTCGACCGCATCGCCGAGGTCGACGGTGCGGTGCACGCCTTCCTCGCCACGGACGAAGAGGTGTCCCTGGCCGCCGCCCGCGACATCGATGCCCGCCGCGCGGCGGGCGAGGCGCTCGGCGAACTCGCCGGTGTGCCCCTCGCGGTCAAGGACGTGCTCGTCACCACCGACATGCCTTCCACCTCGGGATCGAAGATCCTCGAGGGGTACCGTTCGCCGTTCGACGCGACCACCGTAGCCAAGGCCCGAGCGGCCGGTCTCGTCTCCATCGGCAAGACCAACATGGACGAGTTCGCGATGGGCTCCGCCACCGAGAACTCGGCGTACGGCCCCACCCACAACCCGTGGTCGCTCGACCGGGTGCCCGGCGGATCCGGCGGCGGTTCCGCGGCCGCGGTGGCCGCCTTCGAAGCTCCGCTCGCACTCGGTTCCGATACCGGCGGCTCGATCCGCCAGCCGGCCGCGCTCACGGGCACCGTCGGTGCCAAACCGACCTACGGCGGGGTCAGCCGCTACGGCGCGATCGCGCTCGCCTCCTCGCTCGATCAGGTCGGCCCCTGCGCGCGCACCGTGCTCGACACGGCCCTCCTGCACGACGTGATCGCCGGCCACGACCGGCACGACTCGACCTCGCTCGACTTCGCGTGGCCCTCGATGGCTGCGGCCGCTCGCGGGGGAGTCGATCCGTCGAGCCTCAAGGGCCTGCGCGTCGGTGTGGTGAAGCAGCTGATGATCGACGGCGTGCAGCCCGGCGTGAAGGCCAGCTTCGAGCAGGCGCTCGCCCTGCTCACCGCGCAGGGCGCCGAGATCGTCGAGATCGACGCTCCGCACTTCGAGTACGCGGTCGCCGCCTACTACCTGATCCTCCCGTCGGAGGCCTCGAGCAACCTCGCCAAGTACGACTCCGTGCGCTTCGGCCTGCGCGTCGCCCCCGAGGGCGGCGGCACCGTCGAGAGCGTGATGAGCGCGACCCGCGAGGCCGGGCTCGGCGCGGAGGTCAAGCGCCGCATCATCCTCGGCACCTACGCGCTCTCCGCCGGCTACTACGACGCCTACTACGGCAGCGCGCAGAAGGTCCGCACGCTGATCCAGCGCGACTTCGCGAGCGCGTTCGCGCAGGTCGACGTGATCGCCTCGCCCACCGCGCCCACCACCGCGTGGAAGCTCGGGGAGCACGGCGGAGACCCCATGCAGGACTACCTGAACGACGCCACGACGATCCCCGCGAACCTCGCCGGGATCCCGGGGCTCAGCCTGCCCATCGGCACGGCGAGCGAGGACGGCCTGCCGGTCGGCCTGCAGCTCATGGCCCCCGCGTTCGAAGACGCCCGCCTGTACCGCGCGGGCGCCGCGATCGAGCGGCTGATCGCCGAGCGCGACGGCGCTCCGTTCTGGGCCCAGGCGCCCGCACTCACCGGAAAGGCTGGCGCATAATGGCCAAGACCAAGCTGATGGACTTCGACCGCGCCCTCGAACTCTTCGAGCCGGTCATCGGTCTCGAGGTGCACGTCGAGCTCAACACCAAGACCAAGATGTTCAGCACCGCGCCGAACGTCTTCGGGTCCGAGCCGAACACCAACCTCGCCCCCGTCTGCCTCGGCCTCCCCGGCTCGCTGCCGGTGGTCAACGAGCAGGCCGTGCGCTCCTCGATCAGCCTGGGCCTGGCGCTCGGCTGCGGCATCGCCGAGGTCTCGGGATTCGCCCGGAAGAACTACTTCTACCCGGACATGGGCAAGAACTACCAGATCTCGCAGTACGACGACCCGATCGCGCACGACGGCTCGGTCGAGATCGAGCTCGCCTCCGGTCGCGTCGTGCACGTGCCCATCGAGCGCGCCCACATGGAGGAGGACGCCGGCAAGCTGAACCACGTCGGCGGCTCCACCGGTCGGATCCAGGGCGCCGAGTACTCGCTCGTCGACTACAACCGTGCGGGCGTTCCCCTGGTCGAGATCGTCACGCGTCCGATCTTCGGCGGCGAGGCCGATGTCCCCGAGATCGCGGCGGCCTACGTGTCGACCATCCGCGACATCGTCGTGGCACTCGGGATCTCGGACGCGCGCATGGAGCGCGGCAACATCCGCTGCGACGCGAACGTCTCGCTGCGCCCCCGCGGCAACGAGGATGCCGGCATGTCGGTGCTCGGCACCCGCACCGAGACCAAGAACGTGAACTCGCTGCGCTCGATCGAGCGCGCGGTGCGCTTCGAGATCCAGCGCCAGGCGCTGATCCTCGCCGAGGGCGGCTCCATCACCCAGGAGACCCGGCACTGGCACGAGGACACCGGGGAGACCTCGCCCGGTCGTCCCAAGAGCGATGCCGACGACTACCGGTACTTCCCGGAGCCCGACCTCGCCCCGCTCACGCCGTCGCGCGAGCTGGTCGAGGAGTTGCGCGCCGCGCTGCCCGAGCACCCGACCCTGCGCCGTCGTCGGTTGCGCGAGGAATGGCAGTTCTCGGCTCTCGAGTTCCAGGACGTCGTGAACGCCGGCCTGCTGACCGACATCGAGGCGACGGTCGCCGCCGGCGTGCCGGCCCAGGCCGCGCGCAAGTGGTGGATGGGTGAGATCGCCCGCATCGCGAAGGAGCGCTCCGCCGCGCCTGCGGACCTCATCACGCCCGCGCAGATCGCCTCGGTCGTCGAGCTCGTCGACGCGGGCACCCTCAACGACAAGCTGGCGCGCCAGGTGATCGCGGGCATCATCGACGGCGAGGGCACCGCCCAGCAGATCGTCGACGCCCGCGGCCTCGCGATCGTGTCGGACGACGGCCCGCTGATCGAGGCCGTCGACGCGGCGCTCGCCGAGCAGCCGGATGTGCTTGCCAAGATCCGCGACGGCAAGGTTCAGGCCGCAGGCGCGATCATCGGCGCGGTCATGAAGGCGATGCGCGGCCAGGCCGATGCGGCCCGCGTGCGCGAGCTCGTGATCGAGCGCGCCTCGGCCGAATAGGGCGGAGCCGCCGCGGGACCGACCCGCGAACCGACGGCCCGCCCGGATCCCGAAGGATCCGGGCGGGCCGTTCGCGTGCTCAGTTCCAGAAGGCGCCGAGACGATCGGCCAGCCGCACCCCCTGCGCGAACCCGGCCCGGGCCGCGTCCGGACGCAGCGACGGATCCATCGCGTTCGCCCCGATCAGTCGCGCGGTGTCCTCGTCGGGCCCGACGACCTCGACGGTGCTGCCCGCGGCGCGCAGATCGTCAGTCTGCGCCGCGAGCTGCATGCGCCATTCGAGCGGGTGGCGGGTGCGCCCGCCGAAGGGGGACAGTACGAGCACCCGTTCGCTGCCGACCGCGAGATCCGCGTTCTCGTTGCGACGGTATCCGCCGTCGATGAAGAACCGGCCGCAGGTGTGATGCGGAGCACCGCTCGCGCAGCTCGCCGCGACCGCGTCGGCGAGTCCGACCCCGCTGTCGCGATCGAAGACGACCGGGGATCCGTCCGCTGCATCGACGGCGACGATGCGCAGATCGCGCGCCGGCCAGCGTTGATCGGGCAGGCGGGAGGCGACGACCGTGCGCCAGCGCGCGCTCCGTTCCGGATCGGACGCGCCGTCGAGCTGCATCGCCGCCGCTCCCATGCTGCGGCGCATGTCCGCAGGATCTGCGGCTGCGGCGATGATCCGGGAAGTTCGGTCGAGCTGTTCTGCGACGGCGGCATGCGCCGGCCGGGGCGCGCGGCCGATGCCGGTCGGGCCGGCTGTACCAGCCGCGCCGGCCGCACCCGCCGGGCCGGCTGTACCCGTCCGGCGATCGGCGATCGTGGCCTCGTGCAGTTCGAGGGGGGAGCGGAAGGAGATCTGCGCGGCGGTGGTGGCGCCGGCCGAGGTGCCGATGAGCAGCTCGGCGGCCGCGGCATCGACGCCTTCGTGCAGGAGCCCGGCGAGGACGCCGAGCATCCAGGCGTTGCCGGTGGATCCGCCTCCGCCGAGCACGAGGGCGCGGTCGCGCGCCGATTCGCGCGCGCGAGGATCGGGGGAGAACGGAGAAGAAGGAAGTGAGAGAGGCATGATGGTCGTCTTTCGCGAGAACGAATGCGAGCGCGTGCCTCCGGTCCCGACCGCTACGGTCGGGTGATCGTGGACTCCGGGGAAGCACCCGCTGCGAGTACTGGGGTCATGGGGGCTCACCTCCTGCCGTCCGATCGTGATCGGGACGAGGCTAGCACGCCCGGGCGAACCGCGGAGGGGCCGTTGTCGGTGGTCTGTGCTGGAATGGGAGCGTGATGGAGGGGAACGATGCACCGGGCGGAAGCGCGCTCCGGGCGCAGGCGTCGATGCTGCACGTCGACATGGACTCCTTCTTCGTCTCGGTCGAACTCCTCGAGCAGCCCGCGCTCCGAGGACTCCCCACCGCGGTGGCCTTCGATACGGCTCGCTCCGTCGTGTCGAGCGCCAGTTACGAGGCCCGGCGGTTCGGCGTCCGATCCGCAATGCCGGTCGGTCGCGCCAAGCAGTTGTGCCCGCAGCTGATCCTGATCCCGCCCGTGCACTCCAAGTACCGAGACGCCTCGCGCGCGGTGATGCGGGTGTTCGAGGAGTTCACGCCGCTCGTCGAACCGCTGAGCATCGACGAGGCGTTCCTCGACGTCGCTGGATCGCTCAAGCTGTTCGGTGAGCCGACCGAGATCGCGCGGCAGCTGCGAGCACGCGTGCGCGAGCAGACCGGCCTGCCGGCCTCGGTGGGGCTGGCGGGCACGAAGTTCATCGCCAAGCTCGCTTCCCAACGGGCGAAGCCCGATGGGATCCTCGAGATTCCGCCGGCGCGCACGCTCGAGTTCCTGCACCCGCTCCCGGTCGAGGCGATGTGGGGCGTCGGCAAGGCGACTGCGCGGTCGCTCCAGTCGCGAGCCATCCGCACGATCGGGGAGCTCGCCCGCGAGCCGCTGCCGAGCCTGGAACGTCTGGTCGGGCGGGCCTCCGCGCTGAAGCTGCACGCGCTGGCCAACGGCCGCGACGCGCGCGCCGTCGAGACCGAGCGCATCGAGAAGAGCATCGGCCACGAAGAGACCTTCGCGATCGACGAGACGGATCGCGCGGTGCTGCACCGCGAGCTTCTGCGGCTCTCCACCCGGACCGCGGAGCGGCTGCGCGAGCACGGCGCCGAGGCGCGGACCATCGCCATCAAGGTGCGCTGGGACACGTTCGAGACGGTGACGCGATCCCGCACCCTCTCGGAGGCGACGAACGCGACGCAGCGCATCTACCGCACCGCGTGCGAGCTGCTCGACGGCCTCGGAGCGTCGCTGAGGCCAGTGCGTCTCATCGGGGTCCGCGCCGAGCAGCTGATGGCGGCGGGATCGGACCCCGCCGGGCTGTGGAGCGACGACGACGACTGGCGCGCGGTCGATCAGGCGGTCGACGAGGTGCGTGGCCGCTTCGGTCGCGACCAGCTGACCTCGGCGCGCCTGCTCACCGGGCGGGGGCAGGTGGTCGACGCGCGCTCGCTCGAACCACCGGCGTGATCGCGGCTCAGCTGCGCTCCATGGTGCGCAGCAGGGACTCCAGGATCGCGGCGAGCCAGTCGTAGACCAGCACAGTGCCGCGCGACTCTTCGTCTTCGAGCAGGCGATCGTGGTCCTCTTCGATCTCGAGGCCCACGCGCGCGGCCATGGCGAGCCGCAGCGCCGTCAGCGTGCGGATCCACGCGGGGAAGGTCGCCTCGGTGATCTCGAGGGTCACCGGAGCGGGGTCGTCGGGGTCGCTCCCCGGGCCGAGCTCGGAGGTGACCGTCAGCGCATCCTGGAGCTTGCGGTTGAGGAGACCCTGCTCGGTGACCCGGCGGAACGCCGAGGCGTTGCCGCCGCCCTCGTAGGCGTCGGGGAACAGGCGAGCCAGCGCCGGGTCCTCGGGCAGGACTTCGCTGCCGCCGACCTCGAGGCTGGCGAACAGGGGATCGGGGTCGAGCGCCGTCTTACTGTGGCTCTGCAGCAGCGCGATCAGCTGGCTCACCAGCTGGTCGAGCAGCTGCGCCTCGTCCGGATCGAGTCCGAGGCGCACGCCCTCGGGCACGGGCAGCAGCCTCACGAGGCGCCCTCCTTGCGAACTGTGGCCCACAGTCCGTAGCCGTGCATCGCCTCGACGTGCATCTCCATGGCCTCCCGGCCCCCTTCGGCCACGACCGCACTGCCGTCGTGGTGCACGCGCAGCATCAGCTCTTCGGCGCGCTCGGTCGAGAACCCGAAGTGCGAGCGGAAGACGTACGAGACGTAGGACATGAGGTTGACCGGATCGTCCCAGACCACCGTCTGCCAGGGGTGCTCGGGCGCGGCCGCGCGGTGCAGCTCCTGATCGGTGCCGACGCCGCTGTCCGGCTGGGTCTCGGTGGCGACCATCAACCCCACCCCAGCTCGTGGATGCGCTCTTCGTCGATGCCGTAGAAGTGGGCGATCTCGTGCACCAGGGTCACGCGGATCTCGTGGACCAGTTCGTCCTGATCGGCGCAGTGCTCGAGCAGGTTCTCGCGGAACAGGATGATGCGATCGGGCTCTTCGCCGTACCCGTAGCGTTCGCGCTCGGCGAGGGAGAACCCCTCGTAGACGCCGAGCAGATCGCTGCCATCCTCGGGGCGATCCTCGATCAGGAAGATGACGTTGTCGAGCTCGGAGAGCATGTCCTCGTGCAGGCTGTCGAGTCCGTCGGACACGAGGGCCTCGAAGGCCTCTGGCGAAACGTCGAGCATGCCTTCACCCTACAGAAGCGCCGGGGTGATCGGCAGGGGGCGGTAGCATTCCGGCAGCGGATGGGCGCGCGAATCGGGAGGTCGGATGGGGAGCGCGGGCGAGGACACGACGCGGCGGGTCCGGCGCGAACTCGATGTGGCCGAGGCGCTCGCACGAGGCGGGGACACGGACGCGGCGATCGCGGCGTACGCCGAGCTCCTTCCCCGGGTCGAGGAGGCGTTCCCGCACGACCGCTTCGTGCTCGCCGGAGCGCTCGATCGGTTCAGCGCCGTGCTGTCGGCGGCCGGACGGTTCGACGAGATGACCGACGCGCAGGAGCGGGCGATCCGGGTCGCGGAGGGCGCGGGTCAGACCCCGGAGAATCTCGCGCGGATGCGGCTCTCGCTGGGGGACCGCCTGCGCGGCAACGGGCGCCTCGATGCGGCGATCCGCGCCTACGCCCGCGCGGCGGAGACCGCGGAGCCCGAGACCGGGACCGCGCATCCGGCCGTCGTGGAGGCTGGGATCGGCATGGCGGAGTGCGCGGCGGATCTCGGACGGCACGGCGACGCGCTGCGCAGCTATCGCTGGGTGGTTCCCGCGGCGCGGCGCGCGCTCGGCGATGCCGCGGAGCCGACGCGCCGGGCGGAAGCGGGGATGCGGGCCTCGGCATCGGTGCGGCGCCGTCGGATCGCCGCGGTAGCCGGCGCGGTGCTCATCGCCGTGATCGTCGGCGCGGTGCTCTGGGAACAGCTCGCCTGAGCCGCTCGGATCCGGGTGTCAGCGACGGAGCAGCTCGAGCGCTTCCGGACTCGCGCCGGCGGCGCTCAGGCGGTCGCGGAGCGCGCGACCCGCGACCTCGTAGGGCGCGATGCTGCCGAACAGCAGGGACCGGGCGTTGGCGTGCTCGGTGAGCGAGACCAGTTCGAAGCTCAGCGCGGACGCGGATTCCGCCCGGAGTTCGCCGCCGGCGATCGCCGCTTCGACCTGCAGCTCCAGGTATCGGTACCACTCGGCGAGTGCAGAGCGGACGGCGTCGCTCACGGGCCCCGGTTTGGAGTCGACGTCGGCCGCGGTGGCGGCGAAGAAGCATCCGCCGCTGAAGACGCGGTCGCGTGAATAGGCCATGGCGTTGCCGAGCAGGGCGGCGAGTCGGCGCGCGCCGCGCGGCTCGGCGCGAGCCGGTTCGACGATCCGTGCGGTGAAGATCTCGCGGGCCGCGGCGACCGTCGCGAGCTGCAGCCCCTCCTTGCTGCGGAAGAGGGTGGCGATGCTGCTCTTGCTGCTTCCGGCGGCTTCCGCGAGCCGGCCAATGGTGAGGCCGTCGAGGCCGTCGACCGAGGCGAGGTCGGTGGCGCGCTCGAGGATGACGCTGCGGGACGCGTTGCCGCGGGCACGGCGTCCGTCTGCTTCGACACGATCGATCATGAATTCGAGTATACGAACGAACGTTCGCTTACTATAGGCATGATCGTTCGTATTGTTGCGGGAGGAGAGTGCTGTGTCATCCATGATCGAGCTCGTCGCGGGAGGGATCCGCGGGGTGTCGCGGGTGTCGCCGCGGCTCGGGGGCGACCTGGCCTATCGCGCGTTCTTCTCGACCGCGCCGCGCATGCGGGTGCGCGATTCGATGCGACCGGTGCACGAGTCCGCTCGCAGGGGCGCGCTGCGTCTGCCCGGGGGCGATGCGGTGGTCTTCGAGTGGGGAGCGGGGGAGCGCTCCGTGCTGCTGCTCCACGGCTGGAAGGGGCGGGCTTCGCAGTTCGCTCCGCTGGTCGAGCGGCTGGTGGGGGACGGCTTCCGCGTGATCGCCTTCGATGCGCCGGCTCACGGGGATTCTTCGGGCCGGCACGCCGACGTGCGTGACTGGATCGCCGCAGCGGAGGCGCTCGCCGAGCGCCACGGGTCCTTCGATCTGCTCGTCGGGCACTCGTTCGGATCCCTCGCCGCGCTGACGCTCGCCCGATCGACGCTGCCGACGCCGCGGGTGGCGGTGGTGGCGGGCGCGGCGAGCCCCGAGGCCTTCGTGGAGGCCTTCGTGAGTGATTTCCGGCTGCCGAGCGCCAGCGCGGATCGTCTGCGTGAGCGATTTCGGAGTCGGCTCGGCGTCGATGAGGCGGAGCTCGTGCGGCGCTACGACGCGGCACGGGATCCGCTGCCCGCCGGGACCGAACTGCTGCTCGCGCACGACCGCGGGGATCGGCGCCTCGCCGACCGGGATGCGCTGCGCCTCCGCGAGGTGCACGGGGATCGCGCACGGCTCCTGCGGACCGAGGGGCTGGGGCACGCGCGGATCCTCGCCGCGGACGCCGTGCTCGACGCGATCTCGGGCTTCGCTCGGGCCGGTCTCGACGGGGTTGGGCCCGCGAGCGGGAACGCCGATATCGGGTCGGCCCTGGTGGATCCGCCGCCCGCGTGAGATAGTTAGCTACATGGCACACTATCGGGATGATCTGGACGCGGTTCTGCTCGCGCTCGCCGACCCGACGCGGCGTCGGATCATACGTCGTCTCGGGCGCGGACCCGCGAGCGTGGGCGAGCTCGCCCGTCCGTTCGAGATGACGCTGCCGTCGTTCATGAAGCACGTGCGCGCCCTCGAATCGAGCGGAGTGATCCGCACCAGCAAGACCGGGCGGGTGCGCAGCTGTGTGCTGAACCGCGAACGGCTCGCGCTGGTCGACGACTGGCTCGCCGAGCAGCGCGAACTCTGGTCCGGTCGGACGGACCGGCTCGAAGCATTCGTCACCGATCGCCAGACCGGCCGCACCACCGAGCAGGAGGAGTCATCATGAACCAGCACCTCGATCCCGAACGGGACCTCAGCATCGAGCGCGTGATCCGAGCTCCACGTGAGCGGGTCTGGCAGGCGTGGACCGATCCGCTGCAGCTCGCGCAGTGGTGGGTGCCGGCCCCGACGGTCGCGCGCATCGATCGATTCGATCCGCGCCCCGGCGGTGCCTTCGTCACCAGCATGAGCGACGACGGCGAGGACTTCGTGCCGCATACCGACGGCATCTTCCTGCTGCTCGAAGCGGGGAGCCGACTGGTCTTCACGAACGCCATCACCAGCAGCTGGCACCCCGCGGAACCCGCACCGGTGGCGATGACGGCCGAGATCCTCTTCGGCGAGCACCCCGAGGGGACGGCCTACCGAGCGGTCGTGCGGCACGGGGATCCCGTGGATCGCGCCAGGCACGAGGAACTCGGCTTCTTCGACGGCTGGGGCGCGGTCACGGCGGCCCTCGCCGAACTCGTGGAGCGCGGCACCGACACTGCCGAGTGAGTCCCGCGCGGGAACCGGTGCGGCTGGTCTGACCGGTCCGACCGGCGGGTCAGTGCGCCGCCAGGTACGCCGCGCGTTCCTCGACGGAGAGCAGCACGCAGAACTGGTTGCCCTCGGGATCCGCGAGCACGACCCAGCCGCTGCCCGGCCCGGCGATGCCGCGCTGATCGGCGACCTGCACGGCGCCCAGCCCGAGCAGCCGCTCGATCTCCGCCGCCTGCGTGCCGGTGCGGGGACGCAGATCGAAGTGGATCCGCTTCGCCGGCAGCTCGGCGTCCGGGACCTCGATGAACAGGAGCCGATGCCCGGTCTCGGGATCCCGAATCATGCACTCCTCGTCGCCCGCTGTGTTCGGTTCGTCGTCGAGGTCGACGTATCCGAGCAGCCGCTTCCACCACTCCGACAGCGCATACGCGTCGTGGCAGTCGATCGTGGTGTGCGCGATGAAGCTGGTCATGGACCGATGATCGCAGGGTCCTCGCCATTCCGCACCCGAAGTTGCCGGTCGAACCGGTGCATCGCTACCGTCGAAGCATGTCCTCGGAGCATCAGCCCCCGTCCACACCCGACTCGAGCGGATCGCGGTCGGGTATCGCGCGCTGGGTGTTCTGGCCCACGGCGATCGTGGTCGTCGCGTTCGTCGCGGCCACCCTCGTGAACCCCGAGGCCATGAACGCCGGAATCGGAGCGGTGCAGAGCGCGATCATCGCGAACTTCAGCTGGTGGTACGTGCTGCTCTCGTTCGGTTTCGTGCTCTTCTGCGCCTACCTCGGGTTCTCTCGGAAGGGCAACGTGAAGCTGGGCCGTCCGGAGCACGAGCCCGAGTTCTCGCTGATGAGCTGGTTCGCCCTGCTCTTCGCGGCGGGCATGGGCATCGGCCTCGTGTTCTACGGCGTGACCGAGCCGCTCAAGCACTTCGCGACCCCGAAGCCCTCGCTCGCCGACCAGAACCTGCAGCCGGGCGCGCTGGCGCAGGAGGCGATGTCGACGACGTTCCTGCACTGGGGATTCCAGCCCTGGGCGATCTACGTGGTCGTCGGGCTCGCGCTCGCGCACGCGATCCACCGCCGCGGGCGTCCGCTCGCCGTGCGCTGGGCTCTGGAGCCGCTCATCGGCGAGAAGGCGACCCGCGGCGGGTGGGGCAACGCGATCGACGTGATCGCGCTCGTCGGCACGGTGTTCGGCGTCGCGACCTCGCTCGGCCTGGGGGTGACCCAGATCAGTGCGGGCCTGCAGGCGCTCGGGGTGATCGCGGAGGACAACCACTGGATCGAGTACGCGATCATCGGCGTCGTGACCTGCTTCGTGCTGTGGTCGGTGCTTTCGGGCGTCTCGCGGGGCATGAAGTGGCTCTCGAACATCAACCTGGTCCTCGCCGGCGGACTCCTGCTCTTCGTGCTCATCGTCGGCCCCACGCAATTCCTGGCGAAGGAGATCCTCCAGTCCATCGGGCACTACCTGCAGAACTGGCTCGGGATGTCGACCGACACCTCGGCGTTCACCGGAAGCGCCGGCGCCGAGTGGCAGGCCTCCTGGTCGACCTTCTACTGGGGCTGGTGGATGAGCTGGGCGCCGTTCGTGGGCGTGTTCATCGCGCGCATCTCGCGCGGCCGCACGGTTCGGGAGTTCATCCTCGGCGTCATCCTCGTGCCCGCGCTTGTCACGTTCGTCTGGTTCGGGGTGCTCGGGGGAACCGCGATCTTCAACGAGATGTTCCGGCCGGCCGGATACACCTCGGTGATCGGCGCCGGGGGCGCCGTCGACGCGAACTCCGCGCTCTTCCAAGTGCTCGAGCAACTGCCCGCGGGCGGTGTGCTCGTGGTGGGCGCGATCGTGCTCTCGGCGATCTTCTTCATCACCTCGTCCGACTCGGGTTCGCTCGTCATGGCGATGCTGGCCACGGGCGGCGACGCGGAGCCGCGCAACTGGATCCGCGTGTTCTTCACGCTCGCGACGGCCGCCCTCGCCGCGGCGCTCCTGCTCGCGGGCGGGCTGTCGGCGATCCAGACCCTCGCCGTGACCATCGCCCTCCCGTTCAGCGTGATCATGATCCTCATGTGCGCGGCGACCTTCAAGGCGCTGCAGCGCAACGTGCGACGCGCGGATCGGCTCCGGCGCGAGGCGTTCGTCGCCGACCTGTCCGAACGCTTCGGCCTCGACTCCGACGACGATGCCATCGAATCCGGTCCGCGCAGCGCCGACTCCTGGTGGAACGGGCTCAGCAGCCGTCGTCGGCGCGATATCGTGCGCGGGGTGACGCAGGTGGCGCAGGCGTTGCCCGAGAAGCACCGGGCACGCCTGCTGGGCCGCCGTGAGCCGGGCGTCGACGCGGACCGGCAGGGCTGATCGCCGTCGGGGCGGTGCCGTCGCACTCGCCCCGACGGCCCCGGTCACCGTCCGCAGCTGAGGGTCAGCGTGATCTGGGAGCTCTGTTTCGCTTCCTTGCCGCTGCCGGGGCTGACCGACTTGACGGTGTCCTTGCCGGGGTCGGGCTTGCCGCTTCCCGTGTCGCACTGCAGCACGACCTTCGTGAATCCGGCGCCGGCGAGGGCGCTCTGAGCGTCTGCGCCGGTCCGTCCGGTCAGCCCGTCGGGCACCTTGGCGAGGTTCCCGCTGCTGCGGATCAGGGAGATCGTGGAGCCGGCCTGCACCGCGCTGCCCGCAGCCGGGTCGGTCTTGGCGACCATGCCCTTCGCAACCGCGGAATCGGTGGTTCCGCCGTCGACCACGGTGAAGCCCGCAGCGGTGAGCGCGCTCGTCGCCTGCTCGACGGACTTCCCGGTGACATCGGGCACCTGCTGGGTGGTGATGCGGAGTGCGGACTCCGAGGGTTCGGGGAACGCGTCACCCCCATACTTCCGATCGGCCTCGTTCATCAGAGCCGGCCAGATGGTCTGGTCGGCGTACATCAGATTCCCGAAGAAGCGGGTCGATACGCGCTCGCACGTATTCGCGTCGCGCGGGTTCGCGCACGTCGGACCCACGTTGCCCACCCAGGTCGCCGTCGCGACCTTGGTGCTGGCGCCCACGGTCCAGTTGTCGACCACGTCGTCGGTGGTGCCGGTCTTCGCCAGGTGCGGGACGCCGGTGGAGGAGGCCGCGTGACTCGCGAGGCCGTTGGTCACCGTGTACTGCAGCGTGTAGGCGACGCCCGCGGCGACCTCGGGCGAGATCGCGTTGGTGCACTTGCTCTTGGTGAAGTCGACGGGCTTGCCGTCGGGGCCCGTGATCGACTCGATCGGCACGGGCGTGCAGACCTTGCCGCCGCCGGCGAACGCGGCGTAGGCGGATGCCATGGTGATCGGGGCGATCTCGTCGACGCCCGCGAAGGTGTTCGAGGGCACCATCGAAAGATCGCGGAAGCTGCCGGTGAGGGTCGGGACGAACGGCTTCTTCGGATCCTCTTCGCTCTTCGGGAGGTCCGATGCGCGGTGAATGCCGAGATCCTTCGCGGTCTGGAAGATCTCGCACAGGTCGAGCTTCTGCGCCATCGAGACGACGCCGCCGTTGATCGAATTCGCGATCGTGGTCCGCACCGATTGCGTACCGCGGATGCCGAGGTTGTCGTTCGAGAAGGTCCACGGTCCGTAGCTGTAGACGCCATCGGTCATGCACGAGGCGCGGAAGGACTGCTGCAGCACGGTGCGGCCGTTGACGTTGAGGACGTCCCGCACGGAGTTCCCGCTCTTGAGCCACTGGGTCAGCGTGATCGGCTTGAACGTCGAGCCGACCTGGAATCCGTTCGATCCGCCGTACTCGAAATCGGTGTTCCAGTTGATGCTCGTGTAGGTCGGGTGCTTCTTGAGGAAGTCGCCGTCGTCGCTGAACGGTCGGCTCTGCACCATGGCGAGCACCTTGCCGGTGTCGACCTGCACCGAGGAGCTGGCACCGCCGGCGTCGATCCCGTCGATCCGCTGCGGCACGGTGTCGTGCATCGCCCGGAGGCCCGCCGCCTGCATGTCGAGGTCGATGGTGGTCATGATCTGGTAGCCGCCGCGGCGGAACTTGAACATGCGCTCCTCGGCCGTCGCGCCGAAGCTCGGGTCGTTGCGGATGTAGCGCTGGACGTAGTCGCAGAAGTGGCCGAGACCGTAGTTGCCCTCGGCGACCGAGCAGCCCGGCCGGCGCGGAGTGATCTTCGGCGTGACCGGGGTCGCCTTCGCCTCGTCGTACTGGGCTTGCGTGATCTTGCCATGGCGGAGCATGGAGCCGAGGATCTTGTTGCGGCGCTCGGTGTTCCGCGCCACATTCTCGGGCAGGTCGATCTGCAGCTGCGCCGGGTTGTTCACGATCGCGACGAGGCTCGCCGCCTCCGCGAGGGTGACATCCTTCGCCGACTTGCCGTAGAAGTACCGGGCTGCCGACTCGATGCCGTAGACCTGGCGGCCGAACAGCGCGATGTTGAGGTAGCCGAGGAGGATCTCATCCTTCGAGTACTTCTTCTCGATGCTGATCGCGAGCTTCATCTCCTTGAGCTTGCGATCGGCGGTCTGCTTCATCGCGTCGTTGTAGGCGGCCTTGCGCTTCTTCTCGTCGATGATCGCCTGCGACTCCTGGATCAGCACGTTGCGCACGTACTGCATCGACACCGTCGAGGCGCCGGAGATGTTCTTCTTCGCGAGGTTCTGCAGGATCGCTCGACCGGTCGAGATGATGTCGACCCCGCCGTGCGAATAGAAGCGCGGGTCCTCCTCGGCGACGACCGCGTCCTTCACGTACTGGGAGATGGCGTCCCAGGGCACCGTCCTGCGGTCCTGGTCGTAAAAGGTCGCCAACTGGACGGTCTTGCCGCCCTTCTTGGCGTAGAGGGTCGAGGGCTGGGCGAGCTCACCGGGGTTGAGGTGATCCGGCAGGTTCTCGAAGATCTTGATCGCCGAGGTCGCTCCGGCTCCGGTGAGCGCGACGACCGGGGTGATGGCTGCGGTGAGCAGCACGCCGGCTACGACGCTCATGGCGATGGCGCCGAGCAGGCTCGCGAGCACCCCTCCGAGGCTCCGCGGTTTCGTCGTGCGGACTCCGGTGGAATGCATGCGAGACGGGCGTGATGAATCTCGTTCGGGCATGCGCAGATTCTATGGGAGTATTTCTGCGAGAAATGAATTTCGTCACGGGAATGTGACCATACGAAAACGATATGCGGTTTATGCTATTTGATTTTCGGAAAACCTGAATCGGTTTTCGAGCGGGATCACCCGATCACGAGGGCGGACAGGCCGTAGAGCTCCTTGGTGATCCGCAGGTGGGACCAGGCGTCGACGAGCGCGACCTGTTCGATGCGGCGCAGCGCATCGAGCTTGGCGAGCTGGCCCTCCGGGGTCTCGGCCGAGATCGTCGAGATGAGATCGTACGAACCGCTCGACGAGGCGAGGAACTCCGGGGCGACCGTGCAGACGCGGTCGATGATGTCCGCCGTCAGTTCTCCGCGGATCCGGATCCCGAGGCCGAGCGGGGGCGGGCCCACCTGATGGTCGCGGACGGGTAGACCGACGACCTTGACCGCCCGGTTCTGGAGCAGGCGGTGCAGGCGGTTCCTGGCGCTCGCGGGGGAGACGCCGCCGGCTGCGCCGAGCTCTCGGAACGTCGCACGCCCGTTGTGCTCGAGCGCCGCGATGATCCCGCGATCCACCTGATCGATGCGCAGCGACGCGGCCGCCGGATCGGGGAGCGGCGAATCGATGTTGACGAAGATCCGCTCGTAGACGTTGCAGGAGATGCCGCTCACGCCGGGGATCGAGCGGATCTCGCCGAGCACCCGCTGGTGGTCCGCGTCCGAGCCGACCCGGACCTCGGCGTCGACGCCCGCGGTGCCCGCGAGGGCCGAGACGAAGCAGGTCTCCGGCATCGCGTTCAGGGCGTCGAGGATCGGCCCGCTCGGGCCGGAGGACTGGATGAGGAGGTAGGAATAGCGGGTGATGCCGAGCAGGTCGGGGCTGACGGTCGCGGTCAGTCGGATCCGCTGCTCGCGCACGGCGTCCTCGACGATCGTCGCGACGAGCTGCCTCGGCATGCCGAGGCGGTTCGCGATGCCGGTGTAGCTGGCCCGGCCGTCCTGGCGCACCTCCCGCAGGACCCGTCGTGCGAGCTCCTCGTTCGCCGTCACTGCGCCCCCATTCGGTTCGAATCGCTCGAAAGTCGCGCGATCTGCCTGCGCAAAAATATTGACCTTCGGTGCCTGAGCATAGTTTACGTGCTCATTCGGGGCATTCCTGAAACGTATGAGCAGTCTGTGGTGAACCAGCCTGCGTTTTCGGTGGAAACCATGCCGACGGGCTTCTACAGTTGCCCGAGTCGGTTCGATTCCGGGAGCGCCCCGGGACCGGACGACCCGGAACTCGAAGAGGAGCACTCCATGTCGGAGCAGACAGCAGAGCAGGCGGCGACCTTCGCCGTCGAGGCGCACGGGATCGACCCGATCCCGGAATCGGAGCGGTGGGCGAAACCGCGGGACATCTTCGGGCTCATCTTCGGCGGTGCGAACAGCGTCTCGACCGCCGTGCTCGGAACCTTCCCGGTGGTCTTCGGGCTCACCTTCTGGGACGGGGTGCTCGCGATCGTGATCGGCGTGCTCGTCGGATCGCTCATCCTCTCGCCCATGGTGCTCTTCGGGCCGAAGAACGGCACCAACAATGCGGTCTCGTCGTCCGCCCACTTCGGTGCGCACGGGCGCCTGATCGGATCCCTGCTGGCGCTCCTCGGCGCCTTCACCTTCCTCGCACTCGCGGTCTGGGCATCGGGCGACGCGCTCCTCGCGTCCGTCGCGCGGCTCTTCGGCTTCGAGCAGACCGGCCTGCTCTCGGGTCTCGTGTACGCGCTGATGGCCCTGCTGCTGATCGTGATCTGCGTCTACGGCTACCGGATGCTCGTGGTCCTGAACCGCTTCGTGCCGATCCTCGTCGGAGCGCTCTTCGTCGTCGGGATCGTGGTCTACGCGAGCCAGGCCGACTTCGGTGCGGTGCTCGCGCACCGGGTCGCCGATCGGTGGAGCGATCCCGTGTACATCGCGGGCTTCTTCGGCTCGGTGCTCGTCGCCATGTCCTGCCCGATCTCGTACGGCCCCTTCCTCGGCGACTACTCGCGCTACGTCGCGCGCTCCGTACCCCGCAGGTCCCTCATCGTCGCCGTCGTGCTCGCGCAGCTCGCCTGCCTGGGAGCCTTCCTCTTCGGCCACGTCACCGCGTCGGTCATCTCGGTCGGTTCGCCCGAGCTCATCGCCGGAGGCGACTACGTGGGCGGGCTCGTCGCCAGCGCGCCCACGTGGTTCTTCGTGCCGCTCGCCGTCATCGGCGTGCTCGGCGGCGTGACCACGGGCACGAGCCTGCTCTACGGGACCGGGCTCGACTTCTCGAGCATCGTCGTGGTCATGGGGCGCGTCGCCTCGACCGCCCTCATCGGCGCGATCACCGTCGTGTTCGTCCTGGTCGGCAAGTTCGTGTTCGACATGGTGCAGAGCGTCACCACGCTCTCAGTGCTGCTGGTGGTCTGCACGGTGCCGTGGATCGCGATCATGCTGATCGGCTACGTCGTCCGGCGCGGCTGGTACGACGTCGAGCCGCTGCTGGTGTTCAGCCGCCGCGAGACGGGCGGGATCTACTGGTTCCAGCACGGCTGGAACGTCAATGCGGTCATCGCCTGGGCCGTCGGGGCGATCGCCGGCGTGATGTTCGTCAATCTGCCCGGCCAGTTCGTGGGCCTCTGGGGAGGGGTCGCCGGAGGCGCCGACGTGAGCCTGCCGGTGGCGCTGCTGCTGTCGAGCCTCCTCTACTGGGGACTGCTGCGTATCAACCCCGACCCCGACTACGTATTCGGCCCCGAGGGTCCGCGCGGGGTCCCATCCCGATCGGGCGCCCAGGCGCCGGCGATCGTCCACCGGGGCGCGTCCGCCCCCATCATCGAAGGAGCATCCGCATGACCGCTCGCACGAGCGCCGCAGCCATCTACTCGGGCACCGGGGACGAGGTGGAGATCGGCCGGATCGAAGTGGCGGCACCGCGCCGCGGCGAGGTGCTCGTGCGCGTGCGCGCCTCGGGCATCTGCGGGTCCGACCGGCACGTGCTCGACGGCGAATGGAACGTCCCCTCGCCGACGGTGATGGGGCACGAGGGCGCCGGCATCGTCGAGGAACTGGGCGAGGGCGTGACCGGCCTTGCTGTGGGCGACCACGTCGCGCTCGTCTGGAACCAGGCTTGCGGCAGCTGCGTGAACTGCCAGTCGGGCACACCCTGGGCCTGCACCGATCTGCGTTCGAACGAGTGCGTGATGCCGGACGGCACCACCCGCCTGTCGCGAACCGGCGAAGACGTCTTCCCCTATCTCGCCGTCGGATCGATGAGCGAGTACGCGGTCGTGCCCGCGAGCGCTGCGATCCGCATGCCCGAGGACCTCCCCTTCGATGTCGCCGCGCTGATCGGCTGCTCGGTGAACACGGGGATCGGTGCGGTGCTGAACAATGCCCGGGTGACCTCGGGGGAGTCCGCCGTTGTCGTCGGCTGCGGTGGAGTCGGACTGTCGATCCTGATGGGCCTGCGGCTCGCCGGCGCGCACCCGATCGTCGCGGTGGACCGCAATCCCGAGAAGCTCGAGCTCGCGCTGCGGGCGGGCGCCACGCACGCGCTGCTCGCCGACGACGCCACGGCGGCGGAGATCCAGCGGATCACCGGGGGCGGCGCCGACGTCGCCTTCGAGGCGATCGGCAATGCGCGCACGATCCCCGAGCTGCCGTCGCACGTCCGCGTGGGCGGACGGGCGGTCCTCGTCGGCATGCCGCCGGAGGATTCGATGATCCCGTTCGACGTGCTCGATCTCTGCTACCGCGGCATCACGATCATCGCCTCCAACTATGGGGGCAGCGTGCCTGCGCGGGACTTCCCGCGCTATGCGGCGCTGTACCTCGCGGGCCGGCTCCCGCTCGACCTGCTGATCTCGAATCGGATCCCGCTCGAAGGGGTCAACGGCGCCTTCGCCGCGATGCGCGCGGGCTCGGAGGCGCGGAGCGTGGTGCTGTTCGACTGAACCGTGCGCCCGGGCCATTGGGGCCCGGGCGCATTCCCTGCAGCACCAGGCCTGAGAAAACAAAACAGCCCCCGACTCTGAAGTCGGGGGCTGTTTGACTTGGGGTGGCTAACGGGACTTGAACCCGCGACCACCGGCACCACAAGCCGGTGCTCTACCGACTGAGCTATAGCCACCATGCGTACCCTGCGAGCAAGCTCACGAGGCAACCCTGCAAGCATAGCCTATGCACGGGCTTCGTCGCCAAATGCGCCACGCCGAGAGTCCGCGGGGGCCGTGAGGTGCAGCAGACGGGCCCGGCGGCTCAGGAGCAGACGCTGCACGAGCAGCACGACACCGAAGTAGACGAGGAGGGTCGCGGTGCCGAAGCCGCGTGTGTGCGTGAAGAACTCGAAGACGAGGTGCTGGCCGATGCCGACGATCCAGAGCAGCAGGGTCCAGACGGTGCCCTGCGTGAGCACCGCGTCGCCGTCGCGCCACAGTCGCACGGTGTGGGCGCGTACCGCGGCGAGTCCGGTACCGACGACGAGGCTGGCGAGGCCGAGCGCGACATCGAGTCCGTCGATGCGGGTGTCCTGCGCGAACTGCGCGGTCTGCGCGGCACCGATCATGAGCAGGATCAGCGCGAGAGCGGGGCGATCCTTGAGCGGACGCACGGAGAGCTGGCGCACGAGCAGCCAGACCACGGCGATGAGCGCGGGGATGTACGAGGTGTAGGACACGGGGTGCTCCTGGTCGGTCGGGAACGGGATGCTCCCAGCCTCGCGCGGTGCCGGTCCGGGGGCATGCACCCGCGGGTGGAGATCCGGGTGGAGATCGGGTCGGGCAGGTGGAGATCAGCGCGCGCGGGTGCCGGACGGGGGATGCCGACGGCAGAATGAGGGCATGCAGAATCCACTGGTGCTCGTGCCGGGCCGGCCCTGGAGCACGATCGTGCTCCAGGCGACGGTGATCGGCCTGAGCGTCTGGCTCCTCGCGCTGCAATCGTCCCCGCTCTGGGCGACGGTCCTGCTCTCGCTCTCGCTCGCCCTCCTGGCCGTGCGGCTGATCGCGCTGATCGCGATCCCCACGACCGGGCCGAGCTCGCTCACGACGGGGAACCCGGACCCGCGCCTGCGTCGATGGGAGGTGCTGATGGCTGCCGCTGCCGGTGCCGCGGCGCTGCTGGCGAGCGCGAGCTCCGGGGCGACGAACGGGATCGGCACGTTCCCCGCGGCGGTGGCCGCGGCGATCCTCCTCTCGGAGATCGCCGCCCCGATCGGCGCGGCCCTCGCCGTCTGCGGCGCGGCGATCCTGCTGCACTGCCTCGGCGCCGGCTTCGCCGGAGCGTCCATCTCGCAGCTGGTGAACACGCTCTTCGGCCTCGGGATCGGCATCGCGGCCGGACTGGGCTGGCGACAGCGGGCCGCCACCGCCCGGGACCGGGCGCGCGCAGCGGAGCGTGAGCTCGCACTTCGCGACGAGGCGCGCAAGCGCTCGCTCGCACGTGATCTGCACGATGTGCTCGCGCACAGCCTCGGGAGCCTGGTGGTGCAGCTCGACGCCGTCGCGCTGCAGATCGAGGCCGGACGGATTGAGGCCGCCGGCGAGCGGGTCGCCGCGGCCCGGGAGCTCGCGGTCGAGGGCCTCCGGGAGGCACGCGCGGCGGTGCATGCCCTGCGCGAGGGGAACGACGAAGCCCCGGTCCCGTGGCCGATCCTGCGGGATCGCATCGGCTCGATCGCGAGCGCCGTGGGAGGGGACCTCGAAGCGGTGCTGCCCGAGGGCGTCGAACTGCGGGCGAAGACGGTGTCCGCGGCGTCGGCGATGGCGATCGAACGGGCGGCGCAGGAAGGGCTCGCGAACGCTCGGAAGCACGGGGGAGGCACGACGCGCCTGCTGCTCGAGCCCGGAACCGATACGGTGCGACTGCGCGTCGAGAACGCGCTCGCGCAGGGCGGGCATGTCACCGAGATCCCAGGTGGCGGCTTCGGTCTGCGAGGCCTGCGTGAGCGGGTGCTCTCGCTCGGCCCGCCCGCCGCGATGGAGGCCGGCGAGCACGCGTTCGATGACGAATCGGGGCTGCGTCTGCGGCGATTCGTGCTGTCGGTGACGGTGCCGTTCCTCGGGGCCGCAGCATGACCGGTACCGAGCCCGCACCCATCCGGGTGCTCGTCGCCGACGACCAGGACATCGTGCGCGACGGCCTCGTCACGATCCTCGACCTCAGCCCCGAGCTCGCGGTCGTCGGCGAGGCGGCGACGGGCGAGCGCGCGGTCGAACTCGCGGGCGAGACCCGACCCGATGTCGTGCTCATGGACCTGCGGATGCCCGGCATCGGCGGCGTCGAGGCGACACGGCGGTTGCGGTCCGAGCACCCCGGGATCGCCGTGCTCGTGCTGACGACCTTCGACGACGGCGCCTCGCTGCGCTCCGCTCTGGCCGCCGGTGCGCGCGGCTTCCTCACCAAGGACGCCGGCCGGGTGCAGCTCGTGGACGCGATCCGCTCCGTGGCCCGGGGCGGGACCGTGTTCTCGGAGTCCGCGGCCGGGCAGCTGGTGCGTGCGTTCGTCGGCGGAGGCGCCGATGGGACGCCCGCGCCGGGCAGCGGGCCGCTGGGCTCGCGGGAGGTCTCGGCCGAGGGCGCTCCCGTCGACGCGGCTGCGCTCAGGGCGGGGTTCCCGGAGCTCACGCCCCGCGAGCGCGAGGTGCTTGCGGCCATCGCCTCGGGGGCGAGCAACGCCGAGATCGCAGCGTCGTTCTTCATCTCGGTCGCGACGGTGAAGAGCCACGTCAACGCGCTGTTCGCGAAGCTCGGGGCGGGCAGCCGGGCCGAGGCGATCGGGCTCGTGCGCGGTCGGCTGCGCGGCTACTGAACGCGGTCCTCGGCGGGGATGCGGCGCTCGGCGAACACCCACCACCGGTAGGCCGCGAACCGGACGGCCGAGCCGAGCGCCAGCCCGATGAAGTTCGCCGAGATGTTGTCGGCGAGCACCGACCGCAGGTCGAGCACGTAGTGGGAGATCCAGAGGCAGAGCAGCGAGACGCCGCTGCCGATGAGGCTCGCGATGAGGAACTCGACGGCCTCGCGCGCGGTGTTCCGCCGGCGGGACGACCGGAAGGTCCACCAGCGGTTGCCCATCCAATTGACCGCGATCGCCGCGAGCACCGAGAAGCACTTCGCGATGATCGGCCACTGGTCCGCGAGCCCGGTCGGCGGGTGCGCGCGCAGCAGGTTGAACAGGCCGACGTCGACCACGAATCCGAAGCCGCCGACGATGGCGAACTGGAAGAGCTGGCGCACGAGCGTGCGCACCCCGTCCGTGCGTCGGCGCGGGTGATCAAGCACGGGCTTCGCTTCGGGAGATCTGCGGCAGCGGCTTCGGGCGGCGGAACAAGCGGGAGAGGCCCCAGCCGGTCACCCGCCGGAACGCCTCCAGCACGATGGGGAGCGACATCTTCGAGACGCCGTGCATCCGATCGTCGAAGGTGATCGGGACCTCGGCGATACGGCAGCCCGAGCGCGCCGCCCGGTCGAGCATCTCGATCTGGAAGCAGTAGCCGCGGCTCGTGACGAGGCCGGGTCCGATCGCGTCCAGCGCGTCCGCGGTGAAGGCGCGGAATCCGCCGGTGATGTCCTTCTGGGGGAGTCTCAGCAGCGTTCCGGCGTAGCGACTGCCGACGCGGGAGATCCGCTTGCGGTACCAGGGCCAGTGCCCGCCGAGACCGCCGCCGGGCACCCAGCGCGATCCCACCGCGACGTCCGCCGTGTCGAGCGCGGCGAGCAGCGCGGGCAGATCCTCGGGGCGGTGCGAACCATCGGCGTCGGACTGCACGATGACGCGGTAGCCGAGTTCGCGGGCGCGGGCGAAACCGGCGACGTAGGCGGGGCCGAGACCGCCCTTGCCCGGCCGGTGCAGCACGTGGAAGGCCGGGTCCGCGGAGGCGTAGCGGTCGGCGATGCGGCCGGTGCCGTCGGGGGATGCGTCGTCGACGACGAGGATCGCGGCCTCGGGCAGCACCGCCTGGATCCGGGACACCATGCGCGGCAGATTCTCCGCCTCGTTGTAGGTCGGGAGCACCACGACCGCGCGACCGTTCACGGGTTCCCTCCTGTTGTCTTCTCGAACCGCAGCACCTCGGTGCGCGGCAGTATCGTCCGCTGCACCAGCCGGTAGCCGGCGTCCATGAGCGTCAGAGTATCGGCGGCCGTGTGCCCCGCGGCTGGGCGTTCGATGAGCCAGATCCGCCGTGCGGTGAGCTCCGGGGCGACATCCGACACCGGAGCGAGCGTATCCCACAGTCCGGCTTTGCGGTCGTATGCGGCTCGGAGCTGTGGGTCCGCCAGGCCGGTGAAACGGTCCTGGTACAGCCGGTACACGAGTCGCGGGTTGCGCGAGGGGCGCACCGATTCGCCGAACAGCAGCGCGTCCCCGGGCCCGGCGTCCGCGGCGATGACGTCGGCGGCGGCGCGGAAGTCGGCGCCGCCGTCCTTCGCGAACTCGGTGCGCTGGGAGGCGTAGTGCGGCGCGGCCGCGACGGCCACGGCGAGGAGCCCGCAGATCACCAGCGATGCCGAAGCGCCCGGGCCGCGCGCGATCAAGCCGGCCAGGGCGACGAGGCCCGCTCCCGCGAGCAGGGCGGCGGCCGGCAGCGAGTAGGCGGTGTACCGCATGTTGTAGGTCGGCGCGATCGCAATGTCCAGCAGCACGAGCGCGAGGGTCGGCAGTAGCAGCCAGACGAGCGTCGGCCAGATCGCGGGTACCGATCGGGACGCGTGCGGATCCGACTCGCGCGTGCCCGCGGCGGCGCCGAGGCCGGCGGCCAACCGGCCGAGCGAGCCCCGGCGGCCGTGCGAGAGCGACGCGACGGTGCCGATCAGGATCGGGGTCCACAGCACGATCGCGGTTCCGGGAGTGCTGAACCACTGGGTCGCGAGGATGTTCTGCAGGGTCAGGTAGCCGCGGTTGGCGAGGAACGCGACCTGATCCTTCTGCGCGAGGGTGAGGACGACGAACGGCAGCGACAGTGCTGCGGCCGCGATGGTCGCGCGGAGCCAGCCGCGCAGCACGCGGGTGCGGGCGGCCCGGGTCGGGGGCAGCGCCGGATCCGCGCCGACGCGGGTCGCGGTGAGTGCGGCCACCAGGTGCACGGCGGGCAGGAAGAGCAGGTACAGGAAGAGGGCGCCCGATGCGACCGTGGCGACCGCGTAGCCGATCCATTCCCACCGGCGGGCTCCGCCGCGGCGGATGATCGACGAGACCCAGAGCGTCAGCCAGACCGCGGCGGCGATCGAGAGCGCGTAGCTGCGTGCCTCGACCGCGAGGTCGGTCGTGCGCGGCAGCAGGGCGAAGACGATGCCGGCCGTGACGCCGACGCTCGGCTTCCACCAGCGGGCCCCGAGGATCACGATTCCCGCGGCCGCGATGCCGATCGCGATCGCGCTGAGGGAGCGGGTCGCCGCCTCGCTCGGGCCGAGCAGATCGACCCAGACGTGCAGCAGCAGGTAGTAGGCACCGTGCACCGCGTCCACGTGCAGCAGCTCGGCGGGGAGCGAGCGCAGGGGCCGCACGGCCGACATCAGGCTGGCCGCTTCGTCGCCCCAGTAGGAGGGGATCCAGGAGCCCCAGAAACCGAGCAGCGCGGCGAACGCTCCGATCACCGGTGCGACCCAGCGCGACGGAGTGCGCGCGGTGGAAACGGTCATCCGTCCAGTATGCCGCTCGGAGCGTGCACAATGGAGCCATGTCAGCTGTCAAGACCGGCCCGACCGACGCCGATGTCGATGCGTTCCTCGAAGCCGCGACCCCCGCGGTGCGCCGGACCGACGGGATCGAGCTCGCCCGGATCTTCACGGAGGTCACGGGGGTCGAGCCCGTCATGTGGGGGCCGTCGATCGTCGGCTACGGCTCCTACCGCTACATCTCCGCAGCCAACCCGCGCACGCGCGGCACCTGGCCCAGGGCCGGATTCTCGCCGCGGAAGTCGTCGCTCTCGCTCTACGGGCTGAAGGACCTGCCCGCCGGCGCGGCGCTGCTGGCGGAGCTCGGGCGGTACACCGAGGGGGCGGGCTGCGTGTATGTGAAGCGGCTCTCCGATATCGATCTCGGAGTACTCCGGCGCCTCATCGGGATCGCGTGGGAACGCGAGGACGATCCCGAACCCTGAGCGGCCGCTGTGGGAGCGGCCCGAGCGATATTCGGGTGTTGCACCATCTGATCCCGACCGGCGTAGTGTGAGCGCCATGAGCGAAGATGCGGTAGTCCGCACGGTCGGGCTGCAGAAGAACTACGGTCGGGTCAGCGCACTGGACGGCCTCGATCTCTCGGTGTCCGCGGGTGAGGTCCACGGCTTCCTCGGGCCCAACGGCGCGGGCAAGTCGACCACCATCCGGATCCTCCTGGGGCTTGCTCGCCCGAGCGGCGGCCGGGCCGAGGTGTTCGACCGCGACCCCTGGAACGACGCGGCGAAGCTGCATCGTCGGATCGCCTCCGTGCCCGGCGACGTCAGCCTGTGGCCGAACCTCACGGGCGGCGAGATCATCGACCTGCTCGCCCGGCTCCGCGGCGCCGACACGCGCAGCGCCGACTACCGCTCCGAGCGCGATCGGCTCGCGCGGGCGTTCCAGTTCGACCCGCGCAAGAAGGGTCGCTCGTACTCCAAGGGCAATCGCCAGAAGGTCGCGCTGATCGCGGCGTTCTCGGTCGCGGCCGAGCTCTACATCCTCGACGAGCCGACGAGCGGTCTCGACCCGCTCATGGAGGTCGTGTTCCGCGAGGAGGTCGAGCGCGTGCGCTTCCAGGGCGCCGCGGTGCTGCTATCGAGCCACATCCTCTCGGAGGTCGAGCAGCTCTGCGACCGCGTGAGCATCATCCGCGCGGGCCGGATCGTCGACTCGGGCACGCTGGCCGAGCTGCGGCACCTGACCAGCACCGAGATCTCCTTCGTCGAGCCCGAGGGCGGCCGCGTTCCCGACGTGCCGGGCGCGGTCGACCTCGAGGTGAGCGGCGGGCGGGTGCGCTTCACTGCCCCGAGCGACGGGGTGTCCGCCCTGCTGCCCGAGCTCGCCCGGCTGGGCGTCACGGGGCTCCGCATCGAGCCGCCGACGCTCGAGACGCTCTTCCTGCATCACTACGGCGACGACCCGGCGAGCGGCTCGCCGGGCGTCGACCCCGCGACCCGGGCGGGGCGACGGCATGCGCGGCACGCAGCGGGAGGCGCGTGATGCCCGCCCTGATGCCGCTGCTGCGATTGCGGATCCGTCGCGACCGGGTGCAGCTGCTGCTCTGGATCATCGCGACCGTGCTGCTGGCCTACTCCGCGCAGAGCGGGGTGTCCGCCAGCTACGGCTCGCTCGCCGAGCGCAAGGTGCTGCTGCAGACCGTCGTGGCGAACCCCGTCATCCTGCTGTTCCGCGGTCTGCCCTCGGGCCCCGACGACGCCGCGTTCATGCTGTTCCTGATCCTGCCCTGGCTGGCGATGATGGCCGCGTTCATGGCGCTGTTCCTGGCGGTGCGGCATACACGGGGCGATGAGGAATCGGGTCGCGCCGAGCTGATCGGCGCGACGCCGGCGGGGCGCTCGGCCCCGCTCACGGCGACCCTCATCGAGGGCGCCGGTGCGTCGGTTCTGCTGGGCGTGCTGGTCGCTGCCGTCACCCTCGCGCTCGGCCTCGCTCCGGGTGGGTCGCTCGTGGCGGGCGCGGGCACCGCGGCGGCCGGGCTGGTGTTCCTCGCCGTCGGGCTCTGCGCGGCGCAACTCATGCGCACGAGCCGGGGCGCGAACTCCCTCGGGGTGTGGGTCCTGCTCGCGACGTTCCTGGCCTCGGGCATCGGCAACGCGCTGGGGACGCCGAGCGCCGACCTGCAGCGCATCGAGAGCTCCTGGCTCGCGTGGGTCTCTCCGTTCGGGTGGATCGAGCAGACTCGCCCGTTCGCCGACGACAACTGGGCGCCGCTGGCGGCGGCGCTCGGCCTCGCCGTCGTGCTCGTCGGCCTCGCCTACGCGCTGCACGGCGTGCGCGACCTCGACGGCGGTCTGGTGCCGGAACGTCCGGGCCCGGCGTTCGCACCGGCCTCCTTGGGATCCACCTGGGCGCTCGCGTGGCGACTGACCCGGGGGTCGCTGCTCGGCTGGGGGATCGGCGCCCTGCTCACGGGTGCGCTGGCGACCGGACTCGCCTCGGTCGTCACCGATATGGGCGGCAAGGTGCCCGCGGTGCAGCAGCTGCTGCAGGCGCTGGCCAAGGGCGGCAGCGTGAACCAGGGCATGATCGTGATCTTCTACCTGGTAGCCGGGGTGCTCGCCGCCTGCTTCGCGGTGCAGACCGTGTCCCGGGCGCGCCAGGAGGAGGCGCACGGCACGGCGGAGCTGGTGCGTTCGGCAGCCGTCGACCGGGTGGCCTGGCTCGCGTCCTTCGTGGTGGTTGCGCTCGTCGGCGTCGTGGTGATCCTCGCGCTCGCGGTCGCGGGCTCCGCACTCGGCGCAGTGCAGGCCGGCGACGGCTCGCTGCTGCGCGACGCCGTGATCTCGAGCGCTGGACAGGCCGCCGCCGCCGCGGTGTTCGCGGCGGTCACCGCACTCGTGTTCGTGGTCCTCCCACGGCTGACCATCGGCCTCGGCTGGAGCCTGGTGCTCGTCACCCTGATGCTGGGTCTGTTCGCTCCGCTGTTCGGGGCGCCGGACTGGGTCGTGAACCTCTCGCCGTTCGCGGTGGCTCCGGTTCCCGAGGGCAGCGGCGCGGACCTGCGCGGGCTCTTCTGGCTGCTGCTGGTGCTGGTGCTCGCCGGCGGCGCGGCGCTCGCGCTGATGCGCCGCCGGGAGCTCGAAACGGACGGATAGCTGCGGCTTCGCACGAGCCGTTCGCCCGAACCGTTCGCCCGGGCGGTCGAGGCGATTCAGGCGATTCGCCCTGACGAAGGGGCCGATCCCTCGACCAGCAGCGCGATGAGCCCGTCGACGAGGCCGACGCGCCAGCACGCGAAGTCGTGCCCGCCGCAGTACTCCCGGTACTGCACGGTCGCGCCGGCGGCCTCCGCCAGCGCGCGGAACTCCCGGTTGAGCCCGAGCAGGTGCCCCTCGAACTCGCCGACCTCCTGGAAGATGCGGATCCCGGCCGCGGACCCGCCGCCGCGCCACAGCTCCAACTGCTCGCCCGGTGCGGCACCGTCCGCGGGGTCCGGCCACCAGAACGAGCCCGATTGCACGATGGCGTTCCGCGCGACGTGCGGTGCTCGGCGAACGAGGTCAGCCGCGGCGAGCCCGCCGAGCGAGGCGCCGCCCACGACGCGCCGTTCGGGATCCGTCGGCAGCGCCGCGAAGGACCCGGCCCAGGGGAGCAGCTCGTCCGTCAGGAAGCCGGCGAGGGCGGGGTTCATTCCGAGCGCCCTCGGCCGATCGGCGGGGTCCGCGGTCGCGTAGAGCACCGTCGCGACGGGAGCGAGCGCACCGGCCGCCGACGCCCGATCGAGCGCGGGGAGCAGGGGGACCTCCGAGGTGAGCCGGTCGCCGTCGCTGAAGATCGCGACGCCCGAGACGCCGCGCTCCGCCGCGCTCGCTGGCAAATGGCACCAGATGTCGAGCGGGAACCCGAGAACCCGCGAATCGACCCGTCCGCGGTGGATCGTCCCCGCGGGCACGGGATCCTCGGAGGGATCCGCGCGCACGAACCGCTGCGGCAGCGCGTCGGGGAGCGAGAGGATGCTGCTGCGCCCACCTCCGGCCGTGACGCACACCTCGCCGTTTCCGGGCAGCGCCTCGGTGCGGTCGTAGACCGGGCGCCAGCGCTCGCGGGTGGCGCCGATTTCGGGATCGAGCGGGCGCTCGACGAGCAGCGCGACGGTCGCGCGCAGCGTCGCGGGCAGCGAGAAGGCGCCCGCGTGCAGGCGGTTCCCTGCGTGCCCGACGCGGTCGAGGACGAAGGGAGCGAGGTCGGATCGATGCAGGTGGGTGACGGTGTCGATCAGCAGGACCGCGGACTCGTCGTCGTGCTCGAGGCGGCGGACCACGGTGACGATGCGGTGGTCAGGGGCGTCGGGGTCGGGATCGATCCAGGCCCCGCCGACGCGCGCTGCCTCGGCGAGGACGCCCTCGGCGCTCGCGCCGCGCGCGAGGGCGTCGAGCACGCGGGTGGGCGGTGATCTGCGCGGAATCGGGGGGAGGAAGGGCGGCGGGGACGACGGGGTTGCGATCGAGGCATTCATCGTATGTAGGATAGCCTTACCTTCGTCCGATGTTTGACGAAGCTTCGGATTCCGGCTCGGATTCCGCTTCCGCCCGTGACCTCGAGGACCCCGATCGTGACCCGCACCGAAACCGTTCCCTCCCGTGCGCCGTCGGATCGGCCGCCGAGAACGCCGCGCACCGTCGTCCGCGTGACGGCGCTCCTGGTCGCCGGGGCACTGCTCCTGGTCATCGTCGCGGCAGCGTTCGCCATCGGCTCCTCGACCATCCCGCTCGATCGAGTGTGGCACCTGCTGCGGCACCCCGACGGCAGCAACGAGAGCTACATCGTCGGCGGCATGCGGTTCACGCGCGTGATCATCGGACTCGCGGTCGGCTGCGCGCTCGCGGTGGCCGGCGCCGTGATGCAGGCCGTGACGCGCAACCCCCTGGCGGATCCCGGTCTGCTCGGCGTCACCTCCGGCGGGTCGCTCGCGGTCGTGCTGGGCGCCGGTTTCCTCGGGATGACCAGCCCCTCGGCCCAGTTCGCGCTGTGCGCCGTCGGATCGCTGACCGCCGCCGCCGTCGTGTTCCTCATCGGGACGCGCGGCACGGGGAGCGCCTCGCCGATGCGTCTCGTGCTCGCGGGCATCGCGTTCTCGGCCGCGGCGGGAGGCGTCATCTCGGCCGTGCTGCTGCTGAAGCCGCGGGCGTTCGACGCCTTCCGATTCTGGGACGTCGGCGGCCTCACCCGCATGGACGTACCGCTGCCGCTGGTCGTCGTGCCCGTGCTGATCGGCCTCGTGCTGGTGCTGACGATCGCGCGCGGGCTCACCGATCTCTCGCTCGGGGACGACGTCGCGGCAGCGCTCGGCACGCCGGTCGCTCGAACCCGGGTCGTGGCATTGATCGCGCTCACGCTGCTGTGCGCCGCGGCGACGGCCGCGGCCGGCCCGATCTCGTTCGTCGGCCTCGTCGTCCCGCTCGTCTGCGCCTGGATCATGGGGCCGCACCGGGGGTGGATCATCGCGCTGTGCGCGGTCGCCGGACCGATCCTCGTGCTGAGCGCCGACGTGGTCGGCCGCGTCGTCGCGCGGCCGGGGGAGCTCGCGGTGGGGCTGCTCATCGCCTTCGTCGGCGCCCCGGTGCTGCTCGTCATGGTGCTCCGTCTGAGCGGAGCCCGCCGATGACCCGTATCGCACCTCCGCATCCCTCCGGCACGCGCTGGGTCGGACTCGGCGGCGACCGTTCGCTGCTGCTGCCGCGCCGCACGGTGCGGATCACCGCGCTGCTCCTGCTGGCCTGCGTCGTGCTCGCGGTGATCGCGATCGGCGTCGGCGCCTCCTCCTACGGCTACGCGGATGCCTGGCGTCTGCTACTCGGCGAGGAGAACCGCGGCGCGCACCTCGTGATCGTCGAGTGGCGCGGATCCCGCATCGTGCTCGCCCTCGTCGTCGGCGCCGCACTCGGCGTCTCGGGCGCCCTGTTCCAGTCGGTCACCCGCAATCCGCTCGGCAGCCCCGACCTGATCGGCTTCTCGATGGGCGCTCAGACCGGGATCCTCGTCGCGGTGCTGCTGTTCGGCGCGTCGTACGCCTCGGTCTCGGCCGCGTCGCTCGTCGGCGGCATCGCGGTGGGAGCCGTGATCTACGCGCTGTCGCTGCGCAGCGGGTTCGGCGGCCTGGTCCTGATCCTGTCGGGCATCGCCATCAGCGCGATGCTCGGGGCGTTCAACCGCTGGCTGCTCGTGCGCGCCGACAGCGACGCCGCGTTCGGCGCACTGCGCGCCGTGACCGGAACGCTCGAGGCCTCCGACTGGAGCGTCGCGATCCCGACCGCGATCTGCGTGCTCGTCGTGCTCGGAGCGACGCTCGGGCTCGCGCCGGCGATGCGGGACTTGGAGCTCGGCCCCGATCTCGCGGCGTCGCTCGGCCTGCGGGTGGAACGCACGCGGGCGCTGATGGTGCTCGCGGGCACCGTGCTCGTCGCGCTCGCCACGACCGCGGTCGGACCGATCATGTTCGTCGCGCTCATCGCGCCCCACCTCGCGCGCCGACTGACGCGCGACTCCGTCGCCTCCCTGCCCGCCTCGGCCGCCATGGGCCCGCTGCTGCTGCTCGGCGCCGACGTACTGAGCCAGGCCGCGCTCGACAGCATGCCCGTCGGCATCGTCACCGCCGCGGTCGGCGGCACCTACTTCATGGCCCTGCTGCTCCTCGAGAACCGGAGAACCTCATGACCCGCGAATCCTCGCCCCGCCTCGCCGCGCGGGACGCGACGCTCGCCTACGATTCCACGATCATCGCGGCCGGGCTCGACATCGACATCCCGGAGGGCGAATTCACCGTGATCGTCGGGCCGAACGCCTGCGGCAAGTCGACGCTGCTGCGCGCGCTCGCCCGGCTGCACCGGCCGAGTGCGGGAACCGTGCTGCTCGACGGCGAGGACATCCACCGGCTCGGCACCAAGCAGGTCGCGCGGCGGGTCGGTCTGCTGCCGCAGTCGGCGCTCGCGCCCGACGGGATGCGCGTGCGCGACCTCGTCGCGCGGGGACGGTCCCCGCACCAGGGCGTGATCCGGCAGTGGAGCGCCGCGGATCATGAGGCGGTCGAGCGGGCGATGCGCGTCACCGGCGTCGCTCCGCTCGCGGACCGCCCGGTCGACGCGCTCTCCGGCGGCCAGCGGCAGCGCGTCTGGATCGCGCTCGTGCTCGCGCAGGAGACGGAGACGATCCTGCTCGACGAACCGACCACGTTCCTCGACCTGGCGCACCAGTACGAGGTGCTCGAGCTGTGCCGACGGCTCAACCGCGACGAGGGGCGCACCATCGTGGCCGTGCTGCACGACCTCAACCAGGCCGCGCGGTACGCGACGCACCTCGTCGCGATGCGCGACGGCCGGATCCGGGCGAGCGGACCGCCCGCCGACGTCGTGACGGGGGACGCCGTCGCCGAGATCTTCGGCCTGCCCGCCCTCGTCATTCCAGACCCCGTGACGGGAACGCCGCTGGTGATCCCGCACGAACCGCCTCGGGACGCGGTCCACGACGGAGAACCCGAGATTCCGACAGCACCGGCCACCGCGGCCGCAGAAAGGTAAGGCGATGCGCATTCGGCATTCGGCCCAGCAGAACACCCGATCCCGGCGACGGCTCGGAGCGATCGCGGGCGCGATCCTCGTGGCCGCGACGCTCTCGGCGTGCTCCTCGGGCGGCCAGGGGGACGCGGGCGAGGCATCGGGCGGGACGAGCGGCGGGTGGCCGCGCACGATCCAGACCTCGGATGGGAAGCTGACCCTCAAGGAGCAGCCGAAGGTCATCGTCTCGACCTCGACGACGCTCACCGGATCGGCGCTGGCCGTCGGTGCGCCGGTCGTCGCGAGCGCCTCGACCAGCCCCAACATCGACGGCCTGAGCGACGACCAGGGCTTCTTCAACCAGTGGTCGAAGGAGGCGAAGGCCGCGAAGGTGAAGAAGCTCTACGAGAACGCCTCGCCGAACATCGAGAACGCCGTCGAGTACGCGCCCGATCTGATCCTCGTCTCGAAGAACAGCGGCGACTCGCAGATGGACAGCGTCGCGCAACTGCGCAAGATCGCCCCCGTGCTCGTTATCGACTACAGCGGGGAGTCCTGGCAGGACGTGACGCGCACGATCGCCGAGGCGACCGGGCGCGAGTCGCAGGCGAAGGAAGTGATCTCGGACTACGAGCAGCACCTTGCCGACGTGAAGAAGCGGATCGCGGTGCCGCAGGGCACGACCTCCGCGCTCATGGTCTTCGGGGACGGATCGGGCGCGGCCGCGCTGACGAAGGACTCGCCGCACGTGCAGATCCTGCAGGAGCTCGGGTTCCGCATGGCGCAGATCCCGGACTCGGTGAAGGGCGACACCTCGATGGGCGCCGACCGCAAGGACATCGTGAACCTGTCGATGGAGAACATCCAGAAGGGACTGACGGGCGACAACTGGCTCGTCGTCTCTGCTGACAAGCTCGCGCACGACACCGTCGCCAAGAACCCGGCGTTCTCGACCGCTCCCGCGGTCGAGGCGGGCAAGGTGCAGTACACCCCGGGCGAGACGTTCCGCCTCGACTACTACTCGGCGGGGATGATGCTCGACTCGCTCGCGAAGTTGTACGCCAAGTAGCGGCGGAGCGGGACGCCCCTAGCCGGCCGACGGTGCCGCGGGGGCGTCCTCGCCGTCGATGAGCGGGGCGAAGCGCTCCATGGCCGCCTTCGCGAGTCCCTCGGAGGCGGCCTTGTCGGGCCCGGGCTGCGCGACGAGCACGGCGTCGCGGAAGTAGGCGAGCTCCTGGATCGACTCGGCGATGTCGGCGAGGGCGCGGTGGCCGCCGCGCTTCTCGGGGGCCGCGAAGTAGGTGGCCGGGTACCAGCGACGCGAGAGCTCCTTGATCGTGGAGACGTCGATGCTGCGGTAGTGCAGGCGCTCCTCGAGCTGCGGCAGGTAGCGGGCGATGAAGCGCCGATCCATGCCGATCGTGTTGCCCGCGACGAGGGGGCGGCGACCCGGCAGCACCCACTGCGAGACGTATTCGAGCACGAGGCGGTCGGCCTCCGCGAGGTCGACGCCGGCCTCGATGCGGGGGAGCAGGCCGGAGGTCTCGTGCATGTTCCGTACGAAGTCGTTCATGTGGGCGAGTGCATCGGGCCCCGGGTTGATGACGAGCTCGAAGCCCGGGTGCAGCGGTTTCAGGTCGAAGTCGGTCACGATCACGGCGATCTCGCACAGCCCGTCGAGCTCGACGTCGAGTCCCGTCATCTCGCAGTCGATCCACACGATCTGTTCGGCGGGGGTGTTCGACACGGGAGCTCTCCTCGGTTCTGCGGACGGACGAGCCAAGTCTACCGACGGGCGGACCCGGCGGCCCCGCCGAGGGAACCGCCGGGCTCCACGTGCAGGATCCGATCGCTCATGTGATCGATCACGGCCCGGTCGTGCGACACGAACAGCATCGCGGTGCCGCGTTCCGCCTGCACGTCGTCGAGGAGGTCGAGCACCCGTGCCTGCACGGTGAGGTCCAACGCCGAGACCGGTTCGTCGAGCAGCAGGATCCGGGGCGAGCGGGCGAGCGCCCGGGCGATGGCGAGGCGCTGCCGTTGGCCCCCCGAGAGATCGGCGGCGGGGCGCGCCAGCGCGGATGCGGGGAGCCCCACCTCGTCGGCCAGGCCCAGGGCACGCCCCCGGCGCAGCCCGCGCTCGACACCGGCGGCGCGCAGGGCATCGCGCAGGATCGCGAGTCCGCTCGCTCCGCGGGGGAACGACGCCAGGGGATCCTGCGGGACGAGGGCGAGGCGCTGGTGCAGCGCGCGCCGTTCGCGCGGGCGTGCGGCGGCCCAGGATGCGCCGTCGACGCGCGCAGCGCCGGTGTCCGGGCGCAGCAGCCCGAGCGCGACGCGGAGCAGGGTGGTCTTGCCGGAGCCGGAGGGGCCCACGAGCCCGACGGTCTCGCCGTCGCGGACCGCGAGCGAGGCGCGGTGCAGCACCGTGCGTCGGCCGAACGCGACCGAGACCTCGGCGAGCTCGAGGATCGGGGTCTCGTCGGGCCCCGCCGCGCGGATCTCCGAGGACGCGTCCCCGTTCCGCCCCAGTAGGCGGGTCCCGCGCGGTGCGCGCTCGGGGGACGCATCGAGCAGTTCGCGGGTGAACGCGTGACGGGGGCTGCCGAGCACCTCCTCGGGCGTCCCCGACTCGATCACCCGTCCGTCGCGCATCACGAGCACCCGGTCGGCGACCGCGCGCACGCTGCCGAGATCGTGGGTGACCAGGAGGACGCCGGCACCCGCATCGGCCCGGGCGCGGAGCGCGGTGAGCACGCGGTCGCGGTAGGCGGCGTCGAGGGCGGTCGTCGGTTCGTCCGCGACGATGAAGCGCGGGTCGGCGATGGTGGCGGAGGCCAGCAGCACGCGCTGGCGGAGCCCGCCCGAGAGCTCGTCGCTGCGCTGCGGCAGCCGCTCCTCTGCATCCGGGATCCCCGCGGAGACGAGCGCGTCGATGACCGGCCCGCGGCGTTCCGCGCGGCCGGAGCCCCGGTGCAGCCGCAGCGCATCCCCGGTCTCGTACTCGATGCGGCGCAGCGGATCGAGCGCGCCGAGCGCGTCCTGGGGCACGAGGGCCGCCGCCGAACCGCGGATGCGGGCCCAGGCGTTCGCAGCGCGTTCGGGAGCCGCGGTCGCGGGCCCGGTGGTGCCTGCGATCCGGCGCGCGCTCCAGGACGCCCGCGCGAGCGGCGGCAGCAGGTCGAGCAGTGCGCGACCGGTCAGCGTCTTGCCCGATCCGGACTCGCCGACGAGCGCGACCACCTCGCCCGATCCGACCTCGAGCGAGACGCAGTCGACGGAGGCGCGATCCTGCGACGGGAAGCGGACGGTGAGATCGGTGATCGCGGCCAGGATCTCGGTGCTGCGGGCGGTCATCGGAACCCCCCGCGGCGGTCGAGCGCCCGGCCGAGCACGGTCGCCGCGAGCCCGGTGAGCATGATGCAGGCGCCGGGGAACACCGTCAGCCACCAGGCGCGCACGAGATAGGGGCGCCCGGCGTTGAGCATCGAGCCCCACTCGGGGGCGGGCGGCGGGCTGCCGAGGCCCAGGAAGCCGAGCGCGGCCGAGAGGATCACGGCGTGGCCGATGCCGAGGGCCGCCAGCACGACGACGGGACGCATCGCTTCGGGGAGGATCAGCGTCGACCAGACGCGCAGCGCGCGATCGCCCTGCGACCGGGCCGCCTCGACGGGGGCGGAACCGATGGCGGAGCGGATGCCGCTGCGGACCATCCGCGCGTACCCGGGGGCGGTGCCGAGCGCGACCGCGATCACGACCGATGAGACCCCGGGGCCGCGGATCGCGATGATGAGGAGCGCGAGCAGCAGCCCGGGGAACGAGAAGAGCGCCTCGATGATCCGGTCGGCGGCGAAGCGCAGCGGCGCCAGGCCGCGCCTCGCGCTGCCTCCCGCCAGGCCGCCGAGCACAAGGCCGATGCCGAGGCCCGCTGCGGTGGCGGCGAGCCCGATGAGCAGCGAATCCCGGGCTCCGAAGATCACGCGGCTGAGGATGTCGCGGCCGGACTCGTCGGTGCCGAGCGGGTGCGCGCCTCCGGGCGGGAGGAACGCCTGATCCGGAGCGACGGCGAGGGGATCGTGCGGGGCGAGCAGATCGGGGACCGCGACGGCGAGGAGCAGCGCGGCGACGACGATCCCGGCCGAGATCTCGATGGCGCTCGCGCGCGGACGGCGGAACTCAGACACGGGCCATCGCCTCGATCCGGCCCTCGGTACGCGGATCGAGGCGCGCGACCAGCACGTCCGTGACCAGGGTCACGATCACGTAGGCGAGCGCACTGATCAGCACGCCGCCGAGGACCACGGGAACGTCGCGGGCGAGCACCGCGCTCACCAGGGTGCGTCCGAGTCCGGGCCGGGCGAAGATCACCTCGATCACCGCGGCCCCGCCGAGTAGCGAGCCGAGCGCCCAACCCGTCAGCGTGAGACCGGGGACGATCCCGTGCCGGAGCACGTGGCGGAATCGCAGGCCGAACGTCGTCTCGCCACGGGCTCGGGCGCTGTCGATGAAGGGGGCCGAGCGGGCGTCGTCGATGCCGCTGCGACACACCTGCGCGATGAAGCCCGCCGTCGGGATCGCCAGCGCGAGCGCGGGGAGCACGAGGCCGGACGGACCGCCCGTGCTCACCGCCGGGAGCCAGCCGAGGGTGCCCGCGAAGAGCAGCACGAGCAGGCTCGCGAGCCAGAAGTTCGGCATCGCCGCCGCGACGAGGTCGAGCGCGGACGCGGTGGCGCGCGCGACGCGCGATCGTCCGCTCGCGATGAGCAGGCTCAGGAACGCGAGTACCCAGGCCCCGAGGAGCGCCGTCGCGGCCAGCGCGAGAGTCGGGGGCAGCGCGTGCGCCAGCACGTCGGTCACCGGGATCTTCTGCGCGTACGACATCCCGAGGTCCCCGCGGACCAGCCGGCCGAGGAAATCGAAGTACTGGACGACGATCGGGCGATCCAGTCCGTACTGCGCGCGCGCCGCGGCCAGCGCCTCCGCACTCGCCTGGCTGCCCGGGCCGCCGACCGCGGCCTCGGCGGAGTCGCCGGGCAGCAGCTGGAGCGCGAGGAACGCGAGGGTCGCGACGGTGAAGAGCACAGCGACCGCTCCGCCGAGCGCGATCACGGCTCGGCGGAGGGTCGGATGCGGCGGTCGCGCCGCGCTCGTGCTCACCGGGGAATCGTATCCCCGCTACTTCGCGCCCACGACCGCGTCGGCGAGCACGGGAGTGCTGACCGTCGGCAGAGCGCGGAAGCCCTGCAGATCGGAGCGGTACAGGAAGTGGTTCTGCTGGTCGTAGAGGGGCAGGATGATCGAGAGCTGGGCGATGCGTTCCTGCGCCGCCTTGGCCGCCGCAGCGCGCTTCGTCGGATCGCTGTCGGTGCCGATGAGGTCGAGCTGGCGGTCGAGCTCCGGATCCTTGATCATCGCGTGGTTCGCGAAGTAGCCGCTCGGGGCGGGCACGGTGGCATCGCTGTGGTAGAGGAACCGCAGCACGTCCGGCCCGATCTTGGTGTAGGGCGCGCTGACCAGCTCGTACTCGTGGGCGCCGAGTGCGCCGTACCAGCTCGACAGGTCGAGCAGCGAGATCTTGACGTCGAACCCGACCTCCTTCGCGCCGGCCTGCAGCTGCTGGAACAGCGCCTGCTCGGCGGGTACCGACTGGTCGGTGCTGACGGGGAACCGGACCTCGAGGCGCTTGCCGTCCTTGGTGCGCACGCCGTCGGCGTCGCGCTTCGTCCAGCCGGCCTCGTCGAGCAGGTCGTTCGCGACGCGGGGGTTGTACACGTACGCGCTCTTCGACTGCAGCGAGAGGGGCTCGACGCTCGACAGCGCGCTGGCGGAGCGCTCGGCGGTGCCGTCGAAGAGGGACTCGACGGCGGCGTTCACGTTCACGGACGCGATGAACGCCTTGCGCACGCGTTCGTCGTCGAAGGGGGCCTGGGCGGTGTTCAGCTCGATGCGGTTGCTGGCACCGGGTCGCGGTGCGTTCAGGTGCGCGATGGCGCCGCCCTTCTCGACCTGCGAGATCTGGTCGGGGAGCGGGTTGTCGATCACGTCGACCTCGCCGCTCTGCAACGCCGCGTAGCGCGAGGTCGCATCGGGGATGAAGCGCCACGTGACCTTCTGCACCGCGTCCTTCGGGGGCAGCTCGGTGCCCTGCGGGGCGGAGCGGTAGTCCGGGTTGCGGGTCAGCTCGACCCGATCCTGCTTGCTCCACCCGGCGACGGTGAACGGACCGGTGCCTACGGGAGCGAGGCAGTTCGCCTCCTGGCCGCGTGCGATCCCCTTCGGCGACTCGATCGCGACCCAAGGCTGCGCGAGCGATTCGAGGAGTGCGGCGTCGGGACGTACGAGGTGGAACCGCGCGACCGTGGGGGAGACGACTTCCACGCGCTTCACCTGCTGCACGGCCAGGTAGCCGGTGGACGATGCGGTCTTCGGGTCCTGGAGGTGCTCGATGTTCGCCTTGACGGCGGCGGCGTTGACCGGGGTGCCGTCGGTGAAGGTCAGCCCCGGCTTGAGGGTGAAGTCCCAGGTGAGGCCGTCGGGGCTCTGCTGCCACTTCTCGGCGAGCCAGGGCACGATCTCGCGCTTCTCGTCGAGGCCGACGAGCGATTCGAGCACCTGCGATCCGAGCAGCGCCTGGGGGAAGTTGCCGCCGACGTGCGGGTCGAGGCAGGTGGGCTCGGCATCGCCGGTGGCGTAGACGAGCGTGTCGGCGGGTCCGGAGCGCGGCGCGGCGGACGGGCCTGATCCGCTGCACGCTGCGAGCGGGAGAGTCAGGGCGGTGACGGCGACGGCGGCGAGGGCCGTCGTGACGAGGCGGGAGGGAGCGGGACGCATGCGCGGAGAATCCTGTCGACGTTGTTGAACGCGGTGCAAAAACACCGACATCTATTCTCGCACAGTCCCGACCGTGCGCGTCGATAGGCTTGGATCCATGGCAGTCCTTCCCATCCTGATCAGCGGCGAGTCCGTGCTGCACCGCCCCGCCGAGCCCATCACCGAGTTCGATGCGTCGCTGCGCACCCTGGTCGACGATATGTACGAGACCACCGTCGCCGCGCCGGGCGTCGGCCTGGCGGGGCCCCAGGTGGGCGTCGGCAAGCGCCTCTTCGTCTGGATGTACGACGATCAGGACGAGGCGCCCGAACAGGGTGTCGCGATCAACCCCGAGCTGTGGATCGCACCGCTCGAACCGGGACTGCCCGGCGACGACGAGATCGAGGGCTGCCTGTCGTTCCCGGGCGAGCGCTTCGCGCTGCGCCGATCACCGCGGGCGCTGCTGCGCGCTCAGGACATCGACGGCAAGCCGTTCGAGATTGAGGCCAGCGGATGGTTCGCCCGCATTCTGCAGCACGAGTTCGACCACCTGAACGGGTTGCTCTACGTGGACCGTCTGCTGCACCCCGAGAGCAAGGGTGCGCAGAAGGCGCTCCGCAAGAACGGCTGGGGTCGCCCGGGCCTGAGCTGGACCCCGGGCATCGACGACCTCGAAGGCTAGAGCCCCTTCTCGTCCTGAATGGCGTTGCCGCCGTCGACCACGAGCACCTGGCCCGTGACATACGACGCGCCCGGCGACGCGAGGAACTCGACGACGGCCGCGACCTCGTCGGGGGTGCCCGATCGGCCGAGCGGCGTCGCGTCGCCCATGCGGTTCTCGTGCTCCGTTGCGGAGCCCGTGCGGATCCAGCCCGGTGCGACCGCGTTCGCCGTGGTGCCGCTCGAGGCGAGGTCGACCGCGAGGGAACGGGTGAGTCCGACGAGGCCGGCCTTGGCCGCGTGGTAGCCCACGTCGCCGCGGTAGGCGAGCAACGGCCCCGAAACCGATGAGACGGTGACGATGCGCCCGTGCGGCGCCGCCGCGAGGTGCGGGATCGCCGCTCGGGTGAGGAGGTAGGCGGTCGTGAGATTGCGGGTCAGGGCGTGCTCCCAGCCGGCGAGGTCGAGCCCGTCGATGGACTGGGGATCCTGCGGATCGGAGACCGAGGTCATGCCCGCGTTGTTGACGACCGCGTCGATGCGGCCGTAGGTCTCGATCGCCGCGTCGACCATGCGCTGCGCGCCCTCGGCCGCGGTGAGGTCGGCCGCGACGCCGATCGCGACGGGGGTGCTCGCGCGCCCGAGATCGACCTGGCGTGCGCGCCGCGGGGTCGGGCGCGGCGCGATCAGCGCCCGGAGCTCAGCCGCGCGCTGCTCGATGCGGTCGGTTGTCGCACCGACGACGACGCGGTAGCCGGACTGCACGAGCCGTCGGGCGATGGCGAAGCCGATGCCGTCGGGGGAGCCGGCGCCCGAGACGATGGCGACGCGCGGTTCGGCGTCGGTGTCGCCGGGACCGGAAACGGCGGGAACGGGCGCAGCGGGAGGAGTCGAGGAGGCCTGCATGGCCGCAGCCTACCCGGTGCTGCTGACGTTCCGGTCACGAGCGGCCGAACTCCCGGCGACGGGCGTGAACGACCAGGCGATGGCGGTGAGCGCGAGCAGCGCGGCGGTGACCGCGAAGGCCCAGCCGAAGCCCGCCGCATCGACGATCGCGCCCGCGACGAGGGGGCCGAGGACTCCGCCCAGGTCGCTCGCCATCGAGTAGCCCGCGACCACGCCGCCGCCGCGCCGCAGGCCGACGACATCGGCCAGCACGGCCTGCTGTCCCGGGTTCACGAGCGCGGATCCCGCGCCCGCGACCAGCATGATCCCGAGGGTCACCCAGATCGACTGCGCGGCCGGCAGCGCCGCATACCCGAGCGCGGTGACCGCCATGCCGGTGATGAGCAGGGGGCGGCGTCCGAGGCGGTCGGTCCACCGGCCGGAGGGGAAGATCAGGATCGCGTTGCCCGCCGCGTATGCCGCGAGCACCCAGCCGGCGAGCGCGGGCTGCCCCGGGAACGTCGCGGCGATGAGCAGGGGGACTATCGAGACGCGCACGCCGAAGGACGACCAGCCGAACGCGAACACGGAACCGAGGAGCGTCCGGTAGCTCGGGATCCGCAGCGCCTCGCCGAAGCGGAGCGGGGGTTCGGCGTCCGCGTCGTCGCGCCGACCGACGATCGCGGACCGGCGGAGCGCGAACCAGACCACGGCGGCGGCGATCATGAGCGTTGCGAAGTAGAAGACGAACGGGGCGCGCAGGCCGAAGCCCGCGACCAGCGCGCCGAGCACGGGGCCCAGGAGCGTGCCGAGCAGGAAGCCGGCGGCGTTGACGCTGGCGACCCGTCCGCGGGCCTGCACGGGACTCACCTTGATGAGCAGCGCGGTCGCGGCGACCGTGAACATCGTCGATCCGATGCCACCGGCCGCGCGCAGCACCAGGAGTTGCGGGTAACTGTTCGCGAGAGCGCAGGCACCCGTCGAGAGAGCGACGATCAGAATGCCCGTCGAATAGGTGCGCCGCTCGCCGAGGCGGCCCACGACCCAACCGGCCAGCGGGGCGGAGACGAGGCGCATGAGCGCGAACGCGCTGACGATGGCGGACGCCGCGAGGTTCGTCACGCCGAAGGCGTGCGCGTACTGCGGGATCGTCGGAGCGACCACGCCGTAGCCGAGAGCGACCGTGAACCCGCCGGCGACGAGGGCCCAGACCTCGAACGGGAGTCGGGTCTTCGAATTGCGGAGCACTGCACAAGCCTAGTCGCTCCGAGGCGCGTAGGATCGAGCGCATGACCGTGCTGATCGACCCTCCGGCCTGGCCGGCGCACGGGCGGCTCTGGTCCCACCTCGTGAGCGACGCCTCGGTCGAGGAGCTGCACGATTTCGCCGCGGCGAACGGGATTCCTGCCCGCGGATTCGACCTCGACCACTACGATGTACCCGAGGAGTCGCACGCGCGGCTCATCGCCGCGGGCGCTGTCTCCGTGAGCGGTCACGAACTCGTGCGCCGCCTCATCGCGTCCGGTCTCCGGGTCACCGGACGGCAACGGCGGGAGAACGCCCACCGATAATCCGTACGGCTTGAGGTGGCACTTCCGGGCAGAATCCGGAAAGATAAGAAGCTCCGCAGCGACGCCGTCGCGGCGGTCACACGGATCACCACGAGTGATCCAGAACAACCGAAGGAAAGACGTTATGGCCACTGGCACCGTCAAATGGTTCAACTCCGAAAAGGGCTACGGCTTCATCGCACCCGACGACGGCTCCGCCGACGTCTTCGCGCACTTCAGCGCGATCCAGGGCAGCGGCCGTCGCGACCTGGTCGAGGACCAGAAGGTCGAGTTCGAGACCGAGCAGGGTCAGAAGGGCCCGCAGGCCACCAACATCCGCGCGCTGTAAGCACGCGCCGGGGTCCGCGCGCGGCGCGGCCCCCGGAATGCTTCGCGGGTGATCGGCCGGTGGCCGAGCACGCAGACCGGGCCGCCTCTCTGAGGCTGTCCGGTCTTCTCGCGAGCCCGCAAGGTCTCGCCGTGTACCCTCGAAGTACCCGCCTCCGTAGCTCAGTGGATAGAGCAACGGCCTTCTAATCCGTTGGTCGCAGGTTCGAATCCTGCCGGGGGCACCACACCTGATCCGAGCGTTCCGATCGACCAGGAAGGCGGTTCCGCCCGGGCCTTCCGCGCTGGCGCTCCGGCCGCAGCGTTGCGTGCCGGAAGCTCCGAGTCGGGAACGACGACGTGTACGAACCCTCGTACTGGTCTCGCCCGACGTGAGAGAATCCTCGAAAGCCGTCGACCGCAGCGAGGGGGCTCCCGTGCGACATCTTCACCGACGAACCGGCATCCTGCTGAGCGCGCTGCTCCTGATCGGGGGAGTCGCCGGCTGCGCCGATGCCGATGCCGGTGACGCACCGAAACCGTCCACGCCGCGCACGGCTCCGAACGAGTCGGCTCCGCCGACGTCGCAGACACCCGACGTCGAGCCGGCGCGCGGCGCGGCGGTCGAGATCCCGGTTCTGAAGTTGCGCGTCACCGAGGACCTCCGCTGGCTCCCATTTTCGACTCGGTTGACGGCGTCCGCGACGGCCGTGCTCGACGACGGATACCCGGCGAGCGTCACCGCGAGCGAACTGCAGTCGGTGCAGAACGATCTCGACGCCTACGCGCGAGCCTTCATCGAAGTGTCGACGTACGACCCCCGGCCGACCCGTCTCGAGAACCGGGCCATCGACGGGGCCGAGGCTTGGGTGGCCGAGGCGGTCGGGGCTGAGCTCCGCTCCTACTGGGTCGGCGGGATCCATGGCGACCGGCAGTGGTCGGTCCAGATCGAGACCCCGGTGAGTCTCGCCGATGCCGAAGCGACGCAGCTGCGCGAGCGGATCCTCGCGAGCATCGAATTCACCGGGGCACCGTCGGCGTGAGGCGGACCGCGCTGCGATCGATGGCGGCCGCGATCACCGGCGGCGCACTGCTGCTGAGCATCGCTGCCGCCGCACCGGTCGACGATTCCGGGGTCCGCGCCTACGTCGACCGGGCGCTCTCCGGGTTGCGGGCCGGTTACTACGTGGACACGCCTGAGTGGGACGAGGCGCTCGCGCAGGAGGTCCCCGGTCTGCGCGCGGCCGAATCTCCCTCCGATACCTACGCGGCTCTGAGCCGCCTGGCCCGTGCCGCCGGTGGGCGCCACAGCCGCTTCTCGGGACCCGAGCAGGCCGCCGCAACCTCGCAGCCCGATGTCCCGTGGTCCCGCACGACCCCGACCGTTCGGTACGAGGGGCGGATCGGCATCCTGACGATCCCGGGCTTCTCCAGCGTCCACGCGGGCGAGCAGGATCGGTACCTCCGCGCGGCGAGCGAGATCTTCGGATCCGCGCAGGCCCGCTCCGCCTGCGGGTGGGTCATCGACCTGCAGCAGAACGAAGGCGGCTTGGCGTGGGCCATGCTGCTCGCGGCGAGCCCGCTGCTCGACGACGGCACGGTCGAGCAGTTCCGTGCGCGCGACGGCCGCGCGAGTGCGATCCGCGTCAGCGGGACCTCCCTGAGCTGGGAGGGTCGGCGGTGGGACGGCCTGCCCGTGTTCGCGGGGCGGTTCGGCGCGCTCGATCAGCTCGGTCTGCCCGGGCTCGTGGTCGCTCCGTCACTCCCGGGCGTGCCGGCCAAACTGACGGGGTGGCCGGTCGCGCTCGTGCAGTCGACGCGGTCGGCGAGTGCCGCCGAGATGGTGCTGCTGGCCTTCGCCGGGCAGGAGAGGACCGCGACCTTCGGATCGGAGAGCGCCGGCTATACGACCCTCAACGGCGGCTTCATGCTTCCCGACGGTGCCCAGGTCACGCTGTCCTTCGCGCTGATGGGCGACCGCGACGGCAACTTCTTCGAGGGGGCGATCCCACCCGATCATCCGGCGGATCCGGAAGACGGATCCGCCCTCGACGCGGCCCGGAGCTGGGCGTTGCAGCAGTGCCCGAGCGGGTCCGGCGGCTAGCCGCCACCGGTCCGCCGTTCGGTGCGGAGGGTTCTGCGCAATGTACAGCTGCCGGCATGGTTCGTCGGCTACGGTGAGGGAAGCGATCGGCGACCGCCTGTGGCTTCACCTGAGTTGCCGCGACCGGTAGTTCATAACCAGACAGGTGCCGATCGTGTCATCGACTGCTCCCCGCACACTCGACGGGCCGGGCCCGCTCCGGCCCACGCGCGCGAAGGCCGGCGACTTCCCGCCGATCGCGAAGGCCTACACCCGGGTCTCCCAGGTCGTTCGGGAATCCGGGCTCCTGCGTCGCACCCCGTGGTTCTACCTGGCCGTCGGAACCGCGTTGCTGCTCGCTCTGGGCGGAGCGATCACGGGCTTCATCCTGCTGGGGGAGACCTGGTACCAGTTGCTCATCGCCGCCGCGCTCGGCATCATCTTCACCCAGATCGCGTTCCTCGCGCACGAGGCGGCGCACCGGCAGATCCTGTCGACGGGGCCGGCGAACGACCGGCTCGCCCGGATCCTCGCCGGCGCGATCGGCATGAGCTATTCGTGGTGGGATTCGAAGCACTCGCGGCACCACTCGAACCCGAACCGGGTCGGCAAGGATCCCGATATCGAGGTCGACACGATCTCCTTCCTCGAGGAGGACGCGGTCGAGGCCCGCGGGTTCCGACGCATGCTCACGAAGCGCCAGGGCTGGTTCTTCTTTCCGCTGCTCACCCTGGAAGGGCTGAACCTGCACCGGCAGAGCTTCGGGCACCTCGCGAGCCGCGAACCGGTGCGGGGGCGCTGGATCGAGATCGGCATCATCGCCGCCCGCTTCGCGCTGATCCTCGTCCCCGTGTTCCTCCTGCTCCCGTTCGGCATGGCCTGCGCGTTCATGGGGGTGCAGTTCGCGGTGTTCGGCGTCTACATGGGCGCCTCGTTCGCTCCCAACCACAAGGGCATGCCGGTGATCGCGCACGATGCGAAGCTCGACTTCTTCACGAAGCAGGTGCGCACCTCGCGCAACATCCGGGGCGGCTGGTGGGCGACGTGGCTCATGGGCGGCTTGAACTATCAGGTGGAGCACCACCTGTTCCCGAGCATGGCGCGCCCGCACCTGGCACGGGCGCGAGCCATCGTCCGCGAGCACTGCCGCACGCTGGGGGTCCCGTACACGGAGACCTCGCTCTGGCGGTCCTACGCGATCGTGATCGCCTACCTCAACCGGGTCGGGCTCGCCGCGCGGGATCCGTTCGAGTGCCCGATCACCGCCGAGTACCGGCGTGCCTGAACGGATCCCTCTGTCGCCGAGGCGCTGACCGCCGCGTCCAACCGCTACTGAGCGGGCCAGATCCCCGAACTGCCGCGGCGGTGCGAACCGATCAGGTGGGTGTCGACGATCCCGATCGCCTCCATGAGGGCGTACATCGTCGTCGGTCCGACGAAGGCGAAGCCGCGACGACGGAGCTCCTTCGAGAGCGCGACGGACTCGGGCGAGGTCGTCGGGATCTCCTCGAAGCGCTGCGGCCGCGGGGTCTCCGCGGGTCGGAAGGACCAGATCAGCGCCGACAGGCCCACGTCCTCCCGCAGCGCGATCGTGGCGCGAGCGTTCCCGATGGCGGCGAGGATCTTCTGTCGGTTGCGCACGATCCCCGCATCGGCGAGGAGGCGTTCGACGTCCCGGTCGCCGTAGGCCGCGATCAGATCCGGGTCGAATCCGTCGAAGGCGGTGCGGAACGCGGGACGTTTGCGCAGGATCGTCGCCCAGGAGAGACCGGCTTGGAAGCCTTCGAGCGAGACGCGTTCGAAGACCCCGCGCTCGTCGGTGACGGGCATGCCCCACTCGGTGTCGTAGTACTCGCGCAGCAGCGGATCGACGGATGCCCATGCGGGCCGGGCGAGCCCGTCGTCGCCGATCACGACACCGGGGTCCTCGTGCGTTCCGGTCACGTGTGTCTCCGTTCGTCTCAGCCGTCGAGGCCGGTCATGCGCATGGTGATGTTGATCCGGCCGGCGCTCTTCCCGTCGGCGCCGTCGAGCCCGCAGCCGTCCGGCGCGGTGAACGGGTGGATCCGGATGACGCCGTGGTAGGCCAGGCGCGATGCTCCGCCGAATACGAACAGGTCGCCGGAGCGGAGTCGCAGATCGGTGTAGGGCCGGTTGCGGGTCTCCGTGTTGCCGAACCGGAAGGTGCAGGCATCGCCGAGCGACAGCGAGACGATGGGGGCGAGCGTCTGCTCGTCCCTGTCCTGGTGCATCCCCATCTTCGCGCTCTCGTCGTAGAAGTTCGCGAGCGCGGTGTCCGGAGTGTACGCAGCGACTTCGTGCTCGGGGGAGCCGGCCTCCCGCAGCGCACGCCGCCCGAGCCGGACCATCCAGTCGGGGAAGGGGAGGACGCGCTGCCCGTTCACGTCGGTGGCCTCCCGCGTATACCGGTAGGGCTGCCAGTGCCAGCCGAGGCAGACGGTGCGCACCGACATCTCGTGACCGCGCACCTTCGCGGCGCGGATCGGAACCGGGCCCGCCGTCCAGGCACGGAACTGTCCGACGATCCACGCCTGCTGCTCGAGCGTGAGCCAGCCGGGCACGTGCACGGCGCCTTCGGCGACCTCTGTGGGATGCTCCGGTGCGGAGGGGAACTCGAAGAGCTCGGTCATGCCGCGGCCTCCATCTCGAGCAGAGCGGTCTTGGCTTCGAGCCCGCCGATGTAGCCGCCGAGCGTCCCGTCGGTGCGGAGCACGCGGTGGCAGGGGACCACGACGGGCAGCGGGTTGGTGGCGCAGGCGGTGCCGACGGCGCGGACCGCCTTCGGATTCCCGACCATCTCGGCCATCTGCTTGTAGCTGCGGGTCTGCCCGTAGTCGATCTCGGGCAGGTGCTGCTGCACGAGCTGTCGGAATCCCTTGGAGAGCGAGAGATCGAGTGCGAGGTCGAAGGTCCTCCGCTTGCGCTCGAAGTACTCGTCGAGCTCGCGGGCCGCGGTGTCGAGCCGCTTCGGTGCGCGCAGCACGCGCGGACTGACCTTGGCGGCGAGATGCTCCAGGACTCGGTCGTGGTCCTCGGTCGCGAAGGCGACGCGGACCAGTCCCCGCGGGGTGGAGGCGAGCAACAGCTTGCCGAGCGGGCTGTCGACGATGCGGTAGGCGACGTCGAGGAGCCCCTCGGACTGCGCCGAGGCCTCCAGCCGCCGGTGCAGCTCGGCGAGCGTGTCGGGGGTGACGGGTGCCGTCAGGGCGGCGATACGATCTTCGTCTCGGATGTCGTTCATGATCGTGCTCCTTCCGTGTTCGTGCCCGGATAGGTTCTTCTGAGGTTCTTGAGTCCGTCGGCGGCCGCTCTGCGTGCGGATTCGACGGTTCCGCCGAGGATCGCGGCGATCTCGGCGTAGGGCATCCCGACCAGATATCGGAAGGTGATCGCCTGGCGCTGCTTGGGCGGAAGCTCGCCGACCGCCCGCCACAGCTCGGTGTCGTCGGCGCCGGGCACCCCGAGCCCCGTCGGCGCTTCGGGGAGTTCCTCGACGGGCAACGGATTCCGTTTGCTCGCCCGATGCACGTCGATGGATTTCCGGCGGGCGATGGTGACGAGCCAGGCCTCGACGTTCGCGGTCTCGGGCAGGTCCGGGTAGGCCCGCATCGCCGCGAGAAAGGTCTCCGACCAGGCATCATCGGCGTCGTGGATCCCGAGCAGCGACCGGCAGACGCGCAGCACGGTGGTGCTGTGGAGGGCGACCACGACTTCGAACGGCTGTTTCATGTTCATCGCACTGCAGACGCTGCGGGAGGACGTTTCGTGAGACTCACGTCGACAATCCTCTCGCAACGATGCCCGTTGCACAGTCGATCTCACGTTCCGCACCCCCCGAACGTCTGCAGTGCGGGAAGATGGACCCGCGCGAGCGGAAGGAGGGTCGACGCATGAGCGTTCGGCATACGGTGATCGATTCGCAGGTGGATCCGCTCCTCCTGGTGGCGGACGGCGATGCGCTGGCCGGCCTCTACTTCGAGGGGTACCGCTTCACTCCGCCGCCGGACGGGCTGGGGCCCAAGGTCGGCGCAGGATCCGATCCGGTGTTCGCGCAGGCGGCGCGGGAGCTCGCCGAGTACTTCGCCGGGGAACGACGCGTGTTCGACGTTCCCGCGGTGACCGCGGGCGATGCGATGCAGGAGCAGATCTGGGCGCGGCTGCGCGAGATCCCCTACGGCGAGCGGGTCACCTACGGCGACATCGCCATCGGCCTCGGCGATCGCTCGCTGTCCCAGCTGGTGGGGCAGGCCGTGGGGCGCAACCCCGTCAGCATCGTGATCCCGTGCCATCGCGTGGTCGGCGCCGGGGGCAAGCTCACCGGCTTCGGCGGCGGACTGCGGCGGAAGCAGATCCTGCTGGAGCTCGAGGAGCCGGACGAGGTCCGCGGGAGCCGACTGTTCTGACTATCTCCGGTGCTCCCGCAGCGGATCGGTGGACACCGGCTGACGCTGCCGCTTGAATCGACGCATGACGGAATCGCTGCGATCGGTACTGGAACGGCACGCGGCCGAGGGGGTGTTCCCCGGGCTCGTCGGCGTCGACGGTGCCGCCGACGGCGCTTTCGAAACGGTGGCGGTCGGGGCGCTGCCCGCCGACGCGATCGTGCGCATCCAGTCGATGACGAAGTCCGTGCTCGCGGTCGCGACGCTGCGGCTGGTGCAGCAGGGGCGTCTGGGGCTCGACGACCCGGTGGAGCGGTGGCTGCCCGAGCTCGCCGACCGTCGGGTGCTGCGCGAGCCGAACGCGGAACTCGACGACACGGTGCCCGCCGAGCATCCGATCACGATCTGGCATCTGCTCACGAACACCTCCGGGTACGGGGTGATGACGGTGCCGTGCCCGTTGGGGGCGGCCATGGCGGAGGCGGGGGTCGAAGCCGGTCAGGAGCCGCTGGCCATCGGCGCGGAGGATTGGCTGCGCGCGATCGCGTCGCTGCCGCTCGCCTTCCACCCGGGGGAGGCCTGGCGGTACCACCACTCCTTCGGCATCCTCGGGATCCTCCTGTCGCGGGCGACCGGTGGCCTGGACGCGCACCTGCGGCGCGAGCTCTTCGCACCGCTCGGCATGGTCGACACCGGATTCAGCGTGCCGCGCGAGCAGGCGCATCGGCTGCCCGCGGCGGTCCGGCGCGTCGCCGACGGTTCGCTGGTCGAGGTCGAGCCGGCTGCCGGTGGGCTGTCGGCCGCTCCGGCTCCCTTCGATCTCTGCCACTCCGAGCTCGTCTCGACCGCGGCCGATTTCGCGGCGTTCGCGCGGATGCTCGCGGACGGCGGCCGCCACGACGGCCGACCGTTCCTCGCGCCGGAGCTGCTTGCCCTGATGCGAACGGATCAGGTGCCCGATCGGATCAAGGCCGACGACAGCTTCTTCCCCGGATTCTGGGACGGCACCGGCTGGGGCTTCGGAGTCTCGGTGCTGACGCAGGGGCCGAACGCCGGGCGCTTCGGCTGGTCGGGCGGGCTCGGCACCGATTTCTTCGTGGATCCCGACGGGTCGTTCCGGATCGTGCTCACCCAGCTGGAGATGGGACCGGAAGTGATGCGGCTCTTCGCCGAACTGCAGTGAGCGGCGCGGACGTCGCACCGGAGTGGGATAGCGTGATGGCCGAGCGGTCACACGGTGGAGGGAACCCGGTTGTCGAGTACCAAGCCTGAATCCCCCTCGGATCCGGGGAACGAGGGGCCGCCGCCTCGGGAGAACGTGACCGCCGAGTTCTGGCGCAGCGACGCGCTTCCGCAGCTGGAATCGCGACGGTCCTGCCGCGAGGTCGCCTGCTACCGGCCGCACACTCACGACCGCTTCTCGATCGGGCTGATCGACGCCGGCGAGTCGAGCTTCACCGGTGCGAGCGGCCGGTCCGTCGAGCTCCGGCCGGGCGATGTGCTCTGCATTCCCGCAGGGCACGTGCACGCCTGCAACCCCGAGGGCGGACGCTGGGAGTACCAGATGATCCACGCGGAGCAGTACTGGATCCGGCAGCTGCTCGGCGCGGCCGACCCGGAGGCAGGGGAGACGGCGCGGCTGCTCGGAGCCATCTCGGTGTTCCGGGTTCCCGGGCTGCACCGGCGATTCGATGCGCTCAACGAGCGCTTGTTCGCGGGCGGAGTCCCGGATCCGGCTCGCATCGGCGAGGAGCTGCGGAACGGTCTGCGCCGATGCGCGCGAGCCGTACCGCTGCACCGGGAGGCGCCGGTCTCCGATCCGGAGACGAGCACGCGGTTGCGGGCGGTGATCGCGCGGCTCCGCGATGACGAGATGGCGCCGGCGCTCGACGAGCTCGCGGAACTCGCCGGAATGAGCCGATTCCAACTGATCCGTGCCATGAAGCGGACCACGGGACTGACCCCGACCTCCTGGCGTCACGACCATCGGGTCAACGCCGCCCGAAGACTGCTGCGTGAAGGCGGCACGCTTGCGGGTGTCGCCGCCGAGCTCGGCTTCGCGGATCAGAGCCACTTCCACCGGGTCTTCCGCTCCCACGTCGCGAGTACGCCGGGGAGCTATCGGGCATAGTTCCGGCGCAATTCCGTTCAATACGGAAAGCGTGCGACCCGTCGAGGATCGGTACGTGATGCTCACTCCCGAAACGCTGCAGTCCGCTTCCGACACCCTCCGATCGTTCGCGTTGGACGAGCGGCTCAAGCAGCGCGCTCTGGAGGTCCCGGATCTTGCTCGCGCCCTGCGTCGTGTCGCCGCCAGGTACATCGCGGGCGATACCGCGGCGGACGCGATCGCGCTGCTCGGCGCCAATGCCGCACGTGGGCACCTCGGCAGCGTCGAGCTCGTGGGGGAATCGGTGCGGAGCCGCAGCACGGCCGAGCGCGAGACGCGGCGTCTGGTCGCTCTGGCGGCGGGTCTCGCCGCGGAAGAGCGACCGGCGACCATCTGCTTCGACCTCTCGCACATCGGAGCCCTGGTCTCGGCCCGACTCGGACTGGAGAACGCGAGCCGTATCGCGCAGGCGGCACGCGAAGCGGGTACGTCTGCGCTGATCTCCGCCGAGGGATCCGACCGGACCGACCTGGTGCTCGACCTCTGGGAGCGGCTGTCGCACGATTTCCCGGAGACCGGCATCACGCTCCAGGCGCGGCTGCACCGAACGCCCGGCGATCTCGCACGCGTCGTGCGTCGCCCGGGCCCGGTCCGCGTGGTGAAGGGCGCGTTCCTCGAACCGGAGGGCGTGGCGTTCCCGCGCGACTCGGCACCGATGCTGCAGGCGTATCGGACCGCTGTCGCCGCGCTCGTGCGCGCGGGGCACCCCATCCGCATTGCGACGCACGACGCGGCCCTGGTCGACGGGCTGCGCGCGGAGCTCGGCGAGGAGCTGCGCGGCGAGCAGGTCGAGTTCGAGGCGTTGCAGGGACTCGGCGTCGAGCTGCTCGACGGGCTGGCGGCGGAGGGCTTCGTCACTCGGGAATACGTGGTGTACGGGCCCGAGTGGTGGCTGTACGTACTCAACCGCATCGCTGAGCATCCCGGGCGAGCGATCCTCGCGCTCGCGGACCTGGGTCTCGCCCGGGCACCGAGCGAGGACGGTGACGCGACGGCGGGAGCGCCCGTGGCCGTAAGCTGAACGAGATGAGTCTTCCCGAATCGGACAGAGCAGGGCTGCCGGCGCACCGGTAGCCCGAGCCTCCGACACCGCACCACGCATTCCGCGCGCTGATCCGCGCGGAATGCGTGCGAACCCGCCTCGCGCTGCCGAGAGCGCCGAACGAACCCACGTTCGACCTCTCTCGGAAAGACACTCATCACATGCCGTTCCTGGTATATCTCCTCGCCCTCGCCGTCTTCGCGCAGGGCACCTCCGAATTCATGCTCTCGGGACTGCTGCCCGGGATCGCGGCGGATCTCGGCGTTTCCGTCGCGGCTACCGGCCTCCTGACCTCGGGATTCGCACTCGGCATGGTCGTCGGCGCCCCCACCATGGCCGTGCTGGCCCGGCGACTCCCGCCGCGCTGGACGCTCGGCGGGTTCCTACTGCTGTTCATCGCCGCACACGCCGTCGGTGCGTGCGCGGGCGACTTCGGGACGCTGTTCTTGACACGCATTCTCGCGGCGCTCGCGAACGCCGGCTTCCTCGCGGTGGCGCTCTCGACCGTGGCGCGTGCGGTGCCTCCGAGCTCGCGGACCCGAGCGCTGGCGGTGATCCTCGGAGGGACCACGGTCGCACTGATCGCCGGAGTGCCGGCCGGTGCCCTGGTGGGCGACGCCTTCGGGTGGCGCGCATCGCTCTGGGTCTTGGCTGGCCTGTGCCTCCCCGCGCTCGGCGGAATCCTCGTCGCGGCTCCCGCGGCGGCGGGACCTCGGGCAGCTGCATCGCTGCGTGAGGAGCTGTCTGCTCTGCGCCGCCCCGTGTTGCTCCGATTCATCCTCCTCGCCGCGCTCGCGAACGCGGCGACGTTCTGCACGTTCACCTACCTGGCACCGATGGTCACCGACGGCGCCCGGCTGCCGGCGGCGGCGGTTCCCGCGGTACTCGCCCTGTTCGGAGCGGGATCCTGCATCGGAGTGTTCGCGGCCGGGCGGTTCGGCGACCGGCACTGGGGAGCGCTGATCCGCGTCGTCGCTCCGGCCGCCCTGGTCGGGTGGATGCTTCTGGGAACGGCCCTGCGGAGCCCTCTCGCGGTGTGGATCCTCGTGCTTCCGCTGGGTGCGCTCTCCTTCTGCCTCGGGAGCGTGCTCGTCGCGCGAACCATCGGCACCGCGGAATCGGCACCGAACCTGGGCGGATCCTTCGCGACCGCTGCGCTGAACCTCGGCGCGGTCGTCGGGCCCATCGCGGGAGGCGCGATGCTCGGCATCGCGGGTCCCGCGGGACCCGCGATGAGCAGTGCGGCTTTCGCACTGGTGGCGCTGCTTCTCGGGTGGAGCGCCGCCGGCGGCGCCCACGAGGATCGAGAACCCGGCGGGCCCGCCGACGGCTGACGCCGGACGGTGCGGCCGTTGCTCCTAGGATGGCGCCATGACCGACCCGAGAGATCTGGCGCAGCGCATCGACGCCGACCTGCGCGAATGCTCCGTACCCGGTCTGGCGGAGCAGGAGCGTGCTTATCTGAAGAGCGAGCTGGAGCACTACGGGGTTCCGGTGCCGATGGTCCGCTCGGTCGTCAAACGGACGCTGCGCGGAGCGGGGATGGACCGCGCGGGGGTGACGGCGCTCGCGGTCGAGCTCTGGGCGGTCCCGGTGCACGAGCGCCGAACCGCGGCAGCCGAGGTGCTGGTCGCTTCGACCGGTCTGCTCGGCAGCGATGACGTCCCGCTGCTGGAACGACTCATCCGGGAATCGCGTACGTGGGCGCTCGTGGACGTGCTCGCGGGATCCGTGCTGGGTCCGCTCCTCGAGCGCGATCCCAGCCTCGGCGGAACGCTCGACCGCTGGGCGGCGGATCCGGACTTCTGGATCCGCCGCTCGGTGCTGCTCGCCCACCTCGAAGCGCTGCGCGCCGGCGGCGGGGACTTCGACCGTTTCGGCCGCTACGCCGACGGCATGCTGGAGGAGCGGGAGTTCTTCATCCGTAAGGCGATCGGTTGGGTGCTGCGGGACACCTCGCGGAGGCGCCCCGAACTCGTCTTCGACTGGATCCTGCCGCGAGCCTCGCGTGCTTCGGGGCTCACGGTCCGCGAAGCGGTCAAGCGGCTGTCTGCCGAGCAGCGCGAAGCGGTGCTCGCTGCGCGCTGACCGGGACACGGCGGGCGACGCATCGCGCGCCTTCGGCAGTGCACCGCCGCGCGGCGGCTTCGGCGGTTTCGCCGGTGTCGCGGGATCAGTGCCAGACGGTGAAGATGACGTGCCGGCGCTCGGCGCGGGCCGCCGAGAAGAAGGCGCGCAGTTCGTCGAGCCAGCCGAGCGCGTACGCTTCCTCGTCGTCGCCGTGCTCCGGGTTGCGGAGTTCCTGGGGCATGGCGCGATAGGCCGCCGAAAACTCCTCGTCGCTCAGCTCGTCGAGGTAGTCGGCCACCTCGGCGGCTTCGCCGGGGTTCAGGTGCGTGATCAGCGACTCCTCATCGTCGTCCTGCAGCTCTCGGGCGCCGCCGATCACGCCGCGCGCGGGCCAGGCATCGTCTGTGCCCGCCGGCGCGATGGCGCAGGCGATCGGGTCCCAGGCCTTGTCGGTCTCGCAGGCGCGCGAGAACTCGGCCTCGTTCTCCTCGAGCTCGGCGAGGACGGTCCGCAGCGCCGCGTCGTCTCCGGCGGCCTCGAGCACTTGCGCCGCCTTCTCGTCGCTCAGGCGGAAGTGGAGTCCGAGCTGCATGATGGCGCCTCCTCAGGTCGTCGTCCATGCATCGTAGGCTCCGAGGACTCGCCGCGGGACGGCGGACACGCAGAATAGCGGTTTCCGATCACGGGGAAACGGATCGCGAGCCCGGATGGCCGAGAAGGGGTCTGGCCACTCTCGCCGTTGAGCGTGTCCAGACGGGTGCCACGCTACCTCCGACCGGCGCGGACCGCAAAAGACGAGATCGAAACGTGACTTCCGATCGGTTACTCGAAGCGGTTGACCATCGCGAACGCGGCCCGCTCGACGTAGTCGCGCAGCGCGGCGTCGTGCAGCGGAGGGAGTGCGGCCTCGTCGAGCGCCGCGTTCATGTGCGCGAGCCACCGGTCGCGCGCTTCGGGTGTGACGGGGAACGGCGCGTGCCGCATGCGCAGGCGCGGGTGCCCGCGCTCTTCGGAGTAGGTGGTCGGGCCGCCCCAGTACTGCTCAAGGAAGAGCTGGAGTCTGCGGATGGCACCGTCCCAGTCGTCCTGCGGATACATGGGCGCGAGTACCGGATCCTCTCGCACCCCACGGTAGAAGGTGCGAACGATGCGCTCGAAGGTCTCGCTCCCGCCGATCTGGCCCCAGACCGTATCGGTGACCGCCGCGCCCTGCTCCGCGGAGCGCAGGGTGAGCCGCGGTGTCGGCGGTTCGGTCTGCCCGGCAAGGCTCGGTTGTTCGCTCATTTGGCGCCTCCGGGAGGGTTGGGGAGCTGGTCGGAGAGCTGGATGCCCTCGGCGGCGAAGCGACGGCGGATCTCGGCGCGGATGCCGCGCTGGACCTCCCACTGGGCCTCCGGCCGCGTGCGCACCGCGAGGCGCAGTGTGGCGCGGTCGCCGAAGACGCTCTCGAGGCCGAGGATCTCGGGCTCGCCGGTGACCTTGCGGGCGAACTTCTCGGAGTGGAGCAGCGCGCGGGCGGCTTCGAGCGTCACCTCGGAGACGTGGCTGAGGTCCTGGTCGGCGGCGACGGTCACGTCGATGAGCGCCCGACCCCAGCCCTGCGAAGCGTTGCCGAGGGTCAGGATCTCTCCGTTGCGCACGAACCAGAGCGTGCCGTCCATGGCGCGGACCCGGGTCACCCGGATCCCGACGTCCTCGACGGTGCCGTTGACCGTGCCGATGGTGACCACGTCGCCGATGCCGAGCTGGTCCTCGAACACCATGAAGATGCCGTTGAGCACGTCCTTCACGATGTTCTGCGCACCGAAGGCGAGGCCGGCTGCGATGACGCCGGCGGAGGCCAGGATCGCGGTGAGGTTCACCGACAGCTGCCCGAGGATCAGCACCAGGGCGATCAGCACGATCACCCAGGTGATGACCACGCGGCCGACGGTGCCGAGCGTGCGCGTGCGCTGCACGGCCCGCGCGTTCACGTACGGCGCGGCCTGGATCTCCGAGGTCGTGTCGACGTCCTGGGCCTTCTTGACCCCGCGGACGATCTGATTGACCGCGCGCATGAGCAGCTTGCGCAGGATCCAGTTCGCGAGGATCGCGAGGATGACGATCAGCACGATGCTGAGCGGCACGTGGTAGGTCTTCAGGAAATCCTGGATCGCCGCGCCCGCGGTGTTCTCGGCCGTCTGCAGCATCTACACCTCCGCGTCGGCGGTCTGCGCCGAGAGCGCCCGCTCGACACCCGACAGGTGCTCGGAGACGAGGCGGCGCAGGGCTGCCGGAGCTTCGGGGTTGGCGTCGAGCCAGGCCGCGGTCGCCGTGCGCAGGCGCTCGTCGGCGAGCGGCGATGGGAAGAAGCCCTCGACGAGTTCCTCGGCGATCGCGTGGCTGCGAGAGGCCCAGATGCCGGAGATCGATTCGAAGTACCGGGTGACGAACGGCTCGAGCAGGGCGAGGTCGGCAGCACGGGTGAACCCGATCGCCGTGGCGCGCACGATGAGGTTGGACGCCGTGCTCGCTTCGAAGACCGAGGCCCAGGCGGCCGCCTTGTCGTCGTGGGTGGGGAGAGCCGCTCGCGCGTGCGCCGCGGACTGCTCGCCGGTGGCGGTCCGGTCGTCGGCCAGTGCGGCCTCGATCTCCTCGCGGGTCGCGCGGCCGCCCGCGGCCAGGGCGATGAGCAGCTCCCAGCCGAGATCGGTGTCGATGTCGAGCCCCTCGAGCGGAGCGGTGCCCTCGAGCAGCGCGAGGACGATGTCGAGCTGGTCGGGGCTCGCGGCGAGCTGCGCGAAGGCTCGGACGAACTGGAACTGCCGGTCGGAAGCGGGGTCCGCGTCGGCTGCCAGCTGCCACAGCGCATCGGCGACGCGCTCCAGGGTCGCGGTGCGCCGGGCGGGGGACACGTAGCTCTCGGATGCCAGGAGCAGCTGGTTCAGCAGCGTGCGGAGCGTCGTCGACGCGTCTTCGGAGCCGATGTGCGCGAGCACCAGATCGACGAAGCGGGATGCGGGGAACTCGGCGTCGCGGGTCGCGTCCCAGAGGCTGCCCCAGAGCAGCGCCCGCGCCAGGGAGTCCTCGACTCCGCCCAGATGCTCCGTGACGGTCGCGAGGGAACGGTCGTCGAGGCGGATCTTCGCGTAGCTCAGATCGTCATCGTTGAGCAGCAGCAGATCCGGCTGCACGACGCCCACGAGTTCGGGTACCTCGGTCAGCGGGCCATCGATATCGATCTCGATGCGCCGCACCCGCCGCACCACGGCGCGGTCGCCCGCGCCCGTGGTCTCGTACAGGCCGACCGCGATGCGGTGCGGGCGCAAGGTCGGATACGCGTCGACCGCGGTCTGGCGGACGGCGAACCGGGTGTAGCGGCCGTCGGGGTCGAGCTCGAACTCGGGACGCAGCGTGTTCACGCCCGCGGTCTCGAGCCACAGTTTCGACCACTCGGTGAGATCGCGGCCGGAGCGGGCTTCGAGCTCGCCGAGGAGGTCGGGGAGTTCGGTGTTGCCGTGGTGGTGCTTCACGAAGTAGTCGTGCACGCCCTGCATGAAGGGTTCGCGTCCGACCCAGGCGACGAGCTGCTTGAGCACGGACGCGCCCTTGGCGTACGTGATGCCGTCGAAATTGACCAGCACGTCCTGCAGATCGCGGATGGGAGCGACGATGGGGTGCGTCGAGGGGAGCTGATCCTGACGGTAGGCCCAGGACTTCTCGGATGCGACGAAGGTGGTCCAGCAGTCGCTCCACTCGGTCGCCTCGGCGGTCGCGAGCGTCGACATGTACTCGGCGAAGGACTCGTTGAGCCAGAGATCGTTCCACCAGCGCATCGTGACCAGGTCGCCGAACCACATGTGGGCGAGCTCGTGCAGGATCGTGACGACCCGGCGCTCGCGCATGGCGTCGGTGACCTGGCTGCGGAACACGTAGGCCTCGGTGAAGGTCACGGCGCCCGCGTTCTCCATCGCGCCCGCGTTGAACTCGGGGACGAAGAGCTGATCGTACTTGTCGAACGGGTAGGCGTAGTCGAACTGCTCCTCGAAGAAGGCGAAGCCCTGGCGCGTCTTGTCGAAGACGTAGTCGGCATCGAGGTGCGGTGCCAGGGACTCCCGGCAGAACACACCGAGGGGGATCGTGCGGCCGTCGCGGCTGGTCAGCTCGGAGCGGACTTCGCGGTACGGACCGGCGATGAGCGCGGTGATGTAGCTCGACATGACCGGCGTCGGCTCGAACGCCCAGGTCGACAGCGCCTCCCCGTCGCGTTCGCCGGCTGCGGCGGGCTCGGGCGTCGGCTGGTTGCTGACCATCTTCCAGCGCGAGGGCGCGGTGACGGTGAACTGGAACGTCGCCTTCAGATCGGGCTGCTCGAACACCGCGAACACGCGCCGCGAATCGGGCACCTCGAACTGCGTGTAGAGATAGGCCTCGCCGTCGGCGGGATCCACGAAGCGGTGCAGGCCCTCGCCCGTGTTGGTGTAGCGCTGCTCGGAGACGATGGTGAGCACGTTCTCGGCCGCGAGGCCGTCGAGTTGCACCCGCGAGTCGGCGAAGGCGGCAGCGGGGTCGATGGCGCGTCCGTTGAGATCGATGCTCAGCACGCGCTCGGCGATGAGATCGATGAACGTCGCAGCGCCCTCCGTCGCGTCGAAGCGCGCCACGGTCTCGGCGCGGAACAGCTCGGGGCCGGTCGCGAGGTCGAGCGAGACGGCGTAGCTGCGGGACGTGACGATGGCGGCGCGCTCCTGCGCCTCTGCGCGGGTGAGGTTCTCTCCGGGCACGATGCTCCTTCTGCTGCAGTGGTTCTGTGCGATGGAATACGGGGTCGCGGCGCCGATGGTGCGGGCCGCGGATCGACTCAAGACTATTCCCACCCACCGACATCCCGCCGTGCTCCGCCTGTCCGGTTTCGGTGAGGTTGCTGACCGCGTGGGCGACGCCCGATCCGAGGGCTACGCTGAGGACATGACGGATACGCGTGCGCTCGGAACATCGGACCTGCTCGTCTCGGCGGTCGGACTCGGCTGCAACAACTTCGGCCGGCCGGGCTCGGCCACCGAGGATCAGGCCGGAACCGACCGCGTGATCGGGGCCGCGCTCGATGCGGGGATCACCTTCTTCGACACCGCCGACCTGTACGGGTACTCGTTCGGGCGGAGCGAGGAGATGATGGGCCGCGTGCTGGGCGAGCGACGCGACGGGATCGTGCTCGCGACCAAGTTCGGATACCCGGATTCCGGCGCGCCGTACGCCGGAGCACGCGGCTCGCGCGAGTTCATCCGGGCCTCGGTCGAGGGATCCCTCTCACGTCTCCGCACCGACCGGATCGATCTGTACCAGATGCACTGGCCCGACACGGAGACGCCGATCGGCGAGACGCTGGCGGCGCTCGACGAGCTCGTGCGCGAGGGCAAGGTGCGTGCGATCGGACACTCGAACTTCTCGGCCGAGCAGATCGACGAGGCGGCCCGCGTCGCGACCGAGCTCGGCGGCACGGCCTTCGTCTCGGCGCAGAACGAGCTGAGCCTCGTGAATCGGGAGACCGACCGGGAGGTCACTCCCGCCGCGCTGCGCAACGGGCTCGGCCTGCTGCCCTTCTTCCCGCTCGCCAACGGGTTGCTCACGGGCAAGTTCACGCGCGACCACTTCCCAGCAGATTCGCGGATCATGCGCCAGCGCCCGCACGTGGCCGAGCAGGCGGACTGGGACGCGCTCGACGCCTACCGGGATCTCTGCGACGCGTGGGGTGTCTCCATGCTCGAGGCGACCTTCGGGTGGCTGCTGCAGCATCGGCCGATCGCGAGCGTGATCGCGGGCGCGACCCGGATCGAACAGGTGCAGCAGAACGCGGCGGCCGGCTCGGCGTTCCGTCCGAGCGCCGAGCAGTCAGAGCAGATCGACGCCCTCTTCCCGATCCCGAGCTGAGTCCGGGGTTCCGGATCCTGCGGTGGGACCGGCATCGCCCGCATCGGTCAGTGCGGCCGCCGAGGCGGCCTTCGCGTCGCGCCTGCGCCCGCTGATACGGCTGGTGACCACCTCGACGAGCAGACCGATGACGAACGCGGTGGCGATGCCGAGCACCAGGGCGAGCAGCGGATGGTTGCCGAACACGTGCCCGAAGACGGCGCCGATAGCGATGGAGTACGCGGACCAGAAGACCGCGGCGAACGCCGCGGCGATCGTGAACTTGCGGACCGGGTAGCCGGTGGTGCCCGCCGCGAGGTTGACGGCAGTGCGCCCGACGGGCACGAAGCGACCGGTCATGATGAGGATGGGGCCGCTGCGGTCGATCGCGTGCGTCGCCCAATCGAGCGCCCTCGAGACGCGGCGGCCCGAAAGCCACTTCGGTCGGCGATCACCGAGCCTGCGCCCGATGCGGAAGACGATCTGGTCGCCCGTGAACGCGCCTACGGCCGCGATCGCACCGAGCCAGAGCAGCGCCTCGGGGTGGTCCTTCGCGACGACGGTGGCCACCGCGATCACGACGGATTCGCTGGGGACCGGCGGGAACGCCGCGTCCACGATGCAGAGCATGAGGACCACGAGCAGGATCCAGGGGGACTCGACGGTCGCCATCGCGAACGCCTGAATGGCATCGGTGATCCACTGGAACAGGCGCCCCGCCCCCTTCGTCGAAATGTCAGATCTCCAGCTTAGGATCGTCACATGGGAAACACACCGACGTCCGTCGAGTTCTGGTTCGATCCGATCTGCCCCTGGTGCTGGATGACGAGCCGCTGGGCCAGCGAGGTCGCGAGCGTGCGCGGCTTCGACATCGCCTGGCACCCGATCAGCCTGCGCATCATCAACGAGAACAACCCCGACGACTCGCACCACGAGCACCACGTGCGCGGCCATCGCTTCGGCCGCGTGGTCGAGGCGGCCCGCCGCGAGGTCGGTGAATCCGTCGTCGGTCCGCTCTACACGGCGATCGGCACCCGGGTGCATCCGGGCGAGCGCGAGGACGTCGAGGCGATCGTCGCCGAGTCGCTCGAAGAAGTCGGCATCGTGGGCGAGGCCGCGCAGCGCATCGCCGCCGAGACCGACCTCGAGACCTCGGACGCGCAGCTGCGCGCGAACACCGCGCACGCGCTCGAGATCGCGGGCCCCGACGTGGGCGTCCCGATCATCTCGATCGACGGCGTCGCCTTCTTCGGTCCGGTCGTGACCCCGGCGCCCACGGGCGACGCGGCGCTCCGGCTGTGGGACGGCATCTACGCGGCCGCGAGCGTGCCGGGCTTCTATGAACTCAAACGGGGCCGCACCGCCGGCCCGCAGTTCTGAATTCGGCCCCTCGGGCTGCCGATAGGATCGCAGTCATGCGTATTCACGTTGCGACCGACCACGCCGGACTCGAATTCAGTCAGCAGCTGCAGCAGCACCTGCGCGAACAGGGGCACGAGGTGATCGATCACGGTCCCGCCGAGTACGACGCGCTCGACGACTACCCCTCGTTCTGCATCAACGCCGCCGTCGGCGTCGCCCGCGATCAGCACGACGGCGTCGAGGCGCTGGGCGTGGTGTTCGGCGGTTCGGGCAACGGCGAGCAGATGGCCGCCAACAAGGTCGAGGGGATTCGCGCCGCGCTCGTCTGGAACGAGTCGACCGCGAGCCTCGCGCGCGAGCACAACAACGCGAACGTGATCTCCATCGGTGCACGGCAGCACCCGGTGGAGGATGCGATCCGCTTCATCGACCTGTTCATCGCGACTCCGTTCCCCGGCGACGAGCGCCACGTGCGCCGTATCGGCCAGCTCGGCGAATACGAGCGCACCGGCCTCATCGCCGGCAAGCAGGTCGACGCGATCTAAGCGATATGCCCGAAGGACACTCCGTACACCGGATCGCCCGTCAGTTCGCCGCGAACTTCGTGGGCGGTCCGGTGGCGGTCTCGAGCCCGCAGGGCCGTTTCGCGCCGGGCGCGGCGATCATCGACGGTCGCGAGATGATCGATGCCCGCGCCGTCGGCAAGCAGATGTTCCTGGAGTTCGCCGGCGCTCCCGACGGGGACCCGCACTGGCTGCGGGTCCACCTCGGCATCTACGGGGCCTGGGACTTCGCCGGCGCGGTACGCGTCGATCCGAGCATCCAGATCCACGGCGTCACGCCCGGGCACTCCAAGCTGGGGCAGACGGGGGAGTACTCCCGTCCTGACGGCCGGGCTCCCGTCGACCGCGACGGCGAGGACTCGGTGACTTCGATCGGCGCTCCGCGGCGCACACGGGTCCGCATGGCCGAGCACGATCGCGAGACCGAGGCGTCAGCGATCTTCCCGCCCGAGCCCGTCGGCCAGGTGCGCGTGCGGTTGCTCAACGATCTCGTGTGTGCCGACCTGCGCGGCCCGACGGCGTGCGAAGTGCTCACTCCGGCCGAGGCCGACGCGGTGATCCAGCGCCTCGGGCCAGATCCTGCGAACGCGAATACGCCTCGCGAGCGCGACCGCTTCGTCGAGCGAGCCGCGAAGAAGAAGACCCCGATCGGTCTCGTGCTCATGGACCAGTCGGTCGTCGCGGGGATCGGCAACGTCTATCGGGCCGAGATGCTGTTCCGTGCGGAGCTCGATCCGCACACCCCGGCGAATTCGCTCGACCGTACGGTGCTCGAGGCGCTGTGGGACGACTGGGCGCACCTGCTCGAGATCGGCATCACCGTCGGGCAGATGATCACCATCGACGGGCTCGAGGGCGAGGCCTACCAGCGCGCGCTGACCGAGCGCGATGAGCGGCACTGGGTCTACAAGCTCGAGGGGACCCCTTGCAAGCGCTGCGGCACGAACATCGCGCTGGAGGAGATGGCCAACCGTAAGCTCTACTGGTGCCCCGGCTGCCAGACCTGATCCCGGCGCCCGCCACGCGCCGGGCCGTTGCGCAGGCGTGCGCCCAGTACGCTGGTGTGCATGCGTGACTTCCTCTCGACCGTGATCGGCAAGTCGGTCCGTCAGGTCGCCCGGCTGCGCGGCGGAGGCTCCGCGCTCCCCGGTCTCGTCGTCGAAAAGCTCGATCCCGGGTACCTCGCCCGCGTGCTCGGCCGTCTGCCGCACGGCGTGGTCGCGGTGAGCGGCACCAACGGCAAGACGACGACCACGAAGATGATCGTCGAGATCCTGGAGGCCCAGGGCCTGCGGGTGTTCACGAACCGCACCGGTTCGAACTTCTCGCGCGGCGTCGTCGCGGCGGCGGTTCAGGAGAGCTCGATCGGCGGGCGCCTCGCAGCGGACATCGCGGTGCTCGAGCTCGACGAGGCCCATGCCATGCACTTCATCGCGAAGGTGAAGCCGCGGCACACGCTGCTGCTCAACGTGCTGCGCGATCAGCTCGACCGCTTCGGTGAGATCGATGCGACGGCGAAACTGCTGCAGCGGATCGCCGACGCCACCACCGACGGGGTGGTGGTGAACCGCGAGGATCCGCTGCTCGCCGCGGTGGGCGCGCGCGTCGCCGATTCCGGCAGGGGAGTCGCCGTGCGCGAGTTCGGGCTCTCCCCGAAGCTCCGTGCGATGTTCCCGAGCGACGACGATTTCCACGCCGGCTCGCCCGCGGACGACGCCCTCGGGATCGACGCACCCGACGCGGGATCCGCCGATGTGACCCTCGTCGAGGTCGGCGATCACTCCGCGGTGTTCCGCTTCGACGGCGAGGACCGGGCGACGACGCTCAAGCTCGAGGGCCTCTACAACACCTTCAACGCGGCGGCCGCGCTCGCGACCGTGCGGATGGTGCTCGGCGATGCGGACCCCGAAGCGCTGCTCTCGGCGCTCTCGGAGGTGCGTCCGGCGTTCGGCCGCGGCGAGCAGCTGGTGCTCGACGGGCAGCCGCTCGAACTGGTGCTGGTGAAGAACCCCGCCGGATTCCGCCTCGCGCTCGCCTCCTTCGCTCCCGAGGGCGTCGGCACCATGATCGCGATCAACGACCAGTACGCGGACGGACGCGACATGTCGTGGCTGTGGGACGTGGACTTCGCCTCGCTGGCGTCCGAGGGCGTCGACACCGTCTCGGGCGCGCGCGCCTGGGACATGGCGCTGCGGCTCGAGCACGACGAGGTCGCGGTCGGCACGGTGCAGGAGGACCTCGCGGCGGCGCTTGCCGGCTTCCGGGAGCGCACCCCCGGGCGCCCGCGACGCATCTTCTCCACCTACACGGCGATGCTCGCGCTGCGCAAGGAGCTGGCCACCCTGACCGATGTGGAGGAGATCTGGTGAACGACGATCAGCAGGATCGGACGGCTCCGCGCGAGCTCGTCATCGTCTCCCTCTATCCGAGGGACATGAACATCTACGGGGATCGCGGCAACGTGCTCTCGCTGGCCCGGCGTGCACGCCTGCAGGGGTTCGAGCCGCGCATCGTCGAGATCAATCCCGGCGATCCGCTGCCCGAACGGATCGACATCATGGTCGGCGGCGGCGGGCAGGACTCGGGCCAGGGGCGCGTCGCGATCGACCTCGTCGACAAGCGGGACCGGATCCGAGAGCTCGCGGAGGACGGTACTCCGATGCTCATGATCTGCGGGCTCTACCAGCTCTTCGGCCACCGCTTCGTCACCTACACGGGCGAGGAGCTCGTCGGGATCGGGGTGCTCGACGTCGAGACGCGCGGCGACGACACGCGGATGATCGGCAACATCGTGCTCGAGAGCGACGAGTTCGGAGAGATCATCGGGTACGAGAACCACAGCGGTGTCACGACGCTCGGCCCCGGATCGGTGCCGTTCGGGCGGGTGATCCAGGGGGCGGGGAACAACCCGAGCGACGGCGTGGAGGGCGCGCGAACCGGCAACGTGATCGGCAGCTACCTGCACGGCTCGTTGCTGCCGAAGAACCCGGCGATCAGCGATTTCCTGATCGCCCGTGCCGCGGAGCGGCGGTACGGATCGTTCGAGCCGACCGCGGCGGCCGCCGAGGGGGATCGCACGGTCGAGCAGGCGCGCGCGAGCGCGAAGCGCCGCCCGCGCTGATCGCGGGGCTCCGACGAGCGGTTTCGAGAAGAAACCGTGAGTTCGGGGAATATTCATCGCGACAGTTGCATTCAACTGAATGGATCGTGAGAGAATGATCCTCGTACTTGAACCATCAATCGTTGGAGGGCGCACGCCATGACCATCACCGCAGATCAGATCCCCGGCTACCGCACCGGCACCTGGAAGATCGACCCGACCCACTCGGAGGTCGGCTTCTCGATCCGCCACCTCGCCATCAGCAAGGTCAAGGGCAAGTTCGAGAAGTTCGACGCGACCTTCCAGACCGGCGAGAACCCGCTCGACTCGACCGTCTCCGCGACCGCCGAGGTCGCCTCGGTCAACACCAACCAGGCGGACCGCGACGGGCACCTGCGCACCGGCGACTTCTTCCTCGCCGAGGAGTACCCCGAGCTGAGCTTCGTCTCGACCGGCGCTCGCGAGGACGGCGGCGACTTCCTCGTCGACGGCGAGCTGACCATGCGCGGCGTGACCAAGCCCGTCACCTTCAACTTCGAGTTCGGCGGCTTCGGTGAGGACGCGTACGGCAACTACAAGGCCGGCTTCACCGCCACCACCGTGGTCAAGCGCGAGGACTTCGGCCTGACCTGGAACGCGCCGCTCGAGAAGGGCGGCCTGCTGCTCGGCTCCGACGTCACCATCAACATCGACGTCCAGGCCGCGCTGGTCCAGGACTGAGCGCGCAGCGGGCCGGGGCATCGCCCGGACCGCCTGAGCGATGAACAGGGTCGGCCCCCGAATGGGGGCCGACCCTGTTCGCGTCCGTCAGGGGGACGGCGGAGTCGCTCCCGGACTCAGGGCTTCGAGCGCCGCGATGGTCATCTCGAGGTGCGCGGCCTGCTCCGGGTCGCCCTCCCAGAGCTCGAGGTACTCCCGATCCTCCTCGTCGGAATCCCGAATCCGATGCAGCCAGGCGAGCAGGGCCCGCGTGCCCTCGGTGGTCGCCTCGAACGCGATGCCTCCGAGCGGCGGATCCGCGAGCTGGTCGGTGTCGCCGGTCAGGACCTCGGAGAGCGCGAGCGCGGTGACGTCGAACAGGTACTCGTCGTCACCCGGATCGTCGCCGAGGAATCCCTCGCTCCGGGCCGCGGCGACGAGCTCGTCCGCCGTGACGCTGCTCCGCCCCGCGGCCAGCCCCTCGATCGCAGAGAGGAGCTCGAGGCCCTCATCGCTCTGCAACGCCTTCACGCCCCATGCACCCATGCATTCAGACTAGGCGGTCGGCGGGCGGCTACGGAAGCTCTCCGGTGATGCGGCCGCGCACGCGGCGCAGATCCTCCATCAGCGATCCGATGAGTACCCAGTGGACGGGGTGCGGACGCGGAATCGTGTAGGGCTGGGTGAGCGCGAGCGGCTCGGCCTCAGCGTCGTCGCCCGTCGGACCGCCCTCGGCGGCCGGGTGGGCGAGCAGCTCGAGGTCGTGCGCCGCCCGACGCATCTCCTCGACCATGCCGGCGACCGAGGGATCCTCGACGAGTTCGGGATCGTAGAGGTCGTAGACCGCGCGCGACATGCCGATGACCTGCGTGACGATCGGCTGCAGCCGCTCGAACAGCGCGTCGTCGGCTGCGAGGGCCTCGCGGTGCCGGGGGCCGCGCGGGTTCAGGCGGAGGCTCTCGCGAGCCCGCCGCAGCAGGGCGTGCACGTCGGAGCGCTTCTGCTGCAGGGCGCGGGCCCGGGTGAGCATGTCGTCCAGCCAGGCCTCGTCGCGGGGCTCGGCGAGCGCATCGGCCAGTCGCCGGAGAGCCGCGGCCGCATCGAGGGTCAGCTCGCTGATGCTCGCCCGCACCGAGGTGGTGCGCACGGGTGCGACGATCGCCGCGTTGACGATGACACCGATCGCCGCGCCGATCGCGGTCTCGACGAGGCGCTCGACGCCGTAGCCGAGGTGCAGCCCGCCGAGCGCGATCATGAGGAGCGCCGAGATTGCGATCTGGTTCATGGAGCTGTTGCTCATGCGGAGCAGCCAGCCGACCGCCATGGCGACGACGAAGGCGAGGATGAAGAGCCAGGACTGGGCGCCGAAGATGCTGCCCGCGCCGATCGCGACCGAGACGCCGAGCAGTACGCCGACGACGCGCTCGATCCCTCGGGTGAGCGAGGCGTCGACGCTCTCCTGCACGCAGAGCAGTGCTGCGATCGCGCCGAAGATCGGCAGCTGCTCGGGGAAGATCAGCAGGCAGACGAACCAGGTCAGGATCGCGGCGACCGTCGCTTTGACGACCTGGAGCAGCGGCGCGCGTTCGTTGACGGTGAAGCGTCCGGTGAGGTTGCGCGAGGCCCGCCGCCACTGCCGCGTCTGCGGCGGCTCGGATCCCGAGAAGCCCGCGGCGCCGGCGCTCACAGCAGTCCCAGCTTGCGCAGCTCCTCGCGCAGCGTGGCGCCGTCGGGTCCGTAGATCCAGGGCACTCCGCTCACGCTGCGGTGCAGGCGGGCCTTCGAACGGCCGCCCGCCAGCACGGCCTCGCCGACCGAGAGCTGACGGATCGCGACGGCGGCGACGTTCTCGGGGTGCGCGGTCGCGAACTCGTGGTAGAGCGCCTCGTCGTGCTGACCGTCGTCGCCGAACAGCACCCACTTCACCTCGGGGAACTCGCGTGCGAGGCGGCGGAGCTCGCGGCGCTTGTGCTCCTTGCCGCTGCGGAACCAGCGATCGTGGGTCGGGCCCCAGTCGGTGAGCAGTAGCGGCCCCATGGGGTAGAGGTTGCGCGCCATGAAGCGGCTGAGCGCGGGTGCCGCGTTCCACGCGCCGGTGGAGAGGTAGATGACCGGGGAGCCGGGGTGGGCCGCCATCAGGTGGTCGAGCATCACGGCCATGCCGGGCGTCGCCGACCGGGCATGCTCGTCGAGCACGAAGCTGTTCCACGCCGCGACGAGCGGCTTCGGCAGGGCGGTGATGAGGATCGTGTCGTCGACGTCCGAGAGGACGCCGAAGCGGGCCGCGGGGTCGACGATGTAGACGGGCGCCTCGGCGAGCTCCTCGTCGGCGATGCGGAGTCCGACGGTGTGCCAGCCCGGCGACAGCGCCGCGCGCACGTTCGCGTCGACCACGCCGCCGCGATCCGCCTCGACCTGCGCGTGCGGTTCGCCGTCGATGAGCACCTGCACCCGCTGGTGCGGCACGTGCAGGCTCGTGAAGGTGCGCCAGCCGCGCACACGCGAGACCTCGGCCACGTCCGACCGGAAGCGGCTCTGCTCGTGCGCCGCGGGCTTCAAGTAGAGCACGCGCCCGAGCACGCGCACCCACTCGGTCGATCCGTAGCCGATGTAGGGGATCACCGCGGGCAGCTTGCCGCGGGCCTTCGCCCGCTTCTCTCGGCGGGAGTGCACCCAGTCCTCGGCCCGGGCTGCGAGTCTCGGCCGGGAATCGGGAATGGCGGGATCAGTCACCAGTCCATCCTAGGCAGAGACGGGGGTGCCGGGTGACATGTCGCTCGACGTGAAGAAATCCCTGATCCAGGTGTTGTTCGACGTCAAGATGTATTTGCAGTGAACCCCCAGGAAGCGGAAAATGGACAGTGACCGGACACCGTTCGGTAGCTCTGCGGGGAATCACCATCCCCAGCCGGAACTCACTATGGGAGTGCGCTCCATAGTGAGTGCGCGCCCGCACCCTGGAGTGTCATATGAACGACTTCCTCGATGCGCTCACGCTGGCCCGATGGCAATTCGGGCTGACCACGCTGTATCACTTCCTCTTCGTTCCGCTCACTATCGGCCTTGCGTTCCTCGTTGCGATCCTGCAGACCTGCTGGTACCGGACGGGCAAGGCCAAATACCTCCGCCTGACCAAGCTGTTCGGCAAGATCTTCCTCATCAACTTCGCAATGGGCGTCGTCACCGGCATCGTGCAGGAGTTCCAGTTCGGTATGAACTGGTCGAACTACTCCCGCTTCGTCGGCGATATCTTCGGCGCGCCCCTCGCCATGGAGGGCCTCATCGCCTTCTTCCTGGAGGCCACCTTCATCGGTCTCTGGATCTTCGGCTGGGACAAGCTGCCCAAGGGGCTGCACCTCGCCTCCATCTGGCTCACGTCGATCGCGACGATGCTCTCGGCCTACTTCATCCTCGCCGCCAACGCGTTCATGCAGAACCCCGTCGGATTCGAGATCAACGCCGAGAAGGGCCGTGCCGAGCTCACCGACATCGGAGCCGTGCTGCTGAACCCGGTGGCCACCCACCAGTTCCCGCACACGATCTTCGCGTCGATCATGTTCGCCGCCTGCGTCATGGTCGCCGTCGCCGCATGGCACCTCAAGCGCAATCAGTTCGTCGACGACATGCGCACGGGCCTGCGATTCGGCCTCTGGGCGAACATCCTCGCCTTCGCGGGCGTCGGTCTGACCGGGCATTCGCTCGGCATGGTGATGACGCAGACCCAGCCGATGAAGATGGCGGCCGCGGAAGCCTTCTACAACACGGGCTCCGGCGCGGACGCCTCGTTCTCGATCTTCAGCTGGGGCACGCCGGACGGGGCGCACGAGATCTTCTCGATCCGCATCCCGTACCTGCTGTCCTTCCTGTCGAACGGCAACTTCACCGGCAGCGTCGAGGGCATCCGCGACCTGCAGGCGCAGTACACGCAGCAGTTCTGCGGAGCGGACTCGACGCTGCTCACCTGCCCGACCGACGGCTCCTTCGTGCCGATCGTCTGGGTGACCTACTGGGCCTTCCGCTGGATGATCGGCCTCGGCGGCCTCGCGACGCTCGTCTCGATCGCGGGCCTCTGGCTGACGCGCAAGAATCGCGAAGTTCCCGCGTGGGCGTGGCGGGTCGCCATCTGGACGGCGCCGATCCCCATGGTGGCATCGCTCGTCGGCTGGATCTTCACCGAGATGGGTCGCCAGCCCTGGCTCGTGTTCGGGGTGATGACCACCTCGTCGGGCGTTTCGCCGGGAGTTCCCGGCTGGGCGGTGCTGGTCTCGCTCATCGTGTTCACACTGGTCTACGGCTCGCTCGCGGTCGTCGAGTTCAAGCTCATCACGAAGGCCGCGAAGGTCGGCACCCCCGACCTGTCCGCGGACGGCGACGACGACGCGGATGCCGACGCGTCGACGCTGCAGACGGTCTATTAGGAGATCACGATCATGGAACTCACCACCATCTGGTTTCTCATCGTCGGCGTCATGCTCATCGGGTACTTCGTGCTCGACGGCTTCGACTTCGGCGTCGGCATGGCCCTGCCGTTCCTCGGCAAGGACGATACCGACCGCCGCGTCCTCATCAACACGATCGGCCCCGTCTGGGACCTCAACGAGACCTGGCTCATCGTCGCCGGCGCCTGCCTCTTCGCGGCATTCCCCGAGTGGTACTCGACGATGTTCTCGGGCTTCTACCTGGCGCTGCTGCTGATCCTCGTGGCGCTGATCCTGCGCGGTGTCTCGTTCGAGTACCGCCACCAGGGCAAGGGCCGGGAGTGGACCCGCTGGTTCGACCAGTTCATCTTCTGGGGCTCGCTCCTTCCGCCGCTGCTCTGGGGCACCGCGTTCGCGAACCTGGTGCAGGGGCTGCCCATCGAGGAGCTCTCGACGGGCGGGTGGATCTACACCGGCTCGCTGCTCACGCTGCTGAACCCCTACGGCCTGCTCGGCGGGGTCACGCTGACGCTGCTCTGCTTCACCCACGGGCTCGTGTTCATCGCGCTCAAGACCGAGGGCGATGTGCGCACCCGGGCACGCGGGCTGGCGACGAAGGTCGGGATCGTGACCCTGGTCGCGGCAGCGGCGTTCCTCGTCTGGACCGTGCTGATGCACGGGGCGAACCCGAACGTCGTGCTGATCGCCGCGCTTGCCGCGGTGGCAGCGGTCGCGTTCATCGTGGGCCTGATCGCGAACCTCCGGGGCCGCGAGGGCATCGCCTTCGCCGGCAACGCGGTCACGATCGCGTTCGCACTGCTCACGATCTTCGCCGCGCTCTTCCCGAACGTGATGATCTCGAGCACCGATCCCGCCCTGTCCATGTCGATCGCGGACGCGGCGAGCTCGCAGAAGACGCTCGAGCTCATGACCTGGGTCGCGGTGTTCACGATGCCGCTGGTGCTGGCCTACCAGGGCTGGACCTACTGGGTCTTCCGCAAGCGCATCTCTCGGACGCACATCCCGGCAGCCGCCCACTAGGCTGATCCGAGATGAAACCACTCGATCCCCGGCTGCTGCGGACGGCTCGGGCCGCCCGCAGCGTGCTGGCGATCGGAGCGGTCCTCGGCGTGGTCCGTACGCTCGCGGTGGTCGCCTGGTGCTGGTTCCTGGCCCAGGCGATCACCGCGGTCGCGCTGCCCGCTCTCGGGATCCCGGGCGGAGCCGCGAGCGCGGCGGGCGGCCGCGTCGCCGAGGGCTCGTCCTCCGTCGCCGATCTGCCTTCGCTGCTGCTCGCGGCCGGAGCCGCACTGGTCGTGCGCACCGGCGCGGGCTTCGCGATGGATCGCCTCGCGGCGCGCGGCGCGGTGCTCGCGAAGTCCCAGCTGCGTACTGCGGCGCTCGACGCGCTCGATGCCCGCTCGCCTCTGGCGACGGACGGCCGCTCCGAGGCGGAGCGCGCCGTGTCGCTCGGACGCGGCCTCGACGCGCTGGACGGCTACTTCTCGGGCTACCTGCCCCAGCTGATCCTCGCGGCGTGCGCGACGCCGATCCTCGTGCTCACGGTGCTGCTCGCCGACCCGGTGAGCGGGATCACCGTGCTCATCGTGTTCCCGGTGATCCCGATCTTCATGATCCTCATCGGGCTCGCGACGCAGCGGGTGCAGGACCGCCAGTGGTCGCAGCTGAACCGGCTCTCGCGATCGTTCCTCGACGCGGTCGAGGGCTTGCCCACGCTCAAGATCTTCCGCCGCGAATCGCGGCAGAGCGAGCGCATCGCGCGCGAGACCGGCGATTACCGCTCCCGCACGATGCAGGTTCTGCGGGTCACCTTCCTCTCGGGCTTCGTGCTCGATCTCGCGGGCACCTTCTCGATCGCCCTGGTCGCGGTGACCGTCGGCACCCGGCTCGTCAGCGGGAGCTTCCCCCTCGGGCTCGGCCTCTTCGTGCTGCTCCTGCTGCCCGAGACCTTCGCGCCCATCCGGCAGGTCGGCGCGGCCTACCACGCCTCGGCGGAGGGGCTCGCGGCGGTCGGTGCCGTGTTCGCGCTCATCGACGGCCCGAGCGATCCGGGCCCCCGCGGCGATGAAACGGCTGGGTCCAAGGGTGCGAGCGGGGCCCCGTCCACCGTCCGTGCCGAGCTCGGTCACGGACTCCGGGGGATCCGCTTCGACGGGGTCGTGGTGCACCGCGGCGACCGTGCAGTCGTCGGCCCGGTGAGCTTCGAGGTCGTTCCGGGCGAAGTCGTGGCGCTCGCGGGGCCGTCCGGCGCCGGTAAGACGAGCCTCGTCGCGACCCTCCTCGGGTTCCTCGAACCCAGCACGGGCTCGGCCGCGCACTCCGGCGCGATCGCTTGGAGCGGGCAGCGCCCCGACCTGCTGCAGGGCACTGTCGCCGAGAACCTCGCGCTCGGTGCCGATCGGATCGACGACGAGCGCGCGGAGCGCGTGCTCGAACGGGTCGGGCTCGGCGATCTCGACGCCCGGACCCCGCTGGGTGCCGGCGGCTCCGGCCTGTCGGGCGGGCAGGCGCAGCGCGTCGCCGTCGCCCGCGCGCTCTACCGCGCCGACGAGGCCGGCGCGCACGCCCTCGTCCTGGACGAGCCGAGCTCCGCACTCGATGCGCAGAACGAGACCGTGCTCGCCGACGCGCTCCGTGCCGAGGCGGAAGCCGGGCGCGCGGTGCTCGTCATCAGCCACCGGGCGGCGCTGCTCGCCTCGGCGGACCGCGTGGTCCGGATCGGAGACACCGAATGACCCGCTCCGTCGCGTTCGAGCGAGAGGCGACTCCGCTCGAACGAGTCATCGCCCTGGCCCTGCCCGAACGGTCGAAGCGCGCGCCCGGGGTCGTTCTCGGCGTGCTCGCGGACGCCTGCGTGGTCGGCCTGCTCGCGCTGAGCATGTGGCTCATCGTGCGCGCGGGGGAGCAGCCCCCGATCCTGCACCTGACCTTCGCGATCGTGGGCGTGCGCGCGCTCGCGATCGGTCGAGCCGCCTTCCGCTACGCGGAGCGGCTCGCCAGCCACCGTGCGGCGCTCACCCAGCTCTCCGATCTCCGCGTGCACGCCTACGAGCGCCTCGTCCCCAGGATCCCCGGCGCGATCGAGGACCGACGGCGGGGCGAAGTCCTCGGCGCCTTCGTCGACGATGTCGACCAGCTGCAGGACCTTCCGCTCCGCGTCCGCCAGCCGATCGTGACGAGCAGCATCGTCATCGGTCTCGCCCTGCTCGCGATCGCGATCGTGTCGCCGCTCGCCGCCCTGATCCTCGCGTTGGCGCTCGCGGGGGCGGGCGTGCTCGCGATCCGCTGGTCCTCCAGGATCGCGGCCGAGAGCGATCGCGAGCTGGGCGCCGCGCGCGCGGCCCTGCTGGACACGCTGCTGGAGCGCTTCCGTGCGGCCGAGGCCCTCGCGGCGTTCGGCGCACTGGACCGGCAGCGGGCACGGATTTCCGCGGCCGAGGCCGAGCTGTCCCGCGTGCAGCTGCGCCGGGCCCGGGCCGCCGGGCTCAGCGCGGCCGTGCTCGGGGCGGCCTCGGGGATCGCCTCGATCGTGATCCTGCTGCTGCTCGCGCCGGTGACCGGGCAGGGGCTCTCCGCTCCGCTGTTCGCGGCGGCGGTCGTGGTCCCGGCCGCGGTGTTCGAGGTGTTCGCGCTCGTGCCGACGGCGTTCGTGGCGCGACGCACCGCACTGGCGAGCGCCGAGCGGGTCGCCGAGCTGATCGAGACGCCGCTGCCGGCCGAGATCCCCGTCGACGGTGCGGGCGATGGCGCCGCGGCTCCCGCTGAGGATCCGCGCGCCGCGCTGCTCGAGGTCCACGGCCTCTCCGCTGCGCACCCGGGTTCCGCCGGCCCCGCGTTCTCCGGAGTGAGCTTCGCGCTGCACCCGGGCGAGACACTGGTGGTGTCGGGCGAGAGCGGTGCGGGGAAGAGCACGCTCGCGGCTGCACTCGTGCGATTCCTCGACTACTCGGGCTCGTACGCGATCCGTGGGCGGGAGGCGCGCGATCTCGCTCAGACGGAGGTGCGGGCCGTCGTCGGGCTCTGCGAGCAGACCCCGCACCTCTTCGACACCGACCTGCGGCAGAACCTGAAGTTCGCGAAGCCCGACGCGAGCGACGACGAGCTGCTGGCCGTGCTCGATCGGGTGCGTCTCGGCGACTGGGCACGTGCCCGCGGCGGGCTCGGTGCGCAGGTGGGCGAGCGCGGAGCGCTCGTCTCGGGCGGCCAGGCGCAGCGTATCGCGCTGGCCCGGGCGATCCTCGCGGAGTTCCCGGTCGTGATCCTCGACGAGCCGACCGCGGGTGTCGATCGGGAGGTCGCCGATGCGTTGCTCGCCGACCTGCTCGGGGCGCTGCCGGACGAGCGCGCCGCGATCCTGATCACCCACACCGAACTGCCCGAGGGGGTACGGGCGCGCCGCATCGAACTCTGAGCCGGTCAGACCGGGCTGAGGCCGCGGAAGTGGTCGAAGACGATCTGGGTCTGGGACTGGGCGAGCGCGGGATTCGAGCCGATGTGCTGCGCGATCAGATCGCGCAGCGCCGGCACGCTCGCGCACGCGACGTGGAGCACGAAGTCGCGATCGCCGCCGATCAGGTAGACCTGCTGCACCCCCGGCACCCGGCGCAGCTGCTCGGCGAGCACCGGGATTCCGTCGCGCTCGTGGCTCAGCACGCGGAGCAGGATCAGCGCGTTGACGCTGGACCCGGTCACCTCCGGATCGATGTCGGCGCGATATCCGCGGATCACCCCGGCGGCCTCGAGTGCGCGAACGCGCCCGTGGCAGGTGGAGACGGGCATTCCCACGCGAGCCGCGAGTTCGGTGTAGGGCAGACGGCCGTCCGCGGCGAGCTCGGAGAGGATCGCGCGGTCGGTCTCGGTGAGCGGGAAAGTGTTCACGGGCTCCTCCAGATGGGCGGGTCACGCTGAAGCCTATCCGGATGATCTACCGAAAGCTGGAAGATTTCCGGATTATCGGCGCCAGTCCCGCGTTCTCGACAGACTGAGATCGAAACCGCACGTTCGCGATGGAGGGAAGCCGTGCAGATCATCGACCTCAGCCCCGCAGTCGACGGTGCGACCGCCGTCTGGCCCGGCGACGCCCCGTTCCGCCTGCAGCGGCGCTGGTCGATCGCCGCGGGGGACTCCGTCTCCGTGCAGACCATCACGAGCACCGGCCACGTCGGTGCGCACATCGATGCACCCGCCCACGTGCTCGAGGGCGCCCCCGACGCCGCGTCGATCGATCTCGACGCCTGCATCGGATCCTGCCTGGTCCTCGACGTCTCCGAGCTGGTCGATCGCTCGAGCGATCCGTTCAGATTCGCGCCGGAGTCCGCGATCCGCGCGCGGATCGCGGACGTCTCGGCCGCGCCCGTCGAACGCCTGCTGCTTCGGCATCGCGCGGTACCCGGCAACGACTGGATGCCGAAGAGCCCGGGCGTCGACCCCGCGTTCGTGCGCTGGTTCGCCGAACAGGGAGGTCGACTGCTCGGGATCGATCTCGACTCCTTCGATCCGCTGCAGGACAACGTGCTCGCGGCTCACCGGGCGGCCATCGCCGCAGAAATCGTACTGCTCGAAGGACTGGATCTCGCGCTCGCGCCCGAGGGGCCCGGCGAGCTCATCGCGTTCCCGCTGCGCCTGGTGGGCGCCGACGCATCGCCCGTGCACGCCGTGCTCCGGCGCCCCTGACCCCCCCCGAACTTCCCATCCCGGTCGACCGAGAGGACCCCATGACCGACACCGACCGCACTCCGATCACCCGCGCGTTCTGCGCGGAGGCCGATGCCCAGGACCCGCTGGCCGGGCTCCGCGACGAGTTCCTCCTCCCGGAGGGACTCGTGTACCTCGACGGCAACTCGCTCGGAGCCAGGCCGAAGGGAGCGCTCGAACGCGCGGCGGCGGTCATCGAGCGCGAGTGGGGGCACGACCTCATCGCGAGCTGGAACACGCACGACTGGTTTGAACTGCCGAAGCGGATCGGCGCGAAGATCGGACGCCTGATCGGCGGCGAGCGCGGCGGATGCGTCGTGAGCGACACGACTTCGATCAACCTGTTCAAGGTGCTCGCCGCCGCGCTGAAGATTCAGGAGCGGGCCGCTCCGGAACGCCGTGTCATCGTCTCGGAGCGCGAGAACTTCCCGACGGATCTCTACATGGTCGAGGGGCTCGCGAAGCTGCTGGACCGCGGCTACGAGCTGCGCCTCGTCGACGAGGATCTGCCGCTCTCGGAGGCGCTCCGCGCGGATGTCGCCGTGCTCCTGCTCACGCACGTGAACTACCGCACGGGGGCGCTCTGGGACATGGCGGCGGAGACGCGGCGTGCGCACGAGGCCGGTGTTCTGGTGATCTGGGATCTCTGCCACTCGGTCGGCGCGGTGCCCGTCCGCGTGAGCGAAGCGGACGCGGACTTCGCGATCGGCTGCACCTACAAGTACCTCAACGGAGGGCCGGGATCGCCGGCGTTCGTGTGGGTGCATGAGCGCCACCAGGCCACAGCCGAGCAGCCGCTCTCGGGCTGGTGGGGGCATGCCGCACCGTTCGACATGGCCGTCGCGTTCGAGCCCGCGCCGGGGATCGACCGCTTCCTCACCGGGACCCAGCCGATCGTCTCGCTCGCGATGACCGAGGTCGGTGTCGATCTTGCGCTGAGCGTCGACGACTGCGCGCTCCGTGAGAAGTCCCTCGCGCTCACGACCCTCTTCATGCACCTGGTGGACCAGCGGCTGTCGCATCACGATCTGACGCTCATCACCCCGGAGGATCCGGGGCGACGGGGCAGTCACGTGAGTTACCGGCACCCGGAGGGGTACGCCGTCATGCAGGCGCTCATCGCGAACGGCGTCGTCGGCGACTACCGCGAGCCCGAGGTGCTGCGCTTCGGCATCACTCCGCTCTATGTCGGCTTCCTGGACGTGTGGGACGCGGTGGAGACGCTCCGATGGGTGCTCGACGAGGAGGTATGGCGGGCGCCCGAGTTCCAGACCCGCGGCGCGGTCACCTGAGCGCCGACCGCTCCTGATCCAGCCCTGCAACGACGCACGACCGAACGGACCAGCACCATGACTCGAGAGTTCAGCGACATCCAGACCCGCGAGATCGGGCTTCAGAAGACGCTCAGCGCCCGCCAGCTCAGCATGATCGCGCTGGGCGGGGCCATCGGCACCGGCCTCTTCCTGGGGAGCAAGTTCGCGATCGGGTTCGCCGGCCCGAGCGTGATCGTCAGCTACATGATCGGCGGTGCGATCGCGCTGATGCTCATGGGCGTGCTCGCCGAGATGACCGTGAGGCACCCGACCTCCGGATCCTTCGGCGCCTACGCCGAGCACTACCTGAACCCGCTGTCGGGGTTCCTCGTGCGCTACATGTACTGGGCCTGCATCGTGCTCGCGGTCGGCACCGAGGTGACGGCGGTCGGCGAGTACATGCAGCTCTGGTTCCCCGGTGTCCCGCCCTGGATCTGGGTCGTGCTCTTCTCCGCCGCTCTGATCGGCGTGAACGCGATGAACGTGAAGAACTTCGGCACGCTCGAGTACTGGTTCTCGGCGATCAAGGTGTTCGCGATCATCGCCTTCGTGATCGTGGCGGCCTGGCTCGTGTTCTTCTCGGGCGACGGCGGCTACGGGCTGCATAACTGGACGGCGGGAGAGGGGTTCATGCCGAACGGCCTGACCGGCATGTGGTTCGCCGTGATCGTCTCGATCTTCAGCTATCTGAGCATCGAGATGATCGCGGTCGCGGCCGGCGAAGCGAAGGAGCCGGAGGCGGCCGTCAAACGCGCCTTCAGAGCGACGATCTTCCGCCTCGTGGTCTTCTACTTCCTCACCCTGTCGCTGATCGTGTCGATCGCGCCGGTGTCCGAGATCCTCAGGGGCGGGAGCCCGTTCGTCACGGTGATGCAGCTCGTCGGGATCCCCTATGCGGACTCGCTCCTCAACTTCGTGGTGATCATCGCGGCCCTGTCGGCGATGAACAGCCAGCTCTACATCTCCACCCGCATGATGTTCTCGCTGGCGCGAGCGGGGGAGGCGCCCCGGGCATTCGGGCGGGTCCGGCAGAACGGTGCGCCGCTCAACGCGCTGCTGCTGTCGACGGCCGGCATCGCGGTCGCGACGATCATCTACGTGCTGATCCCGGGTGAGGCGTTCACCATGATGTTCGCCATCTCGATGTTCGGCGCGATGTTCACCTGGTTTATGATCTTCGTCACGCATATCGCCTTCCGGCGGCGGATCGCAGCTTCGGGGGAGGAGCTCGCCTACCGCGTGCCCGGGTCGCGCGTGGGCGCCGTCATCGGGGCGGTGCTGATGCTCGCGGTCGCGGTCTCGACGGCGTTCACGGAGGAATTCCGAGCGACGCTGCCGTTCGGAGTGCTGGCGCTCGTACTCGCCATCGGGGCCTTCTTCGTGCTGCGGAACCGGCGTCGGCGGACTGCTCAGCCGCTCTGATCGGTGCGGGGCCGGCCTCGGCCGCGCATCGGTTCCGCCCCGGGATCCCGACCCGCGTCCGCGAGCGCCTGCCGCAGCAGCACCTCGATCTGCGCGTTCACCGATCGGAGGTCGTCGGACGCCCACTTCGCGACGGCCGCGTGCACGCGGGGATCGAGCCGGAGCAGCAGCTGCTTGCGCTCACCGCTCCGTCGCTGCGACGACCCCGTGTGCCGGCGGCCGTCCGCTTCCGCCTCGGACCTCTCGGACATGATCAGCTGTAGAGGGAGCCCGCATTGATGACGGGGGTCGCCCGCTGGTCGCTCGTGAGCACGAGCAGCAGGTTCGAGACCATCTGCGCGCGCCGTTCGTCGTCGAGCACCACGACGCCCTCCTGCTCGAGTCGGCCGAGGGCCTGCTCGACCATGGTGACGGCGCCCTCGACGATCTTCTCGCGGGCGGCGATCACCGCGCTGGCCTGCTGGCGCTGGAGCATCGCCTGCGCGATCTCGGGAGCGTACGCGAGCGACGAGATGCGCACCTCGATCACTTCGAGGCCGGCGATCGCGACCCGCGCAGCGACCTCCTCGGCGAGCTCCGCCGAGACGAGATCCGTGCTGCCGCGCAGCGACTGCTCGCCCGGGCCCGGCTCGTCATACGGGTGGGTGGTCGCGACGTGCCGCAGCGCGGCCTCGGCCTGGGTCTCGATGAACTCGCCGTAGTTCTCGACGGCGAACATCGCCTTGGCCGTGTCGGCGACCTGCCAGACCACGATCGCCGCGATGTTGACCGGGTTGCCGTCCGAATCGTTGACCTTCAGCTCGTTGGTCTCGAAGTTGTGCACGCGCACCGAGACCTTCTTCCCGCTCGTGAAGGGGGCGACGAGGCTGATGCCGTCGCGGCGGACGGTTCCGACGTAGCGTCCGAAGAACTGCCGCACCGAGGTGTGGCCCGGCGTCACGATGGTGAGCATCGTGCAGATGAGCACCGCCCCGATGATGACGACGAGACCCAGGACGAGGATCGCCCCGCCGGCGCCGTCTCCGCTGTCGAGGAGTGCGCCGCCGCCGATGACCAGGAGGCCGCCGCCCGGGAATCCGATGATGGCGAGCAGCAGTGCCGTGATGCCGGCCGCGCTGCCGAGGTGCCAGGCGGACCGCTCGGCGATATCGACGCGGATCCCGTCGTGGCCGACGGGTTCGGGGGTGGTGGTCATGGGCGGGCTCCTTCGGTCGCCGGGGTGCGATATTAAAAAGATATCACTTTATGCGGAGCTGAGCTGGCGCGACCTCCTGCCAGGTCGCATCGATCGCCTCCCGGAACCGCGCGAGACGATGCGGATCCGGGGCGGGCGGCATAATGCCGTCGATGGCGCTCACCGGGCGGATCCCGTGCAGCGCGTTGACCGCCCAGACCTCGTGCGCAGCGAGCGCCTCCGGTTCGAGCGACGCGGAGGCGCGGGGGATCCCGAAGGCTGTCGCGGCCTCGTCGATGAGCCGTTCCGTCACGCTCGGCACCCGGGCGGAGACCTCGCTGGCGAACAGGACCCCGTCCTCCCACCAGATGAGCGACGTGGTCGCGCCCTCCACCGCCCGGCGCTGCGGATCGAGCAGCAGGGCCTCGGCGCCGAGGCTCCGATTGAGCTCGGCGAGCCGCGAGATGTTCGGTCCCTTGCGGTCGGGATGCTCGAGCACGACGCCGGGCGCGGAGCGCAGTTCGATCGCGGTGCGGAGCTCGGGCAGCGGCCGCAGCGACAGGCGCAGCTGCAGGCCGCGATCCGCTCCGCTGCGCCGGAGCTCCCAGCGGGGGAATCCCTCGCCGTACTCGGCGATGCGGAATCGTGCCTCGTCCAGGAAGTTGCCGAGGCCGCGGAGCCCGCCGCCGCTCGCTCGATGGGTGGAACAGACGAACCGGTCGATGTGGTGGCTCAGTCCGCGGACCTCCGCTCGCCCCTCGCGGACCCGCACGCGGAAGGAATCCGCCACGAGCAGCTCGTCGCGCGGTGCGGGCTCCGGATGCGTCACGGCGCTGCCCCTTCCTCGCGCGGTCCCTGGCTCCGTCCCACACTACGCTGGCTGCATGGTCGAAGCGGTGCGCGGTGCGGTTCGCACCCTGCCGTACCCGGGGGATCCCGAAGCGGTCGCGCGGGCGCTGTCCACGGAGCCGGCCTGGTTCTGGCTTGACGGCTCCGCCGCAGGGGACTCCCGGACGAGCTATCTCGGCGCGGCCGATCAGGTCGTCGACGCCCGGCCCGGCCGGGAGCAGGAGTTCCTGGCGCTGCTCGAGCCCTCGAACGACGCGGGTGCTCGCCGCGGTTTCTCCGGCGGCTGGGTCGTCGCCCTGTCGTACGAGTTCGGCGTGGCGCTGCTCGACCTCGAGCCGGCCCCCGACACCGCGGCTCCCGCCTTCGCCCTGCGGGCATCGACCGTGCTCGTGATCGATCACGAACAGGAGGCCGCCGAACTGCGGGGCGAGAGCGACGCGGCGATCGACGCGTGGATCGCGCGGTTCGGGACCAGCCTCTTCGCCGAGCCCCGGGCGGTCGGCGAGCGGGCCGACGAGAAGGGATCGGACGGCCCGGCAGAGTCCACGGGGGCGCCCGCGTGGCGGCGGACCGCGGCGGACTACCGCGCCGACGTCGAGGCTTGCCGTTCCGCGATCGCGGCGGGCGACGCCTACGTGCTCTGCCTCACGGACACCGCCGAGATCGAGGGGAGCTTCGACGCGCTCGACCTCTACCGCGAGCTGCGGGCGGCGGGCGGCGCGATCCGCGGCGGCGTCGTCGCGTCGCGCGATCGTGCGCTCGTCAGCGCCAGCCCCGAGCGCTTCATCGAGATCCGCGGGGACGGCGTGACGACCCGGCCGATCAAGGGCACGCGGCGGAGGGATTCCGATCCGGCACGGGACGCCGAGCTCGCGACCGAGCTCGCCCACGACCCGAAGGAACGCGCCGAGAACCTCATGATCGTCGATCTCATGCGCAACGACCTCAGCCGGGTCTGCCGGCCGGGCAGCGTCCGCGTGGACGGCTTCCTCAGGGTCGAGACCCACGCGCACGTGCACCAGCTCGTGAGCACCGTCCGCGGCCGCCTCGAACCGGGCGCGGGCATCGCCGAGGTGCTCCGATCCTGCTTCCCCGGCGGATCCATGACGGGGGCGCCGAAGCGCCGTGCGGTGGAGATCCTCGCCGGGCTCGAACGGGGGCCGCGTGGCCTCTATTCGGGATGCTTCGGGTGGATCGGAGACGGGGGCGACGCCGAGCTCGCGATGACGATCCGGAGCGCCGAACTGCGCGGAGGATCGCCCGAGCCCGGACCGGCTCCGTCGCGTTTCGAGACCGCTCGCGTCGGCGCCGGAGGCGGCATCACCGCGGACTCGGATCCTGAACGCGAACGCGCGGAGAAGGAGCTGAAGGCGGTGCCCCTGATCCGCGCGCTCGGCGCGGTATCCTGGTGACTTGTGCGCCCGCTGCCGAGCGGGTGCGTGCGAGTAAGAGATCGAGGTGCGCGTGACCGAGCAGCAGGCCGAAGGCTACGACTTCCGGGCGATTCAGGATCGATGGCTTCCCGTGTGGGAGCAGCTCGAGCCGTTCGCCGCGGGTCGTTCCGACGACGGACGGCCCAAGAAGTACGTGCTCGACATGTTCCCCTACCCCTCGGGCGACCTCCACATGGGGCACGCCGAAGCGTTCTGCTTCGGCGACGTGCTCGCCCGTTACTGGCGCGGCCGCGGCTACGACGTCCTGCACCCGATCGGCTGGGACTCCTTCGGCCTCCCGGCCGAGAACGCGGCGATCAAGCGGGGTGTCGATCCCCGTGAGTGGACCTACGCGAACATCGCGCAGCAGAAGGCCTCGTTCCGACTGTACGCGCCGTCGTTCGACTGGAGCCGCGTGCTGCACACAAGCGACCCCGAGTACTACAAGTGGAACCAGTGGCTGTTCCTCAAGATGTACGAGAAGGGCCTGGCCTACCGCAAGGCGAGCTGGGTCAACTGGGATCCGGTGGATCAGACGGTGCTCGCCAACGAGCAGGTGCTGGCGGACGGCACCTCCGAGCGCTCCGGCGCCGTGGTCGTCAAGAAGAAGCTCACCCAGTGGTACTTCCGCATCACCGACTACGCGGATCGCCTGCTCGACGACCTCGACCAGCTCGAGGGCAAGTGGCCCACCAAGGTGCTGAACATGCAGCGCAACTGGATCGGCCGATCCGTCGGTGCCGAGGTCGAGTTCGAGATCGAAGGCCGGGCCGAGAAGGTCCCGGTCTTCACCACGCGCCCCGACACGCTGCACGGCGCGACCTTCATGGTTGTCGCGCCGGACTCAGACCTGGCCGCCGAGCTCGCCGCTTCGGCGTCGGCCGAGGTGCGTATGCAGTTCCAGGCCTACCTCGAAGAAGCGCAGAAGCAGAGCGAGATCGATCGGCAGAACGCCGACCGGGAGAAGACCGGCGTCTTCCTCGACCACTTCGCGATCAACCCCGTCAACGGGGAGCGGATCCCGGTCTGGGCCGCCGACTACGTGCTCGCGGACTACGGTCACGGCGCGATCATGGCCGTGCCCGCGCACGACCAGCGCGACCTCGACTTCGCGCGCAAGTTCGACCTGCCGGTGCGGGTCGTGCTCGAGGTGCGCGACGCCGAAGGCGAGATCGTCGCGGATCCGGCCGAGAGCGGCGTCGCCGCCTCGGGCGACGGCGTGCTCGTGAACTCCGGCGAGCTCGACGGCCTCGGCAAGACCGATGCCATCGCGAAGGCCATCGAGGTGCTCGAAGCGCGCGGCACGGGCCGCGGAGCCAAGACCTACCGCCTGCGCGACTGGCTCATCTCGCGCCAGCGCTACTGGGGGACCCCGATCCCGATCCTCCACGGAGCCGACGGTTCCATGCGTCCGGTCGAGCAGTCGGCGCTCCCCGTCGAGCTGCCGGCGTCCGAGGGCCTGGACCTCAAGCCGAAGGGCGCCTCGCCGCTCGGCGCGGCCACCGAGTGGGCGACCGTCGTCGATCCCGAGACCGGCGAGACGCTGACGCGCGATCCCGACACCATGGACACCTTCGTGGACAGCTCCTGGTACTACTTCCGCTTCCTGTCGGCGAACGACGATACCCAGGCGTTCGATCCCGCCGAGGCCAAGAAGTGGGCGCCCGTCGACCAGTACGTCGGCGGCGTCGAGCACGCGATCCTGCACCTGCTCTACTCGCGCTTCATCACCAAGGTGCTGCACGATCTCGGCTATATCGACTTCGAGGAGCCGTTCCTCGACATGCTCAACCAGGGCATGGTGCTGCTCGACGGCGCCAAGATGTCGAAGTCGAAGGGCAATCTCGTCGAGTTCGCCTCCGAGCTGCGCGATCACGGCGCCGATGCGCTGCGCGTCACGCTGGCATTCGCGGGCCCGCCCGAGGACGACATCGACTGGGCCGACGTATCGGTGCAGGGCTCGGCCAAGTTCCTGGCCCGCGCCTGGCGCATCGCGGACGACGTGCAGAAGTCCGGCTCGGCGGCGGGCGCGTCGTTCGACTCGGGCGATACCGGGCTGCGCCGAGCGACGCACAAGCTGCTGGCCGATGCGCCGGAACTGGTCGAGGCGTACAAGTTCAACGTCGTCGTCGCGCGCCTCATGGAGCAGGTCAACGTCACCCGCAAGGCGATCGACGCGGGTGCCGGAGCGGCGGACGCCGCGGTGCGCGAGTCGGCAGAAGCGATCGCGATGATCCTGTCGATCTTCGCGCCCTACGCGGCGGAGGACATGTGGGCGAAGCTCGGACACGAGCCGACCGTCGCGCTGGCGGTGTGGCCGCAGGCCGATCCCGCGCTCCTCGTCGAGGACGAGGTGACGATGGTGGTCCAGGTCGATCGCAAGGTGCGCGACCGCCTGACGCTGCCCGCGTCCGTCACCGAGGCCGAGGCCGAGACCGCGGCGCTCGCATCGCCCGCCGTGCAGCGCGCGATCGGCGACCGCGAGATCGTCAACACCGTGGTGCGCGTGCCGAAGATCGTGAGCATCGTCACGAAGCCCGCGAGCTAGGTGCCACCCCGGTCGCCGATGGCGGCCGGAACGACGAAGCGGAGCGGAACCTGCGCGGTTCCGCTCCGCTTCGTCGTTCGCGGGTTCAGCGCAGCGAGGTGCGCCGTTCGATCGAACGCACGCCCCACCACGCCAGCAGGGCCGTCACCGCGATGGTCAGCGGGATGACGCCGAGACCCAGCACGTCGACCTGCTGCTGTCCGCCGGCACCGGGGTTCCGGAGCGCGTCGATGAACTCCTGCAGCATGCCCTGCGCGACGAGGGTGCCGGCATCGGGGCCGCCGATGGTCAGGCCGAGGGGGACGAAGAGCATCGCCGCGAGTCCGGCGGCCTGCATGAACACGTAGAGTCCGACCCAGCCGAGCAGCGGAGCACCGAACCCGAGCCGGTTGAACCGTCCCTCGGCGCCGATCGACATGATCGCCGCACCGCAGAGCACCGCGAAGACCAGTTGCACGAGCAGGACGACCGCGAGGAACCAGAGCATGGGAGCCCCCAGCGAGTCGAGCGTGCCGCGGAGCGATTCGAGGGCGGCAGTTGTCGAGAGCCCCTGTGAGATACCGAGCACCACCATCGCAGTGGCGAGCCCCAGGGCCGAGATCGCAGCGGCGACCACAGCGACGAGCAGGGCGTACAGCGTCTTCGCCCAGAACAGGCCGCGACCGCGCACCGGGATCGACATCGTGAAGTAGCCCTCGCGCCCGTACATCGACTGCCAATAACGGATCGCGAGGACCGCGAGCGCCGCGGGCACCAGCAGGAGCGATGCGAGGATCCCCACCACGAGCCCGGCGGAACCGATCAGCGGAACGCGGAGCGCGGCGAGGATGAAGGAGAACGCGGCGACGAGGACGATCGTGCCGAGCGTGCCGAGGAGCATGCGCCGGCTCGTGCGGAGCTCCTGGGAGATGAGTGCCGACATCATGATGCATAGACCTTTCGGAAGAGGGCGTCGAGGCCCATCTGGTGCTGTTCGCGGAGCTCATCGGCCGCGCCCTGGAGCAGGATCCGACCGCCTCGCAGGAACACGACCGAATCGACGATCGCCTCGACATCCTGGATCAGGTGCGTCGAGATGATCATGAGCGAATCCTCGGCGAATCCGGAGATGATGCCGCGGAGGATCACATCGCGCGATGCCGGATCGACTCCCGAGATCGGTTCGTCGAGCAGGTAGACGCGGGCGCGGCGGGACATCGCGAGCGAGATCTGCAGCTTCTCGCGCATTCCCTTCGACATCTCCTTGAGGGTCAGGTCCCACGGGAGCGCGAAGAAATCGATCATCTCCCGCGCCTTCGCCTCGTCGAAGTCTGCGAAGAAGCGCGCGTACTGCGCGATGGCATCCGCGGGGCGGAGGCCGTCCGCGAGGAACGACGCGTCCGGAAGGAACGAGACCATCGCCTTCGATTCCGGTCCCGGCGTGCGCCCATCGATGCGGACCTCGCCCTCCCACTCCGAGAGCAGACCCGCCAGGATCTTGAGCAGGGTGGTCTTGCCGGAGCCGTTGTCGCCCATCAGGCCGACGATCTGTCCGGTGGCGAGCTGCAGCGAGAGCCCGTCGAGCGCGTCGCGCCCGTGGTAGGTCTTCCGGAGTCCCTCGACCTCGACGGCCGGGTGCTCCGGGGTGATCGATGTGCTCATGGCACGTCCTTTCCGTGTGCTGCGCGCTGTGCCCAGCGCTGTTCGAGAAGCGCGAGGGCGGTGGCGGGTTCGAGCCCGATGCCGCTCATCGCGTCGATGAAGTGATCCGCCGAGGTCTCGGCGAGTGCGGACCGCGCAGTCGCGACCGACTCGCGGTCCGTGGTCACGAACCGACCGACGGTGCGTTCGGTGGTGGTGAGACCGAGGCGGTCGATCTCGACCAGGGCTTTCTGCACCGTGTTCGGGTTGGCGCCGAATTCGAGCGCGAGCTCGCGGACGGATGGGATCTTTCCGCCGGGTGGCCACTCGCCCGAAGCGATGAGGCGGCGGACCTCGTCGACGAGCTGCGCCCAGATGGGGCGGGAGTCATCGATCCTCATGGGTGTCCCTGCTCTCGGAATCTCGTGCGACGCGTTGTCTCACTGTATTATTACACTAATACAGTTGATCCGGCCATTCGATCCGCATCCCCCGCGCGGACGCGCCCACCGAGACGCATCACTCCGCTCCCTGTGCAGAACCGACCGACCGCGGCCCCACCCACCTACGGTCGTTCGCATGTCCCACATCTCGTCACCGCCTCCGCTCGACCGCACCCAGATCCGCCGCGCGCTCCTCGAGCGGTTCGGCCCGCAGCTCTCGGCCGAACCGCCGCCCACGCCGATGCGCCTGCAGCCGGTGACCCCGGTGCGGGAGCACCTGCGGCGGGCCGTGGCCGTGCCCATGGTCGTGGGCATCGCCGTGTTCACGATCGCAGTCGTGGTCGCGGTCGCTCTCGTGTGGTTCCGGCCGCACCGCGTCGAAGCCGCGCCGAGCACCGCCGAGGCGGTTCACCGCGTCACGGACGAGGGTCGCGCCGCTGCAGATGCGTCGCCGCAGCGGGGCGTGCCGCACGACCAGCCGGACGACGCTCCCCGTTTCGTGCACGTCATCGGCGCGGTCGAACACCCCGGAGTGTTTCGGATGCCCGCGGGCGCGCGGGTCGAGGACGCGGTCGAAGCAGCGGGCGGCGCCACCGAGGAGGCGGTCGTCGCGGGTGTCAACCTCGCGAGGACCGTGCAGGACGGCGAGCAGATCCTGATCCCGACCCGGTCCGATGCGGCCGATCCCTCGGCCGCCGGTGGAGGCACTGCCTCCGCCGGCGCGGGCGGGCCCGGCGACTCGGCTCAGCTCGATCTGAACGAGGTGGACGCCGCGGGGCTCGAGGCGCTGCCTCGCATCGGCCCCGCGCTGGCGCAGCGGATCGTCGACTGGCGCACCGCGAACGGTCGTTTCCGCTCCGTCGAAGACCTGCTCGAGGTACCCGGCATCGGTGAGAAGACGCTCGACGGGTTCCGCGACGCCGTGCGGGCGGGGTGAGCGCTGCGCGTCGCCCCGGCAGCGTCGAGGGGCTCTGGCGGGTGCTCGCCCCGTCGCTCTGCACCTGGGCCCTTGCGGCCGTCGTCATCGCGTTGCCCGGTGCCGGTGTCTGGCTGAGCGTCGTTTCGGTGCTGCTGGTGCTTCTCATGGGAGCGGTCGTGTACGTCCGCGGTCGTCGGCGGAATCGGACCGGGCGTCAGCCGGACTCGGTGCTCGGAACCCGGGTGTTCCGTACCCGGGTGCTCGGTGCGCTGCTGATCGGGGCCGCGGCGCTCCTCCTTCTGGGGGCCAGATTGATCGTGCTCGAGGAGGAGCGGAGGCATCCCGGGTTGAGCGCATCGGCCGACATCGGCCGCGCGATGACCGTCGAAGTGCGGCTGAGCACCTATCCGGGGTCGCGGTCATCAGAAGAAGGGACGCGATCCTGGCTCCGGGGAACGGTCGATGCCGCGCCCGTCCTCGTCTGGCTGGACGGAGCTCCCGCGCCCGAGTGGGGGCCGGGAAGCCGGGTCCGGGTGACGGGCGGGGTCCGAGCGCAGCCGCCCGAATCGGGCGCCGCCTTCGAGATATCCGCGCGCGGCGCCGTCGAGTCGATCCAGGGTTCGCTCGACGGCGTCGTGGGTGCCTTAGCGGAGTCCCGCGCCCGCCTCGCCGTCGCGGCCGCCGGCGTTCCGGGCGCCGAACTGGTGCCGGGCTTTGCGGTCGGCGACACGAGCTCGGTGCCGGAGCGCCTCGGCGACAGCATGCGTGCGACCTCGCTCACGCATCTCACAGCGGTATCCGGGTCGAACTGCGCACTCGTGATCGGCGCAATCACCTGGGTTTCGACGCGCCTCGGCGCCGGGCGCCGCACCCGGATCGTGCTCTCGGGGCTCGCTCTCGTCGGTTTCGTCGCCCTCATCGGTCCCGACCCGAGCGTGCAGCGTGCGGCGGTCATGGCGGGAGTGATGCTGGCCAGTCGATTCGGGGGAGCGCCGGGGGCCGGGCCGCCCGCGCTTGGCGCGGCCGTGCTGCTCCTCGTGCTCGCCGACCCCTGGCAATCGAGGCAGGCAGGGTTCGGGCTGTCCGTGCTGGCGACCGGGGGAGTCCTGCTCCTCGTCCCGGTGATCGAGGAGCGCCTGCGACGGACTGCGCGGCTGCCCCGGGTGCTCCGTTTGCCGATCGCGATGAGCGTCGCATCGCAGCTCGCCTGCGGCCCCGGTCTGCTCCTGATCGAACCGGGAATCCCGTTGGCCGGCATCCTCGCGAACCTGCTCGCGGCGCCCGCGGCACCGATCGGCACCGGCATCGGATTGATCGGGTTGCTCCTGCTCGGGGTATCCGAGCCGCTGGGAAGCGCCGCCGTCGTGGTGGCGAGTTGGGCGGCTCGCTGGGTGGCCGCCGTCGCCGAAGTCTGCGAGACCCTTCCGCTCGCCCGACTCGACTGGCCGGGAGGGTGGGGCGGCGCGGTGCTGCTGATCGCCGCACAGTGCGCTCCGATGATCGCGGTGGGACTGCGTTCCGGCGTAATCGGGCTGCCCGGAGGTGCGCGGGTGCGGCAGCGCGCGCCGTGGCGTCCCGCCCCGGCGGCGCCGACGATGGTGCGCGTCGTGATCGCGCTGCTCGTGTTCGGCGCCGCGGGGATCGCAGCGGGGGTTACGGTCGCGGTTCCACTCGCGGAACGCGCGGCCACGCCCCGCGACTGGGCGTTCGTCGCCTGCGATGTCGGGCAGGGCGACGCGCTGCTCCTGCGGGACCCTCGGTCGCCCGACGCGGTCGTGCTGGTCGACACGGGGGACGATCCCGAGGCGCTCGCGCGCTGCCTTCGGCGCTTCGAAGTCGCCCGGATCCGGCGCCTCGTGCTCACTCACGACGATCGCGACCACGTCGGTGCGCTCGGGCGGGTGATCGACCGTGTCGACTCGGCGACCATCGCACCGCCTGTCGGCAAGACCGTCGCTCGAACAGGCGGAGGAACCGCGCCGGATGCCTGCGTCAGCGACCCGAGAGCCGTCGCAGAGCGGCGCGTGCTCCGCGAACTGTGCGCGGCCGCGGTGCCGGTCGAGCTGGGGTTCGCGGGGCGCGAGATCTTCCTGTCGGCCCCCTCCGGTGGCTCCGGTGCTCCCGAGAGCGCGAGGCGGGACGAGCGCTCCGGAATCCAAGTCTCGGTGCTCGCGCCGTCCGTCGGCGAGCGGCCGGCTGATTCGAACGGCGCCTCCCTCGTGCTCGGCGTGCGGGTGCTCGGGTTCGCGATGCTGCTGCTCGCCGACACCGGGCGCGAGGAGCAGCTCAGGCTCCAGCGAGCGGGGACCGACCTCTCGGCGGATCTCGTGAAGATCGCGCACCACGGTTCGCGCGATCACGATCCACGGTTGGCGACCGCGGTCGGTGCGGGACTCGCCGTCGTCTCGGTGGGGGCGGGTAATCGTTACGGGCATCCGACCGTCGAGACGATCACGTCCTACGAGCAGGCGGGCGCCGTCGTGCTGCGCACGGATCGACTCGGCGCGATCGCGATCTCGCCTCGGGTCGACGGAGCGGCTCGGGTATGGGCGGAGCGCGGTGGCGAAGCGACGGACGGGCGGACGATGTCGGCGGCCTGCCCTAGGCTTGAGGGGTGGCAGCGGCAAAGGGCGGAAGCAAGAGCAAGATCCCTCAGGTGGGATGGTTCGAAGCGCGGCCCGCCCCGGTCGTGCTCATCAGCGGACCCGAAGCGTTCCTCGCCGACCGCGCTGCGCGGACCATCCGCGATCAGCTCAAGGCCGCGGTCCCCGAGACCGAGGTCCACGACCTCGAAGCCTCCGGCTACGCCTCGGGCGAGATCTTCACGATCGCGAGCCCCTCCCTCTTCGCCGAGCCCCGCCTCATCCGGGTCGATGGTGTCGAGAAGTGCTCCGACGCGTTCATCACCGACATGAAGCGGTACCTTGAACAGCCGGCCGACGACACGACTCTCGTGCTCCGCCACGGCGGCGGGCAGCGCGGCAAGGCCGTGCTCGATCAGGTCCGCGGGCTCGCAGACGCGATCGAGATCCCATGCCTCGAGATCAAGAAGGATCAGGACCGCTACGACTTCGCCATGGGCGAGTTCCACCGACTCGGGGCGCAGGCGACGCCCGGCGCGGTGCGACAGCTCGTCCTCGCCTACGCGGGCGGTCTCGGCGAGCTCGCCGGTGCCTGCGCTCAGATCGTCGAGACCGCGGGCGCCCGCATCACCGAGGACGACGTCGAGCGGGCCACCGAGGGGCGCGTGGAGGCGAGCGCGTTCAAGGTCGCCGATGCGGCGACTGCGGGTAAGGCGGCCGATGCGCTCGTGCTGCTCCGCCAGGCGCTCTCGACGGGCACCGATCCCATTCCCATGCTCGCTGCGCTCAACTTCAAGCTCCGCGGCATCGCCCGGGCCTACGGAGCCCGCGGATCCGCGGGGCAGCTCGCGAAGGACCTGGGCATGGCACCCTGGCAGGCGGAACGTGCGGTGAAGGACGGCCGGGCGTGGAGCGAGGAGCACCTGGCGGCGGCGATCGATCTCGCGGCCGAGACCGAGTGGCTGCTCAAGGGCGGCAGCCGGGACCCCGAATATGCGCTGGAACGCTTCGTGCTCTTCGTCGCCCGCCGCGGCCGCGAACCCCGCCGCGCCTAATCCGCCGGCGGCGGTTCCGGCCGCACCGATTCCGGTCGCACCGGTTCCGGCAGCGACGGACCTCACTCGACCGGCTCTCGCTGCAGAGCTTCTCGCCGCAGAGTTTCGCGACGGATCGCTTTCTCCGAGGAGATGCTCTCCCACCGGGCCACGTACGAGACGGCCGTGGTCGATGCGCGCCGGGTCGGGTTCCGAGCGTCCGTACGCCCGACGTCCGATCGTGGGCGCGGCGGCTGCCGGTGCAGGCATCGGCCTGTCCGCCACGCCGCGCCAGCCCGCCGACCACGCCGAACACCGAACACCGCATCAGGCCGAACAGCCTGCCCCGAGGCCGACGCTCGGTGGTCGAGAGAAACGCGCGCAGGGTGGAAGCGCCAGATGCGCGGAGCTGTATGGAGCCCGAGTACACAACAGGCCCCGCCGGAATCCCGGCGGGGCCTGTTGGAAGCTGTGAAAGCTGGTCGAGCTTAGAGCGCGGCGACCTTGACCGCGAGCTTCGACTTGCGGTTCGCGGCCTGGTTCTTGTGGATGACGCCCTTGCTCACGGCCTTGTCGAGCTTGCGCGCGGCAACCTGCAGCTTGGCCTCGGCAGCGCTCTTGTCGCCGGCGGAGATCGCCTCGCGCACCTGACGGATCACGGTGCGGAGCTCGCTCTTGTACGCACGGTTGCGCTCGGTCGCCTTGCGGTTGGTCTTGATGCGCTTGATCTGCGACTTGATGTTTGCCACGTTGGGTTCTGTCCTTACGAGGTAAGAGGTATTGACGGGTTGTCCGCGCGGCGAGAGAGGGCACCTTGCGGGGTGTGTGGTGTTGATCCACACGCAAGCCAAGAGTCGAGTTTAGCAGAGATGGGTGCGGAGTTCAGGCGATGAGCTCGACCGTGTCGCCGATGCGGATCGTGCCGCCGCTGTGAAGGGGGAGCAGGAACCGCCCGAAGGTCGGCTGCGTCTGCCCGATCACCCGGGTCAGCGTGGTGAGTACCTCGGCGTCGCGGACGCCCGTTTCGGGATTCGCGTGCGTGTTGAGGCAGCGGCCGATCACCTCCTGCGGCGCGAACTCGAGGTCGCCGATCCGCACCCGCGACAGCTCCGAGATCTCCTCCCAGGGCTCGACGCCCTCGATCGCGATGTTGGAGCGGAAGCGGTGATCGTCGATGGGGCGGGCGAGCGCCGCGCCGAGGGCGCGGATGCTCTCGCGGCTGTGCATCGAGACGAATCCGCGGGCGCTGTCCTGGAACCGGGAATGATCGGCATCACCCAGCAGACTCAGCGGCAGGCGTCCGGGGGCCTCGAGTCCGCGCGCGTCGGCCGAGCCCAGCAGGTACTCGGTCACGGCCGTGGAGAGCCGCTCGCGCCCATCGTCCGTAAGCGGCTCGTCCAGGTGCAGGCCGTCGGGCCCGTCGATGCGGATCCGCCCCGCGGAGACGTCGGTCGAGAGCTTGAGCGCGGTCAGCGCCGGATACTCCATCCGGGTCAGGCCCTTCGACTTGGACCAGATCTCCATGCCGTCGCGTTCGCGCGGCGCGAGCGCGTTCGCGTACCGGAAGGCGAACGCTCGATCCCCGCGCACCCGTCCGTCATCCTGGATCGTGAGCTCCTCGCAGGCTTCCTGGGTGAACCCCTTGACCGGGAAACGATAGAGCGCGACGACCTGTGCCATGGTCCAATCCTCGCAGACTCCGCCGCGCGGGAGCGCGTTCGAAGCGCGAACGGCCGCGGGAGCCGCGGTTCTCTGGAATAATGGCCTCCATATGTCTCCACGAAGTGTGAATCCGCCCAAGCCGGCTGCGACCGACCCCGCGCAGATCCGCAACTTCTGCATCATCGCGCACATCGACCACGGCAAGTCGACGCTCGCTGACCGCATGCTGCAGATCACCGGCACCGTCTCCGACCGCGATATGCGCGCGCAGTACCTCGACAACATGGATATCGAGCGCGAGCGCGGCATCACCATCAAGTCGCAGGCGGTGCGCATGCACTGGCAGGCCGCCGGCGGCGACTACGCGCTCAACATGATCGACACGCCGGGGCACGTCGACTTCAGCTACGAGGTCTCGCGCTCGCTCGCGGCCTGCGAGGGCGCGATCCTGCTGGTCGACGCCGCGCAGGGCATCGAGGCGCAGACCCTCGCCAACCTGTACCTGGCGATGGAGAACGACCTCGAGATCATCCCCGTGCTCAACAAGATCGATCTGCCCGCGGCCGACCCCGAGCGGGTCTCGCGTGAGATCGCCGACCTCATCGGCGGCGACCCCGACGACATCCTCAAGGTGTCGGGCAAGACCGGCGCGGGCGTCGAAGAGCTGTTGGATCGCGTCGTCGAACGGATCCCGGCGCCCGTCGGCCAGGCCGATGCGCCGGCCCGCGCGATGATCTTCGACTCGGTCTACGACCCCTACCGCGGCGTCGTCACCTACGTCCGCATGGTCGACGGCCGGCTGACGCCGCGCGAGAAGATCCAGATGATGTCGACGAAGGCCGAGCACGAGGCGCTCGAGATCGGCGTCTCGGCCCCTGGCCCGACCCCCACGGGCGGTCTCGCCGTCGGCGAGGTCGGCTACCTCATCACGGGCGTGAAGGACGTGCGCCAGTCGAAGGTCGGCGACACCGTCACGACCAAGCTGAAGCCCGCCGAGGAGCCGCTCCCCGGCTACACGGACCCCAAGCCGATGGTGTTCTCGGGACTATACCCGATCGACGGCAGCGACTACCCGGTGCTGCGAGAAGCGCTGGACAAGCTGAAGCTCTCCGACGCGGCCCTGCAGTACGAGCCCGAGACCTCGGTCGCCCTGGGCTTCGGATTCCGCTGCGGATTCCTCGGTCTGCTCCACCTCGAGATCATCAGCGAGCGCCTGCGCCGCGAGTTCGACCTCGATCTCATCGCGACGGCACCGAGCGTGGTCTACCAGGTCACGCGCGAGGACGGCAAAGAGATCACGGTGACCAACCCGTCGGAGTACCCCGATGGCAAGATCGCCAGCGTGCGGGAGCCGATGGTCCGCGTCGCGATCCTCGCGCCGAAGGATTACGTCGGGACGATCATGGAGCTCTGCCAGAGCCGGCGCGGCAGCCTGCTCGGCATGGAATACCTCGGCGAGCGCGTCGAGCTGCGCTACAGCATGCCCCTCGGCGAGATCGTGTTCGACTTCTTCGACCATCTCAAGAGCCGCACCCAGGGGTACGCGAGTCTCGACTACGAGCCGATGGGCGAGCAGGAGGCCGATCTGGTCAAGGTCGACATCCTGCTCCAGGGCGACAAGGTCGACGCGTTCAGCGCGATCGTGCACCGCGACAACGCCTACCACTACGGCACGATGATGGCGGAACGGCTGCGCAAGCTGATCCCGCGTCAGCAGTTCGAGGTGCCCATCCAGGCCGCGATCGGCGCGCGCGTCATCGCCCGCGAGACCATCCGCGCGATCCGCAAGGACGTGCTCGCCAAGTGCTACGGTGGCGACATCAGCCGCAAGCGCAAACTGCTCGAGAAGCAGAAGGAGGGCAAGAAGCGCATGAAGATGGTGGGCCGGGTCGAGGTGCCCCAGGAAGCCTTCATCGCTGCGCTCTCGGGTGACGTGGAGGGCAAGGAGCAGACGAAGTGAGTCGGCGCAGCAGTTACGTGCCGATGCCGGTGACCTATGCCGCCGTCGGGGCGTCGAACGCGCCGGATCTGCTCCGTTTCCCGCCCGAGGGCACCACCCCCTTCGAAGAGTCGCTGCTGATCGGCAGCGGACAGGAGCGCTTCCTGGCCGCGGTCAGTCTGCTCATGACCTGGGGTGCGCACCGGGCATCCGGCGAGACCGTCGCCGACGTGGTCCGTGGAGACGGCGGGCAGTACGCGGGGCTCACCTTCGACGAGCAGGGTTCGGCGGAGGCGCCCGCCGCGCGCGAGGACCACTTCGGTCCCGACGGCGAGCCGTACCTGACTTCCGGCACGACCGCGACGATCAGCCGCAACGGCGGCAAGCAGTCCCGCCGCATCCGAGTGGTCTATGTGATCGACGAGGCCGACCGCGTCGGCTTCGCCATCGGCACGGCCGACGACAACGGCGCGATCGGCGAGGAGCTGTTCCTCGTCGAGCACCGTTCGGACGACACCGTCTGGGGCGTCACCCGGGGCTTCCTCGGGTCGACCAGCGCGCTCAAGGGACGCTCGCAGATCCGTTCCGCGATCGGGCGTGCCAAGCAGCACCTCGAAGCGATGCTGCCGGGTGTGGTGCCCGACGCGGCTCCCGTCGAGGCGGCCGCGTCCGAGCGTGAGCCCGCGGCGGTGCATGCCACCCCGACGGTGCCCGCGCCCGGGTTGACCGGGGGTGCGGGACCCGCGTCGAACGCCCCGGCTCCGGCAGAATCCTCGCCGGTTGCGGTCGAGTCGACCGAGTCCGATGACCTCCCTCAGGCGTCCGCGCCGAGCACCCCGCAGGCGGCGCCCGAGCCTGCACCGCTGCTCGAAGCCGAACCGCAGGCGACGGCCGACCCCCTTGCGGCTGAGGCCGCCGCGGTGGATCCTGGCCCCGAGCCCGAGCCCGAGCCCGAGCCCGAGCCCGAGCCCGAGCCCGAGCCCGAGCCCGAGCCCGAGCCCGAGCCCGAGCCCGAGCCCGATGCACCCGCCGATTCGGACGCGCCCACCGACGTCGACGCGCCCGCCGACTCCGAGCCCGCTCAGGACGAGCCGCATGACCCGGCGCCCGTGACCGCGAAGTCGTGGGGCAAATCGAAAGGCAGAGCCCAGAGCGGCAAATCGCCCGGCTCGAAGCCGCACGGTGGCAAGAATCGCGGCAAGTCGCGCGGCGGCAAGGGCTAGGCGTGCCCAGTATCCTTCCGGAGGGCGATCCCGCGCCGTCCGACGGTTCCCTTCCTGCGAGCGTGCTCGACGGCGCGTCTGATCGCGCGTTCGGCGTCTACGTGCACGTGCCCTACTGCCGGGTGCGTTGCGGCTACTGCGACTTCAACACCTACACGGCGAGCGAACTCGGCGGGGGAGCGAGCCAGGCCGGGTACGCCGCAGAGGCGGCGACCGAGCTCTCCTTCGGAGCTCGCGTGCTGCGCGACTCCGGCCTCCCCGAACGGCGGGTCTCGACCGTGTTCTTCGGCGGCGGGACGCCGACGCTGCTCCCGGCCGGCGACCTCGCTTCGATGCTCGGCCGTATCCGCGACGAGTGGGGGCTGGCCGCCGGAGCGGAGGTGACGACGGAGGCGAATCCCGACTCGGTCGACGCCGCCTACCTGCGCACGCTCGCCGATGCGGGGTTCACCCGGGTGAGCTTCGGCATGCAGTCCGCCGTGCCGAGCGTGCTCGCCACCCTCGATCGCACGCACACCCCCGAGCGCATCCCGCTGGTCGTCGAATGGGCGAAGGAGGCGGGCCTGCAAGTCAGTCTCGACCTGATCTACGGGACCCCGGGCGAGCGGATCGGCGATTGGGAGCGATCGCTCGACGTCGCGCTCGCCTGTGAACCCGATCACCTCTCGGCTTACGCGCTCATCATCGAGCAGGGGACCAAGCTCGCGGCGCAGATCAAGCGCGGGCAGGTCGCCGCACCCGACGACGATCTCCATGCCGAGATGTACGAACTCGCCGACGCGCGGATCGCCGAGGCCGGTCTGCGCTGGTACGAGATCAGCAACTGGTCGCGCACGTCCGAGACGCGATCCCGTCACAATCTGTCGTACTGGACGGGCGAGGACTGGTGGGCCGCGGGCCCGGGTGCGCACAGCCACGTCGGAGGCGTCCGCTGGTGGAACGTCAAGCACCCCGCCGCGTACTCGCAGCGGATCGCCGAGGGCATCTCGCCGGCGCACGCCCGCGAGACGCTCGACGCCGAGTCCAGGCGGACCGAGCGGATCCTACTCGAGACCCGGATCTCGGACGGGCTCGATGCCTCGGTGCTCCGCCCGGAGGAGCGGCGGGCGATTCCGGGTCTCATCGCGAGCGAACTCATCGACGGTCCGGCGGCGATCCGCGGCCGGATCATCCCCACCCTGCGCGGTCGTCTGCTCGCCGACACCGTGGTGCATCGGCTGCTCGGTTCCGCCGACGGCTGAATCGGGGCGACGCGGTGGCCGCGAGCGGGCTGTTCCGCGAGGTCGGTGGGCTAGACTTGGCACTCATCGATTGCGAGTGCCAATCGACGGGTGCCGACCCGATCCATATCGAACGCCGGCGAGGAGGTGCGTGATGGTCTCGGAACGCAGTCTCGCCGTGCTGCACGCGCTGGTGGGCGACTACGTCGAGTCGAACGAGCCGGTGGGCTCGAAGTCGATCGTCGAGCGCCACAGCTTCGGCGTCTCCGCCGCCACCATCCGCAACGACATGGCGCTGCTCGAGGACGAAGAACTGATCGCGGCGCCGCACACCTCGTCGGGCCGCGTCCCGACCGACAAGGGCTACCGGCTCTACGTCGACACGCTCAGCCGCTTCCAGCCGTTGAGCGCCGGTCAGCGGGCGGCGATCGAGCGGTTCCTCGGCGAGTCGAGCGACCTCGACGACGCCATGGCCCGCACCGTGCGGCTGCTGGCGCAGCTCACCAACCAGGTGGCCGTGGTGCAGTACCCGTCGCTCAAGCGCACGGCGGTGCGCCACATCGACCTCGTCGCCGTAGGCGAGGCCCGCGTGCTCTGCGTGCTGATCCTCGGCACCGGCGTGGTCGAGCAGCAGGTGGCCGCACTGCCCGCGGTGCGCGTCACCGAGGCCTGGGTGCACGGCCTGCGCGAGCGCATCGCCGGCGCGGTGATCGGCTCCGACCTCGAGCGCGCGGTGCAGGCGGTCGAGCTCCTCGACCGCACCGTCGGGGACTGGGCGGAGCCGGCCGAGGCCGAGCTGGTGCGCAGCGTGCTCGCGGTCGTCATCGGGCAGCTCCGCGCGAACCGAAGCGAACGCATCGCGATCGCGGGCGCCGCGAACCTCTCGCGCGGCGCCGACTTCTCGGGCAGCCTCTCCACGGTGCTCGAGGCGATCGAGGAGCAGGTCACCCTGCTCCGCCTGTTCGGCGAGATGGCCCAGGAGGGCCGCGAGGTCTCGGCGTCCATCGGGCGCGAGAACGAGCCGTACGGGCTCGAGAGCGCGTCGATCATCGCCTCCGGCTATGAGGACGACTCGAGCACGCCCTCCCAGCTCGGCGTGCTCGGACCGGTGCGCATGGACTACGCGGGCAACATGGCGGCCGTTCGCGCGGTCGCGAGATACCTGAACCGGGCCCTCGGCGAGGGCTGACCCGGGTCGCGGCCCGGGAGCACCCGGCGTCCGCGACCGACGAACTTCATCCACCATCGAATCGATGAGAGGAGCCGCACACCGTGGCGGACCACTACGAGACGCTCGGCGTCGCACGCGACGCATCGCCCGAAGAGATCAAGAAGGCCTACCGTCGCCTGGCGCGGGAACTGCACCCCGACGTGAACCCGAGCGAGGAGGCGTCCGAGCGGTTCAAGGGCGTCACCCACGCCTACGATGTGCTCAGCGACCCCAATGAGCGTCGCCGCTACGATATGGGCGGTTCCGAGGGCGGCGCGTCGATGGGCGACTTCGGCGACATCTTCGAGACGTTCTTCGGCGGTGGCGGGTTCGGCGGCGGCCAGCGCGGGCCCCGATCGCGCGCCGAACGCGGCGACGACGCGATGATCCGCGTCGACGTCTCGCTCGCCGAGGTGATCTTCGGCGTGCAGCGCGAGGTCAGCATCAACACGGCCGTGCTCTGCGGCACCTGCTCGGGCAGCTGCTGCCAGCCCGGCACCGTGCCGGTCACCTGCGACGTCTGCCACGGTTCCGGCCAGGTGCAGCGGCAGGTGCGTTCGCTGTTCGGCAACGTGGTCACCAACCACCCCTGCGGTTCCTGCCACGGCTACGGCACCATCATCGAGCACCCCTGCGTGGAGTGCGGCGGCAAGGGCCGCGTGCGCGAGCGGCGCACCCTCAACGTCGACATCCCCTCGGGTATCGACACCGGCACCCGGCTCCAGATGCGCGGCGGCGGCGAGGTCGGCCCGGGCGGCGGGCCGAACGGTGACCTGTTCATCGAGTTCCGAGTCACCCACCACGACATCTTCAGCCGCGACGGGAACGACCTGCTCTGCACGCTGCAGGTCGGCATGACCGACGCGATCCTCGGCACCGAGAGCACGATCACCGGCCTCGACGGCGACGTGCAGGTCGAGGTCCCCGCCGGCACCCAGTCGGGCGACGTCATCACGATCCGGGGCCGCGGCATCCAGGGCCTTCGATCCACCGCACGCGGCGATCTGAAGATCGCGACCCAGGTGGTCACACCGACCAAGCTGTCCAACCGCGAGAAGGACCTGGTGCGCCAGCTGGCCGCGCTCGGCAAGGACGACGGGCCCAAACTGGGGGAGTTCCAGCAGGGCTTCTTCGGCAAGATCCGCGACCGCTTCTTCCGCCAGGGCTGACGGCGGGCGGGCAGCACCGTGGCGAATCTGTACTACGCCGAGCGCGGGGCCGCGCTGGCCGTCGGCGCGACCGTCGAGGTCGGCGGCGAAGAGGCGCGGCACGCCGTGCGGGTGAGCCGACTCCGCGTCGGCGAGCGGATCCTGCTCGGTGACGGGGCGGGCACGATCGGCGGGGGCGTCGTCGTCCGCACGGATCGCGACCGCTTCGCGGTCGAGCTCGACGAGGTGCGGACCGAGCCCGAGGCGAACCCCCGAGTGACCCTGGTGCAGGCGCTCGCCAAGGGCGACCGGGACGAGCGCGCGGTCGAGCAGGCCACCGAGTTCGGCGTCGACCGGGTGGTGCCGTGGCAGGCGGCCCGATCCGTCTCGCGCTGGGACGGCGGTGGCGGTGCCGAGAAGGCGGCGAAGGGCGTCGCGAAGTGGGCGCGCATCGCCCGGGAAGCCTCCAAGCAGTCGCTCCGCGCCCGAGTCCCCGAGGTGGGGGCTCCCATCTCCTCCGAGGAGCTGCGCGCGGCCGCGTCGGATCCCGATCGCGCGGTCATCGCTCTGCACCCGCGGGGGGAGCGCACGCTGTCCGACTGGGCGGCCGGGTTCGCGGCCGGCACCTCCCGTCCGGCCGAGATCCTGCTCGTCGTCGGGCCCGAGGGCGGGTTCAGCGATGCGGAGCTCGACGCGCTCGAATCGTCCGGTGCCGAGATCCTCGTGCTCGGTACGACCGTGCTCCGCACCTCCTCCGCCGGACCCGCGGGCCTCGCCGTGCTGAACGTCGCGCTCGGCCGCTGGTGAGTCCGTCGATAGACTGATCCCATGGCAGCAGAGACCATCTTCGGCAAGATCGTGGCAGGCGAGATCCCGGTCGAGATCCTCGCCGAGACCGAGCGCGTGATCGCGTTCCCCGACATCAGCCCGCAGGCGCCGGTGCACCTCCTGGTGATCCCCAAGACCACCGAGTACGCGAACGTGACCGAGCTCGCGGCGGGCGATCCCGCGCTGCTCGCCGAGATGATCGAGGTCGCGCAGCAGCTCGCCGACGAGCACGCGAACGGCGACTACCGGCTCCTATTCAACACCGGCGCGAGCGCCGGGCAGACCGTCTTCCACGTGCACGCGCACGTGCTGGCGGGCGGACTCGAGGAGCGCAGCCTCGTTGGCAACTGACGCTCCGGCTCCGAACGAGGGCCCGCAGCTCGAGCGCACCGTGCTGCTCACCGGGGTCGACCTTGCGAGCTTCCTCGGGCATCGCGATCAGCTCATCGCCGACCTCGAGCAGCAGCACCCCGCCGTCTCCTTCCACGCGCGCGATCACGTGCTGACCCTTCGGGGCCCGGCCGCGCAGGTGCGCGCCGCCGAGCAGGTCGTCGGCGAAGTGCTCGAGGTCGCCCGTCGCAGCGGCGCGGTCTCGCGCCACGACGTCCGAGAGGTGACCCGCATGGTCGAACGCGGCGACGGCCCGACCGCCGCGCAGGTGCTGTCCGAACCCATCCTGAGCGTGCGCGGCAACGCGATCCGGCCCCAGACCGCGGGTCAGCGCTCCTACGTCGACGCGATCGATCAGAACACGATCGTGTTCGGCATCGGTCCCGCGGGCACGGGCAAGACCTACCTGGCGATGGCGAAGGCCGTGCAGGCGCTGCAGCGCCGCGAGGTGGCGAAGATCATCCTGACCCGCCCGGCGGTCGAGGCCGGCGAGCGGCTCGGTTACCTGCCCGGCAGCCTCGAGGACAAGATCGATCCGTATCTGCGGCCGCTGTTCGACGCGGTGGGATCCATGATGGATCAGGACCTCGTGCCGCGCCTGCTCGCGAACGGCACCATCGAGGTCGCTCCGCTCGCCTACATGCGCGGGCGCACGCTCAACGAGTCCTTCGTGATCCTCGACGAGGCGCAGAACACGACCCCCGAGCAGATGAAGATGTTCCTCACCCGCCTCGGCTACGGCTCGAAGATGGTCGTGACGGGCGACGTGACCCAGGTCGATCTGCCCATCGGCACGAGCGGGCTCCGGCTCATGAACCGGATCCTGCGCGGCGTCGACGACATCCACTTCGCCGAGCTGTCGTCCGACGACATCGTGCGGCACAGCCTGGTCGGCCGCATCGTCGACGCCTACTCGGCATACGAAGAAGCACGCGCGGCGAACCGCGACGAACGAAAGGGTCCCGCAGCATGAGCGTCGAGATCAACAACGAGTCCGGCATCGCTGTCGCGGAGGAGAGCCTGCAGCGCCTCGCCGCGTTCGTCTTCGAATCGCTGCACGTCCATCCCGAGACCGATCTCGGTGTGCTGTTCGTCGACGAGGCCGCGATCGAACAGCTGCACGTGCAGTGGATGGACGAGCCCGGCCCCACCGACGTGCTGAGCTTCCCGATGGACGAGCTGCGTCCGGGCCGTGTCGACGCACCGACGCCCGCCGGTCTGCTGGGCGACGTCGTGATCTGCCCGCAGGTCGCCGAGCTGCAGGCGGAGGCCGCGGGACACGACCTCGTCCAGGAGGTGCGCGTGCTCATGACGCACGGCATGCTCCACCTGCTCGGATTCGACCACGGCACCCCCGACGAGGAAGCCGAGATGTTCGGGCTCCAGCGGGATCTGCTGCTCGGGTTCGCGATGCGCGAGCGGGGCCGATGACCGGCGGCCTGATCGCGCTGTTCCTCGCGGCGGCCGTCGTGCTGCTCGCGATCGGCGGCCTGCTCGCCGCGAGCGATGCGGCGCTCTCGGTGCGTTCGAAGGCCGAGCTCCTGGCGCTGTCCGAGGATGCCCGTCGCGGTGCGTCGATCCGGGCGATCGCCGAGGACGAGGCCGCGCACCAGAACGCCCTCGGGTTCGCCCGTGTCGCCGCCGAGACGCTCGCGGCGGTGCTCATCACGCTGGTGCTCGCCGCACTCATCGAACCGCTCTGGCTGACGCTGCTCGCGGCCGCCCTCATCATGACCGCGGTCACCTTCGTGCTCGTCGGCACGAGTCCCCGTACGGTCGGTACGCACCATCCCGAGGGGATCATCCGGTTCTCGGCTCCGCTCGTGCACGGGATCCGCGTGCTGCTCGGGCCCATCGCGAGCAGCCTGATGCGCGTCGGCGACCGGGTGACCCCGGGACGCGGCGGCAGCAGCGCGTTGATCCGGGACGAGCAGCAGCTGCTGTCGATGGTGGATCAGGCCGCGGAGCAGGAGCTGCTCGAAGCGGACGATCGCGATTACATCCACTCGCTCGTCGAGTTCGGTGAGACCCGTGTGCGCGAGCTGATGGTGCCCCGCATCGACATGGTGACGGTCGACGCCGGGCTGTCGATGAAGGACGCGCTCGAAGCGATCCTGGCGTCGCGGCACTCGCGGGTCCCGGTGGTCACCGACGACGTCGATGACGTGGTCGGGGTCGCCCACCTGCGCGACGCGAGCGGTTTCGTGCTGCGCCGGCCCGAGGAGGCCGAATCCGCGCCGATCACGCGCGTGATGAAGCCCGCGCTCTTCGTACCCGAGCTGCAGCCCGCCGACGAGCTGCTGCGCCAGATGCAGCGCGAGTCCGTGCACCTGGCGCTCGCGGTCGACGAGTACGGCGGGATCTCCGGCCTGGTCACGCTCGAGGACCTCATCGAGGAACTGCTCGGCGACATCAGCGACGAGCACGATCGCGAGACGCCCGAGATCGTGCTCGACGGCGACGGCTTCATCGTGAGCGCCCGGCTCACGATCGACCGACTCGGCGAGCTCTTCGAGCGCGAGCTCGAGGACGACGAGGTCGACACGGTGGGCGGCCTGCTCGCCAAGCACCTCGGTCGGCTCGCGGAGCCCGGCGACCGGGTCGAGATCGACGGGATCGAACTGACCGCGCTCGAGACCGAGCGGCGCAGGCAGCGCCTCGTTACGGCGCGTGTGCGCTGGGTGGGCACCGAAGACAACGACGCGGATCAGGTCCGCCGGGAAGAGGAACAGCAGTGAACGCAGAGCAGGCCGACGGCGTCGGCACCGAGCCCGAGGGCGAGCACCGTGCGGGATTCGTCTCGTTCGTGGGGCGGCCCAATGTGGGGAAGTCCACGCTGACGAACGCACTCGTCGGCCAGAAGATCGCGATCACGAGCCCGAAGCCGCAGACCACGCGCCGCGCGATCCGCGGCATCGTGCACCGGCCCGACGGCCAGCTCATCATCGTCGACACGCCAGGTATCCACCGGCCCAGGACCCTGCTCGGCGAGCGGCTGAACGCGCTCGTGGAAGCGACGCTCGGCGACGTCGACGTGATCGGCTTCTGCGTGCCCGCTGACGAGAAGCTCGGCCCGGGCGATCGCTTCATCAACGAGCGCCTCGACGACTTCCCGCGCGCCAAGAAGGTCGCGATCCTCACCAAGGTCGACGAGGCCTCGAGCGGCGAGATCATCGACCAGCTGACACGGCTCGGCGAGTTGCGGGAGTGGGATGCGGTCGTGCCGATCTCCGCGGTCACCCGGGACCAGCTCGACGTGCTCTCCGACGTGCTGCTCGAGCTCATGCCGGTGTCGCCGCCGCTCTACGAGGCCGAGCAGATCACCGACGAGAACGAGGACGACCGTATCGCCGAGCTGATCCGCGAGGCGGCCCTCGACGGTATGCGCGACGAGCTGCCGCACTCGCTCGCCGCGACCGTCGACGACCGCGAGGAGCGCGAGGACGGCCTGCTGGCGCTCTACGCGTCGATCTACGTCGAGCGCGACAGCCAGAAGGGCATCGTGATCGGCAAGGGCGGATCGCAGCTCCGAGACATCGGAGAGCGGGCCCGGCACGAGATCGAGGCGCTGCTCGGGCGTCGCATCTACCTGTCGCTGCGCGTCAAGCTGCTGAAGGAGTGGCAGCGCGACCCCAAGGCGCTGGGCCGGCTCGGATTCTGAGCACTGTCGCGGGCTCGACCCGCTGACTAGGCTCGAACGCACAGGGACGCCGCAGGCGCGGCACTCAGGGGAGGAACCCTCATGGACTACGGAATCACCGACCAGACCCAGATCACCGCGCTCAGCGGTCCGGCCACCGTCGTCGGCATCATCTGGTACGTGCTCGTCGCCATCGCGCTCTGGAAGACCTTCACCAAGGCCGGTTACCCCGGGATCCTCGCGATCATCCCGATCGTCAATCTGATCTTCCTCGTGAAGATCGCGGGATTCTCCGGCTGGATGGTGCTGCTCTACCTGATCCCGATCGTCAACGTGATCCTCGCGCTGATCGTGGCGATCAAGGTGGGCGGCAACTTCGGCAAGGGGCCGTTCTTCTCGGTCCTCCTGCTCTGGCTACTCCCGTTCATCGGCTACTTCGTGATCGGCTTCGGTAGCGCTCGGTACCAGCGGGCCTGACGGCCGCTAGCGACTCGCGGCGATGGGGATCGCGTCTCCCGGGATCACCGCCTCGTGGGTCCGGCTCGCCGGGGCCAGGGCCGCGCCTTCCAGGAGGTCCCGGAGCAGGAGCACCGATGCCCGGCCGAATTCGGCGGGGCGGATGTCGAGGCTCGTGATCCGTTCGTCACCGAGCTCGGTCACGGGATCGCCGACCAGCGAGACCAGCTCGAAGTCGGGGCCCGGCCGCTTGCCGCCCCGCTCGAGCGGTGCGAGGAGCCTTCCCGCGAGTCCCTGGTAGCTGCAGAGCACGATGTCGGGATCGAGACCCGAGACGAGTTCGTCGAGGACCTCGGCCACGCGATCATTGCTCGGGTGCACGGGGATCTCGCGGATCCAGGGCTCGACCCGGTGCTCCTCGCACCAGTCCCGGTAGCCGATCACGACGTCCTCGGCGAAGGACGAGTGGAACTGCTGATCGGGGAGCAGCAGTGCGGGGCGATCCAGTCCGCGAGCGTGCGCTCGGTCGAGCAGTTCGCGGATGTATGCGGGGTATCCGACCTCGACCGTGCCGTCCGCAGCGACCGCCTCCGGATCGAGCGGCCGGCCGGCCGTGACGAGCGGCACCGCGAGGGCGGCGAGCGCTTCGAGCACGCGGTCGCCCGGCAGCGGATCGATCGCGACGATCCCGTCGACCGCGGGCGGGCGACTGCGCAGCGCGGCTTCGTCGCGCGTGAGCAGGACGAGGTCGATCCCGTTCTCGCCCGCTGCGGCGACGGCGCCGAAGACGAACTCCATGTAGAACGCGAAGCTGCGGACGACGGGCGGGATGTACAGGCCGACCGCGCCGACGCGATTGCCGCGGAGCTGCTGCGCGGCGCGATTGCCGACGTAGCCGAGCGCGGCTGCGGTGTCGCGCACCTGGGACACGGTCTCGGGTGCGACCCGTCCGCGCCCGTGCAGGGCATCCGAGACCGTCGTCTTCGACAGGCCGAGTTCGGCTGCGAGATCGACGATCGTGACCCGTCTGGCGCTCATGATCCACATGCTAGCGGGCGCCATCGCGGTGCGCGGGACGCCGTGCGACTTCGGATCGATGCTTGACGTCGCGCTCGTGGCGATGCATCATTGCTGCAATGCCGGAACGTTCCGGCAGGATTCGGCAACGACGCCGACGAAAGGACGCCCTCATGACCGCACCCGCCAGGTCAGGCCCGGCCCGGGGCCGCAGGCGCGGTATCGCCGCGCTGGTCGCAGCCTCGTTCATCATCATGCTCTTCCCACCGCTCCAGTGGTGGGTCGGCGACGGAGGAGTCTGGTACTTCATCGTGACCGGACTGCTCGTACTCGCGGCGATCTGGTGCATGTACGCCCTCGACGCCCGCGCGGAGCGGGACGAATCGGCCGCTGCGCGGCCGTCGAACGCGGGGGAGGCCCGACCGTGATCCTCCTCGGCTACGGCGGAGTCGCCCTCTTCTTCCTCGTCATCGTGTTCGTGCTCGAACGCAGCCGCAAGCGGACCGACTCGTTCAGCGAGTACGCGACCGCCGGGCGATCGTTCGGCCCCTTCTTCTCGACCATGGCCTTCGTGAACACGTGGCTGCCCGGCACCATCTTCATCTCCTTCGCCGGCTACGCGGCGGCTGCCGGAGCGATCGGCTTCTACTCGGTGCCCTACGCGCTGCTCGCGGTGGTGCTCATGTTCATGCTCGCCAAGCCGGTGCACACCTGGGGCAAGCGCTTCGACCTGCGCACCCAGGCTGATCTGCTCGGGCTGCGATACGGGTCGAAAGCGGTTCGGGTCGTCGCCGCGATCATCGGCATCCTCGCCTCGTTCCCCTGGATCGTGCTCGGCATGCAGTCGCTGACGCTGGTCTTCACCTATCTCTCGTTCGGGCAGGTCGCCGCGGGCACCGCCGCGTTCATCGGCATCGGGGTGCTCGTGCTGCGTCAGGTCTGGACGGTGCGGATGGGCGCGCGCGGCCTCGTGCTCAGCGACATGGTGCAGGGCCTCGTCGCCTACGGGCTCGGGCTGCTGCTGATCCTCGGGCTCATCACCTGGCTCGTCACCAACGGGCACGGCTTCGCCGAGCTGCCCGACGGCTTCTTCCGACTGCCCGGGCCGGGCAGCGCCGAGGGCCCCCTCTACCTGTTCTCGCTCGTGCTCACCGGCGCGCTGGGCGGCTGGTGCTGGCCCGATATCTTCGTGCGCCTCTTCGCGTCGAGCGGCACCCGCACCATCAAGCGCTCCGCGGTCATGGCGGCGCCGATCCTCTTCGTGTTCGGCACCGCGCTGTCGATCCTCGCGATGCTCGCGGCGAGCCTGCCGGGCGTCGCAGAGGCGACCGACGCGGTCTGGTTCATCACCGCCAGCGTCGGGGGACCCGTGATCCTCACGCTCGCGGGCATCTGCGTGGTAGCCGCCACCATGGGCAACGTGGGCGCCAACCTCCAGGCGCTCGGCGCCCAGACGGCCAACGACATCGTCGGGGTGGCGCGCGGGGAGCGGATCGAGGATCCGAAGACCGGCAAGATCGCGGTCGGCGTGCTCACCATCATCGCCGGCGTGATCGCGGTTCTGACCGCGACGACCCTCAACGGGCTCATCGCGCTCGCCATGGTCTCGTACCAGGGGATCGTGCAGCTCGCCCCGACCCTGCTGCTCGGCATCTTCTGGCGGCGCGGCAACGCGGTCGGAGCGATCGCCGGAATGATCTCGGGCTTCGCCGTCGCCGCTGTGCTGCAGATCGTGTACCCGATCGCGATCCCGGTGCTCGGCGGCATGACGAGCGGCGTCGCGGCACTCGCGGTCAACACCGTCGTCTACGTGGCCTGCGCGTACCTCGTGCCGGTGTCCCGAGCCGAGCGGGAGCGCGTCGACGCGCTGTTCGATCACCTCAACGAACCGGACGCCGAGCATCTCGGCGCACCTCTGAACGAAGGAGCCTCCCGATGACGCAGCGGACCACCGGATACGTCTGGCACGAGCGCTACGCCTGGCACGACACCGGGACCGCAGTCGGGGTCGCTCCGTCCGGCGGTTTCAACCAGCCGCACCAGGCGTTCGAGAGCCCCGAATCCAAGTCCCGCATGGCGGGCCTCGTCGAGGTCTCCGGCCTGATCGACGCGCTCGTCCGGATCCAGGCGGTCGAGGCCTCCGACACCGATCTGCTGCGGGTGCACACGCCGGAGCACGTGGAGCGGATCCGCGGGCTGAGCGCCGATCGCGGCGGGGACGCGGGCGACGGCTACACGCCGTTCGGCCGGGGCTCGTTCGAGATCGCCAAGCTGGCGGCCGGCGGCACCATGGCCGCGGTCGCCGCGGTGATGCGGGGCGAGGTCGACAACGCCTACGCGCTGGTCCGCCCTCCCGGCCACCACGCCCGCCGGGAGATGGGAATGGGATACTGCCTCTTCTCGAACGTGTGCGTGGCGATCGAGTACGCGCGCGCCGAGCTCGGCGTGCGACGGGTGGCGATCGTCGACTACGACGTCCACCACGGCAACGGCGCGCAGCAGATCTACTGGGACGATCCCGACGTGCTCGCGATCTCCATCCACCAGGACCGCCTGTTCCCGCAGGACACCGGTTCGATCGACGAGATCGGCGGCCCCGGAGCGGAGGGGCGCAACATCAACATCCCGCTCCCCGCCGGATCCGGCAACGGCGCGTACCTCGCGGCGATCGAGCGGGTGGCGGTGCCGGCGATCCGCGCGTTCGCACCGGACCTCGTGATCGTGTCGAGCGGTTTCGACCCGAGCGCGGTCGATCCGCTCGGCTGCATGACCGTGACATCAGGGGGGTTCAAGGCGATGGCCGAGCGGATCCTGGAAGTCGCGGAGGAAGCGTGCGGCGGGCGCGTCGTGTTCTCCCACGAGGGCGGGTACTCGCCGGTGCACGTCCCGTTCTGCGGGCTCGCGGTGCTCGAAGCGCTGAGCGGACGCGAGACGGGGGTCGAGGATCCGTTCGGAGCCTCGTTCGACGCGTCGCCGGCGCACCCGCTGCAGCCGTGGCAGGACGAGGTCGTCGCGCAGGCGGAGGCGATCGCCGAGCGGCTCGGGTTCGGCCCGGCGGAGTGACTGCGTGCGGGGCGGGGCGGACGCGACGCGGTCCGCCCCGCCTTCCCCGCACGCGTCCGACCAGGATCGGGTCAGCGGCCGCCGGAGAACCCGCCTCCGCCGCCTCCGCCCGAGAAGCCTCCGCCCGATGACCCGCCCGACGAGCTCGAGCTGTAGCTCGCCGAGGAACTGAAACTGCTCGACATCTCGCTCAGACTGCGGTCGAGTCCTGCGAGGCCGTGGTCCGCGAGCCCCGGATACCAGATCGGAACGGCGACCCCGGCCTCCTGGTAGCGGATCTCGAGCACGCGACCCCACTCCTTCTCGAGGCCGAAGAGCATCGCATAGGGGAGCAGCCGCTCGTAGAGCTGCACGACGTCGACCCCGGCCTCCTCGAGGCGTTCGGCGCCGGTGTAGCTCTGGAGGGTGCGGATCCGGTCGGCCTCCGCCACGCTCGTGAACAGTTTCACGCCCAGCAGGTACTCACGGGCCTCGGCCCCTGCGGGCGTGAGCACCCGGTGCTTCGCGATCGCGACGATCGCCAGCACGAAGGACACCGCGAGCAGCAGCCCGACGCCGAAGGTGAGGCTTTCGGGGCGCCCGATTCCGAGCACGAAGAGCGGCGCGGTCGCCAGCACCAGCCCCAGGGCGACGAATCCGAGGATCCGCGCGCCGCGGCTGGCCTCCGTCGTCGTGTAGCCGCGCGATCTCGCCTCGGCGGGGACCCCGCTCACGAGCTTCTGCATCCGCTGCGCGAAACGGGAATCCTTCGCCGGCAATTGGAACGCCTGGCCCGGGCCGAGCCCTGCGAACAGCTCCGCGAGGGTGCGCTGGTCGAGCGGGTCCGCGGCTGCGGCGGGGTCGAGCAGGCGGAGCACCGGAGGCTGCTTGCCCGACCAGAAGCTCTCGGCCTGCTGGCTGTCCTCGATGCGGATCGCACCGCGCACAGCGAGATGCACGAACTCGGCGGGCAGCACCGACTTCGCGCTGCCGAGCAGGTTCGCCGCGAGCAGCGGAGGGAGGTGCGGCGGAACGTCGTACTGCGCCACGATGGTTCCGCGGAAGAAGCGGCGCCGCCGCACGAGGCGACCGACGAGGACCGCCCCCGCGATGCCGCAGCCGAGCGCGCCCAGGGCGAGGATCGCGGGGAACCGGTCCAGCCAGAAGTTCGGGACCCGCTGCGGGGGCTGCGTGACGGTGCCCGGATCCATGCCGATGGCGACGGTCACGCCCGAGCCGGGTGCGACCTCGGAGAGGCGCACGGTCGCAGCCGCCGCGGTTCCCGACGCGGGCGGCGAGTCGATGGTGCAGCGCGCCTTCGATCCCGAGGGCCCGGAGTAGCAGGCGGCATCGCCCGTGAGGTGCTTCGCGAGGGCCGGAGCGAACTCCACGTCGAGGGAGAACGCATCGACGCGCTGCTTCCGTTCAATGGGCAGCACGTCCCAATAGAACTCGTCGACCTTCGTCTTCGTCGCCGCGACGACCACGTCGCGGAGCGAATACGAGATGACGTAGGTCTGCCGCCCGTGCACATAGGAATCGTCGCCGACCAGGATGCCGCGGAACCGGTCGGTGTCCTCGGTGGTGAACGGCACCGGCCGCCCGTCGCCGTCGGTCACCGAGATGTCGGTCGGCGGCACGGGGGAGTCCTCGTAGGCGAGCGGCAGAGCGCGCACGAGTCCACGGTTCTGGTCGAAGTCCGGGAACACCGGTGTCAGGGTCTCGGTGACGCGCGCGGTCGCGCGGCCGTCCGCATCGAGATCGAGCACGTACCGGGCGTCCCAGCTCTCGTACGAGAAGTCGTCGACCGAGGCCTGCGCCGGCGCGGCGACTGAGAGCAGAGCGGCGGCGAGAGCGAATCCGCAGAGTGCGGCCGCCGCGAGCGTGCGGATGGGCGTGCGGGCGATCCGGGACATGGGGCCAGCCTACGGCCGGCCGGGTGGGGTGGGCGAGCCGTGTATAGTGACGGTATGCGGTTCCGCTCGCTTCTTCTTAGCTGCCGCGACGAGTCCTAGTTCTCAGGCCTCCCTCGTCGCGGCGTTTCGTGTTGGCTGAAAAACTTCGCAAGCGAGAGATGAAGACGAGATCATGAAGAACCAGCAGCAGCCGACGACCATGCCGATCCACCGGTACCGTCCGTTCCACGAGATCATCGCGGTCGATCTGCCCGATCGCACCTGGCCGAGCAAGCGGATCACCGAGGCTCCCCGGTGGTGCGCGGTCGATCTGCGCGACGGCAATCAGGCGCTCATCGACCCGATGAGCCCCGAGCGCAAGCGGATCATGTTCGACCTGCTCGTGAAAATGGGCTACAAGGAGATCGAGGTCGGTTTCCCCTCGGCGAGCCAGACCGACTTCGACTTCGTGCGCCAGCTCATCGAAGAGGACGCGATCCCCGAGGACGTCACCATCCAGGTGCTGACCCAGGCGCGCGAGCACCTGATCACCCGGACCTACGAGTCGCTGATCGGCGCGAAGCAGGCGATCGTGCACCTCTACAACTCCACGAGCATCCTGCAGCGCGACGTCGTGTTCCGCTCGGACCGCGAGGGAATCAAGCAGATCGCCGTCGAGGGTGCGAAGCTGTGCCGCGCGAGCGAGCACATCTGCGAGGGTACCGACGTCTACTACGAGTACTCGCCCGAGTCGTACACCGGCACCGAGCTCGAGTACGCGGTCGAGGTGTGCAACGACGTGCTCGAGATCTTCGAGCCCACGCCCGAGCGCAAGGTGATCATCAACCTGCCGGCCACCGTCGAGATGGCGACCCCGAACGTCTACGCCGACTCGATCGAGTGGATGAGCCGCCACCTGAACCACCGCGAGAACGTGATCCTGTCGCTGCACCCGCACAACGACCGGGGCACCGCGGTCGCGGCCGCCGAGCTCGGCTACATGGCCGGTGCCGACCGCATCGAAGGCTGCCTGTTCGGCAACGGCGAGCGCACCGGCAATGTCGACCTGGTGGCGCTGGGCATCAACCTGTTCACGCAGGGGATCGACCCGCAGATCGACTTCTCGCGACTCGACGAGGTGCGTCGCACCGCCGAGTACTGCAACCAGCTGCGCGTGCCCGAGCGCAGCCCGTGGGCGGGCGACCTCGTCTACACGGCGTTCTCGGGATCCCACCAGGACGCCATCAAGAAGGGCTTCGAGCGCATGGCCGCCGACGCGGAGGCCGCCGGTGTCACCGTCGACGACATCGAGTGGGCGGTTCCCTACCTGCCGGTCGACCCGAAGGATCTGGGCCGCTCGTACGAAGCGGTGATCCGCGTGAACTCGCAGTCGGGCAAGGGCGGCGTCGCGTACCTGCTGAAGACCGACCACTCGCTGGACCTGCCGCGCCGACTGCAGATCGAGTTCAGCGCGGTCGTTCAGGGTCTCACCGATACCGAGGGCGGCGAGGTGTCGAGCGACTCCATCTGGAAGATCTTCCAGGACGAATACCTGCCCGCGCAGGATCCCGCCGCGGACCGCTGGGGCCGGTACGAGATCACCCGTACCGCGACCGCCAGCGCGGGCGACGGGGTGACCGAGCTGACCGTCGACCTGCGCGTCGGCGACGAGCAGCAGCAGACGACCGCGCGCGGCAACGGTCCGGTCGACGCGTTCATCCGGGCGCTCGGCGAGCACGGTCACGAGATCACCCTGTTCGACTACGTGGAGCACGCGATGAGCTCCGGCGGCGACGCGGTCGCCGCCGCCTACGTCGACCTCGAGGTCGACGGGCAGCGGCTGTGGGGCGTCGGCATCGACCCCGACACCAGCCGCGCGACGCTCAAGGCGATCATCTCCTCGGTCAACCGTTCGGTGCGCGCCGACCAGCGCGTCGCGGAGCCCGTCGGCGCCTGATTCGAAGATATGTTCGCCTGCTGCGGCGTGGCCCCGGCGCGATGTCGGTGCCGCGCCGTAGGGTGACTGCGTGATTGCTTCGATTCAGGGCCCCGTGCTCTCCGCGGGTGCGGGTTGGGTGGTTGTCGGCGTCGGTGGTCTCGGCCTGCGGGTCGAGGTGCCCTCAGGTCGGGCGGGTGCGAACGCACCCGGCGAGCAGCTCTCGCTCCACACCTCGCTGGTGGTGCGCGAGGACTCGCTGACCCTGTTCGGATTCGCGACCGCCGACGAGCTCGAAGTCTTCGGACAACTGCTCGCCGTTTCGGGCGTCGGGCCTCGCAGCGCGCTCGGTGTGCTCTCCGAGCTCACGCCGAGCGAGATCGCCGCCGCCGTGTTCGCTGAAGACGAGAAGCCGTTCAAGCGGGTCTCGGGCATCGGGCCCAAGACGGCGAAGCTCATCGCGGTGTCCCTCGCCGGCAAGCTGCGCCCCGAGGCCTTCGCCGCGCCGACCGAGGCACCCGCCGCGATCGATGCGGATCAGCTCGCGGCCGACGCGGTGCGAGCCGGCCTGATGGGTCTCGGCTGGGGCGAGTCCGATGCCGAGCGTGCCGTCGACGACGCCCGCGCCGCGGGCGCGCCCGCTGACCAGGCCGGCCTGCTGCGCGCGGCCCTGGCGCTGCTGCAGGCGCCTCGCGCGCGGACCGGGAGCGCGGCGCGATGACGGGGGAGCTGTCGGCGCAGGCCACTCCGACCGAGCTGAGCTTCGAGGGTGCGCTGCGGCCGGGTTCGCTCGACGAGTTCGTCGGGCAGGCCAAGGTGCGCAAGCAGCTCCGGCTGCTGCTCGACGCGGCCACGATCCAGCAGCGCTCGCCCGATCACATCCTGCTCGCGGGTCCTCCGGGCCTCGGCAAGACCACGCTCTCGATGATCGTCGCGGCCGAGCTCGAGAAGCCGCTGCATCAGACCTCCGGGCCGGCCATCCAGCACGCCGGCGATCTGGCGGCGGTGCTCTCGGCGCTCACCCCCGGCGAGGTGCTCTTCATCGACGAGATCCACCGCATGGCCCGCAGCGCCGAAGAGATGCTCTACCTCGCCATGGAGGACTTCCGCATCGACATCATGGTCGGCAAGGGTGCCGGTGCGACGTCGATCCCGCTCGAGCTCGCCCCGTTTACCCTGGTCGGGGCGACCACCCGCGCGGGCCTGCTGCCGAACCCGCTGCGCGACCGCTTCGGGTTCACCGCGCACCTCGAGTTCTACGCCGACGACGAGCTCGCCGACGTCGTGCGCCGCGCCGCCCGGCTGCTCGACTTCGAGATCGCTCCCGACGGGATCGGCGAGATCTCGCGGCGCTCCCGCGGCACCCCGCGCATCGCCAACCGGCTGCTGCGGCGCGTGCGCGATTACTGCCTCGTCCACGGCACCCCGGGGGACACCGAGAGCGTGCATGCGGCGCTCCACCTCTACGACGTCGACGAGCAGGGTCTCGACCGGCTCGACCGCGAAGTGCTGCACGCGGTGGTCGAGCGCTTCGGCGGCGGGCCGGTCGGTCTGTCGACGCTCGCGGTCTCGGTCGGCGAAGAGGCCGAGACCATCGAGTCCGTGGTCGAACCGTTCCTCGTGCGGTCCGGCCTGCTGACCCGCACTCCGCGCGGACGCATGGCGACCCGGCGCGCATGGGAAGCCACAGGTATTCCCATGCCGGATGCCCTATAGTCGTTCCATATGTGCGCATTCGGCGCACCCCTGTGTTCCCGCTCTGAAAGGCCAGTTGTGGACCCGATTACGATCGTCATGTTCGCACTCATCGCAGTGCTCGTCATCTTCATGTTCCGCAACGGCAAGAAGCGGCAGAAGGCGATGCAGGAGCTGCAGGACGGCCTGCGTCCGGGTGCCGAGGTGATGCTCCAGTCGGGTATCTACGGCACCATCGAGTCGGTCGACGCCGAAGAGAACCGCGTGACCGTGCACAGCGGCACCTCCTCGTTCGTCGTCCACCGCAACGCGGTGGGCCAGATCATCGCCCCGGCCGAGACGGTCGTCGAGCCCGCAGCCGACATCGCCCCGGACGACGATCCCGAGTTCGGCGAGCGGGTCGCCGGGGACACGGCCGCTCAGGCCCCGACTCAGAGCGACGCCCCCGAGGCGCCGGCCGCGGAGGCCGCCGCCGACGAGGCCGCCCCGAGCACCGACGGCGACGCCAAGCCGTCGAGCGACAAGGCGTAACCGCCGCAATCAGCTCCGGCTCCCCGGCCTCGCCGGGGAGCCGCCCGTCTTCCCGTCAGAGAAAGTAGTCCTTCCGTGGCTTCTCCCCCCGCGGTGCGCAAAGCCCGTCGCTCCCTCACGTTCCTCGTTGTCATCATCGTCGGGCTCGCCGGCCTCCTCGCCTTCGGGGTGGCCAGGGGTGAGGCGACCTGGATGCCGAAGCTCGCCCTCGACCTGCAGGGCGGTACGCAGGTGCTGCTCGCGCCGAAGCAGACGAGCGGGCAGACCGTGACGGGGGAGCAGCTGCAGCAGGCGGTCTCCATCATCCGCCAGCGCGTCGATGCCTCGGGCGTCTCCGAGGCCGAGATCACCACCCAGGGCAACCAGAACATCTCGGTGTCGATCCCGGGCAAGGCCGACGAAGCGACGCTGCAGCGCATCGAGGCGTCTGCGAAGCTCGACTTCCGCCCGGTGCTCGCAGAGGGATCCGGCAAGATCCAGATGCCCACCGATGCCGCGCAGAAGGCCGAGGCCGAGAAGGCGTTGGCCGCGCAGAAGCAGGCCGCGAAGGACGCCGAGGCCAAGGGCGAGCTGTACCCCAAGACCCTGCCCAAGGGTGCCGGAGACAAGGAATGGCTGACCGCCGGGCTGCAGGCGCAGTTCGCGGCGTTCGAGTGCACCGCGGACTCCGCGACCGCGGCCGCATCGGCGCCCGCGGATCGCCCGCTGATCACCTGCGACAACACCGGCACGGTCAAGTACATCCTCGGCCCGGTCGAGATGGGCGGCGAGGTCATCTCCGACGCCGTCGCGCAGCCCGAGACCACCCAGACCGGCGCCACCACGGGCGGCTGGGCCGTGCAGATGACCTTCGATAAGAAGGGCACCAAGACCTTCGGCGACATCAGCACTCGGCTCTACGGCGCGCAGCCGCCGTTCAACCAGTTCGCGTTCGTGCTCGACGGCAGCGTGCTGTCGGCACCGACCATGAACGGTCAGATCCTCAACGGCAAGCCGTCGATCACCGGCGGGTTCACGCAGGAGTCCGCGAAGGCGCTCGCCGACCAGCTGAAGTTCGGCGCGCTGCCCATCAGCTTCACCGTGCAGAGCCAGGAGGACATCTCGGCGACGCTCGGCACCAACCAGCTGCAGGCCGGCCTGCTCGCCGGCCTCATCGGCCTGATCCTCGTCGTCGTCTACTCACTGTTCCAGTACCGGGCGCTCAGCACGCTGACGGTCGCGTCGCTGGCCATCGCGGCGCTGTTGACCTACCTGCTGCTCGCAGTGCTGTCGTGGCGCCAGGGGTACCGATTGTCGCTCGCGGGCGTCGCGGGCATCATCGTGGCCATCGGCATCACGGCCGACTCCTTCATCGTCTACTTCGAGCGCATCCGTGACGCGCTGCGCGACGGGCTCAGCCTCGAGCAGTCGGTCGAGCGCGGCTGGAAGCAGGCGCTCCGCACGATCCTGGCCTCCGACGGCATCAACTTCCTCGCCGCCGCGATCCTGTTCATCCTGGCGATCGGCAACGTGCGCGGCTTCGCCTTCACGCTGGGCCTCACGACGCTCGTCGATATCCTCGTGGTCGCGCTGTTCACGCACCCGATGATGGCGTTCGTCAGCCGCATGCGGTTCTTCAACGAGGGCCACGCGTTCTCCGGCCTCGACCCGCGCCGCCTCGGCGCGGTGTACCGCGGGCGCGTGCAGTTCCGCGAGCCCGCCGTGGCGTCCCACGGCAAGGCGAAGAAGAACGCCGGCAGCCGGAAGGAAGCCGAGCGCCGACAGACGATCGCCGAACGCAAGGCCGCGGAAGCCGCGGGCACCCACGACGCCGCGAGCGTCGCCGACACCACCGGTAAGGAGAGCTGACCATGGCTCGCTCATTCTCCGAATTCGGCAACGCCCTCTACACCGGTGAGAAGTCGATCAACTTCATCGGCCGGTGGAAGACCTGGTTCCTGGTCGCGGCGGTCATGATCCTCATCTCGATCGCCGGGCCGCTGCTGCGCGGTGGATTCACCTTCGGCATCGAGTTCACCGGTGGCAGCCAGTTCCAGGTGCACATCGCCGAGGGGCAGAAGCGCGATCAGGCGCTCGCCACGAAGGCCGTCGACGAGGTGCTGCCGGGCTCCGCGCCCCGCGTCTCGCTCGTCGGGCAGACCGACATCCGCGTGCAGACCGAGCAGCTGAAGGACGCCGAGGCGCAGGAGATCCGCAAGGCGCTGGCCGATGCCTACCAGGTCGACGAGTCCGAGGTGACCTCGTCCTACATCGGTGCGCTCTGGGGGCAGGACATCACGCGCCAGGCGGTGATCGCGCTCGGGGTGTTCATCCTCTTCGCGGCACTGGTCATGGCGATCTATTTCCGCACCTGGAAGATGTCGCTCGCAGCGCTCATCGCGCTGTTCCACGACCTCATCATCACGGCGGGCGTCTACGGCCTCACCGGCTTCGAGATCACTCCGGCAGCCATGATCGGCTTCCTGACGATCCTCGGCTACTCGCTCTACGACACCGTCGTGGTCTTCGACAAGATCCGCGAGAACACCGCACCGGGCGAGCTCACCGAGCGTCGCACCTTCGGGCAGGCGGTCAACCTCGCCGTGAACCAGACGCTCGTGCGCTCGATCAACACGTCCGTCGTGGCGCTGCTGCCGGTCGCTTCGATCCTGTTCATCGGCGCGTTCGTGCTGGGGGCCGGAACCCTTCGCGACATCGCGCTCGCGCTGTTCATCGGAATTCTCGTGGGTGCCTACTCGACGATCTTCATCGCGGCGCCGACGTACGCGCTGCTGCGTCGGGGCGAGCCCGCGATCAAGAAGCACGATCAGAAGGCGGAGCAGCTCCAGGCCGATTCGGAGCCCGAGCCCAGCGTGGTGTAGCGTTCAACCATCTCAGCGACGGGAGGGTTCGCATGGCGGCTAGTGATCCGGGAACCGTTTCTGCGAGTTCCCTGCGGCGGCTCGTGCCGCGCATCTTCTCGCGCGCGAGTTCCCCCGGAGCGGTCGACCAACTGGTCCGCACCGTCCGGGGGAACGCGCCCAAGGCCGACCTGTCGGTCATCGAGCGGGCCTACACCGTCGCCGAGCGGGCCCATCGCGGCCAGAAGCGGCGAAGCGGCGAGCCGTACATCACGCACCCCATCGCGGTCGCGCAGATCCTCGCCGACCTGGGGGTCGCACCGGTCGTGATCGCGGCGGCGCTGCTGCACGACACGGTGGAGGACACCGACTACACGCTGGAGCAGCTCACCGACGACTTCGGCGAAGAGATCGCCATGCTCGTCGACGGCGTGACGAAGCTCGACAAGGTGAAGTACGGCGACTCCGCCCAGGCCGAGACCGTCCGCAAGATGGTCGTCGCGATGTCGAAGGACATCCGGGTGCTCGTCATCAAGCTCGCCGACCGCCTGCACAACGCGCGGACCTGGGGCTTCGTGCCCGGCGACTCCGCGAAGCGCAAAGCGCAGGAGACGCTCGAGATCTACGCGCCGCTCGCGCACCGCCTCGGCATCCAGTCGATCAAGACGGAGCTCGAGGATCTCTCGTTCGCGGTGCTCAAGCCGAAGCTCTACGCCGAGATCCAGAACCTCGTCACCCAGCGCAACCCCAAGCGGGAAGAACTCGTGGGCGACGTCATCAGTTCGATCGAATCCGATCTGCGGGACTCCAAGATCCGGGGCGAGGTCACCGGCCGGCCCAAGGAGCTCTATTCGATCTACCAGAAGATGATCGTGCGCGGGCGCGACTTCGACGACATCTACGACCTCGTCGGGATCCGCGTGCTCGTGAGCTCGATCCGCGACTGCTATGCGGTGCTCGGCGCAGTGCATGCGCGTTGGACCCCGATCCCCGGCCGGTTCAAGGACTACATCGCGACGCCGAAGTTCAATCTCTACCAGTCGCTGCACACCACGGTCATCGGTCCGGACGGCCGTGCCGTCGAGATCCAGATCCGCACCTTCGAAATGCACCAGCGCGCCGAGTACGGCGTCGCCGCGCACTGGAAGTACAAGCAGCAGGGCGGACAGGCGCAGGGGCAGAGCTCCGCCGATATGGCCTGGCTGGCGCACATCTCCGACTGGCAGGCCGAGACCGAGGACCCGAGCGAGTTCCTCGATGCGCTCCGCTACGAGATCGGCGCCAAAGAGGTCTACGTCTTCACCCCCAAGGGGCGCGTCATCGGTCTTCCGGACGGCGGAACCACAGTCGACTTCGCCTACGCCGTGCACACCGAGGTGGGGCACCGCACCATGGGCGCCCGGGTCAACGGCCGCCTCGTGCCGCTCGAGACCGAACTGCACAACGGCGACGTCGTCGAAGTCTTCACCTCGAAGGATCCCGACGCCGGGCCGAACCAGAGCTGGCTGAGCTTCGTCAAGAGCAAGCGGGCTCAGAACAAGATCCGGCAGTGGTTCACCAAGGAGCGCCGGGACGAGGCGGTCGAGCAGGGCAAGGAAGACATCACCAAGGCGCTGCGCAAGCAGAACCTGCCCCTGCACCAGATCATGAACTCGGAGGCGATCCAGCAGGTCGCCCTGCAGCTGCGTTACGTCGATGTCACGGGGCTCTTCGCGGCGGTCGGCGAGGGGCACGTCTCGGCCCAGTCGGTGATCGAGAAGGTGACCGCACTGGTCACGGCCGACGAGGCCACCGTCGAAGCCGTCGAGACCGCCCGGCCGGGACTCGGTGCGCGGCGAGCGGGGAAACCCGACGCGAACAGCGGAGTCGTGGTCAAGGGCGCATCCGATGTGCTGGTGAAGCTCGCCAAGTGCTGCACGCCGGTCCCCGGCGACGAGATCCGCGGATTCATCACCAAGGGGCAGGGCATCTCGGTGCACCGCACCGACTGCCGCAACTTCCTCGCGCTCGCCCACCAGGAGGAGCGCCTCGTCGACGTCGAGTGGGCACCGACAGCCAAGAGCGTGTTCCTGGTGCAGATCCAGGTGGAGGCGCTCGACCGCTCAGGCCTGCTCTCGGACGTGACCCGTGCGCTCTCCGAGCACCACGTCAACATCCTCTCGGCTTCGGTGCAGACCTCGAGCTCGCGGCTGGCGCTGAGCCGCTTCGTCTTCGAGATGGCGAACACGACCCACCTGGAGCACGTGCTCAACGCGGTGCGTCGGATCGAGGGCGTCTACGACGCCTACCGGGTGAGCGGCGGCTGATCCGCGGAAAGCCCGCACTCGCGCAAGCGGGCGCGGGCGCGGGCCCGATGCGGGCGCCGGGATCCTTCGACACGTGAGCGCAGGGCGTCTGCGCCGCCCGCCGTGCCGATCACGAGCAACCGGCAGCTTGCGCGCTCCGCGGGCCCGAACTCCGGTTCGTGGAAGAGGAACTCTTCGGCGGTGCGGACGCGGGACGTGACCGCGAGGCCGTCGAATTCGACGAGGTCGGCGGCGGTCAGACGGTACTCGTGCACGCGGAGCGCGCTCGGTTCAGTGCTGCGTGCGCGTCGCCCGCCCAGCACGGCCGCACGCAACGGCCGACCCGGATCGCGCCGAGCACCCCACACCCAAGCGGCGGTGGCCCCGCAGGCCGCGAGCTCGGGGCCGATCCAGGCCGCGAGTGCGACCAGGCGCACTGCAGGGGACTCCGGCCACCCGATGCCGCGCAGACCCGGGCCGCAGTCGGTCAGCGCGCCGCGGAGTCGGGCGGCGGAGCGGACGGCGACGGGCCAGCGGTCGATGCGGGGCGGGGAAGCGGACATGCCCCCATGATGCAAGCGATCCCGGAGGTTCGGAACCCCCGGGATCGAAGCTGTGGAGAGTCGGTCCGGCCGACGCCCGCCTAGTCGCCGAGCGCGGCGAGCCAGGAGCGCTGAGTCGACAGCTTCTCCTCCGCGGCGGTCTTCGCCTTGGCGTCGCCCGCGGATTCCGCGGCGGCGATCTCGGCCTCGAGCTCGGAGATCGACGCCTCGAGCTGGCCGCGCAGACCTTCGCTGCGGGCCTTGGTCTCGGGGTTGCTCTTGCGCCAGTGCTCGTCCTCGAGCTGCTTCACGTGATCCTCGATCGCACGGAGACGACCCTCGACGGCGCGGACGGCCTCGCGGGGGACCCGGCCGATCTCGTCCCAGCGGATCTGGAACTCGGTGAGACGCTTGCGCGCGGCGACGCGGTCGGTCACCTGGAGCAGCGCTTCGGCCTCGCCGAGCAGCTCCTCCTTCGCGACGAGGTTCGCCGAGTACTCCTCGTTGGTCTGGGCGACCTCCGCGGCCTTCGCCGCGTACAGGACGTCGCCGGCGGCCTTGAAGCGGGCCCAGAGCTGATCGTCGAGCTTGCGGCTCGCACGGCCGGCGGCCTTCCACTCGTCGAGGAGCGACCGGTAGGCGGAGATGCCGTCGATTCCCTTGGGCGCGAGCGCCTCGGCGGCGGCGATGATGCGCTCCTTGCGCTGCTTGACGTCCTTGTTGGTCGCGTCGAGCTGGGCGAAGTGCGCGCGGCGAGCCGTGTCGAACTGCTGCCGTGCCGCGCGGAAGCGCTTCCACAGCGCATCGGCCTGCGACTTGGGCACCTGCGGGCCGCCGCGCTGAGCGGCCTGCCAGTCGGTGAAGAGCTGCTCGAAGGCCTGTCCGGTCTCCTTCCACCGGACCGACGCCTCGGGCTGCGCGGCGAGACGCTCGGCCTCGACCACGATCGCCTCGCGCTTCGCGACGGCCTCCTGCTTGGCGGCCTCGCGCTCGGCCTGCTGCTTCTCGGTCAGCTCGTGGGCCTTGCCGTCGAGCTTGGCGATTCGCTCGCGCAGCGCGGCGAGGTCGCCGACCGCAGCGGGCTCGACGAGCTGCTCGCGCAGGCGGGCGACGGTGTCGGCCACGTCGGCCGCGGCGGTGCCGCGCGCGATGCGCTGCTCGAGCAGCGAGATCTGCCCGGCCAGGTCGGCGTACTTGCGCTCGAAGTAGGCGAGCGCCTCTTCGGCGGTGCCGTCGGGGTACTGTCCGACGGCACGCTCGCCGTCTGCCTCGCGTACGTACACCGTGAGGGTCTCGTCGACTCGTCCCCAGGTCGTCTCGTTCGTCGAATCGCTCACCGTGCTGCTCACCTGTCGTTTCGGGGGTCCGCGAAGGTCGCGGGCATGACCTCTCCCACTATGCCATAGCGCTCTGGCGAGGGAGGACCCGAGTTCCCGATTCGTTGTCGGTGGTCACGGATACCATGGCCGCGTGACCGTTCCTACGCTTCCCGCAGCCACCGCGCCGCTCGCCGTGCGCATGCGCCCGCAGTCCCTCGACGAGGTCGTGGGTCAGGCGCATCTGCTGCGTCCTGGATCCCCGCTGCGCGTGCTCGCCTCGTCGGGCGGCGGGGCCGCCGGTCCGGTGTCGGTGATCCTCTGGGGCCCTCCAGGCACGGGCAAGACAACGCTCGCGCAGGCCATCGCCCAGTCCAGCGGGCGGCGTTTCGTCGAGCTCTCCGCGGTCACCGCCGGCATCAAGGACGTGCGCACGGTGATGGAACGCGCGCTCAACGACCGCGATCTCTACGACGTGGCGACCGTGCTCTTCCTCGACGAGATCCACCGCTTCACCAAGGCGCAACAGGACGCGCTGCTGCCGGGCGTCGAGAACGGGTGGGTGACCCTCGTCGCGGCCACGACCGAGAACCCGTCGTTCTCGGTCATCAGCCCGCTGCTGTCGCGCTCGCTCCTGCTCACGCTCGAGCCGCTCACAGATCAGGACCTCAGCGTGCTCATCCAGCGCGCCGTCGCGGATCCGCGCGGTCTGAACGGCGCGGTCGAACTGACCGACGAAGCGCTGGAAGCCCTCGTGCAGCTCTCCTCGGGCGATGCCCGACGTGCGCTCACGGCCCTCGAGGCGGCCGCCGGTTCGGCGCTCTCCACCCCGACGGGCGGTGCGGTGGAGGACGGCGTCGACGGCGAGTTCGAATTCGACGCGATCAACGAGGACGAAGAGGGCGACGACGACGGAGACGAAGACGCCGAAACCGACGGATCGGGCGACTCGCCGGATCGGCGCGCCGAAGAGCCGCCCGGGCCCGCGCTCATCACGGGCGAGATCGTGGCGGTCTCCGTCGACCGGGCGCTGCTCCGCTACGACCGCAACGGCGACCAGCACTACGACGTGATCAGCGCCTTCATCAAATCGCTGCGCGGTTCGGACCCCGACGCGGCGATCCACTACCTGGCCCGCATGATCGAGGCCGGTGAGGACCCTCGGTTCATCGCGCGTCGGCTCATGGTCCACGCCGCCGAGGACGTCGGCATGGCGGACCCCCAGGCGCTGCCGATCGCCGTGGCGGCGGCCGAGGCGACGCAGCTCATCGGCCTCCCCGAAGCACGGATCCCGCTCGCCGAGGCGACCATCTACATCGCGACGGCGCCCAAATCGAACGCCGTCATCAGCGCGATCGATTCCGCCATCGCGGACGTCAAAGCGGGGCGATTCGGGCTCGTGCCCAAACCGCTGCGCGACGCGCACTACCCCGGCGCAAAACGGCTCGGTCACGGCAAGGGCTATCTCTATCCGCACAGCGATCCGCGCGGCGTCGTCCGCCAGCAGTACCTGCCCGACGAGCTCGAGGACACCACCTACTACCGGCCGACCCAGCACGGGCGCGAGCGCGAGATCGCGGATCGGCTCGAGAAGATCCGACGCATCACGCGCGGAGGCTAGCCGGAGCGGGCATCGCCCCGCAACCAGGCTCCGCGGAGTCCGGGGGCGTACGGTGGTCCGGGTCATGTTCACGCAAGCTTCAGCCACGCAGTTCAGCCCGCTCGCGACCTCGCGGCCGAGATTCCTGCTGCTCGACCTCACCCGGTTCGGTGCCGCGATGGCCGTGCTCGTGTACCACTTCACCTCCCGGAAGACCGAGGTGTGGGGTGTGCCGGTGGCCGAACAGTTCCCGCACCTCGCGCCGATCAGCGCGTACGGGGCGCTCGGGGTGCAGCTGTTCTTCGTGATCAGCGGCTTCGTGATCCTGCTCTCCGCCGAGGGGCGCACCATCGGCCAGTTCGTGTCGGCGCGAGCCGCTCGCCTGCTGCCCGCGTACTGGGCCGCGGTGCTCCTCACGACGATCCTGCTGCTGTGGATCGCGCCCGGCGGCGACGATGCGGTCTCCCTGCCGCAGTTCTTCGCGAATCTCACCATGCTCCAGGAGACCATGGGGGAGCCGCACGTCGACGGCGTCTACTGGACGCTCTGGGTCGAGCTGCGCTTCTACGTGCTCATCGGCATCGTTCTGGCCTTCGGACTGACCGAGCGGCGTATGATCGGGCTGGCGTTCCTGTGGCCGTTCCTGGCGCTCGTGGCGCAGGAGAGCGGCAACGCGTTCCTCGCGACGCTGCTGTCGCCGAGCTACGCCCCGCTGTTCGCCGGCGGCATGGTGCTCTACCTGATCCACTCGCGCGGGCACAGCCTGCTCCGGTGGATGCTGCTGGGCTTCAACATCGCGATCGCGGTCCGGCAGACCATCGCTCAGGAGATCTACGATCGCATGCCCAAGTACTCCGGGTTCACCGGCGACGAGCTCACGGCTGCGATCATCGTCATCGGCATCTTCGCGCTGGTCGCGCTCATCACCCTCACGCCGCTGGCGCATCGCGGCTGGCGCTGGATGACCTACGCCGGCGCGCTCACCTACCCCCTCTACCTCATCCACGAGCAGTGGGGCCGCTGGATCATCGAGACGCTGCACACCGAGCTGCCGCCGATCGCGCTGCTCGGGCTGACCGTGCTCGCCTGCCTGCTGCTCGCGGCCGCGATCGAACGGTGGGTCGAGCGACCGCTGCGTCCGATCCTCCGTCGCGGGCTGGATCGCTCCTTCGACGCGCTCGACCGCCACCGCGACCGCGGAGAGGAATCGCCGGAGCCGCCTCCGGGGCAGCGTCGCGCCTCGATCTGATAAGCTGAACGCTGGCCAACACCGCTCTCGCAGCTGGCTGCGTACGAGAGCCAGGTGGCAGGCGCCCTGTAGCCGGGTTTCTGCACTGGTCGTTCCCTCACCGAAAACGGTTCGCTGCGTCGCGTGCATCACTCAGTTGATGCGGGCGCAGCCTGGCCGAGAGAACACGGCCGCGCGCATCCGCGCACGGCTCAGCAGAAACTCGAAAGGATCCACGTGTCGACTACGTCGCGTACCCGTTCCAAGACCCGCCTGTCCCGCTCGCTCGGGATCGCCCTGACCCCGAAGGCCGCGCGCTACCTCGAGAAGCGCCCCTACGGTCCCGGCCAGCACGGCCGCACCAAGCGGAAGAGTGACAGCGACTTCGCCGTCCGTCTGCGCGAGAAGCAGCGTCTCCGGGCCCAGTACGGCATCCGCGAGAAGCAGCTCGTCATCGCGTTCAAGGAAGCCCGTCGCCAGGACGGCCTGACCGGTGAGAACCTGGTCGAGCTCCTCGAGATGCGTCTCGACGCCCTCGTGCTCCGCGCCGGCTTCGCCCGCACCACCGCTCAGGCTCGCCAGATGGTCGTGCACCGCCACATCCTCGTCGACGGCAAGATCGTCGACCGCCCCTCCTTCCGCGTGAAGCCGGGTCAGCTCATCCACGTCAAGGAGCGCTCCGAGGGCACCGAGCCCTTCCAGGTCGCCGCAGCCGGCGGTCACGCCGAGGTCCTGCCCCCGGTTCCGGGCTACCTCGAGGTCGAGCTCGACAAGCTCCAGGCCCGCCTGGTCCGTCGTCCGAAGCGCGCCGAGGTCCCCGTGACCTGTGAAGTGCAGCTCGTCGTCGAGTACTACGCAGCCCGCTAAGCGCTTCGCGCACAGCGATACGAACGGCCGTCGGAGCGATCCGGCGGCCGTTCGGCGTCTCCGCTGCGATGCGGTGCCGCGCACGCGCCGCGACGCGGGATATGAAGGGCGCGCAAAGGCGCCCCCGCTAGACTTGCACGGTCGAGAGATCTGGAGGATCCCCATGCGCAGACTGTCCTGGCTGATCGTCGGAGTCGCCGCCGGTTTCGTTGCCGCCCACTTCGTCAACCAGACGCCCGAGGGGCGCCGCTTCTTCGAACGCGTGAACCGCGGCGCGCGCGAGTTCAGCGATGCGCTCGCGAACGGGTACCGCGAGGGCGAGGCCGAACTCGACGAGACGCTCGACGAGGTCGAACGCCGTCTGAGTCGCCTCGAGGCCAAGCAGCACGCCGCCGACTGAGCGCACCCCGACTTCCACTCGTACGTACCTCCCAAAAGGAACCAGAACCCCATGCAGACCGCTGAGATCCGTCGCCGCTGGCTCGACTTCTTCGAACGGAAGGGCCACACGGTGGTGCCCTCGGCGTCGCTCGTGAGCGATGACCCGAGCCTCATGTTCACGGTGGCCGGCATGGTCCCCTTCGTCCCCTACCTCTCGGGTCTCGTCCCCGCGCCGTACCCGCGCGCCACCAGCGTGCAGAAGTGCATCCGCACCAACGACATCGAAGAGGTCGGCAAGACGCCGCGCCACGGCACCTTCTTCCAGATGTGCGGCAACTTCTCGTTCGGCGACTACTTCAAAGAGGGCGCGATCCAGTTCGCCTGGGAGCTCCTCACCACGAGCGAGGCCGATGGCGGTCTCGGTTTCGACGCCGACGACCTCTGGGTGACCGTCTACGAGGACGACGACGAGGCGATCGCGCTCTGGAAGCAGCACTCCACCCTTCCCGAGGAGCGGATCCAGCGTCTCGGCAAGGACACCAACTACTGGTCGACGGGGCAGCCCGGGCCGGCCGGCCCCTGCTCCGAGATCTTCTTCGACCGCGGTCCCGAGTACGGCATCGACGGCGGCCCCGCGACCGACGACGACCGTTACGTCGAGATCTGGAACCTGGTGTTCATGCAGTACCAGGTCGCCGACGTGAAGTCGAAGACCGATTTCACGATCCTTGGCGAGCTGCCGAAGAAGAACATCGATACCGGCCTGGGGCTCGAGCGCGTCGCGTTCCTCAAGCAGGGCGTCGACAACATGTACGAGATCGACGAGGTGCGGCCGGTGCTCGACCGCGCGGCCGAGCTCGCCGGCAAGACCTACGGCGCCGACCACACCGACGACGTGCGCCTGCGCGTCATCGCCGATCACGTGCGTTCGGGACTCATGCTCATCGCCGACGGAGTGACGCCGTCGAACGAGGGCCGCGGCTACATCCTGCGCCGCCTGCTGCGCCGCGTGATCCTCTCGATGCGCCTGCTCGGCGTCGAGGGCCCCGTGTTCGATCAGCTCTTCCCGGTGTCCCGCGACGCGATGAAGGGCTCCTACCCGGCGGTCGAGCGCGACTTCGATTTCATCTCGCGCGCCGCCTACGCCGAGGAGAAGACCTTCCTCCGCACCCTCGCCTCGGGGATCGAGATCCTCGACGGCGCCATCGACGCCGCCAAGAGCGGCACGCGGGCCGTGACCGGGGACACGGCGTTCCTGCTGCACGACACCAAGGGCTTCCCGATCGAGCTGACGCTCGAGATCGCCGAGGAAGCCGGGGTCACCGTCGATGAGGGCGTGTTCAAGACACTCATGCAGGAGCAGCGCGAGCGCGCGAAGGCCGATGCGAAGGCGAAGAAGGGCCAGCGCGCCGACCTCTCGATCTACAAGGAGCTCCGGGGGCAGGGCGAGACGCTCTTCACCGGTTACGACGAGCTGACGCACGAGAGCCGTGTGCTGGGCATCGTGGTCGACGGCAAGCCCGTTCCCGCTGCGAGCGAGGGCCAGGTCGCCGAGGTCGTGCTCGCCGAGACGAGCCTGTTCGCCGAGTCCGGCGGCCAGGACGCCGATCAGGGCCTCATCATCGGCGACGGCTTCGAAGCCGAGGTGCTCGACGTGCAGAAGCCGGTGCCCGGTCTGATCGTGCACACGGTGCGCGTCGAGGTCGGCACGATCTCGGTCGACGCGCGCGCCGAGACCCGTGTCGACGCCGACTACCGTCGCGGGGCCACGCAGGCCCACTCCGGCACGCACATCGTGCACGCCGCGCTGCGCCAGGTGCTGGGCTCGAACGCGCACCAGGCGGGCTCCTACAACAAGGCCGGCTACCTGCGTCTGGACTTCACGCACGGAGAGGCGCTGAGCCCCGAGACGAAGAGCGAGATCGAGGAGATCTCGAACCGGGCGATCCGGTCGGACTACGAGGTCGTCACGCGCGAGATGCCCCTCGACGAGGCGAAGGCGCTCGGCGCCATGGCACTGTTCGGCGAGAAGTACGGCGAGCGCGTGCGCATGGTCGATATCGGCGGGCCCTGGTCGCGCGAGCTGTGCGCGGGCACCCACGTGTCGAGCTCCGCCGAGGTCGGCATGATCAACCTGATCTCCGAGAGTTCGGTCGGCTCGACCAACCGCCGCATCGAGTCGCTCGTCGGCCTCGAGGCGTTCCAGAGCTTCGCGGCGGAGCGCGCCATCGTGCATGAGCTGTCCGCCGGGCTGCGCACGCCGCGCGGCGAGCTGGTGCAGCGCGTGCAGGATCTCGGCGCGCAGCTGAAGGCCGCAGAGAAGAAGATCGCCCAGCTGGAGGCCGCGAAGCTCGCGGAGCGCGTCCCCGAGCTGCTCGCCGGTGCCGAGATGCTCGGCTCGGTCCGTGCAGTGCTCGGTTCGCTCGGCACGGTCGGTTCAGCCGACGACGTCCGGGGTCTGGTGCTGCAGCTGCGTGACCGTCTGGCCGACGAAGCCGGCGTGGTCGTGCTCGCGGGCGATGCCGGCGGCAAGCCCGTCGTGATCGCGGCGACGACCGCGGGAGCTCGCGATGCGGGCATCCGCGCCGGTGACCTCGCGAAGCTCGGTGCGCAGGTGCTCGGCGGCGGCGGCGGAGGCAAGCCCGACCTCGCGCAGGGCGGCGGCGCCGATGTCTCCAAGATCGACGACGCGCTCGCCGAGATCCGGCGCAGCATCGGAGCGTAGGGTGCGCACGGGCGTACGACTCGGCATCGACGTGGGCCGCGCCAGGATCGGCGTGGCCCGCTCCGATGCCCACGGCATGCTCGCCACGCCGGTCGAGACGGTCCGACGTGTCGCCTCGGGCGGGCACGACGTGGAGCGTATCGCGGTGCTCTTCGCCGAGCACGGCGCGTTCGAAGCCGTGGTCGGCCTGCCGCTGAGCCTGAGCGGCGCCCGTACCCCGTCGACCGACGACGCCGAGGCCTTCGCGCGACGGCTCGCCGAGCGCGGCCTGCCCGTGCGCCTCGTCGACGAGCGCCTGTCGACCGTCTCGGCCCAGAGCCAGCTGCACCAGGCTGGACGCAACACCAAGAACAGTCGCGGGGTGATCGACCAGGCCGCGGCCGTCGTCATCCTGCAGCACGCGCTCGACACCGAGCGCGCGCAGAGCGCGCCCCCCGGCGAAGCGCTCGATCCGCAGGACGCCGACCCGATCGCCGAAGACCGAGGAGACGAACGATGAACGCACGAGAGAAGCGCGGACGTCGCGCCAAGCGGGAGAGCAGCACCGGTAAGCGGGTGCTGATCGTCCTGCTCGTCGCGGTGCTGCTGCTCGGCGGCCTCGGCGCCGGGGTCGCGGTGCTCTGGTCGAGCTTCGGCGCTCAAGTCTCGAAAGCCATGGGCTGGGAGAAGAACGACTACGAGGGCTCCGGCACCGGATCCGCGGTGGTCACGATCCGCGAGGGCGAGATCGGCAGCGACATCGCCGCGTCCCTGGCGAAGCAGGGCGTCGTGAAGACGTCCGAGGCGTTCTACGATCTGCTGCTCAAGCAGGATCCGGCCGTGGAGTTCCAGGTCGGTTCCTACCAGCTGAAGAAGCAGATGAGCGCGAAGGCGGCTCTCGCCGCACTGCAGGACCCCAAGAACCAGATCAAGCTGACGGTGACGATCCCCGAGGGCATGGCCGCGGGGGACGCGCTCGCGCGGATCTCGAAGGTCACCGGGATTCCGCAGGCCGACTTCGACGCGGCGGTCAAGGATCCGAGCAAGTACGGGATCCCGAAGGCCGCGCCCTCGATCGAGGGTTTCCTGTTCCCGGCCACCTACACATTCGAGCCGGGCGACACCGCCGAGAGCATCATCAAGAAGATGGTCGAGCGCATGGGGCAGGCGCTGCGCGAACACGGCGTGCCCGAGGCCGACGAGCTCCGCGTCCTCACCCTCGCCTCCATCGTGCAGCGCGAGGCGGGATCCAACCAGGCGGACTTCCCGAAGATCGCCCGCGTATTCCAGAACCGTCTCGATCAGGGCATGAAGCTGCAGTCAGACGCCACAGTCGCGTACGGCACCGGCAACACCCACACGGTGTGGACCACCGAGGCCGAGCGGGCCGACGCCTCGAACAAGTACAACACCTACGCGAATCCCGGCCTGCCGATCGGACCCATCGGCCTTCCCGGCGACGTCGCCATCGCGGCCGCGATGAAGCCGGCCCCGGGCAAGTGGCTCTACTTCGTGCCGATCAACCTCGAGACCGGCGAGACCGTGTTCTCGGAGACCAACGAGCAGCACGAGGCGGCGGTGGCCAAGCTCGGGCAGTGGTGCGAGGCGCACCGGGCTCAGGGCGGCAAGCGCTGTGACTGATCCGACGACGCTCGGAGCGCCGGCCGTCGAGCCGGAGCTCCGAGCGACCGCGCAGCGCCTGGCCGTGCTCGGCAGCCCGATCGAGCACTCCCGTTCCCCGCGGATCCACCGCGCGGCGTACGGTGCGCTCGACCTGGACTGGAGCTACACCCGGGTGCGCTGCGGCGTGGCTGGTCTCGACGCCTTCTTGCGAAGTCGGAGCCCCGAATGGCGCGGCTTCTCGGTGACCATGCCGCTGAAGGAGGAGGCGCGTCGGATCGCGACGGTGCTCGATCCCGTCGCGACCGAGAGCGGCGTCGTGAACACTCTGCTCCGCATCGTCGGCCCCGGCGACGCGGTCCCGCGCTGGGCCGGATACAACACCGACGTGCCGGGCCTCGCGGCGGCGATCCGCGGTGCCGGACTCGACGCACTGCGCACGGTCGTGCTCGGGTCGGGAGCGACGGCGGTCTCCGCTCTGCTCGCCGCCCGGCGTCTGGGGGCCGAGCGCATCACGCTCCTCGCGCGCAACTCCGCGGCGGTCGCCGACCTCGTGGCGCGATTCGACGGGACGGGGGAGGCCTCGGGTGCCGCGGTCCGCGTCTCCGGTGCGGTGCTCGGCACCGAAGACGCGACCGCGGCCGCCGAGGAGGCCGACGCCACGCTCGTCATCTCGGCGCTGCCGGGGCCCGCCGGAGCCGGAGTCGAGCTGCCCGCGGGGCTCGAGCGCGCCCCGCTCTTCGACGTCGCCTACGACCCCTGGCCCTCCCCGCTCGCGGAGCGCTGGCGGGTCGCGGGCGGCATCGCCCATCCCGGCCTCGACATGCTCGTGGAGCAGGCGCTGGTGCAGGTCCGGATCTTCGTCGCGGGGGAGCCGTCGTTCCCGCTGCCCGACGAGTCGGCGTTGCTCGACGTCATGCGCGGCGCAGCGGGCCTGCCGCGTATGGAAAGATAGATCCATGCTGCGTTGGCTCACGGCCGGGGAATCCCACGGCCCAGAACTCATTGCCGTGCTCGAGGGGCTGCCCGCCGGCGTGCCCGTTTCGATCGACGGGATCCGCGCCGACCTCGAACGGCGCAAGCTCGGCTACGGTCGCGGCTCGCGCATGAAGTTCGAGCAGGACGAGCTCCACCTCTCGGGCGGCGTCGTGCACGGTCGCTCCATCGGCGGCCCGGTTGCGATCCGGGTGGGCAACACCGAATGGCCCAAGTGGACCGAGGTGATGAGTCCCGAGCCGATCGAGCTCTCCGAGAAGTCCCGCGGTCGAGGCGCCCCGCTCACGCGTCCCCGTCCCGGCCACGCCGACCTGACCGGCATGCAGAAGTACGGTTTCGACGAGGCAAGGCCGGTGCTCGAGCGCGCGAGCGCGCGGGAGACCGCCGCCCGCGTCGCCCTCGGCGCCGTGGCACGTGCGTTCCTGGCCGAGCTCGGGATCCGGCTCGTCAGCCACACGGTCTCGATCGGTGCGGTCGAAACCCCCGCAGGCACTCCGCTGCCCCGTCCCGAGGACGTCGCGGCGCTCGACGCCGATCCGCTGCGCTGCTTCGACGCCGCGACGAGCGAGCGCATGGTCGCCGAGGTCGACGACACCAAGAAGTCGGGCGACACCATCGGCGGCATCGTCGAGGTGCTCGCCTACGGCCTTCCCCCGGGGCTCGGTTCCTACGTGCACTGGGACCGGCGGCTCGATTCGCGTCTCGCCGGCGCGCTCATGGGCATCCAGGCGATCAAGGCGGTCGAGGTCGGCGATGGTTTCGAGACGACCCGGCGCCGCGGTTCCGAGGCGCACGACGAGCTGCACCTGCGCGACGGACGGATCGTGCGCGACACGGGCCGCGCCGGCGGTATCGAGGGCGGCATGACCACCGGGCAGCTGCTCCGTGTCCGCGCGGGCATGAAGCCCATCGCGACGGTCCCGCACGCCCTGCCCACCATCGACGTCTCCACGGGCGAGGAGTCGAAGGCGCATCACCAGCGCTCCGATGTCTCGGCCGTTCCGGCCGCCGGCGTGGTCGCCGAGGCGATGGTCGCGCTCGTGCTGGCCGACGCCGTCACCGAGAAGTTCGGAGGCGACAGCGTCGCCGAGACGAAGCGCAACCTCGACGCCTATCTCGCTGCGATCCCCGAGAACCTCGCGACCGCGCTCGAATCGTGACCGCGTCCCGCCGCGCCGGGCGCGACGCGGGCCCGCCCGCCTCGCGTCCGGTTCCGGCTCCGCCGCGTACGGCCCCCGTGCCGGTGCAGCCGGCTGCCGGGAAGCGCACCGATCCGCAGCCGGGGGAGCGGACCGGCGACGCCGGTGCGAACTCCGCGAAGCGCGGCGCGCGGCGACGGCCGGCGCGACGGCGCAGGCGCGGACGGGTCCCCGATGTCGCCGTCGTGCTGGTCGGTCCCATGGCCGCCGGCAAGACGAGCCTCGGGCGGCGCCTCGCGCGCGAGCTCGGCGTGCCGTTCGTCGACACCGATGCGGTGTTCGTGCGCGAGCACGGCGCCATCACCGAGTTCTTCGCCGCCCACGGCGAGCCGGAGTTCCGTCGGATCGAAGCCGAGGTGATCGCCGAGCAGCTCGCCGAGCCGGGAGCGCGCATCGTGGCCCTCGGCGGCGGAGCGGTGCTGCATCCCGAGACCCGGCGGCGTCTCGCCGCGCACCCCGTGGTGCTGCTCATGACCACGGAACGCGCAGTGCTGCGCACCGCGAACCTGTCGCGCCGTCCGCTGCTGCGCGACGATCCGGGCGCGTGGGGGCGCATCCTCAAGGAGCGCAAGCCGCTCTACGACGAGGTCGCGGACGTGACGTTCCGCACCGACCGCGCCACCAAGGAGCAGCTCGCCGTGCGCGCCGCCGAGTGGGTGCGCGCTCAGGGGCGCAGGCGCGCGGCCGAGCAGGCCAGGAACCGAAGCAGGACCGAAGGAGAGACCGAGTGAGTGAACCGTCGAACGAGTCGTCCGTGACCACCATCGAGGTGACCGGGGACGCCGACTATTCGATCTCGGTGGGACGCGGGATCCTCGACCGGGTCCCTGAGGCACTGGGCGACCGCGTCGCGAAGGTGCTCATCATCCACACACCGACCGTAGGCCGCTTCGCGGACGAGCTCCGCAACTCCCTGCAGGAGCGCTACGGCCAGGTCCTGCTCGCCGAGGTGCCCGACGCGGAATCGGCCAAGCGCATCGAGGTCGCGTCCTTCTGCTGGGGGGTGCTCGGCCAGGCCGACTTCACCCGGTCCGACGCGATCATCGGTCTGGGAGGCGGCGCGGTGACCGATCTCGCCGGCTTCGTCGCCGCCACCTGGCTGCGGGGCGTGCGCCTCGTGCAGATCCCGACGACCGTGCTCGGCATGGTCGATGCCGCGGTCGGCGGCAAGACCGGGATCAACACCTCCGAGGGCAAGAACCTCGTGGGGGCGTTCTACGCACCGCACGCGGTCATCTGCGATCTCGCCCTGCTCGATACCCTGCCGCGCAACGAGATCCTCGCCGGCTTCGCGGAGGTCGCCAAGTGCGGGTTCATCGCCGAGCCCGAGATCCTCGACCTGCTCGAGGCTGATGTCGACCGGGCGACCGATCCGCAGACTCCCGAGTTCCGGCGCCTCGTCGAGCTCGCGATCGGAGTGAAGGCCCGCGTGGTCTCCGAGGACTTCCGCGAGGGCGGCCTGCGCGAGATCCTCAACTACGGCCACACGCTCGGTCACGCGATCGAGCACGCGGAGCGGTACCAGTGGCGCCACGGCGTCGCGATCTCGATCGGCATGATGTATGCGGCCGAGCTCGGCCGCATGGCGGGATCGCTCTCGGACGAGGCGGTGGAGCGGCACCGCCGGATCCTCTCCTCGCTCACCCTGCCGCTCTCGTACCCCGCCGGCCGCTGGCCCGGTCTGCTCTCGGCGATGCAGCGCGACAAGAAGGCGCGTGCTGGCATGCTGCGGTTCATCGTGCTCGACGACATCGCGAAGCCGCGCGTGCTCGCGGGCGTCGACGAGTCGGTGCTGCAGTTCGCGTACCAGGAGATCGCGAACTAGCGATCGGACGCCCGCAGCGATCGGGCACGACGAAAGGCGGAGCGCATGGGTGCATGGGGAGTCTCACCGTGGGACACCGACGGAGCGGCGGACTGGTTCGCCGAGGTGTTCGCGGGCCTCGACATCGACGCGCACATCGCGGACGCCTTCCAATACGACGATGACTACGACCGCGTGCGCGCGGCCTGCTACCTGCTCGCCGTGCTCGGGCGCAGCACCGTGTGGCCCGGGGACCTCGAGCGGTTGGACGCGCATCTCGAACGCGGTATCGAACTGCTGACCGACATGATCGAGCCCGACTCCGAGTTCCTCGAACTCTGGGAGGACGAGCCCGAGGTCGTCGAAGCGGTCCGCGCGGAGATCGCGCAGCTGGAGGCGCGCCTCGACGGCGATGGCGACGAGGACGAGGACGACTGATCCTCGCCGCGCGTCTGCCTACGAGCCGCCGGCGGACTGAGCCGGTCGGCGGATCCCGATCCAGGCGACCAGCGCACCGATGGCGAACAGCGCCGCGGTCACGACTGCGGCGCTGTGGAACCCGGAGAGGTCGAGTCTGCCCCCGACGATGGTCGAGAGCAGGGCGATGACGAGGAGGCCGGCGACGCGGGAGACCGCGTTGTTGACGGCCGAAGCGATGCCGCTGCGCTCGGCGCCGATGGATCCGAGCACCGCCGAGGTGAGCGGGGCCACGGTCAGCGAGAGTCCGAGCCCGAGCACCAGCATGGACGGCAGCACCTGCCACCAGTAGTCGAAGCTCGAAGCGACGGTCAGCAGCAGCAGCGCACCGACCGCCATGAGCGCGGGACCGACCGTCATGAAGATCCGCGGGCCGTGCTTTCCCGCCCACGACCCCGCCCGGGAGCTCAGCAGGACCATGAGGATCGTGATCGGCAGGCTGGCGAGTCCGGCCTGGGTGGCGCCGAGGCCCGCGCCCTGCTGCAGGTAGACGCCGATGACCATGCCGTTGAGCGAGAGCGCCGCGTAGACGAAGAGCGTGGCGAGATTGCCCCACGCGAAGTTACGGACCCGGAACAGCTGGAGCGGCATCATCGGTTCGGCGGTGCGCCGCTGCCGCACCACGAACCCGAGCAGCAGTGCGATCCCGGCGATCCCGGCCAACCAGATGGCGGGAGCGGCCCAGCCGAGTCGGGGCTGCTCGATGAGCGCGAAGACGAGCGCGGCGAGGCCGATGGCGCAGAGCGCGCCGCCCCACCAGTCGACCCTCGCGCCGCGCTGGTGCTCGGGCAGCTGCACCCGGCGGAGCAGCAGCAGCGTGACCGCGATGGGGAGCACGTTGATGAGGAACACGAGGCGCCAGGAGAGGAAGTCGACGAAGAGCCCGCCGAGCAGCGGTCCGACGAGCTGGGCCGCGGTGGTGCACGCGGTCCACACCCCGATGGCGCGGGCCTGGACCTCATCGCGCATCGTCGCGGTGATGAGCGCGAGCGAGCTCGGGACGAGCAGCGCACCGGCCGCGCCCTGGAACGCGCGCGCGACGATGAGGAACAGCGGGTCGGGCGCGGCGGCGACCGCGACGGATGCGACGCCGAAGGCGATGAGTCCGACCCGCATGATCGTGACGCGTCCGAAGGCGTCCGACAGCGAGCCCGCGAGCAGGATCAGCGAGCTCAGCGTCACGAGGTAGGCGTCGACGGCCCACTGCTGCGTGGTCAGCCCGCCGCCGAGCTCGCGGCTGATGGCGGGGAGCGCGACCGTGACGACCGTGCCGTCGAGGAACGCCACGAAGGAGGCGAGGACCGCGACGGCGACGATCAGCCGTTGCGCCGGGATGAGTCGCTGCACACGGCCGATGCTACCCCCGGAACGGTCAGGAGAGGCGGAAGCCCTGCCCCTCGATGATCAGGGTGAGCACGGCGCGGTCCTCCCGGTGCATCACGCCCTCGACGAAGCGCCGCAGCGCGTGCTCGAGCGAGACGGTGCCGGCACTGCCCGCGACCTTCTCGAGGATCGCGACGAGCGTGCGCGGTGCGAGCACCGACTCCTCGAGTCCGGGACGTCCGTCGACCTCCCGTTCCGTGCTCACATAGCGCTCGAAGCCGCCGTCGGTGCGGCCTGAGAAGACCTGCTGGCTGATGAACGCGGCGCGCGCGACCGCTTCGAGCTGCGCGAGCGGCAGCGCGTCGGGCAGGCGCCCATCCTCGTCGCACACCGCGGCCGCGGCGAGCAGCAGGTTCTCGCGCGGCGTCGCAGCCTGATCGGACCCGGTCGCGGCCGCGGAGTCCGGGTAGTGGACCCGGTACGCGTTCGCACCGAAACGGTTCACGAGTTCGGCGCTGAGCCGATCGATCCCGCGGTACCGGTGCCCGCTCTGCTCGTTGGCCGTCGCGATGATCGCGAAGCCCGAGCTGATCTCGACGGTGTCGCCCGCGTGCTCCTGCACGGCGTAGCGGTCGCCGGGGCGCAGCTGCAGGATCCGGTTGAGCCGCTTGAGGAACTCGGGCGGCATGGCGTTCACCTCGTCGAGGATCAGCACCCGGCCCTCGGTCATCGCGCGCAGCAGGGGGCCCGGTACGAACACGCTGACCGTGGCTCCGCCCTCGGCACGCAGCTCGTGGGCGCCGACGAGCTGGGCGCTCGAGATGTCGCCGTAGCCGGACACGAGCTCGGGCTCGCGTCCGAGCTCGTCACGGGCGATCGCCTCGGCGAGCGCGGTCTTGGCGCCGCCAGTCTCGCCGATCAGGAGCATCGGTGCGCCGCGGCGGAGCGCGGGCAGGGCCTCCTCGATGATCGAACGCATCTGCTCCGTGCGCAGCAGACCGCCGCGCAGTTGGGACCGCGCGCTGCGCAGCCGCAGTCGGCCGAGTTCGGCGAGGACGGCGTCGCGCATCGCGGGGTTCCCGAGCCGCTGCTCCCACGAGCGGTCGGGGGCGGCGGCGTCCAGCTCCGCGACGCGTTCGCGCTCGTGCGGTGCGAGTTCCCGGCCGCTCGAGACGGCCCGTGCGATGATGCCGGCGCGCTCGTCGGAGCGTCGCGCATCGAGCCGCTCGGCGCGCACGGCGTGGACGACGGTGCGCAGGACCGCGGCGCGGCGGTCGAGCGCGTCGTTCGCCAGTGGGCGGATCGCCGGATCCGCGAGCAGGGCGTCCCGCACGGCCAGCAGGGCGTCGCAGGCGGCCGCGGCCGGACGGAGTTCGTCGGGGAGGGGCGTCGACGGGGCGACGCCCGGCGCCGCGGCGCCGAGCCGGCGCAGATCCGCACGCAGCGCGCGTCGGGTGCGCACCAGATCGTGGTGCGCGGCAGCGAGCTCAAGAAGTGCGGGATCAGCATCAAGAGGCAACATTCGGCCACGATATCAGTCGAGTTCTGGGCTTCGCTACGACAAGGTCGATAGTCTGTGCGCATGAGTTCCGTTCCCGCACCGACGCCGTCGCTGGCCGCGAGGCTGCAGGCCGTCGCGCGCGTGCTCGGCGTCGAGATCGTGGTCGGCGAGGGAGCCGACTGGCGGTTCGACCGCGGAACACTGCACGTGAGCCCGACCTTCTTCGCCGAGCGCGGGCATCCCGAGGACGAGGCGATCGCGCTGACCATGCTCGAGCTCTGGGGTCCGGTGCGCTGGGCGGCCCTGGCTCCCGCCCGCCAGCGCCGGAGACGCTCGCTGGCGAACGCATCCGGGGCGCTCGAACCGCTGCTCGCCGCGGTCGATCGGCTCCAGGGCGCGGGGGAGCTCCTCGGCTCGTTCCCGGCGTTCCGCGAGCAGCTCGCCGCTGCGACGCTCCGGAGCCTGCCCGCCGGCGCGGGCGGGGTGGATCTGATCGGCATGCCGAGGCACCTGCAGTGGATCGCCGCGATCCTCTGCCTCGCGCTGACGCCCGGGGTCGCGATCCACGCGGAAGCCGAGGTCGCCGCCGAGCTGGATCACCTCGAGAGGCTCGGAGCGGGTGGCGCGCACGCGCTTCGCCGGGTCTCGGCCCCGGATCCCGCGCGTCCGGCGCTCCGCCGGTTCGAACGCGCGCTCGCGCTGCTGCAGCCGCCGTACGAGCGCCTGCTGGCGACCGATCTCGCCCAGCGCGGGCTCGCGAACGCGGGGGAGGACCCGCGGTCCGACGACGGGCCAGGTGTCGAGGGCTTCGATTCCGGCACGGGCGGCGAGGACGCGTCCGGCGCCGCGGAGGGGGCCGAGGCCGCCGACGGGGACGCGGTGGCGGCACCGCCGGAGGACGACCGGCGCGCCAGAGCCGGCGAACGGCGTGCTGAATCGGAGGGTGCGGACCTGTTCGCGGCGGAGCAGGCGGGGTTCCTCACCCGGGTGCTCGCCACGCCGCTTCCCGCCACCGGAGCGATCGTGGACGAGCTGCTGGAGCTGCCGAGCGATCTCGAGGCGACCTCGCCCGCGAGCGACGATCCCGCCGCGTCCGGCCCCGCGGGACGTTCGGCCGCCGTGCCCGCCGTGCCCGCCGAACTCGCCGATTACCGGATCCGTGCGGAGCGGCTGAGCGGGACGATCGAGCGGATGCGCGAGACCTGGCACCGGGTCATCGCCGACCGCCTCGCCGAGCGGCGCGCCTTCGCGCGGCGGGCTTCGGCCGACGGCGAACTGCTCGACGAGAACCGGCTCGTCGCGACCGTGACCGCGGTGCGCGCGGGAATCCGTCGGCCCGAGGCGTTCCTGCCCAGAGAGTCCCGTCGGCGCCCGGATCGAGAGACCGGGAATACCGACTACGTCCTGCTGATCGACCGTTCGGGATCGATGCGCGGCCGTCCGGCCTCGTTCGCGGCGGACGCAGCCCTCGTGATGCTCGAGGGTCTGGCCGGAGTCGAACGCGATCTCGCCGCCGTCGAACGGGCGAGCGGTACGGAGCTGGACCTCGCGATCCGTACCTCCCTGATCGTGTACGACGCCGAGGCCGTGGTCGTCAAACCCCTCGCCGGGTCCCTGGACGATCGCTCGCGCAGGCGGTTGCGCGCCGAGGTCCGAGCGCCCGGCGGGGCGACCAACGACGCCGCCGCGCTGCGCGCGGCGGGCCAGGAGCTCGGCGTGCTCGATCCGTCCGCGTCGCGGGAGCGCGGTGCCGAGGGCGCATCCCGGCGACGCATCGTCCTGCTGATCAGCGACGGCGGCAGCAACGATCCGGCGGAGGCCAGGTCCGAGCTGATGCGGCTGCGAGCGCGCGGTGTCGAGGTGCTCGGGATCGGGATCGGCGACGACGAGCTGGTCCGCAGGTACGCTCCCGACGGCAGCCGGGTGGACGACCCGAGGCAGCTGCCCGAGCGGGTGCTCGCGCTCGTCGAAGCCTCGGTGCCCGATGCCTGACTCGAAGGTCGCGGTGCCGAGCATCGCGGATGCATGGAAGGATCTCAGCATGAACGCAGATGCGCGGACGAGCGGCGACGAGCTCCGGCTCGCACGATTGCTGCTGCCCGAACTCGCCGAGCGGCTCGATACGGTCGTCGGCGCGACCGATGCCGCCCGCGCCGAACGGGAGTTCGACGACTGGCTCGATGCCGAGAGCGATCGGCTCGGAGAGCGCTTCTCCACCGCGGCGTTCGCAGAGCTGGATGCGGAGGCGAGCGCTCGGTTCTCGGCCGCGTTCCGGCGCGCCCGCGCACTGGCGGAGCGCGTCGGGATCGAGGCTCCGGAGCCGGAGGCGCTGATCGAGGCCGGGCTCGATCCGGCCGCGCTGGCCGACGCGATCGCCGAGGATCCGACGCTCGAAGCGGTGCTCGCGCCGTACGGGCTCGGCGATCTCGCGTGGCGTGAACTGTTCCGCTCGGCCGGGGCGTCGGGCGCGGCGGGCGGCCTGGTGCTCGCCACCGAGGTCGTGCGCGAGTTCGGGCGTCTCGACGCGGTTCCCGATCCATCGACGCCGCGCGTCGCCGTGGCCGGAACGGACGGCGGTCGGATCGAGTGGACGCTCCGCGCGATTCCCGCCGGCGAGCGGCCGTCGGTGCTCGGGCTCGGCTACGCGCACGGCCCGCACGTGTCGCTGCCCGAGATGCTCGCGCTGCAGCTCGGCCGCCTCGTCGCGGGAGCGGATCCCGTCGACACCCAGACCTTCACCTGGCTCGCGGGGACCCTCGCCGACGGCGGCCTGGCTGCGCGCCACGTCTTCGACCGGAGCGACGACGTGGTGCGGATCGCCGCCCGCGAGATCGGCAACCAGGGGCCGCACCTCGGGGCGCGGCCGCCGATCGGCTGAGGCGCCGACGTGACGCATCCCTACTTCGCCGACGCGGGTCGTCCGCGGATCCTCGCACACCGAGGCTTCGCGCGCGGAACCGAGTTCGGTGCGGCCGCCGAGAACACCGCGGCCGCCTTCGCCGCCGCCGATCGGGTCGGCGCCGACTGCTTCGAGACCGACTGCCGGCTGACCGCCGACGGAGAGGTCGTGCTGGTCCACGACCCCGACCTGCGTCGGCTCGCCACGGATCCGCGCCGGATCTCCGAGGTGCGGCACGCGGAGCTGGCGGAGCTCTTCGCCGATCGGGGCGGCCTGCTGACGTTGGCCGAGGCGCTCGAGCGGTTCCCCGCGGGGCGGTTCAACGTCGACGTGAAGGATCCCGCCGCGGCGGAGCAGGTCGGCCGGATCGTCGCCGGGCAGGCGCACCGGATCCTGATCACCGGCTTCTCGGATCCGACGCGCCGCGCAGCGCTGGCGTCCGCGGTCGCCCACGGGGGATCCGCTCCGGCGACGTCCCCGGGGCGATCGGTGCTCGTCGCGTTGCTCCTCGCGCTGGCGACCGGAGCGCGCACGCGCGTCGGCCGGATCCTCGCAGAGGTGGACGCGCTGCAGATCCCGGAGCGCAGCGGCCCGGTGCCGGTGCTGACCCGGCGACTGCTCGATGCCGCCCACGCGCACGGCACCGAGGTGCACGTCTGGACCATCGACGACCCCGAGCGGATGCGCGCGCTCGTCGCGCGGGGCGTCGACGGGATCGTCACCGACCGCAGCGACCTGGCTGCGGCGGCCTTCGGTCGGGAGCGCTAGCCGAGGGAGACCGTCGGTTCCCCGCGGCACCCGCTCACCAGGCGTTCGGCGCGGGCTCCCGGGTCGACTGCAGCCGGCTCAGCCGGCCCCAGGCGAGCAGGTCGTCGGAGACGTGGAACTCGGCCGGGTCGGCGCCGAGCCGCTCGATGATCTCGTCGACGGGCACCACGCCACCCGATCGGCGCAGGATCCGGGAGCGCACGAACGCACGTGCGTAGATCTCGTCGGATCCGGACCGGTCGGGTCGCAGGAACCGCTGCTCCATGTAGACGGCCTGCTCGTCGAAGCCGAGCACCTTCGACTCGATGGCGAAGCGCTTCCACGGGTTGAGCGACTTGCGGTAGGTGATGGTCTGGGCGACGACGACCGGGTACCAGCCCTCGCGGTCGAACGCGGCGAGCACGCCGTTGCGCTGCATGAGCTCGAAGCGGGCGACGTCCATGATCGACAGGTACTTGCCGTTGTTCATGTGCCGCAGCACGTCGATGTCGGTCGGCGAGACCCGGAACTCGGCGCGCGCCACATCGGTGAGGCCGAGGCGCGACGCCCGCTTCGCGCGGCGCAGGTGCATGAGGGTGCGGGGGAGCATATGCATGGCCGACAGCCTAGGGGCGGATCCGCAGCCGGGCGCGAAGCTTGGAGGCTCTATACTGGATCGGCGCGATCTCGCGCTCGAACTTTCACGAACCGGAGACACACGAGCATATGGCAACCTCGAACGACATCAAGAACGGCACCGTCATCAAGGAGAACGGTCAGCTCTGGAGCGTGGTCGAGTTCCAGCACGTGAAGCCGGGCAAGGGCGGCGCCTTCGTCCGCACCAAGCAGAAGAACGTCGTGTCGGGCAAGATCATCGACAAGACCTACAACGCCGGTGCGAAGATCGAGACGGCCAACGTCGACCGCCGCGACTTCCAGTACCTCTACCAGGACGGCGCCGACTTCGTCTTCATGGACCAGGCCGACTACGACCAGCTGACCGTCTCGGGAGCCGTCGTGGGCGATTCCGCCAAGTTCATGCTCGAGAACCTCCAGGTGCAGATCGCGCTGCACGAGGGCGAGCCCCTCTACATCGAGCTCCCCGCGTCGGTCGTGCTCGAGGTCACCTACACCGAGCCCGGCTTGCAGGGCGATCGCTCCACCGGCGGCACCAAGCCCGCAACCGTCGAGACCGGCGCCGAGATCCAGGTCCCGCTGTTCCTCGAGACCGGCACCAAGGTCAAGGTCGACACCCGCACGGGCGACTACCTCGGCCGCGTCAACGACTAGTCGGCGCCTGCTACATGAGTGCACGGAGCAAGGCCCGCAAGCGGGCCCTCGACATGCTGTTCCAGGCGGACGTGCGCGGTGAAGAGCTGCGCTCGGTCGTCCTGGCCGAGTCCGGTCGCGCCTCGGCCGAGCCGGACCGCATGGAGTCCTGGCTGTACGCCCGCGAGATCGTCGACGGCGTCGAGGATCACCGCGAGCAGATCGATGAACTGATCTCGAGCTACGCGCAGGGCTGGTCGCTCGAACGCATGCCGAACGTCGACCGCGCCCTGCTGCGCGTCGCCGCGTGGGAGATCCTCTTCAACGACGAGGTCCCGGCGCCCGTCGCGATCGACGAGGCCGTCGAACTGGCCAAGGAGTACTCGACCGAGGACTCGAGCCGGTTCGTGAACGGCGTGCTCGGCAAGATCGCGGAGCACGCGCGCAACGTCTAGGCGTCCCGCCGACCGCGTTCCAGGCGGCTCTCGAGCACGGCTCGGGGGCCGCCTGTCGCGTTTCCTGCGGTGGGCGTCGGTCGCGCGCGTGTCGGACCGTGATCATCCGCTAGGATCGTTCTCGCACAATGCACTTCTTTAACCCCGTCCTGTGAGGCGGAGAAGGGGGGCGAAGCGTGACGACGCGAACGGTACTTGAAAGTGCCGAAATCTCGCGGGCGCTGACCCGTATCTCCCACGAGATCATCGAAGCGAACAAGGGTTCCGAGAACCTGGTTCTGCTCGGGATCCCGACACGCGGCGTGGTCCTGGCGCATCGCATCGCCGAGCTGATCTCCCGGATCGAAGGCACCGAAGTGCCCGTAGGGCAGCTCGATGTGACCATGTACCGCGACGATCTGGCGCACCACCCGACCCGGGCCCCGCAGCCGACCGAGATCCCGGCGACCGGCATCGAGGGTTCCACCGTGGTGCTCGTCGACGACGTCCTCTATTCGGGCCGCACGGTGCGGGCCGCCCTCGACGCGCTGAACGACTACGGTCGTCCCCGCGCAGTGCGCCTCGCCGCGCTCATCGACCGCGGCCACCGCGAACTGCCGATCCGCGCCGACTACATCGGCAAGAACCTCCCCAGCTCGAAGGAGGAACGCATCAAGGTGCGTCTCGTCGAGCACGACGGCGAGGATTCGGTGACGATCGCATGAGGCACCTGCTCGATACGCGGACGCTGAGCCGCGAGGACGCCCTGCTGATCCTCGACACCGCCGAGGACATGGCCGCAACCCAGCAGCGCGAGGTCAAGAAGCTGCCGACGCTGCGCGGCAAGACGATCGTCAACCTCTTCTACGAGGACAGCACGCGCACCCGAATCTCGTTCGAGGCCGCTGCGAAGCGCCTGAGCGCCGACGTGATCAACTTCAGCGCGAAGGGTTCCTCGGTCTCCAAGGGCGAGTCCCTCAAGGACACGGCGCAGACCCTCCAGGCGATCGGCGCGGACGGCGTCGTGATCCGCCACCCGGCGTCCGGCGCCCCGGCGCGGCTCGCCTCGAGCGGCTGGATCGACGCCGGCGTGCTGAACGCGGGCGACGGCACCCACGAGCACCCGACCCAGGCGCTGCTCGACGCGTTCACCATGCGCCGGCGCCTGTTCGGCGAGGCGAGCCGGGGCCGGGATCTCGACGGCGTCTCGGTCGTGATCGTCGGCGACCTCGCGCACTCCCGCGTCGCGCGCTCCAACCTGTGGCTGCTGAACGCGCTCGGCGCGCACGTCGCCTTCGTGGCACCCGAGACCCTGCAGCCCTACGGCGCGCGCGACTGGCCGGTCACCGTCGAGCACTCCCTCGACGCCGCGCTGCGCGCGAAGCCCGATGTGGTCATGATGCTGCGCATCCAGAGCGAGCGCATGCATGCGGCCTACTTCCCGAACGAGCGCGAGTACGCCCGCAACTGGGGCCTCGACGACCTGCGCCTGGCACGCCTCAGCGACCGAGCGATCGTCATGCACCCCGGTCCCATGAATCGCGGCCTCGAGATCTCGTCGGCCGCGGCCGATTCCCCGCGCTCGACGGTGCTCGAGCAGGTCGCCAACGGCGTCTCCGTGCGCATGGCCGCCCTCTACCTGCTGCTCTCCGGTGAGCGGCGCCAGACCCCGAAGGACTCCGAATGAGCAGCAATCCCGGCATCCTGATCCGAGGCGCGCGTCTCGCGGCGCAGCTCACCGAGCGCGGCGCCGACCACCTGAGCGCCGAGCCCGTCGACCTGCGGATCGAGAGCGGCGTCATCGTCGAGCGCGCCGCGCAGTCCGCGGGCGGGCTCGAGCCCCGCGACGGCGAGCGCGTCATCGAGGCCGACGGCCTCGTCGCGCTGACCGGCCTCGTCGATCTGCACACCCACCTGCGCGAGCCCGGTTTCGAGCAGTCCGAGACGGTCCTCACGGGCACGCGCGCCGCGGCCGCCGGCGGCTTCACCACGGTGTTCGCCATGGCCAACACCAGCCCCGTGCAGGACACGGCGGGTGTGGTCGAGCAGGTGCAGGCCCTCGGCGACGACGCGGGCTACGCGACCGTCCGCCCCATCGGCGCGGTGACCGCGGGACTCGCGGGGGAGCGCCTCAGCGAGATCGGCGCCATGGCGCAGTCGCGCGCCGGGGTGCGCGTGTTCTCCGACGACGGCAAGTGCGTGCACGATCCGCTGCTCATGCGCCGCGCGCTCGAGTACGTGAAGACCTTCGACGGCGTCATCGCGCAGCACGCGCAGGACCCGCGCCTGACCGAGGGCGCGCAGATGAACGAGGGGCGGCTCTCGAGCGAGCTCGGGCTCGCCGGCTGGCCGGCGGTGGCCGAGGAATCGATCATCGCCCGCGACGCGCTGCTGGCCGGGCACATCGGCGCCCGTCTGCACGTCTGCCACCTGTCGACGGCCGGCTCCGTCGAGGTCGTGCGCTGGGCCAAGGCGAGCGGCGTGCAGATCACGGCGGAGGTCACGCCGCACCACCTGATCCTCACCGAGGAGCTGGCCCGCAGCTACGACCCTCGCTACAAGGTGAACCCGCCGCTGCGCCGCGAGGACGACGTGCGCGCGCTGCGCCAGGCGGTCGCCGACGGCGTCATCGACATCATCGCGACCGACCACGCGCCGCACCCGACCGAGGCGAAGGAGAGCGAGTGGGACGTCGCCGCGTTCGGCATGGTCGGCCTCGAGTCGGCTCTGCCCATCGCGCTGCTCACCCTGATCCGCGAGGGGCACGCCAGCTGGGCCGAGCTCGAGCGGATGCTCTCGCAGAAGCCGGCCGAGATCGGGCGCCTCGAAGGGCACCCGGCGGAGCTCGCGGCTGGCCAGCCCGCCGACCTGGTGCTCGTCGATCCCACCGGCAGCAGCGCCTTCGGCGTCGACGATCTGCGGGGCCGCAGCACCAACTCGCCGTTCCTCGGCATGGAGCTGCCCGGCCGCGTGCACACGACGATCCGGCGCGGCTATCTGACGCTCGACGACGGCCGCCTGGTCGACGCCGAGACGGTCGCCGCCGCGGGGGCCTCCGCATGATGGACCGCACCACCTTCACGATCATCGTGGCGGCGTTCGCCGTGCTCGTGCTGCTGGCCATGTGGCTCGGCTGGCGACGACGAAGCCGGCGCGACGCCGACGTGATCGGCGGCGTCGCGCCGACCGGAGAACTCGTCGCCGAGTTCCCGAACGCCGCGTACGTGTCGACCACTCCGGCCGGCGCCCCCATGGACCGCGTGGCCGCACCAGGCCTGCGCTACCGGGGCCCCGCCGCCGTCGAGGTCCGCACCGACGGCATCACGATCACGGTGGCGGGCGAGCAGCCCGTCCACCTGCCGGCCGCCCGCGTGCTCGGCTCGGGAGCCTCCGGCCCCCGCGTCGGCAAGTTCGTGGAGCGCGACGGCATCACCCTGCTGCGCTGGCTCTCCGAGGGCCGCCAGCTCGAGTCCGGCTTCCGCTTCGTCGAGGCCGACGACCACCACCGATTCACCGCCGCGATCGACCGGATCGCCGCGGCACCGCAGGATTCGCCGGCTCCGGCCGACGAACGGACCAGCACCACCCAGGAGGACGCGTGACCACCAACAGCCCAGAAGTGACGGCACCGCCGGCGAGCGCCGTGCCCGGCGGAGCCGCAGTGCTCGTGCTCGAGGACGGATCGCGATACACCGGCCGCGCCTACGGCGCGACGGGCGAGACCCTCGGCGAGGTCGTCTTCTCGACCGGCATGACCGGCTACCAGGAGACCCTGACCGACCCGTCGTACGCGGGCCAGATCGTGCTGATGACGGCCCCGCACATCGGCAACACCGGCGCGAACGACACCGACATGGAGTCGCGCAAGATCTGGGTCGCCGGCTTCGTCGTGCGCGATCCCGCGCGCCGCGTCTCGAACTTCCGCGCCGAGCGCTCGCTCGACGAGGACCTCGTGAACGACGGCGTCGTCGGCATCTCGGGCATCGACACCCGTGCCGTGACCCGTCACATCCGCTCGGCGGGCGCCATGCGCGCCGGCGTGTTCTCGGGTGCCGCCCTCGAACTGTCCGACGACGAGCAGCTCGCCCGCGTGCGCGAGCAGGCGTCGATGGCCGGCAAGAACCTCTCGGAGGCCGTCACCACGCCCGAGCGCTACGACGTGCCCGCGGCCGAGGGCATCGAGCGCGTCGGATCCATCGCGGTGCTCGATCTCGGCATCAAGCGCGCGACGGTGCAGTACCTCTCGGAGCACGGCTTCGACGTGATCGTGCTGCCCGCCTCCACGACACTCGAGCAGATCCGAGAGATCGCACCGGACGCGCTGTTCTACTCGAACGGCCCCGGCGACCCCGCGGCGTCCGAGACCCAGGTCGTGCTGCTCCGCGAACTGCTGCGCGACGGACTGCCCTACTTCGGCATCTGCTTCGGCAACCAGCTGCTCGGGCGTGCGCTCGGCTTCGACACCTACAAGCTGCCCTTCGGGCACCGCGGCATCAACCAGCCCGTGCTCGACAAGCGCACCGGCCGCGTCGAGATCACCGCGCAGAACCACGGCTTCGCGGTCGACGCGCCCATCGAGGGCGAACTCGATTCGCCCGAGGGGCTCGGTCGGGTCCAGGTCAGCCACTACAGCCTGAACGACCAGGTCGTCGAGGGGCTCGAGTGCCTCGATCTCCCCGCGTTCTCGGTGCAGTACCACCCCGAGGCCGCGGCCGGCCCGCACGACGCCTTCTACCTCTTCGATCGATTCCGCGCTTTGGTGACCGAGCGCAAGACCACCGCCTCGGAGGCCTAAGCACATGCCCAAGCGTTCAGACATCAACTCCGTCCTCGTCATCGGCTCCGGCCCGATCGTCATCGGTCAGGCCTGTGAGTTCGACTACTCGGGCACCCAGGCCTGCCGCGTGCTCCGCGAAGAGGGCGTGCGCGTCATCCTCGTGAACTCGAACCCGGCCACGATCATGACCGACCCGGACTTCGCCGACGCGACCTACGTCGAACCGATCACCCCCGAGGTCATCGAGTCGATCATCATCAAGGAGCGCCCCGACGCGATCCTGCCGACCCTCGGCGGCCAGACCGCGCTCAACGCCGCCATGTCGCTGCACGAGCTCGGGATCCTCGAGAAGCACGGCGTCGAGCTCATCGGCGCGAAGGTCGACGCGATCCAGCGCGGTGAGGATCGCCAGATCTTCAAGGACCTCGTGATCGAGTCGGGCGCCGACGTGGCGCGCTCGCACGTCGCGCACACGATCGAGGAGGCGAAGGAGTTCGCCAAGGACCTCGGCTACCCCCTCGTGGTGCGCCCCTCGTTCACCATGGGCGGCCTCGGATCGGGCTTCGCCTACACCGAGGAGGACCTCGTCCGCATCGCGGGCGACGGCCTGCACTACAGCCCGACCACCGAGGTGCTCCTCGAGGAGTCGATCCTCGGTTGGAAGGAGTACGAGCTCGAGCTCATGCGCGACACCGCCGACAACACGGTGGTCGTCTGCTCGATCGAGAACGTCGACGCCGTCGGCGTGCACACGGGCGATTCGATCACCGTCGCGCCCGCGCTGACGCTGACCGACCGCGAGTTCCAGAAGCTCCGCGACATCGGCATCGACATCATCCGTCGCGTGGGCGTCGACACGGGCGGCTGCAACATCCAGTACGCGATCGACCCCAAGACCGGTCGCGTGATCGTCATCGAGATGAACCCGCGCGTCTCGCGCTCGTCGGCGCTCGCGTCGAAGGCCACCGGCTTCCCGATCGCCAAGATCGCCGCGAAGCTGGCCCTCGGCTACCGCCTCGACGAGATCCCGAACGACATCACGCAGAAGACGCCCGCGAGCTTCGAGCCGACCATCGACTACATCGTGGTGAAGGCTCCCCGCTTCGCGTTCGAGAAGTTCCCGGCCGCCGACGACACCCTCACCACCACCATGAAGTCGGTGGGCGAGGCGATGGCGATCGGCCGCAACTTCACGACCGCGCTGCAGAAGTCGCTGCGCTCGCTCGAGAAGCGCGGCACCTCGTTCCACTGGGGAGAGGAGGCGCGTCCCGTCGCCGAGATCCTCGAGACGATCAAGCGTCCGACCGACGGCCGGATCGTCGACGTGCAGCAGGCGCTGCGCCTCGGCGCGACGATCGAGCAGGTCTTCGAGTCGACCGCGATCGACCCGTGGTTCCTCGACCAGATCCAGCTGATCAACGAGGTGGCCGAGACGGTCAAGGCGGCCCCGCAGCTCACGCTCGACGTGCTCCGCGAGGCGAAGGACCACGGCTTCTCGGACGCGCAGATCGCCGCGATCCGCGGGGTCTCGGAGTCCGAGATCCGCGGCCTGCGCCACGGCCTGGGCCTCCGCCCCGTCTACAAGACGGTCGATACCTGCGCGGGCGAGTTCCCGGCGCTCACGCCGTACCACTACTCGTCCTACGACCTCGAGACCGAGGTGGCGCCGAGCGATCGCAAGAAGGTCGTGATCCTGGGCTCCGGCCCCAACCGCATCGGTCAGGGCGTCGAGTTCGACTACTCCTGCGTGCACGCCTCGTTCGCGCTCTCGGAGGCGGGCTACGAGACGATCATGATCAACTGCAACCCCGAGACGGTGTCCACCGACTACGACACCTCGGACCGCCTCTACTTCGAGCCGCTCACGCTCGAGGACGTGCTCGAGGTCATCCACGCCGAGCAGGCGTCGGGCGAGCTGCTGGGCGTCGTCGTGCAGCTCGGCGGCCAGACCGCGCTGGGCCTCGCGCAGCCGCTCAAGGACGCGGGCGTCCCGATCCTCGGCACCACCCCCGAGGCGATCGACCTCGCCGAGGAGCGCGGCGCGTTCTCGAACATCCTCGAGCGCGCCGGCCTGCTGGCCCCGCGCAACGGCACCGCGATCGACGAGGAGGGCGCGGTCCGCGTCGCCGAGGAGATCGGCTACCCGGTGCTCGTCCGCCCGTCGTTCGTGCTCGGCGGCCGCGGCATGGAGATCGTCTACGACACCGCCTCGCTGCGCGGCTACTTCGAGCGCATCGAGGGCCACGCCCTCGTCGGCCCCGGCCACCCGCTGCTCGTCGATCGGTTCCTCGACGACGCGATCGAGATCGACGTCGACGCCCTCTACGACGGCGAGCAGCTGTACGTCGGCGGCGTGATGGAGCACATCGAGGAGGCCGGCGTGCACTCGGGCGACTCGAGCTGCACCCTGCCGCCCGTCACGCTCGGCCACGACCAGATCGCGGCGGTGCGCGAGGCGACGCTGGGCATCGCCGAGGGCATCGGCGTGCGCGGCCTGCTCAACGTGCAGTTCGCGATCGGCCAGGGCGTGCTCTACGTGCTCGAGGCGAACCCGCGCGCGTCGCGCACGGTGCCGTTCGTCTCGAAGGCGCTCGGGATCCCGCTGGCGAAGGCCGCGTCGCGCCTGATGGCCGGCGAGTCGATCCAGCAGCTCATCGACTCGGGCCTGCTGCCCGAGCGCGACGGCTCGCGCGCGCCGATCGACGCGCCGATCGCGGTCAAGGAGGCCGTGCTGCCGTTCAAGCGCTTCCGCACCCACGAGGGTCTCGTCGTCGATTCGCTGCTCGGGCCCGAGATGCGCTCGACGGGCGAGGTCATGGGCATGGACCGCACGTTCCCGGTCGCCTTCGCGAAGAGCCAGTCGGCCGCGGGCAGCGAGCTGCCCACCTCGGGCACGGTGTTCCTCTCGGTCGCCGACCGCGACAAGCGCGCGGTCGTGCTCCCCGCGCTCCGTCTGCAAGAGCTCGGCTACCGGATCCTCGCGACGCCCGGCACCCAGGTGGTGCTCGGCCGCAACGGCATCGAGAGCGAGACGGTGCGCAAGCACTCGGCCCAGGCCGAGGGCGACACCATCGTCGACCTGATCAACCGCGGTGAGATCGACATGATCATCAACACGCCTTCGGGCAGCTCGGCTCGCGCCGACGGCTACGAGATCCGTGCGGCAGCCGTGGCGGCCGACAAGCCGATCTTCACGACGATCTCGGAGCTCTCGGCCGCGGTCGGCGCCATCTCGGCGCAGCAGCGCGGCTTCGACGTGAAGTCGCTGCAGGAATACGAGGCCGACCGCGTCCTGGCCCGCGCGGAGGCCGCTCGATGACCACGGTCGCCTTCGGGAACCGGCTCGCCGCGGAGTTCGCGGCGGGCCGGCACCTGTGCGCGGGGATCGATCCCCACGCGCCGCTGCTGGCCGACTGGGGCCTCTCCGACGACGCTGCCGGAGCCGAGCGGATGGGCCGCGACGTCGTCGCGGCCGCCGCCGGCGTCGCCGCGTGCGTGAAGCCGCAGATCGCCTTCTTCGAGCGATTCGGATCGGCGGGCTTCGCCGCCCTCGAGCGGGTGCTCGCCGACGCCCGCGCGGCCGGGCTCGCCGTGGTCGCCGACGTGAAGCGCGGCGACATCGGATCGAGCTTCGCCGCGTACGCGGACGCCTGGCTCACCCCCGGCTCGCCGCTCGAGGTCGACGCCATGACCGTGGTGGCCTACCAGGGCTTCGGCACGCTCGACGGAGCCTTCGGTCACGTGCGCGAGCACGGCAAGGGGCTGTTCGTGCTCGCCGCGACCTCGAACCCCGAGGCGCGCCCGGTGCAGACCGCCGTGCGCACCGATGGATCGACCGTCGCGAACGCCATGGTCGGCGATGCCGCGGCGTGGAATCTGGCGCACGACCCGACGGCTCAGGTCGGCTCGATCGGCGTCGTTCTGGGGGCGACGCTCGTGCTCGACGAGTTTGGCATCGATCCTTCGGTGCGGCCGGCCGGGCCCGCGCTGCCGGTGCTGGCGCCCGGCTTCGGGTTCCAGGGCGCGCAGATCGAACGCGCACGCGATATCTTTGGTGGTCTCGGCGACGCGATCCTCGCGAACGAATCGCGCAGCGTCCTCGCCGGGGGAGCCGACGGCCTCGCCGCGCGAGTGCGGGACCGGGCGAATGCGATCGCAGAAGCACTGAAGGGGTAGGGATGGCCGAGGAGCGGGCATCGGATCGGGCAATGCCCGACGTGGATCGGACGGCTGCGAGCCGGGCGGCGGTCGCCGCGCGGCGCGCGCGGGCCGAGGTGAAGCGTCGGCTGCGCAGCGGCGAGGCGTCGCCCCTGCGCGTGCTCGAGCAGGCACGGGTCCCGGAGACTCCGGCCGCGTCGCTCCGCGTCACCGACTTCCTGCTCTCGTTCCCCGCGATCGGCCAGGTGAAGCTCAGCCGAATCCTCGAGGAGCTCAGCATCTCGGAGCGCAAGCGCCTCGGCGGCCTCGGCCGCCAGCAGCGCGAACGGCTCGAGGGCTTCGTCCGGGAGCGCGTCGGCGCCGAGGCGGCGGGCACGCGCCCGCCGCTCACCGTGCTGGCCGGCCCGACGGCGGTCGGCAAGGGCACCGTGGCGACCTACATCCGCGAGCACTACCCCGAGGTGAGCCTCTCGGTCTCGGCGACCACCCGCGCCCCGCGCCCGGGCGAGGTCGACGGTACGCACTACTTCTTCATGAGCGACGAGCAGTTCGACCGCATGCTTGCCGCGGGCGAACTGCTCGAGTGGGCGACCGTGCACAACAAGTACCGCTACGGCACGCCGCGCGGTCCTGTGCAGGAGGCGTCCGAGCGCGGCGAGCTCGTGCTGCTCGAGATCGACCTGCAGGGCGCGCGCCAGGTGCGCGCCTCGATGCCCGATGCCCGCCTCGTGTTCCTCGCCCCGCCCAGCTGGGACGAACTGGTCAACCGCCTCGTGGGGCGCGGCACCGAAGACGGCGAGGAGCGCGCGCGACGGCTCGAGACCGCCAAGGTCGAGCTCGCCGCCGCCGACGAGTTCGACGAGATCATCGTCAACGACGAGGTCCCGCGTGCCGCGGCACGACTCATCGACATCATGCGCGGGACACCCCGCTCCGTGAACGGGTAGGTTGGAGGAGTGATCTCGAGCCTCCTCTCCGTCGGCACCGCGCCGTTCCTGCTCGAGACCGCCGAGATCGCGAGCGAGGTCGAGTTCTCGCCCAAGCAGCTCCTCGGTATCCTCGCCGCGCTCGTGGGCGCCGCGCTGCTCGCGTTCGGCGCCCAGTACCAGTCGCGGGGGCTCAACAAGGTCGAGCGGATCACGGGCGAGAGCGCGGGATCCGGGCTCTCCTTCCGGCACGTGCTCAGCCTGCTGCGGCGGCCCTCCTGGGTCGTCGGCACGGTGTGCCTCGGCCTCGCGGTCGTGTTCCAGCTGCTGTCGCTGACGGTCGCCCCGATCATCGTCGTGCAGCCCATCGGCGTCGTCGGCCTGGTGATCACCTCGATCCTCAACTCCCGTCTCTCGGGGGTGCGCCTCGGCAAGCGGGCGAAGACCGCGATCGCCATGTGCGTCGGCGGCATCGTCACCTACGTCACCGTGGCCGCCTTCGCCGCGGTCGAGCGGCCGATCGGCAACGAGAAGCTGCTCGTGATCCTCATCACCTACGCGGTCGTGCTCGTGCTCGCGGTCATCGCGTTCCTCGCGCTGCGCCACCGCCGCATCGCGCTGCTCTACATCGTCGGCGCCGGTGTGCTCTACGGCTTCGTCGCGACGCTCGCGAAGACCATCATCGTCCGCTTCCAGCAGGGCGACGTGGAGTGGCTCACCTGGGCCTGCGCGGCGCTGCTCGTGCTGGGCGCGCTGCTCGGCATGGTGTTCGTGCAGAACGCCTACTCCTCGGGCCCGCCCGACCTCGTGGTGGCCGGGCTCACGGTCATCGACCCGCTCGTCGCGGTGCTCATCGGCATCCTCGTGCTCGGCGAGGCGTCCGGCGCGAACGGCCTCCAGATTCTCGGCTTCGTGACCGGTGGCCTCATCGCGGTCGCGGGTGTGATCATGCTGGCGCGGTTCCACCCGCAGAACGGCGCGAACGTGCTCGACGAGGCGGCGCCCGGCGTCGGCGCCCGGGCCGAGCCGGGCACCGCCCCGGACCGCGACTAGCGCCGCACCTCGTGCAGGCGGCCGCCGTCGAGGCGGAGCCGCCGGTGCGCCCGCTTCGCGACCGCGGAGTCGTGGGTGACCGCGACGATGGTGAGGCCCTCGCGGTTCAACCCCTCCAGCAGCTCGAGGATCTCGTCGCGCATCGACTCGTCGAGGTTGCCCGTCGGCTCGTCGGCGAGCAGTACCTTGGGTCCCGCGACGATGGCGCGCGCGATCGCGACGCGCTGCTGCTGGCCGCCCGACAGCTCGCTCGGCCGGTGCCCGCCGCGATCCGCCAGCCCGACCTTCGCGAGGGCCTCGGCGACGCGCTCGGTCCGGGTGGACGCGGTCATGCCGCGTCCCTCGAGCGCCACGTTCACGTTCTCGCTGGCGGTGAGCGTGGGGATCAGATTGAACGACTGGAACACGAAGCCGATCCGCGCGGCGCGCATCCGGGTGAGTACGCCGTCACGCGCCGCGGCGAGGTCGATCCCGTCCAGCCGCAGCACTCCGCTGCTCGGCCGGTCGAGCGCGCCGAGCAATTGCAGCAGCGTCGACTTGCCGCCGCCGGTGGGGCCCTGGATCGTCGCGAACTCGCCGGGCATGATGCTGATGTCCACGCCGGTCAGCGGGGTGAGGGTGCGTCCCTGCATGCGATAGCTCTTGGTGATGCCGTCCAGCACGTAGATCGGCTCGATGCGCGACCGGGCTGCGGGGTCGGGGGAGACGGCGGTCTCGGGTGCCGCCTGGGCTGTGGGGTTCATCTGGGTCTCGTTCCGTTCTGAATCGGTGCTGAGCTGGGGACCCGGCCGGGCCGCGTCGAGGGGGCTCATGCGACGGCCCTCAGCGCCTCGACCGGGCTGAGCCGTGCGGCGCGCCAGGCCCCGAAGCTGCCGGCGACCAGGCCGCCCAACAGGGCGAGCAGGATCGCGGCCGCCACGATCCAGGGGGTCACGGGAGCGTGCAGCACGATCTCGGTCGCCTGCTGCGCCGCGCGTCCGAAGCCGCCGGGCATTCCGCCCCCGCTCTCAGGCATTCCGCCGCCCGCGCCGCCGGGCATCGCGCCCTCGGCCGCCGCGCGACCCGCGGTGGCGGTGGCGCCGCCGCCGATCTTCGGGGCGATCAGGTTGATGATCCCGACCGTGCCCAGACCGAGCACGAGGCCCACGACGCCACCGATCAGGGCCTGGACACCGGATTCGCCGGCGAGCTGTCCGACCACGCGCCGGTTCGACCAGCCGATCGCCTTCAGGGTGCCGAACTCCCGGGTGCGCCGCGAGACGCCCGAGCTGGTCAGCAGCATGGCGATGACCAGGGCGACCGCGAGGACGATGATCGAGAGCCAGGTGCCGAGATTCGTGATCAACGAGGAGGCGCTCGAGAGGGAGCCTGAGACCTGCGCGGCGAGATCCGCCTGCGAGCTCACGGTGGCGTCCGGAACCTGCTTCTCGATCTTCTGCTGTAGCGCTTCGATACCGCTCGCAGAATCGGCGCTCACGTACACCGTCGATACGACGTCTTCGACACCGGCGAGGGTGCGCGCCGTGTCGATGGGCAGGAACACGTTCGCGGCGGTCTCCGCCTCGTCACCGGTCGATGCGACAATGCCGACCACCTCGACCGTGCTGCCGCCGACCTCGACCGAGTCGCCGACCGCGATGCTCTCGGTCTTCGCGTAGAGGGAGTCGACCACGGCGACCTTCTTCCCGGCGTCGGATGCGGCGAGCGCGCGTCCCGAGCTCACCTTCGTCGCCGAGAGCGGGCCGACGCCCGTGGCCGAGGGATCGACGCCGAGCACGGTGAAGCTCTCGATGCCGAACGAGCTGCCGCCGGAACCGCCGGCGCCTCCTGCGCCGCCCTCGGGCGGTGCGCTCATGCCGCCGCTCTGCGACTGCATCTGGGAGCGGTCGGGCATCTCGCCGGTGAACGTGGTGTTGGTGAGGCTGAGCGCCCCGGTCGTCTTGGCGACGCCGTCGAGCTTGCCGACCGCGGTGACGGTGCTGGCATCGAGCGTTCCCTGGCGCGGGTTCGACATGAGGCGCGACTTCGCGAGCGTCGTCGTGCCGTCCGTGCTCTGTCCGTCGTTCTGGCCGAATTCGAAGCGCGGGCCGCCGCCCTGGCCGGGCTCAGTGGCGGCGCCGGTCACGGTGAGGTCGGTGCCGACGCCGTAGACGCCCTCGAGGGCTCGGGTCTGCGCCTGCTTGACGCCGGCGGAGAGCGCCGACACGACGATGACGAGCGCGATGGCGATCGCGAGTCCGGCTGCGACGATGATCGTCTGCCGTTTCCGTCCGAGCAGCTCGCGCCGCAGCATGGTCCAGTACATCGGGGGTCCTTTCGTCCTTCGATCGAGAACTGTTCCGAGTCTTCCGAGGGGGCGCCGGTTGCGCGTCACCCCTGCGGGTACACCCCGTACTGCGATCGCGGTATCCCGGATGCCGCACTCGGGCGACGCGCGTTCGGCCGAACCCGGGCAGACTGGGGGCATGAGCGATGCACGCGCGGCTGCGACGGAGCCGGAGGAACACGAGCGCTGGCCCGGTTGGGCGGCGGATCTGACCGCCGCGCTCGTCGTGCTGCTGGGCGGCGGGATCCTGGTGGGCAGCGGCCTGGGCATGGGGTTCGGGGGCATGCCCGGTTCGGGAGGTGCCTGGGGGCGCCCGCCGGGACCGCCCATGGGCGAGCCGAGCGCGCTGCACCAGTTCTGGAGCGTGCTGCTGCTCGTGATCCCCGCCGGCCTCATGTTCGTCCGGCGGCGCTGGCCGCTCGCGGTCTTCGTCGCGACGTTCGCGGTGTTCTTCCTCGCCGCGCTCGGGTCCTCGCCGTCGATCGGGCCGGGGATCGGGCTCACGATCGCCGCGTTCACGCTCGCGAACCGGGCACCTCGGCGGCTCGCACTCATCGCCGCGGCCGTCGCCACCGGGCTGATCCTGCTGCTCAGCATCGCCGTGACCGACTGGAGCTCGTTCTCGCCCCGGGTGTTCCAGGTCGGTGCGGCGCTGTCGATCGCGGCTGCCCTCGGCGACAGCGCCCGTTCGCGGCGCGAGTACCTGGCGGCGATGACCGAGCGGGCGGAGCGCGCGGAGGAGACGCGCGAGAGCGAGGCGCTGCAGCGGGTCGCCGAGGAGCGCCTGCGCATCGCGCGGGAACTGCACGACACCGTGGCGCACCAGCTGGCGGTGATCAACCTGAACGCCGGCGTCGCGGCCGGCCTGCTCGAGGAACGACCCGAGCGCGCCCGCGAGGCGCTCAGCACGATCCGGGATGCCGCGCGCGGCGGCATCGGCGAGATCGGGGAGCTGCTGCACTACCTGCGCGCCGACGAGACGAGCGATCCCGGGACCGCGCCGCAGCCCGGCCTGGACCGGCTCGAGGCGCTGCTGGCCGGGGTGCGCGAGGGGGGTCTCGACGTCGAGCTCCGCATCGACGGCGATCCCTCGCGGATCCTGGGCGCGACCGACCGGGCGGCGTACCGCCTCGTGCAGGAGGGCCTGACCAACGCACTCAAGCACGGTTCGGAGCATCGAGCGGCGCTGCGGCTCGACGTCGATCTGCACGAGCTGCGCATCGAGCTCTCCAATCCGGTCGGCACGAGTACCGCGGAGGATCCTGCTACGTCCGCCGGACTGGGGCTCGTCGGGATCCGGGAGCGCGTCGCCGCGCTCGGCGGATCCGTGACCACGGGCCGGATCGCCGGAGTGTTCCACCTGAGCGCCGTGCTCCCGATCCCCGAAGAGGGCGCCCGATGATCCGCGTGCTCGTGGTCGACGATCAGCCCCTGATCCGGCAGGCCGTGGCCGATATCCTCGCCGTGCACGACGACCTCGACGTGATCGGCACCGCCGCCGACGGCCGGGAGGCGATCGCGGAAGCCTCGCGGCTGCGCCCCGATGTGGTGCTCATGGACATCCGCATGCCCGACGTCGACGGGATCCGGGCGACCGAGGCGATCTGCGCCGAACCGGGATCAGGTGAAGTGCGGGTCCTCGTGCTCACCACCTTCGAGGAGGAGGAGTATGTGGTGTCGGCGCTGCGCGCCGGTGCGAGCGGCTTCATCGGCAAGGGGGCGGAACCCGACGACATCGCTCGGGCGGTGCGCGCGGTGCACGCCGGCGACACCCTGCTCTCGCCGGTCGCGACCCGGGCGCTCATCAGCCGCTACGTGATGCCCGCGAGCGGCGTCCGCGGCACTGGGGTCCCCGCGGAGCTCTCCGGCCTCACCGAGCGGGAGGTCGAGGTGCTCCTGCTCGTCGCCCGCGGCCGATCGAACCAGGAGCTCGCCGAGCAGCTCTTCATTTCGCCGCACACCGCGAAGACGCACGTGAACCGGATCATGAGCAAGGTCGGCGCGCACGATCGCGCGCAGCTCGTGATCCTCGCCTACGAGAGCGGGCTGCTCGCGCCGGGGGAGTAGGGCCCTGTTCGGCGGATGCTGCGGGCGCCGCGGCGCTCAGCCCCGCGGCGCTCCGCGGCCGGGCCGGAACGCCGACACCGTCGGATCGCCCGGCAACCAGAACCGCCACGGGAACGCCGGACCGCCCGCTTCGCCCGCCACACCGACGCGCGGTCCCCGCGCGATCTCGGCGGCGAGCGCCGGCGCCGGTTCGAACGAGAACGGTGCGGTGAAGAGGTCACGGCCGTCGTGCGCCTCGCGGGTCACGCCGAGCGCGGCCGCGAGGTTGCCGGGGCCGCGGGCCAGCGCGCGGTGCGGGATCTCCGGTGCGGCAGGGGTGCCCGGTGCGCCTGAGCCAGCCGGTGCATCCGGGGTGGAGATGCCGCGTTTCCGCACGCGGAAGGATCGGGCCAGCGCCTCGCCCGCGACGACCTCGCCCGCGCGGAGCAGCACCCCCGAGGCGGATCCCTCGGGCGAGCAGACCAGGTTGAGCGCGAAGTGCATACCGTAGCTGAAGTAGACGTAGGCGTGGCCCGGCGGGCCGAACATCGAGGCGTTGCGCTCGGTGCGGCGGTCCTTCGAGTGCGAGCCCGCGTCGTAGGGGCCGGGCACCCCGACGCCGTGGTACGCCTCGACCTCGGTGATGCGGACCGTGACGGAGCCGCCCGGGTGCTGCACCGAGACACGGGCGCCCAGCAGATGCGGAGCGACCTCAATCGCGGGTGCGTCGAACAGGCGGTGCGGCATCGCTCCAGTCTGGCAGGGAGACCGGCCGCGCGCTGCCAGTGGGCGGCGGCCGACGGCCAACGGCCGTAGGATCGTCGGGTGACCGAGTCCCGTTTCCGTGTGCGCCCGCCGAGCTTTATTGTGGCGCTCGTGCTGCCGCTCGTCGTCGGGGTCCTGCTCAACGCGGTGGTGCGCCCGTGGCTCGGGCGGCAGCTCGGCGGCACCCCGCGATCGGCGGGCGCCTCGGTGCGCGGTCAGGATCACTGGTGGGAGTTCGACGCGGCGACTCGCGCCGAGCACCCGATGCTCACGGGGTTCCTGACGACCTCCGACGGTGCGATCGCCATGCTGCTGTTCGCCGTCATCGTGCTGCTGTTCGCGTGGCGCTTTCTGGATCCCAGGATCCGAGTGTTTCGCGCGCGCCGCGCGGCGGCCGCGGCCAGGAGATCCTCGGCGGGGTCATAGACTGAGGGAGTTGCCCAGGGGCGTTAGCTCAGCCGGTTAGAGCAGCGGACTCATAATCCGTCGGTCGCGGGTTCAAGCCCCGCACGCCCTACCAATCGAACTTCGAATGTTGCCCGGTCAGGACTGGTTTCCTGACCGGGCTTCTGTGTGTCCGCGAAAATCCGTGGGTCAGAGTAGGGCTAGCGCGGGGCATACGGTTTCAGCGGCCCCGCATCAGGCGCACGACGCCGGCCGGAGTGATCGCGTCCTGGGCCAGGTCGAAGAAAAGGCCAGCTTCGCCGACCCCGGCCTGCGTGCCCAGGTCCGTCCAGGAATCCGAGATGAGGATCGGGAATCGGGCGAGCAGGTCCCCGATCCGTTCGCGAACGGCGCCGCGAATACGAAAATCGGGATCGACGAACGACTGGATCTCAACCTGCACATACCGGGCGCCGGCGTCGATCAGCCGCTCCAGGTGCGACTCGTGGCCGAGCAGCGAAAGATCGTCACGGGCGATGGTGAGGCCGGCGCAGATCGACGGGATACCGAGCGGCTCGAGCGCCGCCAGCTGCTCCGTGAGCAGACCTGGTTTCTCGGGGTCTGCGGGAGTGAACTCGAGGAAGTCGGGAGCGAGTCCCGCGATCTGCGCGGGATCGAGCCGCAGCGGATCCACTCGCACCGAGATCAGCGCGTCCGATGTCTCCCGGAGCTCCGTGTAGGTGGCCTCCGAAACGGCGCGCGTCCGGTCGGCTTCATCGACGAGCTGCACATCGAGGATGTCCGCGTTCCGGAACACAGTCGCTTCTCGGACTGATCGGACCGGTCCAACCTTCCACATCATGACTCCTCGATCGACGGCATCGGCTTCGGTATCAGCGTAGCCATCCCCGAATCGGACCCCGGGGGAGCACGACGCCCGCAACAGGCACAGCTACTGTTGGGATCGTGATCATCTGGCTCAACGGAACGCACGGGGCGGGGAAGACGACGACCAGTCGCCTCCTGCAGCCCCTGGTCCCGCAGTCGCGGATCTTCGACGCCGAGAAGGTCGGCGAGGTGCTCATGGATATCGCGCCGGCTCTGCCCGAGACGGGCAACTTCCAGCACTGGCCGCCCTGGAGGCCGCTCGTCGCCGAGACTGCCCGACGGGTGCTCGACTATGTGGGCGGGACCCTCATCATTCCGATGACCGTGCTCACCGAACAGTACTGGCAAGAGATCGCTGCGGACCTCGGTCGGCACGAGATCACCGTGCACCACTTCGTCCTGCACGCGGACGAGACCACGCTGCGGCACCGCATCGATGACGACGCCGACATGGGGCCATCGACATTCCGTCACGACCACGTCCGCCCCTACATCGAAGCTGCGCGCTCCTGGCTGCACGATCAGGCGGCCGTCATCGACACGACCGCGAAGCCCGCGGACGCCGTCGCACGCGAGATCGCAGAGCGCCTCTCACGTTCGAGTCCGGATTCTGCAGGGGCGTAGCCGGGCGGCGAACACCGACGCGGACTCGAACTGTGCGGGCACCGCCGAGCGTGGTCGCGATGGCGGCGGCGTACCGGGATACTGCATACTGAAGGCATGGACTGGTCTCTGCAGCGCAACTTCGGGATCGCGGCCGGGGTCATTCTCGGCGCGCTGCTCGGACTGATGATCGCGCAGTCGATCGTCCTCGCGACCGAGGGGTTCCACCCGAGGGGCATTACACCGCAGCTGATCATGCTGCCGACGCTCCTCGTCGTGATCCTCGTGAACCTGGGGATCGGCCTGCGCATGGTCGACCGCCTGGTGACGCTGATCGCGCAGCGCTCGCAGCTCCTCGCCACCGGTGCGGCTCCGGGGGAGACGGCCCCCGCTCGGGTCGGACAGGTGTTCGGGCGGGAGCAGCGCGTCGCCGCGACGATGCGCTTCCCAGCATCCCCGGAGTCCGCTCGCCTCGCGCTCGTGAAGGTGCTGCCGAGCGGTGGCCTGCCGCGCACGGCCTACGTCCTGCTGCCCACACGCTACGGTATCCAGCGGAACGCGCCCGCGTCGGTCGTGCTCGATCCCGCGAACCCGGATGTCGCCGTGCTCGACGATCGCGTCGACGCGGCGGTGCTGGCCGCGATCGCCGCCGACCCCCGGTGGGCGACGGTGCGCGTACCCGGACGCTTCCTCCGGCAGGGCGGCCTCGCGGTCGTCATCGCGTTCGTCGCCGGGCTGATCGTCAGCCTGCCGCTCTGGATCCTGTTCCTGCGCTGAACGGCCCTGCCTCCCACACCGCCGAGTTAGAGAAGCCGCCCGGCCAGAGCTCTGGGCGGACTGCTAGCGTGGCCCGCGTGAGCAATCGGCACGAGCGGGTACCGCGGGGGAGCCTCGGCAGATTCCTCGCCGTCGGCGCGATCCTCCTCGGACTCATCGGCATGCACTCCCTGCTGCTCGCAGACCCGGCGAATCACGGATCCGCGCCCGCAGCAGCTGCGGGCGCAGCGATCGACGCCCTCGAACCGGCCGTACCGGGCTCGGCGGAGTCAGCCACTCCGGCCGATGCTCCCCATGCCGATTCGGGCACCCGGCTCTCACCGCAGGGCGGCGAGCACGCCGACCTCATCGCGGCGTGCGTTCTCGCCCTGCTGCTGACCGCCGTCCTGCTGCTCGCTTCGGACCGCCGACTTCTCGCACGGTTCACCGCCGGCATCGGCGGATCGCGACCCCGCCTCCCGGTCCCCGGGTGGCCCGCACTCCGCACCTCTCCAGCGGTCCTCGCCGTCAGCCGGACCTGATTCCTCTCGGTTCCCCGCCGCTGCTCGCCCGACGCGTGCAGCGCGCTGCGCACCGCGCTCCTTCAGCGACCTCCGATGTGCCGGAGCAGAGCAGCACGGACGCGCCCCGAGACGCATCGACCGAGGAGCAGCCATGCCCGCCCGCCCAGTCATCAGCCCGACCGAACCTGGACCGTTCGGCCTCGCCGACCTGTTCGTCTTCGACCCGCTTCGCGCCTCACCGCTCGCCTGGATCGCGCTGATCATCTGCGCGGCCTACTTGACCGGCGCGATCTCCCTGCGGCGCAGGGGGAGGCGCTGGTCGCCGGCCCGCGTGCTGTCCTTCGTGCTCGGTTGCGCGCTCTGGTTCGGCGCCACCGGGCTCGGCGTCAACGCGCAGGCCGAGGCGCTCGTGTCCGCGCTGCTGTTCCAGCAGATCACCCTGATGGTCGTCGCGCCGCCCCTGCTGCTCATAGGCAGCCCCGGCAGGCTGCTGCTGCGCGCGGTTCCGCACCGCGGGATCGGCCGGCCGACCCTACGCGGTGCGATCGGCGGCGCCCGATCTTCCGTCGCGAGGATCCTCCTGCACCCCGCGATGGCCATCGTCATCGCCGCACTCGCGTTCCCGGCGCTCTACTTCACCGATGCCGTGAGCGCCCTCCTGGCACTCCCGGGCGGCCACGGGGTGCTGCTCACCCTGTTCCTCCTGCTCGGCATCATCGCAGCGGCGCCCCTCTGGTCCCTCGACCCGCTGCCGCGCGCGCCCTCGTACGGGGCTCGGCTCGCCAATGTCGTGATCGAGATCCAGATCCACGCCGTGTTCGGACTCGTGATGCTGCTGAGCACCGCACCGCTGTTCCGCGCCTACGCCGACGATCCGGCAGGCTGGGGGATCCCGCGCGCGCTCGACCAGGCCATCGCCGGCGGGCTCGCGTGGTCGTACGGCGAACTCCCGCTGCTCATCGTGTTGATCGTGACCCTGTCGAAGTGGCGGAGGAGCGAGATGCGTTCGGCACGGCACCGGGAGGCGGAGGAGGATGCGGAGCTCGAACGCTACAACGCGCAGCTCGCGGCCCGGAGCCGCACCGAGCCTCCCCGCATTTCCTGACCGGCGGTGCATGGCGATGGGGCCCTCGCCGCAAAGTTGCACTCTCAGGAGAATGGTGCATAATTGCACTCCGTGACCAAGAGTGCAGAATCATCGCGCGAGCGGCGCATGCGCCATACGCGCCTGAGCCTCACCGAGAACGCCCGACGCCTCACCGCGAAGCACGGCATGAACGGCTTCACGGTCGAGGAGCTGTGCGAGATCGTCGGCATCTCGCGCCGCACCTTCTTCAACTACTTCCACACGAAGGAGGATGCGATCATCGGGCGTCCCAGCGACGCCATCAGCGACGAGCTCGCCGAGTGGTTCGTCGCTCGCGGCACCGGCGACGCCGAGCTCGGGCCCGCCCTCATGAACGATCTGGTCGAGGTCTCCTGGCGCAGCTTCGACGAGATGCTGCAGATCACGGGCAGCCTCACCGACATGCACGCCCTGCTCGAGAAGGAGCCGGAGTTCATGACGCGCCTGATCCGCGAGAACAAGGCGCAGCACGAGATGGTCCGTGCCCTCATCGCGAAGCGCGAGGGGCTCGAACCCGAGGACCCGAGGGTGCAGCTCGCGCTGATGTCGCTCATGCCGATCGTGCTGACCGCCGCCGGTCACTACTTCGCCACCGTCGGATCGGGCGCGGAACCCGTGAGCATGCGCGGGGTCTTGGAGGAGACGCTCGCACAGGTCCGACGGCTCTTCCGGGATCCCGACGCTCCGATCGGCGGCGCGTCCCCGAACCCCTGACCCGGGTCGACCCGCTTCGCCCCGACCCGCTCCCGACAACACCAGCTCCGCAGACGACCCGCTCCGCTCGGCGACAACGCCTCGCTCCGCCAGTGCGCTCCGGCGCGCCCGCAGACCTCCCACCCGACCGATGCCACACCCCACAGTAAGGATCCGCATGAGTTCCCCCGCTCGCGCAGCCTCAGGCCGTTCGGCGACCGCTGACGCGCCGCTGCTCCTGACCCAGAAGCGCATCTGGATCATCTTCTCGGCGCTCATCGCCGGCATGATGCTGTCCAGCCTCGACCAGACCATCGTCTCGACGGCGATGCCCACGATCGTCGGCAAGCTCGGCGGCGTCGAGCACCAGGCGTGGATCACGACCGCCTACCTGCTCGCCACGACCATCGTGATGCCGATCTACGGCAAGTTCGGCGACGTGCTGGGCCGCCGCAACCTCTTCCTCATCGCGATCGCGCTCTTCACGCTGGCGTCCGTCGGTGCCGCATTCGCGACCGACTTCTGGATGTTCGTCGTCTTCCGCGCGATCCAGGGCCTCGGCGGCGGCGGGCTGATGATCCTCTCGCAGGCGATCATCGCGGACATCGTGCCCGCGTCCGAGCGCGGCAAGTACATGGGCCCGCTCGGCGCCATCTTCGGCATCTCCGCGGTGGCCGGCCCGCTGCTCGGCGGGTACTTCGTCGACCACCTCACCTGGGAGTGGGCGTTCTACATCAACATTCCAGTCGGCATCGCGGCGTTCGCGATCGCGTGGTTCACGCTCACGCTGCCCAACAAGAAGGCGGAGAAGAAGATCGACGTCCTCGGCGTCATGCTGCTCTCGGCGGCGACCGTCTGCCTCATCTTCTTCACCGACTTCGGCGGCAACGCCAAGCTGCACGGCTGGGACGCCCCCGAAACCTGGATGTGGGGCGCCGGCCTGCTGGTCGCCGCGTGCCTGTTCGTGTGGGTCGAATCGAAGGCCGAGGATCCGATCATCCCGCTCTCGCTCTTCCGCAACCCGATCTTCATCAACACCACGGCGATCGGACTGACGCTCGGCATCGGCATGTTCTCCGCGATCGCGTTCGTGCCGACCTTCCTCCAGATGTCGTCGGGCACGTCGGCCGCGGCTTCGGGGCTGCTCATGATCCCGATGATGGTAGGCATGATGGGCACCTCGATCGCCTCGGGCATCGTCATCACGAAGACCGGCCGATACAAGATCTACCCGATCATCGGAACGCTCGTGACCGCCGCCGCGATGGTCGCCATGACCACCCTCTCGGCCGATACGCCCATCTGGCTGATCTGCGTCTACCTGTTCTTCTTCGGCGCAGGGCTCGGCCTGATCATGCAGGTGATCGTGCTGGTCGCGCAGAACTCGGTCCCCGCCGAGGTCATCGGCACCGCGACGAGCACCAACAACTACTTCCGGGAGGTCGGCGCCTCGCTCGGCGTCGCGATCTTCGGCGCGCTGTTCACCTCCCGGCTCAGCGAGCAGCTGGGCAAGGTGTTCGCGGGCGCCGGGGTCGCCGATCCCGGTCAGGCCACCGCGACGCTGGATCCGCAGCGCATGAGCGAGCTGCCCGGGCCGATCCGCGACGGGATCGTGAACGCCTACGCGGATTCGCTCGCGCCGGTGTTCTGGTACGTGCTGCCGTTCATTCTGGCATCGTTCGTGCTCGCGCTGTTCCTCAAGCAGATCCCGCTGTCGGATCAGTCGGGCATGGTCGCGCGCGGCGAGGCCGTCGGCGGCGCGGAGGCCGAGGCTCTGGAAGCCGAGCTGCGCGAGCTGACGGCGGCGGAGGCCGCGGGCAGCAGCGCCGCGAGCGGGCCCGGTGGGCCCGGTGGATCCACCGGATCGAAGCCGCGCTCCGGCGGCGATCCCGCCGACGCGCGGGACTGATCGAGCGAGCTCCGCTCGGCGAGGGGGCGAAGCGACCGAGGGGTCGCTTCGCCCCCTCGCCGTCCGTGCGCCCTCTGGCAGACTGTCGACATGGACTCCGTTTCCCACCTCGTCATCGGCGCGGGCATCGCCGGTGCTTCCACCGCCTGGCACCTCGCGCGCCGAGGGCACGAGGTGCTGCTGCTCGAACGGGATCGCCCCGCCTCCGCTCGCGGAAGCTCGCACGGCTCGGCGCGCATCTTCCGCTATCCCTACGCGAACCCGCTCTACACCGGCCTCGTGCAGCGCGCCGCACCGCTCTGGGAGGAACTCTCGGCGATCGGCGGCGAGCCGCTCATCTCGCGCACCGGCGGGCTCGATCACGGGGATCTCGTGCCGGCCACCGTGCTCTCGCGCGTGCTCGCGCAGCAGGGGATCCCGCACGAGGTGTTCGAGGCCGAAGCCGCTCGGGAGCGCTGGCCCCAGTTCCGCTTCGACACCGAGGTGCTGCATCAGCCCGACGCCGGCGTGCTGGACGCGGAACGCACGGTGCGGGCGATGGTCCGTGCGGCGCAGAACCACGGTGCGGAGCTGCGCACCGGCTGGACCGTGGAGGCGGTCGAACGGGTCGAAGGCGGGTACCTCGTGCACAGCGGGGTGGGGGAGCCCGTGCACGCGACCCGGGTGGTGGTCGCCGCCGGCGGATGGCTGCCCGAACTGCTGCCGAAGCTGCCGCTGAGCGACGCGTTCCGCGCGGGGCTGCCGGCCTTCGAGGTCACGCAGGAAGAGGCATTCCACTTCCCGTACGCGGCCGCTTTCGCCGATGCGAACTGGCCGACGGTGATCCGGCAGGACCGGTCCTCGCGCAGCTATGCGTTGCCGGGTGGGCGCGACGCCGGCTTCCGCGGCCTCAAGATCGCCGAGTACCACGCGGGCCGACCGCTGGCATCGGCGGCCAAGCAGGACGGTCGCATCTCCGACACTGCCCGCCACGCCATGATCGAACGGATCGCGTCCGAGTACCCGGGCCTCGATCCGGAGCCCTACGCCGAGACGACCTGCCTCTTCACCATGACGCCGAGCGAGGACTTCGTGATCGACGGTGACGACGGCATCACGATCCTGTCGGCGTGCTCGGGGCACGGGGCGAAGTTCGCGCCGCTGCTCGGTGCGCTCGTCGCCGACGAACTCGACGGCGGACCGCGCGTGCCCGACGAGTTCCGCGTCGGGCGGCGGGGCGCCCGACGCTAGCGATCCGCGTCGAGCACACCGAGGGTCGCGGCCGCGACCCGTTCGGGGAACCGGTACGGGATGTGGTGCTTGGCGCCGGCTACTACCTCGACCGCGGCGCCCGGAATGAGTTCCGGCAGGCGGTCGGCGGATTCCCGGACGATCCGACGCTCCAGCGATCCGGCGAGCGCAACCGCGGGTCCGTGGTAACGATCGATGGTGACGGGCGCGCGGAAGCGCTGATTCTCGTCGACGCTGCGGCGCACCGAGTCGACGCGCATGGATCGCAGATCCGAGAGGTACTCCGAGCGCAGCGGAACGGGCACCCCGGCCTGCGTCGCCTGACGGCTCGCGAACGCCGGCACCCGGCCGAGGGCGGCAGCGGCACCCGCTCCGACGCCGGTGGCCCAGGGGAACGGCGTCGGACGCGTCTCGCCGCTGATCCACACGAGCCCGCGCACGAGATCGGGAGCGAGCGACGCGAGGCGCAGCGCGAGCTGCGAGCCGAGCGAGAAGCCCACCACCACGGCAGGGCCCCGGTCACGGATCAGATCGGAGAGCTCGGCGACCGTCGCGTCGGCACCCGGGTAAGTCGATGCCGCCGAGCGGCCGAACCCCGGAAGATCCACCGCGATCGTCTGCAGGTTGTCGTGCGCCTCGCGCACCTCGGAGGCTGCCTGCCGCCAGATCCAGCCGGCGACGCCCGCGCCGTGCAGGAACAGCACCGGCATGCCGTCGCCGTGGATCTCGGCGTGCACGATCAGCGATTCGAGACGAGTCGCGGTGCGTCTGCCGCACCGATGCCGGGCGCGGGGAAGTCGACGACCGTCGCACCGGCGAGGTCCGCCGAATCCGCACCACCGGTCGGCTCGACGAAGTCGGGGAGCGCCCGGGCGTACTCCTCGACGAAGCGGCCGAGCACGAGCTGCGACGCCCGAACGTCGGCGTTTTCGACCCGCTCGACGACCGCGTCGAGCTCCACCGGGTCGAAGTACCCGTGATCGGCGTAGATGCGGATGCGTGACGCGAACGTCGCACCGTCGAGCTCGGGGTGGAACTGGGTCGCGTAGACGTTGCGCCCGACGCGGAATGCCTGCACGGGACACCCGGGGGAGCTCGCCAGCACCGCGATGTGCTCGGGCAGGCGGCTGATGCCCTCCTTGTGGCCGACGAACGCGTCGAACTCGTCCGGGAGTTCCCGCATGAGCGGATCGGTGAGCCCGGCCTCCGTGAGCGAGACGCGCACCGCTTCGACGGGCTCGCCGTAGGCGCGATCAACGATCGCACCCTGGTGCGCTCCGATGGTGCCGACCCCGTAGCAGATGCCGAGGAACGGCACGTCGCGGCGGATCACCTCGTCGAGCAGCTCGGAGAGTTCCCGTTCGACCCGCAGCTCGGTCTCCGACTTGGACTCGACGGGCTCGCTCACCGTGAACGGACTGCCCGCGAGGATGATGCCCGAATAGTGGTCGAGATCGATCGGCCCGAGGGGTTCGCGCTCCACCCGACGCCACTCCAGATCCTCGGGCAGCAGCCCGGTCAGGTGGCAGTACGAGGCGTGCTCCTGCGCGGCGAGCTCGTCTTCGCCTCGGGTGCTGATCAGCAGGAACGGTTTCATACCCTCAACGGTACTCCGCCCGGATGGGAACGCGCGCCACCGCGTTATGCGGCGTCACGAGGCCCGGTCGCCTCCGCGGTCCTTCCAACCCTTGCGGGTCCCCGCCGCACCGGGTAGAACAGGGGCATGGCTCTGCACTGGAAGCTCGTCGTCGACTGCCGTGATCCGCACGCCCTGGCCGACTTCTGGGCCGGAGCGCTGGAGTACGCGGTCGAGGATCCCGGTGCGCTCGTCTCGCACTTGCTGGCGGCAGGGCAACTGCCGGAAGCGGCCACCACCGAGCACGGAGGCTCCCGGCGCTTCGCGTCCCTCGCCGCGATCCGGCACCCCGACGACGCGTTCGATCCGTTCAGCGGCACCGGAGAGGGGCGCCGGGTCCTGTTCCAGCGGGTGCCCGAGCAGAAGCAGGTGAAGAACCGCCTGCACCTCGATGTGCACGCGGGGGAGTCGGGACTCGACGTCCTGCTGGCACGGCTGGAGGCGCTCGGCGCCGCGCGCCTCACCGAGGTCGACCAGGGACCGGCCGGTCACTGGTGGGTCATGCGCGATCCCGAGGGCAACGAGTTCTGCGCAGCCGGTTGAGCGGGCGCAGCCGGCTCCGGGGGCCGGGCAACCGCTGAGAGGTCGTTGCGCGACCCGAAATCGTATGGCAGGATCGCCAGTGACGGATCCGATCCGCACCGAATCGACGTTGGGGAAGACGTTTCGAGTCGGAGGAGGAGATCGCGATGTCGTCTGAAACCACGTCGGCAACCGCCACGGGGGTGCTTTTCGTGCACTCCTGCCCGAAGGCGCTGGCTCCGCACGTCGAGTGGGCGCTCGCTCGCGAGATCGGGCGGACGGTCAAACTCGAGTGGACCCCGCAGCCGCTCATGCCCGGCTTCGTGCGCGCCACGGCGAACTGGCGCGGGCCTGCGGGAACCGCGCCCGCGGTGGCGTCCTCGCTGTTCGGATGGCAGCAGCTGCGCTTCGAGATCACCGAGAACGCCAGCCGCATCGGCGACGGCGGCCGCTGGATGCACACCCCGTCGCTCGGGATCTTCCACATGCAGACCGACCGCGCCGGCAACGGGGTGCTCACCGAGCACGCGATCCACGCCGCCATCATCGGCGCCGCGGGCGATCCCGATGTCCTCGCGCGCGAGCTGCGGCTCGCGCTGGGACAGTCCTGGGACGAGGAGCTCGAGCCGTTCCGCGGGGCGGAACCGGGCGACGCGATCGTGGTGCCGTTGCACCGGGTCGGATAGAGCTGGGCGGCGGCCGGGGCGCGCAGCGCACCGGAACCGCCGCCCGACAAACTGTGCCGATGGAGCCAGCGGAGTACCGGGGGTCGGTCGGCACGCCAACGAGAGAGGCCCGGATCCTGAACGGATCCGGGCCTCTGCTGCGCTCTGGTGCTGTGGCTTCGCCGTCGACTAGGCGTCGTACGAGCGGATCGCCACGACCGCGTTGTGGCCGCCGAACCCGAAGGAGTTCGAGATGGCGAGCTGCGGGCCGTCGCCGAGCGGCTGCGGCTGCACGGAGACGTTGACCGGGATCTCGGGATCCTGGTCGACCAGGTTGATGGTCGGGGGAGCGACGCGGTTCTGCACCGCGAACACCGAGAACATCGCCTCGAGCGCGCCGGTGCCGCCGAGCAGGTGACCCGTCGCGGCCTTGGTGCCGGACACCGGGATGGTGTCCGCACGCTCGCCGAAGACGGCCTGCAGGGCACGGTACTCGTTGATGTCACCGACCGGGGTCGAGGTGGCGTGCGCGTTGATGTGCGTCACGTCCTCGGGGGTCGCGCCGGCCTGCTCGAGCGCCATGAGCATGGCGCGGATGGCGCCCTTGCCCTCTGGGTCGTTGGCGGTGATGTGGTAGGAATCGGCGGTCACTCCGCCGCCCGCGATCTCGGCGTAGATCTTGGCGCCGCGAGCGAGCGCGTGCTCTTCGGTCTCGAGCACGAGCGCCGCAGCGCCCTCGCCCATGACGAAGCCGTCACGATCGGTGTTGTACGGGCGCGACGCGTGCGCCGGATCGTCGTTTCGCTTCGACAGCGCCTGCATCGAGGCGAACGAGGCGATCGTGACCGGGTGGATCGCGGCCTCCGAGCCACCGGCGATCACGACGTCCGCGAGACCCGCCTGCAGGTGCTCGTATGCGTTGACGATCGACTCGGTGCTCGATGCGCAGGCCGAGGCCACGGTGCGCGCGTAGGCGCGGGCCTCGAAGTGCATCGATACGGCGGCCGACGGCGCGTTCGGCATGAGCATCGGCACGGTGAGGGGCATGACCCGGCGGGGGCCCTTCTCTCGCAGCGTGTCCCAGGCGTCGAGCAGCGACCAGACGCCGCCGATGCCGGTCGCCCAGTCGACGCCGAGACGCTCGGAGGGGACCTCGGGGCTACCGGCGTCGGCGAAGGCCTCTTTCGCGGCGACGAGCGCGAACTGGCTCGACGGATCGAGGCGCTTCGCGACCGGCCGGTCGAGCACCTCGGCCGGCGAGACGCGCGCCTGCCCCGCGAAGGTCACGGGCAGCTCGTACTTGGCGACCCACTCCTGCTCGAGCGTGCGAACGCCCGACTCTCCGGCGAGGAGGGACTCCCAGCTCTCGGTGGCCGTGCCGCCGAGGGGAGAGGAGGCGCCGATGCCGGTGACGACGATCTTCTTACTCATGTTGGGTGCTCCGCGAGTCCAATCGATGCGAGGCCGGGCTCGTGCCCGGCTGCTGAAAACTGTGGGGAGGCCTCGCGGGTGGGCGCCCGTCGATGGGACGCCCGCCCGCGGCGGCTCCGATGCGGCCTCCGCAGCGCGGAGACCGCCGTCTCAGGCCTGAGCCTTGACGATGAAGTCGACGGCGTCGCCGACGGTCTTGAGGTTCTTGACTTCCTCATCGGGGATCTTGACGTCGAACTTCTCCTCGGCGTTGACCACGATGGTCATCATCGAGATCGAGTCGATGTCGAGGTCGTCGGTGAACGACTTGTCGGCTGCGACGACGTCGGCCGCGATCCCGGTCTCGTCGTTGATGAGCTCGGCGAGACCTGCGAGGACCTCTTCGTTGCTGAATGCCATGTGCGGATTCTCCTTGTATCGGTGGGTATGGACGGTCGGTAAAGCGTGTGGGTCGAGACTAGGGCAGCTCGACGACCTGCGCACCGTAGACGAGGCCGGCGCCGAAGCCGATCTGCAGGGCGAGACCGCCCGACAGCTCCGGACGCTCCTCGAGCAGGGCGTGCATGGCGAGGGGGATCGAGGCCGCGGACGTGTTGCCCTGCATCTCGATGTCGCGGGCGATCGCGACGGACTCGGGCAGCTTCAGCTGCTTCGCGAACTCGTCGACAATGCGCATGTTGGCCTGGTGCGGGATGAACGCGGCGAGATCGCCGGGCTCGATGCCCGAGGCCTCGAGGGTCTGCCGTGCGACCTTCGCCATCTCCCAGACGGCCCAGCGGAACACGGTCTGGCCGTCCTGGCGCAGGGTCGGCCAGGGCACCTCGGTCGGGTTCGCCCGGTACTCCTCGAAGGTGGAGGTGACGCCGATCGTGTCCCACTTCTCGCCGTCGGAGCCCCAGTTGGTCGGGCCGATGCCGGGGTGGTCGCTCGCTCCGATGACCACGGCGCCGGCGCCGTCGGCGAGCAGGAACGATATCGAGCGGTCGGTGGGATCGATGATGTCGGACAGCTTCTCGGCGCCGATGACCAGGACGTTCTTGCAGATGCCGGCGCGCACGAGGGCGTCGCCCTGACCCACGCCGTAGGTGTAGCCGGCGCACGCGGCCGAGATGTCGAACGCGGCCGCGGGGGTGAGACCCAGGCGGTGGGCCGCGAGGGATGCCATCGAGGGGGTCACCGCGACGTTCGAGATGGTCGAGATGATCACGCCATCGATCTCGGATCGGTCGAGGCCCGAGCGCACGATCGCCTCCTCGCCGGCCTGCACCGCGAGATCGACCGCGCCGACCTCGGCGCTGGCCCGGCGGCGCTGCACGATGCCGGTGCGCTGGCGGATCCACTCGTCGGAGGAATCGATCGGGCCGACGATGTCGTCGTTCGGCACGTCGAGGTCGCCGCGGGCGGCGCCGACCGAGAGGATGCGGGTGTGAGCGGGTCCGGTGGGCTGGACGAGCTGTGCCATCGGTGGGTCCTTCCGGAATCAGGCGGCGTCGGCGATCAGCGCGATCGCGTCGTCGAGGTCGGCGGGGGTCTTCACGGCCACGGTCGGCACGCCCTTGAGCGCGCGCTTCGCGATGCCGGTGAGCGCCCCGGCCGGGGTGAGCTCGATGAGGCCGGTGATGCCGGCGTCCTGGAACGAGGTCATGCAGGCGTCCCAGCGCACGGGGTTCGCGATCTGCGAGACGAGCAGTTCGAGGTACCGGGCACCGCTCTCGATGCGGCTGCCATCGGCGTTGGTCCAGAGGGGACGCACCGGATCGTTGGGGGTGACCGCTGCTGCTGCGTCGGCGAGCACGGGCACGGCCTCGGCCATGAACTCGGTGTGGAACGCGCCGGCGACCTGGAGCGGGATCACGCGTACTCCTCGCGGGGCGTTCTCGCCGAGCGCGAGGAGGGCTTCGCGGGTGCCCGCTGCGACGATCTGGCCGCCGCCGTTGCGGTTGGCGGGAGTCAGGCCCTGCGCCTCGATCGCGGCGAGCACGTCGGCCTCGACGCCGCCGACCACCGCGGCCATGCCGGTCTCGGCGCGGGTGGCCGCGGCGGCCATCGCACGACCGCGAGTGCCGACGAGCGCGAGGGCGTCGCCGGCGTCGAGCACGCCGGCCGCTGCTGCCGCGGCGAACTCGCCGACGGAGTGGCCGGCCACGCCGATGCCGTCGAGCGATGTGCGCGCCTCGAGCGCGCGCCAGGCGAGCACGGAAGCGGCGACGATGAGCGGCTGGGCGACCGAGGTGTCGCGGATCGTGTCGGCGTCGCTCTCGGTGCCGTGCGCGATCAGATCGACGCCGCTCCGCTCGGAAGCGGCGGTGAGGAACTCGCGGGCGCCGGGTGCCTCGAGCCATTCGGAGAGGAAGCCGGGGGTCTGGGAGCCCTGTCCGGGGCAGGCGATGATGATCACGGGTCCTAGTTTCTCAGATCAGGCATGCAGGGAGTGCATGTATTCAACCAGTGTTTCGCGGTTCCGTTGTGGAAGTCCGCTATTTTTTGGAGCGCCCGGCGCGCCTTCCGCCGTGCTGGGCGATCGAACCGACGATGAGCGCCGATTGCAGGATCAGCGCCTCACGGGCTCCCGTGGCGTTCCAGCCGATCAGCTCGGTCACCTTCTTGAGCCGGTAGCGCACCGTGTTCGGGTGGACGAAGAGCTCGCGGGCGGTCGCCTCGAGGGAGCGGCCGTTGTCGAGGTAGCACCAGAGCGTCTCGAGCAGTTCGCCGGACTGCGCCACGAGGGGCTCGTAGATCTGCTCGATGAGTGTGCGGCGCGCGAGGCCGTCGCCCGCGAGCGCGCGCTCGGGGAGCAGGTCATCGGCCGAGACCGGCCTGCTCGCGCCGCGCCAGGAGCGCGCCACGGCGACGCCGGCGAGGGCGGCGCGGGCGCTGCGGGACGCCTCGACGAGGTTCTCGACGGGCGGACCGAGCACGATCGGACCGTCGGAGAATCCGTCGGCGAGCCGTGCTGCGATGTCGATGAACGGCAGGGGAGCGGGGAAGGTGCGCCCCTCCTTCACCTCGGGGTTCATGCGCCCGAGCACGAGCACCAGGCGGGTGCCCTGCAGACCGATGAGCACATCGGCCCCGGCGTGCCGGGCGGTACGACGGATTTGATCCACGTCGACGACGCGATCCGAGGTGCCGACCAGCACCGCGGCCTCGCCGTCGCCGTGCCAGCCGAGGGCCGCGATGCGGCTCGGTAGCTCGTCGTCGCTCTCACCCGTGAGGATCGAGTCGACGACGAGCGCCTCGAGGCGGGCGTCCCAGAGGCCGCGGGCCTCGGCGGCGCGTGCGTAGACGTCGGCCGCCGCGAAGGCGACGTCGCGCGAATAGTGCAGGATCGACTCCCGCAGCGCCTCGCTGCGACTCGCCACGCGCTCCTCGACCACCGAGACGACCACACGGATCAGCTGCAGGGTCTCCTGCAGGCTGATGGAGCGCAGCAGCTCGCGCGGTGCGGAGCCGAACACGTCGGACGCGATCCACGGCGTCGAGGAGGGGTCCTCGTACCACTGGATGAACGAGCTGATGCCCGTCTGCGCCACGAGCCCGACGGCGCTGCGCCTGGACGGCGGCATATCGCCGTACCAGGGCAGCGTCTCCTCGAGCCGCGTGATCGTCTGGGTGGCGAGCTCGCCTGCGATGGTGCGCAGCCAGGCGAGCTCCTGTTCCTTCGATCGATCCATCGGGATTCGGCCGCTTACGCCTCGCCGCCGGCGCCGCCCGTCGTACCCGCGTTGACGTCGAGCAGGCGGTACTGCTCGGCGGCCTGGCGCGGGATCGAGGCGTCGATCTTGCCCTGCGCGGCGAGGCGCTGCAGCACCTTCACCACGACCGCCTCGCGGTCGATCGCGAAGTAGCGGCGTGCAGCGGCACGGGTGTCGGAGAAGCCGAAGCCGTCGGCGCCGAGCACCGAGTAGTCGCCGGGCACGAACTGGCGGATGAGGTCGGGGACCTCGGTCGCCCAGTCGCTGACCGCGACCACGGGCCCCTCGGCGCCCTGCAGCTTCTGCTCCAGGTACGACGTGCGCGGCGTCTCTTCCGGGTGCAGGAAGTTGTGGCGATCCGCGTCGATGCCGTCGCGACGGAGCTCGCCCCAGCTGGTGACGCTCCACACGTCGGCGGCGACGCCCCAGTCCTTCGCGAGCAGCTCCTGCGCCTCGATGGCCCACGGCACGGCCACGCCCGACGCGAGGATCTGAGCCGGGATGCCGCCCTCGGTCGCCGGGCTGACGCGGTGGATGCCGCGGATGATGCCGTCGACGTCCACGTTCTCGGGCTCGGCCGGGTGCTTGAACGGCTCGTTGTAGACGGTGAGGTAGTAGGTGACGTTCGGATCCGGGTGGTTCCCGCCGTACATCCGCTCGATGCCCGATCGGACGATGTGCCCGATCTCGTAACCGTAGGCGGGGTCGTAGGACACCACGGCCGGGTTCGTCGAGGCGAGCACGAGCGAGTGGCCGTCGGCGTGCTGCAGGCCCTCGCCGGTCAGCGTGGTGCGGCCGGCGGTCGCGCCGATCATGAAGCCGCGCGCCATCTGATCGCCCGCGGCCCAGATCGCGTCGCCGGTGCGCTGGAACCCGAACATCGAGTAGAAGATGTAGATCGGGATCATCGGCTCGCCGTGCGTCGAGTACGACGTGCCGACGGCGGTGTACGCCGCGGTCGCGCCGGCCTCGTTGATGCCGACGTGGATCAGGACGCCCTGGGGGCTCTCCTTGTATGCCAGCAGCAGCTCGCGGTCGACCGAGACGTAGTTCTGCCCGTTCGGGTTGTAGATCTTCGACGTGGGGAAGTAGGAGTCCATGCCGAAGGTGCGCGCCTCATCGGGGATGATCGGCACGAAGCGCGCGCCGAAGCCCTTGTCGCGCATGAGGTCCTTCAGCATGCGCACGAACACCATGGTGGTCGCGGCCTCCTGCTGGCCGGTGCCCTTCGCGGCGATGGCGTAGCTCTTGGCCTCGGGCAGCACGATGTCGGTGTGCTTCGTGCGACGCTCCGGGAGGTACCCGCCGAGCGAACGACGGCGCTCGTGGATGTACTGGATCGCCTCGTCCTGCTCGCCCGGGTGGTAGTACGGGGCGTTGTAGACGTCGGCTTCGAGCTCGCGATCCGAGATCGGGATGTGCATGGTGTCGCGGAAGAGCTTCAGGTCCTCCAGCGTCATCTTCTTCATCTGGTGGGTCGCGTTGCGGCCCTCGAAGTGCGGGCCGAGGCCGTAGCCCTTGATCGTCTTCGCGAGGATGACGGTCGGGCGGCCCTTGTGCTCGGTCGCCGCCTTGAACGCCGCATAGACCTTGCGGTAGTCGTGGCCGCCGCGGCGCAGGCCCCAGACCTGCTCGTCGGTGTAGCCGTCGACGAGGTGCAGCGCGCGCTCGTCGCGCCCGAAGAAGTGCTCGCGCACGTACGCGCCGTTCTCGGCCTTGTAGGTCTGGAAGTCGCCGTCGGGGGTGACGTTCATGAGGTTGAGCAGGGCGCCGTCGGTGTCGTTCTCGAGCAGCGAGTCCCACTCGCGGCCCCACACGACCTTGATGACGTTCCAGCCCGCGCCGCGGAAGTAGCTCTCGAGCTCCTGGATGATCTTGCCGTTGCCGCGGACCGGGCCGTCGAGACGCTGCAGGTTGCAATTGATCACGAAGGTCAGGTTGTCGAGGCCCTCATTCGCCGCGACCTGGAGCTGCCCGCGGCTCTCGACCTCGTCCATCTCGCCGTCGCCGAGGAACGCCCAGACGTGCTGGTCGGAAGCATCCTTGATCCCGCGGTTCGTCAGGTACTTGTTGAACTGCGCCTGGTAGATCGCGTTGATCGGGCCGATGCCCATCGAGACCGTGGGGAACTGCCAGAAGTCGGGCATGAGGCGGGGGTGCGGGTAGCTGGGGATCCCGCCACCGCGGTGCGAGTGCTCCTGACGGAAGCCGTCGAGCTGATCGGCCGTGAGCCGTCCCTCGAGGAACGCGCGGGCGTACATGCCGGGGGAGGCGTGGCCCTGCACGAAGATCTGATCGCCGCCGCCCGGGTGATCCTGGCCGCGGAAGAAGTGGTTGAAGCCAACCTCGTAGAGCGAAGCCGCCGACGCGTAGGTCGAGATGTGCCCGCCGACGCCGATACCCGGCTTCTGCGCGCGCTGCACGGTCATGGCCGCGTTCCAGCGGATCCACGAACGGTACTTGCGCTCGAGCTCCTCGTCGCCGGGGAACTCGGGCTCGTCCTCGGACGCGATCGTGTTCACGTAGTCGGTCGTCGGGACCTGGGGCACGTTGAGGTGCAGCTGGCGCGAACGTGCCAACAGGCTCGTCATGATCTCGCGACCGCGGCCGGCGCCTCGCGCCTCGACCACCGCGTCCAGGGACTCGCGCCACTCGGCGGTCTCCTGGGGGTCCAGATCGTCCTGATCCGGTGCGTACGGATCCTCAGTGTTCACGGCCAAGATATTGCTCCTTCACCAAGCGTCGCGCTCCACCCAGGTGCGGGGGAGGCGAGGAGGGTTCCGCGGATGCGCGGACCACCGTCCAGACTAGCGGCTTCCTCCGACGGTTCCCGCGTATTTCGGTGGGTGCCGTGTCCGATCCGCACAAAATTCGGCGTCTTCGCGGGGTTTCGAGCGGCCTCGCCGCGTGTCGCCCGATGACATCCGGCGGTGCCGCGCTCGCTAGCATTGGAACGTTTCCCATCATGGTGGCGCGTCCGCGCCGAGAGAGGAGTTCGCAATGGTGCTCGAGGTCGGAGCGATCGCGCCTGATTTCACCCTGTCGGATCAGCACGGCGAGGAGCTCAACCTGACGGAGCTCGTCGCGGAGGGGCCCGTCGCGCTGGTCTTCTTCCCGCTCGCGTTCTCCGGCATCTGCACGGGGGAGCTGTGCGCGCTACGCGACAACCTGTCGATCTTCGACGACTCGCGCGTGCGCCTCGTCGGCATCTCGGTCGATTCCGTCTACGCGCTCAAGGCATGGGCCGAGCAGGAGAAGTACGAGTTCTCGATCCTGTCGGACTTCTGGCCGCACGGCGCCGTCGCACAGCAGTTCGGCGCGTTCGTCGAGGAGGCGGGCATCGCGACCCGCGCCACCATCGTGATCGGCGAGGGCCGCAAGGTCCTCGCCTCGTTCGAGACCTCACCGGGCGAGGCTCGCGATTTCGGCGCCTACCGCGAGGCCATCGAGGGGCTCGCCGCGTAACTCCCCGAGATTCGTCTCCGCGAGCGGGTTCCCCTAAGCTTGGGGGAGCCCGCTCGCGGGCGAGAGGGCCTGTAGCTCAGCTGGTAGAGCGCCACGTTTACACCGTGGATGTCGTCGGTTCGATCCCGGCCGGGCCCACTCCATCACTCAGACCGAACAGGTAGTCGGTCGATACGCCGAAGTAGCGCGCAATGGTGCGCAGCTCGTCGGCGCTCCATCCGCGGCGCCCGCGCAGCTTCATCGAGAGTGCCGCCTGGCCAATGCCAAGCTCCGGAGCAAAGCTCGTCTGCGAGAGCCGTGCACGCCACATCAGCTGGTGCACACGCTCGCCAATGGTCTCGTCTGCGCTCTGCCCGCCTAGGGCCGGGTTCGTCATGCTCATGACGCAACCCTAACACTATTCGCCATAAACGCGATAGACGCGATGACACGTGACGATCATCACGATTCGTAGTGTACGCTCGGCGTCATGACAGAGCGTGATGACCACAACGAACGGGAGTTGATCCGGCCCGCCGAGGCGGCGCGGATTAGCGGCCTGACGCCTGGGGGACTCGCGGCAATGGCTGACCGTGGGAAGCTCACGGCTCCGCGCCCTGGTGGCACCCATCGGCGCTACGTTCGTGCGGAGATTGAAGCGCTTGCCGCACCCGTGGGGGAGCGATGAGTTTCGAGCACGTCGCCATCGCGATGAACCATAGCCGCGCGACGGGCGCCGCCAAGCTCGTGCTCGCCGGCATCGCATCGCACGCGAACGATGAGGGTGAAGCGTTCCCCGGGCTGCTCACGCTCGCCCGCTACGCCGGCTTCGACGGCTGGGACGCCGTAGCAGCCGAGGACACCAGCGAAGCGCGCGCAGCGGCCCGCACAGCGCGCGAGAGCGCCGCACGCTCGGCACGTCGCGCCATCCGCAAGCTCGAGGAACTCGGCGAGATTCGCACCGAGACGAACGCCGGCGGCACCCGCAACCGCCCGGACCACATGCGCCCGAACCTCTACACCGTGACGCTCGCGTGCCCGCCAGACTGCGACCACTCGGCCCAGCACCGCCGGCGCGACGCCGGCAAAGCGATCCTCGAGGGCATCAAGCCTGTGGATAACTCCGGGGGAGACCCCCGGACCGTAGAGCCCGGGGAGGGCTCGGGAGCCCGGACCCCCCGGGCCGCAGAGTCCCCCGAACCATCAACTAACCACCAAACACCTCAAGGACATGTACCTGAGACCCCGGGTGTAGACGCGAGCGCGCACGAAACCCCGTCCGAAGAGTTCGAGCTGCTGCCCCCCGATGCCGACACCGAGCCGGCCGGCGATGAGTCGCACTGGAACGACCAGGTGAAGCGCCCGAACCTCTCCGCCGGCGACGGCAAGCCGCAGCGCCCCGCGCCGGCCCCGCGCTTCCCGAAGTTCAAGCCCGAGGCCCGCCAGCGGCCCGCGGTCGTCTCGCCCGAGCAGCAGCGCATCAACGCCGAAGCCGAGCGCTACCCATGCCCCGCCGGCTTCGGCCCGCCCACCGCCCGCACCGCGTGGCACTGGTGCCCGATCACCTCGAGCACGTGCGTTCGGTGCGACTCACCCGCCGAGGCCATCCTGCGCGCCGAGGGGGTCGAGCTATGAACCGGGCCTTGTTCGTCCTCACGCTCATCGCCACCGCGCTCGTCGTCGCCGCACTCACCCTCACCATCCCAGGAGCAACCTCATGACCACCATCATTCGCGCCGGAGTCGGGCGCACCAAGCGCGCGCTCAGCTCGCGGCCGGTCAACCCCGAACAGCGTTGGTACGCCGTCGCCTGGGCCGAGGACGACGACACCGGGCAGCAGATCGGCATGGATCTCTGGGCATTCCGTGCGACCTGGCTCGACGCGATGGCAGCGGCCCAGCAACTCCGAGCCGAGGTCGAGCGCGAGCTGCTGGAAGACATGCACGAGAGCCTCGCTGCGCGCCGCACCGAGCGGGCCGCGCAGCTCGCCGCCGAGACCACCACCAAGCGACGACAGCCCGTCGTCATCGGACCCGAAATGGAGCCCACCGCATGAACACCACCACGATCCCTGTTGCCCCGATCCACGGTGCCGCCGATCTGATCGCGAAGGTTGGTGAGCTGCTCGACCAGATCGCCGCCGCCGAGACCGCGCGCATGAAGTTCCCGGAAGGCGATGGAGAGCGCATGTTCGCCACTGTCGGCGCAGCCTACGCCGCAGCCATCGGGAAGATCGAGCCAGCGGAGCCCGACTCGCTCGCCCTCGAGGCCGCCGCGGTTGACAACATCACGCAGATCCTCGAACTCGCGCGAGGCCGGCACGCGATCCACGCCGCCGCGCACGCCGCGAACACCACCGCCGAGCCCGAGACGGAGCCCACCGCATGACCACTCCGACCGTCACCCTGAACCTCACGACCACGCTCGAGGGCGAGGCGCTGCTGGCCAACGTCGACGCGCTACTCGAGAAGATGGCCGCTGCCGAAGCCTCGGGCGTGCTGCTGCCCGACGACACCGCATCGCTCGCGTTCGCCACCGTCGGCATGGCCTACGGCGTCGTCATCGGCAAGATCCAGCCGTTCAGTGACCTCGAGCACATGGCGGTCGATGTCGCCGGCCTGACCCTCGCGCTCGAGCGCGCCTTGGGCGCCCATGCCGCCCGGCTCGCTGAGCGCGAGGCCGCAGCGGCCGGGGAAGGTGCGGACTCGTGAACAGCGGGCTCTGGACGACGCTCCCGCTCGCCATCGGCTCACTGCTGCTGTTCGGGCGTCTCTGGTGGCTGGGGCGCCGGCGATGAGCGGCACGCGCGCCCCGCAGCCCCTCGCCACCGAGGCCCAGGTGTGCGAATGGCTCCAAATCGACCCCGAGCAGTTCAAGCTCATGCTCAAGCGCAAGAAGGGGCCGCGAGCGATCAACCTCAGCCGCACCGAGCGCCGGTTTGCGTGGCCCGACGTGCACGCATGGGCGAAGCAGCTCAGGGATCCCGACGATGGCAAGTAAGCGCGGCGGACGGGCGCAGACGGGCCTCACGCGGCTCGTGCTCGAGACGTACGGCACCCGGTGCCATCTTCGGATGCCCGGGTGCCTCGGCGTCGCGACGACCAAGGATCACCTCATCCCGTGGTCGCATGGCGGCACCGACACCCTCGAAAACCTCCGGCCGGCGTGCAAGCGGTGCAACAGCAAGCGGCAAAACCGCGTGCTGTCCGGGTACGGCGCGATCATCAAGGTTGTGACCGGCCCGCCGGCGTCGGGCAAGACCACGTACCTGGCCGAGCACGCGGCGCCCGAGGATATCGTCATCGACCTCGACGCCATCACGCGGGCGCTCATGCCGGCCGCGCCGGCCTCGACGCACGTCTACCCCGAGCACGTGCGGCACGTGGCCATCGGCGCCCGCAAGGCAGCGATCGACCGAGCTACCCGCATTGCCTACCGGTGCACGGTCTGGATCATCCATAGCATCCCGCCGCCCAACGTGCTCGCCGAGTACCGCGCGCTCAGGTATCAGATCATCACCATCGACCCGGGCCGCGAGGTGGTCGAGCAGCGGGCGCGCACGATGAGGCCGCGCTACATGTGGCCGGCCGTGGCCAAGTGGTACTCGACCTACCCGACCGGCTGCTCGAGCATCGTGCCGCCCCTCGAGCGCCGCGAACAGCCAACAGCCGAACAGCCGAGAACCGCGGAACCCGTGGCAGCCGGCGCCGACTGGTAACCCGGTTTTTCTGGCGCTGACTCGACGGCAGTCCCGCGCTCCACCTCCCTTCTCTCCCACAACAACGTAAGAAAAAAAGCCCCTCCGGCAGGACCGAGAAAATGACCGATCAGCCCGCACTATTCGACGCCCCCGCGCGCCCTCCCGAGCCCGAATCCGCCGAGGAAGCGGAGGTGCGCGCCTTCCTCGAGGCGCTCCGTGCCGAGCGCGAGCTGACGCCCGCCGAGAACGTCACCGGGCGCATGTGCATGGCGCTCGCGAAGTCCATCGCCGCCGGCAACGCGAAGGGCCGCAGCGTCGCCAGCGACGTTGAGCGGCTCATGGCCACGATGGCCACCCTGACCAAGACCGAAGGCGACGACCCCGACGCCGAGGACGAAGACTTGACCCCCGCAGAAAGAGCGCTGTTCGATGCCCTTGCTTCAGTACCCGCCCGGAATGGTGACCCCGCGAACGGCTACGCAGCGGAACTTTAGCCGGCCCACCTACGGCGGGCACCAGGCCGCAGTCGCCGCGCGCATCGGCGCCCCGTTTATCCCGTGGCAACGCTATGTCGCGGACGTGGCCGGCGAGGTCGATGAGCACGGGATGCTCTACTACAACACCGTGTTCCTGACGCTCCCGCGCCAGGCCGGCAAGACGCAGTTCGACCTCGGCCGCAACCTGCAATCGTGCCTCATGGGGCCGAACCGGCGCGCGTGGTACACCGCCCAATCGGGTCAGCACGCCTCGGCGAAGTGGCGCGAGATGAGCGACGTGTTCACCGAGTCGAAGCTCAAGCGGTTCGCTCGCCGGCGGCTGACGAACGGTTCCGAGGTGCTCAAGTTCCGCAACGGATCCGAGTTCCGGCCGCACCCGCCGACCGAGGACTCGCTGCACTCGAAGCAGTCGGATTCGAACTCGGTGGATGAGGCGTGGGCGTTCTCCGAGCTGCAAGGCACGCAGCTACTCGCCGCGATCCAGCCGACGACCGCGACCCGGCGAATGCTCGTGAAGCAGCAGCCGCAGCTCTGGATCATCAGCGCCGAGGGCACGATCGAATCGACGTTCTGGAACCCGCGCATCGACGCCGCGCGCGCGATGGAGAACCCGCGAACGGCCGTGTTCGACTTCGGCATTCCCGACGGCTCGGATCCGCTCGACCTCGAGAACATCGCGCGATGGCATCCCGGCTACGGCCATCTGCTCGACATGGAGACGCTCGTCACCGCGGCCGGCCAGCTCCCGCCGGGGGAGTTCGCCCGCGCCTACGGCAACCGGCGCACCGGCGCCACCGAGCGGGTCATATCGGCCGAGGCGTGGGCCGGCGCCGCCGACCTCGGCCTCGCCGCCGACGGCCCGCTCTGCTTCGGCGCGGCCGTCGGCGTCGATGGCGTCGATACGACCATCACCGTGGCGCAGCGCGTCACGCCGGCAGTCGGGCAGCCCTACGTGCTCGTCGCCGTCGTCAACGGCGGGCACGACAACGGCACATGGTGGGCGCTCGACCGGCTCAAGGAGCTGAGCGCGAAGTACGGCGCCCCGGTCGCCATCGACCGGGTGGGGCCGTCCGCGTCGCTCTACCTCGAGGCGCAAGCCGCCGGCCTCACGCTCGTTGACCTCGACTCCGCGAAGGTGAGCGCCGCGTGCCAGCGCACGCTCGGCGGCATCACGAACCCGAACGGCCCCACGCTCCGGTTCAAGCAGCACCACGCCCTCGACGCCGCGGTGGAGCTGGCGACGCGGCGATGGATCAGCGACGGCGCATGGGTGTGGGGCCGGCGCGCCTCGGTGGGCTCGATCAGCGCGCTCGAGTCCGGAACGCTCGCCGCGTTCGGGCTCGACAACGCCCCCAAGGCCGTCGGCTTCCAGCTCGGCTGAAAGTCCCTGAAAGTCCTCGAAAGTCCTCGAGAGTCCCCGAACGGGCATCGAACCTTGGGGCCGGCGGCGAGCCGGCCCCAAGCTCGTGGCCATGTCGATCCTCACTACGGCGCTCGAATGGCTCACCGCCCCGATGACCCGCGCCGCGAAGCTCACCGCCGCAGCTCCCGAGCTGCCGGTGCGCTCCGACCGGATCACGAGCGTGAGCCCCGAGGCCGCGCTGTCGCTCTCGACCGTCTACCGCGGCGTGCAGATCCATGCGACCGCCGGCATGCAGCTCTCGATCCGCGCCGAGCGCGATGACGTGCGGATCCCGACGCCCTCGATCATCGAACGGCCGTGCATGGAGATGCACCGGCCGGCATGGATCGAGTACAACATCACGTCGCTCTACCTCGACGGCAACGCGTTCTGGGTCATCGAACGGTTCGGCCCCGGCACCCGCCGGCCCGGCACCGTGTCGAACATCACCGTGCTCGACCCCAACGAGGTGACGGTCAAGGTCGAGCGGCTGCCCCTCGGCCGCAAGCGGATCACCTACTACCACCTCGGCCGGAAGATCAACGGCGAAGTCAAGCACTTGCAGCTGCTCCGCGTCCCCGGCCTCGACCGCGGGCTCGGCCCGATCCAGGCCGCGCAGATGGAACTCCGCGGCGCGCTCGACGCCCGCGACTACGGCGCCATGTGGCTCTCGGACCAGTCGATGCCCGACGGCGTGCTCACCACCGACCAGGTACTCGCACCGGGCGACGCCGACAAGTACAAGCACGTCTGGTACGGCCGGAACCCCGACGGCAGTAAGCGGACCGCCGCCGAGGGCGCCGTCGCGTTCGGCCCCACCGAGCGGCTCCGCGTCATGGGCTCCGGGCTCCGCTACCAGCCCCTCATGCTCAAGCCGAGCGACGTGCAGTTCCTCGAAACGCAGCAGTTCACCACCACACAGGTGGCCCGGCTGCTCGGCACGCCGGCCTCGCTGCTGCTCGCCGCCGTCGAAGGCAACTCGCAGACGTACAGCAACGTCGAACAGGACTGGATCGGCTACGTGCGGTTCTCGCTCATGAAGCCGCTGCGCGAAATCGAAGAGGCGCTCTCCGAGCTGCTGCCCGCCGGCCAGCGCGCCCGGTTCAACGTTGACGCGCTGCTCCGCACCGACACCAAGACCCGGTACGAAGCGCACAACCTCGCCTTGGCCGGCCGCTGGAAGACGCGCTCCGAGGTCCGCGCCGATGAAGGGCTCATGCCCATCGACGGCATTGACGACCAGCCCGAGCCGGCGCCCGCCGAGCCCGCCACCGATCCCGCGCCCGAAACGGAGCCCACCGCATGACCGACCTCACCGCGAGCCTCACCACGCTCACCATCGCGAGCGACGGCCCCCTGACCCTCGACCGCGCCAAGCGCACCATCACCGGCAAGATCGTCGTGTTCGGCGTCCCGTCGTCCGACTACCGCCGCATCGTCATCGAGCCCGGCGCGCTCACGCCGCGTCAGCCGCTCAAGGCCGTCAAGCTGCTCCGCGACCACGACGACCGCGACCCCGTGGGATTCATGCTCAGCTACGACGGCGGCGACACCGCAACGTTCAGCGTCCCCGAGGGCGAGAACGGCGACCGCGCCCTCGCCGAGGCCGAGAACGGTCTGCGCGACGGCCTCAGCGTCGGAATCAACATCCTGCGCGACGTGCCCGGCGCCCTCATGTACGACGAAGCCGACGACACGAACCACGTCTACGCGGCCGAGCTGCTCGAGACCTCACTGTGCGCGATCCCCGCTCTCGCCGGCGCCGGCGTCACCGACGTTGCCGCCACCATCGACCGCCCCCGAAAGGAACCCATCATGACCGATACCCTGACCCGCGAGGATCTCGACGCCGCGCTCGACGCCTTCGGCACCGACTCCGACCGCCGCCTCGAGGCACGCCTGGCCCAGCTCAGCGACGCCGAGCCCGAGACGGCTCCGACGTTCGCCAGCTACGGCGACCTGATCCTCGCCGCCGCCGGCGGCGACGACACCGCCCGCGAGTACGCGCAGCGCCTCGCCTACGAAGGCGCCGCGACCCCCGACGCACACCAGCCCAACACCTGGGTGGCCGACACCGTGCGTCTCGTGGAGCAGAACCGCAAGACGCTCAACAGCTTCCACCGCGAGCCCCTGCCCGCGAAGGGCATGACGCTCGAGTACATGACGCTCAAGTCGAACTCCATGACCGTGGAGAAGCAGTCCGGCGAGGGCGAGGCGCTCAAGTTCGGAAAGATCCAGCTCGGCAGCGCCACCGCCTCGGTGGACACCTACGGCGGATACACCAAGCTCTCCCGCCAGGTGATCGAGCGCACCGATGCGCTCTACCTGAACACCGCGTTCCGCGCGATGGATCTTGAGTACGCTCGCGCGACCGAGGCCGCGACTCGGACGCTGCTCAAGGAAGCGATCACGGCGCAGATGACCGCCGGTAACAAGATCAGCCTCGCCGCCGGCGCCGGCGCCGACGAGTGGCTCGACCTGCTCGTGGACGCCCTCTCCGAGTACGAGGATCGCGGCTACACCATCGAAGCCGCGAAGGTTTCCAAGGACGTGTTCAAGCGGCTGCTCCGCCTCGAGGACACCGCCGGCAACCGCCTCATGCTCGTGTCCGGCACCGGCGTCAATCAGGTGGGCTCCATCGACCTCTCGAGCATCAGCGGCAAGCTGGGCCCCGTCCGGTTCGAGCTGCTCGCCGGCGCCGGCGCGAACACCGGCACGTTCTACGACCCTCTCGCGATCACCACGTGGGAATCGGCCGGCGCCCCCTGGCAGCTCGACCAGGAGAACATCGTGGACCTGACCAAGGACGTGTCGAAGTACGGCTACCTCGCGCAGGCGTGCCAGCACCCGACCGCGCTGCTCCCCATCGAGTTTCTGGCCTAAGCCATGACGACCTCGAGCACCACACCGCCGCCGGCTACCGACCTCGCGTGGTACGTCGATGCGATTGACGATGACGCGCCGTACGCGGCGCGATCCAAGCACGAAGCCGAGACGCTCGTGCACGGATTCATCGGCGGCGCTGACAACCCGTTCGGCGTGCCGGTCGCGGCCGTCGAGCGGGCGGTGCTCGAGGTCGGCGCGGACCTCTACTATCGCCGGCTCGCCCGCAACGGCATCACTTCGTTCGAGGGCGACATGGCCCCGCAGCCGATGCGCCTGAACCGCGATCCGATGACCGCCGCCTACCCGTTCCTCCGCCCGTTCCTCGTGTCTGGACTCTGACCATGCCCACCCCCCGCATCGACGCCGCCGACCGGCTTGCCGAGCGCATCGCCGCGATCTTCAAGGCGTCCGCCGACGCCGCGAAGGCGACCGCCACCGTGCACGACTCCGCCGTGGCCTCGGCCTCGCGCTACGGCGTCGCGCTCGTGACGCCGCCGGCCCTGACCTTCCCGACCTCCGAGGAATGGTCCGCCGACTGGGAGGTGCACCTGATCGCCGGCCCCTCGGGGTCGATGACTCAGGCGTGGCAGAAGCTCGACGCCATGCTCGACGCGCTCGAGCACTCCACCCTCCCGATCACCAGGGCGACGCCGGCCACCTACCAGCCGGCGACCGGCGGCGCCCTCTCCGCCTACACCCTCATCATCCCCAGCTAAGGAGCACCCATGTCTCGCATTCTCGGCCCCGGCAGCCTCACCGTGGGCGCCGTCGGTTCGCCCCGGCAGCTCGCCGCCGACCTCACCAAGATCAGCCTCACGCCCTCGACCGACAGCGAGGACGATATCCCGCTGCTCGACGGCAGCAACGAGAGCGGCGCCGACTCGACCACGTGGGCGCTCTCCGGCACCTCGCTCGACCAGTACACCAAGGACAGCTTGGCGCAGTGGGCCGCGCAGAACGCCGGCAAGGAGCTGCCGTTCGTGTTCGTCCCGAACGCCGACACCGGCGCCGAGTACGGCGGCGTCGTGAAGGTGCGCCCCATCGGCCTCGGCGGCGACGTCAAGAAGAAGAACAGCAACGACTTCGAGTGGCCGCTGATCGGCGATCCCACCTGGCCGACCGAATAGGCCAGCCCCGTGGGCTCCACCGTCAGCTCGGGATCCGAGTACCTCCGCATTGAACAGCGCGGCGCGGCCAAGTTCCGCAAGACGCTGCGAGCGGCCGGCGACGACCTCGAGGAAATGAAGGAAGCCCACGCCAAGGCGGCGGGAATCGTCGAAGGCGAGACCCGCCGCCGGGTGCCCCGCGGCGCGACCGGCCGGCTGGCCAGCACCATCCGCTCATCGGGCACCAAGACCGCCGGCGTCATCCGCGCCGGCCGCAAGTCCGTACCGTACGCCGGCGTCATCCATTGGGGATGGCCGGCACGACACATCACCCCCCGGCCGTTCGCCGCAGACGCGGCGAAGGCCACCGAACCCCAGTGGGGCCGGATCTACGACGACCTCGTGGCGAAGGCCATCGCACGAATTCAAGGAGCCTGACCTATGTCCACCAACCAGCTCACCATTACGTTCTCTGACGGCAGCACCGAGACCGTGCAGACCACCCTCGAGGATCGCCTGGCGTTCGAGTCCGCGCTGCGCAAGAACCGCGGGTGGGGAAAGCTCGAGGACAACGCCATGAAGATGATGCCGTTCCTCGCGTGGAACGCCGCCCGTCGCACCGGCAAGACCGAACTCTCGTGGGCCGAGTTCACGAGCGGCGACACCGCAGCGCTGAGCGTCGAGCCGCCCGCCGATGAGCCCGAGGATGCCGACGCCGACCTCGAGGTGCCCGGCCTGGGAAAAGATACCCCGACGGAACCCTCGAGTTCCTCTCCGTCGTCCTCGCGCGCGACTACGGCGGCACGCCGTGGAGCTGGCGCGGCGAAGACGGCCCGCGACTAGAGGACTACGCCACCGCGGTGCACGTCACCGAGGTGGCGAACGACGAAATCGAATCCCGAACCTGAAAGGAGCTGGCCGTGGGCAAGAGTCTCATCCTCGCTGTCAAGATCATCGGCGACGCCTCGAGCGCCGTGAAGGCGATGGACGACGCCGCGGGGAAGAGCGACGCCTTCGGCCAGCGCATGAACACCGCGGCGAAGTGGGCCGGCGCCTCACTCGTCGCCATCGGCGCCGCCGCCGCCGACTGTGTGGGCTCCGCGAGCGAGCTACAGCAGGCCGGCGGCGCCGTCGAGAGCGTGTTCGGCGAGTACGCCGACACCATGAAGAAGTACGGCGCGGACGCGGCCGACGCCGTGGGGCTCTCCGCGTCCGCCTACGGCAACATGGCGTCCGTCCTCGGTGCCCAGCTCAAGGGCATGGGTTTCGAGATGGGCGACGCCGCGACCAAGACGAACGACCTGATCGGGCTCGGCTCGGACCTCGCCGCGACCTACGGCGGCACGACTGCCGAGGCCGTCGAAGCGCTCGGCTCGCTGCTCCGCGGCGAGCGTGACCCCATCGAGCGCTACGGCGTCACGATGAACGAAGCCATGGTGAAGGCCGAGGCCATGTCTCTCGGCCTCATCAAGTCGAGCGTGGACGTGTCGAAGGTGAGCGCGGCGCAGGACCGCGCAACCGTCGCGCAGACCAAGTACAACGACGCCGTGGCGAAGTTCGGCGCCGAGAGCACGCAGGCCATCAGCGCGCACGCCTCGCTCACCAGCGCGAACAGCGCGCTCGAGAAGGCCACCGCCGGCTCGACCGGCGAGATGACCGCTCAGGCGAAGGCCCAGGCCACGCTCTCGCTGCTCTCCAAGCAGACCGGCGACGCCCAAGGCCAGTTCGCGCGCGAGCAGGACACCGTAGCCGGCGCAGCGCAGAAGGCCGCAGCGAACTTCGAGAACGCGAAGGCCGCGCTCGGGGAGTCGCTGCTGCCCATCGTCGCGGACGCCGCGACGAAGCTCTCGGAGCTGGCCAAGTATTTCCAGCAGAACAGCGAGTGGATCACTCCGCTCGTGGGCGCGTTCGGAGCGTTCGCGGCCGGCATCGTCGTCATCAACGGCGCGATGAAGGCGTGGGCCGCGATCCAGGCCGTGCAGACCGCCGCGCAGTGGGCCAACAACGCCGCGTGGCTCGCCTCGCCCATCACGTGGATCATCCTGGCCGTGATCGCGGCTATCGCGCTGCTCATCGCCATTATCGTCGTCGTCATTCAGAACTGGGACAAGATCGCCGAGGTCGCCGCCGCTGTCTGGCAGGCCGTGATCGACTGGATCAAGCAGGCCGCGCAGTGGCTCGGCGACCGCATCGGCGAGGCCATCGCCGCCGTCGTCGGCTGGTGGAACAATCTCAAGAACACGGCCGTGCTCGTGTGGCAGGCCATCATTCAGTGGATCCAGCAGGCCGTCGGCTGGCTCGGCGAGCGCGTCATGGCGCCGATCCGCGCTGTCGGCGACATGTTCACCAGTCTCAAGAACACCGCCGTGGGCGTCTTCCAAGCCATCATCGACTGGGTGAAAAACGCCATCGACTGGATCGCGAACCTCGCGAGCAACGCGATCCCCGGGTGGGCGAAGGATCTACTCGGCATGTCGAAGGCATCGTTCGCGGCGCCCGTGCAGCCCGAACTCGCCGCGTTCGACATGCCGTCGTTCTCCGCGCGAATGCTCATTGCGCCCGAGGTGGCGGCGTTCAGCGCGCCCGAGTATTCGGCCGTCGCCGGCTACTCGGCGCCGCTCGCCGACACTGCGCGCGCCGCCGGCTACGCGCTCGCCTACGAAGCGCCCCGCGTGCCGACCCCCAAGGGCTCCGAGGCTGGCACCACCGTCATCGACAACCGCAAGCAGGAGTTCAATTTCCCGGCCTACGTGGGCGACCGCGACGAACTCGTGGCCATGATCCGCGAGGCGCTCGAGGACGACCAGATCGACCGCGAAAGGAACATCTACGCATGACCGATCCGCAGACGATTGAGAACCACCGCCCGCGGGTCTACATCGACGGGCAGCTCGTCGCATCCGGGCACTCCGAAGGGCTCGCCGCCATCGCCAAGTTCGACATATCGTGGGGCGCCAACGACTGGTGGAGCGCGGTGGACCCCGCCGAGCTCAAGATGCGGCTCATCGACCCCCGCGCCGAGCTGCTCGCCTACACGGCCGCCGAGGGCCGGCGGATCCCCATCACCATCCGCCGCCGCGATGTCATGTCGGCGAGCGGCGAGGCGACCGTGTTCGATGGCCAGATCGAGACCATCACCGCGAAGTACGGCAAGCTCACCGACCCCCAGACCGGGAACCGGCGAGACGTATGGTTCATCGACATCATGGCCCGCGATCAGCTCGGCCCGCTCGCGGCCGACCGCCGACACGGCCCGAAATGGCCGAACCGTGAGGAGACACAGAAGCGGCTCCACTGGGGTCCGGGCACGATGGCCGAGCGCAAGCTGTTTCTCGATATCCGCACCGCGAGCCCAATCGCCTGGCAGCCCACCCGGCTCGATCAGTACGACAACGCGTCGATGCTGCTTGTGTACCCGGTCGCAGCCTACGAGACGCAGCAGAACGTTTCGGTGCTGACCGTGCTGCAGAACACCGCGCGAATCTCCGAGGTGCAGAACCGCGTCTACTACGATCCGGGCGCCAACATCATCCGGTTCATCGCGCCGCCGGACGGCCGGCGCATCGAGATGCTCGCGAACGGCGAGCAGCGGCTATCCGACGACGACGGACTCGTGCTCGACGGCGCCCAGTTCAGCCCCAAGAACGGGATCAGCGCCGCCTCGACAGCGCGCGAGCAGGTCACCCGCGTGGAGCTGACCCGCCGCGCCGAGACCCGACAGAAGTCGGACACGCCCACCTACATGACCATGACAGAGCTGTCGGACGAACGGAACTTCATTCCGAACGCGCCGAGCGCCATGACCGTGCAGATGACCACCGATCACTCGTGGGGATATGACTACTGGCCGCAGTGGGATATCAACCTCTACACCACCATCACGGGCACCTACGGGCGGCAGACCACAGGCCCAATCGAGTGGCACCCGCGCGAGGACATTGAGACGTACCTCGGCGGCTACGGCCGGCGCTTCCTTAACCCGGCCCCGCCGCTCGACGCGAACGGCCGGCCCGAAGTGTTCATGTTCCGAAACTCCCTGACGAACTGGGCGCCGGGCACCGGCCCGTTCTCCATCGTCGGCGGCACCCTCAGCTACGGACCCCGCGGGTGGAGCGCCGAGCTGAACCCGGCACCCGTCCCCGTGTTCGGATCCGCCACCGTCACCCTCGGCCAAGTCACCTCCACTCGCGCAATCGGCCAGCTCGCGGCCGGCTACCTCGTCGCCGATCACAGCAAGATCACCGCACTCCGATAGGACACCGCAGCATGTATACCTCGCCCACGTTCGGTCTGACCGGCCCGAGCCCGACCACGCCGTTCAACAAGCTCGGCGCCGAGCTGCAACAGATGCTGCTCGGCATCGACAACACCCTCAAGAACTTCGACTACTCCGGCGCCGACCCCGCCGCCGTCCTCAGCCGCGTGGCCGCGCTCGAGGTGCTCGCCGCTCGGAACGGCCGCATGTCCGGCACCGCGCAAGAGCGAGCGAACGCCGCCGCTGCCGCCCGCTACGGCGTGATCTGGCAGGACACCGATGCCGGCCGCAAGACCTACATAAGCAACGGCGCCGGCGGCTGGCGCCTCTACGCCGGCCTCGCGTCCGTAGCGGCCGGCGCGTGGAGCAGCAGCGTGGCCCCGTTCTACGGCCGTACCGCTGTCGTCTCGCTGCCCACCGTCATCGCCGCTGACGAAACCATCGAAGTCTCGTGCAACAACGTCGGCACCGGATTCGGGCTCGTCGTCTTGCGCAACGTGACCTCACGCGGCGCCACCGACACACAGATCAACGTCGGCCATTACCAGTTCGCGAACAACCAGCAGATGGCCGTCTCATTCATCTGGAAGGTAGTCCCCGTATGAACCTCGAGAAGTGGGCCGCGTCGATTGACGGCGAGCTGCTCGACCTCGACGCCGCGCCTACGCAGCAGCCGGCCCAATGTCACGACGTGTGGCTCAGCTACCTCTACGCGCTCGGCGGCAAGCCCGGCGACGGGCACGCACCCGGCGCCGAGGGCTGGACATCGGAGGTGTGGCGGCAGTTCCCGAAGCATCGGCCGAACCTTGCCAAGCTGTTCACCCGTCACGACGGGAAGACGATCAAGGCGGGCGACGTCGTGTTCTGGTCCGCCTACGACGGCAACGGGCTCCCGCACGTCGCCGTCGCCCTCGCGAACGCCGGCCAGTACACCGTCTATTGCCTCACGCAGAATCCCGGCCCTGTGCACCGCGAGCACCTCAGCCGGCGGGGGATCCTCGGCGTGCTCCGACCCATCACCAAGACCACACCCACCAGCAAGCCGGCCTCGAAGCCGGCAGCACCCGCCATCACTCAGGAGGAACTCATGGCGAACCCGACCTATGTTCAGGACGCAGCGACCAAGGGGCAGGGCACGATCTACGCCGTGAGCCCCATTACTGGCAAGAAGCGGCCGGTAAGCAAGGCCGAGTGGAACGGCTACCGAGCCGCCGAGAAGGCCGGCGGCGAAAAGCTCGCCGTCGGTCAGATCAGCAAGGCGGACCTCGACGCCATCCCGGACGCATGAGCGTAGAAGTCGCCGCGATCACCGCGTTCGGCGTTGTGGTCGCGGCGCTGCTCACCTACGTGACCGCCGCTCAGGGACGGATGCAGCGCGACCTCGGCGCCGCTGAACAGACCAACCGTGCTCTGTGGGCGTACACGCGCCGTCTGATCGATCAGGTGTACCGCCTCGGCGGGCAGCCGGCCGATCCGCCCACCTACGTTGACAAGCTCTATCGAGAGGACTCGACCCCATGACCGACCAGACCCCAACCCGCCGCGAGCGCCGGGAGCGCACGAAGCGGCTGACGCTGGCCCGCCGGCGCTGGCTGTACGGCATCCTCGCCGGCGCCGGCGGCGTCGCGCTCGTCTACGGGCTCGTGAACCCCGAACAGCTCGCCGCGTGGCTCGTGCTCGGCGGCGCACTGTTCGGGGTCACGGGGACCGCTCTGGCGAACCCGACCCCGGACTAGGCCGCGAGGCAGGCGAGCGCCTCGTCGGCGCCGTCCTCGGTCACGTCGAACTTGTGGCCGTTGATCTGCTTCGGCCAGTCCGTGAACTGGCCGGCGAATCCGTCGATGGCGACGATGGTCCCGCCGGCCTCGGCCGCGCTCGCGAGGTCGCCGCCAACGCCCCACACACCCTTGGACGTCTCGCCGTCCGGCGTGGTGAACTCCATTGCGACGATGGTCACATCCTTCATCGCCTTGCTTTTCACCGCGCCGGCAGCGCCGGGGGTAATGGCCGCCCCATTGGCGCCTTCGGCAATTGCGGACTTGACCGCTGCCGGCACCTCGATGCACGCGCGCCCGTCGCCGGCGGGAGCTGCTGAGCACCCCGCGAGGAATAGGCACGACAAAGAGAGGGCAATAGCTGCGATGGGCTTATTCATGCTGCGATCCTACGGCCTGAGCGCGCAGGAGGACGCACGGACGGCAGCGCTTGGATTCCCTCGTGCTTCCGTTTTCGTGACACCTGAGTGTAAATCTGCGTGGTCGATAGATCCTCATGCAGCATAAGTTCCTGCACCACGCGGATATCGACGCCCTGCTCAACGAGGCCGCTGCCGAAGCCGTGGCGGAGAGAATGCGGCGTGAGGCGCGGATCAGTGATCCCGGAACGGCGAATGGCTTTTGTTATCAAGTCCGTTACTGAGCTGCCCCTTATCGGGCGGTCGCTGCCGTCGCGCGCCGGGAACCACCAGCCCGTGCGTGGCATATCGAGCGCAAGTTCGGCGACTTCGGGATGAAGGGGGAGTAGCCCCGGCTTTCCACCTTTCGAGACGGTTGAAAACGTGCGCTCGGCGAGGTCGATATCGTCGCCGCGTACTCGCGCGATCTGGGATACGCGGAAGCCTTGGTGATAGCCAAGCATGATCATCGCCCGCGTGCGACGGTACGCACCGCTCTCGAGCATCACGGCGACCTGCTCAGCGCTGAACGGTCGCGGCTGGCCCTTGGGTACCCGCACGACGGGCAGACCCTCAGCAGGGTTCGAATGGAGGTATCCGTCTGCAACCATGCAGGCGTAGAACGCGATGAGCGCACCGCGCTCGGTGCGCCTGGTGCCAGCGGTCACCCCCGAGCGTCCGATGTACTGGCGCAGTTCGCGCGTGCCGACTTCCAGCAGGGGAGTGGCGACACGCCGCCCGAATGACCGGACGATTGATTCGCGGTTCCGTATGGTCGTGTCTGCGAGGTTTTGGGCGCGCTGATAGACGCTAAACGCTTCAAGCAAAGTTTCCATGCTCGAAGCGTGCCAGCGCCGCGAGGCCCGGATTTCCGCTGATATCATGCGGTTCTGCGCAGGGGAGTGACCACCGCCAACCGCGGCGCTTTCACCGTGGATGTCGTCGGTTCGATCCCGGCCGGGCCCACCGTTTTCAGTTCGCCTCGGGGCTTCGCTCCGCGGGTGACTCATGCGCGACCACGGTGACGCACACGCCCTGGGTGTCGACGAACGAGAATCGTCGAATGCCCCAGTCCCGAGTGCTCAGCGCGTCCACGACGGGCAGGCCCATACCGGAGACGCTGGCGTGCACGCGGTCGACCTCCCCGGCCTCGCCGACATCGATCACGAGTCCGGGCGGCAGCGCGACCGCACCGTCGTCGTTGATCACGAGCTGCGCGGACGGATTCGAGGGGGAGCGGAGCATGCGGAACCCCGAGTCCTCGTCGCGCATCGCGACCTCCAGGCCGAGGATGCCGCAGTAGAGCGCCTCGGCGGCAGCGACATCGCGGCTCGTGATCGCGGGAATGATCCGGGGGACGTTCGCCATATCGACCTCACATCTTCGGGTGCCGTTCCAGGCCACCGTACCTCGGGAAGGCGGGCGTCATCCTGCCTCGTTGGCAATCGCCATGGCGCTCTTTCGAATGTCGGTGGCCGCGCGTACGCTGTGGGCGAGCGGGGTCGTCCCGCGTTGGAGGTGCGGCATGACCTGGAAAATCGAGCTGATCTTCGTTCCCGTCACGGACGTGGATCGCGCGAAAGAGTTCTACGTGGGAATCGGCTTCAATGCCGACCACGATCACACGCCCACCGAGGGGCTTCGCTTCGTGCAGATGACACCGCCGGGTTCCGCCTGCTCGATCGCGTTCGGCACCGGACTCGACATCCCGCTCGAACCGGGCCAGCAGAAGACCATCCAGGTGGTCGTGCCGAGCGCCGACGAAGCGAAGGCCATGCTCGAAGCCCGGGGGATCGCCACCAGGGGGATCGAGGACCTGGGCTGGGGCAGATTCGTCTGGTTCGACGATCCCGACGGCAACACCTGGACGTTGCAGGAGCTGCCGGACTACGCGGCGGCGAATCAGGCCGGCTAGGCCCTTCGAAGGCAGGAACGCGACGGCGTTCAGCCCGGATCGCGGAGCTCTGTCGGCTTGACTTCGCCCGCTCGATTCCTGGTCGCGCAGTTCCTTGTGCACTCGGCCGGGACTGGGCGTTCAGCCGCCACGCCATTCTGTTGACGACCGACCACCAGAGAGGTTTGCGGATGGTTCTCAGAGCTCAGGCGCACGCACCCGACAACGCAGGGGACCCCGCGTCAAACCCAAACTGACATAATATAGATTATCGAGACATGGCGGTGCGAGGAAAGACCGAGGCTGGTGTGGCCGCATGCTCGCATTTCCGCCCACGCGACATCGGGTCTCGTCGCGACGTATGGTGCGGCGCCCACCGGATACCGATCAAGATCCGGCTGCGAATGCGGCGCATCGACCCGAGGCGCACCGACGACGCCGACCGCGCATTCGGCTTCGGAGGCGACGATCCGCTCTGGCAGACCGGGACATCGCGGCGCCAAGCGGTAGAGCTGACATAACAACAGACGCGACAATCCGAATCGTCGCGATTCCTGCGCTAGCGTCGAAGCCATGACGGAATCTGTACCGGTGGAGAACAACGCCGTCCACCAGAACTTCGCCCTCATCGATGCGGCCCATCCGCTGAGGATGCCGCTCGCCGGAAACGACCATCACATCCTGCCGCGCCTCGATCGGCTCGAGGCCAAGGCCGACTTCGCTGCCGACTACATCGCCTATCTCGAGGCGCGGATCACGCAGCTCGAGGCGCGCCTGGCCGATCGCGGCTGAGCGGTTCTGCCGCTCCTCCTGCTGCGAGCTAGCCGGCCAGCGCGAGCAGGCACCGGGTGGTGAGCAGCCCGGTGCCGAGCACTCCCAGCTCCCCCGCGATGAGCAGCAACGAACTCGCCGAGTCGAGGGCCGCGAACGCCGCGATCGCCAGGGCGATGAGCACGGCGATCACGCCGAGCACGGTCAGGATCACGCGAGCGGTCGCGCCGAGCGCCGCCGGTGACCCGAGGCGCGGCGGATGGAGCACGGTCAGCAGCGCGAAGATGAACAGCACGAGCGCCTGCGCGCCGAGGACGTCGCTCGGGCGGTGCCAGCCGAAGGCGAGCAGCTGCCAGGCCGCCGCGCCGATCACGAGGGCGCCGACCAGCCCCACCACGGCCCGGACTCGCGGGGGTACGGCCCAGATCACCGCGGCGAGGAGCGCCGTGAAGACGGTCATGTGGCCGCTCGGGAAGGTGTTCGGCGCGTCGAACTCGAACAGGCCCGGTCGGGTCAGCAGCTGCTGCTTGAGCAGCTGAGAAGCGAGGATCGCGAAGCCCGCCGTGAAGACGATCACGAACGCACGGCGGAAACCGTGTGCCGCAATGGTCAGACCACCGATCAGTGCGAGGGCCAGTGCGACGGAGGACACCGAGACGAGGTTGAGCGGCGCCGGCGGATCCATCGTGAAGGTCGCCGCATCCAGTACGCTCGCCTCCGCCTGCTGACCCGTCGTGCTGCCGACGCCGAGCACGTACGACAGCACGCCGATCACCGCCGCGCAGATCGCGATCGCGATCGCCCGGCCTCTGCTCACCCTGGCGACGTCGGTCACTGCGCGAGCTCCCCCGCACCCGCCGGGCGGTCGGCGGTACGCACCGCCCACAGCGCGAGCGCGGCGGCCGTGGAGACGTTCAGGGAGTCGACGCCGTGCTCCATCGGGATCGTCACGACGCGGGTCGACGAGGCGAGGGCGCGGCGGGTGAGGCCGTCCCCTTCGGTCCCGAACATGAGTGCGAGACGATCCGGCAGTGCACCGACGTAGTCGGCGAGGTCGATCGCATCGTCGCTGAGGGCGAACGCCGCGAGCTCGTAGCCGGACTCGCGGATCAGCGGACCGGCCTCGCGCCAGTCCGGCAGGCGCGCCCAGGGCACCTGCAGCACGGCGCCCATGCTCACGCGCACGGCCCTGCGGTAGAGCGGATCCGCGCACGCGGGGGTCAGCAGCACCGCGTCGGCTCCGAGCGCGGCGACCGAACGGAAGATCGCGCCGACGTTGGTGTGGTCCGCGAGATCCTCGAGCACGACGACGCGGCGGGAGGCGCGCAGCAGCTCCCCCGGGTCGCGCGGCGCCGGGCGATGCATCGAGGCGAGCGCGCCCCGGTGCATGTGGAAGCCGGTCAGCTGCGCCAGCTGCTCGGAGGAGCCGACGTAGACCGGTACCTCGGGGTGCCCGGCGAGCACGTCCTCGAGCTTCGGGATCCACTCCTCCAGGAGGAGCACCGAGCGCGGACGATGACCGGCGCGCAGCGCCCGGTCGATCACCTTCGGAGACTCGGCGAGGTAGAGCCCTTCTTCGGGCTCCCGGACCCGGCGCAGCGCGACGTCGGTCAGCTGCGTGTAGTCGGCCAGTTCGGGAGCGGAGAGATCGTCGATGCGGTGGATCCTCACGCGACCCGCTCCCCCGCGTGCGCCCGCAGGAATGCCGTGATCATCGCCGCAGCGTCCTCCACCGCTTCGTAGTGCACGAGATGCCCGATGGCCGGCAGGATCCGGAGCTCGGATCCCTCGATCTTGCGGTGCAGCGACAGCTGTTCGGTGATCGGGGTGATGTCGTCGACCTCACCGGCGATGATGAGCGTCGGCATGGAGTAGTCGGGGGCTGACGCGGTGACCGTGTGCGACACGGAGGCTCGGAACGCCTGCAGCAGCGTGGTCGTGTCGGAGAACCGGCTGAAATAGCGGTCGTGCTGACCGTGGATCCAAGCGCGTTCCTCGGGGTCAGGGGTCTTCGCCATGACGATGCTCATGGTGCGCACGATCGCCGGATGCCCGAGCAGCCCGCGGGCCGCGCGCTCCGGCAGCACGTCGGCCGCGCGATAGTACGCGATCGCCAGCTGCGTGAGCAGCGCCTGCGGGCCTTCGAGCGCCGGCGCCGAAATCGGATTGATGAGGATCGCGAGGCGCGGATCGAGGCCCGTGGAGACCGCGTTCGAGACGACGAGCGTGCCGAACGAGTGCCCGAGGATCGCGTGCCCGTCGGGCGCCGCCTCCGAGGCGAAGGCGCGCAGCCACTCGCCGTAGAGCGCGATGCCGTGCTCGCGGTCGGGCACCGCCGGGGTCTCGCCGAAACCGGGCAGGTCGGGAACGAGGACGCGCAGGTCGGGCTGCAGCTCGGCGATGCGCAGAGCGAGCCCCTCGAGCCCGTGATGGTCGCCGCGGAACCCGTGCACGAGGATCAGTGCGGCGCCGTCAGGATCGCCGTACTGCCAGGTGCGCGTGCCGATTCCGAGGGTCGGCACGATGAGGTCGGAAGGTGCGTCGTTCACAGTCCGAGTGTATCCGGGCGGCCCTGTGCGAATGCGGAGCCGCGGGTGTGCAGAAGCCCGGGAAGGCCTGGGCATCCGATCCGAACGCGGCGCCGCGGCCGTTGTCGGCGGCCGCCGATAGCATCGAGCCGAAGGAAGGATCAGCGAATGACCGAACGACTCCCCCTCTGGGCAGAGCACCTCGCGGTGTTCGACACCGAGACCACCGGCGTGGAGACCGCGAGCGCACGCATCGTGACCTCGACCATCGCGCTCGTCGGCCCCGGCGGCGAGGTGACCGAGCGCTACGACTGGCTGATCGATCCGGGCGTCGAGATCCCCGAGCCCGCCGTGCGCGTGCACGGCATCAGCACCGAGGTGGCCCGCGCGAGCGGCGTCGACCCGGCTGTGGGCGTCGCGCAGATCATCGAGCAGCTCGCCGCCATGATCGAGCGCGGATTCCCGATCGTCGCGTACAACGCGCCGTTCGATCTCTCGCTGCTGCGTGCCGAGGCCGCGCGCCACGGGGTCGCCTGGCTCGAGCCCCTCTCCCCCGTGCTCGACCCGCTCATCCTCGACAAGCAGTTCGACCGGTACCGCAAGGGCAAGCGCACGCTCGTCGCGGTGGCCGAGCACTACGGCGTCGAGCTGGGCACCGCGGCGCACGACGCCGGCGAGGACGCCATCGCGACGGGCCGCGTGCTCCAGGCCATCGCGCGCAAGTACGCCGCCTCACTCCCGGGAGAGCTGCCTGAGCTCCATCAGGCGCAGATCGGCTGGGCCGCCGCGCAGGCTGCGAGTTTCCAGGACTACATGCGCCGTGCTCGGGATCCGCACTTCATCGCCGACGGCGGTTGGCCGCTGCGCACGAACGGCTGAGCTCTCGGGGCGACGAGAGCACGGGAGTTCGACGAGAGAACGCCTGATCGCCTGGACAACACCCGTTCTCTCGTCGAAAACCCGTCCTCTCGCAGGGCGCAGCCGACGCAGCGCCCAGCCAGCCTAGAGCGCAGCCGGCACACTGGGCCTGAGCCCGGCCTCGACCGCGAACACCGCCCCGAAAACGACGGCGGGGCGGCGATCCGAAGATCGCCGCCCCGCCAGGAGCCGGTCTGGCTGCAGCTGCTTAGGCGCCGAAGCCCTTGAAGCGCTGGTTGAACTTCTCGACGCGGCCGGCCGAGTCCATGATGCGCTGCTTGCCCGTGTAGAACGGGTGCGAGGCGCTCGAGATCTCGACGTCGATGACCGGGTAGGTCGCGCCGTCGAGCTCGATGGTCTTCTCGCTGGTCAGCGTCGAACGGGTGAGGAAGGTCTCGCCCGAGGCCAGGTCGCGGAACACGATGGCGTTGTACTCGGGGTGGATGTCGTTCTTCATGGAGTGGTCCTTAAGATGTGCGCCTGGAAAGGGCGTGTAACAGCACGCCCAGAGGTCTTGGGAGCGGCACGGTTACCCGCACCGAGGATCGATTCTATCACGAGCGCGGCCGCGGGCGCCGGGTCGGGGCGAGGCGTTTCCCTACGGACGCGCGATCGCGGCGTAGCGGCCGTCGCGCACCGAGAGCTCGAACGGCAGCCCGAACGTCGCCTCGAGGTTCTGCTCGGTCAGGGTCTCCGCCAGCGGGCCCGCGGCCTGCACGCGCCCGTCGCGGAGCATCAGCAGGTGGGTGAACCCCGGCGGGATCTCCTCGACGTGGTGGGTGACCATGACCATCGCGGGCGAACTGGGCGACTGCGCGAAGCCCGACAGCATCTGCAGCAGGCGCTCGCGCGCACCGAGGTCGAGGCTCGCGCTCGGCTCGTCGAGCAGCAGCAGCTCCGGATCCGTCATGACCGACCGCGCGATCATGGCGCGCTTGCGCTCACCGTCGCTCAGCGTGCCGAAGGCGTTGTCGGCGAGCGCGAGCAGGTCCCACTCGGCGAGCACGCGATCGGTGCGCCGCAGGTCGTAGTCGTCGTACTCCTCGTTCCACCGGCCCTCGACCGAGTACGCGGCGGTCAGCACCAGATTGCGCACCGTCTCGTCGTTCGGGATCCGGCGGGCGGTCGCCGAGGACGCGAAGCCGAGCCGGTTGCGCAGTTCGAAGATGTCGACGCGGCCGAGCGTCTCGTCGAGCACCTCGACGGTGCCGCGCGTCGGGTAGTCATTCGCGGTCGCGAGCTTCAGCAGGGTGGTCTTGCCCGCGCCGTTGGGTCCGAGCACCACCCAGCGCTGATCGCTCTCCACGGCCCAGTCGATCCCGTCGAGGATCGGCCGGCGGTCGCGCACGTAGGACACATCGGAGAGTCGGAGCACATTCACCATGCGGTCAAGCCTAGCCCCGCCCGCGTGCCAGACTGGTGCGCATGACCGCCGATTCTCGTGTTCGCCCGCTCGTCGTGCTCGACTGCGACTCCACCACCATCCAGGACGAGGTGATCGAACTGCTCGCCGAGGTCGCCGGCACCCGCGAACTCGTCGCCGAGGTGACGGAGCGCGCCATGCGCGGCGAGCTCGATTTCGCCGAGAGCCTGCGCGAACGGGTGGCAACACTCGGGGGCACCCCGGAGTCGGTGTTCGCCGACGCGTACGCCCGGGTGCGTCCGAGCCGCGGCATCCACGAACTCGTCGCCGAGGTGCACGCGCGCGGCGGCGTGGTCGGCGTGGTCTCGGGCGGGTTCCACGAGGTACTCGATCCCCTCGCGGCCGACCTGGCACTCGATCGCTGGCGCGCCAACCGGCTCGAGGTCGCGGACGGCGTGCTCACCGGCCGCGTCACCGGTCCGATCATCGACGCCGCGGCCAAGGCGGAGGCGCTGCGCGAGTGGGCCGAGGAGGCGGGGATCCCGCTCTCCGCGACCGTCGCCATCGGGGACGGCGCCAACGATCTCGAGATGATGGCCGTCGCGGAGCTCTCCGTCGGGTTCAACGCCAAGCCCGTCGTGCGCGAGCGCGCCGACGTGACCATCGAGGACGATCTCGCGCTGACGATCCCCCTGCTCGATCGTCTCTCCTGAGCATCCGAGCATCCGAGCCTCTCAGCGGCCGAAGGGGCGCTGCCGACCGGGTCGGCAGCGCCCCTTCGCGCTCGCTCGGATGACACCGGCTCAGAAGTTGTTGAGCTGCTCCACGTCCGCCGGCAGCACGCCGTCGGCGAGCAGGTCCGTTCCGAGCGCCTTCAGCGCGCCCAGCGCGACGTTCTGCGGCATCGGACCGTACGAGATGCGGGCGACGCCGAGCGCCTCGTACTCCGCCGCGCGCAGCGCACCGGGCAGGCCGATGACGCTGATACGCCGATCGCCGATGCCCGCGACCAGCTGCTCGGTCTCGTCGGCGTTCAGGATCGCCGGGACGAACACGGCGGTGGCGCCGGCGTCCAAGTAGGCCCGTCCGCGCTCGATCGCGTCGGCGATGCTCTCGCTCCGGGGGCGGTCGCCACCGCGGACCAGCGCATCGGTGCGCGCGTTCAGCGCGAACGGCACGCCCTCGCGCTCGCCGGCCTCGACCGCCGCGCGCATCAGCGCGACCGATTCGTCGAACGGCCGCAGGCGATCCTCGATGTTCGCACCGGAAGCTCCCGCGCCGATCGCGCGCCGCACCGTCTCCCCCGCGTCCGCGAAGCCGCCGTCGAGGTCGGCGGTGACCGGCAGATCGACGGCCCGCACGATCCGCTCGATCGCCGCGATCATGAGGTCGAGCGGGATCTGCTCGCCGTCACCGTATCCGTGGCTCGCGGCGATGGCGTGCCCGGCGGTGGCGATCGCCGTGGTGCCCGGGAGATCGGCGACGACGCGCGCGCTGACCGCGTCCCAGACGTTCACCACCCGCAGGATCTCGGGGGCCCGGTAGGCCTGCGTCAGCTGCGCCGCGTCGGCGGCGACTCGGTCGAGGGAACGGGGACTCGTCTCTGCGCTCATGGGCCCAATCTAGACCCGGTCGACCGGCCGGGCCAGGGTTCGACGCCCCTTCCCGGCCAGCCGTCAGGATGAGGTCAGTGGCCCATGCCCATGCCGCCGTCGACCGGGATGATCGCGCCGGAGATGTAGGCCGCGTCGTCGCCTGCGAGGAAGGATGCCGCGCCGGCGATCTCGGAGACCTGCCCGAAGCGGCCGGCGGGGATCGACGCCCGGTACTGCTCCTGCTGCGCCTCGGGAAGGGCCGCGGTCATGTCGGTCTCGATGAAGCCCGGGGCGATGACGTTCGCAGTGATGTTGCGCGCACCGAGCTCGCGGGTGAGCGAGCGGGCGAAGCCCACGAGCGCGGCCTTCGAGGACGAGTAGTTGATCTGCCCGGGCGAACCGTAGAGGCCGACCACGCTCGAGATGAGGATGACGCGTCCGAAGCGCCCCTTGAGCAGCCCCTTGGCGGCGCGCTTCACCACGCGGAAGGTGCCGGTCAGGTTCGTGTCGATGACGCTCGTGAACTCCTCCTCCGTCATGCGCAGCAGCAGCGTGTCCTTGGTGATCCCGGCGTTCGCGACGACGACCTCGACCGCGCCCAGCTCGGCCTCGATCTCGGAGAACGCGGCGTCGATCGACGCGGCGTCGCTCACGTCCGCGCGCACGGTGAGCGCGCCCTCGGGACCGCCCTCGCCCGAACGGGAGGTCACGGCCACGCGATGCCCGTCGGCGATCATGCGCTCCGCGATGGCGAAGCCGATGCCGCGGTTTCCGCCGGTCACGAGCACAGTACGGGGAGTGGTCATCGAGGGTCCTTCCGTGGGAGTGGGTTCCCAGCCTAGAGGATCGCGGTTCACGGTCAGTTTGCACGCGCCCGGAGCGCGTAGGCTTGAGTGGAAGGACAGGTGAGCATGGCCGAGCAGTATCGCGTGACATCGGTGGGGGCGGCCCCGGCCGAGGATCGTGCGCACCGAATGCGCGCGTACTTCATCATGATGACGATCAGGATCGCTTGCGTCGCATCGCTCTTCTTCGTGCGCGGCTGGTGGGTGCTGCTGTCCGCTGCGGGAGCGATCATCCTCCCCTATTTCGCCGTACTCATCGCCAATGCGGTGTCCAACACGGACGGCGAACGTCCCGACGCGCCGAGCCCGCTGCAGCTCGAGAGCGCCGAGCCGGCCGCCGAGACCGAGGATTCGGCGGACGAGAATCCCGCGGAGACGCTGATCGTGATCGACGCCCCCGCGGAACGACGCTCCGCACGGCCGTCTTCCGCCTCGAGCGCCGAGGGCGACGACCCGACGGGCGCGACCGCGTGAGCCTCGGACTCCCCCTCGCGTTCGGCGAGGAACCCGCCATGCGTTTCACCTGCTCGCGCGCCGGCTGCACCGATGCCGCGACGAGCGCGATCCGCTGGCGCAATCCCAAGATCCATACCGAAGACCGGCGCAAGACCTGGTTGGCCTGCGATGCGCACCTGGAGGTGCTGCGCGACTTCCTCGCCGCGCGCGACTTCCCGCTCGCGGTCGTGCCGGTGGGCGAACTCGACGATGCGGAGGCCAGCGACCGATGACCGCCGAAATCGGGTGGAGCTTCCTCCGCAGCCGCCGCTGGCTGGGCTACTTCGCGCTGTTCGCGGTCTTCGCCGTCGCCTGCGTGCTGCTCGGCAACTGGCAGTTCGAGCGACGGGCCGAGGCCCGCGCCGAGATCAACCGTCTCGACGCGAACTACGCCGCCGCCGCGGTTCCGCTCGACGAGATCGTGACCGATCCCGCGAAGTTCGACGAAGACCGCATGAAGTGGCACCCGGTCGAACTGCGCGGCGAATACATCGGCGACACCTACCTCGCGCGCAATCGCCCGGGCGAGGGTCGCGTCGGATCCGATCTGATCCAGGCGTTCCGGCTCGACGACGGCCGCGTCTTCTTCATCGACCGGGGCTGGGTTCCGGTCGACGGCAACCAGGCCGTTCCGAAGGATCTGCCGCGCGGCCCCGAGGGCGAGGTCGAGGTGCAGGCGCGGCTCCGCGCGAGCGAGCCCTCCATCGCGGGACGCAGCAGCACGGGCCACACCGTCGCGAGCATCGACGTGCCCGAGCTGATCGAGCTCGCGGGGGTGACCGGGGAGGTCTACTCCGCGTCCTACGGTCAGCTCATCTCGGAGACCCCGAGCGCGAAGATCGGAACCCTCCCGCCGAAGCCCGAGCGCGACGAGGGTCCGCATCTCTCCTACGCCCTCCAGTGGTACGTCTTCATCCTCATCGCCCTGATCGGCGTCGGCTACGCCGCGCGTCAGGAGTACCGCACGCTGAACGCCGACGGCGAGGCCGTGCGCCGCCAGGACGAACGCAGTGCACGACGCAAGCAGCGACGCGGGCCCAGCGACGCCGATGAGGAAGACGCGATGCTCGATGCGTGACCGCGCGATGGATTCGACCGTGCGCGGCGGCCGGGTGCGGCCTGTCCGCCGCCGGCGCGCGGCGCTCGCCGCGGTACTGGGACTCGCCGTGCTGCTGCCGCCGTTGCTCTCGGCCTGCGCGCCCGAGCCCGACGCGCAGGCGACCCGGAGCTCGCTGTCGAAGGTGACGGAGCCCGCCGCTCCCCCGAAGGCCGCCGAGAAGTTCGACGCGAAGAAGCATCCGGCCCCCGTCGCCCAGCCCGAATACTGCACCGCGTATCTCGTCATCACCGCGCGCGGCACGGGTGAGCCCATGGACAACCAGCTCGTCACCCCGGTCGCTCGTCGCATCGCCGAGGCGCGCCCCGGTGAGATGCTCACGGCGAACCTGTTCTACCCGGCGGACACCGACATCAACGAGGGCGGCACCGAGGGCGTGCGCCGGCTGATCGATCAGCTCAACGTTCAGGCGGAGCACTGCCCCGATCAGCGGACGATCCTGCTCGGGTATTCCCAGGGCGCTTTCGTCATCGGGGACGCGCTCGCGGAGCCGAAGGACCGGCTGATCGGTGAGACGGTCGGCGAGCTCGATGCAGCGGCGAAGGATCGGATCCTCGCGGTGGTCCTCTACGGGGATCCCCGCTTCGCGGGCGGCGAACCCTACGACGTCGGCACCTTCGACGAGAAGGTCGGCGGGATCCTCCCCCGTCGTGCCGGCGTGCTCGCGCCGTTCGCGGACCGCATCCGCGACTACTGCGTCAAGAACGACTTCGTCTGCCAGGCCAGCGACTCGTTGGACGAGAAGGGTCACGTGTCGTACTACCGCAACGGCATGCAGGCCGAGGGCGCCGCGTTCGTCATCGGCCTGCTCGGCCCGCGCGAGCGGCGCTGAAGCTCGCGCCGCTCACCGACCGTGCAGGCTCCGCAGTCGAAAGCCGGTGAATCCGATCGCCAGGAGGAAGAGCAGGACGAATGCGATCGGGAAGCCGACGCCGAACGGAACCGCTGCCGCGAATGAGAAAGTAGCAGACGGGACGAGACCCAAGGGCACGCCCCCGACCAGGGCCGCACCGAGTCCGGCTCCGAACATCGCCATCCGGTCAGGGCGCGCCGGCGCTGCAGGGCTGGTCAGCAGCGTCCGCGGCACCACGACTGTCCCGAGCGCGCTGACCAGGCCCAGGGGAATCGCCGGGATGAGGAGTGGAAGGACGGCATACAGGGAACCGCCGAGGACCTCCGCGGGGCGAGCGAGCCGATCGGCGAGCAGAATCGCCCCAGCGATCACGAGAAAGCCGCCGGCGCACCAGACGCCAGTCCAGAGCGCCGCAGCGGGAAATCGAGGCCGCGATTCATCTTGTGGGCGGTCGGTTCGCGGCCTCGAATTGAGGGCACGGGCAAGCAGCCCGAGCACGGCCCCCAGAGTCAATCCGCCGAATAGGGCGGGAAGCCAGATGAGCGCATAGAACCACCCGATACCGCCACTACCACCGGCATCTTCGGCGTGCTGGACGACCCCGTAGATCGTCGCCGACCCGACCGCCAGAACGGTACTCCAGTAGATCCAGGCAGCGACTCCGCGCCGCAGCACGTCACTTCCCATACCGGTGTACGACCTTCTTCAGGTTCTCCGCCTGCCGGCTCCACGTATCCCCTGCGCCGATGCCGACCCCGCCGGCGACGATTCGATTCGCGTCCGTCGCGTGCGCGACTTGCCGGATGCCGCCCGGTGCATCTCCCCCAGGTTGTACGAGATGGATTGAGCCATGCCGTTAGCCTAGTATCTCGCTACGCCAGCTCGATGAGCTCCAGGTACTCCTTCGACCAGTGGTCCTCGGTCGCGTCGGGCATGATCAGCACGCGCTCGGGGTTCAGCGCCTCGACGGCACCGGGGTCGTGCGAGACGAGCACGACAGCGCCCGAGAAGTGCGCGAGCGCGTCGAGCACCTCCTCGCGGCTGGCCGGGTCGAGGTTGTTCGTGGGCTCGTCGAGCAGCAGCACGTTCGCGCTCGACACCACGAGCATCGCGAGCGCGAGTCGGGTCTTCTCGCCGCCCGACAGCACGCCGGCCGGCTTGTGCACGTCGTCGCCGGTGAACAGGAACGAGCCGAGCACGCGTCGCGCTTCCGTCTCGGTGAGGTGCTGCGACACGGAGATCATGTTCTGCAGCACGCTCGCCTTCACGTCGAGCGTCTCGTGCTCCTGCGCGTAGTAGCCGACCTTCAGGCCGTGGCCTGCGACGAGGCCGCCCGTGTCGGGCTCGTCGACGCCGGCCAGCAGGCGCAGCAGCGTCGTCTTGCCCGCACCGTTGAGCCCGAGCACGACGACCTTCGATCCGCGGTCGATCGCGAGATCGACACCGGCGAAGATCTCGAGCGAACCGTAGGACTTCGACAGCCCCTCGGCCATGAGCGGGGTCTTGCCGCACGGCGCGGGATCCGGGAACCGGAGCTTCGCGACGCGCTCCACCTGGCGGACCTCGTCGAGGCCGGAGAGCATCCGCTCGGCGCGCGCGACCATCTGGTGCGCGGCCGCGGCCTTCGACGCCTTCGCGCCGAACTTCGCCGCCTGATCCTTGAGCGCCGTCGCCTTCTTCTCGACGTTGGCGCGCTCCTTCCGGCGGCGCTCCTCATCGGCGGCGCGCTGGCGCAGGTAGAGCTTCCAGTTCATGTTGTAGATGTCGATGACCTGGCGGTTCGCGTCGAGGTAGAAGACGCGGTTCACCGTCTCGCCCACGAGGTCGATGTCGTGGCTGATCACGATGACGCCGGCCTTCGAGTTCTTGAGGAACTCGCGCAACCACACGATCGAATCGGCGTCGAGGTGGTTCGTCGGCTCGTCGAGGATCATCGTGTCGGCGTCCGAGAACAGGATGCGCGCGAGCTCGATGCGGCGGCGCTGACCGCCCGACAGCGTCTTGAGCTGCTGGTCGAGGATCCGGTCGGGCAGCCCGAGGTTGTGCGAGATCGAGGCGGCCTCGGACTCCGCGGCGTACCCGCCGAGCGCCTGGAAGCGGTCCGTCAGGTTGCCGAAGCGCTTCATCGCCTTCTCCGCGACGGCGGGATCGTCGGAGGCCATGTCCTCGGTGGCCTTCTCGATGTTCTGCTGCAGCGTGCCGAGCCCGCGGGCGTCGAGGATCCGGTGCCTGGCGATCTGCTCGGGATCGCCGGTGCGGGGGTCCTGCGGCAGGAAGCCGAGCTCCCCCGAGATGGTGATCTTGCCCTCGGCGGGCTGCAGCTCACCCGACAGGGTACGGGTGAGCGTCGTCTTGCCGGCGCCGTTGCGTCCGACCAGGCCGATCTTGTCGCCCGGGTTCACCCGGAACGTCACTCCCGACATGAGGCGTCGGGCGCCGACGTCGATCGCGAGATCCTCGACGGTGATCATGGTGTTCTCTCCTGCACTTGTATCTGCGCGCCGAGGCCCGGGACGAGTCTCCTCGTCCCGGGCCTCGGCGCTGAGCAGGCTCGCGAATCAGATCGCGAAGCCCAAAGCTCTCATCATATCCCGACCGTCGTCGGTGATCCGCTCGGGCGTCCACGGCGGCATCCACACCCAGTTGATGCGGAAGGCCGTGACGAGGCCGTCGAGCGCCTCGGCGATGTCGTTCTCGATCACGTCGGTCAGCGGGCAGCCGGCGCTCGTCAGCGTCATGCTGATGACCAGCGCGTCGTGCTCGTCGTCGAAGGCCAGGTCGTAGATCAAGCCCAGGTCGACGATGTTGACGCCGAGCTCGGGGTCCGAGACGTCCTTCAGCGCTTCGAGCGCCTGCTCCCGGAACTCCGGGTCGATCGACGTGGTGGTGGCGGAGTCGCTCATGCTCGCAGCTTACGCCTCGACGGTGAGGAAGCGGTCGTAGCCCTCTTCCTCGAGACGGTTCGCGAGCTCCGGGCCGCCCTGCTCGGCGACGCGGCCGTCGACGAAGACGTGCACGAAGTCGGGCTTGATGTAGCGGAGGATGCGGGTGTAGTGCGTGATGAGCAGCACGCCGAGGCCGGTGTTCTCCTTGGCGCGGTTGACGCCCTCCGACACGATCTTCAGCGCGTCGACGTCGAGACCGGAGTCGGTCTCGTCGAGCACAGCGAACTTCGGCTTGAGCAGCTCGAGCTGGAGGATCTCGTTGCGCTTCTTCTCGCCGCCCGAGAAGCCCTCGTTGACGTTGCGCTCGGCGAACGAGGAGTCCATGCGGAGATCCTTCATCGCAGCCTTGACGTCCTTCATCCAGGTGCGGATGGCGGGCGCCTCGCCGTCGATGGCGGTCTTCGCGGTGCGGAGGAAGTTGGCGTTGGTGACGCCGGGGATCTCGACGGGGTACTGCATCGCGAGGAACAGGCCCGCCTGCGCGCGCTCGTCGACGCTCATCTCGAGCACCTCTTCGCCGTCGAGCAGGATCGAGCCGCTCGTGACCTCGTAGCGGGGGTGGCCGGCGATCGCGTAGGCGAGCGTCGACTTGCCCGAGCCGTTGGGGCCCATGATCGCGTGGGTCTCGCCCTGGCGGATGGTCAGGTCGACGCCCTTCAGGATCTGCTTCGCGCCCTGGTCGGTCTCGACGCTGACGTGGAGGTCCTTGATCTCAAGAATGGAGGCCATGGTTCAAATCTCTTTCGTAACAGTGGGATCGATGTACACGTCACCGTCTTCGATTTCGACGACGAAGACGGGAACCGGCTCGTAGGCCGGGAGGTTCTGCGGTGCGCCGGTGCGGAGCGAGAAGGCCGAGCCGTGCGCCCAGCACTCGAGCGTGTCGTCCTCGACGAACCCCTCGGAGAGGCTGATCTGGCCGTGGGTGCAGGTGTCGCCGATGGCGTGCACCTCCCCCTGGCTGTCGAGCACGACGGCGATCGGCACGCCGTCGATCTCGACGCGGACCGCCTGGTCCTGCGTGAGGTCGGCGAGCGCCAGAGCCTTCTGTCGGGTCACGAGCGCACGCTCGCGGCGAGCTCCGCCTCGATGGCGTCGTTCAGACGCTCCTCGGTCGCGGCATCGCCGATCTGGGCGATCACCTCGAGCAGGAAGCCGCGGACGACGAGCTTGCGCGCCTCTTCCGCCGAGATGCCACGGCTCTGGAGGTAGAAGATGTGCTCGTCGTCGAAGCGGCCCGTCGCGGAGGCGTGTCCCGCACCCTCGATGTTGCCGGTCTCGATCTCGAGGTTCGGGATCGAATCCGCCCGGGTGCCCTCGGAGAGTACGAGGTTGCGGTTCTGCTCGTAGCTGTCGGTGCCGTCGGCGTTCTGCCGGATGAGCACGTCGCCGATCCACACGGTGTGCGCGCCCTCGCCCTGCAGCGCGCCCTTGTAGGTGACGCGACTGCGGGTGTGGGGAGCGTCGTGATCCATGTAGACCTGGTGCTCGAGGTGCTGGCCCGCATCGGCGAAGTAGGCGCCGAGCGCCTCGCCGTTGGCGCCCTCGTGATCGAGGTGGATCGAGGGGTTGAGGCGCACCACGGAACCGCCGAGCGACACCACGATGTGGGTGAGCGACGCGTCGCGACCCACGGTGGCGTAGTGGCTGGCGAGGTGGATCGCCTCGTCGTCCCACTGCTGGACGCTGACGACGGTCAGCTTCGCGCCGTCGCCGACGACGATCTCGACGTTCTCGGTGAGGTTCGCGTCGCCCGCGTTCTCGAGGATCACGAGACCCTGCGACTGCGGTGCGGCCTCGATCACGGTGTGCGCGGCGCGCTCCGCGTGGTCGAGCGCGTCGCGGCGGACGATCGCGGTGACCGTCTCGTCGCCCGAGATGGTCACGAGGTGCGCCTCGCCGAACGCGGTCCAGGCGTTCGCCGCACCCCGCTCCTCGGGGGTGCCCGCGCGGCCGATGCGGGCGTCGTCACGGCCGATCCACTCGCTCGAGACGCCGGCGACCTCGGTCACCGACACCGGGAGGCGCGAACCGTCGAGCGCACCGTCGAGCAGACCCTGGAACTTCGCGATGGGCGCGAACTTCCAGGTGGCCTCGCGGCCGGTGACCTGCGGGAAATCGGCGACATCGGTCGAGGTGAACCGATCGGATCGGGTCTGCACCGGGATCTTGCGGTCCCAGCCGCCGTCCGAGTGCGCCACGGCGCCGTGCTGAGCGGGGTCCATCGTTGCTGCAGCGTTCGTCATTATCCGACGGATCCTTCCATGCCCATCTCGATGAGCTTGTTCAGTTCGAGCGCGTACTCCATGGGCAGCTCTCGGGCGATCGGCTCGATGAAGCCGCGGACGATCATGGCCATTGCCTCTTCTTCGGCGAGCCCGCGACTCATCAGGTAGAAGAGCTGCTCCTCGCTGACCCGCGAGACGGTCGCCTCGTGGCCGAGCTCGGCATCGTCCGTGCGGATGTCGATAGCCGGGTAGGTGTCGCTGCGCGAGATGGTGTCGACGAGCAGCGCGTCGCAGACGACCGAGTTGGCGGCGTGGTGCGCGCTCGCCTCCACGCGGACCTCGCCGCGGTATCCCGTGCGGCCGCCGCCGCGCGCGATCGACTTCGCGAGGATCGACGACTTGGTGTGGGGTGCGAGGTGGATCATCTTCGCGCCCGTGTCCTGGTGCTGGCCGGGGCCGGCGAAGGCGACCGAGAGGGTCTCGCCCTTCGCGTGCTCGCCGGTCAGGTAGATCGACGGGTACTTCATGGTGACCTTGGAGCCGATGTTGCCGTCGACCCACTCCATGGTCGCGCCCGCCTCGGCGACGGCGCGCTTGGTGACCAGGTTGTAGACGTTGTTCGACCAGTTCTGGATCGTCGTGTAGCGCACGCGGGCGTTCTTCTTCACGATGATCTCGACGACGGCCGAGTGCAGCGAATCGCTCTTGTAGATCGGAGCGGTGCAGCCCTCGATGTAGTGGACGTAGCTGTCCTCGTCGGCGATGATGAGCGTGCGCTCGAACTGGCCCATGTTCTCCGTGTTGATGCGGAAGTAGGCCTGCAGGGGGATCTCGACGTGCACGCCCTTGGGGACGTAGACGAAGGAGCCGCCCGACCAGACGGCGGTGTTCAGCGCAGCGAACTTGTTGTCGCCGGAGGGGATGACGGTGCCGAAGTACTCCTCGAAGATCTCGGGGTGCTCACGCAGCGCGGTGTCGGTGTCGAGGAAGATGACTCCCTGCTCCTCCAGATCCTCGCGGATCTGGTGGTAGACGACCTCCGACTCGTACTGGGCAGCGACGCCCGCGACGAGGCGCTGACGCTCGGCCTCGGGGATCCCGAGGCGCTCGTAGGTCTCCTTGATCTCCTCGGGAAGCTCCTCCCAGGAGGTCGCCTGCTTCTCGGTGGAGCGCACGAAGTACTTGATGTTGTCGAAGTCGATCTCGGAGAGGTCGGCTCCCCAGCCGGGCATCGGCTTCCGGTCGAAGATCTGCAGAGCCTTCAGGCGTCGCTGCAGCATCCATTCGGGCTCGTTCTTGAGCGCCGAGATATTGCGCACGACGGCTTCGCTGAGGCCGCGCTGCGCCGCAGCGCCGGCTTCATCGGCATCGTGCCAGCCGAACTCGTATACGCCCAAGCCCTCGAGCTCGGGCCGGTCAATCAGCACCTCTGGCATGGCTTCCATCCCTCGATCGTCTCCGCGCGGGAACCCGACGCGAGACCGGAGGGATCCGGCCCTCGGAGCGCGACCGCGCCCTGCGAGTTCCCTGCAGCGGTGCAGTAGTCTGGGCCGTGAGCGGCCGTGACTCCGAGACCGCAGGTGCTGGGCACCGCGCTCCGGGTCGCCGCACGCAACCTCAACTCACCATTCTACAGACTCACTGTGAAAACGGGAGAGGTGCGCCGCGGTTCGACGAACCCGGTCCGCTCGTTCCCAGCATCGAGAGGAATTCAACCGTGTCGAGCGCGAGCACCGTCTCCCCCGCATCCGATTCGCCCGCGGCGGGTCCGACCTTCCGCGCCTCGCGCTTCCTGCGCATCGCCGCGTGGGTGTCCTTCGTGCTGAACGCGACGATCATCGCGACCGGCGGCGCCGTCCGCCTCACCGGCTCCGGCCTCGGCTGCCCCACCTGGCCGCTCTGCACCGCCGGCTCGCTGGTCCCCACCGATGAGCTGAGCTACCACTCGCTCATCGAGTTCGGCAACCGCACCATCTCGGGTCCGCTGCTCGTCTTCGCGATCCTCGTCGCGATCCTCAGCTGGCGCATCCGCGCGGTCCGCCGCGACCTCTTCACCCTCTCGGTCGTCGTCCTCGTCCTCGTGCTCGTCCAGGCCCTTGTCGGCGGCGTCATCGTGTGGCTGCACCTGAACGCGAACCTCGTCAGCTTCCACTACATCGTCTCGCTCGTTCTCGTCTGCCTCACCGCCGCGTACATCGCGCGCATGTACGAGGCTCCCGGTGCTCGCGAGCGCGCCGTGCCGAAGCCCTTCGCGATCCTCACGCACATCACCACCTTCGTCATGGCGATCCTCGTGGTGGTCGGCGTGCTCACGACCGGAGCGGGCCCGCACTCGGGCGATGCCGATATCCAGCGCCACGGCCTCGACGCCTCGATCCTCGCGCACGTGCACGCGTGGCCCGGATACATCTCGTTCGCCCTCGTGGCCGTGCTCTTCGGCTGGGCCATCACCCGCGAGCTCCGTCCCCGCCGCTGGACCGCCGCATTGCTCGGCCTGCTCATCGTGCAGATCATCGTCGGCGTCTACCAGTCGCGTTCGGGTCTGCCCCCGCTGGCCGTCGGCGTGCACATGGTGCTCGCCTCGCTCACGGCGGCGACCATGACCATCGTCGTGCTGCGGCTGAAGCGGCCGGTGGCGGCGAACGGCTGAGGCTCGCCGCGTGCGCATCGCGATCGCCGTCGCCGGGTCCCTGCTGGTCCTCGCGTTCGGATTCTTCGGGCTCATGGTGATGAACGACTGGGGTCTCGTCGCAGCCAGCCACGAACCGCTGGACCGGACGCTGGACGCGATGCAACGGGCGGGTCAGGATCGTGCTCTCGTTCCCGGCGGCATCTTCATCGCGTTGACCGTCGCCGCGGCTGCCGGCCCCGCGTTCGCCGCGCTCAAGTCCAGCGAGCTTCCGTCCTGGGCGCTCGCGGCGATCTACCTGGCACTGCTCGTGCTCGGCAGCCCCGCCTACTTCATGCTCTCGTTCGCCAATCTGAATTCGATCGGCGATACCTACGCCGACTGGGACTCCGAGGCGGTGCACCGCCTCGAAGCCCCGCTCTATCTGACGAGCCTGATCGCGATGATCGTCCTGGTGCTCCTGCTCGCGGTGGTGGGCATCCGACGTCTGGCGCGTGTCACTCCCGGGGATCGTCCGCAGGTCTGATCCCTTCGCGCTCCTCGCGCTCGGCCTCCTGCGCGGCGCGCAGTTCGGCCTTCGCGACGCGCACCCGATCCTCGGCCTGCTGCCGACGCCGCTGGGCGAAGGTCTCCGCGCCGTATCGCAGCCGCACCCGATCGTGCGTCTCAGCGGTCGCGGTGATGATGTAGCTGCTCGCGATCAGGATCGCCTGCACCGAGAGGTTCACCCAGAGCAACAGCGCGATGAGGGCCGCGAAGGTCGCGAGCAGCGGGTTCGCCGCGGCGCCGCGGACGAAGAGGCCCGAGAGCTCCTGCAGGATCGTCAGGGCGAGCGCCCCCAGCGCAGCGCCCGTCCACAGCGCCCGGGCGGGCGCGCGAACCCCCGACAGCAAACGGAACGCCAGGGCGATAGCCGCCAGGTCGATCGCGAAGACGATCAGGATGCCCAGTCCCCGTGCGGCGAACACGGCCCCGGCGCTGCGCGCGGACCACCCCAGCCACCCGGAGACGGCCTCGACGCCCGTCGACGCGGCGACGCCCAGTACGGCGGCCACGATCAGGAGTCCCCCGAAGGCGACGCCGACCAGGAGGTTTCGCAGCAGCGTCCAGAGGAAGAATCCATCGTCGTGCAGCTCGTCGGACAGCGCTCTGAGCGCGGTGCGCAGGCTGCCGATCGCGCTGATCGCAGCGCCGACGAGCCCGATGAGCGACAGCGCGCCGACGACGGTGAAACCGACCGGTGCCCGGACGGAAGTGGGATCCACCACCTTCGACAGTCCGGGGAGGACTCGTTCGAGGGCGTCCCGGAGGGCGCGCAGCGCCTCGGGATCGCCGCCGAGCCACAGCGCGGCGAGCGAGAACCCGAGCAGGACGGCCGCGAAGATGCTGAACAGCGCACGGTAGGTGATACTGTCCGCCAGCATCGCTCCTCGGCGCTCGGTGTAGAGCAGCAACGCGCGCACCAGCCGCAGCCGGAGCGCCCACGCGGTCGCGCGTCGGACGAGGCCGTTCACTCGGGCGCGTCCGTTCTCAGCTCGACGTCCGCCACCGGGGTGCCCGTCTGCTCGGTTCGAATCCACTGCGACAGGTCGAAGCCCTGCGCCCGTGCCGTGCCGGCGTAGTCGGCGGCCGTCGCGGGATCGAGTTCCGGGTCCCGCGCGAGGAGCCAGAGGTGCTTCCGATCGGGGGTGCCGACGAGCGCGATGCGGTAGTCGGGGTCGATGCGGAGCACCCAGTAGTCCGCCCGGGTGAAGGGGATCCAGCGGAGACCGGCGGGGAGGAAGGTCACCCGCAGCCGACCGGGATGTTCATCGACAGGTTCCGCCTTGCCGATGGCCTGCGTCGGGACGCCCTCGCCGTCGATGCAGCGGTTGTCGACCCGGATAGTGCCGTCCTCGAGCAGGGAGTACTCCGCGGTGACACGGATCGCATCGTCGTCCTCGAATCGGAGCGGCAGACGCCCGATCTCGAACCAGAGCCCCAGGTAGCGCTGCAGGTCGAGGTGCATGACGGAGGCGACGTCCTGGTCGCTCATGCCTGGCCTCCCTCGAACGCGTCGCGGGACATCCCGGCGATGTACGCGGCCTGGCCCACGTGCTCGAGGGCGTCCGCAGTCATGCTGACGAGACGGGAACCGCGCGTCACCGGCGGGTCCCAGCGGTCGTCGATCACCTGCGCGAGCGCGGCTTCGTCGAGTTCGGACAGGTAGGCGAGCTGCGCGGCGATCACCGCTCCCAGGTGGTCCAGCAGCAGGTCCGCGTCCTCCACTCGGATCGCACGCGCCTGCTCGGCGCTGTGGCCGTAACCGAGTTCGTGAGCTCCGATCGCGAGTCCGAAACGGAGGTCGAACCCGTCGGCGGTCCACACCGGCTCGCGCCCGGAGAGCGCCGAGAGCTGCTCGTCGATCTCGCGGGCCGCGTGCCAGAGCAACCACGCGACCGAGTTGTCGTGATGCGGGTGGGCGTTGAGCAGCTCCGGAGTCAGCCGCTCGCGCAGGTGCTCCGCCGCGTCGCGCGGCCGCCGGGCCAGGTCGGTGAGGATCTCGATGGCGTTCATGGCGCCAGGATATGAGTGCGTTCGGCTCGGCGCCAGGGGGTTGCGGACCGAGTTCCTCCCGCCGAGGTGTTCGCCGGCGGTGGGACCGCGAGGCGTCAGTGCCCCTGGTGGGACTCGCCGTGCGGCAGCGCGAACTCGCCCGGCGTCGAGAGCGCGAGCGCCGGCGTCGTCACCGCGGAGACGACGAGTGCCTCCGCGATGAGCACGAGCACGAAGACGCCCGGCCGGCGAGCGCGAGACACCGGAAGGGCGGCAGGCTCCCGCCGCGCACTGCGCAGCGCGATCGCGGCGACGGCCGACACGCTCCAGCTGAGTCCGGCGAGCGCGAGGAACGGGACGAACCCGATCACGCCGGTGATCAGCATCCCGCCCGCGAGCAGCACCTCGCTCGCCGCGAGAGCGCAGACGAACCGAGGCATCGCGATCCGCCCGAGCCGCAGCGTGGCGACCGCCCAGGCCAGGTGGGCGGCCGCGAGCAGCAGCAGCGGGACCGCGATCGCGATCCCGCTGCCCGCGGCCGTCGCGCACAGGATCAGGGCGATGCCGAATCCCGCGAGCGACGACCAGAGGGTTCCGTTCACGGAGCCGGCGAGGGCGTCAGACGCGTGGGCGACGCCGAGACCGCGCGGTCCGCCGCGAGACTGACGACGATCAGGACGAGCGCGCTCGCGAGGTGCAGCACGTGGTCGGCGGTGTTGAGGGCGAGGATGTTCGCCGCGGTGTCCGCGATGAAGAAGCCCACGATACCGACCAGGAGGTAGACGAAGCCGACCGTTCCGTTCGCGCCCTTCGCGGCGCGCACGCCCGAGAAGGCGGCGAGCAGCAGCACGGCACCGATCAGCAGGTGGACGATGTTGTGCAGCGGATTCACCGCGAACAGACCGAGCAGCAGCCCGCCCTTGGTGGCGATGAAGCCGACGCCCCCGGTGACGGCGAAGCCGAGCAGACCGACGAGCACATAGACGGCGCCGAAGATGCCTCCGACGATGCGATTGGGTGAGGAGCTCATGGTGGTTCTCCCTTGAACAGTTCGTGACGCATCCGATCAGGACCGTCCGGACCCAGCATCGTGCGGGGCGAGCGCCCCGCCGTACACCGGCCTGGGATCACTCTGCTGCGGAACCGGGTTCCCTCGTAGGGCCTTGACTCCTGCCTCTCGCTCGGCTATGCGTCTCCGTTCGACTGCGTGGGCGGCTCCTGTCGAGGCCGAGCGGCGCGGCCGGGCGCCCTCCCCTCAGCCAGGAAACGCAGGCGGCGCAGCGTCTCCGCATTCCTGAGCCCGATGAGATGGCTCTCGATCCTGCGCGGGATGAGGCGGGCCGGCCCCCGCACCGCGTACTCGCGCATCTCGACCTCGCAGCCGTTCGGCACCGGAGTGACGAGGAGTTCCACCCGCGCCTCGCCGAACGGGCGCCCCCTCGCTGTGAGGATTGCCCGGCGCGGCGGGTCCCAGAGCTCGCACGTGGTCGAATCGTTCAGCAGCAGCGGCCAGACTCCGACCGAGTGGGCGAGGATCGCGCCGGGCGCCGGCCAGGAGTCCGAGACGTCCCGCATCCGCGAGGCACCGACGACCCAGCTCGGATACAGCCAGCCGTCCGCCAGTACCGCGAACACCGCTTCCGGCGTGCAGGCGAAGCGCCTCCGTGTCGTCGCCACATCGCCTCCGTGCTCCCGCGTGCGCCGCGCACGCACACCACGGCCAGTCTCGAGCATGTGGACCGGTCTCGCCCGGGGGTTGACACGCGGCGGTGTAAGTTCCGAACCGCATTTCTGCTGTCAAGGGCTTCCCTTGGCGCCGGAAGGGGCGTTACATGAGCCCATGACGACACGAATCCTCGCCATCGGCACCGCAGTCCCCCAGGCCCGGCTGCTGCAGCCGAGCACCCGCGATTTCTTCGCGGCGCAGCCCGGAGTCAGCCGGCTCACGGCCCGACTGATCGGTGCTGCGTTCGACTCGTCGGCGATCGACACCCGGTACTCGGTCATCGGCGGGTTCGGCGAGGGCGAGAACCTGTTCACGGAGGACGGCGCGACGCTGCGCGCACCGAGCACCGGCGAACGCAATCTGCTCTACCGACAGGAGGCGCCCGTGCTGAGCACCGCCGCTGCCCGGGAGGCGCTCGACCGTTCGGGCTACGCGGCAGAGGAAGTCACCCACGTGGTCACCGCGTCGTGCACGGGCTTCTTCGCGCCCGGTCCCGACTACCTGCTCGTCCGACAGCTCGGCATCCCGAGCACCGCCGAGCGGACCCACATCGGGTTCATGGGCTGCGCCGCCGCATTCCCCGCGCTGCGCGCCGCCACCAGGATCTGCGACGCACAGCCCGGTTCAGTCGTCCTCGTGGTCTGCACCGAGCTCTGCTCCCTGCACATCCGCTCCTCGAGCGATCCGGAGCAGATCGTCGCCTCCGCCGTGTTCGGCGACGGGTCGGGGGCCGCGGTCGTCGCCTCCGCTCCCGCGCGGCGTGAGGCGTCGCTCGAGGTCGGGGCCTTCTCGACCGCGCTCACCTCCGAGGGCGAGGAGGACATGGACTGGACCATCGGCGATCACGGTTTCGAGATGCGGCTGACCGCGAACGTCCCCCGCATCATCGGCCGCGAGATCGCCGGTGTGGTGAAGGCCGTGCTCGGCGCCGGCGCCGATCCCCTCGCCGAGGTGGACGCCTGGGCGGTCCATCCGGGCGGCAGGAGCGTGCTCGACCGCGTGCAGGACGGCGTCGGCCTGCCCGACGCGGCGATGACCTACTCCCGCGACGTCCTGCGGGACTACGGCAACATGTCGAGCGCGACCATCCTCTTCATCCTCCAGCGCGTCCTCGGCGACGCGACGCTCTCCGACGGAGCCCGGGTCGTCGGCCTCTGCTTCGGTCCCGGGCTCACTGTGGAGACCGTTCGTCTCGTGCGGCGTACGGCGTCCCAGGCACTCGCATGACGCGGGTGCGCCTCGGCTCGCGCGACACGGAGCTCGCCGAGCTCATGGACGATCCCGGCTGCGACCCGGAGACGCTGCAGCGGACGCTGCGCGGATTCGATCGGGTCAACCGTGCCGTGTCGCGCTGGGGTCGCGTGTACCGCACCAGCATCCGTCCGCTGCTCGCCGAATCGCACGGGCCGGTCAGGATCCTCGACATCGGTTCCGGCGGCGGCGACGTGCTGCGCCGCATCGTCGGGCTCGCGCGCCGCGACGGCTTCGCGGTCGAGGGACTCGGAGCGGACCCCGACCCCCGCGCCGCACGCGCAGCGCGGAGCGCGCCGCAGATGCCCGGAGTCCGCTTCCGCAGTGCCTCGAGCGACGACCTGGTCCGGGCGGGCGAGGCGTTCGACCTCGTCATCTCCAACCACGTGCTGCACCATCTCGACGACACGGCGTTCGACGCGCTGATCGACGATTCCGCGGCGCTCTCCTCACGGCTCTGCATCCACTCGGACATCGCGCGCGGACGCCTCGCCTACGCCGGGTTCGCGATCGGCGCGATTCCAGTCGCGCACGGAACGTTCCTCCGCGTCGACGGGCTGCGAAGCATCCGCAGGAGCTACACGCCCGCGGAGCTCGCGACTCGCCTCCCGGCCGACTGGCGGGTCGAGACCGTCGGCAGGTTCCGGCTGCTCGCCGTGCGCGACGCCCGGAGCGGTGACTCGTGACTCCCCCGGTCGACCACGACGCGATCGTCGTCGGGGCCGGGCCCGTCGGCCAGTTCCTGGCCGCCGAGCTCCAGCGGCACGGGATGGAGACGCTCCTGCTCGAGCAACGGGACGGCACGGCCGAGACGCGGTCCCGCTCCGGCAGCGCTCCGAACGGTCGCGCGATCGGCCTGCACCCGCCCGCGCTCGCCGCCCTCGAGGCGTGCGGCGCGACCGAGCGGATCCTCGAGGAGGCCGCACGGATCGAACGCGGGGCCGCATACGACCGCGCCCGGCGACTCGCGACCCTCGACCTCTCCGTACTCGGCGCCCGATTCCCGTTCGCCGCATCGATCCCGCAGCACACCACCGAGCGCGCCATCTCGGCGTCCGGGCCGGCAGCGCTCCGCGGCGCGCGCGTCACTGAGCTCGCGCCCGAACCCGGGGTCGTCCGCGTTTCTGTACGGACCGGCGTACGCACCCATGAGCGCACGGCGCGCGCCGTCGTCATCGCGACCGGAGCGGCCGGGCGCGACCTGGCGCTGCCCTTCACCGGGTTCTCGCTGCACGAGTACCCCGACCGCTACCTCATGAGCGACGCCCCGGCCGCGCTCGACCCCCGCGCGGACGACCGGACCGCGATCATCACCCTCGACCGGCGCGGCGTGCTCGAGTCCTTCCCCCTGGCAGGAGGCGGACGTCGCCTCGTCGCCCGGATCACCGCGCACGCCGACGGGCGCCCCGACCGCACCGCGGTGGATGCGCTCCGTCGAGCGGTCGCAGAACGCGCGGGGTCCGACGCGCTCGCCGCCGCGATCGGCTCGGTCTCGCCTTTTCGCATCCGCCGCGCGATCGTCCACCGCATGCGCCTCGATCCAGCCGGCCGGCTCTTCGTCATCGGAGACGCGGCGCACGAGGTGAGCCCGATCGGCGGGCAGGGCATGAACCTCGGCCTGCTCGACGCGGCCGGCCTCGCGCCGCTCCTCGCCGCTCGGCTGCGCCGAGATGACGACCTCGACGTCGCGCTGCGCGCCTGGGAGCACGACCGGCTCGCTTCCGCACGCACCGCGGCACGACTCGGGAGCCTCAACACCGCACTGGGTCGCGCGCGGTCACGCGCCGTTCACGCGATGCTCAGCGCTGGAATCCCTGCCGCGATGCGCACTCCGCTGCGTCGCACGTTGGCCCGCGCCTACACGATGGGGTTCGACCGCGCGGCCGAGCGCAGTCGGCCAGACCAGGCCGGGCCCTGAACAGGACCGGTGAGCACGCCTGCGGCTCTTAGAAGGGCAGCAGCGCGTCGACCGCGATGAGGAGCGAGAGCACCGAGAGGTAGAGGTTCGCCGTGTGGAAGACCTGCATCGGCTTGCCCTCCTTGCCGCGGATCGCCTGCCCGTAGAGACGGTGCGCCTGCACGATGAAGTAGGCGCCGAACGCGGTCGCCGCGATCGAGTAGAGCAGGCCCATGCCCGCGACGGGAATGAGGAGGAGGCTCGCGACGACGGTCGCCCAGGTGTAGAGGATCACCTGCAGGCCGACGGTGACCCGGCCGCGCACCACCCCGAGCATCGGCACGCCGGCGGCGGCGTAGTCCTCGCGGTAGCGCATGGAGAGCGGCCAGTAGTGGGCCGGGGTCCAGAGGAAGATGACGAGGAAGAAGACCCACGCCGGCCAATCGAGCGAACCGGTGACGGCGGCCCATCCGATGAGCACCGGGAAGCAGCCGGCGATGCCGCCCCACACGATGTTCTGCTCGCTGTGGCGCTTGAGCACGATCGTGTAGATCACGACGTAGAAGAAGATCGCCGCGGCCGACAGCGCCGCCGCCAGCCAGTTGGTCGTGGCCCAGAGCCAGACGACCGACAGGACGCCGAGCACCCAGGAGAAGATCAGCGCGCCGCGGTCCGAGATCTCGCCGGTGACGAGCGGACGGTTCTTGGTGCGCTTCATCTTGCGATCCATGTCGCGGTCGATGTAGCAGTTGAACGCGCCGGCCGAGCCGGCGCTCATGGCGCCGCCGATGAGCGTCGCGAGCACCAGCCAGAGGTTCGGCACCCCGCGCTGCGCGAGGAACATGGCCGGGATCGTCACCACCAGCAGCAGCTCCATGACGCGAGGCTTGGTCAGCGACACGTATGCCTTCACGGTACGGCGGAATCCCGGCCGCTGACGCGGCTCGTGGAGCTGTTCGGGGGCTGCGATCTCGGTGGACATCGCTCTCCATGATATCCCGACCCGCGGTAGGCTGGGAGCCGGTCTGCGCGGCCTTCGCGCAATCAACGGTTCCGAGAGGCTGGGCATTGGCAAACGAACTGCAGTGGGATGAACTCGACGATCGTGCGGTGGACACCGCTCGTGTGCTGGCCGCGGACGCGGTCGAGAAGGTCGGCAACGGCCATCCGGGCACCGCGATCAGCCTCGCACCGGTCTCGTATCTGCTGCACCAGAAGGTGATGCGGCACGATCCGGCCGACGCCGACTGGGTGGGTCGCGATCGCTTCATCCTGTCGGTCGGGCACTCGTCGCTCACCCAGTACGTGCAGCTCTACCTCGGCGGCTACGGCCTCGAGCTCGAAGATCTCGAGTCGCTGCGCACCTGGGGTTCGAAGACCCCCGGTCACCCCGAGTACGGCCACACGAAGGGCGTCGAGATCACCACGGGCCCGCTCGGCCAGGGTCTCGCGTCGGCCGTCGGCTTCGCCTACGCCGCGCGCTACGAGCGCGGCCTCTTCGATCCCGAGGCGGCTCCGGGCACCAGTCCCTTCGACCACTTCATCTACGTCGTCGCCGGCGACGGCGACCTGCAGGAGGGCGTGACCAGCGAGGCGTCGTCGCTCGCGGGCCACCAGGAGCTCGGCAACCTGATCGCGATCTACGATTCCAACCAGATCTCGATCGAGGACGACACCGATATCTCGTTCTCCGAGGACGTCGCGAAGCGCTACGAGTCCTACGGCTGGCAGGTGCTCGAGGTCGACTGGAAGAAGACCGGCGCCTACGTCGAGGACGTCGCCGAGCTCTACTCGGCGATCGAGGCCGCGAAGGCCGAGACCGGCAAGCCGAGCCTCATCATCCTGAAGACCATCATCGGCTGGCCCTCGCCCGGCAAGCAGAACACCGGCGGGATCCACGGTTCGGCGCTCGGCGCCGACGAGCTCGCAGGCCTGAAGGAGGCGCTCGGCTTCGACCCCGAGCAGCACTTCGCCGTCGCGCCCGAGGTCATCTCGCACACCCGCGAGGCCGTGCAGCGCGGCGCCGAGAAGCGCGCCGAGTGGCAGGCCGGCTTCGACGCCTGGGCCGCCGCGAACCCGGAGCGCAAGGCGCTGTTCGACCGCGTCGAGGCGCAGGAGCTCCCGGCCGAGGCCGCGGAGGTGCTGCCCGCGTTCGAGCCCGGCACCAGCATCGCCACCCGCGCTGCGAGCGGCAAGGTGCTGAACGCGCTCGGCCCGGTCATGCCCGAGCTGTGGGGCGGTTCCGCCGACCTCGCCGGGTCGAACAACACGACCATCGCCGGCGCCGCGTCCTTCGTGCCTGCGCACCACTCGACCGGCGCCTGGTCGGGCAACGATTACGGGCGGGTCCTGCACTTCGGCATCCGCGAGCACGCGATGGGCGCGATCCTCAACGGGATCCAGCTGCACGGCAAGACCCGCAGCTACGGCGGCACCTTCCTGATCTTCAGCGACTACATGCGTCCGGCGGTCCGTCTGGCGGCGCTCATGAACGTGCCGAGCGTCTTCGTCTGGACCCACGACTCGATCGCCCTCGGCGAGGACGGTCCGACGCACCAGCCGATCGAGCAGCTCGCCACGCTGCGCGCGATCCCGAACCTCGCGATGGTGCGCCCCGCCGACGCCAACGAGGTCTCGGTCGCGTGGCACGAGATCCTCACCCGCCACGCGGGCCCGACCGGCATCGCGCTGACCCGGCAGAACGTCCCGGTGCTGCCGCGCGGCGGCGAGTTCGCCACCGCCGAGCAGGCGGCCGAGGGCGTGCGTCGCGGCGCCTACGTGCTCGCCGACTCCCCCACCGGATCCGTCGACGTGGTGCTCATCGCCACGGGCTCCGAGGTGCAGCTCGCCGTCGAGGCGCGCGAGATCCTCGCCGCCGAAGGCGTCGGCGCCCGCGTCGTCAGCGCCCCGTGCCTCGAGTGGTTCGCCGAGCAGACCGCCGAGTACCGCGAGAGCGTGCTGCCCGCCGCCGTCACCGCGCGCGTCAGCGTCGAGGCCGGCCTCTCGCTCGGCTGGGAGCGCTACGTGGGCGACCGCGGCCGCTCCGTCTCGATCGAGCACTTCGGCGCCTCCGCCGACTACCAGACCCTGTTCCGCGAGTTCGGGATCACCACCGAGGCCGTCGTCTCCGCCGCGCGCGAGACCATCGCCGCTGTCTGACACGCCCGAAAGGATCGAATGATGACCGCATCACCCACCGCAGACCTCAGCGCCGCCGGCGTCAGCATCTGGCTCGACGATCTCTCGCGCTCGCGCATCGAGAGCGGCAACCTGGCCGAGCTGATCGGCTCGCGCAACGTCGTCGGCGTGACCACCAACCCGACGATCTTCGCCAATGCACTGGCGAAGGGCCACGGCTATGACACGCGCATCGCCTCCTGCGCCGAGCGCGGCCTGGACGTCACCGAGACGATCTTCGAGCTCACGACCGCCGACGTGGCCGACGCCTGCGACATCTTCGCCGATGTCTACGCCGCCTCGAACGGTCTCGACGGCCGGGTCTCGATCGAGGTCGAGCCCGGTCTCGCCCGAGACACCGCGGGGACCGTCGCCCAGGCCAAGCAGCTCTGGGAGCGCGTCGGCAAGGCGAACGCCATGATCAAGATCCCTGCCACGGTCGAGGGCCTCGAAGCCATCACGGAGACCATCGCAGCCGGCATCAGCGTCAACGTGACCCTGATCTTCAGCCTCGAGCGCTACCGCCAGGTGATCAACGCCTACCTCACCGGGCTCGAGCGGGCCCGCGAGGCCGGCATCGACCTGTCGACGATCCACTCGGTCGCGTCGTTCTTCGTGTCGCGAGTGGACACCGAGATCGATGCGCGGCTGCGTGCCGCGGGCACCGACGAGGCCCTGGCGCTCACCGGCGCCGCCGGCGTTGCGAACGCGCGCCTCGCCTACGAGGTCTTCGAGCAGTCCTTCGCCTCCGAGCGCGCCGCGCTGCTGCGCGCCGCCGGTGCGAACCCCCAGCGTCCGCTCTGGGCGTCCACGGGCGTCAAGGATCCCGCGCTGCCCGACACGCTCTACGTGATCGACCTGGTCGCGCCCGGCGTCGTCAACACCATGCCCGAAGCCACGCTCGAGGCGGTCGCCGACCACGGCGAGGTCCGCGGTGACACCGTCACCGGCACGTACCGCGAGGCCGATCAGGTGCTCAACGCGATCGATGCCCAGGGCGTCGACTACGCGGAGGTGACCGAGCTGCTCGAGGTCGAGGGACTGCAGAAGTTCGACGTCTCCTGGGCAGAACTGGTCGAGACGGTCAGAGGCGCGCTGAGCGCCGCTCGGGAGGGCGTGCGGTGAACCCGGTCGTGCGGATGGGGAACGGGCAACCTCTGACGCGCGAGCGTTCGGCCGACGAGCCGAACGGCAGCCCACTGGCTGACCACACCGGCGGCGCCGCGGGCGCTGCCACCGGCGGTTCGGTCGAGGCGCTCCTGGAGCGCCTCGTCTCCGGCCGCATCGCGAGCCGGATCGCGGCGCACGACGCTGCGATCTGGGGTTCCGAAGCCGAGGCCGAGGCACGGATCCGTCTGGGATGGACCGATGCCTCGGCTCGGGCCGCGGAACTGCTGAGCGGCATCGCAGCGCTCCGGAGCGACTTCGCCTCGCGCGGCATCGACCGGATCGTGCTGTGCGGCATGGGCGGTTCGAGCCTCGCACCCGAGGTCATCGCTCGGCACGACGGCGTCGAGCTCGTCGTGCTCGACTCGACGCACCCGGATCAGGTGCGACGCGCGCTCTCGGGAGACCTCGCGCGGACCGCGATCGTCGTGAGCTCCAAATCCGGATCCACCATCGAGACCCGGAGCCACCGCGCGACCTTCGCGCAGGCGTTCCGCGACGCGGGCATCGATCCCGCGGATCGCATCGTCGTGGTAACGGATCCCGGTTCCCCCCTCGAGGCCTCCGCGCGCGACGCCGGGCAACGGGTGTTCCTCGCCGACCCGAACGTCGGCGGCCGCTACTCCGCACTCACCGCTTTCGGGCTCGTCCCCTCGGGGCTCGCCGGCGCCGATGTCGCCGCGCTCGTCTCCGAAGCGGAGGACGTACGCGCCGCGCTCGCGACCGATGCATCCGAGAACCCCGCGCTGCAGCTCGCCGCCGCGATCGCCGCGGGGCTTCCCGAGCGGTTCGCGCTGGCCATCGCCGAGGCCGCCGATGCCCGTTGGGGGCTCGGCGACTGGATCGAGCAGCTCGTAGCCGAGTCGACCGGCAAGTCGGGCCGGGGCGTGCTCCCGGTCGTGCTGGACCCGGCCGCCCCCGAGCTCGTCGAAGGCCTCCCGACGACCGCGCTCGGCGTCACCGTCGGCGCTGTCGATCACGGCGAGCTCCCGTCCGCGCCGCGACTCGATCTCTCGGTCTCGGGTCCGCTCGGCGCTCAGATGCTCACCTGGGAGGTCGCGACGGCCGCCCTCGGATTCCTCATGGGGATCGACCCGTTCGATCAGCCGGACGTCGAGTCGGCGAAGGTCGCCGCGCGGGCCGCCCTCGACGACGCACACGGCACGATTCCGGCCATCGGAGCGATCGGAGACGCCTCCGGCACCGCGGATCTCGGCATCGAGGTGCTCGCGGCACCCGCGGCCTCCCTCCCGTCCACGATCGCCGAGCTCGTCGCGTCGCTCCGCGCCGCCGTCGGCCCACGCGGCTACCTCGCGATCCAGGCCTATCTCGACCGCGAGGGCGACGCCGCAGGCGCGCTGCATACGCTCCGGGCCGCCGCGGCGGAGCGGCTCCTGGCCCCCGTCACCTTCGGGTGGGGACCTCGGTTCCTGCACTCCACGGGGCAGCTGCACAAGGGCGGACCGGCGGTGGGCGTCTTCCTGCAGATCCTCGACGCGGCCGAGCCCGAGCTGGCCATCGCCGAGTCGGACTCCGGTTTCGGCGAGCTCATCGCCGCGCAGGCCCGCGGTGATCGCGACGTGCTCGCCGAGCGCGGCCGCCCGGTGTTCGCCCTGCGCTGCGCCGACCCGGCCGCTGCCGCACGCACGATCGCGGCCGCATTCGCCGATGCGCCGCTGCGGGGCTCCGAGGAGGCCTCTGCGTGATCGGGAATCCGCTCCGCTCCCCCGACGATCTCCGGCTCGACCGCGTCGCCGGCCCCTGCGCCATCGTGCTCTTCGGCGTGACCGGCGACCTGGCGCGCAAGAAGCTCCTGCCCGCCATCTACGACCTCGCCAATCGTGGCCTGCTGCCGCCCGGCTTCGCCCTCGTCGGCTTCGGCCGGCGCGAGTGGAGCGACGCCGAGTTCACCCAGGTGGTGCGCGAGGCCGTCGACGCGCACGCGCGTACGCCGTTCGATCCGGACACCTGGGAGCAGTTCTGCACCGGGATCCGTTTCGTCACCGGCGCCTTCGACGACGCCTCCGCCTACGAACGTCTGGCCGAGGTGCTCGGCGAGCTCGAGCGGGATCGCGGGACCGGGGGCAACACCGCGTTCTACCTGTCGATCCCGCCCAAGACGTTCCAGACGGTCAGCACTCAGCTGCGCGACGTCGGCCTCGCCGAATCCCCGTCGAACAGCTGGCGCCGGGTCGTCATCGAGAAGCCGTTCGGGCACGACCTCGAGAGCTCGCGGGAGCTCGGCCGCGCCATCGACGCGGTGTTCCCTCCCGAGCACGTCTTCCGCATCGACCACTACCTCGGCAAGGAGACGGTGCAGAACCTGCTCGCGCTCCGCTTCGCGAACGTATTCTACGAACCGATCTGGAACGCCGAGCACGTCGACCACGTGCAGATCACGATGGCGGAGGACATCGGCGTCGCCGGCCGCGCCGGCTACTACGACGGCATCGGCGCGGCGCGCGACGTGATCCAGAACCACCTGCTGCAGCTGCTCGCGCTGACCGCGATGGATCGGCCCGCCAGCCTCGGCGCCGACGATCTGCGGGCGGCGAAGGAGCAGGTGCTCGAGTCGGTTGTGCTGCCCGACGACCTCGTCGAGACCACCGCGCGGGGCCAGTACCTCGGCGGCTGGCAGGGCGGCGCGAGCGTCACCGGCTTCCTCGAGGAGGAGGGCATGGCCCCGCACTCCACCACCGAGACCTTCGCGGCGATCACCCTCGGGATCGATACGCCCCGCTGGCGCGGAGTGCCGTTCTACCTGCGCACCGGCAAGCGCCTGGCCAAGCGGGTCACCGAGATCGCCATCGTGTTCAAGAAGGCGGCCGACCCGCTGGTCGCTCCCGAGATGCTCGGCAACAACGCCCTCGTGATCCGGGTGCAGCCCGACGAGGGCGTGACCACCCGCTTCTCGTCCAAGGTGCCCGGCCCCGGCCTGCAGATCCGCGATGTCACCATGGACTTCGGCTACAGCCACGCCTTCACCGAGGCCAGCCCGGAGGCCTACGAGCGCCTGATCCTCGACGTGCTGCTGGGCGAGCCCCCGCTCTTCCCCGGCCAGCGCGAGGTCGAGCTCTCCTGGCGGATCCTCGATCCGATCGAAGAGGCCTGGAGCGCGAGCGGAGCGCCCGAGCCCTACCATCCGGGCGGATGGGGCCCGACGAGCGCCGAGCGGATGCTCGGACGCAGCGGCCGCGCTTGGAGGATGCCGTGATCGAGACCCTGCCCGATACCACCGTCAGCGGGATCAGCAAGCGTCTCGTGCTGCTGCGCGCCGAGGGCGGTGCGACCACCCTCAGCCGCGTGCTCACCCTGCTGATCTTCAGCACTTCCGAGGGGCTCGAGGACGCGGTCGCGGCCGCGAACTTCGCGTCGCGCGAGCACCCCATGCGCATCATCGCGATCACGCTGCCCGAGGGCGAGGACCGCCCCACCTGGGTCGGCGAGGTCAGCCGCGACGCACGGCAGCGCGAGCTCGGCATCGGCGACGTCCCGGTCAGCGGGCTCGACGCCGAGATCCGGGTGGGTCGCGACGCCGGCGCGGGCGAGGTCATCGTCCTGCGTCCCCGGGGAGCCGTCGCCGTCGATCCCGAACGCCTGGTCAGCGGTCTGCTGCTCGCTGATGCACCCGTGGTCGTATGGTGGTCCGACGTGTGGCCCAGCCGCACCATCGACACCCCGCTCGGCCGGCTCGCGCAGCGCCGCATCAGCGACAGCGGAGGCTTCCGGGATCCCGCCGCGCACCTCACGGAGCTCGCCTCCGGCTATCGCGCGGGCGACACGGACCTCGCCTGGTCCCGCGTGACGCTCTGGCGCGCGCAGCTCGCGGCGGCGCTCGACAACGCGCCCGAGCGACGCATCACGGGCGCCACCGTGTGCGGCACCCCCGACTCCTCCTCGACCATGCTGCTCGGCGCCTGGCTGCGCCTGCAGCTCGGCGTGCCGGTGCGCCTGCTCGACCTGCCGGAATCCGCGGGTATCGAGTGGGGCATCCAGTCCGTCACGATCCATTCCGACGACGCCGACACCGTCATCGAGCGCTCGCGGGGCACCTTCGCCGCCATCACGCAGCCTGGGCACCCGCGCCTCGAGGTCCCGATCCCCCGGCGCGGTCGCGCGCAGTGCCTGGTCGAGGATCTGCGCCTGCTGCAGGCCGACCAGCTCTTCGGCCGCGTCCTCACCGCGGGCGTTCCCCTGCTGCTCGCCGATCAGCCGGAGGGCGAGCGATGACCGCCGGGCTCCGCGTCGAGTCCGCACCCGACACCGCGGCGCTCACCGAGCGGATCGTCGAGCGCCTCATCGGCGTGCTGCGGCGCGCTCAGCAGGACGGTCGGATCCCGGTGCTCGTGCTCACCGGCGGAAGCATGGGCAAGGCGTCCCTCGCGGGCATCGCCGCGCACCGCGACCGCGGTCTCGTCGACTGGCGCCGGGTGCGCGTGCTCTGGGGCGACGAGCGCTGGCTCCCCGCCGGCGACGCGGAGCGCAACGACCGGCTCGCCGACGACCTGCTCTTCGGCACGGTGGACGTCGATCCCGCGCTCGTGCACCGCGTCGCGGCCGCCGATACCGGCCTGAGCCTGGACGACGCGGCGGCGGCGTACGCCGAACTGATCGCCGGGCTCGACCGCATCGACCTCGCACTGAACGGCGTCGGCCCCGACGGGCACCTCTGCTCGCTCTTCCCCGGCCGTGACGATCTGCTCCGCGTCGACGATGCGCAGCCGCTCGCCATCGCCGTGCGCGAGTCGCCGAAACCGCCGCCCGAGCGGGTCAGCCTGAGCTTCCGCGCACTGGATCGGGTCGAGCACCTGTGGCTGCTCGCCGCGGGTGCAGAGAAGGCTCCGGCGATTGCACGAGTGCGCTCCGCCGCCGACCCCGAGCCGCTGCCGGCCGGTCGCGCACGCGGCAGCGTCGAAACGGTGCTCTGGGCAGACGAAGCGGCGCTCGGCCGGAACTGATATCCGGGCCGAGCGCCGCTCGGTGCCCGCTGGTCGCGGGCGAGGTGCGATTACGCCTTGGAGCGCGCCGAACCGCGGCGGGCACGCAGCTTCTGCAGTGCCTCCTCCAGCAGTTCCTCGGCCTCCTCGGGAGTGCGACGCTCCTTCACGTATGCGAGGTGCGTCTTGTACGGCTCGTTCTTGAGGAGCTCCGGCGGATTGTTCTGATCCCGGCCGGCGGGCAGGCCGCTGTGCGGGGAATCGATCTGCTCGGGGATCTCCTCTTCGGAGACGTCCGCCGAGAAGTAGCGGACGGTCTCGTTGCCGAGTGCATCCCAGTACGAGATCTCTTTGCGGTCAGCGCGAACGCCGTGATCCTTCTCGCCCATGGGGCCGGATCCGACTCGCGCACCGCGGATAGCGTTGCTACCGGACACGTGTTGCCTTTCTTGCGATGCAGCCGTGGCTGCTGCTGGTCAGTGGTGCGCCGGACGGCGTCGGACGGTCAGACCGTCGCGAAGCGCTCGACCAGGCCGAGGCCCACGATCGAGGCGAACCACACCAGCGAAACGCCGATGGTGATGCGGTTGAGGTTGCGCTCCGCAACCCCCGACGAACCGAGGCTCGAGGTGACGCCGCCGCCGAACATGTCGGACAGTCCTCCGCCGCGACCCTTGTGCAGCAGGATGAAGAGCGTCAACAGCAGGCTGGTGATCACCAGGAAGACGAGCAGAACGATCTTGAGGATACCCACGCGGGCCACCTTTCGAGGGGTCGAGGCGCAGCGCGCCATCGACCAGTATACCGTGCCGTCCGGGGCCTCCCCCGGACGGCACGGTGCGTCGCCGACTACGCGCCGGTGACGTGCTTCTTGAACTGGATGATTCGGGAGAACTCGTCGGACTTGAGGCTGGCCCCGCCGACGAGCGCGCCGTCGACGTTCGGCTGCCGCATGAAGCCGGCGATGTTCTGGCTCGTCACCGAGCCGCCGTAGAGGATCCGGGTGGAACCGGCCGCCTCTTCGCCGCGCGCGCGCAGGATCGCCTCGCGCAGGGCGCGGGCGACCGCTTCGGCCTGCTCGGGCGTGGCGGCTTGGCCGCTGCCGATCGCCCAGACCGGCTCGTAGGCGAGCACGAACTCGGCACCCTTCGGGAGCTCGGCGAGCGCGGCCTCGAGCTGCGCGACCGGGATCGCCGCCGCCCCGTGCTCGGCGAGGTCCTCGGCGGTCTCGCCGACGCAGATGACCGGGGTGACCCCGGCAGCCGCGGCCGCGCGGGCCTTGGCTCCGACGGTCGCGTCGTCCTCGCCGTGCCCGTGACGGCGCTCGGAGTGCCCCACGATGACGTAGGCCGCCTCGAGCTTGGCGAGGAACTGCGCCGAGATGTCGCCCGTGTAGGCGCCCGACTCGTGCGGGGAGACGTCCTGCGCGCCGAGCTTCAACGAGAGCTTATCGGCGGCGAGCAGCGTCTGCACCGAACGCAGGTCGGTGAACGGCGGGAACACCGCGACCTCGACATCCGCGTAGTCGTGGCGCGCATCCTTCAGCGCCCACGAGAGCTTCTGCACGAACGCGATCGCCTGCAGGTGGTCGAGGTTCATCTTCCAGTTGCCGGCGATGAGCGGGGTGCGCTCGACCTGCGGCAGCTCGACGGGTTCGACCGGCTCGGCTGCCTCATCGGCCGCGGGTGCTGCGTCCTGCTCGGCGAGCGGCGCCACCTCGACGGTGTCGTCGGTGACGAGCTCGGCGTCCTGCGCCTCGTTCTGCGATTCGTTGCTCATGCGAGCACCTCCAAACCGGGAAGGGTCTTCCCCTCAAGGAACTCGAGGCTGGCGCCGCCGCCAGTCGAGATATGTCCGAACTGGTCGTCGCGGAAGCCGAGCGCGCGCACGGCCGCGGCGGAGTCGCCGCCGCCGACCACGGTGAACCCGTCGGTCTCGGTCAACGCCCGCGCCACGGTGCGGGTACCCTCTGCGAACGCCGCCATCTCGAATACGCCCATGGGCCCGTTCCAGAAGACGGTCTTGGCCTCGGAGATGACCTCGGCGAATGCCGCGGCCGATGCCGGACCGATGTCGAGGCCGATGCCGGACTCGCCGAAGGAGCTTCCGTCGATGGCGTCGGCGGCGACCACCTCGTGCGCGGCGTCGGCGGCGAACCGCTCCGCCACGACGATGTCGGTCGGCAACACGATGCGCACGCCGCGCTTCTCGGCGTCGGCGAGATACCCGCGCACGGTGTCGAGCTGATCCGCCTCGAGGAGGCTGGAGGCCACTTCATGCCCCTGCGCGGCGAGGAAGGTGAAAACCATTCCTCCACCGATGAGCAGCGTGTCGACCCGTTCGATGAGGTGCGAGATGACGCCGAGCTTGTCGGAGACCTTCGACCCGCCGAGCACGACCGCGTACGGCCGCTCAGGAGTCACGGTCAGTCGCTCGAGCACGCGCAGCTCGGCCTCGACCAGGCGGCCCGCGGCGCTCGGGAGCGCCTCGGCCAGCTCGGTCACGCTGGCCTGACGGCGGTGCACGACGCCGAACCCGTCGGACACGAACGCGTCGCCGAACTCGGCGAGGCGCGCGGCGAACGCTCGGCGCTCCTCCGCGTCCTTGCTGGTCTCGCCCGGGTTGAATCGCAGGTTCTCGAGGAGCACCACATCGCCGTCGCCGAGCGCCGAGACCGCGGCCGAGGCCTCGGTCCCGACGGTCTCGCCGACGAACGCGACGGGGGCCCCGAGCAGTTCCGCCATGCGCACCGCGACCGGACGCAGCGAGTAGCGCTCCTCAGGTGCACCGGCCGGACGGCCGAGGTGGCTGATGAGCACGATCCGAGCACCGGCCTCGCGGAGCTCGCGGATCGTGGTGAGCGAAGCGCGGATCCGTCCGTCGTCGGTGATCTCGCCGTCGGCGAGCGGAACGTTCAGATCGCAGCGGACGATCACCGTCTTCGACCGGAGCTGGCCGAGGGATTCGATGGTGCGCATGGCGGCTTGGGTCCTCCTTCAGGGGGATGTGGGTGCCGGGGGCTGGAGTCGGCCGGCGTCCGACTTCGCGCTCAGGAGAGCTGGGATCCGACGAAGCGGGTCAGGTCGACGAGACGGTTGGAGTAGCCCCACTCGTTGTCGTACCAGGCCGAGACCTTCGCCAGGTTGCCCGAGACGGCGGTGAGCTCCGAATCGAAGATCGCCGAGTGCGGGTTCTGCTGGATGTCGCTGGAGACCAGCGGATCCGTCGAGTACTGGAGGTACCCGGCGAGCGGCCCGTCGGCCGCCGCGCGGAACGCCGCGTTGATCTCATCGGCCGTGAGGCCGTCGCGCGTGACCAGCGTCAGGTCGACGATCGAGCCGGTCGGCACGGGAACGCGGTAGGAGGATCCGTCGAGCTTGCCCGCGAGCTTCGGCAGGACGAGGCCGATGGCCTTCGCCGCGCCGGTCGAGGTCGGGACGATGTTGATCGCGGCAGCGCGGGCGCGACGGAGATCGCGGTGCGGGCTGTCCTGCAGGACCTGATCGGCCGTGTAGGCGTGCGCGGTCATCATGAAGCCGCGCTCGATGCCGAAAGCCTCGTCGAACACGCTCGCGACGGGCGCGAGGCAGTTCGTGGTGCAGGACGCGTTCGAGATGACGTGGTCGTTGGCCGCGTCGTACCGGTCCTCGTTGATGCCCATGACGAAGGTGGGAGCGGGGCCCGTGGCCGGCGCGGAGATGATCACCTTGCGCGCGCCGGCGGTGCGGTGCGCCTCGGCATCGCTCACCTGGGTGAAGCGTCCGGTGGACTCGATCACGACGTCGACGCCGAGCTCCGCCCACGGCAGCTTCCCGGGATCCCGCTCGGAGACCACCCGGAAGGTGTCGCCGTTCACCGTGATCGATGTGTCGTCGTGCGTGACCTCTGCATCGAGGATCCCGCCGACGGAGTCGTATTTGAGGAGGTGTGCGAGCGTCGCCGTGTCGGTGAGATCATTCACCGCGACGAGGTCGAGATCCGACCCCTGGCTCAGCGCCGCACGAAGGAAGTTCCGGCCGATTCGACCGAAACCGTTGATAGCGATCCGTGTGCCCATTCACGTGCCTTTCAACTGTTGAGATGGCCGAGACGGACTCCCCGCCCCGGTGCGCGGACCGCTCGGGTGAGCGATCCGCACCACTCGACGGCGACCCGCGGGCCCCGCCGAGAGACGAACGGGCCGATCCCCGAAGGGACCGGCCCGAGCCGACTCACTCGCCGAGCTGGATCAGCCCGCTGGTCTGCGTGCGCGCCGAATCGAAGCGCTTCGCCACGTCCTGCCAGTTCGCGATGTTCCAGAACGCGGAGACGTAATCCGCTCGCACGTTCAGGTAGTCGAGGTAGTACGCGTGCTCCCAGACGTCGAGCATCAGCAGCGGGATCTGGCCGGCCGGCAGGTTGCCCTGCTGGTCGAACAGCTGCTGGATGTGCGGACGCTGGCCGAGCGTGTCCCACGCGAGGAGCGCCCAGCCGGAGCCCTGCACGCCCAGCGCGGTCGCGGTGAACTGCGCCTGGAACTTCTCGAACGAGCCGAAGTACTCGTCGATCGCCGCGGCGAGCTCGCCCTCGGGGCGATCTCCGCCTTCGGGCGACAGGTTGTTCCAGAAGATGGTGTGGTTGACGTGACCGCCGAGGTTGAAGGCGAGGTCCTTCTCGAGCTTGTTGACCGTGGCCAGGTTGCCGCTCTCGCGAGCCTCAGCCAGCTGATCGACCGCGTTGTTCGCGCCGGTCACGTAGGCCTGGTGGTGCTTGTCGTGGTGCAGCTGCATGATCTTGCCGCTGATGTGCGGCTCGAGGGCGGCGTAATCGTAGGGAAGTTCGGGCAGGGTGTATGCGGCCATGTGGCGCTCCTTCGAATTCTTCGTTGATGTGACTTCAGTCTATGCCGACAACCGGACCCGACCGCGAGATATTCCGCGAGATGACCGGTGTTCGCAGCGGCTTCAGAGCGCGTCGAGCTCTTCGGGCAGGCTCGCCTCGGTGCCGGGGATGCCGCGCGACTCGGCCTCCTTGTCGGCCATCGCGAGCAGTCGGCGGATCCGGCCGGCGATCGCGTCCTTGGTGAGGGGCGGATCGGCCCGGGCGCCGAGTTCGTCGAGGCTGGCCTCGCGGTGGCTCAGGCGGAGCGCGCCGGCGTAGCGCAGGTGCTCGGGGGTCTCGTCGCCGAGGATCTCGAGCGCGCGCTCGACGCGGGCGCACGCGGCCACGGAGGCCTGGGCGGAGCGGCGGAGGTTCGCATCGTCGAAGTTGACGAGGCGGTTCGCGGTGGCGCGGGTCTCGCGCGCCTTGCGCAGCTCGTCCCAGGCGGCGCGGGCATCGACGGCGCCCATGGCGCTCAGCATCTCGCCGATCGCCTCGCCGTCGCGCACGAGCACCTTGTGCTGACCGCGGATGTCGCGGCTCTTGGCCGCGATGCCGAGGCGGCCCGCGGCGCCCACGAGCGCCATGGTGGTCTCGTTCGTCGGGCACACGACTTCGAGGCTCGCCGAGCGGCCGGGCGGGGTGACCGAGCCGCGCGCCAGGAACGCGCCGCGCCAGATGGCCGCGAGCTCGGGCTGCGAGCCGGTGGTCAGACGGTTGGGCAGGCCGCGGATGGGGCGGCGGCGGGGATCCATGAGACCCAGCTGGCGGGCGATGGTCTCGCCGTCGAGCACGCGGACGAGGAACTGCGGGGCGCCGGGGCGCGTGCTCGACGCGGGGAGCTGCATGGCGTCCGAGCGGACGCCGTAGATCTCGGCCAGATCCTTGCGGACGCGCTGCACGATCGCGGGGGTGTGCAGCTCGGCTTCGAGGGCGATCCGCCCCGAGATGGTGTGGAGTCCCCCGGAGAGCCGCAGGATCGTCGCCAGCTCCGATACACGCTCGCTGGTGCGCTGCGGGACAACGCGGACGAGCTCGGTTTTGACGTCGGGGGTCGATGGCACGAAAAGGATCCTCTCGAAGGGATGCGGATGAGATGACAGACTGCTGGCCGGGAACGGCCGGCGGACTACTCGCGACCGAGGTCGCGGTGGCGCAGACTCACGCTCACGCCGGGCACCCCGGCGAGGCGGTCTGCGAGCTCGCGGGCCATGGCGACCGAGCGGTGCTTACCGCCCGTGCAGCCGACCGCGAGCGACACATGTCGCTTGTTCTCGCGCTGGAATCCGGCGAGGACCGGTTGCAGCGCGGCGACGTAGTGCTCGAGGAACTCGGCCGCCCCCTCGCGGCTGAGTACGTAGTCCTTCACCTCGGCATCGACGCCGGTGAGGGGGCGGAGCTCGGGCTCCCAGAACGGATTGGGGATGAAGCGCATGTCGACCATCAGGTCGACGTCGGTCGGGGCTCCGTACTTGAAGCCGAAGCTCTGCACCGATAGTTGCAGACCGGGAGTGTCCTCCGCCGAGAACATCTCTCGGGTGGCGGTCGACAGGTCGTGCACGTTGTAGCGCGAGGTGTCGATGACGACGTCGCTGGACGCGCGCAGCTCTTGCAGCCGCTCGCGCTCGAGCCGGATGCCGTCGAGCAGGCTGCCTTCGGCCTGGAGCGGGTGCGGGCGCCGCACGGCCTCGTAGCGGCGCACCAGGATGTCGTCCGTGGCATCGAGGAACACGACCCGGACGGTCGCGTGCCCGCGCAGCTCGGCGACGGTCTGCTGGATGTCGTCGAACAGGTCGCGCCCGCGCACGTCGATCACGGCGACGATCTTGGGCAGCGCGCCGCCCGACCGATCGGCCATGTCGGCCAGCGTCTTGAGCATGGGGAGCGGAAGATTGTCGACCACGTACCAGCCGAGGTCTTCGAGGGCGTTCGCGACCGTGGACCGGCCGGCCCCCGACATTCCGGTGACGATGAGGATCTCTTGTCCGGGTGCGTGCTCGCTCACTCGCCGTCCTCCTCCGATGTCTCAGCCGATTCTCCGCCCACCAGCTTACCGGCTGCTGGAGCATGCACGTGCCGATGGATCTGCTCGGCGAGCTGATCGCCCACTCCGGGGGCGCTCGCGATCTCCTCCGGGCTCGCGGCGCGGAGCCGTGCGACCGATCCGAAATGCTTGAGCAGCGCCTGCACGCGCTTGGGTCCGAGCCCCGGGATCTCGCTGAGCTGGCTGCTGATGGCGGTGCTGCGCCGCTGCCGCTGGAAAGTGATCGCGAAGCGGTGGGCCTCGTCTCTGATGCGCTGCACGAGGAAGAGGGACTCGCTCGTGCGGGGCAGGATCACGGGGAACGGATCGTCGGGCAGCCACAGCTCCTCGAGCCGCTTGGCGACGCCGCAGAGCGCCACGTCGGTGATGCCGGCCTCGCGCAGGGCGCGCTGCGCGGCCGCGACCTGCGGCTGGCCGCCGTCGACGATCAGGAGCTGGGGCCGATCGCGGTACCTCCCGCTGGGCGGCTCCCCCGCCTCGACCGCGGCGTTGAGCTGCGCGGCCCGACGCGACACGACCTGATAGATCGAGTCGGTGTCGTCGGTCGTCTGCTCGATGCGGTACTTGCGGTAGGCGCCCTTCGCGGGCAGGCCGTCCTCGAACACCACGAGGGAAGCGACGACGCCCGTGCCCTGCAGGTGCGAGACGTCGATGCACTCGATGCGCAGCGGGGCCTCGCCCATGTCGAGCCCCTCCTGCAGCTCGGCGAGCGCATCGGTGCGCGCGGTGATGTCGGCCGCGCGCTTGAGCTTGTGGCGCAGCAGGTTCTCGCCCGCGTTCAGCAGTGCGCGGTTCATGAGCTGCGCCTTGTCGCCGCGCTCGGGCACCTGGATCCGCACCTTGCCGCGGCGGGGCCGGTTCGCCCGGAGCGCTTCCTCGAGCGCGGGCAGGTCGGCGGGCATGGTCGACACGAGGATCTTCGCCGGCGCCTCGTGGCCATCGTCGTACGCGGACTGGATCACCTGCTCGAGGAGCGTCCCGGGCGAGTCGTCCAGTTCGACGTCGACGATCCAGCTCCGCTCGCCGCGGATGCGCCCGCCGCGGATGATGAACTGGTGCGCCGCGGCCGAGAGCTCGTCGGACTTGAGCCCGAAGACGTCGAGCTCGACGTCGAGCCCGAGCACGATCGCGTTCTTCTCGAGCACGTGCTCGACCGCCTGCACCTGGTCGCGCAGACGGGCGGCGTCCTCGTAGCGCTGCTCGGCGGCCGCGTCGCGCATGGCGTGCTGCAGCTGCTTGAGATGGCTGGTGTCGCCGCCGGCGAGGAACGCGACGAGTTCGTCGACGCGCTCGCGGTGGGCCTCCAACGAGATCTTGCCGGAGCATGGTCCGTTGCAGCGGCCGATCTGCCCCGCGAGGCAGGGCCGGCCCGAGTCCATCGCCCGCTTGTAGTCGGCATCGTTGCAGGTGCGGATCGGGAACGCCTGCTGCAGCAGGTTCGTGGTCTCGCGGAGCGCCCAGACCTTCGGGTAGGGACCGAAGTACCGGGCGCCGCGGATCTTCTCGTTGCGCGTGATGATCAAGCGCGGAGCGTCCTCGCGCAGCGTGACCGCGAGGTAGGGGTAGGTCTTGTCGTCCTTGAACTGGACGTTGAACGGCGGCTTGTACTCGGTGATCCAGGTGTGCTCGAGCACGAGCGACTCGGTATCGGTCGCGACGACCGTCCAGTCGAGCTGCGCCGCGAGGGTGAGCATGCGCTGGGTGCGCGGCATGAGCGCGTGCATCGGCTGGAAGTAGTTCGCGAGCCGGGCTCGCAGGTTCTTCGCCTTGCCGATGTAGAGCACGCGCCCGTGCCGGTCCGAGAACCGGTAGACGCCGGGCGTGGTGGGGATCTCGCCCTGCGCCGGTCGGAACGCCGCGCGGTGATCGCCCTCGTTCATCAGTGCTTCGCCAGCATCTCGGCGAGGAACTGCCCCGTGTAGCTCTCCTCGACCTTGGCGATCTGCTCGGGCGTGCCGGTCGCGAGGATCGTACCGCCGCCGGAGCCGCCCTCGGGCCCGAGGTCGATGATCCAGTCGGCGCTGCGGATCACGTCGAGGTTGTGCTCGATGGTGATGACCGTGTTGCCCTTGTCGACGAGGCCGTTGAGCACGAGCAGCAGCTTGCGCACGTCCTCGAAGTGCAGGCCGGTGGTGGGCTCGTCGAGCACGTAGATGCTGCGCCCGTTGGAGCGTTTCTGCAGTTCGGTCGCGAGCTTGACGCGCTGCGCTTCGCCGCCCGACAGCGTGGTCGCCGCCTGGCCCAGGCGCACGTAGCCGAGGCCGACGTCGACGAGGGTCTTGAGGTAGCGGTGGATGCTCGAGATGGGCTCGAAGAACTCGGCGGCCTCGGCGATCGGCATCTCGAGCACCTCCGAGATGTTCTTGCCCTTGTAGCGGACCTGCAGCGTCTCGCGGTTGTAGCGGGATCCGCCGCAGACCTCGCACGCGACGTAGACGTCGGGCAGGAAGTTCATCTCGATCTTGAGCGTTCCGTCGCCCGAGCAGGCCTCGCAGCGGCCGCCCTTGACGTTGAAGCTGAACCGGCCGGCGAGGTATCCGCGGGTCTTGGCCTCGGGAGTGTCGGCGAACAGGTTGCGGATCTTGTCGAAGACACCGGTGTAGGTCGCCGGGTTCGATCGCGGCGTACGGCCGATGGGCGCCTGGTCGACGTGGACGACCTTGTCGAGGTGCTCGAGTCCGGTGACGCGGGTGTGCTTGCCGGGCACCATGCGGGCGCCGTTGAGCTGGTTGGCGAGCACCCGGTAGAGGATGTCGTTGACGAGGGTCGACTTGCCCGAACCGCTGACGCCCGTGACCGCGGTCATGATGCCGAGGGGGAAGGTGGCGTCGACGTTCTGCAGATTGTTGGAGCGGGCCCCGACGACCTTGAGCTCGCGGCCGCGCTCGCGCTTGCGTCGCTTCTTGGGGGTCTCGATGGCCCGGCGTCCCGCGAGGAAGTCGCCCGTCATCGATGCTCGGTTCTCGAGCAGCGAGGCGTAGTCGCCCGAGTGCACGACGGTGCCGCCCTCGACGCCCGCGCCGGGACCGATGTCGACGATCCAGTCGGCGGCCTCGATCGTCTCTTCGTCGTGCTCGACGACGATGAGGGTGTTGCCCAGGTTGCGGAGCTTGATCAGCGTCTCGATGAGGCGCCGGTTGTCGCGCTGGTGCAGGCCGATGGAGGGCTCGTCGAGGACGTAGAGCACGCCGGTGAGCCCGGATCCGATCTGGGTAGCGAGGCGGATGCGCTGGGCCTCGCCGCCCGACAGGGTGCCCGCGGCGCGGGCAAGGGTGAGGTAGCCGAGCCCGACCTCGATGAGGAAGTCGAAGCGGAGCCGGATCTCGCGCAGCACCTGGGCCGCGATCTTGGCCTCGCGCTCGGTGAGCTCGACCTGCTGGAAGAAGCGCTGCGCATCGCTCAGGCTGTAGTCGCCGACGCTCGCGATCGACTCGCCGTCGATCGTGACCGCGAGCACCTCGGGCTTGAGCCGCTGGCCGTTGCAGGCGTGGCAGGGCACCTCCCGGAGGAACTCGGCCCAGCGCTCGCGCCGGTTGTCGGATTCCGCCTCGGCGTACTGGCGCTCGATGAACGGGATCACGCCCTCGAATCCGGAGCTGTACTTCACCTCGCGGCCGAAGCGGTTCTTCCAGCGCACGTTGACCTTGAAGTTGTTGCCGTAGAGCACGGCATCGCGCACTTCTTCGGGGAGCAGACGCCAGGGCGTATCGAGCGTGAAGCCCAGGTCGCGGGCCAGCCCGATCAGCAGCTTCTCGTAGTACTGGTACAGGCTCTTGCCCTGGCTGGTCCAGGGGACGATCACGCCCTCCTCGATCGACAGATCGGGATCGCCGAGTACCAGGTCCTCGTCGACCGACATGCTGGTGCCGAGTCCCGAACAGGTGGGGCAGGCGCCGAAGGGGGCGTTGAACGAGAAGGTCCGCGGCTCGATCTCGGTGAGCGAGACGGGGTGCCCGTTGGGGCAGCTCAGTTTCTCGCTGAACGTGCGGCTGCGGTCGGCGGCGCCCGCCTCGCGGTCGACGTAGTCGATGGTGACGAGCCCGTCGGCGAGCTTGAGCGCCGTCTCGAGCGAGTCGGTGAGGCGACCGAGCCCGTCGGGGCTGGCGACGAGGCGGTCGACCACGACCGAGATGTCGTGCTTGACCTGCTTCTTCAGCGTCGGCGGATCGGAGAGCTGCACCATCTCGCCGTCGACCAGTGCGCGCGAGTATCCGCTCGCCGCCAGGTCCTGGAAGAGGTCGACGAACTCGCCCTTCTTCTTGCTGACGATGGGCGCGAGCACCTGGTAGCGCGTGCTCTCGGGCAGCTCCATCAGCACGTCCGCGATCTGCTGCACGGTCTGCGCAGCGATGCGCTCACCGCAGATCGCGCAGTGCGGGATGCCCACGCGCGCCCAGAGCAGGCGCATGTAGTCGTAGATCTCGGTGATGGTGCCGACCGTCGAGCGCGGGTTGCGGTTGGTCGACTTCTGGTCGATGGAGACCGCGGGGCTGAGTCCCTCGATGAAGTCGACGTCGGGGCGATCCACCTGCCCGAGGAACTGGCGGGCGTAGGCGCTCAGGCTCTCGACGTAGCGGCGCTGACCCTCGGCGAAGATCGTGTCGAACGCGAGGCTCGATTTGCCGCTGCCCGAGAGGCCGGTGAAGACCACCATCGAGTCGCGGGGAATCGCCAGGTCGACGTCGCGCAGGTTGTGCACCCGCGCGCCCTGCACGCTGATCTGCGCGTGGGCGGAGCTGGAGCGGACGGGGGTGTTTTCGCGCTTCGAGGTCACCCGACCATCCTATCGAATCCGAGCCGGATATTCGAATACATGTACGAACGGAAGCGTGCTCCCCCGCGCGTCCGACGCGTGTCCGATTCGTTCAAGACGGGACCGGGTCGACGCTCGTAGGCTGAGCGCATGACACTCGCATTCGACTTCATCGGCATCGTGACGGCCGACCTCTCGGCGTCCCTCAGCTTCTACCGCGCGCTCGGCCTCGACATCCCGGAGGGGCAGGACGAGGCGCCCCACGTCGAGACGGTGCTACCCGGCGGCATGACGCTCGCCTGGGATCCAGTCTCGACCGTCCGCGGGTTCATTCCCGATTTCGAACTGCCGACCGGTGAGAACCGGATCGGCTTCGCGTTCAGCGCGGCCACACCGGCCGAGGTGGATCGAGTCTATGCCGAGATCGTAGACCGGTTCCCCGCCGCGGCGTCGATGGCGCCGTGGGATGCCCCGTGGGGGCAGCGCTACTCGACGGTGCTCGATCCCGACGGCAATTCGATCGACATCTACGCGCCGCTCGCCGCCGAGCCCGCGGCCTGAGCCCCGTCGGTGCGGTTCCGGGACGGAGCCGCACCGACGTTCGCCGCGACGAATCGGGCCGGCGTGGTTCCGACGATGCGGCCGAACTCGCGCGTGAGGTGGGCCTGATCGCTGTAGCCGGTGCTGAGCGCCGCGGCCTCGACGGAGGATCCGGAGCCGAGCAGCCCTCTCGCACGCTCCGCGCGCAGCACTCTGCGCAGCGCGGTGTACCCGTAGCCGAAGTGCTGCAGCATGCGGCGCTGCAGCTGCCGTTCGGAGTATCCGAGCACCGCAGCGGCCCGTGCGGCGGTCGCGCCTCGCCGAGCCAGGCGGAGCGCCTCAGCGGTCCAGCCGGGTGCGCCGATGTCGAACGGTTCGGCGGATCGGGCGCGGAGCGCCGACGTGGACGGCTCCCCCGCGGCGACGCCGAAGGACTCACCGAGCACGCGCAGCAGTCGTTCGCCGCGGCGCCGCACCTCGGGCGCCAGCACGTCGGTCGCGGGCACCAGGCTGTCTCGCAGCTCGGACGCGTCGAGCTCGAGCGCCCGACCGGCGTGCCCGGGCGTGAAGCGGAGCCCGATCGTGGCGCCGTGGATGCTGCCGCTGCCGAGGAGCCAGCGCGTCGAGGGGCCGGCGACCACGAGTTCGTCGTCGCGCAGGATGATGTCGGCGCTGCCGTCGGCCGGGATCACCGCGGGCGCACCTGCGCCGACCGAGCGCTCGGAGCGCCAGAGCACTCCGAGGCCGGGGAGCTCGATCTCGCGATACACGGCGGTGCCCGCGCTCTAGCGGTGCCCGGCCTGGTCCATGCTGCGCAGCTCGCGCTTGAGCTCGGATACCTCGTCGCGGAGGCGTGCCGCGAGCTCGAACTTGAGTTCCTCTGCGGCGGTGAGCATCTGCTGGGTGAGGTCCGCGATGAGCTCTTCGAGCTGGGCCGCGCCCTCGCCTGCGATCGCTCCGGCGCGTGCCGCGGCTTTGCCCTTCGCCCGCTGCGGCGAGACCGCCTTGCGCTGCGCGTGGGCGCCGGTGCGCGAGAGCACGTCCTCGGTGTCCGCCGCCTCGCGTGCGAGGAGCTCGGTGATGTCGCCGATCTTCTTGCGCAGCGGGGTCGGATCGATGCCGTGCTCGGCGTTGTAGGCGAGCTGCTTCTCGCGGCGGCGGTCGGTCTCGTCGATGGCCTCGCGCATGGAGCGGGTGATCTTGTCGGCGTACATGTGCACCTCGCCCGACACGTTTCGGGCAGCGCGGCCGATGGTCTGGATGAGCGAGGTCGAGGATCGGAGGAAGCCCTCCTTGTCGGCGTCGAGGATCGAGACGAGCGACACCTCGGGCAGGTCGAGGCCCTCGCGCAGCAGGTTGATGCCGACGAGCACGTCGAAGATGCCCGCGCGCAGTTCGGTGAGCAGCTCGACGCGCCGGAGCGTGTCGACGTCGGAATGCAGGTAGCGGACGCGGATGCCGGCCTCTTCCATGAAGGTGGTCAGCTGCTCGGCCATCTTCTTGGTGAGGGTCGTGACGAGCACGCGCTCGTCGCGCTCGGCACGGATGCGGACCTGCTCCAGCAGGTCGTCGATCTGGCCCTCGCTCGGCTTCACGACGATGCGCGGGTCGATGAGCCCGGTCGGGCGGATGATCTGCTCGACGACGCCGTCCGCGCGCTCCATCTCATACTTGCCGGGCGTCGCCGAGAGGTAGACGACCTGGCCGACCCGTTCCTGGAACTCGGAGAACTTGAGCGGCCGGTTGTCGAGCGCGCTCGGCAGGCGGAACCCGTGCTCGACCAGTGTCCGCTTGCGCGACGCGTCGCCCTCGTACATGGCGCCGATCTGCGGCACCGTCACGTGCGACTCGTCGATGACGACGAGGAAGTCGTCGGGGAAGTAGTCGAGCAGGCAGTGCGGGGCCTCGCCGGGCTGCCGGCCGTCGATGTGCCGCGAGTAGTTCTCGATGCCGGAGCAGAAGCCGATCTGTTCCATCATCTCGAGGTCGAAGGTGGTGCGCATGCGCAGGCGTTGCTCCTCGACGAGCTTCGTCTGCTCTTTCAGCTCGCGGGTGCGCCAGTCGAGCTCCTCGGCGATGGTGCCCATGGCGCGGTTCATGACCTGGCGGCTGGCGACGTAGTGGGATCCCGGGAACACCGACACGGCGTCGACCTGGCGGATGACCTCGCCCGTGAGCGGATGCAGGTAGTAGAGCGCCTCGATCTCGTCGCCGAAGAACTCGATGCGGATCGCGTTCTCCTCGTACATGGGGATGATCTCGACCGTGTCGCCGCGCACCCGGAAGTTGCCGCGCACGAACTCGATGTCGTTGCGCTGGTACTGCATATCGACGAAGCGCCGCAGCAGCACGTCCCGGTCGAGGCGGTCGCCCACGACCAGCGGGACCATCGCCTCGTAGTATTCCTCGGGCTTGCCGAGGCCGTAGATGCACGAGACGGTGGAGACCACGACCACATCGCGCCGGCTCAGCAGCGCGTTGGTGGTCGAGTGCCGCAGACGCTCGACCTCGGCGTTGACCGACGAGTCCTTCTCGATGAAGGTGTCGGTCTGCGGAACGTAGGCCTCGGGCTGGTAGTAGTCGTAGTAGCTGACGAAGTACTCGACCGCGTTGTTGGGCAGCAGGCTGCGGAACTCGTTCGCGAGCTGCGCCGCGAGCGTCTTGTTGTGCGCGAGCACCAGCGTGGGACGCTGCACCTCTTCGATGAGCCACGCCGTGGTCGCCGACTTGCCCGTGCCCGTCGCGCCGAGCAGTACGACGTCGGTCTCGCCGGCGTTGATGCGCTGCGCCAGCTCGGCGATCGCCTGCGGCTGATCGCCGCTCGGCTCGTATTCGCTGATGACCTCGAACGGGCGCACACTACGTGTCGGTTCCATGCGTTCGAGGCTACTCCGTACCACTGACATCGATGCCCTGGATACACTCGACCCCATGCGTTCCGAGTCTCCCCGTCTCGCGGTGCTCGGTCCCGTCCGCCTCGACGGCCGGGATCCCGGCGGCCCGATGCTCCGGGCGCTCCTCGTCGCCCTCGCCCTCGAACCTAGCGGCGCACCGCGTTCGGTCGATGCGCTCTCCGCCGACCTCTGGGGGGACGACCTCCCCCAGAATCCGAAGGCCTCGCTGCAGAGCCTCGTCTCCCGGGCACGGGCCGCCGGCGACGGAGGCATCATCACGACCCTCCCGGGCGGGTACGCCCTCGAACGTCCACGGGGCGAGAACCACCGGGAGATCACCGATGCGCGCAGCGACCTCGACCTCGCCCGCGAGGTCGCAGACCGCCCGGTGGGCGGAGATCGACGTGAACGCGAACCGGCCGACCGGGTGCAGGCCCTCGACGCGGCGCTGATGCTCTGGACCGGGGAACCCGGCCGGGACCTCGGCGACTCCCCCGTCGCGGAGGACCTCCGGGTCGCGGCCGCCGGTCTGCACGACCGCCTGCGCACCGAGCGGGCGCGAGCGCTCGCGACGACCGGGCGAGCCGACGACCTCGACGCGGCCGCACGCGAGCTCCGCTCGCTGCTCACGGCGCACCCGCTCGACGAGCGGCGGCACGTCGAACTCATGGAGCTGCTCGCCCACGCCGGACGCGCCGCCGACGCCCTCGCGGTCTACGCGGAGTTCCGCACTCGCCTTCGCGACGAGCTCGGCGCCTCGCCGAGCACCGCGATCACCGAGCTCAACGCCCGGATCCTGCGCGGCGATGGTGGGCTCGACACGCCTCGCGACCGTCCCGGGAGCACCCCCGCCCCCGCCGCAGCCGCGGGCGGTGCGGCGAGCGGCACCACCCGCAGGGCCCTCGTCAGGATCGGGCTCCCCGTCGCTCTGAGCCCGCTCATCGGCCGCGACTCCGATATCGACGAGACCTCCGCGCTGCTCCGCACCCACCGGCTCGTCACCGTCCTCGGAGCCGGCGGCCTCGGCAAGACACGCCTCGCCGCAGCCGTCGCCACGGCCTCCGACGCTCCGTCCGTCGTCTTCGTGCCGCTCGCCGGCGCACGCGAATCCGCGGATGTACTCCCCGCCATCGGCGGAGCGCTCGGCATCAGCGAGACCACCACGAGCACGCGGCTCGCCGACGCCCGCGCGCAACCGGACCTCCGCCAGCGCGTGCTCTCCGCGCTCGGTGAACGCGACACCCTGCTCGTGCTCGACAACTGCGAGCAAGTCGTCTCGGGTGTCGCGTCGTGGGCGGCCGAGGCGCTCGCTTCGGTGCCCGGCCTGCGGATCCTCACGACGAGCCGCACCCCGCTCGCGCTCGCAGCCGAGGTCTGCCGCCCCCTCGATCCGCTCGCCTACGACGAGGTCACCGGGTCCGCGGTCCGCCTCTTCGTCGAGCGCGCGCGGGCCGTCAGGCCGGGCGCGGATCTCCCGCTCGAGGTCGTCGCCCGCCTGTGCGCGCGCCTCGACGGCCTCCCGCTCGCGATCGAACTGGCGGCCGCGCGGATCAGGACGATGAGCCCCGCGCAGATCGAGGCCCGGCTCGAGGACCGCTTCGCGCTGCTCACCGTCGGGGACCGCGCGGCACCCGAGCGGCACCGGACCCTCCAGGCCGTCATCGAGTGGAGCTGGGAGCTGCTCGAACCCGTCGACCGCCGCGCTCTGGCGATGCTCTCGGTGCTGCCGGGCGGCCTCTCGCTCGAGACCGCGAACGGCGTCCTGCGCTCCGATGGCGTGTGCGCGAGCGAGACCGAGGTCGACGAGGTCCTCGACCGGCTCGTCTCGCAATCGCTGCTCGTGGTGTTCGAGGACGCGGGATCCGGCACGATCCGCTTCCGCATGCTCGAAACGGTCCGGGAGTTCGGTCTCGCCCGGCTCCGGCTCGACGGTATCGAGGACGCGGCCTGGGACGCGGTGCTCGCTTGGGGGCGAGGTTTCGCGGACGCACGATCCCCGGGGATCTTCGCGCTGCCCGGCTCGCTCGGAGCTCCGGCCTACCGGATCATCCGAGCCGAGCAGGACAACCTGCTCGCAGCCCTGCGCCGCGCGGTGCTCGACGACCGCCGCAGCGAGGCGGTGCTGCTGCTCGGCGTGCTGGCCCAGTCGTGGACGGTTCGCGGCGCGTTCACCGAGTTCACCCGCACCGCGTCCGAAGTCTTCGACACCGTCGCTCGCGCCGCACGTCGGACGGACGGCGCCGAGGTCCCGAGCGACGCGCTCGCGCTCTGCCTGGCCACCTGCGCGGTCGGGCTCGGCGGCACCGATCCCGGCCGCGCGGTCCGCGCCATCGCGCTCCTGCGCCGGCTGCGCCGCAGCGATCCCGCGCTGAGCCCGCTGTGGCAGGGCGTCTCGCACATGCTCGAGTCCGGGCTCGATGCCGACGCCACCCGGGCCGAGCTCGAGACGCTGCGGTCCGGCCCCGACGCCGACGCACGGCTCTTCGCCGAGATGCTCGTCGCCCAGCTCGCCGAGAACGACGGCGAGCCGGAGACCGCGCGCATCGCCGCCGAACGCACCTGGCGGCTCGCGACCTCCGCCGACGAGCCGTGGATCGCGGCCATGGCCGCGCACTCGCTCGCGCAGCTCGCCAGCCAGTCCGCACGGCCGGCCGAGGCGCTGCACTGGCTCGACATCGGCACCGCCGGCTTCGAGGATTTCGGGGCCGAGGACGAGATGGGCGAGCGCGGCTGGCTCCGCGGCCTCGCGCTGATCTCGCTCGGACGCGCGGACGAGGCCGAAGCGATGTTCCGCGACCTCACCGGCGCCGTCGATCGCACCGACGACGGGATGGGCCTCGCGTCGATCGGCTGGTTCGGCATCGCCGAGATCGAGCGATCCCGCGGACGGTTCGACGACGCGATCCTGAGCTTCGGTCGCGCCATCTCCGAGTTCCGCGAGAGCGATCAGCGCGCATCTCCCTGGTACCTGATTGCCCTGGCCGGCTACGTCTCGGCCGCCTGCATCGACGACTCGCTGCCGCCCGCCGAGCAGGCCCGGCTCGCCGCGAAGCTGCGCTCCCGGACCATCGCGGTACAGCGGCTCCTCGTGCTGCAGCGGCTGCGGTCGGTCTACGTCGATCGCCCCGTGCTCGGCACCGCGCTCACCGGTTGGTCGTCCTGGGCCATCGGGATCCCCGAGCTGCAGGATCGCGGTCTTGAAGCGCTCGCCCTCGCCGAACTGCTGGGCGCGCGCCAGGATCAGCCCTGCCTCGCGCTCGAACTGCACCGCGTGCGTGCCGCGCGCCTCGTCGGAGCCGATGCGGTCGAGCGGGCGCGCACCCGGGCGCGCGCGCTGAGCGCGGACGAACGGGTGCCTCGAGCATTCACCGTGCTCGGGGCACCCGTTCCGCCGGTCTGATCCGGCACCCGGATCCGGAGCGTCGGACCCCGGAATGCCGGATCCCGGCTCAGGCCTTGCGCATGTAGGCCCTGACCGTGAGCGGGGCAAAGATCACGACGATCACCGCGGCTCCCAGCAGCGACACCCAGAGGTCCGCGCCGACCGTGCCGGAGTTCGCGAGATCGCGCACCGCGGTGACGAGGTGCGACACCGGGTTGATGTCGGCGAACCAGCGCAGCCAGGCGGGCAGGGTGTTCGCCGGTACGAAGGCGTTCGACAGGAACGTCAGCGGGAACAGGATCAGCATCGAGATGCCCTGCACGCTCGATGCGGTGCGTGCGATCACCCCGAAGAAGGCGAAGATCCAGCTGATCGCCCACGAGCAGGCGATCACGAGCAGGCCGGCGAGCACGACCCCGCCGAGTCCGCCGCCGGGTCGGTAGCCCATGAGGAAGCCGACGAAGAAGGTCATCGTGGTCGCGATCGTATACCGGACCGTGTCCGCGAGCAGCGCTCCCGAGAGCGGTGCGATGCGGGCGATCGGCAGTGAACGGAACCGGTCGAACACGCCCTTGTCCATGTCCTCGCGCAGTTGGGTGCCGGTGACGACCGAACCGGTGATCACGGTCTGCACCAGGATCCCGGGGATCAGCAACGGCAGGTACTTCTGCACGTCGCCGGAGATCGCGCCGCCGAAGATGTACGCGAACATCAGCGTGAAGATGATCGGCTGGACCGTGACGTCGACGAGCTGTTCCGGCGTGCGCCGGATCTTGACGAGCCCGCGATAGGCCATCGTGAACGTGTTCGCGATGGACTGGCTCAGGCTGGTGTGGTTCTTGAGGTCCCGCTCGGCGGCGGGGACGATGCGTTCGAGAGTAGCGGTGCTCATGCTCGGACCTCCTGGAGTTCGGCGTCGGCCGATTCCGCCTGGTCGGCGGCGTCGTGCCCGGTGATGGCGAGGAAGACCTCGTCGAGGGTCGGCTTCTGCACGCTCATCTCGACGAGTGGGATCCCCTCTTCGCGGAGGGTGATCAGCAGATCGGCGACGCGGTCAGCGTCGGCCATGGGCGCCGTGAGCCGGGTTCCCTCGGGCGACGGTGCCGCGGTGACACCGAGCACTCGCTGGATCGCGCGCGAGGCGGTCTCCAGATCGGAACCGAGCACGGCTCCCCCGTCGCGTCCGCCGATACGCAGCTGGAGCGACGAAGTACCGACCGAGCTCTTCAGCTCGTCCGGCGTGCCCTCGGCCACGACGCGTCCGCGGTCGATCACGGCGATGCGGTCGGCCAGCTGATCGGCCTCGTCGAGGTACTGCGTCGTGAGCAGCACGGTCGATCCGGTCGCGACGAGCTCGCGGATCGTGTCCCACATCTGCCCGCGGGTGCGCGGGTCGAGCCCGGTGGTGGGCTCGTCGAGGAAGATGAGCGGGGGCTGCGCGATGAGCGACGCGGCGAGGTCGAGCCTGCGGCGCATGCCGCCGGAGAACTTCTTCAGGGGACGCTTCGCCGCCTCGGTCAGGCCGAAGCGCTCGAGCAGATCGACGGCCTTCGCGCGGGCCTCGATCCGCGAGAGACCGAGCAGGCGCCCGAAGATGATCAGGTTCTCGGTGGCCGAGAGCGTCTCGTCGACCGACGCGTACTGGCCGGTCACGCCGATCAGCTGCCGCACGACCTGCGGCTCGCGGACGACGTCGTGCCCGAACACCCGGGCGCTGCCGCCGTCCGGGCGAAGCAGGGTCGCGAGCATGCTGATGGTGGTGGTCTTGCCTGCGCCGTTCGGGCCGAGCACGCCGTAGATGGATCCCGCGGCCACGCGGAGGTCGACGCCGTCGACCGCCCGGTTGTCGCCGAACACCTTGACGAGCCCGTCGGCCTCGACGGCCCATTCGTTCAGTGGTGATGTCATGCGGCAAGCCTCGCGGGGGCCGCTGTCACCGCGCTGCCGCGACGCTGTCACGGGCTGTCGCGCGGTCATTCCCGGGCGCGCTCGGCTCCGGTCGACCGCTGCGGGAGAACTCGGACTGGCGCGCGGGGCGCCGGGATGCTTCGATGAGCCCATGACGTCGATCGCCTCGCGTCTCGGACGCGCCCCGCTGCTCGTGCTCGTCCTGCTGCTCGCCGCGTGCTCCGGCGCGCCGCCGGCCGATCCACCACCAGCGACCTCCGCGTCGGGCTCCGGAGTGCTGCCGAGCGAGGATGATCTGCGGACCGCGGTCGAGTCCGCGCTGGCCGGTTCGGGCGTGCCCGGCGGCGCGGTCGTCGTCTCCGATGCCGCGGGAGGCTCGACGACCGTGGTCTTCGGTGAACGCGCCCCCGGCGAACCGGTGACGGCGGACACGCGCTTCGCCTACCGGAGCATCACCAAGTCCTTCGTGGGCACGGTGATCCTGCAGCTCGCCGACGAGAAGCGGCTGTCGCTCGAGGATCCGGTGTCGAAGTACGTCGCCGGGGTGCCGAACGGCGACCGGATCACCATCGCCGAGCTCGGCGACATGCGATCCGGGCTCGCGAACTACTCGGCGAGGCCCGGCCTCGGCGCGATGCTCGGCAAGGATCCGGCTCGCGACCCGCAGACCTCCGAGCTCCTTGCGCTCTCCTACGCCGTGAAGCCCGTCGCGCCCGGCACCGCCTACGAGTACTCGAACACGAACACCCTGCTGCTCGGCGAGGTGATCCGGAAGGTCACCGGGGACGATTGGGTCACGGCCGTCGATCAGCGACTGCTGCGACCGCTGAAGCTGGAGAGCGTGGGCAACGGATTCGTCTCGGGGAGCGAGAACGCGACGGGGTTCCAGCTCGCCGACGGCAAGATCGCCGAGCAGCTGCCGGTGGTCGCACCCGGCTGGTTCGGAGCGGCGGGCGGACTCACCGGCAACGCCGCGGACCTCGCCGTCTGGGGGCGTTCGCTGGGCTCGGGGTCGCTCGTCTCGCAGGGCGCCCAGCGGTGGCGACTGGATCAGTTCGGCTCGACCGCCGACGATCCCGCCAGCCCGCTCTACGACGCCTACGGCTTCGCGCTGGGCCGCACCGACGGGTGGCGCGGCCACACCGGCACGGGCCTCGGATTCCAGGGTCTCGTCATGTACGACCCCGCGACGGAGCACGTCATCGCGGTGCTGATCAACGGCACGGGCGAGAACCCGGATCTCCCCGCCACCGTGTTCGAGGCGGTCCGGAAGCTCTAGGCCGAGTGCCCGGCCGGAAGTCCGAGGGAGTTCCGGGCTCAGCAGGAAGGTGCCTCCCCGAGGCCTCCTACAGAGGCCGGATCCCCTCGCGAGCGGCTGCGATCAGCTCGCCCACAAGACCCGCGTAGTCGAGGCCGACCGCGGCGTACATTCGCGGCACCTGCGACTGCTCGGTCATGCCGGGCGAGGTGTTGATCTCGTTCAGCACCACACCGTCGTCGGTCGCGAAGAAGTCGAAGCGCGCGACGCCGGCGCAGCCGAGCGCCTCGTAGAGCAGCACGGCCGCCCGCCGGATCGCTCCCTCCTCGCGCGGGTCGAGCGATGCCGGGATCGTGAATTCGGCGCTTCCGTCGTATTTCTCGGCCCGGTCGAACACCCCGCCGGGAACCACGCCGATCTCGAGGGTCGATCCGACTCGCAGTCCACCGGACGCGTCCCGGAACACGGCGATGTCGACCTCGCGGCCGCGCACGTACTCCTCGACCAGCACCGTATCGCCGTAGGCGCGGGCCTGCTCGACGGTCGCGACGAGGTCGGAGCGGTCCGCGACGACGAAGACGCCGTTGCTCGATCCCCCGGCGGTGGGCTTCACCACGAGCGGCGGCCTGAGCTCCGAGGCGAACGCGGCCCCGACGGGCGCCGCCCATCCGCCGGCCAGCGCGCCGCGGGAGGTGGCGATGCCGAGATCGTCCGCGATGAGCTTCGTCGCCCACTTGTCCATCCCGAGCGCGCCCGCCCGCACCGGGGATCCGACGAAGGGGATCCCGGCCATGCGCAGCAGGCCGGCGATCGCCCCGTCCTCGCCGTCGACGCCGTGCAGCACCGGGAACGCGAGCTCGCAGTCCGCGATGCGCGCGAGCGCCTCGTGCGCCGGCAGCCGGTGCCCGTCATCGGCGAGCCAGCGCCCGTCCCGGGCGATCGTGATCGGTACCGCTTCGAGTCCGAGGTCCGCGACGGCACGGACGACGGATGCCGCCGAAGCGATCGACACCTCGTGCTCGTCGCTGATCCCGCCTCCGATCACGGCGACTCGGGTGGTGGGGGTCTGCGTCATGCTGCTGCTCCTTGCGCGTGGTTCGAGGGTTCGATGGTGCGGTGGATCCGCGGGATCCGGCTCCCGAGCCGGGTCACGATCTCGTGCGGGATCGTGCGCGCCCAGGCGGCCCACTCGGCGACGGTGGGTTCGCCCTCCGCACCGGGGCCGAACACGGTCACCTGCTCGCCCGGCTGCAACAGGTCCTCGCCCGTGTCGACGACGACCATGTCCATCGAGAAGCGTCCGACGATCGGCCTCCGGCGTCCGCGCACGAGCACCTCCGCACGGCCCGACGCCTCGCGGGGCAGCCCGTCGCCGTAGCCGACCGGGAGCAGCGCGAGGTGGGTGCGGCCCGACGCGACGAAGTCGAGGCCGTAGCCGACACCCGTGCCGGCACCCACCTCGCGCGAGGACACGACCCGTGAGGTGAGGGTGAGCGCGGGCTTCAGGAGGTCGGTGCTCGCGGACGGGTCGATCCCGAACAGTCCCGCGCCGATCCGGTGCACGCCGAACCCGCCGCCCACGCCGGTGAGCGTCGCGGCCGTCGCCGCGAGGTGCGGCACGGCCGGCGTCAGCCCGCGCCGCGTCGCGGTGCGGATCGCGTTCGCGAACACCAGTCGCTCGCGCGCGTTCTGCGGGTCGGAGGGATCGTCGGCGCACGACATGTGTCCCATGATCCCGACCACCCGCACCGAGCCCGAGGCCTCCGCCTCCCGGGCGAGCGCGCAGAGCGGTGCCCAATCGGCTGCGGCGCAGCCGTCCCGGGCCATTCCGACGTCGATGTGCAGGTGGATCCGGGCGGGCGATCCGGCGCGCGCCGCGCCGCGAACGACCGCCACCAGCAGTTCGGTGCTCGGCACCGCCAGGTCGATGCGCCGCCGCACCGCCCCCTCGAAGTCCGCCTCGGGCGTGTTCAACCAGCTGAGGATCGGCGCATCGACGCCGCCCTCGCGCAGCGCGACCGCCTCCTCGATCGAGGTGACGCCGATCGATCTCGCACCGGCCTCGAGCACGGAGTGCGCGATCGCGCCGTGGCCGAACGCGTCGGCCTTCAGCACGGCCATGAGGCGATCGCCGGTGAGGCGCGCGAAGGCGGCGGTGTTCTCGCGGATCGCGTCATCGTGCACGATGAGTTCGGAGACGGTTGGCTGCATGTGCAGCAGTCAAGCGGGTCGGATGTTGCCGCAGCCTATGCCGCTTTCGATACGCGGACGGTACGCCTCGCTTCATAGGCTGGCGCCATGACCCGCTATCTGCTCGCCGGCGGCGGGACCGCCGGCCACGTCTCCCCGCTGCTCGCGGTCGCCGACCGGATCCTCGAACGCGATCCCGAGGCCTCGGTCCTCGTCCTCGGCACGGAGGAGGGGCTCGAGGCACGGCTGGTCCCGCAGCGCGGACACGAACTCAGTACGATCCCGCGGGTGCCGTTCCCGCGCAGGCCGGACCTGGACGCCGCGCGGTTCCCGGCGCGATTCCGACGCGCGGTCGCGCTCACGCGCGAGATCCTGCGCGACCGGCGCATCGATCTGCTGATCGGTTTCGGCGGATACGTCTCGGCCCCGGCGTACGTCGCAGCTCGGCGGGAACACGTGCCATACGCGGTGCATGAGGCGAACGTCCGGCCCGGCCTGGCCAACGTCTGGGGCGCCCGCCGGGCCGCGGCAGTCGGCACGGCGTTCCCCGGAACTCCGCTGCGCGGTGCCGAGGTCGTCGGCATGCCGCTGCGCGCCGAGATCGCGTCGCTCGATCGCGAGGCCTCCCGCTCGGAAGCCGCCGAGGTCTTCGGACTCGATCCGCACCGTCCCGTGCTGCTGGTGTTCGGCGGGTCGACCGGTGCGCGCCGGATCAACGACGCCTTCGCGGGGTCCTGGCCCGCGATCGCCGCTGCGGGGTGGCAGCTCCTGCACGTGACCGGCGAGCAGAAGATCGGCGAGGTGGAGGCGAGCAGCGCCGACGCCCGCACGGTGGTCCCCTACGTCGACCGGATGGACCTCGCCTACGCGCTCGCCGATCTGGTCGTGTGCCGTTCCGGCGCGGCGACCGTGAGCGAGATCAGCGCGCTCGGCATCCCGGCGGTCTACGTGCCCTATGCGGTCGGCAACGGCGAGCAGGCGCTCAACGCCCGCTCTGCGGTGGAGGCCGGCGGAGCCGTGCTGATCGCCGACGCGGACCTCACTCCGCACACGGTGTCCGAGCGGATCGTGCCGCTGCTGCACGACGCGGACCGGCGCCTACGCATGAGCACGGCCGCATCCGTGCTCGGCGCGCGGGATGCCGCCGGCCGTCTGCTCGCTCTCGCCGAGCGCACGCTCGGCTGACCTCGGCCGGAGAACGACGGAGCGCGCCCGCCTCCGCCCCGCGTGCGGGGCAAGGCGGACGCGCTCGACGTCCGGAATCGCGGTCGGATCAGGCGAACCAGAGCGCGAGCTCGCGCGCCGCCGACTCCGGCGAGTCGGATCCGTGCACCAGGTTCTGCTGCACCTTGAGGCCCCAGTCGCGACCGAGGTCGCCGCGGATCGTGCCGGGCGCCGCGGTCGTCGGGTCGGTCGTGCCCGCGAGCGAGCGGAAGCCCTCGATGACGCGGTGGCCCGCGGCTCGGATCGCGACGGTCGGACCCGAGCTCATGAACTCGATGAGCGGCTCGTAGAAGGGCTTGCCCTCGTGCTCGGCGTAGTGCGCGGCGAGCAGCTCGCGGTCGGCGTCCACCAGGCGGAGGTCGACCAGGCGGTATCCCTTCGCCTCGATGCGGCGCAGGATCTCACCGGTCAGGCCGCGGGCGACGCCGTCGGGCTTCACCAGGATGAGGGTCTCTTCTGCGGACATGCGTCTCCTTCGATCAGAACGGAATACGGAAAACAAGTGTAGTGAGCGGACGCGGCTAGTTCTGGGCGTCCTGGGACGCCAGCCAGGCCTCGCGCCCGCGGTCGATCTGCGCGCCGCGGACCATGCAGAAGATCCACAGGGCCAGGAACACGATGCTCACGATCAGACTCATCGGCATGATGACGGCGACCGCCAGCATGAGCGCGTGCACCCCCCAGCCGATCTTGATGCCGAGCCCGCCGCGCATGCAGGCCAGGGCGACGATGATCACGACGCACAGCCCGATGCCGATGTAGATGCCGAGCTCCCGCGGCTCCAGCAGGGACAGTCCGAACACTGTCATCCCCATGAGGAAGACGATGATCAGCTCGAATCCGAGCACGATGGACGCCAGCGCCCGCTGGGTCGACTGACGACCGCTGCGCGCGCCCGAGACGCGCATCGCGGAGTTGTGCGCGAGCGTCTCCGAAGGCGACAGCTGCAGTTCTTCGCCGTCCTCGGCGGAGGCGCCGCGGATCTTGCGCGGGCTCATGCGATCCCCCAGCCCTCATCCCGCGAATACGCGATCGCTTCGCCGGCGAGCATGACCGATCCGGTCACGAGCACGCCGCGGGTCTCGCCCTCCTCGACCGTCGACGCCCAGGCGCGGGCCGCGTCGAGCGCGTCGGGCAGGCGCTCCTCGACCTCGACCGGCAGCCCGGGCAGCGCGGTCGCCGCCAGCTCGGCGAGCCGGTCGGCGTCGATGGCGCGGGGCGAATCCACCGTGGTGAGGATCACGCGGGAGGCGAGCGGAGCCAGCGCGGCGAGCACGCCGGCGGCGTCCTTCTCACCGAGCACGCCGACGACCAGCGCCACCTCGGAGAACCGGAACGACTCGACGAAGCCTCGCGCGAGCGCCTCCGCGCCGTGCGGGTTGTGCGCGGCGTCGACCACGACCGAGGGGTCGGTACCGATCAGCTGGAGGCGGCCGGGCGAGGTCAGCTGGCCGAGTCCCTCGTCGAGCACTTCCTCGGGCACCGGCCGTTCGCCGCCGAGGAAAGCCTCGACGGCGGCGATGGCGAGCGCCACGTTCTCGGCCTGGTGGCCGCCGAACAGCGGGACGAACGCGGGATCGTAGGCGTTGCCGGTCGCGCCGACCACGTCGATCTGGCGTCCGCCGACGGCGAGCCGGTCGTCGGCGAGGCGGAAATCGCGGCCCTGCACGAGCACGCGCGAACCGGTGCGCTCGGCGGCGGCTTCGATCGCGGTGAGCGCAGCCGGATCCTGCGCGGCCGACACGACCGTGCTGCCCGGTTTGATGATCCCGGCCTTCGTCTGCGCGATGGTCGCGATGTCCGGGCCCAGGATCGCGGTGTGGTCGAGCGCGATCGGTGTGAACACGGCGACCTGGGCGTCGACGATGTTGGTCGCATCCCACTCGCCGCCCATGCCGACCTCGATCACGGCGACATCGACGGGGGCATCGGCGAACGCGGTGAACGCGAGCACCGCGAGCGCCTCGAAGAACGTGATCGGTCCCTGGCCAGCGGCCTCGAGCTCGGCGTCGACGACCTCGAGCGGCAGCTGCAGTTCACCCCAGGCCTCTGCGAGCCGCTCGCCGCCAATGGGCGATCCATCGACCTGGAAGCGCTCGGTGAAGTCCACGAGGTGCGGGCTCGTGAAGAGCCCCGTACGCAGGCCGTGCGCGCGCAGCAGCGACTCCACCGCGCGGCTCGTCGAGGTCTTGCCGTTGGTGCCCGCGATCTGCACGACGGGGAACGAGAGCTGCGGCGAACCGGCCAGCTCGGCGAGCCGGCGCACCGGCTCGATGCGGGGGCGCGGGTTCGCCTCGCCCACGCGGCCGAGCAGCGCGTCGTAGACCTCTTCTGCGGCGCTCATCGGGCGTCCTCCTCCTCGGGCGCGTCGAGCCCGGTCGTGTCGATCGTGATGATGAGCGGAGCCTTGTCCGTGCCGAGAGCCTTCGCGCCGGTCACGAAGACGCCGTCGCCGGGAGACCGGATGTCGTCGACGATCGCGTCGATCCCGATCGCCTCCTGCACCGCGAAGCCGGCCGCGAGCGTCTCCGCCGCGATCAGCCCACCGTGGGTCCGGAGCGCGTCCACGTGAGCGGGCTCCGCGTTCAGCGCGAGCACGATGCGATCGCTCACGTCGAGGCCGGCGTTCTTGCGCGCCTCCTGCACGGCGCGGATCGCGTCGCGGGCGATGCCCTCGGCCTCGAGCTCCGGCGTCGTGTCGGTGCGCAGCAGCACGAAGCCGCCGCCCTGGAGCAGCGCGAGCGCCGTCGACCCGTCGGCGCCATCGCCGGCGGAGAGCGTCAGTTCGTACTCCCCCGGCTCGAGCGCGATGCCGCCCGCGGTCACGACGCCGTCGGTCTCGGACCAGTCGCCCGACTTCGCACCGCGGATCGCCTGCTGCACGTTCTTGCCGATGCGCGGACCCGCCGCGCGGGCGTTGACGGCGAGCGTGTGCACGATCCCGTGCTCGGCAGCGCTCTCGGCCGTCTGCTCGACGAGGGTCACCTGCTTGACGTTGAGCTCCTCGCGCAGGATCTCGGCGAACGGCTGCAGCGCCTCCGGCCGCGCGCTCACGACGGTGAGCTCCGAGAGCGGCAGGCGGACCCGCAGACGGCGGGCCTTGCGCAGTGCGAGCGCCTGCGAGGTGATCTGACGGACCTCGTCCATCGCGACGATCAGCTCGTCGTCAGCGGGGAACTCCGCGGCGTCCGGCCAGTCCGCGAGGTGCACCGAGCGGCCGCCGGTGAGGCCGCGCCAGATCTCCTCGGTGACGAGGGGCGCCATGGGCGCCGCGACGCGCGCGACGGTTTCGAGCACGGTGAACAGGGTGTCGAAGGCCTGACGGTTCGACTCCTTGCCGTTCTCCCCGTGCGTGCCCTCCCAGAAGCGGTCCCGCGAGCGGCGCACGTACCAGTTGGTCAGCGTCTCGGCGAAGTCGCGCAGGGTCTCGGCCGCGCTCGTCGTGTCGAGCCCGTCGAGGTGCGCCTCGACCTCGCGCACCAGGCGTCCGGTCTTGGCCAGGATGTAGCGGTCCAGCGGATCGCTCGAGTCGGTGCGGCGCTCCGCCTCGATCCCGTCCGCGTTCGCGTAGAGGCTGAAGAAGTAGTAGGAGTTCCAGAGCGGCAGGATGAACTGGCGAACGCCCTCGCGAATCCCTTCCTCGGTCACGACGAGGTTGCCGCCGCGGACCACCGGCGAGGCCATGAGGAACCAGCGCATCGCATCGGAGCCGTCGCGGTCGAACACCTCGTTCACGTCGGGGTAGTTGCGCAGCGACTTCGACATCTTGTTGCCGTCGGAGCCGAGCACGATGCCGTGGCTGATCACGTTCTTGAACGCGGGGCGATCGAAGAGCGCGGTCGCGAGCACGTGCTGCAGGTAGAACCAGCCGCGCGTCTGCCCGATGTACTCGACGATGAAGTCGGCGGGCTGGTGCGTGTCGAACCACTCGCGGTTCTCGAACGGGTAGTGCGCCTGCGCGAACGGCATCGAGCCCGAGTCGAACCAGACGTCGAACACGTCCTCGATCCGGCGCATGGTGCTCGCGCCGGAGGGATCGTCGGGGTTCGGCCGGGTCAGCGAGTCGATGTACGGGCGGTGCAGGTCGACCTCGCCCTGCTCGTTGCGCGGCAGCTCGCCGAAGTCGGCCTCGAGCTCGGCGAGCGAGCCGTAGACGTCGACGCGCGGGTGCTCGGGATCGTCGCTCTTCCACACCGGGATCGGGCTGCCCCAGTAGCGGTTGCGGCTGATCGACCAGTCCCGGGCGCCCTCGAGCCACTTGCCGAACTGGCCGTGCTTGACGTTCTCGGGGACCCAGGTGATCTGCTCGTTGACCTCGAGCATGCGCTGCTTGATGTCGGTGACGCGCACGAACCAGCTGGAGACCGCCTTGTAGATCAGCGGGTTCCGGCAGCGCCAGCAGTGCGGGTAGGAGTGCTCGTAGCTCGCCTCTCGCAGCAGGCGGCCGTTCTGCTTGAGCAGACGGATCAGCGGGCGGTTGGCATCCATCCAGAGCTCGCCGGCCACGTCGGTGACCGCCTTGATGAAGCGGCCGCCGTCGTCGACGGAGACGATGACGGGCATGCCGGCCTCGGCGGTGATGCGGTAGTCGTCCTCGCCGTACGCCGGCGCCTGGTGCACGATGCCGGTACCGTCGGTGGTCGAGACGTAGTCGTCGACGAGCACGCGCCAGTACCGCGCGGTGCCCCACACCTCGGAGTCGGCGAAGTAGTCGAAGAGCCGCGCGTACTCGATCTCGGCGAGCTCAGCGCCCGGCACCGTGCGCTCGACGGCCGCGTTCACGGCCTCGGCGGATTCGTAGCCGAGATCCTTCGCGTGGTTGCCGACGAGGTCGACCGCCAGCAGGTAGCGGGCCTCGCCCGCCGCCCCGCCGTCGGCGCCGCCCGCAGGGCCCGCGGGCACGACGGCGTAGGAGATCTCCGGTCCGACTGCGAGGGCCGCGTTCGTGGGCAGGGTCCAGGGCGTCGTGGTCCAGGCGAGCGCGCGCACGCCGTCGAGACCGAGCTCGGCCGCGCGCTCTCCCATGAAGGGGAAGGTCACGGTCACCGAGGGGTCCTGGCGCATCTGGTAGACGTCGTCGTCCATGCGCAGCTCGTGGTTCGAGAGCGGGGTCTCGTCGCGCCAGCAGTAGGGCAGGATCCGGGAGCCCTCGTAGGCGAGGCCCTTCTCGTGCAGCTGCTTGAACGCCCAGAGCACGCTCTCCATGTACCCGAGGTCGAGGGTCTTGTACCCATGCTCGAAGTCGACCCAGCGCGCCTGGCGGGTGACGTAGTCCTCCCACTCGCGCGTGTACTGCAGCACGGCATCGCGGGCCTTCGCGTTGAACGCGGCGATGCCCATCTCCTCGATCTGGCGCTTCTCGGTGATGCCGAGCTGCTTCATCGCCTCGAGCTCGGCGGGCAGGCCGTGGGTGTCCCACCCGAAGCGGCGCTCCACCTTCTTGCCCCGCATGGTCTGGAAGCGGGGGAAGACGTCCTTGGCATAGCCGGTGAGCAGGTGGCCGTAGTGCGGCAGGCCGTTGGCGAAGGGCGGGCCGTCGTTGAAGACCCACTCGGCTTCGCCCTCACGGCGTCGGATCGACTCGCGGAAAGTGTCGTCGGCCTTCCAGAAGGCGAGCACGCGCTGCTCGACCTCGGGAAGTCGCGGGGATGGCGATACTTCGGCTGCTGCACCGTTCGGCTGCTGCGCGGCGTCGCCGGTCGACTGCTTCGGATACGTCATGTTCGGGGCCCTCGTGCGTGTCCGTGCGCGTACGGCTGCTGTCGCCTACGTGCACTGTTCCGACGCCGGGACGAGCGCTGCGCTTCGCAGCTCCCGCGGTACCACCCCGCTTGTCGAACCGCGCTGCGAGCAGCGCGGTTCGGCCTCTTCGTTCGGCTGTGACGGGCCGTTCCCGTTCGGTTCTAGTGGACCTCGCGCGCCGAAGCGCTCTCGACCGTTCTTCCGAAGGCTCCCCGGTGATGGCCGGATCGACGCCTGTGCGCTCGATTCTACCGGATCGCGATGACCCGGGATAGCATCGCAGCATCCAGGTCGATGCCGATTCCCAGGAGGCCGCCAGTGTCCGCACCCGCCGATCAGCCCGACGTCGTCGATCAGCCCGAGCAGCATCTCGCGGTCGTCCGGGATCGCGTCGCGTTCGCGGACATCCCCGCGCTCTACGATCGGGCGTATCCGGCGATCTTCGACGCCCTCGGCGCGGCGGGCATCGCCCCGAGCGCACCGCCGATGGGCGTCGTGCACGGTTCCCCTGACGGCGCCCTCGATCTCTCGGTCGCCGTGCCGGTCGCGGAGCCTTTCGCGGGCGACGGCGAAGTCGCCTCCGAGACCATCGCGGCCGGACGGGTCGCGACGCTGCTGGTGCGCGGCGACTATTCGCAGATCGGGTCGGCCTACCAGCGGCTGTTCGAGTGGGCCGTGGCCCAGGGACTCGAAGCGACCGGCCTCGCGTGGGAGCAGTATCTGACGGAGCCGAAGCCGGGCGGGGACCCGGCCGAGAACGAGACCCTCGTCGCGATCCAGCTCGCCGGCTGAGGCGCGCTCCACCCGTCGCGCTGCCGAACGGGTTCCGCACGGGATACTGGAGGGGTGAACGCCTCCCTCAGCACCCCCGCTCGCGGCCGGCCGCGAGCCTCCAGCCGCGCCGTCCTCGAAGAGGCGGCGTCCGAACTCTTCCTGGAGCAGGAGTACGCCCGCACGAGCGTCGATCAGATCGCGCGCCGCGCCGGGGTGAGCCGAGGCACCTTCTTCAACTACTTCGCGAGCAAGGCCGACGTGTTCTGGGGCGACGTCGACGCGCAGCTCGATCGGCTTCCCGGGCTGCTCGGCGCCTCCGATTCCGAGCCCGCCGACGCCATCGACGCCGCGTTCACCGAGATGGCACGGAACTTCGGCCCCGACCGTGTGCCCTGGATCCTCAACCATTTCGAGGCGATCGGTTCGCCCGACGAAGTCCTCGCCGCGGCGACGCGCCGCGTCACCCGAGCCGCGGAGGCACTGCGCGTCTTCGTCGCCGAACGCACGGACGCCCACCCGCAGGACCTCGGCGTCGCCCTGACCGTCAACACCGCGCTCGCGCTCATGCTCTCCGCGGTGCAGTCCTGGATCGCGGCGGGACCGAGCCGCGGAGGCCTGGACGGACACCTCGCGCTCGTTGCCGCGATGCGCCGGAAGGCCAGCGCAGACGCGTCCTGACCCGGCACCTGGGGTGAGCGGGGCCCGCCTTGCGCCGGATTTCGGGCTTCCGCCGGATCCCTGCACCGCTCTCATCCGGCGGAAGCCCGATATCCGGCGGACGGGACGCGCCTTTCGATAGACTGAAGGCACACACCATCAGGCACCAGCGCGGTCGCGTCGATCGCGCGCAGACACGGTGCCGCCCACATCGACCCCGACCTCGCGTCGAGACACGGAGCCACCGCATGAGCGCGATCCCCGACAAGCCGGCACTCGAAGGCCTCGAAACCAAGTGGGGCGCGAGCTGGGAGGCCGAGGGCACCTACCGCTTCCCGCGCGAGGGGGCCGAGCGCAGCGAGGTCTACAGCATCGACACCCCGCCGCCCACGGCATCGGGTTCGCTGCACGTCGGGCACGTCTTCTCGTACACGCACACCGACACCGTCGCGCGCTTCCAGCGCATGCGCGGCAAGCGCGTCTTCTACCCGATGGGCTGGGACGACAACGGCCTGCCCACCGAGCGTCGCGTGCAGAACTACTACGGCGTGCGCTGCGATCCGTCCCTCCCCTACGTCGAGGACTTCGTGCCGCCGCACGAGGGCGGCGACGGCAAGAGCGTGAAGGCAGCCGACCAGCAGCCGATCTCGCGCCGCAACTTCATCGAGCTGTGCGAGCGCCTCACGGTCGAGGACGAGAAGCAGTTCGAGGACCTGTGGCGTACGCTCGGCCTCTCGGTCGACTGGACGCAGAGCTACCGCACCATCGGCACCGACTCGATCCGCGCATCGCAGCTCGCCTTCCTCGGCAACATCGAGCGCGGCGAGGCCTACCAGGCCCAGGCCCCCACCCTCTGGGACGTCACCTTCCGCACCGCGGTCGCGCAGGCCGAGCTCGAGGACCGCGAGCAGCCCAGCGCCTACCACACGCTCGCGTTCCACCGCACGGACGGCGAGGGCGACATCCTCATCGACACCACGCGCCCCGAACTGCTCGCCGCCTGCGTCGCGCTCGTCGCGCACCCCGACGACGAGCGCTACCAGCCGCTCTTCGGCACCACGGTGCGCACCCCGATCTTCGGCGTCGAGGTGCCGATCGTCGCGCACCACCTGGCACAGCAGGACAAGGGCACCGGCATCGCCATGATCTGCACCTTCGGCGACGTGACCGACGTCGTCTGGTGGCGCGAGCTCAATCTGCCGAACCGCGCGATCCTCGGCTTCGACGGCCGCGTGCTCGCGGAGGCCCCCGAGGCCATCACCAGCGAGGCCGGACTCGACGCCTACGCCCAGATCGCGGGCAAGACCGTGTTCAGCGCAAAGCAGACCATGGTCGAGCTGCTGCAGGCCTCCGGCGAGCTGCAGGGCGAGATCCGCAAGATCTCCCACCCCGTCAAGTTCTTCGAGAAGGGCGACAAGCCGCTCGAGATCGTCTCGACCCGCCAGTGGTACATCACGAACGGCGCGCGCGACGAGGGCCTGCGCGAGCGCCTGCTCGCCCACGGTCGCGAGCTCGAGTGGCACCCCGACTTCATGCGGGTGCGCTATGAGAACTGGGTCGAAGGCCTGTCGGGCGACTGGCTGATCTCGCGCCAGCGCTTCTTCGGCGTGCCGATCCCGGTCTGGTACCCGCTCGATGCCGAGGGCAACCCGGTGTTCGACCAGCCGATCGTCGCCACGAAGGAGCAGCTCCCCGTCGACCCGTCGAGCGACGTGCCCGCGGGCTACGACGCCACGCAGCGCGGCCAGGCCGGCGGCTTCGTCGGCGAGGTCGACGTCATGGACACCTGGGCGACCTCGTCGCTCACCCCGCAGCTCGCGGGCGGCTGGGAGCGCGATCCCGAGCTCTTCGACCTCGTCTTCCCGTTCAGCCTCCGCCCCCAGGGCCAGGACATCATCCGCACCTGGCTCTTCTCGACGCTGCTGCGTTCCGAGCTCGAGTCGGGGCAGCTCCCCTGGCAGCACGCCGGCATCTCGGGCTGGATCCTGGATCCCGACCGCAAGAAGATGTCGAAGTCGAAGGGCAACGTCGTCACCCCGCTCGGCATGCTCGAGCAGCACGGCGCCGACGCGGTCCGGTACTGGGCGTCGTCCGCGAAGCTCGGCACCGACGCGGCCTTCGATCCGCAGAATCCGACCCAGATCAAGATCGGCCGCCGCCTCGCGATCAAGCTGCTCAACGCGGCGAAGTTCACGCTCTCGTTCGACGCCACCGGTGCCGGCACCGTGACCGAAGCGCTCGACCGCTCGATGCTCGCGTCGCTCGCGACCGTGATCGAGGACGCGACCCGCGCGTTCGAGGCGTACGACCACGCTCGCGCGCTCGAGATCACCGAGTCGTTCTTCTGGACCTTCTGCGACGACTACCTCGAACTCGTCAAGGAGCGCGCGCACGCCGGCAGCGGCCAGCCGCAGGCTTCCGCGGTCACCGCGCTGCGCTTCGCCCTCTCGGCGTTCATCCGCCTGCTGGCGCCGTTCCTGCCCTACGCGACCGAAGAGACGTGGTCGTGGTTCAACGAGGGTTCGGTGCACGTCGCCGCGTGGCCGCAGGCCGCCGAAGCGTCGGAGCCCGCGGGCCCCGACGCCGACCCCGGCCTGCTCGGACTTGTCGGCTCGGCGCTCGTCGGTATCCGCGGCGCCAAGACGGCCGCGAAGGCATCGCAGAAGACGCCGGTCGAGCTCGCGGTCGTCCAGACGCCCGCGGCCGACCGCGACCGCTTGCAGCTCGCCGCCGACGACCTGAGCAAGGTCGGGCGCATCGCCGAGCTCCGCATCGAAGCGGCCGAGGTCGACGCTCCGACCGTCGCCGAGATCCGCCTCGAGGCTCCGGCCGAGGCCTGAGCCGGGACCGCACGGGAAGGTCGGCAGCATGCAGCTCGGGACGCGTTGGCAGGTGGGGCAGCCCCCGCACGCCAGCGTCCCGAGCGCGCTGCTGCCCCTGATCGCCGCGGCCGAGCAGCAGCATCCCGAGGCGTCCGCGTGGACGCTGACCTGGCTCGAGGGGCGCCCTCGGTGCGCCCTCGACGACCTGCTGCTCGTCACCCTCGACGGCACCGAGTCGCTCGGTGCCGTCGAGGACGCGCACGACGAAGACGACGACGATTGGTTGAGCTGAGCATCGCATGAGGCCTTCGACTCCCCCCGCAACGCGCCGTCCGGTCGGCGCCCGCCGCGTGGCCGCTGCGGCCATGGCAGTGCTGTGCCTATCGGTTCCGCTCGCGTTCACCGCGTGCGCACCCGAGCCCGGCGCGGGCGGGGCCTCGCAGGACAAGCCCGGCAACAGCAGCACGAAGGGCGGCGGCGACTCTTCGGGGTCGAGCTGGTCGAAGCCGAAGCACGAGCCCGACATCACCAAGCAGAAGACCCTGCCGAAGGGGTTCCCGACGGAAGCGTTCGCCGTGCCGAAGGGCGCGACGATCGACGATGCGGGTGAGCGCGGTCCCGGTGTCTGGTTCGTCGTCCTATCGACGAAGGACCGCGCCGCGGCGGATGCGCTGTGGGCCGAGGTGATCTCGACGAATGGCTTCGCTGAACAGGATGCGGCCGAAACGCCGGAGGGCGGCCGCTCAGCGACCCTGTCGAATACACGGTTGACCGTTCAGGCGCTGACCCTGCCGAGCGAGGGCGGCGCCGTGCTGCTCAGCTACGATCTCTCGACTCCGCCGCCGTCCGAATAGGACCCCGGCCGCGGGAGGCAGGGCCTCAGGCCGTGCGCTCCCCGCCCGTCGCCGCGCGCAGCACTCGAGGTGCAGCTTCGCCCGTGACGGATTCCCGGGTGACGACGACCTTCGCGATCGATTCGTCGGAAGGTGCATCGAACATGACCGGCCCGAGGACGCCCTCGAGGATCGCGCGCAGGCCGCGCGCGCCCGTCTTGCGCTCGACCGCGAGCTCGGAGATCGCCTCGAGCGCGGCGTCCTCGAACTCGAGTCCGACCCCGTCGAGCTCGAACATGCGCTGATACTGCTTGACCAGGGCATTCTTCGGTTCCGTCAGGATGCGCGTGAGCGCGGAGACGTCGAGCGGATCGACGGTCGCGACGACCGGCAGACGACCGATGAACTCGGGGATGAGACCGAACTTGTGCAGGTCTTCGGGCAGGAGCTCGGCGAACAGCTCGGAGTCGTCACGCTTGCTCGACAGCGGTGCGCCGAAGCCGATGCCGCCCTTGCCGACGCGCGACGCCACGATCTCTTCGAGGCCGGCGAAGGCGCCCGCCACGATGAAGAGCACGTTGGTCGTGTCGATCTGGATGAATTCCTGGTTCGGGTGCTTGCGGCCGCCCTGCGGCGGCACCGACGCCACCGTGCCCTCCAGGATCTTGAGGAGCGCCTGCTGCACGCCCTCGCCCGACACATCGCGCGTGATCGAGGGGTTCTCGGCCTTGCGGGCGATCTTGTCGATCTCGTCGATGTAGATGATGCCCGTCTCGGCGCGCTGCACGTCGAAATCCGCCGCCTGGAGCAGCTTGAGGAGGATGTTCTCGACGTCTTCGCCGACGTACCCCGCCTCGGTCAGCGCGGTGGCGTCGGCCACCGCGAACGGTACGCCGAGCTGGCGCGCGAGGGACTGCGCGAGATAGGTCTTACCGCAACCGGTGGGACCGACCATGAGGATGTTGGACTTGGCGATCTCGACCTGTTCGGCGGCGGCTTCGGCGCTCGTGAGCTTCTGCGCCGCGCGCACCCGCTTGTAGTGGTTGTAGACCGCAACCGCGAGCGACTGCTTGGCACGATCCTGACCGATCACGTACTGGTCGAGGAAGTCGGAGATCTCGCGCGGCTTGTGCAGCGTGAACTCGGGCGACTCGGGCGCGGCCGACTCGGCCATGCGCTCCTCGATGATCTCGTTGCAGAGACCGACGCACTCGTCGCAGATATAGATCTGCGGACCCGCGATCAGCTGCTGGACCTGCTTCTGCGATTTCCCGCAGAAAGAGCACTTCAGCAGGTCGCTGCTCTCGCCGATCTTCGCCATGCGACGTCCCCTTTCGGATCGGTGTGGTTCGATGTTCTCGAGCCTAACCCGCACTACCGACATTGCCGCCGGAGGCACGCCGCGGCCCGACGCCGGTGGCGTCGGGCCGCGGGACGGTCAGGAACCGAGCACTGCCTGCGGGTTCTTCCGGCTGGTGAGCACCTGGTCGACCAGACCGTACTCGAGTGCCTCGTCGGCGCTCAGGATCTTGTCGCGATCGATGTCCTGGTGCACCTGCTCGGGCGTGCGGTTGGAGTGCTTCGAGAGCGTCTCCTCCAGCCACTCACGCATGCGCATGATCTCGCGCGCCTGGATCTCGATGTCCGAGGCCTGGCCGTGGCCGCCCTGGCCCGAGGAGGGCTGGTGGATCAGCACTCGTGCGTTCGGCAGCGCGAGCCGCTTGCCGGGCGTGCCGCCCGCGAGCAGGACCGCGGCAGCCGAGGCCGCCTGACCGAGGCAGACCGTCTGCACGTGCGGGCGGATGTACTGCATCGTGTCGTAGATCGCCGTCATCGCGGTGAACGAGCCACCGGGAGAGTTGATGTACATGGTGATGTCGCGCTCGGTGTCCTGGCTCTCGAGGACGAGCAGCTGGGCCATGACGTCATCGGCCGACGCGTCGTCCACCTGCACGCCGAGGAAGATGATGCGATCCTCGAACAGCTTGGCGTAGGGGTCCTGCCGCTTGTAGCCGTAGGCCGTGCGCTCCTCGAAGGAGGGCAGCACGTAGCGGGACTCGGGCATGAGCAGACCGGAGCCGCCGGCCTGCGGCAGAGAAGGCATCTGCGGGGTGTTCATTGAAGTTCTCTCCTGGTTCCGCTGGCTACTTGCTGGTTCCGCCGCCGCCGACCACGTCGGAGGCCGAATCGCGGATGAAGTCGACGAAGCCGTACTCGAGCGCCTCGTCGGCGGTGAACCAGCGGTCGCGGTCGCCGTCGGCGTTGATCTGCTCGACCGTCTTGCCGGTCTGGGAGGCGGTGATCTCGGCCAGGCGGTTCTTCATCGAGGTGATGAGCTGCGCCTGGGTCTGGATGTCGCTCGCCGTGCCTCCGAAGCCGCCGTGCGGCTGGTGCAGGAGCACGCGGGCGTTCGGCGTAATGTAGCGCTTGCCCTTGGTGCCGGCGGTCAGCAGGAACTGGCCCATCGACGCCGCCATGCCGATGCCGACGGTGACGATGTCGTTCGGCACGAAGCTCATCGTGTCGTAGATCGCCATGCCGGCGGTGATCGAACCGCCGGGCGAGTTGATGTAGAGGTAGATGTCGGCCTCGGGATCCTCGGCGGCGAGCAGCAGGATCTTCGCGCAGATCTCGTTCGCGTTGTCGTCGCGGACCTCGGACCCCAGCCAGATGATCCGATCCTTGAGCAGGCGCTCGAACACGCTGTTCGGCGTCGTCTGTTCTGCCATGCGTGGCTCCATTCGATCTCGTGTGATTCGAGGCTACCGACTCGCGGGCCCGTCGACGCCCATGTTCGCCCTGGGCACACAGGTGGAAACGCAGAGGATCCCCGGTCCGCAGACCGGGGATCCTCGTAGCGTGCGGTGCGTCGCCTTACTCGGCGGCGGCCTCCGCAGCGGCCTTCTTCGCGGCGCGGGTCGCAGCGGCCTTCTTGGCGGCTGCCGAACGAGCGGCCTTCTTGGCCTCCTCGTCGTCATCGCCCGCGGCCTCGGCGGCCTTCTTGGCCGGAGCCTTCTTCGCCGGAGCCTTCTTGGCGGCCGGCTTCTTCTCCTCGGCGGGGGCCTCGGCCTCGTCAGCCGAGTCCTCGCCGTTGTCGACCGCGGTGAACTCGGTCAGATCCACGGCGTTGCCGTCCTGGTCGACGACCTCGGCCTTGGCGAGGGCGATCGCGAGCGCCTTGTTGCGGGTGACCTCGGCGACGATGATGCCCATCTGACCGCCCTGGCTGAGCGCCTGGATGAACTGACCGGGCTCCATGCCGTACTGCTGAGCCGACTGGAAGATGTACTGCGAGAGCTCGGCCTCGGTCGGGGTGACCTCTTCCGCCTCGACGATCGCGTCGAGCAGGAGCTGCAGCTGGAGCTGCTTCTCCGAGGACTCGCGGACCTCTGCGCGGTGCTCGTCGTCCTCGAGACGTCCTTCGCCCTCGAGGTGGCGGTGCACCTCGTCCTCGACGAGCTCCTCCGAGATCGGGATCCCGGCCTGCTCGATGAGGGTCTCGGTGAAGAGATCGCGCGCCTGGCGGCCCTGCGCGAACACGGCGGCCTGGGCGACCTGCTCGGCGAGGCTCTCGCGGAGCTCCGCGACGGTGTCGAACTCGCTGGCGAGCTGCGCGAAATCGTCGTCCGCCTCGGCGAGCTTGCGCTCCTTGACGGCGGTGACGGTCACGGCGACCTCTGCGTCCTGGCCCTCGTACTCGCCGCCGAGCAGCTGCGAGGTGAAGGTGGTGGACTCACCGGCGGTGAGGGTGTCGATCGCCTCGTCGAGCCCGACGAGCATGTTGCCCGCGCCGACCTCGTAGGAGACGCCCTGGGCCTGGTCGACCTCGGTGCCGTCGATGGTGGCGGTCAGGTCGATCTCGACGAAGTCGCCCTTCGCGGCGGCGCGCTCGACGGTCTCGAGGGTGCCGAAGCGCTCGCGGAGCTTGTCCAGCTCGGCGTCGACCGCGTCGTCGCCGACCTCGGCGTTGTCGACGGTCAGCTTGAGGCCGTCGTACTTGGGGACGGTGAACTCGGGCCGGACCTCGACCTCGAACGCGAGCACGACCTCGCTCTTCGGGTCCTTCAGGTCGATCCACTGCTCGACATCGGCGGTCGGGCGGCCCATGGGGCGCACGTCGGACTCGGCGACGGCGGCCTGGTAGAACTCGTCGAGCGACGAGTTGACGGCCTGCTCGACGACGGCCTCGCGGCCGACGCGCTGGTCGATGATCGGCGCGGGGACCTTGCCCTTGCGGAAGCCGGGGATCGACACCTGCTCCGAGATGGTCTTGTAGGCGCCCTTGAGGTGCGGCTCGAGCTCGTCCATGGTGAGCGCGACCGTCAGCTTGACTCGGGTCGGCGTGAGCTTCTCAGCGTTCGTCTTCGGCAATTTGGCCTCTCAGTGATCGGATTCGTACGCAGCTAGCGGCGTGGTCGGACTCTGTGCAGGTCCGAGTCGGGGCGACAGGATTCGAACCTGCGACCTCCCGCTCCCAAAGCGGGCGCTCTAGCCAAGCTGAGCTACGCCCCGAAACCCGCGGGTTCCGGGTGACCGCGGCCCAGTTCTCGCGCACGCGAGAGCGTGCGCGAGTACGGCTGTGCGGACAACCGCAGGCAAGTCTAGCCGAAAACACGTGCGGGATCGCCCGAAACGACGAGAGCCCCGCTTTCGCGGGGCTCTCGTGCGACCCGGATCGACCGGGCGGAACAGAGGGGATGACGGGAATCGAACCCGCGTAATCAGTTTGGAAGACTGAGGCTCTACCATTGAGCTACATCCCCGTGGTCGGGGCGTTCACCGCGACCGAGGCGTGCCGAAGCACTCGACCGATACTAGTGCACTTCAGCCACCGATCGGAAACCGTGGCGTGTCATTCGGCTCGCGCAGCCGGATTCCCGGGCGCGGCGAGCAGCGCGGCGACCGCCTCCCGATGCGCAGCGGTGTGACCGATGTAGATCTCCGCGTTGCGTCGCACGCTCTCGCGCTCGGAGTCGGTGAGCTCCCGCACGACCCGAGCCGGGACCCCGGCGACGAGCGAGTTCGGCGGGATGATCCGGCCCTGCGGCACGAGCGCGCCGGCCGCGACCAGGGATCCCTCCCCCACGACCGCTCCGCTCAGCACCGTCGCGTTCATGCCGATGAGACAGCCGTCCTCCACCGTCGCGGCGTGCACGACCGCGTTGTGCCCCACCGAGACGCGATCCCCGATCACCGCGCCGTGCGCGGCCTCGGTGTGCACGGCCACGCCGTCCTGGAAGTTGCTGTCGCGTCCGACCGAGATCGAGTTGGAGTCGCCGCGGAGCACGGCGTTGTACCAGACGCTGCTGCCGGGCCCGAGGGTGACGGCTCCGACGACGACCGCGCCCGGCGCGATCCAGGCGGAATCGTGGATCCGCGGCGCGCGCTCGGGATCCAGGGCGATGACGGTTCCGGTGCGTTCGACACTGCTCACGGGTGATCCCTCTCTGCGCGGGTCGGCGGCGACGGCGCGACTCGATCCTACGGGCGCGCGGCGGGTATCGCGCGAAGAACCCGGCGAGGACATTGGCCGATCGCAGATACGACGAAACCCCCACCCGGTGCGGGTGGGGGTTTCTCTTGCTCCCCCGGCTGGGCTCGAACCAGCGACATCCTGATTAACAGTCAAGCGCTCTGCCAACTGAGCTACAGGGGATCATTGCCGAAGCAACCCCTCTAGCTTACCCAGCGTCTCGCTCGCAGTGCAAATCCTGGCCGCCTCCGCGCGCCGCCCGGGCGCGCCCGCCCTACTCGTCGGCGATCTCGTCGTAGGCGGTCGCACGGAGCGCCTGCGCGAGCTGCTGCACGTAGACGTGATCGGCCTGGCGGAAGATCGCATTGATGTCGTCGTGGCCGACCACTCGGCCCTGCTGCATGACGAGCACATCCTGCACGAGCGCCTCGAGCATGCCGATGTCGTGACTGATCAGCACGAGGGTCGCGCTGCTGCGCTCGCGATACCAGCGGAGCAGGTCCACGATCCGCGGTCGGCTGTTCGCGTCGACGCCGAGCGTCGGCTCGTCGGCGACGAGCACGGGCGGGTTCAGCATGAGCGACCGCATCACGGCCACGCGCTGCCGCTGCCCCTTCGAGAGCTCGTACGGGTACTCCTGCAGCTTGCTCAGCGGCAACCCGACGATGTCCATCATCTCGGCGACCACGGCGCCGAGCTCGTCGCGGTCGAAGTCCTTGGTGCGCTCGACGATCGGCCCGAAGAGGATGTCTCCGACGTTCAGCTCGGGCGGCAGGGTGGCGCCCGCATCCTGCGCGAGGTGGCCGACGTAGGCCGTCAGCCGGGCGGCACCGCGCCGGTTGAGCCGCCGCATCGAGGTGCCGAGCACGTGGGCGTCGCCGCCCGTCGCTCGGATCCGCGCCGATTTGTCCCCCGTGTCCTTCGCCCGCCCCGCGAGGAAGCGCGCGAGCGTGGACTTGCCCGATCCGCTCTCGCCGAGCAGCGCGAGCACCTCGCCGCGCCGCACGTCGAAGCTGACGCCCTCGACCGCGTGGAACGAGCGGCCTCCGCCGTGAGCGGGATAGCTGAGCGAGAGATCGGAGACGTGGATCGCCGGATCCGCGTCGAGGTCGACGCCTGCCACGCAGGACTCCTTCCACCGGTGGATGTCGGTACTCGCAGCAGCCTACGGCACGCTCGTGCCCGCCCGGTCATTCCACGCGGAGACTGCGCCGAGCCGCCTCGAGCGCGACGAGCTGCTCCTGGATCCTGCGGGATCCGGCGTCGGCCGAATCGCCGATGCGCTGCATGCGGGCGACCAGCTCGCCCTTGAGGTTCAGCAGGTCGCGATCCAGCAGCGAGACCACCACGTCCTTCGCGTACGCGGCCAGCTGCTCCGCCTTGCGCTGCGGCATCGGCGCGAGCGCGAGCTCCCGCGCCAGATCGCGCAGGGCCTCGGGCGTCTGCTCGAGCACCTCGGCGAGCCAGCGGTCGGTGCCGAGCGCGGGCAGCGCGGCAGCGATCGCATCGCGCACACCGCGCAGTCGCGGTTCGTCGACCTGCGCGGTGACCGCCTGCGACAGCAGGTCGATGCCGACCGCCTCGCCCTGCTGCAGCATCGCCATGAGCGCGTCGCGCTCGAGCCAGACGCCCGGCGCGTTCGGCAGGCTCGCCAAGGAGATGCGGGGCGCCGCGGGCTCGGCCGGAGCACCGAAGCGATCGTTCGGATCCTGGCTCGCGCGCGGCTGCTCCTCGCGATCGTTCCCGCGCGACGGCGGTCGTGACTCCGCCGTGCGCACCGCGCGCTGCACCTCGCCGAGGTCGGAGCCGAGCATGCGCGCCAGTTCGCGCGCGTAGCCCGGCCGCATCGCGGGATCCTTGATCTCCGCCACGATCGGCGCCGCGGCCCGGAGCGCCGATACCCGGCCCTCGACGCTGTTGAGGTCGAAGCGCGAGACCGCCTGCCGCAGTGCGAACTCGAACAGCGGGGTCTTCCGGTCGAACAGCGAGACCACGGCCTCGTCGCCGCGATGCAGCCGCAGGTCGCAGGGGTCGAGCCCGTCGGGCGCGACCGCGACGTAGGTCTGCGCGGTGAAGCGCTTCTCCTCGCTGAAGGCGCGCAGCGCGGCCTTCTGCCCGGCCTCGTCGGGATCGAAGGTGAAGATCACCTCGGCCGCCGCATCATCGCCCATGACCCGGCGCAGCACCGAGATGTGCTCGCGTCCGAAGGCGGTGCCGCAGGTGGCGACCGCGGTCTCGATCCCGGCCAGGTGGCACGCCATCACGTCGGTGTAGCCCTCGACGACGACCGCGCGGTGCCCGCGCGAGATCGCGCGCTTGGCCAGGTCGAGACCGTAGAGCACCTGCGACTTGCGGTACACCGGGGTCTCGGGGGTGTTGAGGTACTTCGGGCCATTGTCGTCCTCGTAGAGCTTTCGGGCGCCGAAGCCGATCACCTGGCCGCTCGTGTCGCGGATCGGCCAGATGACCCGGCCGCGGAAGCGGTCGTAGACGCCGCGCTGCCCCTCGGAGACGAGCCCGGCCTGCGCGAGCTCCGCCGGGGTGTAGCCCTGCGCCTTCAGGTGGTCGGTCAGCCCGTCCCATCCGCGCGGCGCATAGCCGACGCCGAACCGGGTCGCGGCCTCGGCGTCGAATCCGCGCCCGTCGAGGAAGTCGCGCCCGGCCTTGCCCTCCTCGCTCGCCAGCTGCTCGACGAAGTACGCCGCGGCGGCCTGGTTGGCGGCGAGCAGGCGCGCCCGGTTCGGACCCTCCTCGCGGCGTCCACCGCCCTCCTCGTAGGTCAGCGCGTAGTGGATCCGCGCGGCCAGGCGTTCGACCGACTCGGTGAACGTCAGGTGGTCCATGCGCTGCAGGAACGTGATCGCGTCACCCGACTCGCCGCAGCCGAAGCAGTGGTAGTACCCGAGCGCCGGACGCACGTGGAAGCTGGGACTGCGCTCGTCGTGGAACGGGCAGAGCCCCTTCATCGAGTCGATGCCGCCGTTCTTCAGCGCGACGTAGTCGCCGACGAGGTCGGCCAGGTTCGTGCGGCGCTTCACCTCTTCGATGTCGCTCGCGCGGATCCGGCCTGCCATAGCTGCCCAGTCTAGTCGTCGTCCGCCGGGCTAGACGAGCGGCGCCGTGCAGAGCCGCTCGTACCAGGCGATCGCCGACTGGTCGGTGAGCGATGCCACCTGATCCACGATCGCGCGACGGGCCGCGGACTCGTCCTCGGCGGCCCGGAAGTCGGCCGCGTAGGCGGGCTCCAGCTCGTGCGCGCCCGACTCCCACAGCGTGTGCAGCAGTTCGGTGAGCAGCGCCCGCTGGCGCCGATACGTCGGCTGGCGCCGCCCGCTCTGCATCACGTACGCGGCGACCACGCCCTTGAGCACGGCGATCTCGGCGCTCACCTCGCGCGGTACGACCATGCGCGCCCCGTAGCGGGCGAGCGATCGGCCGTCGGCCTCGTCGACCGTGTCGCGGATCGCGGCGCGCGCGAACCGGCCGATCATGTCGCTGGTGAAGTTCTTCAACCGGGCCTGGTCCCTGCGGGACCCGTCCCAGCTGCGCAGCCAGTTGCCGCTCTCGGCCATCCGGTCGAACGCCGCGCCGAGCTCGTCCGCCGAGAAGTCGCCGCCGGCCCACTCCGAGACGGTCCGGATCAGCGCATCGTGGCCCGAGCGGGCCGTGAGGAACTGGGGATCGATGTGCTCCGACACGATCGCGTCCTCGAAGTCGTGGACCGAGTATGCGACGTCGTCGGAGAAGTCCATGATCTGGGCTTCGACGCACTTGCGCCGCTCGGGTGCCCCGAGCCTGAGCCAGTCGAAGACCGGCGCGTCGTCGGTGAAGTACCCGAACTTGGCGCTGCCGGGCGCGGCCTCCTGCAGTGCCCAGGGGTACTTGCAGCTGGCATCGAGCGTGGCGCGCGTGAGGTTCAGACCGACGCTCGACCCGTCGGGCGCGAAGCGCTTCGGCTCGAGACGGGTGAGGATCCGGAGCGTCTGCGCGTTGCCCTCGAAACCGCCGAAACCGCGCATCCACTCGTTCAGCGCGAGCTCCCCGTTGTGCCCGAAGGGCGGGTGTCCGAGATCGTGGGCCAGGCAGGCGGTGTCGACCACGTCCTGCGAGACGCCGAGGGAGACCGCGAGCTCGCGACCGATCTGGGCGACCTCGAGCGAGTGCGTCAGACGGTTGCGGGCGAAGTCGACGCCGGCCGTCGGGCTGAGCACCTGGGTCTTCGCGGCGAGCCGGCGCCAGCCGCTCGAGTGCAGCACGCGGGCACGGTCGCGAGCGAAGTCGCTGCGTCCGCCGCCGTGCTGCTCGGGGACGAAGCGCTCCTCGTCGAACTCGGAGTACCCGTTCGCCCGCTCACCCACCGGAATCGTCCCGCTCGGCCTCGGCCAGTTCGGCGAAGTCGATGCCGTCGCTCGTGCGGCTCTCGAGCCAGCGGTCCGGCAGCACGACGCGCTTGGGACTGCCCGCCCGGCCGCGCTGCCCCTCGGCGCCCTCGCCGGGGTACGGCATGGAGTCGTCCATCGTCGCGAAGATCTCGTCCATCTGCTCCAGCGATTCGACCGCCGCGAGCGCGCGGCGGGTATCGCCGCCGACGCCGTAGCCCTTGAAGTACCAGGCGACGTGCTTGCGGATATCGCGGCAGGCGCGATCCTCTTCGCCGTCGAAGAACTCGACGAGCAGCTCGGTGTGCCGGCGCATGGCCTGCATGACGAAACCGAGCGGCGGCTTCGCGATCGCAGCCTCCGCCGCCTCGCTCGAGATCTCGCCCTGCTCGGCGCGGAACGCGGCCGCCAGATCGCCGAACAGCCAGGGGCGACCGAGGCAGCCGCGGCCGACGACGACGCCGTCGCAGCCGGTCTCGCGCACCATGCGGATCGCGTCCTCGGCGGACCAGATGTCGCCGTTGCCGAGCACGGGGACGCTCGTGATCGCCTGCTTCAGCTCGGCGATCGCCGACCAGTCGGCGTGCCCCGAGTAGAACTCGTTGGCCGTGCGTCCGTGCAGGGCGATCGCCGCGACGCCCGCGTCCTCGGCGGTGCGCGCGGCGTCGAGGAACGTGAGGTGGTCGGCGTCGATGCCCTTGCGCATCTTCACCGTGAGGGGGATGTCGCCGGCGGCCTTGACGGCGCCCTCGACGATCGCCTTGAACAGGTCCTGCTTCCACGGCAGCGCGGATCCGCCGCCCTTGCGGGTCACTTTCGGCACCGGGCAGCCGAAGTTCAGGTCGATGTGGTCGGCGCGGTCCTCGGCGACGAGGAACTTCACGGCCTCGGAGACGGTCTTCGGATCCACCCCGTAGAGCTGGATCGAACGCGGCGTCTCGCTCTCGTGGTGCTTGATGAGGCGCATCGAGGCCGGGGTGCGTTCGACGAGCGCCCGGCTCGTGATCATCTCGCTCACGTAGAGCCCCGCACCGTACTCGCGGCAGAGCCGACGGAACGCCGTGTTGGTGATCCCGGCCATGGGCGCGAGCACCACCGGGACGTCGAGCGCGATCGGGCCGATGCGCAGCCGTTGATCGGTTGCGAGAGAGGAGGAAGTCATATCGGCTCCATTCTCTCACGACCCGCCCGGCCGGGCGGCTAGGTCCGTTTCGGGGCGTCCACCGCCCCGCCGAAGCGGCGATCCCGATCGTGGTAGATCCCGATCGCCCGCCAGAGCTCGGACCGGTCGAAGTCGGGCCACAGGGTGTCGAGGAACACCATCTCGGCGTACGCGGACTGCCAGAGCATGAAGTTGCTGGTGCGCTGCTCCCCCGACGAGCGCAGGAACAGGTCGACGTCCGGCAGCTCGGGCACGTAGAGGTAGCGCCCGATGGTGCGCTCGCTGATCCCGTGGGGCGAGAGCCGCCCGGTGGCGACGTCCTCGCCGATGCGGCGCATCGCGTCCACGAGCTCGTTGCGTCCGCCGTAGTTCACGCACATCGTGAGCGTCAACCCGGTGTTGTGCGCGGTGACCCGCTCGGCGGTCTTCAGCTCGCTGAGCACGGACCCCCAGAGCCGCGGCCGGCGGCCGGCCCAGCGCATGCGCACGTTCCAGGAGTGCAACTGCTCGCGCCGACGCCGCAGCACGTCGCGGTTGAACCCCATGAGGAATCGGACCTCGTCGGGCGAACGCCGCCAGTTCTCGGTCGAGAACGCGTAGACGCTCAGGTGCTTGACACCGGCCTGGATCGCGCCGGCCACCACGTCGAGCAGCGCTTGCTCGCCCATGCGGTGCCCCTCGACGCGGGGCAGACCGCGCTGGTTGGCCCAGCGCCCGTTGCCGTCCATGACGATCGCGACGTGCTCGGGCACGGGGCCCGCGAACCGGGGCGGCTGCTCGCCGGTCCAATCGACCGGCACGATCTCGTCGGGCACTCGCGGCATAGCGTTCAGTGTATCGAGCGTTCAGGCGACGGGATGCGCCGCGGCGCCGCGCAACGAGCGCAGCCCGCGCTCCAGGTGCCATTGCGTGTACGCGGCGACGATTCCGGCCGCCTGCCCGCGCTCGCGCTCGGTCGACGCGGTCGCCGTGTCCCAGTCCCCCGCGAGCAGCGCGGCGAGCAGGCGGATGGATCCCGGATCGAGCCGCGGCGCGCCGGGCACGCGGCAGTCCTCGCACACCACGCCGCCCAGCTGCACGACGACGAGAGTGTGCGGTCCCGCCGCTCCGCAGCGCACGCACTCCTCGAAGCCCGGCGACCAGCCGGCGATCGCCATGGCGCGCAGCAGGTAGCCGTCGCGCACGAGCTCGGTGGGTACCGTGCCCTGGGCGAGCGTGCGCAGCGCGCCGACGAGCAGCCCGTACTGCTGCGGCGCGGGCCCGCCCTCGCTCAGGCGCTCGGCCGTCTCGACCATGACGCTGCCCGCGCGGTACCGCTCGTAGTCGCTGCTGATCGGCGGCCCGTACGAGCCGAGCGTCTCGGCCTGGGTGATCGTGTCGAGGGTGCGGCCCTCGTAGCACTGCAGATCGGCGACCATGAAGGGCTCGAGCCGCGCCCCGAACTTCGACGAGGTGCGCCGGACCCCCTTCGCCACGGCGCGCAGCAGACCGCGTTCGCGCGTGAGCAGCGTCACGATCCGATCGGCTTCGCCGAGCTTGTGCGTGCGCAGCACGACGCCGACTTCGCGGTACAGGGGCATGCCTCAAGTATCCCGGATCCGGATGCGCGATCGGCGAGAATAGAGACGTGCTCGACCAGACCTTCCACACCCCGCTCGCCGCAGACCTCGTCGCGGTCGGCGTCGGCAGCCTGCAGGGCGCCCTGTTCGCCGCGGGCTTCAAGCGGATCGACCTGCTCGGCGTCGCGATCATCGGCATCGCCTCGGGCATCGGCGGCGGCTTCCTCCGCGACATCCTCCTGGGCGTGACTCCGGCGGCGTTCTCGATCAACTGGTACCTGATCGTCGCGACGGGCGCCGCGTTCATCGGCATGCTCCTGCCGCGCCTCTTCGAGCGCGTCGACCCGGTCATCACCGTGCTCGACGCGCTCAGCATCGGCATGTTCGGCGCGATCGGCACGACCAAGGCGCTGTCGCTCGACATGCCCGTGGTCCCGGCCCTCTTCATCGGCACCGTGTCGGCGGTCGGCGGCGGCGTGCTCCGTGACCTCATGCTCAACATCCCCATCGCTCTCATGCACGTGGGATCCCTCTACGCGGTCGCGAGCCTCGTCGGCGTCGGCGTGCTGGTCGTGCTGCTCGCGTTCGGGGTCCCCGTCGTCATCGCGGGGGTCGCCTGCGTCGCCGTGACCGCGGTGCTCCGCCTGCTCGCCGTCCGGTTCGGCTGGAGCCTGCCCGAGCAGCGCGCGCTCAGTCGATTGCGGCTGCGGCGCCAGCGCGAGGTGGAGCAGACCATCGAGGCGCTCAAGACGGGCACGATCCCGCTGCCCGAGATCCCGCCGAACCCGGACGATCTGCGGGGTCCCAGCGCGCGCTGAGCCGGGGTAGGCTGACGCGCAGGACGGCGCGACGGAGCGCCCGCCGAGAACGGAGCTGCGATGCGCCCTCATCCCCTCGACTCCCTGTCCGCCGAAGAGATCGCCGCGACCTCCGAGCTGCTCGCCCGCGAGCACGGGATCGATGCGGGCTGGCGCTACGCCTCCATCGTGCTCCGCGAACCGCCCAAGACCGAGGTCCGCGCCTGGCGCGAGGGCGATCCGATCGCGCGCCGCTCCTTCGCCGTGCTCTGGAACAAGGCGAGCAACGAGGTCTTCGAGGCGATCGTCGATCTCGGCGCCGGCATCGTCGAGAGCTGGGAGCACCGCCCGGGCGTCACGCCGAACTTCACCGTGGACGAGTACCACGACTGCGACGTCGCGCTGCGCGCCCACCCCGGCGTGCGCGCTGCGCTCGAGGGGCGCGGCATCGATCCCGAGCTCGTGCTCTTCGACCTCTGGACCTACGGTCACGAGGTCATGCCGCCGCAGTGGCGGGACCGACGGCTCGGCTGGGTCGACATCTGGAGGCGTGCAGCGACCGGCGGCAATCCCTACGCGCACCCCGTGAGCGGGCTCAAGGTGATCGTCGACGTGAACAGCATGGAGGTGCTGCAGATCGACGAGGCGCACGACCGGGGGTTCCCCGAGGTCGACGCGGAGTACACCCCCGAGCTGCGCGGCGAGCCCGAACGCACCGATCTGAAGCCGCTCGACATCGTGCAGGCCGAGGGCGTCTCGTTCGCGCTCGACGGATCCCTGCTGCGCTGGCAGGACTGGGAGTTCCGCATCGGTTTCAACTACCGCGAGGGCCCCGTGCTGTACCAGGTGCGGTTCAAGGACGGCGACGAGTACCGCGACATCGCATACCGGATGTCGCTCGCCGAGATGATCGTGCCGTACCGCGACTCGAGCTTCGACCACTACCGCCGCACGGCGTTCGACATCGGCGAGTGGGGCCTCGGCTACATGTGCACCTCGCTGGAGCTCGGATGCGACTGCCTCGGCGAGATCACGTACCTCGACGGTGTGCTGCCCGACACCGCAGGGCGTCCCCGGGTCACGAAGAACGCGATCTGTCTGCACGAGGAGGACGACGCCGTGCTGTGGAAGCACGTCGATCCCGATGCCGGCACCGAGGTGCGCCGCATGCGCCGCTTCGTGGTCTCGGTGCACGCGACGGTCGCCAACTACGAGTACCTCGTCTACTGGCGCTTCTATCCGGACGGCAACATCGAGTGCGAGATCCGGGCGACCGGGATCATGGTCTCGACTCCCATGGAGGACGAGGCCGCGACGTTCCCCACCGGCACCGTGATCGACCGTCGCAGTTACGCGCCCTTCCACCAGCACTTCCTGGTCGCGCGTCTCGACCTCGACATCGACGGCGAGGACAACACGGTCGTCGAGTCCGACTCGATGGCCGCGCCCATCGGCGACGCGAATCCGCTCGGCCTCGACCTGCACACGCGCGGCACGGTGATCACGTCGGAGGCCGAGGCCGGCCGCGACTACCGGTGGGAGACGCAGCGCTCCTGGAAGGTGCAGAACCCGAACCGCCTCAACGCCTGGGGCGCGCCCACCGCGTACAAGCTGGTGCCGTCGGCATCGTTCCCGGCGATGTTCGACGAGTCGTCGCCGATCCTGCGCCGCAACCCGGTGATCGGCAGCACCCTCTGGGTGACGCGGCAGCACGACCTCGAGATGTGGCCCGCCGGCGACTACCCGACGCAGTCGCACGATGACCTCGACAACGGCATGAGCGCCTGGATCGCCGACGACGAGAACCTCGTCGACGCCGACGTCGTGCTCTGGTACGTCTTCGGGATTCACCACATCACCCGCGCCGAGGACTGGCCGATCATGCCCGTCGACAAGGTCGCCTTCACGCTCAAGCCGTTCGGCTTCTTCGACCGGAACCCGTCGCTCGACGCGCCGCGATCACCGTCGAAGCACGGCGGCGGGAGCTGCTGCGCAGGCGGCGAATGCCACTGCGAGCACTGAGGTCCCGGCGGGTTCAGCCGCCGCGCGGGCCGCGACGGCGGCCCTGCCGGGACTCGGCCTCGCGCCAGGCGCGCTGCGCCGGTGTCTCGGCGGTTCCCGCGCCGGGCTGGCTCTCGGCGCGGCTCGCCGATCCGCCCCGCCCGAGGTGCCAGGCGTGCGTGATCGCGAGCGCCAGCGCATCGGCGGCGTCGGCGGGTTTCGGCGGCGCCTGCAGGCGCAGCAGCCGGGTGACCATCGTGGTGACCTGCGCCTTGTCGGCGCTGCCGTAGCCCGTCACCTGGGCCTTGACCTCGTTCGGCGTGTAGAGGGCGAGCGGGATCCCCCGCTGCTCCGCCAGGTACATGACGACGCCGCTGATCTGCGCGACGCCCATGACGCTCGCCACATTGTCCTGCGCGAACACGCGCTCGAGGGCGATCGCGTCGGGGCGCTCACCATCGAGCAGTCGCTCCAGGCTGGAGCCGAGCTTGTGCAGGCGTGCGGGCAACGGGTCGCCCGCGGCGCTCGTCAGCACCTCGACGTGCTCGAACTCCACCCGGCGATTGCCGCCGGCGGTGACGATGCCCACGCCGCACCTGGTCAGGCCCGGGTCGATCCCGATGATCCGCATGCACGTTCCTCTGGGGCTGTTGACCACCCGGCGGTCGAGCGAGCTCGCGAGTCGAAACGAAGTCCGAGGTCTCGATTCGCAAGCTCGCTCAATCAGCGGATGGTGTCAGTCGTCCGCTTCGAGCTCGGCCTGGACCTCGGGGGTCAGGTCGAAGTTCGTGAAGACGTTCTGCACATCGTCGCTGTCCTCCAGCGCGTCGATGAGGCGGAACACCTTGCGGGCGGTGTCGGCGTCGATCTCGACCTTGAGGTTCGGCACGAACTCGGCGTCGGCCGAGTCGTAGTCGATCCCCGCGTCGACGAGCGCGGTGCGGGCGCCGACCAGGTCGGACGCCTCGGTGAGCACCTCGAAGGCCTCGCCGTTGGGGGTCGGGTTGACCTCCTCGGCGCCGGCCTCGAGCACGGCGGTCAGCACGTCGTCCTCGGTGGTGCCCTCGGCGGGGACCACGATGACGCCCTTGCGCGCGAAGTTGTACGCGACGCTGCCGGGGTCGGCGAGGGTGCCGCCGTTGCGGCTGAGCGCGGTGCGCACCTCTGCCGCGGCGCGGTTCTTGTTGTCGGTGAGGCACTCGATCATGAGGGCGACGCCGTTGGGGCCGTAGCCTTCGTACATGATGGTCATGTACTCGACGGCCTCGCCGTCGAGACCGGCGCCGCGCTTGATCGCGCGATCGATGTTGTCGCCGGGGACCGAGTTCTTCTTCGCCTTCTGAACGGCGTCGACGAGGGTCGGGTTGCCCGAGAGGTCGGCGCCGCCGATGCGCGCGGCGACCTCGATGTTCTTGATGTACTTGGCGAACGCCTTTGCGCGCTTCGCGTCGATGACGGCCTTCTTGTGCTTGGTCGTCGCCCACTTGGAGTGTCCGGACACGGGAGCTCCTTCGATTCTCGATGTTTCAGGTTCTGGGGTGGCGGTCTCGCCGCCGTGGATCGGTCAGGCCTGAGCCTGTGGTCCAGGGTCCACTGGCCAGGCCGCGGCGACCCGCTCGCGCACGTCGCCGAGCAGCTGCGGCATGGCCTTGGTCTTCGCGATGATCGGGAAGAAGTTGGCGTCGGACGCCCACCGCGGCACGATGTGCTGGTGCAGGTGCGCGGCCACGCCGGCGCCCGCGATCGCGCCCTGGTTCATGCCGATGTTGAATCCGTCGCAGCCCATGACCTCGCGGGCGACCCGCATGGCGGTCTGCGTCAGCTCGCCGATCTCGGCGACCTCCTCGGCCGTCGCCTCGTCGTAGCCCGACACGTGGCGGTACGGGCAGACCAGCATGTGGCCCGTGTTGTAGGGGAACAGGTTGAGCAGCACGTAGGCGGAGCGCCCGCGCGCCACGATCAGCGCGTCCTCGTCGCTGCGGGCGGGAGCCGCGCAGAACGGGCAGTCGGTGTGATCGGGCTGGCGATGATCGGCCACGTAGACCATACGGTGCGGGACCCAGAGCCGCTGCAGCTCGTCGGGCTCCCCGACCGCGGCGGTCGAGCTCAGGTCCTCTACTCGGTCCACGCCGTCGACACCTGCTCGTGGCTCCGGATCGCACCGGTGATCCGCTGGATCGCCTCGTCGACGGGGACGCCGTTCATCTGCGTGCCGTCACGGAAACGGAAGCTGACAGCGCCGGCGGCGCGATCCTCCTCGCCCGCGATGAGCTGGAACGGCACCTTCTCCTTGGTGTGGGTGCGGATCTTCTTCGGCATGCGATCGTCGCTGTGGTCGACCTCGGCGCGCACGCCCTCCTCGCGGAGGCGCGCGATGATGCCGTCGAGGTACTCGCCGTACTGCTCGGCGACGGGGATGCCGACCACCTGCAGCGGAGCGAGCCACACCGGGAACGCGCCCGCGTAGTGCTCGAGCAGGATCGCGAAGAAGCGCTCGACCGAGCCCAGCAGCGCGCGGTGGATCATGATCGGCTGCTTGCGCGTGCCGTCGGCGGCCGTGTACTCGAGCTCGAACAGCTCGGGCTGGTTGAAGTCGAGCTGCACGGTCGAGAGCTGCCAGGTGCGGCCGATCGCGTCGCGCGCCTGCACCGAGATCTTGGGGCCGTAGAACGCGGCTCCGCCCGGGTCGGCGACGAGCTCGAGGCCCGATTCCTCGCCGACCTGGCGCAGAGTCTCGGTGGCGATCTCCCACTGCTCGTCGGAGCCCACGGACTTCTCGGGGTCGCGGGTCGAGAGCTCGAGGTAGAAGTCGTCGAGGCCGTAGGCGCGGAGGGTCTGGAACACGAACTCGAGCTGACGCTTGATCTCGTCCTTCACCTGCTCGTCGGTGACGTAGATGTGCGCGTCGTCCTGCGTGAGGCCGCGCACCCGGGTGAGGCCCGAGAGAGTGCCGCTCTTCTCGTAGCGGTAGACCGTGCCGAACTCCGCGAGACGCAGCGGCAGCTCGCGGTAGCTGCGCGCGCGGGCGCGGAAGATGAGGTTGTGGAACGGGCAGTTCATGGGCTTCAGGTAGTAGTCCTGACCCTGCTTGACCACGCGGCCCTCGTCGTCGACCACCTCGTCGAGGTGCATCGCCGGGAACATGCCGTCCTTGTACCAGTTGAGGTGCTGGCTGGTCTCGAACAGCGTGCCCTTGGTGATGTGCGGGGTGTTCACCACCTCGTAGCCGTTCTTCAGCAGCTCCGAGCGCATGAAGTTCTCGATCTCGTGCCGGATGATCCCGCCCTTGGGGTGGAACACGGCGAGACCCGATCCGATCTCGTCGGGGAAGCTGAACAGGTCGAGTTCGACGCCGAGCTTGCGGTGGTCGCGCTTCGCGGCCTCCTCGAGGCGGGTCTGGTACGCGCGCAGCTCGTCCTTGGTCGGCCAGGCGGTGCCGTAGATGCGCTGCAGCATCGGGTTCTTCTCGCTGCCGCGCCAGTAGGCGCCGGCCGAACGCATGAGGGCCCAGCCGTTACCGAGCATGCGGGTGTTCGGGACGTGCGGTCCGCGGCAGAGGTCCTTCCAGCAGAGCTCGCCGGTCTTGGGATCGACGTTGTCGTAGATGGTGAGCTCGGCGCCGCCGACCTCGACACTTTCGCCGTTCTCGGCGGCGGAAGCATCAGTGCCGACGTTGTCGTCGCCGGTGGATCCGCCCTTGAGGCCGATGAGCTCGAGCTTGTAGGGCTCGTTCGCGAGCTCGGCCCGCGCCTCATCCTCGGTGACGACGCGGCGCACGAAGCGCTGCCCCTGCTTGACGATCTTCTGCATCTCGGACGAGATCGCCTTCAGATCCTCGGGGGTGAACGGCGTCTTCGGATCGAAGTCGTAGTAGAACCCGTCGGTGATGGGCGGGCCGATGCCCAGCGTGGTCTCGGGGTTGATGCGCTGCACGGCCTGCGCGAGCACGTGCGCGGCGGAGTGGCGGAGGATGTTCAGTCCGTCGGTGCTCTCGACGGTGATCGGCTCCACGGTGTCCGTCTCGGTGACCTCGGTCGCGAGGTCGCGGAGCTCGCCGTTGACGCGCATGGCGACGATCGAACGGTCGGTGAACAGGGAGAAGCCATCTGCCACTGGGGCACACTCCTTCGCAAGCGGGTGCGGATCGGGAACGAACGGCGGTGCCGTTCACCCCACGATCCTACTGGGTCCGCCGCCGGGCACAGGCGAGCGCGGCGTCAGTCCCCCGTGCGCCGGGATCCCACGGGCGCCGAGCCGGCCCGGCGCGATTCCTCCTCCGCAACCCGCTCCAATGCGGCGTCGGCCCGCTTCCGTCCCGCCCGCATCCAGACGATGCTGCCGACGAGCGGTACGAGCGCGATGAACGCGATCCAGAAGAACAGCTTGACGATGGAGATCACGGCGGTGCACTGACCGAGCGAGCGGATCGCGAACAGCGCGACGACGAAGTGCACGATCACGACCGTCCACCAGACCAGCTCGAAGACGAAGTCGGGATCCATGCCCTCCAGGCTACGGCACCCGTCGCCGCGCCCGGCTCCCGTACCAGACATTGCTATGCATCGTAACTAGATGTTATGCTTCGTAACATGAATGGATCTCTCATCGAAGTCGAGCGACCCGACGGACGCATCGCCGTCGAGGTCACCGGGCGCGGCCCGCTGGTGCTGTGCGTGCCCGGGATGGGCGAGAATCGCGCGTCGTTCCGCCACGTCGTCCCGCTGCTCGCGGATGCCGGGCACCGCGTCGCCGTCATGGACCTGCGCGGGCACGGCGACAGCTCCGCCGAGTTCTCGAGCTACGACGATCCCGCCACCGCGGGCGATCTGCTGGCGGTGGTCGACGCGCTCGATTCCGGCCCGGCGGCCGTCATCGGCAACTCCATGGGGGCTGCGGCCGCGGTCATCGCCGCCGCGGATCGCCCCGAGGCGATCGCGAAGCTGGTGCTCATCGGCCCGTTCGTGCGCGACCACGGCCCGGCCGGCCTGCGCACGCTCATGCGCCTGATGCTGTTGCGCCCCTGGGGCCCGACGGTGTGGCGCGGGTACGCGAGCTCGCTGTTCGGAGCGGTCCGCCCCGACGACCACGAAGAGCAGTTCGGTCGCACCATGGCGCTGCTGCGACGGCCGGGGCGCTGGCGCGCCTTCCAGGCCACCGTGCGCGAGGTCACCCACGCTCCGGCGGAGTCGGCGCTCCCCCACGTCGACGCGCCGACGCTCGTGATCATGGGCTCGCGCGACCGCGACTTCCCCGATCCAGAGGCCGAAGCGCGCTGGATCGCCGACGCCCTCCACGGCGAGCACCGCATGATCCCGGGCGCCGGGCACTACCCGATGGCCGAGCAACCGGAGGCCGTCTTCGCCGAACTGCGCAGCTTCCTGAGCGCGGAGGCCTCGCATGGCTGAACGTCTCAACCGCGGCGCCGTCGTCGCCCGCGCCTCGGAGCTCGTCGACGAGATCGGACTCGATTCGCTCACGATCACGAAGCTCGGGCGCGCCCTCGGCATCGCTCCCCCCGGCGTCTACCGCCACGTCGCGGACCTCGACGATCTGCGCAGCGCGATCGCGCAGCAGGCCGCGCACGACCTCGCCGCCGTGCTCACCACGGCCGGTTCCGGGCGCTCCGGCTCGGCCGCCCTGCACGGGATCGCCGACGGGCTGCGCCGCTGGGCCGAGCAGCATCCCGGGCGCCACGCCGCGCTGCAGATCGCGCCCGAACCGGGCGATGCGGACGGCCAGGCGGCCGCGGAACGACTGATCCGCGCGATCGCCGACGCGCTGCGCGAGTACGCGCTCGCGGGCGACGACCTGACCGACGCGATCCGCTTCGTCCGCAGCACCGTGCACGGCTTCGTCGCGCTGGAGCTCGGCGGAGGGTTCAAGCAGGCCCGCGATCTCGACGCCACCTTCGATCGCATCGTGGACGCGCTCGACGGCGCGCTGAGCTCGTGGGGCGGCCGCTGATCCCGGCTCGCGCCGCCGCGCGCCTCAGCCGTAGATCATGCAGGTCTCCGTGCCGTGCGCCACGATGCGACCCCGCTCGTCGGTGATCGTGCCCTCCGCGAGCGCGGTGGAGCGACCGAGGTGGACCACGGTGCCGGTCGCGCGGAGCACACTGCCATCGGTGGGGACGGTTCTGAGGAAGTTGATCTTCATCTCCAGCGTCCCGTAGCGGACCCCGGCGCCGAGCCGGGAATGCACGGCGCACGCCATCGCCGAGTCGAGGACCGTCGCGTAGATGCCGCCGTGCAGGGAGCCCAGGGGGTTCGCGTACTCGGGGCGCGCGGCGATCACGAACGTCGCCCGCCCCTCCTCGACCTCCTCGAGCTCCATGCCGAGGAACCGGCCGATGCTGGGACCGTGCTCCGGCGAATCGCGGACCGCGCGCAGCACCTCCAGACCGGTCATGGTCGTGGGATCGGGCGGGGTCGATCCCGCGTCGGTGCGGTGCGTCATCCTGAGCCTGCTCTCTGCGTCGAGGGTCCCGATCCGGCCACCCTATCCGCACCCCGCGACGCACCCGCATCGCGCCCACCACGCGAATCGGCCAGACTGGATCCCGCCCCACCGCGTCCCGAGCATCCGGCGCGCGGCCCCGTTCCCTCCCCCGAAGGACATCGCATGCGTCTCCGTCTCGCCGCCCTGCCCGCGATCGCGGCCCTGCTCATCGGCCTCGCCGCCTGCAGCGCAGGCCCCGACGAATCGGCGCCCGCCGCTTCGCAGTCGGCCACGCCGACCACCGCGTCCGCCTGCACCTACCCGAAGGACGGTTCGGCCGCGAAGCCGGTGACGCCGCCGCCCGCGGACCCGAAGACGGCGAAGGCCGCAACGCTCAAGACCTCCGCCGGCGACCTGACCATCGCGCTCGACGGCGAGCAGGCTCCCTGCACGGTGAGCAGCTTCGTCTCGCTGATCTCGCAGCAGTACTTCGACCAGACCGCCTGCCACCGACTCACCACGAGCGGCATCTACGTGCTCCAGTGCGGCGACCCGACCGGCACCGGACGCGGCGGCCCCGGCTACACCTTCGCCGACGAGACCGCACCCGGCATGAGCTACCCCGCGGGAACCGTCGCCATGGCGAACGCCGGACCCGACACCAACGGGTCGCAGTTCTTCCTCGTGTACGACGACAGCACGAGCCTCCCGCCGAACTACACCGTGTTCGGGCACCTCGACGACGCGAGCCTCGCGGCGGTCAGAGCCGTCGCGAAGAAGGGCGTCGAGGGCGGCGGACCTGACGGGGCTCCCGCGCAGAAGGTCACGATCCTGTCGGCCTCCACGGCCGGAGCGTAGCGGGCGCGAAACCGAGCCGATGACCAGCCCCGCGCTTCCGACCCGCCTCTTCGATGCGCTCGCGCGCGGCGAACAGGATCCGATCGTCCGCGATCTCGCCTCGGCACTGGGTGAAGAACCGGTCGAGGCGCTGGAACGCTCGATCGGCGTTCCCCCGATCCGCTCGAAGCACCTGCGATTCGCCTCGGGCGGCGAGCTCGTGTTCCACGACGGTGCGCTCGCCGCCGTGCTCCTCCACCTCGTGCCGACTCCGTTCGCGCCCCGGGGCCTCCGCCTGCAGGATTGGTTCCCCGATCTCGACAAGGATTCCGATCTCGACCGATTCAAGGCGGTCTTCGGCCCGAGCTGGCGGTTCGCGGGCGGTGGTTCCCGATACTTCCCCGTCACCGACGGCTTCGTTCGGCTCACGGTGCGCTCCGGGATCCTCGTCGGCGTGGTGGTATCCGCGGAGGACCCGAAACTGATCTGCCGCCCCGAGGACGAGACCTGCGAGACCTGCGCGGATCTCCCGGTGCTCCGGCCCGACGACTCCCTCGACGTCACGGCCACGATCGAGGTGCTCCGTGCCGCGGTCGCCGACGGGAGACTCAGGGAGGACTCCTCCCGGATCCCGCTCGCGGACCTGGCGCTGCTGCACGATTCCGGGCTCGGCGCCCCCGCGGAAGGCCAGGTCTCCTGCCGGAGCTGCGAGCGCGCGCTCTGCCTGGGCCTGCGACGGGATGCGGAGCCGATCCTCGCGTACCTGCCGTTCGACGTCGCGTGGCGGCGCCCGGCCCCGGAGATCCCACCCGTCGCTCTGTGGGGAGATGCAGCGCGGATCGCCGCGGAACGCGATGCGATGCGCTACGTCGACCACGAACCGGGACGCTGGTTCCTCGTCGCCCGGAACGGCGAGACCTTCCTCGACGTCCGCACGAGCGCCGGCCCGGTCGGCGACACCTCGGTGCTGATCCGGCTCGACGCGGACGAACTCGCCGCGTACGCGTCGGGCGAGCACGAGGCCCTCTCGGAGCTCGCCGAGCGCATCGATCGGAGTGCTCCGACCGCGGAAGGGTCGCCCTACCGGGTCAGGGACCTGTACCGCGGGCCGGAAGCTCCGGGGCTCCGCGCCGCCGTCTCCGCCGCGATCGTCGATCGCACGTGGATCGCGGAGCAGCGCCGGGCGCGCTGAGACGCTCGAACGGTGCGCTCAGGCCTTCGCGCCGAAGCCCGCCGCGTCGATCGGCCACGCCCAGCTCGCGTCCGCGGTCTCCTGCTCGCGGAGCATGCTGCGTGCTCGGGACATCTCGCGCTTGGTGGTCGGCGCCAAGACCGACTGCGGGAACCACTCCCCGGGCAGGGCGTGCAGCGCGAGCGTCTCGATCGTGCCTCCGGGATCGATCGAGCGGATCACCAATACGACGAGCCCGCCGATCCGCCACCACGGCGGTCTCACTGCGGCCGGCAGCAGGGGCCCCGCCGCACGGAGTCTGCGCCCGTACCCCGCGTCGAGGTCGAGCTGCGGCTCGGCGTGGAAGAAGTCGCCGCCGTACCGGTGGACGCAGTACCTCCGCAGCCGATCGGCGTCCTCGGCCAGAATCCCCGGCTCTCCGGGCATCGTGCCCGCCCCGACCGGCGCTCCCGCGAGCGGGAAGATCGCATGCCGTCCGCGGTCAATGACCGGGAAACCGAGATCCGCCCAGTTCGGAGTCCGCCACTCGGGCTCGCCCTCGAGCGCTCGCAGGACCGCCGTCGCGTCCGAGACGCGCAACACCGGCCGGGGCTCCGCGCCCTCCTCCTGACTCATCGCCCCGCCGCCGCGACGAAACGCGTGAAGTACCGCCCGAGCCGTTCCCGTGCCTCGCTCGACAGCTCGGGGTGCCGATCGCCCATCACCGCCGCGACCTCGGCACCGATACCGTCGAGCGGCCGGGTCCAGTCCGGCTGGATCCGCATCGTCTCGAGCAGGAGCGCACGCACCGCGATCCGACCGGCTCCGCACGCGGCCTCGGAAGCGAAACCCGCCCGGGACTCTGCTTCGGCGGAGGCCGGGTCCTTCGCGAGGAACCGGACGACGGCATCGCTGAGGTCGATCCCGTCGAGCAGGCGCATTCGTTCCTCGTGCAGTGCGACCACCTCGGACCACGCCCAGCGGAGGTCGATCCCCTCGACCGCGACCCAGTCCCGAGACCGCCGCTTCGAGACTCCGATTGGCACACCAGACACCCAGCTCGCGGGCACGATGTGCAGCGCGAGCGACGTCGTCTGCCCGGCTTCGCCGTCGACGCGGACCAGTGCGAGGCCCGTCGTCTCGGAGTACTTCCAGACGTTGGCGCGCGTCGCCCCCGCGGTGCGGAGCGCAGCAAGGTACGAGGCGATACTCCGGTGTCCGGCCCCGCCCGAGCCCTCGCGTTCGCGTTCGGCGAGCTCGTCGAGCTCGTCGAGCGTGCGCCAGTTCCCCGCCCAGTGCAGCCCCGCTGACTGCAGCGCGGACCAGAGCGCATCGAAGCTCGGACGAGCACCGGGACATCGGCCTCCGCCCAGCCGTCGCCCACCGCGTCGAACACGGCCGGAGGGGGTCCGCCCGCACGGGTCAGCGCGGTCCGTCCTTCCTCGGGGAGCATCGCGCCCGTCGCCGGAGTGCCCGCCGCGAACGCCGGGATCGGGTCGAGCATCAGCGAGCCGTGCGGCGTCATCCGGCGTTCTGCGCCGGCCGGAGCCGGACGAATCCGTTGGCTTCGTCGACGATGACGTCGCCGGGCGCATTCGCGACGAGCTCCGGCACCCAGCGCTCGTGGCGGTAGAGCACGACCGTCACGCCGTTCCGGGCGAGACCGATCACCGTCTCCGCGAGCCCGGCGTGCGGTTCGTCCCCGCCGCTGAGCTTCACCCCCGCGAGGCTCGGTATTTCACGCAGGAAGGAGCCGTCCGCACCGTCGAGCGCCAGATACAGCTGCTCGACCGGCGTCCGCGTCAGCAGGGTCAGGTCGGCCCCGCGCGTGCTTCCGATGAGTTCCAGGTGCACCAGCCGGGGAAGGTCCGCGATCGCGTCGATGCTGGCGAGCCCCGCGTCGTCGAGCGCGAGCACCCGGAGCCGTTCGAGGCCGCGGCACTCCGCGAGCGGCGAGAGATCGGCGGGCTTCGCGAGGATCACGTCGAGCGCGAGCAACCCGTCGACGGCGCCGATGCCCTCGAGATCGGCGCAGACGTCGAGCCGCAGACCGCGCGCGGCGGGACCGAACATCGTCGCGGCGAACGCACGACGGTCGAAACGGCCCCAGGCCCGGTGCAGTTCCGCGAGGTCCGCATCCGAGTACTCGGCCGTCGCATACTGCCCGAGGACGTCGAACGCCTCGGACGAGGCGATGGATCCGAGTGCGCGCAACGCGCTTCGCCGAGCCGCCGCGCGCTGCCCCGGGTGTGGGGCGAACACCTTCGGGTCGACGTCGGGGTGCGCGGCGATCCACTTCGCGACCTCCGAGACCTTCGCCGGGAGCTGCGAGGCTCCCGCTGCGGCGTCCGCCGGCCCGGGAACGGGTGCGGCGTCCGCCGCGGCGAGCAGCTTGGTGTGCTTCGCGGTCGCGCGACGAATGCTCGCGATCTTCTGCGCCTGGTTGGAGATCGTGTCGGCGGGCACGCGGTCGAGTACCGAGATGTCGGATCGCGCCGCCAGGGTGAGCAGCGCCCAGAACACCCGGATGTCCGTCTCCACGGTGGCCGAGTACTCCTCGACGAAGCACCGCAGGGCCGCCTGCTCGAGCGCCGGATCGCTCGGCGTCTTCGCGGCGCCCGAGATCGCGTTGGGGACGTTCGAATAGCTCCCGAGCTTCGCGAGCAGCTGCTCGGCGGCAGCCGTTCCGAGCGCTTCGGCGAGCGCCTGCGGCGGGGGTGAGGTGTCGGGCATGCGGTTCTCCGGTCCAAGGTGGCGGCTGCATCCGCTGCCGACGACCGTCCGCGGCGACGCTCGCGCACTCATCCTATGCGGGCCGGATCAGCACCCCGCGGCACGATCGGGCACGATGCGGCTCCGGTCTCGGAGCACCCGTCGAGCCCCTACCCGCCCACGGCCTCGCGCGGCGGATTGTGCACGAACTCGATCCGGATGCCGTTGTCATCCTCGACGAACGAGGCGTAGTAGCGGTCCGAGAAGCGCGGGAAGATCTTCGGGTCCCGCACCGGGCTCCACCCGGCGTCGAGCGCGATCCGGTGCAGTCGTTCGACCTCCGCGCGCGAATCGACCGCGAACGCGAGATGCTGCCACCCGATCCGCCCGTACCGATGGGGCTCCCCGCACGTCTCAGGCGCGCGGTACAGGATCAGCTCGGTCTCGTCCTCGCGCGACCAAGCCATGCCGCCCTCCATCTCGCTGCCGTCGGACACGCAGCCCAGCGCGGTGAGCACCGGATCCCACTGCGCGAAGGCGCGGTCGAGGTCGGCGACGGTGAGCCCGAGGTGATCGAAGAGCGGCATGGGGGCAGTCTGGCAGACGGATTCGCCGACGGCACCGCACCGTGCGATCCGCGCTCGGAAAACATGTACGGGCTCACGGGGTTCCGGTGGCCGAGCCCCGCTGCTTAGAGTGAGTGCATGACGACTCCCGCAGAGGTTCCCGCCCGTCCGCAAGCCGTGATCAGCGGAGGAGGGAGCGGGATCGGCCTGGCGTCCGCGCTCAGGCTCGCGCGCGACGGATTCGACATCGTCGTCCTCGGCCGCCGCGAGGAGGTGCTCCGGGAGGCCGCGGACCGGATCCGCGAGCAGACTCCCGACGCTCGGGTGCAGATCGTCGCCGCCGATCTGCAGGACCCCGCGCAGGTGTCTCGAGCCGCGTCGGAGATCGACGGAGCGATCGACGTGCTGCTGAACAACGCCGGCGGCAACGTGCTCGACCGCGGCGACGGGCTGGCGGGGGTCGCCGAGAACTTCGAGGCGAACTTCCGGTTGAACGTGCTGACCGCTGTGCTGCTGACCGAGGAGCTGCTCCCCCGCATCGCCCGACCGGGCGGACGCATCATCTCGATCAGCTCCATCGCCGCGCTGCGAGGTGCGAACGGCTACGGCGCTGCGAAGGCGGCGATCCACGGCTGGATGATGGGCCTGGCCGAACAGCTGGCGCCGGAGGGCATCACCGTCAACTCGATCGCCCCGGGGTTCGTGCCGGACACCGGCTTCTGGGACAGCCGTCGCACCCCCGAGACGATCGCGTCGCGGCTCGCGCAGATCCCGATGAACCGACCGGGCACCCCCGACGAGGTCGCCGGGGCCGTCGCCTACCTCGCGGGTCCCGAAGGCGGCTGGACCACCGGTCAGATCCTGCAGGTCAACGGCGGAGCGCTGCTCGGTCGGGGCTGAGCGGAGGCCGAAGGTCCACGCTCGCCGACGATTCTCCGCGGCGGCTTCACCGGGACCCGACCGCGCGCTGCACCCGCGCGCCGAGCCGGTCGAGCGCGGCGATGAGACCATCCCCCTCGATCACCTCGAAGTCGACGCCGATCTGCGTCACCCACAGGGCGAGGTGGTCCGGGTCGCCGGATCCGAGCTCGACGCGGCACGAGGCCGTATCGACGGCTTCGATCCGGACCGGAACGACGATCTTGGAAGCGACGACGTCCGCGGGAGCGTGCACGAGGATCCGGGCGCGGTGCGCCCATCCCGTGTGGAGCACGCGATCGACGACGAAGTCGACCTCGTCGCGCTCGGGGATCGCACGGGGCCGGAACCGCTTCCCGGTCGGGGTGCGGGGGCGCATCCGGTCGACGCGGAACACACGCCAGTCGTCGCGGTCGAGATCCCACGCGAGGAGGTACCAGAGCGACCCCCACCCGACCAGGCGCTGCGGTTCCACGTGACGGGATTCCTCCGCGCCCTTCGGTTTGACGTAGCCGAAGCGCAACCGCTCGTGCCCGTGGATCGCTGCGGCGACGCCGCTGACGACAGCGAGGTCGAGCGCCGGCCCGGCACCGGGGACCACGGCGGCCGCTCGGCGCACCGCTTCGACGCGATGCCGGAGGCGGGACGGCATCACCTCCTCGAGCTTCGCGAGAACCGCGATCGAGGTCTCCTCGACGCCGAGACGGCCGCCCGCGGCTGCGCTGAGGCCCACCGCAACGGCGACGGCTTCGTCATCGTTGAGCAGCAGCGGAGGCATCGTCGCGCCGGCGCTCAGCCGATACCCGCCCGCGACTCCCGGGCGCGCATCCACCGGGTACCCGAGGGAGCGCAGCTTGCCGATGTCGGCGCGCACCGTGCGGGTGCTCACCCCGAGGCGTTCGGCGAGGGCGCTGCTCGTCCAGTCGCGACGCTGTTGGAGCAGCACCAGCAACTCGAGCAATCGCGCCGACGTTCCCAACATGCTTCCGAGTATTTCAGGGATCGCGGAACGAAACCTTCCGCATTGCCCGGGAGAGTGGAGGCATGAACGCACACACCACCATCACCCCGTTCCGCATCGATATCCCGCAGAACGCCCTCGACGATCTCGACGCACGGCTCTCACGCACGCGATGGGCGGCCACCCCGCCCGGACGCGCCGATCGCGCCGACTTTAGCCGCGGCATCCCGCAGCCCTATCTCCGCGAACTCGTCGAGCACTGGCGCGACGGTTTCGACTGGCGGGCCCAGGAGGCCGCGCTCAACGCCTTCCCGCAGCTGCTGACGGAGATCGACGGGCAGACCTTCCACGCCGTGCACGTCACGTCGTCGAACCCGGATGCGACGCCGCTGCTGCTGTGCCACGGCTGGCCCGGATCGTTCGTCGAGTACCGGCACCTGCTCCCGCTGCTGACCGAGGACTTCCACGTCGTCGTCCCGTCTCCGCCGGGCTTCGGGTTCTCGACCCCGCTGTCGTCGACCGGCTGGGAGGTCGGTCGCACCGCGGAGGCGTACGGCGAGATCATGACCCGCCTCGGCTACGACCGCTTCGTGGCCCACGGCAGCGACCTCGGCTCGGGGATCGTCTCGCAACTGGGCACCGCGCATCCCGAGCGCGTGATCGCCACCCACCTCGCGTGCGAGCAACGCCTGCTCGGCCTGGTCGGGGTGATCTTCCCGATGCCCGACGGGCTCACGCCCGAAGAGCAGTCCGAACTGCACCCGCTGAGCGCGGAGGCGGCAGCCGAACGCGGATACCTCGAGATGCAGAACCACAAGCCCGACACCATCGGAGCCGCCCTCGCGGACTCCCCCCTCGGCCAGCTCGCCTGGATCGCAGAGAAGTTCAAGACCCGCGGCGATCGTCACCCCACGCCGAGCGACTCGGTCGACCGCGACGACCTGCTCGCGAACGTGAGCCTCACCTGGTTCACCAACAGCGGTGCATCGAGCGCGCAGTTCTACTACGAGGCGGCGCACTCCGACACGCCGCCCGCGATGGGCGCACCGGTGCCCGCGGGCTGGGCCGTGTTCGACGCGCACCCGCTCGTGCGCCGGGTCATGGATCCGCTTCAGATGATCGGCCACTGGACGGAGTTCGCCGAGGGCGGCCACTTCCCCGGCCTGGAGGCGCCCGAACTCCTCGCACGGGACATCCGCGATTTCGTGCGCAGCCTCGCCTGACCCGCTCGCCGAGGTGCCCCGTGCTCGGGTTTTCGGTCATCGAAACCGCGGCGCGGGGCGCCTCGTTGCGTATCCGGCGCGCGGGATCGAGCGCCGGGCTACTCCACCGCGCGGCAGGTGTGCCGGACGGGTTGGCCGCGAGGATGATCCGTCGCGAGGCAGACGGTGCCGTCGATGATCCGGCCCGCGGCGGTGGCGCGCGCGTCGACCGTGTCGTCCGTGCCCCGGTTCAGGGCGTACACGCGGATCACGGGGGCGTCGCCCTGTCGCTGCACGGTCAGCGCGGCCTGGGTGACGCCGTGCGGCATCGTGGCGCGGACGCGACGATCCACCGCGTTCAGCGTCTCGGGTGAGACGCTTCCCAACGCGAAGGCTCCGTCGCCCGCCGGTACGTCGTCGCGGCCCAGGACGCCGACGAGCCGGAGCGCCCCGCCCCGCCACTCCCACGACGCTCCGAACGGATGGCTCGCGGTCGGTCCGGTGGTGACGGAGGTGGTGCGTTCGGGCACCTTCGTGTCGGACGCCGCGGCCTCGACGTGCTCGATCGCGACGGCGAACACGTCGCTGCTCCCGGTCTCGGAGACGACCGCGCGGACCATCGCCGAGTAGTCCTCCGCGCTGATCGCGTCGCCGTACTCGATCGCGTAGCTGCCCTTCACCTCGTTCGAGATCCGGACGAGCCCGATCACGCCCGCGACGAGCACGATGAGCACGAGAACGCCGATGATCACCCCGCGGAGATGCCGGCGGACCCACGACGGGCGAGCGGCAACTTTCTCCTGGCCGTCTACGCTCATGGCATCAGTATGGTGCAGCCCGGCGATGCCGCGGCAGGAGACGACCACAGCTCTCATCACCGCACGCCCGGGGAGACGGGGAAACACGAAAACCCCCGGCTCTTACCGGGGGTTTTCTTTGTGCGCGATACTGGGATCGAACCAGTGACCTCTTCCGTGTCAGGGAAGCGCGCTACCGCTGCGCCAATCGCGCCTAAACTTCAGGCTATTCAGTTATGCCAGCGAGGTGGCGACGGGATTCGAACCCGTGTATACGGCTTTGCAGGCCGCTGCCTCGCCTCTCGGCCACGCCACCGTGGTTGTGGTTGACACCACAAGCGGCCGAGTTGCACTCGGCCACTGGAGCGGATGACGAGACTCGAACTCGCGACCCTCACCTTGGCAAGGTGATGCGCTACCAACTGCGCTACATCCGCACATCGCTTGCTCTGCGTTTCCGCTTCGCCCTTGCGACTCGAATAACTATAGGGAAGTTGCTGGGGCACCGCAAATCAGTCCGGTACAGCCGGGCGTGGCGCACCTCAGAACGTTGATTTTCCGCGGTTTTCGGCGCGGCGAGCCGTTTCCGCAGCCCGCTCCCGGATACTGGTTCGCATGGCTCGGAGTGCGCGCAAGACGGTCGCTCGGGTCGCGTGGGCGTGCATCGCGATCCTGGTGGTCGTCGTCGGCGCGCTCGCGATCGCGAACCAGCAGCTCATCTCCGACGAGATCGAGGCGCGCAACTTCACGCCGAGCGAGCAGGTCTCCTCGCTCATCGGCCGGCTCGACCTCACTCCCGCGGGCGAGCGCGTGTTCCTGGCGTCGCAACCGACCCTCGACGCGAGCCAGCACTTCAGCACCCAGTGCTCCGACGTCTCGCACGGCGAGCAGGGGCACGTACTGGGCTGCTACTCGAAGGGCACGATCCACCTCTTCGGCGTCACCGACAAACGTCTCGACGGCATCGTCGAGGTCACTGCCGCGCACGAGCTGCTGCACGCGGTCTACGCGCGCATGGGCGGGGACGAGCAGGCCCAGATGTCCAAGAAGCTGCGCGCCTTCTACGACGAACGGATCAAGACCGATCCGGGGTTGAAGGAGCGCATGTCGGTGTACGACGCGCTCTCCCCCAGCGCGTTCGCGAACGAGCTGCACTCGGTGCTCGGCACCGAGGTCCACACGCTGCCGAAGTGGCTCGAGGATCACTACGCGAAGTGGCTCGGGAAGCGCAGCGCGATCGTCGACGACTTCGACCGGTACCACGGCGTCTTCACGCAGCTGCAGGATCGCGCGAAGACGCTCGAGAAACAGATGACGACGCTGCGGACGAGCGTCGAGCAGCGGCGCGAGGCCTACAACGCGGCCGTCGCGCAGTTCAACACGGACGCGCAGAGCTTCACCAAGCGCAACAACGCGTACGAGTTCGCCGAGGATCCCGATGAGTTCAACCGGATCCGCGACGGCCTCACCGCACGCCAGCAGCAGCTCACGAAGGACCGTGAGCAGCTCGAGAGCGACATCGCGAACTACGAGACGATGCGCACCGAGCTGCAGCAGCTCACCAAGACGAGCGACGAGCTCGATCAGAAGCTCAACAGCGACCTCGCGCCGCCGGCGACGCGCCCCAACTAAGGCACGCGACGCGGCGGAATCGCCCGGGCGGCGACCCGATGTGCATGCCCATTCCGAAAGTGTGTATTATCGATCAGGTTGGCCCGCGGGAGATCGCGAGCGAAACGGGCGATTGGCGCAGTTGGTAGCGCGCTTCCTTCACACGGAAGAGGTCATCAGTTCGAGTCTGGTATCGCCCACCACGAGAACCCCCGGCCGAGCCGGGGGTTCTTTGGGTTTCAGGGATCTGGATCGGCCGGGCCATCGGCAGCAGGAGCTGCGCCAGGCCCGGACCGAGTTCCCGCAGGCGCCGCCCGGGGTCATGTCCCGGCAAGCGTCCCTCGAATCAGCGCTGTCGGCGGGGGCGCAGCGCGTGCCCGCCGATCCGTGCGAACCTCAGCCGTGCCGCTCATCGATCCCAGCCTCTTCCCAGATCGACGGGACCAAATGAGAGCATGAACGCGTTGTCCCTCCTGACGCCGCCTTTCGGCGACGTCGGCACGACACGAACGCACTACCCGACGACCGAGGAGCACGCACCATGACCAGCGGGATCACCGACACCGGATCCATCACCCGCACCCCCGGCACCGAGACGGCCGTGCTGGCCGGCGGTTGCTTCTGGGGGCTCGACGACCTCATCCGCGCGCAGCCCGGCGTGCTGAGCACGCGCGCCGGCTACACCGGCGGGCAGAACGATCACGCCACCTACCGCGACCACCCCGGCCACGCGGAGGCCGTCGAGATCGTCTTCGACCCGTCACGGACGAGTTACCGCGACATCCTGGCGTTCTTCTTCCAGATCCACGATCCCTCGACGCTGAACCGCCAGGGCAACGACATCGGCACCAGCTACCGCTCGGCGATCTTCCCGCTCACCCCCGAGCAGGAGGCGACCGCGAGGGAGACCATCGCCGACGTCGACGCCTCCGGACTATGGCCCGGGCCGGCGGTCACGACGATCGAGCCCGCCGCTCCGTTCTGGGAGGCCGAGCCGGAGCATCAGGACTACCTGCAGCGCTACCCGAACGGATACACCTGCCACTTCCCCCGCGCCGACTGGGTGCTCCCCCGGCGCTCCGAGGCGTAGGCACGGGATCGAGCGGGGTCCGGCCCTAGGCTGGCGCCATGACCGAGATCCGCTTCGGTGCGCACGCGCCGGCCCTCCGCACCCTGCTGCACCTCAGCGACACGCACCTGCTCGACGGCGCTGCGCTCGGCGGCCGCTACGACACCGTCGGCAACCTCGAACGCACCGTCGAGCGGGTCCGTGCGATGGAGCCGCGCCCAGACGCCATCGTGGTGACGGGCGACCTCACGGACCTCGGGGAGCCCGCCGCGTACCGCGAGCTGCGCGGCATGCTCGAGCCGCTGGCCGAGGAGATCGGCGCCGCACTGATCTGGGTGGCGGGGAACCATGACGAGCGCCCGGCGATGCGCGAGCACCTGCTCGACGAGCCGGGCAGCCAGGCGCCCATCACGGCGGTGCACGACCTGGGCGGCTTGCGCGTCATCGCATTGGACTCCACCGTTCCGGGCTGGCACCACGGCGAACTCGAGCCCGAGCAGCTCGCCTGGCTGCGGGCCGAACTGGCCGAACCCGCGCCGCTGGGCACGATCCTCGCGCTGCACCATCCGCCGCTGCCGAGCCACATCCCGTTCTTCGACATCCTGGAGCTGCGCGATCAGCCGGCGTTCGCCGAGGCCATCACGGGCAGCGACGTGCGCGCGATCCTCGCCGGGCACCTGCACTACTCCACGAGCGGGACCTTCGCGGGGATCCCGGTCAGCGTCGCGTCTGCGACCTGCTACGCCATGGACCTGGCCCTGCCGGTCGAGCGGGTGAACGGGATGGATGCGGGCCAGTCCTTCCACCTGGTGCACGTGTGGGAGGACACGGTCACGCACGCGGTGGTGCCGGTGGTCTCGGCCGAGCCGGCAGCGGCGTTCACGCCGCAGTGGTACGCCGAGATGACCCGGCTCAGCCCGGAGGAGCGCCTGGAGCGGTTCAGCCGGAAGCGCTAGTCGAACGCAGCGAGATACCGACGGGTCATGCGCGCCTGCACGAGGCGACCGAGCGGTCCGCCGAGGCGCGTGAACCAGCGGGCCGGTGCAGAGAAGGCGACGATCCGGAACAGGACGTCGCCCGAGGGATCGAGGCGGAGCTCGAACCGCTCCTCACCGCGTTCGGGATGCCCCGGCAGAGTCCCGTAGGCGAACCCGCAGCGATCGACGCCGCGCTCGACCCAGACGACGCGACAGGGCGCGATGAAGTTCAGAGGCCCGATCCGCAGACGCATGCGCACCTCGGTGCCCACGCGGAACGGCGCATCGGATGCGCTCACCTCGGCGCCGGCCCGCCGCTGCACGGCGCCCGACAGGAGCTCGTCGCAGCAGCGCTTGAAGTACTCGCGGCCGCGCCCGATGACGCGCTCGGCACGCACGTGGTGGTACCCCGCCGGCAGCTCGCCACCGGTGGCACCCACCTCGAGGTACGTGAGATCGGTCATCCGTTCGATTCGCGCTGCGCGGCCCACTCCGCGCGCAACAACCCCATGCGCACGATGTCCTCGTAGCGGCCGCGCACCCACGCGTGCTCGCGCTGGCGCCCCTCGATCACGAAGCCGAGCTTCTCGTAGACGCGGATCGCCGCGGCGTTCGACGAGATCACCTCGAGGTGGATGCGGCGCAGGTTGCCGCGGAGGAACGCGAACTCGAGCATCTGCGTCATGGCCTCGGTGCCGAAACCCCGACCGCGGGCGTGCTGCGCCAGCGCGATCCCGACCTCGCCGTGCCGGGCGACCTCGTCGATGTCGAACACGCCCACGGTGCCGACCGCGTCGCCGTCCACGTCGATCACGAAGCTCATGCTGCCGTCCGGGTTCGCCTCGCGCTCCTGGATCCGGGCCTGCCAGGCGTCGCGGCGCGGCGTAGCGGGCCGCCCCGGGTTGCGTTCCTCCCAGGTGTCGAGATCCGAGGCGATCCCGTACAGCGCGTCCCAATCGGCATCGGTACGGGAACGGAGCGAAACAACCGGCGGCGTCGACATGGGACACACCCTACTCCGGGGTACAGACATCGCCTCGAATCGCTACTGCCCCGGCGGCGTCGGGCTCGGAGTCATCTCCGCGGTCTTCTCCATCCGGAGCACGACGGTGCTCCCGAGCTTCGCCCGCTTCCCCGCACCGGGAGAACTGCCGATGACGGTCCAGTTGACCGGGGCCAGCACCGTCCCGCTCTTCCCGTCGAACCGGACCGTCAGACCGAGGTCCTCCAACCGCCACTGCGCGGTCTTGCCGTCGAGCCCTGAGAGGTCCGGCAGCTCGACCCCGTTCTTCCGCGCGTCCTCCTCGCGTGCCGCACGTTCCGCTTCCTGCCGCTCCTTGAGCCGCGCCTCGTACTGCGCCTTCTCCTCCGCGCCGGTCCTCGGACTCGGGGTCGAAGTCGCGCTCGGAGCCGGGCTCGCGGTCGCGCTCGGGGGTGCGGCCGTCCTGCTCGCGCCGGTGCCGGTGGGCAGGGCGATCACGAACGCCGCGATGAACATGATGGTCATCACGACCGCGGGGATTGCCGCGACCGCGCCGAACGCCAGCCCGCCGATGCCGGCACCCCGCGCACGACCGCCGCGGACCGACAGGATCCCGAGCACGATCGAACCGGCGCCGAGCCCGAGGCCGAGGAACGGGACCCAGCAGAACACGAAAGCGGCGATGCCCACCAGGAGCGCGGCGATCCCCGAGATCGGAGCACGGCGGGTCGGCGTCGGATCGGGCTGAGCGGCGGTCACGTTCCTCCTCTGGTCGAGCGCCCGCAGAGTTCGGCGGGCGGGCGCCGACGGATGTCGGCCGCGCACGACTCACAGCGTACACAGGGGCCGGCCCCGGCCGGCACGCGCTCGCGCCGCCCGAACCCGAGGCGTAGCCTGGGCGGGTCGGCGGGATCTCTCCGTCGGCGGACGATCCCGCATCGCACGAAGGAGTCCCGATGATCGGCACCCTGCACAGCACCGTATTCGACTGCCCGGATCCCGCGGCGCTCGCGGAGTTCTATCGCGGGATCCTCGGCGGCACGGTCGTGGCCGGCGAGGACGACGGCTGGGTCGATCTCGAGCTGCCGGAGGGCCCGGCGAAGCTCGCCTTCCAGGATTCCCCCGGGTACGTTCCACCGGTCTGGCCGGGCGACGACGGGGACCAGCAACTGCACCTCGACGTGCTCGTCCCGGATCTCGAAGCCGCGCACGAGCCCTTGCTCGCCCTCGGGGCGCGATTCCTCGAGGCGCACGACACGTTCCGGGTCTATCTCGATCCCGTCGGGCACCCGTTCTGCACCGTCAGCAGCTGATCGCCCGACGACTGCGGCGGGCGGACGGTCAGCGAACGATGCCGAGGTCCCGCGAGAGCTCGGCGACGACGTGCTCGAACCGCGCGCGATCGAGCACGTGACCTTCGCGGCGCATGCCGGAGTCGGAGATGCGCAGCACGCGCTCGGGCGAGAGGAAGCTCTCGCGCCCCTGGCCGTCCCAGCCGCCCGTGCCGACGCTGATGAAGCCGCGGTGCTGCTTGGTCGACAGGTAGCAGCCGGCGACCGTCGTGGCGTCGATGCGCGCGATGATGAGCACCGGGCGATCCTTGCCGCGTCCGTCGTGCTCGGCGTAGGGCACCCAGGTCCAGATGACCTCGCCGGGATCGGGGGTGCCGTCCACGGCCGGCGCGTAGCTCGGGCGCAGGCCCCGGATCTCGGCCGCGCCGAGGTCGCGGGTCGCCCCGTCGCCGGTCTGCCCCGGCGAGGCCTCCGGGCGCGCACCCGACGCACCCGCGCGCGGGCCCGCGGTCGTCCGCTTCCCCGCGGGATCCGAGCGGCTCTGGAGACCGCGGCGGAGCGCTTCGATCAGCGCGTCGAGGATCGCCCGCAGCAGGCCGCCTCCGCCGCCGGAGCTCATGAGGCGATCTCGCCCTGCGTCAGCGCGTTCAGACGGGACATGCAACGGAGATACTTCTTGCGGTACCCGCCGTCGAGCATGCCGCCGCCGAAGATCGTGGTGAGCGGCGCTCCGGTCGCCCGGATCGGGATCTGGGCGTCGTAGACTCGGTCGATGAACGCGACGAAGCGCAGCGCCGCCGACTGGTCGGTGAGCTCGTGCACGTCGCGCAGGCCGATGCACTGCACCCCGGTGAGCATGCCGAAGTAGCTGGAGGGGTGCACCGTCGCGAGATGCGCGACGAGGGTCGAGAAGTCGTCGTCGGTCGTGCGCTCCCCCGCGGCCGCGGCGTCCGCGAGCGCGAAGCGGTACGCCTCGTCGCTCAGGGCGACGGCATCGCCGTCGAGGTCGCGCTGGCGGTAGTCGGTGCCGTCGATGCGGATCGTGACGAAGTTGTCGGCCATGGCCTGGATCTCGCGCATGAAGTCGGCCGCCGCGAAGCGGCCCTCGCCGAGCGCGTTCGGCGGAGTATTGGAGGTAGCGACGATGCGCGAACCCGTCTTCACGAGGTCGCCGATCAGCCGCGTCATGAGCATCGTGTCGCCCGGATCGTCGAGCTCGAACTCGTCGATGCAGATGAGCCGAGCCCCCTGCAGCACGCCGAGCGCGCCCGAGTATCCGAGCGCTCCGACGAGCGCCGTGTACTCGATGAAGGTGCCGAAGTACTTGCGCCCGGCCGTCGCGTGCCAGGTCGCCGCGAGCAGGTGGGTCTTGCCCACGCCGAAACCGCCGTCGAGGTAGACGCCCGGCTTGGTCGGGGTGTTCGGCCGGGGCTCGGCCGCGGCCTTCTTGCGCCCGAAGCCGAAGAAGCCGCCCCGTGCCATCGGCGTCTCGGGCTCCGAGAACGCGCGCAGCGTGTCCCGGGCCTCCGCCTGCGAGGGGTACTCCGGATCCGGACGGTACGAGTCGAAGCTCGCCCCGTCGAACTGGCGCGGAGGGACGAGGGTCGCGACCAGCTCGGCGCCCGAGATGCTCGGGCTGCGGTCGACGAGGTGGGCGGAGCTGTGCTGCGGATCCTGAGACATCGCCGACAGCTTACCCGCGCGGGGCGTCCTCGTCCGCATCCGATGCGGGTGCGGGAGCCGGCAGGCCCCGCAAGAAGCGTTCCGTCGCGGCCTCCCAGGCCTCGGGATCGACGTTCCAGAGCTTCACATGCTCGCCCACCAGCTGCCGGCGCAGCACGACGAGGTCGCTGTGCCGAGCCGCGAAATCGAGCGCTCCGTCCTCCGGCACGTAGGTGTCGCCCGCGCTGACGTGGATCAGCGTCGGCACCGCAAGGCCCCGACCGATCTCGGGCGCGCTGAGCGCGGCGAGCCCCGGCGACGCGGGATCGCCACCGCGCACACGGCCGCCCTCGAGCAGCCGCACGGCGAGCGCCGCGATGGGTCGCGGGATCCCGACGCGTCGCGCCTGGTGCCGCAGCAGCCCGTGCCAGTCGAGCGCGGGCGAATCGAGCACGAGGCCGTCCACCGCATCGCGGTGCGCTCCCCGAGTCGCCGCCAGCGTGCTCGCCGTGCCGCCCATCGACCACCCGAACAGCGTCACCCGGGTCGCACCGCGGCGCACGGCCTCGGCGATCGCCGCGTCGACGTCGCGCTGCTCGGCGGAGCCCAGACCGTAGCGGCCGTGCGCACCGCGCGGAGCGCCCGGATCGTTGCGATAGGAGATGACGAGGCTCGTCAGACCGGCGCGCGCCAGCGGCGGAACACCGCGCAGCGTCTCTGCCGGCAGCGCACCCATGCCGTGCACGTGCACCGCCCACCGGCCGGGCACCGGATCGGCCGGGCGCACGATCCAGGCCGTCGCCGGTCCGTCCTCCAGCGGCAGCACGATCCGCTCGACCGAGGCTCCCTCGCCGATCTCGTCGGCGAGCTCCTCGGGATCCGCGTACCACCACCCGGTCACCCGCCCCGTCGCCCCGCGCCGCACGCGGCCGCGATCGGTCGTGAGGATCTCGCGCGCAGCAGTCCCGCGGCGCGCCTCGAGCACCGGCCCCACCTTCGCGTGGGTGGCGCCGCCATCGAGGATCAGCGAGTAGCTCCCGGGGAGTTCCGACCAGCCGCCCCGGATCCGGACCACCGGGCCGTCGACCCCGTAGCGGCGAGACGCCCGGGCAGCGGGCAGGACCGAACGCACCCGAGTGGAGGAGTCCGGCCGCGCCTCGGGCGTGACCACCCGGCGCGCGACCGCACCGGCAAGCAGCGCGCATCCCGCAGCCGTCGCCGTCGCGATCGCGGCGAAACCGGCGACCGCCTGGATCGGTCGAAGCCTGCTCATGGGCACCTCCGGGATGTTTCTGCAGCGCGGCGTGGCATCCGCACCATACTCTCAGCAATCCTTAGTGTTCCAGGTGTGAAGTCCGGGAACGAAGTGAATGCCGATGCGTTCGAGCGCGCTGCCGAGCAGCTGCGCCACGCACGGTTCCGCAGCGAACTGCAGGTGCGCGAGATCCCGGCCCCCGAACGCATCGCGCCGCGCTCCGTGGCGCTCGCCGCGGGCGTCACCCGAGGCTCGGCGCATCCCGCCGAGGAGAGCGGCGACTCCCCCTACGGGGCGGGTCGCCTGATCCTGCTGCACGACCCCGATTCCGCCGCGGAGTGGGGATCGCCGTTCCGTATCATCTGCTTCGCGCAGGCCCCCCTCGAAGTCGAGATCGGCGTGGATCCGTTCATCGCCGACGTCGCCTGGTCGTGGCTCGTCGACGCCCTCGATTCCCGCGGCGCACAGGTCACGTTCGCGTCCGGGACCGCGACGAAGACGCTGTCCACCGGTTTCGGCACGCTCGAGGAGCAGGGCGATGCCGCGCAGATCGAGATCCGCGCCTCCTGGACCCCGCTCGGCACCGATTTCGGCGCGCACGCGGAGGCCTGGTCGGAGCTGCTCTGCCTGCTCGCCGGACTCCCGCACCAGGAGGGCGTCGCCTCCCTCGGCGCGAAGCGTGCCCACCGCGGCGAAGGCCGGAGGGCGTAACCCGTGCTCCAGCAAGCGGACCTCCACTCCACCTGGACCATGGTCGCCGACGACGCCGGGCTGCGCGCCGCGGCGGAGTCGCTCGCGGCCGGTCACGGCCCGGTCGGCGTCGACGCCGAGCGCGCCTCCGGCTTCCGCTACGGCGGCGAGGCCTACCTCGTCCAGGCGTACCGCGAGGACTCGGGCACGTTCCTCTTCGACCCCACCGGGATCTCCTCGTTCTCCCCGCTCGCGCAGGCGCTCGACGGGCTCGAGTGGATCCTGCACGCCGCGAGCCAGGACATCCCCTGCCTCGACGAGCTCGGACTGCACCCGCCGCGACTCTTCGACACGGAGCTCGCCGCACGGCTCCTCGGCTTCGAGCGCGTGGGACTCGGCGCGCTCGTCGAGTCGCAGCTCGGCATCTCGCTGCAGAAGGCGCACTCGGCGGCCGACTGGTCGACCCGTCCGCTACCCGAATCGTGGCTCGAGTACGCGGCGCTCGACGTCGCCCTGCTGCCCGATCTGCGGGAGTCGATCGCGCACGAGCTCGATGCCCAGCACAAGCGGGAGTTCGCGGAAGAGGAGTTCGAGGCGGTCCGTCAGCGCGCGCCGAAGCCGCCGGTCGAGGAACCGTGGCGCAAGGTCTCGGGCGGCCACCGCCTGCGCTCTCCGCGCGAGCTCGCGATCGTCCGCGAACTCTGGCTCGCGCGCGACGAGCTCGCCCGCGAACGCGACACCGCCCCCGGCCGCCTGCTGCCGGACTCCTCGATCGTCGCCGCGGCCGGCGCCATGCCGCGATCCCGCGGCGACCTGGCTCGACTCAAGACCTTCGCGGGTCGGGCGAGCCGGACCGAGCTGGATCGCTGGTGGGACGCGGCCCTGCGCGGCAAGACCACCGACCAGCTGCCGAAGCCGCGACCACGCGATCCCGACGCGATGCCGCACCACCGCGGCTGGGCCCAGCGCCATCCCGAAGCCGCCGCGCGCCTGTCGATCGCTCGCGAGGCGCTCGCCGCGGAGGCCGAGGAGCGCAGCATCCCCCTCGAGAACCTGCTGACCCCCGAGCTGCTCCGCCGCGTCTCCTGGGCGCCGCCGAAGCCGGCGAAGGGCGCCTCGTCCGCGAGCGCCGAGCAGATCTCCGATCGGCTCGAGGAGCTCGGCGCACGACACTGGCAGGCTGTCATTACTGCACCAATCATCGCCATCGCTTTTGTAGAGGCCAAACAAAGCTGACGCCGCGGGCGCCACGCGTTTCCTGCGGGTTCCGCACGGCGGCTCGTCCCCCGTGCCGCGGACTTCCTAGGATGGTGAGTGATCACATCACACCCATTTGATGGAGGCAGAGTGGCCGCAATGAGAGACGTTGTTTTCGTCGACGGAGTCCGCACCCCGTTCGGGCGCGCGGGCGAGAAGGGCATGTACTGGGGCACACGGGCCGATGACCTCGCGGTCAAGGCCCTGCAGGGCCTGATCGCGCGAAACCCGAACCTCCCCCTCGACCGCATCGACGACGTAGGGATCGCCGCGACCACGCAGCAGGGCGACCAGGGGCTCACCCTCGGGCGCACCGTGTCGATGCTCGCCGGGATCCCGGTGACGGTGCCCGGCTTCGCGCTCGACCGCATGTGCGCCGGCGCGCTCACCGTCGCCTCGTTCATGGGCGCGGCGATCGGCTCGGGCCAGTACGACCTGGCGATCGCCGGCGGCGTGGAGCACATGGGCCGGCACCCGATCGGTCTCGACGCCGATCCGAACCCGCGCTTCGTCTCGGAGCGCCTCGTCAGCCCCGACGCGCTGAACATGGGCGTCACGGCCGAGCGCCTGCACGACCGGTTCCCCGCGCTCACCAAAGAGCGCGCGGATCGCTTCGGCATGCTGAGCCAGCACAAGGTGCAGGCCGCCTACGACCGCGGCGACATCCAGCCCGACCTGATCCCCGTCGCGCTGCGCAGCGCAGCCGGCTGGGGCCTCGCGACGGAGGACGAGGGCCGCCGTCCCGAGACCACCATGGAGGGCCTCGCCACGCTCAAGACGCCGTTCCGTCCGCACGGACGCGTGACGGCGGGCAACGCCTCCCCGCTCACGGACGGCGCGACCGTCTCGCTGCTCGCGGGCGCCGACACCTCGAAGGAGCTCGGCCTCCCCGCCAAGATGCGGCTCGTCGGCTTCGGCTTCGCGGGCGTGCAGCCCGAGGTCATGGGGCTCGGCCCCGTGCCCTCGACCGAGAAGGCGCTGAAGCGCGCGGGCCTCACCATCGACGACATCGGTCTGTTCGAGCTGAACGAGGCCTTCGCCGTGCAGGTGCTCTCGTTCACCGATCACTTCGGCATCGCCGACGACGATCCCCGCGTCAACCCCTGGGGCGGCGCGATCGCGCTCGGCCACCCGCTCGCCGCGTCCGGCGTGCGCCTCATGATCCAGCTCGCCCGCCAGTTCGAGCAGCGCCCCGATGTGCGCTACGGCGTCACCGCGATGTGCGTCGGCCTCGGCCAGGGCGGCACCGCGATCTGGGAGAACCCGAACTACGACGGCAAGAAGGGCAAGTAGCCGAAGATGACCGATTACCGCTCCATCGACTTCTCCCCGCTCCTCGAAGCCTCGGCCGACGAGGTCGTCACCGAGTCGTTCGTGCGCGACGTGGCGCTGCCCTCGGGCGGCACCCTCGCGCTCATCACGCTCGACAACGGACGCGACCACACCCGGCCCAACACGCTCGGGCCGCTGACCCTGGACGCGCTGAACACCGTGCTCGACGGGCTCGCGGCTCGCGCCGCGGCCGGCGAGATCCAGGCCGTCGGCGTGACCGGCAAGCCGTTCATCTTCGCGGCGGGGGCCGACCTCTCAAAGGTCTCCACCCTCGCGACCGAGCAGAACGCGCGGCTCATGGCGCAGTTCGGGCACTTCGTGCTCGGCAAGCTCGGCCAGCTCGGCGTCCCCTCCTTCGCCTTCGTGAACGGCCTCGCCCTCGGCGGTGCCATGGAGATCGCCCTCAACTGCGACTACCGCTCTGTCGATTCGTCGGCCGCGGCGCTCGCGTTCCCCGAGGTCTTCCTCGGCATCATCCCCGGCTGGGGCGGCGCGACCATCGTGCCCAACCTCGTCGGCATCGAGAAGGCGATCGAGATCATCGTCTCGAACCCGCTCAAGAACAACCGCATGATGAAGCCGAAGGACGCGCTCGAGGCGGGGCTCTTCGACCGCATGTTCGGTCCCGCGAGCTTCCTCGAGCAGTCGATCCTCTGGGCCGACGCGGTGCTCACCGGCGCCGAGAAGGTCGAGCGGCCGAATGAGCCGGGCAAGCTCGAGCGCCTCACCAAGTGGCCCGCGGCGATCAAGATCGCCCGCGACACGCTCAAGGCCCGCATCGGCACTGCGGCGAAGTCGCCCTACATCGCGCTCGATCTGCTCAGCGCGGCGAAGGACAACGACCGGGTGCGCGGATTCGAGCGTGAGGACGAGGCACTGGCGCAGCTCATCTCGGGCGACCAGTTCCACGCGTCCATCTACGCCTTCGACCTCGTGCAGAAGCGCGCAAAGCGGCCCGCTGGGGCTCCGCCGAAGGAGCTCGCCAAGAAGGTGCAGAAGGTCGGCGTCATCGGCGCGGGCCTCATGGCCGGCCAGTTCGCCCTGCTCTTCGCCCGCAAGCTGCGCGTGCCCGTCGTCATCACCGATCTCGACCAGTCCCGCGTCGACAAGGGCCTCGCCTACATCAACGGTGAGATCGACAAGCTCGAGCAGAAGGGCCGCCTGGGTGCCGACGACGCGAACCAGGTGCGCGCGCTCGTCAGCGGCACGACCGACAAGTCCCTCTTCGCGGACTGCGACTGGGTCATCGAGGCCGTGTTCGAGGAGCTCTCGGTGAAGCAGCAGGTGTTCGCCGAGATCGAGCCGATCATCGCCGAGACCGCGGTCATCGCGACCAACACCTCGTCGCTCTCGGTCGAGGAGATCGGCGCGAACCTCGCGCACCCGGAGCGCCTGGTCGGCTTCCACTTCTTCAACCCGGTCGCGGTCATGCCGCTGGTCGAGGTCGTGAAGGTGCCGTCGACCGACGAGGAGACCCTCGCCACCGCGATGGCGGTCGCGAAGAAGCTCGGCAAGAGCGCGGTCATCACCGCGGACCGCCCCGGCTTCGTGGTGAACCGCCTGCTGGCCAAGGTCATGGGCGAGGCCGCCCGCGCGCTCGACGAGGGTACTCCGCTGCCCGTGGTCGAACGGGCGCTCGCACCGATCGGTCTGCCGATGGGCCCGTTCGAGCTCATCGATCTGGTCGGCTGGAAGGTCGCGGCGCACGTGCAGGACACGATGGTGGCGGCGTTCCCCGAGCGCTTCTACGCATCGCCGAACCTGCACGCGATGGCCGAGATCGAGGATCCGCTCGTCAAGAACAAGTTCGGCAAGGTCGAGGACCTCTCCCGCGCGGCGAAGAAGCAGCTCAGCTTCGGCAAGACCGCCGTCTCCGAGGAGGAGATCCTCCGCCGGGTCGAGAACGAGCTCGCAGGCGAGATCAAGATCATGCTCGACGAGCAGGTCGTGCACGCCGCTGAAGACATCGACCTGTGCCTGATCCTGGGTGCCGGCTGGCCGTTCCAGGCCGGCGGGGCGACGCCCTACCTCGATCGGGTGGGTGCGAGCGAGCGCGTCTTCGGCGCGACGTTCCACGACCCGCTGGTCGCCGGCGCGCGCTGAGCCGTCCGCAGTCCGACTGACCCCGTCATCCTGCGCGAGCCTGCGAGTCGCAGGATCTCTACCCCGGTAGGGATCCTGCGACTCCTTCGTCGCGCAGGATGACCAGACCTTCGTCGCGCAGGATGACGGGACCGAAGCGCACCTACTCCGGGCGCGCGACCGGGATCCGGTTCCCGCGGACCTGCTCGGCGACGTCGGCCGCGATCCGTTCGGCCGTGAGACCTGCCGCTGCGAGCAGTTCACCGCGGGACGCGTGCGGCGGGAACTCGTCCGGGGTGCCGAGCTCGCTCACCGCGGTGTCGACGCCGGCATCGCGCAGCGCCTGCCGGATCCGCGTACCGACGCCCCCGACGCGGATCCCGTCCTCGATGCTGACGAGCAGGCGATGCCCGCGCGCGTACTCGACCACTGATTCGGCGACCGGCACCACCCAGCGCGGATCGACCACCGTCGTCGAGATTCCCTGAGCGGCGAGCAGCTCCGCCGCTTCGACGGCGACTCGCGCCATGGGGCCGACGCCCACGAGCAGCACGTCGCGCGTGCCGTCCCCGCGTACAGGGTCCTCGCGCAGCAGGTCGGTGCCGTCCTCGGTGCGGTGCAGGGCCGGCAGCGCGTCGCCGACCGCGCCCTTCGGGTAGCGGATCACGGTCGGGCCGTCGTCGACGGCGACGGCCTCCGTCAGCAGCTCGCTGAGACGCTCTTCGTCGCGCGGCGCCGAGATGCGGATGCCCGGCACCACTTGGAGGGTCGCGAGGTCCCAGACCCCGTTGTGGCTCGCACCGTCGGGTCCGGTGATGCCCGCGCGGTCGAGCACGAAGGTCACCCCCGCCCGGTGCAGCGCGACGTCCATCAGCAGCTGGTCGAAGGCGCGGTTCATGAAGGTGGCGTAGATCGCGACGACGGGGTGCATGCCGCCGTAGGCCAGCCCCGCGGCGCTCGTCACCGCGTGCTGCTCGGCGATGCCGACGTCGATGACCCGCTCCGGGAACGCCTCGGCCAGCGCGTCGAGGCCCGTCGGCTTGAGCATGGCCGCCGTGATCCCGATGATCCGATCGTTCTCGCGCGCGAGCTGCAGGATCCGCTGCCGGAACACGCCCGTCCAGCTGCGGCCGGACGAGACCTCGAGCGGCTCGCCGCTGCCCGGGTCGATCTGCCCGACCGAGTGGAACTGATCGGCGACGTCGTTCTCGGCCGGGGCGTAGCCGCGCCCCTTCTCGGTGATCACATGCACGAGGGTCGGACGCCCGTACCCCTTCGCCTGCCGCATCGCCTCTTCGAGCGCGGGCAGGTCGTGCCCGTCGACGGGGCCGACGTACTTGATGTCGAGGTTGCTGTAGAGATCCTGGTTGCCCGAGGCACGGCTGACGAAGCCGCGCATCGCGCCGCGCGTCGCCCGGTAGACCGTGCGGCCTGGCGCGCCGAAACGCCCGAACAGCCGCTCGCTGCCCTCCTGCAGATCCCGGTAGCCGCCGGTGACACGCACGGAGTTGAGGAACCGGGCCATGCCGCCGATGGTCGGCGCGTAGGAGCGCCCGTTGTCGTTCATCACGATGACGAGGTTGCGGGAGTTGTCGTCGGTGATGTTGTTGAGCGCCTCCCACGTCATGCCGCCCGTGAGCGCCCCGTCGCCGACGACGGCGATCACGAAGCGGTCCGACTGCCCGGTTCGCGCGAAGGCGCGGGAGATGCCGTCGGCCCAGCTCAGCGAGCTCGACGCGTGCGAGCTCTCGACGATGTCGTGCTCGGATTCGCCGCGCTGCGGATAGCCGGCTAGGCCGTCGCTGCTGCGCAGCCGCGAGAAGTCCTTCCGACCCGTCAGCAGCTTGTGCACGTAGCTCTGGTGGCCCGTGTCGAAGACGATGGGATCCTTCGGCGATTCGAAGGTGCGGTGCAGCGCGATGGTGAGCTCGACGACGCCGAGGTTCGGCCCCAGGTGGCCACCCGTCTTCGAGACCTCGGCGATGAGGAACTCGCGGATCTCGGCGGCGAGCTGCTTGCACTCCTCGAGGCTCAGCCCGGCCAGATCGCCGGGGCCGTCGATTCGATCCAGGATCGCCACCCGTCACGCCTCCGATCCGCTCGGCGCGCGGCCGATGCATCCCATCAGTCTACTGAACGCCGCGAGGGGCCCCGGCATGCGCCGGAGCCCCTCGTGGTGACGTGCGATCCCTAGGCTGCGAGCGAGCGCAGCACGTACTGCAGGATGCCGCCGTTGCGGTAGTAGTCGGCCTCGCCCGGGGTGTCGATGCGGACGACCGCGTCGAACTCGGTGACGGTGCCGTTCTCGTGCGTCGCGGTGACGTGGACGGTGCGCGGCGTGCGGCCCTCGTTCAGCTCGGTGACGCCCGAGATGTCGAAGGACTCGGTGCCGTCGAGACCCAGCGAATCGGCGTTCTCGCCGGCCGGGAACTGCAGCGGCAGCACGCCCATGCCGATGAGGTTCGACCGGTGGATGCGCTCGAAGCTCTCGGTGATGACCGCCTTGACGCCGAGGAGGCTGGTGCCCTTCGCCGCCCAGTCGCGCGACGAGCCCGAACCGTACTCCTTGCCGCCGAGCACCACGAGCGGGATCCCCGCCGCCTGATAGTTCTGCGACGCGTCGTAGATGTAGGACTGCGGTGCGCCCTCCTGCGTGAAGTCGCGGGTGAAGCCGCCCTCCACGTTGTCGAGGAGCTGGTTGCGCAGGCGGATGTTCGCGAAGGTGCCGCGGATCATGACCTCGTGGTTGCCGCGGCGCGAGCCGTAGGAGTTGAAGTCGCGCGGAGCGATCCCGTTCTCCTGCAGGTACTTGCCGGCGGGGGTCTCGGCCTTGATGTTGCCGGCCGGGCTGATGTGGTCGGTCGTGACCGAATCGCCCAGCTTGGCGAGCACGCGGGCGCCCGAGATATCGGAGACCGGAGCCGGGGTCGCGGGCATGCCGTCGAAGTACGGAGGCTTGCGCACGTAGGTCGACTTGGCGTCCCACTCGAACACGTCGCCGTCGGGCGTCGGCAGCGAGGTCCAGCGCTCGTCGCCGTCGAAGACGCTCGCGTACTTCTCGGTGAACATGCCGGAGTCGATCGACGAGTCGGCGATCTTCTGCACCTCGACCGGGTCGGGCCAGATCTCGCGCAGGTAGACGTCGTTGCCGTCGGCGTCCTGCCCGAGGGGCTCGTTCTCGAAGTCGAAGTCCATCGAACCGGCGAGCGCGTACGCGATCACGAGCGGCGGGCTCGCGAGGTAGTTCATCTTGATGTCGGGGTTGATGCGGCCCTCGAAGTTGCGGTTGCCCGAGAGCACCGCGGTGACGGCGAGGTCGTTCTCGTTGACCGCGGCCGAGACCTCTTCGTTCAAGGGGCCGGAGTTGCCGATGCAGGTCACGCAGCCGTAGCCGACCAGGTAGAAGCCCAGGTCCTCGAGGTGCGAGGTCAGACCGGACTTCTCGTAGTAGTCGGTGACGACCTTCGAGCCCGGTGCGAGCGTGGTCTTGACCCACGGCTTCGCCTTGAGGCCGCGCGCGTTCGCGTTGCGGGCCAGCACGCCGGCGGCGAGCATGACCGAAGGGTTCGAGGTGTTGGTGCACGAGGTGATCGAGGCGAGGGTGACCGCACCGTGATCGATCGTGTACTCGGCGCCGTTCGCGTCCTTGACCTTGGCGGGGTTGGCCGCCTGCGCGTAGTTCTGCAGGTCGCGCTCGAACTGCTCCTTGGCGCTCGTCAGCTCGATGCGGTCCTGGGGACGCTTCGGGCCGGCGATCGACGCGACGACGGTCGAGAGGTCGAGCTCGAGGTACTCGCTGAACTCGGGCTCGTGCGCCGGATCGTGCCACATGCCCTGGGCCTGCGCATACGCCTTGACCAGGTCGATCTGATCGTCGGGGCGGCCGGTGAGACGCAGGTAGTCGAGCGTCACGTCGTCGATCGGGAAGATCGCGGCGGTCGAACCGAACTCGGGGCTCATGTTGCCGATGGTGGCGCGGTTGGCGAGCGGCACGGAGCCGACGCCCTCGCCGTAGAACTCGACGAACTTGCCCACGACGCCGTGCTTGCGCAGCATCTGGGTGATGGTCAGCACCACGTCGGTCGCGGTGACGCCCGCCGGGATCTGGCCCGACAGCTTGAAGCCGACGACGCGCGGGATCAGCATCGAGATGGGCTGGCCGAGCATCGCGGCCTCGGCCTCGATGCCGCCGACGCCCCAGCCGAGCACGCCGAGACCGTTCTCCATGGTGGTGTGCGAGTCGGTGCCAACGCAGGTGTCGGGGTATGCGTTGAGCACGCCGTCGATCTCGCGGGTGAAGGTGACGCGCGCCAGGTACTCGATGTTGACCTGATGCACGATGCCGGTCCCCGGCGGGACGACCTTGAAGTCGTCGAAGGCGCCCTGGCCCCAGCGGAGGAACTGGTAGCGCTCGCCGTTGCGCTGGTACTCGATCTCGACGTTCTTGTCGAAGGCGCCGGCGCTGCCGTACACGTCAGAGATGACCGAGTGGTCGATGACGAGCTCGGCCGGGGCGAGCGGGTTGATGCGCTGCGGGTCGCCGCCGAGGTCGGCCATGGCCTCGCGCATGGTGGCGAGGTCGACGATGCAGGGCACGCCGGTGAAGTCCTGCATGATCACGCGCGCGGGGGTGAACTGGATCTCGGTGTCGGGCTGGGCGTTGGGGTCCCAGTTGCCGACCGCCTCGACGTGCTGCTTGGTGACGTTCGCACCGTCCTCAGTGCGGAGCAGGTTCTCGAGGAGGACCTTGAGGCTGTAGGGCAGCCGCTCGTGTCCGGGAACCTTGTCGATGCGGTAGATCTGGTAATCCGTGCCACCGACGGTCAGGGTGCTCTGGGCCCCGAAACTGTTGACTGCTGCCATGGCCGCTCTCCTTCGTGAGTCAGGGTGCTGCTGCCACCAGTCTGCACCCCTTCGGAGCGGTTCGCATCTCGAGAGGCGCAGCCGGCGTGAACGTCAGCGATTTGTCTTGACGTCGAGATAATTCTAGCTGAGTTTGCTGGGCGGAACCGTCATTGGCCGGACGCGTTCGGCGTGTCGATCGCGGACGATTCATCCGATGATTGGGTCGCGCGGGTGACCCGGCTCAGCACGAGCCAGGAGAACAGGACGACCAGAGCGAACAGCGGGGTCCCCATGACCAGCCGCGCGGCGCCGAGAGCCTCGACCTGGGCGCTCGCATAGAGCGGGAGCTGCACGGCCAGGCGCAGCACGAACATCGCGAGCCACAGCAGCGTGCAGAGCGTCGCCGCGCGCCGCAGTGCGCGCTGCTTGCGCCAGCCCGTCAGATCCCCGGTCAGCGCACCCGCGGCGAAGCCGAGCAGCGGCCACCCGACGAGCAGCGAGATCGCGAGCCCGACGGACCACGCGCCGTTGATCCAGAAGCCCGGGAGGAAGAAGTCCTGCCCCCGGCCCGAGATGAGCGTCACGACCACGCAGATGGCGACGCCGATGGCGCCCGAGAACGCCGCGGTGAGCGGCTCCTTGCGCAGCAGACGGACCACGATCGCGATCACCGCGAGCAGCGCCGGGGCGATCGCCGAGAGGCGCGGATCCCGCGTCCAGACGAAGATCGCGAGGAACAGCACCCCCGGCAGCAGCGCCTCCGCGACCCCGCGCCAGCCGCCGATCGCCGCGAGCACACCGCTCGCCGAGACCGCCTCGCCGCTGAGCCCGGCCTCGACCGTGCGTCCCAGCGCGCCGCCGACCCGCAGACGCCCCGGACCGGACTCGGTCGCGTCCGGAGCCCCGGTCGCGTCCGGCACCTCGGCCGCGTCCGGAGCGTCGGCGCGTTCTCGGGGATCGCGCTCGGTCACGCCTGCTGCACCCCGGCCTCGCCCTGGGCGAGTCCCGCGGGCACCTTGAGCTCGAGCAGCTCGCTCGGAGGCATCGGATCGTCGCCGCGCACCACCACGAGCTCGCGGAACAGCTCGACGATCTGCGCCTTCGCGTCGGCATCGGCCGCAGCGCGACCCATGATCACACCGCGCAGCAGCCAGCGGGGACCGTCGACGCCGACGAACCGGGCCAGCCGGACCTCCTGCTCGTTCGTGCCCGCGCTGCGGACGAGGAGCTCGGGGCCGAGGTCGCCGTCCTCGTGCGCGACCTCAGCACCCTGAGAGCCGAGCTGCTGAGCGATCTCGGTACGCACCTCGTGCCACAGGCCGGTCGTCTTCGGAGCGGAGAACGCCTGCACCTGCAGGAGCGAATCCGCGTACTCGAGCGACACCGCGACGACGCGCTGCGCGCGTTCGTCGACCTCGAGCCGGAGCTGCAGGCCCTCGCGCGGAGCGACCTTGATGCCGCCGAGATCCACGTAGGGGCGCATGGCCGGCACTTCGCTGGCGTCGTAGGGCCCCGCGGTCTCACGGTCGACCGGCGCCGACTTCGCGTCGTCGACCTCCGGTGCCGCCGCCTCGTGGAGCTCCAGCTCGTCGGCGTTCCGGTTCGACTCGTTCTGGGGAGTCTCGTCGCTCATGGTGTCTCTGGTCTTTCTGTTGGGGAAGAACGTTCGGCACGCCGCACGGGACGCGCCGGATCGGGAACCGTCAGGCGTCGCGCACGCCGGTCGAGCCGAAGCCGCCGGCACCGCGCGAAGTCTCGGGGAGCTCGTCGACCGCGACGAACTCCGCACGGACCACCGGCATCACGACGAGCTGGGCGATCCGATCGCCCGACTCGACCTGGAACGCCGAACTGCGGTCGGTGTTGAGCAGGGCCACCTTGATCTCGCCGCGGTAGCCGGCATCGACCGTGCCGGGCGCGTTGACGACGGTGACCCCGTGCTTGGCCGCGAGTCCGCTGCGCGGCATCACGAACGCCGCGAAGCCCTCCGGCAGAGCGATCGAGACGCCCGTGCCCACGAGCCGACGCTCCCCGGGAGCCAGCAGCACCGACTCGGTGCTGCGCAGGTCGGCACCCGCGTCGCCGGGCATCGCATAGCTCGGAATCTGCTCGGCACGGATGGGAATCTCAAGGGGATCGATCACACCGGACAGGCTACCGGATCCGGAACCGCGATAATGGAGAGCATGACGCAGACGCAGGCCACCCCCAGCTACCACGAACGACTCTGGCCCACGCCGGCGCTCCTGGGGGTCCTCCTGCTGCTGATCCCGGCGGTGACGCTCGTCGTCACCCCCATCGACAAGACGCTCGCGCTGCCGGTCGCGATCCTGCTCTACCTGATCATCGCCGGCACCCTCGTGCTGCTGAGCCCCACCATCACGGTCCGGGACGGCATGCTCACCGCGGGCCGCGCACGCATCCCCGTCGAGTTCCTCGGCGACGTCGAATCGCTCGGCGCGGACGCGCTGCGCACCGCCATCGGGCCCGGTCTCGACGCGCGTACCCACCTCGTCATCCGCGGTTGGATCCACCGCGGCGTGCGCATCGCGATCACCGACCCCCAGGATCCGGCACCCTCGTGGATCCTGACCACCCGCCACCCCGAACGACTCGCGAAGGCGCTCGGCAAGTCCTGAGCCCCGCGCGAACGCAAGAGAGCGCCGCTCCCGTCGATGACGGGAGCGGCGCTCTCTGTTCGTTCGGCTGGCGCGTCTATCGTGCGCACTCCGCCACCCCACGCTGCGCTCTGCGGGCCAGCGCGATGCGCTGCCGCGGAGTCCACCCGATAGCCGCTGGCGCGTCTATCGTGCGCACTCCGCGCAGATCGGACCGAGGTCGGTCTCGTGGTCCATCTGCGAGCGGTGGCGCACCAGGAAGCAGTTCACGCAGGTGAACTCGTCGTCCTGCTGAGGAAGCACGACCACGTCGAGCTCGACATCGGAGAGATCGGACCCGCCCAGATCGAAGCTGGGGTTGTCGGCGTCCTCGGAGTCGATACCCGACGCGCCCTTTGCCGGGCCGCGTTCCTTCAGAGCCTCGATCGAATCGGACTCTTCTTCGGACTTGCGCGGTGCGTCGTAATCGGTGGCCATTCTCTCCTGCTACTCCCGTCGGTTGCGCGACGTGTCATCCATTCGGCGGCGATAGTCTGCCCCACACGGCGAAGGAACGCAAACCGCGGCCCCCGTGAGTTCGCTGGAAGCTGATCCGGAACCGCTCCAGGGCCCTCCGAGGCCGCCGCTTCCCATCGACTCGCCCGCGAATTTCGCACCCGCCCGCGTCAATCCGCGCATCCCGGCCCGGAGCATGCCACTCTGGTGGGCGAATCAGCGGGAGGAAGAACCGATGGAAGAACTGCGCCTCGTCCGACGCGACGAGCAGTCGCTCGTCGTCGCGTCCGAGAGCGGCGAAGAGTTTCGCCTGGTCGTCGACGACACCGTGCTCGCCGAGCTCCGTCACCTCGGACGCAAGGCCCGCACCGGCCCCCGCGTCAACCCCCGCGAGATCCAGTCGCTGATCCGTGCGGGCAAGTCCCGTTCCGAGGTCGCCGAGACCGTCGGCGTCGAAGAGGAGGTCATCGAGCGCTACGAGGAGCCCGTCCTCGCCGAGCGCCGCTACATCCTCGAGCGGGCCCAGGCGGTTCCCGTGCGCACCGACCCGGTGCGCGTCGGCCAAGACGAGTCCGGCGACGAGCCCGAACGCTTCGGCGCGGTCATCGGCGAGCGCCTCATCGCGCTGAGCGCGGAGATCCCCGAGTGGAGCTCCTGGCGCGACGAAGAAGCCGGCTGGATGATCGCCCTCGAGTTCATCTCGCACGACGTCGAGCACCGCGCGGTGTGGTCGTTCGAGCACCGCAAGCAGATCCTCGCCCCGCTCACCCCCGACGCCGTGTCGCTCTCGAAGCAGGGAGACGTGGGCGACCGCCTGATCCCGAAGCTCCGCGCGGTCGATTCCGGCGAGGCCGGGACCACCGGACGCTTCGACGCGGAGGCTTTCGCCGGCGAGCAGGTCACGGCACCGGAGACGCCCGCCGAGCCCGAACAGCCCGTCGAGGCCGAGAAGGCCCCGCTGGACCCGGAGGCGGAGTACGAGCGCCGCCGCGGCATCGACCAGCGCGCCATCAACACCCCTCAGCCGGAGCTGACCGACCTCGGGCAGACCGCCGACCTGCTCGATGCCCTGCGCCGCCGCCGGGGCGAGCGCGACCAGGCCCTGCGCGAGAGCGCCCAGCAGGCCGCGGACACCGCGGAGGACGCGGCCCCGGCTCCCGCGCCCGAGCCCGAGGCTCCCCGCGACGCAGCACCAACGGAACGCCTCGCGACGGTACGCGGGCTGGCTCCGGTGACCGATCCCGAGCGCTCCGCTCCCGCTGAGGCTCCGAAGGCCCCGGAGGCGAGCCCGTCGGAGACCGCATCCACCGACGACCAGGGTCGCCAGGGATCGCGCAAGCGCCGCGCGTCGATCCCGAGCTGGGACGACATCCTGTTCGGCACCCGCAGCGAGGACGATCCGGTCTAACTGCCGCGGCCGTTCCGCGCGACGCTCCCGCTCCGCCGAGGAGCGTCGGCTCCCCGCCGGTTCACCGCACCCGGTCGGCGGCGACGCGCGCGACCGCGCTCGCGAATCCGCTGCCCGCGAGCGCACCGCCGAGCCGCAGCGGGATCCCCCGCTCCTCCGCGCTCAGGCTGCCGTGCTGGCCGACCATGGCGAGCGCGCGCGGATCATCGCCGCGCAGCGTGAACGCCACCTGCTTGCGCGCCGCGACCAGCACCTCGCCGAGCCTCGGCACGACATCGGCGGCGGTCTCGCCGAACCAACCGCCGGCGATCGCCGCGTCGCGCGTGCCGACCCAGGCCAGCTTGCCGAGCCGGGATTCGACCTCGTGCGCGACGGCCTCGGGATCGGCGCCGTCCTCGAGATACAGGGAGCGGAACCGCGGTTCGCCGCCGATCTGCGCGACTCCGGGGATCGGTTCCTCGTCGAGCACGAGCTGCCCGTGCTGCGGCACGTCGACCATGCCGTGGTCGGCGGTGAGCACGACGCCGACGCCGCCGGGGAGCCCGCGCAGGAACCCGTCGAGCGCGGCGTCGAACTGCTCGAGACGCGCCAGCCAGGCGTCGCTCCCCCAGCCTTGCTCGTGGCCGGCCTTGTCGAGCTCGTCGATGTAGAGGTAGGCGAGCACCGGGTCCGGCCCGCGCACCGCCTGGGATGCGAGTGCGAAGCGGTCCTCGATGCGCTGACCGCCGAGGTACTCGGCGTGCGACAGGATCGCGCGCGTGAGACCGCCGCCTTCGTGCGCGGGCCGGCCGATCGCGAGCGGTCGCGCGCCCATCCGGCCGGCGAGCCCGAACAGCGGTTCGGCGCGCTGCCAGGAACGGATCGGATCGATGCCGTCCCAATCGCGGAGCGTCGTGACCAGCCCGAGCTCGGGGTGCCGGATCCGGTAGCCGATGAGCCCGTGGCTCCCGGGCAGGCGCCCCGTGGTGAGCGTGGTGAGCGCGGCGCCCGTGGTCGACGGCGCGACCGTCTCGATCCGCCGGCCGGGCATCGACAGGATCGTGCGCGCGTGCCCCGCTCGCTCCTGCAGGTTGGCGTGGCCGAGTCCGTCGACCACGATCAGCACCAGCGAGCGCAGCTCCGGAAGGTCCGGCATCGGGCCGGGATCCTCGGCGGGCCCGGGGGGCCCGGCGAAGGCGAGATCGAGTGCGTCGGCGGCCGTGGATCCCAGCGCGGGGGCCAGACAGGCCAGCCCGGTTGGGAGAATCGCGGCCAGCCTCGCACCGTTGTCGGTGGGCGTCGGTAGCATGACCACCATCGTATCCGTGCGATGCGCGCCCAGCCTGCAGCTGCGCGACGCCCATCGCGCGCCCCGAAGACCGAAAGGCACGTGATCGGCCCCGTGAGCGACACGACCCCAGCAGACGCGGCATCCGGCGTCGAACGGATCGAGGACATCGACATCTCGAACGAGATGGAGGCCTCGTTCCTCGAGTACGCCTACTCGGTGATCTACTCGCGCGCGCTCCCCGACGCACGCGACGGCATGAAGCCCGTGCAGCGCCGCATTCTTTTCATGATGACCGACATGGGGCTCCGCCCCGAGAAGGGCCACGTCAAGTCGGCTCGCGTGGTCGGCGAGGTCATGGGCAAGCTGCACCCCCACGGCGATTCCTCCATCTACGACGCGCTCGTGCGCATGGCGCAGAACTTCGCGATGCGCCTGCCGCTGGTGGACGGCCACGGCAACTTCGGCTCGCTCGACGACGGTCCGGCCGCCTCCCGGTACACGGAGGCCCGGCTCGCCGGCGCCGCCCTCGCCATGACCGAGTCGCTCGACGAGGACGTGGTCGACTTCGTCCCGAACTACGACAACCAGATCATGCAACCGGAGGTCCTGCCCGCCGCGGTACCGAATCTGCTGGTCAACGGCGCGAGCGGCATCGCCGTCGGCATGGCGACGAACCTCGCCCCGCACAACCTCCTCGAGGTCGTCGAAGGCGCGAAGCACCTGCTGTTCAACCCGTCCGCGACCGTCGACGAGCTCATGGAGTTCGTACCGGGTCCCGACCTACCGGGCGGCGGTATCATCGTCGGTCTCGACGGGGTCAAGGACGCCTACCGCACGGGCCGCGGCGCGTTCCGCACCCGGGCGAAGGTCTCGGTGGAGCAGCTCACGGCTCGCCGCACCGGCCTCATCGTGACGGAGCTCCCCTACCTCGTCGGGCCCGAGCGCGTCATCGAGAAGATCAAGCAGGGCGTGGAGTCCAAGAAGCTCTCGGGAATCTCCGACGTGCAGGACTTCACCGACCGCAAGAACGGCCTGCGCCTCGTCATCACGCTCAAGACCGGGTTCTCCCCCGAGGCCGTACTCGAGCAGCTCTACCGCTACACGCCGCTCGAGGACTCGTTCAGCATCAACTCGGTCGCCCTCGTCGGCGGGCAGCCGCAGACCCTCGGGCTGCGCGAGATGCTGCGCGTGTTCCTCGACCACCGCGTCTCGGTCGTCAAGCGCCGCTCCGAGTTCCGTCTGCGCAAGCGGCGCGAGCGCCTCCACCTCGTCGAGGGTTTGCTCATCGCGATCCTCGACATCGACGAGGTCATCCAGCTCATCCGCACCAGCGACGATGCCGAGACCGCACGCGGGCGCCTCATGCAGGTCTTCGATCTGTCCGAAGCGCAGGCGGAGTACATCCTCGAGCTGCGCCTGCGCCGCCTGACCAAGTTCTCGCGCGTCGAGCTCGAGGCCGAGCGCGACCAGCTCCAGTCCGAGATCGAGCAGCTGCTCGAGATCCTGAGCAGCCCCGAGCGCCTGCACGCCGTCGTGGCGAACGAGATGGACGCCGCGGCCGAAGCCTACGGCACCCCCCGTCGCACGGTCCTCACCGGAGCCGTCGCCCGGCCGACGCGAGCCGCAGCGGGCGCCGCGGCGCTCCAGGTCGCCGACACCCCCTGCACGGTCCTGCTCTCGGTCACCGGCCGCGCCCTGCGCGTCGACCGCGACCCCGAGGCCCTCGACACGGTGCGCAGCACGTCGCGCGCCACCAAGCACGGTGCGGTGCTCGTACGCGTCGATTCGACCGTGCGCGGCGAGCTCGGCGCGGTGCTCAGCGACGGCACGCTGCACCGGTTTACGCCGGTCGACCTGCCGCTCGTCCCCGCCGCCTCCGTCGCGTTCTCGGCCGGGGTCAAGCTGACGGACTACATCGGCGTCACCGACAAGAAGCTCCGCGTCGTCGGCGTCGTGCCGCTCGACACCGAGCTGCCCATCGGGCTCTTCACCGCGCAGGGCACCGTGAAGCGCGTCGTCCTCACCGAGCTTCCCGCCAAGCCCGATTTCGAGGTCATCGGGCTCAAGGCGGGCGACGAGCTCGTGTCGGCGTTCCCGGCCCCCGACGACTCCGAGTTCGCCGTCGTGGCATCCGACGCGCAGCTCCTGCGCTTCCCCGCCTCATCGGTGCGCCCGCAGGGCCGCCCGGCCGGCGGCATGGCCGGCATCCGCCTCGGCGCCGACGCCAAGGTCGTGTTCGCCGGCGCGGTCGAGCCCGGGGCCGATGCGCGGGTCGTCACGATCGCCGACAGCTCGCTGACCCTTCCGGGCACCGACGTGGGCACCGCCAAGATCTCCGAGTGGGCCGAATTCCCGGCGAAGGGACGCGGCACCGGCGGTGTCCGCGCACAGCGCTTCCTCAAGTGGGAGGACCAGATCGCCTGCGCCTGGGTCGGCACGGGCGAACCCCGGGCGCTGGCTGCCGACGGAGCAGCGCGCAAGCTGCCCGACGCCCTCGGCAAACGCGACGGATCAGGCCTCCCGCTCGACGGCGCGGCCGCGTTCGTCGGTACCGCCCCCTAGGCAGGCGTCAGGCAAGCCCGATCAGCGCGATCCCGGCGACCACCACGCCGGCCGCGCCGATGCGCAGCACCGCGCGGTCCTGCTTGAACCGCCAGACGCTGTAGAGACTGACCAGGATCACGCTCACCTCCCGCATCGGGGCGATGAGCGCGATCGGTGCGATCTTCGTCGCGGTGAGCACGAGGATGTACGACAGCGGAGAGAGCACCCCGAACGCCAGCAGGCGGCCCCACTGGGTCCGGATCACCGAACCGAGGGACGGCCTCTCGCGTCGGCCGAGCAGCAGCATCACGCTGAAGCCGAGCACCTCGGTCACGGTGAAACCGACGAAGTAGGCGACGGCGGGCAGCCCGGCCCGGTTCATCGAGATCGCATCCCACACGGTGTAGCCCGCGATCGCCACACCCGTGAGCACGCCCCAGAAGATCTCGGGCGGGATCCCGCGCCGCCGAGTCGGGCCGCTGCGCAGCGCGGTTCGCGGACGGCCGATCATCCCGACCCCGATCACTCCGAGCACCACCACCAGCGCACCGACGAGCGCGAGCGGGCCGGGACGCTCCCCCAGCACGAGCAGCGCGAAGACGCCCGTCAGCACGGGGCCGCTGCCTCGGGCGGTCGCGTACACGGTCGTCAGGTCCCCCGCCGCGTATCCGCGCTGCAGCGCGAGCATGTAGCCGATATGGAGCACCCCCGATACGGCTGCGCCGACGAGGAAGGCCCAGGGATCCGCGCCCTGCAGGCCGCCCGTGAACGGGATGACGAACGCCCAGAGACCGCTCGCGATGACCGCGCCCCACCAGAGGAACGGGAGGCCGGAGCCGCTGGATCCGTGCGAGACGATGTTCCAGGCGGCGTGGCACACGGCAGCCGAGAGGACGAGAGCGATGGCGAAAGCGGACACGTAGGAACCCTCCACCCGGCGCGCTGATGCGTCGGGTTCGGTTCCTCCAGGCTTTTGTCCGTTCAGATGACGCCGGGATGCGGATCCCGGCGTGGCACCGCTCGGACCAGGCAGGCGCATGGCCCCGGAACCCTAGGTGCTATCGGGTTCAGCCTAGCAGCGGGCTCGCGTCCGGGCCCGCCCCCGGATCAGGCGTCGATGCGCTCGCGATCGAGGTCGTCGGCGTTCTCGACGAGGAACTCCTTGCGCGGTGCGACGTCGTTGCCCATGAGCAGCTCGAACACCTGCGCCGCGGAGTGCGCGTCCTCGACGCGCACGCGCCGCAGCGTGCGGTGCGCGCGGTCCATGGTCGTCTCCGCCAGCTGATCCGCGTCCATCTCGCCCAGACCCTTGTAGCGCTGGATCGGCTCCTGGTACTTCTTGCCTCGACGGCGAAGATCGGAGAGCAGGGTCTGCAGCTCCTTCTCGCTGTAGGTGTAGATCACGTCGTTCGGCTTGCGCCCGGCGTTCTGCACCACGACGCGGTGCAGCGGCGGCACGGCGGCGTAGACGCGCCCGGCTTCGAGCATCGGACGCATGTAACGGAAGAAGAGCGTGAGCAGCAGGGTGCGGATGTGCGCGCCGTCGACGTCGGCGTCGCTCATGAGGATCACCTTGCCGTACCGCGCGGAGTCGATATCGAAGTCGCGACCGGAGCCGGCCCCGATGACCTTGATGATCGAGCCGCACTCCACGTTGTTGAGCATCTCGGCCACCGAGGCCTTCTGCACGTTGAGGATCTTGCCGCGGATGGGCAGCAGCGCCTGGTACTCGCTGTCGCGGGCCGGGCGCGCGGTGCCCAGCGCGCTGTCGCCCTCCACGATGAAGAGCTCGGTGTCGGCGACGTCGCGGGAGCGGCAATCGATGAGCTTGGCCGGGAGCGAGGAGCTCTCGAGCGTGGACTTGCGTCGCGCGGTGTCCCGCTGGGCCCGCAGCGAGATGCGGGACTTCATCTCGGAGACCATCTTCTCGAGCAGGGTGGCGGTCTCGGCCTTGTCCTGCCTGCGCGTGGATGCGAAACGTTCTTCCAGGCCCTTGGTCATGGCGCGCGTGACGATCTGGCGCACGGCCGCCGTGCCGAGCACCTCCTTGGTCTGCCCTTCGAACTGGGGCTCGGGCACCCGGACCGTCACCACGGCGGTGAGGCCGGTGAGGATGTCGTCCTTCTCCGGTTTGTCGGACCCGGCCTTGAGCTTGCGGGCGTTCTGCTCGATCTGCTTGCGGAAGAAGCGCACGAGGCCCTGCTCGAACCCGGACAGGTGCGTACCGCCCTTGGGGGTCGAGATGATGTTCACGAAGGTCTGGATCTCGGTGTCGTAGCCCGTTCCCCAGCGCAGCGCGACGTCGACGTCGCAGGTGCGCTCCACCTCGCGCGAGACCAGCGCACCGCTCGCCTCGTCCATGACCGGCACCGTCTCGGTGAACGTACCGGAGTCCGTGACCCGCCAGGTCTCGGTCAGCGCCGCATCGACCGCCAGGAAGTCGACGAACTCGGAGATGCCGCCGTCGTAGGCGAAGCGGTGCACCTGCGGCGCACCCGATTCGTCGAGGCCCTCGGGGCGCTCGTCGCGGATCTCGATGCCGAGTCCCGGGACCAGGAACGCGGTCTGCCGGGCCCGTGCCACGAGCGCGTCGGACTCGAAGCGCGCTTCCTTCAGGAAGATCTGCGGATCGGCCCAGTAGCGCACTCGGGTGCCGGTCACGCCCTTCTTCACCTTGCCGACGACGCGCAGCTCGGAGGCATCTTCGAACGGGGTGAACGGGCTCGTCGGGCTGTCGCCGTCGAAGACGCCGGGCTCACCGTGGCGGAAGGACATCGCCCAGGTCTTGCCGTCGCGGTCGACCTCGACGTCGAGGCGGGAGGACAGCGCATTGACGACGGAGGCGCCGACGCCGTGCAGGCCGCCGGAGCTCGCGTAGCCGCCGCCGCCGAACTTTCCACCGGCGTGCAGCTTGGTGTAGACCAGCTCGACGCCGGTGAGCCCGCTGCGGGGCTCGACGTCGACGGGGACGCCGCGGCCGCGGTCGTTCACCGTCACGCTGCCGTCGGCGTGCAGCACGACCTCGATCTCGGAGCCGTGACCGGCGAGAGCCTCGTCGACGGAGTTGTCGATGATCTCCCAGAGGCAGTGCATGAGCCCGCGCGAATCGGTCGTGCCGATGTACATGCCCGGCCGTTTGCGAACGGCCTCGAGCCCTTCGAGCACGGTGAGATGGCGGGCGGAATAGCTCGACTCGGCCACGGTTGCGGCACCTCTTTCTCTGGGGACGGATCTACTGTAGGCGAGACCTCCGACACCGGGGCGCCGATCCCCCGGCGCGTGCCGAAAACGAGCCGTTGAACGGCTGCTGAACGCCGCAGCGGCCCCCGTAAGCTACGCGGTCAGCGAAACGGTCGCCGAATCGGGCCGATTCCCGGGGTTCGCGTGCTTTGATGGGAGCACCAAACACGTACGGGAGGTAGCCATGACGACACTCGAGCAGGATCGCACCGAGGCCCAGGCCCGGGCGGATCGTCCCCTCGACGCGCTCGACCGCTGCGACAGCTGCGGCGCCCAGGCGTACGTGCGCGCGATGCTGAACGGCAGCGAGCTGCTGTTCTGCGCGCATCACGCCCGCAAGCACGAGGAGAAGCTCCGCCCGATCGCCGAGGTCTGGCACGACGAGACCGCGCGCCTGAACGCGTAGCGGTTCGCACGGACCGCCATCCGCGAGGATCGGCGGGACAACGGAAAAGCCCCGGCCGGAGCCGGGGCTTTTCTCGTGTCTGGCTGCCTACTCGAGGTAGTCGCGCAGCTGCTGCGACCGCGAGGGGTGGCGCAGCTTCGCCATGGTCTTCGACTCGATCTGACGGATGCGCTCGCGCGTCACGCCGAAGGTGTCGCCGATCTGGTCGAGGGTCTTCGGCATGCCGTCGCCCAGGCCGAAGCGCATGCGGATCACCCCGGCTTCGCGCTCCGAGAGCGAATCGAGCAGCTGCTCGAGCTGCTGCTGCAGCATCGTGAAGCCGACCGCGTCGGCCGGAACGACCGCCTCGGTGTCCTCGATGAGGTCGCCGAACTCGCTGTCGCCGTCCTCGCCGAGCGGGGTGTGCAGCGAGATGGGCTCGCGACCGTACTTCTGCACCTCGACGACCTTCTCGGGGGTCATGTCGAGCTCGCGGCTCAGCTCCTCGGGAGTGGGCTCGCGGCCCAGATCCTGCAGCATCTGGCGCTGCACGCGGGCGAGCTTGTTGATGACCTCGACCATGTGCACCGGGATGCGGATGGTGCGCGCCTGGTCGGCCATGGCTCGCGTGATCGCCTGACGGATCCACCAGGTGGCGTAGGTCGAGAACTTGAAGCCCTTGGTGTAATCGAACTTCTCGACCGCGCGGATCAGGCCGAGGTTGCCCTCCTGGATCAGATCCAGGAACTGCATGCCGCGACCGGTGTAGCGCTTCGCGAGCGAGACGACGAGACGGAGGTTGGCGCCGAGCAGGTGGCTCTTCGCGCGCTGACCGTCGCGTGCCACCCACTTCAGCTCGCGCTCGAGCTTCTTGGGCAGGCCCTTCTCGGTCGCCAGCTTCTCTTCGGCGAACAGGCCCGCCTCGATGCGCATCGCGAGCTCGACCTCTTCGGCCGCGTTCAGCAGTGCGACCTTGCCGATCTGCTTCAGGTAGTCCTTGACCGGATCGGCGGTGGCGCCGGGGATCGCGGTGGTGACCGTCGGCACGTCCTCCTCGTCGGAGTCCTTGATCCGGATCGCGCCGGTCGGCAGCTGCACGGCCGGGACGACCGGGATCGCCGCGGTGTCGGTGGAGACGACCTCGTCGGTATCGGGGGCGAGAGCGGCCTCCGCGACGGGATCCGGCTCCTTCGGGGCGCGCTTGCGCGTCGCCGGCTTCTTCGCTGCGGGCTTCTTCGCAGCAGCGGTCTTGGCAGCGGCCGTCGACTTCTCGGCGGGAGCCTTCGTCGCGGCGGCCTTCTTGGTCGCGCTCGTCTTCGTGGTCGCGGCCTTCTTGGCAGCGCTCTTCGGCGCTTCCGTCTCGGTCGCGTCCTCAGCCGAAGTAGCACGAGTCTTGGTGGTGGGTGCAGTGGCCACGCAGCCGCCTCTCTGTGTCGAGATCCTCCGTGTGCGAGTCGTGCGTTCTTCGCAAAACATGCACACAGCGTGAAAACCCATGTCAAGCCCGGCGTATTCCCGCGCACGCGCGAGAGCCGGATTGAATGGGCTGTGCTGCAATTATTGCACGCGCGAGAGCACGTTCCTGACCATTCCGCTCGAGTTCAGCGCCCAGCGAAATCGTGCCGCGGTGCCGGGCTCCGTCCTAGACGAGGCCGGGACCTCCCGGAGCGCCTCCGCCCGCGGTGCCACCGGCGCCGGGATCCCGCTGCTCGCGCAGGAACCGCTCCAGCTCGCTCGCGAGCTGGTCCGCGGTCGGGAGGGATCCGTCCTCGCTCACGAGCGGCGAGCGGGTGGTCTGATCCTCCATGTACTCGTCGTAGCGCACCTCGAGGTTCCGCACCATCTCGGTCGATTCCTCGTTCTCGGCGATCTGCGTGTCGACCTGGACGTTGAACGCGCGGGCGGCCTCACGGACCTCATCCGTCGGCAGGATCAGTCCGCTGGCGGCCATGATCCCGTCGAGCGCGGCCAGCAGCACGTCGGGATTCTCGGTGTTCGCAAGGTAGTGCGGCACCAGGAAGGCGAATCCGACGACGTCCTCGCCGAGCGAGTGCAGTCGATATTCGAGCACGTGGCCGGCCGAAGCGGCGAGCTTCGTCGTCGGCTTCCACACGGATCGCGCCTCGATCAGGTCGTCCCGGCTGCCGCTCACGGTCGCCCGGATCGGGCGGGTGTGGGGCACGGGCATGGGGATCGCGTGCGTCCAGACCGTGGTGGAGACCTCGAACTCGTGCACCAGCAGGAGCACGGCGTCGATGAACTGCTCCCAGCGGAAGTCGGGCTCGTAGCCGCTGAGCAGCAGGAACGGGGCGCCGAGCTCGTCGTGCGCGAGCGCGAGCGACAGTTCTTCGGGCGCGTAGTCGACCAGGTGGTCCTCGACGAAGGTGATGACCGGCCGGCGCGCGCGATAGTCGAGCAGCATGTCCGCGTCGAAGCGCACGATCTCCTGCGGCTCGGTGCGCTCCCAGAGGTACTCCTCGAGCTGCGCGACCACGCCTCCCGCGTCGCTGATGCCGCGCAGGGCGACCAGGAGCGGAAGGCCCTTGGGAACGGTCGCGCGGCGCTCTGCGTACTCTGCGGAGAAGATCGAATCGGTCACGCCTCCATCCTACGGAGCGGGGCTCCGCGACGGGCGGGCCGAGCGCATGCCGAGAGCGAACGTCCCCGGCCGTCACCGAATGGCCTGGTGGGCACAGAGGAGTAGTAGGCTGGGAAGCCGTGGACCGATCACGCGTCGGCCCGCTCTTTCGAATGCGACCCGAGGGAGATCCCACTTGGCCGATCAGCAGTTTGACATCGTCGTTCTCGGCGGCGGCAGCGCCGGGTACGCTGCAGCCATCCGAGCGAGACAGCTCGGCTTCACCGCCGCAGTCATCGAGAAGGACAAGCTGGGCGGCACCTGCCTCCATCGCGGCTGCGTCCCGACCAAGGCACTGCTGCACTCCGCCGAGATCGCCGATGTGGCGCGCGAGGGCGAGGCGTACGGCGTGCTCTCGAGCGTCGCGGGCATCGACATGGCCGGCGTGACGAAGTTCCGCACCAACCTGGTCGCCGGCAAGCACAAGGGCCTGCAGGGGCTGCTCAAGGCCAACGGCATCACCGTCATCGAGGGCGAGGGCCGTCTGGTCGCCGCGAACACCGTGCAGGTGGGCGCCGACCGCATCATCGGCAAGAACGTCGTGCTCGCGACCGGCTCCTACTCGCGGAGCCTCCCCGGCCTCGAGATCTCGGGCCGCGTGATCACCAGCGAGCAGGCGCTCGAGCTCACCGACGTCCCGAAGCGCGTCGTCATCCTCGGCGGCGGCGTGATCGGTGTCGAGTTCGCGAGCGTCTGGCGCTCGTTCGGTGCCGACGTCACCATCGTCGAGGGCCTGCCCCACCTGGTTCCCAACGAGGAGGAGTCGGTCTCGAAGCAGCTCGAGCGCGCATTCCGCAAGCGCGGTATCGACTTCAAGCTCGGTGTCCGCTTCCAGGGGGTCACCCAGGACGCGAACGGCGTCACCGTCACTCTCGAGGACGGCACGACCCTTCCCGCCGACTACCTGCTGGTCGCGGTCGGTCGCGGTCCCGTCACGCAGGGCATCGGCTACGAGGAGGTCGGCATCTCGATGGATCGCGGCTTCGTCCTGACCGACGAGCGCCTCGCGACGAACGTCCCCGGCGTCTACGCCGTCGGCGACATCGTGCCCGGCCTGCAGCTCGCGCACCGCGGCTACCAGCAAGGCATCTTCGTCGCGGAGGAGATCGCGGGTCTCAACCCCGTCGTCGTGCAGGACGTCAATATCCCCAAGGTCACCTACTGCGATCCCGAGATCGCATCGGTCGGTCTCACCGAGGCGAAGGCCAAGGAGCAGTACGGCGACGACAACGTCACCGCATACGAGTACAACCTGGCTGGGAACGCCAAGAGCTCGATCCTCGGCACCGCCGGCACCGTCAAGGCGGTCCGGGTGAACGACGGCCCGGTGGTCGGCGTGCACATGATCGGCGCCCGCGTCGGCGAGCTCGTCGGCGAGGCCCAGCTGATCGTGAACTGGGAGGCCTACCCCGAGGATGTCGCTCCCTTCATCCACGGCCACCCCACGCAGAACGAGACCATCGGCGAGACCATGCTGAAGCTCGCCGGCAAGCCGCTGCACGCCATCTGAGCGCGGCACGAGATTTACGAACGAAACGGAGAAAACGTCATGAGTGAATCGGTCGTCCTCCCCGCACTGGGCGAGAGCGTCACCGAGGGGACGGTGACCCGCTGGCTGAAGAACGTCGGGGATACCGTCGCAGTCGACGAGCCGCTGCTGGAGGTGTCCACCGACAAGGTCGACACCGAGGTCCCCTCCCCCATCGCGGGGGTGCTCGAGGAGATCCTCGTGCAGGAGGACGAGACGGCCGAGGTCGGCGCGGTGCTCGCACGCATCGGAGACGGCAGCGGTTCCGCTGCGGCTCCGGCCGCCCCGGCCGCCGAGCCGGTCGCGACTCCGGCAGCCCCCGAGCCCGTGGCGGCGCCCGCCGCTCCGGCGGAGCCGGTGGCCGCCCCCGAGCACGTCGCGGCTCCGTCGGCGCCCGCCGCGCCCGCCGACGGCCAGGAGGTCGTGCTCCCCTCGCTCGGCGAGAGCATCACCGAGGGCACCGTGACCCGCTGGCTCAAGAGCGTCGGTGATTCGGTCGAGGTCGACGAGCCGCTGCTCGAGGTATCCACCGACAAGGTCGACACCGAGGTTCCGTCGCCCGTGGCCGGCGTGCTGCAGGCGATCCTGGTCCAGGAGGACGAGACCGTGGAGGTCGGCGGCGCACTCGCGCGCGTCGGCTCCGGGGCCGCGGCTCCGGCCGCTCCCGCCGCCGCACCGGCGCCCGCAGAGGCACCGGCACCCGCCGCCGCCCCGGCACCCGCCGCCGCACCGGCACCCGCAGAGGCACCGGCACCCGCAGAGGCACCGGCTCCTGCCGCAGCACCGGCAGCCCCCGCAGCAGCAGCTCCCGCTCCGGCGGCCGCCCCGACGGTGGATCCCGCCGCGGCCGGCTACGTCACCCCCATCGTCCGCAAGCTCGCGCATCAGCACGGTGTCGACCTCGCGACGATCGCGGGCACCGGTGTGGGCGGACGCATCCGCAAGGAGGACGTGCTCGCCGCTGCGAAGCCCGCTGCCGCGGCACCCGCCGCGCAGGCCGCCCCCGCGGTTCAGGCTCCGGTCGCCGAGGTGTCCCCGCTGCGCGGCACCACGCAGAAGATGAGCCGCCTGCGCAAGGTGATCGCCGATCGCGCGGTCGCTTCGCTGCAGTCGACGGCTCAGCTGACCACCGTGGTCGAGGTGGATGTGACCCGCGTGGCGCAGCTGCGCCAGGCCAAGAAGGACGAGTTCCTCGCCAAGACCGGCGCGAAGCTCTCCTTCCTGCCGTTCTTCGCTCTGGCCGCGGCCGAGGCGCTGCGCACCTACCCGATCGTCAACTCGACGGTCGACGGTGACAGCATCGTCTACCCCGACCACGAGAACATCAGCATCGCGGTCGATACCGAGCGCGGCCTGCTGACCCCGGTCGTGCGCGACGCCGGCGAGAAGAACATCGCTCAGCTCGCTCTCGACATCGCCGATCTTGCTGCGCGTACCCGCGACAACAAGCTGACGCCGGACGAGCTCTCGGGCGGCACCTTCACGCTGACCAACACCGGTTCGCGCGGGGCGCTCTTCGACACCCCGCTCGTGTTCCTGCCCCAGTCGGCGATCCTCGGCACCGGCGCGGTCGTCAAGAAGCCCGCTGTGGTCTCGGGTCCCGAGGGCGACGCGATCGCGATCCGCTCGACGGTCTACCTGGCGCTGTCGTACGATCACCGCACCATCGATGGTGCGGACGCCGCCCGCTTCCTCACCCAGATGAAGCAGCGTCTCGAGGCAGCCGACTTCGTGGGCAACCTCGGGATCTGATCCCCCATCGCGCGATCCGCTCCGGCGGATCCCACCGCGATGACCGGCTTCGGGCCGCGGCACTCCTCGGAGGCCGCGGCCCGAAGTCGCTTCGGTGCGGTGCCGCGCCGTCCGCGTCGCCCGAACCATCCATCCCTGTACTGCCCGAACCCGGGCCATCGCCTTCTCCGGAGTCATGGCCTCGCGCTTCCGAGCGGCGCCGGCGGGCGGATACTGATCCGTTCCGAGAGCGCGCTCTCGACCGCTTCGCGTGCCATCGCCCGGCTCCAGTCCGAGGTACGGGTCGACTCCCGCAATGCAGTCACCGCGTCGGACACCGCCTCGGCGAGGTATTCGGCACACCCCGGCGGACTCCACTGCTCGATGAAGCTGCGCAGCGACTGCTCCGGAATGCCGATCAGGGAGCAAAAGGCTCCGTGCCCGGCCCGTTCGTGCTGCAGGCCCGCCCGGACCGCGCGACGGCGCGCCCGCGCTCCTCGTGGAGGAAGCCGCCGGCACTCGCTCCCGACGAACGCCAGGTCGCCCGGCCCGATGGGCCCGAGGCACCACCCCATGGCCCGGGACTCGATCGCCACCGCGCAGAGGCGGAGCACCCGCCAAGCCGCCTCTGCCGCGCGAACCGGCGGACCGGAAGCACGCCCACGGCCGCCAAGGCGGCGGAGCACCCGTTCGGGGAATACCGAGAACGACGAGTGGGACGACGGACGATCCATGAGCGTGCCTCCTCCTGAGGAATCCGGAACGGCGCGGCCGGTGGAGAACGCTCATCTTGCCTTGCATCGCGATGCGCCGAAGCGCTTCGCACCGTGCCCGGATCGCCCAGGGCGTAACTCGTCCGGGAATGCACGCTGTGAGGGGTGAATCGGACACGCCCGCGCACGGTATCCTGGGAGGTATGGCCAAAGAGCAGAAAACTCCAGCGAAGAAGGAGCCCGGTCGCATCCGGCAGATGGTGCAGATCTATCGCACCACCAAGGTGCAGGATCGCAACCTGCCCTACATCATGCTGCTCTGTTTCATCGCGCCGATCCTCGTCGCGGTGCTGCTCGCGTTCCTCCTGAACAACAGCATCTTCGGCTGGATCATGTGGCCGCTCACCGGCATCCTGGTCGGCCTCCTGATCGCGATGATCGTTCTCGGCCGCCGCGCCGAAGCGGTCGCCTACCGTCAGATCGAGGGCAAGCCCGGCGCGGTCGGAGCGGTCGTGCAGGGCGCACTGCGCCGCTCATGGCGCGGGTCCGAGGTGCCGATCGCGATCACCCGCAACCAGGACGCGATCTACCGCGTCATCGGCCGCGGCGGCGTCGTGCTCATCGCCGAGGGCTCCGCTCAGCGCACCAAGCGCCTCCTCATCGACGAGGAGCGCAAGGTGAAGCGCGTGCTGCCCAACGTCAAGATCACCCAGCTCTACGTCGGCACCGACGAGGGCGGCATCCCCGTGTCGAAGCTGAACCGGTCGCTCGCCAAGATCAAGCCGACCCTGCGCCGCAACGAGGTGCAGGCCGTGTTCAACCGTCTCTCCTCGCTGCAGGGCACTCCCGTCGGCATCCCGAAGGGCATCGATCCGAACAAGGTGCGCGCGCAGCGTCCGCGCTGATCCACCGCTTCTCGCGTGGCGGCTCCGACTTCGGTCGGGGCCGCCATTCGCGTATTCGGGGAGTTTCCATCCGCCGCCGCGGTCGGCCCACGTGGCACGGCGTTCCGCTCGGACGCGTTTCGGAGATCTGCCAGATTTCGGACAGCGCAGCCGGCTCCGCGTCCGAAATCTGGCAGATCTCCGACCCGGTGCGCGCCGCTCCGACCCCCGGTCGAGGAACTCGCGCGGTCCGACGCCGAATCTCCACCCGGAGCAGGCAGCGAAAATCGCCAGGTCCGACAGGCCGACCCGATCCGGACTTACGCCCGGATGAGCACCGTTCCGGCGATCTTGTCGTGGAAGCCGCGCTGGTCCGAATCCCACACGAGCACGGGGATGACGAGGAGCAGCAGGACCGTGCGCACGACCGGGCGCCATGCGCCGATCCACCCGCCCGTCAGCGGCACGACGCGGAGCCCCATGATCCGATGCCCGATCGACCCGCCGATGGTGGGGATGAACAGGATCTGCATGAGCCCGAAGATGCCGAGCGTGATGAACGAGGTCGCGGGCCCCTGCGGGAAGAGCAGCGAGATCAACGTCGCGATAGCCCAGTCGATAGCGATCGCGGCGAAGCGCCGACCGATGCGTCCGACGGAGCGCTGCCCCTCGGCGGGAAGGCCGAGTCGCTCGCCCGGCCACTTGCTCGGTTCGAGGTCGCCGAAACGTTGCGGGGCGGTGGGAGCGGGCATGGGATCCAGTCTATCGAGCCGCCGAACCGTAACACGCAGGAAACATTGGACACATGTTTCGGAAACGATGCTCTTCTAAGGTGGTAGGCAGCACGGTGCAGAACGCGCGTGCGAAGCGCGGACCGACCGCACGGCGTCGGCCCGCCACGACTCTGAGGAGCAGCATGTTTCAGACCCCGCAGGAAGTCATCGACTTCATTCGAGACACGGACGTCAAATTCCTGGATATCCGGTTCACCGACCTCCCCGGGGTGCAGCAGCACTTCAACATCCCCGCGGCGACCGTGGATCTCGACTTCTTCGAGGTCGGCCAGATGTTCGACGGTTCCTCGATCCGCGGGTTCGCCGGCATCGCCGAGTCCGATCTGCAGCTGATCCCCGACGTCACCACCGCCTACATCGATCAGTTCCGCGCCGAGCGTACGCTGATCATGCTGTTCGACATCTTCAACCCGCGCACGGGCGAGATCTACTCGAAGGATCCCCGCCAGGTCGCGAAGAAGGCCGAGCGCTACCTCGCCTCGACCGGCATCGCCGACACCGCGTTCTTCGCACCCGAGGCCGAGTTCTACATCCTCGACTCGGTGCGCTACGAGACCACCCCGCAGCGCACCTTCTACGAGATCGACTCGGAGGAGGCGCACTGGAACTCCGGTCGCAAGATCGAGGGCGGCAACCTCGGCAACACGACCGCACTCAAGGGCGGCTACTTCCCCGTCTCGCCGGTCGACAAGCAGGCCGACCTGCGCGACGACATCTCGCTGCGCCTCATCGACGCCGGCCTGCAGCTCGAGCGTTCGCACCACGAGGTGGGCGCGCCCGGTCAGGCCGAGATCAACTACCGCTTCAACACGCTCGTCGCCGCTGCCGACGACGTGCTGAAGTTCAAGTACATCGTGAAGAACACGGCCGAGCTCTGGGGCAAGACCGCGACCTTCATGCCGAAGCCCGTCTTCGGCGACAACGGTTCGGGCATGCACACCCACATGTCGCTCTGGAACGGCGGCGAGCCGCTGTTCTACGACGAAGCCGGCTACGCGGGGCTCTCGGACGTCGCCCGTTGGTACATCGGCGGTATCCTGCACCACGCGCCGTCGCTGCTCGCGTTCACGAACCCGACGATCAACAGCTACCGTCGTCTGGTCAAGGGCTACGAGGCTCCGATCAACCTCGCCTACTCGGCGGGCAACCGCTCGGCAGCCGTGCGCATCCCGCTGACCGGTTCGAACCCGAAGGCGAAGCGCATCGAGTTCCGCGCTCCCGACGCCTCGGGCAACCCCTACCTCGCGTTCGCCGCGCAGCTCATGGCGGGCCTCGACGGGATCCGCAACCGCATCGAGCCGCTCGCGCCGATCGACAAGGATCTCTACGAGCTGCCCCCGGAGGAGGCCAAGAACATCCCCCAGGTGCCGACCTCGCTCGAGGCCGCACTCGAGGCGCTCGAGGCCGACCACGCCTACCTGCTCGAGGGCGGCGTGTTCACCGAGGAGCTGATCCAGACCTGGATCGACCTCAAGCACGACCTCGAGATCCGTCCGATGTCGGTGCGCCCCCACCCGTACGAGTTCGAGCTCTACTACGGCGTCTGATCCAACGCGCTGAAGGGTCGGGCCGATATTCGGCTCGGCCCTTCTTCCGTTCCCGGCGGGCGGTTTTCCGCGCCGCGGGCGGCATCGAGCCGCGGCCTCCTACTTCACGGTGATGGTGATCCTCGAGGAGTCCCGTCGGGCCGGATCCTCGGGGATCTCTCCACGGAAACGGTATTCGAACCCGACGGTCGTCGTCCCCTTCGCACGAGCGACGAAACGATAGGCGAACTCGTGCGGTGCGCCGATGGGCTCCTTCGGGTCGCTGCGCGTCGTCTTCCTCTCATCGAGCGCGAGCACCTTCGGATCCGGCCCCTCGGTGATCTCCCACTGATCGCCGACCGAGGAGTTGATCGTCCCGAACTCGACGACGAGGATCTCGCCGACCGGCACCGTGACGGAATGGGTGTGGTAACCGATGATGACCTCCCGGGCGACCGGCGCACACCCAGCGGAGAGACCTGCGAACAGGATCACGGCGCCGATGGCCAGAATCGAGCGCGCGACGGTTCTCATGCCGGAACCCTATCCGCTGCGCCCGGATCGGTCACGCAACGCCGCGCGTCGGATTGGTTGTCGGTTCGCGCTTCCTTGCGTTCGCCCGTCCGCCTCTGATGGGATGGGCCCCGACACCGTCGGTCGACCCGATCGCGCGAGTGCTCCGATCCGGCTGGAGGCAACCATGGGACTGTTCGACCGAGCGAAGAAGGCGGCAGGAGCCGCAGGAGCCGCGGGCGGCGACTGGGCCGCGCAGGCGCAGGCCGCGCAGCAGCTGGCCTCCGAGCAGCTCCGGCAGGCGGGCTACACCGACGGCAGCATGCCGACGATGGCGAACGCCGCCGAGGTCGGCGCGCAGATGCAGGCCGACCACGACGTGCTGAACGCATACGGACAGGACCTGAACCGGATCCTGCAGATCGGCGCGCCCGGCACCTGCGTGATCGTCTCGGCGGTCGACACCGGGGATCGCACAGCCGGGCAGCCCTGGTTCCAGATGGAGTACGACGTCACTCTTCCCGGCCAGGCCGCTTACCGGGTGTCGAAGATCGAGATGGTGCCCGATGTCGCCCTCGCGAACTACGCGGTCGGTTCGGTGCACGAGGTCCGAGTGGATCCCGCGGATCCGCAGAAGATCGCGCTGGCGAGCTGATGCGGTCGCGCCCGGTGCGCCCGGTGGGAGCGCCATGGGTGTCCTGAACGACGTCTGGCGCCTGATCAAGGCGGGCGGACGCGAGCGCGCACGTACCGACTACGCGGAGGCGCTGCGGCAGTCCGCCGACCTCGCCGAGGCGATGGCCGGTGCGGACCCCGCAGCACCCGCGGGCACCCACGGCACCGCTACGGCGAACCCTTTCGCCAACATCGAGTTCATGCGCCAGGCGATCCCCGTGGCGGGCACCGTCGTCGCGCTCGCACCCACCGGGCAGGTGCTCGGCGACGTCCCGATCTACGCGGTCGAACTCGACGTGCTCCGCGACGGCGCCCCCGTGTACCGCACCACCTATCGGACCGTGATCGCGGCGGGCGCGCTGCACAACTGGCAGCCGGGCAAGGTGCTGCCGTTCCGGGTCTCGCCGACGGATCCGCACGCGCTGATGCTCGGCTGAGCCACGGCCGGTCCCGAGTTACCGGGCACGGCTTACGGCCGGAACATCGAGACGCCCGGGCCGTCCTCGTAGCCGAAGAACTCCCGCTCGAACACGGCGCGGGCGCGGCGAGCGGCGCCGAACCAGCGCTCCTCGATCTCGCCCGTGCTCCCGCTCGGCAGTCCGAGCACGCCGGCGATGCCCTCGAGGTCGGTGCGGTCGTTCGGCAGGCTGTCGGATCTGCGTCCCGACCAGAGCGTCAGCGCGGAACGCAGCGTGCTCGCCAGCGTCCACGATTCCATGAGCGATTCCTCGGACTCGCCGTCGATGAGTTCGGCCTCGACGGCGGCGTGCAGGGCTTCGCGTGTCGACACCGTGCGGAACGCGGGGATGCTCGCGCCGTGCTCGAGCTGCAGCAGCTGCACGAGCCACTCGACGTCGCTGAGACCTCCCGGTCCGAGCTTGAGGTGCCGCCGGGGATCGGCGCCGCGCGGCAGCCGTTCCGCCTCGACTCGCGCCTTGAGCCGTCGCACCTCGCGTACCTCGTTCTCGCCGAACTGTTCGGGGAATCGGATCTCGTCGGCCAGCGCGAGGAAGTCGCGGCCGAGCTCGACGTCGCCTGCGACGGCGCGCGCACGCAGCAGCGCCTGGGCTTCCCACGTGAGCGACCAGCGTTCGTAGTACGCCCGATACGCGTCGAGGCTGCGCACGAGCGGGCCGTTCTTGCCCTCGGGACGCAGATCGAAGTCGAGGTCGACCGGGAAACGCGGATCCGACACGAGCCGTCGCAGCTCCGTCACGAGGCGCAGCGCCTCGCGCGTCGCGGCGTCCGGGGCCGTGCCCGGCAGCGCCCGGTGCACGGCGACGAGGTCGATGTCGGAGGCGAATCCGAGCTCCCTCCCGCCGTAGCGCCCCATGCCGATGAGGGCGAGCTCGATCCCGGTCTCCGGCGCGCTCTCGCGCAGGGCGAGCAACAGTGCGTCGAGCAGGGCGCCGTGCGCGGCGTCGAGCCCGCCGGCCACCTCCTCGTCGTCGATCACGCCGACGAGTCGCCCGAGCGCGAGCCGCAGGATCTCGCGCCGGTGCGCGGCACGCAGCGCGACCGCGGCGTCGTCGACCGTCGCCCGGCGCGACGCCATCGCCCGCATCTCGGCACGGAGCGTGCCGAAGGAGGTCGGCATCATCAGCTCGTCGCGCTCCAACCAGGCGACGGCCTCGGGGATCGATTCCAGCAGCTCGGCGGCGAAGCGCGAGGTGGACAGCACGTGCGTGAGCCGCTCGGCGGCCTCCGACCCGTCGCGCAACAGCCGCAGGTACCAGGGCGTGTCGCGGTTCGCCTCGCTCACCCGCCGGAACGCGAGCAGCCCGGCATCGGGGTCGGTGCCCGAGGAGAGCCACTGCAACAGCACCGGCAGCAGGTTGCGCTGGATCCGCGCGCGGCGGGACCCGCCCGAGGTGAGAGCCGTCAGGTGCCGCATCGCGCCGTCGGGATCGCGGAAGCCGATGCCGACGAGCCGTGCCCGCGCCTCGTCGCCGCCCAGCACGAACTCGGCGTCGGGCAGCGCGGCGACCGCGCTGAGCAGCGGAGCGTAGAAGATCTTCAGGTGCAGCTCGCGCACCTCGTGCTTGATCGACTCCCACCGGCGCCGCAGGTCCTCGGCGGTCGCGGCGAGCCCCGAGGCCCGCGCGAGCACCCGCAGCCCGTCGGGATCGCGCGGCATCAGCGCCGTGCGCCGCAGCTCCCGCAGCTGCAACCGGTGCTCGAGCAACCGCAGCCGCGCGTAGTCCGCCTCGAGGCGCTCCCCGTCTTCGCGGGCGACGTATCCGCCGGCGACCAGCGCGTCGAGGGACTCGAGCGTGCCGCGGAGCCGCAATCGTTCGTCGTACTGCCCGTGCACGAGCTGCAGCAGCTGCACGCTGAACTCGATGTCGCGCAGCCCGCCCGGACCGAGCTTGAGCTGGTGGTGGATGTCCTCCTCGGCGATGTGCTCGGTCACGCGCCTGCGCATCCGCTGCACGGAGCCGACGAAGTCCTCGCGCGACCCGCTCGCCCAGACCATCGGCCGGGTGCGCTCGACGAACTCCTCGCCGAGCGCGAGGTCGCCGGCCACTGCCCGCGCCTTCAGCAGCGCCTGGAACTCCCAGGCCTTGGCCCAGCGCTCGTAGTAGCTGAGCATCGATGCGAGGCTGCGCACCAGCGCGCCCTGGCGCCCCTCGGGCCGCAGGTTCGCATCGACCTGCCAGAGCGGGGGTTCGTGCGCGGGATCGTGGATCGCGCGCATGAGCTCGCCCGCGAGCCGGGTGGTCACGCGGATGAGCGCGTCCCCGTCGAGCACGTCGTCGTCGGTGCTGCCGACGACGAACACGACGTCGACGTCGGAGACGACGTTCAGTTCGCGGGCGCCGCACTTGCCCATCGCGACCACGGCGAGGCGAGCGGACGCGACACGTTCGACGGGAACCGCGGGTCCGCCCTCGCCGTCGAGCAGTCGACGCCGGGCGACCGCGAGACCGGCCTCGAGCGCGGCCGCGGCCAGGTCGGAGAGCGCGGCCGCGACCTCCGCGAACGGTCCGGGCTCCCCCGCCGCCGAACCGCGTTCGAGGTCCGCGACCATCAGCTCGGCGAGCAGTTCGCGGTAGCGCGTCCGGAGCGCGTTCCAGGCGGACTCGTCGGACGACGACGCGATGGGTACCCGCTGGTCTTCGGAGGCGGCCGGATCCTCGGAGACGGCCCCGGGGGCCGGATCCGAAGCTCCGACCGCGGCGAGCAGTTCGCGCCGCGCCTCCGCAGCATCGGGCATCCGCCCGCCGTCCCGCAGCAGGCGCGCGAGGTCGCGGGGGTTCCGCACGAAGAACTCCGCGAGCGCGGGCGAGGCGCCCGCGAGCCGGCACAGCCGCGCCCACTCGCTCGCGCGGAAACCCGCGCAGAGCTCGGGATGCCGCTCGGCGAGCTCGCTCAGCCGCGCGAGCGCGGTGTCGGGATCGGCCGCCCCGGCGAAGGCGTCGAGCAGCGTCTCGGCATCGATCGGCGCGACGTCCGCGTTCGCGGTGCCGCCCGCTTGCTCGGCGAGCAGGGCCGCGAGACCGTCGATGCGGTCACGAGCCTCGCTCAGCTCTTGGAACCCGGCGCGCGCGACGCGGCCGAGCGTGGAAGGACGGGATCCCGGAGCCATCGGCCGATCAGATCGTGCCGAGCATCGAGGACAGCTCGAACGGCGTCACCTGGCTGCGGTACTCGTCGACCTCCCGACGCTTCTCGCGGATCAGATAGGCGAACACCTGCTCGCCCAGCGCCTCTGCGACGAGCTCGGAGCGCTCCATCACCGCGAGCGCGTGATCCAGGCTGGTGGGCAGCGGATCGAAGCCGAGCGCGCGACGCTCGCCATCGCTCAGCGCCCACAGGTTCTCCTCCGCCTCGGGCGGGAGCTCGTATTCCTCTTCGATGCCCTTGAGGCCGGCGGCCAGCAGCACCGAGAAGGCGAGGTACGGATTGGCCGCACTGTCGAGCGCGCGGTACTCGACGCGTGCGCTGCCGCCCTTGCTCGGCTTGTAACTCGGCACGCGCACGAGCGCGGAGCGGTTGTTGTGGCCCCAGCTCACGAAGGACGGAGCCTCGTCGCCGCCCCACAGCCGCTTGTACGAGTTGATGTACTGGTTGGTGATGGCGGTGATCTCGGGCGCGTGCCGAAGCAGGCCCGCGACGAAGCGGCGGCCCGTCTGCGAGAGCTGGTACTTCGCCGCCGGATCGTAGAACGCGTTGGCGTCGCCCTCGAACAGCGAGAGGTGCGTGTGCATGCCCGATCCCGGCTGCCCGGCGAGCGGCTTCGGCATGAAGGTGGCGTGCACGCCCTGCGCGATCGCGACCTCCTTCACGACCGTGCGGAAGGTCATGATGTTGTCGGCCATGGTGAGCGCGTCGGCGTAGCGCAGGTCGATCTCGTTCTGCCCGGGACCCGCCTCGTGGTGGCTGAACTCGACCGAGATGCCGAGATCTTCGAGCATGTTGACGCTGTCGCGTCGGAAGTCGTGCGCGGTGCCCCCGGGGACGTTGTCGAAGTAGCCCGCCCGGTCGACGGGCACGGGGCCCTCGGCGCCGAACTCCTTGGACTTCAGCAGGTAGAACTCGATCTCGGGGTGCGTGTAGAACGTGAAGCCGCGCTCCGCAGCGCGAGCGAGGCCGCGCTTCAGCACGTTGCGCGGGTCGGCGACGGCCGGCTCGCCGTTGGGCGTGCGGATGTCGCAGAACATGCGCGCCGTCGGGTCGGTCTCGCTGCGCCACGGCAGCAACTGGAACGTCGAGGGATCCGGGACCGCGAGCAGGTCCGACTCGTAGGCGCGGGTCAGGCCCTCGATCGCGGACCCGTCGAAGCCGATGCCCTCGCCGAAGGCGCCCTCGACCTCGGCGGGCGCGAGCGCCACCGACTTGAGCGTCCCCGCGACGTCGGTGAACCAGAGGCGCACGAACTTGACGCCGCGCTCCTCGATGGTGCGGAGGACGAAATCCCGCTGCTTGCTCACGCCGGCTCCGATCGGGTCGATGATCCTCCCCGCGCTGCGCGAGGACTGCTCTCAGACTACCGGCGCGGAGCCTTCGCGCGACTCAGTCGTCCTGCGCGTCTTCCTCGGCCCACTTCTTGGCGCGCTCCGCGACGATCTCGGGGCCGCGAGCGGCTTCCTCGCGCGTCGCGAACGGACCGATGCGGTCGACCGAGAGCGACTGCGGCCCGTCCTCGACTTCGCCGGTGCGCGTGTTGTACCAGTACGTCTCCTGGGGATCGTCGATCCCCCAATCCCGCTTGCTCATGTTCCATAGACTAGACGCATGCCGTTCGATTCCGCAGGTCACCTGGTCCCCGGTCACGTCAGCCCCGTGCGGGCCGTCCCCAAGCAGATCCAGCGACCGCCGTACGTCGGACTCGACGCGCCGCCGCCCTACACGGGCGACAACACCTACTCCGAGGAGGAGATCGCGAAGATCCGCGCCGCGGGCCGCATCGCGTCGCGATCCATCGACGCCGCCGCCGCGGCGATCCGGCCGGGCGTCACCACCGAGGAGCTCGACCGCATCGCGCACGAGTACGTCGTCTCGCACGGCGCCTACCCCTCGACGCTCGGCTACCGCGGGTTCCCGAAGTCGAGCTGCACCTCGGTCAACGAGGTCATCTGCCACGGGATCCCCGACGACACGGTGCTGCGCGAGGGCGACCTCGTCAACATCGACGTCACCGCCTACCTCGACGGCTACCACGGCGACCTCAACCGCACGTTCCGCGTCGGCGAGGTCTCGGAGGAGGCCGACCTGCTGATCCAGCGCACCGAGCAGGCGCTCATGCGTGGGATCAAGGCGGTCGCGCCCGGCCGCGAGGTGAACGTGATCGGCCGCGTTATCGAGACCTACGCGAAGCGCTTCGGCTACGGCGTCGTGCGCGACTTCACCGGGCACGGCGTCGGCGCCGCCTTCCATACGGGGCTCATCATCCCCCACTACGATTCGGCGCCCCGGTTCGACGACGTGATCGTGCCCGGCATGGTGTTCACGATCGAGCCGATGCTGACGCTCGGCACCCACGAGTGGGACCAGTGGGAGGACGGCTGGACCGTGACCACGCGCGACCGCTCGCTGACCGCGCAGTTCGAGCACACGCTCGTGGTGCGCGAGCAGGGCGTCGAGATCCTCACGCTGTCCGACGACTGAGGCGCGGCGCGCTTCGCGGCTTCACGATCTCGGAGCGCTGCGCGCTTTCGGAGATTCGCGCACTTTCGGGGATCCGGGTGGAACAGCGTCCGAAATCATGAGGGTCTCCGCATCGGGTGCGCAGCGCGATCCCGTTGGGGAGAATGGGCCGGATCATACGCCGGGTTCTGTCCCGCCGGCCGAAACCGGCGGTGACGGTCATCTCTCTCGAAGTGCCGTTGCCGACACCCTCTAGCGGCCTACCCGCAGACTCGGCGAGGAGCTTCAACGCCTGCTGTCTGGCCTTGCTGCGAACGAGGTTTACCTGGCCGCCCGTGTCACCACGGACGCCGGTGGTCTCTTACACCACCGTTTCACCCGTGCCGCCCCGGCGAACCGGAGCGGTCGGTCTGCTTTCTGTTGCACTTTCTCGCGGGTTACCCCGGGTGGGCGTTACCCACCGTTCTCCTCTGTGCAGCCCGGACGTTCCTCGGCGCGCCCGCCGAAGCGAACGCGACGCGACCGTCTCACCGACCCATTCTCGGTGAACAGTCTACTGAACTTCGGCGATACCGGCGATGCCGCGACGATCCCCCAGCCCGTAGTAGTGCCGGAAGTTGTAGATCAGGGGCCGCCAACGCTCGGGGTTCACGTGCGAGGACCCAGGAACCGTGAGTTCGTCCGCGACGTGCACCGCGCACACCCGTGCGTGCACGCTGGCGACCCCGTCCGGCTCCTCATGGATCCCGGTGACCCGAGCTTCGAGGTGGACCGGGAGCTCGGCGACCCGATCCGGCGCGACGATGCCCGACCGCAACGGATGCCATCCCACCATGCTGAACTTGTCCGCGACGAAGCGGGTTCCCTCGCGCTTGCTCTCGGGAATCGGGTCGGCGCCGGTCGTCCGCCCGAGCAGCTCGACGGGCTCCCAGCGGCCCTCGTCGACGAGGTTCAGCACCAGTTCGGGTGCCCGCCGCAGATTGACGATGCTGTGCCCTGTCGCCCCCAGACCGATCACCAGAAGATCGTCGAGCGCCCAGTAGGAGGAGATCGGTGCGAGGTTCGATGTGCCATCCGCGTTCACCGTGGACAGCACGCCGACCGGAGTCCCGAAGTAGAGCACGGACGGGGTGATGGTGCGGTGGACGCTGGAGGGTTCGGCTGCGGCTGGCGTTGTTTCGAGCATGCGGAACAGTGTGACCGCGGAACGTTTCGGTGCGCGCCGAAGCATCGATCGGGAAGAATTGCTCCATGGACGCACGCGAGAACGGGGCCGCACTGGCCAGAGCAGCCTCGGTGATCTCGGACACCAGCAGAGCCACCATACTGCTCATCCTGCTCGACGGTCGCGCCTGGACCGCGACCGAGCTCGCCGCGCAGGCCGGGATCGCCCGATCGACCGCGTCCGAGCACCTGCACGTGCTGGTCGACAGCGGGCTGGTCGTGGAGCGCCGGGCCGGGCGCCACCGCTACCTGAGCCTTGCCGACGCGCGAGCGGCGGCGCTGGTCGAGAGCCTCTCGCTGTCGACGGTCGCACCTCCACCGAAGCCGTCGCTCCGCGCGATCGCTGCGGATCGCGCGCTTCGGGAGGCGCGCAGCTGCTACGACCATCTCGCGGGCGCCGCAGGTGTGGCGATGCTGGGCGCCTTGGAGGCACGGGAGCTGATCGGTCCGGGCCCAGGGCTCACCTCCGCCGGTGAACGGTGGTGCGCTGAGCTCGGCCTCGATTTCGAGTCCGCCGCACGCTCGCGCCGCCCGTTCGTCCGGCGCTGCCTGGACTGGACCGAACGCCGCGACCACCTGGCCGGGGGCCTCGGCGCAGCCCTGTTCGAGCGATTCCTCGAACTCGGTTGGCTGGCCCGCGGTCCGGTGCCGCGAGCGGTACGCGTCACCGGTCCAGGCCGGGCCGAGCTGCAGGCGCGGCTCGGCCTCTTCGAGTGAGCGGAGCCTAAGCCTCGTCGACGCGCACGAGGATCGCGCCGCTGCCGGGGCAGAAGACGATCTCGTCGGGTGCGGTCTCGCGGATCGTCATGAGCTCGGCCGGCGCGAGCGCCATGTTGGATCCCTCGGAGACGTTGCCCCGGAGGCGGGCCGCACCGATGCCGTTGCGGGAGCGGGTCTCCTCGTAGAGACCGAGCAGGTCGCGCTGGATCTCGGCGGCCACACCGGCTCGCTCCTCAGCGGCGGCGGAGGCCTCGCGGGCGATGGCGGCCTCGGCCTCGCCGATCGCGGCCTCGAGAGCCGCGCGACGGCCGTCGACCCCGCTCAGCGCGGCGGCCGCCTCGTCGAAGCGCGCCTTCGTCTGCTCCGCGACCTCCATCAGCTCGAGCTCGCGCTCCTCGAGCTCACCGGTGCGGCGTGCCAGGGTGTCGAGCTCGTTCTGCAGGGCCTGCGCCTCTTTGGGCGAGGTGCTCGCGGCGATCAGCTGCTCGTCGCGCGCCTTGCGGTCCCGCACCATCTGGGTGTCGGACTCGAGCCGATCGATTTCGGCCTGCTGGCCGTCGAGCTCGCGCTGGAGCCCCATGAAGCGCTCCTTCGCGGCCGCCAGCTCGCCCTGCAGCGACGCCAGCTCGGCGCGCTGCGGGATCTGCTCGCGTTTGCGCCGCAGCCGAGCCGCGGTCGTGTCGAGCTCTTGCAGGTCGAGCAGCAGTCGCTGCTGGCGGGGACTGGCCTTCATAGCACCCAAGACTAGCGCCCGGAACCCGCGCCGAGCGCGCGTCCGTCGTTCGCGCCGACCGAGAAGACCCACGGATCGGTGCGTCGCGCACTCACGCGGAACTCGACGCCGGGCAGTTCGGCCGCGAGTCGTTCGGCGGCTCCCTCGAGCCAGAGCGATTCGCTCGCCCAGTGGGCCACGTCGACGAGCGCCGGGCCGCCCGCGACCGCGGACTGCTCGAGCGACTCCTGCGCGGGGTGATGCCGCAGGTCCGAGGTGAGGTAGACATCGGCTCCGCGCACGAGCGGGTGGTCGAGCAGGCTGTCGCCGGCGCCACCGAGCAGCGCGACGCGACGAACCGGACGCTCCGGGTCCCCCGCGACGCGAACACCGCTGACCGTGGCCGGCATGATCCCGGCGACCCGATCGGCGAACGCGCGGAGCGGTTCGGGTGCGGGCAGCTCCCCCACCCGGCCGATCCCGGCGCTCGGATCGCTCGCCATCGGCACGATGGGCTGCGCATCCTCCAGGCCGAGCCGGCGCGCGATCACGTCGGAGACACCGCCCTCGGGCTGGTCGGCATTGGTGTGCGCCGCGAGCAGCGCGCACTCGCCGCGGATCAGTCGCGCGAGCAGCGAGCCCTTGGCCGTGTCCTCGGCGATCGAGTTGATCCCGCGCAGCAGCAGCGGGTGGTGCGTGAGCAGCGCGTCGGCGTCCCAGTCGAGCGCCTCCTCGACCGTGACGTCGACGGCGTCGACCGCGAGCAGTACCCGGCGCAACGGGGACGCGGCATGGCCGGTGACGAGGCCGACGCGGTCCCAGCTCTCGGCGGTGGCCTCGGGCCAGAAGCGCTCGGCCGTGCGGCGCAGATCGCCGAGGGTGTGCGGTGCGTCCTGCATCATGACTACCTCCGGAGCAGCTTGCGGGCGATGCCGTTGCCGAGCAGCTGCACGAGCTGCACGATCAAGATGATGATCAGCACCGCCGACCAGGTGACCCACGGGTTGAACTGCCGGTAGCCGTACTGGAGCGCCAGGTTGCCGAGGCCGCCGCCCGCGATCATGCCGGCCATGGCCGTCATGTCGACCACCGCGATGAAGGCGAAGGTGTAACCGAGGATCACGGGACCGGCGCCCTCGGGAATCAGCACGGTGAGGATCGTGCGGAACGGCCCGGCGCCCATGGCGCGGGAGGCTTCGATCACACCGGGCGGCACCGTGAGCAGGTTCTGCTCGACGAGCCGGGCGATCCCGAAGGTCGCCGCGAAGGAGAGCGCGAACATGAAGGCGGGATCGCCGATGCCCGTGCCGACGACGAAGCGCGCGAGGGGCTGCAGCGCGAAGGCGAGCAGGATGAACGGGATCGGGCGGAAGAAGTTCACGAGGAAGTTGAGCACCACGAACACCGGCCGGCTCTCGAGCAGACCGCCCCGGCGGGTGACGGTGAGCGCGATGCCGATCACGAGCCCGAGCACGCCGCCGATGGCCAGGGCGACGACGACGTACAGCAGCGTCTGCAGCGTCGCCGCGATGAACGAGCCGTCGTTGATGAGTTGGATCAGTCCGTCCATCAGCGGAGCACCTCCAGTTCGGCCTGCTGCCCGAGCGCGGCGACCGCGTGCTCGACCTGCAGGTCGTTGCCGATGAGTTCGAGGGTGAGGCGGCCGAAGCTGCGGCCGCCGACGTCCGTGATGCCGCCGTGGATGATGCTCACGCCGACGCCGCGATCGGCGAGGGTCTGGAACACGACGGGCTGGTCGACCCCGCCGTCTTTGAGCGTGAGGGTGACGAGCGTGCCGCGGTGGCGCTCGCGCAGCTCGGCGAGGTGCTCGGGGTTCGGCTCGGTCGGCAGCGCGGTCGAGACGAAGCGGCGCGTGGTCTCGGTCTTCGGGCTCGAGAAGACCTCGAACACCCCGCCCTGCTCGACGGCGCGGCCGCCGTCCATGACGGTGACGCGGTGCGCGAGCTCGCGCACGACGTCCATCTCGTGCGTGATGAGCAGGATCGTGACGCCGAGCTCCTGGTTGATGCGGCGGAGCAGTGCGAGCACCTCCTGCGAGGTCTCGGGGTCGAGCGCGCTCGTGGCCTCGTCGGCCAGAATCACGCCCGGATTGGTGGCGAGGGCGCGTGCGATGCCGACGCGCTGCTTCTGCCCGCCCGAGAGCTGCTCGACGTAGGCGTTCGCCCGGTCGCCGAGGCCGACGAAGTCGAGCAGCTCGGCGACGCGGGCGCGGCGCTCCTCGGCTGGGACGCCCGCGACGACGAGCGGGTACTCGACGTTCTTCGCGACGGTGCGCGAGTGGAACAGGTTGAACTGCTGGAAGATCATGCCGATGCGCTCGCGCACCCCGCGGAGCGCCCGCTCGGGCAGCGCGGTGATCTCGTCGTCGCCGACCAGGATCACGCCGCTGGTGGCGCGCTCGAGTCCGTTCACGAGCCGGAGCAGTGTGCTCTTGCCCGCGCCGGAATAGCCGATGACGGCGTGGATCTCGCCGGAGGCGACGTCGATCGAGACGTCGTCGACGGCGACGATGGGGTCGCTCGCCTTGCCTCGGCCGGGGTACTGCTTGCCGACCCCGATCAGTTGGACACGGGTCATCGTTCCCTCACTTCTGAGTGGATGGTGGTGCCGGAAACGCCGATCGAGCGAGCGCGGCGCATCGGAAACACGAGATCCTCGGTTCCGACTCGTCGCGCTCGCTCGATCGTTCGAACGGCGGGAGCGCTTACTTGTGCTCCTTCACCTGCTTCTCGGCGTCCTTCAGAATATCCTGCAGCTCCGACACGGGGGTCTTCAGCAGGATGGCGCTGCCGCCCGAGTTCTCGAGCACACCCTTCTGCACGGCCTCGTCGCTCTGGTAGAGATCGATGAGCTTCTTGAAGGTCGGGTTGTCGGCGTCCTTCTTCTTCGCGGCGAAGATGTTGATGAAGTACTTCGCGCCGGCGTCCTTGGGATCGTCCTGGTAGAGGGCGTCGGAGAACTTCAGGCCGGCCTTGGTGACGAAGTCGTTGTTGACGACCGCTCCGTCGACGTCGGCGAGCGAGGTCGCGGTGAACGACGCGTCCATCTCCTTGACCTTCACCTTCGAGGCGCCCTCGTCGATGTCCTTCGGGGTCGAGAACAGCGTGCCGCCGTCCTTGAGCTTCAGCAGGCCGGCCGACTGCAGCACGTTCAGGCCGCGGGCTCGGTTCGTCGGATCCGAGGGGATCGCGACGGTGCCGCCCTTGGGGATCTCGTCGAGCTTCTTGTGCTTGGTCGAGAACACCGCGAGGGGGTAGATCGCCGTCGAGCCCACCGGCACGAGGTCGTCGTTGTTCTGCACGTTGTAGTCCGCGAGGTAGACGATGTGCTGGAACTGGTTCAGGTCGAGCTCACCGGCGCTGAGCGCGGGGTTCGGCTGGTTGTAGTCGGTGAAGTCCTTCAGCTCGACCTCGATGCCCTCCTTCTTGGCGGCATCGACGAAGGTCTTCCAGTACGGGTCGCTCGCGCCCACCACGCCGATCTTGACGTGCTTCGCATCCGACGACCCGGAGTCCGCGGAGTCGTTCGAGGTCGCGCAGCCGGCGAGCGCGGTGGTGGCCACGAGCGCCAGAGCGGTGATCGAAGCGGCGATGATGCCGCGCTTCTTGCTGAGTGCCATGGGTTCCTCGTTTCGTGACGATCTGGCTCGGTCCCCATGAGTCTGGGCGATGCCGCCGGGCCGACGCGAACTGCGTGACGTTTCATGACGGAGACGAGGATCCTGCGAAATCGGAGCGCCGCGGACGCGCGGCGGGCACGCACATGGGATACTGAGGTACGACGCCTCAGACGGCGCCGGCGGGCAGGCCGGGAGTCCTCGACATTCCACGGAAGGAACCCACCGTTCACATGATCCAGCGCGCGGATGCACACCTCGAAGCTTGGAAGGCCAAGCAGGAGCTCGCCGAGCGGATGATCCCGCTCATCGGACAGCTGTATCGGGATCACGACGTGGTCATGTCGGTGCACGGGCGCAGCCTGGTGGGCCGCTCCCCGATCGACATCATCCGGGCGCACAGCTTCGCGCGCAAGATCGACGACGTCGAGCTGCCGCTCGACGAGTCGTCGGCGGTCGTCGAAGCACTGGCGAAGATCCAGCCCGGCCCCGTCTCGGTCGACCTCGCGCTGCTCGCCAACGGCTTCCGCACGTCGGGCCAGAGCGATCTCGAGGCCTACCTGCGCGCCGAGCTGGCTCCCGCGCTCGAGGCCGAGCGCGGCAACGGCACCGACGTCGTGCTCTACGGCTTCGGCCGCATCGGCCGCCTGCTCGCCCGCATCATCATCGATCACTCCGGCAGCGGCAACGGCCTGAACCTGCGCGCGATCGTCGTGCGCAAGGGCTCCGAGAACGATCTCGCGAAGCGCGCCAACCTGCTCAAGCGCGATTCGGTGCACGGCCCCTTCAACGGCACCATCAAGGTGCTCGAGGACGAGGACGCGATCCTCGCCAACGGCGTGCGCATCCAGGTCATCTACTCGAACGACCCCGCGAGCGTCGACTACACGCAGTACGGCATCGAGGACGCGATCCTCGTCGACAACACGGGCCGCTGGCGCGATGCCGAGGGCCTGGGGCAGCACCTGCAGAACCAGGGCATCTCGCGCGTGCTGCTCACCGCTCCCGGCAAGGGCGACATGCTCAACGTCGTGTACGGCGTGAACAGCTCCAAGATCACCGACGAGCACACCATCCTCAGTGCCGCCTCCTGCACCACGAACGCCATCACGCCGGTGCTCAAGGTCATGAACGACCACTTCGGGGTCAAGCGCGGGCACGTCGAGACCGTGCACTCGTACACGAACGATCAGAACCTGATCGACAACTTCCACAAGGGCGATCGTCGCGGCCGCTCGGCCGCGCTCAACATGGTGCTGACCGAGACCGGTGCGGCGAAGGCCGTGTCGAAGGCGCTCCCCGAGTTCGAGGGCAAGCTCACCGGCAACGCGATCCGCGTTCCCACCCCCGATGTCTCGATGGCCGTGCTCAACCTGCAGCTCGAGCGCGAGACCACCCGCGAGGAGCTCAACTCGATCCTCGAGCAGGTGTCGCTCACGGGCGCGCTGCGCACGCAGATCGACTACGTCGAGTCCGCCGAGATCGTCTCGACCGACTTCGTCGGCTCGAACCGCGCTGGCATCGTCGACGGCCTCGCGACCATCGTGACCGGCGACAGCGCCGTGGTCTACGTCTGGTACGACAACGAGTACGGCTACAGCTGCCAGGTGGTCCGCATCATCGAGCAGCTCGCCGGCAGCCACCCGGCTCACCTCCCGGCGCTGCAGGCCTAGCAGCCCGGCCCGGTCCCACCCGCCTCAGCCCCCGAAAGGAGCACCATGTCCGAGAAATTCATCATCGGAGTAGACGGTTCCGAGCAGAGTCGAGCAGCGCTCGATTGGGGGTTGAGGCGGGCCGGCGAACGCGGCGCGTCGGTGGAGTTGATGTACGTCACCGACGACACCTTCCTCTCCGAGAGCGTCGCCTTCGTCTCCGAGGCGCAGAAGGCCTCCGACGAGATGCTGGCCGCGGAGTGCGCCTACGCGAAGCGCAGCGGCTTCGCGGGCTCGGTCACCGGCACCGCTGTGGTCGGGCACCCCGTCACCGAGCTCGAGCAGGCCTCGAAGCGCGCGGATCTCCTCGTGCTGGGCGCCCACTCCGGCAGCCGTTTCGCCGGCACCTTCTTCGGCACCCGCGCCGTCAAGGTCGCAGCGGTCGCGCACTGCCCGGTCGCCGTGATCCCGAAACCGCGCACCGCCGAGGAGGGCGAGCGCGTCCCCGGCATCGTGGTCGGCGTCGACGGTTCCGAGCCCTCGAAGCGCGCGATCGCCGTCGCAGCGGCCGAGGCGTCGCGGGCGGGCGTGCCGCTCATCGCGGTCTACGCCTGGATGCCGCCCCTCACTCCCGGTCTCGAGTATCTCTGGAGCGAAGACCTCATCGCCGCTCAGCGTTCGGCTGCCGAGGAGGCCATCGCGATCGGCACCGCGGGCCTCGCGGACCGCTACCCCGATCTCGAGGTGCAGCGCAAGCTCGTGCAGGCTCCCCCGGTGACCGCCCTGGTCGAGGCCGCGGCGGGCGCCGATCTGCTCGTGGTCGGCAGCCGCGGGCACGGCGGATTCTCGCGCCTGCTGCTCGGTTCGGTCAGCCACGGCGTGCTGCAGGAGCTGCCCTGCCCGACCCTCGTGACCCGCGCCGAGTGACCACCGGTTCCTCGGAGCCCTCGGCTCAGCCGACCGGCCGCGTGGTCGTCGGCGGAGCCGGGGGTTTCATGGGCGTTGTGCTCGTGCAGCGCCTGCGCGAGTCCGGCCGGCAGGTCATCACGGTCGGCCGCCGCGGGGCCGACCTGCGCTGGGACGACGATGCGGGCCTCGCACGTGCGGTCGACGGCGCGTCGATGGTCGTCGGTCTCGCCGGAAAGAGCGTCAACTGCCGCTATACCCCCGCGAACCGCGCTGAGATCCTGCGCTCGCGCGTCGGCACCACCGCCGCGCTGGGGCGCGCGATCCGCGCCTCGGACGCACCTCCCAGGCTCTGGATCAACGCGTCCACGGCGACCATCTACCGGCACGCCGAGGACCGCCCGATGACGGAGCGCACGGGCGAGCTCGGAGAGGGCTTCTCGGTCGGCATCGCCCGCGCGTGGGAGCGCGAGTTCTTCTCGGGCAAGCTGCCCGGCACCCGCCGAGTGGCGCTGCGCACGGCGATCGTGCTCGGTCACGGCGGAGTGCTCGGTCCCATCGGCGCGCTCGCCCGCCTGGGCCTCGGCGGGGCGCAGTGGGATGGCCGCTGGCCGATCTCCGGGCGTCGCAGCCGGGCGGGCACCGCGCACCGCTTCGGCGCGCGCCGGGGCGCGCAGCGTTTCAGCTGGATCCACGTCGAGGACGTCGCGCGCATCGTCGGGTTCCTCGAATCCCACCCGGAACTCGACGGACCGATCAACGTCGCCTCGCCGAACCCCTCGACCAACCGGGAGCTGCAGGCGGCCGTGCGCCGCGTGCTGGGGATCCCGTTCGGCGTGCCGATGCCGCGGTGGGTGCTCGAGATCGGGGCCGCCGCGATCCGCACCGAGACCGAGCTCGTGCTGAAGAGCCGCTGGGTGCTGCCCGAGCGGCTGCAGGAGGCGGGATTCCGCTTCGCCTACCCGCGGCTCGAACCGGCGCTGCGCGAATCCTTCGCCTGACCCGCTGCGCGACTCGCGTACGGAAAATCGCGCCGACCCACTAGGGTTTTGCCATGCCCAGTGACATCGAGGTCGCGGCGCGCGATGGCGCGGCCGAACGCCTCTCGCGCATGATCCAGCTGCCCACCGTCTCGGCCGAGCACGAGACGCGCGGCGATGCCCCCTTCGAGGCCTTCGTCGATCTGCTGCGCGAGCTCTACCCGCTCGTGCACGAGCGCCTCGAGCTGGACCGTGTCGGACCCCTCGGCCTGCTCTACCGCTGGCGCGGCGCGGGGCACGAGCGCGAGCCGCTCGTACTCATGGCGCACTTCGACGTGGTGCCGGTCGACGAGAGCGACGACTGGACGCATCCGCCGTTCGCCGGCATCGTCGCCGACGGCTTCGTCTTCGGGCGCGGCGCGCTCGACGACAAGGGGCCGCTGCTGGTGGTGCTGGAGGCGGTCGAGAACCTGCTCGCCGCGGGATTCGTGCCGGCCCGCGAGGTGTACCTCTCGTTCGGCGGGAACGAGGAGACCTTCGGCGACGCGGCGGAGGCGATCGCGCAGGCCCTGCGGCAGCGGGGCATCGTTCCCTGGATGGTGATCGACGAGGGCGGCGCCGTGGTCGACGCACCGCTGCCCTTCGTCCGAGGGACCGCCGCCATGGTCGGTGTCGGCGAGAAGGGCATCGCGACCCTGCGGCTCAGCGCCCGCGGCGATGGCGGTCACGCGTCCACCCCGCCGACCCGCACCGCGGTCGGCAGGGTCGCGCGGGCGGTCGACCGGCTCGGCCCGACGACATTCCGCCCGCGCACGCCCGCCGGGATCTCGCGCATGCTGCAGCTCTTCTCCGAGCGCGCGAATCGTCCCGCCGGTCTCCTGCTCCGCGCGCTGGCGGCGATGCCGCCGGTCACCGCGCGGCTCTTCGCGCGGCTCGGCGGCGAGCCCGCGGCACTCGTGCGCACCACGATCGCCGCGACCATGCAGTCGGGCGGCACCGCTGCGAACGTGCTGCCGTCGCAGGCGACCGCGACCCTGAACCTGCGCATCGCACTGGGCGAGAGCGTGGCCTCGGCGATGCGCCGGGTGACGCGCCGGATCGGGGACCGGGAGGTGCGGGTCGAGCTGCTCGAGGGCAGCGAGCCCTCGGCCGAGTCGCGCACCGATAACGCGCAGTTCGCGCTCATCGCCCGTTCGGTCGGCGCGTCCCACCCCGAAGCGGCGACGGTCCCCTACGTGATGATGGCCGCGACCGACTCACGGTATTTCCATCGCTTCTGTCCGGCGGTCTACCGTTTCGCGCCGCTCGCCATGTCGGCCGAGCTCCGCGCCACGATCCACGGCGTCGACGAGCGGGTCGCGGTGACCGAGCTGGAACGCGGCGAGCGCTTCCACCGAGCCCTTCTGATGGGGCTGTGACCGTGTCGCGCGTCACGCTCCGCAGCGTCGCCGGCATCGTCGGGCTGCTGGCCTTCGTGGAGTTCACGAGCGGGATCCTGCAGGGCTACTACACGCCGATGCTCACCGACATCGCGCGCCACCTCCATGTGCGCGATGCCGACGTGAACTGGCTCGAGGGGTCGCAGCTGATGCTGTCCGCGCTCATCGTGCCCGCGCTCGCGAAGCTCGGCGACATGGTCGGGCACAAGCGGATCCTGCTGATCTCGACCGCGGTGACCGCTGCGGCGAGCGCGGTGCTGCCGTTCACCGACAGCTTCGGGGTGTTCCTTGCGGCGTGGGCGCTGCAGGGCTTCTACGTGGTCTGGCTCCCGCTCGAGATCGCGATCATCTGGTCGCGGACCCGGGGCACCGATGGGCGTTCGGTCCTGACCACGCGCGCAGCGGGCATCCTGGTGGCGGCGCTCGAGCTGGGCGCGATCCTGGGTGCGCTGGGCGGCGGGGCGCTCATCGATGTGCTGCCTCTGCCGGTCGTGCTCGCGGTCCCGGCGGTGTGCGTGGTGATCTGCTTCTTCGTCGTCAGGTTCGGGGTGTCCGACGTCGGGGTCCCGAACCGGGGCGAGTTCGACTGGGTCGGTGCGTCGCTCGTCTCGCTCGCGCTGCTGGCGCTGACCGGCGGTTTCAGTCTGCTCCGTCTGCAGGGTGCGGGCGAGCCGCTGCCCTGGGTCGCGCTGGGGCTCGGTCTCCTGCTCGTCGTTCCCTTCGCCCTGTGGGAGCTGCGCCATCCGGATCCGCTGATCGATGTGCGCATGTTCCGGTCGCCGGCGCTGCTGCCGATTTTCCTGACCGCAGGTCTCTTCGGGATGAGCGTGCTGGGGGCGCAGGCTCCGCTGTCGACCTTCGCGCGCACCGATCCCGAGCGCTACGGCTATGGTCTCGGTGCGTCGGGGTTCGGGGCGTCCCTGCTGATCGGCTTCTACCTGATCGCGATGATCACGGGCGCGCTGCTGTTCCCGAAGCTGGCGCGCCGGATCACGCCGCGGCTGGCGCTCGTGGTCGCGTCGACCTGCATCGGCGTGGGGTATCTGCTCTTCCTGCCCTTCCACGACGGGTACGGCCAGGTGGTCGCGAACATGGTGGTGGCGGGGCTCGGGTCCGGGGCGCTCGTCGCCGCGCTTCCGGCGGCTGCGGCGTCTGCTGCGCCCGAGACGCAGACGGGCGTCGCGACGGGTCTCACCAATTCGGTGAAGACCGTCGGCGGCGCGCTGGCCTCCTGCGTGTTCGGGATCGCGCTGCTGCACGGAGCCACGGGGGCCGCGGCCGACGAGACGGCTACGGCGGGGTCGCTGTCCGGGTACGTGATCGTCTGGATCGTGTGCGGGGCGAGCGCGCTCTGCTCGGCGGTGCTGCTGTGCTTCGTCCCGCGTACCGCGTTCCAGGATCGCGAGTCGATCGCCGTCGCGAGCGGGTAGCGGCGCCGTTCCGACGACGGGCGACTAGACGAACGCTCCCCCGGGACGTGCGAGGTCGGCGATGCCGCGCAGCACGGCCTGCGACACGATCCCACTCGATGCGGGCCGTTCGGGCAGCGGAGCGTTCGCGGCGGCGAAGCGGTACTCCCCTGCGGCGCCCGAGGCTTCGATCAGGTGCTCGGTGCGCGGGGCGCGGGGGTCCGCGACCAGCCGCACCTCGGTCTGCTCCCAGAGCCCGGTCGCGGCGGCGAGCGCGACGGCGACGTTGAGCGAGCTCGGGAACCGTTCGATCGCGTCCCGCACGGTGCCGGTGAGGATCCGGGTCGGTTCCGCGAGGCCGAGCAGAGAGGCTCGCTCGGCCTCGGTCATCCAGGGCTGGACGAGGGCTTCGGGGCGCTTGGTGGTGGTGAGCGAGGCCCGGGCGAGTCCGCCGTCGCGCGTCGCTGCGCGCAGCAGGTCGAGGCCGCCGATCGCTCCGGTGGAGAGGCGGCAGATGCCGGGGCCGTCGAGCAGCCGCGCGCGGTCCAGCGGGTCGGCGAGGGCGCCGATCGAGACGAGCAGCAGGTCGCGTCCCGCGGAGACGACCCGCGGACCGAGTTCGCGGGCGGCGGGGACTCCCGCGCACTCGACGACCAGGTCGCTGGAGGCGACGGCGTCGTCGAGGTCGAGTTCGGTGATCCCCCGCGCGGTCGCGGCTCCCGGGGTGCGCACGACCGCGCCGACCAGGACGGCGCCGGGCGCCGCGCCGGTCCGCAATCCGTCGGCCACGCGCGTGCCGATCGCGCCGAGCCCGAGGAGGGCGACGCGGAGCGGGGACTGCTGGGGCATGGGGCCAGCCTAGGTGCCGGGCTCCGCCGCTTCCAATCGGGGTTCGCGCGGGTGCGGCTCGATAGGCTGCTGCGGTGAACAGAACCATTCGGGTCAGTGCGGTCGTGATGCGGGACGAGTCCGGGCGGGTGCTGAACGTGCGCAAGCGCGGCACCTCGATGCTGATGCTGCCGGGCGGCAAGCCGGAGGCCGGCGAGGATCCCCGCGACACGGCGGTGCGCGAGTTCGCCGAGGAGCTGGGGGTCGAGCTGGATCCGCTGCTGCTGCGCGGCGTCGGTCGATTCGCCTCCGCTGCGGCGAACGAGCCGGGGCACGCCCTGGTGGCCGATGTGTTCGAGCACCCGTTCCGGCCGGTGGATGCGCCCCGCGCCGAGATCGAGCACCTGGAGTGGGTGGATCCTTCGGCGCCGCACGGGGGCATGGCCCCCCTCAACTCCGAGCACGTCTTCCCGGGGCTGATCCGCCGCGCGCCGCTCTCGGGCATCGCGCCGCAGCGGATCGCCGTGTACACGGGATCCGCGCTGGGGCTGGATCCTCGTATCGTTCGCGAGGCCGCTTCGTTCGGCTCGGCGCTGGCCGAGCGGGGCATCGATCTCGTCTACGGCGGTGGAAAGGTCGGCCTCATGGGCGCCGTCGCGGATGCGGTCCTGGCGGGCGGAGGCGAGGCGTTCGGCGTGATCCCGCAGCGCCTCGTCGACGGCGAGATCGGCCACACCGGGCTCACGCGCCTCGAAGTCGTGGCCGACATGCAGTCCCGCAAGCGGCGCATGATCGCCCTCGCCGATGCACTCGTCGCGCTCCCGGGCGGGCCCGGCACGCTCGAGGAGTTCTTCGAGGCCTTCACCTGGATGAACCTCGGGCTGCACAACCGTCCCGTCGCGCTCGTCGATATCGACGGCTACTGGCAGCCGATGCTCGCGGCGCTCGGCGACATGGTCGAGCGCGGGTTCCTCGCGCAGCGGTACCTCGACTCGCTGATCGTCGAGAGCGATCCGGAGACGCTGCTGCGCCGCCTGTCGGAGTGGACCCCGCCTCCGGCGAAGTGGGGGTGACCCGGGCGCTGCCGAGCGGCGACGATCAGCGGATGTAGACGTCGAGGTGGTTGCCGACGGTGCCGCGGTCGTAGATCTTGCCCTGGTATCCGAACGGGGTCGGGAACACCGTGCCCTTCGGCGCCGAACCCGCGAGCACGATGAAGCCGTCGCCGTCGCTCACGTAGCCGTCCTCGTTGACGTGCCGCCCGGGCACCTCGAGTCCCTGGCCCGGCAGCACCTGCTGGCTGTAGTAGGTGAACTTGTAGCCGCCCCACTCGATCGCGCCGCTGAACATGAACTGCGCGAGCGTGTAGAGGGGTGCGCCGACGAGCTGCTTGCTGGGCGACTTCACGGCAGCGTTCGTCGCGCCGATGCGCTCGATGTCGGAGACGCCGAGGTCGACGGCGGGTTCCGCGCTGTCGGCCGCGGCGAAGCTCTGCGTCCGCGCGTCGGCGACCTCGCCGGATCCGTCGCTCGCGAAGGCGTTCGGCATGGAGAGCGGCGCCAGTGCAGCCGAGCCCAGCAGCACCGCGACACCGGCGACAGCGCCGATTCCGCGTACGCGCGACCACCGGACGGATCCGGTGCGGGCGGTCTGGGCGAATGCGGTCACAGTGCTTCGATGGTAACCCGCGGCCATGGGCGCCCGCATTCAGCTCGGAGCGCACCACCATTCCCGTACTCTAGTAAGGAATCACTCGACTCCCTGTCAGTGCACGACCCCTCGAGGAGCCGCCATGCCCGCCGACCCCACCGGATCGCTCGCCCAGTACCTCGCCGCGCTCCCCGAAGGGCGCGTCCGCACTCACTCGGTCGTCGCGGCCGCGATCGCCGAGCGCGCTGCGACCGTCCCGCGGGAGCAGGAGCTGCTGTTCATCGCGGGCCACCGGCACCCCGACTACGAGGACGGCGCGGATCGCTTCTGGCACGCGGTCGAGCAGCTGGCGCTCCCGGAGCCCGCCGGCGCTGACGAGCTCCCGCTCGCCTGGATCGGCTACGACGTCGTCGGCCGGTTCACCGGCCGCCGGGAGGCGCAGGGGTTCCTGCTCACCGATCGTCGGCTCCTGGTCAAGGATCAGGTCGACGGCGTGTTCGGAACCGCGACTCCCCGCCAGTACCCGCTGTTCGTCGGCAGCGCGGGCGTCGCGGGATCCGCGTCCGAGATCGCGGCGTCCGCCGCGTCCTCCTACGACTGGGAGTTCGCGCGCTCCCTCATCGATGCGGACACCGCGTCCGGTCTCGGCGTCCTGCTCTCCGAGCTGCTCGTCGCCGCGATGGAGACGCTCCAGCGCGCCGGCGCGGAGCTCGCCCCCGAGCCCCCGACATCGACCGGACTGCTCGGGCGCGTCCGCGAGCTGGGCCTCGGGAACGCGGTGAAGCTGCCGGGCGATCCGAAGCACGCGAAGCACTTCGCGAAGCTCGCGAAGAAGCTGCCGCTCGACCCCGGGGAACGAATCCTGATCGCCTGCACCGATAGCACGCTGATCGGCGCGTACGGGTTCCTCCTCACCGACCGCGGCGCGCGCTCGAAGGACCTCGGCGAGGACCCGGCGTTCACGCCGACCGAGCAGTTCGTCCCCGATCAGATCCGGCGCGCACCCGACAGTGCGCACCGGATCCTGCTCGGTGCGGGCGAGACGCACGAGATCCCGACGCGATTCACGGAGCAGCAGGTCGACGCGCTCATCGTGCTGCTCCGCGAGTGGGGCGAGGGCCGGCTGGACGCCGACTGATCCGGGCCGCCGGGCCGCCGGGCCGCTACTCGGGCAGTTCCGCGACCTGGCCGGCGTAGGCGAAACCGCCGCCGAAGCCGAAGAGCAGCACCGTTCCGCCGCGCGGCAGCTCGCCGCGATGCCAGGCCTTCGAGAGCCCGAGCGGCACGGACGCCGCGGAGGTGTTGCCCGACTCCTCGATGTCGCGGATCACGATCTGCTGAGCGGCGGCCCCCAGGGCGTTCGTCAGCGGCTCGATGATCCGCAGGTTCGCCTGGTGCAGAGCGAACACGTCGACCTCGCGGGCGCTCACCCCAGCGGTGTCGAGGATCCGCTCGGCGATGGGCGCGGCCCCGGTGAGCGCCCAGCGCATGATCTTGCGTCCGTCCTGGGAGAAGAGCTGCGGCGCCCCGTCGATCCGCACGGCCTCGGTGAGGCCCGGCACGGTGCCCCAGACGACCGGGGAGATCCGCGGCTCCTCCGAGACCCCGACCACGACGGCCCCGGCCCCGTCCGCAGTCAGCACGCAAGTGCTGCGGTCCGTCCAGTCGGTGAAGGCGCTGAGCGCCTCGGCGCCGATCACGAGCGCCGAGTCGGCGCTGCCGGTGCGGACGGCCTGCTCCGCGATGCCGAGCGCGTACTCGAAGCCCGAGCACGCGGTGTTGATGTCGACGGCCGCCGCACCGTCGAGCCCGAGCTCCGCGACCACGCGACCGGCCGCGTTCGGGCTCCGGTGCTCGGACGTGGTCGATGCGAGCAACACCAGGTCGACGCGCGCGACGCCGGCGTCGTCCATCGCCATGCGGGCGGCAGCCACCGCCATCGACAGCACAGAGTCGTCCGCTCCGATGATGCGGCGCTCGCGAATGCCCGTCCGGCTGCGGATCCACTCGTCGTTCGTCTCGACCATCGCCGCGAGGTCGTCGTTGGTCACGATCCGCTCGGGCTGGAAGTGCCCGAGGCCCAGCAGGCGCGAGCCGCGCATCTCGAAAGTCTTCACGCCCGAACGCTACTCCCCGTCGCATCGGGCTCGTGGCATGCACGAGCGCGGTCCGCGGGCCGGCCGGTGCTTCGCCACCGCCGGCCCGCGAACCGCGGGTCCATCAGGCCCGCGCGGCGGGATCGGCCTCGTAGGTGACCCAGCGGGTCCGCTCGGCCAGGGTGTCGTAGAGCGCTTGCGCCCGGTGGTTGTCGTCGGCGGTCACCCACTGCACGACGCTCCGCCCCTCGGCGTCGGCCATCTCGGTGAGCCGGCCGATGAGGGCGCGCCCGACCCCGCGACCGCGCGCCCCGGGATCGGTGAACAGGTCGTCGAGGAAGATGCCGCTGCTGCCCGTGTAGGGCGATGAGAAACGACGATGGTGCGCGAAGCCGACGACGGTTCCGTCCGCCTCGGCCACCAGCGCGCTGCACTCGTGGGCGGGATCCATCATCCAGGCCCAGGCCCGCGAGACGACCTCCTCGGACTCCGCGAGCCGGTAGAACTCGCGATACGCGCGGAACAGCTCGCGCCACCGCGCCTCATCGGCGGGCGCGAGCGCGCGGATCGTGGGGGCGGTCGTGATGGTGGTGTGCTGGGTCATGGGAAATGCTCCGGTTTCGTTTCTGAGGTACGGGGGCGCCGAGCTCGCGGCCCGGCCGGGAGGCGGCCCGCGCGGGATCGCGGCCGCACGGCGACTAGCCGCTCATGGAGCACCCCCTCTCGCCGCGGCGCGCTCGCGCGCCCGAGTCGGGGATCGATGAAGCCGCCAGCGGCGGAGAGGGAAACACTCTTGCCTGAAACTGGGTAACGTTATCTAATGGTTTCATGAACAACGATAACAGATCGGCGGTGCTCGCCGCCGAACTGCGCAGCCGCATCGACTCCGCCACCCCGGGTACGAAACTGCCCGGCGTGCGTGAACTCTCGCGCGAGTTCCGAGCGAGCGCCGCCACCGTCTCCGCCGCGCTCGCCGAACTCGGAGCCCTCGGGCTCGTCCGAGCCGAACCGGGCAGGGGCACCTTCGTCGCCGAACGCGCGCACCGACGCGATCCCGACTTCGCCTGGCAGTCGCAGACCCTGGGCCGCACCCGCGTCGACCCCGACCGCGCCTCGCGCCTCGGCGGCCACGGCTCCCCCGAGCAGATCCCGCTCTCCTGGGGCTACCTCTCCGCCGAACTCCTCCCCGCCGAAGGGCTCCAGCGGATCGGCGCCCGCGCCGCACGCGGCTCGCGAGCCTGGCAGCTCACACCCCCGGCCGGCTCCCCCGAGCTCCGCCGGGTCATCGCCGCCGACTACCGAGCCGACCCGGGCGACGTGCTGATCGTGCCCGGCGGTCAGCAGGGCCTCGTCTTCGCGATGCGCACGCTCGCCGAACCCGGATCCGCCGTCATCACCGAGAGCCCCAGCTACCCCGGAGCGATCCTCGCCGCGCAGAGCGCCGGACTCGCGCTCGCCGCCGTCCCCGCGGACGCCGACGGGATCCTGGTCGACCGCCTCGCCGTCGAGCTCGAGCGGACGCGTGCGCGCGTCGTCTACCTGCAGCCGAGCTTCGCGAACCCGACTGGAGCCGTGCTCAGCGCCGAACGGCGGGCACGCGTGCTCGAACTCGCCGCCCAGCACGGCGCCTTCGTGATCGAGGACGACTGGGCACGGCACCTCGGACTGGAGCGGAGCACCCCGCCGCCGCTCTTCTCCGATGACCCGCACGGGCACGTCGTCACGGTGACCACGCTCGCCAAGCCCGCTTCGCCCGGGCTGCGGATCGGCGCGGTGATCGCCCGCGGCCCCGCCGGGCAGCGGATCCGCGCTTCGCGCACCGCCGACGACCTCGGCGTCGCACCCCTGCTGCAGGAGATCGCGACCGACCTCCTCACCTCGCCGGCCTGGCCGCGCCACCTGAAGCGGTTGCGCGCCGAGCTCACGGTCCGCAGGGACGCCCTGGTCTCCGCGGTGCGCAGCGCGCTGCCCGATGCCCGGATCGCCCGGATCCCGGACGGCGGACTGCACCTCTGGGTCCGTCTCGCCGCGGGCGTCGACAGCCGCGACCTCGCCGAGCGGGCCGGCGCCGCCGGTGTGCTCGTCGGCGACGGGCGGCACTTCTTCGTGGACGAACCGCCCGCCCCGTTCGTCCGGCTCTCCTACGGAGCGGCGACGCCCGCGCAGATCGCGGAGGGGGTGCGGCGGGTCGGGTCGCTGCTCGCGCGCTAGCGGGCGGTCCCCGGCTCAACACGCCCGAAGCAGGCAGGAGGGATCCCGCAGCGCACGGCTCAGAGCGGCTTGCGCATCTGCTGCGCCATCACCGCGTAGCCCGCCGAATCGTAGAGCGCTCTCGCGGTTCCGTTGCTCCCGAACACGTTGAGCTCGAGCGCGGTGGCACCGGCCGCCCGGGCAGCGCCCTCGGCGGCCTCGAGGAGGGCACGCCCCAGCCCGGTTCCCCGCCGTTCCGCGTGCACCTCGATGTCGTAGAGGAAGGCGACGCCTTGCGCACCGCGCGGATGGTCCAGGCCGATCCATACCCGGCCGACGGCTTCGCCCGTGGGGATCACCGCGGTGCGCAAGAGCATCCCCCGCGTCGAACGCCCTTCGGGCAGGAGTGCGGCGTTCTCCTCCTGCGCACGCTCGACGGCGCCCTCGGCAGGCCACTGGCCCGCCTCGACCTTCTCCGCCGCGTAGTCGCGAGCGAGAGCGATCTGCCAGGCCGCGTACTCGCCGTCGGTCATCGGGCGGAGCATCAGTGCGGTCATTCCCCCATCGTGGCACGGCGATCCGGCGGCGCGCCCCGTCGCAGGGCGAGTTCCAAGATGGCCTGCGGAATAATCTTCTGATGTGCGCAGGCCTGTGAAGAAGATCCGTCGGTACGCTCGGCGAGCCAAGATGGCGGTGACCGCGGAGCGGATCGCCCTCCAGCGGCGCCGCCCCATCCAGCCCGACGTGGTGCTCTACGAGTCCTTCGCCGGCAACGGGGTCCTCTGCAACCCCGAGGCGATCTTCCGCGAGATGCTCGACGATCCGAAGCACGCCCGCCTCTCGCACGTCTGGGCCATCTCCGACCCGACCGTGCTCGCCCGCTTCGAGGCCGAGTTCGGCGATCACCCCCGAGTGTCCACCGTGCGCCGCGGCGGCGTCGAGTACTGGCGCGCGCTGTCGACGTCCGGTTTCCTCGTGAACAACGCCACCTTCCCGCCCGCGTTCGGCAAGCGCACCGGCCAGGTCTACCTCAACACCTGGCACGGCACCCCGCTGAAGCTCATGGGCTTCGACATGCCCGACGGGGCCCACCAGTCGGCGAACACGCTGCGCAACTTCCTCAGCGCCGATTTCCTCCTCGCCGCGAACCCGTTCATGGCCGAGCGCATGTACGAGCAGTCCTACCGCCTCACGAACGTCTACGGCGGCGAGCTCATCGAAGAGGGCTACCCGCGCATCGACCGTCAGCGTCTCAATCCCGAGCAGCTGGCCGAGGTCCGCGCGGAGCTCCGCCGTTCCGGCCTCGACCTCGGCGAGCGCCGGGTCGTGCTCTACGCGCCCACCTGGCGCGGCGCCTCCTTCGGCTCCCCCGAAGACAACATCGATGCGCTCGTCGACGACGCGACGGCCATGCAGGCCGCTCTCGGGGACGACGAGATCCTGCTGCTCAAGACCCACCAGGTCGTGCACGGCTTCGCGGAGGATCGTCCGGAGCTGCGCCGCATGCTGGTGCCGAACAGCATTCCGACGAACGTCATGCTGGGAGCGGCCGACGCGCTCGTCACCGACTACTCCTCGATCTTCTTCGATTTCCTGGCGACCGGTCGCCCCATCGTCTTCTTCACCCCCGACGCCGACGACTACGCCGATGCCCGCGGCACCTACATGCCGCTCGACGAGCTGCCGGGGCCGGTCACTGCGGATCCCGCCGAGGCCGTCGCGCACGTCGCCCGTCTGCTCGGGCCGTCCGACGGCTCCGCACCGGAGTCGCACGAGCGCTACGCCGAGTGGGCCGAGCGCTTCACCCCGTACGAGGACGGCGAGGCGACCCGGCGCATCATCGACATCGTGTTCGGCGGCGAACGCGAGGGGTATCGCGTCCGCCGAGCCCGCACCGACGGGCGCAAGCGCGTGATGTTCTACCTGGGCGGCATGCGTTCGAACGGCATCACGAGCTCGGCCATGAACATGCTGAGCCGCATCGACCACGACCGCTACGACGTCACGGCGCTCACGCCGTACTTCAAGGCCGCGACCCCGCGATCCAACCAGGATCGGATCGACCCCCGCGTGCGCCTCGTCATGCGCATGGGCGGCATGAACGGCTCGAAGTTCTTCCAGCTCCGCCGCCGCGTGCGCGATCTCGCCTCGATCCCGCTCCTGCCCGGCAACGAGCAGTGGCACGACTCGCTCTGGAAGGACGAGTGGCACCGGATCTTCGGTTCCTCGCGGTTCGACTGGGTCGCGGACTTCAGCGGATACAGCCCGTTCTGGGCGAACCTGCTCCTGCAGGCCCCCGACACGCCGCGCGCCATCTGGCTGCACAACGAGATGGCGTCCGACCGCATGCGGACCGTCGGCGGTCGCCGCCCCATGCAGCGCTCCCTCGGCCTGGTGTTCCGCCTCTACCGCGGATTCGACGCGCTCGTCTCGGTCTCCCCGCGGCTCACGGAGGTCAACCGACGCGAGCTCGCGGAGTTCGCCCCGCCGTCGCATTTCACCACCGTGCGCAACTTCCCCGCGACCTCGGCGATGCCGTCGCCCGAGCACCGCATCGCGGACCTGCTCTGGGAGGACGAGGAGCCGCCGGTGTGGATGCGGGAGCTCGAGAACCCGGAACGCAGCACGAAGTGGTTCATCTCGGTCGGGCGCCTGTCGCCCGAGAAGAACCACGCCCGCCTGATCCGGTCGTTCGCCGAGGTGCATGCCGCGGATCCCTCGGCCCGCCTGCTCATCGTGGGCGGCGGCCCCCTGCAATCGGCCCTCGCCGCGCAGATCGTCGAGGCGGGCCTGCAGGATGCCGCGTTCCTCGCCGGCCGACGGAACCAGCCCGTCTCGCTCCTCGTCGCGGCCGACTGCTTCGTCCTCTCGAGCAACTACGAGGGCCAGCCGATGGTGCTCCTCGAGGCCGCCCTGTGCGGGCTCCCCATCGTGTCCACCGCGTTCGCCTCGGTCGAGGACGCGCTTCCGGATCCGACGATCCGCGTTGTCGACACCGACGACGCGGCTCTGCGCGACGGCATGCTCGCCTACCTGCGCGGCGAGGTTCCCCCGAGCCGACTCGAGTTCGACGACTATGTCGCCGACGTCAGCGCCGAACTCGAACGCGTGCTCGGACTCGGCGACCCCGCCACCCCGGCCGCCTGATCGCGAGCCGGCCGAGCATCGACCGGCGTCCGGCTCTGCGGACTACCATGGCAGCAGCATCGGGACTTCGGGAGGATTCGAACGTGTACGTCAAGATCTGCGGTCTCACCACCGCCGAAGCCGCGACGCGCGCGGCCGACCTCGGCGCGGACGCCGTGGGCGTGGTGATGAGCGAGCCGAGCCCGCGGCACGCTTCTTTTGAGCAGGCCCGCGCCGTGCTCGACGCGGTCGCCGGGCGCCCCATCGACACCGTGCTTGTCGTGCGCGAGATGCCGGTCCGGCAGGCCGTCGAGACGGTCGAGGCGCTCGGATTCGACGTGCTGCAGCTGCACGGCCGCTACTCGGACGACGACTTCGCTCTGGCGGTCGCCCGGCTCCCGCGCGTCTGGCGCGCGACCTCGCTCGCCCGCGAACCCGAGCTCAGGGCCGGCGATCACGGCGAAGAGCTCGTGCTGCTCGACGGCGCGCGGGCCGGCTCCGGCGAGACCTGGGACCTCGGAGCCATCGATCGCGAGCGCCTCGGCGAGCGCTGGATCCTCGCGGGCGGGCTCGGTCCCGACAACGTCGCGTCCGCGATCCACGAGGCCGCACCGTGGGGCGTCGACGTCTCGAGCGGCGTCGAGTCCGCTCCGGGGGTCAAGGATCTCGATGCGATCGAGCGCTTCGTGCGCGCGGCGCGCAGCGCCTGATCCCCGCGCTCTCCGCCTGATCCGCGGGGCGGGCTTCGGGATCCGATCCGTGGTCCATCGCGAATCGCGCGGACTGGACCACGACCTGGACCAGTGCCAGGATCGAGGACTATGAAGGTCCTCTCGATCCAGTCCTCCGTCGCATACGGCCACGTCGGCAACTCGGCCGCGGTCTTCCCCCTGCAGCGCATGGGGATCGAGGTGATGCCCGTGTACACGGTGCACTTCTCGAACCACACCGGCTACGGCGCCTGGCGCGGCCCCCTGCTCAGCGGAGCCGACGTGCGCGAGGTCGTCACCGGGATCGAGGAGCGGGGCGGCCTCGACGACGTCGACATCGTGCTCTCGGGCTACCAGGGAGCCGACGACATCGGCGATGCGATCCTCGATGCCGTCGAGCGCGTGAAGCGCCGCAACCCCGCGGCCGTCTACGCCTGCGATCCCGTGCTCGGCAACGCGACTTCGGGCTGCTTCGTGAAGCCCGAAGTGCAGGAGCTGATCCGGGACCGGGTCGTTCCGCACGCGGACCTGCTCACGCCGAACCAGTTCGAGCTCGGCTTCCTCACCGGCACCGATCCGCGATCCATCGACGAGACGCTCGACGCCGTCGAGCTGCTGCGCGCGCAGGGCCCGCGCACGGTCCTCGTCACGAGCGTCGAACGCCCCGACCGCCCCGCCGACACGATCGAGATGCTCGCCGTCGGCGAGTCCGGTGCCTGGATCGTGCAGACGCCGCACCTGCCCTTCCATGCCAACGGCTCCGGCGACGTGACCGCGGCGCTGTTCTCCGCGCACTTCCGGCGCACCGGCGACCTGGCGTTCGCGCTCGAGCGCTCGGCCGCGAGCGTGTACGGGCTCCTCAAGAACACGCTCGAGTCGGGTCAGCGCGAGCTGCAGCTGGTCGAGTCGCAGGAGGAGTACGTCGCCCCGACCGCGTCCTTCACGGCGCAGCATCTGCGCTGATCGACCCCTGCGGGCGACGGGGATCCGCTCGTCGCAGCTCCCGCACGCCGGGGGCGCTCAGGCCGTGATCGCCGCCGAGCGCGCATCGATCACTCGGCGCAGATCCTCGGGAGCGAGCTCGAGGTCGAAGCCCCGCCGCCCGCCCGAGACGAGCACGGTCTCGTGACCCCAGGCGCTCTCGTCGATCACCGTCGGGACGGGCGTCCGCTGACCGATCGGGCTGATCCCGCCGACCACGTACCCCGTGCGCCGCTCGGCGAACGCCGGATCCGCGAGCTCGATCCCCTTCTCGCCGAGCACCGCGCCCAGTTCGTGAGTGGACAGCCGCCGCTCCACCGGGATCACCGCGCAGGCGGCGCCGCTGCGATTCCGTTCGGACGGTGCGAACCGCACGATGAGCGTCTTGAACACCCGCTCCGCTCGGACTCCGAGCAGTTCGACCGCCTCCGCACCGTAGTCGATCGTGCGCGGGTCGTGCGCGTAGGTGCGCGGCTCGAACGCGATCCCCGCGTTCTGCAGCGCGCGGGTCGCCGGAGTCGCGGGCACGCGGTTCGATCTGGCCACGGGATCCTCCGCTGCGTGTCGACGGAGCCGCCGTCAGGCGGCGGCCTCGCTGGTCGCGCTCGCCCAGGCGTCGAGCTTCGCCGCGGCAGCACCCGAGTCGATCGCGCGCTCTGCGTTGCCGATCTGCTCGGCGAGCCGCTCGAGGATCGGGCGGTCGACGGAATCGGGGGTCTTCGCGAGGTCGAAGGCGACGAGCCCGGCCGCGGCATTGAGCACCGCGATGTCCCGGACCGGTCCGCGCTCGCCCGCGAGGACGCGCCGCACCGTGTCGGCGTTCTCCTCGGGAGTGCCGCCGACCAGATCCTCGATGCGCGCACGCGCGATCCCGAGATCACGCGGGTCGAGGTCGTGCTCCGTCATGCTGCCGCGGCTCACCTCCCAGATGCGGGAATGCCCCGTCGTCGTGAGCTCGTCGAGCCCGTCGTCGCCTCGGAACACGAGGGCCGAGGCGCCCCGGATCTGGAACACGCCGGCGATCAGCGGAGCGCGCTCCACGTCCGCCACGCCGACCGCCGAGGCCTCCGGGCGCACGGGGTTGCAGAGGGGGCCGAGGAAGTTGAAGACGGTGGGGATCCCGATCTCGGCCCGGACCGGCGCCACGTGCCGGAATCCGGTGTGGAACTTCGCCGCGTGGACGAACGCGATCCCCGCTCGGTCGAACGCCGCTCGCAACTGCTCGGGCTCGAGCATCAGCTGCACGCCCAGAGCGCCCAGCACGTCGGAGGAACCGGACTTGCTACTCGCGGCACGGTTCCCGTGCTTCACCACGGGCACACCCGCGGACGCGGCGATCAGGGACGCCATGGTCGAGACGTTGACCGTGCCGAACCGGTCGCCGCCCGTGCCCACGATGTCGAGCGACATCGCGGGCAGGTCGATCGGCTGGGCGGCATCGAGGATCGCATCGCGGAAGCCGACGATCTCGTCGACGGTGACGCCCTTCGACTGCAGGGCCACCAGGAACGCGCCCATCTGCCCCTGCGTCGCGGTGCCGGCCATGAACTCGGCCATGGCCCACTCGGCCTGCGACACGCTGAGGTCGTCCCCCGAGAGGAGGGAAGTGAGCACGGTCGGCCAGCTGCGTTCGTCGATCATGCGGCAATCCTACCGGCGCGGAATCACGCGCCCGTGAGCGGCGCACGGAGCCCCACGGGCAGGAATCCCCCTGCTCGCACCGAGCTTCTGCGCAGGATCTTCGGGCATAGCGCCCCTGAAGCGGCCAAGATCGGCTCCGAACCGCGGTAGGCTTTCGAGAGGTCTCGCCGAAAGTTCGGCACGCCGCGCTCGGGTGCGATTTCCACACCGAACTTTCAGCCATAATGGAGAGGTGACAACGACCACTATGAATACGAAGTCAGCCGTGCCCACGGTGAAGCGACCCAATATCGTCGCTGTCGGCACGATCGTGTGGCTCGGCAGCGAGGTCATGTTCTTCGCTGGCCTCTTCGCGATCTACTTCACGCTGCGGGCGATGAACCCGGAGCTGTGGGCCGAGCAGACCGAAAAGCACAACTTCACCTTCGCGCTCATCAACACGCTGATCCTGGTTGCCTCCTCGTTCACGTGCCAGGCCGGCGTCTTCGCCGCCGAGCGCATGCAGCCGCGCGCCACGGGCAAGAGCCCGCTCAAGTGGGGCGCCGTGGAGTGGTTCTACCTCACGTTCTTCATGGGCGCCATCTTCGTGGCGGGCCAGGCCTGGGAGTACGCGACGTTCGTCTCGGAGGGCGTGACCCTCGGCGGCGAGGGCGCTGACCCCTATGGTGCGGCCTTCTACATGACCACCGGCTTCCACGGAATCCACGTGTCCCTCGGCCTCATCGCCTTCCTCCTCGTGATCGGCCGCATCTACGCGGTCAAGAACTTCACGCACAAGGAAGAGACCACGGCCGTCGTCGTGTCCTACTACTGGCACTTCGTCGACATCGTCTGGATCATCCTCTTCCTCGTCATCTACGTCCTCAAGTAAGGTCAGGAGCACTCGTCACATGGCTCGCGCCAAGAAGCACCTCCGCAAGTCCGGCCGTCGGCACCCGCTCGCGACCGTGGCCCTCGTCGCCATCGGTCTGCTCGTGACCGGCGGCGCGTACGCCGGGTTCAGCCAGACCTCCGCGACCGCCGAGGTCGATATGAAGGCTCCCTCGACCATCGAGGCCGGTCAGAAGCTGTTCGGCGCCAACTGCGCCACCTGCCACGGCATGAACGCACAGGGCACCAAGGACGGCCCCACCCTCGTGGGTGTGGGCGCCGCCGCCGTGCACTTCCAGGTCGGCACGGGCCGTATGCCCCTCGCCTTCCAGGGCCCGCAGGGCATGGTCAAGCCGAAGCAGTTCACCGAGGAGCAGACCCTCGAGCTCGCCGCGTACGTTGCGTCGCTGGCTCCCGGGCCCTCGATCCCCGACTCGAAGTACCTCCAGGCCGACGGCGACGCGGCCAAGGGCGGCGAGATCTTCCGCATCAACTGCGCCATGTGCCACAACGTGGCCGCGGCCGGCGGTGCGCTCACCCAGGGCAAGTTCGCGCCGAAGCTGACCGGCGTCGCACCCTCGCACATCTACGAGGCCATGATCACCGGCCCGCAGAACATGCCCGTCTTCAACGATGCGAACATCTCCCCCCAGGAGAAGGCCGACATCATCACCTACCTGAAGTACATCGAGAACAAGCCCGCCGTCGGCGGTATCACGCTCGGTTCGATCGGCCCCGTGGCCGAGGGCCTCTTCATCTGGGTGATCGGCCTCGGCATCGTCATCGCCTTCACCGTTTGGGTCACCGCGAAGTCGAACTGACGACGGACGCGGATCAGCAGTGAAACATCACGAATCAAGGAGCAACATGGCAGAGGAAGCGATGAACAGCGGCAGCGATAGCGCCGCTGTCGCAGCCCGCAGCCACGGCGCAGCAGGGGACGTCGCGGTCGGTACCGCCGTCGTCTCCGACGACGCCGTTCAGAACCCGGGCCTTCCTGCGCACCGGAAGCGTGTCACCGACACCGATCCGAAGAAGGAGAAGCGAGCCGAGCGCATCGTCTTCACCCTCTTCTACCTGTCGATCGCGGGCAGCCTCGGCTCGGTCCTCGCCTACATGTTCTTCCCCATCGAGACCGGGGATCTCATGGCGATCCGCCTGAACACCCTCTTCGTGGGTCTGGGCATGGCGCTCGCGCTGCTCGCCGTCGGCATCGGCGCGGTCCACTGGGGCAAGGCCCTCATGGCCGACCACGAGTCGATCGACGAGCGCCACCCGGTCGCCAGCGACACCGCGACGCGCGAGGCCTCGGCCGAGGTGTTCGAGCTCGCCGACAAGGAATCGGGCTTCTCGCGCCGTTCGCTCGTGCGCAACAGCCTCATCGGCGCCCTGGTCGCGTTCCCGCTCCCCGGCATCACCCTGCTCCGCGGCCTCGCTCCGCAGGACAAGGATCCGGTGGAGCTGCTGAAGCACACCATGTGGGACAAGGGAATCCGTCTCGCTCGCGATCCCTCCGGCGTTCCGATCAAGGCTTCCGACGTCACCATCGGCTCGGCCTTCCACGTGATCCCCGAGAACCTGCACGAGGCCGAGCACGTGCTCGACGAGAAGGCCAAGGCCATCGTCCTGCTCATGCGTCTCGATCCGGCGGACCTCAAGGAGCTCCCCGAGCGCAAGACCTGGTCGTACAACGGAATCGTCGCGTACTCGAAGGTCTGCACCCACGTCGGCTGCCCGGTGGCGCTCTACGAGCAGCGCACCCACCACCTGCTCTGCCCCTGCCACCAGTCGCAGTTCGATGTGTCCGAGCACGCCAAGGTCATCTTCGGCCCGGCGAAGCGTCCCCTTCCCCAGCTCCCCATCACGGTGGACGAAGAGGGCTACCTCGTCGCGCAGAGCGATTTCCATGAACCCGTCGGCCCGAGCTTCTGGGAGCGTCTCAAGTGAGCAGCACCGCCACCACCACCTCGACCGCGAGCGGATCGAGCCGATTCACCGCCGCCGCGGCGAACTACATCGACGAGCGCACCAAGATCGGTGTCGCCGTCAAGGAGTTCGGCCGCAAGGTGTTCCCCGACCACTGGTCGTTCCTGCTCGGTGAGGTCGCGCTCTACAGCTTCGTCGTCATCCTGCTGTCGGGTACCTTCCTGACCCTGTTCTTCCAGGCGTCGATGGTCGAGACCCACTACACCGGTCCCTACGTGCCCATGAAGGGCCTCGAGATGTCCGCCGCCATGGCGTCGACGCTCGACATCTCCTTCTCGGTGCGCGGCGGCCTGCTCATGCGCCACGTCCACCACTGGGCCGCGCTGCTGTTCGTCGCCTCCATCGGCCTGCACATGCTGCGCATCTTCTTCACCGGTGCGTTCCGCAAGCCGCGCGAGCTCAACTGGGTGATCGGTTTCGTCCTCTTCATCCTCGCGATGGCCGAGGGCTTCACCGGCTACTCGCTCCCCGACGACGTGCTCTCGGGCAACGGCCTCCGCATCATCGACGGCATCATCAAGGCCATCCCGGTCATCGGCACCTACCTCTCCTTCTTCTTCTTCGGCGGAGAGTTCCCGGGCACCGCGATCGTCGGACGCCTCTACATGCTGCACATCATGGTGCTCCCCGCACTCGTGATCCTGTTCGTCGCCCTGCACCTCGCGTTCGTGGTCATCCACAAGCACACGCAGTACGCGGGTCCGGGCAAGACCCAGCAGAACGTGGTCGGCTTCCCCGTCCTCCCCGTGTACGCGGCCAAGGCCGGCGGCTTCTTCTTCATCGTGTTCGGCGTCATCGTGCTCATCGCATCGTTCGTCGGAATCAACCCGATCTGGAACTACGGGCCGTACGACCCATCCCCCGTGTCCGCCGGTACCCAGCCCGACTGGTACATCGGCTTCGCGGACGGCATGCTGCGTCTGGTCCCGCCGGGGCTCGAGGCGGAGTGGTTCGGCTACACCTGGTCGTTCAACATGCTCCTGCCGCTGATCATCATCGGCCTGTTCATCGTGCTCGTCATGATCTACCCCTTCATCGAGGCGTGGGTCACGGGCGACAAGCGCGAGCACCACATCCTGGACCGCCCCCGCAACGCTCCCACGCGTACCGCGATCGGCGCCGCCGGCGTGACCTTCTACGCCGTGATGTGGGCGGGGGCGAGCTCGGACCTCATGGCCACGCACTTCCAGCTCTCCATGGAGGGTGTGATCCACGCGCTGCAGGCTCTCCTGATCCTCGGCCCGATCGTCGCCTACCAGGTCACGAAGCGCATCTGCCTCGGCCTGCAGAAGAAGGATCGCTCGATCGCTCTGCACGGATACGAGTCGGGACGCATCGTTCGCATGCCCGGTGGCGAGTTCATCGAGGTGCACAAGCCGCTCAGCGACTACGAGTCCTGGAAGCTCGTCAGCTACCACGACTACGCACCGCTCATGCTGCGCCCGAACGACGAGGGCAAGATTCCCTTCTCGCGTCGTCTGCGCGCCGGCGTCAGCCGCTGGTTCTTCGAGGACCGCATCGTTCCCCCGACCAAGGGTGAGATCGAGCAGGGCCACCACGAGGGTCACTGACTCTCAGGCTGAACAACGGGTGGGCCTCCGCAGGATTCGTTCCTGCGGAGGTCCACCCGTTTTTGCGTGCTCCGAGCGCATCGGTCCTCGTCCAGCTGACCCGTCGGGCTGATCCGTCAGGGAGGCCTCGGGCGGGCGGGTTTCGGTGCAGAAGTGCTCACCGCGAGGACCTCGGAGCAGAGAATCTCGCAAGAGAAGATGTTGCGACAAGGGAACAATCACTCCCCTCGTGAAACCCGCTCGCACAGGCTCCGCGCACACGGCGCGTCCCCTTCTTGCGGCTGCATCCGAACCCTGTCTGGCAGCTCCGCTCCGCGCCTTCTTCCCGCTCACGGCGCACTGCCGTTGATGCCGAGTGGCGCCAAAACGCACTTATGAGCGCGGCATTCGACGCAAGTGCCGCCACTCGGTGCAGGCGGGTGCGTGATGCGACGGCCGCAGCACGTCGCCGAAGCAGGTGATTCCAGAGTTCCGGGCCCGCTCCCCTGTCACCATGCGTCCCAACGTCGACCTCGAGCTCAGAGGGTCCGTTCAGGCTCACCCGCCGGAAGGAGATTCGTGTTCAGACTGACGAACTTCGTCGTCCGTCTCCTTCTGAACACCAATCTCCTGGACGTGAGGACGCTCCGCCGAGCTGCAGGATGAGCGGCCGGGTCTAGCGCCGCTGCTCGCCCAGAACCCGGTCCTACGCGGTGAGAAGCTCTGCTCGCGGAGAGGTGGCCGCGCACCCGTGGCGGCCGCGCCCCGGCAGTCAGCGACCGGCTAGGCCTCCGGTCGGGCCAGCAACAGCTCTGCGCCACGCAGTACCAGCCGGTCGAACGCGGACGCGCCGATACGAGTGCGCAGCGTCGAGAGCTCGACACGGAGTTCCGGCCCCAGCTGCGCGTCTGCGGTCAGCGCGATCGCCTGCAACAGCACCCGAGCCGCATCAGCACCATCGCTCTCGGTCGAGCGCCCACTCGCACCATGCGCGCGAACAACGGAGCCGACGGCGGCAGGGGCGTCGGCAGTGGCAGCGGCGGCAGGCGTATCGGCAGCGGCGGCGGGAGCCTCGGCAGCAGGCTCAGCAGGTACGCGTGCGGGAAGACCGCCGCGGGTACCGGCAGGGTTTTCCGGGCCGGCTCCAGACACGTTCGGCTCTGCGAGACGCCCAACAGCGTGCTCCGCGGTCCGCTCTGCGATCGGTTCCGCAGCACGCGCCGCCAGCCGCCCTGCGGCCCGCTCCGCGGTCGGCTCAGCAAGCCGCTCAGCGACCCGACGCACGACCGCGAGGAACAGGGCACCCTTGGACGGGAAACTCGCGTAGACGTGCGGCTGTGGGACTTCGGCCCGGGCGGCGATGCCCGCGGTCGAAGCTCCGTGATAGCCGAAGAGGCCGAACTCGATGAGTCCGGCCTCGATCAGGCGCTCCCGGTTCTCGCCCGGACGACGCCGGGGACGGGCGGGAGCAGAAAACTGGCTATCCGAGGTCAAGGATCTTCCGGTAGTGCTCCCCGACCGCTTCGAACCCTCGGTGGTTGTAGAACGAACCGATGCGAGCGGTCGACGCGGACAGCTGACGCACGCCGCGCCCCATGCAGTAGTGCTCGTTGGCCTGCATCAGGCGATCGCCGATGCCGTGCCCCCGAGAGTTCGAATCGACGACGATCTCCTGCAGGTGGGCCGTCAGGCCAGGTGCGTGCAGCAACCGGGAGACGGTCGTCAGCGAGTAGCCGACGACCTTCTCGTCGAGCTCGGCGACGAAGAGCACGTTGGTCTCGTGGTCGCGGCGCCGGAGCACGTTGTCGAGACCGACGAGGAACTCGTCGCGGCCGATCGGCTCACGGCCGGTCTGATACTGGCGAGCCAGATCGAAGAGCGCCGCAGCGTCTTCGATCTGGCCCCGTCGAATCGTGATTCCCACGCGAGTTCCTTAGCGGGCGAAGTTGCCGCGGTAGTACTCGTAGACCCAGCCGACCACGCCCACGAGCACGATCGGTGCTGCGAGGAACGCGAGCCAGAACTCGAATCCGATGCACAGGCCGAGGACGACCAGCGACGCGCCGAAGGCGAGGACGATGGGCCACCAGCTCCACGGGCTGAACTCGCCCAGCTCGGGGTCGCCGTCGTCGATGTCCGAGTCCTCGAGGTCCTCGATCAGCTCGCCGCCCTGCTTGCTGCGCGTGAGCTGCAGGTAGAAGGCGATGAAGCCGGTGAGGCCGCCCGAGAGCAGGATCGCGGTGGATCCGACCCACTCGACGCCGCCGTGGTCGATGAGGTTCCAGACGGTGTAGACGGCTGCCAGGAGCACCAGGTACGCGGTCAGGATCCAGAAGATGACGATGTTGGACTTCATGTCGTTCGTTGCCTCTCAGTCGTCACTTCTTGGGGGCGAGCTCGTGCTGCTCGCTCTCCTGGCCGACCTGCTGGATGCCGCTGACCTCGGGGTGGTTGAGATCGAACGCGGGCGACTCGGTGCGGATGCGCGGGATCGAGGTGAAGTTGTGACGCGGCGGCGGGCAGGAGGTCGCCCACTCGAGCGAGCGGCCGAAGCCCCATGGGTCGTTCACGGTCACCTTCGGTGCGCGGCGCGAGGTGATGTACACGTTCAGGAGGAACGGGATCATCGATGCGCCGAGGATCATCGCGCCCACGGTCGAGAGCTGGTTCATCCAGGTGACACCGTCCTCGGGGAGGTAGGTGTAGTAGCGACGCGGCATGGCCATGACGCCCAGCCAGTGCTGGATGAGGAAGGTCGTGTGGAAGCCGATGAAGAGCACCCAGAAGTGGATCTTGCCGAGACGCTCGTTGAGCATCTTGCCGGTCCACTTCGGCCACCAGAAGTAGAAGCCCGCGAACATCGCGAACACGACGGTGCCGAACACGACGTAGTGGAAGTGCGCCACCACGAAGTAGGTGTCGGACAGGTGGAAGTCGAGCGCCGGCGAGGCGAGGATGACACCCGTGAGACCGCCGAAGACGAAGGTCACGAGGAAGCCGATCGACCAGAGCATCGGGGTCTCGAAGGTGATCGAGCCGCGCCACATGGTGCCGAGCCAGTTGAAGATCTTCACGCCGGTCGGAACCGCGATGAGCATGGTCATCAGGGCGAAGAACGGCAGGAGCACCGAACCGGTGACGTACATGTGGTGCGCCCACACGGTCATCGACAGGGCCGCGATCGAGATGGTCGCGTAGATCAGGGTCTTGTAGCCGAAGATCGGCTTGCGGCTGAACACCGGGAAGATCTCGGAGACGATGCCGAAGAACGGCAGCGCGATGATGTAGACCTCGGGGTGTCCGAAGAACCAGAAGAGGTGCTGCCAGAGAATGGCGCCGCCCTGGCCGTCGTAGATGTGCGCGCCGAAGATGCGGTCGGCTGCGAGGCCGAAGAACGCCGCGGCGAGCACGGGGAAGACGAGGAGCACCAGGATCGAGGTGATGAGCGTGTTCCAGGTGAACACGGACATGCGCCACATGGTCATGCCCGGTGCGCGCATGGTGATGATCGTGGTGATGAAGTTCACGCCGCCCATGATCGTGCCGAAGCCGCTCACGCCGAGGCCGAGCACCCAGAGGTTGCCGCCCACGCCCGGCGAGAAGGTCATGCCGGAGAGGGGCGAGTACGCGAACCAGCCGAAGGAGGCCGCGCCCTGCGGGGTGAGGAAGCCGCCGACCGCCATGAGCGAGCCGAAGGTGTAGAGCCAGAAGGCGAATGCGTTCAGTCGCGGGAAGGCGACGTCAGGGGCACCGATCTGCAGGGGCATGATCACGTTGGCGAAGCCGGCGAACAGCGGCGTCGCGAACATGAGCAGCATGATCGTGCCGTGCATGGTGAACAGCTGGTTGTACTGCTCCTTGGTGGCGACGATCTCGAGGCCGGGAGCGAACAGCTGGGCGCGGATCACGAGGGCCATGAGGCCGCCGATCAGGAACCACACGAAGGAGCTGATCAGATACATGTATCCGATCACCTTGTGGTCCGTGGACGTGATCCACGTGACGAATACGTTGCCCTTCTTCATGTGCCTTATCCCTCGTGCTTTTCACCGGCGGCGGCCGGAGCGGCGAACAGATCCTGGTTCGGGTTCTGATCGTTGCCGACCAGACCCGTCTTGCCCTGCTCGCGCAGCGACTTGACGTATGCGTCGTACTCGTCCTGGTTCACGACCTTGACCTCGAACAGCATCATCGAGTGGTACTCGCCGCAGAGCTCGGCGCACTTGCCCATGAAGGTGCCCGTCTTGGTGGGCGTGAAGGTCATGTAGTTGGTCTTGCCCGGGATCATGTCCTTCTTGTAGAGGAAGTCCACGACCCAGAACGAGTGGATGACGTCGCGCGACTCGAGACGGATCTCGGTCGTCTTGTTGACGGGCAGGTAGAGCACCGGCATGGTCTCGGGCTTGGCCGAGCCCTTCTTGTCGGTCTGGACCTGAACGCCCTGGAAGTGGACGTCGTCCTTCACGTAGTTGAAGTCCCAGGCCCAGCGCTTGCCGAAGACCTCGACGACGTTCTCGGGGTTGGGATCCCGTGCCTCGATCTTGGACTGCTCCTGCGCGGTGAAGGCGAAGAAGCCGATGACCAGGATGACCGGGACGATCGTGAAGAAGGTCTCGATGGGCATGTTGTAGCGCAGCTGCACCGGCATGCCGGTCTGGCCCTTGCGGCGGCGGTATGCGATCGCCGCCCAGATGATCAGACCCCAGGTGATCACACCGACGGCGAGCAGCACGATCCAGGAGTTGACCCAGAGGCTGGTGATGCCGTCCGTATGGTTCGTCGCGCCTTCGGAGCCAGCGGGGAGGAAGCCCCGCTGCTGCTCGGAGGTGCAGCCTGCGAGCACCAGCGCTGCAGCCAGCGCGAGTGGGGTCGCGACCCATTTCATTCGACGATTGGAACGCACCGCATACCTTTCGAAACGTGATGTTCGCCACCCGGCGGGCAGGCGAAACTGATGACTCCCTGACAGCTTAGCGCGATCCGGCAAGCGCCCAGGACACGCGCCGGTGCGTCGCAGGATCTTCGGTTCAGCTGAAGCTGTCGCCGCAGGCGCAGCTGCCCTGGGCATTGGGGTTGTCGATGGTGAAGCCCTGCTTCTGGATCGTGTCCTCGAACTCGATGGTCGAGCCGTCCAGGTAGGGCTTGCTCATCTGGTCGACGATCACCTCGACGCCGGAGAAGTCGACGATGGCGTCGTTGTCAAGCACGCGCTCGTCGAAGTAGAGCTGGTAGATCAGCCCGGAGCAGCCTCCGGGCTGCACTGCGATGCGCAGGCGGAGGTCGTCACGACCCTCCTGCGAGAGCAGGCTGCGGACCTTGTCCTGTGCCGTCTCGGACAGCTTGACTCCGTGCGCCGGGGCCTCGACCTCGGGGGTCTGGGTATCAGTGCTCACACCGACTCCTTGCTCGCGATGAACATGTCTGAATCAAGTCTACGCCCGCGCGCGTCGCTCACATGCGCACCGGGTATCCTGGAGGACGGCCCGCACAATCGTCGGGCCCACGAGGGCGGCGTCGCGATCGACGCGGCGCCCAGAAGCAGTCAAGGAGTCGGGCGTGGCACCGAAGCGGACCGAAGATTCGTCGAAGCCGAGCGTTGAGAGCGGAGCGACGGAACCGGTCGTCGGCAAGGGGCGCCCCACGCCGAGCCGCAAGGCCGCGCAGGCCGCGAACGCCCAGCCGCTCGTCGGCAGCCGGGACAAGGCCTCGATGAAGGCCGCGCGGCAGCGCCAGATGGCGGATCGCGACCGTGCGCGCCTGGGCATGATGAACGGCGAGGAGCGGTACCTCACCGCCCGGGACCGCGGCCCGCAGCGCCGCTACGTGCGCGACTTCGTCGACGCGCGTTTCAGCATGGGCGAGATCCTCATCCCCCTCATGCTCCTCATGCTGCTCGGAACGTTCCTGCCCGGCATGGCCGGCGTCTACAGCGTCTTCATCGTCTGGGGCTTCGTCGCGCTCGCGGTGCTCGACTCGGTGCTCCTCGGGGTGCGCCTGAACGGCAAGCTCGCGGCGAAGTTCGGCAAGGAGAACGTCCAGAAGGGCTTCCGCTGGTACGCCGCCATGCGCGCGTTCCAGATGCGCTTCCTGCGGATGCCGAAGCCGCAGGTCAAGCGCCGTCAGTACCCGAACTGATCGGGACGACCAGAAAGGGAGCGGAGGCATCGCCTCCGCTCCCTTTTTCTGTGCGCCCTTATGAGTTCTGCCGCCAACCGGAGGCGGCGAGCCCCCGGTTGATATCGCGGGCCCAGAACGGTCCTTCGTAGATGTAGGCGGTGAAGCCCTGCACGAGCGTCGCACCGGCGTCCAGCCGCTCGCGCACGTCGGCGGCGGTGGTAACCCCGCCGACCGAGACGACGCAGAGCTCGGGCGGTGCCGCCTCGCGGATCCGATGCAGCACCTCCAGCGAGCGCTGCTTGAGCGGCGCACCCGACAGGCCGCCCGCGCCCATCGCCTCGACCTCGGAGGCGGGGGCGGTGAGCCCCTCGCGCGAGATGGTGGTGTTGGTGGCGATGATGCCGTCGAGGCCCAGCTCCCCCACCAGATCGACGATGCCGTCGATCTGCGGGTCGTCGAGATCGGGGGCGATCTTCACGAGGAGCGGCGTGCCCTGGGCCGCATCGCGCACCTCGGCGAGCAGCGGCCGGAGCATGGAGAGTTCCTGCAGTCCACGCAGTCCGGGCGTGTTCGGTGAGCTCACGTTGACGGCGAGGTAGTCGGCGACGGGCGCGAGGCGCTGCGCGCTCCACACGTAGTCCTGCACCGCGTCATCGACCTCGGTGACCCGGCTCTTGCCGATGTTCACGCCGATGATCGGGCGGTGCCGCGACAGTCGCGCGCGCTCGATGCGGGCGACCGCGGCCGCGGATCCCCCGTTGTTGAAACCCATGCGGTTGATGAGCCCGCGGTCGTCGACCAGGCGATGCATGCGCGGCTTCGGGTTGCCGGGCTGCGCGTGCCGGGTCAGCGTGCCGACCTCGACGTGGCCGAAGCCGAAGGCGCCGAGGCCGAGGATGCCCTCGGCGTTCTTGTCGAAGCCCGCGGCGAGCCCGAAGGGACTCGGAAAGTCGAGGCCGAGCGCACGGACGCGCAGCGAGGGATCGGGCGCGCAGAGGGCTCGCAGCGCCGCACCGGCCGCCGGAGCTCCCTTGATGACGCCGAAGGCCAGGTGATGGGCCTGCTCGGGATCCATGCGGCGCAGCAGCGTGTTGAAGAGCTGGGGGTACAGACGCATGGTGCGGCTACTCCTGGGGGTTCTGGATCGAAGCGGGTTCGTCGACGCTCGGCATCGATCCCGTGCGCGGGTGCGCTCGCAGTTCGGCGATCGCCGAATCGAAGTCGGAGAGCGATTCGAAGGCCTGGTAGACGCTCGCGAAGCGCAGGTACGCCACCTCGTCGAGCTCGCGGAGGTGGGGCAGGATCGCGAGGCCGATCTCGTTGGCCTCGAACTGCGCGATGCCCGCGGAGCGGACCGATTCCTCGACGCGCTGGGCGAGGATCGCGAGGTCGGCCTCCGTGACCGGGCGCCCCTGGCAGGCCTTGCGGACGCCGCTCATGACCTTCTCGCGGCTGAACGGCTCGACCACGCCGGAGCGCTTGATCACGGTGAGGCTCGCGGTCTCGGTGGTGCTGAATCGACGGCCGCACTCCGGGCACTGGCGCCGACGGCGGATCGACAGGCCGTCGTCGGAGGTGCGGGAGTCGATCACCCGGGAATCGGGGTGGCGGCAGAACGGGCAGTGCATCAGACGGTCCCCTCGGTCTCGGATTCGAAGCGGGCGGTGACCGCCTCGCCATGCGCGGGCAGCCCCTCGGCGCCGGCGATGGCGAGCAGCGGCTCGTGCACCTCGGACAGCGCGTCGCGCTCGTAGGAGATGACCTGCTGCGGGCGCAGGAAGGTGTGCGCGCCGAGCCCGGCCGCGAAGCGGGCGGTGCCGCCGGTGGGCAGCACGTGGTTCGAGCCCGCGAGGTAGTCGCCGAGGCTCACGGGGGTGTGTCCGCCCAGGAAGATGGCGCCCGCGTTGGACAGGGAACCGAGCAGTGCTTCGGGGTCGGCGGTCTGCACTTCGAGGTGCTCGGGACCGTACGCATCGCTCACGCGCGCAGCCGTAGCGAGGTCGTTCACCAGGATCACGGCGGACTGCGGACCGCCGAGCGCCTGGCGCACGCGCTCCGTGTGCCGGGTGCGCACGGCGCGGCGCTCGACCTCGGCCCCGACGCGCTCCGCGAGTTCGGGCGAGTCGGTCACGAGAACCGAAGCCGCCGCCTCGTCGTGCTCGGCCTGGCTGATCAGGTCCGCGGCGACGAAACCGGGCTCGGCGGTGCGGTCGGCGATCACGAGGATCTCGGTCGTTCCGGCCTCGGAATCGATGCCGACGAGTCCGTTGACCACGCGCTTGGCGGCGGCCACGAAGACGTTGCCCGGTCCGGTGACCACGTCGACCGGCTCGAGCCCGATGCTCGGCACCCCGTGGGCGAAGGCCGCGATGGCGCCGGCGCCGCCGATGGCGTAGACCTCGGTGACGCCCACGATCGCCGCGGCCCAGAGCCCCGCGGGGTGCACGCTTCCCCCGTGCTCGCGCTGCGCGGGCGAGGCGAGCGCGAGGCTCGGCACCCCGGCGGCCTGGGCCGAGACGGCGTTCATGAGCACCGAGGACGGGTATGCGGCCTTGCCGCCGGGGGCGTAGAGCCCCACCCGCGACACCGGCTGCCAGCGCTGCCGGATGACTGCGCCGTCGCCGAAGCGCGTGGTGCGCGCCTCGGGCACCTGCGCGGCCGAAGCGACGCGCAGCCGCTCGGCCAGCAGGCGGAGCGCCCGCTCGATCTCGGGCGGGCAGCTCTCGAGCGATGCCGCGATCTCGGCCTCGGGCACCCGGAGCACATGCCCCTCGACCCCGTCGAAATCGCGCGCCTGCTCGCGCAGCGCGGCCTCGCCACGATCTCGGACCGCGTCGACGAGCGGGCGGACTCGCTCGACGGCGATGCCGGTGTCGACGGCGGCCCTGGGGACCAATTGCAGCAGCTCGGCGCGGCTCAGCTCGCGGCCGCGGAGGTCGATCGTGCGCATCATATTGCGCTCAGTCTATCGGCTGCAGCATCCCGAACCACGCGAGCTCCCGGGCACCGGCGATCAGCGCTTCCCGGGCTGCCGAGGCATCGACCTCGAGCAGGGTCGCGAGCGCGTCCGCGATCTGCCCGAGGGTGAGGTCGCCGTCGCAGGCGCCCACCGCGGCGGCCAGCAGCGGATCCGCGGCGACCCGGCGCGCGATCGGCCGATCGGTGCGCAGCACGATCGAGCTCGGGGCCTCCTGTCCGGGCACGTGCTCGCGCTCCTCGACCACCGCCGGGTCGAGCAGCCAGTGGGCGTCGAGCGCGTCAGCGCCGGTCTTCGCCGCTGCGGCGATCCCGGCGTCGAAGGCCGATTCGAGTAGCGTTCCGAGCCGCTCCGGCGCGAAGGCGCCGGTGGCCTGCTCCAGGTGGATCAGCGGCCCTCCGGCGGCCGGGGCCGCGGCGAGCCGACGGATCCGGATCGCGCCCAGGCCGATGGACACGACGCGCCGGGCGGCGAAGTCGCGCAGCCACGAGGCGACGAGCGCGTCGAACGCGGGGTCGCCGGGCCGGGCGCCGCCATCGCGTGCCCAGGTCTCGGCGTACTGCACCGGGAGCACACGATCCCGCTCGATCACCCAGGCGGCGAGTGACTCGTCGCCCAGGCGATCCGCAGCGTCCTCGATCCAGCCGCGCACCCGTTCGAGGCCGTTCTCACCCCACGGCGACTCCCAGTTGGCGAGGCACAGCGCGGTGCCCCCGGTCCGCAGGTGCTCGGGCGCCGCGCGCACGACGTCCGCGGCCAGTTCGTCGCCCGTGCGTCCGCCGTCGCGGTACTCGTAGACGGCCGCGCCCGGTTCCCTCGGCGTGATGACGAAAGGCGGGTTCGACAGGATCAGGTCGAAGCGATCCCCCGCGACCGGGGCGAACAGGTCGCCCTGCCGGAACTCGATCCAGTCGGCGAGGCCGTTGAGCCGCGCGTTCGCGCGCGCCAGCGCGAGCGCCCGCTCCGAGATGTCGGTGGCGACGACCGGGCCGCGGAGCGCCAGGTGCAGCGCCACGATGCCGCATCCCGTGCCGAGGTCGAGCGACCGTTCGACCGGCTGGGCGGGGGCCTGCGAAATGAGGGAGCGCGTCGCTCCCCCGACGCCCATGACGTGATCGCTGCGGGCGGGACCGCGTCGCAGCTGGTCGTCGAGGTCGGAGAGGATCCACCAATGCTGCGGGTCGTCGGCGATCGCGTCGCTCGCGAGCACCGGGCTCAGCGACAGGGCGATGGAGAGACCGTCCCCGCTCGGGGCGAGCACGCCGAGCGCGCATGCGCCCGCGGCGCCGAGCTCGGGCAGCGCGGCGTCGATCCGCTCGGGCCGCAGCGGTTCGCCGAGCAGCAGCAGCCGGATCAGCGTACCGAGCGGGTCAGCGCCCGCCTCGGCTTCGGCCGCGTCGAGCACGGCGGTCGCGGCCGCGAACACCCCGCGCTGCCGCGCGTCATCGGCGGCGGCGCCGAGGCGTTCCCGCACCGCGGGGACGCGGTAGTCGGCGGCGGCGAGGTCGGCGGCGAGCCGGTCGATCAGTTCGGGTTCGAGATGCACCGTTCCAGCGTAGGGCGTGCCCGGGAGTCACGGGCACGCCCGACGCCGGAACAGGCGGAGGGACTCAGTAGGCGACGGTGAACCGGGCCCGGCGGTGCGCCGGCTGCTCGATCTCGTCGACCACGGCCACGCCGAAGTCGGCACCGCCGATGGTCGAGCTGCCGTCGGCAGCGACGACGGGGAGGTCGCCGCCCACACGGTACTCGCCGCGGAACTCGCCGGCGATCCAGGGGCCGAAGTCGCCGGGAGGAGAGATGACGAACCAGTCGAGGCTCTCGGGGGTCCCCCGCAGATCGTCGAGCACGCCGGCCATGGTGAGCGCCTCCGGCCGGTACTCGTCGCCGAACTCGGGCGTCTCGGCCGCCATCGGGCCGTCCTCGCGGACCAGCAGGGATCCCGCTCCGCCGACCACGCCGAACCGTACGCCCGCGGTGTCCGCTTCGGCGGCGAACTCGGCGATGGCGGGACGCAGCGCATCGACCATGTCCCCGCGCGGCGACGCCGCGACGACGACCACGTCGGACTCGGCGAGCACGCGCGCGCGGTCGGCCGGGTCGGTGATGGAACCGGTCGTGTAGCGCACGTTCGCGATCTGGTTCGGGGCCTCCTTGCGGGTCACGCTCGTCACTTCGAGCCCGCGCACCGCCGCGGCCTCCACGATGTGGGAGCCCGCGTATCCGCTGCCGCCGATCACTGTCACACGAGTCATGTTCCGTCCTTTCACCGAGTGTTGGGGTCGTGAGCCACAACCGGGCTCGGCCGGGGCCTATTCCGACCGTATCCGGCGTTTCTCCGGATCAGGCGAACGCGCGATCGTTCGCGCCGACGGGTGCCGGAAGCTCCGTCGCGCCGGTCAGGTGCCGGTCGACCGCGGCCGCCGCGGCCCGACCCTCGGCGATCGCCCACACGATCAGCGACTGCCCACGGCCGGCGTCGCCCGCGACGTAGACGCCGGGCAGCTCGGTCGAGAAGTCGGCTGCGCGGGCGAACGCCCCGCGGCGCGCGACGGGCAGCGGGAACGCCGCGTCCTCGATCGCTTCGGGACCGGTGAAGCCCATCGCGATGAGCACCAGGTCGGCCTCGAGCAGATGCTCGGTCCCGGGGATCGGCACGCGGCCCTCCTCGGTGAACCCCGTCTCGGCGACCCGCAGGCCCGTCACGCGGCCGGCGTCGTCGCCGACGAACTCGACCGTCGAGGCCAGGTACTTGCGTTCGCCGCCCTCCTCGTGCGAGCTCGACACCTCGAACAGTGTGGGGTGCACAGGCCATGGCTGGGCGTCGGTGCGGGTCTCGGCCGGGCGGCGCCCGATCGCGAGGCTCGTGACCGACGCGGCCCCTTGGCGGTGGGCGGTGCCGACGCAGTCCGCGCCGGTGTCGCCGCCGCCGATCACGATCACGTGCTTGCCGGCCGCGTCGATCGGCGAACCGGGGAGCCCGTCCATGCGGTTCTGCGCGGTCAGGTATTCCATCGCGTAGTGCACGCCCGCGAGGTCGCGTCCGTCGATCGGCAGCGGTCGCGGGATCGTCGATCCCGTCGCGACGACGACCGCGTCGAAGCGGCGGCGCAGCTCGGCCCAGCTCATGTCGCCGCCGATCTCGATCCCGCAGCGGAACCGGGTGCCCTCGGCCCGGAGCTGCTCGACCCGGCGGCTCACCAGCTCCTTCTCGAGCTTGAAATCGGGGATCCCGAAGCGCAGCAGGCCGCCCGGCTCCTCGTCACGCTCGTAGACGACCACGGTGTGCCCGGCGCGGGTGAGCTGCTGGGCCGCGGCGAGGCCGGCGGGTCCCGAGCCGACGACCGCGACCGTCTTGCCCGTGAGCCGTTCGGGCGGCTGCGGCTGCACCCAGCCGTTCGCGAACGCCTGGTCGATGATGCTGTTCTCGATCTGCTTGATCGTGACCGCCGGCTGGTTGATGCCGAGCACGCAGGCAGACTCGCACGGCGCCGGGCAGGCGCGCCCCGTGAACTCGGGGAAGTTGTTCGTCGCATGCAGCCGCTCGATGGCCTCGCGCTCGCGCCCCCGGTACATCAGATCGTTCCACTCGGGGATCAGGTTGCCGAGCGGGCAGCCCTGGTGGCAGAACGCGACGCCGCAGTCCATGCAGCGCGAGGCCTGGCGCTGCACCATGCCGGGGTTCGCCGGGTCGACGACCTCCCGCCAGTCCATGAGGCGCAGCGCGACCGGACGCTTGGGCGCGAGCTCGCGCTCGCGGGTCTTCAGGAATCCGCGCGGATCAGCCATGGGTCGCCTCCAGAATCTCGTTCCACACCTGTTCGCCGTCGGGGTCGGCCCCGGTCGCCCCGGCGCGCTCCCGGATCTCGAGCACGCGCGAGTAGTTCTTCGGGATGATCCGCGTGAAGCGCGCGAACGCGGTGTCGGGGTCCGCCTCGATGTCGCCGAGCAATGCCTCGGCCAGTTCCGATCCGGTCTGCTCGACGTGCCGCGCGAGCAGACCGACGATCCGCTCCCGCAGCTCGTGCGGGACCGGAGTCAGCAGCAGGTCGCCCGAACCGAGCTCGGCCGCGTTGACGTCGGCCGGGTCGAGGTCGAGCAGCACGGCCTCGCCGCCCGACATGCCGGCGCCGATGTTGCGCCCCGTCGGGCCGAGGATCAGGGCGAAGCCGCCCGTGAAGTACTCGAGCGCGTGATCGCCCGTGCCCTCGACGACCGCGGTCGCGCCCGAGCCGCGCACCATGAACCGCTCACCCACGACGCCGGCGATCCAGAGCGATCCGCTCGTCGCGCCGTAGCCGATCACGTTGCCCGCGATCACGTTGTCCGCGGCCGAGTGCCCGGCGTTCGGATCGGGGCGGATCGAGATCTCGCCGCCCGACAGGCCTTTGCCGACGTAGTCGTTCGCGTCGCCCACGAGGCGCAGCGCGATGCCGGCCGGGAGGAAGGCCCCCAGCGACTGGCCCGCGGACCCTGTCAGCGTGATGTCGATCGTCGCGGGGGCGAGCCCCTCCGCGCCGAAGCGGCGCGTCACCTCGTGCCCCAGCATCGTGCCGACCGCGCGGTCGATGTTGCTGATCGGCAGATCGATGATCACCGGGTCGCGCCGTTCGAGCGCGTCGGTCGAGATCTCGATGAGGCCGGCGTCGAAGTGCTCCGCGAGCTCGTGGTCCTGATCCCGGCCGCTGCGGCGCGGTGCCGATTCGTCGAACGCCGGGCCGCGCAGGATCGGCGAGAGGTCGAGGCCGTCGGCCTTCCAGTGCCGGATCGCGTCGTCCACGTCGAGCGCCGCGGTGTCCCCCACTGCTTCGTCGAGCGTGCGGTAGCCGAGCGAGGCCAGGATCTCGCGCACCTCCTCCGCGATGAAGCGGAAGAAGTTGATGACGTGCTCCGCCTGCCCGGTGAAGCGCTCACGCAGCTCGGGGTTCTGCGTCGCGACGCCGACGGGGCAGGTGTCGAGGTGGCAGACCCGCATCATGATGCAACCGGACACCACGAGCGGTGCCGTCGCGAAGCCGAACTCCTCGGCGCCGAGCAGCGCCGCGATCACGACGTCGCGGCCGGTCTTCAGCTGCCCGTCCGCCTGCAGCACCACGCGCTCGCGCAGACCGTTGAGCATGAGGGTCTGCTGGGCCTCGGCGAGGCCCAGCTCCCACGGGGATCCCGCGTGCTTGAGCGAGTTCATCGGACTCGCGCCCGTACCGCCGTCGTGCCCCGAGACGAGGATCACGTCGGAGAGCGCCTTCGCCACGCCCGCGGCCACCGGGCCGATGCCCGATTGCGCGACGAGCTTCGTCGAGATGCGAGCCGAAGGGTTCGCCCGCTTGAGGTCGAAGATCAGCTGCTTGAGATCCTCGATCGAGTAGATGTCGTGGTGCGGCGGCGGCGAGATGAGGCCGACGCCGGGGGTCGCGTGCCGGGTGCGGGCGATCCAGGGGTACATCTTCGCGGGCGGCAGCTGGCCGCCCTCGCCGGGCTTCGCGCCCTGCGCGAGCTTGATCTGGATCTCGTCGGCGTTCGTGAGGTACATCGAGGTGACGCCGAACCGGCCCGAGGCGACCTGCTTGATCGCGCTGCGCCGCTCGGGATCGGTGAGCCGTTCGTCGCTCTCGCCGCCCTCGCCCGTGTTCGACTTACCGCCGAGCCGGTTCATGGCGATCGCCAGCGTCTGGTGCGCCTCGGGCGAGATGGAGCCGTAGCTCATGGCGCCAGTCGCGAAGCGCTTCACGATCTCGCTCACCGGCTCGACCTCGCCGAGCGGCACGGGCGGCCGCTGCGCCGAGAAGCGGAACAGGCCGCGCAGCGTCATGAGCCGCTCCTGCTGCTCGTTGACCCGCCGCGTGTACTCCGAGAAGATCTCGCGGCGGCCGGTGCGCGTGGCGTGCTGCAGCTTGTAGATCGTCTCGGGATCGAAGAGGTGCGGTTCCTCGCCGCGTCGCCAGCGGTACTCCCCGCCGGTGGCGAGGCGCTGGTGCGCGAGCGTCGCCGCGTCGTCCGGGTAGGCGGAGCGGTGGCGCGCGGCGACCTCCGCCGCGATCACGTCGAGCCCGACCCCGCCGAGCCGCGACGCGGTTCCCGTGAAGTACCGGTCGACCACGTCCTGTGCGAGCCCGACCGCCTCGAACGTCTGCGCGCCGCAGTAGGAGGCGACGGTCGAGATGCCCATCTTGCTCATCACCTTGAGCATGCCCTTGCCGAGGCCCTTGATGAGCCGGGCGATCGCCTGCTCCTCGGTCACGCCGCCGATCGAGCCGTCGCGCACGAGCAGGCCGACGGTCTCCATGGCGAGGTACGGGTTCACCGCCGCGGCTCCGTAGCCGATGAGCGCTGCCACGTGGTGCACCTCGCGCACGTCGCCGGCCTCGGCGATGAGCGCGACGCGCATGCGCTGGCCCTCGCGGATGAGGTGGTGGTGCACCGCGGAGACGGCGAGCAGCGACGGCACGGGCGCGAGGTCCTTGTTGGAGTCCCGATCCGAGATGATCAGGAACTCGGCGCCGGCGTCGACCGCCGCGCTGGCCTCCCAGCACAGGGCCTCGAGCCGGTCGGCGAGGCCCTTCGCCCCGAAGTCGACCGGGTAGAGCCCGCGCAGCGCGACCGCGCGCTCGCGCTCGAAGTCCTCGCCGAAGTGCTGGATCCGCGCGAGCGCGTCGTTGTCGATGACCGGGAAGTCGAGGATCACCTGCCGGGCGTGCGCCACGGACTGGGTGAGCAGGTTCTCCTGCGGCCCCATGCCCGCGCGGAGGCTCGTGATGAGCTCCTCGCGTAGCGCGTCGAGCGGCGGGTTCGTGACCTGCGCGAACTGCTGCACGAAGTAGTCGAAGATGAGCCGCGGCCGCTCGCTCAGCACCGCGATCGGGGTATCGGTGCCCATCGCCGCGATCGGCTCGATCCCCTCGCGCGCCATGGGCGTGAGCAGCAGCCGCAGCTCCTCGTCCGTGTAGCCGAAGGTGCGCTGGCGCCGGGTGATCGAGGCCGGCGGGTGCATCAGGTGCTCGCGCTCTGGCTGGTCCGACAGGCGGATCCGTCCCTCGTCGAGCCACTCGCCCCAGGGCGCGAGACCGGCCAGCTCGTTCTTCACGGTCTCGTCGTCCCGGATCTCGCCGGTCGCGAGGTTTACCGCGAGCATGCGGCCGGGCTGCAGGCGCCCGCGCTTGACCACGCGCTCCGGGGCGATGTCGAGTACGCCCGTCTCGCTGGCGATCACCATGGTGCCGTCGCTCGTCACGAGATAGCGTCCGGGCCGCAGGCCGTTGCGGTCGAGCAGCGCGACGAGCTCGGTGCCGTCGGTCGCGATCATGGCGGCGGGGCCGTCCCACGGCTCCATGAGCAGCGAGTGGTACTCGAGGAAGTCGACGAGCTCGGGGCTGAGGCCACGCTCCGATTCCCACGCCTCGGGCACCATCATCGCGAGCGCGTGCGGCAGGCTGCGTCCCGCCATCACGAGGAGCTCGAGCACCTCGTCGAAGCTGGCCGAGTCGCTGCCACCGTCGGAGCAGATGGGAGTGAGCTGCCGCACGTCGCCGAGGCGGTCGCTCTCGAGCTGCGCCTCGCGCGCCCGCATCCAGTTCCGGTTGCCCCGAACCGTGTTGATCTCGCCGTTGTGCGCGACGAGGCGCAACGGCTGCGCGAGGTGCCAGGACGGGAAGGTGTTGGTCGAGTAGCGGGAGTGCACGATCGCGAAACGGCTCGCGAAGCGCTCGTCGGACAGCTCCGGGTAGAAGCCTGAGAGCTGCAGCGTAGTGACCATGCCCTTGTAGACGATGGTGCGCGCGCTGAGCGAGGGCAGATAGACGCCCGTCTCGTTCTGGACCCGCTTCCGGGTGCGGAAGGCGCGGCGTTCGAGCTCGTCGGTGTCGATGGGACGCGCCTGGCCGAGCAGCGCGGCTCCCCCGGCCTCGTCGACGTGCGGCGCGAGGATCAGCTGCTCGATCCGCGGTGCCGCTTCGCGCGCGCTCTCGCCGAGCACTTCCGGGCGCACCGAGACGGGACGCCAGGCGATCACATCGAGCGATTCCTCCGCTGCGATCGCCGCGATGCGGTAGCGCACCGCGCGCCGCTCGGTCGAGGACCGCGGCAGGAACGCGAGGCCCGCCGCATAGCGGCCGGGCTCCGGCAGTACCGCTTCGGGATCGTGCTCGGCCAGCTCGGCGCGGATCAGCGCGTCGGGCAGATCGCTCAGGATCCCGGCGCCGTCGCCGGTGCCCGCGTCGGAGCCGACCGCACCGCGGTGCTCGAGGTGCTCGAGCGCTTCGAGCGCTTGCGAGATGACCTCGTGTCCGGGTGCGCCTGTCAGAGACACGATCGCGGCGAGGCCGCACGCGTCGCGCTCGTCCTCCGGGCGGTAGAGGCCGCTGGCAGCGGGGAATCCGCTCGTCACGGCCGGGTTCGGGGTCGCAGGAGTCGTTCGCATCGACGTCCTCTCGATCATCGGGACGTCGGCGGCCCGCGTGGAGACTCGCTCGACGGGTGCACCGGTCGGCATCATTGCCGTGCCGCCGTGAGCGGAGTGGGAGCTTTGAGAATAGCAGCGACTTCTTCGGCGAATGCAATTCGGCAGCGAACTTTCTGCGCAACACGCGGTCACACTCGAAGGCTGACCGTGATTTCTGCGAACATATATGATCCGGGCCGCAGCTTCGCGAGGCGATGACCCCCGTCGGCGCGCGAGATCTTCGGTGCGGGAATCCTCCCACGACACGCCGGAAAACGGAACGGCCGCGCGGTCCCGTCATGGACGGGACCGCGCGGCCGTTCCGGCTCGCGCTGCGCGGAGGCTACTCGCCGCCGAAGCTCGAGGTGTCGCCGACGAGCCGGGTGTGGTCGGCGGGAACCGGCTCGACCGCCGCGAGGGCGACCTCTGCAGCGAACTCCGCCACGTTGTAAAGCTTGCCCGCCTGTTCGCGGCGCTCCTCGATCGCGCCCGGGTTCAGGCGGTTGAGCAGGGTGGCCGTGACGGTGCCCTCGATCATGTCGCCGGAGACCACGACGAACTCGATGCCGCGTTCGGCGAGCGCCGGGATCCGCTCACGCAGCGCATCCTCGCCGGCGCGCTTCGATCGGGCGACGGGCTCGTACTCGGGCATGGTCGGCGTGGTGTTGATGAAGTGCGCCTGGTGGCTGGTCACGAACACCACGCGGGATCCCTCGCCGAGCAGCGGCAGCGCCGCGTCGAGCACGCGGAGCTGGGCGTCGCGGTTGAGCTGCAGGGCGTAGTCCTCCGCCATGCCGCTCTCCATGCCGCCCGAAGCGTTGAGCACGAGGATGTCGAGGCCGCCGAACTCCTCGCGCACGGCGGCCATGAGCTGATCCACCGAAGATGCGTCGGTGAGGTCGGCGCCCTGCACGAGCGCGCGGACGCCCAGCTCGCGGAGCTCGCCCGCCAGCTTCTCGGCGCGCGGCGCCTTGTTGCGGAAGTTGATGACGACATCGGCGCCGGCTTCTGCGAAGTAGCGGACGGTGTCGGCGCCGACGCCCCGCGACGATCCCGTCACCAGGGCTCGGCGTCCGGTGAGGCTCTGCGGTTCGAGTGGCTGTGACACGGGTGCTCCTTGCGTGGGAAACGGGGCGATGATGAGGTTTCCACTGTAGTCGAAACCGCCCGCGCGGCCGGGATACGAGCGAATCCGGCGAGACTCTATCGCCGCCAAGGCACGGCATGTACTCTGCAACCGAGGAGACACGATCGACGGGGCCTCGAACAGCCGGGGTCCCCGCACGAGGGGAGGATCCCATGGCCGAGCGCACACTCCGCGGAGCGAGGATCGGTTCGACGAGCCTGCAGGGCGAGGAGGGGATCGAGCTGGCTCCGCGCCAGCGGATCGAGTACCTCACCGACAAGGGCACCCGATTCACGGTCATGTTCGACGCGGACGCGGAACCACCCGCGGAATGGGCCGATCAGCGCAGCGGCGAGGTGGGGTTCCTCGACGACGAGGCCGGCCGTGCCGCCCGCGCCGAGTTCGAGGAGAAGGGATCGTCGCAGCGCACCCACTGGGACATGCTGCTCGAGCGGCGCACGCGCGAGGAGCTCGAGGTCCTGCTCGAGGAGCGGCTCGAGCTGCTGCGCTCGCGGCGCGCCGGCGGCGGCGCGTAGCCCGCGCCCCGAGAGGATCCGGGCCGTTACACCGTCTCGCGCGCACGGTGACGCGCACGCAGGCTCAGCGCGGAGCCGGCGACGAGGCCGGCCGTGCCCAGCGCGATCCAGACGCCGCAGATCCAGGCACCGAAGCGGATCGCGGGCGTCTCGCCGCGCATGAGCGGCACGTCGGCGACCATCGCGTCGGCGGTGAACGGTTCCAGCCGCGCGAGATCGCGGCCGTCCGGCGCGACGATCGCGCTGGTGCCCACCGTGGAGATGTTGACGACCGCGCGTCCCGTCTCGATCGCGCGCAGCCGAGCGATCTGCAGCTGCTGGGCACTCTCGGCCGTTCGGCCGAAGTCGGCGTTGTTGGTCTGGGCGAAGATCACCTGCGCGCCGTCGTCGACCATGCGCTCCGCCTGATCGTCGAAGATGATGTCGAAGCAGATCGCGATCCCCGCGCGGATCCGCTCGGCGGTCTCGCCGACGGGAACCTCGATCGCGGGCGACCGCGTGCCCGTCCGATAGTCGAGCTGCACGAGGTCGACGAGGTCGGGGGCGAGTGCGCGGAAGAACTCCCGGTTCGGCATGTATTCCGCGAACGGCACGGGGTGCATCTTGTCGTAGCGGACGCCGGCATCGCCCTCCCCCGTCCACACGAGCGAGCTGTTGGTGTAGCTGCCGTCGGGATCCTGCAGCACCGAGCCGAGCACGATGGGTGCCCCGGCCTCGCGAGCGAGCGCGGCGATCTGCACCTCGGCGAGCGGGTTGCGCGGCAGATTGAACTCGGCACTGTTCTCGGGCCAGACGATCACGTCGACGCGCTCGCCCTCGGCACGCAGACGGTCGACGACCTGCTGGGTGGCATTCAGGTGGGCGCGCAGCACGTCGCCGGACTCGCGGTCGTCGAAGATCCCGGCCTTCGCGTTCCCCTGCACGGCGACCACGCGGAGCGATCCCGTCCGCTCGACCGACGCTACGGGCACGACGGCGAGCAGCGCGAGCGCGAGCGCCGTCCCGAGCACCGCGAACGCCGTCGGGATCGCGACGACCCGGGCGCGGGAGACGAGTCCCGCGTTCACTGGCTCCCGTTCCGGCGCCCCCGCCGCCTCGGTGCTCGCGCGCTTCGCGCCGAGCCGCTCGAACAGCACCGCGATCGGCACCGCGCAGGCCAGCGCGATGAGCGCGCTGAGCCCCGAGAATCCGAGCCAGGACGCGAGCGAAGCGAGCGGCGTCTCCGCGACGAAGTGCGCGAGGCGACCCCACGGGAAGCCGCCGTACGGCACGGAGCCCTGCAGCTGCTCGCGCAGCGTCCAGAGCCCGGCGGCCGCGACTGCCAGGACGGCGACGCGCAGCCAGGGGTGCACGGGCAGCAGCGCGAGCCCGCGCGTGGCGGCAGCGATCGCGATGCCCATGAGCAGGTACCAGGCCGCCATCACGACCCCGAGGCCGAGCCACGGCACCGGACCGAGATAGAGCGTGAGCCAGGAGAGGACGGGGAACCAGAACCCGGCCCCCGCGGCGGCACCGGCCAGCGCGGCGACGCCGATCCGCTGCCGCCAGACGGATGCGAGCACGAGCGGAACCCCGATGAACAGCATCGGCCACCAGGCGAGCTGCGGGGTGGTGAGGCCGAGCGACCAGCCTCCGAGCGCGGCGAGCGGGATCGCGGCCCAGAAGCGCAGGCGCACGGCAACTCCGGCGCCGATCAGGACCCTCACGAGGTGCTCGACGCTTCGACGATGCCGCGCCGGATCCGCTTCTTGCCCTCGCGCGCGAGCGCGCCCAGCTCGGTGAGGCCCGCAGCGATGCCGGACTCCGACTCCGCGGCCTGCGCCACCTGATCCAGCAGGTCGATGGTCTGCTTCGCCCAGCGCACGAAGTCCCCCGCGCTCATCATCCCGTCCTCGAGGATCCGGGTGAGGGATTGCCCGTTCGCCCAGGCGAACATCGACCAGGCGAGGCCGGCGTGCGGCTGCACGGTGCGCGGAAGCCGGTTGCGCTCGGCGAGCTCGTCCAGCTCCTCCCAGAGAGCGAGCGTGCGCTCGAACGCGCCGCGGAACGCTCCGGAGGGCAGACGCCCCTCGGGCTCGTCGTCGCGCCGGGGTTCGTAGCTCAGCGCGCAGCACATCGCCACGACCCCCGAGGCGTCGAGACCGCGCCAGGCATCGCGCCGCAGGCACTCGGCGACGAGCAGGTCTCGGTCGCCGTAGATGCGGCAGAGGATCGTGCCCCAGTCGGTCACGACCAGGTCGTCGCCCTGCGCGGACTCCGGAGCCAGGTACTCGAGCTCGGCGAGCATGTCGACCACGCGGTCGAAGGTGCGGGCGATCGTGCCGGTGCGGGCGGTGATGCGGCGGCGGCCGCGCTCGATCTCGCGGCGCAGCTTGCGAGCGCGTTCCTCCCAGCGGACGCGATCCTTGCCATGGGCGCGCTTCGCAGCGGCGTCGTAGCCGGCGAGCGAGTCCTGCTCGGCGCGGAGCTCGCGCGCGTCGTCGACCACGGCGCGGTCGGCCTGGAACTGGGCGAACGAGAGCTCGAGCGTCTCGCGGGCCCGCTCGAAGCTCATGCGCTGCAGCAGGTTCACGGCCATGTTCGGCGTCGGACGGAAGCTCGACTTCACCGGGAACGAGCGCGTCGACGCGAGGTGCGCGACCGCTTCGAGATCGGTGCCGTCGTTCCAGACGACGACCGCGTGCCCCTCGACGTCGATGCCGCGGCGGCCGGCGCGGCCGGTCAGCTGCGTGTACTCCCCTGAGGTCAGCGGCACGCGCTGCTCGCCGTTGTACTTGTCGAGACGCTCGATCACGACCGAGCGGGCCGGCATGTTGATGCCGAGCGCGAGCGTCTCGGTCGCGAACACCAGCTTGACGAGGCGAGCCTGGAACAGTTTCTCGACGATCGATTTGAAGACGGGCAGCAGGCCGGCGTGGTGCGCCGCGACACCGCGCTCGAGCGCGGAGCGCCACTCGCTGACGCCGAGCACGCGGAGGTCTTCGGGATCGAGCCCGTCGAGTTCGCGATCCACGATGCGCCGGATCTCGTCTCGCTCCTCACGGGTCGTGAGGCGGATGCCCTCGAACAGGCACTGCCGTACGGCCTGATCGCAGCCGTTGCGGCTGAAGATGAAGACGATGCCGGGGAGCAGTCCCGTCTCGTCGAGCGCGCGGGCGATGTCGCCGCGCGAGATCCGGGGCGAGCGCCGCTGCGGCGGCCGTCCCCGGCTGCGCTCGCGTCCGCGGCCGCCCGGGCGGCCGCCGTCGAGTCGCAGCAGTTCGGGGTTGAGCCGGCCGCGCGCGGCGAGCTCGCCCTCGCGATCGACGAGCAGCGGCATGAGCGCGCGGGTCGTGAGGACGTGCTGATAGAGCGGCACCGGGCGGTGCTCCGAGAGGATCACGTCGGTGTCGCCCCGCACGGCATGCATCCAGTCGCCGAACTCCTCGGCGTTGGACACGGTCGCGGACAGCGAGACCAGGCGCACGTGCCGCGGCAGATGCAGGATGATCTCCTCCCAGACCGCACCGCGGAAGCGGTCGCCGAGATAGTGCACCTCGTCGAGCACGACGAAGGCGAGCTCCGTGAGCGCCGCCGATTCGGCGTAGATCATGTTGCGCAACACCTCGGTCGTCATGACCACGATGGGCGCATCGCCGCGCAGGTTCACGTCGCCCGTCAGCAGGCCGACCTGGTCGTCGCCGTAGGCGTCGCAGAGCTCTCGGAATTTCTGGTTCGAGAGCGCCTTAATGGGGGCGGTGTAGAAGATGCGCGCGTCGCGTTCCCGCCGGGCGAGGGCGACGGCGAACTCGGCGACGGTGGTCTTGCCCGAACCGGTCGGCGCCGCCACGAGCACGCTGCGGCCGGACTCGAGCCGCTCGCAGGCGGTGCGCTGGAATCCGTCGAGCGGGAAGCCGAGCGAAGCCGCGAACGCGTCGAGCGCGGGGAACGATTCGGGCTGCTCCGGCGTCTCCGCGTTCGGGATCGATGCGCTCACGCGGTGCCGCCGTTCGGTTCGTCGAGGCCGTACTCGGCGAGCTCCGCGGCCCGTCGTTTGTCGACGCGCCGATCGTGCAGCACGGCGATGAAACCAGCCCCGAGATAGAGGACGATCATCGGGATGGCCAGCAGGAACATGCTCATGACGTCGGCCGCGGGCGTCGCCAGGGCGGTGAACACCATGATGCAGAGGATCGCGATGCGCCAGCTCTTGAGAATCGAGCGGCCGCGCAGCACCCCGATGAAGTTGAGCAGCACGAGGAACACCGGAAGCACGAATCCGACGCCGATCGCGAGCATCAGCTTCAGCACGAAGTCGAGATACTTGCGCGGGTCCATGAACTGCGCGTCCTCAGGCGGAGCGAAGCCCGTGAGCAGGTGCACGATGTTGGGGAACACGACCCAGCCCGCGTACGCCCCCAGCAGGAAGAGCGGAACAGCCGTGCCGATGAATGCGACGCCCCAGCGCTTCTCCTTCCCAGTAAGACCGGGCGCGAGGAACGCCCAGATCTGGTAGAGCCAGACCGGCGAGGAGATGATGACCGCGATGAAGAACGCGATCTGCAGTTTGAGGTCGAAGGCGCCGGAGACGTCCTGATACGCGAGTTGGGCGTTGCGCCCCTCCTTCGCGATCCGTTCGATGGGGCCGCGCAGCATGTCCCAGACGTAGTCCGAGAGCAACCAGCCCACCACCATGCCGAGCACGATCGCGATGCCCGCGATCATCAGCCGCTTGCGGAACTCGACGAGGTGGTCGCCGAGGCTCATACGCCCCTCGGGATTGCGTTTGCGGCGGGTCTTCACGGGCACCACGTCAGTCTAATCCTGCTCGTCGTCGTAGAGCCCGAGAGCCTGCTCGGCCCAGGCGCGCACCGCGGCGCGGGCGCTCTCGGGGGCGACGACCTCGACAGCGCCGGGTGCGGCCTGCACGAGGGCAACGGCGGTGCCGGGGTACCAGAGATCGACCGTGGCGTCGGCCCAGCCGTCGTCGCCGACCGGGCCGGCCTCGAGCCCGAAGTCGGCGAGGCGCGGTGCGGCATCGACGCGCACGCGGATCCGGCCGCGCTGCGCGGCGGGGCTCGACACGGTGCCCGCGAAGGCCCGCGGGCGAGGCGTCGCCGAGGCCGCCCGGGTGGCGTCCTCGTCGAGCTCCCGCAGATCTCGCATGCGGTCGATGCGGAACGTGCGTTCCTCGCCGCGCTCCAGGCAGAACGCCCGCAGATACCAGGCGCCCGAGGACTGCCGCAGCTGCAGCGGTTCGACGGAGCGGGCGCTCTCGCTGCCCCGCGCATCGCGGTAGGCGAAGGCCACCCGGTGCCCGTTGCCGATCGCGCCGACGAGCAGCGGGATGCGAGCGTCCTGGGGATCCGCGGTGACGGAGAGCGCGCTCGGCGGAGCGGTGTCGCCGAACGCACCGGCGAGCTTCGCCGCGGTCCGCTCGGCGCGGTCCCGCTCCTCGGCCGGCAGCATGCCGGTCAGCATCTGCAGACCGGCGATGAGCGCCGCGCGCTCCGCCGCCGAGAACCGGGGCGTGTCATCGACGGCGACGACGTGCGTGAGGCTCACCAGGTCCTCGTCCTCGAGCGCGCTCCAGTCGATGTCGAACAGGTCCTCGTGCTGGTAGCTCTGCGTCTCGCCGGGAACTCCGGCGGTGCCGAGGAACCGCACGAGCTTGCGCAGCAGCGCGGGCTCGACGTCGAAGGTCTCGGCGAGTTCGATGACGGGCGTCGGGCCGTGCTCGCGCAGGTAGGGCACGAGCGCGAGCAGGAGCACCACGCGGTCGGGCGTCTGGAGCTGACTGCGCATCAGGCGGTCCCCCCTTCTGCGGACCCGGCCGCGGGCGCCGCGTGCCGCCCGGCGATCCCGCGCAGCTCGGCGATCACCGCGTTGCGCAGCTGGGGCGGTTCCACGACCGCGACGTCGGCGCCGAACGCCGCGAGCTCTTCGGCGAAGGCACGGTAGTCGAGGGTGCCGAGCTCGAGGCGCGCAGTCGCCTCGCAGCCGGGCTCCGCGGCGTCCTCGTGCGACGCGGCGCGCGGGCTGAGACGGGCCTCCGCCACGCTGCCGCGGCGCACCTCGAGGATCGCGCGCTGGACGCGCTCGAGTCGCAGCAGCTCCTCGATCTCGCCGTCGACGCGATGTCGCAGCGCGGGATCGAAGACCTCGCGCTCGGTGCGCACACCGCCGACGATGCGGGAGAGCAGGAACACGCGCTCGTCGTCACGATCCAGGTCGTGAGCGATGAGGTGCCAACGCCCGTCGGCGCGATGCAGGCGCAGCGGTGCGACGCGACGTCCCAGCGGAGCATCGCGGTGCGGCAGCTGGTAGTCGAAGCGCACCACCCGGCCCGCGTCGATGGCGCTCTGCAGCGCCGGCGCAGCCGGCTCCGGGATTCCGAGACGCAAGGAGACCCCGAGGTGCTGCACGTCGAGGCCCGCGCCGAGCGATTCCAGTTTCATCGCGGCGCGCCGGGACTCGGCGGTGAGGCTGCCCTCGCGCCAGGCCATCGCGGCGAGGCGCAGCAGGGTCAGCTCGCGCTCCGAGAACCGCAGATCGCGCGGTACCTGGAGCAGCTCCTTCGAGATGCGGTAGCGCGTGAGCTGGGTGTTGCCGGGCTCCTCCGGGGAGTCGATCGTGTCGATCGGGATCCCGATGGCGCGCAGTTGATCCTTGTCGCGCTCGAACTGCCGCTCGAGCGCGTCGGAGCGCTCACCGTGCTGGTAGCGGTCGGCGTAGCCGTAGACGCTCGACAGCAGCTCGCGCTTGGTCGCGCCCTGCGGGCTCGCGACGAGCGCGAGCACGAGGCTGAAGACGCGCTGCTCGCCGGGGACCGACGAGCGGGGCGCGCCCGAACGCTGCGATGCTGCTGCGACCACGACCTACCCTGCGGCGAGGATGTCGACCACGCTGACCGTGGCCTTGCCGCTCGCCTGGGGCTCCATGATGACGACCTGGGACCCGACGCGCAGCCCCGTGAGCTCCTTGCGGAAGGTCACGCCCGACTGGCTCATCTGCGCCTCGTTGCCGAGGCCGACGGGGCCGGTGGTCCAGGTGTTGTTCTGCTCCTGGCCGTCCCAGTCGACGGTGAGCACCTGGGCGATCACGTTGTTGTCCGCGGTCACGCGCAGGCCGTCGCCCTCGATACGGGTGGCGGTCTTGGTCGACTTCGGTGCCGCCTGCGGGGGCAGCACGATGCCGGGGCGGCCCGAGTCGAGGTTGGTCACCGCGGGGAAGCCCGAGGGCAGCGTGCCGGGCGAGGCGACGTTGCCGGTGTTGCGCACCGCGAGCACGTCGACGATGAACACGACCGACCCGCCGGGCTTGGCACCCGACTGCTCGAGCAGCTGCGCGCTCTCCTTCGGTTCCATCGCGACCACGACGCGGTCGCCCGGAGCGGTGCAGCGGAGGCCGTCGGTGAGCGCCGGGATGCCGCTCCCCTTCTTCAGCAGCACGAACTCGCTCGGGTTCTCGGTGCCCATGCGCTGGCTCTGGTGCACCGTCTGACCGGTCTCGGCGTCGATCGCCTGCATGTTGATGGAGAGCAGCGCGCCGTCGCGGGCGACGGAGGTCGAATCGCCCGTGTGCGACGCGATGGTGCGCTGCGAATCGTCGATCGAGACGCCCTTCGGCACGGTCACCTTCGGGACCGAACCGGCCTTGCCCTCGACCTTGACGCTGTTGCTCAGCGATCCCTCGCTGAGCGCCGGGCCGCAGTCGGTGCGGTCGAGCTGCGGCGCGGAGCTGCACCCGGTGGTCGCACCGACGAGCAGCAGCGCCAGCGCAGCGGTGGCGGGAAGGATGTGACGGCGCATGGAGACCTCTCGAAGCGTTACTGTCGAACCCCGTCATCCTATCCGGTGCGGGGCTCCGGATACTGTCAGCCGATCACTCGGCGGCGGGCGCGCCGTCCTCGGCCGCAGCGCCGGCAGCGGGGTCCTCGGACCCGCTCGCCCGCTGCGCGGCGAGCTTCTGCGCCTCGCGAGCCTTCTTGCGGAGCACCTTGTCGCTCTTGCTCCACTGACCGATCGACTCGGGGGTCCACTCGCTCTCGCCGCCCGCGACGAGATCGGGCATCCACGCCGCCATGTCCTCGTCCGTGAACTCCCCCTTCGACGCGCGACGCTTGAGCTGGGGCAGCTGCGTGCCCGGCGCGAGCCGGCGCGCGGTGATGAGGAAGCCCGTGTGCGCGACCATGCGGTGGTCGGGGCGCACGGCGAGCCCCTCCACATGCCAGCCGCGCACCATCGTCTCGGAGGCCTGCGGGTGGGTGTAGAGGCCGCTGCGGCGCAGCTCCTCGGCCACGCGCGACAGCTGGGTCACGGTCGCCACGTAGCAGATGATCACGCCGCCGGGCTTCAGCGCTTCGGCGGCGACGCCGACGCACTCCCAGGGGGCGAGCATGTCGAGCACGACCCGGTCGATGCTCCCGGCCTCGCAGGTCGCGGGCAGCACCTCCTGCAGGTCGCCGACCGTCACCGACCAGTTGTCGGGAACGGATCCGCTGAACGCCTCGATGTTCGAGCTCGCGATCTCGGCGAACTCATCGCGCCGCTCGAACGAGAACAGGCGGCCCTCGCTGCCGACGCCGCGCAGCAGGTGCAGCGACAGCGCGCCGGAGCCGACACCGGCTTCGACGACGCGTGCGCCGGGGAAGATGTCGGCGAGCGACAGGATCTGCGCCGCATCCTTCGGGTAGACGATCGCGGCCCCGCGCGGCATCGACATGACGAAGTCGGAGAGCAGCGGGCGCAGGGCCAGGTACTCCTCGTCGTTGCTGTTGCGCAGCACCGAGCCGTCGGGCAGCCCGACCAGCTCGGAGTGGCGGATCATGCCGCGGTGGCTGTGGAACTCGCCGCCGTCGATGAGCGTGATCGTGTTCAGGCGCCCCTTCGGTCCGGTCAGCTGCACGCGATCGCCATAGCGGAACGGGCCGCTCAGCGCCGGGCTGGCGGTCTCGGTCTCGGTGCGTTCGACGTCGCGGCTCATGCGCGGCTTCCCTTCGGGTCGGACACGAGCGCTCCGCGGACCGCGGGCTCGGTGATGGTTCGGGGACCGGGATCGGTCCCGCGGAATTCGGCGAATGCTCGAGCCACGGCCGCGACGTCGACGCCTTCGAGGGAGGTCCACAGCGCGTGCGCGGGCGCATCGCCGAGGTCGACGAGGTGCGGCAGGCCGATCGCGACGGCACCGGATGCCGCGGCGGAACGGAGCCCCGTCGGCGAGTCCTCGAACGCCAGGCACGCCCCGATGGGCACGCCGAGCGCCGCGGCGCCGCGCAGGTAGGGGTCGGGGTGCGGCTTCTCGTGCGCGACCTCGTCGCCCGCGACGACGGCGCCGAAGGTGCCCGGGGGCAGCAGCTCGGCGACCTGGTCGGCGAGCGAGCGGATCGACATCGTCACGAGAGCGCACGGCACGCCGGCCTCGCTGAGCGCGGCGAGCAGTTCGACCGCGCCGGGGCGCCAGGCCGGCTCACCCGCGGCGAGCTGCGCCTGCACCTCGCCGGCCAGCTCCGCCACGATCTCGTCGGCGCTGAGGTCGACCCCGCGCGCGCGGAACAGTTCGGCGGCGTCCCAGAGCCCGGAGCCGATGAGCTGCTCGCGCAGTTCGGCATCGAGCTCGACCCCGTATCGGGAGAGCATCGCGTCCTCGGCGACGATCCAGAGCGGTTCGGAATCGATGATGGTGCCGTCCATGTCCCACAGCACGGCAGCTGGTTGCGCGGTATTCATCGCGGCCCAGTCTACCGAGCGACCGGGGACTATCCTGGTTGGCATCCCGATCCCGGGCCAGCCGCCTCCCCGGCGCACACGCGAAGGAGTTCAGCCCCGTGACCCGACAGCCGCATCCCGACCCCGCTCGGGTGCTCATCGCCGCCTTCGAGGGCTGGAGCGACGCCGGCTCGGCCACCACCACGGCGCTGCAGCACATCGGAGAACTGATCGGCGCGGAGGTGCTGCACACGATCGGCGCCGACGGCTTCGTCGACTTCCAGGTGCACCGCCCGCGCGTACGGTTCGACGATCAGGGGCACCGCGTGCTCGAGTGGCCCGAGACGCGGCTCTACGGCACGGTGCAGCGCCCGGGCGAGACGAAGGACCCCGCGGCCGAGACCGTGCACCGGATCGACGGCACCCCCGTCACCGACCTGTTCCTGCTCGCGGGCGTCGAGCCAGCGCGCGACTGGACCTCGTTCGCCGACGAGGTCGTCGACGTGATCGAGGCCTGGGGCATCGACACGGTGATCCTGCTCGGCGCGATGTTCTCGGACGCCCCGCACTCCCGCCCCATCGCGGTCTCGCTCTCGAGCGACGACCCCGACCAGCGCGCCCGCACCGGCGCCCAGCGCAGCGACTACGAGGGGCCGGTCGGCATCGCGTCGATCCTCGCGTTCGCGCTCGCCGACGCGGGCGTCAGCTCGGTGTCGCTCTGGGCACAGGTGCCGCACTACGTCCACAGCGTGCCCTCGCCGAAGGCGACGCTTGCGATCCTCGACAAGCTCGAGGAGCTGCTCGACGTCGTGATCCCCCGGGGTGAGCTGCTCACCGAGTCGAACGATTGGGAGGCGAGCATCAACCGCATCGCCGCCGACGACGAGGACATGGCGAGCTACATCCGCCGGCTGGAGGAAGCGCGGGACGCGAGCGCGTCCCCCGAGGCGACGGGCGACGCGCTCGCGTACGAGTTCGAGAAGTTCCTGCGCGACGACGAGCCGGACGACGAGGGCGGGACGCCCCCTACAGCTTGACGCCGAGCAGCGCCTCCGCCGCGTCGGCGAGGAGCTGCGGCTCGTCGACCCCGCCGTCGAACGCGGCGTCGAGGGTCGCGAGCATGACCGGGGTGTCGAGGTCGTTGGCCAGTGCGGCGCGCAGGCGCTGCAGCACGGTCGCCGCGGGCTCCTCGCCCGTGCGCTCGAGGCCAGCCCGCCAGGCGGCGAGGCGGCGTGCGGCGACCTCGAGGTCGGCGTCGTGCCACTCCCACTCGGAACGGTAGTGGTGCGCGAGGATCCCGAGGCGGATCGCCGAGGGATCGGCGCCCCCGTCGAGCAGCTTCGAGACGAACACGAGGTTGCCCCGCGACTTCGACATCTTGTGGCCCTTGTACGAGACCAGGCCGACGTGGCAGTAGGCGTGCGCGAGCGGAGTGCCCGAGAGCGCAGTGGCGTGCGCGGCGGTGAACTCGTGGTGCGGGAACACCAGGTCCTCGCCACCGCCCTGCACGGTGAACGCGTTGCCGAGAGCGCGGGCCGCGATCACGGCGCACTCGATGTGCCAGCCCGGACGTCCGAGCCCCAGTACCGTTCCCCAGCTCGGCTCGCCCTCGCGGGCCGCGCGCCAGAGTAGCGGGTCGAGCGGGTCGCGCTTGCCGGCGCGTTCGGGGTCCCCGCCCCGCTCCGCGCTGAGGAGCGACATGAGCTCGCGATCGTAGGGGGCGACATCGCCGAGCCGCCACTGGGTCTGCTCGGACGCCGCGGCCGTATCGAAGTAGAGGTCCTCGCCCGTGGCCCCCGGGCTCGGCACGGTGTAGGCGAGGCCGAGCTCGCGCAACCGCTGCACGGCATCCGCGATCTCGTCGATGCACTCGGTGACGGCGACGAAGTGCTCGGGGGGCAGCATGCCGAGCTGGTGCATGTCGGAGCGGAAGAGCGCGATCTGCGACTCGGCGAGCTCCCGCCAGTCGACGCCCGTCGCATTCGCGCGCTCGAGCAGCGGGTCGTCCACGTCGGTGATGTTCTGCGCGTAGACGGCCTCGATGCCGGCATCGATCCAGGACCGCTGCAGCAGGTCGAACGCCAGGTAGGTGGCCGCGTGCCCGAGGTGCGTGGCGTCGTACGGGGTGATGCCGCACACGTAGAGGGTCGCGCGGCCGCCCTCGATGGGCGGGTGCTCGAGACGCCCGGTGGCCGTGTTGAAGAGGCGCGGAGCGGTGCCCTCGCCGGGCAGCTCGGGCAGCTCGGGTCTGGTCCAGGTCCTCACAGCGCGGCTCCGATCGCCGCGGTCTGCGCGATCTGTCCCGCCGCGTTCGCGGAGCCCGCGTCGGCCGCGAGCACGCCGGTGGCGAGCAGCACCATGAGCACGACGCCGAGCAGCACGCGGTAGATCACGAAGGGCAGGAAGCTGCCCTTCGAGATGTAGCGCATGAACAGGCCGATCACGAAGATCGCGACCACGAACGCGATGACCGTCGCGATGAGCGTCAGGCCCATCGGGGTCTCGCCGGCCGGTTCCTTCAGCGCTTTGAACAGCTTGTAGAAGCCCGAACCGAAGACGGCGGGGATCGCGAGGAGGAACGAGTAGCGGGCCGCGGCCTCGCGCTTGTAGCCCATGAGGAGGCCCGCTGTGATGGTGCCGCCCGAGCGGGAGACGCCGGGGATCAGCGCGAGCGCCTGGGCGAGGCCGTAGATCAGGCCGTGCTTCCAGCCGAGCTGGTCGAGCGTGTGCACGCGCTTGCCCACGCGGTCGGCGATGCCGAGCAGGATGCCGAAGACGATGAGCATCGTCGCGACCACCCAGAGCGAACGGAAGGTCGTGTCGATCTGGTCCTGGAAGAGCAGGCCGAGCACGACGATCGGGATCGAGCCGAGGATGATCCACCAGCCCATGAGCGCGTCCGGGTCGTTGCGGGGCACGGTGCGGCCCGCGAGCGAGCGGAACCAGCGCCCGATGATCCGGACGATGTCCTTCCAGAAGAAGACGATGACCGCGGCCTCGGTACCGAGCTGGGTGATGGCGGTGAACGCCGCACCGGCGTCGCCGATGCCCATGAGCTCGCTCGCGATGCGCAGGTGCGCGCTCGAGGAGATCGGGAGGAACTCGGTGAGCCCCTGGATGATCCCGAGCAGGATCGCCTGAATGAAGTCCATGACCGCCCTTTCTGGCGCAGGAAGGTCCGTGCCCCAGCACGGACCAGCGTCCACCCTAGTACGGCGGACGGACCGGTTCTCTCAAGATTCCCAGCGCGTCACGGCGCGCCGAGCGGGGCTCAGTAGTCGCGCAGCAGGTCGACGAGCACCTGGTGCCCGAAGTCGAGCGCATCGAGCGGCACGCGCTCGTCGACGCCGTGGAACATGCCCGGGAAGTCGAGATCGGCGGGCAGGCGGAGCGGAGCGAATCCGTAGCCCGTGATGCCGAGTTTCGAGAGCGCCTTGTTGTCGGTGCCGCCCGAGAGCAGGTACGGGAGCACGCGCGCCTCGGGATCGTGCTTCCGCAGGCTCGCGGTCATCGCGTCGACCAGTTCGCCGCCGAACGGCACCTCGAGGCCGATGTCGGAGTGCAGCGCCTCGATCTCGATGTCGTCGCCGACGATCCGCTGGACCTCGTCGAGGATCCCCGCCTGGCTGGCGGGGAGGGTGCGGACGTCGACGAGCGCCTCGGCGGTGTCGGGGATCACGTTGTGCTTGTAGCCGGCCTGCAGCACGGTGGGGTTCGTGGTGGTGCGCAGGCTCGCGTGGATGAACCCGCCGCCCGCGCCGGTGCGCAGCACGAGCTGCTCGGGATCGACCTCGTGCGGATCCTCGCCGAAGATCTCGGCGATCGCGTCGACGAGCTCGCGGGTCGTGTCGCAGAGCGCGACGGGCCACTCGTGGCGCCCGAGCGCGGCGACGGCCTCGGCGAGCCGGGTCACCGCGTTGTCGCGCCAGACGCGGGATCCGTGCGCAGCGGTCCCCCGGGCCCGCAGGCGGATCCAGTCGAGCGACTTCTCGCCGGTCTGGATCAGGTAGGCGCGAGTGCCGGCGATGTCGACCGAGTAGCCGCCGACCTCGCTGATCGCCGTGCCCGCGCCCGCGAACAGCTCGGGGTGGTGATCGACGAGGTGGTGGGAGCCGTAGATCCCGCCGTTCTCCTCGTCGGCGAAGAACGCGACGATGACGTCGCGCCGCGGCCGCTCCCCCGCGCGCAGCAGTTCGGCGATCGCGGTGAGGATCATGGCGTCCATGTCCTTCATGTCGACGGCGCCGCGCCCCCACAGCATGCCGTCGCGGATCTCGCCCGCGAACGGGTCGACGCTCCAGTTGGCGGGATCGGCTGGCACGACGTCGAGGTGGCCGTGCAGCACGAGCGCGGGCAGCTCCGGCTCGCGTCCGGCGACGCGGGCGACCAGGCTCGCACGGCCGGGCTCCGACTCGATGGTCGTCGGCTCGAGCCCCAGCTCGGAGAGGTAGGCGGCGACGTAGGCAGCCGCATCCGCCTCCGGATTCGCGTCGCCGTTCCCCCGGTTCGAGGTGTCGAACCGGATCAGATCCCGCGCGATGCGGGCCGTCTCGGAGAGGTGCGGTTCGGTGGTCTCGGTGCGCTCCTGACTCATGGGTCCAGGCTATCCGGACCCGGCTCCGGGTGGGCGGTTCTCGGCGGAACTCCGCAATCCGGGGTCACAGTCGCGGCGATCCGCTCACTCGAAGGTCAGCACGCGGTCAGGAACACAACCCCGAGGTGCGGGGCGATGCGGCGCAGCGCCGTCGCGAGTTCGATGCCGTCCGGGCTGGAATCGAGGTCGATGTCGGCGACGAGCGCGTCGGGATCGACCTCGGCGAAGGCGGCGAGCGCGCAACGCTCCCTGACCCTCGACGACCAGCACCCGTCGCACCGGCTCCGCGGCCGCGGAGTCAACGGTATCGCGGCCGCGGAGCGGAGACGGGCGCCGCGGTCTTAGAAGTCCCAGTCCTCGTCGGTGGTGTCCTCTCCGACTCCCATCACGTAGGAGGAGCCGGATCCCGAGAAGAAGTCGTGGTTCTCGTCGCTGCCGGGCGAGAGCGCCGCGAGGATCTCCGGGTTCACCCGCGTCTCCTCCGACGGGAACCGCGCCGGGTAGCCGAGGTTCATGAGCGCCTTGTTCGCGTTGTAGCGCACGAACACCGCCACGTCGTCCATGAGTCCGAGCGGCTCGTAGAGCTCCCCGGAGTAGGCGAGTTCCAACTCGTAGAGGTCGTCGAGCAGTGCGAAGGTGAAGTCGCGCATTTCGGCGCGCTCCGCCTCGCCGAGCTTCGCGAGCCCCCGCTGGAACTTGTATCCCGAGTAGTAGCCGTGCACGGCCTTGTCCCGCAGGATCAGGCGGATCATGTCGGCGGTGTTGGTGAGGGTCGCGTGCACCGAGAAATGCAGCGGCAGGTAGAAGCCCGCATACAGCAGCAACGAGGACAGCAGGGTCGACGACACCTTGCGCTTCAGCGGATCCGGCCCGGAGTAGTGTGCGAGCACCCGCTTGCAGCGCTCCTGCAGCAGATCGTTGCCCACCGCCCACCGGTAGGCCGCGTCGATCTCGGATGTGGAGGTGAGCGTCGAGAACACCGACGAGTAGGAGCGGGCGTGCACCGACTGCATGAAGGCGATGTTCGTATAGACCGCCTCCTCGTGCTCCGTCAGCGCGTCCTGGATCTGGCAGATCTCCCCGACCGTCGCCTGCACGGTGTCGAGCATCGTGAGCCCCGTGAACACCCGCATCGTCAGGGTGCGTTCCTCCGGGCTCATGCGCTGCCATGCGGGGATGTCGTTCGAGAGCGGGACCTTCTCGGGCAGCCAGAAGTTCGCCGTCAACCGGTTCCACACCTCCAGATCCTTGTCGTCGGGCACCCGGTTCCAGTTGATGGGGCGCAGGCGCGCGTCCGGGTCGTGCCGGTATCCGGGCGGGGTGATGGAGCGGGTGAGGTCGCGGGTCATGCTGTCCTGCTTTCGTCGTGGTTCAGGGGAGGTGGAACGGTCAGAGCGCGCAGGAGACGCAGCCCTCGATCTCGGTGCCGGTCAGCGCGAGCTGGCGCAGGCGGATGTAGTAGAGGCTCTTGATCCCCCTGCGCCACGCGTAGATCTGCGCCTTGTTGATGTCGCGGGTGGTCGCGGTGTCCGTGAAGAACAGCGTGAGCGACAGGCCCTGATCGACGTGCTGCGTCGCCGCGGCGTAGGTGTCGATGATCTTCTCGGGGCCGATCTCGTAGGCGTCCTCGAAGAACTCCTGGTTGTCGTCGGTCATGTGCGGAGCCGGGTAGTAGACGCGGCCCAGCTTGCCCTCCTTGCGGATCTCGACGCGCGCCGCGATCGGGTGGATCGACGAGGTCGAGTGGTTGACGTACGAGATGGAACCGGTCGGCGGCACGGCCTGCAGGTACGCGTTGTAGATCCCGTGCCGCCGCACCGATTCCCGCAGCTCGATCCACTCCTGACGGCTCGGGATCGCAACCCCCGCATCGGCGAACAGCTCTGTCACACGCTGCGTCGCAGGGCGCCGATCCTCCGCCGTGTACCGGTCGAAGTAGCTCCCGTCGGCGTAGGCGGAGCGGTCGAATCCCTCGAACCGTTCACCGCGCTCCATCGCGATCCGGTTCGAGGCCCGAACCGCGTGATAGGTCACGGTGAGGAAGTAGAAGTCCGTGAAGTCGATGCCCTCCGCACTGCCGTACCGGATCCGCTGGGAGCCGAGATACCCGTGCAGGTTCATCTGCCCGAGCCCGATCGCATGCGATGCCCGGTTGCCCGCGGCGACCGACGGGACCGCGTCCACCTCGGTCAGATCCGACACGTTCGACAGCGCCCGCACCGCCGTCTCGACCGTGGCCCCCAGATCGCCCGACGCCATCGCCGCGGCGATGTTCATCGAACCGAGGTTGCACGAGATGTCGTGCCCGACCCGCTCGTAACCGATCGCGACGTCGTACTCCGAGGGGGTGTTCACCTGGAGGATCTCGGAGCAGAGGTTCGACATGTTGACCCTCCCCTCGAGCGGGTTCGCCCGATTCACCGTGTCCTCGAACAGCACGTACGGGTACCCGGACTCGAACTGCAGTTCGGCGAGCGTCCTGAAGAACTCGCGTGCGCTCAGCACCGTCTTGCGGATCCGCGGATTCGCCACGAGCTCCTCGTAGCGATCGTTCACCGACAGGTCGGAGAAGGGCACCCCGTACTCGCGCTCGACGTCGTAGGGGCTGAACAAGTGCATCTCGCGGTTCTCCCGCGCCAACTCGAAGGTCACATCCGGGATCACCACGCCGAGCGACAGCGTCTTGATGCGGATCTTCTCGTCCGCGTTCTCGCGCTTGGTGTCGAGGAAGCGCATGATATCGGGATGGTGGGCGTGCAGGTACACCGCTCCCGCGCCCTGACGCGCGCCCAGCTGATTCGCGTAGCTGAAGCTGTCCTCCAGGATCTTCATCACCGGCACGACGCCCGACGACTGGTTCTCGATCCGCTTGATCGGCGCCCCCGTCTCACGCAGGTTCGTCAGCAGCAGCGCGACCCCTCCGCCGCGCTTCGAGAGCTGCAGCGCCGAGTTCACCCCCCGGCCGATCGACTCGAGGTTGTCCTCCAGGCGCAGCAGGAAGCAGGACACGAGTTCGCCCCGCTGACGCTTGCCCGCGTTCAGGAAGGTCGGCGTGGCCGGCTGGAACCGTCCCGACAGCATCTCGTCGACCAGCTCGGTCGCGAGCCCGGCGTCGCCACGGGCGAGGTACAGTGCCGTCGCGACCACGCGCTCCTCGAACCCCTCGAGGATCGCCTCCCCGTCGAACGACGTCAGCGCGTAGGACGAGAAGAACTTGAACGCCCCGAGGAAGCTCGCGAACCGATGCCCGGCCGCCGAGGCCCTGTCGTGCAGCGCCTCCAGGAACTCGGGTTCGTAGACCTCCAGGTACTCCGCCTCGTAGTACTCGTTCGCGACGAGCCAGGCCAGCCGCTCCCGCACCGACGGGAATCGACGCGTCCGTGGCACGACGTACTGCTCCAGGTAGGCGGCCACCGCCTCCTCGTCCTTGCCGAACTGGATCGATCCGTCCGCGGCGTAGAGGTTCAGCTGCGCATTGAGCGCGTGATAGTCCCTGCGAGCGCCGATCCCTGGGCGCGGCGCGGCCTCGGAGGCGGCGATATCGGTGATGGTCATGCGGATTTCCTTTCGTCTTCGGTGTCAGCGGGAGCCGCCGCGAGGCGTTCCCAGAATTCGCCGAGCCCCTCGCCGACGCGCTGCACGTCGCGCTCGGTGCCCAGCAGTTCGAACCGGTACAGCTCGGGCACTCGGCACTTCGCCGAGATGACCGGGCCGGCCAGGCAGTAGTGCTCCCCGAAATTGGTGTTGCCTGCCGTGATCACACCGCGCAGCAACCCGCGGTTCTGCGGGTCGTTGAGGAACCGGATCACCTGCTTGGGCACTGCGCCCGCGCGCTCGCCGCCGCCGTAGGTCGGTACGACGAGCACGAACGGTCGGGCGACCCGGAGCTCGCCTTCGATGCGCGGCCGGAGCGGGATCCTCGCCGACGGGCGGTCCAGGCGATCGACGAACCGGCGAGTGTTCTCCGACACGCTCGAGAAGAACACGAGGTCCGGCGACCGGTCCGCTTCGAGCGTTCGGAGCGGCGGGTCCTGCGCCTGAACCAGGAACGGCTTCGCGTGCATGATGGTCCTCCTCGTTTCGCAGATCCGACACACCGACCACAACATCTAGTGCTTTGCTTTTCGAATTGCACAATATCTAGGAGTACCATCGACGAAGGCGCAAATGTACGACACGCCATCAGATGAAATTACGTCAAGACGAACATTTTGACGACGCACCCCAGCGCGCCGCGGAACGCGCGAGGGTGAGAGCCCGACCGCCCCGCAGAAACACCGCCGATGCCCTCGCACTCACCAGCCGACGCACGATTCCTCCGCGCCATCTGGTCCCTGTCGACCAACGAGCGCACGGTCACCGTGACGGCACTCGCACGCCGGCTCGATCACGTTCCCGGCACGGTCTCGGACCGGATCCGCAAGCTCGCCGAGCGGGGATGGGTCGCCCGCGAACCCTACCGAGGCCTCGCCCTGACCGCCCGCGGCCGCTCGGAGGCGCTGCGCGCCGTGCGCACCCTGCGACTGCTCCACTGCGCGCTGAGCGACCTCCTGGGGATGCCCTGGCCCGAGATCCCCGCCGAAGCCGCCGCCCTCGAGGGCGCCGCATCAGATCGCCTCATCGAGCAGGCGGAGTCACAACTCGGCTCCCCCGCGACGGATCCGTTCGGCGAACCGATCCCGGACCGGAGCGGATCCCTGACCGACCCGCGCGACCGGCCGCTCGGCTCCCCCGGGCCCGCTTCGGGGTCGAACCACTTCACGATCAGCCGCGTCGTCGAGCACTCGATGCCCGTCCTGGAGCGGCTCGACACCCACCGCCTCCGACCCGGCGCACGAATCTCGCTGCGCTCCCGGAGCCCCCTGGCCGGATCCATGACGCTCGGCACCTCCGAGGGCGACGTCGAGATCGGGCTCCCCGAGATCCGCGCGCTCCGCGTGCACCGGTGACCGCGCCCGCCGTGCTGGTGCACGGTCGGCCACCCGGCCCGGCGATCCGACGAATGGAGCCCGGACCGGCGAACGCTCCTCCGGCCGACGAGTGGACCCGCAACCGACGATTGGACCCTGGACCGGCGGCCGACTCGCCGTCCACTCGTCGCCCAGGTGTCCAACGGTGCCGTCTCAGGTCAGCCGCACCCCGCTATCCGCACGAATCCCAACGCCCCAACCGCGCAGGGCGCTGGGGCACGCAAAAGGCCCCGGCCGAGAAGAATCTCGGCCGGGGCCTTTTCGTTCGCGTGCGCGGAGGGGGACTTGAACCCCCACGCCCTAATACGGGCACTAGCACCTCAAGCTAGCGCGTCTGCCATTCCGCCACCCGCGCGAACACTGCTTCCAGATCGAACCTCGCGGTTTGTTCCGGCAACAGAGATAAACTCTAGCACGGTTCCCGAGACCCGACGAACCGGGCTCGTCGCCCGCGCGCGTCGCGGCCCCTGGAGCGGATTCCCGCGAGTCGATCCGCCCCGCGTCCGCCCCGCATCAGCCCCGGCACCGCCGCCCGAACCCTACGGGCTGAGGCGCCGACGCAGCAGCTCGATCCGCTTCTGCAGTTGCGACACGCTCGCCTGCGCGACCGCGGGCCCGCCGCAGATGCGCCGGAGCTCGGTGTGCACCGCGGGGTGCGGATCCCCCGACACCTTCGAGTACATGCCGACGAGGCTGTTGAGGAGCTTGCGCTGCTCCCCCAGGGTGCGGTGCAGCGCCCCGGGGGCCTCCGCCTTCTCGGGCGCGTGTTCGAGGATTCCCTGCTTCGTCGCACTGCTGCGCGCCTGCCGGGCCTGGCGCTGCTGCAGCACCGCTTTCACCTCGTGCGGTTCGAGCAGGCCGGGGAACCCGAGGAACTCGAGCTCCTCCTCGCTCTCCACCTCCGCGTAGCCGCCGAACTCGGCGCCGTCGAACACAGCACGATCAAAGTGCGCGTCGGACCCGAGCGCCTGGTAGACGAAGCCCTCGCCGTCGGCGAGCTCCGAGGACGCCTTGTCCTCGCGCTCGGCCTCGGCCATGAGGGCCGCTTCGGCGTCCCACATCTCCTCCGCACTCTTCGGCCCCTCGAGCACGTGCCCGCGCTCCTTCTCCATCTCCTGCGCGAGCTGCATGAGCGCCGGCACGTTCGGGATGAAGACCGAGGCGACCTCGCCGCGCCGGCGCGAGCGCACGAAGCGACCGATCGCCTGGGCGAAGAACAGCGGGGTGGACGAACTGGTGGCGTACACGCCGACGGCGAGGCGGGGCACGTCGACGCCCTCGGACACCATGCGCACCGCGACCATCCAGCGGGATTCGCCCTTCGAGAACTCGTCGATGCGGTCCGAAGCGCCCGCGTCGTCGGACAGGATGAGCGCGACCTGCTCGCCGGTGATCTCACGGAGCTGCTTCGCGTACGCCTTCGCCGCCGCATGGTCGGTCGCGATCACGAGACCGCCCGCATCGGGGATCGAGCGGCGCACCTCGCTCAGGCGACGGTCGGCGGCGCGCAGCACCTGCGAGATCCAGTCGCCGGCGGGATCGAGCGCGGTGCGCCAGGCCTGCGAGGTGACGTCCTTGGTGTTGCCCTCGCCGAGCCGCGCCTCCATCTCCTCGCCCGCGGAGGTCTGCCAGCGCATCTTGCCCGCGTAGACCATGAAGACCACGGGGCGGACGACGCCGTCGGCGAGCGCGCGGCCGTAGCCGTAGTCGTAGTCGGTGACCGAGACCTTTGATCCGTCGCCCTGCGGCGCGTACGCCACGAACGGGATCGGCGCGTCGTCGGAACGGAACGGGGTGCCCGTGAGCGAGAGCCGCCGCTTGGCGGTCGCGTACGCTTCGCGGATCCCGTCACCCCAGCTCAGCGCGTCGCCGCCGTGGTGCACCTCGTCGAGGATCACGAGCGTGTCGGCGTTCTCGGTGATGAGGCGGTGCTGCACCGGCTTCATGGCGACCTGCGCGTAGGTGACGACGATGCCGTGGTAGTGCGAGCCGTAGCCGAGGCCGTCGCCGTTGGAGTAGTAGGGGTTGAGCCGGATTCCGGCGCGCGCTGCCGCGTCCGCCCACTGGGTCTTCAGGTGCTCGGTGGGCGCGACGACGATCACCTGCGAGACGGTGCGGTTCGCGCGCAGGATCGACGCCAGGCGGAGCGCGAACGTCGTCTTCCCCGCTCCCGGCGTCGCGGAGGCGAGGAAGTCGAGCGGTTCGGTGTCGAGGTACTTCCGAATCGCCTCTTCCTGCCAGGCCCGCAGGGTTCCCGCGGTGCCGTGCGCGGCGCGCTCCGGATATGCCGGGGGCAGGTGCTCGGCTGCGCTCGTGCCCGGCAGGTGGAGGCCGTGGTCCGAGTCAGTCACAACGTTCTAGACTAGCCGGTGCGCCCGGGCGACGTGCCCGGGTTCGCGACCGGCAGACGTCCGATCCCCCGAGTTCGGCGCCGTTGCAGCGGTCGTTCCCCGCCGACCGAGAGGATCCCCGCGATGTCCGACGAAGTGGCGAACGACGCGATTCCGCTGGAACTGCCCTGGTCGCGGTTCGTCGCGATCGGCGACTCGTTCACGGAGGGCCTCGGCGATCCGGATCCCGAGAGCCCCGGCGGCCTGCGCGGCTGGGCCGACCGCTTCGCGGAGGTGCTCGCGGAGCACGATCCGGAGTTCGCCTACGCGAACCTCGCGGTGCGCGGCAAACTGATCGGCCAGATCACCGACGAGCAGCTCGACATCGCGCTCGACCTCCGCCCGGACCTCGTGAGCGTCTGCGCCGGCGGCAACGATGTGATCCGACCGGGCACCGACCCCGACGCCGTCGCCGAGCAGCTCGAGTCGATCGTCTCCCGGCTGCGCGACACCGGCGCGACGGTGATCCTCTTCACGGGCGTCGATACGCGTTTCCAGCCGGTCTTCCGCTCGATCCGCGGCAAGGTGGCGATCTTCAACGAGAACGTGCGTAAGGTCGCGCAGCGGAACGACTGCTTCGTGGTCGATCAGTGGGCCCTCGAACAGCTCCAGGACAGCCGGTACTGGGCGGGCGACCGCCTGCACCTGAACGCGCTGGGCCACCACACCATCGCGCGTGCGGCTCTCGACGCGCTGAACGTGCCGAACGACCTCGCCCCGCTCGATCCGCCGCCGCTGCCGGTGCGCACCTGGCGCGAGGCGCGCAAGGAGGACGTGGTCTGGGCCCGCGAGCACCTCGTGCCCTGGGTCATCCGACGCATCAAGCACGTCTCCTCCGGCGACCACATCGAGCCCAAGCGGCCGCAGCCCGGCGCCGTGCACCCGCCGCGGCACGACGCGGGCCTCGCGTGACCCCGGCCCCGAGCACGGCACCGGGCCCCTCTCCCGCCCGCAGCATCCGGCCGGCGCTCTTCGCGCTCGCCATCGGCGGTTTCGGGATCGGCGCGACCGAGTTCGCCGCCATGGGCCTGCTGCCCGAGCTCGCTGCCAATCTGCTGCCCGAGCTGCACCGCAGCGACCCCGATGCCGCGCTCGGCCGCGCGGCGATGCTCGTATCGGCCTATGCGATCGGCGTCGTCGTGGGCGCCCCGACGCTCGCAGCCTGGCTCGCCCGGTTCCCCCGCCGCCCCGTGCTGATCGCGCTGGCCGGCGCCTTCGCCCTCGCCTCCATCGCGACCGCAGCCGCCCCCACATTCGAACTCGCGGTCCTCGCCCGCTTCGTCTCGGGGCTACCGCACGGCGCGTACTTCGGCATCGCCGGACTCGCCGCGGCCGACCTCATGGGGCCCGGCATGCGCGGCCGAGGAGCGGCGTCGGTGCTGCTCGGCCTCGCCGTCTCGAACGTGCTCGGCGTGCCCCTCATCACCGCGATCGGCCACGCGACGAGCTGGCGCGTCGCCGTGCTCACGATCGCGGCGATCTTCGCGGTCGCGACCATCGCCATCGCCCTGACCCTGCCGCGCGGCGAGCACGGTCCCGGTACCTCGATCCGCACCGAGCTGTCGGCGCTGCGCCGACCGGGCGTGTGGATCGCCGTCGCGATCGGTTCCATCGGCTTTGCCGGGTTCTTCGCGGTCTACAGCACCGTCGCGTCCCTGACCACCGAGGTCGCCGGGCTGCCTGCGACCGCGGTGCCGTGGCTACTCGCGGTGGTCGGGCTCGGCATGACCGCGGGCAACCTGCTGGGCGGGCGGCTCGCCGACGGGGGCGCGATCCGCACCCTCATCGGCCTCATGCCCGTCTTCTCCGTGCTGCTCGCCGGCACGGCGCTGCTCGCGCCGTTCCCGATCCCGCTCACCATCGGGCTGTTCCTCATCGGAACGGTCGGCTCCGTGATGGTGCCGTCAGTGCAGGTCCGCCTCATGGACGTCGCGGGCGATGCGCACACGCTCGCCGCCGCGCTCAACCACTCGGCGCTGAACATCGGCAACGCCATCGGCGCGGCCGTCGCCGGCGCGCTCATCTCGTGGGGCTGGGGCTTCGTCTCACCGCTCTGGGCCGGGGCGCTGCTGGGGCTCGTCGGGTTCCTCTGCGCGTGGCTCAGCCGCGCCGTCGAGGGGCGGTCCCGCCGATGAGTCGCCGCGCAGCGCTGGCCGCACGCGGAGCACGGAGCGCACGGGAACGCCTCGCCGTCGCGCTCGCCGCGATCGGCACGGCAGCGCTGCTGCTCGGCGCGTCCGGTTGCGCACCCGAGCCGGCACCGGCCCGCCCGAGCTCCAGCGCCCCGAAGCCGACGAAGACCACTCCGCCGCCACCCACGCTCGAGGAGCTCCGGCACGCCGAAGCCCAGCGCCTGGTGGCCTCGTGGACCCCGCGCGAGCGCGCCGGGTCCATCGTGATGGCCGGGTTCGAGGGGACGGACCCGGCACCGGTGCGCGCGTTCGCCGCGCAGCAGCACCTCGGCGGGGTCATCCTCATGGGCGGCAACGTCCCGGGCACCCCGGAGGAGCTGCGAACGCTCACCGCGGGCCTGAGCCCCGACCCGGAGCTCCCGGTGCTCACCGGCATCGACGAGGAGGGCGGCGAGGTCACGCGGCTCCCCTGGGACGACCTGCCCGGTGCCGCAGAACTCCGATCGCAGCCGCCCGCGCAGACCACCACCGCCTTCCGCTCGCGCGCCGGCCTGCTGCACGACGGCGGTGTGACGGTCAACTTCGGGATCGTCGCCGACGTCACCTCGGACCCGAACAGCTTCATCTTCGGGCGCGTGCTCGGCGAGACCGCCGCCGAATCCGGGCCCCGTGTCGCAGCGGCCGTCGCGGGCGAGCGCGGACTCGTCGCCTCGACGCTCAAGCACTTCCCCGGGCACGGGGCCGCCCCCGGCGATTCGCACAGCGGGATCCCGCGGACCGACCTCGACCGCGCGAGCTGGAAGCGCGACGAAGCACCGCCCTTCGCCGACGGCATCGCCGCGGGTGCGCAGCTGCTGATGTTCGGGCACCTCGCCTACACGGCGGTCGACGCGGCACCCGCCTCGCTCTCCCCCACCTGGCACCGGATCGCCCGCGACGAGCTCGGGTTCACCGGCGTCGCGGTCACCGACGATCTCGGGATGCTGCTCTCCTCCGGCGACCAGGCCTACGCCGACCCGACGAAGAACGCCGTGGACGCCCTCGCAGCGGGCAACGACCTGCTGCTCATGGTGATCGGCTCGGATCAGGCCACGGCGACCGGTGCGATCGATGGGATCGTCGCCGCGGTCGCCGCGGTCGCCGCGAAGACCGTGCCCGAGGCGCGGCTGACCGACGCGGCGACGCGGGTCACGGAGCTGCGGCTCGAGCTCGCGGGCTGGAAGCCGCCCGCGAGCTGAGCCGGGCTGTTCCCGGCTGCGGGCGCGGGCCGGGCGCGGCTCGTAGCGGGCGGTACGCCGCGGGTCAGAGCAGCTCGGCGAGCTCCGGAGCGATCGCCGCCCGCACGGTTTCGCGGGCGCCTTCCGGACTCTCCGCCGCGAGCGCGAGTGCGGCGAGCCGCTCGCACTCCACCAGCGCGTGCGCCGCGAGCGCGAGGCGCACCGCGGGCACTTTGCTCGGCGCCATCGAGAGGCTGCCGACGCCGAGACCCGTGAGGACGAGCGCGAGCAGCGGATCCCCGGCGGACTCCCCGCACACGCCGAGCGGCTTCCCGGCCGCGCGCGCTCCCGAGGCCGCCGCGGCGATCACGTCGAGCACGGCGGGCTGCCAGGGATCGAGCAGATCCGAGAGCTCTCCCTGCATGCGGTCCGCCGCCATCGTGTACTGGGCGAGGTCGTTGGTGCCGAGGCTGCCGAAGTCGACGGCGCCGAGCACCTGCTCGGCGCGCAGCGCGGCCGCCGGAACCTCGATCATCACGCCGGCGGAACCGAGTCCGGCGGCGCGGACCCGATCGGCGAACCAGCGTGCTTCCGCCGCCGTCGCCACCATCGGGGCCATGACCCGCACGTCGGCTCCGGTCGCCTCGGCCGCTGCCGCGAGCGCTTCGAGCTGCGCGTCGAGCAGGTCGGGCCGCGCCTGCGAGAGGCGGAGGCCGCGCCGTCCGAGCGCGGGGTTCTCCTCTTCGCCCAGGTCGGCGAAGGCGAGGGGCTTGTCGGCACCGGCGTCGAGGGTGCGGACCACCACGCGCCGCGCACCGAACGGCGCGAAGACCCGCCGGTAGATCTCGGTCTGCTCCTCGACCGTCGGCGCTGTTCCGGCCGAGAGGAAGACGAATTCGGTGCGGAAGAGACCGACGCCCTCGAGATCCTGCGCTGCCGCGAGTTCGGCGTCCTCGACGCCCCCGATGTTGGCGAGCAGCGCGACGGGGTGCCCGTCGGCGGTGGCGCCGGGCCCGTGGACCTCGGCGAGCGCGGCGTCGCGCCGTTCGCGCGTGCGCCGCTGCGCTTCGACGGCGCCCGGGTCCGGGCGCAGCACGACGATCCCGGTGTCGCCGTCGATCGCGATGGGGGTGCCGTTCGGGATCGCGGTCGCGTCCGGCAGCTGCACGACCGCGGGGATCCCCATCTGAGCCGCGAGGATCGCGGTGTGGCTGGTGCGCCCGCCCGCGCGGGTCACGATGCCCAGCACGAGGGATCGATCGAGCGTCGCGGTCTCGGCGGGTGCGAGGTCCTCGGCGACGACGATGCTCGGCTCGGTGAACTCCGGCACGCCGGGTGCCGGCACGCCGAGCACCTCGGCGATCGCGCGCGACCCCACGTCTCGCAGGTCGGTGACCCGTTCGGCGAAGTAGCCGCCGAGCGCTTCGAACTGCGCGGCGAACTCGTCGATCGAGAGCGCGATGGAGGTCGCGACCCCCTGCCCGGTACCGAGGTGCTTCGCGACCGCGCGGTGCAGGGATCGGTCGCGCGCGATCATCGCCGTGGCCTTGAGCACGTCGCGAGCGGTGGCGTCGGCGCTCATGGCCTTCGCGTCGAGCGCGCCGGCCACGCGCATGAAGGCGGCGACCGCCTGTTCGGCGGCCGCGGCCGGATCCGATGCCGCCGCTTCGTCGTGCGGCGGCTCCACCGGCGACGCGACCTGCACGACGGGGCCGGCGGCTGAGCCGGGGCTCACGCCGATGCCCTGCCGGGTCTCCGAAGCCTGTCCCGCTGCGGTCGCCCCGCTCGCGTCGCCGGCGGAGGTCACTGGGCGTCCAGGTCCGTGGCCAGCAGCGCGACGAGGCGGTCGAGCACGGCGTCGGCGTCGGCCCCCTCCGCGGTGAGCACGACCTCCTCGCCGTGCTTCGCGCCCAGCGCCATGACGCCGAGGATGCTCCCGGCGTCGACGGCGGCTTCGCCGGGACGGCCGATCTCGACTTCGAGTCCGGACTCGCCGACGGCCTCGACGAACAGCGAGGCGGGTCGGGCGTGCAGGCCGACGGACGATGCGATGGTGACGGAACGGGTGGCCATGATGACTCCTCTGTGCGGGTGTTCGGGTGGGGCGGCCGCCGGGCGACGGCCGCGCGATGGTTCGGGTCAGGCGGCGACCGGTGCGGCCGCCGCGGTCTTTGCGGCGGCCCGGCGTGCGGCCGCGCCCTTCAGGATGATCACGAGGGCGGCCGTCACGAGGACGCCGGCGGCGAGCGCCGCGACGAACAGCAGCGGCTGGCCGATGAGCGGCAGCACCCAGATGCCGCCGTGCGGTGCGCGGAGCGTCGCGCCGAAGAGCATGACGAGGCCGCCGGTCACGGCGGACCCGATGGTCGAGGCGACGATGATGCGGATGGGGTCGGCCGCGGCGAAGGGAATCGCGCCCTCCGAGATGAAGGAGGCGCCGAGCAGCCAGGCGGCCTTGCCGTTCTCGCGCTCGGGCGCCGAGAACAGCCTGGGTCGCACGGCAGTGGCGAGCGCGAGCGCGAGCGGCGCGACCATGCCCGCGGCCATGACCGCGGCCATGATCTTCAGCTGCGGCGCGTCCATCGCGGCGCCCGCGGCCGAGAGCCCCGCCGTCGCGAAGCCGTAGGCGACCTTGTTCACGGGGCCGCCGAGGTCGAAGCCCATCATCGCGCCGAGGATCAGTCCGAGCACGAGCACGCCCGCACCGGTGAGGCCGTTCAGCCCGTCGTTCATGGCGGTCATGAGTCCGACGATGGGGCGGCCGAGCACCGTGATGAAGAGGCCGGCGGTGAGGAGGGTCGACAGCAGCGGGATGACGACGACGGGCATGACGCCCCGCACGCCCTTGTGCACCTTCCAGCTCGAGATCCAGCGGGCGAGCGCGCCCGCGAGGAGGCCCGTGACGATGCCGCCGAGGAATCCGGCGTTCATGCTCGTGGCGATCGCACCGCCCACGATTCCGGGCACGAGACCGGGGCGGTCGGCGATCGCGAAGGCGATGTAGCCCGAGAGGATCGGGACGAGGAAGCCGAAGGAAGCCGAGCCGATCACGAAGCAGAGCGCGGCCCACGAGGTGAGGCTCGTCGCGTCGAAGTGCTGGGCGATGTTGAACTCGTCGGAGCTCGTCAGGCCGTACTTGACGATCTCGATCGCACCGCGCTCCCCCAGGGCGATCTGGGCGAGCATGAACGAGAGGGCGATGAGGATACCGCCGGCTGCCACGAACGGGATCATGTACGAGACGCCCGTCATGAGCCACTGACGCAGCCGGGTTCCCGCACCGACCTTCTGCTCGGCATCGGCGTCGAGAGCCGCGCCGGCGGCGGCCTCTCCCGCGCCCCGGGCGGCCTTCGCGGGATCCGCCTCCCACGCTGCCGCCAGCTCGGCTGCCTGCTCGAGCAGTCGGGGCCCGTCTGCGATCGCCTGCTTCACCCCGACGTCGACGGTGGGCTTGCCCGCGAACCGCGCGCGATCCTTCACCTCGACGTCGTGCGCGAACACGACCGCATCGGCCGCCGCGATCTGCGCTGCGGTGAGCGGGGTCGACCCCGCGGAGCCCTGGGTCTCGACCGCGATCTCGTGTCCGGCCTCGCGCGCCGCGTTCTCGAGCGCCTCCGCCGCCATGTAGGTGTGGGCGATGCCCGTGGGGCACGAGGTGACCGCGACGAAGCGCAGGGGACGCTCGGCTGTGCGCTCCGCCGGAGCGGGATCCGCGACGGGTGCGGGATCCGCAGCGCCCTCGGCGGGGGCCGGAGCCGGATCGAGCCGCACGTGCTCGTCGACGATGGCCACGACCTCGGCCGGGGTCTCCGCTGCGAGCAGCGCCGCTCGGAAGTCCTCGCGCATCAGGGCGCGGGCCAACTGCGGCAGCACCTGCATGTGCGCGTCGCCGCCATCGGCGGGAGCGGCGATGAGGAATACGAGCCGCGCCGGGCCGTCCTTCGCGCCCCAGTCGATCCCGTCCTCGCCGATCCGGCCGAACACGAGCGAGGGCTCGGTGATCGCCGCGCTACGCGCGTGCGGGATCCCGATGCCTCCCGGGAGCCCGGTCGCCATCTTCGACTCGCGCTCGCGCACGTCCGCGATGAAGACCTCGAGGTCCGTGCAGCGGCCGGTCGCCACGAGGCGTTCCGCGAGCGCACGGGTCGCCTCGTGCCGGTCGGCACCGGTGAGGTCGAGCACCACCTGCTCGTCACTGATGAGTGGCATGTCGATTCCTTTCGGGATTCGGTACGGGTCCGGCGCGTCGCCGGTTCAGTCGTTCAGGGGCAGCTCGCGCTGCAGGGTACGGCTGCGTTCGACCTCGAGGTCGAGCAGGTCCGCCGGGCCGGGGACCTCGGTCCCGGGGAGCCGCACGGCGGCAGCGCCCCAGCAGACCCCCATCGAGAGCGCATCGACCGGAGCTTCTCCGCGGTCGAGACCGAGCAGCAGCCCGGCGAGCATGCAGTCCCCCGCGCCGACGGTCGATACCGGGTCGGAGATGACCGTCCGCGCGTGCACGGCCTCCTCAGCGGTGATCAGCACCGCGCCGTCCCGCCCGAGGCTGACCGCCACGAACTCGATGCCCGAGGCGACGAGCTCCCGCCCGGTATCGACGACGGCGCCGAGCGTGTCGAGGGGCCGGCCCACGAGCTCCGCCAGCTCTTCGCGATTGGGTTTGATGAGCGTCGGCACCGCGGCGACCGCGGCGGCGAACGCCGACCCCGAGGAATCGATGGCGACCCGGGCCCCCCGCGCTCGTGCTTCGCGCACGATCGTGGCGTAGAAGGAGTCCGGCGCTCCCGGCGGCAGGCTGCCGCATCCGGCGATCCATGCACCCGCTTCGAGGTCCCGGAGCGCCGCCTCGAGCAGCGCGTCGACATCGGTCGGATCGAGCGCCGGGCCGGCCTCGTTGAGCTTCGTCGTGGTGCCGTCGGGTTCCAGCACGCTGACGTTCATACGCGTGCTCCCCGTGATCGGCACGATCCGGCTCGCCGCGCCGGTGCCGGCGAGGAGGACTTCAAAGAGCGCGCCCTCCGGTCCGCCGGACGGGACCACGATGAGGGCGTCGCCGCCCATCGCCGTCAGAGCCCGGCCCACGTTGACGCCCTTGCCGCCGGGATCCACCCGTGACGAATCGGCGCGCAGCACCTGGCCGCGGTCCAGGGTCTCGACCGTCACCGCCCGATCCACGCTCGGGTTCGGGGTCAGCGCGACGATCATGCCGTCACCACCGTGGGGCCTGCGGCCCGGAGCTCCTCGGCGAGGTCGCCGTCGAGGTCGGTGTCGGTGATCACGAGGTCGATCTCGTCGAGCGCCGCGAAGCGGGTGAGGTGCGCGCGGCCCGCCTTGCTGGAGTCCGCGACCAGCACGGTCGTGCGCGATGCCAGCACCATCGCACGCTTCACCGCGGCCTCCTCCTGGTCGGGAGTGGTGAGTCCGCGCTGCGCGTCGAAGCCGTTGGATCCGACGAAGCCGACGTCGACGGTGAGTTCGGCGAGCGCCTCGCAGGTCCATCGTCCGACGGCTGCTCCGGTGACCGGGCGCACCCGTCCGCCGAGCTGCATCAGTTCGATTCCGGGCTTCGCGGACAGCGCCGCGCCGATCATGAGGCTGTTGGTGATGACCGTGCACTCGGCGTCGGCCGGGAGCGCCTGCGCGATGGCGAGCGTGCTGGTGCCGGAGTCGAGCAGCACGGTGCCGCCCGCTGGAATCTCTTCGAGGGCGCGGAGCGCGATCCGCTGCTTGACCGCGGCGCGTCGGCCGATCCGCACGTCGAGACCGACCTCGGGTTCGACCCGGTCGACGGGGATCGCACCGCCGTGCACGCGCTGCAGCAGTCCGCGACGTTCGAGGGCGGTGAGATCCCGCCGGATCGTCTCGGTCGATACCTCGAGCTGCTCGGCGAGCGCACCCACTTCGGCGCGCCCGTCGGCGCGCGCCGAAGTCAGGATCAGCTGCTGGCGTTCTGCTGCGTACACGAAACGCTCCTCCCGTCGTTGCGTGGCGTTCACCCAACAGTGCCACACGAACGGGAGAATATGCAACTAAAACAACATTGGCTTTATGTTGCTTATGTGAGATCGGGCGTCCAAACCCACGGCTCCCTCGGCAGGAGCCCCGGATCGAAGCGGGCGAGGATCTGCTCGATTCGGACCGGCTCCCCCGGCGCCGCGAGCCCCAGCGAGACCGCGAGCTGCGTACGCACCCGGTCCGGGCCGATCCCGGCGTCCCGAAGCTCGCGCAGCGTCACCGCGCCGTCCCGCTTCGCGAGGCGCGCGCCGCTCGGCCCCAGCACGAGCGGCACGTGCGCATACTCCACCGCCGGCGGCGTCGGCAGGCCCAGCAGTCGCTGCAGCACGATCTGCCGCGGCGTCGAGGACGCGAGGTCGTCGCCGCGCACCACCTGGTCCACTCCCATCGAGGCATCGTCGACCACGACCGCCAGGTTGTAGGCCACAGCGCCGTCTCCACGGCGCAGCACCAGGTCGTCCACGACGCCGGTCACCCGGCCGAGGAGCCGATCCTCGAACGCGAGTTCCCCCGCCCCCTCCGGCACGCGCAGGCGGAGCGCCGGCAGCCGCGGCAGGATCCGCTCGCGGGCGGCGGCGCGCTCAGCCTCGTCACGGTCCCGGCAGGTCCCCGGGTATGCACCGGGCGGCGCGTGCGGCGCGGTCGGCGCGGAGAGGATGTCCCGCCGCGTGCAGGTGCACTCGTAGACGAGCCCCCGCGCCGCCAGCTCCGCGATCGCCGCATCGTGATCGCCGCTGCGCTCGGTCTGCAGCACCGCGGGCCCGTCCCAGTCGAGACCGAGCTCCGCGAGATCCTCCAACTGGCGATCCGCGGCACCCGCATCGCGGCCCCGGTCGAGGTCCTCGATCCGCATGAGGAACCCGCGCCCGCTCGACCGGGCGAACAGCCAGGCGAGCAGCGCAGTGCGCAGGTTGCCCAGGTGCAGGTCGCCCGATGGGCTCGGCGCGTAGCGGCCGGCGCTCATCCCACGTGCACCCAGGGCCGCTGCGTCACCTCGGGCACCGCGATCCGCAGCACCTCGCGCGTCATCGGAGCGATCTCGCCCTCGCCGAAGAGCAGGAAGCGCGCGAAGTTCGAGGCCGGGTTGCCCTCGGTCCAGCGGAAGTAGATGTGCGGGGCCCGCCCGGTGCGGTCGCGCAGATCGATGAGCACCGATGCGAGGCTGTTCGGCACCGAGCTGCCGCGCAGCGACAGCACGCGATGACCGTAACGCTCGTCGCCGACGACGTAGATCTCGTCCTCGAAGTCCGAGCTGTCGCCGATGGTCACCTCGATGAACCAGGCGTCCTCCCCGACGAAGCGGTGCGCGGCCTGCGCGTGCTTGAGCTTCTCGGTGTAGCGCTCGGGTCGCGCGTGCTTCGGATCGTGGGCGATCAGCTGGATCGGCCGGCCGGAACTCGCGGCCTCCCGCACCCAGGACTCGACCAGCGGATCGAGCTGCACCGTCGTCGCCCGCAGTTCGATGGAGCGGACCACGCGGGACACGAAGCTGACCACGAGGATCCCGAGGATGAAGCACGCCGCGATCTTGATGCCGTCCGGGCGCTCGATGATGTTCGCGATCGTCGTGTACAGGAACACCAGGGTCACGATCCCGAAGCCGATGGTCTTGCCGCGCTCGCGCTTGCCCCGCGCCGAGAGCGTCACCGCGACCGCCGCCGAGGTCATGAGCACCAGCACGCCGGTGGCGTAGGCTCCGCCCTGATCGTCGACACTGGCCTGGAAGATGATCGTGATGAGGAACGCGACGCAGGTGAAGACGATCACGAGCGGGCGGATCGCGCGGGCCCAGCGCGGTGCCATGCCGTAGTGCGGCAGGTAGCGCGGCACCAGGTTCAGCAGGCCCGCCATGGCCGAGGCGCCCGCGAACCACAGGATCGCGATGGTGATCACGTCGTAGACCGTGCCGAAGCCGTCGCCGAGGAACTGGTGCGCGAGGTAGGCGAGCGCTCGGCCGTTGGCCTTGCCTCCCGGCTGGAACTCCTCCTGCGGGATCAGCACGACCGTGGCGATCGACGAGGTGACGAGGAACGCGCTCATGATGAGCGCCGAGGTGGTCAGCAGGCGGTGGGCGCCCTTGACCCGTGCGCGCAGGCTCGCTTCGGGGTCACCCTGTTCGCCGCGGATCTGCGGCATGACGGCGACGCCGGTCTCGAAGCCCGACAGGCCGAGCGCGAGCTTCGGGAACACGATGAGCGCGATCGCGATGATCATCCACGGATCGCCGTGCTGCGTCGTGAGCGCGGTCCACCAGTCCCCCACCTTCAACGGGGTCTGCACGATATGCGCGAGGGCGACGACGAGCACGACCGCGTTGATGAGCAGGAAGCCGCCGACGAGCACCGTCGCGATGCGGATCGCCTCGGTGAAGCCGCGGAGGAACACGACGCCGAGCCCCGCCAGCAGCGCGAGGGTGATGACGACCTGCTGCCCCTGCAGGAAGTCGGGGGCGAACGGGTTCTCGATCGCATGCGCCGTCGCGTCCGCGGCCGACAGGGTCATGGTGATCATGAAGTCGGTCGCGGCGAAGCCGAGCAGTGCGAGCACCGCGAGCTTGCCGCCCCACTTGGGCAGCAGCTTCGACAGCATCGCGATCGATCCGGCTCCGGTCGGGCTCTCGCGCGCCACGCGCCGGTAGACCGGGAGCGCCCCGAACAGGGTGATCGCCACGAGCAGCAGGGTCGCGAGCGGGGCGATCAGGCCCGCCGCGAGCGCCGCGATCGCGGGCTGGTAGCCGAGCGTCGAGAAGTAGTCGAGACCCGTGAGGCACATGACCCGCCACCAGGGTGCCCCGCGCCCGACGGATTTGCCGTGAGGGCCCGTGTGCTCACCGGCTTTTTCAGCGGTGTCGGTCAGCAGCCATCGACGCAGACGGGACCCGGCGCCATCGGCCGGTCTGGAGGGCTCCTCGAGCGGAGTGTGCGTAGTCACGCGGTCACATTACTCCAGTTTCGGCTCGTCGACGCCACTGAGCGCAGGAAACCGTCGCGCCGTTCGCTGTGCCTCTCGTCATTTGCGTCGGAACGTGCCAGCATGCACCCATGGGCTTTCTCATCTACGGCGGTACCCAGGAGTTCGAGTTCGAGGATCGCACCCTCGCTCACCTGAAGGTCGCCATCACCACCAAGCTCCGTCGCCAGGAGAGTTTCCTCATGAGCTGGGTCAATCCGGTGGAACGCGGCGGCGGACGCCTGTCGGTCTGGCTGGCGCCGAACATCCCGCTCGTCTTCCGGTTCTCGGGAGGGCGGCCTCCGCAGTTGAACCGGCACTGGGTCGAGATCCTCATCGACCACTCCCACACCGCGCGCGGACTCATCGTCATGCCGGAGGACGACGCCGAGAAGCAGCAGAGAGAGAAGGTGTAGAGCGACATGGGATACCTCCACTACAGCGGCATGGAGAGCTTCGCCTTCGACGATCGCCTCCTCACCCACCTGCGCACGGTGATCCTCGGCAAGCTCAACCTCCAGGAGAGCCTGGTGCTGACCTGGACGCGGGACGGGCAGCAGCACAGCATCTGGCTGCACCCGACGGTCCCCATCCACTTCGAGTTCGACTCGGAGGCGACCCCCGAGCTCAACCCGCAGTGGATCGAGCAGTTGCTCGCCCTCGCGAACTCATCCGGGGGACTCCGCTGCGTCGAGGAACCGGTGGCTCGGTGAGGACCGACCGGCCTACAGGTGCCGTCCACCGGTGACCGGGATCACGGCCCCCGAGGTGTACGACGCGTCCTCCGACGCGAGGTAGACGTAGGCGCCCGCGAGCTCCGCCGGTTGCCCGGGTCGCCCGAGCGGCGACGCCGCACCGAACTCTCGTTGCTTCTCGTCCCAGCCGGTGGCCGGGATCAGCGGAGTCCAGATGGGGCCGGGAGCCACCGCGTTGACGCGCACTCCGCGCTCCGCCTGCTCCTCCGCGAGGGCGCGCGTGAAGCCCACCAGCGCCGATTTGGTCATGGCGTAATCCAGCAGATCCGGGCTGGGATCGAACGCCTGTACCGACGCGGTCACGATCACCGACGACCCGGGCTCCAGGTGCGGAGCGGCCTCCCGCATGAGCAGGAGCGGCGCAAGCAGGTTCGTCTCGAAGACCTCGAGCGCGTCCGAACGCGAGAGACGAGCGTTCGGAGCTCGCCGGTGCTGCACCCCGGCGTTGAGGACCAGCAGGTCCAGACCTCCGAGGCCTGCCACGGTGCGCTCGATCACCCGCTCGATCACGCGCTCGTCGCGCAGGTCCCCGGGCAGGAGCACGCAGCTGCGGCCGGCTCGTTCCACCTCCGCCGCCGTCGCCTCGGCGTCATCGGATTCTTCGCGAAGGTAGGAGATCGCCACGTCGGCGCCCTCGCGGGCGAACGCGATCGCGACGGCTCGGCCGATACCGGAATCTCCTCCGGTGATGAGGGCCCGCGATCCGGCCAACCGCTCGGAACCGCGGTAGCTGCGCTCGCCGTGGTCCGGCTCGGGCCGCATCGGGGCGGTCGCCCCCGGCTGGTCGTCCTGCTGCTGCTCCGGGAAGGGCGGGACGGGGTACTTGGTCCTGGGATCCTGATTCGGGCTCATGGCGATGCGTTCCTCCCTCGCTCAGTGGTTCCGCAGCAGGTCGATGAGTTCGCCCTTGCGCAGCTTCGAGTACCCGGACAAGCCGAGTTCTCTCGCGCGCGCCCGGAGCTCGGGGACGGTGCGGTCCTCGTAGTCCTCGGCTTCGCCGCCGCGTCGTCCCACGGCGGATCGACCCTCCTTCGCGGACGCGTTCGAAATACGGGCGGCCTTCTCCTTCGACGCTCCCTCGCCCCGCAGGCGTTCGTAGAGCTCGGGATCCTTCAGCTGAGACTTCGGCATGGCGAGTTTCTCCTTCCGCTGCATCGTCGCCGTCGGGGCTGAGCCCTCTGCGGGCCATCGCCGCCCCGCGGTCGTGCCTTCGACGGTAGGGCCGCCCGCGCTCGTCGGGCAGGGCCTCGACAGTTCCGAGGCGTATCGCTACAGTGCGCACTCCCGCACGGGCGCCGTCTGCCACACGCGCGCGGACGCGCGCAAGGGGCTGCGCAGCGGCGCGCGGAGTTCCTACGCTCGTCCGCATGAAGACGATGTTCTGGCTCTGGATGGGGATCGTGGTCGTCGGCCTCGCCGCGATGTTCACCGTGGTCGCGGTCGGGAGGTAGCCATGCGGCTGAAGGATCATGCGCTGTCGTTGGCGTTCGCTGGCGCCTTCCTGCTCGCGCTCGCCGGCCAGTCGGTCGCAGGGCTCGCGGACACCAACGCCGACCGGCTCGAGCACGGCGCCGCCGCGATCACCTGGTTCGATTTCGTGACGTCGTCGGACTTCGTCGTCGACGTCGCCGAGAACTGGCAATCGGAGTATCTCCAGTTCTTCCTGTTCATCTTCGCGACCGTGTGGCTCGTACAGCGCGGCTCACCCGAATCGAAGCAGCCCGGTGATGAGGGGCTCGGCTCCGACGAGGACCAGCTCGTCGGCCGGTTCGCACGAGCGGACTCGCCGCGTTGGGCTCGCGCACGCGGTCCGCGCCGGTGGCTGTTCGGCAACTCACTCCTGCTCGTCATGGGCGCCGTCTTCCTGCTCTCCTGGCTCGTGCAGGGCCTCGCGGGGACCGTCGTCGCCAACGAGGAGGCCGCGCAGCACGGCCAGCCGCTCATGGGCCTCGGCGAGTACCTGCTCTCGGCGGACTTCTGGAACCGCACGCTGCAGAACTGGCAGTCGGAACTCCTGGCGGTGGGGTCCATGGTGGCCTTCTCGATCTTCCTCAGGCAGCGCGGCTCGTCGGAGTCCAAGCCCGTCGGAACACCGCACGAACGCACGGCCGTCGAGTCGGAGTAGCTCGGTTCGCGCGCATCGACGCTCGCGGGCCGACGGCCGGGGACGCCGACCGGGCCTCCCTCAGCCGTCGTGCCCGAGGTCCTCGACGGCCGGCCCCTCGAGCCGCGCGCCGCTCGCGCTGAAACGAGAGCCGTGCAGGGGGCAGTCCCAGCTGCACTCGGCGCGATTCCAGCGCAGGACGCCGCCGAGATGCGTGCACACGGCCGGAACCCGCCGCAGCTCGCCGTCCACGCGCGAGAGTCCGACGGGCGCGACCCCGTCGCGCACGACCACGCCGTCGCCCTCGGCGGGCAGGTCCACCGAATCGAGCGTGCGCAGCTCAGCCGTGGTCCAGCCGGCGACGAGGCGGGCGGCCACGTTCGCGTTCTCGCCGATCGCATCCTGGACCGCCGACAGCCGGGTCGAATGGTTCCGCAGCTCGTCGGCCCACCCCAGATGCCCGCCCAGCACATCGGCGGCGATGGTGAGCGCGGCGGCGACGCCGTTCGTCATCCCCCATTTCCCGTAGCCGGTCGCGGTGTAGATGCGTCCGCCGCCCCCGGGCATCTCACCGGCGAACGGCAACCGCGAATGCGTCCGGTAGTCCTGAGCCGCCCAGGCGGCAATCCGCTCGGGCTCCGGGAAGAACCGCCCCGTCCAGGCGTCGAGCTCTCCCAGACGCCGCTCGGTGTCGTCCTCGCGCCCGGGCACGAAGCCTTCGCCGCCGACGACCAGTGCATCCTCGCCCTCGGGTCCGACCGCCACCCGCAGCGAGCGCGACGGGGCTCCGACGGACACATACATCCCCTGCGGGATCGCGTGCGGGTCGACTCGGTATGCGGCCGCGAAGGAGCGCATCGGTCGCAGCCGGGCGAAGAACATGCCCCGGTCGAGGATGGGGGTTCCGGTGGCGAGCACGCACACGTCGGACTCGAGCGCCCCGGCGTCGGAGACGACCCGGACGCCGCCATCGACCTGCTCGACGCCGCGGACCCGACAGCCCTCGACCAGGCGACCGCCGCGATCCCGCAGCTCATCGGCGAGCCGTGCGAGGACCAGCATCGGGTGCAGCTGCGCCTGCTGCTCGAGTTCGAGCGCACCGTAGGTCTCGAACGGCAGCCCCGGTTCCGCGGTCAGGCCGAGGTCGATTCCCGCGATGGCGGATGCGTCGCGTTCCGCCTCGAGCGCTTCCGTGTCCTGAGCGGTCGCGGCGTAGGTGAACGCGGTCCTCCGGTCGGGATCGATCCCCCACGACTCGAGCTGCCGCAGCATCCAGGCCTGACCCTCGCGGTTCGCCTGGCCGTACGCCCGCACCGCGTCGTCACCGGAGTGGGAGCGGATCCCCGCGAAGGTGGTGCCCTGCAGCAGGCTGAGCTTCCCGGTCGTGTTCCCGGTCGTCAGCGCGCCCGTGCTCCGCGCCTCCAGCACGGTCACTCGTGCACCGGACCGGGCCAGCAGCACGGCGGTCACGAGCCCGGTCAGTCCGGCGCCGACCACCGTCGCATCGCACCGTTCACTCGAGAAGGTGTCGGAGGCGATCTCGGGTCCCGTCAACTGCCACAGTGAAGCCATGCGGCCGACCATAGGTGCACGCGCGCCCGTCGCACGAGGCGGTTGACAGGGCACCGTACGGGGCCCTAAGCGGCTGGCGGGGGCCGCTACCGCACAACGGAAGTCCGAGCAAGCCCCTGCCGCCGTGAGGTGCCGGTGCGTACGGTCGGAAGGGTTCGGGCAGACGCGCCCGAACCCAACGTGAGGAGTCCAGCATGGCGGATCAGGATCAGGACCAGCAGCACCCGGAGACGGAGAAGAATCGCCCCCGGACCGTGGTACCCGACGCGGCCCGACGGCACGCGGAGCCCGCGCATCCCGATGTCGAGAGCGATCCGGCTCGTGACGACCGGACCGGATCGGACTGGGCGGACGAGGGCGGAGCTACTCCTGCCGGGCCGGCGACCGCGACTCCGATCACGCTCGATCCTCCGGACTGAGCCGGTCCCCTCGCCCACGACCGCGACGAGCGTTCGGCCCGGCCGGAGACGGTGGCAGTGGAGGTGAGTCAGCCTGACGCTCCCGCGCGCTCCAACTCCTGCAGCAACCGGAGGGTCCGCTGCTCGGAGCGCTCGAGGTATCGCCGGGACCGGGTGCGCAGACCGCGCACCCGGTCCAGCACCTCCGGGTGCTCGACAGCCGCGAGCACCCGCGGATCGACGTAGGAGGACCGCGCCACCGTGCGGGTGTTGCCGAGCCGCTCGGCCGCGGCGTCGAGCGCTGAGCGCAGCACGGCGGCCCGGCCCCGCGCGGACCCGAGATCCGCGGGATCGGCGTCGAACAGCGCCGCGGCGACCGTCACGGTCCCGCCCCAGGTGCGGAAGTCCTTCGCCGTGTACTCCGCGCCCAGGTGCCGCTTCACGTACGCGTTCACGTGCCGACTGTGCAGTTCGTGGATGATCCCGTCCTCATCGAAGAAGCGGAACACCTCCGGCCCCGGCAGTTCCAGCAGCTGCGCGACGATGCGGGCGATGCGCGGATCGCGGACCCGTCGGCGCTGCCGCTTGCCGCTCTTGCCGATGAAGTCGAACTCGACCGCGGCGCTCGTCGCCGACAGGTGCTGCTCCGTCAGGGTGGTGACGCCGTAACTCCGATGCCGTTCGGCGTACTCGGCGCTCCCCACGCGGAACAGCTGCAGATCGATGAGGCGGATCACGCAGGCGGCGATCCGGTCCTCGCTCAGGCGTCTGCGGCGCAGATCCCGGTCCACGCGGGCCCGCAGGCGCGGCAGCGCCCGGCCGAAACGGCGCACCCGGTCGAATTTCCTCCGGTCCTGGCGGCGCCGGAACGCCGGGTGGTAGATGGCCTGGGTGCGGCCCGCCGCGTCGATCCCGCGGGCGAGGACCTTGGCGCCCGGCGACCGCGCGATCTCGACGTCGCTCCACGCCGGAGGGATCGCGAGGGCCTCGATGCGCGCGATCTCGCGCTTCGAGGTGATCCTGCGCGAGCCGTCCCGATAGACGAAGTCGGACCCGACGGGTTCCCGTCGGATCGGGAGCCGCGCGCGGCGCCGGCCGCTCACCCGCCCGCCGCGACCGGATCGACCCGCTGCGGGAGCGATCCGTCCCGGAACAGGTCGAGCAACCCGCCGATGCCTCCCGCGGCGAAGGCGCGCCGCTGCTGCTCGGCGGGCCCGCCCGACTCGCGCAGCCCGTCGATCCAGGCCACGACGCGGTCGCGGTCGCCGGACCGGTCGAGCTCGCCTCCGACGGAGTCGAGCAGCCGATCGATCAGGTCGAAGGCCGGCACCGCCTCCGCGCGTCCCGGGTCGACCAGTTCACCGCCGAGGCCGTTGCGCGCCGCGATCCAGTTCGCGCCGTCGATCAGGCCCGGTCCGAAGCCCGGCCGCTCCGCTCCGGCTTCGGCATCGCGCAGTCCCCGCTCGACGATCGCGCGCACGAGGAGGGCGAACGACACCGCCGCCTCCGCGGTCAACTGCGCATCGGCGATGCGCAGCTCGAGGGTCGGATACCGCTCCGACAGGCGCGCGACCCAGGTCAGCACCCCCGCGTCGGGCACGATTCCGGCGCCGACGAGCCGATCGACGGCTGCCGCATAGTCCGCCTCGTCCTCGATGTGCTGCGGGTAGCCCGAGGCGGGCCAGGAGAGCCCCATCACGTGCCTCCAGCTGGCGAATCCGGTATCCCGGCCGCACCAGAATGGCGAGTTGGCGGTGAGGGCGAGGAGCGCGGGCGCCCAGCGCGCGAGTCGCGCGAGCGCGTCGACGCCGGCCGAGCGGTTCGGCACCTCGACGTGGACGTGGGTCCCCGTGCCGTACTGGTGGTGGCCGGCCGCGCGCATCTCGGCCTCGATGAGCCGATACCTCGGCTTCGGCGTCACGGTGCCCGCGGCATCACCTCCGACGGGCGGCAGACCGGTCCCCGACAGGATGAAGCCCCGCTCAGCGGCCGCGCGTCCCGCCGACATCCGAAACCCGACGAGCGAGGCATCCGCCTCCGCCGCGGTGCGGCAGACCGGGGTCGACGTCTCGACCTGACTCGCGAAGAACTCGCGGTCCAGCTCGCCCGCGCTGTCGGCGGTCGCGAGCGTCAGCTCCGCCGCCGAATCCACCGGCCTGCCGTGCTCGACGTCGAGCAGCAGGTACTCCTCCTCGACCCCGAAGCTCCGGGGCACCCTCCCGCCCACGAGCTTCACCCGTCCGACTCGTGCATCGCCGCTTCCTCCGGGTCCTCGTGCCCGCGCCGGGCGGGCGAGGAGGCGACGTCCTCTCCGAGCTCCTCGAGCGCGTCCCGCGGGTCCGACTCGGTCGTCTCGATCGCCTGCTCCTCGTCCGGATCGACCGCCGGACGCTCCGCGTCGCGCTGCTCGGTGACGACCAGCTCGTCCTCCGGCCCCTTCTCCTCGTTCTGCTCCCAGATCTCGGCCATGGTCCTACTCCTTCGTTCGGCGGATCAGCGGTCGACGGTTCCCGGAGTCTCGCGGGAGCCGTCGACGGTCCCCCGCCAGGCTCCTGTCGCGAACCCGTTCGACTCCATGAGACGTGCGAACTCCCGCAGATCGCTGGCGACCTGCAAGTCGTCGATCTGGAGCGCGGCCCCGGCCTTCTCGACCAGGCCTTCCGGCGCCCAGCGCAGCTCGAGGTGCACCGAGGTGCGGTCGTCAGCCAGTCGCTCGAACGTCACCCTGCCGGCGTGTTCGGGCCCGCTGACACTGCGCCAGGCGATGAGCTCGTCGGGGATCTGATCGGTGATCTCGGCTTGGAAGCCGCGTTCGACACCGCCGACCCGCACCGACCAATACGTGTTCCGGTCATCCAGCTGTCTCACCTCCTCGACGCCGGACATGAAGGCGGGGTAGCTCTCGAACTGGGTCCACTGATCGTAGACCGTCCGCACCGGCAGATCGACGGTGATGTCGTTCGCAATGGTGTGCATGGGGTCCTCTCCGTCCCGTTCCGTCCCGTTCCGCCCCGGCCCGCATCGGCCGATGCGTCTGCGCTATTCCGCCGGGGTCGAGCGTCTTGCGCGCTCCGAGCGTATGCTCGGGCGGCTCGGGAATCACCGGGGTTGACTTCACCCGGCGCGCACCGGTAACGGCCGTGCTGGACGTCGCATGGCGGGACTCGGGCTACGACTTCGTACGTGTCCTCGAGGAATCCCCTCGGAGCTCCGCGGGACCGAGCCGGTAGAACGCAGCGAGCGCGCGGCGCAGACTGGCGCTCGAACCGAACCCGGCACGCAGCGCGATATCGGTCGTGCCGAGCCCGTCGGCGCCGGGATCCTGCAGCAGCGATCGCGCGACCCGAGCACGCTCCCTCCGTAGCTCCGCGGCCACCGAACTTCCGCCAGCGGCGAAGATCTCCTGCAGGTAGCGCAGGGACACGCCGATCCCGCTCGCGATCCGCTCCGGATCCAACCGCGGGTCCGTGCCGTCGCTCCGGATCAGGGCGAGAGCCCGATCGCGGATTGCTGTCTGCCGGTCCTCCAGCTCCCAGGTCCCACCCTGACGGGCGCGGAGCACGGCGCCGGCCATCTCGAGCACCGTTCGGGCGATCAGTCGAGCATCCGCTTCGGACGCTTCCTGCTCGCTCCGCACCGACTGCGAGAGCAGCACGGCGAGAGAGCGCTCCGAGAGCGTCAGTTCCTCATGGATGCTGACCCGGTCATCGAGCACCGGCGCGTGCACGAGCAGCGCCTGGCGCGGGATCCGCGCGACGACGAACCGCCAGGGGCCGGTCAGGCGGACGCGGTTCGGCAGGCCGCTCGGAGCGATCATGAGCGGTCCCCGAGAGGTGCGCCAGACGCCGCCGTCGAGATACTCGAACTCTCCCTGCTGCACGAAGAGCAGGTCGATCGTCGGGAGGTCCGGCCGGATCGGCCGACGCTCGAACTCGGACCCCGTGCCCTCGGCCTCGACGACGAGGACCGGGCCGAACGCCCGCGCCTTCGCCGTCATGCCGAGCGGCCCGTCGACGCCCCGGATCCCCTCGTCGCTGAGCTCGCGCTCCCCGAAACGGGTGATGGACCGGTCGAGCAGTCCCTCGATCCTCGGCGCGCTCTGTCGTTCCACGGAGCGACAGTATCAGTCTGCCGGTCCCACGGACCAGACCCGGTGCCACGGATTCGACGGCATCCGAAAACGACAGAAGGCCCGGCTTTCGCCGGGCTGAGGGACGCGGGTAGGTCCCGCTAGGATCGCCATCATGGTCCCCGATGATCTCGCCGCTTTCGAGATTCTCGCAGCCCGTGTCGGTCTCCCCGTGCCGGCTCTGCTGCGCACCTGGATCGCTGACGGACGAACGCAGCTTCCGACGGCGCTCGATATGACGCTCAGCGAGTTCCTGGCGGACTCCCCGCTCGCACTCGTCGGCCGTCCCGACCTCGAATGGCTCTCGCCCGCCGAGGCGGCCACGGCCGTGGACGACTGGCTGTTCGCGGATGCACAGGCGGGAACGAGGTTCCTCCCCTTCGCGCGATCGGGTGCGGGAGACGTGTACGCCGTGATCCGCACGCCCGACGAGCGAACCGCCTGCGGGATGGTGTGGCACGACGACGAGACGAGCGAGTTCGCTTCCCCCGATTTCGCCTCCTGGGCGGCTGTCGCCTTCGCCGAGACGATGACCGATCTCGGCCCCGTGACCGGACGCGTCGCCGACGGCCGCGCGGTCGAGGCCCTGCGCACCGACCTGCAGCAGGCGGCGTCCTGCTTTTCACCCGAAATCGCGAACACCCTCACCGACTGGTCACTTCGCAGGACGAGGATCCGCCCGTTCCGAGCGGGGCCGCGCGCTCGCCCCTCCGATGCCGAGTCCCTGATCTCGCAGCAGGAGTTCGAAGCGTTCGCAGGGCAACTCGAACTCCGTGAGCCAATCGAGCTGGCCATCACCCCGCCCTGGGAGCTGCCGTGAACTTTTCGGGTGAAACGACAGAAGGCCCGGCTTTCGCCGGACCTTCTGTTCTTGAGTGGATCTGAGGGGACTCGAACCCCTGACCCCCTGCATGCCATGCAGGTGCGCTACCAGCTGCGCCACAGACCCGTGGAAGTCGGACGAATTCTCCCCCGACAACTCTTCTACTTTACATCACCCTCGGGGGTCGAACGCAAATCGGCAGCCCGTTCCAGGATCCCGCGCGTGTCGATCACCGGGCAGTCGCTCCACAGACGCTCGAGCTGGTAGAACTCGCGCTCCTCCTGGTGGAAGACGTGCACGATGAGGCCGCCGAAGTCGAGCAGCACCCAACGTCCGCCCTCGCGTCCCTCGCGCCGCACGGTGCGCACGCCGGACTCGTTCAGCGCGTCCTCGATCGCGTCGGAGATCGCCTGCACGTTGCGCTCGACGCTGCCCGTCAGGAGCAGGAAGGCATCGGCGTAGGGGAAGAACTCCCCCACGTCGAGCGCCACCGGCTCGGTCGCGCCCTTCGCATCGGCCGCGAGGACCGCGGTCTCGAGAGTGTTGAGAACGTCAGTGGTGTCGCTCACGCGTCCCTTTCAATGGGTGTGGTTGGAAAACTGAGGGGCGCCGGCGATCAGCCGAACATCCCGTTGCTCGCGCCCCAGATCAGGAGCCCGACGACGCCGATCAGCAGCACGCCGCCGGCCGACATCAGAATGATCGGGAGCGTCTTGGTTCCGCGCTTGTTCTCGTTGACCACGGCCACCGAGTGGACGGAACGGGCGCTGACAGCACGGGCCGCCGACACCGGGGACGCACCGTGCGGGTCGCTCGGGGCCGCCTCGCGGCTGACCTCCTCGGCCGCGTCGACATCGATCGAGTCGTGCATGGCCGCATGGCCGCCGGTCTCGCCCAGCGACTTGGGCAGCTCGATGGACCCGGTGAGGAACAGATCGCCGGTCGCGCCGAGCGGGCCGGTGAGCTCGCTGCTCTCGGGCATCGAAGGCAGGATCAGCGCCGACGTGTTGGTCGTGCTGGCCGCACCTTCCTGCGCCACGGCTCGGGAGATGAGGTCCTCGAAGTCGCCGGATCCCTGCCCGGCCTGGCCCATGCGGGCGCGGTGGACGGCAGGGTCGTCGAAGACCGACATGCCGTCGTCGAGCGGGACGATGTCGGGGAACGAGTAGGCGGTACGCGCCGACTGGGGCGCCGCGGGTGTGGCCGGGGCCTCCTCGGCGGGACGAGCCTCCGGCTCGGCCTCGGGAGCAGCCTCGGGCGCGGGCGCCGCATCGGGCTGCGTCTGCGGCTCTTCCGGTGCCGGATCGGCAGGGGCCGCAGCAGCCTCGGGCACGGTGAAAGCGGGGGGCGCGAACGCCGCGGGCATGGCCGGAGCGGCATCCTGCGTCGCAGCCTCGTCCGCGGCCGGTGCAGCCGCCTCTTCGGCGGCGCCGTCCTGCTTCTTCTTCCAGCCGAGCTTGCGCTTCTTGGGCTTCGCGGGCGCCGCCTGCTCAGCAGCGGACTCCGCCGCAGCATCGACGTCTGCAGCCTGGGCGGTCTCCTCGGCGACCTGCGCGGTCGCCTGTCCGACCATCGCGTCGAAGTCGAGTCCGGCGGTCTCGGGAGCGCGCTCCTCGGACCAGCTGCCGGAGGCCTCGGCGATCTCGGCGATGGAGAACGCCTGCGTCGCCGCCGGATCGACCGGCTCCTCCTCGGCGCGGACCGCTGCTTCGGGAGCCGCGGGCGCCTCGGCAGGGGCCTCAGCGGCCGCCTCAGGCGCCTCGTGAGCTTCGTCGGCTGCCTCCGCAGCCGGGTGCGGCTCGACCTCGACGGAATCCATCACGATCGTCGCGGGAGCGGCCGGAGTCGCTTCCGGGGCTTCGGACTCGATGATCTCCGCGGCGACGGTCTCGAGCGTCGGCTCGGCCGGCGCCTCGGTCACGGGGATCTCGGCCGGCACCGGAGCAGCGGTCTCGGGCTCGACGCGCTCCGGCTCGACGTGCTCCGGCTCGGCCTGTTCCGTTGCGACGGGCTCGGGAGCCGGCGCCTCGGGAGCAGCCTCCTCGGAGACGACGGCTTCGGCCTCGACGGCCTCGGTCGCTGCGACCTCGGGCTCGGCGTGCGCGGCTGCCGCGGCCTCCATCTCCGCACGTGCGCGCTCGCGCAATTCACGGATTTCGCGCCGGCTTCGCGGGCGCCCGTCCGGATCCGTCGGAGAGATCTCGATCTCATCCGCGGGGTCGGTGGCATCGGTCGCCTGCTGCTCGGCTGCGACGGCAGCCGCTTCCGCGGCGGCCGCAGGGGCGTCGACGGTCGGCATGGAGCCGGTCTCGCCCAGGGCCTGCAGCCGACGCTCACGCCGGGTCAGGGCGGGTGTCTCGTCGTGCTCGCTCATCGGTCAGTCGCTTCCATCGGTGTACAGTTCGTGCTTGGCAATGTATTGCACGACTCCGTCGGGCACGAGGTACCACACCGGATAGCCGCGCGCGACTCGACTTCTGCAGTCGGTCGACGAGATCGCCAGCGCAGGGACTTCTAGCAAGCTTACGTGCTCGCCCGACAAACCGGAAAGCGAGAGCTCGTGACCGGGCCGTGAAACCGCGATGAAGTGAGCGAGTTCCCAGAGTCGGTCGACGTCCTTCCAGCTCAGGATCTGCTCGACCGCGTCGGCCCCCGAGATGAAGAACAGTTCGGCATCGGGATAGATCGCGCGCAGGTCCCGGAGCGTGTCGACCGTGTAGGTCGGCCCCTCGCGGTCGACATCGACGCGGCTCACGCGGAACCGCGGATTCGACGCCGTGGCGATCACCGTCATCAGGTAGCGGTGCTCGCTCTCGGTCACCCGGGTCTTCTGCCACGGGCGACCGGTCGGCACGAACACGACCTCATCGAGGTCGAAGCTCTGCGCGACCTCGCTCGCGGCCACGAGGTGGCCGTGGTGAATCGGATCGAACGTGCCGCCCATCACCCCGATGCGGCGGCTTCGGTGCTGCACCGGCTCAGTGATGCTGGGCATCACCATGCTCGCGAGCGTACGCCTCGGCCTTCTCGGCGTGGCGGTTCGCGACGTCGCGGAAGCTGAAGGTCACGATGGCGAGCGCCGTGAAGATGCCGAAGACGATGACGCCGAAGAGCGGTGCCGGCATGGGCAGCTCGTTGACAACGTGCGAAGAACCCTCGGCTGCTGCGGCGACCGTGGCGAGAAGTGACATCTGACGTCCTCTACTGTGCGAGCAAATGGATAGTTGGCAAACAGTCTATCGGTTTCCGCTCAGCGGATCTGACCGGACCCGCGGACCAGCCACTTCGTGCTGGTGAGCTCGGGCAGGCCCATCGGTCCGCGCGCGTGCAGCTTCTGCGTCGAGATCCCGACCTCGGCCCCGAAGCCGAACTCGCCCCCGTCGGTGAAGCGCGTCGAGGCGTTGACCATCACGGCGGCGGAATCGACCTCCGCGAGGAATCGTTCCGCGTTCGCGTAGTCCTGCGTCACGATCGATTCCGTGTGCCGCGTCGAGTAACGCTCGATGTGCGCGAGCGCCTCGTCGAGGGAGTCCACGACGCGGACGCCCATGACGAGAGCCAGGTGCTCGGTGCTCCACTCGGACTCCCCCGCCGGCAGGATCTCCTCGGCGAACCCGCGCGCCGCCTCGTCGCCGTTCAGCGTGACGCCCGCCGCGATCAGGTCGGCGGCGAGACGCGGCAGCAGGCGCTCGGCGGCGTCCCGGTGCACCAGCAGGGTCTCCGCAGCGTTGCAGACGCTCGGACGGTGGGTCTTCGCGTTCCGCACGATGGCCGCGGCCATCTCCTCGTCGGCGCTCGCGTCCACGAACACGTGCACGATCCCCGCGCCCGTCTCGATGACCGGCACCGTCGATTCCTGGACCACGGTCGAGATGAGCCCGGCGCTGCCGCGCGGGATCAGCACGTCGACGTAGCCGCGGGCCCGCATGAGGCGCGAGGCGCCCTCGCGCCCGAACTCGTCGATCGTCTGCACGGCATCGCCGTCGAGTCCGACGGACGCCACCGCGCGCTGGATCACGTCGACCAGCACCGCGTTGGAGCGCTCGGCGGCACTGCCGCCGCGGAGGACGACGCCGTTACCGCTCTTGAGCGAGAGCGCCGCGATGTCGACGGTCACGTTGGGACGAGCCTCGTAGATCGCGCCGATCACTCCGAAGGGCACGCGGACCTGGCTGATCCGGATCCCGTTCGCGAGGGTGCTGCCCCGCACCACCTGACCGACCGGATCCGGCAGCGCGATGACATCGCGCACCGCGGCCGCGAGGCCGCGCAGACGGGTCTCGTCGAGCAGCAGGCGGTCCAGCAATCCGGCGTCCAGGCCGTTCTCGCGTCCGCGCTGCAGATCCTCCGCGTTGGCTGCGACGATGCCCGGGATCGCCTGCTCGATGCCGGCCGCGATCGCTTCCAGCGCCGCGTCCTTCGACGCGGTCGTGGCGGTGGCGAGGCGCTTCGCGCCCGTGCGAGCACGCTCGAGTCGGTCGATGAAGGGATCGTTCAACACGCTCATCGGGCCAGACTATCGCGCATCGACGCGCGGCGAGCCCCGATGCAGCGCGGTTACGCGGTGCGCTCGGGCTCGCGCGCGCCGAACCAGGTGCCGTGATCCGCACCGTCGAGCACGGCGGGCAGCAGCCGGGTCTCCGTCAGCAGCACCTCCGTGCCCGCGTCCGCAGCGAGCCGGGCCGCCTGCACCTTGGTCGCGGCGCCGCCCGTGCCCCACCCCGACTGGGTCTCGCCGATCTCGACGCCCTCGAGCCGGTCGCCGTAGGCGACCTCGGCGATGCGCTCCGCACCGGCCACCGCCGGCGGAGCCGTGTAGAGCGCATCCACGTCGGAGAGCAGCACGAGGCGATCGGCGCCGATGAGGCGCGCCACCAGCGCGGCCAGCCGGTCGTTGTCGCCGAAGCGGATCTCGTGCGTGGCGACGGTGTCGTTCTCGTTGATGATCGGGAGGATCCCGAGCTGCAGCAGGCGCTCGAGCGCGCGCTTGGCGTTCCCGCGGTGGGTCGGGTTGTCGAGATCGTGGGCGGTGAGCAGCACCTGCCCGGCGACGATCTCGTGCGTCGTGAGCGCCCGCTGGTACCGGTTCACGAGGATGTTCTGCCCGACCGCCGCGGCGGCCTGCTGGGTCGCGAGATCCTCGGGACGTTCCTCCAGCTGGAGGAACGGCACGCCGGTCGCGATCGCGCCGCTGGAGACGAGGATCACCTCGGCGCCCGCGGCGTGGAGGCGGGCCAGCGAGTCGACCAGGTGCGGGATCTGGGCGGCGTTGTCGCCGCTGACCGAGGAGGAGCCGACCTTGACGACGACGCGCCGCCCGGTCAGCAGCCACTCGGCGCGGCTCATGCCTCGTCGCTCCACATGCCGGCCTTGCGCTCGCGCTCGAGTTCCGCGCGCGCCTCGGCCTTGGCGTCCATGAGCGTGTGGTACTCCTCACGGCGCTCGTTGTTGGTGCGTCGCTTGTTCTGCTCCACGCGCAGATCGGTGCCTCGGGCGCCCATCTGCACTTCGGCCGCGCTCGTGAGCGTGGGCTCCCAGTCGAAGATCACACCGGAGCCCGGGCCGATCACCACGGTCGAGCCGGCGACTGCGCCGGCCTTGACCAGCGCGTCCTCGATGCCGAGCTTGTTCAGGCGATCCGCCAGGTAGCCGACGGCCTCGTCGTTCGTGAAGTCGGTCTGCGCGACCCAGCGCTCGGGCTTCGTGCCCAGGATGCGGTAGAGCGTGCCGTAGCTGCCGCCCTCGGCGCGCACGGTGAAACCGCCCTCGTTGACGGGCTTCGGCTGCAGCACGATCCGGGGCTGATCGATCTCGTCCTGCAGCGCCTCTGCGCGAGCGGTCTCGACCAGCTCGGCCATGGCGAACGAAAGCTCGCGCAGACCCGCGTGCGACGCCGCCGAGATCTCGAACACGCGATACCCCATGGCTTCCAGCTCGGGACGCACGAACTCTGCGAGCTCGCGGGCCTCGGGCACGTCGACCTTGTTGAGCGCGATCAGCTGCGGACGGTCCAGCAGCGGCACCTGGCCCTCGGGAACGGGATAGGCGGCGAGCTCGGCCTTGATGACCTCGAGGTCGGAGAGCGGATCACGGCCCGGCTCGAGGGTGGCGCAGTCGAGCACGTGCAGCAGGGCGCTGCAGCGCTCGACGTGGCGGAGGAAGTCGAGCCCGAGGCCCTTGCCCTCGCTCGCGCCCTCGATGAGGCCGGGCACGTCCGCGACGGTGAAGCGGTGCTCGCCCACCTGCACGACGCCCAGGTTGGGGTGCAGCGTGGTGAACGGGTAGTCCGCGATCTTCGGCTTCGCCGCGCTGAGCGCCGCGATGAGGCTCGACTTGCCCGCGGAGGGGTAGCCGACGAGGGCGACGTCGGCGATGGTCTTGAGCTCGAGGGTGATGCTGCCCGCCCACCCCTCGGTGCCGAGCAGCGCGAAACCGGGAGCCTTGCGCTTGGTGCTCGCGAGCGAGTGGTTGCCGAGGCCGCCGATGCCGCCGTGGGCGACGACGTAGCGGGTACCGGGCTCGGTGAGATCGATGAGGGTCTCCCCCGCGTCGTCCTTCACCACGGTGCCGATCGGGACCGAGAGAGTCAACTCGGCGCCGTTGGTGCCCGCGCGGTAGTCGCCGGCGCCGTAGCCGCCGTTCTCCGCGCTGCGGTGGGGCCGTCGATGATAGTCGAGCAGCGTGGTGACCTGCGGGTCCGCCAGCAGCACGATGTCGCCGCCGTGCCCGCCGTTGCCGCCATCGGGGCCCGCCAGCGGCTTGAACTTCTCGCGTCGGATCGACACGCAGCCGTTGCCGCCCCGCCCGGCCTGCAGGTGCACCTGCACCCGGTCAACAAACGTCACCATGCTGCGTTCCTCACGTCAGATTCAAAAGCCCGAAAATACGGCAAAGGGCGAGCCGAAGCCCGCCCTTGCCAAGTGCTGCCGAGTGTTAGGCGGCTGCGGTCACGATGTTGACGACCTTGCGGCCGCCCTTCGCGCCGAACTCCACCGCGCCTGCGGCAAGAGCGAAGAGGGTGTCGTCGCCACCGCGGCCGACGTTGGCGCCCGGGTGGAAGTGGGTGCCGCGCTGACGCACGATGATCTCGCCGGCGTTCACCTGCTGACCGCCGAAGCGCTTCACGCCAAGACGCTGTGCGTTCGAGTCGCGACCGTTACGGGTCGAGCTCGCGCCCTTCTTATGTGCCATGAGTCTCTAGTCTCCTTGTTTCGGGAAGCCGGGGGCTACTTGATGCCCGTGACCTTGATGCGGGTGAGGTCCTGGCGGTGACCCTGACGCGACTTGTAGCCGGTCTTGTTCTTGTACCGCTGGATCACGATCTTGGGGCCGCGGAGGTCCTCGAGGACCTCTGCAGTCACCTTGACCTTGGCGAGCTTGGCGGCGTCGGTGGTCACCTGGTCGCCGTCGACGAGCAGCACGGCGGGCAGCTCGATCTTGTCCTTGGCGTCAGCCGAAAGACGGTTCACCGTGATGATCGAGCCGACCTCGACCTTCTCCTGCCGTCCGCTGGTGCGCACTACTGCGTAAACCACTTGTCACCCTTTTCCTGAGGATCGTCTTACGTATCCGAACCGCGACGCTGAAATCGCCGTTCGTGGTCTGCGGGGCGAACGTTCTCGCTGCTCCGCACTGTGGAACCGCGCCCTGTTCACCGGATCGCCACTCAAAAAGAGTGGCACCAGCGATCAAGCATATCTCTCGATCACCGACCGGTCAAATGCCTGGCGTGTCCCGCTACTCCGCGTCGCGACCGGACACGGTCGCGTCGAGCGCCTCGGCGAGCGCGGCCTGCGCCGCACGCACCGACTCGTCGTTGCGCGTCTCGGCCTCGCGCCCCTCGGCGGCGCGACCCTCGGCCGCGCGACCCTCGGCCGCGCGGCCCGAGGCGACCGACACGCGGCGCCCGCGGGACCGGCCGCGCCCCGCAGCGGGCGCGTCGGGCAGCGCTTCGAGCACCGAGTCGAGCAGACCGCCCGCGGGGGCGCTCGCCGGCTCGGGCACGGACTGCGCGTTCTCCCAGGCGGCGCGTGCGCCGCGCTGCGCGCGGTTCCGCTGGCCGGACTCGCGCTTCGGCGACTCGGCGGCCGGAGCCGCCGCCTCGGCGCGGGGAGCGTCGTCCTCGTGCTTCGCGGTGCCGGGGATCGTCGAAGCCGCGACCTGGGCGAGCATGTTCTTCGCCCCGTCGCTGATCGCGTGAGTCTGCGAGGCCGCGTGGGACTGCTGCCCGGCGTTCTGCCCGCCGTTGCCGCTGGAGTGGTTCGAGTGGTTCGAGCCGTTGCCGTTCTGGCCACCGCCCTGACCGCCGTTCGACTTCCGCTTGCCGCGCGACGGCACCGAATCGGCGCCACGATGCTTGCCGACCGGCTCGTGGTGCACGATCACGCCGCGACCAGCGCAGACCTCGCAGGGCTCGCTGAACGACTCGAGCAGGCCGAGCCCCAGCTTCTTGCGGGTCATCTGGACGAGGCCCAGCGAGGTCACCTCGGCGACCTGGTGCTTCGTGCGATCGCGGCTCAGGCACTCCACCAGGCGGCGCAGCACGAGATCCCGGTTGGACTCGAGCACCATGTCGATGAAGTCGACGACGATGATCCCGCCGATGTCCCGGAGGCGGAGCTGCCGAACGATCTCCTCGGCGGCCTCCAGGTTGTTCTTGGTGACCGTCTCCTCGAGGTTGCCGCCCGAACCGACGAACTTGCCCGTGTTCACGTCGACGACGGTCATGGCCTCGGTGCGATCGATCACGAGGGATCCGCCCGAGGGCAGCCACACCTTGCGATCGAGCGCCTTCACGATCTGCTCGGAGATGCGGTACTCGTCGAAGACGTCGCGCTCCCCCTCGAAGCGCTCGACGCGCTGCAGCAGATCGGGAGCGACCTGCTCGAGGTAGTTCGAGATGGTGCTGAACGTGTCGGCGCCCGAGATCACGAGTCGGTGGAAGTCCTCGTTGAAGACGTCCCGGATGATCTTGATGAGCATGTCCGGCTCGGAGTGCAGCAGGACCGGGGCCCCGCCCTTCTCGACGCGCTTCTGGATCGACTCCCACTGGCGGGTCAGACGCTGCACGTCGTGCGTGAGCTGATCCTCGCTGGCGCCCTCGGCGGCCGTGCGCACGATCACGCCGGCACCCGACGGCAGGACCGCCTTCAGGATCTTCTTCAGGCGCGCGCGCTCGGTGTCGGGCAGCTTGCGCGAGATGCCGTTCATCGCCCCACCGGGCACGTACACGAGGAAGCGGCCCGGCAGCGAGATCTGGCTCGTGAGGCGAGCGCCCTTGTGCCCCACCGGATCCTTGGTGACCTGCACCAGGATCTGGTCGCCCGGCTTGAGCGCGTTCTCGATGCGGCGCGCGGTGTTGCTGCCCTCGAACTCCGACCAGTCGACCTCGCCCGAGTAGAGCACGGCGTTGCGGCCGCGCCCGATGTCGACGAACGCCGCCTCCATGCTCGGCAGCACGTTCTGCACGCGTCCCAGGTAGACGTTGCCGATCAGCGAGCTCTCGCTGGACCGGGCGACGTAGTGCTCGACGAGCACTTTGTCTTCGAGGACGCCGATCTGGATGCGGTCGGCGGTCGTGCGCACCACCATCTCGCGATCCACGGCCTCACGACGGGCGAGGAACTCTGACTCGGTGATGACCATGCGACGGCGACGGCCAGCGTCACGGCCGTCGCGTCGGCGCTGCTTCTTCGCCTCCAGGCGAGTGGATCCCTTGACCTTCTGCGGCTCGGTGATCACCGGGGCCTGGCGCGGCTGACGGCGCGGCTGCGGCTCCTCCTCCGGAGGGAGCTCCTGACCGCCCGTGCGGCGGCGATTGCGACGCCGAGCGGATCCCGCTTCGCGGTCCTCGGCATCGTCGCGCGAGAACTGCTGGTCGAGCAGATCGTCGAGCTGGCGCAGCTCGGTCCCGCCGCGGCGCGGACGGGGCACCACCGGCGGCACGTCGGGCGCCAGGAAGATGAGGCGCGTCGTGGCGCGGAAGCGTTCCTCCGGCGTCATGTCCGCGAGCGGCAGCACGAGGTCGGGGTGGGTCTTGACGGGCGCGGCCTCGGACTCCGCCGGCTCGGCGTCGGCGTCGGCTTCGGGCGACTCAGCCGGAGTTTCGGCTGACTCGGCCTCCGCGGGAGCGGCCTCCGCGGAAGCGGCCTCCGCCTCGGGGGCGGCGTCCGCCGCCTCGCCCGCGGGCGCGTCGGACGGCTCCGCGACGGTATCGCTCGCGGGCGCCGCCTCAGCTGCCGCCGGCTCGACCGCGGCGGCGGGAGCCGCCTCGATCTGCGCGTCGAGAACCGCCTCGACCGCGTCGAGGATCGTCTCGAGCGCATCGCCGTTCGTCGGCTCCGCGGTGACGGGTTCGACGTTCTGTGAAGTTTCGTTTTCGGGCTGATTCACCATCTCTGGTGTACTCCTCTGGCCCGGAGGATACTCGCCCCTCCGGGAATCTCCTCGGTGCGGCGGCTCACCGCCGCAAATCCTGTTCTCCGCGGGGCGTTCGCTCCGCGCTCGGTCAGTGCATCGACCGGTGACCGCCGCAGGGCGGCCAAAAGACTGTGCGCATCTCGCCTGTTCGGCGCCGATACGGTGTCCATTATGGCACGTCAGCTGAATACGCACCGCAGAATTGGTCACTAGGATTCGAATTATGACCACTACGCCGGTGCGCGCTCCCCGTCCGATCGGCTTCGCCGTGTTCACGATCGTGCTCGGCGCGATCGGCTGGTTCGCCGCATTCGAACTCCTGACCGAGTACATCAAGACGCTGCAGAACCCGGACTACGTGCCGAACTGCAGCGTCAGCATCCTCGTCACCTGCGGCCCGAACATGGGGTCGTGGCAGGGTTCGCTCTTCGGATTCAGCAACACCATCATCGGGGTCAGCGCGTTCGTCGCTCCGATCGCCGTCGGCGTCGCGCTGCTCGCCGGTGCACGCTTCTCGCGGTGGTTCTGGACCATCTACCAGATCGGCCTGCTCGGTGGATTCGTCTTCATCTGCTGGCTGGCGGTCCAGAGCATCTTCGTCCTCGGTACGCTCTGCCCCTGGTGCATGGTCGTCTGGACGGTCATGATCCCGTTGTTCTGGACCACGCTCCTGCGGCCGTACGCGGTCGGAGACGTCGTGCTGGCGCAGCGCCCCGCGAAGATCTTCCGTTCGCTCTACTCGTGGACCTGGGTCATCGTCCTGTTCTGCTACGTGATCATCGCCGCCGTGGCGCAGTTCCAGCTCAATTGGCTGGCCGAGTTCAGCCGCTGAGCAAGTCCGCGGCTCGGCTCGGGCGCCGGCCTCAGCCGGCCGCCTTCGGCGCCGTGAGGCGTGTCCACAGTGCATCCACCCGGTCCAGGGTCTCCTGTTCCGTGCCGCTCGTGTCGATGATCACATCGGCGATCGCGCGGCGATCGGCGTCGCTCGCCTGACTCCCGATCCGCCGCTCGGCCTCGGCGCGATCCATGCCGCGCAGCGCGACCAGACGGTCGGCCCGGAGCTCCGCCGGCGCGTCCGCGACCACCACGAGGTCCCAGGGCACGGCGCTCGCGGCCCGCCCGCCGGTCTCGACGAGCAGGGGGATCTCGTACACCACGATCGCGCCGGGATCCTCCGCGGTCGCTTCGGCGATCCGCCGCTCCGCGAGCTCGCGCACCGCGGGGTGCACGATCGCGTTCAGGTCGGCGAGCGCCTCGGCGTCGCCGAAGACGCGGGCACCGAGCGCCGCCCGGTCGAGAGCACCGTCCGGGCGAATCACCTCGGCTCCGAAGCGATCTCGGATGGCGCGCAGCCCGGGCGTGCCCGGTTCGACGACGTCCCGGGCGAGCTGGTCCGCGTCGATCCGGAATGCCCCGAGCTCCGCCAGACGGCGGCCAACGGTCGATTTGCCTGCGGCGATGCCGCCCGTGAGCGCGATGAGTTGCACGCAATGCAGTCTAGGGCCGGGCGATGCACGGAATGCGGAGCCGCATAGGCTGGAGCCATGCTCGAGCTGATCACCGGCGGCGTCCTCGCCGTCTCCGCGGGACTGAACGCGTATATTCCGCTGCTGGTGCTCGGCCTGCTCTCCCGCTTCACCGAGCTGGTCCAGTTGCCCGCAGGCTGGACCTGGCTCGAGAACGAGTGGACGCTCGGCATCGTTGGGGTGCTGCTCGTGGTCGAGATCCTGGTCGACAAGTTCCCCGTTCTCGACACCGCCAACGATGTGCTGCACACCGTGATCCGGCCCGCATCCGGCGGGCTCGTGTTCTCGGCCGGCGCGAAAGCCGACACGGTCGCGGTGACGGATCCGGCGCAGTGGGTGGAGAGCGGCCAGGTGTGGCCGTTCGTGCTGGGCATCGTCATCGCGCTGATCCCCCACCTGCTGAAGGCGATCGCGCGGCCCGTGCTGAACGCGATCAGCGCCGGGCTCGCCGCGCCCGTGACGAGCACCCTGGAGGACATCGGGGCGGTGCTGCTGGCGGTCCTCGCCGTCGTGGTCCCCGTCCTCGCCCTCGTCTGCGTCGTACTGCTGCTGTGGTGGCTGGTCCGTCGCCTGCGCCGCGCGTTCCGCCAGCGCGCGGAGCGCAGGGCCGCGGCGATCGCGTAGTCGCGCGCCCCGCTCCCACGAAGGAACCCCTCCTCGACGAGGGAACCCCTTTTCGCTGTCCGACATGCCGTGCTCTCGTCGATGCCCCGTGCCGTCGTCGACGACCCGTTCACCCGTCGACGACCCGTTCACCCGTCGAACGGCATCCGCACAGCCGCCCCGGGAACGCCGAAGGCCCGGCCCCCGCAATGGGGAGCCGGGCCTTCGTCATGACTCGCTTCGCTTGCGCGAAGTCGGGCTTAGTTGCCCTCGAGCTGCGCCTTCAGAGCGGCGAGAGCCGCGTCATCGGCGAGCGCGCCGGTCGAGGACGAGTCGCTCGAGAAGCTCGAGGACGGTGCGTCGACGGCGGGAGCTGCAGCAGCCTCGGCGATCGAAGCGGCGACCTGCTTCTTGTGAGCCTCCCAGCGCTCCTGGGCCGCAGCGTACTCCTGCTCCCACTTCTCGCGCTGCGACTCGAAGCCTTCCTTCCACTCCTGAGTCTCGGGATCGAAGCCCTCGGGGTACTTGTACTCGCCGTTCTCGTCGTACTCCGTGGTCATGCCGTACAGAGCCGGATCGAACTCGGTGCCCTCGGGGTCGACGCCCTCGTTGGCCTGCTTGAGGCTGAGCGAGATGCGGCGACGATCGAGATCGATGTCGATGATCTTGACGAAGACCTCCTGGCCGGCCGAAACGACCTGCTCAGCGAGCTCGACGTGCTGACCCGACAGCTCCGAGATGTGCACGAGGCCCTCGATGCCGTCCGCGACGCGAACGAACGCGCCGAAGGGGACGAGCTTGGTGACGACGCCCGGGGCGATCTGACCGATCGCGTGGGTGCGGGCGAAGACCTGCCACGGGTCCTCCTGGGTCGCCTTCAGCGACAGCGAGACGCGCTCGCGATCCAGCTCGACCGAGAGCACCTCGACGGTGACTTCCTGGCCGACCTCGACCACGTCGGACGCGTGCTCGATGTGCTTCCACGACAGCTCCGAGACGTGCACGAGGCCGTCGACGCCGCCGAGATCGACGAACGCACCGAAGTTGACGATCGACGAGATGACGCCCTTGCGGACCTGGCCGGGCTTGAGCTCGGCGAGGAACGACGAGCGGCTGGCCGACTGCGTCTCCTCGAGGAGCGCACGGCGCGACAGCACCACGTTGTTGCGGTTCTTGTCGAGTTCGAGGATCTTCGCCTCGAGCTCCTGGCCCAGGTACGGGGTCAGGTCGCGCACGCGGCGCAGCTCGATGAGCGAAGCGGGGAGGAAGCCACGGAGCCCGATGTCGACGATGAGGCCGCCCTTGACGACCTCGATGACGGTGCCGGTGACGACACCCTCGTTCTCCTTGATCTTCTCCACATCGCCCCAAGCGCGCTCGTACTGAGCACGCTTCTTCGACAGGATCAGGCGGCCTTCCTTGTCCTCCTTCTGGAGCACGAGTGCCTCGACGGAGTCGCCGACCTCGACGACCTCACCGGGGTCGACGTCGTGCTTGATGGACAGCTCGCGCGAGGGGATGACACCCTCGGTCTTGTACCCCACGTCGAGGAGGACCTCGTCGCGGTCGATCTTCACCACGGTGCCCTCGATGAGGTCGCCGTCGTTGAAGAACTTGAGGGTCTTTTCGACCGCTGCAAGGAAGTCTTCGGCCGAGCCGATGTCGTTGATCGCGACCTGCTTGCTCTCGGTCGTTGCGTTCGTCATGTAAATGATCTCCAGAATGGACAGGAAGTCGGGCGGACGTGCGAAACACCTTGCGAACCCGAAAGTTCGAAGCGCACGCCCGCGATTGGCATGGTTGAGTCGCCACAGTTGTGACCACATCATCTTACTCAGGCGACACGCCCGAGATCAACCCCCGTGGCGCTCGGCGCGCCGCGGGGGTGATCTGCCGGGCCGGAGCCCGGCAGAGCGTCGGATCAGTGCGCCGCGGCGTTCCAGTTCGCGCCGCCGCCGACCTGGACGTCAAGCGGCACCGAGAGGTCGGCGGCACCCGCCATCTCCTCGCGGACGATCGCCTCGAGCGCGTCCCACTCCCCCGCGGCGACCTCGAACATGAGCTCGTCGTGGATCTGGAGCAGCATGCGCGAGCTCATGTCGGCTGCGCGCATGCGCTGCTCCACCTGGATCATGGCGCGCTTGATGATGTCGGCGGCGCTGCCCTGGATGGGCGAGTTCAGCGCCGCGCGCTCCGCGTTCTCGCGCAGCGCGCGGTGCGGACTCGTGAGATCGGGGAACGGGCGCCGACGCCCGAAGATGGTCTCGGTGTAGCCGTCGACCTTGGCCTGCTCCACGACCGAACGCAGGTAGTCGCGCACGCCGCCGAACCGCTCGAAGTAGTCGACCATGAGCTGCTTGGCCTCCGCGCCCGAGATGCCGAGCTGTTTCGAGAGGCCGAACGGCGAGAGACCGTAGGCGAGGCCGTACGACATGGCCTTCACCTTCGCGCGCATCTCGCTCGTGACCTCTGCGGGCTCGACGCCGAAGATGCGGGAACCCACGAAGCGGTGAAGGTCTTCGCCGGCGTTGAACGCCTCGATGAGCCCGGCGTCGCCCGAGAGATGGGCCATGATCCGCATCTCGATCTGCGAGTAGTCGGCCGTCATCAGCGTGTCGAACTCGGGCGCATGCGTGAAGCCCTCGCGAATGCGTCGCCCCTCTTCGGTGCGCACCGGGATGTTCTGCAGGTTGGGATCGGTCGATGCGAGACGCCCCGTGCTCGCACCGATCTGCACGAGCGTCGTGTGGATGCGGCCATCGGTCTGCACCGCTTTGACCAGGGTCTCGATGATCTGGCGCAGCTTGTTCGCGTCGCGATGCGCGAGCAGCGCGTCGAGGAACGGGTGCGGGTTCTTGACCTGCAGGTCGGCGAGCGCGGCGGCGTCGGTCGTGTACCCCGTCTGGGTCTTGCGGGTCTTGGGCATGTCGAGCTCTTCGAAGAGCACCTGCTGCAGCTGCTTGGGCGACGAGAGGTTGACCTCGTGCCCGATCGCATCGAAGGCCTGCTGGGCGAGCGCGGCGACCCGGTCGCGCAGCTCCGCCTCGTGCGACTGCAGCAGCGGCAGGTCGATCTCGACGCCGCGCTGCTCGAGCACCGCGAGCACCGGCAGGAGGGGCAGCTCGATGTCGGTGTAGACCTCGCCCGTGCGCTCGGGGAACTTCGAGACCACGGCGTCGTGCGCCCGGAGGATGTACCAGGCGACAGTGCCCGGCCCCGCCGCAGCGTCCTCGTCGGGCACGAGCTGGTTGGGATCGGGCTCGGGCATGTCTTCGCCAAGGTACTTGCGCACCGTGCTGGCGAGCGACTTCTCGGCTGCGAGCGGCCAGACGAGCCAGGCCGCGAGCAGGGTGTCGCCCACGATGCCGCCGATCCCGACGCCCGTGCTCGCGATCGACCGGATCTGCGACTTCGCGTCGAAGAACACCTTGGGCGCGTCGCTCCCGAGCCAGGCCTCGAAGAGCGCGTAGTCGCGCCCACCGGGGATCCAGTGCAGCTCGACGGAGCTCTCGAGTGTGGCGAGTCCGACGTCATAGCCCTCGCCGACCGCGGTGATGTTCACCGCGGGTCGCTCGGCCTTGCGCAGCCAGTCGTCCAGCTCTTCGTCGAGCAGCAGCTTCGCCTCGGGTGCGGTGGGCACCTCGGCGATCGCTGCCGCGGTGGTCGCACCGCCGCTCGGCACCTCGGCACCGGCGAGCTTGCCGACGCGTTGCAGCAGCGTGCGGAACTCGAGCTTCGCGAAGACCTGCTGCACCGCGGCCATGTCGATGTCGCCGCGCTCGAGCTCGTCGAGGGTGACGTCGAGCTCCACGTCGCGCACGAGCCGGTTGAGGCGTCGGTTGCGCTCGGCGAGGTGCGCGTTCTCGCGCAGGCTCTCGCCGACCTTGCCGCCGATCTCGTCCTGGCGGCGCAGCACCTCCTCGAGGGAGCCGAACTGGTTGATCCACTTGACCGCGGTCTTCTCGCCGACGCGCGGGATGCCGGGCAGGTTGTCGCTCGTCTCGCCGACCAGCGCCGCGATCTCGGGGTACTGCTCGGGGCGGATGCCGTAGCGCTCCATGACCTTCTCGGCGTCGTAGCGCGTGAGCTCGCTCACGCCCTGCTTCGACGGGTAGAGCAGGGTCACGTTGTCGTCGACCAGCTGGATCGTGTCGCGGTCGCCCGAGACCACGAGCACCCGGTAGCCGGCCTGCGCGCCCTGCAGGGAGAGCGTCGCCAGGATGTCGTCCGCCTCGTAGTTCTCCTTCTCGATGGTCCGGATGCCCATCGCGTGCAGCGCCTCCTGCAGGAGCGGGACCTGGCCCTTGAACTCGGGCGGGGTCTCGCCGCGGGTGCCCTTGTATTCCGGGTACTCCTCGGTGCGGAACGAGTGCCGCGAGATGTCGAAGGCGATGGCCAACGAGTCGGGGTTCTCGTTGCTCAGCAGGTTGATGAGCATGGAGATGAAGCCGTGGATGGCGTTGGTGTGCTGGCCCGATGCGGTCTGGAAGCTTTCGACCGGCAGCGCGTAGAACGCGCGGAAGGCCAGCGAGTGGCCGTCGATGATCATGAGAGTAGGCTGAGGCGTATTCGACACGTGCCCAGCCTACAAGCCGCCTCCGACATCGGCAGGGGCGTTCGGCAGGCGGTGCGGCGCGGCCACCCCGAGCAGAGGACACGCATGCCCGAGACGACCAGCGGAGCGAGCTTCGAGCAGATCCCGACCGGCACCGACGAGGGGCTCGCCTACATCGAGCAGCACGGCCTCGGAGTGCTCGCGCAGCGCATGGGCGTGCGCATGACCGAGTTCTCGCGCGAGCGGGCTGTCGCCACCATGCCGGTCGAGGGCAACACGCAGCCGTTCGGCATCATGCACGGGGGCGCCTACGTGGTGCTCGGCGAGACGCTCGGCTCGATGCACGCCAACTTCGTAGCGGCCGAGGGCACCGTGGCCGTCGGCGTCGACATCAACGCGACCCACACCGGATCCGCCGCCGAGGGCCTCGTGACGGGGGTCTGCACGCCGATCCACCTGGGGCGCAGCATGTCGGTGCACGAGATCGTCATCACCGACGAGCGCGGTCGCCGCTGCTCGACGGTGCGCATCACGAACTTCACCAAGCAGCTGCGCTGAGCCAGGCACCGGCGGACGCGCTGAAACGAGGAACGCCCCGGCCGTCGGCCGGGGCGTTCCTCGTTTCAGCGATCGCTCAGTCCTTCTTGGGCCCGAGCTGATCGATGATGGTCTTCGCGACGTCCTGCATGGTGAGGCGGCGATCCATCGAGGCCTTCTGGATCCACCGGAACGCCTCGGGCTCGCTGAGGCCCATCTTGTCGTTGAGGATGCCCTTGGCGCGGTCGACGAGCTTGCGGGTCTCGAAGCGCTCGGCCAGGTCGGCGACCTCGGACTCGAGAGTCACGATCTGCTGGAAGCGCGACAGCGCGATCTCGATGGCCGGGATGAGGTCGGCCGGGGTGAAGGGCTTCACGACGTAGGCCAGGGCGCCGGCCTCGCTCGCCCGCTCCACGAGCTCGCGCTGGCTGAACGCGGTCAGCAGCACGACGGGGGCGATGTGGTCCTTGTTGATGCGCTCGGCCGCGGAGATCCCGTCGAGCTTCGGCATCTTCACGTCCATGACCACGAGGTCGGGGCGCAGCTCCTCGACGAGGCGGACCGCCTCCTCGCCGTCGCCGGCCTCGCCGACGACGTCGTATCCGTTGTCTCGCAGCGTCTCGACGATGTCGAGACGGATCAGGGATTCGTCTTCGGCGACGACGACGCGTCGCGCGGTGCTCGTGCTGCTCTGGTCATTCACACCACCAGCCTACGGTATTCTGAACCACGCTGCCTGCGGGAACCCGACGCGAGTCGGACTCCGCCCCGGGCACGCGGCACCAGCCGGATTGGTGGAATTGGCAGACACGGCGCACTCAAAATGCGCTGCCGAAAGGTGTGGGGGTTCGAGTCCCCCATCCGGCACTTCTCAGCGGACGGGCGTTCCGCCCTCCGCGCTGCCGGAGGCGTCGCCCGCGACGTGTCCCGCGGGGCGCGGATCCTCGCCCCCGAACGCCGCGACGCGATCCCACAGCCAATCGGCGATGCTCGGGGCCGCCTGCCGATCGGGCGCGCCGTCGCGCCGCTGCAGGAGCCGGCCGCCCGGCCCCTCGATCAGGTAGCCGCCCGCGTCGTCGGTGAGGATCAGCGTGAAGTACTCGTCCTCGGTGCTCCACTGCGGCCAGTCCTCCGGCGATCGTTCGATCCGCTCCTCCATGTCGGCGACCTCTGCCGAGGTCATGAGGCGGAATCCGCCCGCGATCCCCCAGGCGTCTCCGCTGCCCGGGCGCTGCCCGTCGTGCCAGGCGAGGATCCTCCCCTCGCCGCGGCTCTCACTCGCGGCCTCGCCATCGAGGGGATCCCGCATCGACTCGGCGAGTTCCGCAGGCATGACCCCGTCGAGAGCGGCGAGCGCTTCCTCGATCCCGGTACCGAACATCTGGTCGCGCAGGATCCGCCAGGCGATCTCGCCCATGCCGGAGGCCCGCAGCACCTCCATGGTCGCGTCCCCCCGCTCCACGGGGTTCAGGAACGCGCGGGCGACCGTGAGCCCGCCCTGAGCGATCTCGTCGGTCGGATCCTCGCTCAGCACGCCGCGCAGCAATTGCTCGGCCTCGGCCGGCCGGTAGTCGTAGAGGTAGGCGTACGCCAGCGTCGTGGCGAGCAACGGCTCCCCGGGATCCGCGGCCAGGGCCTCCTGCGCCGCGGGCAGGAACCGCGACGGATGCGCGCCCGTGCCGAGCAGCCGGGTCGCCCGCTGGCCGAGCGCATCGGCGTAGCGTTCCGGATCCTGCCGTGCCGCCATCTCGACCGCTTCGTCGATCCGGTCCCATCCGCCGGCGGGATCCCCTGTGAAGACCAGGGCGCTGCCGAGATCCATGACGTCGAGCCATCCGGGTTCGGGGTCCTCGCGCAGGGCGAGCTCGGCGAGTCGGCGCGCCTCCGCGAACCGCCGGTCCGAGAATTCGAGATCGCGCAGCTTCTTGACCGCGTTCACGTACTGCCGGTCCCGTCGCGCGACGAGACCCTGCAGCAGCTCCCGGGCCGCCTCGATATCGCCGCACGCCTCGCGGTGCAGGGCGAGGAGGATGATCATGCCGGTGAACTGCGGCTCCCGCTCGAGCACGCTCCGGGCGAGCTCGGCGATGCGCGGGTGCTCGGGACGCACGTCGTAGAGCTCCCAGGCGAGGTCGCGGTCGTGCTCGATCGACGCGCGCAGTGCGTCGTCCGGATCGTGCACCGGGGAGCCGCCCTGCCCGCCCGGGTTCCACCGGATCATCGCCGCCCCCGCTTGACGCGGTAGGCGCGCAGCTGCTCGAAGGTGCCGTCGTCCGTGCCGTAGTCGAGCACCGGGGCGATCTGCTCGAACCAGGCCCCCGTCGACGGCGTGACCGCGGCAGCGGCGGACAGCAGGACCCGCGTGGTCACCGGCACGATCGCCCCTGCACTCATGGACGCCGCCATGGACTGCTGCAGGCCGACCCGCGCCACCTGGGCGATGTCGGCGCCCGAGAAGCCCTCGGTCGCCGCGGCGACCGCGATCGCGTCGACCCCGTCGGCGGGCTTCCCGCGCAGCTCCCCCTGCAGGATCGCCGCGCGTGCCACCGCGTCCGGCGGGAGCACCACCACCGTCTTGTCGATGCGCCCGGGTCGCCGCAGCGCGGGGTCGATGTCCCACGGCCGGTTGGTGGCGGCCAGGAAGTACACGCCGTCGTTGTCGCTGGCGACGCCGTCGAGCTCCTCGAGCAGCTGGGTGACGATCATCCGCATCGAGTGCGCTCCGCCTCCCCCGGAGGCGCGCCGGCCGCCGAGCGCGTCGAACTCGTCGAAGAAGATCACGCACGGTGCCGCCGCGCGCGCGTCCTCGAAGACGCTCTGGATCGCCTTCTCGCTGTCGCCGATCCACTTGCTCAGCAGGTCGGCGAGCGTCACGTGGATGAAGGACGCGCCGAGATCTCCCGCGATCGCCTTCGCGATGAATGTCTTACCGCACCCGGGCGGGCCGTACATGAGCAGGGATCCTCCCGGCCGCTGGCCGAAGGCGGCCGCGAGCTCGGGGTTGCGCAGCGGCGCGAGGAAGGTCGCGTCGAGGTGCTGCTTCACCTCGGCGAGACCGGCCACATCGGCGAGGGTCACGCTCGGGCGCTCCGCATCCCAGAGCCCGGCCGAGGCGCGGGGACCACCGATCGCGGAATCCTCGTTCGTCGGCACGGGGACGGGCATCGGAGCCGGGGACGGCGCCGGCGGCGCGACCGGAGCCGGAGGCTCGTGCGGCACGGCGGAGGACTCCGGGACGGCGCCCGCGGAGGCATCGGGAGTCCCCGATGCCTCAGGCCCCAACCCACCTCCGGAGCGCAGCCGCGCGGCCATGATCCGAGCCCGCATGAGCCGCGACCGCGCCGGATCACCGCCCGAGGCATCGAACACGGCGAGCTCGTGGGCGGCGCGATCCGGCTCCCGTTGCAGGAGCAGCGTGATGAAGTCCTCCCGCAGCGCGAGATTCTGGGGGTCGGCCTCGACCTCCTGCGCGATCACCTGGAGGAAGTCGTCCTCGTCCATGCGGTCTCCTTCGCCTCGTTGCGCCCAGTCTGCCAGACCGTGAACGACGAACGCCCCGCGAACCATCGGTTCGCGGGGCGTTCGTTCGGGCCCGTGGGCTCAGGCGTCGTCGAGGTGCTTACGCGGCCCGGCTTCGGGCAGCAGGCCCACCGTCTCGCCCATGCGGTGCACCCGGAGCGTGTTCGTGCTTCCGATCACCCCGGGAGGGGATCCGGCGATGACGAGCACCTTATCGCCGACCTCGACGCGTCCGGTGCCGAGCAGCACCTCGTCGACCTGCGCGAACATCTCGTCCGTCGAGCCGACGCGCGGCACGTCATAGCTGTCCGCGCCCCAGGTGAGCTCCATGCGGCGGCGGATCGCCGGGCTCGGAGTGAAACCGAGGATCGGGATCGGCTTGCGCAGCCGCGACATGCGGCGCACGGTGTCGCCGGACTCGGTGAAGACGCAGATGAACTTGGCGCCGATGAAGTCGGCGACCTCGGCCGCGGCGAGGGTCAGCGCACCGCCCTGCGTACGGGGCTTGGTGCCCAGCGGGTCGATCCGGTCGAGCGCGTGGTCCTCGGTGGCCTCGATGATGCGGGCCATGGTCGCGACCGCTTCGCGCGGGTATGCGCCCACGCTGGTCTCACCCGACAGCATGACCGCGTCGGCGCCGTCGAGGATCGCGTTCGCGCAGTCCGAAGCTTCGGCGCGGGTAGGGCGCGGGTTCTCGATCATCGACTCGAACACCTGCGTGGCGACGATCACGGGCTTCGCGTTCCGACGGGCGAGGGCGATCGCATCGGTCTGCACCAGCGGGACCTGCTCGAGCGGGATCTCAACCCCCAGGTCGCCTCGGGCGACCATGATGCCGTCGAAGGCCGCGACGATCTCCTCCAGGTTCTCGACCGCCTGCGGCTTCTCGATCTTCGCGACGACCGGAAGGCGGATGCCCTCCTCGTCCATGATCTCGTGCACGCGGACGATGTCGGCCGCGTCGCGCACGAAGGACAGGGCGATGTAATCGACCCCGAGCTTGAGCGACCAGCGCAGATCGTCCTCGTCCTTCTCGGACAGCGCCGGCACGTTGACGGCCACGCCGGGAAGGTTGATGCCCTTGTTGTTCGAGACCGCTCCGGGGATCTCGACGACCGTGTAGACCGTGTCCTCCGTGACGCGCACGGCGCGCAGGCCGACCTTGCCGTCGTCGACGAGCAGCGGATCCCCCGGCTTGACGTCGCCGGGCAGGCCCTTGTGGGTGGTACCGCAGATGGTGCGGTCACCCACGATGTCGCGCGTGGTGATGGCGAACTCGTCGCCCTCGGCGAGATCGTAGGGCCCGTCCTCGAAGGTCGCGAGACGGATCTTCGGCCCCTGCAGGTCGGCGAGCACCGCGATCGGGCGACCGACCTCGGCCTCGGCACGGCGGATGTTGCGGTACACGCCCTCGTGCACGTTGTGCGTGCCGTGCGACATGTTGAGCCGGGCGACGTTCACTCCGGCCCGGATCAGCGACAGCGTGTGGTCGTAACTCGATACCGCCGGCCCCCACGTGGCGACGATCTTGGCATGGCGCATGCGTGCTCCTCTGTATTCGTGGGTGGTCCGCCCGCGCTGCCCCGCGTCAGACGGTGTCGCTCGACGCCGCGGCGGGCTGCCGCTTGCGGTCGAGAACGTGATAGAACGCCTCGGGATCGCTCGTGAGCTCGTCGATCGAGTCCTGCGGGTTGCGACGCCCGGGCAGGTAGACGGACGACTCGATGCCGACGTGGCGCTTACGCTGCACGAGGATGATCACGATGCCGATGACGACCGCGACGAGCGCCGCGAAGACGTTGGTGCGCAGGCCGAGGATCACGAGGCTCGGATCGACGCGGATCGACTCGACGAAGGCGCGCCCGATGCCGTACCAGATGAGGTAGCAGCCGAAGAACATGCCCCAGCGCGGCTTCCACCTGCGCTCGATGAGCAGCAGCACGCCGATGCCGACCAGGTTCCAGACGATCTCGTACAGGAAGGTCGGGTGGAACAGCGTGCCCTCGGGCAGGCCGATGGGGAACGCCGGGTTGCTCGACTCGATCTGCAGACCCCACGGAAGCGTGGTCGGCCCGCCGAAGAGCTCGTGGTTGAACCAGTTGCCGAGGCGGCCGGCCGCCTGCGCGAGCAGCAGACCGGGAACGAGTGCGTCGGCGAAGGACCAGAAGCGGATCCCGGTGAGGCGCGAGGCGATGAGCACGCCGATGCCGCCGCCGATCAGGGCGCCGAAGATCGCGATGCCGCCGTTCCAGAACGCGAAGACGTCGAGGAAGTTCTTACCGGGACCGAAGTAGTCGCCCCAGTGCGTGAGCACGTGATACGCGCGGGCGCCGACGATGCCGAGCACGACCGACCACACGAGGAAGTCGATGACCGCGCCGCGCTCGCCCCCGCGACGGCCGAGACGGCGCGCGGTCCAGATGCCCGCGAGCACGATGCCCACGAGGATGCACAGTGCGTAGAAGCGGATCTGCAGCGACCAGATCTGCACGAACTGCAGGTCGGGGCTCGGGATGCTCAGCGGGTGAATCATTCACTCCTCTTTCACGGAACTGGAGCGGAGCCTCGCCCCGCCTGTCGCGCCCGGGCCCGACGGGCCCGGTCGCATTCGAATTTCATCCTAGTCGGCGTCGCGGACGCCGGGTGCGCACCCGGACGGTGCGCTCAGCTTCGCGCGGTGCCCGCCGCGATGTCGCGGACCACCTCGGAGAGCCGGTCGACTCCCCCGTCGCGCAGCGCGCGGACGAAGGCGGTGCCGACGATCGCACCGTCGGCGTAGTCGAGTGCCGCGGCGACCTGCTCGGCTGTGGAGATGCCGATGCCGACGCAGGCGAGGTCGGCGCCCTGGGCCCGCAGGCGGGCCGTGAGCTCGCGCGCCGCTGCATCGAGCTGGGCGCGCTCGCCCGTGATGCCCATGGTCGACACGGTGTAGACGAAGCCGGTGGTCGAGCGGGTGACGAGCGCGAGGCGCTCGTCGGTCGAACTGGGGGCCGCGAGGAACACGCGGTCGAGACCGAGGCGCTCGCTGATCCCGATCCACTCGGCCGCGGAGTCCGGCGTGATGTCGGGCGTGATGAGCCCGGCGCCGCCCGCCGCGAGCAGGTCCTCCGCGAAGCGCTCCACGCCGTACTGCACCACCGGGTTCCAGTAGGTCATCACGAGGATCGGCACGTCGACCGCCTCGCGCACCCGGCGGATCGCCTCGAAGACGTGCGCCACCCGGAATCCGTCGGCCAGCGCGGTCTGCGTCGCCTCCTGGATGATCGCGCCGTCCATCACCGGATCGGAGTAGGGCAGGCCGAGTTCCAGCACGTCCGCGCCGCTGCGGGCCATCGCGATCGCCGCGGCGACGCTCGTGTCGAGGTCGGGGAAGCCGACGGGAAGGTATCCGACGAGCGCGCCCCTGCGCTCCTGCTTCGCGGCGCGGATCGCCCGAGCCACCTGGGATTCGTGGGCGCTCATCCGTCCATCTCCGCATCGTTCTCGCCGAGCAGGCCGAAGTACCGGCCCGCCGTCGCCATGTCCTTGTCGCCGCGGCCCGAGAGGTTCACGGCGATGAGCCCGTCGGGGCCCAGCTCCTTGCCGATGCGGATCGCGCCCGCGAGCGCGTGCGCCGACTCGATCGCCGGGATGATCCCCTCGGTGCGGCTCAGCAGGCGCAGGGCCTGCATCGCCTCGTCGTCCGTGGCCGGGATGTAGTCGGCGCGTCCGATGTCGGCGAGCCATGCGTGCTCGGGTCCGACGCCCGGGTAGTCGAGGCCCGCCGAGATCGAGTGCGACTCGATGGTCTGGCCGTCCTCGTCCTGCAGCACGTAGGTGCGGGAGCCGTGCAGGATCCCGGGGCGACCGCGCTCGATCGAGGCCGCGTGCTGGTCGGTGTCGACACCGGCACCGGCCGCCTCGACCCCGTACAGCTTGACGTCGGGATCGTCGATGAAGGCGTCGAACATACCGATCGCGTTCGATCCGCCGCCGACGCAGGCCACGACGGCATCGGGCAGCCGCCCGGCCTTCTCGAGCAGCTGCGCCCGGGCCTCCTCGGAGATGATCTTCTGGAAGTCGCGGACCATCGCGGGGAACGGGTGCGGGCCGGCCGCGGTGCCGAAGATGTAGTTGGTGCGGTCGACGCTCGCGACCCAGTCGCGGTAGGCCTCGTTGATCGCGTCTTTCAGCGTGCGCGACCCCGCGGTCACGGGGATCACCTCGGCGCCGAGGAGGCGCATGCGCGCCACGTTCAGCGCCTGGCGCTCGGTGTCGACCTCGCCCATGTAGACGGTGCACTCGAGCCCGAAGAGTGCGGCGGCGGTCGCCGTGGCGACGCCGTGCTGGCCCGCGCCGGTCTCGGCGATCACGCGCTGCTTGCCGAGGCGCTTGGTGAGGAGCGCCTGGCCGAGCACGTTGTTGATCTTGTGCGAACCGGTGTGATTCAGGTCTTCGCGCTTCAGGAAGATGCGCGCTCCCCCGGCATGCGCCGCGAAGCGGGGCACCTCCGTGATGGGGGACGGTCGGCCGGCGTAGTCGCGCAGCAGATCCGTGAGCTCGGCCTGGAAGGCCGGGTCGGCCTTCGCCTCGTCGTAGGCGAGGGTGAGCTCGTCGATCGCGGCGATGAGCGACTCCGGCATGAACCGGCCGCCGAACTCGCCGAAGAACGGACCGCTCTGCTCGCGCAACGGATTCGACATCTGTGCCTCCCGGCGGTGGGTCAGACGCTCAGGTAGCTGGCGAGCGTCGCGATGGGATCGTTGGTCACGAGGGCCTCGCCGACGAGCACGGCGTCGGCACCCGCCTCGCGGTAGCGCACCACGTCGGCGACGTCGAGCACCGCCGACTCGGCGACGCGGATGACGCCCGCCGGGATCTGGTCGGCCACTCGGCCGAACAGATCGCGGTCGAGCTCGAAGGTGCTGAGGTTGCGGGCGTTGACCCCGACGAGCTGGGAGCCGAGGTCGACGGCGCGCGCCACCTCATCGGCGGTGTGCGCTTCGACCAGCGGGGTCATGCCGAGCTGCAGCGTGAACTCGTGCAGCCGTTCGAGCGTCCGCTGCGGCAGCGCCGCGACGATCAGCAGCACGAGGTCGGCGCCCGCGGCGCGGGCCTCGAGGATCTGGTACTCCTCGCCGATGAATTCCTTGCGCAGCACGGGGATGCTGACGGCTTTGCGCACCGCCTCGAGGTCGTCGAGCGAGCCCTTGAACCGGCGCTGCTCGGTGAGCACGCTCACCACGCTGGCCCCGCCGGACTCGTACTGGGCGGCGAGAGCCTGCGGCTCGGGGATGTCGGCGAGATCGCCGCGCGACGGGCTCGCGCGCTTGACCTCGGCGATCACGCGGATGTGGTCCGCGGGGGCAAGGGCCTCGAGCGCGTCGAGCGCTGCGGGACGCGCGAGCGCTTCGGACTCCACCTGGGCGGCGGGCCGGGTCTCGCGTCGGACTCGCGCGTCTTCCAGTGAGCCGGCGAGCAGTTGTTCTAACACCTCAGTCGTGCGACTTGACGGCGTACTTCGGTCCGTTCACGCCGAAGCCGGCCTTCGAGAGGATCCAGCCGAGCAGCGCGCCGACGACGACGACACCGACGCTCGCCCACACGAGGGCGGGGATGTTCAGGAAGAAGAACACCGTTCCGGCCGCGATACCGAGCAGCATGACGATCACCGCCGTCCATGCAGCGGGCGAATCGCCGTGTCCGGGGTCTCCGTGGGGGTTCGACATGAATCTCCTCGTTCCGAAAATGTGTCCGTACCAGCCTAGCGCGTCCGCGGAGCATCCGGAGCACGACAGGCAGGCGGGCGGCCGCTTACGCGCGCGGCGCCTCGGGATCGGCCGCCCCGGTCGCGGTGCTCTCCGCATCTTCGTCGGCGTCCGGGTCGGCACCCGAAGGATCGTCGCCGTCGCTCAGCGCGTCCCAGTCGGCGATGCGGTCGGGCTCGTCGCTCTCGACCCGCTTCGTGCTCGTCTCGTACTTGCGACCGGCGGTGGCCCACCGGCCGCTGACCGCCAGCACGAGCACGCCGAGCAGCAAGACGAGCACGCCGAGCGCGGCGGTGACGATCGGCCACACCGTGAGCGAGGTGCCGGCGATCGCGTCCTGCGCGGAGCCGCCGGCCAGGCCGGTGAGCTTGGTCACGCGCGCCAGCGAAGCCGCGGACGGGTCGATCAGAACGGTGATCGCCACCGCCGAGATCCCCGCACCGAGCAGGGCGAGCACGACGCCGAGCACGCGTCGGAAGACCTTGCCCGCGATGGTCAGTGCCAGCGCACCCGCCAGGACGGCCAGCGCGAGCGGCGAGAGCGACTGGTTGAACTCCTGCCCGGTGACCGAGAGGTGGTCCTGTGCCGCCGCGCCCAGTTCGAGCTTGAACGAGGCCCACGGCTGGGTCGCCGAGAGCAGCGCGAGCGCACCGACGAGCCCCAGGCCGGCGATCAGGAGGAGCCGCATCCGCTTCACGAGCGACCTCCGATCGAGCGCAGGGTGTTCGCCACGGCGACCGCCCGCAACGGCGCAGCCGCCTTGTTGCGGGACTCCTGATCCTCCATCTCGGGGACGGAGTCGGCGACGATCCCGCCGCCCGCCTGCACCATCGCGACGCCGTCGCGGATCGTGGCGGTGCGGATCGCGATCGCGAGGTCGGCGGAGCCCGAGAGGCCGAAGTAGCCGACCACTCCCCCGTAGACGCCGCGCTGCACGGGCTCCAGCTCGTCGATGATCTGCAGGGCGCGCGGCTTCGGGGCGCCGCTCAGGGTGCCCGCGGGGAACGTCGCGCGCAGCGCATCGATGGCGTTGCGCCCCTCGCCCAGCTCGCCCTCGACGGTCGAGACGATGTGCATGATGTGGCTGAAGCGCTCGATCCGCATGAACTCGGTCACCTCGACGCTCGACGGGTCGCACACCCGCAGCAGGTCGTTCCGGGCGAGGTCGACGAGCATGAGGTGCTCGGCCCGCTCCTTCTCGTCGGCGAGCAGCTCGCGCTCGTGCTGATGGTCCTCGTCGATGGTCGCGCCGCGCGGGCGGGAGCCGGCGATCGGGTGCGTGATGACGTGGCCGTCGTTGTGCACGGTGACGAGGGCCTCCGGGCTGGATCCGACGACCGAGAACGGCTCGCCGTCCGCGTCCTCGACCGTGAGCAGGTAGAGGTAGGGGCTCGGGTTCAGGTGCCGCAGCACTCGGTAGACGTCGAGCGGATCCGCGGTGCATTCCTGGTCGAAGCGCTGCGAGAGCACCACCTGGAAGATGTCGCCGTCGACGATGTAGCGCTTGGATCGTTCGACGCCGGCCAGGTATTCGGCCTCGTTCGTCAGCCGACGGGCCGTGGGCATCGCCGTGCGGTCGAGCTCGCCGAGCGGCGACGCCGCCTGAGCCGCGAGGGTCTCCTGCAGCGCATCGAGGCGCCGCTGGCCCTCGGCCCACTGCGCATCGGCGTCGTCGGAGTGCTGATCGTTCAGCACGTTGACGACGAGGATCACGCTGCCCTCGCGGTGATCGATCACGACCACCTCGGATGCGAAGCTGAGCGACTGGCTCGGGATGCCGGGGCCCTCGGTCGGCCCGTGCTCGAGCCGCTCGAACTGCCGCACGGTCTCCCAGCCGAGGTAGCCCACGAAGCCGCTCACGAGGGGCGGCAGCTGGGCGACCTGCGGCGTGCGCCAGTGCTCGGCCGCGGCGCGCAGCGCCTCGACCGGGGCGAGGTGGGAGACCCCGCCCGGCAGCAGGCGCTCCTCGGGGATGCCGCCCTCGGACGGCACCCAGCGGGCCCGCCCGTCGCGCTCGCTGAGCGAGCCGAACGAACCCGCCCCAACGAAGCTGAACCGGGTCCAGACACCGCCCTGCTCTGCGGACTCCAGCAGGAACGTACCGGGTCGCGAAGCCGCGACCTTGCGGTAGATGCCGACCGGGGTCTCCGCGTCCGCGAACACCTCGCGGCACACGGGAATGACGGTGTGGGTGGTGCGGGCGGCGTCGAAGGCCTCGCGCGTCGTCGTCAGGCTCACCGCCCCAGCTTACCGGTGCGCTCCTGCGCGCTCGCCCCTATTCGGGGTCGCCGACGACGGCCCCGAGGTCGCGCCCGTCGAAGCAGGTCCGCGATCCCGTGTGGCAGGCCGCGCCGATCTGGATCGCGCGCACGAGCAGCGTGTCGCCGTCGCAGTCCATCGCGACCGACCGCACGTACTGCCGATGCCCCGAGGTGTCGCCCTTGCGCCAGTACTCCTGCCGAGAGCGGGACCAGTAGGTGACCCGGCCCGTGCTCAGCGTGCGCCGCGCCGCCTCGCGGTCCATCCAGGCCAGCATGAGCACATCGCCGGAGACGTCGTCCTGCACGATGGCCGGGAGCAGACCGTCGGAGCCGAAGGTCAGCGCGTCGAGCCGCTGCTCGACCGCGGCAGGATCGACCGCGGCGGGATCGTTCGCGGTCATGCCCGTGCCTCCTCGTCGCCGTGCTCGATCAGCCGGACCAGGTGCCCGGCCTCCGCGAGCGCGTGCTTGACCTCGCCGATGGTGAAGGTTCCGTCGTGGAACACCGACGCGGCGAGCACCGCATCGGCGCCCGCGTCGACCGCCGGGGCGAAGTGCTCGAGGCGCCCGGCACCGCCCGACGCGATGACCGGGACCGAGGCCAGCTCGCGCACTGCACGGGTGAGCTCCAGGTCGAAGCCCGCGAGCGTGCCGTCGGCATCCATCGAGTTCACGAGCAGCTCGCCCGCGCCCCGATCGACGACCTCTCGGCACCACTCGAGCGCATCCCGGTCGGTCTCGTTCTTGCCGCCGTGGGTCGTCACCACGAAACCGCTCGGCGTGCGGGGCGAACGCTTGACGTCGAGCGACAGCACGAGCACCTGGGAGCCGAAGCGGTCGGCGATCTCGCCGATCAGCTCCGGACGGGCGATCGCCGCGCTGTTCACGCCGACCTTGTCGGCGCCGACGCCCAGCAGTCGCGCGACGTCGTCGGCGCTGCGCACGCCGCCCCCGACGGTCAGCGGGATGAACACCTGCTCAGCAGTGCGGCGCACCACATCGTAGGTGGTCGATCGGTCGTCGACGGTCGCGGTGACGTCGAGGAACGTCAGCTCGTCGGCGCCCTGCTCGGCGTACTTCGCCGCCAGTTCGACCGGGTCGCCGGCGTCGCGCAGGTTCAGGAAGTTGACGCCCTTCACGACGCGGCCCGCGGCCACGTCGAGGCAGGGGATCACGCGGGTCGCGATGCTCATCTGCAGTCCCCTCCTACAGGCGGGCAGCGTGGATCGCGGTCACGAGGATCGCGCGGGCGCCGAGATCGGCGAGGCGATCCATGACGTCGTTCGCCTCGTCGGCCGAGACCATGACGCGGACCGCCACCCAGCCCTCGTCCTTCAGCGGCGAGACCGTGGGCGACTCGATGCCGCCGGCGATCGCGACGGCCGCGTCGAGGTCGCTCTCGCGCAGGTCGTAGTCCATGATCACGAACTTGCGCGCGACGAGCACGCCCCGCAGTCGGCGCAGCAGACGGTCGACGCCCTCGGGACGCTTCGCCCCGCCGATCAGCACCGCGGTCGATTCGAGGATCACGGGCCCGAAGATCTCGAGCCCGGCCGCGCGGAGCGTCGCGCCCGTCGAGACGACATCTGCGACGGCGTCGGCGACGCCGAGCCGCACCGCCGACTCGACCGCGCCGTCGAGCTTCACGAGGATCGCCTCGATCCCCCGCGCGCGGAGGAAGTCGTCGACGAGCTTCGGGTAGCTCGTCGCGACCCGCTTGCCGGCGAGATCCGCGATGTCGCTGATCTCGTTCGCGGGAGCCGCGAAACGGAAGGTCGAGTCGCCGAAGTCGAGGTGCGCGATCTCGTGCGCCGCCGACCCCGAGTCGAGCAGCAGATCCCGGCCGGTGATGCCGATGTCGAGCGCACCGGATCCCACGTAGGTCGCGATGTCGCGCGGGCGGAGGTAGAAGAACTCGACGCCGTTGCGGGCGTCGGTGTGGACCAGCTGTCGACTGTCGCGCCGGCCGGAGTATCCGGCCTCCGCGAGCATCTCGGCGGCGATCTCTGAGAGGGAGCCCTTGTTGGGCACCGCGATGCGGAGCATGAGTGAAGTTCCTTCCGTGTCGGCCATTGCGCGGCCGGGAGTCTGAATCAGATTCGGGCGGCGAGCGTCAGCGCGGCGTCACGGGAATGCCGTGAGGCGCCGACGCTACAGATGCCGGTACACGTCCTGCAGACTCAGGCCCTTGGCGAGCATGAGGACCTGCAGGTGGTACAGCAGCTGGCTGATCTCTTCGGCGCAGGCGTCGTCGGATTCGTACTCCGCGGCCATCCACACCTCGGCCGCCTCTTCGACGACCTTCTTGCCGATCGCATGCACGCCGGCGTCCAGGCGTGCGACCGTGTCGCTGCCTTCCGGACGGGCGGCGGCCTTCTCGCTGAGTTCAGCGAAGAGCGATTCGAACGACTTCACGGGACCAGCCTAGCGTGTCCGGGACTCCGGTCAGAACTCCACGGTCAGTGCGCGTGCGCCGCCGCGACCTCGCGCAGCTCCGCGATCCGATCCTCGGGCACCCCGCCGTAGACCGCCGAACCCGCGACGAAGGTGTCGGCACCGGCCTCGGCCGCGACGCCGATCGTGCTCGCCGAGATGCCGCCGTCGACCTGCAGGCGCAGCTCGATGCCGTGCTTCGCGCGCGCCTCGGCGAGGCGTCCGAGCTTCGGCATCATGTCGGGCATGAACGACTGCCCGCCGAAACCGGGCTCCACCGTCATCACGAGCACCATGTCGAACTCGGGCAGCAGCTCCAGGTACGGCTCCGGATCGGTGCCGGGCTTCAGCGCGATACCGGCCATCGCGCCGATCTCGCGCAGGCGGCGCGCCAGCGCCACCGGTTCCTGCGCGGCCTCCGCGTGGAAGGTGACCGAGGCGGCGCCGAGCTCGGCGTACCCCGGTGCCCAGCGGTCGGCGTCCGAGATCATGAGGTGCACGTCGAGCGGGATCGGCGAGACCGCCTGGATCCGCTCCACGATCGGCGGGCCCATGGTGAGATTCGGCACGAAGTGGTTGTCCATCACGTCGACGTGCACGAAGTCCGCGGTGCGGATCCGTTCGAGCTCGCGCTCGAGGTTGACGAAGTCGGCGGACAGGATGCTCGGGTGGATGCGCTGCACGGTCACGGATCGATCCTATCCGCGGGCCGGAGCCGCGATGCGGCCCGTGCGCCGCGCAGTGCGCTCGCTATGCTGGCGCCATGGCAGAGGAGCAGGACCCGGAGCCCTGGCGCATCCCCACCGGTCTCGGCGCGCCGCAGGGCCTCAGTCCCTCGCCCGGCATCGCTCCCCCGGGCGGACTGCCCGAACCCCGGCTGAGCGATTGGACGGGGTACGAGCCCGCGGAGGCGACCGACGAGCTCGCGGCCGACGCCGCCGAGCAGGTGCACGAAGCGCTCGGCGTCGACGACGTCCCCGCAGCACCCGAACCGAGCGCGGAGGTTCCCGCGGATCCCGCAGCACCGCCGGTGCAGGCGGCGCCCCCTGCCCCCGCGGCCGCGGCGTCCCCCGCACCTGCACCGGCTCGGGCACGGACCCCCGAAGGCGGACCGCAGCCCGCGGCGACGACGAACCCGATGAAGATCGCGGGCTGGGTGGGAATCGGCGTGCTCGTCATCGGCGCGATGTCGCTGATCGGCAACCTGACGAACAACGACGAGGATCCCGGCGTCGAAGATTCGTTCACCGCCGTCGGGGCGGACACGCCCGAAGGCGCGGTGCAGGAGTACCTGGAGGCGCTCCGCGACGGCGACACCGGGCGGGCCGCCGAACTGCTCAGCTCCCCGGACCCCGGAGTCTTCGAGCATCCTCCGCTCGACCCGTCCGAGCATCCCGAGGGCCGGATCGACGAGGTCGAGGCGGACGTCACCGTGCAGGAGGGCGAGTCGGGAAGCGTTTCGGCCCGCTACACGATGGGCGGCGAAGCGGTGTCGACGGTGATGCAGGTGGAGCGCACCGGCGACGGCTGGTTCATCGCCGAGGGCGGGACCGTGTTCCCCGAGGGGCAGGTGCTCGCAGGGTTCCCGACGACGATCAACGGCGAGCCGATCAGCGGGTCGACCCCGGCGCTGATGCCCGGCGCCTACGAGCTCGGGTTCGAGACGAGCGACTTCTCGCTGCCCGAGGACGAGCGCTCGATCGTGATCCGGCTCGCTGACGCCACGGTCCTCTCCCGGATCGATGCGACCCCGCGGCTCACCGAGGCGGGCGCCCGGCGGTTCACCGAGGCACTGCGATCCGAGCTCGACGACTGCCTCGCCGCGGGCACCCCGACCACCGACTGCGGCATGGACGTGCCGGAGGAGGATCTGCCCGACGGCTACGCGTTCGAGGGCGAGCTGAGCCGATCCCTGTCGAAGGGGTTCGATGCCGTCCTCAAGTCGCATCCGCCGGAGCTCGAAAGAGTCGACGGACGTCTGACCGGCAAGGTCGTGCTTCCCGTGGAGTTCGCCGCGAACGTCGAACTGAGCATCCGCAGCACCGCGGACGGCACGGTCCGGGACGGGCACCTCCGCGATCCCGTGCGCTCGCTGCGCCCGAGCGCCTACCTGAGCTCCGGATCGGTGCTGCTGGACTGGGCCGCGCCCGGTCCCGCCTAGGCGTCCCGCTTCGGGTCACGCCCCTTCGGCGGCGACCGGCCCGACCGCTGGAGCTTCGGAGTAGCTGCGGGAGAGCCGCCGATACGACGACGTCAGCGCAGCTCCGCCCGCGAGCAGGATCGTGACGAGGCCGGTCGCCACGAAGATGAGGGCGATCCCTCGAGCGTCTCCCGTGCCGAGCAGCCAGCTCCAGTCCGCCTGCCCCCGCGGCGTCTCGAGCGCGGGGACGATCCAGAGCGCGGCCACCGGTGCGATCGCGAAAGAGGTGATCGGCGCGGTGCCCGCTTCGAAGGTCATCGCGAAGCCGAAGGCGCGCCCCTGGGATGCGAACGGGACGACGCGCTGGATCACGGTCTGCTCGGCGGCCTCGATCGCGGGCATCACGACCATGAACGACCAGAGGCCGGCGATGAAGAGCCACGGCGCGTCCCGGATGGTGAACGCTGCGCCGATGACTCCGGTGACGGCGACGAGGATCAGCATCGTGCGGATCGGGTTCGCGCCGAGGCCGCGCGCGGCGACCAGCGCCCCGCCGACGATGAAGCCTGTCGAGGCGAGTCCGAAGACGAGTCCCCAGACCTCGACGCTGAACAGCGTGAGCCCGTAGGGGTCGAGCAGCGCCATGAACACCCCGCTCGCGAGGTTGTTGAACGTCGTGAAGATGATCAGCGCCATCAGTCCCGGCACCGCGCGCACCGCTCGGAATCCGCCGCCGAAGTCGACCGCCCGCCGCTCGGGATCCCGCTGGATCTCCGGTTCCGCGACGCGCAGCAGGTGCAGGTGCAGCAGCGGGATCGCCGTGCATGCCGTCGCGATGAGGATGGTCGGCCCCATCCCGAGGAACCCGACGGAGAGACCGCTGAACACGCTCGTCGCGATGAACGCGAGCCCCTGGACGGTGCCGACCAGGCCGTTCGCGTTCGCGTGCCGGTCGGGGGCGACGAGCAGCGTGACCGTGGTCGACAGGGCGAGGTTGCGGAGCACCTCGACCACGCAGCCGGCGAGCAGGATCGTCGAGAACACCCAGAACCAGGGGGCGCCGAAGTCGAGCAGGGTCGCACGCGGGATGCTGAAGAACATGGCGCAGACGACGAGGAACGCGGTCAGCGAGGCCCAACCCGACAGACGCATCACGAAGAGCTTGCGGTACCGGTCGACGAGGCTGCCGAAGTACATCGAGCACGCCGCGATGATGAGCATGTACGCTCCGCCGAGCAGGCCGTTCACGAGGATGCTCTGCGTCTCGATGTACACCCAGAACACCAGGGCGAACCAGAGGAAGTTGGAGGTGAGGTTCGCCACGGCGGTGTTCACCAGCAGGTGCAGGAACGTGCGCATGCGACGGGGAACCTCTCGCGGCTACAGGGAGTTCCAGCAGTACAGCGCCTCGCCGCGCTCCCGCGCGGTGCGGGCGAGCGCCCGCCAGTCGCGGAGCATCGGCAGGAGGTATTCGGGATCGCCAGCACCCCAGAATTCCTCGGTCTCGGACCAGGGACCCACGACCTCGGCCAGGCGTTCGTCGCTGGCGTCCGCAAGCGCAGCGGTGAAGGCGCCCGGCAGCGAGACGACCCACGCGGAGTCGTGATCCGGCTCGCTCACCAGGCGCGCCCAGGACCACTCACCGGTGATGGTGTCGTACGGTTCGCCGGTGAGGAGCTCCTGCAGCGTTCCCGCCTGCACGGTCGGATCCACGGCGTCGAGCACGGGCCCGTTCGCCGCGTCGGGTCCGGTTTCGACCACCGACGCGGCCGCAGCGTCGTCGCTCGCGATGAAGTACGTGTTGATGACGCCCATGACGTCATCCTGACAGGGTTTGCACCGCCGGTCCAGCGTTGCGCAGCCGGGTGATCAGCGCTCGATCCGCGTCGGCGTCGAACTCGGGATCGCGAGCCGCCACCCGGTCGACGAGCATGCCGAGCGCCTCGAGCACCCCGCTCCGCAGCATGGTCGCGGGGTCGTTGCCCCGCAGCACCTCGTCGCTGTTGAAGCGGAGCTCGCCGCTCGCGGTCCGGGCGGCGAGCCGAACGCGGGGACGATGCAGTCCGGTCGGTTCGGAGACCACCGTGAGGTCGCCGCCGACCGTGACGAACAGGTCGTAGTCGTAGCCCCACTCGAGGTCGCGGAGCGCGATCTGGAGGCGTTTGAGCTCGGTGATCGTGCCGCCGGGGATCCCGGGGCCGCCGTAGACGGTCCGGAACGAGAGCCGGCCGTGCCGCGCGGTCGTCATGCGCCCGCCCCGTCGGGGAGACCGATCCGCCAGAACCCCTCGGGCGATCCCGGCGGGAGGAGCGGGGAGAGCCACTCGGCGACGGCGTCGAGCACGACCTGTTCGAGATCATCGCGCGTCCACCCGCGCGGGCGCGGCGGCACCTCCGGCTCCCAGCCGTCCTCGCCCCATTCGACGCCGAAGAGGTGCCGGTCGGCGTCGAAGCGGCGGTCGAGGGCGAACGCATCGCCGCCCTCGAACCGGGCCCAGACATCGAACGGGCCCTCAGCGTCCTGGTCGACGAACACGTCGATCAGGACGCCGTCGATGCCCGAGCCCGCTTCTTCGGCGGCCCGGCGGAAGCGTCCGAGCCGGGCGGCCGCGTCTTCCGTGCGCGCGGCGAGCAACGGCCGCAGCGCGCCGGCGTAGTCCTGTACGTCCATGCCCCCAGAGTATGGGGCCTTCGGTCGTTCGGTCGGGGGTGCGTGCGTCGGAGGTCGTCGAGATGACCCGAATGCGGGTTATGAGCCCCCATAACCCGCATTCGGGTCATCTCGACGAAGCTTCAGCGGGCGGGTGCCGCCCGCCCCATCAGCTCCGCCGGCGCAGCAGCGCGATGAACATCGCGTCGGTTCCGTTGCGGTGCGGCCACAGCTGCGCGCTCAGCGCTTCCCCCGCGAGATCCAGGGGTTCGCGCGCGACGCGGTTCAGCACCGCCTTCGCGTCGAGCTCCTCCAGCTCGGGGCGCTTCGACAGCAGCCGATCGAGCACGACCCGGGTCTCGGCGAGGTGCGGCGAGCAGGTCACGTACGCGAGCAGGCCGTCGTCGGCGAGATGATCCGCCGCGGCGTCGAGCAGTTCGGCCTGGAGTCGGGTCAGCTCGGGCAGGTCGCTCGGCGCCTTGCGCCAGCGCGCCTCGGGTCGCCGGCGCAGCGCGCCGAGCCCGGAGCAGGGCGCGTCGACCAGGATCCGGTCGTAGCGGCGAGTGCCGCCGTTCGCGGGTCCGCCGTCGCCGAACGCCTCGGGCTCCCGGCCGTCGTGCGACACCACGCGAACCGCATCGGAGGATGCCACGACCGCGCGGCGCACGAGCTCGGCGCGATGTTCGGCCACCTCGTTGGCGCGCAGCTCGGCGCCCGCCAGCTCGGCCTCGGCCGCGAGCACCGCGGTCTTGCCGCCGGGCCCCGCGCACAGGTCCAGCCACTGCTCCCCCGCGCGGATCTCGCTCGCGCGCAGCAGCGCCAGCGCGGCGAGCTGCGAACCCTGGTCCTGCACGCGGAGCGTGCCCTCGGGAAGGTCGAGGCCGTCGATCGTGCGACCGGGATCCCCTCCGGCGAGTTCGAGGCCCAGGGGCGAGGGGCCCGCAACAGCGATCCCGGCCTCCCCGCCGAGCGCTTCGGCGGTGTCGACGTCGATGCCCGATCCCGGAAGCAGCGCGAGGCTGACCCGGGGCGCGCGGTTGTCGGCGGCGAGCAGATCGTCGAGCTCGTCGATGCGTCCCTCGGCGGCGAGCGCATCGCGCAGCGCGCGCAGGATCCAGCCCGGGTGGGAGGTGCGCGCGGCGAGCGCTGCGTCGGCGGACGGGGCTTCCGCGTCGATCCGGTCGTTCCATTCGGCGTCGGTGGATCGGCTGATGGTGCGGAGGACCCCGTTGACGAAGCCGGCGCCGGCGGCGTTCGCGACCAGGCGCTGCAGTTCGACGCTCTCGTTGAGGGCGGCGTGGTCGGCGGTGCGCATCGCGAGCAGCTGGTGGGCGCCGAGGCGGAGCACGTTGCGGGTGCGCGGGTCGATGCGGTCCATCTCGCGGGACGAGGCGAGCTCGATGATGCGGTCGTAGCGGCCGCGGCCGCGCAGGGTGCCCGAGACGAGCTCGGTGACGAACGCCGCGTCGCGGGGATTCAGGTCGGCCTCGCGGATGCGGGCGGGCAGAGCCAGGTTGGCGTAGGCCTCCCGCTCGTCGACGTCGCGGAGCACGTCGTAAGCGGCGAGGCGCGCGGCCGAGACCCGGCCGGCGGGCCGGTGCTCCCGCGGACCGGATCGTCCGCGATCGCCTCCGGAGTTCCCGCGGCCGCGTCCGCCGCCGCCGTTCGGACGTCCGGCGTTCCGCTGCTGGCCTCCGCGGTTCCCCCGGTTCCCGCGACTGCCGCGGCCGCCCTGGTTCGCGTGCTCCGCGCTCATGCGAGCACCGCCGATCCTCCGCGGCCGCGCAACCAGGCGGCGCCGTCCATCGCGGCCTTGCCCGCCGGCTGCACGCGCACGAGTTCGAGGGATCCGTCGGCGAGGCGCAGGATCGCGCGCCCGTCGATCAGCTCGACGGCGCCGGCAGCGTCGGCTCCCGCGGCGGCGGCATCGGCGGCGCGGCGCACCTCGTGCAGCTTGAGGGGCTGGTCATCGTAGTGGGCGTAGGCGCCGGGTTCCGGGGTCATGCCGGCCCACTGGGCGAGGACCTCGCGGGTGGGGCGCGCGAGGTCGAGACGGCCGTCCTCCCGGCCGAGCTTGTGCGCGTAGCTCGCCTCGCCGGTCTGCGGCTCGCCGGTGAGCGTTCCATCGGCGAGGCCGGCGATCGCCGCGACGAGGGCGCCGGTGCCGAACTCTGCGAGGTCCGTGAGCGCGGCGCCCGCGGGGGTGCCCGCGGGGAACTCCCGCGCGTCGCGGGTCAGCACGTCACCGGCGTCGAGCGCCGCGACCAGGCGGAACACCGTCACGCCGAGGTTCTGCTCGCCCGCTTCGAGGGCGCGCTGCACCGGCGCCGCGCCGCGCCAGCGCGGCAGCTCCGAGAAATGCAGGTTGATCCATCCCTGGGCGGGCAGCGAGAGCAGCGGTTCGCGCACGAGTCCGCCGTAGGCGACGATCACGCCGAGATCCGCCTCGAGCGATGCAGCCCACTCGGTGGCCGCATCCCCCAGCCGATTGGCCTTCAGCACCGGCAGGCCGAGCTCCTCGGCGGCGAGCGCCACGGGCGAAGGGGTCAGCACGCGCTTGCGCCCGAGGGGCGCGTCCTCCCGGGTGATCACGCCGACGACCTCGTGGCCTGCGGAGACGACCGCTCGAAGACTGGGCACGGCGAACTCGGGAGTTCCGGCGAAGAGGATGCGCATCACCCTATTCTCGCATCTCGGTGGACCGCGCACCCTCGCACGGGCGCTCGCCCGAGCTCTCGAGCTTGCCCGACGGCCTCGGAGTGCTCTACGATCGCCCCATGCATATCGCGAATCAGTGGTGGACCGCCTAGGCGGTCTCGATCTCGCGCATCTGCATGCACTTCCGACACCGTCTCTCGTAGGCGGTGTTTTTTCGTCTCTCGAGTGGCGCAATGACGCAAAGGACCTCTCCAATGACACACCCCACCACGACTTCCCCCGACGCCGCGCCCTCCCCGTACCGTGCCGACGGCGCCGGGTACTTCGGCGAGTTCGGCGGAGCGATCCTGCCCCCGTTCCTCGCGGGCCCCATGGCCGAGGTCGCCGAGGCCTACGAGGCCGCGCGGCAGGATCCCGAGTTCCAGCGGCAGTACCAGGACCTGCTGTCGAAGTACGTCGGTCGCCCCTCGCTGCTGTACTTCGCCGAGAACCTGACGCAGCGGCTCGGCGGCGCGAAGGTCTACCTGAAGCGCGAGGACCTCAACCACACGGGCGCGCACAAGATCAACCACACGCTCGGTGAAGCGCTGCTCGCGAAGCGGATGGGCAAGACCAAGGTCATCGCCGAGACCGGCGCGGGGCAGCACGGCGTCGCGCTCGCGACGGCGGCGGCGCTCGTCGGTCTCGAGTGCGAGATCCACATGGGAGCCATCGACGTGGCCAAGCAGCACCCCAACGTGGTCCGCATGGAGCTGCTCGGAGCGAAGGTCGTGCCCGTGGAGCGCGGTGGCCGCTCACTGAAGGAGGCCGTCGACTCGGCGTTCGAGGTCTACGCCGCGTCCCCCGACGAGTACCTCTTCGCTATCGGCTCCGTCGTCGGCCCCCACCCGTTCCCGTCGATGGTGCGCGATTTCCAGTCGGTCGTCGGCCGCGAGGCACGTGCCCAGATCCTGGAAGCCGAGGGGCGCCTGCCCGACGCGCTCGTCGCCTGCGTCGGCGGCGGATCGAACGCCATGGGCCTGTTCGACGCGTTCCTCACCGATGAGTCCGTGCGCGTGATCGGCGTCGAGCCCGCCGGTGAGGGCCTCGACACCGACCGGCACGCGGCGACCATGACGAAGGGCGTCGTCGGCGACCTGCACGGCATGCACACCAAGGTGCTGCTCGACGAGAACGGCGAGCCGGCTCCCGTGCACTCCATCGGATCGGGCATCGACTACCCCGGCGTCGGCCCGCAGCACGCCCACCTGGAGCAGACCGGCCGCGGCGAGTACGTGAGCGTCACCGACGCCGAGGCGCTCGACGCGTTCCAGCTGCTGACCCGCGCTGAGGGGATCATCCCCGCGCTCGAGTCGTCGCACGCGCTGGCGCACGTCGTGAAGCTCGCCCCGGAGCTCGGTCCCGACGCGATCATCATCGCGAACCTCTCGGGCCGCGGCGACAAGGACGTGGACTTCGTCGCGGAACGGCTCGCTCAGGCGTGAGCTACGACGCGGGGCCGGCCGACCGCCGGCCCCGCGCGACCTCCGCGGCCAGCACCTCGGCACCGCTCGTGAGCGCGGCCCGGCGCCACGGCGCCACGCCGTCGATCTCGATCTGGATCGACATGCTGAGCACGGTGCGGATCAGCACGATCAGCCCGAGCACCGCCGCGTCCTCGAGCGACGGGGTCGAGATGGTGCGGATGATGTCGGCCGCGACGAAGATCTCGAGGCCGAGCAGGATCGATCCGCCGATCGAGGTCCGCAGCGTCTGAAACGCGGTGCGGCCTCCCCGGCCGCCGAACAGCGCACGCGCGGACAGCACCAGCGCGATCGCGAAACCGGCGATCATGGCGACCACGCCGAGCACCTCGACGACGGTCACGACTCCCCCGAACCAGGCTTCGATGCTCATGGCCTCAGCGTAGCCCGCCGAGGCGACGGGTGCCGCCCGTGCTAGCCGTCGAAGACGCCTCGGTCGTCGAAACGCAGGCGCAGCGCTTCCGGCCGCGCACGTCCGGGCGGACGGCCGCGAGTGCGCGCTGAGGAGCCCGCGGCGTCGGCGACGAGCACGCCGCGCAGCCGGCGCGCGATCTCGGCGCCGAGCCCGTAGTCGAAGCGGACGATGAGTCGCACGATCCCGGGCACCTGCTCGTATCCGCTCGGCCCGCGAGCGGGAACCGGACCGAGCACATCGATGCCGGGCACGGCCGGGTCCTGCGCGCCGAGATCCCGGATGGATGCGAGCGCGCGCTCGACCTCGGCGGCACCGCCCGTGACGCTCGCGACGCGGACCGCGGGCGGGTAGCGGAGCGCGTGCCGGTCGTGCAGTTCGGCCGAGCGCCATTCCTCGGTGCGTCCCGTGACGAAGGCCTGCACGGTCGGACCGCCGCCCGACGCCATGACGCACTGCCCGTCGGGGGCCGCGAGCGCGGCGGCGTTCTCCCACCAACGCAGGCAGTCCTCGGCCGCACGCAGCGATTCGATGCCGAGCAGTCGTTCGGCATCGAGCAGCACGACCGCGCGGTAGCCGCCCGCCGCGATCGGTTCGGCGCCGCGCGTCGCCACGACGAGTGCCGGGCGCGCGTCGACGCGCTCGCGCGGATGCTCCCCGTCGCTGAGCAGCACCCGGGCGTCGGAGAACTGGCGCTCGAACTGCTCGACGGTGCGCTGGGATCCCATGCCGCGCTCGGTGAGCACCGTCCCGTCGCACGTGCCGCACTGCCAGGGGCGCGCGGGTTCACCGCACCAGCGGCAGGCGGCGACGCCCGCGGAACGGAAGCCGATGGGCCCGGCGCAGGCACGACAGCGCGCGGCATCGCCGCACGACGCGCAGACCGCGACGGGCGCGTAGCCGGGCGTGGCCACCTGCACGAGCACGGGACCGCGGCGGGACTCCTGCCGGATGATGCGGGCGGCGAACTCGGGCACCCGACCGGCGAAGGCGTCGGGGGTCATCGACGCATCGGCGTGCACCACGCGGGTGCGGCGCGGCGGATGCCGCTGCGCCTGCACGTAGCCGATCTCGACGAGGCGCTGCACCTCGGCGCTGCGGGAGTGCGCGGCGAACAGGAGCCCCGCCCCCGACTGCCCCGCTCGCACGAGCGCGGCATCGCGCGCGTGGACGTAGGGCGCCAGCGGTTCGGCCAGCACGGGATCGCCGTCGTCCCAGATGAGGATCGCCCCGAGCGCGTGAGCCGGCGCGTAGACCGCCGAACGGTTGCCGATGATGATGCGGGGCTCGGGATCGAGCGCGCGCAGGAACGCCGCGTACCGCTCCCCCTTCGACTGCCGGGCGTCGAGGCGCACGACGCCCGCGTGCCCGAGCGATGCGAGCGCGTCGCGCAGTTGATCGAGATCGCGGTAGTCAGGCAGCACGACGATCGCGCTGCGGCCCTCCGCGTGCACGGCGAGCGCGGCGCGCGCGAGCTGCAGGCTCCACCCGCCGACCCACTCGCCCGTGCCCAGCCGCACCGGGCCGTGCGACGCGTCGATCGCGAGGCGCGCCCCGCCCGTCAGCAGGCCGGCGAGCTCTGTGTCTGCTTCTTCGGCTTCGAAGGGGGTGTCGTGCTCCCCCGGATCGGGCGCGGTGCCCGCCAGGTGCTGCTTCTCGACCCGCACCTGGCGCGTCGGGATCGCGAGCCGCAGGATGTCGCCGGCGCTGCCCGCGGCGCGGTCGGCCACGGCGCGCGCCAGCCGCCACACCTCGGGGGTGAGCGTCGGCAGCGGGCTGACGATCTCGGCGATCTGCGCCAGCTCGCCGCCGAAGTCGCTCTGCTCGGTGAACTCGATGACCGTGCCGAAGCTCTTGCGGTTCTGCGAGCGGAACGGGACCCGCACGCGCTGGCCCGCACGGATCTCGTCGGCGAGCTCGCCCGGGATCGCGTAGTCGAACAGGTGGTCGAGCTGCGGCAGGCTCGTGTCGAGCAGGATCCTGGCGACCCTGCGGCCGGCAGCACCCTCGGCGGTCACGCCGCGTCGATCCCTGCGGCCGCTCGCAGCTCGGCGACGCGGGGCGTCGCCTCCCAGGTGAAGTCGGGCAGCTCGCGGCCGAAGTGCCCGTAGGCGCTCGTCTGCGCGTAGATCGGGCGGATCAGTTCGAGATCGCGGATGATGGCGAGCGGGCGCAGGTCGAAGACCTGGCGGACCGCCGCCTCGATGCGCTCGCGCGGAACGGTCTCGGTGCCGAAGGTCTCGACGTAGAGGCCGACCGGGTGGGCGCGGCCGATCGCGTAGGCGACCTGCAGCTCGGCGCGCTTCGCGAGCCCGGCGCGCACCACGTGCTTCGCCACCCAGCGCATGGCGTACGCGGCCGAGCGGTCGACCTTCGACGGATCCTTGCCGCTGAACGCGCCACCGCCGTGACGGCTCGCGCCGCCGTAGGTGTCGATGATGATCTTGCGGCCCGTGAGGCCGGCGTCGCCCATGGGGCCGCCGATGACGAACGGACCGGCCGGGTTGATGAACAGCTCGGCGTCGCCGCTCGCGAGTTCGACCCGCCCGAGGACGGGGCGGATGACCTCGCGCTCGATCGCCTCGCGCAGTGCCGGCTGCGAGATGTCGGCCGAGTGCTGGGTCGAGACCACGACGGCCTCGACGCTGACCGGGCGGTCGCCGTCGGTGCCGATGGTCACCTGGGTCTTGCCGTCGGGGCGCAGTTCGGGCAGGATCCCGCTCTTGCGCACCTCGGTGAGGCGCTCGGCCATGCGGTGGGCGATCCAGCTCGGCAGCGGGTGCAGCTCGGGGGTCTCGTCGGTCGCGTAGCCGAACATGATGCCCTGGTCGCCGGCGCCCTGCTGGTTCAGCGCGTCGTCCGCCGTCGCGCCCTCGCGCACCTCGAGCGAGGCGTCGACGCCGTTCGCGATGTCGGGCGACTGCTGGCCGATGGACACGGACACCCCGCAGGAGCCCGCGTCGAAGCCCATGTCGGAGCTCGTGTAGCCCACGTTGCGCACCGCGTCGCGCACGATCTGCGGGATCTCGACGTAGCCCGTGGTCGATACCTCACCCGCGACGTGCACGAGTCCGGTGGTCACCAGAGTCTCGACCGCGACGCGCGCGCCCGGATCCTGTTCGATCAGCGCGTCGAGGATCGAATCGGAGATGCGATCGCAGATCTTGTCGGGGTGCCCCTCGGTGACGGACTCCGAGGTGAACTGGCGAAGGGACACGATGGGCTCCTCTGTGGGAAGTGGCTGAGTGCGGACTGGTGCACGGGCGAACGCTACCGCTCGCGGTCGGCACCGAGCGGGGTCGGCGCTCGGGAAAACGACAGCGGCGCCGGAACAGCCCCCAGGCTATCCGACGCCGCCGACATCGTTGCTGCGGGTTACTCCGACAGCTCCTCGGCCGAATCGGCCTCAGCGGGAAGCTCCTCGACCGCGGCGCGCTTGGTCATGGTCAGCTTGCCCTCGACGATCTCGTGCAGCGCGATCGACAGCGGCTTGTCGTCGACGGAGGACTCGACGAGCGGGCCCACGTTGTCGAAGAGGTTGCCGTCGTGCAGATCGGTGTAGTAGTCGTTGATCTGACGGGCGCGCTGCGACGCGAAGACGACCAGGGCGTACTTCGAATCCACCTTGGCGAGCAGCTCGTCGATGGGCGGGTCGATGATGCCGTTGACGTTGGCCATGAATACACTCCTCGGGTTGACCGTCCTAGTGTAGCCGAGGATCGACCATCACGGGGTCACCGTCGGCCGAGACCCCCGCGCACCAGCACGTCCCCGCGCGAGCCCGAGAGCCGAGTCCAGCTGCGCGAGCGGCTGATCCTGAGTACGCGCTCGTCCCGGAGGAATCCGAGCGCGTCGGCCGCGAACGCGGCCGCGGCGGGCACTCCGTCGGCGATGGGCGCGCCCCAGACCTGCGCGCGCACCTTCTGCACCACGGCCTCGCCCGGCTGATCGGGCAGCGCGGCGGCGACCCGCTGCATGCCCTCGGCGGCGACCGCCGCGAGCGACGCCGCGTCGATCGATCCCGCGGCCTCCCAGCCGCTCGTCGGCGGCAGTACGCCGGCCCACGCTGCGGCGAGCGTCGCGTCGGGCACGTCGAGATCCCGGCCGAGCACGCCCATGCGCGCGATCCGATCGAGCAGCGCCCGGCTCGCGACCGTGGCGTCGACCGCGTCCCCCGGTGCTTCGGCAAGGGCGAAGGCGCGGGCCGCAAGCACCACCGGGAGCGGGTCCAGCAGCCCCGCCGGCGCCTGGGTGCAGCCGAACACCGCGAGGGTCGAGCCGCGGGTCACCATGCGCACTTCCGCGCGCCCGGCGCGTTCCAGGCGTTCGAGGAAGATGCGGAGGTCGTCGCGGGTGGCGTGATCGGCGAGGCGGAGCGGTGCGGACATCGGTTCCAGCCTAGTCGCGGCGCCCGGGCGGACACCGCGCCGCTTCCCCGGCCGGGGCCGTCGCCGGTCATAGACTGAGGCGGACAGCCGTACCGCGCCGCCAGGAGGTTCCGATGCCCACAGATCCCGATCTCATGACGATGATCTCGGTGCTCGACGCGGGCGCCCGCACCCAGGACGACATCTTCACCGGCCCCGCGCTGCCGACGCCGCACGGGCGCTCGTTCGGCGGCCAGGTGCTCGGCCAGGCCATCTCGGCCGCGGGGGCCACGGTGCCCGACGACCGCGAGATCCACTCGATGCACGCCTACTTCCTCCGGCCGGGCGACAGCATCGAACGCATGACCTTCGAGGTCGCCCGCCTGCACGACGGCCGATCGTTCTCGACGCGGCGCACGCAGGCCTACCAGGGCGGCGAGGTGCTCATGTCGATGATCGCATCGTTCCAGTCCGACGACGACGGGCTCGAGCACCAGGACCCCATCGACCTGAGCGGCATCGTGCCGCCCGAGGACCTGCCCGCGGTGTGGGAGAAGTACGGGCACCTCGCCGACGGCGGGCGCGCATCCTGGATCCTCAACCGTCCGTTCGACTTCCGCTACGTCGAGTCGGACATCCTGCTCGAGGTGCCCGAACGCACGTCGAAGCAGCGGGTCTGGATGCGCAGCCGCGACACGTTCGAGGGCGGATCGCTGCAGCACTGCGCAGCGTTGGCCTTCGCGAGCGACTACCTGCTGGTCGAACCCGTCGCCCGTCGCCACGGGATCCCCTGGGCGACCCCCGGCATGCGCGCGGCGAGCCTCGACCACGCGATGTGGTTCCACCGACCGTTCCGAGTCGACGACTGGCTGCTCTACGAGCTCGAGTCCCCCACCGCGCAGGGCGGGCGCGGGCTCTCCACCGGGCGCTTCTACGACCGATCGGGCGCGCTCGTCGCCTCCGTCTCCCAGGAGGTCACGGTCCGGCTCCCGCGGGGGTAGCCGGCCGCACAGATTCGTCGGACGGTTCGCGACCGCGTCAGCGACGTCCGAGCTGCAGCGGCTCGTCCATCCACGCCTCGACCGACTCGCGGCCCTCGCCCGAGAGGCGCATGGGTCGCAGGGTCTTCCCGTCGACGATCACGACGACGGTGATCGCGCGCGCGACGACGGTGCGCTCCGGCTGGGACCCGTCGACGATCTCGTAGTGCACCTCGAGCGAGGACCCGCCGAGCTTGCCGATCCAGAGCTCGACGGTGATCGGCTGCTCCGCGTATTCGAGCACGCGCAGGAACTCGATTTGCTGGCTCGCGACCAGCATCTTCGGCCCGTCGGGATCGTCTCCGCGGAAGTGCCGTTCCATGCCGGTGCGCTCGCGTCCGCTGCCCAGCCAGAAGGTGCGCACGCGCGCTTCTTCGAGGTAGCGGGCGTAGGCGACGTTGTTCACGTGCCCGTAGGCGTCCTGATCGCCCCAGCGGAGCTCGAGGTCGACATGGGTGCGCGCCATGCGGGGATCCTTCCGGTCGAGGTGAGTCGGTGTGCGCTCGAAACGGCGACGGGGCGCAACCGTTGCGGTTGCGCCCCGTCGCCGGCGAGCGTCAGTTGCGCGTGAGCTTGCGGTAGTGGCTGCGCGACGGGTTCGCCGCGTCGGGCCCGAGCCGCTCCAGCTTGTTCGCCTCGTACGCCTCGAAGTTGCCTTCGAACCAGTGCCAGTTCGCGGGCTCTTCCTCGGTGCCCTCGTAGGCGAGGATGTGCGTCGCGATGCGGTCGAGGAACCACCGGTCGTGGGTGATGACCACGGCGCAACCGGGGAACTCGAGCAGCGCGTTCTCGAGCGACTGCAAGGTCTCGACGTCGAGGTCGTTGGTCGGCTCGTCGAGGAGCAGCAGGTTGCCGCCCTGCTTGAGCGTCAGCGCGAGGTTCAGTCGGTTGCGCTCACCGCCCGAGAGCACGCCGGCCTTCTTCTGCTGATCCGGACCCTTGAACCCGAACTTCGACACGTAGGCGCGCGAGGGGATCTCGGTCTTGCCCACCGTGATGATGTCGAGCCCGTCGGACACGACTTCCCACAGCGTCTTCTCGGGGTCGATGTTGGCGCGGTTCTGATCGACGTAGCTGATCTGGACCGTCTCGCCGATCTTCAGGTCGCCGCCGTCGAGCGGCTCGAGGCCGACGATGGTTTTGAACAGCGTGGTCTTGCCGACGCCGTTCGGGCCGATCACGCCGACGATGCCGTTCGGCGGCAGCGAGAACGAGAGGCCGTCGATGAGCGTGCGGTCGCCGAAGCCCTTCTGGAGCCCCTTCGCCTCGATGACGATGTTGCCGAGACGCGGACCCGCGGGGATCTGGATCTCCTCGAAGTCGAGCTTCCGCGTGCGCTCCGCCTCGGCTGCCATCTCTTCGTAGCGCGCCAGACGCGCCTTCGACTTCGCCTGGCGGCCCTTGGTGTTCGAACGCACCCAGTCGAGCTCTTCCTTCAGGCGCTTCGCGAGCTTCGCGTCCTTCTTGCCCTGGATATCGAGGCGCTCGGCCTTCTTCTCGAGGTAGGTCGAGTAGTTGCCCTCGTAGGGGTACAGGCGCCCGCGGTCGACCTCGGCGATCCACTCCGCGACGTTGTCGAGGAAGTAGCGATCGTGCGTGATCGCGATGACCGCGCCGGGGTACTTCTGCAGGTGCTGCTCGAGCCAGAGCACGCTCTCGGCGTCGAGGTGGTTGGTGGGCTCGTCGAGCAGCAGCAGATCGGGCTTCTGCAGCAGGAGCTTGGTGAGCGCGACACGGCGACGCTCGCCGCCCGACAGCGGACCGATCGCGGCGTCGGCGGGCGGGGTGCGCAGCGCGTCCATCGCCTGCTCGAGCTGGTTGTCGAGGTCCCAGCCGTCGGCCGCGTCGATCTCCTCCTGCAGGGTGCCCATCTCGGCGAGCAGTGCATCGAAGTCGGCGTCGGGCTCGGCCATCAGCGCGGAGATCTCGTTGAAACGATCGACCTTGGCCTTGATCTCGATGCCGTCCTGGATGTTCTCGAGCACGGTCTTCGACTCGTCGAGCTCGGGCTCCTGCATGAGGATGCCGACCGAGAAGCCCGGCGCGAGCGCGGCCTCGCCGTTCGACGGGGTGTCGAGGCCCGCCATGATCTTGAGGATGGTCGACTTGCCGGCGCCGTTGGGACCGACCATGCCGATCTTCGCACCGGGCAGGAACGCCATGGTCACGTCGTCGAGGATGAGCTTTTCGCCGACCGCCTTGCGGGCGCGAACCATCTGGTAAATGTACTCGGCCATATGTTTTCCGGGCGCTGGCGCCCCGAACTCCTTGTGCTCTGGTCTGATGAGAATCGCCTCTACTCTAGCCGCCCGCACCGACATCTCCCGAGGGGAACTGGCAGCATGGAGGGATGATTGAGCGAGTCCTCGCGGGAGCCCCCGACGAACCGGTCGAAACGCCGCGCGCGATCCTCGATCGCGCGGCCGGTCCGCTCGAGACGGTCTGGGAGAACGAGCTCGGCGGTCTCACCTTCCGCGATCGGACGGCGGACCGCTACCTCAAGTGGGTCGCCGCCGGCACCCCGGAGCTCGATCTCGACGCGGAGGCCGCTCGCCTCCGGTGGGCCGCCGCGCAGGGCGCGCGCGTGCCGACGGTCGTCGACGCGGGCTCGGATCGGAGCGGATCCTGGCTCGTCACGGCCGCGCTCCGAGGCGATTCGGCTGTCGACCCGCGCTGGATCGCCGAACCCGAGGCCGCTGCTCGGGCGATCGGCGCCGGTCTGCGGGACCTGCACGACCGGCTGGACGTCTCGGTCTGTCCCTTCGACTGGTCGATCGAGCGGCGCCTCGAGCAGGCCGAAGAACGGCTCTCGCGCGGAATCGGCCCCGCGGAGTGGTCTCCCGAGCATCGCGATCTCTCGGCGCGGGAGGCGAGGCACCTGCTGCGCGACGCTCCCCCGGTCGACGATCCGGTCGTCTGCCACGGGGACGCCTGCGCGCCGAACACGCTGCTCGACGAGTCCGGTGCCTTCCTCGCCCACGTCGATCTGGGCGCGCTCGGCGCGGCCGACCGCTGGGCCGACCTCGCGATCGCGTCCTGGAGCACGGTCTGGAACTACGGCCCGGGGCACGAAGCCGCGGTCTACGCCGGATACGGCATCGATCCGGATCCCGAGCGGATCGCCTACTACCGGCTGCTCTGGGATCTCAGCTAGCTCGGATCAGAAGTCGATCGGCCGGGTCTTGCCGATCAGGCAGATGTCTTTGTCGGGGCCGATCGCTGCGACCTGGTCCACCGAGAAGCTGCGGTCGGTCGTCGAGATCTGACCGATGAGGCAGCCCTGCCCGATCCGCACCGAGACGTAGATGTAGTCCGCGACGAGGTCGGTCTTGGTCTTGTCGAAGCTGACCTGCATCGCCTGCTTGTCGAAGCCGGCCTTGGCGACGGCCTGCACGACCGGTTCGCCCTGGACGGCCTCCTTGCCCTTCGAGTAGGACCGGATCACCTCGGTGAAGTACGGCTCGTTCTGCTCGGCAGTGCCGCCGGGGATCAGCTTCGGCGCTTCCTTGGGCGGGGCCGGGGTGGTGCGCGCGGGGGTCTCGGGAGTCGGCCCCTCGAAGATCGCGCAGCCGCTCAGCGCCGGGACGCCGACGAGCAGTCCTGCGGCGAGCGCGACGGACGCGGTCGCGCGGAATCGACGGGGGCGACGGGGGGAAGCACTGCTCACCCGGCACAGTGTACGGGGTCACGGTGGAAGAACCCGGCACGGCGCATCCTGCCGTGGTCACCGATCCGAGCCGGCGCACCGGGCGTTCTCCGTGCACAGGGCGCACCGGAGCGGGGTCGCCGCGGATCGCGTGCACAATCCTCGCTTCGCCGGGGTCCGGGCTCCGGCCGCCTTCCACACTGGAGGCCGGTGGGATCGGTCGCCTCCAGCGCACCGCCCGCCTCACCCCATCGAGCAGCCCGGGCGCAGGACGCCAGGGCGCAACCGCAGAGGAGGACCCTCATGAGCACCCCCATCTCCGTCGTCGGCACCGTCGCGACGGTCCCGAAGCTGATCCGCACGGGCGCGGGCGTCCCGCTGTGCTCGTTCCGTCTCGCGAGCAGCGAGCGCCGCTACGACCGAGAGCGCGGCGAGTGGGTCGAAGGCGGGACCAATTGGTACTCGATCACCGCCTTCCGCTCCTTGGCCGAGCACTCGCACTATTCGTTCCAGAAGGGCGATCGCGTCTTCGTCAGCGGCAGGCTCCGGGTCCGCAGCTGGGAGAACAAGGAGCGCAGCGGCACCTCGGTCGAGATCGAGGCGGACGCACTCGGTCACGAGCTGCGCTGGGGCACCTCCCGGTTCGCACGGCAGACGTCGGGCCAGCACGACGGCGCGACTGTTACGTCGTTCCCGAGCCCTGCCCCTGGCTCTGCCGAATCTGCGGGATCCCCCGCGTCGGACGAGGAAGGCCGCGATCGCGCCGAAACCGACCGGGTCGATGCTTCCAGCGCGTCCTCCGATTCCGGATCGTCGGTCGCCTCCGGCGCGCCCGCCTGGACGGTCCCCGGCGTCGGTACCCCGGCATCCGCGTTCGAGGCGGAGGAATCGCCGAAGGCGGATGGCCCGACCGAGTCGGAGGATGCGGCGAAGGAACAGGAGGAGTTCCTCGGCTCGCCGGTTCGGGCGGCGTTCGGGCGCGCCGGCGAGGACGACGGGGAGGAGCTTCCGCTCGCCTCGTGACCGCTCCGGGTCGAGCATCGGCAAGCCGCTTCAGACAGACCCGACGGTCGGTTCAGGCGAGGTACTCGCTGAAGGAAGCGCGGATCTTGCTCACCTTGGGCGCGGCGACGGCGAGGCAGTAGCCCTGCGTCGGGTTCTTCGCGAAGAAGTCCTGGTGCTCCTCGGGGCCCGGGTAGATGGGTCCGAGGGGTTCGATCGCGGTCACGATCTCGCCCGGCCACCACTCGGCCGCTCGATCCCGCGCGGCGATGAAGCGGGCGCGCTGCTCGTCGTCGCGCGGGAACATCGCCGAGCGGTACTGGGTGCCGACATCGGCGCCCTGGCGGTTCAGCTGCGTGGGATCGTGCATCGTGAAGAAGGCGTCGAGCACCACCTCTGCCGGCAGCACCGACTCGTCGAAGGTCACCACGACCGCCTCGGCGTGGCCGGTGCTGCCGGTGCAGACCTCGGCGTAGCTCGGGTGCTCGGTGCGGCCGCCCGTGAACACGGAGGCGACGTCCGTCACGCCGCGCAGCGCGCGGTAGGCGGCGTCGAGGCACCAGTAGCAGCCGCCGGCCAGCACGTAGCTCGTGGTCACCGCCCGGCTCCCCCGGTCGCGCGCCACCAGTCGTCATCGGGACCGACGGGCTGGCGCCGCTTGTGCTCGGTGCCGCGGTAACGGCGCTCGAGGTTCTCGGCCGCCGCCTCGGGAACGCTCTCGCCGCGCAGGTACGCGTCGATCACCGGGTAGCTGACGCCGAGGCTCGACTCGTCGGACTGCCCGGGTTCGCCGTCGAGCAGATCGGCGGTGGGCACCTTCTGCCAGAGCCGGTCCGGGGCGTCGAGGTGCTGCAGCATGGCCGCGCCCTGCCCCTTGGTGAGCCCTGCGAGCGGCACGACGTCGGCCGCGCCGTCGCCGAACTTGGTGAAGAAGCCGGTGATGGCCTCGGCCGCGTGATCGGTTCCGATGACGAGGAGGCCGCGGTCGCCCGCGATCGCGTACTGGGCGATCATGCGCATGCGCGCCTTCACGTTGCCCCGAGTGAAGTCGGTGGTCTCCTCGCCCATCGCGCTATCGACCGCGTCGACGAGGCCCCGCACACCGGGCGCGATGTCCACCGACACGGAGCGGTCGGGACGGATGAACGACAGCGCCAGCTGCGCGTCGTCCTCGTCGCGCTGGACCCCGTGGGGCAGCCGCACCGCGACGAACTCGGCCTCGGCGCCCTCGCTGCGCAGGCGTTCGACCGCGAGCTGCGCGAGGCGGCCGGCCAGCGACGAGTCCTGCCCGCCGGAGATGCCCAGCACGAAACCGCGCACTCCTGGCACGGCGCGGGCGTACTCGACGAGGAAGCCCACTCGACGTTCGATCTCGACCGCGGGGTCGACTTCCGCGTGCGCGCCGAGCGCCGCCTGGATCCGCTGCTGAAGTTCACGCATGACGCCAGCCTACGCCCCGGGCTCCGACAGGCAACGCGGGCCCAGCAGGCCCTTCAGCTCCCCGAACAGATCGGAGGTGATGCGCACCGGGAAGGGCAGGTCGAAGACCCGCACGCTCGTCGAGGTCAGCAGGTGCAGCCGCACCTCGCTCTCGCCCGGATGCCGGCGCAGGGTGCCCTTCAACTCGTGCATGAGGTCTTCGGTCGCGCGCTGGTCGGGCAGGGTGAGCATCAGCGTGCTCGCGTCGTCCTGCACGGAGGCGTCGATCGGTTTGACACCGTAGGCGTGCATCGACATTCCGTCGTCGCGGGCGTTGACCTTGCCGCGCAGCGCCACGATCGAATCGGGTTGCAGCAGGCTGCCGAACTCCTGGTACGACTTGCCCATGAAGAGCGCCTGCACCTCGCCGGTGAAGTCCTCGATCGTGACCATGCCGTAGAGGTTGCCCGATTTGGCGGTGCGGTGCTGCACGCTGGTGAGCAGGCCCGCGACCGTGACGATCTCGCCGTCGAGGTGGGACTCCGGGTTGGTGACGCGCTCGATCGAGTCGCTCGCCTCCTTCGCGAGCGCGGCCTCGAGCCCGCGCAGCGGGTGGTCGGAGACGTAGAGGCCCAGCATCTCGCGCTCGAACGCGAGCTTGTCCTTCTTGGTCCACTCGGGACGATCGGGCACCTGCGACACCGTCTCGCCGGCGTCGCCCTGCTCCTCCGCCGCCTCGGCGAAGAGGCTGTCGAAGTCGAAGCCCACGTTGCCGTGCTCGGCATCGCGCTTCTCCTTCACGGCGCTCTCGATCGACTGCTCGTGGATCTCGACGAGTGCGCGTCGCGTCCCGCCGAGGCCGTCGAAGGCGCCGGCCTTGATGAGCGACTCGACGGTGCGCTTGTTGAGCACCGTGATCGAGCACTTCTTGAGGAAGTCGTGGAAGGTCTCGAAGCGCCCCTTGTTCTCGCGGGCCTCACGGATGCCCTCGACCACGTTCGTGCCCACGTTGCGGATCGCGCCGAGGCCGAAGCGGATGTCGTCGCCGACCGCCGAGAAGTTCGCGAATGAGTCGTTGACGGCGGGCGGCAGCACCTTGATGCCCATGCGGCGGCACTCGTTGAGGTAGAGCGCGAGCTTGTCCTTCGAGTCGCCGACGCTCGTGAGCAGCGCGGCCATGTACTCGGCCGGGTAGTGCTCCTTCAGGTACGCGGTCCAGTAGCTGACGACGCCGTACGCGGCCGAGTGGGCCTTGTTGAACGCGTAGTCCGAGAACGGGAGCAGGATGTCCCAGAGCGCCTTGATCGCCGCCTCGGAGAATCCGCGCTCCTTCATGCCGCCCGAGAAGCCCTCGTACTGCTTGTCGAGCTCGGACTTCTTCTTCTTGCCCATCGCGCGGCGGAGGATGTCGGCTTGGCCGAGCGAGAAGCCGGCCACCCGCTGAGCGATCGACATGACCTGCTCCTGATAGATGATCAGGCCGTAGGTCGTCTCGAGGATGTCCTTCAGCGGTTCCTCGAGCTCGGGATGGATCGGGGTGATCGGCTGCAGACCGTTCTTGCGCAGCGCGTAGTTGGTGTGCGAGTCGGCGCCCATGGGCCCCGGGCGGTACAGCGCGAGCACCGCCGAGATGTCCTCGAAGTTGTCGGGCTTCATGAGGCGCAGCAGGCCGCGCATGGGGCCGCCGTCGAGCTGGAACACACCGAGCGTGTCGCCGCGCGCGAGCAGTTCGTAGGAGGGCGCGTCGTCGAGCTCCAGGCGCTCGAGGTCGAGTTCTTCGCCGCGGTTGAGGCGGATGTTCTCGAGCGCGTCCGAGATGATCGTGAGGTTGCGCAGCCCCAGGAAGTCCATCTTGATCAGGCCGAGGCCCTCGCAGGTCGGGTAGTCGAACTGCGTGACGATCTGGCCGTCCTGCTCGCGCTTCTGCAGGGGGATGATGTCGATGAGCGGGTCGCTCGACATGATGACGCCCGCGGCGTGCACGCCCCACTGCCGCTTCAAGCCCTCGAGGCCGAGCGCCGTGTCGTACACGAGCTTCGCCTCGGGATCCTCGGTGAGGACGGCCCGGAACTCGGCCGCCTCCTTGTAGCGAGGGTGCTCGGGATCGGTGATGCCCGAGAGCGGGATGTCCTTCGCCATGACGGCGGGCGGCATCGCCTTCGTGAGCTTCTCGCCCATGCCGAACGGGAAGCCGAGCACGCGCGACGCGTCCTTCAGCGCCTGCTTCGACTTGATCGTTCCGTAGGTGACGATCTGCGCCACGCGCTCGTCGCCGTACTTCTCGGTGACGTACTTGATGACCTCGCCGCGACGGCGATCATCGAAGTCGACGTCGAAGTCGGGCATCGAGACGCGGTCGGGGTTGAGGAATCGCTCGAAGATGAGTCCGTGCTGCAGCGGATCGAGATCGGTGATACGCATGGCGTAGGCGACCATGGATCCCGCGCCCGAACCACGACCGGGGCCCACGCGGATGCCGTTGTCTTTCGACCAGTTGATGAAGTCGGCGACCACGAGGAAGTACCCGGGGAAGCCCATCTGCGTGATGACGCCGATCTCGTACTCGGCCTGCTTGCGCACCGCGTCGGGGATACCGCTCGGGTAGCGGTAGTGCAGCCCCTTCTCGACCTCCTTGATGAACCAGCTGTCCTCGGTCTCACCATCGGGCACCGGATAGCGCGGCATGTAGTTGGCCGACGTGTTGAACTCCACGTTGCAGCGCTCGGCGATGAGCAGCGTGTTGTCGCACGCGTCGGGGAAGTCGCGGAAGATGTGCCGCATCTCGGCCGCGGTCTTGAGGTAGTAGCCCGAGCCGTCGAACTTGAAGCGGTTCGGGTCGTCGAGGCGGGAGCCCGACTGCACGCAGAGCAGCGCCGAGTGCGCCTCGGCGTCGGCCTCGTGCACGTAGTGCAGATCGTTCGTGGCGACGAGCGGGATCTTGAGGTCGCGCGCGATCTTGATGAGGTCGGACTGGACCCGGCGCTCGATGTCGAGCCCGTGGTCCATGAGCTCGCAGAAGAAGTTCTCTCTGCCGAAGATGTCCTGGAACTCGGCCGCCGCCTGCCGGGCCTCGTCGTACTGCCCGAGGCGCAGGCGGGTCTGGATCTCGCCCGAGGGGCAACCCGTCGTGGTGATGAGCCCCTTGCCGTAGGTCTGCAGCAGCTCGCGGTCCATTCGGGGCTTGAAGTAGTAGCCCTGCATGGAGGCGTAGCTCGACAGCCGGAAGAGGTTGTGCATGCCCTCGGTCGTCTCCGAGAGCATGGTCATGTGGGTGTAGGCGCCGGCGCCCGACACGTCGTCGCCGCCACCGCTGCCCCAGCGCACGCGGGTCTTGTCGGTGCGGTGGGTGCCGGGGGTGAGGTAGGCCTCGATGCCGATGATCGGGTTGAGGCCGCGATCCTTCGCCTGACGCCAGAAATCGAATGCGCCGAAGGTGTTGCCATGGTCGGTGACCGCGATGGCGGGCATGCCCTGGGCGGCGGCCGCGTCCATGAGCGGCCCGACGCGTGCTGCCCCGTCGAGCATCGAGTACTCGCTGTGCACGTGCAGGTGCACGAACCCGTCGTTCGCTGACACGAATCAGACCCCTTTCGTCGGCCGTCCCAGGGTATCGCGCACCGCTGACAACGGGAGCGCCCGGACGGCGCCGCCGCTATCTGGCGAGGCGTTCCCCGCAGGGCACGCAGGTGCGGGCGGCCGGGCGCGCCCGGAGCCGGGCGATCGGGATCGCGCGGCCGCACGCGGCGCAGATCCCGTACTCCCCCGCCGCCAGTCGACGTTCGGATTCCTCGACGCCGCTCAGCTCCGCACGCGCCGCGTCGAGCCGGCCCGAGAGCCGCGACCACTCCGCGGACAGCGGCACGCCCTCGGGGTCGTGCTCGTCGTCGTCGCTCTCGCTCCGGCGTGCCCGCGCGAGTTCGTCCAGTTCGGCCGAGACCCGAGCGATCCGAGCCTCGATCCGCGCCCGCAGCTCGTCGAGCAGACCCCGCAGCTCGGCAGTACCGTACCCCCGGGAGCTCACGGCGCACCTCGGAGGTCGAGGCGCATGACCACGCGACGGAATCCGGCCAGCACCGAGTCAGTATCGGCCGCCCAGGAGAACCCGGCGCGCTCGAACACGGCGCGCGTACCGACGTAGGCCATGGTCTGATGCACCGGCTCGCCGGCGTTGTCGACCGGATAGCCCTCGATCGCCGGCGCGCCGTTGGCGCGTGCGAACTCGACCGCGCCGGCAGCGAGCGCGTGCACGATGCCCGCACCGCGGTGTCCCGGGCGCACCCGGAAGCACCAGAGCGACCAGACGTCGAGCTCGTCGATGTGCGGGATCTTGCGGTTGCGGGCGAAGCTCGTGCCGGCCCGCGGATGCACCGCGGCCCAGCCGACGGGCTCGCCGTCGAGGTACGCGAGCACCCCCGGAGGAGGATCCTCGGCGCACAGACCCCGCACGCGTTCGCTGCGCTCGGGCTCCCGGAGCCGCGTGTTCTCGGCGGAGCCGATACGGTAGCTCAGGCAGAAGCAGACGTTCGACTCGGGGCGCTTCGGCCCGATGACGGCGCGGACGTCGTCGTAGACGTCGGCGGGCCGGATCTCGATTCCCATGCGGGAATCCTAGACGGCACCGCCGACATCGACGGCGAACGTCAGGCCGAGAGCACGTCGAGTGCGTGCTGCAGGTCCTCGGGGTAGCTCGACGCGAACTCCACGGGCTCGCCGGTCGCCGGGTGCCGGAACCCGAGGCGCATGGCGTGCAGCCACTGCCGGGTCAGGCCCAGTCGCTCCGACAGCTTCGGGTCCGCGCCGTACATCGCATCGCCGACGCAGGGGTGCCGCTGGGCCGACATGTGCACGCGGATCTGGTGCGTGCGGCCGGTCTCGAGGTGGATCTCGAGCAGCGACGCGTACGGGAACGCTTCGATCGTCTCATAGTGGGTGATCGACGGCTTGCCGTCGCGCGTCACCGCGAACTTCCACTCGTGGTTCGGGTGCCGCCCGATGGGCCCCTCGATGGTGCCCGCGAACGGATCCGGGTGCCCCTGCACGACCGCGTGGTAGATCTTCTCGACCTCGCGTTCCTTGAACGCGCGCTTGAGCTCCCGGTAGGCGTGCTCGCTCTTGGCGACCACCATGAGTCCGCTCGTGCCCGCGTCGAGCCGGTGGACGACGCCCTGGCGCTCCGCGGGGCCGGAGGTGGCGATGCGGAAGCCGGCACCGGCCAGCGCACCGAGCACGGTCGGTCCCTGCCAGCCGAGCGACGGGTGCGCGGCGACGCCCGCGGGCTTGTCGACCACCACGATGTCGTCGTCGTCGTGCACGATGCCCAACTCGGGCAGGTGCACGGGAACGATCTCGGGCTCGCGCTTCTCGGTCCAGCTCACCTGGAGCCAGCCGCCGGCGGCGAGCCGGTCGGACTTGCCGAGCACGCGGCCGTCGAGCTCGACGCCGCCGGCTTCGACCACGGTCGCCGCGAAGCTGCGTGAGAAGCCGAGCAGCTTCGCGATGGCGCTGTCGGCGCGTTCGCCGGCGAGACCGTCGGGAACGGGAAGGGAACGGTGCTCCATCAGCGGGCCTCCGGATCCGCGTCCGCGGCAGGTGCGTCGGAGCCCTCGGCCTCGGCCTCCTCTTCGCCGCGCTTGCGGCGCGGCGAACCGTCGAGCGGAAGCCCGAACAGCGTGACCAGTACGAACAGCGCCATGCCGGTGCAGATCGCGATGTCGGCGATGTTGTAGATCGCGGGGATCATCCACGGCGTGGAGATGAAGTCGATGACGTGCCCGACCGGGAACCCGGGCGCACGCGTGAGGCGGTCGGTCAGGTTGCCGAGCACGCCGCCGAGCAGCAGCCCGAAGAAGGCCGCCCACAGCAGCGAGCCGAGTCGGCGGATCTGCCAGAGGATCACGCAGACGACGACCGTGGCGAGGATCGTGAAGATCCAGGTGGAGCCGCTCGCGAGCGAGAACGCCGCCCCCGGGTTGCGTACGAAGTGCCACTGGAGGAACTCGCCGAGGACCGGAACGGTCTGCCCCTCGGGCAGCGTGTCGACGACCCAGTTCTTGACGAGCTGATCGGCCGCGAACACGGCGATCGCGACGACGAACAGGAGCACGGGCACCAGTCGTCGCCGCGAAGCAGGACGGGCGGCGCGAATCCGCGCCGCCCGTTCGGATGCGTCGTTCACGCCCCGGACTACTGCAGGCCCTCGGGAGCCCCACCGGGCTCGGGCGAGCCCTCGAGGCCGCGGAGCTGCGACTGGATGTACGAGCGGAGCGTGTTGCGGTACTCGCCCTCGAACTCGCGGAGCTCCTTGATCTTGTTGCGGAAGTCGATGCGCTCCTCGCCGAGCAGGCGCAGCTCTTCGGCGCGCTGCTTCTGCGCCTCCTGCACGAGCTGGGCCGAGGTCGCCTCGGCGTCGCGGATGAGCTGGTCGCGCTTGGCCTCGCCCTCGCTGACGTGCTTGTCGTGCAGTTCGAGCGCGAGCTGCAGCATGGCGCTCGACTTGACCGCATCGCCCTCGCCGAAGCTCGGTGCGGAGACGGGAGCAGCAGCCGGAGCCGGAGCGTCGACCACGATGGTCTGCTCGGACGCCTCGACCTGGGGCTCGGACTTGCCGGCCTCGGCCTCGGCGAGCTTCGCGGTCAGCTCTTCGATCTGCTTGCGCAGCTCGGCCTTCTCTTCTTCGTGCTGGCGCAGTTCTGCTGCGATCTGATCCAGGAAATCGTCGACCTGGTCAACCTCGTAGCCATCACGGAATTTGGTGATGGAGAACTCGTGATTCAGAAGGTCTTCGGGTGTCAGTGACATTCGTGGATCTCTTTCGCTTCGGTTCCACTTCGGTGGGATGGGAACCACGGTAGCAAACAATCGCTCGGCTTCGCCCAGGGAGTTCGCAGGGCGTCACCTCGCGGGTGCGTGCTCGGGTCGGAGGTTCGGGACAGGAATCAGGGGAGGATCGCGATGAGGATCCAGCAGCTCAGCATCGTCAGCATCCAGCCGAGATCGAGCGCGACCGCCCCGAGGCGGATCGGCGGCAGGATCTTCCGGAACATCCGGATCGGCGGATCGGTGACCGTGTAGACGGCCTCCACCACGGCGAGCCAGACGCCCCGCGGCCGGAACCGGGGGTTGAGCACCCGCACCCAGTCGAGCACGAAGCGCGCCCAGAGGATGAAGACGTACGTCTGCAGCAGGATCCTCAGCACGAGGCCGAGGATCGCGAGGATCGCCACCGCGCTAGGCGGAGGGGCTCACGAAGAAGGAGCCGGTCTCCGACCCCGAATCCTCGTCGCTGGCCGTCGCGATGTGCTCGGGCGACAGCAGGAAGACCTTGCTCGTGACGCGCTCGATGCGTCCGCGGAGCCCCATGGACAGCCCGCTCGCGAAGTCGATCAGGCGCTTCGCGTCCGCGTCGTTCATGCGCGAGAGGTTGAGGATCACCGGGATGCCGTCGCGGAAGCTCTCGGCGATCGCGGCCGCGTCGCGGTACTCGCTGGGGTGCACCGTGAGGATCTCGTTCATCGCGGGCGCCGCGGGCGCGCGGGTCGGGGTGACCTTGCGCAGCGGAGTGACCGGAGCCTTCTGCGCGGCGGGGCGCGGGGCTGCGGCGGGCGCGGTGGTCTCGGCGGCGGGCGCCGGGGCCGGACGCTCGCCGGTCTCCTCCAGCTCGTCCTCGGCCAGTCCGAGGAACACCATGGTCTTCTTCAGCGGGTTGCTCATGTTCTACTCCCTACACGCTTGCGCGGTTACTTCGAGGCTAACCGGCCGCCGGCCGGTTTCCGGTGATTGCGCTCCCGATGCGAAGGTGTGTCGCGCCGGCCGCGATCGCTTCGGCGAAATCGTGGGTCATGCCCGCGGAGATCGAGGTGGCCTCGGGTGCCAGCGCGACGATCCGGTCCGAGTAGCCGCGGAGCCGCTCGAACGCGCGCGCAGCCTCCTCCTCCTCGGGCAGGGGCGCGACGGCCATGACTCCGCGGAGACGCAGGCTGGGCGTCTCGAGCACCCGCTCGGCGAGCCGGTCCAGATCGTCGGGCGCGGCTCCCCCGCGGCCGGGATCGTCGGTGAGGTTGACCTGCAGGAACGCGTCCACCGTGCGATCGATCCCCGAGAGCGCGTCGACGAGGCGCTCCCGGTCGATCGAGTGGATCGCGTGCGCGTAGCGCGCGGCCTGCCGCGCCTTCTTCGTCTGCAGCTGCCCGATGAAGTGCCAGCGCAGATCGAGGTCCGCGAGCTCCGCCGCCTTGCCCTGCGCCTCCTGGTGCCGGTTCTCGCCGACGTCCTGCACGCCGAGGGCGGCCAGGTCCGCGACGAGGCTCGCCGGGTGGAACTTGGTGACGACGATGAGCGTGAGCTCCTCGGGCGTGCGCCCGACCGCGCGCGCTGCCTCGCCGATCCGCTCGGTAACGCCGGCGAGCCGGGCCGCGAGTGCGGTCCGGCTCGCGTCGACAGCTTCCGCGTCCATGCTCAGCGCAGGAACTCGGGGATGTCGAGGTCGTCGTCGTCCACGCCGTCGAAGGCGGGATCGACCATGCGCGCCTCGAGCGGCGGGTTCGAGATCGCCTCGCCGAACTCGCCCTCGCCGGCGGACGCCGCGGCGCCGACCGTGGCGGGCTCGACGGCGGGCGACTCGACGGCCGCGAGCGGCCGCGAGCTCTCGTCGTTGGCTTCGGCGCGAGCGGCGCGACGCGAGCGATCCGAGCGGCGCGGCGGGTTCTGCTGCGCGGCGACGGGCTCGGAGTCGAAGCCGGCTGCGATCACGGTGACGCGGACCTCGTCGCCGAGCGTGTCGTCGATGACGGTACCGAAGATGATGTTGGCCTCGGCGTGGACGACGTCCTGCACGAGCGAGGACGCCTCGTAGATCTCGCTGAGCGCGAGGTTGGAGGAGCCCTGGATCGACAGCAGCACCCCGTGCGCACCCTCGATCGAGGCCTCGAGCAGCGGGGAGGCCACTGCGAGCTCCGCCGCCTTGATGGCGCGGTCGGCGCCGCGTGCGGAGCCGATGCCCATGAGCGCGGAACCGGCGCCCTGCATGACCGACTTCACGTCGGCGAAGTCGAGGTTGATGAGACCCGGGGTGGTGATGAGGTCGGTGATGCCCTGGACACCGGCGAGCAGCACCTGGTCGGCGGCGGCGAACGCCTCGATCATGCTGATGCCGGGCTCGCTGATCTCGAGCAGGCGATCGTTGGGCACGACGATGAGGGTGTCCACGGCCTCGCGCAGGGCGTTGACGCCCGAATCCGCCTGGGCGGCACGGCGGCGGCCCTCGAAGCTGAAGGGTCGGGTCACGACGCCGATGGTGAGCGCGCCGATCGACTTGGCGATGCGCGCGACGACGGGAGCCGCACCGGTTCCGGTGCCGCCGCCCTCGCCGGCGGTGACGAACACCATGTCGGCGCCGGTCAGCGCCTCCTCGATCTCGTCGGCGTGATCCTCGGCCGCGCGACGCCCGACCTCGGGGTCGGCGCCAGCGCCGAGGCCGCGGGTGAGCTCGCGGCCCACGTCGAGCTTGACGTCAGCGTCGCTGAGCAGAAGCGCCTGGGCGTCGGTGTTCACCGCGATGAACTCGACGCCCTTCAGGCCGAGCTCGATCATGCGGTTCACCGCGTTGACGCCGCCGCCGCCGACACCGACGACCTTGATGACGGCCAGGTAGTTCTGGTTCGTTGACACTGTGGGTCCTCCCCCTCAACCTTCAACCTCTACCTCAAGGTGAAAGTTAGTATCCGGGTATACATTTCGGGCGGTTCCCAAGGTACGGCGACAGCGCGGAACGACACCGGCGACACACCGGCGCGGCGCAATCTCCGCGAGAAACCCGGCCGATCCCCGCTCGACGGTCAGTTGTAGACGGGCGCGTTCGGCGCCGAGACGTCGATCTTCTGCACCGAGCGCCCCTTGAGCCCCGTGAGCAGCGCCTGCAGCACCGCCGACTTCTTCTGCGTCTCGGCAGCCTCGCCCCACAGCACCTCGAGTCCGTTCGTGAGGGTGAAGCGGACGTCCTGCCCGCTCGACGCCGTCACCGAGGCGAGCTGCTTCCGCAGCGCGTCGGGCATGTCGCGCACGATCTTCGCCGAAGCCGCGAATGCCGGGGAGCCCGTCGATGCCGCAGCGCCGGTCGCCAGCGGAACCCCTTCGGGTCGCTTGTCGGCGGTCCCGACGATGACGCCCGCGGGGTCGTAGGTCTCGAACTTCTTCCCCTTCGCCACGGTGATCGCCGGGACGCGCTCCTCGACCTGCACCACCAGCGTGCCCGGCGGGATCCGCTCGATCGCGTAGCGCTGGATCAGCGGGAAGTCGGCGAGGACGCGATGCACCTCGCCGTCGTCGACCAGCGCCAGCGGCACGCCGTCGAAGCGGCCGAGCGCATCCGTCACCTTCGCCGCGTCCACGCGCGACGCGCCCGTCACGCGGATGTCGCGCACCGCCATGAGCGGGCTGAGCACCCCGATCGCGACGAACAGCGCGAGCGCCACCACCGCGCCGCCGGCGATCAGCCAGTACCTGCGGCGACGTCGGGAGTGCACGGTGAACCGCCGCTGCTCGCGGCGCTCACGGCGCCGGCGCAGTCGCGTGGCCGTCCGCAGGTCCCGTTCGGCGGCCCGGATCGGATCGGGATCGCGATCAGAACGAGCACGCAGCTTCGCGATGAGGCCGCCGTCGGGTTCCCGCGCGTCGAGCGCGGCATCGCTCAGATCGGTGGTCGCCGCCTCGTCGACGGGTTCTCGGGCGGGAGCCGGGAAGGCGCCACGCTCCGGCGGAGCGACCCGACCGGCATCGACCGTACCGAACCGCGCCTCGCCGAGCACGTCGGCGAGATCGCTCGGGTCGTGCGCCGCATCGTCGTTCCTCGCCGGCTCGCTCTGGGCCGCGGTCGACCCGGTCTCGGGCTGCGGCGTTTCGGCCGCCCGGCCCGGACTGCGCCGACGGAGCACCCACCCTCCGTCGGACTCGTCGCGGCGGTCGCTCGCGAGCGCCTCCGGCGCGACGGGTGCGTCGCGCTCCGGCTCCGGCTCGCGATCGAACCCGCTCGGGCGCTTCACGCGCGCCGCCGTCTCATCGGCACGGCAGCCTCACTCGCCGTCGGCGTCGAATCGGCCGTGCAGCGCCTCGACCACCTGCGGGATGATCTGGTAGACGGTGCCGCAGCTCATGGTCACCATCACGTCGCCGGGCTCGGCGATCTCGGCGAGGTAGTCGGCCGCGCGCTGCCAGTCGTCGATGTAGGCCACCCGGCTCTGGTCCGAGAAGTCGTCGGCCACGAGCGCACCGGTGACACCGGCCACGGGATCCTCCCGGGCGCCGTCGACGGAGAGCACCACGGTGCGATCGGCGCCCTGCTCGAGCACCTCCGCGAACTCGCGGTGGAACAGGCTGGTGCGGCTGTAGAGGTGGGGCTGGTGGATCGCGATGAGGCGGCCCTCCCCCACGACCGCCCGCGCCGAATCGAGCAGCGCCGCGACCTCGGTCGGATGGTGCGCGTAGTCGTCGTAGACGCGCACGCCGCCCACCTCGGCGTGGAACTCGAAGCGACGTTTGGTGCCGCCGAACTCGCTGATCGCGCGGAGCGATGCCGCCGCGTCGAAGCCGAGGCCGGTGAGCACGGCGAGAGCGCCGACCGCGTTGACCGCGTTGTGCCGACCGAAGACGCTGAGCTGAGCGCGGTGCCGCTCGACCCCGCCGTCGGCTCCGAGCACCTCGACCTCGAAGGCGACCGGGCCCGAATCGTCGAGCGCGACCAGGCGCACGTCGGCGCCCTCGCTCTCGCCGAAGGTGCGGATGGCGGGCAGCTCGCCGCCCTGCGCGCGCAGCGACTCGAGCACCTCGAGCGCGCCCGGGTCGTCGGCGGAGATGACGATCTGCTCGCTCGCCCCGCGCGCGAAGTCGACGAACGCCTGCATGAAGTTCTCGCGGGAGCCGTAGAAGTCGAGGTGCTCGGGATCCACGTTGGTGATGAGCGCGATCGCCGTGTCGTACAGCAGGAACGACTTGTCGCTCTCGTCGGCTTCGATCACGAAGAGGTCGTCGGAGCCCGGACCCGAGGAGGTTCCGAGCGACTCGATGATGCCGCCGTTCACGAAGGAGGGGTCGGCGCCGAGGCCGAGCAGACCGGTGACGACCATGCCGGTCGAGGTGGTCTTGCCGTGCGCACCGGCGATCGAGACCAGGCGCTTGCCCCGCGCGAGCCAGGCGAGCGCCTGCGAGCGGTGCAGCACGGGCATGCCCGTCGCGAGCGCCAGCTGGTACTCGGGGTTGTCCTGCCAGAGCGCGCCCGTGACGACCAGGGTGTCGGCGTCGCCGACGTTCTCGGCCGCGTGGCCGATGCTGACCTGGATGCCGAGCTCGGCGAGCGCCTTCGTGTTGTAGTTGGCGCTGCGATCGGACCCCGAGACACGGACCCCGGCGGCGTGCATCATGCGCGCGATTCCGCTCATGCCGGAGCCGCCGATGCCGACGAAGTGCACCTTCCCCAGTTCGTCGGGGATCTGCATGTCGAGATCGGGGTAGATCATCTGGGCGCCTCCTCAGGTCGTGCTCGACAAGACTACCGTTCCGCACCCGGGTTCCCCGCGGCGCGAGGCCCGGTGTGGCGCGGGTCTCAGCGCGCTCCCACCGGAGCCTTCGGCGCCCGGGCGACCCGTGCGTCGCGCGGCACGAGCGGCACCGCGATCGCCGGGGCCAGCGCGATCAGGGCGAGCGAGGCCGGCACGCCGACGAGGGCGATGAGCCCGCCCACGAGCGGACCCACCGCGGCGGCCGCGAGGAACTGCCCGGTGTTCTGGATCCCGAGCGCCCGGCCGGCCCAGCCTCGCCCCGCGGTCTCGGCGACCGCGGTGAATGCGAGACCGTTGTCGGCGACGCTCACGCAGCTCGCGATGACGTAGGCCACGGCGGCGGGAACGGCCCAGCCCGCCCAGCCGAACGCCGCGGCGAGGAGCAGCACGACGACGCCGATGACGGCGACCTGCAGTAGCGGGCGCAGGCGCGAGCGCACCCGGTCGCTCCACAGCCCCACCGCGATGCGCCCGGCGGCGCCCGCGAACTGCGACACGGCGACGAGCGATCCCGCGGCGAGCGCGCTCCACCCGAATCCGACGGTGAACCACACGAGCCCGAAGGTCGAGAGCGCGAACTGCGGGACCACGAGCAGCATCGAGACCGCGTGGATGCGCACGAGGGTGGCCGATCCGCGGTAGGGATTGCCGATCGCTGGCAACTCCCCGCCGGTCGCGCCGGACCCGCCGGACGTCTCGGCCGCAGGCGAATCCACCACGGCGCAGACGCAGGCGATCAGGCTGACGAGCAGCAGGATCCCGCCGAAGCCGAGCGCGGCGACGACGCCCGCACCCGCCGCGATCGGCGGCACCGCGACGGCCGCGACCGCCATCCCCAACGGCTGGCAGGTCTGCCTGATCCCCATCACGAACCCGCGACGACCGACCGGGAACCATCCGGTGATCAGGCGCCCGCTCGTGTTGTTGATGCAGGCGGTCATCGCACCGCCCAGCACGAACGCCGCGCCGAGCCAGAAGCCGTCGCCGGCCAGCATCGACAGCGCCACGGCCACCACGCTCAGACTGAGGCCGATGATCAGCACCCGGCGCTCGCCCACCCGGTCGGCGAGCGCGCCCCAGAGGAAGAGCGCGAGCACGAGGCCCAGATTGGGCATGCCCGCGAGCAGGCCCGCCGCGGCGAGGCCCATGCCCCGCTCCTGGGTGAAGTACGGGATGAGGAACGCGGGGGTCGCGACCACCACGGTGGTCGAGGCCTGGCCGAAGACCATGACGGCGAGCATCAGCCAGGGTCGGGGACGGATGGGCACGGGAGGATCCTCCGATCAGCGAAGCGTTGACCGGCACGACGAACGGCGCCGCTGGCAGGGCGCCGGTCGATTCACACCCTGCTGCGGCTCCGAAGGAGGAGGCTGCGAGACATGGGGCGATCCTATCGCGTCGCGGGCGGTCGGCGGGCGGTCAGCTCGCGGCCAGCGCCTCGCGCACGAGCGCGAGCAAGCGCTCGGTCCCGTCGAGCGCGCCGACCCCGCGGGCGCGTTCCGACATCTCGGCGAGCCTCGCGTCGTCGCCGACCAGCGGGATCAGGGTGCCGCGCACCCACTCGGGAGTCAGCTCGGCGTCGTCCACGAGCAGCGCACCGCCGGCCTCGACGTCGGCCGCGGCGTTGAAGCGCTGCTCGCCGTTGCCGTGGCCGTAGGGCACGAACACGGCGGGGATGCCGAGTCCGGCGAGCTCGCTCACGGTCGTGGACCCGGCGCGCGAGACCGCGAGGTCGCACGCGGCGAACGCGAGGTCCATGCGGTCGCAGTACGGCAGCACCTCGTAGCCCGCGACGCCCGGATCCTCGAGCTCGGTGAGCCCGCCCCAGACGTGCAGCACCTGGATCCCGGCCGCGGTGATCGCCGCCGCTTCGCTCGAGATGCCGCGGTTGATCGCGCGGGCGCCCAGCGAGCCGCCCGTCACCAGCAGCGTGCGCCGCTCGGGATCGAGCCCGAAGTGCTCGCGCGCCGACGCGCGCAGCGCGGCACGGTCGAGCCCCGTGATCTCGGGACGGAGCGGCATGCCAGTCACTCGCGCGTTCGGGATCGGCGTGCCGGGGAACGTGACCGCGACGTAGGGCGTCGAGCGCGCGCCGAGCTTGTTCGCCATGCCGGGCTTCGCGTTCGCCTCGTGGATCACCACGGGCACGCCCTCCTTCGCCCCGGCCCGGTACGCGGGCGCCGAGGCGTAGCCGCCGAAGCCGACCACGACGTCGACGCCGCGCTCGCGGATCAGCTCGCGCACCCGGGCGATGGCCCGGCGGTACTTCGCGGGGAACTTCAGTGCGTAGGCGCTCGGCTTCCGCGGGAACGGCAGGCGCTCGATGGTCACCAGTTCGTAGCCGCGCTCCGGCACCAGGCGGGCTTCGAGCCCCTCCTTCGTGCCGAGCACCACGATCTCCGCGTCCGGCTCCTCCGTCCGGATCAGATCGGCGAGCGCGAGCAGCGGGTTGACGTGCCCGGCGGTTCCGCCTCCGGCCAGCAGGTAGGTGGTCATCGTGTCGCCTCCGTGGTGGTGATCTCGTCTCGGTGCTTCGCGTTGTCGCGCGCGATCGATATGACCACGCCCATGGCGATCAGGCACGCGATGAGCGCGGTGCCGCCGGCGCTGATGAGGGGCAGCGGAACCCCGAGCACCGGCAGGATGCCGATCACCACCGCGATGTTCACGAAGGCCTGGCCGACGATCCAGACGAGGATCCCGCCGACGACGGCCTTGCCGAAGCGGTCCCGCGCGTTGCCGATCACGCGCAGCATGAACACCGTCAGCACGATGAAGAGCACGATCACGAGGACCGCGCCGATCATGCCGAGCTCCTCGCCGATGATCGCGAAGATGTAGTCGTTGTCGGCGGCTGGCAGCCACTTCCACTTCGCCTTCGAACCGCCGAGGCCGACGCCGAAGAGCCCGCCGCCGGCGAGCGCCCACAGGCCGTGCAGCGGCTGCCAGGCGAGGCCGCTGTAGTCGCTGTTGCCGCCCGCGTGGCCGAACAGGCGGTCCATGCGGTTCTGGCTCGTCACGACGAAGAAGAACGCCGCGAGCGCGGCCCCCGCGAAGGTGTAGCCGAGGGCTTTCCAGCTGACGCCGCCGAAGTACATCGCGCCGAGCACCGAGGCGCCCATGATGATCGTGGTACCGAGGTCCTTGCCCAGCATGACCGTGCCGAGGGCGATGAGCGCGCCCGGCAGCACGATCGGGATCAGCTCGTGCTTGGTCTGCGTGAGCAGCCGCTCCTTCGACATCAGCACCGCACCGATCCAGACGATGAGCGCGAGCTTCAGCGCCTCGGACGGCTGCGCCGAGAACGACCCGATCTGGATCCAGTTGCGGTTGCCGTAGACGTCGACACCGAGGGGCGTGAACACGAGGAGCTGCAGGAAGATGCCGAGACCGAACAGCCACCAGGCCCAGCGCCGCCAGAATTCGATCGTGCGGGTCGCCGCGAAGATCATCAGCGGGATGCCGATGAGCGCGTAGGTCGCCTGGCGCCAGAATCCCCCGAGGAAGCCCTGATCGTCGAGGTAGGAGGTGATGGACGAGGCCGAGAGCACCATGATCAGCCCGATGCCGACCAGGAGGAAGGTGATCGCGTAGAGCGCCACCACCGTCGGGTCGCCCGGGGTCGGGATCGCGCCGCCCAGGCGGATCCGCGCGCGGCCGAACGCGCCGCGCCCCGGTGTCGACGCCGACTGCCCGCTCACGTCAGCGGCCCTCGGCGAGTGCGCGAAGGGCCGCCTGGAAGCGCCGCCCGCGATCGGCGTAGTCGGTGAACTGATCCATCGAGGCCGCGGCTGGCGCGAAGAGCACGGTGTCGCCCTCGTCCGCGAGCGCTGCCGCCGCGTCGACCGCGGCGCGCGCGACGTCGAAGTCGGATCCCTCGGGCACGATCTCGCTGACGGCGACGCCGGGCGCGTGCTCGGCGAACGCGGCGAGCACGGCCTCGCGCTCGGCCCCGATCACGACGGCACCGCGCAGACGCTCCGCGTGGGTCTCGACGAGCTCGCCGATGTCGGTTCCCTTGAGCAGGCCCCCGACGACCCACACCACGCGCTCGAGCGCGCGCAGCGACGCGGCCGCGGCGTGACCGTTGGTGGCCTTGGAATCGTCGATCCAGGTGACGCCGTCGAGCACTCCGAGGTGCTGAGCGCGATGGGCGTCCAGCTCGAAGTTCAGGATCGCGGTCGCGATCTCCTCGGGCTCGACCCCGCGGGAGCGGGCCAGGGCCGCCGCCGCGAGGATGTTCTGCACCAGGTGCGGCGCACCCAGGTGACGCTCCTGCAGCTCTTCGATCGTGACGAGCTCGTACGCCGAGCTGCGGCGCTCCGCGTGGAAGCCGCGGTCGATGAGCAGTCCGTCGACGATGCCGAAGCCGCTGGGCGGCGGGGCGTCGAGGCCGAAGCTGATCGCCCTGGCGCCCTCGACCACGTCGGCCTCCTCGACCATGCGCTCGGTGGCCGCGTCGGCACGGTTGTAGACGCATGCGACCTGCGTGTGCGCGTAGACCTTGGCCTTCGCCGCGCGGTACGCCTCGGCGGAGCCGTGCCAGTCGAGGTGGTCGTCCGCGATGTTCAGGCAGACGCTCGCGTACGGCGAGATCTCGCCGAGCCGCTCGAGCTGGAAGCTCGACAGCTCCACCACGAGCGCGTCGTACCCCTGCGGGTCGCGCAGCGCATCGAGGATCGGCACGCCGATGTTGCCCACGGGAGCCGCTCGCAGCCCGCCGGCGAGCAGCATGTGCGCCGTGAGCTGCGAGGTCGTGGTCTTGCCGTTGGTTCCGGTGACGCAGATCCAGTCGGCGACCCGATCGGTCTTGTCGCGCAGGCGCCAGCCGAGCTCGATGTCGCCCCACACCACGGTGCCGCGGGCGATCGCCCACTCGGTCAGCGGGTGATCGGGGCGGTAGCCGGGCGAGACGACGACCAGGTCGGGATCGAACGCCTCGAGATCGGCGAGCTGCGCCTCGTCGCCGGCGATCCGGGCCTGCTCCGCGCCGATGACGCGCAGCAGCTGCTCGCGCTCGGGGTCCTCGCCCGCGAAGATGACGCGGACGCGGGATCCGAGCTCGACGAGCGTATCGGCGACCGAGAACCCGGTGACGCCGAGGCCGAGCACGGCGACGCGCAGTCCCGACCAGTCGTGGTGCCAGCTGGACAGTGCGAGCACGCGCTCGCGGACATCGATGGTCATTGCTGCAGCAACCATTCTCCGTAGAACGCGCCCACTCCGGCCACCACGAAGAGTCCCGCGATGATCCAGAAGCGGACGACGACCGTGACCTCGGCCCAGCCCTTGAGCTCGAAGTGGTGGTGGATCGGGCTCATCAGGAAGATGCGCTTGCCCTTCGTCACCTTGAAGTAGAGGCGCTGCACGATGACCGAGCCGGTCTCGATGATGAACAGGCCGCCGATGAGCACGAGCAGCAGCTCGGTGCGGGTGAGGATCGCGAGTGCGGCGATCGCGCCGCCGATGCCCATCGAGCCGGTGTCGCCCATGAACACGTGCGCCGGGTTGGTGTTCCACCAGAGGAAGCCTGCGAGACCGCCGAGGAACGCCGCCGCGATCACCGCGAGATCCATGGGATCGCGCACCTCGTAGCAGCCGGCCTTGCCCGCGGTCGTCGCGCAGTTCTGCGCCGACTGCCAGAAGCCGATGCCGAGGTAGGCGCCGAACGCGAGCAGTGCGGCGCCCGCGGCGAGGCCGTCGAGGCCGTCGGTCACGTTGACCGAGTTCGTCGCGGACGTGACGATGAGGATGATCCAGACGACGATCACGATGACGCCGAGCACCGAGCCGAGGGTCATGAAGTCGAACGGCAGGTCGCGGAAGATCGAAATGCGCGTGGACACCGGGGTGATGCCCGCCTGGTTCGCGAACTGCAGTCCGAGCAGAGCGAATGCGACCGCGACGAGGATCTGGCCGACGATCTTCGCCCAGCCGTTCAGGCCGGCCGAGTTCTGCATGCGGGCCTTCATGAAGTCGTCGATGAAGCCGACGAGGCCGGCGCCCACGGCCATGAGGATCACGAGCATGGCCGACGGGGTCGGCGTCTCCCCCATGATGAACTTGCCGAGGAAGTAGGCGATCACGGAGCCCGACAGGAAGATGAGCCCGCCCATGGTGGGCGTGCCCCGCTTGACCTCGTGCTCCTTCGGGCCGTCGACGCGGATCGGCTGGCCCCAGCGGAGGCGGTTGAACACCCGCACGAAGAGCGGGGTCAGCAGCAGCGAGTAGAGCAGCGAGAACCCGCCGGCGATGAGCAGGGCGATCATGCGGTGACCTCCTCGGTCGTGGCGTCGGAGGCGGGCGGCGCGAACTCCGCGCCGAGCCGGTCGCCGAGCGCCTGGAGACCGGCCGCGTTCGAGGACTTCACGAGCACCGTATCGCCCGGCCGCAGGCCGGACTTCAGGTAGTCGAAGGCGTCGTCGGCGGAGTCGAAGAGCACGCTCTCGCCGTCCCAGGATCCCTCGTTGATGGCCGAGATGTGCAGGCGGCGCGCGTCGGCGCCCACCACTACGAGCTCGGAGATGCCGAGGCGCACGACCTGGAGACCGATGCGGTCGTGCTCGTCGCCCGCGAGCTCGCCGAGCTCGCTCATGGCACCGAGCACCGCGACCGAGCGCGCGTCGGGACGCCGCACCTGCGCGAGCGTGCGCAGCGCGGCGCTCATCGAGTCCGGGCTCGCGTTGTACGCGTCGTTGATGATCGTGATGCCGTCGCGTCCGCCGAGCACCTCCATGCGGCCGGGAGCCGCGACGACCGCGGCCTCGAGCGTCTCGACCACGGCGTCGAGGTCGAGCCCGAGCTCGAGCCCGACCGCGGCGGCGGCGAGGGCGTTCATGACGTGGTGCTCGCCGAGCACGCGGAAGCGCACGGCACGCGATGCGCCGTCGGCGTGGATCGTGAATCGGGTGCCGCTCGCGTCCCCGACGATGTCGCTCGCGCGCACGTCGGCGGCATCGGACTGTCCGAACCAGCGCACGCGCGCCTCGGTCAGCTCGGCCATGCGGGCGACCCGCGGGTCGTCGCGGTTGAGCACCGCGACACCGGTCGCGTCGAGTGCGCGCACCATCTCGCTCTTGGTGCGGAACGTCGTCTCGATCCCGCCGAAACCGCCCGCGTGGGCGAGCCCGACGGTCAGCACGACGCCGATGTGCGGCTGGGCCATGTCGGTGAGGCGCGTGATCTCGCCCTCGGCGCTCGCGCCCATCTCGGCGACGAGCGTCTCGGTGCCGGCCTCGACGCGGAGCATCGTCAGCGGACCGCCGACCTCGTTGTTGAACGACTTCGCCGACGCGACGGTCGGTCCGAGCCGCTCGGCCATCGCCGCGACGAGGTTCTTCGTGGTGGTCTTGCCGTTGGATCCCGTGATCCCGACGATGCGGAGGCCGCCGGCCCCGCGCACCCGGCGCACGACCTCGGTCGCGAGCGCCCCGAGCGCGTCGGTGCTGTCGGCCACGACGATCTGGGGCACGCGGTCGTCGACCTCGCGCTCCACCACGAGCAGCGCGGCACCGGAGTCGACGGCCTTCGCCGCGAAACGGTGTCCGTCGGTCTCCTCGCCGCGCCGGGCGAAGAAGATCTGCCCCTCGGCGACCTCGCGGGAATCGGTCTGGGACTCCCCCGCGACCACCGTGGTGCCGGTCGCACCCGATGCACCGGGCACCAGGCGTCCGTCGACCGCAGCGGCGATCTCGTCGAGCGTGAGTTCGATCACTGGAGCAGTCCTGCCTCGCGGAGCGCTCCGCGTACTTCGTCTCGAGCCGAGTACGGGAGGTGCTGCCCGGCTACTTCCTGATAGTCCTCGTGCCCGGGACCGGCATACAGAATAACGTCTTCGGGACCCGCGATCGAAATGGCGCGGCGCACGGCCTCGCGCGGGTCCGCGACCTCGATGATCTCGGCGTGGTTCGCCTCGCGCGCGCCGGCGATGAGCTGGGCGCGGATCGCAGCGGGATCCTCGGTGCGCGGGTGGTAGTCGCAGACGATGAGCACCTCGCTGCCCGCGGCGGCGATCCGGCCCATCTCCTCCCGCTTCGTGGTGTCGCGGTCGCCGTCGGCACCGAACATGAAGATGATGCGGCCGGGAGCGACCTCGGCGAGCCCGTCGAGCATGGTCTGGAACGCGCCGGGCGTGTGCCCGTAGTCGACGTAGAAGCGGGGACCCGGGCCTGCCGGGTTGATCGCCTCGAGGCGGCCCGGGATGTACACCGGGATGAGCCCGTTCTCGAGCCCCGCCTCGACCTGCGCGATAGGGATCCCCGCCTCGTGCAGCATGATCAGCGCGAGCGCGGCGTTCTCGGCCATGAAGCGGCCGAACACCGGCACCCGACCGCGGAACCGCGCGCCCTCGGGGCCCTGCAGCACGAAGCTGACGCCGTCGAGGTCCTGCCGCGTCACCGCGAGGTGCCAGTCGGCCTCGACCCCGTACTCGGTCGCGAGCGTCGTGACCGGGATCTTCGACTCGCGCGAGACGCGCACGCCGTACGGCGAATCGACCACGACGACGCCGCGAGCGGCGTGCTCGGGCGAGAACAGCGCGAGCTTCGCAGCGAAGTAGCTCTCCATGTCGCCGAAGTCGTCGAGATGGTCCTGTGAGAAATTGTTGAAGGCCACGACGTCGAAGCGGACGCCGTCGATGCGGCGGCGCTCGACCGCGTGCGCCGAGACCTCGAGCGCGATCCCTCGGGCGTCCTCCTCGACCATGCGCGCCAGCAGCCCGTGCAGCTCGGATGCCTCGGGGCTCGTGAGGCCGCTCGTCATCACCGCGTCGCCGACGCGCCGCTCCGCCGTGGAGCTGAGGCCGGCGGTGATCCCCGCGGCGCGCAGCAGTTCGGCGATCAGGTAGACCACGCTGGTCTTGCCGTTGGTGCCGGTGATGCCGAAGACCTTCGCCCCGTCGGGGCCGTCGCCCAGGTGCTCCGTGCCGTAGACCGCGGCGGAGACCGCTCCGAGGATCTCGCGCGGGTGCCCGGCCGAACGGAGCACGGGCAGTCCGGCGGACGCGGCGCGCTCGGCGCCCGCGTCATCGGTGAGCACGGCGACCGCGCCGCGCTCGGCGGCCGTCGCGGCGAAGTCCGCGCCGTGGTGATTGGCCCCCGGCAGACCGACGTAGAGATCCCCCGGCTGCACGTCGCGCGAGTCGATCGAGACGCCCGTGACGGCGCGCCCCCCGAGCTCGCCGTCGTGCCCCAGACCGAAGCGCTCGGCGAGTCGCTCGAGCGGCATCTCGGTCGGATGCGCGGGTCGGATGCTCATCGCACCGTCGGTCGTCACTGGGTCTCCATCTCTGCCGCGGGTCGCGCGGATCAGTAGTCGGTCGGAAGAGGCTTGTAGGCGCCCTTCGACGGCGGAATGTGGAATGTCCGGATCGTCGCCTCGGCGGCGTTCCGGAAGGCGGTCATCGCTGCGATGCCGCCGTCTCCCGACGAGGGGAACGCCACCGATGCTACCGCGACGTACTGCGGGTCGTCGGCCGGGAAGATGCCCGCGAACGAGTGGACGTAGTCGGTGCGGTAGAGGCCCGTCGCCGGGTCCACCTCCTCGGCGGTGCCCGTCTTGCCCGCGATCCGGTAGCCGGGGATCTCGAGGTACGGCTTGATCCAGCCCTCCTGCACGACCGACTCGAGCACGCCCATCATGGTGCTCGCGGTCTTCTCCGAGACCGCGCGCACGGGCTTGCCGTGATCCGGCTTCTTGGTCTCGCCCGCTGCCGAGGTGCAGCTCTGCACGAGCGTGGGCGGGACCCGTACCCCGCCGTTCGCGAGGGCCTGATAGACGCCCGCCGTCTGCACGATGGTCGACGAGAGTCCCTGGCCGAACATGGTGTTGTAGGCCGTCTGCCGGTCCCACTTGTCGGGCTGGTTGAGCAGGCCGGAGTCTTCGAGCGGCATGCCGGCCTTCGTGGACTGCCCGATGCCGAACTTCTGCAGGTAGCTGTAGCGCACCGCTGGGCTCAGCTGGTTGCCGAGCATCGAGATGCCGACGTTCGACGAGTGCACCATGATCCCGTTCAGGGTCCACTGCTCGGGCGGGTGCACGAAGGAGTCGCCGAACTGCACGTTGGGTTCGGGCTCCCAGTGCGAGGGCGTGAGGTTCGGGGTGAGCGGCGTCGCCTTGCCCTGGTCGATGAGGGCCGCGGCGGTGATGCTCTTGAACGTGGACCCCGGCTCGTAGGGCGAGGTGAACGATCGGGCCTCGCGGTTCGGCGAACCGTCGACGTTGTTGGGGTCGACCGAGTTGTTCTCGGCGACCGCGACCAGCTCGCCGGTCTTGGCGTTCATGATCACGAGGTAGCCCCACTCGGCTCCCACGTCGGCGACCTGCTTGTTGATGATCTCCTGCGCCTGCCAGTTGAGGTCGCGGTCGAGGGTCAGCTTGATGGTTCCCCCGTTGACCGCCTGCTTCGTCACCACCACGCTGCCGGGCAGCGCGACGCCGTCGGCGCCGCGCTCGTAGACCTCCGAGCCGTCCTTGCCCGTGAGGCAGGAGTTCTGCGAGATCTCGATGCCGGCCTGCGGTTTGCCGTCGGAACCCGAGAAGCCGACGATATTGCCCGCGACCGCACCGCTCGGGTAGACCCGCGAGTAGGCCGTGTCGAAGGTCAGCCACGGGATGCCGAGGTCCTTCAGCTTCTTGAGCGCGACGAGATCGACCGAGCGCTTCACGTAGGCGAAGTCCGACTTCTTGTTCTTCGCGAGCGCGTCGTCGACGATCTTCTGGATCTCCTCCGGCTTCTGCCCGGTGATCTCGCCGATCTCGGCGAATGCTTCCTTCGAGGTGACCTCCACGGTCGCCGCGCTGCCCGGCGACACCGGACGATAGAAACGGCCGCCGTTGAGCACGGTGTTCTTCGGCGACAGCTGCACGTCGTAGCGCTCGTCCGTCGTCGCGAAGACGTCGCCGTTGCGGTCGACGATGTCGCCCCGCACGCTCGGGATCGAGACCGGCACGGCCCGCTTGTCCTTCGCGTCGGCGTTCAGCTTCGGTGCCTGCACCACCTGCAGGTCGAAGAGCCGCACGGCGAACACCACCGCGACCACTCCCACGATCAGCAGCGCCAGCGCGCGCCGCCTCACGCGGATCCGCCCGTTCCGCATGGACCCTCCTCGTTCGCCCGCGAGACGACTAGTGAGTATCCGGCGCGGGCAGCTTGCCCTTCCACGCTACCGGCGTGGTCGCGAAGTTCCCTGAGGCCGCTCCGGGCTGGGCGGCATTGCGCGAGACGAGCAGGCCCTTGGCGTCGACGACCGGCATCGACTCGAGCGTCGCGTTCGGCACCGTGTTCTTCAACGGCTCGCTGGTGCGGGTCTCGAGCGAGCCGAGCACCGCGCCGCTGCTGAGCCGCAGGGTGGCGGGCTGCGAGTTCTGCACCATGCCGAGCGCGGTGGCGTTCTCGGCGAGGTTCTGCGGGGACGACAGCTTCTCGAGGTTCTGCTTGAGCACGCTCTGCACGCGGCTCAGGTCGCGCTCCTCGACCTGCAGCGCGCGCACCTCGTACGCGCCCTGGGAGACCAGGATGCTCAGGCCGAGCTGCGCCGCCATGATCGCCAGGATCACGCCGACCGCCGTGAGCGCACCGGCCATGACGCGCGGCCTGCGCCGAGCGGCGGGACGGGGCGCCTCCGCGGGGCGCAGGGGCCGGACCGGTGCCGGCCGCGCGGGTGCGGGCGCGGTGAAGCCGCTCAGCAGCTCATCGCGGTCGAGGGGGACCGTCGAGTTCATCAGATCTCCCTGGCTCGTTCGGCCGCGCGGAGGCGCACGGGGATGGCGCGCGGGTTGCGCTCGCGCTCTTCGGTGTCGGCGAGTTCGGCGCCGCGGGTCAGCAGACGGAACTCGGGTCGGTGCTCGGGCAGCTCGACCGGCAGACCGGCCGGCGCCGTTGATCGGCTGCGGCGCACGAGCTCGCGCTTCACCAAGCGGTCCTCGAGGGACTGGTACGACATGATCACGGCGCGGCCGCCGACGGCGAGCAGGTCGAGCGCGGCGGGGATCGCCCGCTCGAGCACCGACAGTTCGCCGTTCACCTCGATGCGCAGCGCCTGGAAGACGCGCTTCGCCGGGTGCCGCTGGTTGCGGACGGCCGCCGGAGTCGCCTCCTGCAGCACGTCGACGAGTTCGCCGCTGCGCATGATCGGTCCGTTCGCGCGGGCCGCGACGATCGCCCGGGCGTAGCGCGCCGCGAGCGGCTCCTCGCCGTAGCGCTCGAAGATCGCCCGCAGACGTCCCTCCGATGCGGTCGCGAGGATCTCGAACGCGGTCACGCCGCGCTCCTGATCCATGCGCATGTCGAGCGGGGCGTCCTGCGCGTAGGCGAAGCCGCGATCGGCGTCGTCGAGCTGCAGCGACGAGACCCCGAGGTCGAACAGCACGCCGTCGATCCGGTCGAAGCCGGCCCCGCGCACCGCCTCCGCGATCTCGTCGTAGACCGCGTGGACCGGGATCGCGCGATCGCCGAAGCGCTCCAGCCGACGCCCCGCGAGCGCGAGCGCCTCGGTGTCGCGGTCGAGCCCGATCAGTGTCAGCTCGGGGTGGGCCTCGAGCATCGCCTCGCTGTGGCCGCCCATGCCGAGCGTGGCGTCCACGACCACGGCGCCGGGACGCTCGATGGCCGGCGCCAGCAGCTCGAGGCAGCGGTCGAGCAGCACCGGGGTGTGCAGCGCGCCGGGATCCCGGGGATCTGCGGACGCGTCGCGTTCGGTGTCGTTCATGGCGGTGGCCTCACGTGTGGCTTCGGTGTCGTCGGACGGGTCGTGGTTCGCGCGGATGTCTGCTGCGTTCATGGTGCTCGGGCCGGTCCGGGACCCCCGGTTCTCCGTCAGCCCACCTGTCGCCGGGGAAGTGCGACAGGGCGGTAGACGAAGAGCCGCGGGCACCGGGTCAGAACATGCCCGGGATCACCTCCTCCTCGATCTGCGAGAAGGCGGACTCCTGCTCGGCCAGGTATCGCTGCCAGGCCTCGGCGTCCCAGATCTCGGCGCGGCTGCCCGCGCCGATCACGGCGAGGTCGCGGTCGAGACCGGCGTACTCGCGCAGCGCCTGCGGGATCGTCACGCGGTTCTGCTTGTCCGGCGTCTCCGCGTGCGCTCCCGAGAGGAAGACGCGCAGGTAGTCGCGGCCCTGCTTCGAGGTGATCGGCGCCTGACGGATCCGATCGTGCATGTCGGCGAACTCCTGCTCGCTGAACACGTAGAGGCAGTGCTCCTGACCACGGGTGATCACCAGACCGTCCGCGAGTTCCGTACGGAACTTCGCGGGCAGGATGAGGCGGCCCTTGTCGTCCAGTTTCGGTGTGAAAGTACCGAGGAACATGGGGGTCACCTCCTCCCTGCGGGGTCCGGGTGCTCCCACAGTACTCCACTTTCCTCCACTTCCCTCAGTTTTATTCCCGAGTTCCCCAGGTTTCTGTGCAAACTTCGGCGAGATTGCTGGGATCACCGCGATCCTGAACCGAGGACGCTCCGCCGCGGCGCGCTCGATGCCGGCCCGGATCGGTCGGTGCCGGACGCGCTTTTCTCGCGGACGTATCTCCGAGATCCGCGGAATCACGCGGATCCTCCGCGACCTCAGCCCACCTTCGAAGCCGAGGTGGAGCGAAGTGGAGCGACTGGAGGGGTGCGAGGTGGAGCGCAGTGGAGCGGCTCGTGGCGCGCTGCGGGATTGTCTCGTGGAGCACTTCGGGATGGCGCGCGGCGGAATGTCTGCCTTCAGAAGGAGATCCACGTTCTGGCGGAGATCCACGTTCAAAAGGAGGATTCCTGCGCAGCGCTCCGTCTGAACGCGAATCTCCGCCTGAACGCGACTCCCCTTGCCGGATGCAGAGTCGGCCGCGCCTTTCCCATCTCGGAGATCTCCACCGATTCGGACCCACCGGACGGAACCGATCCGAAATCTCGCAGATCTCCGCGGAGTGGGCTGGGTGCCGGGGCAGCACGACTCCGACGCCGGCCGGGCCCCGGCGCAGGGGGCGCCGCCCGGGCACAGCAAAAGACCGCGGTCACCCGACCGCGGTCTTCTCTATCTGCTTCGGACTATGCCGTGGGCCGACGCTCCGTGGGCCGACGCTGCGCGTCGCGAGCTACCGCTCCACCCCTCGCTGCGCTCCGTGGGCCGACGCTGCGCGTCGCGAGCTATCGCTCGCCCTCCATACGCTCGTCCCAGCGGCGCTCGAGGCGCTCGTTCATGTTCGACCGGCGCCCGCCGGAATGGGCGCGACCGCCGGCCGCGACCGGCTCGTGCACCTCGCCCGGCTCGGCCGGGGTGCGTCGTGTCAGCGCGAGGACCGCGCCGCCCAGCATCACGACGAAGCCGACGAGGCCCAGCCACAACTGCGAAGCTGCGACGGCCCCGATGAGCACGCCGACCCCGACGAGCACGACGACGATGCCGAGCACCAACGATCGCAGGTCGACCCGACGACGCTCACCCGTAGAAGCCGACATCACGTCGGCCTCGCTCTGGTACAGCCGCCGCTCCATCTCGTCGAGCAGCCGCTGCTCATGCTCGGACAGTGCCATGTCCGCCTCCTCGATCGATCCGGAATTCTTCCCTCGATTCTACGCCGGACGCGGACGGCTAGGCTAGCTGCGTGCACGAAACCATCCGACTTGCAGGCCTCGTACAGGAGCGGATCGGCGATGTGCTCGCCGATCACCGTCAGCAGCTCGAGGCCCTCGGCCCCGACGCGATCCCGCTGCTCGACGAAGCCGCCGATTACCTTGCGGGCGGCAAGCGACTGCGCGCCCAGTTCTGCGTGCTCGGCGCCCGCTCGGTCGGCCGTGTCGACTTCGACGACGCCGACGAGTCCGAAGCGGACGGTGTCACCCCGGGCGCGGTGAGCCCCGCGCTCGGTTCCGATGCGGACCGGATCCTGGACGCTGCCTGTGCGTTGGAGCTGTTCCACGCCGCCGCACTGATCCACGACGACGTCATCGACCGGTCCGATACGCGCCGTGGGCGCCCGTCGGCGCACCGCCACTTCGCGGGCCTGCACGAGGACTCCGACTACCGGGGCGACGCGGACCACTTCGGCCTCGCCGGCGCGATCCTGCTCGGCGATCTGCTGCAGTCCTGGTCCGACGAGCTGATGCAGCGGGCCTGCGACGCGACCGAGGATCGCGCCGCGGCGCGGGCCGCGCGCGAGCACTTCAACCGCATGCGCAGCGAGGTCGCCGTCGGCCAGTACCTCGACGTGCTCGAGGAGCAGCGTCCCGCCGCCGCGCCCGAGGCCGAGCAGCTCGAGCGCTCCACGCGCGTGCTCGTCTACAAGTCGGCGAAGTACAGCGTCGAGGCTCCCCTGCTGATCGGTGCCGCGCTGTTCGGCGCCGACGAGGAGCAGGAGCAGTCGCTCGCCGAGTTCGGCCTACCCGTCGGGGTCGCCTTCCAACTGCGTGACGACGTGCTCGGCGTGTTCGGCGATGCGGAGGTCACCGGCAAGCCGGCGGGCGACGACCTCGCCGAGGGCAAGCGCACCGTGCTCGTCACGCTCGCGCGCGAGGCCCTGCCGAACACGCAGCGCCGGGTGTTCGACGACATGTTCGGCGATCCCGAGCTGGACGACGAGCAGGTGGAGATGCTGCAGCGGACCATTCGCGACAGCGGCGCGCTCGACCGGATCGAGGAGATGATCACGCGCAACCTGGATCGGGCGACGCAGTCGCTCGCCGCTGCACCGATCAACGCCGATGCCAAGGCGCGGCTCGGATCGCTCGCCGACCGCTCGGGGCGACGCGCCTTCTGAGCGGCCGGCCCGGGCGCGTCCGCCCCGGACCCGTCAGCGCCCCGTCAGAACGCCAGCGACTGGGTGGCGCGGCGAACGGCGCTCTTGCGCCCGTTCTGCAGCTCCTCGATGGGGATCCCGCCGACCTCGGCGTTCTCGGTGAACAGCCACTCGATCGACTGCTCCTCCGAGTAGCCGGCGTCGCGCAGCACCAGCAGGGTGCCGCGCAGCGAGCTCAGCGGCTCGTCGCCCTGCAGGAACGCTGCGGGAACGCGGAGCACGCCGTCGATGCGCACGGCCGCGAGGTGCTGATCCTCGATGAGTCGCCGAATCTTGCTCGGAGCGAGTCCGAGTCGCTCGGTCAGCTCGGGGACGGTGAGGGTCTGGATACCAGTGAGGAAGTTCTCGGCCACGCCTCAACTCTGCCACGAAGCCGCGAGCGGTTCCAGCCAGGGCGATTCGGATCGGGTGATTCGTGCCCGACGACGGCGCGGGAACGGCGGACGCGCCCGGAGCACCGAGCGGCAGAGCCGCTGCGGACGACGATCCGCGGCGCGGTTCCGGGCAACGCCGGTGAGGATCCAGGCTGGCGAACCCTCGGGTCCGTAGAATTTGCGGGTGACCTCTGCCCCCTCCGATCCGCTCGTGGGACGAACCCTCGACGAGCGCTACGTGATCCGCTCGCGCATCGCGCGCGGCGGTATGGCGATGGTCTATGTCGCGAACGACCTGCGGCTCGAGCGCCGCGTCGCCGTGAAAGTGATGCACGCGCACCTCGCCGACGACGAGAACTTCACCCGCCGCTTCGAGCAGGAGGCGCGCAGCGCGGCCCGGCTCGCGCACCCCAACGTGGTGAACGTCTTCGATCAGGGCAACGATGCCGGGCACCCCTATCTGGTCATGGAGTACCTGCCGGGCATCACCCTCCGCGAGCTGCTCAAGCAGCAGCAGCGCCTGACCTCCGAACAGACCCTCGAGATCGGCGAGGCGGTGCTCGCCGGGCTCGCCGCTGCGCACCGCGCCGGCATCGTCCACCGCGATCTCAAGCCCGAGAACGTGCTGCTCGCCGACGACGGCCGGATCAAGATCGGCGATTTCGGGCTGGCGCGCGCCGTCAGCGCGAACACCACGACGGGCCAGGCCCTGCTCGGCACGATCGCGTACCTCTCCCCCGAACTCGTCACCCGCGGCGTCGCCGACGCCCGCAGCGATCTCTACGCGTTCGGGATCATGCTCTTCGAGATGCTCACCGGCACGCAGCCGTTCACGGGCGAGCAGCCGGTGCAGATCGCCTACCAGCACGCCCACGGCGAAGTCCCCGTCCCGTCGACGATCTCGTCCGAGTCGACCCCCGAGTTCGACGCGCTCGTGCGCTGGCTGACGCAGCGGGACCCCGCGAACCGCCCCGCTGACGCTTCGGAGGCGCTCGCCGAGCTGCAGCGGATCCGTTCGGGGTCTCCGCTCCACGCGACCCGGGTGCTCCCGAGCGACCTCGGGCTCGATGCGACCTCGGTGCTGCCGTCGACCACGGTGCTCGATCCCGTGGCCGATGCCCCGACGGACGGCGCTCCGGAGCCCGCTGCCGAGAGCCCCGAACCGGCGGATGCCGGCGCGGTGGGCCTCGCCGCCGCGACGGCCCGCCGCCGCAAACGCCGCGGCGGGATCATCGCCCTCCTCGTGATCCTCGCCGTCGCCGCCTCGGCCAGTGCCGGCTGGTGGTTCGGGCAGGGCCCCGGGTCCCAGGTCACGGTCCCGGACGTCGCCGGGCTCCCCTTCGCCGAGGCGAAGGCCGAGCTCACCGGGCTCACGCTCACCGCGACGCGCACCGAGTGCTCGAGCGTCGAGATCCCCAAGGGGAAAGCGGTCAGTACCAAGCCCGGCGCCGGTTCCCGGGTGGATCGCAAGACCGCGGTCGAGCTCTGCGAATCCACCGGTCCGCGCATCCTGCCCGTACCGACGCTCGTCGGCCTCCCCCAGGATCAGGCCGAAGCCGCGATCGCGAAGGCCGGGTTCACCTTCGGCAAGGTCACCGGCCGCCAGTTCAGCTCGGACGCGAAGAGCGGCACGGTCATCGCGGCTCTCGGCTCCGACGGCAAGGGTCTCGGCGAGCAGTATCCCGAGCAGGCGAAGGTCGACCTCGTCGTCTCGGTCGGCACGGTGCCCGATGTGACCGGCAGCACCGTCGACGCGGCGACCTCGGCGCTGGCCGACAAGGAGCTGACGGTCGACTCCGGCAAGAACGTCGAGGAGTTCAGCGATGACATCGCCAAGGGCAAGGTCATCGGCGTGATCTACTCGACCGATCCGGTGCGGCCGGGCGACTCCGTCGGCCTGACCATCTCCAAGGGTCCCGAGCTGTTCGAAGTGCCCGACGTCTCGGGCCAGAAGATGCGCAAGGGCGTGCAGACGCTCAAGGATGCCGGGTTCGATCCGCAGACGGCGGTGCCCGAACTGCTCTGGAACGCGGTCAAGGTCGAGGGGACCGAGCCCGCTGCCGGCGAGATGGTGCCGAAGGGAACCAAGATCACGCTCAACTTCGAGCTCTGACGACTCGCCCCGCGAAACGCGAACGGCCCGGATCCCCTGCAGGATCCGGGCCGTTCGCGTCAGCGGCGCGGTGCGGCTCAGTGCGCGATCTGCTTGAGCTCCTCCGCCACGAGGAAGGCGAGCTCGAGCGACTGCATGTGGTTCAGCCGGGGATCGCAGAGCGACTCGTAGCGGGTCGCCAGCGTCTCCTCGTCGATGTTCTCGGATCCGCCGAGGCACTCGGTCACGTCGTCGCCCGTGAGCTCGACGTGGATGCCGCCGGGAACCGTGCCGACTGCGCGGTGCGCCTCGAAGAAGCCGCGGAGCTCGTCCATGACGTCGTCGAAGCGGCGGGTCTTGTATCCGGTCGCCGTGGTGATGCCGTTGCCGTGCATCGGATCGGTGACCCACAGCGGCTGAGCGCCCGCGGCCTTGACACCCTCGAGCAGCGGCGGGAGCGCCTCGCGGATCTTGCCCGCGCCCATGCGCGTGATGAACGTGAGGCGGCCGGGCTCGCGCTCGGGATCGAGCTTGTCGATGAGGCGCATGGCGTCGTCCACCGAAGCGGTCGGGCCGAGCTTGACCCCGATCGGGTTGCGCACGTGCGACAGGAACTCGACGTGCGCGCCGTCGAGCTCGCGGGTGCGCTCCCCGATCCAGAGCATGTGCCCCGAGGTGTCGTAGAGCTCGCCCGTGCGCGAGTCGATGCGGGTCAGCGGACGCTCGTAGTCGAGCAGCAGCGCCTCGTGGCTCACGTAGAACTCGGTCTGAGTCAGCGCGGCGCTCTCGACGCCGCACGCCTCCATGAACTTGAGCGCCCGGTCGATCTCGGCCGCCAGCGACTCGTAGCGGCGGTTGGCCGGGTTCGACACGAAGCCCTGGTTCCAGGCGTGCACCTGACGGAGGTCGGCGAAGCCGCCCTGCGTGAAGGCGCGGATCAGGTTCAGCGTCGAGGCCGAGACGTGGTAGCCCTGCACCAGTCGCGACGGGTCCGCCGCGCGCGACTCGGGGGTGAAGTCGTAGCCGTTCACGAGGTCGCCGCGGAACGCCGGGAGGGTCACGCCGTCGCGGGTCTCGGTGTCGCTCGAGCGGGGCTTGGCAAACTGGCCGGCCATGCGGCCCAGCTTGATCACCGGCATGGATGCGCCGTAGGTCAGTACGACCGCCATCTGCAGCAGCGTCTTGACGCGGTCGCGGATCTTGTCGGCGGTCGCGGCCTCGAAGGTCTCGGCGCAGTCGCCGCCCTGCAGCAGGAAGGCCTCGCCCCGCGCGGCTGCGGCGAGCCGCTGCTTCAGCTGATCCGCCTCGCCGGCGAAGACGAGCGGGGGCTGGGAGGCGAGATTCGCCGAGGCCGCCTCGACGGCTGCCGCGTCGGGCCAGGTCGGCTGCTGCTTCGCCTCGCGAGTGCGATACGTGTCGAGCTCCGCCAACACGTCTCGCTTCACTGCCGTCTCAGTCTGACCGCCCATTGGTCTCCGCCGTTTCTCGAAATCTGCGGGACGAACCCGCATGCCGCGGCCGTTCGCCGCAACTTTTCCAGGGTACTCGACGGGCGGGATCACGAGCGAACCCGGCGGAGGTCGCCGAGGCCCCTGCTGCGAACCCTCAGGGGCGCTTGGCCGCCCGAACGCTCGACGCGTAGACGTCGACGTATTCCTGACCGCTGAGCTTCTGGATCTCGAGCATGATCTCGTCCGTCACACTGCGCAACACGAAACGATCAGCGCTCATTCCCGCGAAGCGGCTGAAGTCGAGCGGCTTGCCGATGACGGTTCCGATGCGGCGGATCCGCGGGAGTTTCGCCCCGATCGGCATGGCCTTCTCGGTGTCGACCATGATCGCCGGCACCACGACCGCGCCGGATTCGAGCACGAGGCGGGCGACGCCCGTGCGCCCGCGGTAGAGTCGCGCGTCCGGGCTGCGGGTGCCCTCGGGGTAGATGCCGAGCACGTCGCCCCGATCGAGCACGCCGAGCCCGGTGTTCAGAGACGCCTCGGAGGCCTTGCCGCCGGAGCGGTCGATCGGCAGCTGGCCGACGGACAGCATGAAGCTGCGCACGAACCAGCCCTTGAGGCCGGTCCCGGTGAAGTAGTCGCTCTTCGCGAGGAAATAGACCCGCCGGTCGACCATGATCGGCATGATGAACGAATCGATGACCGACAGGTGGTTGCCGACGATGATGACCGGACCCGACGAGGGGATGTTCTCGGCGCCCTCGACCCAGGGTCGGTAGATCGTCTTCAGCAGCGGTCCGATGACCAGGTGCTTGAGAATCCAGTAGAACACGGCGGAGACGTCCCTTCGACTCGAAACAGAATACTGGAGCCGGGCGTCGCATGGTCGCATGCAATAGGGTGGCAGGCAGAAACCGGCGGCGAAGAAGCCGCCCAGAGACCTCGCCCTGGTGCCGAAGGAGCTGCCGTGAATCAGACCGAGACGCCGATCGTCATCCCGCACGTCCCCGAGGACAATGTGACCGACCTCCTCGAGCAGCGGGTGGCCGCCACGCCCGATCGACCGCTCTTCGCGGTCCCCGAGGGGTCGGGATGGCGCGACATCACCGCAGCGCAGTTCCGCGACGAGGTGATCCGGGTCGCGAAGGGATTCGTGGCCGGGGGCGTGCAGCCCGGCGACCGCATCGGATTCATGTGCAAGACCAGCTACGAGTGGACGCTGGTCGACTTCGCCCTCTTCTATACGGGCGCGATCATGGTGCCGGTCTACGAGACCTCCTCGCCGCTGCAGATGCACTGGATCCTCGAGGACTCCGGCGCCCGCGGCATCATCACCGAGACGCGGGATCACGCTGAGCGGCTCGAGGAGGTCCGAAGCGACCTCTCCAACCTGGACCTGACCTGGCGCCTCGACGAGGGCGCGATCGACGCGCTCCGCGCCGCGGGCAGCGAGATCCCGGACGAGGAGATCGAGCGCCGCCGCTCGATCGCGGTCGGCTCCGACCCGGCGACCCTCATCTACACCTCGGGATCCACCGGGCGCCCCAAGGGCTGCGTGCTCACCCACGCCAACTTCGTCGACCTCTCGCGCAACGCCGGCGCCGCGCTCTCGCAGGTCGTGCAGGAGGAGGGCGCCTCGACGCTGCTCTTCATCACCCTCGCGCACGTCTTCGCCCGGTTCATCTCGACCCTCGCCGTGCACGCCGGCGTGCGCGTCGGCCACCAGGCCGACACCTCCCAGCTGCTGCCCGCGCTGAACACGTTCAAGCCCTCGTTCCTGCTCGCCGTGCCGCGCGTGTTCGAGAAGGTCTACAACTCGTCCGAGCAGAAGGCAGAGGGCGAGGGCAAGGGCAAGATCTTCCGCGCTGCCGCCCGCGTCGCGGTCGCGTACTCCGAGGCGCAGGAGACGGGTCGCGTCCCGCTGATGCTCGAGCTCCGCTTCCGCCTCTTCGACAAGCTCGTCTATTCGAAGCTGCGTGCCGCGCTCGGCGGCCGCGTGCGCTACGCCGTGTCGGGCTCCGCACCCCTCAGCCGATACCTCGGCCACTTCTACCACTCGCTCGGCATCAAGATCCTCGAGGGCTACGGCCTCACCGAGACGACCGCTCCCGCCACGGTCAACCTGCCCGAGAAGTTCAAGATCGGCACCGTCGGCCCGGCGCTCCCCGGCCACACGATCCGCATCGCCGAGGACGGCGAGATCGAGATCGCCGGCATCGACATCTTCAAGGAATACTGGAACAACCCGGCGGCCACCGCCGCGGCGTTCACCGAGGACGGGTTCTTCAAGACGGGCGACCTCGGCTCCATCGACGACGACGGCTATCTCTCGATCACGGGCCGCAAGAAGGAGATCATCGTCACCGCCGGTGGCAAGAACGTCGCCCCCGCCGTGCTCGAGGATCCGATCCGCTCCAACCCCGTCGTCGGCCAGGTCGTGGTCGTGGGCGAGCAGAAGCCGTTCATCGCCGCGCTCGTCACGCTCGACGGCGAGATGCTCGGCACCTGGCTCAAGAACAACGGGGAGAACCCGAACCTCACCCTCGAGGAGGCCGCGGTGAACCCGAAGGTCCTCGCCGAGGTGCAGCGCGCCATCGACCACGGCAACGAGTTCGTCTCGCGCGCCGAGTCGATCCGAAAGTTCGTGATCCTGCCCGTCGAGTTCACCGAGGCGAACGGGCACCTGACGCCGAAGCTCAGCATCAAGCGCGACAACATCCTGCGCGACTACGCATCCGAGATCGCTGCGCTCTACGGCGACAACCCGCAGACCGCGGCGATCTCGACCCCGCGCTGACCGCGACCGCTCCTCGCGGGTACCGACCGCAACGCGGAGGGCCCCGATCCATCAGGATCGGGGCCCTCCGCGTTCACCGCACGGCCGCAGCCGACGCGGGATCGATCAGAACCAGTCCGAGGTGCGGATCTGCCGCATCGCCTCGCCGCGGTTCTCGCGGTCCAGACGATTGAGATAGAGCTTGCCGTCGAGATGATCGCACTCGTGCTGCAGCGCCTGAGCCATGAGCCCCTCGCCCGAGATCACGACCTCCGCGCCGTCGAGATCGATGCCGCGGACCGTCGCCCGGGGATAGCGCATCACCGGGAACCAGAGCTCCGGAACCGACAGGCAGCCCTCGCCGGTCGGTACCGGCTCGCCGTCGAGCTCGACGATCTCGGGATTCAGCACGTAGCTGATCTCGCCGTCGATGTGCAGGCTGAACGCGCGCAGCGTATGCCCGATCTGCGTCGATGCGAGACCCGCGCGTCCGTCGAACGCGACGGTGTCGCAGAGATCCGTCACGAGCGCGCGCACGCCCTCGTCGATCTCGGTGATGGGATCGCAGACGGTGCGCAGCACCGGATCGCCGAACTTTCGGATCTCACGTACAGCCATGAGCATCGAGTCTACCGGCGCACCGGGAGGCCCCTGCGCGAAGCCTCCGAACCGTGCGGGCGGATGTTGCCCTCAGGCTTCCTCCACTAAGCTGGATGCCGTGCATGTTCTGAGTGTGAGTTCCCTCAAGGGCGGAGTCGGCAAGACGACCGTCACCCTCGGTCTGGCCTCTGCGGCATTCTCCCGCGGGCTGCGGACCCTCGTGGTCGACCTCGACCCGCAGTCCGACGTGTCCACCGGCATGGACGTGAACCCCGAGGGGCACGGCAACATCGCCGACGTGCTCGAGAATCCGAAAGAGAAGACGGTCCGCTCGGCGATCGCCGCGAGCGGCTGGAACCAGCATCACGAGGGCGCCATCGACCTGCTCGTCGGCAGCCCCTCCGCCATCAACTTCGACGGGCCGCACCCGTCGGTCCGCGACATCTGGAAGCTCGAAGAGGCGCTCGCGAGCGTCGAGGCCGACTACGACCTCGTCCTCATCGACTGCGCGCCTTCGCTGAACGCGCTCACCCGCACCGCGTGGGCCGCGAGCGACCGCGTGCTCGTCGTCACCGAGCCCGGCCTCTTCGCCGTCGCCGCAGCCGACCGCGCGCTCCGCGCCATCGAAGAGATCCGTCGCGGCATCAGCCCGCGACTGCAGCCCCTCGGCATCGTGATCAACCGCACCCGCCCGCAGTCGATGGAGCACCAGTTCCGCACCCGCGAGCTGCGCGAGATGTTCGGCCCGCTCGTGCTCAGCCCGCAGCTCCCCGAGCGCACCTCGCTGCAGCAGGCCCAGGGCGCGGCGAAGCCGGTGCACATGTGGCCGGGCGAAGCCGCGCAAGAAATGGCCGGCTACTTCGACCAGATCCTCGACCGGGTGCTCCGCTCCGCCAAGCTCGAAGGCGCAGCGACCGCTCCCCTGGCCCGCCAGACGGCGCAGGCCACGGCGGTCGTCGAGAACGAGGGCGACGACTCGGACGTCGTCTCGGATCCCGCGGCGAACTGACGTATCGGGCTCGGGCCTGCGCGGCTGCCTGATTGGGCCCGCGCGACGATCCATCCTCGACCGGCGCTTCCCGCTGATCGCTCCCGCCAAACCCGCCAGCCGCGCGGCTCCCAATCAGGCAGCCGCGCAGGCCCGAACTCGACGATGAGCTCGGAGCGCGACACCACCGAGCAGCGGCGCTACGAGCGCTGGAGCGCTTAGGAGATCTTGCGGGCGCGGCGACGCACCGCGAGCTCGTCGACGGACGACTCCGCCTCGGCACGGTGCTCGTCCATGTCGACCAGGGTGACCTCGACCTCGCGGAGCACCTTGCCGACGGCGATGCCGAACACGCCCTGCCCGCGGCTGACGAGGTCGATGACCTCGTCGTTCGAGGTGCAGAGGTAGACGCTCGCGCCATCGCTCATGAGGGTGGTCTGCGCCAGGTCGTGCACACCGGCTTCGTGCAGCTGCTCGACCGCGGTGCGGATCTGCTGCAGCGAGATGCCCGTGTCGAGCAGGCGCTTGACGAGCTTGAGCACCAGGATGTCGCGGAAGCCGTAGAGACGTTGCGACCCGGAGCCCTTGGCACCTCGGACGGTGGGCTCGACGAGTCCGGTGCGGGCCCAGTAGTCGAGCTGACGGTAGGTGATGCCGGCCGCGCGAGCGGCGATCGCACCCTTGTACCCGCCATCGGCGTCGGGCTTCGGAAGTCCGTCGGCGAACAGCATATTGAGTTCCGCGGAGTCGCCCGGCGCCTGGCTGAGTTGCTCCATATGCTGGTCCCCTGTCGTCTGCTCCGGCCTATCCGGACCTTTCAAAGGTATCGAGCACTCGACCCCGGTGCAACGACCTTCGGGGGGCGAGTCGCGCGCGTCGTCGACGGATCCGCGGAAAGACGCGAAACCCCCGTCGAACCGGCCCGAAGAAGTCGGCTCAGCGGCCGGTGAGGCGGCGCTTCAGCACACCGCTGCGCACCGTCTCGAGCTCTGCCGCGATGGCCAGCGCATCCTCCGTGGAGTGCGGGGTTCCTCCGCGCACACCCCGGCTCGAGACCGCGTGCTCGATGAGTTCCGCCTCGCGCTCCGCCGCCACGCGCACTGCGCGCAGATGGCGGGGCGTGATCCCCTGCTCCGCAAGACGCATGAGCGCGGCGACTTCCGCCACCGAATCGTGCGGGAACACCTCGGCCGCGGGCAGCAGCCCGGCGGCGATCGCCTCGCCGAGGAACCGCGAGCTCGCGCCCGTGAGCTGCTGCAGCTCCTCTCGGCCGAGCAGCCGTCGCGGCATGAGGATGCTCGAGGCGCTCCGCGGAGCGGCGCCGGGGATGACCGGGTCGCGGCCCTGATCGACCTCGTCGAGCACCTCCGCGATCACCTTCAGCGGGAGGTAGTGGTCGCGCTGCAGTGTCAGGATCAGCCGCAGCCGCTCGACGTGCGACTGGGAGAACTTGCGGTACCCCGAGCGGGTGCGCTCGGGGGTCACGAGGCCCTGCTCTTCGAGGAAGCGCAGTTTCGAAGGAGTGAGGTCGCCGAAATCGCCCTGCAGGTGGGCGAGCACCTGACCGATGCTGAGTCGTGCGCCGGCTCCGGCCGGAGTCGGCGCAACGGAGGCAGCAGCGGCCGAACCCGCCATGCTAGGCGAGGTCCGCGAGATCGAAGCGCGAAGCGAAGAAGGTGAACTTGAACTTGCCCACCTGCACCTCGGAGCCGTCCTCGAGGGCGACTTCGCCGTCGATGCGCTGGCCGTCCCAGAAGGTGCCGTTGAGCGAGCCGAGGTCGCGAGCGAAGAAGCGGGTTCCCTCGCGCCGGAACTCGGCGTGCTTGCGGGAGACCGTGACGTCGTCGAGGAAGATGTCGACCTCGGGGTGACGCCCGGCGACGGTGACCTTCTGGTCGAGCAGGAATCGGGCTCCCAGGTCGGGACCGCGGCGCACCACCAGCAGCGCTGCGCCCGAGGGGAGCGCCTGCACGGCCTCCTGCTCGTCGACCGTGAGGTCGGTCGCGCGCGAACGGATCATCGCATTGAGATCCTCGCGGAACTGCTGCGTGGAGCGGGCCTCGGTGTCATCCGGGCGATGCTGGAGATTCTCGGCGTTCATGTCGTCTCTCACCTCCGGTACCGCGACGTGCGGTGCGTGCTTCTGGGGTCGTCCTTCTACGCTATCGCAGCGCTCGGCCCGGCGCATCCCGCGGCGGGGTGCCGCACGCAGATGCTCAGCGGACCCATAGCTCAGCGCACCTCGTTGGCCTCGAGGAACTCGTAGACCTCGTGCGCGTCCACCCCCGGGAAGGTGCCGGTCGGCAGCGCCGCCAGCAGGCTCGTCGGCGTCGCGGCCTCGGGCCAGGCCACACTCTCCCACTTGCGGGTCAGACCGTCGCTCGCCCGTCGGCAGCAGCGCTCATCGGGGCAGTCGGAGGTGCTCCGGTGCGAGGTCTCGCGGCCGCGGAACCACTTCACGGCGTCGAACGGAACACCCACGCTGACCGAGTACTCCCCCTCTTTCGCCTTCTCGACGCGCGAGGTGCACCAGTAGGTGCCGCCCGCCGCCATGTCGGTGTACTGATACCAGGGGTTGAAGCGGTCGGGCTGCGCGAACACGGTGCGCGCGGTCCAGTTGCGGCAGACGGTCGCCCCCTCGAGATTGCCCAGCGCATCCGAGGGGAAGCGCACCCCGTCGTTCTCATAGGCCTTGATCAGGGTGCCGGACTCATGGGCCTTCATGAAATGCACCTCGAGATCCAGCCGCTCGGTCGCGAGGTTCGTGAAGCGGTGCGCCGCCATCTCGTACGAGACCGCGAACGCGTCGCGCAGATCCTCCATCGAGATCTGCCGCTCGCGCTTCGCCTCGGCGAGCAGCTCGACCGTGGCGTCCTCCGGCAGCAGCACCGCGCCCGCGAGGTAGTTGGCCTCGACGCGCTGGCGGAGGAAGTCCCCGTAGTTGCGCGGCTCCTCGTGCCGGCACACGAGGCTGGCGAGCGCCCGCAGGATCGGCGCCCGTGCGTCGCGCGAGGGCAGGTTCGCACCGAGGTAGATCCGGCCGTTGCGGCGGTCGATCACCGAACGGGTGGAGTGCGGGAGGTCGGTCACGTAGTGCAGGCTGAAGCCGAGCTTCTCGGCGACCTGGGCGATGGTGCGCTGCGACACGGGGCCGCCGCTGTAGCCGACCGCCCCCAGCAGGCGCTGGGCCTCGGCCTCCAGCTCGGCGAAGTAGTTGCCCCGGACCCGCATCTCGGCGCGCAGCTCGGTGTTCGCCCGGCGGGCCTCCTCGGGCGTCGCCGCGCGCTCGCGATGCAGCCGTTCGACCTCCTGGTGGAGGCCGAGGATCGCCTTCAGCGTGTCGTCGGACGTCGCCTTCGACACGCGGATCGCGGGGATGCCGAGCGAGCGGAACACCGAGCCGCGCTGCGCCCGCTCGACCGAGATCTCGAGCGCGGCCCGCTCGCTCGGCGCCTCGTCGGCGAGCAGCTCGTCGACGGTGCAGTCGAGCGCAGCGGCGAGCGCGCGCAGGATCGGCAGCCGGGGCTCGCGCTTGCCGTTCTCGATGGCCGAGAGCTGGGAGGGCGCCCGGTCGATCGCGGTCGCGAGCTGTTCGAGGGTGAGTCCGAGCTGCGCGCGACGCTCGCGGATGCGGCGTCCGAGGGTGAGCGCGTCGGCGGTGTCATCCTCGGTAGGTTCGGCGGCCGAGGTGCGCGGGGCTGCGGTGAGCGTCATACGACCATGCTGCCAGATTCGGAAAATTCCGCCAAGCAGAAATTCGGCAGAACTTCACACCCGGAATCGCCGGTCAGCACCCCGCACCGCGGATCAAGATGGAATCACCGCCGAACATCCGGGATCCTCCGATCTTGCGCATCGCTCGGCACCGGTTCTCCACTTCGATCATCGGCTCCCTCGGAAGGAACAGATCATGACCACCACGCAGGCGGCCCCGCAGCAGCAGACCGCCACCCCCGCGACCATCGGACCGCGCATCGAGGTCTTCGGCCCCGCCATCCCCCGCTCCGCGGAGATCCTCACTCCCGAGGCGCTCGAGTTCCTGACCGAGCTGCACCGGCGCTTCGCCGGGATCCGCCACGAGCGTCTCGCAGACCGGCAGCGCCGCCGGTACGAGATCGGCAACGGCCGCGACCCGAAGTTCCGCGCCGACACCCGGCACATCCGCGAGGACGCGGAGTGGCGGGTCGCCGGCCCCGGCCCGGGCCTCGAGGATCGCCGCGTGGAGATCACCGGTCCCACCGACCCGAAGATGACCGTCAACGCGCTCAACTCGGGCGCCAAGGTGTGGCTCGCCGACCAGGAGGACGCGACGAGCCCGACCTGGCACAACGTGATCGGCGGGCAGCTGTCGCTGTTCGACGCGATCCGCGAGCAGCTGGAGTACACGAGCCCGGAGGGCAAGGAGTACCGGGTCACCGCCGAGCAGACCCCCACTATCGTGATGCGGCCGCGCGGCTGGCACCTCGTCGAGAAGCACATCCGGTACGTCGACGCGCACGGCCAGTCGGGCGCCGCGTCCGGCAGCCTGGTCGACTTCGGCCTCTACGCGTTCCACAACGCGCGCGAGCTCGTCGCACGCGGCCGCGGCCCCTACTTCTACATCGCGAAGCTGGAGTCGAGCGAGGAGGCGAAGCTCTGGGACGACATCTTCGCCTACACCGAGCAGGCGCTCGGCCTCGAGCACGGCACGATCCGCGCCACCGTGCTGATCGAGACCCTGCCCGCCGCGTTCGAGATGGAGGAGATCCTCTACGTGATGCGGGACCACATCGCCGGTCTCAACGCGGGCCGCTGGGACTACATCTTCTCGATCATCAAGAACTACCGCGGCCGCGGCGCCCGGTTCGTGCTCCCCGACCGCAGCGAGGTCACCATGACGGTGCCGTTCATGCGGGCGTACACCGAGCTGCTCGTCAAGACCTGCCACAAGCGCGGCGCGCACGCCATCGGCGGCATGAGCGCGTTCATCCCGAACCGGCGCGATCCCGAGGTCACCCGCCGCGCCGAGGAGAAGGTCCGCGCAGACAAGAACCGCGAGGCGAATGACGGATTCGACGGCACCTGGGTGGCGCACCCCGACCTGATCCCCGTCGCCCGCGCCGAGTTCGACGCCGTGCTGGGCGACCGCCCCAACCAGGTGGATCGTCAGCGCGACGACGTCGAGGTGACGGCGGCGCAGCTGCTCGACGTGCACATCGGCCGCGACATCACCGAGGCCGGCGTCCGCGAGAACATCTCGATCGGCATCCGCTACATCGAGGCCTGGCTCCGCGGGATCGGCGCCGCGGCGATCGACAACCTCATGGAGGACGCCGCGACCGCCGAGATCAGCCGCTCGCAGATCTGGCAGTGGATCCACCAGGATCAGTCGACGGCGGAGGGCACCCGGATCACCCGCGAGTGGGTGCAGGAGCTCGTGCGCGAGACCGTCGCAGGCTTCGACCGTTTCCCGGGCGACCGCTACGACGACGCGACGGAGCTGTTCGAGGACGTGTCGCTCGGCGACAACTTCCCTACGTTCCTCACGGTGCCGGCCTACAGCCGGTACCTGGTCGACCTCTAGGCCGACGCGAGGCGAAGGGCCCGGTCCTCCCCGAGGAGGACCGGGCCCTTCGCGCTGCCGACGTCGGATCGGAGCGGGTGCCGCGGGTCAGGAGTGGTCGGACTGCTCGACCGCCGGGGCGAGCTCGTCGACCGACAGGTGCTCGGTATCGATGTGCCCCGCGCGATATGCCGCGCGGCCGATCATGTGCGCGGCGACCGGAGCCGTCAGGGTCTGCATGATGAAGGTCGGCACCAGCGCGAACAGCGTCAGGAGCGAGCGGTCCGAGAGCGCGACCGCGGCGATGATGAGCAGGAGGCCGAGGATCTGCGGCTTGGTCGCGGCGTGCAGTCGCGAGAGCGGATCCGAGAAGCGGAGCAGGCCGACGCCCGCGGCGACGGCCAGCACGGCCGCTCCCAGCACGCAGACCGCCGCGGCGATGTCGCAGGCCGTGTCGACCCATTCGGGCAGGTTCATCGGGCGTCCTCCGTCGCGTGCGCTGCGTCTTCGGGTCCGGGTTCGCCCGGCCGGGTGATCGGGCCGACGTGCTCGGGGCCGTCTGTGCGGTGCACGTGCCGCGCGACCGTGATGGTGCCGAACACTGCGGTCGCCGCGATCGCCGTCATGAGTGTGATCGAATCGGTGTGCTGCCGGATCACCATGTCGCCGCCGAGCCCGAGCACGACGGTGGTCAGGAAGACGTCCGAGGCGATCATGCGGTCGAGCACGGTCGGTCCGATGATGGCGCGGATGAGCGCGGCGATGAGCGTGATGGTCAGCGCGGTCCCACCGCCGATCACCAGGATCCACTGGAGGGTCGTCATGGGAGCTTGGCCACCTCCTCGCGGCTGCCGATGGTTCGGATCAGAAGCTCTTCGACGTGGTGCGCATCCCACCGGACGCGCTCGATGGCCTCGTGCGTCGGCGCATGCAGCACGTGCAGATAGAGGGTCGATCCGAAGCGGTCCACCTCTGCGACGAGGGATCCGGGGATCAGCGACAGCGTCAGGCTCGTCATTGTCAGGATGAAGTCGGATCGGGTGCGCAGCCGCACCTCGATGACCGCGGGCACGGGCCTCGGCCCGGGCCCGAGGGCCTGCCAAGCGACCTGCAGCGACGCGAGCGCGAGATGGGTGAAGAAGTACCAGAGGTACCGGATCGCCCACCACACGTTGAATCGTCCGGCGAGCTCCACCGGGGGCAGGTAGTAGAGGCGGGTCGCGAGCAGCGCGATGAGGATCCCGCTGCCGAACGACATCCAGCTGATCTCGCCCCAGAGCATCATCCAGAGCAGCACGAGCCCGAGCAGCAGCGGGAGCTCGTAGAGGCGGAAGCGCCGTTCGACGCGGCGGCCGGGTGCGGGGCTCATGAGGGATCCTCCGTTCCGCGGGCCGATGCCGACTCAGGCACCGGCACCGGCGCCGATGGAGCCGCGCCGTGGTCGCCCTTCGAGTCGCCGCCGGTGATCTCCCGGTCGACCCGGTGCTCGTCGTACCAGGAGGTCTGCTTCTCGGCGTCCTCCAGGACCACGCCCGCGCGTTCGGAGTACGCGACGAGCGGTCCCGCGAACACGGTCAGCAGCACGCTGATCACGACCATGCCCGCGGTCGATCCGACCATCAGCTTCGGCATGCCGCGCGACTCGCGCTGGGGCGCGGCCTCGGGAGCGTCCTGCAGCCGCGCGAGCACGCCCGTCGGTGTCGCGTCCTCGCCTCGGGGGCGCCAGAACGCCAGGCTCCAGGCGCGCGCGAGCGCGTACAGCGTGAGCAGGGAGACCAGTGCGCCGATGCCGATCAGCCACCAGGCTCCCGGTGTGCCGAGTTCCGCCGCGGCGGTGAACAGGCCGAGCTTGCCGATGAAGCCGGAGAAGGGCGGGATGCCGCCGAGGTTGAGCATCGGGATGAAGAACAGCACCGCGACGAGCGGCGCCGTTCTGAGCATGCCGCCGAGGCGCGCGAGCGAGGTGGTGCCGCCGTGCCGCTCGATGAGGCCCACCACGAGGAACAGCGTCGTCTGCACGATGATGTGGTGGACGATGTAGTAGGTGGTCGCCGCGTAGCCCAGCGGTGTGTTCAGCGCGATCCCGAACAGCAGGTACCCGATATGGCTCACGAGCGTGAACGAGAGCAGGCGCTTGATGTCGAGCTGCGCGATGGCGCCGAGGATACCGACGACGAGCGTGAGGCCGGCCAGCCAGAGGAGCAGGTCGTTGACGCTCGAGTGCGGGAAGATGAGGGTCTGCGTGCGCGCGATCGCGTAGATGCCCACCTTCGTGAGCAGGCCGGCGAAGACCGCCGTGACCGGGGCCGGCGCGGTCGGGTATGAATCGGGCAGCCAGAACGAGAGCGGGAAGATCGCGGCTTTGATGCCGAAGGCGACCAGCAGCGCCACGTTCAGGAACAGCTGCATGCCCGCGCTCAGATCGCCGATGCGTTCGGAGAGCTGCGCCATGTTGACGGTGCCGGTAGCCCCGTAGACCAGGGCGATGGAGACCAGGAAGAGCACCGACGACACGAGCGACACCACGATGTAGGTGACGCCCGCCCGAATACGCGGGCCGGTGCCGCCGAGGGTGAGCAGCACGTAGCTCGCCACGAGCAGGATCTCGAACCCGACGTAGAGGTTGAAGAGGTCGCCCGCGATGAACGCTTCGGAGACACCGGCGGCGAGCACCAGATACGTCGGAAAGAAGATCGAGACCGGGGTCTCCTCGTCGCCGTCCGCGAGGCCCTGGCCGATCGAGAAGGTGAGGACCGCGAACAGCACGATCGCGCTGACGAGCAGGAGCAGCGCCGCGAAGCGGTCGACCACGAGCGCGATGCCGAATGGCGCGGCCCAGCCGCCGACCTCCATGACGAGCGTGCCGTGGACGTCGCTCGCCCAGACGAGGGTGGCGGCGATGAGCACCATCAGGCCGAGGGCGCCGAGCGTGATGCCGCGCTGCGCGCGGGCCTTGTGCGGCACGGCGAGCGCGAACGCGGCGCCCGCCAGCGGCACGAGGACGATGAGCGGGATCAGGGCTGACGGGTTCATCGGCGGCCCCCGTCCGGCTGCGGCCCGTCGTGCGGCACGGGTGCCGCGGCGGATTCGTCGCCGTCGTCGTCGAAGTCGGAGCTCTCGGTGAGCTCGGCGTCGGTGAACTCCTCGAGCGGCAGGCCTGCGGTCTGCGCGAGCTCCAGGTCGTGCGCATCGTCGGAGACCACGTCGACCTCTTCACGGTCCAGGCGCCAGGAGCGGTAGATCAGGGCGAGCAGGAACGCGCTCACTCCGAAGGTGATCACGATGGACGTGAGGATGAACGCCTGCGGGAGCGGGTCGCTCATCTCCTCGGGGGTGCTCTCCCCCGCGATCGGCGCGTGCCCGAAGGTGCCCGACATGAGGAAGATCATCAGGTTGGCGCCGTTTCCGACGAGCAGGAACCCGAGCAGGATCCGGGTGAGCCCCCGATCGAGCATGAGGGTGAAGCCGCAGGCGAACAGCACCACCATGGCGATGACGAGGATGAGCGGGACGGTCACAGCGATCCTCCCCGCTCGACGCGGCCCGCGTAGGGGCCCGTCTGCTCCTCGTCGTGGTCGTCGGTGTTCGCGATCTCCTCGATCTCCTCGCCCTCCTCGTAGACGTCGACCTGCGATCCCAGGCTGCGCAGCACGTCGAGCACCAGACCGAAGACCACCATGTAGACACCGATGTCGAACAGCGTCGAGGTGACGAAGGAGAGATGCCCGAACGGGCCGAGGTCGAGGTCGAACCAGCTCGAGCTGAGCGCGGCCTCGCCGAAGAGCAGCGGCATGGCGGCGGTCGCGACGGCGATCGCGAGACCGGTGCCGAGGATCCTGCCCGCGTCGAAGGGCACCGTCGCCCCCAGCTCGTGGCGTCCGCCGGCCAGGTACCGGGCGACCAGCGCGACGCCGGCCACGAGGCCGCCTGCGAAACCGCCGCCGGGTGCGTTGTGGCCCGCGAGCAGCAGATAGATCGACAGGATGATGAGGGCGTGGAACACGAGTCGGACCACGACCTCCAGGATGATGGAGCGGTTCGCGGGGTCGAGGCGGCGACCGGCCAGGATCCAGGTGCCGCGCTCGGTGCGGTCCCGGGGATCGGCGACGCGCCGCAGGTGCTCGCGCACCCGGCTCCGTGCGTCCCGGCGGCTGAGGCTCGGCAGCGATCCGCTGCGGTTGCGCAGGAACACGAGGGACGCCACGCCGGTCGCCGCCGAGAGCACGACGGAGAGCTCGCCGAGCGTGTCCCAGCCGCGGATGTCGACCAGCATCACGTTGACCACGTTGATGCCGTGGCCTCCCTCGACCGCGAGCCTCGGCAGCTCGAGCGAGATCGGGTCGGCGACGCGGGCTCCGAGCGCGAACAGCACCGCGGCACCGAACAGGGTGCCGAGCGCTGTGCCGAGCACGACCCGGCCGATGCGGATCCTGCGGGTGCTCCGCCGCTGCATGCGCTGCGGCAGGCGTCGGATCACGAGGACGAAGGCGATGAGCGTCACGGTCTCGACGAGCACCTGGGTGAGCGCCAGGTCGGGGGCGCCGTGGAACGCGTAGAGGGCGGCCATGCCGTAGCCGGTGAAGCCCACGAGGATCAGCGCTTGGAAGCGCTTCGTCGCGCGCAGCGTGGCGATTGCCGCAGCGATCATGAGCACGGCCAGCACGGGCTGCACCGCGTTGGTCGCGAGCGTGGTCTCGACCGGCTTCTGGCCGCTCGAGAGCAGGGTCCCCGTCATGGCTACGACGGTGACACAGAGGATCACGGCGAGGTAGTACGGCAGGGAACCGCGCTGAGTGAACCCGGTGACCCGGAGCGCGAGCTCGTCGACGGCGCGGGTGATCGAGAAATAGGCGTGGGATGCGGTGAAGCGTTCGGGCCAGACCGGCAGGCGGTCGACGAGCCTGCGCGTGACGAAGAAGAGCAGCACGCCGAGCGCGATGATGAACACCGAGAGGAGCAGGGCGAGCGTCAGCCCGTGCCAGAGCGCGAGGTGCGCGGGGTCGAGGGAATCGGTGCCCTCGGGGCCGGCCTGCTTCGCGAGCTCCTGGATGAACGGGTCGAGCGCGGTCGCGCCGATCCCGGCCGCGATGGCCGACACGACGAACACGATCGGCGCGAAGAGGATGCTGGGGTGCTGCCGGTGCACGATGGAGCAGCCTATGACGCCGGCCTTGCGCGAGAACGCGCCCCACAGGAACCGCAGCACGTAGCCGGTCGTGCAGATGCTCCCGAGGATCATGACGATGAGGGCGAACCAGCCGAGCGCGGGGCTCGAGGTGTCCCCCTCGGGCAGCATGACGAGGAGTTCCGTCAGTGCGGCCTCCTTGCCGACGAAGCCGAGCATGGGGGGAAGGCCCACCATCGAGGCGCCGGCGAGTGCGGCGGTGGCGGCCAACACGGGCGCTTGGCGTCCGAGCCCGCTGATCTTACGGAGGTCCCGCGTACCGACGCGGTGGTCGATGATGCCGACCGCGAGGAACAGCGGGGCCTTGCCCAGGGCGTGAGCGAACAGGAGCACGGTCGCGGCTGCGTCGGTGCGCGGATCGGCGAGACCGTAGAGCATGGTGAGCATGCCCAGCTGGCTGACCGTGCCGAACGCGAGCACCAGCTTGAGGTCGTACTGCCGGAGGGCGCGCAGCGCGCCGTGCAGCATGGTCGCGCCGCCGAGCAGCACGAGCGTGGTGCGGTAGCCGGGCATGTCGCCGAACGAGGGGCCGAAGCGCGCCAGGATCAGGATCCCGGCCTTCACCATGGCCGCCGCGTGCAGGTAGGCGCTGACGGGCGTGGGCGCGGCCATCGCGCCCGGCAACCAGAACTGGAAGGGGATGATCGCCGATTTGCTCAGCGCGCCGAGCAGAACGAGGTAGACGGCCGCGATCGCTGCGCCGCCCGTCGGCGGGTGCTGGAGGATGCCGTGGAGACTGGTGGTGCCGGAGAGCGCGACGAGCGCGACGAGGCCGGCGAGCATGGCGAGCCCGCCCAAGGTGGTGACGATGAGCGCCTGCAGCGCCGCGGAGCGGCTGGTCCAGCGTTTGGACGCGTGTCCGATGAGCAGGAAGGACAGCACCGTGGTCGCTTCCCAGAAGATGAACATGAGGTACACGTTGTCGGCGACGACGAGGCCGAGCATCGCGCCCGCGAACGCGACGAACGTGGCGCCGAACCTCGCGAGTCCGTCTTCGGATTCGCTGAAGTACCAGCGGCAGTAGATCAGGATGAGGCCGCCGGCACCGGTGACGAGCAGCGCGAAGAGTTCGGCGAGCAGGTCGACTCGGAACGACCAGTCCAGTCCGAAGAGCGGCACCCAGCTGAGGTGTTCGGTGAGTGCGGCTCCGTCGAGGATGCTGGGGAGATACGCGGCGTACAGTGCGCAGGCCGCGAGCGGCGCGAGCGCCAGCACGTAGAAGAATCGGGGGCCGAATCGGCGAAGGCCGGGATGAGCGATCAGCGCGGCGAGTGCCACGAGTCCGAGACTCACGCTCGTTACCGGCATAGGCATCCTCCCCCTGTTTCGGCTCAGTCCAGTCTATCGGGCCCGGAAGCTGCACGACGCTGTCGGCGAACATCCGGGCGATTCAGACCGCGGGGGTGCGTGTTCGTTACCGGGACGGGGGAAAACAAAAACGGGGCCAGCCCAGCCAGAGACTCACGTCCCCAACCAGTCTGGCCCCGTTCGAAAAAAGGGGTCCGGCGGTGTCCTACTCTCCCACACCCTCCCGAGTGCAGTACCATCGGCGCAGTCAGCCTTAGCTTCCGGGTTCGGAATGTAACCGGGCGTTTCCCTGACGCTATAACCGCCGTAACT
>NZ_MRAV01000022.1 GCF_002752355.1 Leucobacter sp. OLIS6
GCGAACCGGTACGAGACCGCAGTGAAGGTGTCCAAGGACTCCTACCCGCGCGGAGCGAAGAGTGTCGTGATCGCCCGGAGTGATCTCGCCCCCGACGCCCTGTCCGCGGCCCCGTTCGCCGTCAAGCAGAACGCGCCCGTGCTCCTCACCCCGCCCACCAGCCTGGTGAAGGAGACCAAGGCCGAGATCAAACGCCTCAAGCCCTCGACCGTGTACATCGCCGGCGGCACCGGCGCCATCAGTGCCGCGGTTGAGGCCGAGATCCGGAAGATGGGTGTCAAAACGATCCGCATGGCCGGGAGCGACCGGTACGCCACGTCGGTGAAGATCGCGCAGACGGGCTGGAAGAACGGCTCCGAGAAAGCGTTCGTCGCGACCGGCCGGGACTACCCCGACGCCCTGTCCGCAGGGTCCGCCGCGGGCGCGACCGGGGTGCCCGTGATCCTCGTCGATGGTGTGCAGAAGAACCTGAACGCGGCCGCGAAGTCGACCCTCGCGAAGTACGGCACGAAACACCTGTACATCGCCGGCGGGAACGGGGCGGTCAGCACCGGGATCGAGTCGACCATGCGGAGTGTTGGGAAGACCGTGGAGCGGTTCGCCGGCGCGACCCGGTATGAGACGTCGGCCGCGATCGCGAAGCAGTGGCACACGAAGGGCGGGCTCGTGTACCTCGCCACGGGTGTGGATTTCCCCGACGCGCTCGCGGGGTCCGCGGTCGCGGGCGCGCAGGATGCGCCGATCATGCTCACGATGAAGAACTGTGTGCCGAAGCCGGTGAAGGACACCATCACGGGCACGATCAAGCCCCAGGCCGGGGTCGTGCTCGGCGGCACGGGCGTGATCAGCGACCGGGTGCTGAACACCCAGCCGAGCTGCTAAC
>NZ_MRAV01000020.1 GCF_002752355.1 Leucobacter sp. OLIS6
AAGTGGTAGTGCAGCAATTTATACTGCGCGTAAAGGATTGCGTACAGGTATTGTAGCTGATCGTATTGGCGGTCAAGTTAATGATACTGCTGCGATTGAAAACTTTATCACGGTCAAAGAAACAGATGGTCCTAAATTCTCATCTGCGCTTGAAGACCATATCAATCAATACAATGTCGACGTAATGACAGGTATTCGTGCGAGTGATATCGAAAAAACTGATAATGGCATTGTTGTCACTTTAGACAATGGTGCTCAATTACAAAGTAAAACCGTTATTATTTCTACAGGTGCACGCTGGCGCAAGCTAGAAGTTCCTGGTGAAGAGGCTTTAATTAATAAAGGGGTAGCATTCTGTCCACATTGTGACGGACCTTTATTTGAAAATAAAAACGTTGCTGTTGTCGGTGGTGGAAATTCTGGCGTAGAAGCTGCAATTGATCTTGCCGGTATTGTAAAACATGTTACTTTACTTGAACGTAATGCAAACCTTAAAGCAGATAACGTGTTACAAGAGCGTTTAAATTCGTTACCTAACGTAACAGTAATTAAAAATGCTCAAACAACTGAAGTACTTGGAGACGATGCAGTTACTGGCATTAATTATCAGGATAAAGCAACCGGCGAAGATCATACTTTAGAACTTGAGGGTATTTTTGTTCAAATTGGTTTATTACCGAATACAGAATGGTTAAATAACTATGTAGAAT
>NZ_MRAV01000021.1 GCF_002752355.1 Leucobacter sp. OLIS6
CTGGGGCGCGCTGTCGTGGGCTGGCAGCCGTCGAGGGTGCGGGCACTGGCGGTCCGGAGCATCGATGGCCGTTGGAGCATCGGGACGCGGCGGTGTCGCCCGACGTGGGCGCGGCGCGGCGAGTGCGCGGACGCGCGCAGGGGCACGAGTGCGCAGTGGGTCAGGCGCGGTAGGCGCCGGCACGCGCGCGGGAGGTGGGGGCGGTCGGGAGGGACGAAGGCCGAATGGCGATGGGGGATCGCGGTCGGGGGGCGCGGGCTGCGCGCGTGGGGGATGGGGGGGGGGGGCGAGTCGAGGGGGTGGGGGGAGTGGGTGGCGGGGGTCGTGGTGGGCGCGTTGGCGCGCGGCGTTGTGTCCGGTGTCGTGTGGCGGAGAGGGGTGGGCGGTCGCGGATGTCCTCGCGCGGCGTGGCGTGGGCGTCGCGCCGGGCGCGCGTGTCTCGTGCGGTGCGACAGGGGGGCTCGGTGTCCGCGGGGGCGGCGGGGGCGGGGGGGGGGGGGGGAGTTGCCGGGGCGGGGTGCCGGGGCCCTGCGGCGCGGGGGGGGGCGGGGCGGGGGGGGGGGCGGTGGCCCGGGGGGGGGGCGCCGCAGCCCCGCGCCCCGCCG
>NZ_MRAV01000011.1 GCF_002752355.1 Leucobacter sp. OLIS6
CACTCGACCGGGGTAGGAGGGGAGACGGAGTGGGGTGGGCGGGGGACGGGGCGGGACGCAGCGAGGCAGCGGGTCGTAGGCTGGTGGGATCCGGCGGCCGACTCCGCCGCCCGACAACGAAGGGCCCGAGATGACCCACGAGCCGCAGAACGAGCTGCCCCCGGAGCTGCGCGAGTACCCCGCCGAGAGCCCCATCCCGACGGAGGCTCCGCGCCGCGGGCGCCGCGTCGGACCACTGGTCGCGATGACTCTCGCACTGCTGCTCGCCGTCGGCGGCGTCTTCGCGCTGCCGTTCAACGTCGGCGGCGCCTGGACCCAGCCGACGGTCGACTTCGAGCAGGCGACGCTCGCCAAGGTCGCCGAACAGACGGAGGGACTGCAGCCGCTCTGCGGCGAGGGTGTCGATCCGTCGAGCGTCCGCGTGGCCGGTCGACCCGCGAAGGACGTCCTCTTCGTCGTCGCGCGCACGCCGTCCGGCGCGCTCTGCGGCATGGCCGCCGACCCGAGCGGGACGGTCTCGTTGGCTTCCAGAACGCCGAATACTCCGGTCTCCGGAGTCGTCTCCCTCGGTCCGGATCAAGGCTATCTGGCGTTCTGGCTCGCGCCGGCCGCAGCCGGCGCCTCGGGGTTCCGGTCCGACTTCAAGCTGTTCTCCTCCGAGGCCGAGTCCTCGACCTGGTCGGGCTTCGGCTCCGACGCAGGGTCCCCCGCCTGAGCGCTGACGCACCCGCAAGTGACACACTCGGTGCGTGAGCGATTCCGCACCGACTCCCCCGCACGCACCGTCCGTTGCGCTCCCGACGGCGCTCGAGCTGCGTGATGCGCTGCGCCGCGGCGAGGTCTCGGCGGTGGAGCTCGTGCACGACGCCCTCGACCGGATCGCGGGCGACGAGCTCGGCGCCTTCGTCAGTGTGCAGCCCGTGGCGGCCCTCGCCGAGGCGCACGACGGCGACGCGCGGGTCGCCGCGACGCCGCGCGAGGAGCGCGGATCCCTGCCGCCGCTGCTCGGCCTGCCGACCGCGCACAAGGACCTGATCGATGTGCGCGGCGCGGTGACGAGCCACGGCAGCCGCGCGGTGCCGCACGTCGCGGCACGGCACGATTCGCCGGTCGCCGCGGCGGTCCGCGCCGCGGGGGCGATCTCGCTCGGCAAGACGCAGGTCCCCGAATTCGGCATCGCCGGGTACTCGGAGAATCTGGTCGCACCGCCAGCCCGCAACCCGCACGACCCAAGCCGCACCCCCGGCGGGTCCTCTGGCGGGTCAGCGGCTGCGGTCGCGGCGGACCTGATCCCGCTCGGGGTCGGCAGCGACGGGGGCGGCTCGATCCGGATCCCCTCGGCCGCGTGCGGTCTCGTCGGGCTGAAGCCGGGCCGAGGCGCGGTGCCGGCGGACCGCGGGAGCGGACTCGTCGACGAGATCGGCGCCCCACGGCTCACCGTGTCGGGACCGATCGCCCGGACGGCCGCCGACGCCGCGATGCTGTTCGACGCGATGCGCGGCCTCGCGTCCGAGCCGAGTCTCGCGGCGGTGCGGCGGGCGCACGAGCTGCGCGGCCTGCGTATCGGCGTGACGCTCCGCTCCCCGTTCGAGGGGGAGGTGCCGGTCGCGTACTCGCCCGACGCGCTCGCGGCGCTGGACACCGCCGTCACCCGGCTCGGCGAGACGGGGCACCGCATCGAGGAGGCGGACTGGGTACCGGATCCGCGCTATCCCGGGGCGTTCACGGACGTCTGGACGGCGGGCCTCGCCCGCATCGACTTCGGCCCCGATGCGGAGGCGCTGCTCGGCGAGCTGGCGGCAGCGTTCCTGGCGCGCGCCCGGCGGGCGTCGCCCGAGCGGCTGATGCGCGCGGCGCGCACGCTGCGCGAGTTCGCCGCGGATTGCGTGCGGCAGTGGGGCGCGTACGACGCGATCCTGACGCCCGCGCTCGCGTTCGCGGCGCCCCGGGTCGGCGCGTTCGTCGCGGCCGGGCCGGAGGACGACTACCGCCTGCAGTGCGAGTGGGCGCCGCAGACATCGATGGTGAACGTGGCGGGCCTGCCTGCGATCGTCGCGCCGACCCACCGGGACGCGGCGGGGCTTCCGTTCGGGGTGCAGCTGATCGGCCGAACCGGTGCGGAGACGACGCTGCTGCAGCTCGCGGAGCAGTTGGCACCCTCGGTTTCGACTCGCTAGCGCGCGCTCGACCACCGCAATCCCGGCGCCGAGCGAACGGCCTGCGGGGCGGGCGCGGTGTCTGGGATTGCCCGGCGGCGCATCGGGGTTGGCGTGGCGCGACGGAGGAGCGACATCGCCGGGGGATCCCCGCCTAAGCCGCGGGGCAATCCCAGACACCGCGCCCGCCCCGACCGAGAGCGACCCCTACTCGTACGCCCCCACGACGGTCTGGTCCCAGTCGATGATGGATCCGGTGACGACGCCGCTGCGGTCGCTGAGGAGGAAGACGACGGCGTCGGCGATCTCGTCGGGCTGGCCGAGCTTGCCCATGGGCATCGCGGCGGACGCCTGTTCGAGCCAGCCGTCCTCGGCGCCGTGGAACTTCTGCTGGGTGGCGTTCTCGCCGGGGGTCGCGGTCCAGCCGATGTTGAGGCCGTTGATGCGGATCCGGTCGAAGCGGTGCGCGAAGGCGGCGTTCTTGGTGAGGCCCGCGAGTCCGGCCTTGGAGGCGACGTAGGGCGCGAGGTAGGGCTGCCCGCCGTGCGACGAGATGGTGATGATGTTGACGATCGTGCCGGGCGCTCCGCGCCGCTGCATGTCGGCGACGGCGCCCTGCATGGTCATGAAGGGGGCGACGAGGTTGACGGCGAGGTGTTCGCCGAGCAGTTCGCGTGTGGTGTCGGTGAGGCTGCCGCGGGTGGGCAGGGCGGCGGCGTTGACGAGGCTGTCGATGCGGCCGAAGCGTGCGACGGTCTCGGCGACGGCGCGTTCAGCTTCGCCGGGGACCGCGAGGTCGGCGACGACGGCGATCGCGTTCGCAGGTCCGTCGTCGCTCCGGAGCGCGGCTTCGTGGATCTCGGTGAGCGCGCGTTCGGCTTTCTCGGCGGAGCGTCCGACGATCGCGATGCCGGCGGCTCCTTCGCGGGCGGCGGCGCGTGCGATGGCGAGGCCGAGGCCCTGGGTGCCGCCGGTGACGAGCAGGATCCTGCCGGCCATGAGGTGCTGCATCATGCCTCCTGGGGTGCGGTGAGGGCCGCGGTCGTGCCGGGTTCGGTGGGGATCCGTTCCCAGCTGCGTTCGGCTGCGGAGCGTTCGGCTGCGGAGACGACCCGGGCGGCCGAGAGGGCGTCGTGGATGTTCGACGCTGCGGCGTCGCGGCCGAGCACGGCGGAGAGGAACTTCTTGGCTTCGATGACTTTGAGGTCGTCGTAGCCCATGGAGGTGCCGGCGCCGGGTTGGAAGCGTCCGAATTCGCCCATGCCGGGGTGCGCCATGACGGTGGTGTAGCCGGGGTCTTCGGTGCCGAGCGGCGTGGAGACGCGCAGGAAGTTGAGCTGTTCGAAGTCCCAGATCGCGGATCCGCGCGTGCCGTAGACGGCGATCCCGTAGCTGGCGCGGGGGCCGACGGCGACGCGGGAGGCTTCGAGGGTGCCGACGGCGTCGGCCGCTACGGCGTCGCCGGAGAGCCGCACGAGCATGCCGGCGTAGTCCTCGTTCTCGACGGGTGCCATCTGGCCGCCTTCGATGAGGGCGAAGTGGGTGCCGGTGCCCATGGGCAGTTCGGGTCGTTCGGCGTAGACGGTGGAGGTGAGCGCGCTCACTTCGGCGACGGGCCCGAGCGTGTAGTGCACGAGGTCGACGAGGTGCCCCATGAGGTCGCCGAGCACGCCGGATCCTGCGAGTTCGCGCACGAAGCGCCAGGAGCGGGCGCCGCGCGGGTCGGCGGAGTAGTCGGCGAACATGTGGCCGCGCACGTTGGTGACGCGGCCGAGGGCGCCCGAGGCCACGAGCGCGCGGAGGTGCTCGACGGCGGGGGCGTGCCGGTAGTTGAAGCCGATGGAGGTGATGACGCCGGCCGCGTCGGCGGCTTCGGCGACGGCCGCGGTCTCGGTTTCGCCGCGTCCGACGGGCTTCTCGATCCAGAAGTGCTTGCCGGCCCGGGCGGCGGCGATCCCCATCTCGGCGTGCAGGAAGTTGGGGGCGCAGATCGAGACGACGTCGACTTCGGGGTCTTCGAGCACGGCCCGGTAGTCGGCGGAGGCGCGCTCGTAGCCGAGCACGTCGACTGCTTCGCGGCGCCGATCCTCGGAGGTGTCGGCGGCGTGCACGAGCCGCGGACGGACCCCGAGGTCGGGATAGGCGTATGCCAGGTTTCGGTAGGCGCGGCTGTGGAGCTGCCCCATCCACCCGACGCTGATGAGGCCGACCCCGACCTCGGTGGTTCCGTTCGCGAGCGTGCGCATGCGCCTCCTACTTCCGCGTCGCAGAGATCTCGTGGGCGAGCGATTCGAGCTCGGCGCCGCCGGCCATCGCCTGCACGAGTTCTTCGAGCTCGACCTTGCCGCGTTCGAAGTCGGCGATCATGCGTCCGCGGTTGAGCAGGTAGAAACGGTCGCCGACCATGAAGGCGTGGTGCGGGTTGTGGGTGATGAACACCACTGCGACGCCGCGTTCGCGGGCGGCGAGGATGTACTTCAGCACGATGCCGGACTGGCGCACGCCGAGGGCGCTCGTGGGCTCGTCGAGGATCAGCACCTTGGCTCCGAAGTGCACGGCGCGCGCGATGGCGACGGCCTGTCGTTCGCCGCCCGAGAGGGTGCCGATGGGCTGGTTGGTGTCGCGCAGGTCGATGCCCATCTCCATGAGCGCCTGCTTGGTGATGTCCTGCGACTTCTTGACGGACATGAAGCCGAAGAGCTTCGGTCCCTTGACCGGCTCGTTGCCGAGGAAGAAGTTGCGCCAGATCGACATGAGCGGCACGGTCGCGAGGTCCTGGAACACGGTGGCGATCCCGCGTGCGAGGGCGTCGCGGGGCGACGAGAACTCGACTGCTTCGCCTTCGACGCGGAACGCGCCGCTGCTCGGCTTGTGGACGCCCGAGAGGGTCTTGATGAGCGTGGACTTGCCGGCGCCGTTGTCGCCGAGCACGCAGGTGACGGATCCGGGGTCGACTTTGAGGCTGATGTCGCGCAGCGCGATGACGCTGCCGAAGCTCTTGCCGACGTTCTCGAGTTCGAGGGCCGGCGTCTTGGATTCCTGGGTCATTTCTTCCGACCTCCCTGTGCGCGACGCGAGATGGTGATGTTGATGAGCACTGCCGAGAAGAGGATCACGCCGAGGAACGTCGAGACCCAGTCCTGGTCCCACAGGGCGTAGGGGATGCCGACCGCGGCGAAGCCCATGATGAGCGCGCCGATGGATGCGCCGATCGCGGAGCCGGCGCCGCCGGTGAGGAGGCAGCCGCCGACGGCCGCGGCGATGATGTAGTAGAACTCCTGGCCGACGCCCTGGCCGGCCTGCATGCCCTTGAGTCGCAGCACGAACATGACGCCGACGAGCGCGGCGGCCATGGCGGTCATCATGAAGAGCAGGATCTTGGTGCGGTCGACGGGGACGCCCGCGTTGCGCGCGGCGTTGGCGTCGCCGCCGACGGCGAAGATCCAGTTGCCGAAGACGGTGCGGGTGAGCAGCAGCGTCGCGATGACGGTGAGCAGGATCCACCAGATCACGGAGATCTGGAAGGTGGTGCCGCCGATGGAGACGGTGCTGGCGAAGAGCGCCTGGGCCGAGTCGTAGCCGTCGCCCTGGTCGACGCCCGAGACGCGGACGGTGCCGGTGATGCCCTTGGTGACGGCGAGGTTGACGCCCTTGAGCACGAAGAAGGTGCCGAGGGTGACGATGAACGAGGGCAGCTTCGTCTTGACGACGAGCATGCCGTTGATGAAGCCGACGACGGCCGCGAAGACGAGGGTGACGACGATCGCGAGCCAGACGTTCATGCCCCATTCGGTGATGAGGAGGCCCGCGAGGAGGCCCGCGGTGCCGACCATGACGCCGGTCGACAGGTCGAACTCGCCGCCGATCATGAGGAGAGCCACGAACACGGCGACGATGCCGACGGGGGCCGCGAAGTCGGTCCAGCCGGCGGCGCCTTCGAGCGTCGCGAAGTTGCCGGTGGTGTCGGAGAAGGCGAACACCAGGAAGATGGCGACCGCTCCGATGAGTGCGCCGAGCTCGGGACGGCGCAGCACCTTGAGGTACCACGGCGTCGTGCTCACGCGTTCGTCGAGCTTGATGTTGCTGGTTTCGGTGAGGAATGTCATGGTCTCTCCCTGCGAGGGACGGGGCCGGCGGTGCGCCGCCGGCCCCGTCGTCCGCGTTAGCGCAGGCCTTCCTTCACGGATTCCTGCACGGCCTTCACGTTGTCCTTGGTCACGAATGCGGGACCGGTGTAGACGGGGAGCCCGCCGCCGATCTCGATCGCGTCCTTCACGGCGAAGTACAGCAGCTGCACGGCCATGTAGCCCTGCGCGTACTGCTGCTGGTCGATACCGAACTGCAGGGTGCCTGCGTCGATCGCCTTGAGGGCGTCGGCGGAGAGGTCGACGGTGCCGACCTTGATGTCGCGGCCGACGGTCTTGACGGCGGGGAGGACGGCGCCGGTGGCGACGTCGGCGTTCAGCGCGAACACGGCGTCGATCGACGAGTCGGCCTGGAGTGCGGCGAGGATCTTGGCCTGCGCGCCGTTCAGGTCGGCGAGCGCGCCGTCGGCGTTGAACTCCTGGACCTTGCCCTTGAAGGTCTCTGCGGCGCCCTTGCAGCGATCGGTGAGGCCGGAGTTGGCGGCTTCCTGGATCGGGCAGAGGATCTTCTTGACGCCGAGCTCGTTGAACTTCTCGCCCGCCTGGCGGCCGGCGACGATCTCGTCCTGGCCGACGTGGGTGAAGGCGCCGAGGTCCTTGTAGACGCTGGATCCCGAGTTGATGGTGACGGTGGGGATCTTGGCGTCGCTCGCCGCCTTCATCGCGGACTGGATCGCGCCGGGGTCGGGTGCGGAGGCGGCGATGCCGCTGCAGCCGCCCTTGACGCCGGCTTCGATGGTGGACGCCTGCTTGGCGGCGTCGTTGGTCGAGCCCTGGTAGTCGAGGGTGACGCCGAGCGTCTTGGCCGCGTCTTCGGCGCCCTTCTGCGCGACGGCCCAGAAGGTGCCGCCGTCGCCGTGGGTGTAGACGCAGATCTTGATGTTCTTGTTGTCGGGGGCGGCGCTTCCGCCGCCGCCTCCGCCCTTCGCGCCGGTGCCGGAGCAGCCGGCGAGCGCCAGGGTCAGGGCCGCAGCGGTGGCCACTGCGGCAGTGATGAGCTTCTTCTTCACCATGATGACGGTGCCTCATTTCCTCTTCATTGAGCTTTGCGAGGTGGGACGTGAACGGCCCTGTTCGCCAGTATCTTCCATCCCCGGATCAGGATCCAGCGATTCGGGGATATTTGTTATGACATTAGGGCATTTGAGACCAGATTGTTGCAAACTCCGCGCAAAGCTTCAGTTGAACGGCATCGCAACGACGCTACCGGTCTCGGCGGACCTCTGGGCGGCATCGGCGAGCAGCAGCGCGGCGCGGCCGTCGTCGAAGGTCGGGCTGTCGGACGGTTCGCCGCGCATGAGGCGCAGGAACGCGTCGAGCTCCGCTGAATACGACACGGCATAGCGATGCAGGAACTGCGGTTCGTAGGGCGCGCGCGCATCCACCGCCGTCGCATTCGACGCACTCACCAGGCTGAGCGACGGATTGTTCGCCTGCAGGGAGCCGAGCGACCCGAACGCCTCGATCCGCTGGTCGTAGCCGACGGCGCTGTGCCGCGAGTTGATGATCGTGACGATCGCACCCGACGAGGACTTCAGGGTCACGACGGCCGTGTCGAAGTCGCCGTGCTCGCGCGCGCCGTCGTCGAAGAGCGTGCTGCCCGTCGCGCTCACCTCGACGATGTCGGGCAGGAAGAACCGGGCCATGTCGAAGTCGTGGATCGTCATGTCGCGGAAGATGCCGCCCGAGACCCCGATGTAGGCGGCGGGCGGCGCCGCGGGATCCCGGCTGATGATGGTCAGCTGCTCGAGCGGCCCGATCTCGCCGGCCGCGACGCGGGCGCGCACCTCGGCGAACGCCGGATCGAAACGGCGGTTGAAGCCGAGCGCCACCGGCACCCCCGACGCCGCCACCTTCGGCCGCAGCGCTTCGACGCGCGCGATGTCGAGGTCGATCGGTTTCTCGCACAGCACCGGGATCCCGCGATCCACCGCCGCCTCGATGAGCGGGACGTGCGTGGGCGTCGGCGCGGCGACGAGGATCGCGTCGACCTCGCCCGAGTCGAGCAGTTCGTCGCTCGAATCGGTCACGCGACCGCCGAAGCGCGCCGCGAGCGCGTGCGCGCCGTCGACGAACGGATCGGCGATCCAGCTGAGCTCGGTCTCGGGATGCGCCGAGATGCTCGTCGCGTGCACCAGGCCGATGCGGCCCGTGCCGATGAGCCCCATGCGCACTCGGTTCTGCGTCATTGCTTCGGTTCCTTCTGCTCGTGGTGCGGTTCGGGAGCGCGTCCGCTCAGGCCCAGGGCCGGAGCGCCTCGCGGTTGGTGCGGTGATCGGCCAGGCGCCGCTCGGCGAAGGTCGCGAGGTCGATGCCGGCCTCGGGCAGCACGTCCTGTTCGACGACGACCCAGCCGGCGTAGCCCGCCCGATCCATGGCGTTCATGATGGTCGCGAGGTCGATGTCGCCGTCGCCGAACGCCGCGAAGGCGCCCGAGCTCCAGACCTCGACCATGCCGCCGCCCGCTTCGATGACCCGGGCGAGCTCGGCGCGGTCGACGTCCTTCAGGTGGAGGTGGTTGATGCGGGGCGCCCAGCGCTCCACCACGGCGGCGGGATCGCCGCCGCCGAGCAGCAGGTGCCCGGTGTCGAAGGTGAGGCCGACGTCGACCCGCTCGAGGAACCGCTCGACCTCGTCGGGCGACTCGACGAAGGTGCCCGCGTGGTGATGGAAGGTCGGCTCGAGCCCGGCCGCGCGCACCCGGTCGGCCGCGCGGGCGGCGTTCGCGGCGAGGCGGTCCCAGCCCGCGGCGTCGAGCGGGTCGACGGCGAGGCCGGGCCGCGCCTGGCGCGCTTCGGACCCGGAGTCCGCGAGCGTCGGCTTGGGCCGGAACGCGTCGGGTCCGCCGAGCGCGGCGGCCGCGTCGGCGAACACCGCGAGCGCCGCGTCGAGCTCGGGCAGTGCGGCCTCGAACGCGTCGTCGTCGCTCATGGGCAGTTGCACCCAGCCTCCGGCGAGCCCGAAGTCGTGCGCACGCAGGCGCGAGATCAACGTCTCCCCTTCGCCGAGGTAGCCCGCCGGCCCGAGATCGATCCCGGCGTACCCGGTCTCGTCGAGGATCTCGAGCATCTGCTCGGGGGCGATCGTGTCGGCTCCCTCGGGGGTGAGCTCGAACACTCCGAAGCTCACCGGGGCACCGGCGACTCGTGCGTCCATGCGTGCGCCTCCTTGCGCTGTTCGATCGCTCGGGCGGCTCCGCCCGAGGCTTTGATAAGACAATAGAGCATTTCTGGGGCGCCCGCTATCCGCCCGGACCCCGATTCCAACGATCGTCTCGTTTGCTAAAAATATGTAGACCGGTCTATTCTTCTGATCATGACATCCAAGGGAGATCTGACCCGAGCGCGGCTCGCGGCATCCATGCTCGAACTCATCCAGACGAGCGGTTACGCCGGCACCGGCTTGAACGCCGTGATCGAGCACGCCGCCGCCCCGAAGGGGTCCGTCTACTTCCACTTCCCCGACGGCAAGGAGGGCCTCGGAGTCGCCGCCGTCGAGCTGGCTGAGGCCCAGTTCGCGGCGCTGATCGCCGAGGCCGCCGCTCAGGCCGGAAGCGCCGCCGGTGCCGCGCGGGCCGCGATCGAGGCGTTGGCCACCCTCGTCGGCGAGAGCGACTTCCGCCTCGGCTGCCCGGTGTCCGTCGTCACCCTCGAGATGGGCGCGGAGAGCGAGCGGCTGCGCGAGGCCTGTGCGACGGCCTTCGAGTCGTGGATCACCCCGACGGCGGGGCTGCTCGTGGCGGACGGACTCACCGAGACCGAGGCCCGGTCGCTGGCGACCGTCATCGTCTCGATGATCGAGGGCGCGGTCATCGTCTCCCGCGCGACCCGGAGCACCCAGCCGCTGCACGCGGCCGCCGACGTCGTGGTCGAGCTCATCGAGGGGCGCATCGCGCAGGCGGGCGGCGCCCGATGAGCGCCGAGCAGACTCCGCGCAACGCCCTGGTCTTCGGGGCCTCCGGCCTCGTCGGCCGCACCCTCATCCGCTCCCTCGTCGAAGCGGGGGCGAACGTCACCGCCGCGGTGCGCAGCGTCGATTCCGGAACCGGGCTCGTGCGCTGGCTGCGAGAGCGCGGCGTGACGCAGAGCATCTCGGTGGCGATCGTCGACTTCGAGACACCCGATCTGCTGCCGGGCGGGCCGGCGGCCTTCAGCCGCATCACCGAGATCCACAACTGCGCCGGCTCCTTCCGATTCGGCATGCCGGCGGACGAAGCGCGCCGCGCGAACGTCGGCATCGTCGAGAAGGTCGTCGACTTCGCCGCCGGGCTCCCCCGGCTGCAGCGACTGCTGCACATCTCCGGCTACCGTGTCGGGGGCCAGGATCCCGCCGCGGTGCCGTGGTCGGACGCGCACCGAGCCGCGGTCTACGCGGAGCTCGGCGGCTACGAGGCATCGAAGGTGGAGTCCGACGCGATCTTCCAGGCCCGCGCGACCGAACGCGGGGTCCCCTGGACGATCGTCAATCCGGCGACCGTGATCGGCGACAGCGTCACCGGCGAGTCCGACCAGCACATCGGGATCGCGAACACGATCGAGCAGATGTGGCAGGGCACGGCGACCGCGCTGCCCGCGGGGAACTCCACGTTCGTGCCCGTGCTCACCGTCGATTACATGACCGCGTTCATGACCGCGGCGGCGATCGATCCCGACGCGAACGGGAAGGCCTATTGGCTCCTGGACGACGCCACCCCGCCGCTCGCCGAGCTGCTCGCGCACGCTGGCCGGCACCTCGGGGCGAAGGTCCCGAAGCTGCGGATCCCGGTCGGCGTGATCAAGCGGCTCCCGCAGGGGATCACGGGGGCGGATCCCGAAACCCTCGGCTTCCTGTCCTCCGAGCGCTACCCGACCGGACCCGCCGTCGCGCTCGCCGCGCGGCACGGACTCGCCATGTCCGACGTGCGCGCCTCGCTCGAGCGCTGGGTCGACTACATGGCCGCGCACCGGTTCGGCGCCGCGAAGGGCGGCGACCGACGCTTCGTCGATGCCGGCGGCGTGCGGACCTTCACGCTGGGCGCGCCCGACGCGCGGCGACTGATCCTGCCCGGGCTGCCGGTCAACGCCGACACCTGGGCCGACGTCGCGGCGGGCATCGAGGCGCGAGCGGTCGATCTGCCCGGGCTCGGGCTGAGCGGCGGCATGGGCATCCGCGACTGGGGACGCTGGCTGCCCGCGCTCCTGGGCGAGGAGCCCGTCGAGCTCGTCGGGCACTCGATCGGCGCGGCCGCGGCGGTCACCGCCGCCGATCGATTCCCCGAGCGTGTGGGGGCGCTCACGCTGATCGCCCCGTTCTTCCTGCAGGCTCCTGCGGGCGCGGGGACCCGCCTGCAACCGGTCGTGCGCGGCGTGCTGCGCCGCACGAGCGCGAGCGCGCTGTCGCGCCGCCTCACCGGCTCGGAGGCGAGCGCCGCGCAGCTCGCGAGCAGCGCCCAGGATCTGGGGCGCGGTCGCGCCAGGGCCGTCGCCGAGCACCTCGCGCAGGCCGGCTCGGAGCGCTGGCGCGCCGAGCTCCGCGAAGCGCTCGCACGGTTCCGCGGCCCGGTCCGCATCGTCACCGGAAGCGACGACCCGCTCGATCCGGCCTTCGCGGAATCGCTCGCGGCGCAGCCGAACGTCGAGCTGCACGAGGTGCGGGGCGCCGGGCACCACCCGCAGCTCACCCACCGCGACGCGCTCGTCGACCTCCTCGCCTGAGCGGATCGGGAGCGGGAGCGGCGGTCCCGCCGGGCTACCCCAGCAGGGGCCGCTGCGCCCGTACCTGCTCCTCGTACTCGGCGCGGGCCCGCTGCGTGGACGCGAGCTCCGAGACCTCGGCCACCGGCACGTCCCACCAGCCCTCGCCGTCGGGCGCGTAGACGAGCGGGTCGCTGTTGATGTGGATCACGGTCGACCGCGGCGACGCCTTCGCCGCGACCACGGCCTCGCGCAGCACCTCGGCGGCGCCGGCGGCGACCGGGATCTCGACCACATCGACGCCGTAGCTGCGGGCGTTCATCGCGAGATCGACGGGGAGCACCTCGTCGCCCTGGAAGTTGCGGGCCTCGGGGTCGTAGCGCCGGTACTTCGTTCCGAACCGCCCCGAGCCGACCGTCTCCGACAGGTGCCCGATCGAGGCGTAGCCGTGGTTCTGCACGATCACCACGACGAGCTTGATCCCCTCGGCGACGGCCGTCGCGAGCTCGGTGCTGAGCATCAGGTACGAGCCGTCGCCGACCATCACGATCACATCGCGATCGTCGCCGTCCGCTTCGAGCCCGCGCTTCGCGCCGAGCCCGCCCGCGATCTCGTAGCCCATGCACGAGTACGCGTACTCGACGTGGTACCCGAGCGGATCCCGCACCCGCCACAGCTTGTGCAGGTCGCCCGGCAGCGATCCCGCGGCCTGCACGATGACGTCGCGCGGATCGCTCGCGGCGTGCACGGCGCCGATGATCTCGGACTGGCCGGGCAGCGCGGCACCGGTCGGCGCGAGGGCCGTGTCGACGACGCCGTCCCACTCGCCCTTCTCGCGAGCGATGCGCTCGGCGGATTCGGCACCGAGGCGCCATCCGTCGAGCGCCGCGCCCAGTTCGAGCAGGGTCTCGCGGGCGTCGGCGACGACGGGCAGCTGCGATCCGTGCTTGATGGCGTCGAACGGCGCCACGTTGATGTTCACGAAGCGCACGCCCGGGTGCTGGAACGCGGTGCGGGAGGCCGTCGTGAAGTCGCTGTAGCGCGTGCCGATGCCGATCACGAGGTCCGCCTCGGCGGCGATGCGGTTGGCGGCGGTGGTGCCCGTGGCCCCCACTCCGCCGAGGTACTGCGGGTGGTCCCACGGCAGGGCGCCTCCGCCGGCCTGCGTGGTGCCGACCGGGATCCCCGTCGCCTCGACGAACGCGCGCAGCGCGTCCTCGGCACCCGAATAGATGACGCCGCCGCCGGCGACGACGATCGGGCGCTTCGCGGAGCGGATCGCCTCGGCCGCCGCCATCAGCACATCGCGCTCGGGGCGCGGGCGCCGGATCCGCCACTCGCGCGGCTCCAGGAACTCGACGGGCACGTCGAGCGCCTCGGCCTGCACGTCCTCGGGCAGCGCGATGGTCACGGCCCCGGTCTCGGCCGGATCGGTGAGCACGCGCATGGCGCCGAGCGCGATCGAGAACAGCTGCTCGGGGCGCTGCACGCGGTCGAAGAACCGGGACAGCGGGCGGAACGCGTCGTTGACGGTCAGCCCGATATCGTGCGGCTGCTCGAGCTGCTGCAGCACCGGATCGGCGACGCGGGTCGCGAAGGTGTCGCTCGGCAGCAGCAGGGCGGGCAGGCGGTTGGTCGTCGCGAGCGCTGCGCCCGTCAGCAGGTTGGTGGCGCCCGGACCGACCGAGGCGGCCGCGGCGAACGTGCCGCGGCGCCGGTGCATGCGCGCGTAGCCCACGGCCTGGTGCACCATCGCCTGCTCGTTGCGGGCCTGGTAGTAGGGCATCAGCGCCGGATCCTGCGCGTTGAGCTGCTGCAGCGCCTGGCCGACGCCGGCCACGTTGCCGTGACCGAAGATCCCGAAGACGCCGGGCACGGTGCGCTCGCGGATCTCGGCTCCCGACGCGTCGCGGTCGACGGTCCACTGGTGGGCCAGGAACTCGACCAGCGCCTGGGCGACGGTCATGCGGCGGGTGCTCATCGTGCGGTCTCCTCGGTGTCGGTGGCGGGCGCGGTGTGCGGAGCGAACGGCAGGCGGTCGTCGATGCCGAGCCCGTCCCAGGTGCTGCGCACCCAGCCGTGCGCGGGATCGTCGCTGATCAGCCAGACCCGCTCGGGGTCGGGGCCGGCCATGACGTTCAGATAGTAGAGGTCGTAGCCCGGTGCCGCGACGGCGGGGCCGTGGTAGCCGAAGGGGATCAGCGCGACGTCGCCCGTGCGCACCATCGCATCGATCTCGATGTCGCCCGCGGGCGACGAGTAGGTGCTGAACATGCCGAAGGCGTGCGCCTCGCTCGCCTCGGGCGCCGCGCCGCGCGCCGGAGCCGACTCGAAGTAGTAGATCTCCTCGAGCCGCGACTCGTGGCCGGGCACGTGCTCGTCGTGCTTGTGCGGCGGGTACGACGACCAGTTCTCGGCCGGGGTGATCACCTCGCACACGATGAAGCGAGCCGCGTCGAGCGCCTGCGGCGTGCCGAAGTTGTGCACCTGGCGGCTCGATGCTCCGCCGCCGCGCAGCTCGACGGGCACCTCGTCGGTGCCGATGCGCCGGGTGGGCAGCACGCGGTCGGTGGGTGACGTCGCGATCGCGAACCGCCCCGGTCCGCCGACGGCCGCGATCTCGGCCGAGGCGGTCGCCGCCGACAGGTAGAGCACATCCGTCGGCCCGTCGAAGACGGAGGCCCGGCCGACGAGCTCGGTCGTCGTGGCATCGCCGTCCGCCTCCGAGTGGGTCACCGCGAAGGATCCCGCGAGCGGCACGACGAGCCGTTCGACACCCGTGCCGTCGAGCGCGATCCGTTCGCCGGCCTCGAGCCGCGCGACCCGGAGGCCGGTGTGCGCCCAGCCCGGCGTCCGCTCGTCGACGACCGTCTCCCAGCCGCCGTCGGCCAGCGCTCCGCGCCGGTGGAACCAGCGCTCCCCGCCGCCGTTCGCCCGCTCGCTCATGCCGCCCCCTCCGTCGCCGTGCCTGCCGTGGACGCCGTGGAGGTCGTCAGATCACCGTGCACCAGTCGCGCGGCCGTGTCGACCGCGGCGGTCACATCGCCGTCCTGCGGGTAGAGCAGAGTGCGCCCGACCGTGAGACCGCGCACGCCGGGCAGCGCGAGGGCGCGTTCCCACGCGGCGAACGCCGCATCGGGGTCCCCGCCGCCCTCGCCGCCGAGCAGCAGGGTCGGCATCGTCGTCGCCTCCATCACCCGCTCCATCTCGTCCACGACGGGCAGCTTCATCCAGGTGTAGGCGCTCGACCGGCCCAGCCCCGATGCGATGGCGATCGAGAGGATCACCGCCTCGGGGCTCAGGTCGTTGACGACCCGACCGGTCCCGGCATCGCGTCCCGAGACGAACGGCTCGAGCATGATCGGCAGCCGGGCGTCGGCCGCGGCGTCGACCGCGCGCGCGGTCGCCTCGAGGGTGGGCGCGGTGCCGGGATCGTCGAGGTCGATGCGGATCAGCGTCTTCGCGAAGTCGAGCCGCTGCGCGACCATCGCGGGCACGTCGTAGGCGGTGTAGCGGTCGTCGAGCTCGAACGATGCCCCGCGCAGGCCGCCCCGGTTCATCGATCCGACGACGATCTTGCCGTCGAGCAGGCCGAGCGCCGCGAGGTCGTCGATGACATCGGGGGTGCCGAGCACCCCGTCGACGCCGGGGCGGCTGAGCGCGTGGGCGAGGCGGTCGATGAGCTCGCCCCGGTCGCCCATCGCGGTCGGATCCCCGCCGGCCGCGAGCGCGCCGCGCGCCGGATGGTCGGCGGCGACGATGAAGAGGCGTCCATCGCCCGCGAGCAGGTCGCGGCGTTGGCGGGTGGCCAGGTAGTCGCCGATGGCCTCGGGGCGTTCGGCGCGCGTCGCGCGCAGGCGCGCCAGGTCGGCGTCGCTGAGGTGCAGGTTCATCGTCGGACCGCGCCTTCCGCTGCGAGGCGGGCTATGTCCCGCGCCTCGGTGTCGCGCACCGCGTCGGCGGATCCGCCGGCGAGCACCGCCTCGACCTCGGCGGAGCTCGGCATGGCCGTGGAGCACTCGCGGCGGGTGGCGACGATCGCCCCGGCCGCGTTCGCGTACTGCAGGATCCGTTCGAGGCCCCAGCCCTCGAGCAGGCCGTGGCAGAGCGCCCCGCCGAACGCGTCGCCCGATCCGAGGCCGTTCACGACCTCGACGAGGTGGGGCGGCACCTCGACCGTCTCGTCCGCGGTCTTCGCCAGCACGCCCTTGGGCCCCTGCTTGACGATGGCGAGCCGCACCCCGCTCTCGAGCAGCGCGTCGGCGGCGCGCAGCGGCTCGGTCTCGCCGACGGCGACCTCGCACTCCTCGCGGTTGCCGACGGCGACCGTCGCGTGCGGGAGCGCGCGGGCGACCTGCGCGCTCGCTTCCGCGGGATCCGGCCAGAACATCGGCCGGTAGTCGAGATCGAGCACCGTGTGCTGCGCGGTCGGCACGGGGCTCGCGCTGCGCGCTTCGAGAGCGGCGTGGTGGGCGGCTCGGCTCGGCTCCTGACTCAGCCCGGTGACGGTGAGCCAGAGGATCCGTGCGGCGCGGATCGCGTCGATGTCGAGGTCCTGCGGGGCGATCTCCAGGTCGGGCGCCTTGGGCTCGCGGTAGAAGTAGAGCGGGAAGTCATCGGGCGGGAAGATCTCGCAGAAGGTGACGGGCGTCGGGTAGCGCGGGTCGACGCGCACCTCTCGCGGGTCGACGCCGAGGCGTGCGAGCTCGGCGAGGAGGTACCGGCCGAACGGGTCGTCGCCGACGCGCGACACGAGGGCGCTCGCGTGGCCGTAGCGCGCGGTCGCCACGGCGACGTTGGCCGCGGAGCCCCCGAGGTACTTGCCGAAGCTCGTGACCTCCTCGAGCCCCACACCGTCCTGCAGCGGATACACATCGACGCCGAGGCGGCCCATCACCAGCGCGTCGTCGGGATCCCGGTCAGCCATCGCCGACCTCCTCTCGGGCATCATTGCCGATCATTTGTCCTAACAATATCACTTTCTCGGAGTCCGTCCAGCGGTCGGCCCCCGCGAAGCCGCCGCAGGGCTCGCCCGAATCGGCGTAGGGTGGACTCACGTCTGGTTGTCCGCACAAAGTGCGGAAGGGGAGGAGGGCGAGATGAGCGCAGAACCGGTGTGGCCCGAAGAGCTGTTCGTCGATCTCGACCGCAACGGCCCCGTGCCCCTCTACTACCAGGTGTCCTCGCGCTTGGAGGAGGCGATCCGCTCGGGCCGCATCCCCGCCGGCGCCCGACTCGAGAACGAGATCTCGATCGGCGAGCGCCTCGGGCTCTCGCGCCCGACCGTGCGCCGCGCGATCCAGGAGCTCGTCGACAAGGGCATGCTGGTGCGCCGCCGCGGGATCGGCACCCAGGTCGTGCAGGGCCGCGTCAGCCGCCCCGTCGAGCTCACGAGCCTGAACGAAGACCTGAGCCGCACCGGCCACGCCCCCACCACCGAGGTGCTCGAGGTCGAGCGCGAGCCCGCGAGCGACGAGATCGCCGCGCAGCTCGGCGTCGAACCCGGCACCGAGGTGACCCGGATCCGCCGCCTGCGCCGTGCCGACGGCACCCCCATGGCGATCCTCGTGAACTACCTGCCGCCCGAGTTCTCCGACCTCACGGCAGAGCAGCTCTCGGAGCGCGGCCTCTACGAGATCCTGCGCGCCCGCGGCATCGCGATCCGCATCGCCAATCAGACGATCGGCGCACGCCGCACGCACGGCGACGAGGCCGAGCTGCTCGACATCGCGAAGGGAAGCCCGCTGCTCACCATGGACCGGGTGGCGTTCGACCACTCGGGTCGCGCGATCGAGGCCGGCCACCACTGCTACCGCCCCGACCTCTACTCGTTCGAGACCACGGTCGTCGCGCGCTAGCTCGGTCGACCGGCTCCACGGAAGGATCCTCCGATGAGCACCACCGACCCCGTCGCCGAGCGCCGTCGCCGCGAGGCCGCGCGCCGGGGCTCCCCGACCACCGCCGTCGGCCTCGTCGTCACCGGTGCGCTGACCGCCATCGGCGCGGGACTGGTCGCGGCGTCCCTGCTCGCCTTCGCCTCGATCGGCGACTTCACCGAGGCGCCGTTGTTCCCGTGGCCCGCGCTCGGCCTGGCCCTCGGTATCCCCGCCCTCGTCGCCGGCTCGATCGTGCACTCGGGTCTCGCCCGCCGATTCACCGGCCGGGCGCTCGAGTACCCCGTCGTCGGCCCGCTCACGACCCAACTGCTCGGCGCCGCGGTCGGCGCCTGGGTCGGCTGGCTCGCACCCGTCGCGGGGCCGCCGGGAGGCGTCTGGTGGCTCGTCCCCGTCGGACTCACCGTGCTGGCGCTGCTCGCCCTCGTCACCGGGATCCGCGGCCGTCTCGGGAAGCGCGCGGCGCGCGCGTCGCTCGCGGCCCAGCTCGCGACCGGCCGCGTCACCGCGGGCGAGGTCACCGCGATCCCCGAGATCGGCCCCGATTCCGGCGGGCTGCTCGGCGAGATCGTCGTGCGATTCGTCGACGACGCCGGGACGGATCGCTGGGTGCAGCGGCTCGGCCAGTGGAGGCGGCACGAGCTGCCGAAGACGGGCGACACCGTCGCCGTGCTCTTCGACCCCGCGGCGCCCGGCGACACGAAGCGGATCTGGATCGGCCCCGCAGACTCCCGCACCGTCGAGGACTTCTCGCGCTGGACCCTGTAGCGCTCCGGCGCCCGCGCGACGCACTGACGACCGAGGTGCATGGCGCCGCTCGAGGCACCGCGAACGCCGAACGGGCGGGCGGTCCGAGGACCGCCCGCCCGTTCGCGGAGCTCGCCGGCGCGGAGCCGGCGGACGCAGGACTAGTCGTTCTGCGGGAACCCGAGGTTGATGCCGCCGTGGGTGGCGGGATCGAGCCAGCGGCTGGTGACGGCCTTCTCGCGGGTGAAGAACTCGAAGCCGTGCACGCCGTACGCCTTCGCGTCGCCGAACAGCGAGGCCTTCCAGCCGCCGAAGGAGTGGTACGCGACCGGCACGGGGATCGGCACGTTGATGCCGATCATGCCGACCTGGATCTCGCGCTGGAAGCGGCGGGCCGCCCCGCCGTCGTTCGTGAAGATCGCGGTGCCGTTGCCGAACTGGCCCGAGTTGATGAGCTCGACGCCCTCATCGAACGACTTCACGCGCACGACCTCGAGCACCGGTCCGAAGATCTCCTCGGTGTAGGCGCGCGACGTCGTCGGAATGTTGTCGATCAGGGTGGGTCCGACGAAGAAGCCCTCCTCGTGGCCGTCGACCGAGAAGTTGCGGCCATCGACCACGATGGTCGCGCCGTCCGCCTCGGCGATGTCGATGTAGCCCGTGATCTTGTCGCGGTGCACGTCGGTGATGACCGGGCCCATGTCGGGCTCGGGGCTCGACGCGCCGTTGCCGATGTTGAGCTTGCCGATGCGCTCGACGATCTTCGCGATCAGCTCGTCGGCGACGGGCTCGACGGCGAGCACGACCGAGATGGCCATGCAGCGCTCGCCCGCGGCGCCGTAGCCCGCGTTGATCGCCTGGTCGGCGACGAGGTCGAGATCGGCGTCGGGCAGCACGAGCATGTGGTTCTTGGCGCCGCCGAGCGCCTGGACGCGCTTGCCGTTCTTCGACGCGGTCTCGTAGATGTACTGCGCGATGGGGGTGGAGCCGACGAACGAGATCGACTGGACCTCGGGGGCGTTCAGCAGGCCGTCGACGGCGAGCTTGTCGCCGTTGAGCACGGTGAAGACGCCGTCGGGGAGACCGGCTTCCTTCCAGAGCTCGGCCATCCAGAGCGCGGCCGAGGGGTCCTTCTCGCTCGGCTTCACGACGACCGAGTTGCCCGCGGCGATCGCGATGGGGAAGAACCACATCGGCACCATGGCGGGGAAGTTGAAGGGCGAGATGATGCCGACGACGCCGAGGGGCTGCTTGATCGAGTAGACGTCGATGCCGGTCGAGGCGTTCTCCGAGAACGCGCCCTTGATGAGGTGCGGGAACCCGGTCGCGAGCTCGACGACCTCTTGGCCGCGGAGGATCTCGCCCATGGCGTCGGACACGACCTTGCCGTGCTCGGCGGTGATGATCTTCGCGAGCTCGGGCTTGCGCGCGTTGAGCAGCTCTCGGAAGTTGAAGAGCACGGTCTGGCGCTTCGCGATGGAGTACTCGCTCCAGATCTCGTAGCCGCGCTGCGCCGAGGCGATGGCCTCGTCGATCTCGGCCTGGTCGGCGAGAGCGACCTGCGCCTGCACCTGTCCGGTGGCGGGGTTGTAGACGGGGGCGGTGCGGCCGCTGGTCGAGGGGCGGCGTGCGCCATCGATCCAGTGCGGGATCACGGTGGTCTCGGTCATCGCTGTGCTTCCTTCGCGTGCATCGTTGGGTGCGGCTGTTCGTGCGTCGCGCGGCCGGCGCGGCGCATCGTGGGTCGCGGGCGAACCGCGAGCTCCGACGAGTTCGAGCGTAGATCAGTCGGCCCGCCCGCGCAGGGGGCGCGGGGCGGTCTCACGGGGTTTCGCGCCGACTTCCTGACACGGTGTCCGGTGGCTTCGGAGTGGCCGAACACTCTGGCGCGGATCGCTTACCAGGAGAGGGATCGACGCGAGCTGACGTCAGGGACAGTTTGTCCGGTCGAGCAGCGTCCGGTACGCGGCGAGCAGGTGCTCGGCCGAGCGGTCCCAGCCGTGCGCGAGGGCGAATCGGCGAGCCTCCTCGCCCATCCGCTCCAGACGCACGCGATCCCGCAGCAGCACCTCGATCTCGTCGGCCCAGGCCTCCGCGCTCGCGCCGTCGGGCAGCAGCACGCCCGTCACGCCATCGCGCACGGCCTCGCGCAGTCCACCCACCTCGCGGGCGATCACGGGGACCCCCGATGCGGCGGCTTCGAGCGCCACGAGCCCGAAGGTCTCGGTGTGCGAGGGCACGAGCATCAGGTCGGCCTGCCGGATCCGCTCGGCCAGCTCGGTGCGGCGCAGCGCGCCGTCGAACGCGGTCGTCGAGACCATGCCCGCGTCGACCACGGCGGCGTGCAGGGCGCGCGCATAGTCGTCGCCGTCGGGCGGCGGGGCGCCGACGATGCGCAGCACGGGACGGCGCTCGGCGGCGATGAGCGAGATCGCGGCGACGGCGAGGTCGAAACCCTTGAGCGGGTGCAGCCGGCCGACCACGATCACCTCGGGGCGTCCGCCCCGCTCGATCCAGTCGCGCTGTTCGGCGCACTCCGCCGTCTCGCAGGGATGGAAGCGCTCGGTGTCGACGCCGAGCGGCACGACGGCGATGCGTTCGGGGTCGCCGCCGAGGCGCCGCTCGATGGTGCGGCGCTCGGCCTCGCTGACGGCGAGCAGCAGGTCGGCCTCGCGGGCGAGCCGCTGCTCCCCCGCCTCGCGACCCGGTGATTCGGCCCGCTCGCCGTCGCCGAGCGGGCTCTCGGCAGGTGCGGCGATCGAATGGTAGCTCTGCACGAGCGGGATGCTCAGCGCGTGCGCGACGGGCAGCGCGGCGATGCCCGAGAACCAATGCTCGGCGTGCAGCAGGTCGGCGGGGTACGCCTCGAGCTCGGCGGCGAGCGCGCGGCCGAAGTCGTCCATCACGGACTCGTGGTCGCCCTTCGCGAGCAGCCGCGCCGGGCCGGCGTCGAGGTGGACGACCGTCAGGTTCTGACGGGTTTCGACGCGGACGGGCGACTCGGGGTCGGCACGGCGTGTCAGGATCCGGACCTCGTGGCCCGCATCGGCGAGGGCTTCGGCCTGGGCGCGGACCGCGACGTTCATACCCCCCGCGTCCTTCGTCCCGGGGACGTCGAGGGGCGAGGTGTGGAGCATCACGAACGCGATGCGGAGCGCGGGCTGGCGTGAGGTCACCATCCGAGGGTATCGGGCGGGTGAACGCGTCGAACCCCCATCCGGATCGGATGGGGGTTCGACGCGTTCACCCGCGCGGGCCGGTCGACGACCGCGCTACGAGATCTTCTTGCGGTAGATGACGTTCGCCACGACGTAGGCGACGATGAGGATCCCGACCAGCCAGGCGAGCGCGATCCAGATGCTTCCGCCGGCCGGCTGGCCTGCGAACAGCGCCCGGATCGTGTCGACGATCGAGGTGACGGGCTGGTTCTCGGCGAACCAGGCGACGGGGCCCGGCATCGAGGAGGTCGGCACGAACGCCGAGCTGATGAACGGCAGGAAGATCAGCGGGTAGCTGAACGCGCTCGCCCCGTCGACGGTCTTCGCCGACAGGCCCGCGATCACGGCGAGCCAGGTGAGCGACAGCGTGAACAGCACCAGAATCCCGAGGACCGCCAGCCACGCGCCGGGCGAGGCCCCGGTGCGGAACCCCATCGCGAACGCGACGCCGACGACGAGCGCCACCGAGACGATGTTGGCCACGAGCGAGGTCAGCACGTGCGCCCAGAGCACGCTCGACCGCGCGATCGGCATGGACTGGAAGCGTTCGAAGATGCCGCCCTGCAGGTCGAGGAACAGCCGGTACGACGTGTAGGCGATGCCCGACGCGATCGTGATGAGCAGGATCCCGGGCAGCATGTAATTGATGTACGACTCGGAGGATCCGGTGCGGATCGCACCGCCGAGCACGAATACGAAGAGCAGCATGAGCGCGATCGGCGTCACCGCGGTGGTGATGATCGTGTCGGGACTGCGCAGGATGTGGCGCAGCGAGCGCCCGGTGAGCACGCGGGTGTCGCTGAGGGCATGGGCGGTCATTTCGTCGCCTCCTTCTCGGCGTCGGTCGCGGTCGCGGCCGTGGGTCCGACGAGCGCGAGGAAGACTTCCTCGAGCGTCGGCTGCTTCTCGACGTACTCGACCTTCGCCTGCGGCAGCAGCCGCTTCAGCTCGTCGAGCGTGCCGTTCTGGATGATGGTGCCCTCGTGCAGGATCGCGATGCGGTCGGCGAGCTGCTCGGCCTCGTCGAGGTACTGCGTGGTGAGGAGCACGGTCGTACCGCCGTCGGCGAGCGCCTGGACGGTCCGCCACACCTCGATCCGGGCCTGCGGGTCGAGCCCCGTGGTGGGCTCGTCGAGGAAGATGACGGGCGGATCCCCGATGAGGCTCATCGCGAGGTCGAGCCGGCGGCGCATGCCGCCCGAGTACGCGCCGACCCGCTTACCGGCCGCGTCGGCGAGGCCGAAGCGGTCGAGCAGCCGGTCGGCGGTTCCCATCGGGTCGTCGACGCCGCGGAGCCGCGCGATCATGACGAGGTTCTCCCGGCCCGAGAGGATCTCGTCGACCGCGGCGAACTGCCCGGTGAGGCTGATCGCTTCGCGCACGCGGGCCGAGTCGCGGACCGCGTCGAATCCGCCGACGGTCGCGGTGCCCGCGTCCGGCTTCATGAGGGTGCTGAGGATCCGCACGGTCGTCGTCTTGCCGGCACCGTTCGATCCGAGGAGGGCGAAGATGCTGCCGCGGGCGACCTCGAAGTCGACGCCGCACAGCACCTCCTGCTCCTTGAACGATTTGCGCAGTCCGCTGACGCGGATCGCGGGTTCGGTCGCGGTCATGATCCTGTTCCTTTCGACTGCGCCCGGTCTAGTCGACCGTGACGCCGGTGAGATCGGCGCCGAAGCTCTTGAGCCCGGCGTAGGTGAGCTTGTCCATGCGCGCCCCGGTGAAGTCGACCTTGCGGAAGCCGGTGCGGTACTTGCGGCTCCAGCCGCGGAAGGAGACGTCGCGCAGCGTGGCGCCGGCGAACGACGCGCCGGCGAGGCCGGCGTTGTCGAAGCGCACGCTCGTGAGGCGTGCGCCGCTGAAGTCGAGGCCGCTCACGTTGGAGTAGGCGAAGTCGACCCCGACGAAGCTGCAGCCGTCGAACTCGACGTTCGTGAGGTCAGCCCGCTTGAAGCGCACGTCGGTGAGTTCGGACGCGCCGAACCGGGCATTCTTGAGGGCCGAGGTGCTGAAGTCGGTGCGCACGAGGATCGCGCCGACGAAGCTCGCGCCGGTGAGGTCGCTCGTGGTGAGCACCGCATCGGTCAGGTTCGCCCGATCGAAGTTCGCACCGGCCATGTCGCTGCTCTTGAAGGTGCTGCCGGCCAGATCGGCCCCGGTGAAGTCGGAGCCCTTCATGGCGCTGGCCGAGAAGGTGCCCTTGCGCACGGTCACGCCGGCGAAGTCGCTGCCGGTCAGTTCGCTCGCGTTGAATCGGGTCGCCATCTGGCGCTCCAGGGTGACGGTCATGTCGCTCATCTCTCTCACGGTCTCTTCGATATCGCCGATGCTGTCGAAGGTGGCTTCGAGCGCTTCGGCTTCGCTCGTGCCCGATGCGACGAGCTCGCGGTAGCGATCCTGGAGGTCGGCGTGGAGGTCCGACTTCAGTTCGTCGATGCTCTTCGCGCCCTCGTGGGCGGCGAAGAGGGCGTTCACATGCTCGGTGATCTTGTCGTTGGTGCTCATGGGTGATCCGTTCCGATCTCGTTCGTTCACAGCAGCCGGTCGAGCACGCGCTTCGCGTGCTCCCAGTTGCTCTTGTTCTGTTCGTAGGTGCCGCGTCCCTTGTCGGTGATGCGGAAGTACTTGCGACGTCCGCCCTGCGACTCGTCGCCCCAGTACCAGGTGATGTCCCCGTCGTGCTCGAGGCGGCGCACGCTGGAGTACATGGTCGCCTCCTTCAGTTCGTACTGCCCATCGGACTGCTCGGCGATCAACTTGACGATCTCGTAGCCGTACCGATCGGCGCCCAGGAGCTGACGCAGGATCATCGTGTCCGCGTGCCCCCGCAGCAGGTCCGAGGTGACTGTGCTCGTTGCCATGGCCTCTCCTTCCGGTCATGAAGAATGTACGTCCAAGTACTGTGCCTGTCAAGGTACTCGTTTGGCAAAGGTACTTCGGCGGGTCCGGATCCCTGACGCCGCCTCGATCTCGGCGCGGAGAATTCTTCGTCGACCGGGTTGCGCCATATACCCCTCAGGGGTATGGTTGCGTTCAGATACCCCCACTGGGTATTGCGGCGACACGGACGGGGTTCCACGTGAAACACGCGTCCGTCCCGCCGGAAGTTCTCCGACCGAACGGTCGACGCACTCCGAGGAGCATCCCGATGAGCACCCCCACCGACACCGCCGCCACCCGCACCGAGTTCACCGTCACCGGCATGACCTGCGGGCACTGCGAGGGCGCGATCACGCGCGAGGTGAGCGGGATCCCCGGCGTCACGGACGTCGAGGTCAGCGCTCAGACCGGCCGCCTCGCCGTGACCGCGCAGGGCCCCGTCGACGCCGCAGCCGTGCTGGCCGCCGTCGACGAGGCCGGATACTCGGCCACCGCGGCCTGACCGATCCGAATCGTCGCGGGGCGCCGTAGTCGACGTCCCGCGACCCCGGCACAGCATCAGAGCAGAAAGCGAGCAGCAGCATGACCCCCACACCGGACCCGCTGGTCCTGGACATCGGCGGAATGACCTGCGCATCGTGCGCCAACCGCATCGAGAAGAAGCTCGGCAAGATCGAGGGCGTCGAAGCGAGCGTCAACTACGCCACCGAACGGGCGACAATCCGCCCGTCGGCCGGTGCGGATCCCGCGGCGAGCGCCGAACTGCTCGCCGATCCGGAACGCTTCGTGCACACGGTCGAGGATCTCGGCTATCGCGCCTCGGTGCGGCAGACCGCGGTCCGGCCGGCACCCGCCCAGACGGCCCCCGCCGCACCGACGCACAGTTCCGGCGCCGACGGGCACGCTCCCGACGGGCATCGCGATCCGCACACCGGCCACGACATGGCGGGGCACTCGGGCGGCGACATGGCCGGGCACGATCACGGCCTCTCGTTCGCCGAGGGGGCGAAGGAGGCCGACGACGCCGAACTCCGCGACCTGAAGCACCGCCTCATCGGATCCGTGATCCTCTCGGTCCCCGTGATCCTCATGGCGATGATCCCGGCGCTGCAGTTCACCAACTGGCAGTGGCTCTCGCTGGCGCTCGCGGCGCCCGTGATCACCTGGGCGGCCTGGCCGTTCCACCGCGCGACCTGGATCAACCTCAAGCACGGCGCCGCCACCATGGACACGCTCGTCTCGGTCGGCACGGGCGCCGCGTTCCTCTGGTCGCTCTACGCGCTGTTCTTCGGCACGGCGGGCCACCCCGGGATGACCCACGGCTTCGAGCTGACCGTCTCGCCCGGCTCCGTCGACGGGGCGGGCAACATCTACCTCGAGGTCGCGGCGGGCGTGACCATGTTCATCCTCGCGGGCCGCTACTTCGAGAAGCGCTCGAAGAAGCAGGCCGGCGCCGCGCTCCGCGCGCTCATGGAGCTCGGGGCCAAGGAGGTCACGGTGCTGCGCGCGGGCGACGGCGGCGAGACCGAAGTGCGGATCCCCATCGAGGATCTGCGCACGGGCGACCGGTTCGTCGTGCGGCCGGGCGAGAAGATCGCGACCGACGGCGTCGTCGAATCCGGCGCGAGCGCCGTCGACGCCTCGATGCTGACCGGTGAGTCCGTGCCGGTCGAGGTCGCCCCGGGCGACGCCGTCACCGGTGCCACGGTCAACACGAGCGGCCGCCTCGTGGTCCGCGCGACGCGCGTCGGCTCCGACACGCAGCTCGCTCAGATGGCGCGCCTCGTGGAGGATGCCCAGTCGGGCAAGGCCGCCGCGCAGCGACTGGCCGACCGCATCTCGGGCGTCTTCGTCCCGATCGTGATCCTCGTCGCCATCGGCACCCTCGTCACCTGGCTCCTGATCGGCGCAGCTCCGGCCGCCGCCTTCACCGCGGCCGTCGCGGTGCTGATCATCGCCTGCCCCTGCGCCCTGGGCCTCGCGACGCCGACCGCGCTGCTGGTGGGCACGGGCCGAGGCGCCCAGCTCGGGATCCTCATCTCGGGTCCCGAGATCCTGGAGTCGACGCGCAGGGTCGACACGATCGTGCTCGACAAGACGGGTACGGTGACGACCGGTCGCATGGCGCTCGCCGAGGCGATCCCCGCGGCCGGCGAGGATCGCGCCGAACTGCTCCGGATCGCGGGCGCGCTCGAGGCCGGATCAGAGCACCCGATCGCCGAGGCGATCGCCGCGGGCGCCCGTGAGGCCGACCCGCGGCTCCCCGAGGTCGAGTCGTTCCAGAACGCCCCGGGCACGGGCGCGAGCGGCGTGGTCGACGGCCGAGCCGTCCTGGTGGGCCGCGAGGCGCTGCTCGCCGACTGGGCGGCCGCGATCCCCGAGGAGCTCGCGGCGGCGAAGGCGGCCGAGGAGGCGAAGGGCCGTACCGCGGTGCTCGTCGCCTGGGACGGTGTCGCACGCGGCGTCGTCTCGGTCTCCGATCGGGTGAAGCCGACGAGCGCGGAGGCGATCCGGCAGCTGCGGGAGCTCGGACTCGAGCCCGTTCTGCTCACCGGCGACCACGAGACGGTGGCCCGCGAGGTGGCCCGCGAGGTCGGCATCGACCGCGTGATCGCCGGCGTGATGCCGGCCGACAAGGTCGAGGTCGTGCGCGGCCTGCAGGCCGAGGGCAAGCGGGTCGCGATGGTCGGCGACGGCGTCAACGACGCCGCCGCGCTCGCGCAGGCCGACCTGGGTCTCGCGATGGGCACCGGCACCGACGCGGCGATCGCGGCGGCAGACATCACGCTCGTGCGCGGCGACCTCATGGGCGCCGTCGACGCGATCCGACTGTCGCGCCGCACCCTCGGCACCATTTACGGCAACCTGTTCTGGGCCTTCGCCTACAACGTGGCCGCGATCCCGCTGGCCGCGCTGGGCCTGCTCACCCCGATGATCGCGGGCGCCGCGATGGCGTTCTCGAGCGTGTTCGTGGTCGGCAACAGCCTGCGGCTGCGCCACTTCCGCAGCGTGACGAAGGGCTAGGCGGCCCGGCCACCCGTCCGTCCCCCGTCTGCGTCGAGGTGCCCCGTGTTGCGGTTCTGATCACGCAGCACCGCGGCGCGGGGCACCTCGACGCACGACGATGCGGCGCGAACCCGCTCAGGCGAAGAGCTCGCGCACGCGCGGGATCACGCGTTCGTAGTCGGCGCGCACGGTGCGATACGCCTCGACGAGCTCGGGCTCCGGTTCGACCAGTTGCCCGGGCCGCACCATGGCCGCCACCGCCGCGTCCCAATCCGGGTGCAGCCCGATCGCGACCGCCGCCGAGACCGCGGCTCCGACGCCCGCGGCGTCGGCGATCCCGGGCCGTCGCACCGGCCGGTCGAACACGGCGGCCAGGATCCGGAGCATCAGCTCGGAAGCTGCCCCGCCCCCGGTCACGACGACCTCGCGCAGCTCGCGGCCCTGGGCCTCGACGAGCGCGCGACAGCTGCCCCCGACCGTCACCGCGAGGGCCTCGAGGATCGCACGGAACACGTGTCCGCGGCCCTGGGTCCCGTCGAAACCGACGATGGCCCCGCGGCGTTCGGGCGCATCGCTGGGCGCGAGCCAGTCGAGGGAGACGATCAGTCCGCCGCTGCCGGGAGGCACCGACTCCGCCTCGCGACCGAGCTCCGCCTCGCTCGGCGCAGCCCCCGGCTCGCGCCCCGCCCCGAGAAGCTCGCGGAACCAGCTCACCGTCCACATGCCGCGGCGGACCCCGGCGCACTCCACCAGGTAGCTGCCGGGCTCCGCCCCGAAATTGACCCAGGCCTCGGAGAGCGGCGGTTCCGCCCGCTCGCTGAGCGTCATGCCCGAGACGTAGGTGCCGAGCGAGATGAGCGCCCGGTCGGGCTCTCGGAGCCCCGCGCCCAGGGCCTCTACCGCCTTGTCGTTCGAGGTCGCGACGACGGGCAGCCCCTCGGGCAGGCCGGTCGCGGCCGCCGCCGCCGCCGTCACACCGCCGAGGATCGTGCCCGGAGCGACGAGGTCGAACAGCATCTCGCGCGGCATCCCGGTACGCACGAACGCCTCCGGGTCCGCGCTCCACGTCCAACGCTCCGGGTCCACGGGCCAGACCCCCTGCGCGTTGCCGGCGGTGTCCCGGCGCTCTCCCGTCAGCCGGAAGCCGAGGTAGCCCGACGAGGTCGTGAGGTACCGCGCATCGACGGGCGATTCCGCAGCCGAGTGCGGGCGGGACAGGCGTTCGTCCATCCAGCTCATGACCGGCTGCGCGAGCGACCCGTCCTCCCGCAGCACAGCGCGGCAGAAGCGGATCGTGCAGAGCCCGACGCCGACGATCTCGGCTGCGTCTCCCCCGGCATCCGCGAACGCCGTCAGCACCGCCCGCACGGTCGCCGCGAGCGAATCCCAGAGATCATCGTCCGGGTGCTCCCAGCGCCCCGGCCCCGGCGACGCGTACGGGCGGAGCGCCCGCTGCGCGCTCGCGCGCAGGACCCCGCGCGCGTCGAACACCGACACCTTGGTGCTCTGCGAGCCGCCGTCGATAGCGATCACGCAGGGTCCCGAACCCACGCCCGGCCCTACGCGATCGGGAAGACGGTGCCGAGGTTCATGATCCCGTTGGGATCGAACTGGCGTTTGAGGCCCGCGAGCAGCGGGTAGGCCGTGCCGTGCTCCTCCAGGGTCCACGGGGTGCGGTACTTGCCGATGCCGTGGTGGTGCACCATGGAGCCGCCCAGTCGCAGCGCCTCCTCGACGATGATCGCGTTGAGCGGCACGTGGTACTCGGCGATCTCCTCGCGCGGCTCGCAGTCGATCCGATAGTCGTAGACGAAGTAGAGGTTGGTCCCCGTCTGGTAACTGTGCGAGGAGTGCGCGCCGAGCATGGTGAGGTCGGCCTCGCGCAGGAACTCGGTGCGGACGCGGTGCATCACGGACTCGAACAGCTCGCGGACCCCCAACCAGCCGATGGAGACCTCGGTCGTGTACCCGAGGTGCGCGGTCTCGAGCATGGTGCGCTTCTCGGCGTCGATCTTGTCCTGCCCCCAGTTGAGCCCGTCGAACCAGGCCTCGACGAGCGCCGGGTCCACCGGCTCGTGCGGGATCCCGGCGAAGATCCGTTCCACGCCCTCGGCCGTGGCATCGGCGATCGCCTGCGGTCCCTCGGCCACGACCACCACCACGGCCCGGCCGCCCGCGAAGTGGGCGAAGTGCTGGGCCGCGTCCTCCTCCGAGTAGGCGCGAGCGACCGAGGGCCGATAGCCCTCGACGATGATCTCTCGGAGGCCCTCGACGCCCGCAGGCAGGGACTCGACGAGGAATCCGAGGAATCGCAGGTGCTCCGGCCGGTGCCGGAAGATCTTCACGGTGACCTCGGTGATGAAGCAGAGCGCCCCCTCGTTGCCGATCACGATGTGGCGGATGTCGGGCCCGGCCGCGCGCCGCGGCACGTTCTTGATGCGCCGCACCGCGCCGCCGGGAAACACCGCCTCGAGCCCCATTGTGAGGTCCTCGATGCCGCCGTAGAGGGTCGAGAACTGACCGATCGAGCGCGTCGCCACGAGCCCGCCCATCTGCGCGATGGGCTTCGACTGGGGCGAGTGCCCCGTCGTCAGCCCGCGCGCGCGCAGTTCGTCCTCGAGGCGCTGCAGCGGCACGCCGCACTGCGCGGTCGCCGTCATGTTCACCGGATCGATGTCGAGGATCGCGTCCATCTGCGAGCCGTCGAGCACGATCGTGTCGTCGACGATCGTCTCGAGTCCGCCCTCCGTCGCGGTGCGGCCGGTGCGCGGCACCACGTTGATGAGGTGCTCGTCGGCGAAGGCGAGCACGCGCGCGACGTCCTCGGTCGAGCGCGCCAGCACGATCGCGGCCGGGATCGGGCCGTCGAAGATGCCGTGCACCGCCGTGTACTTCTTGAAGCGGTCGACGCTCGCCTCGCGCAATTCCTGTTCGTCGGTGACGATCTGCTCGGGCGTGAGGAGCCGCTCCAGACGGGCGACGATCTCGGAGCGTTCGAGCGGCGATCGGGATGCAACCATGGCGTTCGGGATCCTGTTCTCTCGGGTGTGGTCGGTTCGAATCGGGCGGGCGCGGGTCAGCGCACGAGGTAGCCGCCGTCGACGGTCAGCACGTGGCCGTTCACGAAGTCGGAGGCGCGGCTGGCGAGGAAGACGGTGGCGCCCATGAGGTCGGCGATGTCGCCCCAGCGCGCGGCCGGGGTGTGGTCGATGATCCGCCGGTTGCGCTCGGGGTCCGAGCGGGTCTCCTCGGTGATGGAGGTCTTGAAGTAGCCGGGAGCGATGGCGTTCACCTGGATCCCGTACCCGCCGAGCTCGTCGGCGTAGGCCCGGGTGAGCCCCGCGATCCCGTGCTTCGTCGCCGCGTAGGCCGGCGAGCCGAGGCCGCCGAGGAACGCGAACAGCGACGCGATGTTGATGATCTTGCCCGAGCCCTGCGGGATCATGGCTTTCGCGGCCTCGTGGCTCATCTCGAACGCGCCGGTCAGATTGACGGCCATCATTGGGTCCCACAACTCACGGCCGAACTCGACGACGTCGGCAATGCGGCTGATCCCGGCGGAGTTCACCAGGATGTCGACGCCGCCGAGCTCTTCGACGCACCGGGCGACCGCGGTGCGGGGCGCCCCGGGAACGGTGATGTCGACCGCGAGCTCCGCGTACCGCACGCCCTCGGCCCGCACGAGCTCGGCGGTCTCGCCGTCGTCGTCGTGCAGCCCGGGCACGAAGACATCCGCGCCGGCCTTCGCAAGCGCCAGGGCGAAGCCTTGGCCGAGCCCGCGATTGCCGCCGGTGACGATCGCGCGACGCCCCGCGAGCGAGAACAGGTCGAGCGAGAAGTCGGTGATGTTCACGCCGCGGCCCCGATTCCCTCGGCCGCGCCCTCGAGCCGCAGCTCGCGCCCCAGCAGCTGTTCGTAGAGCCGGAACGGCGTCATCTCGCCGGCACGGTCGCCGTAGCTGGCCCGCGCCCGGCGGAACACCTGCTCGACGAGCGAGGACAGCTCGACGGGGACGCCGACCGAGCGCGACAGGTCGACCGACAGGCCGAGATCCTTGCAGGCCAGGGCGATCGCGAAGCCCTCGTCGTAGTCGCCGTGCGCGAGGATCGAGAGCACATCGCGCTCCACGAACGCGCTGTTCGCCGGGCTCGCGATGAGCGATTCCCGCAGCACTCCGAGGTCCACGCCGGCGGCGACGCCGGTCGCGAGCACCTCGGCGGTGGCGACGAGGTGCGAGAACCAGAGCTGGTTGATCATGAGCTTGACCGCGTAGCCCGCACCAGCGCCGCCCACGTGCAGGATCCGCTCGGGGTCCCCCATCGCCTCGAGCACCGGGCGCACCCGCTCGACGTCGGCGGCCTCGCCTCCGACGAAGATCTGCAGCATCCCGTTCGCCGCCCCGACCGACATCCCGCTGACGGGGGCGTCGAGGATCCGCAGCCCGCGTTCGGCCGTGGCCGTGCGGATCCGTTCGACGACGTCGGGCACGGAGGTCGACATGTCGATCCAGGTGCCCCCGTCGGCGATCCCGGCGAGGATCCCGTCGGGCCCTTCGGCGGCGTCCGCCACGTGCCGCGGGGTCGGCAGCATCGTGATCACGAGGTCGCTCGACCGGGCGACCTCGGCGGCGGTATCGGCCCAGACCGCACCGCCGGCGACCAGCTCGGCCGCGGCCTCGCGGCGCAGATCGCTGACGACGAGCGGGAACCCGGCGGCCTGCAGGTTGCGGGTCATGCCCGAGCCCATGCTGCCGAGCCCGATGAACCCGACGGTGGGCAGTGGAGTGTCGTTCATGCTGAGAGCGCGTCCTTCGGCGTGTAGAAGGGGTTGGAGGGGGTGTCGCGGGCAGCCAGCACCTCGTCGAGCGCGGGCAGGCCCGCGGCTCCGTTCGCCAGTGCGGTGCGGGTCGCCTCGCGGTTGTTGCGGTAGATCTGCTCGGCGTCGTCGGCACCCGGGTTCACCCAGACGGCGGCGATCAGCGCGTGCGTGTCGGCGTGCCGGGCCGGGATCGTGCCGGCTGCCACGGCGTCAGCCACCCCGGCAGCGACCCCCGCCTGCGCCGGTCCCCAGATGTGCGTGCCGTGGGCATCGGTCTCGGGGGCGGCCTTCGTCACGAAGAGCGTGAGCGGCTTCACGGGGAGCGAGGGGCGGAGCACCGCGACGAAGGGCACGTGGCCCTGGCTCGGCGAGGCGAGGGCCGTGGCCCACGCCGCGCCCGTCGGCCCGTCTCGGTGGCCGAGCACGGTGTTGATGTGCGCGGCGTTCACGCCGGATCCGACGAAGCTCTCGCCGATCTGCACGGCTGCGGACTCGGACTCGGTGCTCACTTGATCAGCCCCTCGTCCTCGAGCCACTCGATGGCGACGTCCTGCGGGTCCTCGCCGTCGACGTCGACCTTCGCGTTGAGCTTCTGCATCACCTCGGTGGTGAGCTTGGGGCTGACCTGGCCGAGCACGTCCGCGATCTTCGGGTACTTCTTCAGCGTCGACTCCTTGAGGGTGAAGCCGCCCTGATAGCTCGGGAAGAACTGCTTGTCGTCCTCCATCACGGTCAGCTTCAGGGCCGGGATCCGGCCGTCGGTCTGGAACACCTCGCCGAAGTTGCAGTCGGTGCCCTTCTGCGTCGCGGTATAGATCACGCCGGTGTCGAGCATCTTCACGTTCGAAGCCGGTGCATCGAAGCCGTAGGCCTTGGTGAGCCCGGGCCAGCCGTCGTCGCGCGTCGAGAACTCGCTCTCGATGCAGAAGGTCTGGTCGGCCTGCGGCAGCTTCGCGACGTCGCTGAGCGTCTTCACGCCGAGCTTCTCGGCCTCGCTCGAGCGGATCGCGAACGCGTAGGTGTTGTTGAACGGCGCCGGCTTCAGCCATGCGATGCCCTTCTTCGCGTCCGCTTCCTTCACCGCGGTGAACTGCTCGTCGACGCCCTTCACCGGCGACGTGTTGCCGTTGTAGGTGATCCACGAGGTGCCCGTGTACTCCCAGTAGCCGAGGAACTGGTCGTTCTCGAGCGCCTGCCGAACGTTGGCGGACCCGACGAGCTTGGTGTTCGCCTTCACGTCCGCACCGTGCGCGTTGAGCAGCTCCGTGGTGATGTGGGCGAGGATGTACTGCTCCGAGAAGTCCTTGGAGCCGATCTCGCCGGTCAGCCCGGCCAGCTCCTGGTCTCCTCCGCCGGATCCTCCGGAGGATGAGGAGCATCCGGTGAGGGCGAGGGCGCCCGCGGCGAGCAGCGCCGCCGCGGCGAATCCGATTCTGCGAGTGTGCATGGGTGGTTCCTTTCGGGTGACGGGATCGGGCCTCAGAGGCCCTTCGGACGGACGACGTCTTCGATGACGCCGGCGACCCAATCGATGAGGATGGCGATGCAGGCGACCAGCACGGCGCCCACGAGGAGGACGGGATAGCGCTGCAGCTTCAGGCCGTTGACGATCATGTCGCCGAGGCCGCCCGCGTTGATGAAGGTCGCGACGGTCGCGACGCCGACCGCGAAGACGAGCGCGGTGCGCAGGCCGGCGAGGATCACGGGAGAGGCCAGCGGCAGCTCGATGCGGCGCAGCACCTGCCCCGAGGTCATGCCCATGCCGCGGGCGGACTCGCGTACGCTCGGATCGACCTGGGCGAGGCCCGTGATCGTGTTGCGCAGCACCGGCAGGAACGAATAGATCACGAGCGCGAGCAGCGCCGTCGCGAACCCGGTCTGCCAGACGATCGCGAGCAGGATCACGACGCCGATGGCCGGGGTCGCCTGGCCGATGTTCGCGAGCCCGATCACGATCCCGCGGAACACCCGCGAACGCGATCGGCTGACGGCGATGCCCGCCGGGATCGCGAGCACGGCGACGAGGACGGCGGCCAGCACCGAGAGGACGAGGTGCTCGCCGATCCGGGCGACGATGTAGCCGGGGTTCAGCGTGCGGGACTCGATCGAATCGAGCTGCAGGCTGCCGACCCAGAGGAACAGCGCGAGCAGCACGCCGACCACAACGAGGAGCGGGACGCAGCGGCGCAGGATCCTGCGCCCGCGACCGCTCGGTGCCGCGGGGATCGTGCCGATCAGCGCGGTCGGCGACGGAGTGATCTGCGGGGCGGACACGTCACGCCCTCCCGCGCGCGGCCCCGGGTGCGCTCGCGCCGAGCACGTCCGAGATGGCCGCGTGATCGATCGAGCCGACGATCCGATCCCCGTCGAGGACGTTGATGCGCGGAGCCCCAGTGACGACCAGCCGGTCGAGCGCCTCGCGCAGGGAGTCCCGCACGCCGATCGTCTGCGGCGGGGCGTCTCCCGCCGCAGCGCCGAGCGCAGCCTCCGACACCGGCATGAGCGCGAGCCGCTTGAGGGCGGCGCCCTGGCCGATGAACGAGCTCACGTACTCGCTGGCGGGGTTCGCCAGGATGTTCGCAGGGGTGTCGAACTGCTCGATCCGGCTGCGCTCGCCGAGCACCGCGATGCGGTCGCCCATGCGGATCGCCTCCTCGAAGTCGTGCGTGACGAAGATGATCGTCTTGCCGATGTCCTCCTGCAGGCGCAGGAACTCGGCCTGCAGCTTCTCGCGCGTGATCGGGTCCGTCGCGCCGAACGGCTCGTCCATGAGCATCACCGGCGGGTCGGCGGCGAGCGCCCGGGCGACGCCGACGCGCTGCTGCTGGCCGCCGGAGAGCTGGCGGGGGTAGCGGTTCGCGAAGACGCCGGGGTCGAGCTGCACGGTCGTCAGGAGCTCCTCCACCCGCTCCGCGATGCGGGCCTTCGACCAGCCGAGGAGCTTCGGCACGGTCGCGATGTTCTCGGCGATGGTGAAGTGCGGGAACAGGCCGATCTGCTGGATCACGTAGCCGATGTGCCGTCGCAGTTCGTTGCCGTCGAGCGAAAGCACGTCGTTGCCGCCGATCCGGATCGATCCGGAGGTGGGCTCGATGATCCGGTTGATCATTTTCATCGTGGTGGTCTTGCCGCAGCCGCTGGGGCCGACGAACATGATCAGCTCGCCGGGGTCGATTCGCATCGAGAACTCCTCGACCGCGGCGACCTGCTGCCCGGGGTACTGCTTGCTGACTCGGTCGAGTTCGAGGTCGACGCCGCCCTGATGCGAGGCGAGCGCCGAGAGGATTCCGGTGTTCGTGGTGGGTTCAGGCACGGAGCCCCCTTGAGGTCGTGAAGCGGGAGATGAGGACGAAGAGACCGTCGAGCGCGAGCGCGAGCAGGATCACGACGACGGTTCCGGTGAGCGCGTAGTTGAGCGCGTTCTTGGACCCCAGCGAGGAGAGGCCCTTGAAGATGTACTCGCCGAGACCGGGTCCGGCGACGTAGGCGGCGATCGCGGCGATGCCGACCGTGAGCTGCGCGGCCACGCGCACTCCGGTGAGGATCACCGGCCAGGCGATCGGCAGCTGCACGGTGAGGAGCACCCGCGAGGATCCCATTCCGACGCCCCGCGCCGCTTCGAGCACCGAGACGGGCACTTCCCGGAGCCCGACGACGGTGTTGCGCACGATGGGCAGCAGCGAGTAGAAGACGAGCGCGACGACGGTGGGGAGCCAGCCGAGGCCGAGCACGGGGCTCAGCAGTGCCAGCAGCGCGAGCGAGGGGATCGTGATCGCGACTGCCGAGGCGGTGAGTACGGCGGAGCGCGCGAACCGGCGATCGCGCACGGCGATGCCGAGTGCGATGCCGATGATCATCGCGAGCACGAGCGAGATCAGCACGACGACCAGGTGGTCGATCGTGAGCTGCACGATGTCTTCGCCGCGTCGGCGGAGGAAGGTCATGAGGCCTTCCCAACTGAATCCGGTCAATGGAATCCACTCCTGTCTCGTCATTGAGGCGGGCGCCAGGGTCCGTGAAAGCCACGGTACTGGTGGTGATCATTTGGTCAAAGGTTGTTGATGATATGGCAACCGAAGAGTACGCTGCCCGCATGAGCAGCACTGCAGCCGGCCCGCGCCGCAATACCTCGGGTCTGAGTCGGGACATCGAGATCCTCGAGCTGCTGGGCGGGGACGCGTCCTTCGCGAGCGGCGGGCTGGGCGTCACCCAGATCGCCCAGCGCACCGGACGCGACAAGGCGGTCGTCTCGCGGGCGCTCTCCACACTCGCCGACGCCGGTCTCGTCGATCGCGACGACGAGACGCTGCGCTACCTGCCGGGATCGCGCCTCTACGCGCTGGCCGCGCACTCGGCGCACGCGGCCCTGATCGCCGCCGCGCGGGGTGCGCTGCGGCACCTCGTGCAGACGACGCGGGAGACCAGCCATCTCTGCGTGCTCAGTGGCGGCAACGTGCTGACCCTGCTCAGCGAGCTGAGCCCCCACGAGGTGCGCACCACCGGCTGGGCCGGTACCACGACCGCGGCCTGGCGGACCCCGTCCGGGCGGGCGCTGCTGAGCGACTGGGACGAGGGATCGCTGGGCCGCTGGTACGCGGAGCACGGCAACGATCTCCCGCTCATGGGACCCGTCGATCCCGGCCGTTCGCGCAGCGGCTTCCCGGTTCCGGACGCGCCGCTGCCGGGCACCGCGCCCGCGGCCGACCTCGAGAGTCTGATCCTGGAGCTGCGGGGCGTGCGGGAACGCGGGTACGCGCTCTCGGCCGAGGAGCTCGAGATCGGCGTGGTGGCGGCATCGGCGCCCGTGACCGACTTCACCGGCCGGGTGGTCGCCGCGATCAACGTCAGCGCGCCCAAGGATCGGATCGGCGACCGGCTGCCGACGCTCGGCGCGCACGTGGCGAGCACCGCCCGCGAGCTCTCGGCGCGCCTCGGCGCGGCCCCGCAGTAGGCCGTCCGGGCTCCCGGACGCTCGGCGCGCCCGGGTCCCGCACCCGGCTTCCTTACGCCTCCGTAAGGAAGCCGGGCGGGTGTCAGACCCCCGTGCAAGACTGCGCACGACCCCGGTAGACACCCTCGAAAGGATCCGAAATGACCGACACCGCCGGCCAGTGCCCCGTCCCCCACGGCGCCCCCTCCGCCTCGCGCACGGCACCCACCAACGCTTCCTGGTGGCCCGACCGCCTGAACCTCAAGATCCTGGCGAAGAACCCGGTGGTCGCGAATCCGCAGGGCGCCGACTTCGACTACCGCGCGGCATTCGAGACCCTCGATCTGGCCGAGGTGAAGGCCGACATCGCCCGCCTGCTCACCGAATCGCAGCCCTGGTGGCCCGCCGATTTCGGCAATTACGGCCCGCTGATGATCCGCATGGCCTGGCACTCCGCCGGCACCTACCGCGTGTTCGACGGCCGCGGCGGCGGCGGAACCGGACAGCAGCGCTTCGCTCCGCTCAACAGCTGGCCCGACAACGTCGGCCTCGACAAGGCGCGCCGTCTGCTCTGGCCGGTCAAGAAGAAGTACGGCCGCTCGCTGTCGTGGGGCGACCTGATGATCCTGGCCGGCAACGTCGCGCACGAGCAGATGGGCATGCCCGTCTTCGGCTTCGCCGGCGGCCGCCCCGACGTGTGGGAGCCCGACGACGACGTCTACTGGGGCTCGGAATCGACCTGGCTGGGCGACGAGGGCCGTCTCGGCGCGGACGGCGCGCAGGAGCTCTCGAAGCCCCTCGGCGCGACCATGATGGGCCTCATCTATGTGAACCCCGAGGGCCCGCGCGGCAGCGGCGACCCGATCGCAGCGGCCCACCAGATCCGTGAGACCTTCGGGCGCATGGCCATGGACGACGAGGAGACCGTCGCGCTGATCGCGGGCGGTCACACCTTCGGCAAGACCCACGGCGCCGCCCCCGAGGAGGGCAGTGTCGGCGAGTCGCCCGAGGGTGCCCCGATGGAGCAGCTGGGCCTCGGTTGGAAGAGCAGCCACGGCTCCGGCAGCGGCAACGACACCATCGGCTCGGGCATCGAGGTCACCTGGACCTACCACCCCACCCGCTGGGACAACGAGTTCTTCCACATCCTCTTCGCCTACGAATGGGAGCTCGTGACGGGCGAGGGCGGCCACACCCACTGGCGGCCGAAGGACGGCGCCGGATCCGACATGGTGCCCATGGCGCAGGGCGAGGGACGCCGCGAGCCCCGCATGCTCACGACCGACATATCGCTGCGCGAGGATCCGATCTACCGCGAGATCTCGCTACGCTTCAAGAACGACCAGGAGGCCTTCACCGAGGCCTACCGCCGCGCCTGGTTCAAGCTGACCCACCGCGACCTCGGACCGAAGTCCCGCTACCTGGGCGCGGAGGTCCCGGCGGAGGACCTGCTCTGGCAGGATCCGATCCCCGCGCCGACGGGCCCGGCCCTCGGCGACGCCGACGTGGCCGATCTCGCTCGCCGCATCGGTGAGCTCGATCTCCCCGCGGCCGAGCTGGTGCGGGCCGCGTGGGCGGCGAGCTCGTCGTTCCGCGGCAGCGACAAGCGCGGCGGCGCGAACGGCGGACGGATCCGCCTCGAGCCGCAGCGCAGCTGGGAGGTCAACCGGCCCGCGCAGCTCGCCCGCGTGCTCGACGCACTCGACGCGATCAAGGCCGAGTTCGATGCCCAGGGCGGCCCGACGGTCTCGATCGCCGACCTGGTGGTGCTCGCGGGCAACGTCGGCGTGCAGCAGGCCGCCCGCGCGGCCGGGCACGAGGTCGAGATCCCGTTCACCCCGGGCCGCACCGACGCCTCGCAGGCGCAGACGGACGTCGAGTCCTTCGGGTTCCTCGAGCCCGCGGCGGACGGCTTCCGCAACTACGAGAGCGCACGGACCCTCGGCATCCCGGCTGAGCACCTGCTGCTCGACCGCGCCAATCTGCTGACCCTCTCGGCACCCGAGATGACCGTGCTGCTCGGCGGCCTCCGCGTCATCGGCACCAACTGGGACGACTCGCAGCACGGCGTGCTCACCGACCGCCCGGGCGCACTGACGAACGACTTCTTCGTCAACCTGCTCGACCTCGACACGCAGTGGCGCGCGCTCGACCCGCAGCAGCGCGCGTTCGAGGGCGTCGACGAGTCGAGCGGAGAGCGGCGCTGGACGGGCACCCGCGCCGACCTGGTCTTCGGCTCGAACTCCGAGCTGCGCGCCATCGCCGAGGTCTACGCGAGCGACGACGCCCAGACGCAGTTCGTGCGCGACTTCGTCGATGCTTGGGTCAAGGTCTCGAACCTCGACCGCTTCGACGCACGCTGACCCGCGACCGACCCGCAGTCGAAGCGTGGTCGAAGCGTGGTCGAAGCGCCTGACCAGGGGCCGTTTCCGAGCATTCGGAGGCGGCCCTCGGTCATGGGTGACGGTTCTGCGTCGATTTCGCCTCGGAATGCTCAGGTTTTGCCATAATGAACACAAACCTGGGGGAAACCTCTCGATTCCATGAAAGAGAGCACAATGACTGGCGTCCTTCGCAACGCAGTTTCTGAAGCACTCGCGACCCTGCTGTTCGTATTCACGATCATCGGCGCGATCAACAACGGCGGCGATTTCACGCCGCTCATCATCGGATTCACCCTGATGGTGCTGGTCTACGCGACCGGCCACATCTCAGGTGCGCACCTGAACCCCGCCGTCTCGCTCGGCGCGCTGATCCGCGGCGCCCTGAGCGTCGGCGACTTCGTCGTCTACATCGTCGCCCAGTTCGTCGGCGGCGTGCTCGGCGCCCTGCTCGCCTCCGCCCTGTGGAAGCGCCCGGACGCCGCGGTCAAGATCGAGACCGGCCCGGCATTCATCGCCGAGCTCGTCTTCACCTTCGTGCTCGTCTTCGTCGTGCTCAACGTGGCCACCTCGAAGGATAACGAGGGCAATTCGTTCTACGGCCTCGCCATCGGCACCACCGTGTTCCTCGGCGCCTCCACCGTCGGCCCCATCTCGGGCGGCGGCTTCAACCCCGCGGTGGCCCTCGGCCTCGCGGTGAATGGCAACTTCGATTGGGCCAACATCTGGCTCTACCTCCTCGCGCCGGCCGTCGGTGCGGTGCTCGCGGGCCTCGCGTTCCGCCTGCTCAACGCGCACGACCTCAAGAAGGTCGACGCCTAAGCACGACGCACCGCACCGCTCGCAGCGGTACGCAGAGGGCCCGCTCCGGTTCGCCGGGGCGGGCCCTTCGTCGAGCGCTGCGGCGCTGCAGCGTTGCGGCGCCGCGGCCCGCGCGGCCGCACGGCCCGCGCTGCCGCAATGCAACGTAATCCGGCGATCCCGTCCGGCGCGGCGCGCTTAGCATTGGCGGAAGTTCCGGACCCGGCCACGACGGCCACCGATCCCCAGGAGAGCGCATGACCGCCCCCACCCCGGTGACCGCCGACGCCGTCGTCGTCGACCTCGAGGGCACGACGAGCGCCGCGGGGTTCATCCTCGGCGACCTCTACGACTACGCCAGGCCCCGGCTCGACGCCGTGCTCGGCCGCGACGACCGCACGGTGCGCGAGGCGCGCGCGCAGGCGATCGCCGACGCCGGCCTCCGCACGGACGCGTCCGACACCGAGGTCGCGGACGCCCTGCGTACCCTGATGGACGCCGACGTGAAATCGACGCCGCTCAAGACGATCCAGGGCGTGATCTGGGCCGAGGGCTTCGCCGCGGGCGAGATCACCTCGCACTTCTTCGACGACGTGCCCCCGCGACTGCGCCACTGGCACGAACGGGGGATCCGCATCGCGGTCTACTCCTCGGGTTCCGTGGCCTCGCAGCAGCCCTGGTTCCGCAACGCCCCGCAGGGCGATCTCTCGGGTCTCGTCGAGGCCTGGTTCGACACGGTGAACGCCGGCCCCAAGAAGGATCCGGCCTCGTACGCGCGGATCGCCGACGCCCTCGGCACCGATCCTGCGCGGACCCTGTTCCTCACCGACCACCCCGAGGAGGTCGACGCGGCCCTCGACGCCGGCTGGCGGGTCGTCGCGCTCGACCGCGCGGGCGAGCCGTGGGCGGGTGCGGATTTCTCCGCCCCCGCGGTACCGCACTTCGACCGCATCGAGGTCGTCCCGGCGGACGCGTCCGCCGACGCCGACGCCGCTCCCACGGCGGGCGCAGGCGCCCCGTTCGTCCCAGCCGAGCGCCTGCGCGAGGCGGGCCGCGTCCTTGCCGCGGAGGCCGCGCGATTCTCGGACTTCGGCTGGATGCGCGGCACGGCGGGCAACCTCTCGGCGGTGGTGCACCGCGATCCCCTGCTGCTCGCGGTGACCGCGTCGGGCCTCGACAAGTCCGAGCTCACGGAGCGCGACGTCGTGCTCGTCGACGCCGCCGGCCGCAGCGCCGACCCCGCGGACGCGCGCAAGCCCTCCGCCGAGTCCGGCCTGCACGCCCACATCGCCGCGCGCACCGGCGCCGAGGCCGTGTTCCACGTGCACGCGCTCGACGCCGTGCTCGCCGCTCAGCTCTGGCCCGCGGGCGTCGAGATCAGCGACCTCGAGATGCTGAAGGGGATCGGGCACCCGGCCCACGACACGACCGTGCGGATCCCCGTCATCGCGAACCACCAGGACATGGCCGTCGAGGCCGCGCGCTTCGACGAGGTGTACGCGCCCGCGACCGACGGAATCCCCGAGGTGCCCGCGCTCATCGTGGCGGGACACGGCATGTACGCCTGGGGGCGCACGGCGACCGCCGCACGGCACCACCTCGAGATCGTCGAGTGGCTGCTGCGCCACGCGGTCGCCGCCCGAGGCCTGTGACGGCGCCCCGCCCGGGACGCCGCAGAACCCCAGACACCCGAACCCCGAGGAGGGACCGATGACGCTGCTCACGATCTGGAACGAGACCGATCCCGCGAACCCCGTGGTCGAGACCACCGACGAAACCGAGATCCGCGCGGCGCTGAACGCGCTCGGCGCGCGCTTCTTCCGCTGGGAGGTGAAGGACTTCGCCGACGACGCGAGCCTCGACGAGATCCTCGCGCTCTACGCCGACGAGGTCGAGCAGGTGAAGCAGTCGGAGGGCTACACGCTCGTCGACATCGTCGGCCTCAGCCCGGCGCAGGAGAACTACGACGAGGTCAAGGGTCCGTCGCGCGAGAAGTTCCTGTCGGAGCACCGGCACGACGACGACGAGGACCGCTTCTTCGCCAAGGGCGCGGGCGTGTTCTACCTGCACACGGGCGGGAAGGTGCACGCCCTCTACTGCGAGCCGGGCGACCTCGTCTCGGTGCCGGCGAACACCACGCACTGGTTCGACATGGGCACCGCACCCGAGTTCACCTCGATCCGCTTCTTCCACGACGAGGACGGCTGGGTCGGCCACTTCACGGGCAACCCGATCGCCGAGACCTTCGCGACCTTCGACCAGTTGCACGCCCGCCGGGCGGAGCTCGCCGCGGTCTGATCCGGCGGATCGCCGCACGGCACCGCGGTCCCGAGGACCGTCGCCGAAACGGGTCCGTCTCCGGCGCACCGGAGACGGACCCGTTCGCGTTCCGAGAGGGTCAGAGGATCATCGAGAACAGCACCGAGAACCCGAGCACGAATCCGGGCAGGCAGAGCACGGCGGCGACGATCCCCCACCACATGGCGCCCCATCGGCGCACCATTCCGGCCCAGATCGCCCCGAGCAGCGCGGACGGGAACAGCAGCAGGCAGGCGAGCCACATTCCGGCGAGCCAGCCGAGCCCGGCCCAGTTGTCGACGTTCACGAGGGCGCCGATCCAGCAAATCGCGAGCACCGCGTAGGGCAGGCCCACCATCCAGGCGGCCGCGGCACCTCGACGCAGCCGGCCTTCCGTCGCGTCGCGGGGAGGTTCCCACGACCCGTTCCAGCGCGCCTTCCGCCCGCGGCTCAACTGCTCGCGGTACTCGGGCGGCAGCGGCGGCTGCTCCCAGGTCACGAGTCCCGCCCCGCCCGTTCCGAATCCGCCGCTCAGTCCAGCAGCAGCGCGGGCTCTTCGAGCACCGAGGCGACGTCGGCGACGAAACGCGAGATGACATCGCCGTCGACGATGCGGTGGTCGAAGGATCCGCCGACCGTGGTGACCATGCGCGGACGCACTTCGCCGTCGACCACCCACGGCTTCTCGCGGATGGTGCCCATCGCCATGATCCCGCACTCGCCCGGGTTGAGGATCGGGGTGCCGAAGTCCATGCCGAACACTCCGATGTTCGTGATGGTGATGGTGCCGTTCTGCATCTCGGCGGGCTGGGTGCGCCCGTCGCGCGCGGTGATCGTGAGCTGCTCGATGGCCTTGGCCAGGTCGAGCAGGCTGAGGTCCTGCGCGTCCTTGATGTTCGGCACGACGAGACCGCGGGGCGTCGCCGCGGCGATGCCGAGGTTCACGAAGTGGTGGCGGATGATCTCGGTCTCGGTGAAGGTCGAGTTGACCTGCGGATTGCGGCGGATCGCCCACAGCATCGCCTTCGCGAAGATGAGCAGCGGCGAGACCTTGACCCCGGCGAAGTCGGGCGACGTCTTGAGCCGCTTCACGAACTCCATGGTGCGCGTCGCGTCGACATCGGTGAAGACGCTCACGTGCGGCGCCTCGAACGCGCTCTCGACCATCGCCTTCGCGATCTGCTTGCGCATGCCCTTCAGCGGGATCCGCTCCTCGCGGGCCTCGGCGGGCTCCGGCGTGGAGAGGTTGCGGAACAGGCTCGCCTGCGAGGCCTGGCGAACGACGTCGTCGCGCAGGATCTCGCCCGCGATCCCCGTGCCGTGCACCTCGGCGAGGTCGACGCCGAGATCCTTCGCGAGCTTCCGGATCGGCGGTTTCGCGATCACCGGGGCCGCGGCGGCGACCGGGATCGGAGCGGCGTTCACCGGAGCGGCGCCGGCGAGCAACGGCTCGCCGCCGCGGCGACGGCGCGACTTCACTGTGCCGGCGGTGCCGTAGCCGACGAGCACGGCTCCCCCGGCGTCCTCCTCGTGCTGCACGCTCGCGGCGGCGTCGGCCACCGCATCGCGGGTCTCGTCCGAGTCAGCGGGCGCGGCGGGAGCGGCCGCGGCGGCCGGGGCCGCAGCAGGAGCGGACGGCGCGGCCGGATCCGCTGCGTCGCCCGAGCGCACGCGTAGGATCGGATCGCCGACGGGCACCGTCTGGCCGACCTCGGCCAGCAGTTCGGTGACCTCACCGGCGAACGGCGACGGGAGCTCGACGAGCGACTTCGCCGTCTCGATCTCGCAGATCACCTGGTTCAGCTCGACGCGGTCGCCCGGGGCGACGTGCCACGTCACGATCTCGGCCTCGGTGAGGCCCTCGCCGACGTCGGGAAGGGGGAAGATCTGCTCGCTCATCGGGCTCTCCTAGTAGTGCATCGTGCGATCGACGGCTTCGAGCACGCGATCGGCATCCGGCAGATAGATTCCTTCGAGGCGCGCGGGCGGGAACGGCACGTCGTATCCCGAGACGCGGAGCACGGGCGCCTGCAGCGAGTAGAAGCACTGTTCGGCCACGTGCGCAGCGATCTCGCTCCCGACGCTCGCGTTGCCCGGAGCCTCCTGCGCGACGACGAGGCGGCCGGTCTTGCGCACCGAGGCGAGCAGCGGCGCGTAGTCGATGGGCGACACGGTGCGCAGGTCGACGACCTCGAGGCTCGTCCCCTCGGCCGCGGCCACGTCGGCGGCCTGCAGCAGCGTGGTCACCATCGCGCCGAAGCCGACCACGGTGCAGTCGGTGCCGGTTCGGGCGACACGGGTGCGGTGCAGTTCGCCCGGAGCGCCGGTCGGATCGACCTCGCCCTTCTGCCAGTACTTCGCCTTGGGCTCGAAGAACAGCACCGGGTCGTTCGACGCGATCGCCTGCTGGATCATCCAGTAGGCGTCGTTCGGGGTGGAGGGCGCGACCACGCGCAGGCCCGGGGTGTGCGCGAAGTACGCCTCGGGGCTCTCCTGGTGGTGCTCGACCGCACCGATGTGCCCGCCGTAGGGCACGCGGATCACGACGGGCATCGGCACGGTGCCGTCGTGCCGGCTCGTGATCTTGGCGAGCTGCGTGACGATCTGGTTGAAGGCCGGGAAGATGAAGCCCTCGAACTGGATCTCGATCACGGGGCGGTACCCGCGCATGGCCAGGCCAATCGCACTGCCCACGATCCCGGCCTCGGCGAGCGGGGTGTCGAGCACGCGAGCCGAGCCGAACTCGGCCTGCAGCTTGTCGGTGACGCGGAACACGCCGCCGAGCGGGCCGATGTCCTCGCCCATCAGCAGCACGCGCTCGTCGGCGGCCATCGCGGCGCGCAGCCCCTCGTTGATGGCGCGCGCCATCGGCAGCGTCTGCCGCTCGGTCAGCGTCTGAACGGCGCTCATGCGGTGCCCTCCTCGAACGATGCCTCGTAGCGCGCGAGCCAGTCGCGCTGCTCCTCGATCCGCGGGTGCGGCTCGGAGTAGACGTGGGCGAACATGTCGTCGGCGTCGGGCGCCGGCAGGGTCAGGATCGCGTCGCGCACCCGCTTCGCCTCGGCGTCCGCCTCGGCCGCGGTCTGCGCGACGAACGCGTCGTCGATCAGCCCGCGGTCGCGCAGGTAGCGCTCGAAGCGCTCGATCGGGTCGCGCTGCTGCCAGGCGGCGAGCTCCGCGTCCTCGCGGTACCGGGTCGGGTCGTCGCTCGTGGTGTGCGCGCCGATGCGGTAGGTGAGCGCCTCGATGTAACCGGGGCCGCCGCCCGTGCGCGCCTCGCGCAGGTAGCGGCGCCCGACCGCGTAGGCGGCGAGCGGGTCGTTGCCGTCGATCTGCACGGCGCGCAGGCCGAAGCCGAGCGCGCGACGGTACAGCGGCGTGCGCGACTGGCGCTCAACCGGTACCGAGATGGCCCAGCGGTTGTTCTGCACGACGAACACCTCGGGGGTCTGGTAGCTCGCGGCGAAGATCATCGCCTCGTTCGCGTCGCCCTGGCTGGTGGTGCCGTCGCCGTAGAACACGAGCGTCGCCTCGCCCGTCTCGGTGGCCTCCTCGCCGGCGTCCATCGAGGTGACGCCCGCGCGGCGCTTCGCGTCGAGCAGCTGGCCGAGCGCGTTGCCCGTCGCGTGCTGGGTCTGGGCGCCGAGCACGAGCGTGTAGAGGTGGAAGTTGCCGTTCGCCGGGTCGGTGACGTCCCAGCCGCCGTGGGTCAGGCCGCGGAACTGTGCCGCGACCTGGAGGAATCCGACACCGCGGATGCGCGCGATGGCGTGCTCGCGGTAGGCGGGGAAGATGTGGTCCTGCGGCTCCGAAGCGCGGGCGATGCCCACCTGGCAGCCCTCCTGCCCGACGCTCGGCACCCAGAGCGCGAGCTGCCCCTGGCGCTGCAGGTGCGTGCACTCGGTGTCGAAGGCGCGGGTCGCGACCATGTCGGTGTACCACTGCCGCAGCTCGTCGTCGGAGACGCTCTCGAGCTCGGCGGCGTACTCCGCGGCGGTTTCGGACGGCGCGAACCGTCCGTCCTCGTCGAGGAATCGGATCGGTTCGGGGTCGGCTCCGCTGTGCAGCGGGCTCGCGCTGATCTGTTCGGCCATCGTTCCGAGTGTAACGAGGCCGCATCGCGAATCGCGGATATGTTCGGGGCGTCCCGCCAGCCCCGCGCACTACCGGGCCGCGAGGGACTCCCGCACGATCCGGATCACGACGGGCAGGCTCTCGGCCTCCGCGACCGTGATCCGCACGCCAGCACCCGGGAACGGACGCACCAGCGTGCCCTCGGCGGCGAAGGCGGCGGCGAGCTCGGCCGCGCTCTCGACACCACCGGGCCCCTCGGGGATCCAGACGAAGTTGCCCTGCGCGTCCGGGATCGCGAGCCCCAGCTCGCGCAGACCCGAGACGAGCTCGGCGCGACGGGCGACGAGCACCTCGATGCGGGCGGCGAGTTCGGCTCGGGCGTCCGGCTGCAGCGACGCGAGCGCGGCCGCCTCCGCGACGCCCGTGACCGAGAGCGGGATCGCGGTGACCTGCGCGGCGGCGAGGATCGCCGGGGCGCCGACGGCGTAGCCGATGCGCAGGCCGGCGAGCCCGTACGCCTTGGAGAAGGTGCGCAGCACGACCAGGTTGGGATGGTTCGCGAGCACCTCTTCGCCGCGAACGGCCTCCGGGTCGGTGACGAACTCGCGGTAGGCCTCGTCGAGCACCACGAGGGTGTCGGCGGGCACGCGCTGCATGAAGCGCTCGAAGTCGGCGCGGCGGATCGTCGGACCGGTCGGGTTGTTGGGCGTGCAGAGCAGCACGATGCGGGTGCGCTCGGTGATCGCGTCCGCCATCGCGTCGAGGTCGTGCTCGGCGTTCTCGGTGAGCGGCACGGGCACCGAGACGGCGCCCGAGTTCAGGCCGAGCGAGGGGTACGCCTCGAAGCTGGGCCAGGCGTGCAGCACCTCGTCTCCCGGCGCCGCGGCCGCGGCGACGAGCTGGAACAGGATCGCGACGGACCCGGCCGCGAGGTGCACCCCGTCGAGCGAGACGCCGAACTCCGCAGCGAGCGCGGCACGCAGCTCGGGCATCGCGGCGGCGGCGTAACGGTTGACCGCGGCGGGGTCGGAGAGCACGTCGATGACGGCCTGCAGCGGCGGGAAGGGGTTCTCGTTGCTCGACAGCTTGAATCCCGGTCGGGTGGGCGCCGCGCCCTGCCGGTAGGGCGGCACGGTGAGCACGTCGGCCCGCAGGCGGACCGGAGGACGGGGGGCTGCGGACGCGGCTTCGCTCATCCCCTCAGTTTAGTGAGAGCCCCAGGCCGACCCCGGCGACGATCGCGCCAACCGCGGCGATCCCGATGGAGGCCGCAGCGATGCGGCGGGCGGTGCGGACCGCCTCGGCCGAAGGGAGCCGATCGGCGACCAGTCGGCGTTCCTTCGCCTGCGCGAGCGCGACGAGCGGCGGGCCGGCGAACACGGCCATGATCCCGAATGCGGCGCAGGCGCCGATCACCGAGTCGACATGCCACTCCTGCGCGTGCCCGAGGACGCCTCCGCCTACCGAGAGGGTGAGCACGACCCCGAACAGTGCGGCGAACACCCCGACGCCGAGCCGCCCCCATCCGGTGTTCGCCTCCTTCTGCTTGGTCCTCGCGATCATGCGCAGCGTCGAGGCGGAGTGCAGGCCTTCGAGCCGGCGCTCGTCGGCTCGGGAACCGAACAGGATCGCGAGTTCGGCGACGAGCAGCCCGAACAGCGGCACCCCGATCGCGAACCAGTGCGTGGCGACGCCCCACAGCGGCCACGGGAGGCAGACGAGGGCGAGCGGTACGGCGAACCGCAGCCTCGGCGCCCGCTCCCAGGTCCTGCGGAACTCGACCCGCGAGGCCGCGCGCATGCTGCCGAGCAGGATCACGAAGTTCTTGATCATCAGGACCACGAGGAAGAGGAGGGCGAGCGGGAGCGCGAGCGCGACGGTGCTCCAGATCGCGAACGCCGGGATCCAACGGCGTCGTACCCAGATGGTCTCGCGGAACGCCCACGCGGCGGCCGAATCGGTCGGGTCGGCCGCGAGCGCCGACCGGATCAGCCGGGTCGCACCGATGTCGGTCCGAGCTCCGAACGCGGCCTGCTGGAGCAGGAGCACGGGGTCGCCCGGGTCGATCGCGAGGCCCGCCCGCACCAGGCGAGCGGCCTCCGCGCGATCCTTGATCTCGCCCATGACCGCGGCAGCAGCGCTGAGCGCACCCGGATCGCTCGGCGAGAGCGACACCGCGGTCTGCGCATGCTGACGGGCCAGGTGGAAGGCGCCGGGCTGCCGCCGGCCCACGCCGGCCTCGGCGCGCGCGAGCAGCAGGTGCGCCCCGGCGTTCCAGGAGTATCGCGCCACCACTCCGCGTGCGAGGTCCCGGGCCTCCTCGAAGCGCTCCTGGTCGAGCAGGATCCGGACGAGGGTCACGGGCAGCAGGCCGTTCTCGGGGTCGAGCCGGATCGCGGTGCGCGCCGCGTGCTCGGCCGCACCGAGGCGCTTGCGCGCCAGCTCGATCTCGGAGAGCAGGTCCCAGAGCCGCGGGTCCTCGGGGAAGCTCGCGAGACCGGTCCCGCACTCCTCGGCGGCCTCGTCGAGGCGACGGAACTCCTGCAGCATCTCGACGCGCTTCGCGACGTCGCTCGCGGTCGTCCCGCGCTCGCTCATCGGGTCCTGCATGCGGCGGCGATCCTCTCGTGGTCCTCGGGCCAAGGATAGGAGGCTCGCGTGGTTCCCGGGCGGATCCGGGGCCAGGGTGCGAGAATCGTCCCATGAGGATCATCGCCCGCATCATCGTCTGCGCGTTCGCGCTGTGGCTCACCACGCTGATCGTGGGCGGCAGCGGGGATCACGGCGTCTGGGTCGAGCCCTACGCCGACGATTCGAGCGCCCGGGTCATGAGCTTCCTGCTCGTCGCCCTCATCTTCGGCATCGTGAACGCGACGCTCGGCACCGTCATCCGCATCGTGTCGATCCCGCTCCGGATCCTGACCCTGGGCCTGTTCGGCCTGATCATCAACGGATTCCTGCTGCTCGTGGTGGCCTGGTTCGCGAACGCGATCGGCTGGGGCCTGCACGTCGACACCTTCTGGTGGGGCGTGCTCGGTGCGCTGGTGCTCTCGATCCTGTCAGGCATCATGAACGGGATCCTCGGCACCGGCAAGCGCGCGGACCGGGATCGCTGAGCCGATGGCCGGGTCGACGACCGGGGCGGCCGTCACCGCTCCCCTGCGCGTCTGCTTCGTCTGCACGGGCAACATCTGCCGTTCGCCCATGGCCGATGTGGTGTTCCGCGCCCTCGCCGAGCGGGCGGGATCGGGCGACCGCTTCGCCGTGACCTCGCGAGGAACGGGCGACTGGCACGTCGGCCAGCAGGCCGATGCGCGCGGACGCGACGCCATGCGGCGGGCCGGCTACGACGGTGAGGCGCACCGGGCCGCGCAGCTCGCGGCCGCCGATGTCGCGGGGAACGACCTGCTCGTCGCGCTCGACCGGGGGCACGCGGAGGCGATGCTCCGGCTCGGTGCGGACCCGGATCGCGTCGTGCTGCTCACCGAGTTCGATCCCGAGCACCCCGAGGATCCCGACGTGTTCGACCCCTATTACTCCGAGCAGCCCGTGTACGACCGGGTGCTCGCCCAGGTGGAGCGCTCCTGCGCGGTGCTGCTCGAACGGCTCGACGGCGGGCGCGCCGGCGCATAGGGCGTCGACGGCTCAGGCCGCGCAGCCCGAGGTGTCGCCCGGTGCGGCGCCCGCTTCGGCCCCTCCGGTCCCGGCGTAGCTCGCGACCGGCAGCAGGTCGGCCCAGCCGAGGCGCAGGTAGAGCGCTCGGCCCTCGGGCGACGCGATGAGCGCACCGGCGTCGGCCCCGCGCGACACCGCCCAGTCGCCGAGCGCGTCGACGACCCGCCGTCCGAGCCCCCGGCGGCGGAACCGCTCGTCGGTCGAGATGCGGTCGAGCACCGCGAAGTCGCCCGCCAGGCCTGCCGTGCCGCGAGCGGCCTCGACCCCGTCCACCATGAGCGAAACGGTCGCGACGTCGCCCCGCTCCTCGAGGATCGCGTCGCGGTCGCGCGGCATCGCAGTGAGCCGCGCGGTCATCATGGTCTCGACGCGGGACACGCTCCGCAGTCCGCCGAGCTCGGCGGCGACCTCCGCGTCCGGCTCGCCGAGCACGGTCAGCCAGCGGCGCGGGCCGTCGGAGCGCGCGACGAGGCGACGCGCCTCCTCGGGCGACGGGGACTCGACGACGCGCTCGACCTCGCGGTGCTCATCGCCGATCCGCACCAGCCAGGCGGCTCCGTCGCGCTCCAGCGGCTTCTCGCGGCACGCGGCCCAGCCCTCGGCCCACCGGTCGACCATCAGCGACATCGCTGCTCCCCTCGCTCGTCTGCAGCGAGCCTACGCTCCGCGGCATCCGACGGCACGGCTCAGAGGATCCCGCCGACCGCCCCGCACCAGCCCGCCTGCCCGGCGCCCGCGCGGCTCCCGATCACCGAGACCAGCGAGCCGTAGGGCTCCCGCCATTCGCTGTGCCGGTGCGCGTGCTGATCGGCGGCGATCGCGTGCCCGCCGATCCAGCCGTCGGCCGTGCGCTCGACGGGAACGAGGGCACCGTCGACGGCGACCTCGATCCACTCGGCGTCGCTCCGCACGCGGACCTCCACCGCGGGCGCGCGACCCTGCTCGTCGGCCTCCGATCCGTCGCCCACCAGGCGCAGCGCGACATCGAGGGTCGGCGCGGCGGCGAGCGCACCGCCTCCGGGCCGGGTTCCGGTCGGGATCGGTCCCGTACCCGGTTCCCCCGTGAGCGCCGGGGTGCGCTCGGGCGCCGCGCGCAGCGACGTCCCCGTCTCGAAGGCCCCCGCGAACGCGATGAGCCGCCAGTCGTCGTACGCTCGGCCCGCGAACGTGAGCCCCACCGGCATGCCGGTGCTCGCCATGCGCCCCATGGGGACGGTGGCGGTCGGGATCCCGTAGTGCCGCGGGACGAGGCCCCCGTTCGAGACGCCGACGCCGTTCGTCCAGGCCTTCCGGTGCTCGTCGTGATCCCGCTCGGCGTCCTCGCGGCTCACGTCGGCGGCCGCGGGGAACACGAGGGCGTCGAGGCCCTGCGCGGTCATCCATTCCTCGAGGTCGATGCGGCGCGCCGCTTCGAGCCCGCGCACCCCCGCTTCGAGGTGCGCGAAGTCCTCCAGGCGCTCGGGGAGCCCGCGCCGCGCGATCTCGACGTACTCGGCCATGTCGATGTCGTAGACGGGATCGTAGACCTCGAGCACGTCGGCGACCGTTCCGGTCGGCACGGGGTAGATCCGCGGCCCGTCGGCGTCGACCAGGCGGTGCAGCCCGGGATCGCCGTTCGCTCGGAGGAAGTCGTCGAAGCCCCACGCCTGCAGGTCGTGCACCTCCTCGCGCAGGTACTCCTCGGGCCACAGGCCGCGCTCGACCGGGGTCCGGGCACCCGGGCGATCCCGTTCGTAGTTCGACACCGCGGGGAAGTCGCACTCCACCACCTCGGCGCCGAGACCTTCGAGCGCGCGTCGCGCGCGCTCCCACAGCGCGAGCACGTCGGGGTGCGTCTCGATCGGCACGTCGGCGCCCGCGTCGCGACCGATGTACATGCGCGGCACCCCGAGTCGCACGCCGCGCAGGGCGCCGTCGTCCCTCAGCCGCGCGAAGCGTTCGGGCCGCAGCTCCGACGGCCGGGGCAGCGCGATCCAGCGCTGGCTGCGCCAGAAGTCGCCGCGCGTCTCGGAGTCGTCGACCACGAGCAGGTCGAGCACCTCGAGCAGGTCGGCCACGGTGCGCGTCTGCGGCACCACGACGTCCATCGTCGGGGTGAGCGGCCAGTTGCCGCGGGTCGAGATGACCCCGCGCGATGGAGTGTAGGCGACGAGGGCGTTGTTCGATGCGGGGGCGCGGCCCGACGACCAGGTCTCCTCGCCGAGGCCGAAGGCGGCCATGCTCGTCGCGGTCGAGACGCCCGATCCGTTCGAGGATCCCGACACGTAGGCTGCGGCGAGGTAGTCGGGGTTGTAGGGACTCTCGGCTCGGCCGTACACGCCGCGCTGCATGCCGCCGTTCGCCATCGGCGGCATGTTGGTGAGGCCGAGCAGCACGGCACCGCCCGCGCGGAGCCGTTCGACCGCGAAGGCGTCGTGCTGCGCGATGAGACGGGCGAAGGCCGGGGATCCCGCGGCGACGGGCAGGCCGCGAGCGAGGTAGCTGTCCTTCGCGGTGTAGGGGATCCCGTCGAGCGGACCGAGCAGCTCCCCCGCGGCGCGGCGCTCGTCGGATGCGCGGGCGGCGGCGAACGCGCCGGGATCCAGCACGGGGATCGCGTTGAGCCGCAGCCCGTGCCGGTCGTAGCCCCCGATGCGCCGCAGATACTCGTGCACGAGGCCGACGCTCGTCACCTCGCCGCCGTCCAGCGCGCTCCGCAGCTGCTCGATCCCGGCCTCGACCACATCGATCCGCTCCACACCGGCCTCCTCGCCCGCCCGACGTTATTGTCACCCCTCACAATAACGACTGCGCGGCTCGAGTCCAACACCGATCCCGCCCGGCTAGGCTGACCGCCATGGCCGTCGATCCCTCCCAGCCCCGCGCACGGCGCATGCGTCCGGAGGATCGCCGCGAGCAGATCGTCGCAGCCGCACGCGCGCTCGCCCTCGAGGAGGGGCTCGACGCGATCTCCCGGCGCACCCTCGCAGCGCGGATCGGGGTCGCCGCCGCGCTCATCGGCCACTACACGACCTCGATGGAGGAACTGGTCGCCGAGACCTTCACCGCCATCAGCGCCCGCGAACTCGCCGAGGTGCGCGAACTCGCCACCGCTCGCCCCACACCGACCGCGGCCCTCGCGGCGACCCTCGCCACCCTGCTCGGCGGCGAGCGCGACGACGTCACGGCCGTGTGGGCCGATGGTTGGAGCCTCGGTCGGCGATCGGCGCCCCTCGCCGGGGCCGTGCTCGAGCAGCTGATCGCCTGGGAGCGCCTCATGAGCGGAATCCTGCGCGACGGCGTCGCGGCCGGCGAGTTCCGCTGCGCCGCCCCCGAGGCGCTCGCCCGCGAGGTGATGGGCATGATCGACGGCCTGAACGCGCAGGCGCTCGTCCGGCGCCGGGCGGGCGGCGATCCCGGCGAATCGGAACCGCGCATCGATCTCGTCGCGGCCGTGCTCGCGACCGAGCTCGGGATCCCCCGGGAGGCGCTCGGACCGCGGCCCGCCTGACCTTCGGCCCCGGCCCCGGCCGCACGCGCGCGAATCGGGGCGGGGCCGGAATCGGACATGGGAGAATGGTCGGAGCAGCGCACGCCACCGACTCGGGAGAACGCCGAACATGACCTCGCTTCCCACGCAGCCCATCAGCCCGCTCGACGGCCGCTACCGCTCCGCGGTCGCCGGTCTCGGCGACTTCCTCTCGGAGGCGGGCCTGAACAAGGCCCGCGTGCACGTCGAGGTCGAGTGGCTCGTCTACCTGACCGAGCACTCGCTGCTCGGCGCGACTCCGCTGAACGCTGACGAGGTCGCCGAGCTGCGCGCCTGGGCCGCGGACTTCGGCCAGGCCGAGATCGACCAGCTCGCCGAGACCGAGCGCACCACCCAGCACGACGTCAAGGCCGTCGAGTACCTCGTGCGGGGCAAGCTCGACGAGATGGACCTGGGCCGCCTGGCCGAGCTCACCCACGTCTGCTGCACGAGCGAGGACATCAACAACCTGTCCTACGCCATCACGGTCAAGCAGGCGGTCGCCGAGGTGTGGCGTCCGAAGCTCGAGTCGGTCCTCGTGGAGCTGGCTCGCCAGGCCGAGCAGTACCGCGAGCTCCCGATGATGAGCCGCACCCACGGCCAGCCCGCCACCCCGACCACGCTCGGAAAAGAGATCGCGGTGTTCGTGCACCGCCTCTCGCGCCAGGTCGCGCAGCTCGACCAGATCGAGTACCTGGGCAAGTTCTCGGGCGCCACGGGCACCTGGGCCGCGCACCTCGCCGCCGATCCCGACGCCGACTGGCTCGCGATCTCGCGCGAGTTCGTCGAGGGCCTCGACCTCGACTGGAACCCGATCACCACCCAGATCGAGTCGCACGACTGGCAGGCCGAGCTCTACAGCCGGATCGCCCACGTCAACCGGATCCTGCACAACCTGGCGACCGACATCTGGAGCTACATCTCCATCGGCTACTTCCGCCAGATCCCCGTCGAGGGCGCCACGGGCTCCTCGACCATGCCGCACAAGGTCAACCCGATCCGTTTCGAGAACGCCGAGGCGAACCTCGAGCTCTCGAACGCGATCCTCGACTCGCTCGCCGAGACCCTCGTGACGAGCCGCTGGCAGCGCGACCTCACCGATTCGTCGGCGCAGCGCAACATCGGCGTCGGCCTCGGCCACTCGGTGCTCGCGCTCGACAACATCCTCAAGGGCCTCGGCCAGATCGACGCGGCGCCCGAAGCGCTGGCCGCCGACCTCGACGCCAACTGGGAGGTGCTCGGCGAGGCGATCCAGACCGTGATCCGCGCCGAGGTCACCGCCGGCCGCTCCACCATCAAGGATCCCTACGCGGCGCTCAAGGAGCTGACCCGCGGCCGCCGCATCGGCCAGGCCGAGCTCATCGAGTTCGTCGAGGGTCTCGAGATCGGCGACGCGGCCAAGCAGCGCCTGCTCGCCCTGACCCCCGCGACCTACACGGGCGCGGCAGCGCAACTGCTCGACCTGCTCCGCGGGTGACGCCATGACGGCGGGCACGGAGAACGGGGCGCCCCGGCGCCGCAGGTTCTCCCTGCTCGCCGTCGCCGACGAGTTCTTCTTCATCTTCGCCGGGATCGCGGCGATCTGGCTCGCCTGGCTGCTGCTCTCCGAGAGCTTCCACCTGGGCTGGTGGGGGATCCTCGTCTTCGTCGTGTTCTGGGGCATGCTCGCCTACCTGGTGCTCCCCCGGATCCACCGCGTGCTCACGACGATCTACGTGCCCGACTACTTCATCGGCCGCACGCGCACGAGCGACGGCCTGCTGGGCGATCCCGTCAACCTCGCGCTGCAGGGCGAGGAGGCGCAGCTGCACGCCGCGATGCTCGCGGCGGGCTGGACCCGCGCCGATCCCGTCACCGCACGCAGTTCGCTGCGCATCGTCACCTCGACGCTGAGCCGGCGGAGCTACCACGAAGCCCCGGTCAGCCCGCTGTTCCTGTTCGGACGGATCCAGGACTTCGCGTATCAGCAGGAGGTCGCGGGCAACCCGGCCAAGCGGCACCACGTGCGGTTCTGGCGCACACCCGACGACTGGCTGCTGCCGGGCGGCGCCCGCGTCGAATGGCTCGCCGCGGGCACCTTCGACCGCGCGGTCGGGCTGTCGCTGTTCACCCTCCAGGTGACCCACCGCATCGACGCCGACATCGACATCGAGCGCGACTTCATCGTGGGCTCGCTGCGCGGCGTCTCCCCCGGGGTCGAGCTCGAGATCCTGCGCGACTTCTCGACCGGCTACCACTCGCGCAACGGCGGCGGCGACAGCGTACGCACCGACGGACACCTTCCCGTGGTGGATCTGCGCGGGCTGCCCGCCGACGGCGAAGGAGGTGCGACCGATGCACCGCGATGAGCCCCGCAAGCGCGCCTCCGTCGAGTCCCCCGCGCCGCTCATCGCGCGCGAGGTCGCCATAGCGCCGCAGTCGCGGCGACCGGGCACCACGGCGCTCGGCGCCGGCCTCACCTTCGCCCGAGCACTCGTCGGGGCGTCCTGGCTCGGCGCGTACGCGCTCGTCTGGCGCGAGATGGGCGCCGAGTTCGACCTCGATACGGACGAGTCGCGGATCCTGCTCTGGCTCGTCCTCGGCTTCGGCGGCATCGGTGTGCTGGTGCTCCTCGTGCTCGCCGTGCTGATCTGGCGGGGCAGCAACTTCGCCCGGGTCGTAACGATGGCGGGGCTCACGGCGAGCATCATCACCGCGGCCGTCGACTACTTCCGCGCCGGCCAGGAGATCACGATCAACACCTCCCTGCTGACGGTCGCGCTCGACATCCTGGTGCTGCTCGCGCTGTCCGGCCGCGACGCGCGCGCGTGGGCGCGCGGCTCGCGCGTCCGGAGGCGGCTCCGGCGCGAGGCGAAGCGCGATGCTCGGAACAGCCCGCAGTCGGCGGCGTCCGAAGCCTGAGAGCCTTCGATCAACTTCATCAGATGATTGCTTCCCGGGTGCGCCTGGGCCAAGCTGGTAGGACACCGCCGAAAGGATCTGCTGCACATGTCGGAGTCCCAGGACACCACCGCTCCCGCCCGATTCGCCCGCGAGGGGAAGCGGCACCGCTTCACCGCACGCACGGGCACCGTCTCGGCCGTCAGCCGCCCGGTCGACGCCTTCGTGCGGGTGACGCTCACCGGCCCCGACTTCGCCGACTTCGTCTCCACCGGCCCGGGCGATCACGCCCGCGTGTTCTTCCCGAACCCCGCGACGGGCGAGTACCTCGCGCCGAGCCCGGCCGGACCGGACGCGGACGGCATCGTGCGGCCCGATGGTCCGATGTTCGCGCGCGATTTCACGCCGCTGAACGTGCGCCGCGACCCCGAGACGGGTGAAGTCTCGGTCGACCTCGATTTCCTGCGGCACCAGGATCCCGGCCCCGCAGCCGCCTGGGCCGAGACCGCCGGGGTCGGCGACACGATCGTCGTGGTCGGCCCGCGCGGTTCGCACGGGATCCCCCACGGCGTGCGCCGCGTCGTGATCGTGGCCGACGGCTCGGCCCTGCCGGCCGCGGCCCGCTGGGTCGCCGAGCTGCCCGCCGACGTCGAGATCGAGGTGATCGCCGACGTGCCGCCGGCCGATCTCGAGTGGGTCGACGAGTACCTGCGCCTGCAGGGCGGCCGCGAGGTGCTCGTCTCCGAGGTGTTCGGCGGCCTCGACGATGCCGTGCGCGACACCGGCGTCGACGCCGAGACCTTCGTGTTCGGCGCCGGCGAGGCATCGCGCCTCGTCCCGCTGCGCCGCTTCCTCAAGTACGAGCTGCAGCTGCCGCGCGAGCAGTACGGGCTCAGCGGCTACTGGAAGCGCGGCATGGTCGCGTTCGACCACCACGCCCCCATCGATCCCGAGGATCCCGACGAGGAGTAGGCGCGAGCGGGGCGGCCTTCGGGCCGCCGCGCGTACGCCCTAGTGCCAGACGTCGTCGGGGTGCTGCAGGTCCTTGCGCGCGGCCTCGTCCTCTGCACTCGGCTTGCCGCCCAGGCCGACGAGCGCCACGACCATCACGGTCACGATGAACGCCGCGCCGGCGAAGATGCCCGCCAGGGCGATCTCGCGCGTCGCCATGAGGACCACGAGTCCGGCGAACACCGCGAGCACCACGGCGAAGCCGATGAGCTCGAGCGGCTTCAGCCGGTCGCGACGCGAGGGATCGACGGGCTGCTTCGAGGAGGATTCGGGCTGGGTCATGCTGTGGGTCCTTGCGTGAGGGCGTCCGCGGGTGCTCCGTCTGCTGCGGCCCCGCGCGAGTCGAATGCCGAGATGCCGAGGAACACGCCGCAGACGACGGCGTACCCCCCGAAGAAGCCGATCACCGCGACCGCATCGTCACGAGAGAGGAAGACGAGAACCGCCAGGAGCGTCGAGAGCAGGACGGCGGGGAGGCCCGCGGCCGGCGTCTGCGTGGCCCGGAGCACGGTGGTGAGCTGGAGCAGCGCCACGAGGATCGCCCACGCGGCGACGACGAGCGCCATCGCGAGCGCCTGATCCGCGAACGGGAGCACCGCGAGGAGCAGGCCCGCGGCGAACGTCACGCCGAACTGCAGCACGGCGGTGCGCGCGAGGGCGGGATTCGTCCGCGATGCGCCGGCCTCGCACGCCCACGCCAGGCCGAGCACGATGAGTGCGGCGACGACGAGCCAGCGGTCGAATGCCGCCTGCTCGTGCAGGGTCGCGCTGAACGCGATCGCGAAGCCGATGACGAGCAGCACGCCCGCGCGGACGAACCGCGCGGCGCGAAGGCTTCGATCGGCCGTCTCCGCTTGGAGGTCTCCCTCGTTCACCGCAGCTGCCACGCGTTCTTCCCGCCTTTCAGGTCCGATCCAGTCTACCGCCCGGTGCTGGGAGCCGAGCACGCGGGCACGGACTCCCGCAGGAAACGCCGATGCGTGCGCGACTCGAGCTGCGGGGCGCGCGCTACATGCCGCTGGGCATGTCCTGGAAGCGCGAGTAGTGGCCCTGGAACGCGACCGTGACGGTACCGGTGGGGCCGTTTCGCTGCTTGGCCAGAATGAGGTCGGCCTCGCCGGCGCGCGGATTGTCCTTCTCGTAGCTGGACTCGCGGTGCAGCAGGATCACCATGTCGGCGTCCTGCTCGAGCGAACCCGATTCGCGCAGGTCGCTGATGGCGGGCATCTTGTCGGCGCGCTGCTCGGACGCACGGTTCAGCTGCGACAGCGCGATGACCGGCACATCGAGCTCCTTCGAGAGCAGTTTGAGGGCACGGGAGAACTCACTGACCTCCTGCTGACGGCTCTCGGACTTCTTTCCGCTCGAGAGCAGCTGGAGGTAGTCGATCACGACCATGCGGAGCCCGTGCCGCTGCTTCAGACGCCGGCACTTCGCCCGGATCTCGACCAGCGTGAGGTTGGGGCTGTCGTCGATGAACAGCGGGGCGTCGTTGATGCGCGCCTGCGTGGCGGCGAGCTTCTGGAAGTCACGGCTGTCGAGCGCACCCTTGCGCAGGGTCTGCATGGGGATCGTGGCCTCGGCCGAGAGCAGACGCATGGCGATCTCGGCGCGGCCCATCTCGAGCGAGAAGAAGACGGTGCAGGCATTGGCGTGCACGGACGCCGAGCGCGCGACGTCGAGTGCGAGGGTCGACTTACCCATGGCGGGACGCGCGGCGATGATGATCATCTGGCCGCCCGCGAAGCCGTTGGTCTTCTCGTCGAGCTCGGAGAACCCGGTCGGCACGCCCATCATGCCGCCCTCCTGGTTCTGCGCCTTCTCGATCTCCTCGACGGCGGCGAGCACGGCGTCCGAGAGCGGGACGTAGTCGTCGGCCTGGGCCGCACCGGTCACCGAGTAGATCTCGGACTGCGCCTGGTTGACCAGGTCGACCGCTTCGCCCTCGGCTGCGTACCCCATCTGAGCGATGCGGGTGCCCGCCTCGACGAGTCGGCGCAGCAGCGCCTTCTCGGAGACGATGTCGGCGTAGAAGCTCGCGTTGGCAGCCGTCGGCACGATGCTCGTGACGGTGTGCAGATACTCGGCACCGCCGGCGCGCTGCAGGTCGCCCGTCTTGGTGAGCTGGTCGGTGACGGTGATCGCGTCCGTGGGCTCGCCGTGGGAGTAGAGCGCGAGGATCGCCTCGTAGATGACCTCGTGCTTGGGGACGTAGAAGTCCTTGCCCGTGAGCAGACCGGTGACGTCCGCGACCGCATCCTTCGACAGCAGCATGCCGCCCAGCACGCTCTGCTCGGCGAGCAGGTCGTAGGGCGGGGTGCGCTCAGTACCGCGACCCCCCTCGTCGTCCATGAGGGGATCGGGGATGCCGAGGTGGGCGATCGACACTCGTGTGCTCCTTCGTGCTGGCCGGGGAGGGTGTTCACCCATCAGACACCGGGCCACCGACATTCACGGTAGAGGGGTGCTGCGAAGCCCACAAGCCGAACGGTTTCAAGCCTGTGGATAACTCGGTGGAGAAGTCACGGAAACCTCCCGCGTGTTATCCCCAAGCTTGTGGATAAGGTGTGGATGAATGGTGGAATCCTGTTCGCCGCAAGCCACTGACCAGGAGTTTTCAAGAAGCCGGCCTGTGTAATGCGAGAACTTTCATCCGAGACTTGAACGTTGCCGATCCTGCCTCCATTGTGGAGAGCAGGCTCTCCCGCCGAGGCCACGCGGTCCCGTTTCAACGGGACCGAGCAGGCGGACCCTCCGCTCGGGCCGGTTCGCACGAACGGCCCCCGGGTGCCGTCCCGGTGAACGATCGGCGAACGCGCGGCAGAACGCACTGGGGCGGCGGTTCCGAAGAACCGCCGCCCCAGTGCGTGCTCCCGCCGCTCGGCGAGCGAGCGGCGGCGCGTCAGCGACTAGCGCTGCGCGATGACCTGCAGCGTCACGTCCGCGTCGACACCCTCGAAGAGGTGGATCGTCGCGCGGTACTCGCCGGTCGCCTTGATGGTCGGGAGCGTGATCTTGCGCTTGTCGATCTGGCCGATGCCGGCCTCGGCGACCGCGTCTGCCACGTTCGCGGGCTTGATCGAGCCGAAGAGACGGCCCTCAGCACCGGTCTTCGCGTACAGGCGGATCTTGCCCTCCTGGAGCTTCGCCTTGAGCGCCTGAGCGTCCTCGGCGGAAGCGTGCGCGCGCGCCTCGCGGGCAGCGCGGATCTGCGCGACCTGGGCCTCGCCACCGCGGGACCAGTTCACCGCGTAGCCCTGGGGCACGAGGTAGTTGCGCGCGTAGCCGTTCTTGACCTCGACCACGTCACCCGCGGACCCGAGACCCTGAACCTCGTTCGTGAGAATCACCTTTGCCATGATTCGCCTCCTTAGCGGCCGGAGCCGGAGTAGGGGAGGAGCGCCATCTCGCGGGCGTTCTTCACGGCCTTCGCGATGAGACGCTGCTCCTGAACCGACACACCGGTGATGCGGCGGGCGCGGATCTTGCCGCGCTCAGAAATGAACTTGCGGAGGGTAGCGACATCCTTGTAGTCGATGACGCCGACCGTCTGCTTCTTCGCGGGCGCGGCGGCCTTCGCGTTCTTGCCGCGGCCCGGCTTGCGGCCTGCGCCGCTTGACTTGCCAGCCATATTGATCTCTTTTCGTGATCCGCCCCCGAGGGGGCAAAAGTGTAGTGAGAGGGTGTTCGCCCGAGGGCGAACGTCCGAGCCCTGTTAGAAGGGCTGCTCGTCGTCGAAGCCGGAGCCGAAGTCGCCTGCCGACCCGCTCTGACCGCCGTTGCCCGAGTTCGCCCACGGGTTGTCCCCGCCGCGCTGGGCCGGCGCCGGAGCGGCCGACTGACCCCAACCGGGCTGCCCGGCGGGCTGTCCGCCGCCGAAGCCGCCGCCCTGACCGCGCGACTGACCGCGGGTCACCTGGGTCGAGGCCCAGCGGAGCGTGGGGCCGACCTCTTCGACCTCGAGGTCGAGCGAGGTGCGCTGCTGCCCCTGGTTGTCGGTGTAGCTGCGCTGGGTGAGACGGCCCTGGACGATCACTCGCGTGCCCTTGGTGAGCGACGCGGCGATGTTGTCCGCGTACTCGCCGAAGGCGCGGCAACCGAGGAACAGCGCCTCGCCGTCCGACCAGTCGCCCGACTGACGGTCGCGCACGCGCGGCGTCGAGGCGATCCGGAACGTCACCCAGGACTTACCGGCCTGGCTGACGCGCGGTTCGGGGTCGGCAACCAGGTTCCCGACGACGGTGATCAGCGGCTCGCCGGCCATGGCTTATGCGCCCTGCTTCGCGGCGCGAGCGGCCTTGGCCTGGTCGCGCTTCGACTGAGCGGCACGCTGAGCGATGAGCTCGTCGGCGCGGAGGACCTTGGTGCGCAGCACGGCCTCGCTGAGGCCCAGCTGACGATCCAGCTCGTTCGTGGCCTCGGGCGTAGCGGTGAAGTTCACCACGACGTAGATGCCCTCGGACTGCTTCTTGATCTCGTAGGCGAGACGGCGCTTGCCCCAGATGTCGACGTTCTCGATCTCGCCGCCCGCGTTGCGGATGACCCCGAGGAACTTGTCCATGCTGGGGGCCACGGTGCGCTCGTCGATACCGGGATCGAGGATCACCATCAGTTCGTACGGATGCATTACTGACCCACCTCCTTCGGACTTCACGGCCACAGGATTTCTGTGACAGGAGGGTGTTTGTGCATTGTGTCCGTGGGCAGCGCGGATCGCGACGCGCACAGACAACCGTCACAGCCTATCAGTTCGAACGATTTCGCGCAGGCCTCACCGCTCGGTGATCGAAAGCCCCGCGAGCGCCGGATCCCCGAAGGTCCGCGCCGCCCAGCTCGGGCAATCGACCTGCGCCATCAGCGCGCTGTTCGCGGGGGTGAACGCGCGCAGCAGGATCGTGCGCTCCCGTTCGCCGTCGGCCGTCCGGTACCGGCTCGTGAGCCGCAGCATCTCGACGCTGCCGCCGCCGTCCAACGGCACGGAGACCGTGCTGTCCGGCTGCACCTCCGGACTCCCGATAGCGCCGGTCCACGGCAGCCCGATCTTCAGAGCAGCCTCGATGGTGTCGTCCGTGGCGGCCCGGTCGCTCTCCATCGACGCCTTCGGATCCCCAGAGCCCTGGAAGGTCATGAGCACGCAGCTCGTCCGCTCGTTGCGGATCCGGTTGACCCCCTGCTGATCGACGATCTCGGCCGTCCAGCCGTTGGCGGAGTCGATCGTCATCGACCAGAAGGGGCCCGCAGCGAAGTCGATCCGGGTGTCGAGCGAGTTCCCGGATCCCGCGCCGCCGTCGGACGGAGCGGTCTCGCTCGGCGCGGGGGAGGACGAGGATCCCGCCGTCGACGATCGCGGCTGCGCACCGAGCACCCCGGCGACGAGGAACACCCCGAGGGCGATCACCAGCAGGAGCGCGAGCGCGCCCGCGCCGATCCCGATCCAGGCGCCGACGGGCAGCCGGCGGACGGCGGAGGGAGGCGGTCCGTAGGGGGAGGCGGCCGGTGCGACCTGCGGGGCGGCGTACTGCGGCGGCGCGTACCGCGGGGGAGGCGCGTAGCGGGGCGCGTCCGCAGGCGCGGGGCCCGCCGGGGTGCCGCTCTGCGGGTCCGGTGCCCCGGAGAACTGCTGATCGGACATGGCGGCTCCGTTCGCTGCGAATCGCTTGCGCCTCACGATACCCGGCGCGGGAACGCGCGGATGGAATACCCGGGGTCAGCCCTCGAGGGGCACGTGCGGGACCCGTCGGAAACGCTCGATCCGCGCGATCGGCTCCCGCTGGCCGCCGACGTGCACGATGTCGTCGCCGTCGACCGTCAGCTGCGTGCCGTGGGCGCGCAGCGCGGCGACCTTGCGCTCCATCCAGTCCGAGACGTCGTGCGCCTCGACCTGCTCCTCGTCGGCGTCGGCGGTGATCGCCCAGAATGGCAGGCCGAGCGCCTGCGCGACCGCTCGGGACAGCCGGTGCGTCAGCACGTGGTCCGGGTGGCCGTAGCCCCCGTCGTCGTCGTAGCTCACGATCGCGGATGCGCCCGCCTGATAGGCCGCGGCGAGCAGATCGTTCAGCGCCTCGACCGCCGGCACGCTGGTCAGCGCATCGCGGCTCGCGTCGCCCGCGGCGATCGCGCGACCATCCGGACCCCAGGCCATGCCCGAGTCCTCGTAGATGGTGGGGGAGAGATCGTCGGCGCGGGCCGGGGGCACCCCGAGGAACGCGTGCCGCTGCACCCCGAGGAACGCGAGCGCCGCCGCCAGCTCCTGCTGCCGGTGCGGGGCGAGCCCGTCGGTCCCCGCGAGCGCCGCGAACGGCCCGGGCGTCACCTCGCCGCGCTCACCGCGGGTGAGCGTGACGAGCAGGGGCTCGCGCCCCGCCTCGGCGAGCCCCGCGAGGGTGCCGCCGGTCGTGATCGTCTCGTCGTCGGGGTGCGCGTGGACGAACATGACGCGCGCCGCCCCGTCGAACCAGTCGTGCGAATCCGTGTTCATGCGAGCTCCTTCGCGGCCCATTCCCTCAGGCGCTCCTCGGCGGCCTCGGGCCCGATGGGGCCCTCGTCGAGGCGTACCTCGAGCAGATACTTGTATGCGCGCCCGACGAGCGGGCCGGGCGGCACGCCGAGCACGGCCATGATCCGCTCGCCGTCGAGCTCGGGGCGCACGGCGGCGAGCTCCTCGGCCTCGGCCAGCTCGTCGATGCGGCGCTCGATGTCGTCGTAGGCATGCTCCAGGCGCTCCGCCTTGCGCCGGTTACGCGTGGTCACATCGGCGCGGGTGAGGATGTGCAGGCGCTCGAGCTCCTCGCCGGCGTCGCGCACGTAGCGGCGCACTGCCGAGTCGGTCCACTGCTGGTCGCTGTAGCCGAAGAACCGCAGGTGCAGCTCCACCAGCCGGGCCACCCGCTTGACCGTGCTGTTGTCGAAGCGGAGCGCACGCAGCCGCTTCTTGACGAGCTTCGCCCCGACGATGTCGTGGTGGTGGAAGGTCACACCGCCGCGCTCGAAGCGGCGAGTGGCCGGCTTGCCGATGTCGTGCAGCAGCGCGGCGAGGCGCAGCACCGCGTCCGGGGCCTCGCCCGGGTGGCGCTCGCCCTCGAGCGCGATCGCCTGCTGCAGCACGGTCAGGCTGTGCTCGTAGACGTCCTTGTGGCGCCCGTGATCGTCCTGAGTGGCGACGAGCGCGGTCAGCTCGGGCAGGAATCGCTCGGCGAGGCCCGTGTCGACCAGCAGCCGGAGGCCGGGTGCCGGGTCCGCGGCCGAGAGCAGCTTCACCAGTTCGTCGCGGATCCGCTCGGCCGAGATGATGTCGAGCCGCTCCGCGAACTCGACCATCGCCTCGCGCGTCTCGGACGCGACGTCGAATCCGAGCTGGGACGCGAAGCGCGCGGCGCGCAGCATGCGCAGCGGGTCGTCGGTGAACGACGCCTCGGCGGAGCCCGGCGTGGAGATGCGTCCGGCGAGCAGGTCCTCGACGCCGCCCGAGACGTCGACGAGGCGCAGCTCGGGGAGCATGAGCGCGAGCGCGTTGATCGTGAAGTCGCGCCGCACGAGGTCGCCCTCGATCGTGTCGCCGTAGCTGACCTCGGGCTTGCGCGAGTCGTCGCGGTAGACCTCCGCACGGTAGGTCGTGATCTCGACCGTCTCGCCGTGGACCTTCGCGGCGATGGTTCCGAAGTCCCGGCCGACGTCCCAGGTCTGCGTGCCGAGGTCGTCGAGGATCCGCTGCGTCTGCTCGGGACGGGCCGAGGTGGTGAAGTCGAGGTCGGTGACCGAGCGTCCGAGCAGGGCGTCGCGCACGGGCCCGCCGACGATCGCGAACTCGTGCCCCGCAGCGGCGAACGCCTCGGCGAGCTCGCGGACGGGCCGCGAGTCGGCGATCGCGCGCAGGTCGGCCATGGAATCGGCAAGGGGACGCATGGTTCCAGGGTACCGAGTGCGGCTGTGCGGCCCGCGCCTCAGGCCGCTCACGAGCCCGAGACTCTACACTGGGCGCATGCCCTGCCCGCCCGCCGCGCGCCGTCGAACGCGCCCCCGATCCGGCGCGCTCGCGCGGGTCGTCCGCGCGAGCGCCGCAGTGCTCGGGGTGACGATCGCGCTGATCGGCGGCCCCGTCCCGGGCCTCCCGCTCGGCGGTCCGACGGGCGCGTCGGCGCACGCCGACGGCGGCTCGGACTCGACGGGCGATCCGACGCCGGCCGCGAAGCCGGAGCTCGTGGTCGCGCCCGCGGAAGCGGTCATCCGCGACGACGCCGCGTCGGTGGTGTTCCAGGTGCTCGTCCGCAACGCGACGCAACGGGATCTGCCTGCGGGCAGTCTCGAGCTTCGGATCGATCCGAAGCGGATCGCGTCGGCCGGCGCGCTGGCCGACGGCCTCGCGCCACCGAAGGGCAGCGGGACCGCTCAGGCCGAGGCGGTTCCCGGCTCGGTACTCGCGACCCAGCGCATCGATCCGACGAGTGCGGGCAACGAGCAGACCGTCTCGGCGACGGTGCGCCGGTCCGATCTCGCGATCCTGCTGGGTCAGGTCCCCGGCGTCTTCGCCGTACACGCCTCGTTCACCCCCGACGCGACCGGGAACAGCGTCCCGCCTTCGTCGTCGCCCCCCGCGTCCCCCCTGGATCCTTCGGCCGCATCGGGCGGATCGCTCGCGGATCGCCTCGACGCGAGCGCCCCCGTCGTCTGGCGCGGGGTCGCGGCGAAGCACCGCACCGCGCTCACGGTGATCGTCCCGTTCCTCCTGCCCAGCGCGGTCACGGGCATGCCCACCCGCGGCCAGCTCGGCGACGCGGCCGCCCGGCTCACGCCCCTGCTCGACGCTGCCGAGCGGCATCAGTCCACCCTCGCGATCGACCCCCGGCTCATCGCCGCGATCCGCGGCCTCGGATCCCAGGCTCCCCAGTCCGCGCGCGATCTGCTCGCCCGCCTCGAGGCGTCGACGCTCCCGCAGTTCCTGCTCCAGTTCGCCGACGCCGACCCGGCCGCGCAGGCTGCTCTCGGATCGGATCGCCTGCTCGAGCCCAACGGGCTCGACTATTACACCGCCACCGCCTCGGCGGCGGGCACGGGCACCGGTACCGAGGACTCCGCCGGCCAGGATCAGGGCAGCAGCGGCACCACGCCGTCCGCTGACCCCGCTGCCGCTCCCACGCTCGACGAGCTCGTCGCTTGGCCGAACGGCGCCGCCCGGGCCTGGCCCGCCGACGGCCAGGCGGACGCCTCGACGCTCGCGCTGCTGCAGCACAGCGGCACCGAGTCCGTCGTGCTCGACTCGTCCAACGTCTCGCTGACGGGCGGTTCCGCGGCCCGCGTCGACGGGATGCAGGCGCTCGTGGCGGATGCGCGGCTGAGCGCCTCGGTGCGCGGCGGTCTCGCGGCGACCACCGAGGCCGAACGGGGCGCCGACACCGCGGAAGCCACCGCCCGCCTCGCCCTCCTCGCAGTACCCGACGGCACCGCGGGCGGCACCGTGCTCGCGCTCGACCGGCGCACCATGGCCGACGACGATCACCCCGAAGAGGTGTTCGAGGTGCTCGACACGCTCTCCTGGGTCTCGCCGGTGCGCGAGACCGCGCAGGCCACCGGCACGGCGACGCTGCGCCCTCTGAAGCCGTCGCAGGATCGCCTCGACCTGCTGAAGGACGCCATCGCCCGCGAGTCCGCCGTGACCGACCTCGCTCCGCTGCTGGCACGTCCCGAGAGCCTCGGCGAGTACCAGCGGGTGCGTCTGCTCGCCCTGCTCTCGACCTCGGGGGCTTCGCCGGAGGCGGACTTCGCGAAGACGGCCTCCGACTACCGGGCGCGCGACGCGAAGCTGCTGAACGGCGTCTCCGCGATCCGCAACGACCACACCCAGCTGGTGGGCGCCTCCACGCGGGTGCCCGTGCTGCTGCGCAACGACCTGCCGTTCGACGCGGTCGTCACCGTCGCCGCGTCCCCGGCTTCGGCCGGCATCTCGGTGCCGACCCGGTCCTTCCCGCGCGTCGAGATCCCCGCGAACAGCGGTCGCACCATGCTCGTCCCGGTCGACAGCCGCATCTCGTCGGGGGAGTCCGGTCTCATCGTCGACATCTCGCCCGTCGGCAGCACCGAGGTGGCGTTCACCGGCACGCTGCCGCTCACCATCCGGAGCGTCGTCGAGACAGTCGCCCTGAGCGTGCTCGGCGGCCTCGCCGCTCTCCTGCTCGGCTTCGGCATCTGGCGCAGCGTCCGCCGCCGCAGGCGACCCGGAATATCCGAGGCCCCCGAAGAGTTTCACCCCCTGAACCCTGACCCGGAGTCGGAGAACCCGACGGATCAGGGCCGTCCACACCCCTAGGAGTGTCATGCACCAGATCATCATCATCGGCTCCGGCCCCGCCGGCTTCACCGCGGCCATCTACGCCGCGCGCGCCGGCCTCGAGCCCGTGCTCATCGCGAGCTCGGTCGAACCAGGTGGCGAACTGATGAACACCACCGAGGTCGAGAACTTCCCGGGCTTCCCCGAGGGGATCCAGGGCCCCGAGCTGATGGAGAAGATGCAGGCGCAGGCCGAGCGCTTCGGCACCAAGGTCGTGTACGACGACGTGACCGCGGTCGAGCTCGCGGGCGATGTGAAGCGGATCAGCACGGGCGACGGCTCCGTGTACGAGGCGCAGTCGGTCATCTTCGCCACCGGCTCGGCCTACCGCAAGCTGGGCCTCGCCGACGAGGAGCGCCTCTCGGGCCACGGTGTCTCGTGGTGCGCCACCTGCGACGGGTTCTTCTTCCGCGAGAAGACGATCGCCGTCATCGGCGGCGGCGACTCGGCGATGGAGGAGGCCACGTTCCTCACGCGCTTCGCGTCGAAGGTCTACGTGGTCCACCGCCGCGAGGAGCTCAAGGCGTCGAAGATCATGCAGCAGCGCGCCTTCGACAACGAGAAGATCGAGTTCATCTGGAACAGCGAGGTCGCGGCGATCCACGGCGAGACCGAGGTCACCGGCCTGACGCTGCGCAGCACCGTCGACGGCTCCGAGCAGGAGCTGCCGATCGAGGGCCTGTTCATCGCCATCGGCAACGACCCCCGCGTGCACCTCGTGCACGGCCAGCTGGAACTCACCGAGGACGGCACTATCGCAGTGGAGGGCCGCAGCTCGAAGACCGGGATCCCCGGCGTCTTCGCGGCGGGCGACGTGATCGATCCCAGCTACCGCCAGGCGATCACCGCCGCCGCGTCGGGCACGGTCGCCGCCCTCGATGCCGAGCACTACCTCGCCGCGCTCGAATCCTGAGCGCTCCGAACACTCACAGAAACGAAGGAGTCAGCATGTCCCAGGCACTCGCAGTCACCGAGTCCACCTTCACCGATGAGGTCCTGAAGAGCGACACCCCGGTGCTCGTCGATTTCTGGGCGGAATGGTGCGGCCCCTGCCGCGCCGTCGCGCCCGTGCTCGATCAGATCGCCGAGGAGCACGCGGGCAAGATCCGCATCGTCAAGGTGAACGTCGACGAGAACCCGGGCCTCGCGGCCCAGTACCGCATCACCTCCATCCCCGCGATGAAGGTGTTCAAGGCGGGCGAGGAGGTGCGCGAGATCATCGGCGCCATGCCGAAGCCGATGATCGAGGAGCACCTGAACGGCATCATCTGAGCCGTTTGATCCCCGAACGCGTGAGGGCCCGGATCCATCTCAGATCCGGGCCCTCACGCGTTGGTCGCGACGCTTCGCCGCGGCGGTCCGCTCAGCTCGCGCTGCGCTCGGCCGCCTCGGTTTCGGCGAGCGCGGTCAGCCGATCGATCGACGCCTGCAGGTTCGCCGCGGTGGTCGCGCGTGCGCGCTCCTGCCGCTTCGGATCCTCCAGCTCGGTCCAGTCGTAGGTGTGGCGCACGAGCGTGCCGCCCTCGACGGGGGAGAGCTCCCAGCGCCACAGGTGGCCCGGCTCGGCCTCCCCTTCGGGGGCCGGCTTCCACGCGATGCGGCGGCCCTCCTCGAACTCCACGATGCGATTGACGCGCACGGCGGCGTTCTTGGTCAGGGTCATGCGGAAGACGTCGTCGACCGCGTGGACGCGCTGGCCGGGGGCGGCCTCGGAGAGGTTGTCGTTGCCGTCCCAGCGGGGCTGCTGGGCCGGATCGGCGATCAGTTCGAACAGCACCTCGGACGGGGCCTTGGTGGAGCCGACTGCGGAGACGATGCGCTGCTCTTCAGACATGCCGCCAGTCAATCATGCCGGGCTGAGCCCGGCATTCACCGGGCTCACAGCGGGTACGTGGCCGAGGCCTACCCGAATCCGGGATCGTCGATCTCGGCGAGGATCCGCTTCAGGTCCTGAATCGTCGCGAAGTCGATGATGATCTGGCCCTTCTTAGCCCCCAGCTTCACCGAGACGCGAGTGTCGAGACGGTCGCCCAGACGATCCGCGATCTCCTCCAACTGCCCCTGACGCCCGCCCGCCCGCGGCTTCGGCGTCTTGCGCTTCGGCTCCTCCGAGGCGACGGCCTCGGCGGCGCGCACCGAGAGCCCTTCGTTCACGATCTTGTCGGCGAGACGGAGCATCGCGTCCGCGTCCCCGTCGAGCGAGAGGATCGCGCGAGCGTGCCCCGCGGTCAGCACACCGGCCGCGACCCGGGCCTGCACCGGCTCGGGCAGCTTGAGCAGGCGGATCGTGTTGGAGATCTGGGGGCGGGAGCGGCCGATGCGCTCGGCGAGCTGCTCCTGCGTGATGCCGAAGTCCGCGAGCAGCTGCTGGTAGGCCGACGCTTCTTCGAGCGGGTTGAGCTGGGCCCGGTGCAGGTTCTCGAGCAGTGCGTCGCGCAGCATATGCTCGTCGGCGGTGGTGCGCACGATCGCGGGGATACTGTCGAGCCCCGCGCGCTTCGAGGCGCGGAGGCGACGCTCGCCCATGATGAGCTCGTACTTCGGCCCCTCGACGGGAGCGGGCTCGATCGCGCGCACGACGATCGGCTGGAACACGCCGAACTCGCGCACGCTGTGCGTGAGCTCCTCGAGCGCCTGCTCGTCGAACTCGGTGCGCGGCTGCACGTGGTTGGGGACGATGTCCTCCACCGCGAGGCGCGTGAGCGTCGCGCCGGGCACCGCCTGCAGCTCGGGCTCCGGCTCGGCCGGGGTGCTCGCCGTCTTCGCCTTGGCGCGCGTGCGCGGCTTGGCCGCCGTCGCGTCCACGGAATCGGACTCCGCGGACGGAGCGTCGGAACCGGAATCGGCGCCGTCCCAGGCCTCGTCGAGCTCGGTGTCGTTCGCCGGAGCCTCGGTCACGGTGCGAGCGGGGAAGAACACGTCGACGGGACGATCGCCCTCGGTCGTCGACTGGGGGATCAGGGCTCCGATCCCGCGTCCGAGACCGCTGCGCTTCTTCGTAGCCATCAGGCTCCTTCGTTGCTGGTGTTGACTGCGGGGGCCCCGCGCTCGGCCATCTCGGCCGCGGCCTCGAGGTAGGCGAGCGCTCCGATGGAGGCCGGGTCGTAGGCGAGCACGGTCTGACCGTAGCTGGGCGCCTCCGAGATGCGCACCGAGCGCGGCACCGCGACGCCGAGGGTCTGGGTGGGGAAGTGCTCGCGCACCTCCGCTGCGACCTCGTGCGCCAGGTTGGTGCGGGCATCGAACATCGTGAGCAGGATCGTCGAGACGTTCAGGGTCGGGTTGAGGTGCTTCTGGATCAGCTGGATATTGCCGAGCAGCTGGCTCAAGCCCTCCAGCGCGTAGTACTCGCACTGGATCGGGATCAGCACCTCCTGCGCCGCGACGAACGCGTTGACCGTGAGGAGGCCGAGCGATGGCGGGCAGTCGATGAACACGTAGTGGAATTCGCGCTCGGATCGCTCGAGGAACGAGACGACGGCGCTGCGGAGCCGCTGCTCGCGGGCGACGAGCGAGACGAGTTCGATCTCCGCGCCGGCGAGGTTGATGGTCGACGGCACGCAGAACAGGTTCTCGTTGTCGGTGGTCGGCTGGATCGCCTCTTCGATCTCGCTGTCTCCGAGCAGCACCTCGTAGACGCTGGTGATCTCGGACTGGTGCGGAACCCCGAGCGCGGTGGACGCGTTGCCCTGGGGATCGAGGTCGATGACCAGCACATTGGCCCCGCGGCGCGCGAGCGCCGAGGCGAGGTTGACGGTCGTGGTGGTCTTGCCCACCCCGCCCTTCTGATTGGAGACGGTGATGATGCGCGGCTCAGTGGGCAACGGAGACTTGGTCCTCTCGAGTTTGCGTCGACGCCTGATCTTGTCCACCAGGTGGTCGCCCACCGGGGTGTTGTTCGTTGCAGTCATGGCATCCTCGTGCGTCATCGAATCGTCGGCGGAGGAGCCGGCCCGCTCACTCCGCCCGCGAGCCACGTTCTACTGTAGCCCGGAAGACCCGAGTCGTTTCGGCGAGCAAACCCTCGCCGAGCTCCTCGACCGAGACGCCGGTCACGCGGTGCTTGCGCAGAACCTTCTCGGCGGCCCGGATCTCGGCCTCGACGGAGGCGCCCTTGAGGAACAGCATCTCGCCGCCGTCGCGCAGCAGGGGAGCGGTGATCGGGACGAGGGTGCGCAGCGCGGTGACCGCGCGAGCGGTGACCTGATCGACTTCGAAGGCGTCGTGGTATTCCTCCGCGCGGCCGCGCCGGACCTCGACGTTCTCGAGCCCGAGCCGTTCGATCTGCTCGGTCAGCCACGCGCAGCGGCGCTCCATGGGCTCGATCAGCAGGAACCGCGCGTCGGGCCGGACGATCGCGAGCACCAGCCCGGGCATCCCGCCGCCGGTGCCGATGTCGGCCACCCGGGCACCGGAGGCGATGAGCGGCGCCAGGATCGCGCTGTTGAGCACGTGCCGGGTCCAGAGCCGCGGGGGCTCAAGGGGCCCGATGAGCCCGAGGGGTTCGCCGCGCTCCGCGAGATCCGCGGTGAAGGCGCGCAGCACCTCGATCCGGTCGCCCGCGATCTGCGCCGTCGATGCCGGTTCCGGCTCCACCGGAACGGCCGGCCCGGCATCGACGGGCTCGGAGGCGTCGACCGCTTCGATCGGGGTGCCGCGTTTCACGTGAAACCCCTTATGCCTGCGAGATGACGAGACGACGGTCGCGGCCCTCGCCGCGCGACTCGGAGTGGTAGCCGCGCTCGGCGACGATGTCGTGCACGAGCTTGCGCTCGTACGACGACATGGGCTCGAGCTCGACCTCGGTGCGGCCGGCGGCGAGCTGCGCCACCGCCGCATCGACGAGGCGTCCGAGTTCGGCGGCGCGCGCGTCGCGCGAGCCGCCGATGTCGAGGATGAGCCGCGAGAAGCGGCCGGTGCCGCCCTGCACCGCGAGGCGGGTCAGATCCTGCAGCGCCTGCACGGTGTCGGGCATCGCGAGGCGGTCGAGGTCCTCGCCGCCACCGGTCACCGAGACGTACGCGCGACCGCTCGCGACCGAGATGTCGAGATCCCCGTCGAGGTCCGCGATGTCGAGGAAGCCCTCGATGTAGTCCGCGGCGAGATCACCCTCCGCCTCGAGCTCCTCGAGGGTGGGGTCTTCGTTCGTCACCACGGCGCCGTTGCTTTCGGTCATGATCCGCTCCTGCCTACTTCTTCTTCTTGGCGCGCTTGGCGCTCATCGGCTGCTGACGCTGGCCCTGCGGTTCGGCGGAGCCCTCGATGCGCTCGATCTCGGCGGCCTCCTCCTCGGTCAGCTTGCCCTTGGCCTTGAGTCGGGCCTGGCGCTGGCGCCACGCTTCGCTGCCGGGGGTCGGCATGTTCTTGATGACGATGTACTGCTGGCCCATGGTCCACAGGTTCGAGGTGAACCAGTAGATGTTGAGCGCGAGCGGGAAGGTCACGCCCGAGAAGATGAAGGCGAAGGGGATGATGTAGAGCAGGATCTTCTGCTGGCGGTACATCGGCGAGTTCTTCGTCTCGTCCGAAACGTTCTTCGACATGATCTGCAGCTGGGTGAAGAACTGCGAGGCGATCATGAGCACCATGATCACGCCGAGCAGGATGATGATGACCCAGTTCTGCTCGGCCCAGCCCTGCGTGAAGGTCATCTTCAGCGGAGCACCGAAGAGCTCGGCGGCGTTGAAGTTGTGCGTCAGCTCCTGGTTCATGAAGCCGATGCCCGTCTTGTTCTCGGCCGCGTGGCGCAGCACGTAGAACAGCGAGAAGAAGACCGGCATCTGGATCAGGATCGGCAGGCAGGAGGAGAACGGGTTGGTCCCGTGCTTCTTGTAGAGCGCCATCGTCTCGCGGCTCATCGCCTCGCGCGAGAACTGATCCGTCTTGCCCTTGTACTTCGCCTGGATCTTCTTCATCTCGGGCGCGAGATCCATCATGCGGCGCTGCGACTTGATCTGCCGCACCGTGATCGGGATCAGCGCCGAACGCACCACGAGCACGAGGCCGATGATCGAGAGCACCCAGGTCAGGCCGGACGCCGGGTTCAGGCCGAAGAAGGTGAAGATCTGGTGCCAGACCGCCAGCACCAGCTCGACGAGCCAGCGCAGCGGCCAGAGCAGTGTTTCGATGAAGTCCACTGGGATTCAGGCCTTTCGGTACGTGGGGCGGACGAATCCGCTGGAGTTCGTGACGAATCGAGGACGCCGCTTCGGCGGGACGTCGTCGATCCCTCCGGGGGTGAAGGGATTGCACCGCAGGAGGCGCCAGGCGGTGAGCGCGACGCCGGTGACGAAGCCGCGCTGTTGGAACGCTTCCAGAGCGTACCGGGAACAGCTGGGGTGATACCGGCATACCTGCCCGTAGAGCGGGGAGATGAGCCGGCGGTAGATCCGCATCACGGTGATCGCCGCGTTGCGGGGGAGGAGCCAGAGCTCCAGCACCGGAGCGGGGATCACGATCGCCTTCCCGGTTCCGGGGACGGATCCTGCGGTGCATCGCGCTCGGCGAGCATGCGCTCCACCTTGCCCAGTGCCCGAGTCACATCGCGTTCAAGACCCTCGAATCCGGCCTCAGCACTGGCCGGCAGAGCGCGGAACACGATGTCCGCTCCCTCGAACCCGGCGTGCAGCCCCCGTTCGACGAGGAACTTCAACCGGCGCCGGACCAGGTTCCGGGTGACGGCGTTGCCCACCGCCTTGGAGACGATGAAGCCGAACCGGGCAGGCTGATCCGGAGCGTCGGCCTCGCGCACATGCAAAACCGCGTGGGCGATGCATGTTGCACCACCCACGCGGTTTCCGGTTCGCACGATGCGCCGGTAGTCGTCACCCCGGGTGACGCGATGCTGCCGCGCGGGCACGATCGAACCGGGATGCGTGTGGACTAGGCCGTGAGCTTCGAGCGGCCCTTGCCGCGGCGCGCTGCGACGATGGCGCGGCCGGCACGGGTGCGCATGCGGGCGCGGAAGCCGTGCACCTTGGCGCGGCGGCGGTTGTTGGGCTGGAAGGTACGCTTGCTCATAAGAAGACTCCGTGACTTTTGGCAGTGCTCTCCGCCGCTCTCGGCGACGAAGAAGTTCGGACTCGATGGGGCGCGCGGCACCCGCGGAGAACGCTTCGCGAGCTCCGCAGCGCACACTGGCGCCCATACAAGGTGTTAACTTTACGCGCACTCGGGCCCGCAGTCAAAGCGATCCTCCCGGAACACGCGCGAACGCGCGACGAGGACACCCCGAACCGCACGGTTTCCACGACTCCGCCGGTTCGACTTGCCTGTGGACAGATCTGTGACTAACGTGGGCGCAGGTGTTCTCCCGGGCGGATCAATCTGACAGAATCTCGCCGTTTTTCCGCCCTTCTACTTGTGGATAATCTGGGGATAACGCCCAGCACAGACTCACAACTTTTCGGACGGATCCCAGTGACAGAGGACGAGGTACAGGGAGTTTGGGCGCAGATCACCCGCGCGGTGGCTGACGACCCGATGGTGGCCCGCTCCCTGATCGGCCAGCTCGGCCTCGCGGTACCCCGCGGGGTCGGAGCGGGGTCGCTGTACCTCGCGGTCCAGTACGACTTCACCCAGCGGCTGCTCGATCACGAACTGCGGCCGGCCATCATGTCGGCGATCGCCAAGACCCCCGACGCGACCGGCATCGAGAACTTCATCGTGCTCGTCGATCCGACCCTGCAGGTCGACCACAGCGTCGGCACGGCGGAGCAGGAGACCGAGGCTGAGCAATCCGCCGATGCGGGCGCACCCGTCGACGAGCAGCCCACCGCGCCGTCCGAACCGGTCCGGCCCCTGCACGAGCCCTCGCCCCGCCACGGTCGGCGCGAGGTCGAAGACAGCCGGCTGAACGAGAAGTACCGCTTCGACACCTTCGTCATCGGCCAGTCGAACCGCTTCGCCCACGCGGCCTCCGTCGCCGTCGCCGAAGCTCCGGCCCGTGCCTACAACCCGCTCTTCATCTACGGCGACTCGGGCCTGGGCAAGACTCACCTGCTCCACGCGATCGGGCACTACACCCGCGAGCTGTTCCCGGATGTCCGCGTGCGCTACGTCAGTTCCGAGGACTTCACCAACGACTTCATCAATTCGATCGCCAACAATGAGGGCGCGGCGTTCCACCAGCGCTACCGCAGCGTCGATCTGCTGCTCGTCGACGACATCCAGTTCCTCGAGGGCAAGGCCGAGACCCAGGAAGCCTTCTTCCACACCTTCAACACGCTGCACGACCACAACAAGCAGGTCGTGATCACGAGCGATGTGCAGCCCAAGCAGCTCCGCGGCTTCGAGGAGCGCATGCTCTCGCGCTTCGAGTGGGGTCTGCTCACCGACATCCAGGTACCCGACCTCGAGACCCGCATCGCGATCCTGCGCAAGAAGGCGCAGCGCGAGCAGCTCGTGATCGAGGACGAGATCCTCGAGTTCATCGCGACCAAGTTCTCCTCGAACATCCGCGAACTCGAAGGCACGCTGATCCGAGTGACGGCGTTCGCGAGCCTCAACCAGCAGCGCATCGACATGAGCCTCGTGCAGACGGTCCTGAAGGATCTGATCTCGCTCGACGACGACAATGAGGTGCAGCCCTCCGACATCATCAACCGCACCGCGGACTACTTCGACCTGTCGGTCGACGACCTCTACGGGCAGTCCCGCGCGCAGCAGATCGCGCTCGCCCGCCAGATCGCGATGTACCTGTGCCGGGAGCTGACTCCGCTTTCGCTCCCCAAGATCGGTCAGCTCTTCGGCGGCCGGGATCACACGACGGTGATGTACGCGCACAAGAAGATCGCCCAGCTGCTCAAGGAGCGCCGCGCGGTCTACAACCAGGTCATGGAGATCACCGCCCGGGTGAAGCAGGCGCGCTGACCCGCGTCCCGCGGCTCGGTGCCGATCGGCGACGGGCCGGTGAGGGCTCCGCTCGCTGCGTCGGGCGTCGGCGAAGCGTGCGCCCGGAACACGCAAGCCGGTTCTCCCCAGCCCTTACCCCACCAGGCGTTAACGTCCCGGATCGCCCGAGTTATCCACAGCTTTCCACCGGGTTGTGGGTAACTGGGGAGAACTCGGGCGAGTCTGTGCATGGATCCGGGTGGCCTGTGGAATGCCGGGAGTGTTAACACTTCGGCGTGATTCCGCGGAACCCCATCGATCCACGCCCCACTCACAAGTCACAACCGTGTAGTTTGCTTACAGGGCTTAGCGAATAGCAAGTTATCCACAGCATCCACAGGCGTTAACACCGTTAACAGTTCCATCTCTCTTACAGGGAATCTCGATCACGCGTTCCGCCTGCCGGCCCGGCCGGACTCGAAAATCTGCTCAACCGAGCGTCAGCCGCACCGTTCCGGGGTTCTCCGCTGCTGAATGACAGGATCCGTGATGCTCCGCCGATCCGAATGTGCAAGGATTGTCAGGCCCGGAACTTGGCATTCGTCCCACCATCACGAGGAGTCGCCTCATGCGTTTCACCGTCAACCGTGACGTGTTCAGCGAGGCCGTCTCGTTCGCAGCGAAGCTGCTCCCGCAGCGGCCGACGCAGCCGCTGCTGAGCGGTGTGCTCCTCGAGGCCTCCGGCGATGCGGTGACGCTGTCCTCCTTCGACTACGAGGTGTCTTCGCGTACGTCGGTCACCGCGCAGGTCGCAGACGCCGGCCGGGCTCTCGTCTCGGGCCGACTGCTCGGCGAGATCGCCCAGCGCCTTCCGCACGCCGATGTCGAGGTGTCACTCGTCGAGAGCCGCGTGCAGGTGCGATGCGGCTCGGCGTCCTTCAGCCTTCCTGCGATGCCGGTCGAGGAGTACCCGCAGATTCCGAAGATCGATTCGGTCTCGGGCATCGTTCCCGCGGACGTCTTCGCTGAGGCCATTGCACAGGTCTCACTTGCAGCCTCGAAGGACGATGTGACCCCGGTCATCACCGGCGTGCAGTTCGAGGTCAGCGAGAACGCCCTCACGCTGACGGCGACCGACCGGTACCGAGTGGCGACCCGTCGGATCGACTGGGAGGCGCAGGATGGATCCGGCGACCTGACCGCGCTCGTGCCCTCGAAGGTGGTCACCGAGGTCGGCAAGACCTTCTCGAACGCCGGCCAGGTTCAGGTCTCGATCATCAAGGATGGCGAGCGCGAGCTCGTTGCGTTCACCGGCGGAAACAAGACGGTTACCTCCCTGTTGATCAAGGGCAATTACCCGCCGGTCGGACGCCTTTTCCCTGATGGCATCGATAATTACGCGGTCGTCAACACCAGCGATCTGGTCGAGGCCGTCGGCCGCGTCGGCCTGGTGCTTGAGCGCGAGGCCGCACTGAGGTTCTCCTTCGTTGAGGGCCAGGTCACCCTGGAGGCCGCGGGCTCCGAGACCGCGCAGGCGGTCGAGGTGGTCGACGCGCACCTCGTCGGCGACGAGATGATCGTCTCGCTCAAGCCGCAGTTCCTGCTCGACGGCCTGCGCTCCACCCATGCGGAGTTCGCTCGCGTCGGCTTCACCCGCACCGACAACCCGGGAAAGCCGGGCCCCGTGCTCATCACGAGCCAGCGGAGCAAGGACGACGCCGACGAGCAGAGCTTCCGCTACCTGCTGCAGCCGAACCTGCTGCTCCGCTAAGGAGGGCCGATGCGGGTCGCGCATCTGTCTCTCGCCGATTTTCGCAATTACGCGACGGCGGAGGTGCCGTTCGCGGCAGGACCCAACCTGCTGGTCGGACGCAACGGGCAGGGCAAGACCAACCTCGCCGAAGCGATCGCCTATTTCGCTACCTTGAAGTCCCATCGGGTCACCGGCGATACGGCACTCATCCGCGCGGGTCAGGAGTCCGCGATTCTTCGCATGCGGGTGGAGTCGGGCGGCCGAGATGTGCTGCTCGAAGCACAGATCAATCGGGATCGTCCGAATCGGGCGCAGGTGAATCGCAATGCGGTTCGTCCTCGTGAGCTGACCCGGTGGTTCTCCACCGTCTTGTTCGCCCCGGAAGACCTCGGAATCGTTCGTGGAGATCCATCAGGACGGCGCCGCTTTCTCGATGAGGCCGTCGTAGCTCGATCACCGGCGCTCTCAGGAACGCTGTCTGACTATGAACGCGTCGTCAGGCAGCGTACTTCGCTGCTCAAGTCCGCTCGCAAGGGTGCGCGAAGCGCCGTCGAAGCAACGCTGGACGTTTGGGATGCGCAGCTGGTCGAGCACGGGTCGAGGATCATGCTGGCGCGGCACGAGTTGCTCCGAGCACTCGAGGAGCCGCTTCGGGCTGGATACGAAACGCTGGTCGACCAGGATCACCGGCCGCGATTGTCTCTGGCGGAGAGCGTCGCAGCGGCATGTGAGCGTGAGGGTGTTTCACGTGAAACGGGACTCGCCGAGGTGCCGGCCTCGGGCGAGGGGAGCGTTTCACGTGAAACCGCGACCATTGAACCCCTCTCCGGCGTTTCACGTGAAACGATTGCGGCCGAATTCCGGGGGGCGCTGCAAGCGGTGCGGGCACAGGAGCTCGACCGCGGCGTTACGCTGGTCGGTCCGCACCGGGACGATCTCGTGCTGGAGTTGAACGGCCTTCCGGTAAAGGGCTATGCGAGCCACGGAGAATCCTGGTCATTCGCGCTCGCGCTTCGCTTAGGGATGGCGGTGCTCCTGCGCGGTGAGTCTGCGGGCGGCGATCCTGTCATTCTGTTGGACGATGTGTTCGCAGAGCTCGACACGCGGCGGCGGTCGAAGTTGATGTCGGCGGTCCAGAGCTTCGAGCAGGTGATTGTGACAGCCGCGGTCGAGGAGGACATCCCCGAGGGAATCGCTTGGCATCGCATTGGCGTCGAGCGCGGCACGGTCTCGCTCCGGAGCGCTGAGCAATGAAGCCCGAGCATTCCGACTTCGCCAGCAGCGCGTATCTGCGCGCGAAGTCGGTGTGGAAGGGTGTTCCGTATCGGCGCCGTCGGCTCGGCTCGGATTCGACCGAGGGGGAGGGGCGCACGCCGTTCGGATCCGGTCGTGATCCGAGGATGCTCGGTGACATTCTCGCGAAAGCCGCGACGGACATGGGTTGGAGTGCAGACCTTGAGCAGGCTCGTGTCATCACGGAGTGGGCGGAGTTCGTCGGGCAGCCGACCTCGGACCACACCGAGGTAGTCGGGGTCCGCGACGGAGTACTCCTCCTGCAGTGCGACTCGACTGCGTGGGCGACCGAGCTCCGCCGACTGAGATCCGAGATCCTGACCCGGCTCCTGCGCGAGTTCCCGGATTCTGAGATTCGCGATCTCCGCTTCCTCGCGCCGGGCGCACCCAGCTGGCGACACGGCCCCAGGACGGTTCAGGGGCGCGGGCCGCGGGATACTTACGGATAGGCCGACCGCAGGATCGCTCTGAGACAAGGATTCTTGATCGTAGGACTGTGTATATTGCCCCTAACCAGGTGTTTCTCCACCGAAGGATCACGCCGGAAAGTGCCCCATTTTGGCCTCGTTTCACGTGAAACGAGGCCAAAGCGGTGAAACGGAAGGTGCTCGGGGGATTGAGTTCCTGCGATCGATGCTTCGTGCCGGGCGGGCTGGAGCCGTGAGTGGTCTCGTGTTCGGATCATGAGACCGGGCCACTTCGCGGCTTCGCTTCTGTTGAGGCGTGTCCTCCTCTGCGAAGAGGAAGCCATCTAGTTCGGCGAGCGGGAGTCCTGGCTCCCATCTTGAGTCCGCTGCCGGTACCGGGGAGGCCCGAGATCCCGTGCGCGCGGTGCGGGAGGAGGAATGTTCGGATCCCGCTGGCCGAGCCATACGACCGAGCGGTACCCCGCTGGTGCGGGAGGGTACGGGTGGGACTCCTCGGAGCGCGAGGCTTTTCCGCTTCTCGCCGAAATGTCGGGCCGTCCTTCGTCGCGGCCTCTCGGAGCCTCGCTGATGCCTGGCGGCGGGAGTGGGTCTCGCGCCCCAGTTCGGACATCCGAGCCTTCGTGCTTCGAGGCGAGTATTCCTTTCGATTCCCCTGGGGATTCGGGCTCGAGTGCATCCAGCCCCGGACTTCTGAGCGCTCGGCACTGGTGCCCGGCTCCGACGCCGGAGTGGCGGGTGGGTCGCACCTCTAGAGGACGGAGCTATTCGGCGCCTTCGGATTTCGCGCCAGCGGTTCGCGTGAGCCGGGCGAGCGCGCGCGTCGCGCACGACGAGTAGGGAAAGCGCGGAGTGAGCGTGGGCGTGCGGGATTCGGCGTGCAGGATAGAGCGGTGAGTGTGGCAGAGGGAGGACCCTCAGTCAGAAGTCGGACCGGGATCCGGTCCGGATCTGCCGGTGTCGTTGGTTCCGACGAACATCGTGCCAATCCGGATGATCTTGACTCGGCCGCCTCGGCAGGCCGGCCCGGACCGAGTGACTTCGCGCGTTGGGCAAACGGGGGAGCGGGCCGGCCGGCTCGAACCCGCGGTCACCCGGCCCGGAGCGCGCTTACTGCGACGCGGATCGAGGGCCTGCGACGCCCCGGGCAGAGAGTGCGATGCGGCACAGGGGCGGCAGCGGACGGGAGCCAGGCGAAAATCAGCCCACTTCGGAGGGGGAACGATCCCAGCCGGAATCCGTGCTCCAAAGGCCCGAAATCACCGTTCTGAGCGCCTCGAATTGATAGGCTGGGGTGTGAACGTGTCCGGGCCGGAAATCCGGCCTGAGGCGATCTTTGGAGAGTGTGACTCACAGCATGACTGATGAACAGGCTACGGCCGCGGAAGACTACGGTGCCGGAGCGATCCAGGTGCTCGAGGGCCTCGAGGCGGTGCGCAAGCGCCCGGGCATGTACATCGGATCCACCGGGCCCCGCGGTCTGCACCACCTGGTGTACGAGATCGTCGACAACTCGGTCGATGAGGCGCTCGCGGGCTACTGCGACGCCATCGACGTGACGATCCTCGAGGACGGCGGCGTTCGCGTCATCGACAACGGCCGCGGCATCCCGGTCGATCCGCACTCGTCGGACCCGAACAAGTCGACCGTCGAGGTCGTGCTGACCGTCCTGCACGCCGGCGGTAAGTTCGGTGGTGGCGGCTACGCCGTCTCGGGCGGTCTGCACGGCGTCGGCTCCTCCGTCGTGAACGCGCTCTCGTCGCGCTTCGAGGTGGAGGTCAAGCGTCAGGGTTTCACGTGGAACATGGCGTTCGACGGCAGTGTGCCGACCGGACCCCTGGTGCAGGGGGAGCCGTCCGAAGAGACCGGCACCACCATCACCTTCTGGCCCAGCCCCGAGATCTTCGAGACCGTCGAGTTCGACTACCAGACGCTGCGCACCCGCTTCCAGCAGATGGCGTTCCTCAACAAGGGCCTCAAGATCGTGCTCACCGACCTGCGCCCGCAGGAGCCGGTCGAGAACGAGGAGGGCGAGCTCGTCGCGCCGGCTCCGCCGCATGACGAGTTCCTGTACGAGAAGGGCATCGAAGACTACGTCCACTACCTGAACTCGGCCAAGCGCGCAGAGCTCGTGAATGAGGAGATCATCTCGTTCGAGCTCGAGGACACCGAGCGCAAGATCTCGGCCGAGATCGCGATGCAGTGGACCACGGCGTACACCGAGAGCGTCCACACCTACGCGAACACGATCAACACCCACGAGGGCGGCACGCACGAGGAGGGCTTCCGCGCGGCGCTGACGACCCTCGTCAACCGCTACGCGCGCGAGAAGAACATCCTTCGCGAGAAGGATGACAACCTCTCGGGCGACGACGTGCGCGAGGGCCTGACCGCGGTCATCTCGGTCAAGCTGGGGGAGCCCCAGTTCGAGGGGCAGACCAAGACGAAGCTCGGTAACACCGAGGCCAAGGCGTTCGTGCAGAAGGTCGTCGGCGATCAGCTCGGCGACTGGTTCGAGCGCAACCCCGGCCCGGCGAAGGACATCATCCGCAAGGCGATCCAGGCCGCCACTGCGCGCCTCGCCGCGCGCAAGGCGCGCGAGACCGCGCGACGCAAGGGCCTGCTCGAGTCCGGTGGCATGCCCGGCAAGCTGTCGGACTGCACCAGCAAGGACCCGACGATCTCCGAGATCTTCATCGTCGAGGGCGACTCGGCCGGCGGTTCGGCTAAGACCGGTCGCAACCCCCACACGCAGGCGATCCTGCCGCTCCGCGGCAAGATCCTGAACGTGGAGAAGGCCCGACTCGACCGCGCGCTGAACAACACCGAGGTCCAGGCGATGATCACCGCATTCGGTGCGGGCATCGGCGAGGAGTTCGATCCCGAGAAGGCGCGGTACCACAAGATCGTGCTCATGGCCGACGCCGACGTCGATGGCCAGCACATCACGACGCTGCTGCTGACGCTACTGTTCCGCTACATGCGGCCGCTCATCGACCTCGGCTACGTCTACCTCGCGCAGCCGCCGCTCTACCGCATCAAGTGGGCGAACGCCGAGCACGAGTACGTGTTCAGCGACGCCGAGCGCGACGAGCGCCTCACCGCCGGATCCCAGGCCGGCCGCCGCCTCGTGAAGGAGAGCGGCGTGCAGCGCTACAAGGGCCTCGGCGAGATGAACCACGAAGAGCTGTGGGACACGACCATGAACCCCGAGACCCGCACCCTGCTGCAGGTCACCATGGAGGACGCGGCCACCGCCGACGAGATCTTCGCCACCCTGATGGGCGAGGACGTCGAGGCGCGCCGCAGTTTCATCCAGCAGAACGCGAAGGACGTGCGTTTCCTTGACATCTGAGAACGAGACCCCCGACGTGGACGACGCCACCGAGGCCGAGAGCACCGTGGAGCTGGACGAGAACGGCCAGCCCATCGAGGCGAACCACGGACGCATCGACCAGGTCGACCTGCAGCTCGAGATGCAGCGCTCCTACCTCGACTACGCCATGAGCGTGATCGTGGGCCGCGCGCTGCCCGACGTGCGCGACGGCCTGAAGCCTGTGCACCGCCGCGTGATCTACACGATGTACGACGGCGGCTACCGCCCCGACAAGGCGTTCTCGAAGTGCACCCGTGTCATCGGTGACGTGATGGGCCAGTTCCACCCGCACGGCGACACCGCGGTGTACGACTCGCTCGTGCGCCTCGTGCAGCCGTGGTCGCTGCGCTACCCCCTGGCCCTCGGCCAGGGCAACTTCGGCTCGCCCGGCAACGACGGCGCCGCCGCGCACCGATACACCGAGACCAAGATGTCCCCGCTCGCCATGGAGATGGTGCGCGACATCGACGAGGACACCGTCGACTTCCAGGACAACTACGACGGCCGCACCCAGGAGCCCACCGTGCTCACCGCGCGGTTCCCGAACCTCCTGGTCAACGGCTCCGTGGGCATCGCGGTCGGCATGGCCACGAACATCCCGCCGCACAACCTCCGCGAGGTCTCCGAAGCCGCGATCTGGCACCTGGAGCACCCCGAGGCGAACCGCGAGGAACTGCTCGAAGCCCTCATGGCGCGGGTCAAGGGCCCCGACTTCCCGACCGGCGCGCAGATCCTCGGCACGAAGGGGATCCGCGAGGCCTACCGCACGGGCCGCGGATCCATCACCATGCGCGCAGTGGTCAACATCGAGGAGATCCAGGGACGCACCTGCCTCGTCGTGACCGAGCTGCCCTACCAGGTCAACCCCGACAACCTCGCGGTGAAGATCGCCGACCTGGTCAAGGAGAACAAGGTCCAGGGCATCGCCGACATCCGCGACGAGACGAGCGGCCGCACCGGCCAGCGCCTCGTGATCGTGCTCAAGCGCGACGCGATCGCGAAGGTCGTGCTGAACAACCTGTACAAGCACACGCAGCTGCAGGAGAACTTCGGCGCGAACATGCTGGCCATCGTCGACGGCGTGCCCCGCACGCTGGCGCTCGACGGATTCATCACCGCCTGGGCGAAGCACCAGATCGAGGTCATCGTCCGGCGCACCGAGTACCGCCTCAAGAAGGCCGAGGCGGAGGCCCACATCCAGCGCGGCTACCTCAAGGCGCTCGACGCGCTCGACGAGGTCATCGCCCTGATCCGCCGCTCGCCCACGGTCGACGAGGCCCGCGAGGGCCTCATGAAGCTGCTCGGCGTGGATCAGATCCAGGCGGACGCGATCCTCGGCCTGCAGCTGCGCCGCCTCGCAGCGCTCGAGCGTCAGAAGATCCTGGAGCTCGCGGCCAAGCTCGAAGCGCAGATCGCCGAGTACCAGGGGATCCTGGCCTCGCCCGACGAGCAGCGCGGCATCGTGGTCACCGAGCTCGGCGAGCTCGTCGACAAGTACGGCGACGAGCGGCGCTCGACGATCCTGCACGGCTTCGACGGCGAGATGTCGATGGAGGACCTGATCCCCGAGGAGGAGATGGTCGTCACCGTCACCCGCGGCGGATACATCAAGCGCACGCGCATCGACAACTACCGGACGCAGCACCGCGGCGGCAAGGGCGTCAAGGGCGCTGCGCTCCGCGCCGACGACATCGTCGAGCACTTCTTCGTCACCACGACGCACCACTGGCTGCTGTTCTTCACGAACACGGGCCGTGTCTACCGCGCGAAGACGTACGAGGTGCCCGAGGGCGGCCGCGACGCGAAGGGCCAGCACCTCGCGAACCTCCTCGCGCTCGCGCCCGACGAGTCGGTCACGCAGATCCTCGACCTGCGCGAGTTCGAAGCGGATCGATTCCTCGTGCTCGCGACCCGCGACGGTCTCGTCAAGAAGACCGCGCTGACCGAGTACGACACGAACCGCACGGGCGGCATCATCGCGATCAAGCTCCGCGACGAGGACGAGCTCGTCTCGGCCCTGATCGCGGAGTCCGACGACGACGTGCTGCTCATCTCGAAGCACGGCATGTCGGTGCGCTTCACGGCGTCCGACCAGGCGCTCCGCCCCATGGGCCGTTCCACGAGCGGGGTGCGCGGCATGAACTTCCGCGACGGGGACCAGCTGCTGCAGGCCTCGCGGATCACCGAGGGCGGCTACGTCTTCGTGGTCACCGAGGGCGGGTACGCCAAGCGCACTGCGGTCGACGAGTACCGCGTCCAGAACCGCGGCGGCTTCGGCATCAAGGTGGCGAAGCTCGACGAGGCGCGCGGCGATCTGGTCGGCGGCTTCATCGTGGACGAGGGCGACGAAGTGCTCGCCGTGCTCGCGAGCGGCAAGGTCGTCCGATCGAACGTCGCCGAGGTTCCCGCCAAGGGCCGGAACACGATGGGAGTCGTCTTTGCGAGATTCCCAGAGCGGGACCGTATTATTGGCATCGCGCGAAACACGGAGCGCGGTCTCGACGACGCCGAGGCCGAGAGCGCGGCCGGTGAGCCGGCCGAGACCGATGCTGCGGAGCACGCAGAAGACAAGGAAAGCCTGAATGAGTAACACTGTCGCCGACAAGCTGGCGCGTAAGACCCGCAAGAAAGCGCCGTCCAAGCAGGTACGCCTCAAGCTCGTCTACGTCGACTTCTGGTCGGCCGTGAAGTTCTCCTTCCTGGTGTCGGTCTGCTGGGCCATCGTCGGGATCGTCGCGACGGTGCTCGTGTACCTCGTGCTGATGCAGACCGGCCTGCTGGCCAAGGTCGACTCCCTGTTCATGGACGTCGTGGGCGACAAGAACAGCCTCATGACGTTCCTCGGCTTCCCGCAGGTCTTCGGATTCTCGGTCGTGGTCGGGATCCTGAACATCATCGTGGGCACCGCGCTCGGCGCGGTCGCATCGCTGATCTACAACCTTCTCACCCGCATCGTCGGCGGTTTCCAGCTGGGCTTCACCAGCAACTGATCGCCCCGGCGCAGCGGTTCGCGTGCCCCGACGACCTTCCCGGTCGGCGGGGCACGCGGCGTTTCCGGTCGCGGCACGCGGAGCGGATCCGGCCGATTTGTGTTTTCGGCGAGGAGCCGTGTAGAGTCGTTTCTTGGTCAAGGGGCTATAGCTCAGGCGGTTAGAGCGCTTCACTGATAATGAAGAGGTCCCAGGTTCAAGTCCTGGTAGCCCCACCGAACGACTCGCAAGAGCCGTTCCGGGTCCTTAACTCAGTTGGTAGAGTGCCTGCTTTGCAAGCAGGATGTCGGGAGTTCGATTCTCCCAGGATCCACAGACAACGCCCCCGGCTCGCGCCGGGGGCGTTCTGCGTTTTCGGGGTCACGGGAGTGGCGCGCCTGGCCGTTCGGGCCGAGCAGCAGAGCGCTCGGCAGCGGCGCGCCGGCGGCGAGGGGCGCACCCTACTGCGGCGACGGTCGATCTTCAATATTGAATCGAACCGTCCCCGGCTACTAGAAAGGGGGAGGGCAGTGAGCCCGCCCCGGCCACAAGCCGGGGTACTCCCTCGAGAGGATCCTCAACGATGAGATCATCATTCCGTCAGCGCTCCATCCGGGCGGCCGTCTGCACCGCAGCGGCGATCGGCCTGCTGGTGGGCACGGCGACCACCGCCACCGCGGCCGTCGCGGAGCCGTCCACCCCCGTTCCGGTGAATCCGCCGGACGGCACCGTCATGAGCTACGTGGTGAACGCCGGCAAGGCGAACCCTGGTCAGGTGCGCAAGGTCGAGAAGGCCGTTACCGCGGCGGGCGGCGTCGTCGTGCAGACGTGGCCCGAGATCGGCGTCGTGATCGCGCAGAGCGACCGCGCGGCGTTCCGCGATCGGGTCAAGGTCACGGGCAAGAACGCGGTCGAATCGGTCGGTGCGACCCGCACGGTCGAGGTCTCCGACCGGGTAGAGGGTCCGCAGGTGCCCTGGGGCCCCGGGGCCTCCGGCTGGAAGCAGGGCGGCAAGAACAAGCGCGTCGACGTCGACGAGCCCACCACGCCGGTGCCCGCGAAGGCGGGCGACGCCATGGAGGCCCAGCAGTGGGACATGGCCATGATCAAGTCCGATCAGGCGAACGCGATCACCGACGGCAGCCGCAAGGTGCTCGTGGGCGTGCTCGATTCCGGCATCGATCCGCAGCATTCGGACCTGGCACCGAACATCGATGTCGCGAACTCGGTGAACTGCACCGTGGGCGGCCGGCCCGATCAGACGGCCGGCGGCTGGGAGCCGACGACCTCGGATCACGGCACGCACGTGGCCGGTACGATCGCCGCGGCCCGCAACGGTACGGGCATCGTCGGCGTCGCCCCGAACGTGCGCCTCGCCTCGGTGAAGGTCGTGAACGACGACGGCTTCATCTACCCCGAGTACGCGATCTGCGGCTTCATGTGGGCCTCGCAGCGCGGCATGGACGTGACGAACAACAGCTACTACGTCGATCCCTTCGAGTTCTGGTGCGACGACCAGCCCGATCAGGCGGCCGTGCGCGAGGCGATGGCACGCGCCGTGAACTGGTCCACCTCTCGCGGCGTGGTCAACGCGGCCGCCGCCGGCAACTCGGGACTCGACCTGACCGTGAACACGCGCGACGAGGGCAGCCCGAACGACGCACCGGCGCCGACTCCGCGCACCATCAACCAGGGCTGCAAGGACGTCCCCGCGCAGATCCCCGGTGTGGTCACGGTCTCTTCGGTCACCCAGACCGGCCAGCTCTCGTACTTCTCGAACCGCGGGCTCGGCGAGATCGATGTAGCGGCACCCGGATCCCGGATCCTGTCGACCCTGCCCGGCGGCGGCTACGGCCTGAAGAGCGGCACCTCGATGGCGACCCCGCACGTCGCCGGCGTCCTCGCCCTCATGAAGTCGGCTCACCCGAACCTGACGCCGGCGCAGCTGACGGCGAAGCTCAAGGCGGACGCGACCCCGACGCCCTGCTCGGCACCCGAGCGCGGCAACGGCGCGGCCTGCGTGGGCACGACGGCGCTGAACAGCTACTTCGGCACGGGCCTCGTGAACGCGCTGAAGGCGGTGCAGTAGGGGATTGTGCCCCACCGGCGGGGCCGGGATCGCCGACCGGCGGTCCCGGCCCCGTTCCGCGTTCAGCGGCGCCCGGTGTCGGCGGAGGGGCCGGTGCGGCCGCCTCGGGACCCGCGCACGCGCAGGTAGCCGCGGATCGGCCGGGTGGCGAGCGCCACGAAGATGAGCACCGAAGCCGCCCAGGGGATCCAGGGATCGTCGTCGTTCGTCGGCAGGAGGAAGAACAGCGCAGCGAGCCCGCCGCAGACGAGCAGCGCGAACGCGAGCAGCAGCTCGGGGAGCAGGCCGGGCAGCGGCTCGGGGGGAGTCCGCCGCGAGGCCGCTCCCTCAGCGGGCGACCGCTCGGCCGCGGAACCGCCGGATCGCTGATCCGCCGCGACCCGCCGCAGCAGCGCGATCACGGCGGCGCCGGCGCTCAGCGCGGTCAGCGCGACGACCGCGAAGAACAGCGGGCCCTGCGACAGACCCAGGGGCCGTTCCCAGCACCACAGTGCGACGACGCCGACAGCGCCGAGTGAAAGCCCGGTCCAGGCGACCCAGCGCGCACCCGACGGGGTGCGGCGGCCTGGGGACTGCGGCATCTGCGGGCCTCCGATGGGTTCGAGTGCGGAATCGGGCACCCCGATCGTATCCGGACCCCTGTCGCGCAGCCGCCCCTCCTACACTGGCGATATGACGCACGATCCGGACGCCTGGCAGCCCGATGTCCTCGGACCGGGGTTCGCGCAGCGCACGATCCCGCTGGGGGAGGACGACGAGGGACCGCTGGTCGCGACCCTCGTGCGTTCGCTGCCCGGCACCGTGCGTCTCACCGATCGACTGGCGGGCCGCTCGCGGATCGTGCACCCGCTCGCGGGGGTCGACGTGCTCTACGTGCACGGCTGGTCGGACTACTTCTTCCAGCGCGAGCTCGCCGCATTCTTCACGGACCGCGGAGCGCGCTTCTTCGCGCTCGACCTCCGCAAGTACGGGCGCAGCCTGCGGCCGGGGCAGACGCCGGGCTTCATCGAGGACCTTGCGCAGTACGACGCCGAGATCGGAGCGGCGCTCGAGATCATGTCGGCCGAACCGGCGCACGGGGGATCGGCGGCCTTCGGCGGCCGGCCCCGTCGCCTGCTGCTCATGGGCCACTCGACCGGCGGCCTGATCCTCAGCCTGTGGGCCGACCGGCATCCCGGTGTGGCCTCGGGGGTGCTGCTGAACAGCCCGTGGCTCGAGTTCCAGCTGCCGGGGAGGATCCGGGCGAGCATCGCCCCCCTCGTCGACCTCAGCGCCCGGTTCAACCCGCGCGAGTCCGCGCCGCAGTTCGACTTCGGCTACTACACGCGGGCGCAGCGCGCGGTCGCCGACGACGAGCACCCGCTCAACGTGAACACCGAATGGCGGCCGGAGCAGGCGATGGCGGTGCACGCGGGCTGGCTGCGAGCGATCCTGCGGGGCCACAGCGAGGTGGTGGAGCGCGGACTGCGCATCACGGCGCCCGTGGGCGTGCTCCTGTCGCGGCGGTGGATCTCGCCGCTCCGCTGGAGCGAGGAGCTGACGAGCGTCGACTCCGTGCTCGACGTCGACGAGATCGCACGCGCGGCGACCCGGCTCGGGCCCACGGTCACCATCGAACGCATCGACGGCGCCCTGCACGACGTGTTCCTCTCGCGTCCGTCGGTGCGTGCCGAGGCGTATCGGCGACTCGAGGTGTGGCTGCGCGGCTGGATCGCCGAGATCGGCTGAGCATCGGCCCTCGCGCGAGACACTAGGCTCAGCACTATGGATATGCGGGTGGCGGCCTACGCGGTGATCGAGCGGCGCGGCTCGATCCTGCTCACGCACTGGCGCCGGGGTCGTATGCACGGGTGGACCCTGCCGGGCGGCGGCATCGAGAACGGCGAGGATCCGCAGCAGACGGTGGTCCGAGAGGTGCTCGAAGAGACGGGACTCACGGCGAAGACGGGCAAGCTCCTCGGTGTCGACTCGCGAGTCATGATCCGCGAGGAGGTCGAGGACGGGCAGGATCCGCAGCTGCACACGATCCGGATCGTCTACCGGGCGACCGTCGTCGACGGGCCGCTGAGGCACGAGGTCGATGGATCCTCCGACGAGGCGCGCTGGGTGCCGATCCGCGAGATCCGCTCGCTCAAGACGCTCTCGCTCGTGCAGACCGGGTTGCGCATGGCGGGCATCTCGCTGCGCAGTTCGGCCGGACGCTCGGGATCCCGGCGGTCCCGGCGCTCCGGCGGTGGCGCCGGCAACGGCTCCGCGGCCGCGGGCACCGGTGGATCGCAGCCGAAGAAGGCTGCGGCGGATCCGCAGCAGAGCGGCGAGAGCGCTTCGAAGGGCCCCGCGACCAAGAACGCGGCTCCCACGGGCTCCGGACAGAAGTCCGGCGCCGCGAGATCGGGCCCGCGCCGGGCACAGAAAACGGGTGGGTCCCGCACCGCGGAACCCACCCGGAAGTCCGACTCCGCGACCGGCTGACCGGCCGCTGAATCCGGCCTACTCGCCGGACTCGGGGGCGACCCAGAGCTCGTCGTCGCTGCGGAACGCCTGCCACAGGGTGTAGCCGACGCCCACGGCGGCGGCGATGCCCAGGCCGAGGGCGATGAACCCGCCCACACCGCGCTTCTTCTTCTGCGGGGCCAGGAGGCCGCGCTTTTCGCCGAAGCGGCGCACCTGCTGCGCGCCCTCGGCGTTCTCGAGCTGCTCGAGGGTGCGCACCGTGCTGGCGAGCGCGCCTGCGACGAGCGGCGCGGTCGCGCGGCGCACCTGCTCGGACGCGCGTCGGGCGGCGAGGATGCCCCGGTCGACCTGCGGCCGAACGGTGGTCATCGCGTCGTTCACCCGTGGGGCCAGGTGCTCGTCGCTCAGACGACGGGCCTGGGAACCGGCGGCCTGCAGCACCTCCCCGGCGTGGCCGAGCACAATGCGCTGCTCGTCGAGCACGTCTTGCGCGTGGTTGCGCAGTCGACGCAGCTCGCGACGGTTCTTGCGAGTGAGTGACATGGGAACCTCCGATGCTTCCGCAGGGTCGCGTGCCACCCACGCTACACCGAAGCGACGCACAGTGCCTCCCAAAGCGCTGGCCGTAGAATTACTGCCATGACTCTTCACACTGCGGTCGCAACCGTTCACACCAACCACGGCGACATCGTCATCAACCTGTTCGGCGACCACGCGCCGAAGACCGTCAAGAACTTCGTCGACCTGGCGAACAAGGGCTTCTACGACGGGGTCATCTTCCACCGCATCATCAAGGACTTCATGATCCAGGGCGGCGACCCCACCGGCACCGGCACGGGCGGCCCGGGCTACACCTTCGACGACGAGATCCACCCGGAGCTCCTCTTCACCGAGCCCTACCAGCTGGCGATGGCCAACGCGGGCAAGCGCCCCGACATGACCGGTCGTCTCGCGGGCACCAACGGCTCGCAGTTCTTCATCACCACCATCGCTCCGGCGTGGCTGAACGGAAAGCACACCATCTTCGGTGCGGTCGCCGATGACGCTTCGAAGGCCGTCGTCGATGCCATCGAGGGCGTGCAGACCGGTGCGATGGACCGTCCCGTCGAGGACGTCGTCATCACCGGCGTCGATATCGCCGAGGTCTGAGGCGTGAGCCTGGGCGGGTCGCGGCCGGAGTTCGGCGAGCGCGCGGAGTACGGTCCGAACGACGTCTGTTACCGGCACCCGGACTCGCCCAGCTTCACCCTCTGCCAGCGCTGCGGCCGCACCATCTGCGCGCAGTGCCAGACGAACGCCCCCGTCGGCGTGCTGTGCCCCGAGTGCATGCGCGAGCTCCGCGGGGGCGCTCGTGCGTCCGGGCGCGGACCCGGCCGCACGCAGAACCCGGCCGCGCGCAAGGTCACGGTGATGGGCCGCCGGCTTGCCGCGACCGATGCCCCCGTGGTGACCTACGGGATCATGATCGCCTGCGCGGTGGTCTGGGTGGTGCAGCTCCTCATCCCCGACGCTACCCGGGCGCTCTGGTTCGCGCCCGCGCACGCGGATCCGCAGCTGTACCAGCCGTGGCGCTTCATCACCGCGATGTTCACGCACTCGACGGGCAGCATCTTCCACATCCTCTTCAACATGCTCACGTTGTGGCTGTTCGGCCGCAATCTCGAGCAGTTGCTGGGCCGACTGCCGTTCTTCTGGCTGTATCTCTTCTCGGGCGTCGGAGGATCCATCGGCACGATGCTGTGGGCCTACGCCGACCCCGCAGCCGCGCTCGTTCCCACGGTCGGCGCCTCGGGCGCGATCTTCGGCGTCATGGGCGCGACGCTCGTGGCGTTCCGCGCGGCCGGCGTCAGCATCACCTCGCTCGCGGTGCTCATCGCGATCAACGTCGGCATCGGATTCCTGCCGGGCAACAGCGTGTCCTGGCAGGCGCACCTCGGCGGCCTCGCCGTCGGCGCGCTCACCATGTGGATCCTGGTGCAGACCCGCGGCCCGCGCCGCAAGGGTGCACGGATCGGTGGATTGATCGGTCTCGGCGCAGGGCTCATCGCGCTGACCTTCATGTATTTCGTCGTGTCTCCGCTCCCTGCCGCAGTGCTGATCTGACCTGGTCAGGACCGGTTTCCCGGCGCCGATGACCCGAAAAATCACACCGGTGTAGTTCGTCCCCAGTTGGGGAGAAAACTGTGGATAACCCTGGGTGTTAACGCTTCCGGCGTTCCCGGCCCGAGCGTGGATCCGAATGAAAAAGCCGCCCGCCGCATCCTGAGATGCGGCGGGCGGCTTTTTCGCGTTCGGGCGGGGCTACTTCCACCAGGGGGTCATGAGGAAGCCAATGAGCACGAGGCCGAAGCCGACGAAGATGTTGGCCTGGCCGAGCATGGGGATCGGCAGCTGCAGCGAGGAGCTGGTGATGTAGTAGAGCACGATCCAGAGCAGGCCGAGCAGCATGAAGCCGAACATGACCGGCTTGAACCACACCGGGTTCGGTGCGTCCTCGCGTGCCTCGCGCGCTTCGGCACGGGTGCGCGTCACCTGGGACGCCTTGCGCTTGCTCACGTCTTTTGCAGCTGCTGCCATGCCCAAGAGTCTATCCGGTAACCGACGGGGACCCGCTGATATTCCCGCTCGCACTAAAGGTGCCGAGGACACTAAGATGGATCCCGGAGGTTAAAGTCATCATGACCAGAAGTTCCGGGATCGACGTGGCGGTGTCCACCGCGATCCTCACCCTGCGCAGAACCGAGCGCGGCGTCGTGCTCTCGCTTCCCCTGGTGCGCCGCACCCGCGAGCCGTTCGCCGACCGCTGGGCGCTGCCCGGCGGCTGGCTCACCGCGACCGAGGCTCCCGTCGGCGCCGCCGCTCGCACGCTCGCCGAGACCACGGGTCTCGCCCCCAGCTACCTGGAGCAGCTCTACGCCTTCGGCGCCGTGGACCGCTCGCCCAGCCGCGTCGTATCCATCGTCTACTGGGCGCTGCTGCGTTCCGACCAGGTCGACGCGCAGAGCGCCGAGTACCGGCGCACGGGCCTCTCCCCCGAGAACGTGCGCTGGTTCGACGCCGACGATCTGCCGGCCCTGGCCTTCGACCACGCGCAGATCATCGAGTACGCGCTGTGGCGCCTGCGCAACAAGGTCGGCTACAGCCGCGTGGCCCAGGGCTTCCTGCCCGAGGAGTTCACGCTCGCCGAACTGCGCGAGGCCGTCGAGACGATCCTCGGCCGCAGGCTCGATCCGGCGAACTTCCGCCGACAGGTCGAGTCGAGCGGCACGCTGATCGCCACCGACGAGTTCCGCACCGGCAACCATCGACCCGCGCGGCTCTACCGCTCCAGTCCCGACGCCGAACTGGCCGACCGCGGTCCCCTCTCCTCCGAAGAAATGAGCATCCGATGAGCACCCCCGTCTCCCTCGATCCCTCCGTCGACCACCGGATCCTCGAGCTCGTCTCGGCCGGCGACGACGGCGTCTGCAGCACGGACCTCGCCGCGGGCCCGTGGACCTTCGACGCGGTGCCCGGCTACGGCCCCGGATCCTCCATGGGCGACGTGATCCCCACGGGCTCGCCGCGCCAGGGCGAGCTGCCCGCCGCGTACCGGGAGGCCGACGAAGCCGATCTGGAGGCGCGGATCGTCGCCGCGCGCGCGACCCTGGGCGACCGGGTCGTCGTGCTCGGGCACTTCTACCAGCGCGAGGAGGTCGTGCGGCACGCGGACTACGTCGGCGACTCCTACCAGCTCGCCGTCGCGGCGAAGCAGCATCCCGAGGCCGAGGCGATCGTGTTCTGCGGCGTCCACTTCATGGCCGAGACCGCCGATCTGCTCTCGGGGCCCGATCAGGCCGTGATCCTGCCGAACCTCGCCGCCGGCTGCTCGATGGCCGACATGGCCGACATCGACCAGGTCGAGGAGTGCTGGGAGCAGCTCGCCGACGTGCTCGGCCCGCTCGACGAGCCGGACACCGACGGGCTCCTGCCCGTGATCCCCGTGACCTACATGAACTCCTCGGCGGCGATCAAGGGCTTCGTGGGACGCAACGGCGGGATCGTGTGCACCTCGTCGAACGCGCGCACGGTGCTCGAGTGGGCGTTCGCGCGGGGGCGCCGCGTGCTGTTCTTCCCGGATCAGCACCTGGGCCGCAACACGGCGAAGGAGATGGGCGTCTCGCTCGACCGGATGCCCATGTGGAACCCGCACCGCCCGCTCGGCGGCTCGTCGGCCGAGACCCTGGTCGACTCGCGCGTGATCCTGTGGCACGGCTTCTGCTCGGTGCACCGCAGGTTCACGACCGCGCAGATCGACCGGGCACGCGCCGAGCACCCCGGGGTCCGCGTGATCGTGCACCCCGAGTGCCCGATGGAGGTCGTCGACGCCGCCGACGAGGCCGGTTCCACCGCCTACATCCGCGAGGCGATCGAGGCCGCGACCGAACCCGCGACCTTCGCGATCGGCACCGAGATCAATCTGGTGCGACGGCTCGCCGCCCAGCACCCGCAGCACGAGATCTTCTGCCTCGATCCCGTGGTCTGCCCCTGCTCGACCATGTACCGGATCCACCCCGGGTATCTCGCCTGGGTGCTGGAGGAGCTCGTGGCGGGACGGACGGTGAACCGGATCGAGGTGCCTTCCTCGGTCGCGGATCCGGCGCGCGTCGCGCTCGAGCGCATGCTGGCGGCGCGGCCGTGAGAGCGATCGTCGTCGGCTCCGGCATCGCCGGGTTGACCGCGGCGCTGCGCGCCGACGAGCTGGGCCACGAGGTCGTGCTCGTCGCGAAGGGCGCGCTCGGCGACGGCTGCACCGCCGCCGCCCAGGGCGGGATCGCGGGCGCGTACGGCCCGGGCGACTCCGCCGAGCTGCACGCGAGCGACACGCTGCGCGCCGGCGCCGGGCACGGGGATCCCGGGGCCGTTGAGGCGCTGACTGCGGGTGCGGCCGCCGCGATCGATCGGCTCGTCGCGCTGGGAACGCGCTTCGACCGCGACGCCGCGGGCCGGATCCAGCGCGGACTCGAGGCGGCGCACACCCTGCCGCGCATCGCGCACGCCGGTGGGGACGCGACGGGAGCCGAGATCTCGCGGGCGCTGATCGCCGAACTGCGGGCGCGTCCACGGATCGAGGTGCGCACCGGGGAGATGCTGGCGGATCTGCAGGTGGACGATGCCTGCAGCCTCGACGGTCCGCTCCCGGCTCGCGTCTCCGGGATCTCCCTGGTCTCCGGCGAGACGCTCGAAGCCGATGCGGTGGTGCTCGCGACGGGCGGCGCCGGACGGCTGTTCGCGCGCACCACGAACCCGGCGGGCGCCACGGGCGACGGGATCGCAGCGGCGCTCCGCGTCGGAGCCCGGATCGCCGACCTGGAGTTCGTGCAGTTCCACCCGACCGTGCTGGCCGAGGGCGAGCCCTTCCTGCTGACGGAGGCGCTGCGCGGGGCCGGTGCGGTACTGATCGACGCCGACGGGCGACGGTTCCTGGCCGACACGCACCCGGACGCCGAACTCGCGCCGCGCGACGTGGTGGCGCGAGCGGTCGCCGCCCGCGCCGCCGAGACCGGGGCGCCCGTGCGGCTCGACGCGACCGCGCTCGGCGCGGAGGCGCTCGCGCAGCGCTTCCCCACGGTGGATCGCGAGTTGCGCAGGCGCGGGATCGACTGGGCCCGCGAAGCCGTGCCCGTGACCCCGGCCGAGCACTACCTGATGGGCGGCATCGAGACCGACAGCACGGGTCGCTCCTCCCTCGCCGGCCTCTTCGCCGTCGGCGAGACCGCACGCTCCGGCGTGCACGGAGCCAACCGGCTCGCCTCGAATTCGCTGCTCGAGGGCGCCGTGTTCGGCGCGCGGGCGGCGGAGGCGCTGGCGAGCACGGCGTGGTCGAACGGCGGATGGCCGGTCGATGCGTGGCCCGCCGAGACGTGGGCGTTCGACGGCAGCTCGGGCGCGTACCTCGAAGCGGATCCCGCCGGTGCGCCGATCACCGCGCCGCTGAGCGGCCCGGCCTTCTCGCGGACCGCTCTGCAGCAGCTGATGTGGGAGCACGCCGGTCTGCTGCGGAGCGAGACCGGACTCACCGAGGCCGCACGGGTGCTCGACGGATGGGCCGCGGACGCGGCGGGCACCGCGCCTGAACCGGGCGATGCCCGCGCCCAGGAGGACGCGAACCTGCTGCTCCTCGCCCGCGCCACGGTCGCGGCGGCCCGCGCCCGCACCCGATCCCTCGGCGCCCACCACCGACTCGACGGCGGAGCCGAGGCGCTCCGCCCAGCACCCGAACCGATCGGAGCACGATGATCCCGCAGCACACCCTCACCCGCACGGTCCAGGCGGCGCTCGAGGAGGACGCGCCCTGGGGCGACCTCACGAGCACGGCCTTCCTGCCCGAGCACGCGCGCGCCACCGCCGACCTCGTCGCGCGCGAGCCGGGCGTCCTCAGCGGGGGCGAGGTCTTCGCGACGGCGTTCGCGCTCACCGATCCGGGCATCGACGTCGAACTGCGCGCGGCCGACGGCCACCGCTTCGCGGCCGGCGAAGTGCTCGCCTCGGTCACGGGACCCGCGCGCGGGATCCTCACCGCCGAACGGGTCGCGCTGAACTTCGCCCAGCGCATGAGCGGGATCGCGACCGTCACCGCCGAGTACGCGGCGGCCGTCGCGGGCACGGGCGCCCGCATCGCCGACACCCGCAAGACCACGCCGGGGCTCCGGTCCCTCGAACGGCACGCGGTGCTGAGCGGCGGCGGCAGCAACCACCGGCGCACCCTGTCGGACGCGGTGATGGCGAAGGACAACCACCTCGCCGTGCTGCGCGCTCAGGGCCTCGACCTCGCCGAAGCGCTGCGCGAAGGCATCGCCCGGCTGCCCCACACCACTCACGTGGTGGTCGAGGTCGACCGGCTCGACCAGATCGAGGCGGCTCTCGCGGGCGGGGCGCACACCGTGATGCTCGACAACTTCTCGCTCCAAGATCTCCGCACGGGCGTCGCGCGCATCGCCGGCCGCGCCGCGGTCGAAGCCTCGGGCGGCGTGCACCTCGGCACGGTGCGCGCCATCGCCGAGACCGGCGTCGACGTCATCTCGGTCGGCGCGCTCACCCACTCGGCGCGCGCCCTCGACCTGGGCCTGGACGTCCGGATCGACTGATGCTCTACGCCGACCACGCCGCGACCGCCCCGATCCGGCCCGAGGTGCTCGAGGCCATGCGCCCGGCGCTCACCGGCGCCTTCGGAAACCCGTCGAGCCATCACACGGCCGGCGAAGCGGCGGCCGCGCTGCTCGAGGACGCCCGGCGCAGGGTCGCCCGCGTGCTGGGCGCGCGCACCGGCGACGTGGTCTTCACCTCGGGCGGCACCGAGGCCAACAATCTCGCGCTCAAGGGCATCGCGCTCGGCACCGGCACGGATCGGGTGCTCACCACCCCGATCGAGCACGAATCGATCCTCGCCTCCGTCGACTACCTCGAGCGCTTCCACGGGGTGCGCGGGACGCGGATCCCGGTCGATCCGACGGGCCGGCTCGAACCGGAGGCGCTCGGCGCAGCGATCGATGCGGCGCTCGCCGCAGGGGACCAGCGCGTCCTCGTGAGCTTCGCGCACGCGAACAACGAGGTCGGTACGGTGCAGGACGCGGCGGCGCTCGTCGCGGTGGCGCGGCAGCGCGGCGCGATGGTGCACGTTGACGCCGTGCAGTCGGGCGGCTGGCTCGCCCTCGACGGGCTCGGGGCCGATGCCGTGTCGATCGCCGGCCACAAGCTCGGTGCGCCGAAGGGGATCGGCGCGCTCGCGGTGCGGGGCCGGGTGCCGATCGAACCCCTCGTGCACGGCGGCGGGCAGGAGCGCGGACGGCGTTCGGGCACCGAGAACGTGGCGGGGGCGATCGGGCTCGCGACCGCGCTGGAGCTCGCCGAGGCCGAGCGCGAGGCCGTCGTCGCCCGCGCGGGCGTTGCGACCGCCCGGTTCGCGGACGAGGTGCTGCGGCTCGTGCCGAGCGCGCGTGCGACGGGGGATCCCGCCTTCGGCGACCCGGCCCGCAGGCTGCCGGCGACGGCGAGCTTCACCCTGGCCGGCGTGAGCGGCGAGTCCGTCCTGCTCGAGCTCGAACGCCGCGGCGTCGTCTCGTCGAGCGGATCGGCGTGCGCGGCCGGCAGCGACGAGCCCTCGCACGTGCTGCTCGCGTGCGGCATCGATCCCGCGGTCGCGCAGACCTCGATCCGCTTCACCTTCGGCCGCGCCCCCATCTCCGATCCGGCGGGCCTCGCGGCGCTCGTCGCGGCCGCGGTGGCGGCGGTCGTCGGGCCGTGACGATCGGTCCGGGCACGCGACGCAAGAACACAGGGGCCGCAAAGGACCCGTGCACCTCGCGCACGTAGAATGAGCGAATGGTCGATCCCTCCGATTCGCGGCGCGCCCGCCGCGAACAGCGCGCGTCGTCGCCCCGACGCGACCCCGACCTCGACGCCGTGCGCTCGCTCGGCTTCGAGGTCACCGAGCCGCCCCGGCAGTCGGCTCCGCGCGCGAACGCCGCAGGCGGGGGCGCTCGGGGCCGCGGACGCAAGCGCCGCCGCGGGCGGCTGAGCCCGCTCACGGTCATCGGCGAGCTGCTGCTCGTCGCCGGCATCGCGGTGTTCGGCTACCTCGTCTGGCAGCCGTGGCACACGGGCCTCGCCGTCGTCGACAAGCAGGCCGGCCTCGCCGCGGACGACTCCGCCAAGTGGCGCGAGCAGGCCGCCGAGCAGCCCAAGTGGGACGGCAAGGTCCCCGTCGTGCCGAAGCCCGAGGCCGCGCAGGTGTTCGGAGTGCTCTACGTGCCCGCGTTCGGCAAGACCTACGCCAACCGCATGGCCCAGACCACCGACTGGTGGACCGTGCTCAACCTCGACGAGAAGGGCATCGGGCACTACGAGAACACGCAGATGCCCGGCGAGCCCGGAAACTTCGCCGTGGCGGGGCACCGATCCGGGCCCCTGATCAACTCGTTCCGCGAGATCATGAACCTCCGCGTCGGCGATCCGCTGTACGTCGAGACCGCGCAGGGCTGGTACACCTACCGCTTCCGCAACGTCGAGTACGTGCTGCCGAACGAGACCGACGTGCTCAACCCGTTCCCGCGGCTCGAAGGAACCCCGGGCAAAGATCAGATCATGACCCTGACCACCTGCCATCCGAAGCTCGCGGGCAGTGCCGAGCGAGCCATCGGCTACGCCGTGTTCGAGGGCTTCCAGCCGCTGTCCGAGGGGCCGCCCGCGGCGCTCGCCAAGGCGAACCCCGAGGTCGCAAAGCAGTCGAAGGATCCGAACGCCCCCGCCGGCAACCCCGTCGAGCACGCGGCCTCGCAGATCGGAAAGGTGGGCTGATGTTCTCCCTGCTCTGGCGCTTCTTCCCCGGTCCCGTGTGGCTCCGCATCATCGTGCTGCTACTCGTCGCGGCGGCGCTCGTCTTCGCCCTCATCACGTACGTCTACCCGTGGGTCGCCATGCAGCTCTCCACGGAGGAAGTGACGGTCACCTCATGACGCGCATCCTGGTCATCGACAACTACGACAGCTTCGTCTACACCCTGAACGGGTATCTGCAGCAGCTCGGGGCGACCACCCGGGTGATCCGCAACGACGAGGTCGGTCTGGGCGAGCTCGAGCAGCTCGCCGCCGACTACGACGGCGTGCTCGTCTCTCCGGGCCCCGGCACCCCGGCCGATGCGGGCGTCTCCATCGGCATGGTGGGCATCGCGCTGCGCACCGGGATCCCGCTGCTCGGCGTCTGCCTCGGCCACCAGGCCATCGCGGAGGCCCTCGGCGCGACGGTGACGCACGCCGAGGAGCTGATGCACGGCAAGGTGTCGCGGGTGCGCCACCACGGCGACGCGTTCTTCGCGGGAGTGCCCGATGAGTTCGACGCGACCCGCTACCACTCGCTCGCGGTCGTCAGCGGCACCGTGCCCGAGGATCTGGTGGTCACGGCCGAGACGGCGGGCGGCGTCATCATGGCGCTGCGGCACCGCGAGCTGCCCATCTACGGCGTGCAGTACCACCCCGAGTCGGTGCTCACCGAGGGCGGCTACCAGCAGCTCGGCAACTGGCTCGCGGTCACGGGCGCGGCGAACGCGGCCGAGGTCGCGGCGACGCTCTCGCCCCTGCTCGCGCGCGACTGACGCGGGTCGGCACGACGGTTCGACGGAGCCGAGGGACCCTCAGTTGATGATCTCGCCGCGCTCGTCGTCGCGGATCGCCGCCAGGCGATCCCGCCACCCCTGCAGCGCCTCGGGGCTCAGCCGGGTCCAGTCGTCGACGACGGCGACGACCCGGAGCGGGTCCGCGCTGCGGTACGAGCGCGTCGGGTTGCCCGGGAATTTCTGGTCAGTCACGTTGGGGTCGTTCTCGAAGTCGCCCGTCGGCTCGACCAGGTAGACGCGGGGTTCGCCGTCCCCGGCCGCCAGCTCCGCCGCGAGGCCTGCGCCGTCGCGCAGCGCCGTGAAGTAGATGTGGTTCATCACGATCTCGGGGCGGTAGTTCGAGCGGAACCCCGCGGTGAGCAGGTCTCCGACCCGCAGCTTGGCCTTCGTGCCGTGGAAGAACGGTCCCGCATCGAGCACCTCGGTCATCGCCACAGGCTACTCCGTTGAAGCGCGGAGCGCATGCGGGGAATGACCGGGTTCGGCGGAGATCAGCCCGCGCAGTAGAAGATCTCGAGCTTGGTGCCCTGCGGCTGCTGGCCAGCGGTGGACTGCTCGACGATCGGCAGGTTCGCCACCTGCGGGCAGGTGTTGCGCGGCGTCACCGTGACGTCGAGGCCGAGGCCGCCGAGCAGCGACTTGGCGGCGTCGAGCGACTGGCCCGTCACGTCGGGCACGTTCACGCTGCCGCTCGCGATGGTGATCTGCACGGAGTCGCCCGGCTTGAGCCCGGTCCCTACCGCAGGGCTGACCGCGAGCACGCGGTCGGCGGGTGCGACGGCATCGTCCTGCTTCTTGATCACGCCGATCGAGAGGCCGAGATCCTCGAGCTTCTTCGTGTACTCGGCGACCGAGAGGTTCTGGAAGTCGGGCACGTCCGGCGAGACGGGGCCGGTCGAGATGAGGACCCGCACCGAGGTGTCGAGGTCGATCTTGCTGCCGCCGGCGGGATCGGTGCTGATCACGTGGCCGGAGGCGACCTTGTCGTCGCTCTGCTCGACCGGGACCGCGACGATGCCCATGTCCTTCAGCGTCTTGAGCGCGGCGTCCTTCTCGACGTTCACGAGCTCCGGCACCTGCCGGGTGTTGCTCGGCTGGATGTCCTTCGGCGCGAGGGTCATGAGCCAGAACACGACGGCGATGATGACGGCGCCGACGGTGAGGATCGCGGCCCAGGTCCACATCACCGGCGGGCGGCTCTGCGTGCGGGTGCCGCCGCCCTCGGAGAGCTGACGCAGCGCGAGCTCGGACTCGGAGACCTCGTCGCCGCCCGAGAACAGCACGTTGGTCTGATCGTCGGAACCGCCGAGCTTCGGCATGGTGCCGGAGAGCGCGAGGGCGAGCGCCTCGCGGAACTCGGACGCCGACTGGAACCGGCGGGCGCGATCCTTCGAGAGCGCGTGCAGCACGATTCGCTCGAGCTCCGGCGGGATCGAGGGGTTGCGCTCGGTGGGCGGCTGGGGCCGCTCGCTGACGTGCTGGTAGGCGACCGCGACCGCGGTGTCGCCGCGGAAGGGGACGTCGCCGGCCAGCAGCTCGTAGAGCAGAACGCCGACCGAGTAGAGGTCGGTGCGGGCGTCGACCGTCTCGCCCTTCGCCTGCTCGGGCGAGAAGTATGCGGCGGTGCCGAGGATCGCGGTGGTCTGCTGCACCGTCGAGGAGGTCTCGGAGACGGCGCGGGCGATGCCGAAGTCCATCACCTTGACCTGCCCGCTGCGAGTGATCATGATGTTCGCGGGCTTGATGTCGCGGTGCACGATCCCGGCGCGGTGCGAGTACTCGAGCGCGGTGAGCACGGCGTCGACCACGCGGCACGCCTCGGCGTGCGAGAGCGGTCCCTGGCTGAGCAGCTGGCGCAGGTTCTGTCCGTCGACGAACTCCATGACGATGAACGGCAGCCGCTGCGGGCCGTCGGCGGTCTGGATCAGGTCGTCGCCGGCGTCGAGCACGCGCACCACGCTGGGGTGCGCGAGTCGGGACGCCGACTGCGCCTCCTGCCGGAACCGCAGCCGGAACTGCTCGTCGCCCGCCAGATTCGCCTTCATCACCTTGATGGCGACCTGGCGACCCAGCTTGGTGTCGGTGCCGCGGTAGACGGTCGACATCCCGCCCTGGCCGATGAACTCGCCGATGGCGTAACGACCGGCGAGGATTCGCTGCTCGCCGACGTCCGTGCTCTCGGACATGCTCACCAACCTTTCGTTGCTCGCGATCTTCTCAGTCTAAAGGCAGGATCCTGGGATCCTCGGACGAGGGTACCTTACTGGCCGTTAGGGAGTCGGAGTCGGCGTTCCGTCGCTGTCACCGTTCGCATCGGCGGTGCTCGCCGCCTGCACCTGGATGGTGAGGGTGTCGGAGGCGGGCGAGGTGCGCTGGGCGGGGCCCGAGCAGGTGAAGGTGTAGCTCACGGTGAGCGGACCCGCCGTGTTGCCGGCCTTGATCTGGGCGCTGCCCTGGCTGGGCGGGCTCACGAGCGTGCCTCCGGTGACCTTCACGTCGAAGCTGTCGACGGTGAGGCCGGTCGGGCAGCTCGCGGTGATGCCCTGCACCGTGAAGGTGTCGCCCGCGGTGACCGTCTGCGGCCCGGTCGGGGTCCCGGGCTTCGCGGCGTCGCCGAACTTCGCGCTGAAGGTCAGTACGATCGCCTCGTCGAACGGGACGTCGGTGCCGGTCGGGTTGACTTCGGTGACGGTGTTCACCTTGTCGTCGGGGCCTGGGTTCCCCGCTTCGGTCTTGACGTTCGTGAAGCCGAGGCCCGTCAGGTAGGCCTTCGCCTCGTCGGCGTTCATGCCCACGAGCTTCGCGGAGTCGACCACACCGGTGGTCGGCTTCGGGGGCTCGGTCGTCTTCGACGTGGTCGGCTTGGTCGTGGTCGGCGTCTTGGAGTTCGTCGCCTTCGGCTTGTCGCCGCCCTGGTTCATCAGGGCGATGGCGGTGCCGCCGCCGATGATGAGCAGGAGTGCGAGCAGCGTGATGAGCGGCCAGGTCCACGGGCTGCGCTTCTTCTTGGGCTTCTCCTCGACGTCGCCCTCGGGCTCGCCGTCGATCGGCAGGCCGAGCTGCGCAGTGCCGGGCAGCGCGGTGGTCTGCGGCAGCGCGGTCGTCGCGGCATCGGCGGCCTGGGTCTGCGGCAGCACCTGGGTGGCGTCGGCCGGCGCGGTGCCGAGCACCTGCGGCACGTAGCTCGCCGCGAGGCGCACGTCGCCGCGGTGCAGCGCGGTCGCCGCCTGGGCGAGCTTCGCCGCGGTCTGCGGGCGATCCTCCGCGGCCTTCGCGAGGCACGCGTAGACGAGGTTGCGCACGGGTGCGGGGATGTCCTCGGGCAGGTCCGGCGGGGTGTCGTTGATCTGCGCCATCGCGATGGCGACCTGCGACTCGCCCGTGAAGGGGCGCTTGCCGGCGAGGCACTCGTAGGCGACGACGCCGAGCGAGTAGATGTCGGTCGACGGCGTCGCGGTGTGCCCGCTCGCCTGCTCGGGCGCCAGATACTGCACGGTGCCCATCACCTGGCCGGTGGCGGTGAGCGGCACCTGGTCGGCGATCCGTGCGATGCCGAAGTCGGTGATCTTGACGCGACCCTCGGGCGTGATCAGCAGGTTGCCCGGCTTGATGTCGCGGTGCACGAGGCCGGCGTCGTGCGCGGCCTGCAGCGAGGTCGCGGTCTGCGCGACGATGCCGAGCACGCGGTCCGGCGGCAGCTTGCCCTCGCGCTCGATGATGGTCGAGAGCGGTTCGCCGGGCACGAGCTCCATGACGATGTACGCGGAGCCCTGCTCCTCGCCGTAGTCGAACACGTTGGCGATGCCCTCGTGATTGACGAGCGCGGCGTGCCGCGCCTCCGCGCGGAAACGCTCGAGGAACCCGGGGTCCCCCATGTACTCGTCCTTCAGGATCTTGATCGCGACGGAGCGGCCGATGATGCTGTCGGTGGCTTTCCACACTTCGCCCATGCCGCCGACGGCGATCCGCGAGCTCAGCTCGTAGCGCCCACCGAACGTGACTCCTGCCGTAGGTCTCATTCGCTCAACACCGCTTCCATCACTTGTTTTCCGACCTTGGTCGGGAGCTCGTACGAGCTCCCGACGTTTCCAAACCGTTCGCCGCCGCCGTTCGCGATCACCACTGCCACCGCGATCTTCGGGTCCTGCACCGGCGCGAAGCCGGTGAACCAGAGCGTGTAGGGGCGGTCCGCGCCGTTCTCCTGGACACCGTTCTCCGCGGTGCCGGTCTTGCCGGCGACGCGCACGCCATCGATGGCGGCGAGGTGTCCCGTGCCGTCGGCGTCGGCGACCACACGCTCCATCATGTCAGTCATCGTCTGTGCCGTGGCTTTGGAGATGGGCTGGCTGAACTCTTCGGCCGAGAACTTCCGCTCGACCCGCAGGTCGGGAGTGATGATCTCGTCGACGAGCTGGGGTTTCATGACGGTGCCCTCGTTGGCGATGCCTGCCGAGACCATGGCCATCTGCAGCGGCGTGGCGCGCACGTCGAGCTGGCCGATCGAGGCGCTCGCGGCCTGGGCCTTGTCGATGGGGTTCGGCGACGCGCTCTGGGTGACCTTGAGCGGGATCTGCAGATCCTGCTCAAAACCGAACTTGCGGGCCATGTCGGACACCGTGTTGAGGTCCATGCCCATGGCCATCTCGGCGATCGGGATGTTGCAGGAGAGGATGAGCGCCTTCTCGAGCGACACCTTGTCGCCGGGGCCGCAGGTGGTGCGCGAGGCGTTCTGCATCACGGAGCTCGACTGGGGCAGGGTCAGCCGCGCCGGGTTCGGGTAGGTGCTCGTCGGCTTGGCCTTGCCCGCCTCGATGGCGGCCGCGGCGGTGACGAGCTTGAACGTCGAACCGGGGTGGTAGGTGTCGCCGGCGATCGCGCGGTTGTCCAGCGGCTTGGCCGGATCCGCGGTGAGCTGGTGGTAGTTCGTGATGATCTGCGCGTCGTCGTTCGACGAGAGCTTCGCAGGATCGAAGCTCGGGGTCGAGACCATCGCGAGGATCTTGCCGGTCTTGGGGTCGAGCGCCACGACAGCGCCCTCGAAGCCCTGCATCGCGTCCCACGCGGCGCGCTGCGCCTTGGCGTCGATGGTGGTCGAGACCGAGCTGCCCTGCGGCTCCACGCCGGTGATGGTGCGCATGAGGCGCGTGAAGAACTGCGAGTCGCCGATGCCCGAGAGCTCCTGGTTCATGGCCGACTCGAGGCCGGTCATGCCCTGGGAGTGCGAGTAGTAGCCCGTGATGGGCGCGTAGATCTCGCCGTCCTTGTAGTTGCGGGCGAAGCGGTACGTGTCCTTGGTGGGCGTCGAGTAGGCGACGGGGTTGCCGTCGACGAGGATCGATCCGCGCTCGACCTTGTAGCTGTTCTTGACCGTGCGCTGATTGAGCGCGTTGGAGCGCAGGTCGTCGGCCGAGACGAACTGGATCATCGTCACCGCAAAGAACAGCACGAAGAACATGCCGAACACGGTGCGGGTGAGGAGCTTGAGCGGTTTGTTCATGCGCGGATCACCAGCTTGGGTCGGTTGCGCACCGAGTTCGACAGGCGCAGCAGCAGGGCGACGATGATCCAGCTCGAGACGAGCGCGGACCCGCCGGCCGCGAGGAACGGCGCGGTGAGGCCGGTGAGCGGGATCACGCGGGTCACGCCGCCGACGACCACGAAGACCTGCAGCGCGAACGCGAAGCCGAGGCCGGCGCCGAGCAGCTTGCCGAAGTCGTCCTGCGCCGCGAATCCGATGCGCAGGGCGCGGCCGACGAGCAGCAGGTACGCCGCGAGCACGACGAAGAGGCCGATGAGGCCGAGCTCCTCGCCGAGGCTGGGGATGATGTAGTCGCTCTCGGAGACCGGGGTGTCCTGCGGGAATCCCTGGCCGAGGCCCGTGCCGGTCATGCCGCCGTTGGCCATGCCGAAGAGGCCCTGCACGAGCTGGTAGCTGGCACCCTGCGGGTCGGCGAACGGGTCGAGCCAGTTCGCGAAGCGCTTGTGCACGTAGGCGAGCGTCTGGCTCGCGATGAGGCCGCCGGCGAGGAAGAGGCCGCCGCCGAGGATGATCCAGCCGATGCGGCCCGTCGCGAGGTACAGCAGCGACAGGAACAGGCCGAAGTAGAGCAGCGAGGTGCCGAGGTCGCGCTGGAACACGAGCACCGACATGGCCGCCAGCCAGAACAGCAGCAGCGGGCCGAGGTCGCGGCCGCGCGGGAACCGGATGCCGGCGAACTTGCGGCCGACCATCGAGAGCGCCTCGCGGTTGCGGATCAGGTATCCGGCGAGGCAGACGGCCAGTAGGATCTTGGCGATCTCGCCGGGCTGGAACGTGAAGCTGCCGAGCTGGATCCACACCCGTGCGCCGCCGCGCTCGATGCCGATGCCCGGAAGCATCGGCAGGAGCAGCAGCACGACGGCCGCGAGGCCGGTGAGGTAGGTGTAGCGGAACAGCACCAGATGGTTGCGGATCACCGCGATCACGACGATGGCGGCGACGATGGCGATCGTCGACCAGACGAGCTGCTTGACCGAGAACGAGTCCCAGCCGGTGAGCTTCTTGGCGAGGTCGATCCGGTAGATCATCGCGATGCCGAGCGAGTTCAGGAACACGGCGATCGGCATGATCAGCGGGTCCGCGTCGGGCGCGACCCAGCGCACGGTGAAGTGCAGCCCGAGCACGGCGACCACGAACATGATCCCGGTCGGCAGCAGCGTGCTGCTCGGCTTGCCGGTCAACGTGAGGTCTGTGATGACGACGGCCGCGACGCCGATGGCGAGCGCGAACAGCACGAGCGCGAACTCGAGGCCGCGCAGCAGGCGCGGTGCGCGGATCGCGGTGATGCGCTGCAGCACGGTCTCGCTGGTGCGGGTCTGCTCGAAGGTGCGCGGCTCGTTCGTCTTGCTCTGCTTGCTCACTTGCCCGGCACCCCCAACCGCAGCACGATGTCGCGGGCCTCCTCGAGGGAGTCCGCGCTGAGCGTCCGCTTCACCTGGCGCTGCTCGTTGCCGTCGAGGGCGTCGAGCGGGATCTCGGTGTTCTCGGCGACCGAGTGCAGCGAGAACGAGCCGATGTCCTGCTGCACGCCGCGGTAGATGATCACGGTGCTGCCGTCGGTGCCGACGTAGTACCGGGTCTGGGTCCACTGGTAGCCGAGCACGAGCGCGGCCGCGATGCCGCCGAGGATCGCGAGCACGCCGAGCAGCCAGAGCAGGCGGCGCTGCCGGTTGCGGCGACGCGTCTCGGCGATGAGCTCGGCCAGGTACTCGTCGACGCGCGGCTCGAAGTGGCTCTCGGCGACGGGCGTCGCGCGGCGCACGGTGCGTCGGCGGTTGAGGATCTTGTTGCGGGCGGTGCTGATCCGCTCGCCGCCGGGGATCTCGGCCGCGGCGCTGCCCGCGAAGCGCGCACCGGGCAGCTGCTCCTCGGGGATCGGCTCCGGCGTGGTCTCGACGAGCACGACGGTCACGTTGTCGGGGGCGCCGTGCGAGAGGCTCTTGTCGATCAGCGCGTCGACGGCGCCCTGCAGCGAGCTGCGCCGGCGCATGATCTTCTCGATGTCGACGTCCTCGACATAGCCGCACAGGCCGTCGGAGCAGAGCAGCCAGACGTCGCCGGGCACGGTGTCGAGCACCGCGGTGTCGATCTCGGGGCTCGAGTCGACGTCGCCGAGCACACGCATGAGCACCGAGCGGCGGGGGTGGGTCTTCGCCTCCTCCTCGGTGATGCGGCCGCTGTCGACGAGGCGCTGCACGAAGGTGTGGTCCTTGGTGATCTGCTGCAGGCTGCCGTCGCGCAGCAGGTAGAGGCGGGAGTCGCCGATGTGGGCGAGCGCCAGGTGGTCGTCGACGGTCATGAAGCCGCAGAACGTGGTGCCCATGCCCGACAGCTCGGGGCGGTCGGAGACCGTGGAACGGAGCATGCGGTTCGCGTCGAGCAGCGACTGGCGCAGGGTCGAGGTCGCGGCCTCGGGGGTGGCGAGCTCGTCCTCGTCGAGTCGCGCCATGGCCTGCGTTGCGAGTGCGGAGGCGACGTCGCCGCCCGCGTGGCCGCCCATGCCGTCGGCCACCAGGAAGAGCTGCGTGCCGGCGAAGCCCGAATCCTGGTTGTTGGATCGCACCATGCCGACGTGGGAGCCGATGGCGCTCGCGAAACCGAATGCCACGGTCAGGGCCTCAGCTCGAAGGTGGTCGTGCCGATCGTAACCGGGGTGAACGTGGGGAGGGGGACCGGACCCGAGACGCGCTGGCCGTCGAGCTTGGTGCCGTTGGTCGAGTCGAGATCGGTCAGGGTCCACTGCTCGCCGACGCGGTTGAGGCGTGCGTGGTAGGTCGAGGTGTACTCGTCGACGATGACGAGGGTGGAATCGGGGCTGCGGCCGATGGTCACCAGATCCTCGTCGAGGGGGATCGCGGTGCCCGAGGCGACGCCCGAGGTGATGACGAGGGAACGGGCGGTACTGCCACCGGCAGAAGGGAGCGCGCCGCCCGTGGGGGTGACCACGGGTGCTGGCGGGATGCGGATCGAATCGGGCACCTGCGGTGCGGTGACGGGCGGTGCGGCCGCCGGAGCGGGGGCGGGCACGCTCGCGACGCCCGGGATCGGGCTCTGCGCGCCGCGCCCGCGGCCCTCGCCGCCGAGCTTGCGCACCGGGGCGCCGAACAGGTCGCTGCGCAGCGCGTAGACGATCGAGAAGATGAAGAACCACAGCAGCAGCAGGAAGCCGATGCGGAGGATCAGCAGAGTCAGCTCGCTCACAAGCCCCTCCAGAAGTCCTGGTCGATGCCGGGGGAGTCGCCGCCCGCCGAGGGCGCCGCGCTCGAGGCGCCGCCGGCGCGGGATCCCTGCTGCGGGTCGCGCGCGAGGTCGCGCTCGTGCTGGGACGGCACCGCGGTGGTCGGTGCCGCGGCGGGGCGCTGCGCCGGGGCTGCGCTCTGGGTGCGTGCCGGGACGAGCTGGAACCGCAGCTGGGTCTGGCCGATCGTGATGACCGTGCCGGGGCTCAGCGCGGCCTCGCGGAAGCGCTGCCCGTTGATCTTGGAACCGTTGGTCGAGCCGAGGTCGCGGGCGAGGCCGGCCTTGCCGTCCCAGAGCACCTGCAGGTGCTGGCGCGAGGCGCCCGTGTCGTTCAGCCGGATGTCGCAGTCGCTGCCGCGGCCGATGACCGTGGTGCCGGTGCGGAGCTGATGCCGCTGCCCGTCGACCTCGAGGGCGGGGATCCACTCCACGCCGCCCTTGACCTGGCTGGCGTCGACCTCGAGCACGCCCGTGGTGAGCTGCGGATCGACCCGGATCTCGACGTCGGGCTCACCGAGCAGCTGGTACTCCTGACGGGCGGCGTGCTTGCGCACGACCCCGACGAGCTCGGTCTCGAGCTGTCCGCCCATGCGCTGCAACCGGGTGCCGTCGGACTCGGAGACGCGCACCACGAATCGGTTCGGGGCGAGCGTGCGGTCGCGATCCACGATCACGGAGCCGACGTCGAGCTGCTTCTTCAGAGCGGAGGCGATCTCGACGGGCTGGACGCCGGAACGGAAGGTGCGCGCGAAGGCGCCGTTCACGGCGCGCTCGAGCCCGCGCTCCACGCTGTCGAGGATTCCCATCCCGTGCCTCCCCTCGTGCTGTTCGTCGGCGTGCGCCGTCGGATTCGGTGTGCGAGGGGAGCGACAGCCGGGGCCGCGCACACTCCTCGAGTGTTGCTCATGCTACTCGGAGCTGCTGAACGGGGTCCAAATCGCGCCGGGCGTCGTCGACTTTGGCAGAACGAGCCGATCCTGCTAAGCTGGTCTGGTTGCCCGGCGCTTCGGTGCTGGCGGCAGACTCGCGCGAGTGGCGGAATTGGCAGACGCGCTGGCTTCAGGTGCCAGTGCTCGAAAGGGCGTGGGGGTTCAAGTCCCCCCTCGCGCACGAGTAAGAAACAGCAGGCCCCGGATCGGATGATCCGGGGCCTGCTGTGTTTTCGACTCCAGGGGTGTCAACAGCGTGCTCGTCGACGAGCAAGCCAAGCCGTGCCGCGATCAGGCGATCGCGACCCCGAAGAGGAGCCCGATCGCGTAGGTGGCGGCCATCGTCGCCGAGCCCATGATCACGTTGCGCAGGATCGCCGGCCAGATGGGCGCCCTGCCGAGCCGTGCGCTGATGAGTCCCGTGAGGAACAGACCGACCACGACCGACGCGGCGGTCACGGCGACGGGAGAGCCGAGGGGCAGCAGGATCATCGCCAGGGGGATCAGCGCGCCGATCGTGAACGCGACGAACGACGACAGGGCGGCGTGCCACGGGTTCGTGAGTTCTTCGGGGTCGATCCCGAGCTCGACCTCCGCGTGCGCGGCGAGGGCGTTGTGCGCGGTGAGCTCCTCGGCGACCTGGCGGGCGAGGCCCGCCGACAGTCCGCGCTTCCGGTAGAGGCCGGTCAGCTCGGCGAGCTCCGCTGCGGGCTGCTCCTCGAGCTCCTGGATCTCCTTCGTGACCATCGCCTTCTCGGTGTCGCGCTGGGTGCTCACCGAGACGTATTCGCCGCCGGCCATGGAGAAGGCGCCGGCCACGAGGGCGGCGATGCCGGCGGTGGCGATCGCGGGGACGTTGCCGGGGGTGGCCGCGGCGACACCGACGACGACGCCCGCGACCGAGACGATCCCGTCGTTCGCGCCGAGCACGCCCGCGCGCAACCAGTTCAGGCGCTGGCCCAGGCGCTCATCGTTGTGGGCCTCGTGCAAGTGGTTAATCGCCGCTTCGATATCGGACGTCTCGTCGCTCATGGCTCCATGATGCTCCCGCTCAGGAGGCCCCACAAGCAAGGTAAGGCTGCGCATACCGGGCGCAGAGGTCGGCCTCGCCTAGGGTGTGATCCATGCGCCTCCGTCCCGTACTCGCCTTTGCAGCTCTCGGTGCTCTGCTCCTCGCCGGGTGTGCGCAGGAGCCCGACCGATCGAAGAGGACAGCACCGGCGGATAGACCGGAGACGACCGCGCAGGTCTCGACCGCTGATCCCAGCGAGAAGACGCAGTCGGATCCCTCTGCAGGGAAGCGCTGGACGATGCCGAAGGACTGCAGCGGCGTGGTGTCCGCCGAGCAGCTGGCGCGCTTCGACGGTCGGGTGGAACCGATGGTGTACTCGGCGACGTTCACCGGAGAAGCGGGCGACGAGCCTCGGTGGGCGTACTCGCTCGGGCCGGTGGCGCTCGCCGCGATGGCCTCGGCGACGGAGTCGATGAACTGCTCCTGGGGCATCCACTCGACCGATGCGGGAGCGACGGTGTTCGTCGGAAGGATCACCGAAAAGACCGCGACGGAGCTCTCTGCCGCACTCTCGGACTCCGTCTGGGAAGCGTACCGGGTGCCGGGTGCTGCGCACGCGTTCTCGAACCCGGTGAACAGCGACCATCGCCTCAGCACCCACCTGATCATCGATGGAGATCTCATCGTGATCGACGACCACACGATCGGGGATCCGTCCGGCGATTTCGCGATGTTCGCGTTCGAGAACATCTCCGGCTGAGGCGTCGTGGACCCCCGGATCCGCTCCTCGCCGCCGCGTCACTTTTCCCGCCGGGACTGCACTCTGTTTTGAAGGTCCATCGCTTGCGGGGGTGAGGCCTGTCATCATGAAGTACAGGGGGATACCGAGGACATGCCGTTCCGGACATGCACTCGGGTTGGCAGATGTTGGAACCACAGAACGGCGAGCTCGGGGAGCTCGCAGACGAAGCGCTGATCGCCGCGTCACGAGAAGGCAATGAGCTCGCTTTCGCGGAGCTGTGGCGGAGGCATTCCGGTGCGGCCCTCACGGTGGCGCGCCGGCTCGCGTTCTCGGACGCCGAGGACGTCGTCTCGGAGGCCTTCGAGACGGTCTGGGAGCAGCTCGGGCGGGGGATCGGACCACGGCAGTACTTCCGCGCGTACGTATTCACGGTGGTCAGGAACATCGCCGCCCGCCAGTACCGCCTGCGCCAGCGCACCGTCACCGGGGTGGAGATCGAGGGCACTCCGGTGCCCGGTGGCGATGAGATCATCGCCCTGACCGAGAACGTCCACGAGGTGCTCGAGGCGTTCCAGACCCTTCCGGAGCGCTGGCAGCTCGCGCTTTGGTGGATGGAGGTCGAGGGACTGTCCCGCGGTGAGGTCGCGCAGCGCTTCGACCTCAGCCCGAACGCCCTCTCGGTGCTGCTCAGGAGGGCCAAGGAGGGCCTCCGCGTCGCCTGGCTGGAGAAGCAGCTCCCGCCGCTCGCCGACGACGAGCACCGCTTCGCCTTGGAGGCGCTTCCCCGGTACGTCCGTCGAGGCCTGGGCAACGCGTTCCGTCGGGACGTCACCGCGCACCTCCGGAGCTGCGCGAGCTGCGCGGCGGCGGAGGCGGAGCTGCGGGAGGAGAACCGCAGGCTCGGCGGGAAGGTCGGCGGTTCGCTCCTCGTGCTCGTGCTGGGGATCGCGGCCGTCGACCACGCGTGGAGACCGACGAGTGCCCTCGCCGCGGAGGCCGCGAACGATCATCACTCCGCGGGAGGCCTCGGCACGCTGCTCGGAGCGTTCCCGCTCAAGGCCATGGCGTGGATCGCCGGTGTCGCGGTCTTCATCGTGGTCGCCGGCTTCGTCATGTGGCCCCGGCCGGAGCCGGCCGGGGACCCGCAGTCCCCGTCGAGCACCGACACCCGGACGGGGGAGGCGCGCCCTTCGACCCCGGCGCCGACGGTGCGCCGACCGAGCACCGGCGCGACCGGGGGAGAGACTCCCGCGCCCGGCGCGGGCTCCGGTGCGGCGGACGACGCGCCGCTGCCCACGAAGCCGGGCCCCGTCCCCACCACTCCGGCGCCCCCGCAGGGCACGAGCGGCACCTTCACGCTCGTGACCGCCGACGGCGCCGAGGGCGGGTTCGCCCCGGTCATCTCGGGTCGGAGCGCCCCCGGTTCGGCGGTCGCGCTGTCGGTGGGCGGCATCGGATACTCGGTCGACGCATCGCCGGAGGGGGTCTGGTCGAGCGACCTGTCGACCCTCGACCTCCCGGCCGGCACGTACGAGGTCTCGGCGCGACCGTCCGCGAGCGGGTGGAGCCCCGAGGTGCTCACCGCGGGATTCGTCGTCGTGGTACCTGGCATGTCGGCCCGGCTCTCCCCGTCCGCCGCGCAGGCGGGCGGGTCCGGCGAGGCGAACGTCTCGATCTCGGGGCTCCCGTCCCGCGAGGTCTGCGTGATCCTGGGCCCCGGCGTGTACCAGCGATTCGTCCTCGATGCTTCGGGCGCGGCCTCCGGAACCGTTCCGTTGACGGAGCCGAAGCAGTCCGCGGTGAGCTTTCGGTACTGCTCCGGCAGCCGATTCGGAGCGATCGCGAGTACCCCGGTGCGATGATCGTCCGCTGAGTTTCTGCGAACTCGCGTCACTTTCCCGGCACGGCCGCCACTCTTCGGAGTGAACGCGCATGGCTGCTGGGTGATCTCTTCCATCGCATGCGCCCGGAACAAGGGGAGCTTGATGACGCTCAAGAGACAGGGACGCCGCTTCAGAGCCGCCGCGGGGGCGGTCGTCATGGCACTGCTGGCAGTGACGATCGGCACGACCACGGCGGCGCAGGCGGTCGTGGGGGATCCGGCCGTTTCGACGCAGCCCGCCGGGGTGACGAGCGTCGCCTCGACGGCGGGCAAGGCGAAGGGGTCGGGCCTCTGGGGCTACGCGGGCGACGTGAAGACGCGCTCGACGGGGACGGTCTTCAGCTACGGACTCGATCTCAGCCCCGCGGACGGGTCGCTGTGGGTGACCGACAGCGCCAAGATCCAGTGGACCTCGAACAGCTTCCTCTGCTCCCTCGCGGGTGGCACGCTGATGACCGCGTCCGGCCCGTGCTACGTCGGCGATTCGAAGCTGCACCGCTACGCGCTGTCGAGCGCTCCCGATTGGGCATTGGGCCAGTATCAGGCGAACGGCGTCTACGGCGCGGTCGCCGCCGGCGACAACGCGGGCCTGGGCGCGAACTACGCGAAGCTCGCCGATGCGCAGCGTCTCGACGGCGCTGCGATGCCGAGCGGCCAGTTCGGCGGCGTGCGCGGCGTCGCCGTCACCGATGCGGGCGTCGCCTGGACGGTGGACTCCGACGCGGGGTACGCGTGGCTCAACCACGCGAACCACACCCTCCGCATGGTGAACCCCGACGGCTCGGAGGCCGGGGCGCTGGGCAAGACGACCTGGCCGAGCGGCAACACCTGGTCGAATCGGAACGATCCCGAGGCGTTCGACTACTCGGTGGGCATCGCGCGCATGCTGAACGGTGACATGGTCGTCACGAGCCAGACGCCGGAGCTGCTGAAGCAGTACAAGCCCGACGGCACGTTCGTGCGCAACATCTACCTGAACCAGCCCGCGGGCACGGCTTACCCGACGGACGGCGGGTACCGCTCGCCGTACGCGATCGCGGTGGATCCGGCCGACGGCTCACTGCTCGTCGGTTTCATCGATCCGGGCGCCGGCAACCAGACCTTCATCCAGCGCATCGATCCCAACAATTGCACGACCGAGGCGGTCGGCAATCCGACGGGTTCCTCGCGCGACCGGTGCGCGGTCACCCAGACGATCGGTCTCGGCACGCTCGCGACGGGTGATGGGCAGACGAATGCCACGTTCACGATCCAGGTGGAGCCGCGGACGGGCGACATCTACGTCGGCCAGCGCAACGGGCTCATCTCCATCTTCGCGTCCGACGGAACGCCGAAGGGCAAGTTCTCGGCGTTCGGGCAGGGCAATGCGAACGGCCAGGTGAACCAGGTCCGCGGCATCGCGTTCGACGACCGCGGATTCATGTACCTCACGGTGTCCGAGGGCACGGCGAGCACCCGGGTCGAGATCTTCGCGCGCACCCCGGACGCGGTGACCGGGCTCACCGGCGCGTACACGGATGCGAGCAAGACCTCGGCGCAGCTGACCTGGAACGCGCTGCCGACCGGAGTGACCGCCGACGCCCAGGCGCCCCTGCGCGACTTCGTGGTGGAGCAGTCCACCGACGGCGGGACCACCTGGAGCGTCGTGACGACCCCGGCGGGCACCGGTGCTTCGGCGACGGTCACGGGTCTCGACCCGACGAAGACGTACCAGTTCCGGGTGTCCGCCTGGAACGAGGCGGGCAACGGCAATACGGCCGTGACCCCGCTCGCATCGCCGCCCTCGGAGATCAGCGTGGTGAAGACCGGCAACGGCGTGGCGACGCCGACGGCCGCGGACGCGGTGCATGTCGCTGCGGGATCGAACGTCGCGTTCTCCTACACGGTCACCAACGAGGGCGCCTCGCCGGTGACCGGTGTGACGCTCTCGGACAGCGTGCTCGGCACCGTCGCTGCGCCGGCCGGATTCTCCGGCACCCTCGCCGGGGGCGAGAGCGTGACCTTCACGGCCACGGGTCCCGTGGCCGCGGGGAGCTATCAGAACATGGCCACCGCGAAGGGCGTCTCGGAAGGACAGGACGTGACTGCGTCCGACACCTGGTACGGCTTCGGTGTGACGACCGGCATCAGCGTCGTCAAGACCGGCAACGGCCAGACGGCTGAGAACGCGGGAGATGCGATCCAGGTTCCGGCCGGAGCCGACGTGACCTTCAACTACACGGTCACCAACACGGGCAACGTCCCGGTCACCGATCTGGAGCTCGTCGACAGCAAGCTCGGCGCCGTCGGCACCGTGGTCAGCCCCTCGGGCTTCACGGGCACCCTGGCACCCGGCGCCTCGGCGGTCTACCAGGCCACCGGCCCGGTCGCAGCGGGTGCCTACACGAACACGGTCGAGGCGACGGGCACGCAGAACGGCTCGGAGGTGACGGCCTCCGACGAATGGTTCGGCTTCGGCGTCACCGCCGCACTCTCGGTCGTGAAGACGGGCGACGGCGTCGCAACCGCGTCCGCATCGGCACCGGCCTACGTCGCTGCGGGATCGGACGTCGACTTCGCGTACCGGATCACCAACGGCGGGAACGTCCCGATGACGATCAGTACGGTCGTCGACAGCGTGCTGGGCACGATCCAGGCGCCGGCCGGGTTCTCCGGGGTGCTGAACGCGGGTGAGAGCGTCACCTTCACCGCGACCGGGCCCGTCGCGGCGGGCGCGTACGAGAACACGGTCGATGTGCGCGCGACCGCCGGATCCGAAGCGCTGACGGCGTCGGACGACTGGTTCGGGTTCGGTGTCACCAGCGGGCTCACCGTCGTGAAGAGCGGTGACGGCGTGACGAACGACTCGGCCGCCGACGCGCACGCCGTGGCAGCGGGCGCCGCGGTCGACTTCACCTACACGGTGACGAACACGGGCAACTCGACCGTGTCGATCACGGGCGTCGACGACGACCGGATCGGTGCGGCAACGCCTCCGTCCGGCTTCGACGGAACGCTCGCTCCCGGTGCGCACGTGGTCTTCACCGGGTCCGGGCCGATCCCCGCGGGGGACTACCGCAACTCGGTGACCGTCGCCGCAGCGACGCTCTCGGGCGGAACGCTCACCGCGACCGACGACTGGTTCGGGTTCGGCGTGGTCTCCGCGCTCGACGTGGTGAAGCGCGGCGACGGAGTGCGGGCATCGACGAAGGCGCAGGCCCGGCACGTGGTCGCCGGTTCGACGGTCGCGTTCGAGTACGTCATCACCAACCGCGGCAACACCCCGGTGCGGCTCGGGGCGGTCGAGGACAGCGTCCTCGGCGCCATCACCGCACCGGCCGGCTTCGACGGCCTGCTGAAGCCGGGCGCCTCGGTCACCTACACCGGATCCGGCCCCGTCGCGAAGGGCGCGTACCGCAACACCGTCGAGGTCTCAGCGACCGAGACGCTGCTCGGGGTGAAGCTGACGGTGAAGGACGACTGGTACGGGCACGGTGATGCGAAGGTCGTGCCGCCGACGCCCAAGCCGACGCCGAAGCCCCCGGTGGATCCGGGCACGCCCGTCGACCCGAAGCATCCCGGCGAGTTGAGCACGACCGGCTCGAGCGGGGCGCCGTGGATGGCGGCGGTCGCCACGGTGGCGCTGCTCGCGGCCGGCGGCGCGCTCCTGGTCGTCAGGCGGCGACGGGATCGTCCCGCCGGCGAGTGACCGCTCAGAACGAATCGTGGATGGCCGGTGCGGGTCCCGGAGGACCCGCACCGGCCGCTGAAACCAGAAGGAGAACCCAGCAGATGAATACTCGTACGCGCGGCCTCGCGCTGATCCCGGGCCTCGCGCTCGTCCTGGCGGTGCCGCTGCTCGGCGCGCCGGCCGCGTCCGCCGCGGAGACCGATATCTCGGTCACCTACTCGACCCAGAACAACGCGAACGCCGCGATCGACGGCAGCACCACCGTGCACGGCCGGGTCGGTCAGACGCGCGACGACATGCGGGTCACCTACACGATCAAGAGCGACACCGTGAAGTACCCGATCCCGGTGCTCACCTACACGGGCGATTTCACCGACAGCTCCGACGCGACCTACACGTTCCGCTTCGGCTGCGACGCCACCGTGCCCGGCAGCGACTGCGCGGGGTACCAGTACCAGGTCGACGCGATGAACGCCGTCGCGGCCACGCTCGACGGCCGGAGCATCTCCGGGTTCACCGCGGACGTGACCCCGATCATCATGACCTTCGGCGGCGACGTGCCTCCCGGCATCACCGGCACGGTGACGGCCTCGGTCAACTCGAGCGTTCCCGGAACGGGGCAGCTCGAGTTCTTCCTCCAGGAAGGTCAGCAGGCCGGCGCGGAGCGGCTCTCGCCGACGGCGGTGACCCCGCTCTCGATCACCCGGCCCGAGCTCGCCGCCAAGTCGGCCTCGTCGTTCTGCGCCGCGGATCTCGCGGAGCACGTCGAGGGCACGACGAAGTACACGCCGACCGGTTTCGGGCGCTCGACCTTCGACGTCTCGGCGACCGTGACTGACGCCGGCATCCTTCCCGATGACACGACCGCGGTCGGCACCGATCCCGCGGCGCTCCGCTTCAGCGTGCAGAACGGTGCGACGAACCTGACCGAGGCCCAGCTCGAGACGACGCTGCTCGCCGCCGCCCCCGGCACCTACCAGGTGGCGGGCTCGTACACCGCGCCCGACGGCGTCGCAGCCCCCGGCATCTCGACCGGCGTCACCGTGCTCGGCGCCGATGCCGCCGAGTGCTGGTCGACCAGCGAGGTAAAGCCGCCGGTAACCCCGAAGCCCGAGAAGCCGAAGCCGACTCCGACCGCTCCGGCACCCGAGCTCGCCAAGACCGGTGCCGACGGACAGAACGCGCTCCTCGCGGGCGGAGCGGGCATCGGCCTGCTCGGCGCGGCGCTGATCGCGGGCGCACTGGTGCGCCGCCGCGCGATCTGAACGATCATTCTCTGAAAGGAGGTGCGCCGGACGCCCGTCCGGCGCACCTCGCCCACCCCTGACAGGTCGGTCCCCTCCCACGGGATCGGGCTCCTCTCGAGGTCGAAGGAACACCCGCTCATGAAAATCGTCAATCGGGCCGCGGTCGCGGCCGGGCTCGTCGTCGGTCTGCTGCTCGGCCTGCTCGGCGTTCCCGTCGCGGCGACCGCCGCGAGCGGGACCTTCGACTCGGTGAAGCTCACCAAGATCGCCGACGGATACTCCTTCGCGAACAATCCCGTCGACCCGAACAACTCGAACGGCGTCGTCGGCGTGCGCGACCTCGTCGGGTTCGAGATCCAGGCGACGACCACCGGCGCGGTCAACGGCGCGACGATGACGCTGAAGAAGCCGAGCTGCTGGGTGTGGGACGCCTCGGTCGATCAAAACCTCACCTTCAACCTGAACGGCGGGCAGACGACCGGCTCGGTCGCGCATCCGGACGCCGACACCATCGTCGTCACGTGGACCCAGGCGGCGAACGGCGTCGTGCTGACCCAGCCGTTCCGCGCCAAGGCGGGCGAGGGCTGCGCCGACGGGTCCACCTGGACCCCCGAACTGACCGTCACCGATGATTCGGGAACGCAGACCCAGACGCTCCCTGCGATCACCGTCCGCTCCGTCGCGAGCGCCGACATCTCGCTCCAGGCCGTGGGCGCACCGTCGATCCAGGCCAGCCACTGGTTCGCGGGCCCCGAGTTCGGTCCGGGCGGGGCGGGTCCGGCGCTGGTGCAGCGGTGGGACATCCGCCTGCAGCCCGATACGCTCTCGAAGGTCGGCTACGCGGATCCGAACGGCAACATCACTTTCACGGTGGCCTACTCGGGACCCCGATCCTCCTTCGAGCTCCCGCGCAACAACAGCACGCAGGTGCCCGTCGGCGGCGGATGCTGGGCGTTCGTGGGCCCCAACCCCTACAACAACAACCAGTACTACCCGTCGAGCAGCGCTCAGACGGTGACCATCACGATGAAGAAGAACCCGGCGTGCGAGGCGATGCTGGCGGATCAGGGCAACGTCCTGCAGATCTATTCCTTCACTCCGCAGAAGGTGCTCGAGGACGACTACGGCTGCCAGGCCACGCTCAGCGCGCACGTCGCCGCCGGATCCTGGGTCGACGCCAACGGACGCCCCATCGCCGACTCGAACCCGAACAACAACGATGCGAACCGGGCGCTCGCGTGCCAGACCGTCGAGTACGGCTACCAGCAGGGGGCCTCGTACTTCACCCCGAAGGTCGCGGGCGCCGACCTCGTCGACGCGTATCCGTGGCGCAGCACCGCGCAGCCGATCGTGCGCACTCCGGCCGTTGCGGAGTGGGCCCTCCTCGCCGACATCAACAACCTCGGGTACATCGGCAAGGACGGCACCTTCACGAGCGAGACGATCTACGTGCCCGAGGAGCCCGCGCTGACCAACGTCACGAGCTTCCACCTCTGGGACCCGACGAAGCAGCGCCTCGACGTGGCCCACCTCGACGGCGCCGTGCTCGGCGCGGTCGCCCCGAGCTCGAGCTCCGCGGCCACCGATCCGTCGATGGACACCCGCGCGTTCCCCGCATCCTCGTACACGGTGCAGTGCACCGTCGACTTCACCGGGACGAACTCGGGGGCCGCGCCGACGATGACCTGGGCCGACTGCGACTCGCTCGATCCCGCGAAGATCAGCGGGCTCCGATTCCTCCGGGCAGGATCCTTCACCGGCGAGAACTTCGGGGTGAACTTCCCGAACTCGAAGCTGCTGTTCTCGCAGGTCCCGATGATCGCCGTCGGCCAGATCGGGGAACGGCTGCCGACCATCACGCGCTGGCTCGCCGACGAGTTCGCGTCGAAGCCCGCCCGCCAGAACACGGTGAACACCGAGATCATCGGCAACGTGCTGCGCATCTCGAAGGACGCCGCGGAGTCGCAGGCGATGCCCGAAGACGAGCTCCACTACACGATCAAGCCGACCGTGGCACCCGGCGCGGGCACCTTCGTCCCCTACGCGGTCGATGACCTGCGGGTGGTGGACACCCTCGACATCGGCGTGCTCAGCGTCGACGTGTCGAACGTCGATCCGTTCTGGACGGTGACCCAGACGCCGGCCGACCTCGGGCCCGACGGGGTCCCGTACACGGCCGACGATGTGAGCGGCATCGTGCTGACCTTCACCCCGGCGGGTGCGGTGCGCACCGATACCGCTCTGCCCCCGATCACCTACTCCGGCAAGCTCGGGGTGCTCCTGCCCCCGCAGGCCGCGCCCTACAGCGCGACCGTCACGAACACCGCCAGAGTCTCGGCGACCGGCATGGACCCCGAGGTGGCCGCCGGTGTCTCGCCGAAGCGCCACTCCGACACGGCGACGGTGCTCGCGGGCACCCCGCAGGCGGCGTTCTTCTCGAAGCAGCTCATCTCCGCTCCCGAGATCGAGGTCGAGGACGTCCCCGCCGCGTGGCGCGTGCAGTGGGTCAACTACAACAACTACGACCTCGGGCAGGGCCGTTTCGTCGACGTGTTCCCGTTCGACGGCGATGGACGCGGGAGTGCGTTCAGCGGTACGGCGAAGCTCGCGAGCATCGGCCGCGTCGGCGCGGCGAAGCAGCCGGGAACGGTGTTCGAGCTGACCGAGGCGGCACCCGCGGGCATCGGCGCCTCACCGGCGACGGGGACCAACTGGGTCGTCGTCGATCCCGCGGATCCGACCGGATGGCCGGCGCACCCGACTGCGATCCGGGTGACCGTCCCGAACATCCAGGCCAGCACGCAGGGCTACGGCGCGGTCGATCTCGGCTTCGAGGTCGACGGTCAGGTCAAGAACGATATCTACCACAACGACGCCTCCGGCACGGTCCAGGACCCGGTGCAGGGGCGGACGATCAACCTCGGCGAGAAGGCGGCGGACCCGGTCAAGGTCGTCGCGAGTTCGATCGCGGGCGTCGCCTGGGTGGATCGCAATTCCGACGGCGTGCGCCAGGACACCGAGGCGCTCCTTCCGGGCGTCACCGTTCGTCTCTTCCGCGACGGCGATCGGAGCACCGCCTTCCGCACCGCGACGACCGACGCGAACGGCGCCTATCGATTCACCCAGCTCCACAGCTCGGACTACCAGGTGGTCTTCGACGCGGACGAGCTCCGGGCCAAGGGGTACCGCCTCACCGACCAGGGGGTCGGAACGGATCGCACGATCGACTCCGACGCGGACGTCGACTCCGGCGAGGTCGATGAGCTCGCGCTTCCGCGTTCCACCGACGTCGCGCACCTCGACGCGGGTGTGATCCCCATCGGGCTCCAGGCCGCGGTCGACGCCGATGCCTCCCTGACCCGCACGTTCGGCTGGAACATCGAGAAGACGGCCGTCAATCGCGACTCGCTCGCCGTCGACCCGGCCACGGGCGCGACCCGGATCGACTACGCGGTGACGACGACCGAGGGGAAGGCGATCGATTCGAACGCCCGGCTCTCGGGCACGGTCACGGTCACGAACCCGTCGGACACGAAGACCTACACCTTCACGGCAACTGCGGTCGCCGACGGGACCGGACTCAGCTGCACCGTCACCGGGGGCAGCGGCCGGCAGATCGCGCCCGGCGCCCAGCTCTCGCTGCCGTACTCCTGCACCGGTGCTCCGGGGAGCGATCTGGACCGCACCGTGACCGTGACGGTCGCCGCGAGCGACCTCGACCCGATCACCGGCCAGCCGGTCGAACCGGCGACGGCGAGCGTCGATACCAGCTATCGGGTCTCCGAGGTCAACAAGACGGTGAACGTCACCGATACCGCGACGATCGCCGGCGCGACCACGGATCGGAGCTTCGGCCCGTACACCTGGAGCGCGGAAGGGACCGAGCACGCCGAGCGGTACAGCGTCGACGCGACGGTGCCCGCCGGAGACTGCCTCGGTGTCGACAACACGGCGAAGATCATCGAGACGGGCCAGTCCGACACCGAATCGGTGAACGCCTGCCTGCCCGTGGACCTGGCGGTCGGGAAGAACGTCGTCACCGGACTGCAGCGCAGCTACGGGTGGAGCCTGTCGAAGCGACTGACCAACCCCACCGTGCAGCTCGACGCGGACGGGAAGGCGACGCTCGAGTACGCCGTCACCCTGACCGAGGGCGCGAAGACGGATGCGGCCTGGACGATGAACGGCACGGTCACCGTGCAGAACCCCAACCGCTACAAGAGCGTGCAGGCCTCGCTGTCCGATACGCCCGACATCGGCGGGGGTGCGGACTGCGTCTTCGCCGCGGGCGCCACCGTGACCCTCGCCGCGGGTGAGACCCGCGCGCTGGCGTACTCCTGCTCCTTCACCTCCGAGCCCGCCTACGCGGGCACGAACACCGCGAAGGTGACTTGGCGGAGCGACGTTCCCGGAAGCGACCGCGCCCTGACCGTCGACCGAGCGGCCGAGGCTACGGCCGAGATCCGCGAGGCCGACTGGAACCTGACCGAGTTCCGCAGGACCGTCTCGGTGCGCGACCTCATGAAGATCGGCGGGAAGGCCGCCCCGGTACGCGACTTCGGTCCGTACACCTGGAGCGCGGAAGGGACGACCCACGTGGAGCGGTACTCGGTGCCGGTGCAGGTGGATCCCGGAACGTGCCTGGCGGTGGACAACGGGGCGACGATCCGTGAGCTCGGCGTCACGGCGAGCACGCAGCACACGCTCTGCAGGCAGGCCCCCCTTGCCGTGGCCGATACGGCCACGGCGAGCAAGGTGCGGGTGTTCGGCTGGGCGATCGACAAGCGGCTCGACAACCGCGACGACATCGCTCGCGACGCCAGCCCCGAGTCGGTCGACGCGCGCTACTCGGTGACCGTCACGGAGCGCGGATTCACCGACTCGGCGCACCAGCTCTCGGGAACCGTCCTGCTGACGAACCCGAACACGTTCCGCGCGCTGACCGTGAGCGTGCAGGACCTCACCGATATCGACGGGCTGGAGTGCCGCATCGAGGGGGCGCAGAAGGTGTTGATCCCGGCTTCGGGAACGGCGCGCGTGCCCTATCGATGCACCGGCGCCCCCTCGGCCGGAGCCGATGCGAAGCATCTCATCCGGGTCACCGGCACCGGGATCGACCCGATCGACCACGGGACCGCGGTGAAGTACCGGACCTCCGAGGTCGACCGGAAGGTCACCGTCTCGGACGACCGGTTCCGCTTCGATCCGGCGTGGCGGATCACCTGGAGCGCTGCGGGCACGGAGCATCGACGCGAGTACTCGATCCCCGTGCGCACGGAGGCGGGATCCTGCCAGGTGTTCACCAACACGGCGTCGCTCGGTCCGAAGGCGCCTGCGTCGACGGCCTCGTTCGAGATCTGCGCTCCCAGCGGCGCGGGCGGCACCGGGCAGGGGTTCCTCGATCGGCTCTCCACCACGGGCGCCGGCGGGTGGGGCCTCATGATCGGGACGGGAGCGCTGCTGGCCGCAGCCGGTGCGCTCCTGGTGCTCCGTGCGCGACGGAGGCCGCGCGCATAGCGGATGATCGACCGGACGCGGCGCGGGAGAATTCGAATTCTCCCGCGCCGCGTCACCTTTGCACCGCCCCCGGCACTCTCAATGCGAAGAAGTCGAATACGGCAGAGAGTCCCCCTACTCGAGTCCCGGCTCTTCACCCACCGGCTCGCAGTTCCCCCCTTCTTGCCGCAGCCGGCACGGATGGGCGTTCCTCCCCGGGAGGAACGCCCATTCCCTTACCCTGCTCCGCTCCGCTCGCCCTCCAGCGCGAGCCACGCGAGCTCCTCGTCGACGACGAGCTCGGTGATGATCCCGGCCGCGAGGGCGCCGCGCAGGCTCTGCAGCTTGGCGGCTCCCGAGACGACGCAGATGCGGCGGGGGATCCGGCGCACGATGTCGAAGGAGGGGCCGCTCGATCGTTCGTTCAGGGGGATCCCGTCGGTGCTGCCGTCTTCGCGGAAGAACTGGGTGGCGCAGTCGCCGACCACGCCGGCGTGCGCGAGCTCCTTCAGATCCTCGCGCTCCAGGTAGTTGCCCGAGTAGATGTGGGAGCGGCGGTCGCCGAGGCGCGAACCGAGGCTGAACACGAACAGATTGGCGGATGCCTGGAGCTTGAGCACCCGGCTGATGGAGCGTTCGCGCCACAGCGCTCGCCGCGTCTCGGGGTCGTCGAAGATCGCGGGGACCGTGAACTGGTAGACGGTGGCCGAGAAGGCGTCCCCGAATCCGCCGAGGAGGCCCGCGGAGTACGCGAGGCCGGAGGTGTGGAGGTTCGCCGCGCCGTTCAGCTGCACCACGCGGGTCTCGTGCACCGGCTTCGCGGGGAGGTGCCGGGCGACGGCGGTCGTGGTGGCGCCCCAGGCGACGCCGATGGTGGATCGGTCGTCGACGGCTGCGGCGACGAGGTGGGCGGCGGTGCGGGCGGTGCGGTCGAGCCGTGCGGTCTCGGAGGCTCGGGCGGGGGCCGGCGCGACGTGCGCGGTGATCCCGAATCGCTCGGAGAGCTGCTGCTCGAGCCGGGAGCGCGCCTCCTGCGGTGAGTGGACGCGGATCTCGACGAGTCCGGTGTCGCGGGCGTAGCTCAGCAGCCGCGAGATGGAGGATCGGGAGACCCGCATCTCCTGCGAGATCGCCTCCATCGTGTGGTTCTGCAGGTAGTACAGCTGCGCCGCGCGCAGCGCCTCCCGCGCCTTCGTTGCGTTCGCCGGATCTGCCACCGTGCTCCTTCGAGTCGACCCATTCTGCACATATGTGCAGATCGCTTGCAAGCCCGTTCAGTGCTGGATCAGGCTGTGCGTGAATCTCGAAAGGTCTGGACCCCATGAACGATCGCCCGTCGCCCGCTCGCCCCGCCGTCGAAGCTCTGCGTGAGCGCCCGAGCGCCGATGTGCTGATCATCGGCGGAGGCATCAACGGCATCGCCACCTTCCGCGAGCTGGCCCTGCAGGGCATCGACGTGGCGCTGGTGGAGCGCGGCGACTTCGTCTCCGGCGCCTCCTCTGCGTCCAGCCACATGGTGCACGGCGGGATCCGCTACCTCGAGAACGGCGAGTTCCGTCTGGTGAAGGAGGCGGTCACCGAGCGCAACCGCCTGCTGCGCACCGCCCCGCACTACGTCCGCCCGCTCGAGACCACGATCCCGATCTTCTCGACCTTCTCGGGGATCCTCTCCGCCCCGTTCCGCCTGCTCGTCACGCACGGCCGCGGCAAGCCCCGCGAGCGCGGCGCCGCGCTGATCAAGATGGGTCTCACCCTCTACGACACCTTCTCGCGCGACGGCGGCCAGGTGCCTCGGCACCGCTTCCTCGGGCGCCGGCGCTCGCTGGCGGAGCTGCCGCAGCTGAACGACGACCTCTCGTACACGGCGACCTACTACGACGCCTCGATGCACGATCCCGAGCGGCTCGCCCTCGACGTGCTGCACGACGGGATCGTGGCCGGCGGCGACCGCGCCCGTGCCGCGAACTACCTGCCCGCAGTGGGATTCTCGGACGGCGCGGTGCGACTCCGCGACGAGGCGAACGGCGGCGAGGAGTTCGACTTCACCGCCAAGCTGATCATCAACACCAGCGGCCCGTGGACCGACCTCACCAACGCCGCGCTGGGCGAGGGCACCCGCTTCATGGGCGGCACGAAGGGCTCCCACGTGGTCCTCGACCACCCCGAGCTCCTCGCGGCGACGGGCGGGCGCGAGATCTTCTTCGAGCACTCCGACGGACGTATCGTGCTCATCTACCCGCTCAAGGATCGGGTGCTCGTGGGCACGACCGATATCGAAGCTGATCCGGCGAAGCCCGTGGTGTGCACCCCCGACGAGGTCGACTACTTCTTCGACCTGATCTCGCACGTCTTCCCGAAGATCGAGGTCGACCGCTCGCACATCGTCTACACCTTCTCGGGCATCCGCCCGCTCCCGCGCCACGACGACACCGCTCCCGGCTTCGTGTCGCGCGACTACCGCATCGTCGCGTCCGAGCGCGCAGGGGTGCCCCTGCTGAGCCTCGTCGGCGGCAAGTGGACCACCTTCCGCGCGCTCGCCGCGCACCTGGCGGACGACGCGCTGGAGGTCCTGCACCAGCGCCGGAGCGTGCACACCGAGACGCTCCCCATCGGGGGCGGCGACGACTTCCCGCGAACCCCGGCGGCGCGGACCATCTGGGTGGCCTCACGGGCCGACGGGCACGGTCGGGATCGCGTCGAGCAGCTGCTCGACCGCTACGGCACCCGTGCCGACGAAGTGCTCGCCGCGGCGCCCGAGCACGAGGCGGAGCTCGCGGAGCTCCCGGGCTACACGGCGTCCGAGCTCGCCCATCTCGCGGGGACCGAGCAGATCGTGCACCTCGACGACCTGCTCCTGCGCCGCACGTCGATCGCGTTCGTCGGCGGCGTGACCGCCGAGCGCATCCGTGCCGCGGCCGACGCCATTGCGCCGGTGCTCGACTGGGACGAGGATCGGACCGCCGGCGAAGTCGCCCGCACCATCGAACTGCTGCGCACCGCTCACCGCATCGACCCCGAGAAGGGAGGCGCGTTCATCGGCGGCTGAGCAGCCCGAACCGAGCGGCGCGTCCGCTCCTCCACCCGCCGGTCCTGAGCACCGGCACTCCGAAACTTCTCCGATGCGCGGGCGATCCGCCCGGCGTGCAGCGCGAGAACACCCGAAAGGTCAATGACGACATGCAAGAAGTCAATCTCGGTCTCTACTTCCTCTCCGAACTCGTCGGCACGGGGCTCCTCGTCCTCCTCGGATGCGGCGTCGTGGCGAACGTCGTGCTCGCGAAGACGAAGGGCAACGGCGGCGGCACCCTGATGGTGAACTGGGGCTGGGGCCTCGCCGTGTTCATCGGCGTGCTCGCCTCCGCCTACTCCGGCGCGATCCTCAACCCGGCCGTGGGTGTCGGCCTGCTGATCGCGGGCAAGATCTCCGCGGCGCAGTTCTTCGTCGCGGCCGGCGCCGAGATGGTCGGCGCGATCATCGGCGCGATCCTGTGCTGGGTCGCCTACCGCCAGCACTTCGACGAGGAGCCCGAGGCAGCCAACAAGCTCGGCGTCTTCTCGACCGGCCCGGCGATCCGCTCGTACGGCTGGAACTTCATGACCGAGGTCATCGGCACGTTCGTGCTGGTCTTCGCGGTGTTCGCGTTCGCCGACCAGGGCGACATCAAGGTCGGCGTGCCCGGAGGCCTCGGGCCGCTCACCGCGCTGCCGGTCGCGCTCGTCGTCGTCGGCATCGGCGCATCGCTCGGCGGCCCCACGGGCTACGCCATCAACCCCGCCCGCGACCTCGGTCCCCGCATCGCGCACGCGATCCTCCCGATCAAGGGGAAGGGCTCCAGCGACTGGGGCTACGCTTGGGTTCCCGTGCTCGGCCCGCTCGTCGGCGGAGCGATCGCGGCGTTCGCTTCCCCCGTCCTCCTGGGGCTCGCCGCCTGATCGGCGCGCTCACGGCAGCAGCACCCGAACCAGCTATTTCCTCACCGGAGCAACGCCGCTTTCACGAAAGGAAGCACCACATGTCTCAGTACATCATCGCGATCGACCAGGGCACGACCTCGAGCCGGGCGATCATCTTCGACAAGACGGGATCCATCATCTCCGTCGGGCAGAAGGAGCACGAGCAGATCATGCCCCAGGCCGGCTGGGTCGAGCACGATCCGCTGGAGATCTGGCGCAACGTGCAGGAGGTGATCGGCATCGCGCTCGGGCGCGCCGACCTCACCCGGCACGACATCGCCTCGATCGGCATCACGAACCAGCGCGAGACCGCGGTGGTCTGGAACCGCAAGACCGGCCAGCCCGTCTACAACGCGATCGTGTGGCAGGACACCCGTACGCAGGCCATCGTCGACCGCCTCGCGGCCGACGGCGGCATCGAACGCTTCAAGGAGCTCGTCGGCCTGCCGCTGGCGACCTATTTCTCGGGCACCAAGATCGCGTGGATCCTCGAGAACGTCGAGGGCGCGCGCGAGGCGGCCGAGGCCGGCGACCTGCTCTTCGGCACCACCGACTGCTGGGTGCTGTGGAACCTGACCGGCGGACCCGAGGGCGGCGTGCACGTCACCGACGTCACCAACGCGTCCCGCACCCTCTTCATGGATCTGAAGACGCTCGAGTGGCGCGACGACATCCTCGAGGCCTTCGGCGTTCCCCGCTCGATGCTGCCGCAGATCAAGTCCTCCTCCGAGGTGTACGGCGAAGCCGAGGACTCCTCGCTGCTGCGCGGCACCCCGATCTCGGGCATCCTCGGCGATCAGCAGGCCGCGACCTTCGGCCAGGCGGCGTTCGACGCGGGCGAGTCGAAGAACACCTACGGCACGGGCTGCTTCCTCATCTTCAACACGGGTGAAGAGATCGTGCACTCCCAGAACGGCCTGCTCACCACGGTCGGCTACAAGCTGGGCGACGGCCCCACGCACTACGCGCTCGAGGGATCCATTGCGGTCACCGGCTCGCTGATCCAGTGGCTGCGCGATCAGCTCGGGATCATCTCGGCCGCGCCCGAGGTGGAGGAGCTCGCCGACAGCGTGCCCGACAACGGCGGCGTCTACATCGTGCCGGCCTTCTCGGGCCTGTTCGCGCCGTACTGGCGTCCGGACGCCCGCGGCGCGATCGTCGGACTGACCCGGTACTCCAACAAGGGGCACATCGCCCGTGCGGCGCTCGAAGCCGTTGCGTTCCAGACCCGCGACGTGCTCGACGCGGTGAACGCCGACGCCGGTGTGGACCTCACCGAGCTGAAGGTCGACGGAGGCATGGTCGCGAACAACGCGCTCATGCAGTTCCAGGCCGACGTGCTCGGCGTCTCGGTCGTGCGTCCCGTCGTCGCCGAGACCACGGCGCTCGGTGCCGCGTACGCCGCGGGTCTCGCGGTCGGGTTCTGGAGCGGCCTCGACGATCTCGCCTCGAATTGGCAGGAGGATCGCCGCTGGGAGCCCGCCATGGAGGACGCGGAGCGCGACCGTCAGCTCCGCAACTGGCGCAAGGCCGTCACCAAGTCGACCGGCTGGGTCGACGAGGACGTGCGCTGACGCTTCACAGCCCGAAAGCGGAGGGGTCCGTCGGAGTCGCTCCGACGGACCCCACCGCTCTCTCAGGCATCGCCGGGTGGCGGCACGGGGCGCACCGCCCTACCCCTCGCCCGCCTCGATGAGGCCGTGCCGGACGGCCGCGCGCACCGCCTCGGCGCGGGTGTGGGCACCCAGCTTGCGGTAGAGCCGCTGGATCTGGGTCTTCGCGGTGTTGACCGAGATGCCGAGCTCGTCGGCGATGGCCTGCACGCTCTGCTGCGTCGCGAGCGCCTGCAGCACTTCGCGTTCGCGCTGCGATGGCCGTTGGATCCGCGGCAGCTCCGAGACGAGCGAGGGGGCCGAATCGACGTCGGCGAGCAGATCGGCGAACGCGGGGAACTGCAGCTCGCGGGCGATCCCGGCCAGCTCGGTGCGCAGCCGTTCGGGGATGAAGCGCACCTGCAGCGACAGCCGGCTGCTCTCGGCGACCAGGGCCGCCTGCCCGAGGTACAGGGCGACCTCCTTCGTCGCAGCGCCGCTGTCGAGCGCAGCGGCAGCGGCGATGAGGGTGCGCCAGGCCTCGGTGCGCGGGATCTCGCGGGAGCCGTCGAACGCGCCGGTCTCGCGCGAGAGCCGCAGGGCTCCGCCGGGGTCGGAGCGGAGCAAGTGCTGCAGCGCCGGGATCACCGACTCGAGCGGGTCCGCGATCCCCGGAGGCGGTGCGCCCCCGGCATCGCCGTTCGGGGCCTCAGGGCCCATCGCGGTCGGATCGACGAGCCGCATGAGGGCGAGCGCGGTGCGCACGTAGCGGGGGACCACGACGCGGTCGCCCTGTTCGGTGCGGCTGCGCAGCGCGCGTTCGAGCCTGGCCGCGGCAGCGGGGATCCCGGCGGCGGTGTCGACGAGTGCGGCGATGCTCTCGTAGACGGGCCACAGCTCCGCGTCGCCGATGAGGGTGCGCGCGGTCGTGATCGATGCGCGCGCGGTGTCGAGATCACCGCGTTCGAGGGCGAGCATCCCGGCGACGAGCGGGGCGGACGCGGTCATGAACCGTGGTGAGCGCTCCGGGTCCGCGCGGCGCAGGGCCTGCAGAGTGCCTTCGGCGGTGGCCAGGTCGCCGCGGATGGCCTGGACCAGAACGAGATTGCCGCCGAAGACCGCGTTGATGGGCGGGTTCCCGGCGGCGACGGCGATCTCCCAGGAGGTGCGCATGCATGCCGAGGCCTCGGCGAGGCGGTTCGCGGCGAGGTAGGTCATCCCGGCAGTGTTGAGGCCCCAGGCGCCGACGCCCTGATCCCGCGGCGCGAGGGTGCGCGACAGGTCCTGCCAGATCGCGAGCACCCGGTCGGCGCAGTCGGTCGCGCGTTCGAGGTTGCCCTGGATCCGGAACGCGACGGTGAGGATCGCGAAGAAGAGGATCCGGTCGGCCGGGGGAGCGGGCATGGCGAGTTGCGTCGGCTCCATGGCGGCGATGAGCCGGATCCGTTCGGTGATCCCGGGGCCCTCCCCGCGGGTGAAGACGGCGGCGAACCAGCCGAGGTACGGGCAGGGCTCGAACCAGGCCGGCGGCTGACCGAGGCACTCGCGCGCGATCCGGTCGAGCACCTGCGTGTTGAGCCGTGCGGCCGCGGTGACGCCGATACGCCACGCGAGCTGCGCGCCGGCGCGAGGGAACGCGATGTCCCAGGCCTCGTCGAGACGATCCTCGTCGATCCGGTCCTGAGCGAAGGCGGCGAGCAGCGGGAGCGCGGTCGCGTCGTCGAGGGGCGGCAGCGCGGATCGGAGACCCGCGGGGACCCGGCTTCGGGCGCTGCCGGTCCCCGGGAGGGTCTCGAGCCAGCCCGCGCGTGCGAGGTGTTGCACGGTCCAGCCGTCGGGCAGACCGAGTGCGGCCTCGTCGCGGGCGCCGAAGGCGGGCAGCAGCGCGAGTCGCTGCAGGCTCGCGCGCGGGCCGGCCGCGCCGGGATCCGAGCCGTGCGTCGAGCCGGGGCACGCGCCGGGATCCGCGTCGAGCTCGGCGTCGACGAGTTCGCGCAGCGTGCGGGTCAGCTGCAGTCTGCCCGGCACCGGGCGGCGCTGCGCGACGGCATGGCGGAGCTCGTCGAGGATCGCGGCGACGAGTCCGGGCAGGCCACCGGTCAGCTCGTCCACGAGGGTCGTCGTCTCGGTGCCGGCGTCCGGGTGGGCGTCGGCGAGGATCGCGCCGAGCTCGTCCGGGGTGAAGCGCAGTTCGGGCAGGCGCAATGTCGCCGCCGCCGAGAGCCGGTGGTGGGCCCCCGCTGCGCGGCCGAGACCGGTGCGCGATCCGACGGCGATGCGCGCCGAGGGGCCGGCGGCCTCGATGGTCGCGGCGAGTCGCGGGCCCGCGCCCGCGACGTCCCCGTCGAAACCGTCGATGACGAGCGCGTCGACGCCGGTGAGGAGCAGGGGGATCTCGGCGTCGTCGGTTCCGGGAGCGCTCGCGCTCGCCGCAGCGGACTCGCCGGTGCCGGCCGGCACAGGCCGGCCGATGGACTCGATCCATGCGCCGGCGTCGATCCATGCGGTGCGCTCGCCGAGCGCGTGGTGCCGCTGCAGCCATCGGTCGAGCAGGGCCGTCTTGCCGGCCCCGCGCGGTGCGGTCAGCACGGCGATCTCGGTCGAATCCAGTCGGTCGAGCAGGTGGGTGCGCGGCAGCGGGGCGGCGTCGGGCCGCGAGCGGGCATCATCGGTGAAACCGGTCACGTGTCAACTGTAGGGCCATTCGGGCGGGGGAGGCACCGCGGTTCGATCGCGAGCGCCGATAGATTGATCGGATTCGATGAAGCAGGTAACCTATTGGAAAACAATCGAGGGGATCGATCGTGGCCTTCATGTCGACCGACATCACGGTGGTGCTCGGCACCAGGCCGGAGATCATCAAGCTCACCAGCGTCATCCGCGCGCTCGGCGATCGGGCCCGGGTGATCCACACCGGGCAGCACTGGGACGACGACATGGCGAGACGCTTCTTCGACGATCTCAGCCTCGGGGCCCCCGACGTGCGACTGACCGGCATGTCGGGAGCCGGGCGGGCCGGGCAGATCTCGGCGGGCATCGCCGAACTCGCGGCGCACTTCGAGGCGCATCCCGCTGCGGCCGTCGTGGTGCAGGGCGACACCAACTCGACCTCGGCGGGTGCGCAGGCGGCCAACTACCTCGGAATCCCCGTGGTGCACGTCGAGGCGGGGCTCCGCTCCTACGACCGCGGCATGCCCGAAGAGATCAATCGGCTGGTGGTCGGGGCCATCGCCGACGTGCACTGCGCAGCGACCGAGCAGGCGGTCGCGAATCTGCTCGACGAGAACCATCCGGCCGAACGCATCGCGCTGACGGGCAACACCGTGGTGGAGGCGACCGCGGAGGCGGTCGCGCGCGCCGAGTCCACCGAGCGCTTCGCCAGGGAGCCGGGTTCCAGGATCCTCGCGACGATCCACCGCCCCGAGAACACCGACGATCCTGCAGCGCTCGAGCGCGTGCTCGCGGCGCTGATCGAGAGCCGGGCGAACGCGATTCTCGCGGCGCACCCGCGCACGGTGGCCGCCGCCGAGCGCTTCGGGCTCACCGAGATGATGCACTTGCTCGACGTGCGCACGGGGCTCGGGCACGCCGACTTCCTGGCGCTCGCCCAGCAGGCCGACCTGCTGGTCTCCGACTCCGGCGGCGTGCAAGAAGAGGCTACGGTGCTGCAGAAGCCGCTGCTCGTGGTGCGGCGCTCGACCGAGCGGCCCGAGTCGATCGCCGCGGGATTCGCTCGGCTGGTGCGGCCGAGCGAGGACCTGCTGGCGGCGATCCGCTCGGCGCTGGGGCAGAGCTGGGCGCACCTGCGTGAGACGCCGTCGCCGTACGGCGACGGGCTTGCGGGGGCGCGGATCGCGCGGATCGCGATGCGGCTCGGTGATTCTCGGGCACCATGAGGCGAATTTCCCCGGTGCATGGACGCTTCGGGATCTTGTATCTTGCATCTTCCAGGTGACCGCTGAGTTGTTAGGGTGGCAGTCGAGGAGGACGACATGCCGATCCCACAGACCGCATCGCCGATCATTCCAGCCCGGGTGCTGCTGAAGGACGCGATCACCGAGACGATCCGCGACGCGATCCTCTCGGGTGAACTCGCGCCGGGCGCTTCGCTCACCGATATCTGGGTGGCCGAGCAGTACGGAGGCACGCGCGCTTCGGTGCGCGCTGCGCTGCGTCGTCTGGCGGGCGAAGGCCTCGTGGTCGTGCGGCCGCAGGTCGGCACACGCGTGCGCGAGGTCACGCCGGAGCGGACGCGCGATGCGCTCGCGCTGTATCGCGGGATCACCGAATCGACCGCGTTCATGGTGGCGGCCGACCTCGATGACGACGATCTGGCTCGGCTCCGAGAACGGGCGGAGGGCATGCGTCAGGCTCAGCCGGGGCCGGCGAGCGTCGCCGCATTCGACGCCTTCTACGACGTGCTGCTGGTGCGCACCGGCAACCGACTGCTGCACGACTTCCACACGCAGATCGCCGCGCACCTCACACAGGCCGCCGCGGTTCAGGGCGTCGCGCCGCTGTATCGGCCCGAGGTCGATGCGGTGCTCGCGGCGGCCGGGGCCCGCGACGCCGCCGAGCTGGAGCGCGCGATCGACGCGCACTTCGCGCGCGTGGCGGAGGCGTTCGACGTCGCGCTCGAAGCCGAAAGGGACAAGTGATCATGCCGCAGACCGCCAACCGCACGTTCCTGCGGGACCAGGTGTACATCGCGATCCGCGACGCCATCGCCGACGGTGTGCTCGAGCCGGGGGAGCGCCTCCGCGAGGACGAGATCGTCGAGTGGCTGGGATCGTCGCGCGCGTCGATCCGGGACGCACTGGCGCGCCTCAGCGACCAGGGCCTCGTCGAGATGGTCCCGAACCAGTTCACCAGGGTCGCACCGGTGGATCGCGACGACGTGCTGCAGTCGCTCGTCACGCAGTTCGTGTTCTTCCGCATCGCGATCAGCGAGGGCGTGCCGGGCCTGACCGATGAGCATCGCGCGGAGCTGCAGCGTCTCATCGATGTGGTGACGACGTCGGTGGCCGAGGGAGGGCGCCCGTCCGTGTACATCTCGGGGCTCGGGGCCTACATGCGGGTGCTCGCGCGGGCGGCCGGCAACGAGATGCTGCTCCACTACATCGATCAGAGCGGACCGTTGGTGTCGCGCGTGCTCAGCATTCCGGGCACGAGCGTCGATCTGGATCGTCTGAACGGGTACGCGGTGGACGTGCACGAAGCGGTACTTGCGGGCGAAACGGACCGCGCGGTGACGCTGCTGCGCGAGTTCGCCGCGGCGACCGTCGGCGACCTGGAGTAGCGCCCCGTTCCTTCGGACCACCCCGGTGCAGCGAGTCGGGCCCAGGGGCGGGGCTCTTGGTGTGCCCTCATCCCGGTCGGCGGGCGGAGTTATCCACAGCGGGAGCGACTCGTCGAATCCGATCCGCGTTACCTGTTACCGTGAGCTATCGCATCAGCTCACGGAAGGGGTCGGACCTGTACACCGCAGCACCTCCCACCGGCATCGGTGTCGCCGCTGGCGTCCTCGCCATCACGGGCGGCGAACAGCTCGGCCTCATTCTCATCGGGATCGCGCTCCTGCTCGGCGGCGCAGTCCTCACGCGCCTGGGCTGGCTCAACCGCCGTCGTGCGCGGGCCGCGTGATCCGCGGTACGAACAGGGGCGCGCGATGAGCGGCATCACCACCACCCGCGTCCAGCCGCTGAGCCGCCGTGCCCGCCGAGAGCGGGGCGCGGCCCCCGAATCCAAGACCGCCTCGCAGCCCCGCGACTCGAAGACGCGTGGTGCCGGTTCGCCCTTCGACCGTCTCGGCCGGGCGCTCATCGCGTTCCTGCTCGTCGCCGTGGGCGTCCTCTGCTTCGTCTTCGAGGGCGAACTGCGCTGCATCGAGACCGAGATCCAGGCCTGGATCATGAACAGCACGGGCTTGGCCGAAACCGCGGTCTCATCGGTCAACAACGGGATCCCCGCAGTCACCTTCCACGCGAACGGCACCTGGATCTCGCTCCGGCTCATCCCGCAGTGCGCGATCGCCGTGTACCTGGGAGCGGGGTGCCTGCTCTCCGCGATCCTGATCCGGGCGCCCCGGGTGCGCCGCGTCCGTCTGCTCACGGCACTCGCCGTCACCAGCTCCGGCCTCATCCTGCTCAACCAGGTGCGACTGCTGGTCAACGGGGTCATGTTCGCCGAGGGCGGGCGCGAGGCCTTCAACTGGGCGCATGGACCGATCGGCTCCACGATGATGATGCTCGGCGTCGCCGGATCCCTCGCCGTGTTCTTCGCGCTCTGCATCCGACGCTCGGAGCGCCGGGCGTGATCGCGGCCTTCGCCGCCACGGCGCTCGTCGTCATCTGCATCTCGTTCCTCTACCTCTGGACCCTGTTCTTCGCCGGGCTCCGAACCATGAAGAAGCAGGGGGCCGCGCTCTCGACCCTGCGAGGTGCGAAGTACGAGAACCCTTTCGCGGGCGAGCCGGGTACGTTCCACACCTATTTCCTGATCCCGTGCCTCAACGAGGATGCGGTCATCGGCGCCACGGTCGCGGCGCTCGCGGGCTCCCGGTACTCGACCACGATCGTGATCGACGACGCCTCCGACGACTCGACCGTCGTCACCGCCTACGCGCGCGGCGGCGACGGCGTGATCGTGCTCGAGCGCCAGCCGCCCAACGCCCGACGGGGCAAAGGCGAGGCCCTCAACGATGCGCTCAGCCTCGTGCGGCAGCTCGTCGCCGAACGGGGGCAGGATGTCGGCCGGGTGCTCGTCACCGTCATGGACGCCGACGGCCGCCTCTCGGACGGTGCGATGGCCGCCGTGCTGCCCCTGTTCGATGACCCCGAAGTCGGCGCGGTCCAGCTCGCCGTGCGCATCCGCAACCGCGAGCGCTTCCTCACCCGCTTCCAGGACTTCCACTTCTGGTCCCTGACCTCCGTCACCCAGTTCGGGCGTCACCAGTCCTCGACCGTATCGCTCGGCGGCAACGGCCAGTTCTCGCGCCTATCCGCCCTGAACGAGGCCGGCGAGACGCCCTGGAGCGAATCCCTCACCGAGGATCTCGACCTCTCCGTCACCCTCGCGATGAAGAGTTGGAAGCTCGCGACCACCCCCAACGCCGCCGTCGAGCAGCAGGGCGTCGCGCAGATCAGCGCGCTCTTCACGCAGCGCCGCCGCTGGTTCCAAGGACACCTGATGCTGGCGAAGCGCCTGCCCGAGATCTGGGGCGACGCCCGGCTGTCGCAGGTGCGCGCGCTCGAACTCTCCGCCTACATCCTCACCCCGTGGGTCACGGTCCTCCCGTGGTCGATCCTCTTCCACTGGGGCCTCTTCGGTCTCATTGTCGAGGGCCCCTCGTTCTTCTCGTTCGTCACCGGCTCCGCGACGCTGCTCATCGGGTTCGTGATCTGGTACGCGCTTGCTTTCGGTCCCGTCGTCGTCTCCGCGTTCGTCTACTGGAGACGCGACGAGGAGATCCGGTTCCGGACCGCCTTCCTGCACGCGCACTGCTTCCCGCTCATGAACAGCATCGCCTTCGCCGCCGTCTGGTCCGCGCTCGTCCGTATTCTCATGGGTGAGAACGGCTGGCAGAAGACCGCCCGAGTGCGGGAAGGCCGTACCGGTGACCCCGTCGAGGTGCGAGCCGACGCCGAAGTCGTATCGATGCCCGCCACCCCGCTCGGATCGCGCATCACCATGCACCCCGCCCGCCTCGAGCGCCTCGGGGACGCCCCGGCTCCGCTAGCGCTTCTTGCCGCCCGTGCCCGACGTCCGGGGACGCAGCCACGGGAACAGCGACCCGACGGCGACGCCGATGAGGAGCACGACCAGGAACCAGATCCAGGCCGGCATCGTGAGTGCGAGCCCGAGGAAGAACACGCTCGCGCTCCCCAGATTCGAAAAGACGAACAGCAGGGCGATCACGAGCAGCACGATCGCCACGATGCTCTTGGCCGAGAGGCCCTTCGACTCGGACTTCGCTCCCGGCGCGTTCGCCGGTGCTCCAGTGGTGTGCGACATCTGTCTGATCCCCCCTTGCCGGCCGAGGGTCGGCCGAATACTGAAAACGCTAGGGGCCCCGAGGGGTCGTCGAAGCCGCGGGTGACAGCAGGGGTGACATCGCGATTCGAAAGCTGAGTTCTTGCTGAAAGATCCCTTGAACAGGCGGCAGTTCTTTGGGGGAAACATGCTCGGCAAACGATGGCTCGCGTCCGTGGCGGCGCTCAGCGTAGTGCTCACGGCACTGGTACCGCTCGGCGCGACGGCAGCGTCCGCCGCCGACAACGCGGTGCTGCAGCTCAAGAAGTCGCTCGTGGGGGAGCAGACGGTGTTCGAGCCGGGCGACACCTTCGAGTACGAGATCGTGGTGGGCTGCTCGTCCACCCTCGATCTGGGCTGCCTCGACGCCGCGCTCACCGACGCGCTGCCCGAACCCCTCGTGCTGAACCCCGCGAACCCCGACCCCGTGACCGCATCGGTCGCTCCGGGCGGCACCGCGGACGTGGTGCTCGACGGCACCACCGGGTTCACCGTCACGCCACAGCAGCAGGACGCCGACGGCAACACCGGCCTACTCGCCGGCGGCACCATGACCGTGACGGTCAACGTACAGGTCCCCGCCGATACCAGCGGTGAGTTCAACGGCGCCAAGATCACGAACACCGCGCACGCGGACGCCGGCAACGCCGCCGAGGTCCAGTCCTCAGCCGATGTCACCCTGCGGGTCGACACCACGCTGGCCGCGTCCCTCTCGAAGCGGGTCTCACCGACGACGGTTCCAGCGGTGCCGGGCCGTTCGGTCGAGTGGACGATCGCTCCGGGCAACGACTCGAACCAGACGGTCGACACGATCGTGATGCAGGATCCCGCCGCGCCGCCGTTCGCCTTCGCACCGAACCTCGAACTCGCGGGCGTCGACGTCACCGATCCGGCGGGAGCCACCGGGCACGAGGTCGAATACTGGGTGACCGGCACCTGGACCAATGCGCCGCCGAACCCGATCGGGAGCGCCGGCGGCGTGCGTGTCACCTTCACCGGGTCTTTCGCTCCCGGCGCGACCGGCGAGGTGAAGCTGCGCACGCGGACGACCGACGCCGTCGCCGGGATCCCCGAAGGAGGATCGATCGAGGCCGTCAACGCGGCGCAGGCGACCGTCGGCAAGAACGGCGAGGCGAGCGAGCCCGTCACCGCGGACGCGAAGACCACCATCTCGGCGAGCGGCCCCGACGCGACGATCACCAAGACCTTCGACGACAGCACCCTGATCGCGGGCCAGTCCACCGTCGCCACGATCACCGCGACGAACGGCGCGCAGAACGTGCAGCGCCTCACCGTCACCGAGCCGTCGGCGGGCAAGCCCGGCCTCGTCGCCCAGGGCCTCGAGTTCACCGGTTTCGGTGAGGCCCTCGCCTGGCCGGTCGCGGCGAGCAGCGCGACCATCACCTACCGCTACACCGACTGCGCCGAGACCAGCGAGCGCACCACCCGCGTCGATTCGCTGCCCGCCGCGCAGAGCGGCTGCACCGTCGACGGCTTCACCGTGGTGTTCGAAGCCGATGGCGACGGGATCCAGCCGGAGGCGTACGCGGCGCTGCCCCTGCGCGTCACGGCGCTGCCGGTGCGGACCACCGCGGAACTGCACAGCACCAACTTCGTCGACACGCAGGTCGAGAACGAGCTCGGCCAGATCGGCTCGGCCGCGACCGAGGCCCCGTTCACCGTCAAGCCGCTCGTCGTCGACACCGAGGCGTCGAAGCGGATCACGCCCGCAGACATCTACGGGGTGCCGGGCACCCGCGCGAACGTCGCCCTCTCAGGCAAGGTGAGCGACGACTCCACGGTCGGGTCGACCGAGCTCGTCCTCACCGACCCGGTGGATCCCGCGACCGACGGCGACTTCTGGAACGCCTTCGCGCCCGTGCGGATCCACGACACCGACATCCCCAACTGCGTGGCGCTCAGCGTCAGCATCTGGTCGCGGGCCGACGGGGCCTGGAAGCCGCTCGCCGGCGCGACCGACGTGCAGGGCGCGCAGGCCAAGTGGAGCGTCGACATCCCCGCGAGCGTGCGAGCGGACGCCGGCGGGATCCGCTTCGCATACCGGCCGACCTGCGAGAGCACGCTGCCGCCCGGCTTCACCGCGCTCGTGAACCTCGACGTCGAGGTGACCGCCGCGCACAGCGGGCGCGAGACCTTCACCAACACCGTGCAGTCGTCCGTGCACAACGACGACGCCGTCGAACCCGACGCGACCGATACGGCCGAGGCGCCGCTCGGCGTGCACCCGCTCGACGGCACCGGCCCCGATCTCGTCGACAAGCACTGGCTCGACGGCACGGTGCCCGCGCTGTCCGGCGAGGAGCGCACCGCGCGCATCGGCTGGAGCACGCAGGGCCTCAAGCTCACCGACATGACCATCACCGACCCGGCCGCGGCCGGCGAGCTCTCGAACATCGCGACGTCCGTCTACGACGCCTTCGACCTCGTCCGCATCGCACCCGTGACCCCGGCCTCCGATCCCCTGATCGAGAACGACCGGATCACGTCCGTCCTCCGCTACTCGGCGAGCGCGGGCGACTGGGTCGACATCACTTCCGCGGCGTGCGCCAACGGATGCGAGGGAAGGTTCGGTGGCTATTCCCTCTTGCCCGCCGAGCAGCGCGACACCCTCGGTATCCGCATCACATACTCCGAACGCGTCGCGGAAGCCGGGGTCGGCGCATCCTACGATCGCCGACCCCTGGACCTCGTGTTCCGGATCCGGGACACGCTGCGCAGCGACCCGAGCGCGTACGCGCTGGGCACGTTCCACGACTCCGGCTACAACACGGGAGAGCCCGGTCTCGTGCACAACTCCGTCGCCGCCCACGGGGTGAACACCGCGACCGGCATCGATCGCACGAGCACCGACGGCGACCGGATCACGATCATCGACAGCCCGCTCAACGTGTCGCTGCAGAAGGAGTTCGACCAGAGCCAGCTCGGCCTGCCGCAGCCCGGCACCGATCCGGCCGACTATCCGCTGATCTCGGCGAAGCTCACCGCGAGCAACGACTCGGCCGTCCGCATCACGTCGATGCGGATCAGCGATCCTGCGCCCGCGCAGGCGCAGCCGACGGTGTTCGACACGCTGAACCTGTTCTCCATCGACGGCGTCACCGCGCCCGCCGGGCTCGCGGCGGCCGATGCACGCATCGTGCTCACCCGCGGCGCGACCGCGGACGCGCCGATCACCGTCGCCGCGGCGCAGGCCCTCGCTCCGAACGACCTCGCCGACATCACCGGCATCGAGGTCGTGTTCGCGAAGCCCGACGGCAGCCCGGTGATCGAACCGGCCGCAACGGGCGTGCTCGACCTCACCTGGCAGCTGCGCGCCGAGAAGCGATCCGGCGGAGCGGCCTCGATCACCCCCGCGGGGGAGTCGATCCTCAACGAGGCGCATGCCGCGATCGACAGCCCCGGCAGGATCGCGTGTCCCGCCGACGGGTGCAGCACCGGTGAAGCGACCGCCGACGACGAGTTCCGCGTGGTCGAGGCCGACTACGCGATCCGCACGAAGAAGACGATCGCGCCCGGGACGATTCCCGAGAACGGCTCGACCGCCTACCGCACCACGCTCACCGGGCAGCCGCTCGGCAGCGCGCGCACCACGCTGCTCACCCTGACCGATGCGACGCCGACCTTCTGGAACACCATGGAGTACACGGGCGTCAGCATCCGGGTGCCGCGCCCGGTCAACCAGCTGCGCATGGACGTGCTGACCGGGGCCGACTTCGAATTGCAGGGCGGCGTGCTCGTCGCCGTCTGCGACGGGGCACCCGTCGACGCGTCGTCGGACTGCTGGAAGACGGGCGACTGGGTCGACGTGCAGCCGGGCAGCACGGCCCAGCTCGACCTGCCGGCCGGCGTCCCGGCGGGCGATGTGGTCGGCGTGCGCTTCTCGGCGCGGGACCTCGAGAACGGCGCACCCGCGCAGTGGGAGCGCCCCTTCAACCCGACTCTGAACTACGAGCTGCAGACCGAGCGGCTCGAATACCTGCGCAGCGAGCCGATGCGACGCGTCTCGACCACGCGACCGGGCCTCGACCCGAACCCGGGCGAGGCCGAGCGCGGAGTCATCAGCGACACCGTCATCGCCGACGGCACTGCGCAGTTCGGTGCGGACCAGCGGTTCACCGACCAGAAGACGGACACCGCGAAGACCACGGTCACGCACCTGACGAACGCGATCAGGGTGACCAAGACCCGCGGCACCAACCCGCTGGTCAGCCCGAGCGCCACCATCCCCTACGTGATCACCGTCGCGAACACCGGCCAGTGGGACATGACCGGCTTCCGCGTGAGCGACCGGATCGGGCTGATCGACGGGCGCTCGCCGCTGGTCGAGCCGACCCCGGCCGCGTACGATTTCGCGATCAGCGGCCCCGGCGCCCCGTCCGGCGCAGCCGGATTCTCGGCCAGTCTCGACGCGAGCACGGGGATCCTCGACATCGTCAACGCCGACCCCGGCTTCGTGTTCAAGGCGGGATGGACCCTGACCGTCAAGACCCCGCTGAAGTTCCGCGCCGGTGTCTCGCCCGATGTGACGATCGACAACCGGGTCTCGGCGACCTCGGACCGCCTGTTCGACACCTGCGCGTCGACCACCACCGACCTGCAGCCGAACCCCGACACCCACGAGGTCGCGACCTGCGCGGCCGATACCGCGACCGGCGCGCGCGCCAGCGCCTCCGTCGCGCTGAAGAAGTGGGTCAAGGGCGACGGGGCGGGCGACCCCGCGACCGGCGCCGACGACCTCGGCGTGCTCAACGTGCTGGGCGACGGCACCGAGTGCGATCCGTCGACGCCGGGCCTCACCGACCGCGGCTTCACCTCGTACCCCTGCGCACCGATCACCCGCCCCGGCGGGCTCGCGACCTGGCGACTCGACTTCCAGAACACGGGCAACGCGAACGCGCGGGTCATTGCGGCGGTCGACACGCTGCCCGATGTGGACGACCAGGGCGTGATCGTGTCGAGCGGACGCGGGTCCCAGTTCCACGTCACCCTCGCGGGGACCGCGGGCAGCAACCTGAGCGAGCTCGCGGACGCCGCCGACGGGCACTTCGAGCTGTTCGGCTCGACCTCCGTGCAGAGCCAGACCTGCAACCAGAACGCGATCGAGCACTTCACCGAGGGCGCGGCCGTCGACCCGGCCTGCGGTTTCGACTGGCAGCCGCTCGCCGTCGGCATGGACGAGGCGCAGCTGTCGAGCATCCGCTCGCTGCTCGTCGTGCTCCGGTTCGACGATCCGACGCGTGCGACGAAGCCGGGCCTGCGACCGGGCGAGACGCTGCAGCTCGAGTTCGATACGCGTACCCCGTGGGTGCTGCCGGTCGAGAGCGCAGTCGCCGACGGCCTGCCGGTCGCCTACAACTCCTTCGCGGGGGCCTCCCGCTCCGTCGCGACGGCGACGCAGCCCGAGCGCCCCGAGCTGGTGCTCGAGCCGCAGCGCGTCGGCATCGCGACCGTCACGGGGCAGCTCCAGCTGCGCAAGACGGTCGAGCGCGGCGGGTTCCCCGCCGGGGTCGAGCTGCCGAGCAACTTCTCACTGCGCGCCGACTGCGTCTCGGGCATCGCGCCCGTATCGCTCCTCGCCGCGGACGGAGGCGACGCGAGCCGGACGACGGTGCCGGGAGACGGCACGCCGGTGCTCGTCAATGCCGCGACCGGCCCCGTGAACCTGCCCCTCTTCGCGAAGTGCGGCATCACCGAGGACCCGGCACCGGCCGGGGCGACCGTGTCGGTGGATCCGGCGGGCGGCGTCATCGTCGACCGGGATCTGTCGCAGAACGCCGCGGTGTGGAACCCCTACCGGGGCGATACCGAGCGCTCGGCCGTCACCGTGACGAACACCTACACGACCGGCGGCTTCACCGTGCGCAAGGTCGCGGATACGGGCGGCGCGGTCGATCAGAACGGCACGCCGATCGGCACCGCGCAGCGCTTCGCGTTCGCGGCGAGCTGCGATTACCTCGGCCAAGAGGTCCTGCCCCAGGCGCAGCGCGGCTTCGAGCTGCGGGCGGGTGAGACCCGGACGATCACGGGGATCCCGACCGACGCGAACTGCCGCGTGACCGAGACGGATACGGGCACCGCGGTGGGAACGAGCACGACGGTCACGGGCGACTCGGCCGAGCCGCGCACCGAGGCCGGCGAGATCGCCCGCTTCCGGGTCGTCCCGGGCGCGACGCCGCAGGTCGCGGTCGAGTTCGTGAACCGCTTCACCACGGGCACGCTCAGCATCACGAAGGAGCTCACCGGAGCCGGCGCGGAGCGCTGGGGTGACGGGCCGTTCACGGTGCGGGTCGTGTGCACCCTCGCCGGGGCCCTGCCCGAGACCGTCTACGACGGCGAGGCGCAGGTGTCGCGGGCGGCACCCGTCGCGACGGTCGAGCACCTGCCCACGGGCGCGGAGTGCACCGTCACCGAGACGGATGCGGGCGTCGCGACCGAGCACACGACGGAACCGGCGGACGGCCGCGTCACGATCGGCGACGACGCGGACGATCCCGTGGCCGCGGTGACGGTCGTCAACGAGTTCCGCACGGGCGGCTTCGACGTGCTCAAGGAGGTCGCGGGACCCGGTTCCCCGACGTTCTCCGACGGGCCGTTCGACTTCGGCTACGTCTGCACCTTCGGTGGCGAGCGGATCGCCGACGGCACGCTGACGCTGCGCGGCGACGGCTCGGGAGATCCGCTCCGGTCGGAAGCGGTGCGCGGGTTGCCCGTCGGAGCCGAGTGCGCGATCACCGAGAACGGCACGGGCGGCGCCGACGAGACGCCGGCGCCGGTGAGCATCACGATCCCCGACGAGCAGGAGGGTGAGGAGTCGGTGGCGACCGCCGGATTCCTCAACGTGTTCTCGGTCGGCACCGCGACCGTCGAGAAACGCCTCGACGGGCCCGGCGCCGAGCTGCCGAGCGCGCGGAACGCGCAGTTCACGATCCTCGCCACCTGCCAGGTGGAACGCGATGGCACGCTCGTCACGCTGCACGAGGCGAGCCTGCGGATCCGTGGCGGCCAGACCCTGGCCGTGGCCGACGCGAACGGCGACCCGGTGCAGCTGCCGCTCGGCGCGCACTGCTTCATCCGCGAGACCGACCGCGGCGGGGCCAGCGCCTCGACCGTCAGCCACGGCGACTATGCGAACGCGGCCGTGATCGCGCGCTCCGATGCGTCGCAGACGCTCGCGCTCATCGCGACCAACACCTTCGAGCTCCCGGCCCCGAAGCCGGGCGGCAGCGGCGGCGCGAACGGAATCGCAGTGACGGGCGCACCGCTCGGCACCCTGCTCGGCACCGCCGGAGCCGCGGCGCTCATCGCCCTGCTCGGCGGGGTGCTGCTGCTGCGCCGACGGAGGTCGTAGGCGGCGGGAACGGCGACGCGGGGCGGGGATCCAGAGATCCCCGCCCCGGGGTCACCGCCTCGGCAGTCGACCGACTCTGCCCGGCGGACGCAGACTCACTCCACCCGGCGACGGTGCCAGAAGCGCAGCGCCTCGATGACGACCATGCCGACGAGCGAGACGACGAGCACGGCGATCGCGAGCGGCGCGGGCAGGAACTCGACCCGGAAGAACGTCGCGACGATCGGGATGCACCAGATCAGCGCGAGGCCGGCGTACATGGCGACCACGACGGCCGCGCGGAATGCGGTGACCGGGCGGGCCAGCACGGCCAGCACCCACAGCGCGATGCCGGCGAGCACGAGCGTCGACGCGGACTGCATCTGCACCACCGTCGCACCCATGTCGTGGCCGACGATGCGCAGCGCGATGAGCCCGGCGGTCACCACGAGGCCCGCGGGGATCGCGAACGTCAGCGATCGGCGCAGGAAGCCGGACCGGTAGCGCGACGCGTTCGGCATGAGCGCGAGGAAGAACGCGGGGATGCCGATGGTGAGACCGTCGGTGATCGACAGCTGGCGCGGCAGGAACGGGAACGCCCAGGCGAGCAGGCCGAAGATGATGCCGATCGCGAAGGCGTAGGTCGTCTTCGTGAGGAACAGCATCGAGACGCGCTCGATGTTGGCGATCACGCGGCGGCCCTCGGCGACGACGCCCGGCATGCGGTCGAAGCGGCCGTCGAGCAGCACGAGGCGGGCGACGGCCTTCGTGGCTTGCGCGGCGGAGTCCATCGCGATGCCGAGGTCGGAGTCCTTGATCGCGAGGGCGTCGTTCACGCCGTCGCCGGTCATCGCGACGACGTGCCCGCGGCTCTGCAGCGCGTGCACCATGGCGCGCTTCTGCTGGGGGGTGACCCGGCCGAACACGCGCTCGGTCTCGAGCACCTCAGCGAGCGCGTCCTGATCCTCGGGCAGCGTGCGCGCGTCGTAGCCGTGCGCCGCGTCGAAGCCGACCTCGCGTGCGACGGCGGCGACGGTGCGCGGATCGTCGCCCGAGATGACTCGGACCTCGACGCCCTGCTCGCGGAAGTAGGCGAGGGTCTGCGCCGCGTCCTCGCGCACGCGCTCGTGGAACGTGACGAGCGCGACCGGAGCGAGGCCCGCGGGCAGCTCCGGGTGCTCGGCCGGGCCGTCGATCACGGCGCTGTGCGCGAGCACGAGCGTGCGCTTGCCGGCCTCGGCGAGTTCGCCCGCCTGCTGCAGCACGCGCTCGATCTCCGCGTCGCCGCGTGCCTCGGCGAGCACGAACTCGGGGGCGCCGAACACCCAGGTGCCGCCGCCCTCGGCGGCCGGACCGCCGGTGAGCACGGCGCTCCACTTGCGCGCCGAGTCGAAGGGGATCTCGCCCGTGACCGGGGGCGCCTGCTCGCCGCCGAAAGGCTCGGCGAGGCACTGGGCGGTGAGGTTCGCGTCGGGCGCGGACCCGATGCGGCCCAGGATCCCGCGCCAGCCGGCGACCTCGCGCAGTTCGATCGTCTCGCCGAAGCCCATCTTGCCGGTGGTGAGGGTGCCCGTCTTGTCGAGGCACAGCACGTCGACGCGGGCGAGGCCTTCGACCGCGGGGAGCTCCTGGATCAGCACGTTCTGGCGCGACAGCTGCATCGCGCTCACGGCGAAGGCGATGCTGGTGACGAGCACGAGGCCGAGCGGCACCATCGCGATCACGGCGGCCACGGCGCCGACGACGGCCTCGCGCCACTCGCCGGTCTCGAGCGCGCGCTCCCACCCGCCGTGCGACTGGATCTGGCCGTACGCGACGATGAGGATCATGGGGCCGAGCGCCCACGCGATCCATTTGAGCAGGCGGTTGATGCTGCCGCGCAGCTCCGACTGCACGAGCGAGAAGCGGCGGGCCTCGTTGGTGAGTTTCGCCGCGTAGGAGTCGTCCCCGACCCGCACGACCTCTGCGAGCGCGGTGCCGCTCACGACGCTCGATCCCGAGAGCACCTCGTCGTCGCGGCGCTTGCGGATCGCGTCGGACTCGCCCGTGAGCAGCGACTCGTCGACCTCGAGGCCGCTCGGGCCCTGCTCGTCGGTCTGCACGACTCGAGCGTCGGCCGTGACCTGGTCGCCGGTGTGCAGCACGAGCAGGTCGCCGAGCACGACCTGCTGCAGCGGGATCTCGGCATCGGCGCCGTCGCGGCGTACGCGGGCGGTCGGAGCGTTGAGCACGGCGAGCCGGTCGAGGGTGCGCTTGGCGTTGAACTCCTGGACGACGCCGATGACGGTGTTGAACAGCGCGGGGAACGCGAAGAGCGCGTCCTGCCAGCGGCCGAGCGCGAACAGGATCCCGAAGCCGGCGAACACGATCGCGTTGAACAGCGTGAACACGTTTGCGAGCAGGATCTGCCACAGCGAGCGCGTGGAGCCGTCGCTCGACACATTGCCCTGCCCCGCTTCGAACCTGAGGGCAGCCTCTTCGGAGGTCAGACCCGTCTGCTCGGCGTCGACCTCGTCCATCACCCGTTCCATGGGGAAAAGACTACGGAACGCGGGCCCGCTGAGGACCGGAAATCCTCCCTGATCGGCCGAAGATGGTACTCGGGTACCACCTGTCCCGCCGCGGCCCCCTACCGGAGAGGGAGCCGCGTGCGGTTAGGCTGTCCGGCATGGGAATCTCAGCGCACGCGATCACCAGGATCCGCCGCTCGTAGCGGCGGACGCAGTTCCACGTCGTCTCCGCCGCTCCTCGGTCCAACCGGGCGGCCGTTCTCGCGCGCCCGGAAGATCTTCCGCTCCAGGAGTGCATTCCCATGCCCACGTACCGTGGCGGCCGTCATGAGCACGGCCAGAACTACCTCACCGACCGACCGACGATCGCCGCGTTCACCCGGCTCGTCGCAGACTCGACCGGGCCGATCATCGAGATCGGACCGGGGCGGGGCGCGCTGACGCGCGAACTGCACCGCCTCCATCGTCCGCTCACCGCGGTCGAGATCGATCCGCGCAGCGTCGCTGCCCTCGGCGACGCCCTGCCCGGGGTTCGAATCGTCCACGCGGACTTCCTCGACTGGCGGCTGCCCGGATCCCCGCACGTCATCGCAGGAAACGTGCCGTTCCACCTGACCACCGCGATCCTGCGCAAACTGCTGCACGCGCCTGGCTGGAGCCGGAGCGTGCTGCTCGTCCAGTGGGAGGTCGCCCGCCGTCGTGCCGGAGTCGGAGGCGCGAGCATGATGACGGCGCAGTGGTGGCCCTGGTTCGAATTCGGAGTCGATCGTCGAGTGCACCGTTCCGCGCTGCGCCCGGCTCCGAGCGTCGACGGCGGGATCCTGGTCATGAATCGGCGGGCGCAACCGTTGATCGTCGATCGGGATCGCGCCGCCTACCGCGAGTTCGTGCATCGCGTGTTCACCGGTCCCGGGCGCGGCATCGCGGCGATCTCCGCCGCGGCATCGGGACTGCCCCGGCGCGAGGCCGCGCGACGTGTGGCTCGGATCGGGATCGCACCGGAACGGCTGCCGAAGGATCTGAGCGCCGAGCAGTGGGAGGTGCTCTTCCAGGTCATGCGTCGGCAGTGACTCGGGCGAATCCTTGGAGGTTCCTTGGCGGGCCGGGCGGAGGCTGGGTTGCGCGGTGCACCGATTCCGGAGCGCCGTGCGACCTGCGGGAGGAACTCGGATGACTCGGATGATCACGACCCGGCCGGTGCGGCCCGCACGGTCCGCACCGCCGGCGCGAGACCGAGCGGGCCTCGGCGCGCAGCGCGGAATCCTGCGCCGAGCTCCGCGGCCCGCCGTCGCGTTCGTCACGACCGCCGTGGCCGCCGCGGCCGTGATCGCGCTCGGCTTCGTCCTGCGGACCCACCCGTTCGACGCCGGGATCGTGGCCGCGTTCAATCGGGATCACGTCGGAGCCTGGGGCTTCGTCGGGGACGCGATCTACCGGCTCTTCAGCCCCGTCCCCGCCGTCGTGCTCGTCGTCGCGCTCGCCCTGCTCGTCTGGTGGCGTTCGCGCTCCCTGCTGCCGGCGCTGGCGTTCGGCGGCACGATCGCGGTGACGTGGCTGCCGGTCGCGGTGATCAAGGCCCTCGTGGATCGCCCGCGCCCCGATCTGTCGCTGCTCGCGCACCTCCCGGCCCGGGTCCAGACCGACGGGTCGTTCCCGAGCGGGCACACGGCGTTCGCCGTCTCGCTCTCGATCGGGATCTGGTTCCTGCTGCGCGACAGCCGGTGGGAGGGGGTCGCGATCGTCGGAGGCGTCGCGTTCACCCTGCTCGTCGGTGCCGCGGTCGTGAGCGACGGCCTGCACTACCCGAGCGACGCCCTCGCCTCGGTCGTATGGGGGCTCGCGATGGCACCGACGGCGCGGATCCTGGTCGCCGACATCGCCCTGAGCCGGCTCGCGGCGCGATTCGCGCGCTGACCGACCCGGCGCTGCCACCCTGCGCACCCTGCGCACCCTGCGCAGCCGGTGCCCCCGGCACTCGCCCCACCGCCACGAATTACGGAACGGACGGAACGCATGTCTCGACGACCCCGGAACCAGCTGCTGCTCGACGACTCGACTTCGGGCAGGCGTCGGATGAGCCGCCGGAAGCGTCTGCTCATCACGATCTCGGTCGCGCTGACGACGCTCCTCGTCGCGGCCGGCGCGGCGGCCGCGTTCGTGCTGCGCAGTCTGGACGCGGGGATCGTGCGCTCGGACTTCGCGCTGCCGCACGCGACGAAGAAGCCCGAGCCCGGTGAGCAGAACATCCTCATCATGGGGATGGACACCCGGGTCGACCAGCGGGGGAAGCCGCTGCCCAAGCAGGTGTACGAGGCCCTGCATGCGGGTACCGAGGACGACGGCGGGTACAACGCGAACGTGCTCATGCTGGTCCACATCCCCAAGGATCGGAAGAAGTCGGTCGGCATCTCGATCCCGCGCGACGACTACGCCGAGATCGTCGGCGCTCCGCTCGGGGTGACGCACTCGAAGATCAAGGAGGCGTACGGCCTCGCGATGCAGCAGCGCATGAACGAGCTGCAGGACGACTCGAGCCTCACACCGGACGAGCGCTACCAGCAGGCCCGAGCGGCGGGCCGCCAGGCGCAGATCGAGACCGTCTCGCACTTCCTCGGCGACGTGCGCATCGACCACTTCGTCGAGATGACGATGGGCGGTTTCTACTCCGTATCCCAGGCGGTCGCCCCGATCACGGTGTGCCTGAACCGGGCGACCGAGGACAGCTACTCGGGGGCCCATTTCGCGGCGGGCGTGCAGGAGCTCGACGCGCAGCAGGCCATGAGCTTCGTCCGTCAGCGCCGTGACACGGGCGTCGACGGACCGGAGCTGACCGACCTCGACCGAGCGCGGCGCCAGCAGGCGTTCCTCGTGGCGCTCGCCGACAAGCTGAAGCAGCAGAGCACCCTGACCGACCCGAAGACCGTGACGGAGCTCGTCGGGGTCACCCAGTCGCACGTCGCGCTCGACACCGGCTTCGACGTGCTCGGGTTCCTCGACATCGCCCGAGCGGCCGCGCAGAACGGGATCGAGTTCGTCACCCTGCCGATCGTCGAGTTCGGCACCATCGACGGGGCCGCCGTGAACATCGTCGATCTCGATGAGATCCACCGGGTCACCGCCGAGCTGCTCGGAACCGCGCCGAAGGCGGCAGCCGGTGCCGCCCCGTCGCCGGCGGGCGCCGAGCCGAGCACGGCCTCGCCGGCCTCGCCGCCGGTCGAGGGCGGATCGGTCGAGGGCGGATCGGCCGAGCCGTCACCGTCGGAGCGATCCTCACCGTCGGGCACCACCGCCGTCGACTCCTGGGATCAACCGATCCGCCCCGGCACCCGCCCCTGCGTGAACTGAGCTCGCCGTGCCCCCGATGCAGCGCAGCACCATCGGCCTCCCCGAAGCCGCCCCGGCCCGGTTCCGGCTGATCCCCGAGGCCCGGGGACCGCTGCGCCGCCTCACCGTCGCGCTGCTCGTCGTGGTGCTGCTGCTCGTCGCCGTCGGCGTGGTCATGGTCCAGTCGGCCGGCGAGGTCACGGCCATCGCGGCCGGTCAGTTCCCGCTCGAGGGGCTGATGCGGCAGAGCGCGTACGCGATCCTCGGTCTCGGGGCGATGCTCGTGCTGAGCCAGGTGCCCACCGCGCTGCTGCGGCGCTGGGCCTGGGTCGCGCTGCTCGGGGGGTTCGCCCTGCAGGCGCTCGTCTACACCCCGCTCGGCTACGAGGCGGGCGGCAACCGCAACTGGCTGCAACTCGGACCCGTCTCGATCCAACCCGCCGAGTTCATGAAGGTCGTGCTGCTCGTCTGGATCTCGACCGTGCTCGCCGCCAAACGCACGCTGCTGTCCCGCTGGGTGCACGTCGTGATCCCGATCCTGCCCGTGGTCGCGCTGTCGATGCTCATCAACGTGATCGGCGGCGACCTCGGCACGCTCATGATCATCGCGGCGCTCGTGTTCGGCTGCCTCTACTTCTCGCAGGTGCGCGCGCGGATCCTCGCGGGGATCGCGGGAGTCGCCGTGTTCGGCATCGGCGTCATGACCGTCATCAAGCCCAATCGGGTGTTCCGCATCGCGCACTTCCTCGAGGTCGACTGCGTCACGGACGCCGCGCACGCGCAGGGCATGTGCTGGCAGTCGCTCAACGGCTTCTGGGCGCTCGCGGGCGGCGGCCTGTTCGGTACCGGCATCGGCGGATCCACCGCCAAGTGGTCATGGCTGCCCGAGGCCGACACCGACTTCATCTTCGCGATCGTGGGCGAGGAGCTCGGCTTCGTGGGTGCGGTCTCGGTCGTACTGCTGTTCGCCGCGCTCGCCGCCGTGCTGCTCGCGCTCATGGCGCGCTGCCGCGACCCGTTCGCCGTCTCGGCGATCGGCGGGTGCATGACCTGGATCACCGCCCAGATGCTCGTGAACGTCTCGGTGGTGCTGGGGTTCGTGCCCGTGCTCGGGGTGCCGCTGCCGCTCGTGTCGGCGGGCGGCACCTCGCTCGTCTCGACGCTGATGGCGGTCGGGGTGGTGCTGTCGTGCGTGCGCGAGCAGGCGCTCGCGGCGGATCCCGGGCCCTGACGTGCGAGAGTGGACCCGGGCCCGGCTTCGGGCCGTGCGCAGACGGAGGGGGAGCGTGATGCCCGCAACCCGGATCGAACCGGGGGAGCTGCCCGACGAGCGCGCCTACCGGCGGTCGGCCTCGCAGATCGGCTGGCAGGTCATGGCGGTGTGCGCCGGGCTCGTCGTGATCGGCGGCGGCGTGATCCTCGCGTTCGTGTTCTGGCAGACGACCCCCTGGGAGGCGAATCAGCCGCCGCAGCCGGGGGAGATCGAGGTGCGCCTCGATCCCGGTGAGCTGGTGCTCGCGGTCGTGCTGCTCGCGACGGGCGCGGTGCTGAGCGCCGGCTTCGCGGCCCGCATGATCGCCCGCAGGGCCGTGGAACCGCTCGACGAGGCGTTCCAGTTGCAGCGCCGCTTCGTCGCCGACGCCAGCCACGAGCTGCGCACACCGCTCGCCGTGCTGGGCGCCCGGGCGCAGCAGCTGGCCGCGATGACCCCCGACGGGGATCCGCGGGGCGCGATCGTCGCCGAGCTGCGGCAGGACGTGCGCAACCTGGCCGTGGTGATGGACGACATGCTCGATGCCGCGACGGGCGCGGTGGCGGCCCGCGGCCGGGCGGCGCTCGACCAGGTCGCCGGCGAGGTCGCCCGTGACCTCGCGACCGTCGCCGAGGAGTTCGGTGCCGCGATCGCGGTCTCGGCCCCGCCCCTCGCGGTCGCGATGCCCGAGAGCGCCCTGCGACGCTGCCTCGTCGCGCTCGTCGACAACGCGCTCGATCACTCGCCCGCGGGCGGCACGGTGAGGATCGAGGCCGAGCGGCGCGGCGTCTCCGCGGTCGTCGCGGTGTCCGACGAGGGGCCCGGGATCCGGGGCGTCGCCCCCGAGCGGGTGTTCGACCGCTTCGCCCACGGCGCGCCCCCGAGCACTCCGCGCGGACGCGGCCGCACGGGGCGGGGGATCGGCCTCGCGCTCGTGCGCGAGCTCTGCGAGGCCTCCGGCGGGGACGTCCGAGTCGCCGCCACCGGTCCGCATGGGACCCGGTTCGAGCTGACGCTGCCGCTCGCCGCGGACGGGGCTCCGCGATGATGCGCCTGCTGCTGATCGAGGACGATCCGCGGCTCGGCCCCATCATGCGCGACGTCCTGGGCGCCGACTGGCGGGTCGAGCTCGTCGAGTCGGCGGAGGCCGGGTTCGAGGCGGTGCGAACGACGGACTTCGACGCGATGGTGGTCGACCGGGGGCTCCCCGGGATCAGCGGCGAGGACTTCGTGCGCGAACTGCGCAGGCAGCGGATCGCCACCCCGATCCTGCTGCTCACCGCGCTCGGGCAGCTGCACGACCGGGTGGAGGGGCTCGACGCGGGCGCCGACGACTACCTCGTGAAGCCGTTCGAGTTCGAGGAGCTGAACGCGCGGCTCCGGGCGATGACCCGCAGCTACGACCAGCCGCTCGGGGTCGAGATCGGCGGGTGGTTCTTCTCGCCCGAGGACCGCAGCATCGGGTCGCCCTATTCGGGCCGGATCGCGCTGACCGAGACGGAGACGGCGCTGCTCGCCGTGCTCGTCGCCGAGCCGGAGCGCACCTTCACCCGTGAGCAGCTGCTCGAGCGGGTCTTCGCGCAGGGCGAGAGCGCGACCACGGTCGAGACCTATGTGCACTACCTGCGACGCAAGGTCGACCGCGACCTGATCCGCACGGTGCGCGGTCGCGGGTACCGGCTCGGCGCGCTCGACTGAGCGAACGGCCGAGCCGGCACCCGCGAGGCGAGGGTCAGTCGCAGCAGCCGCAGCCGCGGCGGCGCACCAGCATCTCGTTCGGCTGCATCACGAGGCGCGAGTAGCGGCGCTCGCGCCGCGCGGCCGCTGTGGCGACGCGCTCATCGCGCTTCGCGCTGCGGTCGGTGGTGCTGCTCTCGGAGGAACGGGCGGACGGGTTCATAGGGTTCTCCAATGCTCGTGCGAGCTCAGGCCAGGTTCGCGCGGAGCGCGGCGCCCAGCTCGGCGTCGACTCGGGTCCAGTAGTCGATGGCCCGCTCGCGGATTTCGATGCGCTGCACCGAGCCGACGGCGCCCGTGATGGTCGCGAGGAAGCGCTCCTTCGCGGCCGCGTCGAACACCTCGCGGTAGAGGGTGCCGGCCTGGCCGAAGTCGTCGTCCTCGGGATGCAGGGTGGCTGCGGCGCGCAGCAGCTCGCCGTCGGACTCCCAGGAGCCCGCACCCGCGGCGGCAGGATCGGCGACGGGGCCGCCGAGCGAGTTGGGGGCGTAGACCGGCGTGCTCGGCGAGTTGAAGCCGTGCCGCTGCGCGCCGTCCTGCGAGTAGTTCGCGACCGGCGCCACGGGGGCGTTGACCGGGATCTGGTTGTAGTTCGTGCCCACGCGGTAGCGCTGTGCGTCCGGGTACGAGAACACGCGGGCCATCAGCATCTTGTCGGGCGAGATGTCGATGCCGGGGACGGTGTTCGCCGGCGAGAAGGCGGCCTGCTCGATCTGTGCGAAGAAGTTCTCGGGGTTGCGGTTCAGCTTGTGGACGCCCACCTCGATCTTCGGGTAGTCCGCGTGCGGCCACACCTTGGTCAGGTCGAACGGGTTGAAGCGGTAGGTCTTGGCCTCCTCGTAGGGCATGACCTGGACCGACACCTTCCACGCGGGGAAGTCGCCGCGCTCGATCGCCTCGTACAGGTCGCGACGGTAGTAGTCGGCGTCGGCACCGGCGATCGCCTCGGCCTCCTCGTTCGTCAGCTCCTCGTTGCCCTGCAGCGCGTCGAAGTGGTACTTCACCCAGAAGCGCTCGCCGTCGGCGTTGATCCACTGGTAGGTGTGCGAGCCGAAGCCGGGCATGTGGCGCCACGAGCGGGGCAGGCCGCGGTCGCCCATGAGGTAGGTGACCTGGTGCGCCGACTCGGGCGAGAGGGTCCAGAAGTCCCACTGCATGTCGGCGTCGCGCAGGCCCGAACCGGGCAGGCGCTTCTGCGAGTGGATGAAGTCGGGGAACTTGATGCCGTCGCGGATGAAGAACACGGGGGTGTTGTTGCCGACGATGTCGTAGTTGCCCTCGCTCGTGTAGAACTTCACCGAGAAGCCGCGGACGTCGCGCCAGGTGTCCGGCGATCCCATCTCGCCGGCGACCGACGAGAATCGCTGCAGGGTCTCGGTGCGCGCACCCGGCTGGAACACGGCGGCGCGGGTGTAGGCCGAGACGTCGCCGGTGACGACGAACTCGCCGAAGGCGCCGCCGCCCTTGGCGTGCACGATCCGCTCGGGGATCCGCTCGCGGTTGAACTGGGCCAGCTTCTCGACCAGGTAGCGGTCGTGCAGGGCGATCGCGCCGTCGGGGCCGGCGCTGAGCGAGTGGGCGTCGCTCGCGACCGGGGTTCCGGTCTGCGTGGTGGTCTGCGGGGTCTGGGGGCTGGACATGGCTCTCCTTGGGGGATTTCCGGGCACGACGAATCACCGCCCGGCCGTGGGGCGGGCGGACGAACGCGAGTCGTCTATGCGGCCGAGGCTCGGCACTCGGGGCACAGGCCCCAGAACGTGACCTCGGCGGTCTGAACGGTGAAACCCGACGTTGACGACGGGTCGAGGCACGGCGCGTGACCGACGACGCAGTCCACATCACCGACCGCGCCGCATCCGGTGCAGACGATGTGGTGGTGGTTGTCGCCGACGCGCCGTTCATACAGCGCTGCGGATCCTGCCGGCTCGATCCGGCGGGCGAGGCCCGCCTCCGTCAGGTCCGCGAGGATGTTGTGCACCGACTGGATCGAGGTGGTCGGCACGGTTCTCGAGACCGCTCGGAACACCTGGTCGGCGTCCGAGTGGGGCATGGAGGCGAGCGCGTCGAGCACGGCGACCCGGCCAGCGGTCGCACGCAATCCGGCACTGCGCAATGCCGATTCGAGCGTCGTCTCCATGTTCCCCAACCCTATCATTTATTTTGAATGATTCAAAAAAGGAGGCGTTTCCCCATCATTCCCCGCTCCGATTCTCCCGCAGCGGACCGCGATCCTCCAGGGCGAGCGAGCGCCGGTACCTTCCGGGCGTCTGCCCGACGAGTTCGGTGAAGGCGTCGATGAACGCGCTCGGGTTCGCCCAGCCGCACGCCGTGGCCGTGTCGACCACCGAGACCCCGTCGGTGAGCAGCAGGAGCGCGCGGTGCACGCGCAGCTGGATCCGCCACTGCCGGAAGCTCATGCCGACCTCCTGTCGGAACAGGCGGCTGAGGGTGCGACCGCTCGCGCCGACCCTGCGACCCAGCTGATCGAGGGTCGCGGGGCTCGACAGGTCCCGCTCGACCAGGCGGGTCAGGGCGCGGAGCCGGTCGTCGTGCGGCTCCGGCAGGTGCAGGGGCTGCTCGGGCGTCGCGCACACGTCCTCGATGATCACGCGGCGCAGCCGATCGCGCGACTCGGGGGAGCGGGAGGGATCCCCGGTCAGGGTGAGCGTCGCCTCGCGGGCCAGTGGGCTCATCGCGAGCACCGCCGGACGCTCGGGCAGCAGCTCCGCGAGGGCCGCGGGCAGGAACACGACCCGCATGTCGGTCGCGCCGTGCGCCCGGTGCCGGTGCCGGAACCCCGCCGGGATCCAGACCACCCGGTTCGACGGGGCGATCCACGATCCGTCGTCGGTGACGAGCGAGAGCACGCCGGTCGCCGGATACACGAGGTGCCCCATGGCGTGCAGGTGCACGGGGGTGCGCTCGGCGTGATCCAGGAGCAGGATCTGCTCGGGCGCGAGCGAGTCTTGGCGGGTTTCGGGCATCACTGGTCACTGTACCGGTGGATCGCCGCGGCCGGCAGCGGTGGAATGGAGGCACTGGTCGGGATCTCCGACCGCGTCCCGATGCCGAGCCGCCGCAGCCCCCGCCGCTCGAGCGTCTCGGCCCCTTTCGTGAAGGAGCCGCCCGTGCGCACCTCGGAAATCCCGATCATCGACGACCTCCCGGTCGAGGCCGAGCGGCCCGTCGATCGGTCGACGGAGCACCCGGCCGAGCGCTCCCGGAGCCGGGGCGGCATGCTGCTGCTCGCCGCCGGACTGATCCTCATCGGACTCAACCTGCGCATCGGTGTCGCCTCGATCGGCCCGGTGCTCGGCGAGATCCGAGACGCGCTCGGGCTCTCGACCACCGCGGCGGGACTCCTCACCACGATCCCGGTGTTCGCCTTCGGCGCCTTCGCGTTCCTCACGCCCGGGCTCACGCGCCGCCTCGGCATGCACCGGCTGCTCGGCATCACCATGATCGTGCTCGCCGCCGGGATCCTGCTGCGCCTGCACCCGAGCCTCGTCGGGCTGTTCGTCGGGACCGTGCTCGTCGGGGCCGCGATCGCCGTCGGCAACGTGCTCATGCCGCCCGCCATCAAACAGGACTTCTCGCATCGGGCCGGGCTCATGATGGGGCTCTACTCGACCGCCCTGTTCGTCGGTGCCGCCGCCGCATCAGGCCTGACCGTGCCGCTGCTGCCGCTGGTGGGCGGCGGCTGGCGTGCGGCGCTCGCCGTCTGGGCGGCGCCCGCGATCCTCGCGGCCGTGATCTGGATCCCGCAGATGCGCCGCTCGCCCGGCCGCTCGCGGGCCGGCGCCGGGGTCGCCGACGCGCCCTCCGAAGCCGGCGAGCCGCCGTTCCGCGCGATCCTCGGCGACCCCATCGCCATCGCCGTCACCGCGCTCATGGGCCTGCAGAGCGCCGCCTATTACACGAGCCTCACCTGGGTGCCGACGATCCTGCAGGACGCCGGAATCGCGGCCGGTACCGCCGGTTGGCTCTTCGCGTTCTCGGCGTTCCCCGGGATCCTCGCCTCGTTCGTGGTGCCCGCGCTCGCGAAGCGGATCCGACCCCTCTGGCTGCCGGTCGCGGTCGCGGTCGCGCTGATGGCCGTCGCCTACATCGGGCTCGCGGTCGCGCCGGCCGCGGCCCCCTATCTCTGGATGACGCTGCTCGGCCTCGGTCAGGGCGCGTCGATCAGCCTGTCGCTCGCCTACATCGTGCTGCGCTCGCCCGACGCGCATCACACGGGGCACCTCTCGACCATGGCGCAGGGCTTCGGCTACCTGATCGCCGGGCTCGCGCCCATCGGTTTCGGCGCGGTGCACGCACTCAGCGGGGAGTGGACGCTGCCGCTCGCCGCGCTCGGCCTGCTGCTCGTGCTCCAGCTCGTCGCCGGAGTCGTCGCCAGCCGGCCCGGGCACATCCGGGCGCGGATCCCCGGGAGGGCGGCCCGCTGAGGCGGGGCGGGTCGCTTCGGCTGTCAACCGGGTGGCGCAGGGCGCGGTATCGGCCTAGCGTGGCTCCTCCCACATCGAAAGGAGATCGGATCATGGCGGAGTCCGCGCTGAGTCCCGAGGTCGATCTGCTGGTGCGCGAGGTCGCTCGAGCCGCTGAGCTCGCGGGCTGCAGCATCGGCTCTGCCGAGTCCCTGACCGGGGGGACAGTTGAGCGCGGCCCTCACCGCCGCGCCGGACGCGGGCGACTGGTACCAGGGCGGCATCGTCGCCTACCGGCCCGAGGTCAAGTACGCCCTCCTCGATGCTCCGAGCGGGCCGGTGGTCACGGCGGACACCGCGATCGCCATGGCGCAGAGCGCTGCCGCGCTGCTCATGGCCGACTGCGCAGTGGGGCTGACGGGCGTCGGCGGTCCGGAGCCGGAGGAGGGCGAAGCGCCCGGAACGGTGTTCATCGCCGCGGTGCACCGGGGCTCGCCACCGGTGGTGGCGCGGTATCGCTTCGACGGGGACCCGGTCGCCGTGATCGAGCAGAGCATCCTGGAAGCGCTCCGCGCGCTCCGAGCGCGGATCCCCGAAGTTCCCTAGCTCCGCGCGATCGTCTCGATCAGCGCGGGCAGCTCGTCCATGTGGGTGAACACCGCGACGGCGCCCGCCGCGCGCAGCGCATCGGGCGCCGTGCGAGTGGGGCCTTCGGGCGAGAAACCGAGCACCGTGGCCCCCGCAGCGACGCCGGCGGTGGTGCCCGAGACGGTGTCCTCGATCACGATCGCGCGGCCCGCATCGATGCCGATCGCCGCGGCCGCCGCGAGGTAGACGTCGGGCGCGGGCTTGCTGCGGGGCTGATCCATGCCGCTCAGCACCCGGTCGCCGAACAGCGGGGCGAGGCCCGTCAGCTCGAGCTGCATCCGCGCCTTCGGCAGGTCGGCGCCCGTCGCGACCGCGATCCGGCCCGCGAAGCGCTCGGACGCCGCCGCGACGGCCTCCCGCGCCCCCGGGATCGCGGTCAAGTCCGCGCGCAGACGTTCGTCGCGCCGCTCGCGGAAGCGCGCGATCCACTCGTCGGTGATGCGGAAGCCGGTTCTGTCGAGGATCACCTTCCACTCGTCCTTCAGCGCGCGACCGATGAACAGCCGGATGCAGTCCTCCGCCGAGATCGCCCAGCCGAGCTCGTGCAGCATCTCGCGCAGCACGCCGTTCGTGATCAGCTCGGAGTCGACGAGCACGCCGTCGCAGTCGAACAGCACCCCGTCGAAGCCGCCGCTCGCGGTCCCCGTGGTCGTGTCGGTGGTGGTGCTCTGCTGCGGGGATCCGGTCATGCTCGGAGGCTATCCCACCTCGCTGAGGTCGATGAGCGCGAGCCGCGTGCCGGCGTCGGTCGGCCCCTCGAGCACGACGACCTCGGGCAGGCGCTCGCCCGAGCCGTTCGACGGCACCGAGAGCCGCTGCGCCTCGAGGATCTCGATCAGCCCCTGCCCGACCGCGCGATTGAGAACCTCCTGCGACAGCTCGCCGGGCTGCACCTCGCGGAACCGCGGATCGAGCGTGATGGAGCCGTGCTCCGGGACCCGGACCAGCGCGCTGCGGTCGACCTTCGACCGCGCGCCGCCTCCCGAAGATTCGGACCGGACCAGCTGCGTCCCCTCGGGGAACGAGATGCGCGCCCGATCCTCGACGGCGCCGAGGATCTCGGTCTCCGAGGCGGTCCGGCACGCCTGCGCGTCGTGGAGGAAGCACTCCGTGCCCCGCTCCTGGGTCTCGGGCAGCGCCGAACCGACCCAGAACGCCAGGCCGACGAAGATCGCCACGGCGGCCGCGCCGAGAGCGACGACGAGGCCCCAGTGCGCGGAGGTCCGGGTCGCGAGCCGGGCCGGGTCGTCGACCTCGGTCGCCTCGGGGAGCTCCGGAAGCGTCATGGGGACCCCCTCCGCCGCGGGTGTCGGGCCGCCGCGGCTCCGGCCAGGATACTCAGCGGCGATGAATCCTCGCGGGGCGCTCGGAAAGCCGATACAAGTAGGAGTGGGCGATGAACGCCCGGCGACCCGCACCGCGTCGAAAGGGCACCCGTGACCGACTCCCAGCTGCTCCACTGCACCGGCCGCTTCGTGCGTACCGACCTCGACTGCGTCGGCACCGATGGCGTGCCCGCCGACCCGACCGCCGCACCCGAGGCGATGCTCGTCCGAGACGGGATCATCGTCGCGATCGGATCCCGCGACGAGGTGCCCGCGCCCGCGGGCGCCCGGAGCATCGATCTCGGCGAGGGCTGGGCGATCCCGGGTCTCATCGAGCCGCACGGCCACCCCTCGGAGTCCGCCGCGCTCATGGGCGACGGCACCATCGACATCCGACCCGTCACTCTCGGCACCGCCGACGAGGTGTGGGCGGCGATCCGCACGGCGCTCGCCGCCGATCCACGACCGGAGCGCGTCGTCGCGAACGGCTGGGATCCGCTGCTGCAGCGCGGACTCGTGCCGCCTACGATCCAGGAGCTCGACGCGCTCGCGGGCGAGATCCCGCTCGTGATCGTGCACAACTCCCTCCACTCGGTGTACTTCAACTCGGCGGCGGCGCGCGAAGCCGGCGTCGATCGCGACACCCCCGATCCGGTGGGCGCCTCCTACGGGCACGACGGATTCGGAGAGCTCAGCGGCGTCGCCTACGAGGCCGCCGCCGTCGCGCGCATCGCGGGCCCCGCGCTGGCCGCCGCCGAGGCCGACATGCCGAGGCGCCTGGGCGCGCACCTCGCCGAGCTGCGACGGCGCGGCATCACGACCATCGCCGACCTCACCTGGACCGAGGACCTCGCGCGCCTCGCGACCGGTATGTCGGCGGCCGGGCAGCTGCCGATCCGTCTGCGCGGCTACGAGATGTCGAAGCCCGGTGCGACCGCCACCGCGAAGCTCGACAACGGCGACGCCCGTTACCGGCAGGTGGGGATCAAGATCTGGTCGGACGGCTCGCCCTGGGTCGGCAACATCGCGACCTCGTTCCCCTACCTCGACACGGCGGCGACGCGCGCGCTCGGCTTCGCACCCGGGCACATCGGCCACGCGAACTACTCGACCGAGCAGCTCATCGAGATCGGATCGCAGTACGCGGGGGAGGGCTGGCAGTTCGCCTGCCACGCGCACGGCGACGTCGCGATCGACAGCACGCTCGACGCCTACGAGGAGCTGATCCGGCGCTTCGACCTGAGCGACCACCGATTCCGGATCGAGCACTGCGGCCTCATGACGCCGGAGCAGTTCCGGCGTGCCGCGGCGCTGGGTGCGACCGTCAGCCTGTTCGTCGATCACATCACCTATTGGGGCGACGTGCTGGTCGACGACCTGTTCGGCGAGCACGGAGCGGCCTGGGCCGACGCAGGGGCGGCGTTCGCCGCCGGGCACCGCGCGACGTTCCACAACGATGGCACGGTCACGCCGTGCGAGCCGCTGCGCAACATGGCGGTCGCCGAGACCCGCACCTCGCGCACGGGGCGCAGGCTGGACGGCGGCACCGGGGTGAGGCGCCTCGACGCGCTGCGGGCGCACACCGCGAACGCGGCCTGGCAGCTGCGCAGCGAGCACGAGATCGGGGCGCTCGCACCGGGCCTCCGCGCCGACTTCGCGGTGCTCGACGTGGATCCGCGCACGGCGGAACCGGAGGCGCTGGCCGGGGCGCGGACGCTCGCGACCGCGGTCGACGGCGAGCTCGACTAGCGGGATCCCGGGCAGGGCCGGCCGGAAGAACCGGTCGGAACCGAGTCGGCCCGTCGTCAGCCCTGCGGCCCGCCGCCGAGCTGCTGCGGCGTCGCGACGGTGCCGAGCGCCACGCGCTGCTCGGGGTGCATCCAGTAGTAGTGCAGCGCGGAGTACAGCAGCACCGGGTCGGCGTCGATCACGGCCGGCTGCAGATCCCAGTGTTCCATCCCGCGTTCGATCCGCAGCACGGGCACGAGGGCGGGCGCCTTGCCCGCGCTCTTGCGCCTCGTCGCGCGCACCGCGGTGACCTCGTGCCAGGGCACGTCGAAGTCGAAGCCCTGCAGTCGGATCGCGACGCCGTTCGTGCCGAAGGCGACGCACTGGCGGTTCGCCCAGCTGCCTCGAGTGAACGACGCCGTGATCGCGTTCACGAACGCGAGGAGGAAGAACAGGCCGAGCACGCCGAAGCCCGCGGCGACGATGAACGGCATCGGCCCCTGCATGCTGGGCGTCGTGCCGGCTTGCGCGAGCGCGCCCCACACGATCAGGCCGCACACTGCGGCGATGACGCCGCACGCGATGAGCAGCGGGAGCGGGGGGCGGCGCAGCGGCGCGACGTGCAGGTACGCGTCGGGCGCCGGGCGGTACGAACGGTTGAAGAGCTCGGCGGGCATGATGCGCAGCGGCTTGCGCGACGGTGCGCGACCGGCCCAGCCGTCGGGGATCGAGGCGATGCGCGGGTCGAGGTCGGTCATGCGGGATACGTTACCCGCGGGCACCGGTCGAAGCATCGAATCCACCGAGTTATCCACAGGTGGACGGTGACTTGGAACTACACCCGTGTAATTCTCACGATGGAATTACACCTGGTCAGGACTCATTTCGTGAAAACCGGATTGGCGTTTCTCCACGGACGTCCCCAGTGGACTCCACAGAGTTGTCCACGAGGGGGACATGGCGCTACTTCGTCGACCCGGCCAGCAGCGCCGACACGAAGTAGCGCTGGAAGGCGAAGAACACGACGAGCGGGATCAGCATCGACAGGAACGCACCCGACGAGAGCACGTCGATGTTCGCCCCGAACTGCCGCAGCTGGCTCTGGATCGCGACCGTCACCGGCTGCGAGCTCGGGTTGGTGAAGATCAGGGCGACGAGCATGTCGTTCCACACCCACAGGAACTGGAAGATGCCGAGCGACGCGATCGCCGGCATGCCGAGCGGCAGGATCACGCGAACGAAGATCCGCCACTCGCTCGCGCCGTCGATGCGCGCGGCCTCCATGAGCTCCGCGGGGATCTGCGTGAAGAAGTTGCGCAGGAGGAAGATCGCGAACGGCAGGCCGAACGCCGTGTGGAAGAGGATGACGCCGAGCACGGAGCCGAAGATCCCGAGTGCGCCGAACAGCTTCGACACCGGGATCAGTGCGACCTGCACGGGCACGGCCAGCAGCACGATCACCACGATGAGCAGGGCGTCGCGTCCGGGGAAGCGCATCCACGCGAACGCGTAGCCGGCGAGCGCGCCGATCACGACCACGAGCACGGTCGAGGGGACCGTGATCGCGATGGTGTTCCAGAACGAACCCATGAACTGCGCGTTGCCGAGCAGCCCCGCGTAGTTGTCGACCGTGAGCTGGGCGGGCGCGGTGAACACCGTCCACCAGCCGCTCGCGCTGTTGTCGGTGCTGCTGCGCAGCGACGAGAGGAAGAGCCCGAAGCTGGGAACCAGCCAGAACACGGCGACGATGCCGAGCACGAGGTTGACGACGCTCCGGCCGAGGAGCGCGCTCGGCCCGGAGCGGCGCGATCCCGCCGGGCGCGGTTTCGGAGCCCGGCGAGCCGACGCGATGGGGTCGGTCCCGGGGGCGGTGGAGAAGGTGGTGGCCACGGCTATCGACTCCGATCCTCGCGGAACCTGCGGACGTTGATGATCATCGACGGGATGACGAGCACGAGCAGCAGGATCGAGAGCGCGCTGCCGAGGCCCTGGTCGTTGCCGCCGCCGAACGACACCGTCCACATCTGCACCGCGATCACGGTCGCATCGGGCAGCGAGGATGGCGGCGGAATGACGTAGACGAGGTCGAAGATCTTGAGGACGTTGATGATCAGGGTGACGAACACGACCACGAGCACGGGGGCGAGCATGGGCACGGTGACACGGGTGAACACCTTCCACTCGCTCGCGCCGTCGATCCTCGCGGCCTCCTGCAGGGAGCGGTCCAGTGCCGAGAGGCCCGACGCGATCATCACCATGGCGAAGCCGGCCCAGATCCAGATGTAGCTCAGGATGATCACGGCGGTGACGAGGCCGGGCCCGAGCCAGGGGACCCCTTGGAAGCCGGCCGTGAAGTTCGATGCGGGCAGGCGCACGGTCGTCTCCCCGTCGCCGACCCCCTCGATGGCGAAGGTGCCGTCATCGGCGGTGGTCGCGGTGCCGACGACCGAGCCGTCCGCACCGAGCGCTTGCACCTCGACGCCGGGGAGGCCGCGCTTGCCGTCGCCGAGTGCTCCGACGGTGCCGCCTCCTCCCTTCACGAAATCGAGCCAGACGGTTCCGGTGACGGTGCCCGCCTTCGGTTCCGCGGCGACGGCCGGCTTCGCGCCGGCCGGCAACGAGTCCGGCTTCACCCCGACGAGCGGGAACCCCGCCGCCCGGCCGGGCGTCGAGACGAGTTCGAGGCCGCCCGCACGGTTCTCGATGCCGAGATCGGGCCGGGGCCGCGCTCCCGGATACCCGGTGGACGTCCCCGCCGCGTCACTGATCGCGACGAGCCCCGCGTTGACGGCGCCGAGCTGCGGGTTCTCCTGGAACGTCGTGCGGAAGATCACGCCCGCGGCGACCATCGAGATCGCCATCGGCATGAACAGGATGAGCTTGAACGCGGTGCCCCAGCGGATCTTGTCGAGCAGCACGGCGAAGATGAGCCCCAGAATCGTGCAGCTGATCGGCACGACGAGCACCCAGATGAGGTTGTTGCGGATCGCCGTGAAGGTCTCGGGATCCGTGAACATGGTGACGTAGTTGCCGAGCCCCAGGAAGTCCGTCCCGGCCGCGTCGTAGAGCGACCGCCAGCCCGAGTAGATGACGGGATAGGCGACGAGCGCGCCGAGCAGGATCAGGGCCGGGGCGAGGAAGAGTCCGGCCGTGATGAGCTGACGGCGCGAGAACGTGCGTCGGTGCTGCGATCCCCGTCCGCCCGTCTCGACTCGCCGCATGACCTCGGTCTGCGTGGTGGCCACGGATCCTCCCTCCGCTGCATCGGGCCCGCGCCGGAGCGCGGACCCGATGGTGTTCGGCGATTACTTCCAGGCGGCCGCGGCCGCGGCTTCGAGCTTCTGCTGGGTCCCGGCGACGTCGCTCGGGTTCTGGAAGAAGTCGATGAGGATCTGCCACTCGCCAGCGCCCTTGGTGCCGCCGAAGGCGCTGGGCGCGAGGTCGGACATGTCGAAGCGGAACGTCTCAGCCCCGGTCAGCGCTTCCGCGATCTGCTTCGACGTCTCGTCCGGATACTTCGCGGTGTCGACCTTCGAATTCGGCGAGGTGAATCCGCCGAGCTCCACCCAGACGGTCGCCGCCTCGGGAGACGCCAGGTACTGCATGAGCGCCGCGGCTCCCTTGTTGTCCTTGAGCTGCACGGCGGCGTTGCCGCCGCCGACCACCGAGGGGCCGGAACCGTTGATCGCGGGGAAGTCGTAGAATTTCGCGTTCTTGCCGACGACCGACTTGGTGCTCGACGCGATGTTGCCGGCGACGAAGTCGCCCTCGTACACCGTTCCGGCCTTCGGCGGATCGCCGAACACCGCGGTCACCGAGTCGCCGAAGGTGCGCTGGGCGGTACCCGGCTGGATCAGGGTCTTGTCGCCCCACAGCTTGCCGAGGGTCTCGAGCGCCGTCTTCACCGACGGGTCGGTCCACGGGATCTCGTGTTTGCTCAGCTGGTCGTACTTCTCGGGGCCCGCCGTGCGCAGGTACACGTTCTCGAACCAGTCCGTGAGGGGCCAGCCCGCGTCGGCACCGATGGAGAGTCCGTACACGCCCGAGTCGGAGACGGTCCCGAGCTGCTTCAGGAATCCGTCCCAGTCCTTCGGCACGGTCGCGCCCGCCGCATCGTAGACGTCGGTGTTGTACCAGACCGTCGACTTGTTGGAGCCCTTGAACCAGACGCCGTAGAGCTTGCCGTCGACCTTGCCGAGATCGACCCAGTCCTTCGAGTAGTTCTTCTCGACCTCGGCTTTCGTCGCCTGATCGACCTCGATGAGGGCCTGCTTCTGCGCGAGCTGCTGCATGAGGCCCGGCTGCGGGATCACTGCGACGTCCGGCGGATCCCCGCCGTCCACCTTCTGGCCGAGCACCGTGGCGACGTCGGTCCCGTAGCTCGTGTAGTTGACCTTCGCGCCGGTCTGCTGCTCGAACTTCGCGAGTACCTGCTCGAAGTTCTTCTGCTCCGCACCCGACCAGTCGGCGGCGACGTTCAGCGTGACCCCCGAGAGCTCGGAGCCGCCGCCGCTGCCGCCACCTCCGTTCCCGCCGCCGGAGCAGGCGGTGAGAGCGAGCGCTGCTGCGCCCGCGAGCGCGATCAGAGCGGTGGGGATCCGTTGCTTCCGAGACTGCATGATGGGAGTCCTTTCCCCCGGTCCGGGGGCTGCCCTGCCCCTGGACGGGCTGCCTTCACGCTACGTCGGGACTCGGATGGCGGCACGGATCGTGACCTGGTCGTTACCTCGGTCCGAAGGGGTTGACCGGCCGAACGAGGCTCTGCTACTCGCCCTGCGGCGCCTGGGTCTTCGCGTCCTGCGCCGGGAACACGACCTTCTGGATGATGATGATCAGGCTCGCGGCGACGGGGATCGCGACCAGGGCGCCGAGGATCCCGCCGAGCGCGCCGCCGCCGACCGCGGCGATGACGACCATCGCTCCTGGCACGGCGACCGCCTTGCTCATGATGCGCGGGCTGAGCACGTACGCCTCGATCTGCATGTAGACGAGGTAGTAGATGATCGCGACGAGCGCGGTCAGGGGCGAGGCGAACAGGCAGATCACCGAGTTGATGATCGCGCCGCTCAGGGTGCCGACGAGCGGGATCAGGGAGCCCATGAACGCGATGAGCGCGAGCAGGGCCGGCATGGGTGCCCCGATGATGCTCAGGAAGATGAGGCTCAGGATGCCGTTGATGAGCGCGAGGCTGGCCTGGCCGATCACGTAGCGGCCGACGGCGCCCGAGACATCCTCGAGGATCTCCGAGAAGCGGGGGCGGCGGTAGGCGGGGACGAAGCGAGCGGCGGCCTTCTTCATGGAGCGCAGCGAGGCCATGAAGTACAGCGTGAGGATCAGCACGATCGTCACCCCCGTCGCCCCGCCCGCGATCCCGGCGCCCACGGCGAGGATCCCGCCGCCGATCTGGGTGAGGTTGTTCGGGTCCTGCAGGAAGCTGATGGCGCCCTGGATCGCCTTGTCGAAGGTGTCGCCGTACTGGCTGGTCACGTCGTGGTACCAGGCGCTCGCGGTGAACTCCTTGATGAGGCGCGGGGCATCGTCGATGAGGCCCGCGACCTGCTGCACGAGCACCGGGATCACGGCGACGACGATGCCTGCGAAGGCGGCGATCACCGCGACGACCACGATCGTGACCGCGGCCGGGCGGGGGAGCTTGCGCTCGATGTAGGAGACGATCGGGTCGAGTCCGAGCGAGAGGAACAGCGCGACGCCGATGTAGATGAGCACGGTGGCGAGCTGCCCGACGATGGAGCCGATGAGGAGCGCGACGAGCACGCCGAGGGTGCCGACGAGTCCGAAGGTGAACGGTTCGATCCGCGCCCTCGGCGTGCTCGTCGCGCGCGTCGACGCGCCTTCGGTTTCCACAGCGCTTCGCTTGATCCGCACGTTGACCTCTTCCTCGACCGGTGTGCACTCAGTCGAGCACCGCGGGATCGCCGAGTCAAGTCGAGCGCGCGGCGGGGCGGCACGTCGGCAATTACACGTACACTGTTCCGGTAATGTGCCGAGGTCGGACCGAGTCCGCCCGGCCGCTCGCGAAAGGATCCCCCCTCCTATGGAAATCATCACGCAGTTCTTCGACTGGTTCTGGGACCCGGCCAACGCCGTGATCCGCTGGATCATCATCGGCGTGCTCGTCGTCGCCCTGCTGTTCGTCGTCCTGCTCATCTGGGGCAAGTTCGCGCCGCTCGCGCACCACAAGGACTTCCCGGTCGATACCCGCGAGGCGAACCTCCTCGCCCTCGGTTTCCAGCAGATCCTGAACTCCGGCGAACTGTGGAACGACCCCACGGCCAGCACGCTCACCGCCAAGCAGAAGCAGGAGCTCGCACGGATGTGGGGGCTGAATTCGACGCAGGACGTCATCGAGAACGTGGAGCGGCTCACCACCCAGCGCCGCCGACGCGAGCTGTGGCAGCAGCTGCTCGCGCTGCGGGCGCGCGCCGCCCAGGCGAACGGCGGACGCCGTCCGAGCGAGCGCCAGTGGATCGCGGCCATCAAGGAGGCCGGCGGCACCGGCAAGGGCGAGGAACGGGACTTCGTGCGCGCGGTCAACTACTACGAGAAGGAGCTCGGCAAGAAGATGTTCCCCGCGAACGAGCCGGTCGTGAGCCTCGACGGCTACGCGCTCGGGCAGGCGGCCGCGGTGCCGGTCTGGGGCGTCGGCATGGGGCTCATCTCGCGGGCGGACTCGATGAAGCTCGTCGAGTACGTCAACGGTCTCGCCCGCACCGAGTTCGACTCGTGGGCGGCCTTCGGCCGCAGCTACGCCCTCGGCCGGGTCATGCACTGGAGCGACGGCACCATGGACGAGAAGCAGGCGAACCGCGGCGGCGACGCCGTCGTCGCGATGCAGCACGCGCTCGACGGCAAGCGCCGCGGCCCGTGGGGCCTGCTCCCGTGGCGGATCTGAGCCGACACGATCCGAGTCGCGTCCGCCGTCCGCCGCTTCTCGGCCCGGCGGACGTGCTCGAGCCGTCGCCCACGCTCCCGGAGCTGCGGGAGTACCGGCGCGGTGCCGGCGTTCCGTGGCACCGCGGGGTCGCCGTGCTCGCGATCGGATCCCTGCTCGGAGTGGCGCTCGTCGTCTGCGTCGCGATCCTGATCGCCCGGGCGATCGACCCGGTCGGGTTCCCGCCGCTCGTCCGGCTCGCGCTGCTCCTCGCCCCGCTCTCCTGGACCCTGCTGATCCTCGGCGGTTTCGCCTGGTGGCTGCGCTGGCGACTGCGCGACGTCCGGCTGCGCAGGTTCGCGCGGGCGAACGGTCTGGGCTTCGTCGACCGGGCCGCCTCCGGAACGCTCGACTGGCGGGTCGCGCGCACCGGACTCGGGTTCCCGAAGAGCATGGTCAACGTGGAGCGGGCGGCGGTGCTCGGCGACGGGATCGTTCTCGCCCGCAACCAGCCCGTCGCCAAACCGGGCGGCGGATCGGGCTTCCGCCGCCCGTTCGCGTTCGCGCAGCTCGATCTCCCGCGCGAGGTGCCGCACATCGTGCTGAAGAACCGGCGGTCGCGCGTGCTCGCCCTCGCTGGTCTGGGGCTCGGCAACCGGGTCGTGCTGAGCCTCGAGGGCGACTTCGATCGGTACTTCACCCTGTTCTGCCCCGCGGGCTACGAGCGCGATGCCCTCGAGATCTTCACGCCCGATGTGATGGCCGCGCTGATCGACGTCGCGAACGACTGCGAGGTCGAGCTCGTCGACGATCACCTGCTGCTCTACTTCCGCTTCGGGCTGCCGCTCTGGAGGGTGGAGACGATGGAGCGGGTGCAGGCGACGCTCGCGCTGCTGCGCGAACGCTTCGCCCGTCAGGCGGGCGGATACCGGGACGAGCGCTCGGCGCGCCCGCGCGATGCGGTCGGGGGCGCGGGATCGATCGCGCTCGCGGGACGCCGTACGACGAGCGGCACGGGCGTGCCCGCGGCGGCCGTCGTCGCGACCGCCGCGGTGCTGCTGCTCAGCGCCGTGGCTACTGCGCTCTCGGTGTTCGTGCTGCCGGGGCTGTAGGCGTACCACCTGGCCGGATCAGGCGTGCCGCACCGCGCTGCCCTCCTGGTCGCGGATCTCCTCCGTCTCGATCTGGAACGTCGAGTGCTGCACCGAGACCTTGAAGTGCTCTGCGACGCAGGACTTCACCGTGCTGAGCGTCTCGGCCGCATGACCGTCGGTGAAGCACTCGTCGTCGACCACGATGTGCGCGGTGAGGGTCGGCAGGCCGGTCGCGACGGTCGACGCGTGCAGGTCGTGCACGTCGAGCACGTGGTCGAGGCGCAGGATGTGCGCGCGCACCTCGTCGAGATCGAGCCCCTTCGGAGTGAACTCCATGAGCACGCCCGCGGTCTCCCGCATGAGGGTGAACGCGCGGGGCACGATCAGGGCGGCGATGAAGAGGCCCGCGAGCGCGTCCGCCTGCTGGAAGCCGGTCGTCGCGATGACGATCGCCGCGACGATGACGCCGAGGGAGCCGAGCGCGTCGTTCATCACCTCGAGGAAGGCCGCCCGCATGTTGAAGTTCGCGCCGCGGCTGGACGACAGGATCAGCAGGGCGACGATGTTCGCCACGAGGCCGATCACGCCGAACACGAGGAGCTCGCCCGCCGGGACCTCGGGCGGCGCGAAGAGGCGGCGCACGCCCTCGATCGCGGCGTAGACACCGACCACGAGCAGCAGGGTCGCCTGGCCGAGCGCCGCGATCACCTCGATGCGGCGGAAGCCCCAGGTGCGCTTCGACGAGGCGGGGCGGAGCATCAGCGTTCCGGCGATGAGGGCGACGAGCAGGCCTGTCGCGTCGGTCAGGGCGTGCGCCGTGTCGGTCAGCAGTGCGAGGCTGCCGGTCACCCAGGAGCCCACCGCCTGGGCCACCACGATGATCGAGGTGATCGCGAAGGCGATCGCCAGCCGCTTGCGGTGGTCTCCGGGATGGCCGGCTTCGCCGACTGCGGGTCCGTGATCGTGTCCTGCGCCCATCAGTGGTCCTTTCGCTCGGCGGCCGGCGCCGCGGTTCGGGGGGTACGGAGGTGCGAGCAGAGGATCGCCCGCGTTCCGGCCGCTTCGAGCAGCGCTTCGGCGGCGGCGATGACGGTGCTCAGCTGCCCGGGGTGCGCGAGCGAGTACCAGGAGGCGCGTCCGTCGGGACGGACCGCGACGAGGCCGCACTCGAGCAGGAAGCTCAGGTGCTTGCTGACCGTCGACTGCGCGAAGCCCATGTGCTGCACCAGGTCGCGCACCCGGTGCTCGCCCGAGGCGAGGTGCTGCAGCACCGCGAGGCGGGTCGGATCCGCGAGGCCCTGGAAGAGGTGGGCGTAGGCCGCGGTGGCCTGCGGGTCCAGGACCACCGGCTCGATCGCATTCATCGTCATATGACGATGGTATCGCCTGATGGCGATTTTGAGAAGGCTCGATTCTCCCGTCGATCTCAGGGACGAGTGTTAGCTTGGCTGGGTTTTCTGTTCGTCCGCAGCGATTCCGACCGGGAGGTGGAGCATGGAGCAGGCACGCGCGATCGCGCGCCGGAGCGCACCGGGCTCCGCCACGCCCTGGATCGTGCTCGCGGTCGCGGCGATCGTGCTCGGCCTGCTCGGCATGCACGCCCTCCGCGACGTGGATCCCGCGCACGGCGCAGCGGTTCCCGCCGCGTCGAGCGTCGCATCCGGATCCACCGAGACTCGGATCGCACCCCACGACGGCGCCGCCGCGGCGGCAGCCCCGGTCCCCTCGAACCAGGGCCTGACCGGACAGGAGCGCATGCGCAGCACTCCCGCGGAAGGCCACGACACCGCGGCCCCGATCGGCGGCTGCCTCGACTTGGTCTCGGTCTGCGTGCTGGCGCTCCTCCTCACCTTCGCCGTCGCGATCCGTCGGAACCGCGGCCGCACGAGCACCCTCTCGAAGCGGGCGTTCGTCGTCCTCCGCGTCCGCGCACCCGGTCGCCCCTTCGTCGAGCCCCCATCCCCCTTCGCGCTCTCCGTCCTCCGTACCTGATCGTCGGTGCCGCCGCCGCTCCTGCCCCATGCCTCCGCATCGGATGGTGAGCCGCCGCGCAGCAGACCGTTCCGCGGCGACCGTTCCGGCCGCACGCGGATCCCCGACGACCGATACCCAGAGGAGTCCTCGATGCGCTCGACCAAGCATCCGTTCCGCAACCCCATCGTCTTCACCGTGCTCATCGTCCCGGCAGCGCTCGTCGTCGCCGGCCTGAGCTACGCGCTCACGGCGGTGCTGTTCGCGTGAGCACCGAATTCCCGAACGCGCCCGAGCCGCACCCCCGCGGTGAGCTCCGCACGCCGAACCCGATCCACCTGATGTCGGCCGATGGGCCGCAGCCCGCGCTCGAAGCGGCGGAACCCGAGAGCGCCCCACCCACCGCGGCACGGCGGCTGCGGCGCGCAGTGACCGCGACCACCGCCGCACTCGGCGCCTGCGTCATGGTCGCGGGTCTCGCCGCGCCGCTTCTCGCCCAGCCGCAGCAGGCGGGAGCGTCCGGATCCGGTATCGCGCTCGCCGCCGCGGCACCCGCGCAGCACCTGAGCGGCACGGGCGGCACGGCGCTCGGCTCCGGCGAGCGGGCCTTCGACGCCATCTCGCCGATCGAGACCGCGCCCGAGGCGAAACCGGGATCCCCCGACCTCTCGGGGCTGTCCGACTCGAAGGTGCGCTATCCGTTCGACGCCCAGGTGCCCCTGACCGACCCGTTCGGCTATCGCACCGCCCCCGTCGCCCAGTTCCACGACGCGCAGGACTTCGCGGCGGCCGACGGCACACCAATCCGGATCATCGCGAGCGGGATCGTGCTCGAGGCCGGGCAGACGATCGACGGCTGCGGCTTCGGCCTCAAGGTGCAGCACAAGATCGGCGGGCGCGATGTCACGAGCCGGTACTGCCACATGCAGAACGACTCGAGCAGCTTCCAGGTCGGCCAGCAGGTGAAGATCGGCGATACGGCCGGCCGGGTCGGCGCGACGGGCATGGCCTTCGGCGCACACCTGCACCTCGCGATGCGGCAGGACGACAAGCCCATCGACCCCATGGTCTTCCTGACCAAGAACATCCGGTGACCGGCGGAACGGCAGAGGAGCAGCGCATGACCACCCCTTCCGACCCCACCCGGCCCAAACGGCTCTCGACCTCGACGCGGACGGCCCTGATCGTGATCCCCGCGGCGATCCTGCTCGCAGTCGTCGCGATCGCGGTTTCGATCCTGGCTCGGCCGGCGACCCCCGCGCCGAGCGCCGACGCGCCCGCCTCGGCGGCCGACGTCGTTGCGGCGGACTCGCATGTGCTCGACGACGGCGGTCCGGGCGCCCCCACCCTCGTCGAGTTCCTCGACTTCGAGTGCGAGGCCTGCGGCGCCTTCTATCCGTACGGCGAGGAGATCCGCACGCAGTACGACGGCAAGCTCACCTACGTGATCCGCTACTTCCCGATGCCGGGGCACAAGAACTCGATGACCGCCGCGCTCGCGGTCGAGGCCGCTGCGCAGCAGGGCAAGTTCGAGCAGATGTACCGGCAGATGTTCGAGACCCAGGCGGAGTGGGGTGAGAAGCAGGCCTCGGAGGCGCCACGATTCCGCGAGTACGCGAAGCGCCTGGGTCTCGATCTCGCCGCCTACGACGCCGCGGTCGCCGACCCGAAGACCCGCGAGCGGGTGCAGAAGGACTTCGACGCCGCGCGCCTGCTCGGGGCGACCGGCACGCCGACCTTCTTCCTGGACGGGCGCAAGCTCGAGCTCACGAGCGTCACCGACCTGACCGACGCGCTCGATCGGGCGCTCGCCGCGAAGTCCGGGACCTGACCCCACGTCCGAAGCAGTCGAACCGCTGCAACCACCGAATTCCCGAATCCCCGAAGGAGAACCATCATGAAATGTCCCATCGACGCGACCGACCTGGTGATGTCGGAGCGCTCCGGAGTCGAGATCGACTACTGCCCGCAGTGCCGGGGCATTTGGCTGGACCGCGGCGAGCTCGACAAGATCATCGACCGCGCCGCGACCGAGTACGGCCGCACCGCTCCCGCCGCTCCGCAGGCGCCGGTCGACGACCGGGGTCGCTTCTCGGACCACGGACGCGACCGCAGCTTCGACCGCGGTCGTGATCGGGGCCACGATCGCGACTACGACCAGCGCTCGGGCAAGAAACGCCGCCGCGAGGGATTCCTCGGCGAGCTCTTCGACTTCTGATCGATCGAGGCCGGCATCTGCGACGGCGGGCCGGGATCCTCCTCGTCGGAAGGATCCCGGCCCGCTGCCGTTCGCGCGGTGCGCCGGCTCAGTCGCGCGCGTCCTCGGGCAGTGCGGCCCCCAGCTCGCGCATCGCGGTGCGCGCCGATTGCCGGACGATCTTCTCGGTGATGGGCGCTTCGCCGGGGAGCGCGGCGCGCAGCAGCAGCGGGCCGTAGAGCAGGTCGATCACGTACTCCGCGTCTTCCGGGGGATCGATCTCGCCGCGGTCGACCGCGCGCTGCAGCATGCGGCGGCAGGACTCCCGCTGGGGGTGGATGAACTGGGAGGCGAACAGTTCGGCGACGACGTCGTCCTTCGCGCTGGCGTCGAGCAGCAGCGGGATCAGTTCGCGGCAGACGCCGTCGGTGTACATGTTCACCTGATCCTGCACGACGGACTCGATGTCGCCGAGGAGGGTGCCGGTGTCGGACGCGGGGTCGAGCGCGTAGCGGTGCACCGCGACGTCGACCAGGAAGTGCCCGAGCGAGTTGTAACGCCGGTAGAAGGCGTCACGGTTGGTCCCGGCTCGGGTGATCAGGTCTTTCATGGAGATCGAGCGGATCTCCGAATCGATGGCGAGGCCCTCGAAAGCGCGCTTGAGCGCTTCGTCGATGCTCTTGTCGCGGGGCCGCCCGGAAGAGGTTCCTGCTGCTTTGCTCATTGCTCGCAAGGATAGAGCATCGACCCTTTTTCCTTACTGAGGTAAGGTAAGTGCTGGGTCGCGCATGCGCGCGGCGACGAGCGCCCTCCCCCCTGCACGGGGCCCGTCGTTCCACTCTGCCGGCACCCGGATCCGCGTCCGCGTGGAGCGGGGTGCCGGCAGAGTGCCCCAGCCGCTATGTTCGTGTCATGAACTCGCCCCGCGGCATGAGAGCCTGGTCCTTCGTTCGGCTCCTCGGGTCGGCGCTGATCCTCGCCGCGGTCGTGCATCAGCTGATCATCACGGTGACGAATGCGCTCGAGGCGACCACGCCGCACGGGTCGCACCTGCCGACCGTGCTCGCCAACTTCGCGAGCTTCTTCACGATCGAGTCGAACCTGACCGCGGTGGTCGCGCTGCTGCTCGCCGGCCTCTGGGGGCTCCGCGCTGCGGAGGGCGAACGGGAGCCCCGCGGGCTCGCGATCCTGCTGGCCTGCGCCTCGACCTACATGATCACCACCGGCATCGTCTACAACATCCTGCTGCGCGGGATCGAACTGCCGCAGGGCGCGACCGTGGCCTGGGCGAACGAGATGATGCACCTGGTCGGGCCGCTGCTGCTGCTCGCCGACGTGCTCGTCGCGCCGGGGCGCGGGCCGCTGCGAAAGCGCACGGTCGCCGTGATCGCGGCGTTCCCGGTGCTCTGGGCGGTGTACACGCTCGTGCGCGGGCCGCTCGTCACGAGTCCCGCGACGGGTCTGCCCTATTGGTATCCGTACCCGTTCCTCAATCCGAACCAGCCCGGCGGCTACCCGCTGGTCGCGGCGTACATCGTCGGAATCGCGATCGTCGTGCTCGCGATCGGGGCCGGGGTGGTCTGGATCTCGCGGCGGCGGAGCCGGAATCGGGCGTCGGTGCGCTAACGCGCGAGCGCCGCGACGACAAACCAGTGGCCGCCCGTGCTGCGCGCTTCGAACTCGCGCAGCGCCCCCGAGATCTCGGAGCGTGCGTGGAAGCGCCATCTCGCGCCCGCGGCATCGGCGAGCGGAGCCGGGGCGTCCACGACGCGCCAGCGTTCGCTCCGCCACACCATGCGGTCGGGCCGGCCGTCGGTGAGCCAGAGCGCGACCTGATCGTCCAGCAGCACGTCGACGCTCATCTCGCACCCCCGAATCGTTCGAACACATGTTCGAGTATCCAGGGGCTCCGGAGGCGGTCGCAAGTCGACGCTCGGCGATCCGCGAGATCGGTCAGGAGCGCCGAAGATCCTGCGAGATCCCATCCGACGCGAGCACGGCCCGGTCGATGAGTTCCCGGTCGCCGGGCCGTTCGGGATCGAGCCAGTCGTCGTGCATCTCGGCAGGGAGGATCAGTGGCATGCGCGGTTCCCCGTCGCCGGAGTGCGCGTCGAGCGCCGGACCGACCGCGCGACGGGTCACGAGCGAGTAGCTCAGGATCTCCTCGCCGTTCGCGTCGTGCGACGCGGAGGTGATCGCGGCGATGCCGAACATCGCGCCGCCCAGGTCGAGCCTCACCCCCTTCTCCAGGTACCAGCTCGCGGGCACCAGCGCGCGGTGCTGGAACGGGGTGCGCCAGGATCGCAGCAGCGCGTCGTCGCGGGAATTGAACGCCGAGAACCTCGCCGGTGCGTCGCCCCTCCAGAGCCACCACCAGGCCAGGTCGAGCCGCCGCTGCCCGTCGACCTCGCGGATCAGCGGGTTCAGGTTTCGGGCGTGCTTGCCGGTGATCCGCGCCGTGCCGTCGCGCTGCGCCGCCCACTCGGCGACGCGTTCCGCCGATTCCCGCTCGTCGAGCGGCGGGATCGGGGTGTCCGGCGGTTCGACGTAGGGTCCGCCGCCCAGTCCGTACTGCGCGCACATGCCGGAATCGTACGTCCGGCGGCGCGCTGGGGGAAGGCCGGAGTCCCGGTTCACCCGCCCATCGTCAGCACGAGCTTGCCGGTGGTGCGCCCGGTCTCGCCCGCGGCGTGCGCGGCGGCGGCCTCGCTCATCGGGAAGACGCCCGCGATCTCGGCGCGGAGCGCACCGTTCGCGGCGAGCTCCGCCACGGCGAGCATTCCCGCGTGGTCGGCCTCGACGAGGATCAGCTCCGCGCGGACGCCGAGCTCGGCCGCCCGATCGAAGAGCCCCTCGGCCGGGCGGGGGAGCGTCGAGACCATGATTCCGCCGAGGCGGAGCGTGCGCAGCGAACGCAGCTGGTAGTCGCCGCCGATGGTGTCGAGCACGACGTCGACGTCGCGCACGACCTCGGCGAAGTCCTCGGTGCGGTAGTCGACCACCTCGTCGGCACCGAGGCCCCGCACGAACTCGTGCTTGGCGGCGCTCGCCGTGCCGATCACCGTCGCGCCGCGCGCCTTCGCGATCTGGACCGCGAGGTGCCCCACCCCGCCGGCCGCCGCGTGCACCAGCACGCGCTGCCCCGGTCCGACGCCCGCGGTGTCGACCAGCGACTGCCAGGCGGTGAGCGCCGCGAGCGGCAGCGCGCCGGCCTGCACGATGCCGATCCCCTCGGGGATGCGCACGAAGGCGCGCGTCGGGCCGACCACGAACTCGGCGTGGGATCCGACTCCGTGCGGGTACGGCAGCATGCCGAAGACCTCGTCGCCCGGCGCGAAGAGCGTGACTCCGAGGCCCACCGCCTCCACGACCCCGGCGACGTCCCAGCCGAGGGTCAGTGGCAGGGCGCCGGCCCATCCGGGGGCGGCGCGGTGCTTCCAATCGGTGGGGTTCACCCCGGCGGCGCGCACCCGGATCAGCACCTCGCCGATCCCGGGAACGGGGCGAGGCACCTCCGCCAGGTGCAGCACCTCCGGGCCGCCGAACGACTCCTGCCGGACGGCGCGCATGGTCGGCGCTTCGGTCGTGCTCGGGATCTGCTCCGCAGTGCTCATGGTCCTCAGGGTAGCCCCGGCCACTGCGTGCGCGCCGGGGTGATCTGGCGCGCACGAAGTGGCCGGGCGGCTGCGGTCACGCGCGGTGCGTCACGAGGCCGTCCGACACGGTCAGCAGCACCCGGCCCGCCGCGAGCGCGTCGGGGTCCGCGGCGAGCGGATCGACGTCGAGCACGGCGAACGAAGCGGGCTCGTCGACGGCGAGCACGCCGGAGCGCTCGCCGATGGCCGCGCCGGGCTGCGTCGTGTAGCCCTCGAGTGCTTCGCGGGCGGTGAGGCCCTGCTCGGGCAGCACGGGCTCGACCTCGGGCGAGCCCGCCGGGCGGCGCAGTTGCGCGTCGGCCATGATCTCGAGCGGGTTGAACGGTGCGACGGGGAAGTCGGAGCCGAGGGCGAGGACCGCGCCCGAGTCGCGGACATCCCGCGTGCACCAGGCGCGATGCGCGCGCGTCTCGCCCAACCGCCGCGACCAGTCGTCGCTGCCGTCGGCCCGGGTGTAGTGGGTGCAGTGGGTCGGCTGCATGCTCGCGGCGATGCCGGCGGCGGCGAGCCGCTCGATGACGTCCTTCGAGACCGATTCGATGTGCTCGATGCGGTGCTGCGGCCCGCCCGCGGGGAGCGCGGCGAGGGTCTCGACGACGAACCGGATGCCGCGCTCGCCGATCGCGTGGGTCGCGGTCGGGATCCCGGCCCCGTGGAATCGGGCGATCCGCTCGGCGTAGGCGGCGTGGTCGCGCCAGACCGACTCGGTGTTCTCGCCGTGGATGTCAGGGGTCTCGAGCCAGGCGGTGCCGCCCTCGACCGTGCCGTCGATGAAGAACTTGATCCCGCCGACGCTCCAGCGATCCCCGCCGCGGCCCTGCCGGGCGATCAGCTCGTCGATCCCCGCGTCGGTCGTGCCGGGCTCGCACCACGGCGAGAGGCGCAGCGAGACGGGGAGCGGGGCGATCCGCTCGGCGGCCTCCAGGATCGCGATGGCGTCCGGATCCTGCAGATCCATGACGTGCACGCGGGCGATGCCGGTCGCGGCCATCGCGCCGAGCAGCGCGTGCAGCTCGTGCGCCTGCTCCTCGGGGCTGCGCGCCGGCAGGTGCGCGCGTACGTCGTTCAGCGCGCTGAACTCGAGCACGTGCCCGGTGGGGCGGCCGTCGGCGTCGGCGACGATGCTGGAGCCGTCGGGATAGCTGCGCCCCTCGGTGAACCCGGCGAGACGGAGCAGCGCGTCGGAGGCCAGCGCGGAGTGGCCGTCGAACATGCCGACGTGGGCGAGCCGATCCGGGCCGAGAAGTTCGGTGAGGATCCCGTTCGTGATCGGGGCGCCCTCGAACGCGTTCGGATCCAGCCCCGAGGCGAAGAACCAGTCGCTTCCGGCCTGCTCGGCGGCGCCCCGCGCGAGCGCTTCCCGCAGAGCCGCGAAGGTCGGCACCCCAGAGAGGTCGGTGCCCTGCGGGATCGAGACGCTCGCGACCGGGTGCGCGTGCGCGTCGGTGAACGCGGGGACGATGGTGCCGGCCGCGAAGTCGAGACGCTCGGTGCGCTCATCGGCCAGTGCGACGATCTCGGATCGCGGCCCGACGGCGACGATCCGGTCGCCGGCGACGGCGATCGCGTCGGCCGCGGGGTTCGCACTGCCGGCACTGCCGTCGCCGCCGCCGGCGTCGAGGGCGTGGAGTCGGGCACCGGTGACGATCAGATCGATCGGAGGAGTGGTCATTGCGGGTTCCCTTCGGTTCCGTGCGATCAGCGGGTGGCGTTCTCGTCGAGCGGGTGCTCGTCGGCGTAGGCGTCGATCGCCTCGGTGGAGGGGGTCTCCTCCTCGAAGCTCATGCGCGGCACCGGGCGGCGGAAGAAGCCGGTCTTCGCGGCGATGATCGCGAAGCCGATCAGGGCCCAGATTCCGCCGACGATCCACGTCGTGGGGTGCAGCGAGGTCCAGAGCCAGATCGAGAGCGCGACGCCGACGGCGGGTACGACGCCGTAGAGGATCCAGCCCTTCGCACTGCGGTCGCCCGCGCCGCCGCGGGGGAACAGGTACACGCGGATCACCGAGAGGTTGACCATGGTGAACGCCGCCAGGGCGCCGAAGCTGATCATGAACGCGGCCTGGTCGAGGGTGAGGAACAGGCAGGCGAGCGCGAACACCGAGACGGTGACGGCCGCGACGACGGGCGTGCCGAAGCGCTTCGAGAGCCGGCCGAGGGGCTTCGGGAGGGTGCCGTCGCGGCCCATCGAGTAGAGGATGCGGGCGACCGAGACCTGGCCGGCGAGGCCGGATCCGATGCAGCCCGCGATCGAGCCGATCACGACGATGGCCTCGAAGAGCGGAGCGAGACTTCCGCCCAGGTGGGAGACGAGCGCGACGCCGGCCGCGTTCTTCATCTCGTCGGGGATCGCCGACCAGTCGGCGGGGTGGTAGGCCAGCGCGCCGATCCACGAGATGAAGATGAAGAGCGCACCGCCGATGAGGGTGGTGAGCATGATGGCGCGCGGGATGTCGCGGCGGGCGTTCTTCGCCTCTTCGGAGAGGGTCGAGACGGCGTCGAAGCCGAGGAACGAGAGCGCGAGCACGGCGGCGCCTGAGAGCGCGGGGCTGAAGCCCTCGGCGCCGGGCACGAAGGGTTCGAGCAGACCGGGCGCGTTCGGGTCGTTGATCGCGGCCTTCACCGCCAGGATCACGAAGAGCAGGGCGGTCGCGAGGGAGACCGCGATGATGGCGGTGTTGAGCCGGTTCACCATCTTGATGCCCAGGATGTTGAACACCAGCACCAGCACGAGCGCTGCGAAGGCGAACACCTGCGGCGGGACGCTCGGGAACTGCGTGCCGACGTAGAAGCCGAGGATCATGAAGTTGATCATCGGGATGAAGAGGTAGTCGAGCAGCAGCACCCAGCCGGTCATGAATCCGGCGATGCCGCCGTAGGCCTGCTGGGTGTAGGTGTAGGCGGATCCCGCGACGGGGAACTTCTTCACCATCGCCGCGTAGCTCGCGGCGGTGAAGAGCATGGTGATGAGCGCGATGACGTACGAGAGCGGGAGGTGGCCGTCGGTCAGCTGGTTGACGATGCCGTAGGTGGTGAAGACGGTACCGATGGCCATGTAGCTGAGGCCGAAGACGACGAGGCCGGTGAGGCCGAGGGTACGGCGCAGGTGCGCGGAAGATTGCTGGGCCACGGGTTCTCCTTCGAACGGCATTCGCGGGTCTGGGGTGAATGCTAAACCGATATAGTTGCGACCGCAAACCCGCCGCCCGTACCGCGGTCCGGCTGCGGGCACGTCGGTGATACCTTCGCTTCATGCCCGTCAAACGCCCCGTGACCCTGCAGGACGTGGCGGACCTCGCCGGCGTCTCGCGCGGAGCGGCGTCGTTCGCCCTCACCGACCGCGCCGGAGTGTCCGCCGCGACCCGCGAACGGGTGCGCGCCGCCGCCGCCGAACTCGGGTACCGACCGAACCCGACGGCCCGCAACCTCCGCGCCGCGCGCACCGGGATCATCGTCGTCTACCTGCCGAGCATCGCGACCACGCTCGGTTATTACACGGAGGCGGCGTTCGGCATGGTCGACGAGGCGCTCGATGCCGGCCTGCTGGTGACGCTCCTGCCGCGGCCGGCGAGCGGACGACCGCTGCCCCGCATCGACGCCGACGGCATCATCGCCATCGACCCGGTCGCGGACGATCCCGTGCTCGAGCAGCTGCTCGCACCCGGGCTCCCCGTGGTGAGCGGCGAAGCCATGCCAGCGGAGTACCGGACGGTCGACGGCGAGGTCCGCTCCGATCACGCCGCAGCGACCCGCGAGCTGCTCGACCACTTCGCCGAGCACGGTGCGCGCGCCCCCGCGATCATCGTGCCCGAGATGTTCAGCGGGTGGTCCGACGAGATCACGCAGGCCTACCGCGACTGGTGCGCCGAACGCGGAGTGCGCGAGCGCATCGAAGCCGTCTCCGTGGAAGGACTGACCGACTCGACGATCGCGGCGACCCGGAAACTGCTCGGCGACGCGGATCCGGCCGACGCGATCATCTCGCTCACCGAAGGGTCGGTGCTCAACGTGATCACCAGCGCGACGGAGTACGGCCGCACGGTCGGGGAGGACCTGCTCGTCGCCGCGGCAGTGGACTCGCCGGCGCTGCGCTACACCGAGCCGTCGATCACCGCGATCGACCTGCACCCGCGGGTCTTCGGACGCGAGTGCATGCGGATCATGCGGGAGGTGCTCGACGAACGCGCCTCCGGTGCGGCGCCACGGCGGCGGGACGTACCGATCGACGTGGTCTTCCGCGATTCCACACGCGGACGGGGCGGGGCGTGGGAGCGCGCATGAGCGACGCCGACCGGCTCGACGGCGCGGAGCAGGAGCTCTGGCGGAATCTGGTGCGGATCACCGCCGAGCTGCCGAGCGCGATCGAGGCGCGGCTCAAGCGCGACGCGGGGGTCTCGTACCTCGACTTCCGGCTGCTCGGGTCGCTGTCGGAAGCGCCATCGGGGATCCGGACCATGAGCGAGCTCGCGGCCCGCATGAGCGTCTCGATCGCGCGGCTGTCGGTCGCGGTCGGCCGGCTCGAACGGCGGTCCTGGGTGCAGCGCGAGCAGAACCCCGATGACGGCCGTGCCACGGACGTGGTGCTCACGGAAGGCGGCCGGGCGCACCTCGAGGCGCACGTCGTCGCGCACGTGCAGCAGTTGCGACGGCTCGTTTTCGAGGCGATCGAGCCCGCTCGGCAGGCCGAGCTCTCGGAGCTGCTCGGGCGCGTGCTCGGCACAATCGGGAAGGACCCGTGCGCGCGCTTCGAGGGCGATGCGCGCACCGCGCAGCCCGTCGCGTACGCAGCGGCCTGGTCGCCGCTCACCGGGCCGCGGTCGGTCAGCGATACACCTCGCGGCGGTGCGCGGCCCGGACGACGGTGACCAGTAGCCGGTCGTCGGCCACTTCGTAGATCACCCGGTAGTCCCCGGTCCGGATCCTCCAGGCGAGATCTTCACCGACGAGCTTCTTGGCGCCGGGCGGTCGGGGATCGGCCTGCAGGTTCTCGATCGCGTCGAGCAGCCGTTCACGCGCGGGGCGCGGGAGCCTTCGGATCTGTTTCGCGGCTGCCGAGGTGAATTCGACGGCGTAGATCACAGCGCGCGGTCACCGCGCAGTTCGGCGAGTGAGACTCGGATGCCGTCGTCGCTCGACTTCGCATCGCGGTAGGCGGCGAGGTCCTGGCTCATCTCGAGCTCTTCGAGGAGCTCGAGATCCTCGACGCCCACCACGACCGCCGCGAGCTTGCCGTTGCGGGTGACGCCGATGCGTTCGTGCGCGTACGCTGCGCGGCTGAGGATGTCCGATAGCTGGCCGCGAAGCTCTCGCGTGCTGACTTCGAGCGAGATGGTGTCCATGGAATAAGTGTAGCGACTGCGTACACATCTGTCACCGTATCCACGGACTTGGTTTTGGGATCGCTAGCGCGACGGCCAGTGCCAGGGCGGAGCGTCGAGCAGCCCCTGTCCGAGCACCTTCGTGCCTTCGCCCGACGACACGAGTTCGACGGCCGTGCCCCGGGGTTCGAGCGCGCGCCGTAGCGCGGTGGAATGCGTGACGACGATGATCTGCGTGCGCCGCGCCGCCTCCGTGAGGAGCGAGCCGAGCGGACCGAGCAGATCCTCGTGGAGCGAGGCCTCCGGCTCGTTGACCACGATGAGCGGCGGGGGATCGGCGGGCAGCAGCGCGGCGCAGAGCAGCAGGCACCGCAGGGTGCCGTCCGAGAGCTCCGCAGCGGTCAGCGGTCGCAGCAGGCCGCGCTGGGAGAACAGCAGGCGGAACACGCCGTCGACGGCGTCGATGTCGACGTGCGAACCGGGGAACGCGTCGGCGACCGCGGACGCCAGCGGTCCTTCCTGGCCGGATTCGATCGCCGTCGCCCAGACCGCGGCGAGATCCGCGCCGTCGTCGCTCAGCCAGCGGGTCCGGGTGCCGACCTGCGGCTGCCGGGCCGGGGCATCACGGTCGGCCCGGAAGTGGTCGTAGAAGCGCCACTGCGCCATCCCGTGCCGCAGCCGCAGGACCTCGGGAAGCGCCGAGGGATCCTCGAGGTCGAGCAGCACGCTCTGGCCGGGTGCGAGCGTCTGGGGCACCGAGCGCCAGCCGCCGTCGCGCACGCGCACCGCGGCCCGGGTGCGGTCGATGACCACCGACGCCGGTCGCGCGAACGGGCCGGTGAAGACCTGCTCGCGCTTGATCTCGGGATCGCGGGTGAAGAAGCTGCGTGCGGGGTCGACCTGCGGCAGGCCGAGGTCGGCGAGGTAGCCGAAGTCGTCGGAGGCGAAACCGATCCGGAGCGAGACCGGGCGTTTGCGCACCGTGCCCTGACCGCTGCCCCGCCCGGGGTGCTCGGGGCCCGCCCAGAGCACGCTGGAGAGTCCGCCCTCGCGAGCGATCGCACCGACCGTGCGGCCTTCGCCGGCGGCTGCGAGCAGGTGCAGCGCCCGATAGAGGTTGGACTTGCCGGTGCCGTTGGCGCCCGACACGACGGTGAGCCGGTCGAGCGGCAGCACGAGCTCGACGAGGGAGCGGTATCCGCTGACGGCGAAGGTGGTGAGCACGGGGGCAGTCTGGCAGCCACCACCGACACTGCGGACCGGCGCGGCCTCGTCGGCCCGAGCCGCCCCGCCGGGCTCAGACCCGCGCGGTGTCCCGGCGCAGCATCATGATCGCGGCACCCGAGAACAGCGCCAGCCAGACGATGAAGTTCACGTAGGACCACGGGTCCGGTGCGACGCCGAGCGACGCCGACTGCGACATGTCGGCGATGCCCCACAGCGGCGTGAACTTCGCGGCGATCTGCAGGGCCTGCGGCAGGATCTGCAGCGGCACGAACAGGCCGCCCATGAAACTCAGCACGGGGAGGATCGGGCCGAGGTAGCGCATCGCGTTCTGCGCGGGGAACGCGTAGCCGACCGCGAGGCCCAGCGCGGTGAGCATGAGCGACGAGATCCAGGCGATGAACCCGGCGAGCAGCAGATTGCCGAGCGGGGCGTGGATGCCGATGATGACGCCGGCGATGAGTGTCGCGGCGACGCCGACCGCGCCGACCGCGAGCCCCGTGAGGATCTTGACGCCGATGTAGACCCCGGGGTTCAGCGGCGTGAGCCGCAGCTGGCGGCTCCAGCCCTGCGAACGCTCCGTCGCGACCGAGACGCCGATCATGGTCGACGCGACCATCGCGCCGTACACCGCCATCGAGATCATGATGGGCACGGCGGCCGAGAGGCCGCCCTCGGCGATGGGGACGTCGGTCGCCGCCGTGTTCTTGTTCGGCAGCGCGATCATGAAGAGCATGCCGATGGGGAATGCGAGGGTGAAGATCAGAGTTCCCGTGTTGCGGAAGCTGCGCTTCAGCTCCATGCCGAGGAACCGCAGGTTGAATCCGCCGAACGGCGGGGTCGTGCGGTTCGCCGTGTCGATCCGGCCCGGCCGGGTCTGCTGCGTGCCGCTCATCGTGCCGCCTCCGCGTTTGCTCGTTCGGTGGCGTCGCCCGTGAGCTGCAAGAACGCCTGCTCCAGGTTCTGGCTGGTGATGGTGACGTCGTGCGCCGCGGTCGCGGTGAGCAGGTGCCGGGCCGTGTCGTCCGACGACGCCGTGCGCACTTTGACCCGGTCGCCGCGCAGCTCCACCTGTTCGACGCCGGGCAGCGCGCGCAGCACGGGTTCGAGCTCGGCGCGGTTCGCCTCGGCGCCCTCCAGCACGGCCTCGACGGTGCGGCCGGCCGCCATGCTCTTGATCTCCGCGGCGGAGCCGTCGGCCACGATCCGGCCCTGGCGGATCAGCACGATGCGATCCGCGTACTGGTCGGCCTCCTCGAGGTAGTGCGTCGCGAACACGACGGTGCGTCCGCGGGCCGCGTCCGCGTGGATCGCGTTCCAGAAGGATCGCCGCCCCTCGACGTCCATGCCGGTGGTCGGCTCGTCGAGGATCAGCAGCCCGGGATCCGAGAGCAGCGCCATCGCGAAGCGGAGCCGCTGCTGCTCGCCGCCCGAGCACTTCTCGACCTTGCGCGCGGCGATCTGCAGGATTCCGGCGCGCTCCAGGGCATCGTCGACGTCGATGGTCGACGTGAACAGCGAGGCGTTCAGTCGCATGATGTCGCGCACCGTGAGGTCCTTGAGCAGGCCGCCCGTCTGCATGACGGCCGACACGAGTCCGCGCGCGATCGCGGCGCGGGGGCTCATGCCGAACAGCTCGACCGAGCCCGCGTCGGGGCGACCGAGGCCGAGGATCATGTCGATCGTGGTGGTCTTGCCGGCGCCGTTCGGGCCGAGGAACGCGACCACCTCGCCCTGCGCGACCTCGAGGTCGACGCCGTCGACCGCCGTATGCTTGCCGAATCGTTTGACGAGCCCGGTCGCACGGATCGCCGGGGGAGTGCCAGTGTTCACGACGTCACGTTACCGCTCGGGCTCCTGAGCGAGTCTGCGTGCGGGCCGTGAGTCGCGAATCCGCACTGCTCCGCACGGCGCTGCATCGCCCCGCGGGCGTTCGGACGCCTCCCTTAGGCTGAGCCCATGGAACGCATCGAAGCACGGGCAGCGCTGCTCGACATGGACGGCACCCTCGTCGACTCGACCGCGGTCGTCGAACGGCTCTGGGGTGAGTGGGCGGACCGGCACGAGGTGCCCCGCGGCTCAGTACTGTCGGTGATCCACGGCCGTCAGGGGCACGAGAGCATGGCGATCCTGCTGCCCGAGCGCTCCGCAGACGAGAACATCGCCGAGAACGCCGGCATGCTGGCGCGCGAGGCGGTCGAGACGGACGGCGTCGTCGAGATCGCGGGCGCCGCCGCGTTCGTGGAGGCGCTCGCCTCTTTCCCGCACGCGGTGGTGACCTCGGCCGATTCGCCTTTGCTGCACGCGCGCATGGGCGCCGCCGGAGTGCGGGTGCCCGAGGTCGCGGTCACCGCGGAGTCGGTCCGGGCGAGCAAGCCGGACCCCGAGGGGTTCCTGCTCGCCGCCGACCGGCTCGGGATCGCGCCCGCGGACTGCGTCGTGTTCGAGGACTCCTCGGTGGGGATCGCCGCCGCGCGCGCCGCGGGCATGCGCGTCGTCGGCGTCGGTGCCGCAGCGGCGCAGCACGCGCCGGATGCGCACGTCGCCGATCTCGCCGCCGTGCGCGTCGTGCCGTCGGGCGCGGGCTTCGCGCTCGAGATCGGGTAGCGCCCCACCCTCGCGTGCTCGTGCTCGTGCTCGTGCCCGTGCTCGTGCACGCTCGAGCTTGAGCGCGCAAACGCACGCGCACCTTCGTCGAGTGGCGGCAGTCGGCGCGAATGCGATCCCATTCGAGCGTTTTGCCGCCACTCGATGAGGCCGACGAGGCCGACAACGCCGATGAAGCCGACAATGCCGACGAGGCCCGGAGTTCCAGAGGCCAGGGCTCAGCGCGACGCGAGCGTGTACCGATGTTCGGGACGCCCCGTCGACCCGTAGCGCAGCCGCACCTCCACGACCGATCGCGCGGCGAGAGCCGCGAGGTGGCGCTGCGCCGTCGCACGCGAGATCCCCGCGCGCTCGGCGACCTCGCTCGCCGAGCGTTCCTCGGCGCCGAGCGCGTCGAGGATCAGCTTCTCGGTCGCGGAGCGCGACAGCGAGACGGGGTCGCTCGACCCGTTCAGGATCGCGAGGGCGCGATCGAGATCCTCCTGGGCCACCGCGCCCGTCCCCGCGAGCAGGTTGCGGAATCTCGCGTACCGTTCCAGCCGCTCGGCGAGCATGCGCGGCTCGAACGGCTTGAGCAGACAGGCGAGGGCCCCCGAACGGAGCGCGCGGCGCAGGGTCGGGGCGTCGCCAGCCGCCGAGATCACGAACGCGTCGCACCCCGCCGCGCGTACGAGGTCGATGCCGTCGCCGTCCGGCAGATAGACGTCGACCAGCAGGAGGTCGGGTCGGTGGGCGCGGATCGCGGCCCGCGCCTCGGCGACCGAGCGGGCGGGCTCGAGCGCCAGGAACCCCGGGCGCTCGGCGACGATGTCGCGGTGCAGGCCGGCGACGCGGAAGTCGTCGTCGACGACGAGGGTGCGGATCGGATCGGTCACGGGTGCTCCTGCTGGGTCGGATCGGTGGGGAGGTCGGCCGGATCGGTGGGGACGTCGGCCGGATCGGTGCGATCGGGTATCCCGCCCTCGGCGCCGCGGGCGGGTTCGACGGCCCCGCCGATGCGTGCGGCGAACACCGCGCCGGAGCGGGATCCGGGGTCGCTGTCGACCGCGGACTCCGAACGGGGCCCGGATCCGGCCTCGGCACCGCCGCGGTCCACCACCCAGAGGTCTCCGCCGCTCGCCCGCGCGATCTCGCGCGACAGGGGGAGCCCGAGCCCGTGCCCGTGCGCCGACTCGTCGGTGTCGCCGCCCGGTTCGCTGTCGGGAGTTCCGGAGCCGCCCCGGCTGTCGCGCGCGAACACGTCGGTTCCGGGCGGGATCCCGTCGCCGGAGTCCCCCACGGTGAGCACGAGCGCGTCTTCGTCGTCGAGCAGGGTCGCCTCGACCCAGCGCGGCGCCGGACCCCGCACGGCCGCCGAGACGGCGTTGTCGATGAGGTTGCCGAGCACGGCGGCGGTGTTCTCGGGATCGCGGATCGTGCCGAGCAGCTGGGTATCCTCGCCGATGCGCAGGCGCACCCCGCGTTCACCCGCCTCGATGCCCTTGGCGCCGAGGAATGCGTGCAGGAACGGATCGCCGAGCCGGTCGAGTCCGAGCACGGGATACCCGACGGCACCGCGCTCGACGAGCTCGCCGAGGAACTCGCGGGCCTCGGGCACTCGCTCGGCGTCGATGAGTCCGGCGGCGACGTGCATGCGGTTCGCGAACTCGTGCCGCTGCACTCGCAGCGCGCCGGTCATGGCGCGCACGGTTTCGAGTCGTTCGCTCAACGCGACGAGGTCGGTGCGGTCGCGCACGATCACGACGCGGCCGAGCCGCCGCTGCCCGCGTCGGACGGGCCGCGGTTCGACGTACAGCACGCGTCCGGCGTGCACGACGCCGACGTCGCTCGCCTCGCGAGCGGTTCCGGCGCCGGAGGGCGATGCGTCGCGAGACGCGTCGTCGTCGGCGGCGAGCGCCGCGAGGATCGGCGCGGGCAGGCCGAGCGCGGCGAGCGGGCGGCCCACGGGTCGCTCGATTCCCAGCATGCGTTCCGCGGCGGCGTTGCAGACGAGCACGGTGCCGTCGGGGTCGATGCCGAGGACCCCGTCGCCGACGCCGTCGAGCACGGCGGTCTGGTTCTGCACGAGCGCGGCGAGCTCTTCGGGCTGGAGGCCGAGGGTGAGGCGTTCCCAGCGGCGTCGCATCAGCAGCGTGGCGAGGGTCGCGATCCCGACCCCGCCGAGCGCGGCGAGCGCGATCGAGCCGAGCAGCGCGGGCAGGTCGTCGAAGACGCTTCCCTGTTCGAAGCCGACGCTCACCTCGCCGACGGGGCGCTGCGCGTCCGGCCCGGTCCGCTCGGCGCCGGGCGCGTAGACGGGGACCTTGGCGCGGGCCGAGACCCCGAGGGTGCCGCGCTCCCAGTCGACGACCTCGTGCCCCTGCAGCACTCGGTCGTAGGGGGTGCTGACCTCCTGGCCGAGCCGGTCGGCCTGCGGGTGGGCGAGGCGGATCCCGTGGTCGTCGGTGATCACGACGAACAGCACGCCGGTGCGCTCCGTGATCCCCGCGGCGGTGCGCTGCAGTTCGCCGTCGCGCAGTCCGGCGGCCGCGGGGGTGCCGGGGTCGGCGGAGAACTCGGCGACGAGTTCGCGCACGGTGGGATCCTCGGCGACGGTGCGGGCGATGCCGAGGGCGGCGGCCTGCGATGACGCGCGGAGCTGCTGGACCGCGAGGAACAGGTAGACGCCGGTGCAGAGGGCGACGACCAGCACCACCGTGCCGAGCTGCAGCAGCAGGACGCGAGTGGCGAAGCGCAGACGCGCGCGGTCCGGTCGAGCCATGCTCTCCATTCTGCGCATCCGCACCCCCGAAGCTCCGCGCGCACAATGCGCAGAACCCACGCTACGCGCAGAACGCGACGAAATGCGAGCTACCCGGAGCCGGGTCCGGTTTCTCCCTAGCATCGGCGCAGGCCGCTCTCGGCGGTCCGACGACAAAGGAGTCATCTGATGCAACCGGCGATGTCCGAGCTGCTGCTGCGCGCAGCGGACGAGAAGCCCACGTACGACCTCGCATTCGTGCCGCCCGAGTGGGTGCTCGTGATCCTCGGGTTCACGATGGTGCTCGTGTTCATGACCCTGATCATGACGAAGCGCCTCACCCCGATGGTCGCCCTGATCCTCGTGCCCACCATCTTCGGCCTCTTCGCGGGAGCGGGGCTCGGGCTCGGCGACATGGTGCTCGACGCGATCGGCAACATGGCGCCGACGGCGGCGCTCCTCATGTTCGCGATCATGTTCTTCGGGATCATGATCGACGTGGGGCTCTTCGACCCGCTGATCCGTTTCATCACCCGGCTGCTCGGCGACGATCCCGCGAAGGTCGTGGTCGGCACCGCGCTCCTCGCTGCCGCGGTCTCGCTCGACGGCGACGGATCGACGACGTTCATCATCACGACTTCCGCGATGCTGCCGATCTACCTGCGGCTCGGCATGAGCCCGGTGGTGCTCACCTGCGTCGCCGGTCTGATGAACGGCACGATGAACATCCTCCCCTGGGGCGGACCCACCGTGCGCGCCGCGACCGCGCTGAACCTGCAGGTGTCGGACGTGTTCGTGCCGATGATCCCCGCCATGCTGGTCGGCCTTGTCGTGGCCTTCGGCTTCGCCTGGATGCTGGGCGTGCAGGAGCGCAACCGTCTGGGCCGCATCGACGCGGCCCGCCTCGACGGCACCGCCGACGGCGGCCTGCTGGCCGGGGTGCCGAAGCTGTTCCGCGGTGCGGACAGCAAGCCGGGCGCTCGCGCCTCGCTGCACACGGGCAACCTCGTGACCGTCGGGATCGGCGGACCCGCGGTGGCTGCCGCCGAGGTCGACCCGACCGACACCGCCATGGCCGACACCATGCTCGATCCGAACCGCGCGACGCTGCGGCCCAAGCTCATCTGGGCGAACCTGGTCCTCACCGTCGCCGTGATGGTGCTGCTGGTGCTCGACATCATGCCGCTGCCGTACGTGTTCATGGTCGGCGCGGGCCTCGCCCTCGTCCTGAACTTCCGCAGGCTGAAGGATCAGGCGGCCGAGATCGTGGCGCACGCGCCCAGCATCGTCGGCGTCGTGTCCATGGTGATCGCGGCCGGCGTGCTCGTCGGCGTGCTCTCGGGCACCGGCATGGTCGACGCGATGGCGAAGTGGATCACGGGCGTCCTGCCGACCGAGGTGGGTCCGTTCCTGGCGCCGATCACGGGCGTGCTGTCGATCCCCTTCACGTTCTTCATGTCGAACGACGCCTTCTACTACGGGATCCTCCCCGTGCTGTCGCAGAGCGCCGCGCACTTCGGCATCGACCCCGTCGAGATGGCGCGCGCGTCGATCACGGGCCAGCCGGTGCACCTGCAGAGCCCGCTCGTGCCGGCGATCCTGCTGCTCGTCTCGCTCGCGAGCGTGAACCTCGGCGACCACCACAAGAAGGTGCTGTGGCGGGCGACGATCGTGTCGCTCGTGATGCTCGCGGTCGGGATCCTGACGGGCGCGATCCCGCTCTTCGTCGCGGGCTGAGGGTCGTGGTGCTGCGGGTCAGGAGACCCGCAGCACCGACCACAGCGCTGCGGGGAGCTTCGTCCAGCCCTCGCGGCCGAGGAAGTGACCGCCGCCGGGCACCACCTCGACCGGGACGCCGAGCGCCGAGGCGAGGACGTCGGTGTCGGCGGGCGGAACGATCGCGTCGTCGTCGGAGCGCAGCACCGCGATGCTGCGCACCATCGCGGGAACACCCGCGAGGTCGACGCCGGCGGCGGCGAATCGGTCGAGCTCCGGGATCGGTTCGACGGGCCCCGCGAATCCCGAGACGAGGACCAGGCTGCCGAGCCGGTCGGCGGGATCGACCGCGCCGCCCCCGGTGCGGCGCGCTCGCTCGGCCAGCACGCGCGCGGCGGCGAGTGCGCCGAGGCTGTGGCCGATCACCGCGTCGCCGTCGCGAATGTCGCCGATGGCCTCGGCGGCCGCGGCCCGCCAGGCGTCCGCATCGGGATCCTGCGCATCGGGCAGCTCGGGGACGCTCACCTCGAAGCCGGCGGCCTCGAGTCGCTCGGCGAGCCAGGGGAACCAGTGGTCGGCGGGGGACGCGGTGAAGCCGTGCAGGATCGTGGCCCGGGGTGCGCGGCCGTCGCGCCGGCGGCGCCATTCCTCGGCGAGGAGGCCGTACATGACCCCGTCCACCCAACCGTGGTCGCGGTGCAGCGCGTCGCGCACCGAGCTGCTCTCGAGCCGCATGCCGACGCGGCGCATGAGCTTCTGCGAGGGCTCGTTCGGGGTGAAGGCGCCGGCCTGGATCCGGTGCAGACCCAGCTCTTCGAAGCAGACGCGGATCGCCTCGCGCACCGCCTCGGTCGCGTAGCCGCGTCCCTCGAAGTCGGGGTGCATGGTCCAGCCGAGCTCGGCCTGCACGCCGACGGCACGATCCCGCACCTCGCGCTGCGACCAGGCGTTCCCCACCGAGATCATGACATCGCCGATGACGCGGCCGTCGAGCTCGAACACGAGCGTGTCGGGCAGTCGTGCGGGCACCGAAGCGTTCCAGTCGGCGCGATCCGCGGGGTGCCAGCCGAGCCACTCGCCGACGTCGTCCCGGCCGCGGTGCTGCCAGAGCGCGTCGATGTCGCCCGCCTCGGCGCGACGCAGCACGAGACGCTCGGTGCGCTTCGGCCAGGTGACGGCGTCGAGGGGGTGGGGCTGCGGCTGGGGCTCGGACATGGGCACCAGTATGCCGGAGCGCGTCCCTGCCGGACCTCCCTGCACACCGGAGGAGGGCGAGAACTGTGCGATCCCGCGGATCGGGTCCGGTCGCAGGAGCCCTATGCTTGACCCGGTCCGCGCAGTGGGGCGCGGCCGGCTCCGAAAGGAACGCGACAGTGACGTCCAATACTCCGAACGGACACCTCGGCGACGACGAGCACCTGGCGGTGCTCGGTTACGAGGGCAAGTTCGACCGATCCATGAGCCTGTGGGCGAACTTCGCCCTCGGTTTCACCTATCTCTCGCCGCTCGTCGGCGTCTACTCGCTCCTCGCCGTCGCGCTCTCGACGGGCGGCCCGCCCTCGATCTGGTGGATCGTGATCGTCGCCTGCGGGCAGCTGCTCGTGTCGCTCGTGTTCGGCGAGATCGTCTCGCAGTACCCGATCCACGGCGGCATCTACCCCTGGGCGAGGCGGCTCTGGGGTCGCCGCTACGCCTGGCTGGCCGCGTGGGTCTACATCTGGGCCATGATCGTGACCATCACGTCGGTCGCCGAGTTCGGTTCCGGCTTCGTGACGAGCCTGCTCGGCATCGAGCTGACGCCCGAGGCGACGCTGTTCACCGCGCTCGGACTGCTGCTGCTCGCGCTCGCGATCAACTTCTCGGGAACGAGGTGGCTCGCCCGCATCGCCCGCATCGGGCTCGCGGCGGAGCTCATCGGCGTGATCGGGCTCGGGCTCTACCTGCTCATCTTCCAGCGCAAGCACGACTTCTCGGTGTTCTTCGACACCATGGGCACCGCGGGCGACGGCTCCTACCTGCCGGTCTTCCTCGCGTCGGCGCTCGCGGGGCTCTTCCTCTTCTACGGTTTCGAAGCCTGCGGCGACGTGGCCGAGGAGGTGTCGGATCCGGCCCGCCGGATCCCGCGCGCCATGATGATGACGATCTTCGTCGGTGCGATCTCGGCGCTGTTCTCGTTCGGCGGCTACGTGCTGGCCGCCCCGAACCTCGAGGACATCGTGGCGGGCAAGGTCGCCGACCCGATTCCGTCGATCCTCGATGCGACGCTCGGACCCGTGGGCGCGAAGCTGTTCCTGATCATCGCGATCCTTGCCTTCATCTCGTGCGTGCTCAGCCTGCAGGCCGCCGCCAGCCGCCTGCTCTACTCGTTCGCGCGCGACGGGATGCTGCCGGGGCACACCTGGCTGTCGAAGGTGTCGGAGCGCAGCAAGGTTCCGACCAACGCGCTCATCGTCGCCTGCACGGTGCCCGCGCTCATCTGCGTGCTGATCTACTTCAACGACGGGATCCTGGTCGCGGTCACCTCGTTCGCGATCCTCGGCATCTACCTGTCGTTCCAGATGGTCGTGCTCGCGAGCCTGCGCCAGCGGTTCAAGGGGTGGAAGCCCGCGGGGCCGTTCAGCCTCGGAGGCGCCGGCACCGCGGTCAACGTCGTCGCCCTCGCGTATGGGCTCTTCGCCATGTACCTGCTCGCGAAGCCGGGCGAGACGGGCGAGTTCTTCGCCGACTACGTCGTGCTCATCGGCCTCGCGGTCGTGCTGGTCACCGGCCTGGTCTACCTGTTCGTAGCGCGGCCCGACCGCAAGTCGGACGCCCCGCAGGGCGACGCGATCGCGGTCTCCGACGAGATCCGCCGCCGCACCGGAGCGGTCAAGACCCAGTAGGGCGACCCGCGGAGACGCCGAGGGCCCCGGAGCGGAATGCTCCGGGGCCTTCGGCGTAGTCGCACGGGGCCGCGCTACTTCGTCACGAGCGTCGGGTAGGCGTCGGGGTGCTCCTTCAACCACTCGGTGACGGCGTCCGGCTCCTTGCCCTTGCCGAACTTGTTGACGACGAGGTCCTCGAGCGAGCCGTACTCGGCATCGTCGAGCTTGATGCCGGAGATCATCTTCGCGATGTCGGGGTGCTTCTCGCTGAAGCCCTTGTTCGCGAGGAAGTGCAGCGCCTCAGGCTTGCCCATCGCGCCCTTCGGATCCTTGAGGTCCTTCACGGGGAACTTGTCGTTCGCCCAGAAGGGGCGCCACAGGGTCACCGCGATGTCCTGCTTCTTGTCGATCGCGTTCTGCAGGGTCGTGAGCATGGTCGCGGTCGACGAGGTGACGAGCTCGTACTCCTTGTCGAGGCCGTACTCGGGCATCATCGTGTTCTGCGTCTGCTCGGTGAGGCCCGCGCTCGGCTCGATGCCGATGATCTTGCCGTCGAAGCGCTTCGCGTTGCCCTTCAGGTCCTCGATGGAGTCGATGTCGACGTACTTCGGCACCGCGATGGTCAGCACCGCGTTGTCGTAGTAGGCCCCGAGATCCTCGATGTCCGCGCCGTACTTCTTCATGTAGCTGGCGTGGGTCTTCTCGGACCAGGCGGAGGGGTAGATGTCGACGTCGCCCTTCGCGAGACCCGTGTAGAGCACCGCGGCCTCGGTCAGCTCCTTGAGCTCGACCGTGTAGCCCTCCTTCTCGAGCTGGTCCTTCAGCAGGTAGGTCATGCTGAGGCCGTCGGTCCAGGACGGGAGGAAGCCGAGCGTGATCGTCTTGTCCGATCCCGCGCCGCCCGCAGCCGTGTCCGTGCCGCCCGAGGAACGGGTGACGGCGAGGCTGCCGACGGCGACGAGCGCGATCGCGACGACGGCGGCCGCGAGGCCGAACCACATGCGCTTCGCCTTCGCGCTGGGCGCGCGCCGGATCGAGCCGAGCACCGACGTGCGGTACTCGCTGGGAGTGCCGAGCGCCGCGGTGACGCGGTCGAGGAACACTGCGAGGATCACGACGCCGAGGCCGGCCTCGACGCCCTGGCTGAGGTTCAGCGTCGAGATCGAGGCGATGACCTCTTTACCGAGGCCGTCGGCGCCGACGAAGCCGGCCACGACCGCCATCGACAGGGCGAGCATGATGACCTGGTTGATGCCGGCCATGATCGTCGGCATCGCGAGGGGCAGCTGGATGCCGCGCAGGATCCGGCCCGGGGTCGCGCCGAAGGCGTGGCCCGCCTCCACGGTCTCGGAGTCGACGCCTCGGATGCCCAGTTCGGTGAAGCGGACGCCCGGGGCGAGCGCGAAGATCACCGTCGAGAAGACGCCCGGCACCACGCCGATGCTGAAGAACGTCACCGCCGGGATCAGGTACACGAACGCCGGCATCGTCTGCATGAAGTCGAGCACGGGCTTGATGAACGCGCTGAACGCGTCGTTGCGGGCCGCCAGGATGCCGAGCGGAACCGCGATGATCACGGCGAGCAACGTGGCGATCAGCACGAGCGCGAGCGTCTGCATCGAGGTCTCCCACTGGCCCATCGCGACGATGAGCAGGAAGCCCACGATCGTGCCGATCGCGAGCTGCCAGGAGCGCACGAACCAGCCGATCAGGGCGAACAGCAGGATCAGGGCGGGGAAGGGGACTGCGAGCAGCGCATCGGTGAGCCCGGAGACGAGCCACTGCATGACGAAGCCCACGAAGTCGAGCAGCCAGGTGAAGGTGTCCTTGAACCAGTCGAGCGCGCCGGCGACCCAGTCGCCGATGGGAATACGGAAACCGTTCATCGGGTCGCCTCCTCGTCATCGCCGGTACGGGATCCGGGCGCATCGGTGCCGTTCGCCGCGAGGGTCTCGGTGATCGTCGCGGCGGGGACGCCCGGCGCGGGTTCGATGATCGGGATCTCGGTGGTGACCGCGGGCAGATCGGTCAGGGCCGCGAGCAGGGTCACGCGCGGCACGACGCCGATGAGGCGGTCCTGCTCGTCGATCACGGCGACCGGCAGCGGGCTCTCGACCGCGAGCTCGAAGAGCTCCGCGATGTGCTGTTCGGGAGACACGATCGACGGCGTCGGGCGCAGGCGCTTCGTGACGTCCGTGCCGCCCTCGCGCACCTCGCGCAGCATGTCCTTGTCGCGCACGACGCCGAGCAGCTTGCGGCCGCCCGTCGTGACGAAGCAGGCGGAGGTCTGCAGGTCGCGCATGGTGCGCAGCGCGGTGCGCGGGCCGGCGCTCGCCGTCACGACGGCGAGCGGGGGTTCCATCACGTCGCCCGCGGTGAGCACACGGGCGCGATCGACGTCCTGCACGAACTGCGCCACGTAGTCGTTCGCGGGGTCGGTGAGGATGTCGTTCGGCGTACCGACCTGCACGATGCGGCCGTCGCGCATGACCGCGATCCGATCGCCGAGGAACATGGCCTCGTTGAGGTCGTGCGTGATGAACACGATCGTCTTGCCGAGCTCCTGCTGGAGCTCGATGAGCAGCTCCTGCATCTCGCGACGAATCAGCGGATCGAGGGCCGAGAACGCCTCGTCCATGAGCAGGATGTCGGTGTCGGCCGCGAACGCGCGCGCCAGGCCGACGCGCTGCTGCATACCGCCCGACAGTTCGCCCGGCAGCGACGACTCCCACTTGCTCAGGCCGACCCGGTCGAGCCAGCGCCGGGCGGCCGCGGTGCGCTCGGGAAGGGCCACGCCCTGCAGTTCGAGGCCGTAGGCCACGTTGTCGAGCACGGACCGGTGGGGGAGCAGCGCGAAGTGCTGGAACACCATCGACATGCGATCGCGGCGCACGGCGCGCAGTTCGGCGGCGCCGAGGCCGACCACCTCGGTGCCGAACACGCGGATCGATCCGGCGGTCGATTCGTTGAGTCCGTTGAGCATGCGGATCAGGGTCGACTTGCCGGAGCCCGAGAGCCCCATGACCACGAAGATCTCGCCCTGGCGCACGTCGAAGCTCGCGTCGATCACCGCTGCGGTGCCGAACGGGCGTACTTCGTCGCGGCTCGCACCCGTGCGGAGGCGCTTCACGGCCTCGTTCGGGCGGCGGCCGAAGACCTTGAAGACGCTCTCGACCGAGATCGCGGTTCCGGGCTCGGAAGCGGCGCGCTCGCGGGCGTCTCGCTCGTGATCGGTGGGCGGTGCTGGCGATGGGATCGTCACAGACACTCCTCATGCGGGTGCGCCGAAGGCACCCGCTGCGTGGTCCGGGTTCGACGGCGGGGGACGCCCGGGCGCGATCCTCTCGACCGCTTCAACCGGCGTCCTGCAAGCCGCGGCCATCGGGACCGGCGGCCACCGCGAACCGTACGCCCGTCGCGCATCGAGCAGGTGCTCCCGCGGCGGCCGCGGACCAGGGTTTTTCGCGTGGAACGCTGCCTTCGACGCTAACAACGCGCATACCGGGTCGCAAGGTGAACCGGTCGAAAATCCCACGCGCCAGCGGGGGTAATCTTGCGCTGACCGGGGGTTAAATTTGTTACCCGTTCGTTACCCGGAGGCCCGGATATGTGGCCGGAAAACCCTTGGTCTCGATCGGATTCCAATCCGCACGTCGATTTCTGACGCGCATTTCATGCGGGTTAGGCTTCGACTACGCCCGGGGCTCCGCGCAGATTCCGGTACTCCAGACACCGTCTGGTGCCGCCGAGACAATCTGGGGCCGGAACATCCGCCGTGATCGCTACACTCGGTCCCCAGGCTCACCCCTCCTCCCTGACACTGAAGTAAGGAAATGGATCGATGAAGATTCGAGTGGTACTTCCCGCAGTCGCCGCCGTCGCGGCGCTCGCGCTCACCGGCTGCGTCAACAACGCCGATTCCGAAGGCGCAGGCGGCGGCACCAAGTCGCCCGCGACGAGCGACATCAAGGCCGATTCGGCTGCGGTCGCCCTGCTCCCGAAGGACATCAAGGACTCGGGCAAGCTCATCATCGGCACCGACGCGTCCTACCCGCCCAACGAGTACAAGGACGCCAACGGCAACCCGACCGGCTGGAACGTCACCCTCGCCGATGCCATCGCTGCGAAGCTCGGCCTCAAGCCCGAGTGGCAGGTATCGAAGTTCGATTCGATCATCCCGAACATCAACGGCGGCAAGTTCAACATGGGCTCGTCCTCGTTCACCGACACCCTCGAGCGGCAGAAGTCGGTCGACTTCGTCGACTACTATCAGGCCGGCACGCTCTGGGCCGCACCCAAGGGCAAGACCGTCAACCCCGAGGACGCCTGCGGCCTCAAGGTCTCGGTCCAGTCCGGTACCGTGCAGGACACCGACGAGATGCCGGCCCGCCAGAAGGCGTGCAAGGACGCCGGCAAGCCCGAGATCCAGGTGCTGAAGTTCGACGGCCAGGAGGAAGCGACCAACGCGGTCGTCGTGGGCAAGGCCGACGCGCTCTCCGCGGACTCGCCCGTCACGCTCGCCGCGATCAAGGCCACCGGCGACGCGCTCGAAGCCTCCGGTGAATCCTTCGACAACGCCCCCTACGGCTTCGTCACCGCCAAGGACAGCGAGCTCACCAAGGCCGTGCAGGCCGCCATCGAGTCGCTCATGAAGGACGGCACCTACACCAAGATCCTCACCGACGCCGGTGTCGAGGCCGGTGCCGTGAAGGAAGCCGTCATCAACGGCGGAAAGTCCTGAGCGTGACCGACCGAACCGAGGCTGACAAACAGCCGTTCTACGACTCGGAGCCCATCGAGGCCATCCGGCTCAAGCACCCCGGGCGGATCATCCTCGCCGCCGTGCTGGTGATCATCGTCGGACTCTTCCTGTTCGACGCGTTCACCACACGCGGCGGCGCCAAGGGCTACAACTGGCCCGAGGTCGCGAAGTACGTCTTCGACGTCCGCGTGATCCAGGCCGTCGGGTACACCCTCCTGCTCACCGTGTACTCGATGATCATCGCGATCGTGCTGGGCGTGCTGCTCGCCGTCATGCGGCTCTCGCCCAACCCCGTGGTCAAAGCGGTCGCCTGGGTCTATCTCTGGCTGTTCCGTGGCACCCCGGTGTACGTGCAGCTCGTGTTCTGGGGCCTCGTCGGGACCATCTACCAGCAGATCACCATCGGCAGCCTGTCGCTCAACGTGCAGGACCTGCTGCCCGCGTTCGCCCTCGCCGTGATCGGCCTGGCGCTCAACGAGTCGGCCTACATGGCCGAGATCGTACGCGCCGGCCTGCTCTCGGTCGACAAGGGCCAGGACGAGGCCGCGACCGCGCTCGGCCTCGGCTGGTGGCACACCATGACCCGCGTCGTGCTCCCGCAGGCGATGCGCGTGATCATCCCGCCGACCGGCAACGAAGTGATCTCGATGCTGAAGACCACCTCGCTCGTCGTCGCCGTGCCGTTCTCGCTCGAGCTGTACACCCGCACCCGCGACATCTCGGCCGTCACCTACAAGCCGATCCCCATGCTGATCGTCGCATCCATCTGGTACCTCGCCGTCACCTCGATCCTCATGGTCGGCCAGTACTACCTCGAGCGGCACTTCGCCCGAGGCATCGGGCAGCGCCCCGACATCATGAAGCCGACCGTCGAAACCGCGGCCGTCGGCGTCATCACGGCCGAGGAAGCGAAGCTCGCGGCGATCAAGAACGAGACTGATGCGAAGGGTGGCGAACGATGACCGCTCAGACCAGCACCGTGCCCATGGTGAAAGCCGAAGGGGTCTCGAAAGCGTACGGCTCCAACCTCGTGCTCAAATCCATCTCGCTCGAGGTGCAGAAAGGCGAAGTGCTCTGCCTCGTCGGCCCGTCCGGCTCCGGCAAATCCACCTTCCTGCGCTGCATCAACCACCTCGAGACCGTCAACTCCGGCCGCCTCTCCGTCGACGGCGAACTCGTCGGCTACCGGCAGGACAGCGACAAGCTGTACGAGATGCACCCCAAGGAAGCAGCGAAGCAGCGCCGCGACATCGGCATGGTGTTCCAGCGCTTCAACCTGTTCCCCCACATGACCGCCCTCGAGAACGTCATGATCGCGCCCACCCTGCTCAAGAAGGGCGACAAGGCGCAGCTCAAGGCACGGGCCATGGAACTGCTCGCCCGCGTCGGCCTCGCCGAACGCTACGACTACTACCCGGCGCACCTGTCGGGCGGCCAGCAGCAGCGCGTCGCCATCGCGCGAGCCCTCGCCATGGAGCCCAAGCTCATGCTGTTCGACGAGCCCACCTCGGCGCTCGACCCCGAACTCGTCGGCGAAGTGCTCGACGTCATGAAGGGCCTCGCCGAGAGCGGCATGACCATGGTCGTCGTGACGCACGAGATGGGCTTCGCCCGCGAAGTCGCCGACACCCTCGTGTTCATGGACGGCGGCGTGGTCGTCGAATCCGGCGACCCCGTCGAAGTGCTCACCAACCCGCAGCGGGAACGCACCAAGGCGTTCCTCTCGAAGGTGCTGTAGCGGGTCAAGCGCCCGTCGGTGCCGGAATTGCGTGAGCCTGCAGAGCAGGGGACCCCGGCGTGTCTTCGCTTCGCTCGACACGCCAACCCTGATGCAGGCCCACGCAATTCCGGCACCGACGGGCGCTTCCGTGCGTTCAGCACCTTGCTCGTTCCAGCGCTGAGGATCGATAGGGTGAGCGCATGAGCTCGCTCCCCACCCTCGACGGCCTGTTCGGACTCGGCGGGCGCACTGCCCTCGTCACCGGTGGCAGCTCCGGCATCGGGCGGGCCATCGCGCGGGCGCTCGCGGGGGCCGGCGCGCACGTGCGCATCGCCGCCCGAACCGAGCACGCCATCGCCGAGACCGTCGCCGGGATCCGCGACGGCGGCGGCAGCGCCGACGGGATCACCGCCGACCTCGACAGCCGCGCCGGCGCGCACGCGCTCGCGGACGCCGCGGGCGACATCGACATCCTCGTGCACAGCGCCGGGATCAACCTGCGCCCGCCCCTCGCCGAACTCGACGAGGCGGTGTGGGACGCGACCATGGCGGTCAACCTCGACGCCGCGTTCGTGCTCGGGCAGCGCCTCATCCCCGGCATGGCCGAGCGCGGCTACGGCCGGGTGATCCACATCAGCTCGCAGCAGGCGCACCGCCCGTTCGCCAACAGTGGCGCCTACGGTGTCTCGAAAGCGGCGATCGAAGCGCTCGCCCGTTCGCAGGCCGAAGCCTGGTCATCGCGCGGCGTCACCGCGAACGCGCTCGTTCCCGGCTTCGTGCAGACTCCGCTCAACCGGCGCCTCAGCGCCGATCCCGGGACGGTCGCGGCGCTCGCCGCGCGCACGCTCGTCGGCCGCAACGGCGAGCCCGAGGACTTCGGCGGTGCCGCCGTGCTGCTCGCCTCGCCCGCGTCGGCCTACATCACGGGCCAGGCGATCGCCGTCGACGGCGGCTTCTCGACGCACTGAGTGCCGTGCGGGGCACCCGTCCCGAGGCGTCCGCGCTCGCGGACTACGCGCCCTCGCCGAGGTCGTTCTTGATCTTGGTGGTCGAGACGCCCTCGGTGCGGTCGAGGTAGACGACCTCGCAGTAGTCGCGCAGGATCTCGAAGCGGGGGTCGCCCTCCCAATCGCCGCCCATGACGACGGTGTCGATCTCGTACTTCTGCACGTCGCGGATCTTCTGATCCCACGCCTGCTCGGGGATCACGAGATCGACGTAGCGCACCGCCTCGAGCATGTTCTTGCGCGTCTCGAAGTCGTGGTAGGTCTTCTTGCCCTTGCCCGCGTTGAACTCCTCGGTGGACGCGGCCACGACGAGGTAGTCGCCGAGCGATCGCGCGCGACGCAGCAGGCGGATGTGCCCCCAGTGCAGCAGGTCGAACGTGCCGTAGGTCAGGATCCGCTTCAAGGGAGCTCCTTCCGTCGGGGTGGGCGGGTTCCCCCGAATGCTAGTACAGATGGGTGCCCCGACCGGGTCGGGGCGGGGCGTCCCCTGTTGCCGCGCAGGCGCGCGGCGTACGCTGGAGAGCAGTCGGAACGAGTCCCGCCGAGGCGGGATCCGGAGGGAGGACACCATGAGCGGCGTCGAACGCACGGACCTGGGGCGCGACCTCGAATCGGACCCCGCGCACAACGTGGACCCGGGGCGCGACTGGGCGGACGAGGGCGGAGCGACCTCGGAAGGCCCGGCCACGCACGAGGAGTCGGGCCACCCGCACCACCAGGAGGCCGAGGAGTCCGACTGACGCGGCTCTCGCGGTCCCCGCCCTGTCGGGCGGCTACTCGGCCGCGGCCGGCTTCAGGTCGTAGGTGACCCAGGGCGTCTGCGTCGCTTCGCGGTCGTAGACGCGGCGCGCGGTCTCGTTGTCGGCGGCGGTGATCCAGCGCACCAGCACGGCGTCCTCGTCGCGGGCGATCTCGGCGAGGCGGTGCAGCAGCGCGGTTCCCGCGCCCGTGCCGCGCGCGTCGGGCGAGGTGAACAGATCGTCGAGGTAGAGCGCGTACGCGCCGTCGATGGGTCGTGCGAAGCGGCGGAAGTGCGCGAGCGCGACCGGGCGACCGTCGGCCTCGGCGAGGAGCGCGCGGGTCTCGTGCGCGTCGTCCATCAGCCATGACCAGACGGTGTCGAACACCGCGGGGTCGTGCGGCTTCGCGTAGAAGTCGCGGTAGCCGCGGTAGAGCTCCTGCCACGCATCACGGTCCTGCGAGGTGAGGAAGCGGACGGTGGCTGCGCTGCGCTCGGTCACGAGAGTCGCTCCGTTTCGACGAAGAGGACGGGAGAGGTGCTGCTGAGGTTCGTGAGCCGGTGCTCGGCGCCGGCCTCGCGGGCGTAGCTGCCGCCCGGCACCTGCTCGGCCTCGGTCGAACTGCCGTCGGCGAAATCGATGCGCACGCGGCCGGGGAGCAGCGGCACGACGACGTAGTCGAAGTCGTGCCGGTGCATCGGGATGCTCCCGCCCGGGTCGATGGTCCACTTCGTGACGCGGAACCGCTCGTTCTCGAACTGGATCTCGCTGTGGCTGCCCGACGGCCGCCCGGTCGTGTCGCTCATGTCGCCTCCTCGCTCCGGCCAGCCTAGCCCCGAGCGCGGCCGCGACGCACGCCCCGGCTCCGCCTCCGGGCCCGGCGGTCGTGCGGCGGGGCCGGAGCCGGATCCCGCACTTCACCCGTGTGCGGTACGCTCGCCCTCGCGGCGGCACGGCCGCAGCGAGGACCGCACGCGAGCGTGCACGCGCGAGGGGGGGAACACATGGCGATCGTCGATGTCGGCGTCTACCGGGAGGGTCGGCGGCTGGACGGGGTCGAGTCCATCCCCGAGGCTCATGCTCACGCGAGTCTGCTGCCCGGTGCGTTCGCCTGGGTGGGGCTGCTGCGCCCGACGCCCGAGGAGCTCGCGCTCGTCGCCGAGACCTTCGGGCTGCACGCCCTCGCGGTCGAGGACGTCGCCACGGGCAAGCAGCGCCCGAAGGCCGAGTTCTACGGCGACGTGCTCTTCCTCGTGCTCCGGCCCGCCCGTTACCTCGACGCCGTCGAGGAGGTCGAGTTCGGCGAGCTGCACATGTTCGTCGGAGAGAACTTCGTGCTCACGATCCGATTGGCCGAGAACCCGTCGCTCGGCGAGGTGCGCCGGCGCATGGAGGCCGAGCCCGAGCTGCTCTCGCTGGGGCCGGGGGCCGCGGCGTACGCGATCCTCGACCGCGTGGTCGACGACTACGAGCCGGTGGTGCAGGGCCTGCAGAAGGACATCGACGAGATCGAGGACGAGCTGTTCAACGGCTCGGGCACGAGCGTCGCGCTCGCGCGGCGCATCTACGAGCTGTCGGGCGAGGTGATCGCGTTCCAACGGGCGACGGCACCGCTGCTCGGCCTCGTGCGCGACCTGCGGGCGCGCGAGGAGCGCCGCTCGGCGGGGATCCCGCTGTCGCCCGCTCCCGCGAGCGTCGCCGCGTGGGATGTGGAGCTGCGCCGCCACCTGCGCGACGTCGAGGACCACCTGATCCGGATCGTGGAGTTCGCCGATGGCTTCCGCTACATGCTGCGCGACGCGCTGAGCGTGCACCTCGGTCTCGTCGGCCGCGAGCAGAACGAGCAGATGGCGCTCATGACGGAGGCGTCGGTGCGGCAGAGCGACCAGGCGAAGAAGATCTCGAGCTGGGCCGCCATCATCTTCGCGCCGTCCCTCGTCACCGGTATCTACGGCATGAACTTCGACCTGATGCCCGAGCTGCACTGGGCCTTCGGCTACCCGGCGGCGATCGGCCTCATGCTGGCCTTCGCGGGCTCGCTCTACGTGATCTTCAAGAAGAAGGACTGGCTGTAGCGAGCGGAGCGGTCGCGGCCGCTGCATCAGACGCGCGCGCCGCGACGACGCCGAACGCGGCCTCGGCGACGGCCGCGGCGAGCAGGACGCTGAGGATCGCCGCCCACGTCACCCCCGACTGGGAGAGCAGTCCGAGCAGGAGCGGCCCGGTCGCAGCGATCGCGTAGCCGATGCCCTGGCTGAGCGCCGAGAACGCGGCGGTGGCGGCTGCGCTCGGCGCGGTGAAGACGATCAGCGCGATCCCGAAGCCGAACGCGGCGCTCTGCGCGATGCCGAGCACGGCGACCATGAGCGGCGCGAGGGCGAGCGGGGCGAACGCGAGCCCGGCGAGGCCCGTGGCCGACAGGATCGAGATCGTGACGACGATCGGGACGCGGAGGCGGCGTCGCGACGCGAGGGTCGGGGCGATGAGCGACGCGGGCAGGCCGGCGACGCTCATCCAGGCGAGCAGCAGGCCGGCGTTCGCGGGCGGCATGCCGCGATCGGCGGCGATGGTGGGCAGCCAGGCGGTGAGCGAGAAGTAGATGAGGGCCTGCGCGCCGAAGAAGCCGGTGACGGACCAGATACCGCGGGCGCGCAGGACCGAGCGGAAGCGCTGCTGCTGGCGCGGCTCGGCGCTGCGTCCCGCGCGCAGGCGCGAGCCGAACGCGAGGGCGAGCCCGGTAGCGATGAGCAGCGGCACGCCCCAGGCGGCGAGCGCCGGCCCGACCCGGTCGTCGAGCAGGTGCAGCACGGGCACCGAGAGCGCGGCGCCGGCGGCGGCGCTCAGCCCGAACGAGGTCGTGTAGATGCCGGTCCAGAAGCCGCCGCGGTGGGGCAACGAGCGGCGGATGACCTGCGGGGCGAGGATGCCGAGCAGTGCGATCGCGGCGCCGATGACCACGGTGCCGAGGAAGAGGCCCGGTGCGGCGACGGGGCGCAGCAGCGTCGCGAGGGCCAGCGCGGCGAGCAGCACCGTGAGCGCGCGTTCGAGGCCGAGTCGCGAGACGAGCCAGGGGGCGAGCGGCGAGGCGAGGCCGAACAGGAGCACGGGGATCGCGCTCAGCACGGCGAGACCCGATGCGGGCAGATGGTAGGCGCGGCCGATCTCGGCGAGAAGCGGTGAGACCGACGTGATGGGGAAGCGGACGCTGAGCCCGACTGCGAGGACGAGGGTGCCGGCGGCGAAGGCGTTCCGGGGGGAGCCCGTCACGGGCGTTCGTCGAGCAGGCGCTCCTGCTGATCGAGCACGCCGAGTGCCGCGGTCTGGGCGGCCTCGGGATCCTGCGCGGCGATCGCCCGGTACAGCGCCTCGTGCATGTCGGCGCGGTCGGGGTCGTCGCCGTGCGAGAGGCAGGAGGCGTCGGCCACCGACTCGCGCAGGGATGCGTCGAAGCTCGCGTAGATGCTGGAGAGCAGCTGGTTGCCCGAGGCCTCGGCGATGGCGAGGTGGTAGGCGACGTCGTGCTCGGTGAATCCGGCGGTGTCGGCGCGCTCGATCGCGGTGCGGCGCGCCGTGAGGTGCGCGGCGAGCGCATCGAGCTGCTCGGGCGTGCGCGAGGCAGCGGCCTCGCGCGCGGCGAGCGCGTCGAGCGCACGGCGCACGCGGATCACCTCGCGGCTGTCGGCGGTGTGGAGCGCACGGCGCAGGGCGACCTGCGCCTCGTCGTCGGCGATGACGTAGGTGCCGTCGCCCTGCCGGGCCTCGAGCAGGCCGAGCTGCACGAGCGAGCGGACGCCTTCGCGGACGGAGGGTCTGCTGACGCCGAGCGCCGTGGTGAGTTCGGCTTCGGAGGGGATGCGGGTGCCGATCGGCCAGGTGCCGTCGGTGATGGAGGCGCGGAGTTGGTCGACGACGGTGTCGACGAGGGAGCGGCGCTGAATCTGTTGCACGTCTACATCCTTGCGTATCTACCAAGAGGTATGGTTATCATATGTCAGATGACTTGACGGGTCCACCCTCCCGTCCAGCGATCGGAACGAGAATCTCGAAGGAGCGATCTTGAATCCCGCGACCCCCGGCAGCCCGCTGCGTACCCCCGGCCTCGTCGATGCGCATATCCACCCCGACAAGAGCGCGTGGGGCGGACCGTGGATGTCGCGCCGCCCGGCGACGACGCTCGTCGACCTCATCGACAACGACCGCGCGACCCAGTTCTCCTACACGCGGAGCGTCGAGGAACGCGCCTTCGCCCTGCTCTCGAACGCGCTGACGAACGGCACCCTCGCGATGCGCGCGCACGTCGACGTGTCGAGCGAGCTCGGCACCGCGAACGTCGAGGGCGTGCGCGCCGCGGCCGAACGGCTGCCCGGACTCGACGTGCAGATCGTCGCGTTCCCGCAGTTCGGCCTGCTCACGAATCCGGGCACCCTCGAGGTCATGGCGGCCGCGCTCGACAGCGGGGCCGACCTCGTCGGGGGCATCGATCCCGGCGGGCTCGAGGGCGACCTGCACGGCCACCTCGACGCGGTCTTCGGGCTCGCGGATCGCGCGGGCCGAGACGTCGACATCCACCTGCACGACGGCGGCGAGGACGGGCTCGCCCAGATCCGCGAGATCGCCCGGCGCACCGTCGCGGGCGGACGCCAGGGCCGCGTGACCATCGGGCACGCCTTCGCGCTCTGCGACGGGTCGCTGCCGAGCCTCGACGAGACGCTCGACATCGTCGCCGACGCGGGCATCTGGATCGCCACGTGCGCGCTCGGCCCTGACCCCGTGCCCGACATCGACCGCTTCGAGCAGCACGGCGTGCGCCTCGTCGCGGGCTCGGACGGCGTGCGCGACTCGTGGAGCCCCTTCGGCACCGGCAGCATGGTCGACCGCGCGCACCTGCTCGCGTACCGCACAGGCGCGATCACCGACGCCGAACTGGAGCGGGCCTTCCGCATCGCCTCGACCGCGGGCGGCGAGATGCTCGGCATCGACGACATCGCGAACTGGGCCGGCCCGGAATCGGGTTCGGGCCTCGAATTCGACGCCGAGAACATCGCCCAGCTCGTCACCGACCGCCCGGCGCCGACGCGGGTGCTCCGCGACGGTCGCGACGTCCGACCGGCCGGCTGATCCCGGCCGACACCCCAGCTCAGGAACAAGGGAGTTTCTCGCATGCACACCACCCGCACCCAGCGCGTCCGCCGATCCTCGGCGCGCGCCCTGACGGTCGCCGGTATCGCCGTCGCCGCCCTCGCCCTGTCCGCCTGCGCGGGCGGCGGCGGGGCGGCCGGCGCGAAGACCGGCCTCGGCGTCGATCTGAACAAGCTCGCCACCGAGACCGCGGCGGCCAAGGGCCCGATCGACGCGATCACCTGGAACCTGCCGTACGAGCCGCTGTCGCTCGACCCGATGAAGACCTTCAACTACGCCGAGAACACGGTCGACGCGAACCTCTGCGACAGCCTGCAGCGGTTGAACCCCGACCTCACGACCGGCCCGGGGCTCGCCGAGAAGGTCGACACCCCGAACGACACCACCGTCGTCTACACGCTGCGCGACGGCGTGAAGTTCTGGGACGGCAGCCCGCTCACTCCGGCCGACGTGGTCTTCTCGATCGATCGCCAGAGCGGCGCCCACAACGCCGATTCCTACTACTCCGAATACTTCACGAGCGTGAAGTCGGTCGAGCAGACGGGCGCGAACCAGGTCACGGTGCACCTCTCGAAGCCCGATGCGCTCTTCGCGCAGGGCATGGCGACCGCCGCGGGCGCGATCGTCTCGAAGGCGTACGCGACGAAGGCCGGCGAGAAGTTCGGCACGCCCCAGGGCGGGATCATGTGCACCGGCGCGTTCAAGCTCGACCGCTGGAACGCGGGTAAGGGCATCGACATCGTCAAGAACGACGCGTACTGGGACACGAAGCTGACGCCGAAGGTCGGCAAGGTCAGCTTCAGCTTCATCGCCGACGAGACGACGGCCATCAATGCGCTCCGCTCGGGCGACGTCGACGGCCAATTCTTCTACCTGCCGCCGACCGGCATGCAGCAGTTGACCGACAGCAAGACGGTGCAGACCACATACGGCAAGTCGTTCGTCTTCTTCACGCTCGCCGGGGCGTCCGATTCGGGCCCCTTCGCCGACCCGAAGGTGCGCCAGGCGCTGCTCGACTCGATCGACCGTCAGGCGATCTCCGACGTCGTGTTCCAGAAGGCCGCGATCCCCGCGCCGACCCTGGCCGGTCCCGACTACTGGGGCGACCAGAAGTCCCTGTTCGAGCCCGCGTTCACGAAGTTCGGGACGAAGCCGGACCCCGGGGCGGCGAAGCAGCTGCTCGCGGGCGTCGACACGAGCAAGGAGATCACCATCGCGATCCAGGGCTCGTCGGCGGTGCACGAGCAGACCGCGAACCTGATCCAGGCGGCTGGCCAGGCGATCGGCCTGAAGATCAAGACCAAGGTGATCCCGGTCGAGCAGTACGGCAACCTCTACTACGACCCGAAAGCGCGCGCGGGCCTCGACGCGTTCTTCACCACCTGGTACGGCAACGTCACCGACCCCCTCGACGTCTACCAGGTCTTCACCACGGGCGGTGCCAACAACTTCGGCAACTACACCGGGGTGAACGACCTCGTCCAGCAGGCCCGATCCACCCTCGATCCCGCCGAGCGCGCGAAGACCACCGTCGAGATCCAGGCGAAGGTCACGGAGGACCTGCCCTGGACGCCGCTCACCTATCTGCCGACGATCCTGGTGCAGAACGACAAGATCACGGGCGCGGTGCCCTCGATCGCCTACCTGTCGTACCCCTGGGCCGCCACCATCGGCAGCGCCGAGTAACCGAACCTCCTCCGCACCGAATCCACTTTCCTCAAGGAGAACCATGTCCAAGCGTTCCTATGCGCTGCTCGGCGCCGCTGCTGTCGCCGCGCTCACCCTGTCGGCCTGCGCCGGCGGCGGCACCCAGAGCGGTGGCGGCGACGGCGGCAAGAAGTCGACCGCGTTCAGCGTCGACCGCTCGAAGCTCGTCAGCACCACCGAACCCGGATCGAAGCCGGTCGACACCCTCAAATGGAACCTGCCGTACGAGCCCATGTCGCTCGACCCGATGCTGACGTTCAACTACGCCGAGAACACGGTCGACGCCAACCTCTGCGAGGGGCTCACCCGGCTCACCCCGGATCTCGGCTACGAGAACGCGCTCGCCGAGAAGGTCGAGAACTCGAACGACACCACCGTCGTCTACACGCTGCGCGCCGATGCGAAGTTCTGGGACGGCACCCCCGTCACCGCCGACGACGTCGTGTACTCGCTCGGACGCCAGGTCGGCCCGACGTCGAAGACCTACTGGGGCGACTACTTCACGAGCGTGCAGTCGGTCGACAAGACGGGTGCGAACCAGGTGACCGTGCACCTCAAGGAGCCCGACGCCCTGTTCGAGAAGGCCATGGCGAGCGCCGCCGGCGCCATCGTGTCGAAGGCCGCGGCCGAGAAGGCCGGCGAGAAGTTCGGCACGCCGCAGGGCGGCCTCATGTGCTCCGGCCCGTTCAAGCTCGCGAGCTGGGATCCGGGCAAGGCGATCCACCTCGAGAAGAACGACGCCTACTGGGACAAGAACCTGATCCCCAAGGTCTCGAAGCTCGACTTCGGCTTCATCACCGACGAGTCGACCGCGATCAACGCGCTGCGCTCGGGCGACGTCGACGGCCAGTACTTCTACCTGCCGCCGGCCGGCCTCGGCCAGATCACCGACAGCGCCGCGAAGATCACCTTCGGCAAGTCGTACATCTTCTGGAACCTGCGCGGCCTCGCCAAGACCGGCCCGTTCGCGAAGCCCGAGGTGCGCCAGGCGCTGCTGGCCGCGATCGACCGTCAGGCGATCGCCGACGTCGTGTTCCAGGGCGCCGCGGTGCCCGCGAAGACCCTCGCCGGCCCCGCCTACTTCGGCACGGGCCCGCAGGAGCAGCTGTTCCAGGACGCCTACGCGAAGTTCGACACCAAGCCCGACATCGCGAAGGCCAAGGAGCTGCTCGCGAAGGCCGGCGACGTCTCGGGCGAGATCACGCTCGGCGTGCAGGGCTCCTCGGCCGTGCACGAGCAGACCGCGAACCTGATCCAGGCGGCCGGCCAGGCCATCGGCCTCAAGATCAAGACCAAGGTGATCCCGGTCGAGCAGTTCGGCAACCTGTACTTCGACGAGAAGTCGCGCGTCGGCATCGACGGCTTCTTCACGACCTACTACGGCAACATGACCGACCCGCTCGACGTCTACACCTCGTTCACGCCCGGCGGCAGCCACAACTTCTCCGACTACGACGCGGCCGGCGACGACATCGTCGCGGCCCGCAAGACGGCCGATCCGGCGAAGCGCGCCGAGCACACGATCGCCGCGCAGGAGAAGATCACCCGCGACGTCCCCTGGATGCCGCTGAACGACCTGCCCGTGATCCTCGTCCAGAACGGCAAGGTTTCCGGCGCAACGGCGTCCTCCGCCTACCTCTCGTACCCCTGGGCGGCGACCATCGGCGGGGTGGAGTAGCCCCCGATGTCCGTCCCCGCATTCCTCCTGCGACGGGCGGGAGGCCTCCTCCTGGTCCTGTTCGTCACCTCCTTCATCGTCTTCGGACTGATGTATCTCGCCCCCGGGAGCCCGCTGAGCTTCGTGCTCGGGCCCCGGGGCGGGACCCCGGAGCAGATCGCCGCGGTCACCGCGCAGTACCACCTGAACGATCCGTTCATCGTGCGCTACTTCGCCTGGCTCGGCGACCTGTTCCAGGGCAACCTCGGCGACTCGATCGTGTACCGGCAGCCGGTCGGCGACCTGATCGCCGGCCGCGTCGGCACCACGGTCGCGCTCATCGCCTTCGCCACGGTCATCATCGCGATCGTCGGCATCGGCCTCGGGCTCCTCGCCTCGCTCAAGGGCGGGTGGCTCGACACCGTCATCACGACCCTGTCGACCCTCGGTCTCGCGACTCCGACCTTCGTGATCGGCGTCGCGCTGATCAGCCTCTTCGCGGTGGGCACCGGCTGGTTCCCTACGAACGGCAGCGGCGGCGGCGGCTTCGACTCGATCTGGCACCTCACGCTCCCGGCGATCGCGCTCGCGGTCGCGAGCGCCGCGTACCTCGCCCGCATCACGCGGGCGTCGGTGCTCGAGGAGGAGGGCCGCGAGCACGTGCAGACCGCCGTCGCGCGCGGCCTGCGCTCGCCGCTCATCATCCGCCGCCACGTGCTGCGCAACGCGCTGATCCCCATCACCACGGTCATGGGCCTCACCGTCGCGACGCTCATCGCCGGCGCCGTCGTCGTCGAGAGCGTGTTCGCGCTCGACGGCCTCGGCTCGCTGCTGGTCCGCGCGATCCTGCAGCGCGACTTCGCCGTCGTGCAGGCCGTCGTGCTCGTGCTGGTGGTCGCCTTCGTCGTGATCAACGCGATCGTGGACTTCCTGTACACCCTCATCGATCCGCGCATCCAGCTCGGGAGCAAGCAATGAACACCACCGCAGCGCCTCGTACCACCCAGATCGCGCTCGCGCGGGCGCGCACCCAGGACCCGGGTGCGTTCACGCTCCTCCTGCGCAAGCTCGGCCCGCTCGGGATCGCGGCGAGCATCGTGCTCATCGTGTTCGTCCTCGCGGCCGCCCTCGCACCGTGGATCGCGCCCTACGACCCCGACTTCCCCGACCTGCTGTCGGCCCTCAGCGGTCCGAGCGCCCAGCACCTGCTCGGCGCCGACGCCCTCGGCCGCGACCTGCTGTCGCGACTCATGTGGGGCGCCCGGATCACCCTGCTCGGCCCCGCGCTCGTGATCCTGATCGCGACCGTGGTCGGCGTGGTGCTCGCCCTGCTCGCCGCGTGGAACCGCGGGATCGTCGACACCGTGATCTCCTGGATCCTCGACGTGCTGTTCGCCGTCCCCGGCATCGTGTTCGGCCTGATCGCGGTCGCGATCTTCGGCCCGAACCTGATGACCGTCGTGGTCGGCCTCTCCATCGGCTACATCCCCTACGTCGCCCGCGTGGTGCGCGGCGCCGCGCTGCGCGAGCGGAACATGCCGTACGTGCAGGCCGCCTGGCTGCAGGGCCAGTCGGGCTTCGGGATCAGCCTCCGCCAGATCCTGCCGAACGTGCAGCCCATCGTGACCGCGCAAGCGGTGTCGTCCCTCGGCTTCGCCGTCGTCGACCTCGCCGCGGTCTCGTTCCTGGGCCTCGGCGTGCAGCCGCCGACGGCCGACCTCGGCCTCATGGTCAAGAGCGGTTTCGACTCGATGCTGCGCGGCCAGGCCGGGGAGGCGATCACCGCGGGCCTCGCGATCGTGCTGATCGTGTGGAGCATCACCGTGATCGGCGACCGCCTCACCTCGAACGCAAGGAGCATCCGATGAGCCAGCCACTGCTCGAGGTCGACGACCTCCGCGCGAGCCTCGTCACGAAGTACCGCAGGCTCGACCTGCTGAACGGCGTCAGCTTCACCCTCGACCGCGGCGAGGCGATCGGCCTCGTCGGAGAATCGGGCTCGGGCAAGTCGCTCACCACCCGCGCGATCATGCGGATGCTCGCCAAGGGCTTCCGCACCGAGGGCGACATCCGATTCGACGGAGAGTCGGTACTCGGCATGAACCGGGAGCGGCTACGCCGGCTCCGCGGCACCGACGTCGGGATCATCTTCCAGGACCCCCGCGCCCACGTGAACCCCGTGCACTCTGTCGGCGACTTCCTCACCGAGGCGCTCGTGCGCGAGCGCGGGGTGAGCCGGGAGGACGCCGAGCGCCGGGCCGTGCAACTGCTCGACGAGGTCGGCGTGCGCCACGCGGAGCGACGCCTGAAGCAGTACCCGCACGAGCTCTCGGGCGGCCTGCTGCAGCGCGTCATGATCGCGAGCGTGCTGCTCGCCGAGCCGCAGCTGATCCTCGCCGACGAACCCACCACGGCGCTCGACGTCACGGCGCAGTCCGACGTGATGGCGATCATTGAGGAGCAGCGTCGTGCGCGCGGCCTCTCGCTGCTGTTCATCACGCACGACCTCGAGCTCGCGAACGCCTGCTGCGACCGCCTCGCGGTCATGTACGCGGGCGAGATCGTCGAGCAGGGCGCGCACGTCTACGACGCGCCCACCCACCCCTACACGAAGGAGCTCATGGGTGCCCGCCCGAGCATCGACGAGCGGCTCGACCGGCTCCCGGTGCTCGAGTACAACCTGGAGATCCACGAGGAGCTGAAGGCGAGGGCGCAGGCATGAGCGTCGAAGATGCATCCACCGAGACGCTGATCCGCGTCTCCGATCTGCGCAAGGTGTTCCCGGCGCCCCGCGGCACGAAGGGCGAGGACGTCGTCGCGGTCGACGGGGTCTCGTTCGAGCTCGATGCCGACGAGTGCCTGGCCATCGTCGGCGAATCCGGTTCGGGCAAGACCACGGTCGCCCGCATGATCGTCGGGCTCGAGACCGTGACCGACGGCACCGTCGAGGTGCTCGGGCAGGACCGCACGGCCGCGCCGCGCAGCCTGAAGGATCGACGCGTCCGGGCCCGCGAGGTGCAGTACGTGTTCCAGGATCCCTACTCGTCGCTCAACGGGCGGCAGCGGATCGGCGAGGTCATCATGTCGAACCTGAAGCTGCACTCCGGCTCCTCCGCCGGCCTGAAGGCGCGCGCGCAGCAGATCCTCGACTCGGTCGGGCTCCCGCAGCGCTTCTTCGACCGCTACCCGCGCGAACTCTCGGGCGGGCAGCGGCAGCGCGTCGCGATCGCCCGTGCGCTCGCCGCCGATCCGAAGGTGATCGTGCTCGACGAGGCGGTCGCCGCTCTCGACGTGTCGATCCAGGCGCAGATCCTCAACCTGCTCGCCGACATCAAGGCCGAGCGGAAGGTGAGCTACCTGTTCATCTCGCACGACCTCGCCGTGGTGAATCAGATCTCGGATCGCATGATCGTGATGGAGAACGGCCGGATCGTCGACGCCGGCGACACCGCGGAGCTGCTCGCGAACCCGACCCACCCGTACACGCGTGCGCTCCGCGCCGCGGTTCCCGGGCCCGGGTGGAAGCCCGTGCGCCGAGAGCAGCTCGCGTCGTGACCGCGGCCCGCAGCACCGCGATCCGCGCGGCGTTCGTCATCGCCTTCGACGAGCGCCGTGCGGGTGGCCCCGGGTTCGTCGGGCTGCGCGACGCCGTGGTGCACGTGCGCGGCGACCGGATCACGGCCGTCGCGCACGGTGCCGACGGCGCGGCGCTCGAGGCGCTGGCCGACGAGACGATCGATCTCGGCGAGAGCCTGCTCATGCCTGGCCTCATCGATCTCGAGGGTCTCGTCGACATCGACCACCTGCTGCTCGACTCCTGGTGGAGCCCGGGGCACGAGGCCCGCCTCGAGTGGTCGGAGGACTACGCCCGCGCGCCGCGCGAGGTGCTCGACCCCGAGGAGCGCAGCGCGCTCCGCCGCTACGGGCTCGTGCAGCTCCTGCTGCACGGGATCACGAGCGCCATGCCGATCTCGACCGAGATCCACGGCGCCTGGGCGGAGACCCACGACGACCTGCTCGACACCGCCTGCACGGCGAGCGGGCTCGGGATCCGCACGTTCCTCGGCCCGTCGTACCGCTCGGGCGTGCACGTCACCCGCGCCGACGGCTCCGCCGGGATCCACTGGGACGAGGCGAAGGGCGAGGCCGCGTTCGCGGACGCCGTGCGGTTCCTCGCCACGGTCGACGCGCTCGACGATCCGCTCGTCACGGGCGTGCTCGTGCCCTGCCGCATCGAGACGGTGAGCGACGCGATCCTCGCCGAAACCGGTCGGATCTCGGCCGAGCGCGGCGTGCTCGTGCGGGCGCACGCGACCCAGGGACTCGACTCCGAGATCGGGGTGCTCGAGCGCGAGCGCGGCACCTCGCCGCTCGACCTGCTCGACCGCAGCGGTCTGCTGAACGAGCGGCTGATCCTCGCGCACGGCGTCTACCTCGACGTGCACCCCGACGTGCACGGTGAGGATCGCGGCGACCTCGCACGGCTGGCCGCGGCCGGCGTCTCGATCGCGCACTGCCCGCTCACCAACGCGCGCTATGCGTTCTGGCTCGAGCAGCTGTCGCAGTACCTCGACGCCGGGGTGAACATCGGCCTCGGCACCGACTCGTTCCCGCCTGATCTGGTGCGCGCCATCGACGCGGGGGTGCAGCTCGCGAAAGCGCAGCACGGCGACCTCGGGCGCGGCATGCTGGCCGAGTACGTGGAGGCGGCGACGCTCGGCGGCGCCCGCGCCCTGCACCGGCCCGACCTCGGTCGCATCGAGGCCGGAGCCGCCGCGGACCTCGTGGCGTTCTCGCTCGCCGACCCTCGCATGGGCGCGATCGACGACCCCGTGCGCACACTCGTGCTCGCGGGCACGGGCCGCGACGCGTGCTTCAGCATGGTCGCCGGCCGCGTCGTGATGCGCGATGGTGAGGTGCCGGGAGTCGACCTCGCCGCGCTGCGCGCCGAGGGGCAGCGGATCTTCGAGAAGTTGCGCGCCGCCTACCCGGAGCGAGACGCGCTCGCGGGGACCGGGGGATCGAGCGAGGCGGAGCTCTTCCCGCCGGTGTTCCCGCAACCCGCCGGGGCCTGACCGCGGACGCAGCGGTCCGGGGCGCCTCCGGATTTCGTCGAGTGGCGGCAAATAGCCCGAATACGCGCGTATTCGGGCTATTTGCCGCCACTCGACGGGGGAGTCGCGCGTGGAGACCCGCGGATCGCTCGGGGTCCTCCGGTTCAGTCCCGGTACTGGAGGACGGGCATCTGCTCGGTCTCGGCCCCGTCGAGCTGCAGCGCCAGCGGACCGCCGGCCTTCGTGCGCCGGACGACGTAGACGACGATGCCGATCGCGAGCCAGGCGACGCCGAGCACATAGGTGAACCAGGCGAGCGAGGTCCACAGCCAGGCGATGGAGACGAAGCCGATCGCCGGCATGATGAGGTGCCGCACGAGTCCCCAGCCGCTGCGCAGCCTGAGATCGAAGAACAGCACCTTGATCGTCGCGAGATTGACCATCGCGAAGGCGATGAGCGCCCCGAAGTTGATCATGTAGACGGCCTGATCGAGGGTGATGAACAGCGCGACGAGCGCGACGATGGACACGATGCCCGAAGCGACGACCGGCGTGCGGAACTTCGGGTGCAGGCGGGCCAGCGCCGGGGGCAGGATGCCGTCACGGCCCATCGCGAAGATCACGCGGCTGACGCTCATCTGCGCGGCGGTGCCGCAGAGCACGATGCCGGTGACGTTGACGATCACGAAGACGACCATGAGCGCGTCGCCGCCGGCCCGCTGCATGAGTTCCGTCCCCGCAGCGTCGAGATTCGTGAGCGTGGTCCAGTCGGGCACGATCAGGCTGCCTGCGACCGTGAACGCGATGTAGCCGAGGCCCGCGAACAGGGTCGACAGGATGATGCCGCGCGGGACGTTGCGGCGCGGGTTCTTCGTCTCCTCGGCGAGCGTCGAGACGCCATCGAAACCGAGGAAGGCGAACGCGACGATCGCGCCTGCGGCGAAGATCGGGCCGAGGCCGCCCTCGCCGATCGACAGCGGAGTCGTCACCGAGGCCAGGCTGAGGTGCGGCGCGTTGATGACGGCGAGCGCGAGGAACGCGATGATGACGAGGATCGAGAGCACGACGACCACCGAGTTCATGCGCTTGATCCAGCCGACGCCGATGACGCTGAACACGGCGACGACGGCGAGGCAGATGAGCGTGCCCACCCAGGGTGCGATCCCGGTGAAGAGGCTGTTGAAGTAGAGCCCGAACAGCAGGAAGTTCACCATCGGCAGGAACAGGTAGTCGAGCAGCATGACCCAGCCGGTGAGGAAGCCGGTGACCTGGCCGAATCCGCGGGTCGTGTAGGCGTAGGCGCCTCCGGTGATGGGGACGTGCACCGCCATGCGGCCGTAGCTGTGCGCGGTGAAGAGCATGATGACGACCGCGAGCACGTAGGCGGCGGGGAGGTGCCCGTCGCTGATCTTCGTGCCCGGGCCGTAGACGGAGACGACGGACAGCACGCCCATCGAGGTCAGGCCGTAGGCGATGAGTGCGGGGAGGCCGAGCTGCCGCTTCAGCGTGCGGGGAGCGGGAGCGTCGACGTCGGTGTGGACTGCGGACATTGCGGGTCCTTCTCTGGGTGGTGCGTGTGCGGAGGGGTCAGGCGAATCGGTTCGCGAGCGCCACGAGCGCCTGCTGGAAGGCCTCGACCGGCGGGTGGGTGATCCCGGCGCCGATCATGCCGATGCCCGGATCCTTGTGCGCGATCGCGGTGTTGATGATCGGCAGGATGCCGGTCTCCGTGACCTTGCGCACGTCGATGCCCGAGGGGACGCCCATGAAGTCGAGCGCCGGGATCGTGATGTTCGGATTGTTGCCCGTAGTGATCGCGTTCATCGTGCGCGAGTAGCCCATGGCCTCGTCCACGGTGCCGCCGACGAGCGCGACGATCGCCGGAGCCGCAGCCATCGCGAAGCCGCCGATGCCGAAGGTCTCGGTGATCGCGGAGTCTCCCATGTCGAGGCCGGAGTCCGCCGGGGTGTAGCCCGCGAACATCGGGCCGACCACCTGCTGCGCCGGGCCGGTGAACCACTGGCCGCCCGTGCCCGAGACGCGGATACCGAAGTCGACACCGTTGCGGGCCATCGTGGTGACCACGGTCGAGTTCTCGATCCCGTTCGCAGCGTCCATCGACGCCTTCGCGGCGACCATCCAGGTCGGGCCCGAGAAGTAGTCGGACGAGGCGACGAAGTCGAAGACCTCGCGCTTCTCCTTCGTGGTGAAGTCCGACTCGAGGATGTACGGGGCCAGCGCCTGGATCAGCAGGGTGGTGCCGGCCACGTTGCGGTTGTGGGCCTCGTCGCCCATGTGCAGCGCCTGCGACAGCATGAGGCGAAGGTCGATCCCGTCGGTGTTCAGTTCCATGGCGCCCGCGAGCACCGGGCCGAACACGTCGCGCATCCAGTTCAGGCGGTCGATGACCGACTGGTCGTTCGCGCCGAAGCGGAGGATCTTCGAGAGCTGCTCCGACAGGTTGGTGTAGGCGGTGTTGCCGTGGGCGCGGTTCACGACCCGGTGCACCCACATGCTCGCGCTCGTCACGCCGGCCATCGAGCCGACCGATTGGTGCTCGTGGCACGGGGAGAAGTCGATCTCGCCAGAGGCCGCGAGCTCGAACGCCTCGTCGACGTCTTTCGCGAGGCCCTCGAACACGAGCGCGCCGGTGACGGCGCCCTGCATCGGGCCGGACATGCGGGTGAACTCGATCGGGGGGCCGGCGTGCAGGATCGTCTTCCTAGTCATGCCGGGGACGGTGTCGATCGCCTGGCCGAAGCCCTCGAGGAACGGCTGCGACGACAGGATGCGCTCGAGCGCGACCTGGTTGGCCGCGTCGATCTTCCCGGCGATCCCGGGGCGCTCGAGGCGGCCGAGCGCCGAGATGACCTCGGGGTCGCCGCCGCCCGGCGGGGTCCAGTCCATGAGGACGGTGTCGACGCCCTGCGCCGCGAGGTCCTCGGCGAACATGTCGAGGCCGAGGTTCACCGGCTGGAGGGTGCTCTTGAACAGGTCGTTGATGCTCATCTGATGCTCCTTGGCGACTCAGGCGACGAACTCCCGAGCCAGCAGGCCCAGGTTGGTGGAGGAGGAAGCGATGGTGACGCCGGCGGCTTCGAGCTTCGCCACCTGGTCCGCGATCGCGGGGGTGTCGAGGTCGGTGCCGAGCACGTAGCCCAGGATCTCGAGGTGCTGGCCGCGGGCGGCCGCGATCGACTTGGCCTCGGTGATCGCGCCGATGGTCACGCCCACCGGATCCTCGTGCGAGCCGTATCCGAGCACGAAGTCCATCGCGATGACCGCGACCTCGGGGTCCTTGGCCTCCTCGACGATGCGGGCGATCCGCAGCGAGGGGTCGATCATCGGGTGCGGGCGGCCGTTGGTGAAGTCGTCGTCACCCATGTCGAGGAAGGTGTGCTCCTTCGACCTGTCGGTCGCGCCGAGCACCTTCGAGGGGTCGCGCTGGATGTTCGAGTAGACGCCCTCGAACTTCTCGATCGCGGCGAACATCGACTCGTCGCAGAGCGTGCCGCCGCAGAACAGGCCGCGGATGTACTGCTGCTCGGGGGCCAGCTTCGCGCGGACCTCCTTGATGAGGGGGAGATTGAGCGGGTGCGTGTCGAGGGTCGACTCGTCGATGCCCGACGCGACGACGGCCGCGATGGCGAGCGGCTTGGTGCCCTGCACGATGGTCACGTTGTCGGAGCCGGACTCGGTGCGATCCGAGCCGAGGAAGGCGACGAAGACGGGCTTCGAGGCGGCGCCCGCGACGGCGAGCACCCGCTCGGCGACCTCTTCTGCCGGGGGCTTCGAGACGATGACGATGACCTTGGTCTCGGGGTCGGCGTCGAGGGCGCGGATGCCGTCGATCATCGAGATGCCGCCGATGTCGGTCGAGAGGTCGCGCCCGCCGGTGCCGATCAGCTGCGAGATGCCGCCGCCGAAGTCGTGGATCCGGACCGAGACCTCCTGGCTGCCGGTGCCTGAGGCTCCGACGACGCCGATCGAGCCGCGGCGCACGGCGTTCGCGAAGGCCAGGCCGGTGCCGTTGATGATGGCGGTGCCGCAGTCGGGGCCCATGACGATGAGGCCCTTCTCGTGGGCGAGGCGCTTGAGCTCGAGCTCGTCCTCGACGGGAACGTTGTCCGAGAAGATCATGACGTGCTTGCCGGCGGTCAGGGCCTTGCGCGCCTCGCGGGCGGCGAACGCGCCGTTCACCGAGATGATCACGAGGTTGGTGTCGGGGACCTCCTCGAAGGCGCGGTCGAGCGTGCGGTACCGGATCGCCGCGGTCTCGCCGGCACCCTGGTTCTTGCGCGCGAGGATGTCGTCGACCGCGGCGATCGCGGCCTCCAGGAGATCGTCGGCCGCATCGACGACGATCATGAGATCGCTCGGCTTCGCCTCGGCGATCGTCGGGTCCTCGACGCCGAGGTTCGCGAGCACCTCCTTGTTCATCGGGGTCGCCATGCCGAGAAGCGCCTGCGTGACGCCGTTGACGGCGTTCGCACGGGTGCTCATCGACATGAGCGACACCGAGTCGAGGTAGGTGTTCTTCCGGATCGTGATGTGCCTGCTCATCGGATTCCTTTCCTGTGTCGCCCGAGCGGATGGCGCGCGCGGCTCGGCGCGTCCGTGCGGACGGGATCGGCTCCGACTCCCCGGCGCCGTCTCATGGTATGCCAAAATCCTGCGGAAACACTTGCGCATCGAGAAGCCTGTGAAAATATCTACTTTTTGGTATACAAAGTGCTGCTATGCTGACCGGCATTCGATCGGAAGCAGGTCCGGAGGGCTCCCCTCGCGGCATCAGGAGGAGGAAGCCATGCGTGCTGTCGTCGCACTCGGAGGAAATGCCCTCGCCAAGCGCGGCGAGCCCATGACCGCCGACTACCTGCGCAAGAACGTGCGGGAGGCGTGCATCGCCCTCGCGAAGTTCGCCGGGGAGAACGAGGTCGTCATCACGCACGGCAACGGCCCGCAGGTCGGGCTGCTGGCGTTGCAGAATCTGGCCTACCAGGATGTCGCGGCCTACCCCCTCGACATCCTCGGCGCCGAGACCCAGGGCATGATCGGCTACGTCGTGCAGCAGGAGCTCGCCAACGCGCTGGGCGGCGCTCGCGAAGTCGCCGCGATCCTCACCACCACGGTGGTCGACGAGAACGATCCGGCGTTCGACCGCCCGACCAAGCTCATCGGTCCGCAGTACTCGGCGCACGACGCGGCCGAAGCCGCCGCCGAATACCGCTGGACCATCGCCAAGGACGGTGATCTGTTCCGCCGAGTGGTGCCCTCTCCCGTTCCCCAGTCCATCGCGCAGGCCCCGCTCATCAGCCGCCTGCTCGACATCGGAACGCTCGTGGTCTGCGTCGGCGGCGGCGGCGTCCCGGTGAAACAGGAGTCCTCGGGTCGTCGCGTCGGCGTGCAGGCCGTGGTCGACAAGGACGCGGCGAGCGCCGCGCTCGCCGCCGAGATCCACGCCGATACGCTCATCATGCTCACCGACGGCGACTACGTCAGCGAGAACTGGGGCACCCCCGAGCAGCGCGACATCCTGACCGCTTCGGCCGACGCCGTCGCCGCGATGCGGTTCGCCGAGGGATCGATGCAGCCCAAGATCGACGCCGCCATCCGCGTCGCGCGCGCCGGCGGACGCGTGCTCATCGGCCCGCTCGATCGCCTCGATGATCTGCTCGCGCGCCGGATCGGCACCGAGATCGTGCCGCAGCACGAGACGGGCATCGTCTGGGCCGAGAAGGCCGCGAAGAAGAAGTAGGCGACGCCGTTGTCCGGGACCCCGTTCGCCTCGTCGGCCGTGCTGGCCGACGAGGCGTGGCGACCCCTGATCGCATCGGCCCGCACCGAGGCGCGCACCACCGAGGTCACGACCGCGTTCGCGCGCGCCGTGAACCTGGAGCTCGGCGGGGCGCAGTTCACGCTGCTCGCCGCTGGAGGCCGACCCGCACCCGGTGCGCTGATCACCGGCCATTCCGACTTTTCGGAGGTGCGCGCCGGGGACCGCGTCGTCATCCGGGCAGACGGCATCGAGATCGGTGTGCGGAGCGGCTCCGCGGTCGACCTGCGCGGGATCGACTACTTTGACAGCCGTGTGGAACCGTTCGCGGGCCGGGATCCGTTCGGCGTGGGCGAACCGCCCTGCGGCATCGATCCGCCCGAGCTGCGGGCCCGGCTCGATCCCCGCAGCGTCGCGGGGCTGCTCGCCGAGACCGCCCGCCCGGGCTCCTTCGTCGCGGCGGAGGGCGCGCCCCCGTTCGAGCGCGCGGTCGGAGCGCGTCTCGCCGTCGCCCGTTCCGCCTTCGTGCTCGCGCTCGCGGCTGAGACCCGAGAGGCCGCCCCGTCCGCGGCCTGCTCCGCCGCCCGCCCGCCCGGTGCCTCGCCGAAACTGCGCCGCGCGGTCGCCGGACTCGTGGGGCTCGGCATCGGTCTGACCCCGTCGGGCGACGACTACCTCGTCGGAACGCTCGTCGCGCTCTCCGTCCATCCCGCAGCCGAAGCCGCCCGCGGGGCCGTCGCCGTCGCGGTTCGAGAGCTCCTCGAAGCGGTCGACGGTCGCGACCGCACGACCGCGGTCAGCCGGCACTTCCTCCTCGCCGCGTGCGAGCGCGAGTTCCACAGCGACCTCGCGGCCGCGGCGCGCGCCGTGCACCTCGGCGACCCCGCAGCACTCGCGGCGTTCGCTGCCGCGAGTGCGATCGGCTCGACCTCGGGCACCGACGCGCTGTTCGGGCTGGTCGATGCGTACACGGCGCTCGAGACTCCCGGGGAGGGGCGCGCGTGCGCGCACGATGGCTCCGCGGAACCCGTGATCCTCAGGGCCGGTTCCCCGGCCCTCGATTCTGAAGGTGGTACTCCATGACCGAAACCCAGTGGCCCGAGATGGTCGCGACCGCGACCGCGGACGAGGTGCGCGCCGCGATCGCTGAGGGCGCCGATGCCGACGCCACGGCGAGCAGCGAGCAGCAGCGCTCCTCGGCCGTGCTGATCGCGGCGCGCGCGCACAACTTCGCGGCGTTCGACGTCCTCGTCGCCGCCGGTGCCGACGTCGACGCGCAGAACCGGATCAGACTGAACCCGCTGCTCTGGGCCTGCATCACCGACGACCTCGAGGTCGCGCGCCGCGCGGTCGAGGCGGGAGCCGACCTCGAGCGGACGACCCGCTTCGACGGGGTCGGGATCCACCCGGCGGCCGAGAAGGGGTACGTCGAGCTGACGCGCTACCTCGCGACGCTGCCCGACATGAACGTCAACCACACGAACCTCTGCGGATGGACCCCGCTGCTCGAGGCCGTGATCCTGCGCGACGGCGGCGAGGCGCAGCAGGAGATCGTCCGGATCCTGCTCGCCGCCGGTGCCGACCCCGGGATGACCGACCAGTGGGGCGTCTCGCCGCTCGCGCACGCCGAGCAGCTCGGCTTCACCGAGATCGCCGAGCTGCTGCGGGCGGCGGGGGCCTGATCGCGTCCTCCGGTGGATGCTGGTGCGAACACTGCACCCACCGGAGGCGTGCGACCTCAGAACGGGGACTGCCGCGCGAGCCGAGGTGTTCAGAGGCAGCGGGTTTCAGCCGCAGGTTGTGCCGTCCGCGACCGTGTTCGCCAGCAGGGTGACCCCGCCCAGCAGCACCAGCTTCGAAGGCTTCACAACTGACTGCACCTCGTTCACCTCCGGCAGGACGCAGTTCTGGCGCGCGAGCATGAGCGGTGCGCCTTCCTGTCCCGCGATCGCGGCGCCCGAGAGCGCATCGGGGAAGTTCAGGCCGTTCGCGAGGTAGATGCTGCCGCCCACGGTGTGGTGGGCTTTCGCGATCAGCGCCGAGGTGCCGAACCGGTCGGACGCCGCGTACCGAGTCACTGGACCGTATGCCTTGAGGTTCGTCTCGATCCCGGTCGACACGATCGTCTTCCCTCCGGCGATGTATGCGTGCTTCGTGCCCTCCGCCAGGTAGGTCTTCGTCGCGGTGGGGAGTGCAGCCGCGGTGCCGGGAACAAGGACGACGGGCGCGCCCAGCTTTCCGGCCGCGGATCCTGCGGAGAGCGCGTCCGGGTAGTCGAGTCCGGTCGCCACGAACACGGTGGGTGCGGTCGGCCAGCCGTGTTTCGCGATCGCGAGCGAGGTCGCATACCGGTCGGCGCCGGACAGGCGCGTCACGCTTCCGCCCGAGGCGGTGAGGGTCTTGAGCGTGCTTTCCACGCTTGCGGAGACGACGCCGGTGCCGCCGAGCACGAGAATTTTCGTGGGCTTCAGCCGGGTGATCTCCGCCCGGGTCTCAGCGGGCAGGGCTGTCGGCGCGGTCAGGAGCAGCGGACCGGCGAGCTTCGCCGCGAGGGGTGCGCCGGAGAGCGCGTCGGGGAAGTCCAGACCGGGGGCGACGACCACGGTTTTGACGTTCGCCGGGTTCGTGAAGCGGTGCTGGGACGCCTTCGCTGCGGTTGCGTATCGGTTCGCGCCCGCGACGCGGATGACGTCGCGGCGGTCCCGGTAGGACGCGGCGTGCGGGGCGATGAGGTTGATGCTGAGGGCGTTGTTCTCTGTGCCGGTGCCGGAGGGCTTCCCGGGGTGGCCGATGAAATCGATGCCGGGGTTGGAGAACTGCGGAGTGGCCGGGCAGCCATCTGTGCAGCTGCGCTCGTAGCTCATGAGGTCGCGTACGACGCCGTTGATGAGGTGTCCGTGGCTGAACGGATACGGGTAGTTCAGGAGGGCTTCCTTACCCGACTGGGTCCGATCGTGGTTCCCGCCGAGGTTGTGCCCGATTTCGTGCGTGAAGGTGAGCTCGTGATCGATCGTGTCGTACGCGACCACGCTGAACGCATTCCCGTCGTACCCGCTTCTGGGCGGGATGTTGCCCCATCCCCAGGCCCCGACCGCGTCGGGCACGATCATCATGACCAGGTCGGCGCCCACCGCATCACGTCGGGAATGCAATTCCGAGAACACTCCCCAACCATCCATGAGCTGTCTGGTGACAGTTCCCAGGGCTCGTCCGTTTTGGCTGTAAGTGGAGGGGATCGCGGCGACGAGGTTGAGGCGGGTGTTGATGCCGGAGTTCACGAACGCTTCGTTCGTGCGGGTGACCTGCTGTTGCACGTCCGCCCGCACGTCACCGCCGGGCAGGGAGTCCGAGTAGCCGACGAGCAGGTCGATGACGGTAGGGGTTGTTTTCGGGGTCGGAATCGTCGTCGGCGGAGTCGCGGTCGCGGCTTCCGAGGCTGTCACGTCTTGTCCCGCACGCATCGGCAGGAGATCCGCGTCGATCTCGTCCAAACGCGCCGCGCGCCCGCCGGCCGGTGAGATCGCGACCGAGACTCCGTCACCGGGCGTGACATTCCCGTGGAGGGAATAGTGCCCGTTCTGGTCGGGGACGAAGGTGAAGGAGCTCGAGGCCACGACCCCGTTCTCGTTCGCCGTGTGGCCGATCACCTCAATTGTTGGGGCGGCACTCGAGAGTGCTTCCGCGTCGAGCGTCACCGCGACCTCGGCCACGGTGACCTCCAGCGTTTCGCCGTCGAAGAGGCCGAGCCGGAGGTCGCCCTGCTTCGGCACGACGATCCGTTCCCCGGGCTTCGCCCGCGCCAGCGATGCACTGGAGATGACCGCGCGGACCGCGGCGTCCGCGTCGAGCGCGACGAACCGGCTCCGCGTCACGCCATTTTTGTCGGTACTGGTGCCGGTGCCGACCCCGGTCGGTGGCACTTCGGTCGTGAACCAGGCCCCGGTCTCGTCCGTGGGATTCGCGTGTGCCGCTTCGACGGTGGTGAGCGTGAGTGGCAGGGTGAGGCCAAGCACGAGCGCCGGGCCGATGAGTTTTCGTGTTATTCGCACAGGGACAGCGTCCTTCGGGGAGGGGGATACGAGTTTCAAGATCACGGTATCAGGTAACATGTAACCGTGAATCTGTTTTCCTTGAAGCCTGCGCCCTCGAGAGCGCTTGCCGCGGCTGCCCTGCTCGCGGTCTTCGGCCTTGCGCCAACGACCCCAGGGTTCGTCGTCTCTGACGCGCACGAGGCCCCCGCGTTCGAGCCGGTAGACGCGACCATGGCGCCGTCCCCTGCTTCGAGGCAGAAAGTTGCGGACGTCATCGGCGATGTGACGGTCACCCCGATGGAGGCGCATCCCGGGGAGAAAGTCAGGGTGAGTGGGGAGTGTCGGTTCTATGGCCAGCCTGGAACCAGCCTCAGCATCGGAATCTGGGCGGATGCCGTGGGGAACTCATTTGACTTCGGCCCCGAGATCGTCACGGATAAAGGCACCTTCGACGTTGAAGTCTCCCTCCCGCTCGACACGCCACCCGGAGTGCACAAACTGAGTTGGGCTTGTGCGCTGAACGATGCATTCTTCGAGACCGGCCCCAAGGATTTGATATTCACGGTTCTGGGCGATCCGCCCACCGCTGAGGTAGACAGCGCAAGCGCCACCACAGCCAGTGCGGCGGTTTCCGCTAGCACGTCAAGCGACGCGAACAGTGGCGGAAGCGGGAACGATTCCGAGAGCAGCGGTCGCGACACCGCAGACCCCACGAACTCCGCAGATCGCGCACCTGCAGCGGTTGCTCCCGCGAATACGCCTGCTGAGCTCGCGGACACCGGCATGAGTCCCTCCGAAACGATCGCGGTCACGGCGCTCGCGAGTGCCGCCCTTGGTGCAGGGTTGTTGCTGCGCCGGCACAGGAAAGTGAGCGCAGAGTCGTGAGGCCAACACCCGTGAGAGTGCTTGCCGGGACCGCCCTGCTTGCGGTCTTCGGTCTGGTCCCCGCGGCCCCCGGGTTCGCGGTCTCTGACGCGTCCGAGACCCCCGCGGCCGAGTCGACACCGACCCCGGAACCAACTGAAACTCCGCTCCCTGCATCGGGGCAGAAGGACGCGGACGTCATCGGTGACGTGACGGTCACGCCGATGGAGGCGCATCCCGGGGAAAAGGTTCGGGTGATCGGCGAGTGCCGGTTCTATGGTCAACCCGGAACCAGCTTGTTTATTGGCGTGTACCCCGAGACATCGGAGAAGTCGTTCTACTTCGAGCTAGATATCACAACGGATGACGGTACCTTCGGCGCTGAAGTCTCTCTTCCGTCTGACGCGTTACCAGGTGGACACAAGCTCACTTGGGCTTGCGCCTTGAACGACGCCTATTTTGAACACGGGGTCCAGAAGCAAGTATTCACGGTGCTCGGTGACGCACCGACCTCGAACGCGGACAGCAGGAGCGCTGCGGCGGCCGGCGCGTCTGCGAACTCCTCTGCGAACGCATCCAGTGATACGAACGGTGCCGGAACGGGTGGGACGCCCGCGAGTGACAGCCGCGGCACAGCTAGCTCCGCCACTCCCACACCTGGAGCAGGCGCTCCCGCGAATACGCCTGCTGAGCTGGCGGAAACCGGCGCGACTCCCTCCACCGCGGTCACGATCACCGCGATCGCGGCCACCGGGGTCGGAGCCGGGCTGCTGCTGTGCGGGTACCGGCGGGCGCGCGGCTGAGCTCGGAGACGAGCACCGCACCGGGGCTGCGCCGACGATTCGAAGCCCGTCGCGGGCCCGCCCGCATGCCCCGTTCGCGGCCGGCTCCCCGTAGGGTGAGGGCATGAGCGAGTACCGGCACGTCGTGCGCAAGTGGGTCAAGCCCGAGGACCTCAACCAGCACGGCGCGCTCTTCGGCGGCCGGCTGCTGCAGTGGGTCGACGAGGAGGCCGCGATCGTCGCCGTCACGCAGCTCGGCACCGTCGACGTGGTCACGCGCCACATGTCGGCGATTGACTTCTCGGCCCGGGCCGACCGCGGCGACCTGCTCGAACTCGAGTACCGGGTGTTCGCGTTCGGGCGCACCTCCATCACGCTGAGCTGCCGCGTCGAGAACGCGGTCACCGGCGCCGAGGTGCTGACGCTCGAGCGGATCGTGTTCGTCGCGGTCGACCGCGAGGGGCTGCCGCTCGCGCACGGCCGCACTGAGGCCACCACCGGGACCGAGCGCCTGCGCGCCCGGATCGGTTAGGGGCTCGAACCGGCCGACACCGCCATCGAGTGGCGTCAAACCGGCCGAATCGGCCGAGGAAGGGCGCGTTTGCCGCCACTCGACGAGATTCAGCACGACACGATCCAGCCCGGGCGGCGACTCAGCCCGGGGCCGGCGTCGGCCCGGAGGCGCGGCGCCCGATGAGGTCGGCGTGCAACGCCAGGGTGAGATTGGTGACGGCGAACGCCGAAGCGATGGGCGCCCCGACCGCCGCCTCGATGCGTCCCAGCCGGTAGCGGACCGTGTTCGGGTGCACGAACAGGTGCTCGGCGGTGCGCGCGATGCTCTGCTCGGCGGCCAGGTAGACGGCCAGGGTCTCGCGCAGCTGCGGCGAACGGATCGGGTCCAGCGCCGCCGCGGTGCGCTGCTCCAGCTGGCGCGGGTCGACGTGCGCCAGCACCCAGGTCGCGAGGTCGATGCGATCCATGCGGGTGGGTTCCAGGAGCGACGGGGCCCCGGCGGAGGCGGCCCAGCGCCGGGCGATGCCGAGCGCGGTCTCCGCCTCGCGCGCGCTGTCGGCCACGCGCGTCAGTTCCGCGAACGGTGCCGATGCGCCGACGAGCAGGGTGCGGGTGAGCGAGTCGATCCAGCGTGCGCTCGCCTCGCTCTCGGGTACCAGCGCGGCGAGGGTCGCCGGCGCATCGGCGTCGGCACGGCGCAGCATGACGAGCAGGGGGAGTTCCTCGGCGCGGGCGCGCTGCGCCAGGTGGTCCAGGTGCGCCTCGGTCGCCGAGGGGCCGTCGAACGGCGCGAGCTCGAGCGCGCGGACCGGTGCGTAGGCGGGGAAGCGGAACTGGGCGAGCCGGGCCCAGAACCGATGCTCGCGGGCGGGGAGCACGCCGTCGTGCAGGCTCGCGAGCAGCTGCTCGTTATCGCGCCGGTCGCGTCGGCTCGCGCCGTACTGGATGCCGTGCACCGCACCGAGCAGCCGCTCCGAGGTGTCGAGCAGGATCTCGCCGAGGCGGACGAGGGTCTCGGGGGTGCGGCTCGCGAGCGCGATGACGTGCACGCTGTCGCGCAGCGAGACGCGTCGGGTGAGCACGCGCCAGCGCCCGATCGGGACGTCGAGCTCGCGGCGGTTGGTCTGCGCGATCTCATTCCAGATGAGCTGGATCGGGGCCTCGCCCGTGCTCGCGACGACCGATCCCTCGAAGTCGTAGACGATCGCCGTGCCGTGGCAGAGCGCGCTGATGCGGGAGACCAGCGCGGGCAGCGGATCGGTCGTCGAGATCGCCGACAGCAGCGCGTTGGTGATGTCGAGCGAGGCCGCTAGGCGCTCGGTCTCGGACAGCGGCGGCGGTGCCGGAACGTCCATGTTCGGCCTCCGATCGTGCGGTTCGGAAGTACGGTTTGTGCGAACGAGAGGATTCGCCCCCTCATCTTCGCCAGAATTTGGAGAATCCACAATGCGTTGCGTGGAATGCTGCGCATTCTCCAGTGACCTCGGTGCTGCGCCCCACGAAGGTGGGATGCATCCGGAACTCAACGACGAACTTCAGGAGGAAGCCCATGAGCAGTGTCCGTGTCGCGGTCGACGTCGGAGGGACGTTCACCGACGTCTGCATCTTCGACGACGAGACCCAGCAGATGCGAGTGACCAAGGTGCCGTCGACGCCCGGCGATCCGATGATCGCCGTGATGAACGGGGTCGAGCGGGGCGAGATCGACCTCGGCGACGTCGCGCTCTTCTCGCACGGCACCACCGTCGCGACGAACGCGCTCATCACCCGCAACTTCCCGGCGGCCGCCCTCGTCACCACCCGCGGATTCCGCGACGTGCTCGAGATCCGCGACGGCACCAAGGACGACCTCTGGGACGCCTACAACGACGTCTCGGAGCCCTACATCCGCCGCAGGGACCGCTTCGAGGTCACCGAGCGCATCGACTACAACGGCAGCACCATCACCCCGCTCGACGAGAGCGAGGCGCGCGAGCTCGCCGAGCTGCTGCGCCGCCGCGGGGTCAAGACCATCGCCGTCTGCTTCCTGAACTCCTACGCCAACGCCGCGCACGAGACCCGCATGCGCGAGATCCTCGAGGAGACGATCCCCGACGCGACCGTCTCGACCTCCGCCGAGGTGCTGCCCGAGATCTTCGAGTACCCCCGCTTCAACACGGCCGTCGCGAACGCCGTGCTCGCACCCCTCGTCTCGGGGTACGTGAACCGCCTCGCCGAGCGGCTCCGCGATGGCGGCTATGCGGGAGACCTGCTCCTGCTCCACTCGGGCGGCGGATCCATGACCCCGCGGCTCGTCGAGAAGTTCCCCGTGCGGCTCGCCGCCTCCGGCATCGCCGCCGGCGCGATCTCGGCCAAGCACATCGCCCAGCAGTGCGGCTACGACAACGCCGTGAGCCTCGACATGGGCGGTACCTCCACCGACATCGCGCTCGTCGCCGACGGCGAGCTGCGGGTCTCGCAGGAGTGGCAGGTCGAGTACGGCCACCCCATCATCTTCCCGTCCATCGAGGTGCTCACCATCGGTGCGGGCGGAGGATCCCTCGCCCACATCGATATCGCGGGATCCCTGCGCAACGGTCCGCAGTCCGCCGGCGCCGATCCCGGGCCCGCCTGCTACGGCACCGGCGGCGACCAGCCGACCAACACCGACGCGAACGTCGTGCTCGGCCGGCTCGGCACCTCGCTCGCGGGCGGCGTGAAGCAGCTCGACCGCTCGCTCTCCGAGCAGGCGATCGGCCGGGTCATCGCCGAGCCGCTCGGCATGGGGCTCGAGGAGGCCGCCCAGGCCATCGTCTCGGTCGCGAACGCCAACATGGCCGACGCCGTCCGCCTCGTCTCGATCCGCCGCGGCTACGACCCCCGCGACTTCGCCCTGCTCGCCTTCGGCGGCGCGGGCGCCCTGCACGGCGCGGACGTCGCCCGCGAGCTCGGGATCCCGACCGTCGTGGTGCCCCCGAGCCCCGGCGTCACCTCGGCCATGGGCTGCCTGCTGGTCGACATCCAGCACGACTTCGCCCAGATGTACACCGGCCTCGCATCCGGCGCCGACGAGGAGGGGATCGAGCAGGCCTTCGTCGAGCTCGAGACCGAGGCCTCCGCCCGGCTTCGGCACGAGGGCGTCGCGAGCGAGGACGCGATCCTGCAGCGCAAGATCTCGATGCGCTACCAGGGCCAGTGGCGCTCGCTCCAGGTGCCCATGGGCACGGGCCCCGGCGCCATCGCCCGGGCGGTGCGCACCTTCCACGAGCAGTACGAGCGCGAGTTCGCGTTCCGCCAGGACGACGCCCCCGTCGAGGTCTACCAGCTGCACCTCGGCGCGGTCGGCAAGATCCCGAAGCCGTCGTTCCGCCCGACCGAGCCCGTCCCGCAGGCGCCCGGGGCGCCCGCCGAGCGCCGCCCCGTTTACTTCGGCGGTGACGGCTGGATCGACACCCCCGTCTACGACCGCGACGCGCTCGCCGCGGGCACCGCGTTCGCCGGCCCCGCGATCGTGAACCAGCTCGACTCCACGACGGTGGTCCCGCCGCACACCCGCGCCGAGATCGACGAGTGGCTCAACATCCGCATCCACCTCGAGGAGGTCACCCGATGAGCATCACCACCGCACCCGAGACCCGCGCCGGCGAGGCGCGCCGGACCGCGCTCGACCCCGTCACGTTCGAGGTGCTGAAGAACGCCTTCGCGACGAGCGTCGACCTCATGAGCGAGCAGATCCTCCGCACCTGCTACTCCTTCGTCATCTACTCGCGCGACTTCTCGTCGGCGCTCTGCGACAAGCACGGCAATACGGTCATGCAGGGATCCGGCGACATCGCGGTGCACGTCGGCACGCTCCACTTCCAGGCGAAGGCGGTGATCGAGGAGTTCGGCGACGACATCCACCCCGGCGACGTCTTCGCCATCAACGACCCCTACCGGGGCGGCACCCACTTCAACGACGTGTCGTTCGTGCGGCCCGTCTTCTCGGACGGCCGGATCATCGCGTTCGCGCAGAACAAGGGCCACTGGGCCGACATCGGCGGCAAGGTGCCCGGATCCTTCGACGTCTCGGCGGCCGAGCACTTCGGCGAGGGCCTGCGCATCACACCGATCCGCGTCTGGTCGCAGGGCAAGTTCCTGCACGACGTGGCGCAGCTGCTCGTCGCCAACACCCGGGCGCCCGAGCAGGCGCTCGGCGACCTGCACGCGCAGTCCGAGGCGACCGCGGTGTGCGAGCGCGAGGTGCTGCGGCTCGTCGAACGGTACGGCACCGAGACCGTCGAGCTCGCGATGCAGGAGACGCAGGACTACGTCGAGCGCACCGTGCGCCGTCGCCTCGAGGAGCTCCCGCGCGGCCGCTGGGAGACCGTCGACTACCTCGACCTCGACCCGGGCAAGCCCGAGGGCCTCGTGCCCGTGAAGATCGTCATGACCCTGGACGGCGAGGGGATCCACTACGACCTTGAGGGGAGCGCCGAAGTCGTCGACACGTTCCTCAATTCGGGCTACGGCACCACCTTCTCGGCGATCTACGCGGGCACCAAGACCTTCTTCCCCGATGTGCCGCTCAACTCCGGCTTCTACGCCGCCGTCACGGCCGACATCGGGCCGGAGGGGACCGTCGTGAACGCCGGCTGGCCCTACGCGGTCACCGGATTCTGCTCGGGCCCGTACGAGAAGCTCATGAACGGGATCTTCGAGATCTGGTCGCAGATCATGCCCGAGCGGGCCATGGCCTGCGCGTTCAACCTCGAGTACCTGCTCGTCGGCGGGCGCGACGCCCGGCGCGAGGAGAACCCGTACTTCATGTGGTACGACTGGATGGCCGGCGGCTGGGGCGGCCGCTCCTCGAAGGACGGCTCGAGCGCCACCGCGCCCGTGTTCGGCGTCGGCCTCGCCGTGCAGGCCTGCGAAGGGCAGGAGCGGCTCACGCCCGTGCTCACGACGATGCACCAGATCGGCACGGACTCGGGCGGCCCCGGCCGGTTCCGCGGCGGCTGCGGCGTCGAGAAGGGCGGCATGCTCACCGACGCCGACGCCTCGGTCATGAGCTACTGCTGCGACCGCGCGCGCTCGATCACCTGGGGCATCGAGGGCGGCCTGCCCTCGATCCCGCACGGCGTCTGGCTCAACCGCGACACCGACAGCGAGCGATTCCTCGGCTCCATCTTCTCGTCGGTGCCGGTGCAGCCGGGCGACACTTTCTACCGGCCCTCGGCGGGCGGCGGCGGGTTCGGCGATCCGCTGCAGCGCACCCCGGAGGAGGTGCTCGAGGACGTGATCGACGACTACGTGTCGATCGAGCGCGCTGCCGCCGACTACGGCGTCGTGATCCTGCCGGTCGATCCCGAGCTCGACCGCTACGAGATCGACCGCGAGGCCACCGCGACCCAGCGCGCCTGGATCCGGGCCAACCGGGCCGACTGGCTCGAAGCCGACGCCGAGTCGATCGCCGAGCGGTACCGCTCGGGCGAACTCGACCTGCTCGATGTGATCCGCCGCCACGGCGTCGTCCTCGACTGGGGCACCGGCGAGCTGTTCGCCGAGACCACCCGCCAGCACCGCGAGCAGATGCAGCGCCGCTCCGCCGCGCACTGGGGAGCCTGACCCCGCACGTCGGGGCCCGGCGATCCCTCAGCGCCGGGCCCCGACCCCACTCCGTTCCCCGGAACGGTGCAGTTGCCCGAAATGATCCGGATTCTTCCGGCATCTGCACAGTATTCGCACGCTTCGCGCCACCCCACGATTGAGGGTGTCGCGCGAGACCGGGCCCCGAGGGTCCCGTCCTCCCGACTTCGACGCGGCACGGTCCGCCGGCGAAGAACCCTGCCGCGATGCGGCGGCCGCGCAGCGACGCGTCGGCCTGCGCAGAAACGGCGCACCCGAATACCAATGGAGGTATGAACCGTGAGCCTGAACCTCACCGGGAGCAACGACGATGTCGAAGCGACCGACGCACTCGCCCGCGAGGGCAACGACGACGATCAGATGAGCCGCGGCTCGCTCGCGCTGGCCTGGTACGGCGTCGCGAGCGCGTTCTTCTTCGTCTACATCGGCGCCGCCATGGCCGCCGCCTACGGCACCGCGAACGCGATCATCGGCATCGTCCTGACGATCATCGTCTACGGCGCCATCAATGCCGTGCTGTCGAAGTACGCCATCAACAACCGCACGACGGTCGCGCAGTTCTCGCGCACGATCCTCGGCACCGCAGGATCCTCGATCGCGACGATCATCTTCGCCCTCGTCGCGATCTACTACGCCGTGTTCGAGGGATCGATCGTGGCCTACGCGCTCATGGCGGCGTTCGGCGGCCCGATGTGGCTGTGGAGCCTCGTGGTGGTCGTCTACTCGACGCCGCTCATCATCGGCGGCGTGCGCCGCTTCCTCGACAAGCTCAACGGCTGGCTCATGCCGCTGTACTTCTTCGGCCTGATCGCCGCGGTCATCTGGGCGGGCGCCGTGTACGGCTTCGGCGACGCCTGGCTCACCCACGCGCCGAAGGTCGAGCTGCCCTTCGTGTCGGGCGGTCCCGGCTGGCTCGCGACCTTCGCCGGCTACATGGGCATCTGGATCATGATGATGTTCACCATGGACTACGCCGCCCTCGGCAAGCGCAAGGATGTGAAGTTCCACCAGCGCTTCACCTTCGGACCGCTGTTCTACGTGCTCGCCTACGGCTTCTCGGCGTTCGTCGGCATCTTCCTCACCTTCACGATCCCCGGTATGGAGGTGTCCGAGACCGGCGTCGCCGGCGGCATCGTGAACCTGATGGGGATCTTCGGCCTCATCGTGATCATCGCCTCGCAGACCCGCATCAACACGGCGAACTACTACCTGGGCGCGGCGAACCTCCGGGCGTTCGGCGAGCGGGTGCTGCGACTGCGGCTGCCGAACATCGCGTGGGTGCTCATCTCGTCGGTGATCATCTTCCTGCTCATGCTGCTGCCCATCGTGCAGTACCTGCTGCTCGCCCTCGCCTGGCAGGGTGTGCTCGTGACTGCCTGGGTCGCGATCGCGCTCACCCACGTGCTGCTCGACGGCGGACGGCACCAGGAGCACGCGGCGATCGGCGACCGGCACTACCGGGCCTTCAACAGCAACGGCCTCATCTCGTGGATCGTGGGCACCGTGATCGGCCTGATCATGCTCCAGCTCGGCACGTTCGACCCGGCGCTGGCCGGAGTCGGGTCCACCTGGGGTCCGATCCTCACGGCGGTGTCGGCCGCGGTGGTCTACGCCCTGCTGTGGCGGGTGCGCCCCACCAGCCGCACCGGCCTCATCCCCGTCGTGGGAGCGGGCGCCTCGCGCTGATCGCCCCGCTCGTCAGGCACCCGTCATCCTGCGACTCCTCCGTCGCGCAGGATGACGGGTGCCTCGCGCTTCCGTCCGCGGGGCTGCCCGCGCCGGCGCGACCTAGTACGGCTCGAGATCCACCAACCGGAGGGCGAGCAGGCAGGTCGCCTTGCCGTCGAGGGTGTCGAGGGGGAGCCCGAGCAGCTGCTCGATGCGGCGCAGCCGGTAGCTCAGCGAGTTGCGGTGGATGAACAGCTCCTCGCAGGTGCGCGAGGGCTGGGCGTCGTTGCGCAGCCAGACCCGCAGCGTCGGAAGCAGCTCGGTGGTGCGCTGCTCGTCGTGCTCCAGGAGCGGGGCGAGGAACCGTTCCGCGGACTCGCGCGCGCCGCGCCCGGCGGCGGCCGCGACGACGGCGCCGAGGCCCAGTGCGGGCGCGGTCACGGGGTGCTCCACGTGGCGCACGAGGTCGAGCGCGTGCACGAGCGCGATCCGCAGCTCGTCGATGGTGCGGGTCGGCGGCCGGAACACGAGCGGCAGGTTCGGCTGCAGCTGCTCGAGCCGCTCGGTGAAGCGCAGGGGTTCGTCCCGGGGGAACTGCGCGAGGGCGATGAGCCGGTCGTCGATCTCGGTCACGCGGACGTCGTTGAACGCGTCGTGAAGCGCGATCCGGAGCTTCCACGCGGCGGCGGCGTGCTCGCCGCGCAGGTCCGCGACGACGAGCGAAGTCTCGGCCCGGCGACTCAGGCCGAGCTCGTGGAAGGCGTCCGCGACGTCGCTGCGCGTGGCCTCCGACCAGGCGATGCACCGGTTCACGAAGCGCTGCATGTCGTGGTGGCTGTTGGCGTCGACCGCCACCGATCGATTCAGCTGGAGGGCGAGGATCGAGCTGACGGGCGCGAGCAGCGCCTCGATCTCGGACGCCGAGCCGTAGAGACGCACCGCCAGTCGGCAGGGCTGGCTGAGCCCCATCGGGAGGGGCATCGCGAGCACGTCGGGCTGGGCCGCGCGGCTCTTCCCCTCGCGCCAGGTGATGCTCTCGGGGTACTGCGCGATCAGCGAGTCGAAGGCGTCGTAGACGGCGACCGGCAGTTCGAGCGCGGCGTAGATCGCCGCGAGCAGGGTCGCGACCTCGGCACCGCGGCTCGCGAGCCTGGCGCACTCGTCGGCGAGCGACCATCCGCGGTCGTAGCGGGCGATCTGCTCGGCCTCGAGCATGCCCTCCACGTACTGGTCGATCTTGAGCAGCGGCACCGACGCCGGCACTTCGAGCAGGGGCAGGTCGTGGCTCGCGCACGCCTCGACGAGACCACGGGGGAGTTCCGCGTGCGCGATCCCGACCGCGAAGCCGAGTGCGGCGACCGGGACCCGGGCGAGGCGCTCGACGTAGCCGTCCCAGATGCTCTGCTCCGAGAAGTTCATGCCGATCCCAGCGGTGAGGAGCAGCACGTTGGGGTCGAGGAACGGGGTCGGGTCGAGGTGCTCGGTCGGCGCGCAGCGCGTGATCTCCTGCGCGAGCCGCTTCGGGCCGGTGGGGGTCTCGAGGCGCAGCTGCAGGCTGTGCTCGATGATCAGATCGGAAACGCGCATCGCTTCGGCCTCTCGCATCTGCCTGAAATTCGCAGGGACATTCGTGCAGTTGCATAATAACCACGCTCCGGGCGCTCCGCGTAGCTTGGTCCGCATGACCACACAACGTCGTGACATCGCTCTCGTGAACTCGGACATGGGTGAGGCCTTCGGTCTCCACACCTTCGGCAACGACCCGGCGCTCATGCCGATCATCGACGTCGCGAACGTCGCCTGCGGGTTCCACGCCGGCGATCCCACGGTCATGGAGGCGACCGTGGCGCTCGCGAAGCAGCACGGGGTCCGCGTCGGCGCCCACCCCGGCCTGCCCGACCTCGTCGGCTTCGGGCGTCGCGAGATGAAGCTGAGCCCTGCGGAGGTCGAGAACCTGATCCGCTACCAGGTCGGTGCGCTCACCGGATTCCTGCGCGGGCACGACCTGCCCCTCAACCACATCAAGCCGCACGGCTCGCTCTACGGCATGCTCGCCCGCGACGAGGAACTGATGCTGGGCGCGGTGCGCGTGGCGCGGGACTACGGGGTGCCGGTCTTCGGCATCGCCGGGTCCGCCCACCAGCGGGTCGCCGAGCGCGAGGGGGTCGAGTTCGTCGGCGAGCTCTACGTCGACCTCGACTACGACGCCGACGGCGGGCTCATCATCCTCCGCCAACCGCACGCGACCGACCCCGCGGCCGCCGCGGAGCGCACGCGCCGCGCGGTGCTCGAGGGCGTCGTCGCCGCCGAGGACGGGACCGACATCCCCATGAGCTTCGGCAGCATCTGCGTCCACTCCGACACCCCGAACGCCGTCGAGGTCGCCCGCGCCGTGCGCGAGGCCCTCGCGTCGCTCTGACACGCCCCACCCACCGAACACCAGTCGCCGGCCCGCCGCATCGACGCGGCCCGCAACACCCACCGAGCAGAGAAAGAGACCGCACAGCCTCATGAGCACTCAGATCATCGCCCCGATCCCGGGAATCTTCTACCGCCGCCCCGCCCCCGACAAGCCCGCGTTCGTCGAGGTCGGCGACGCGGTCGAGGCCGGCCAGACCATCGGCGTCATCGAGATCATGAAGCAGTTCACCGAGATCCGCGCGGAGGCCGCCGGCACGGTCACCTCCTTCGGTCCCGAGGACAACGGAATGGTCGGCCCCGGCGACGTCATCGCGACGATCGACTGAGCCGGCCCGCCGAACGCAGACGCAGAGCAGCACCGAAGGAGCGACGAGTGAAGAAGCTGTTGATCGCCAACCGTGGCGAGATCGCGGTCCGGATCATCCGGACCGCGCGGGAGATGGGGATCGCGACCGTCGCGGTCGTGAGCGAGGGGGATCGCGGCTCCAACGCCGAGCGCCTGGCTGACGAGTCGGTGGTGATCGGGCCGGCGCCGGCCGGCCTCAGCTACCTCAACCACGACGCGATCCTCGCGGCCGCCGCCGAGACCGGCGCCGACGCGATCCATCCCGGCTACGGCTTCCTCTCGGAGAACGCGGTCTTCGCGCGCCGGGTGCGCGACGCCGGCCTCACCTGGGTCGGGCCGACCCCCGAGGCCATCGAGCTCATGGGCGACAAATCCCGTGCCCGTCAGGCGGCCATCGAGGCGGGCGTGCCCGTGCTCGCCGGCACCGACGGCGCGCTCGACACCGACGGCGACATCGAAGCGATCGCCGACGGGATCGGCTACCCCCTGGTGGTCAAGGCATCGGCCGGCGGCGGCGGGCGAGGCATCCGCCGCATCGCCTCGCGCGCGGAGGTGCGCAGCACCGTCGAGGTCGCGCAGGCCGAGGCGCTCGCCGCCTTCAACTCCCGCGAGGTCTACTTCGAGCGCTTCGTCACGGCGGCCCGCCACGTCGAGGTGCAGGTCTTCGGCGACGGCGAGACCTGGGTGCACCTCGGCGACCGCGACTGCTCGATGCAGCGGCGGCAGCAGAAGGTGATCGAGGAGGCCCCCGCGCCCGGACTGCCTGACGAGCTGCGGCAGCGGATGCGCGACACCTCGGTCGAGCTCGCGCGGCAGTCCGCCTACGTGGGCGCCGGGACCATCGAGTTCCTGTACGACCCGCAGCGCCAGGAGGTCGCGTTCATCGAGATGAACACCCGCCTGCAGGTCGAGCACCCGATCAGCGAGGCGATCACCGGGATCGACCTGGTGCGCGAGCAGCTGCGCATCGCCTCGGGCGAGAAGCTCGGGTACACCCAGGACGACATCTCGTTCGAGGGCCACGCCTTCGAGTTCCGGATCAACGCCGAGGATCCCGAGAACAACTTCATGCCGAGCCCCGGCCGGATCGAGCAGCTCGACCTCTCGGGCGGCCCGGGCGTGCGCGCCGACTTCGGCTTCTCGGCCGGGCAGACCGTGGTCCCGTTCTACGACTCGCTGCTCGGCAAGCTGATCGTCTGGGCGCCGGACCGGGAGCAGGCGCTCGCACGCGCCGCTCGCGCGCTCGACGAGGTCGAGATCAGCGGGATCAAGTCGACCGTGCCGCTCATGCGCCGGCTCGTCGCGCTCGACGACTTCGCAGCGGCGACGCACCACACGACCTACATCGAATCGGTGAGCGGACTGCTGGAGGGAAGCGCATCATGACCCTGCCCGAACAGGCCCGGTACAGCTGGGGCGGCGACGAGTTCCTGCTCGTCGAGATCGCCCCCGACATGTCGCTCGAGGCGAACTTCGTCGCCAACACCATGGCGCACGGGCTCGAGGATCAGCGGCTCGACGGCGTCATCGACATCTGCCCCGCGAACGCCTCGCTGCTCGTCCGCTTCGACCCCGACCGGCTCGCGCACACCGAGCTCATCGAGCGGCTCCGCGCCCTCGAGGGCGAGGTGCGCCGGGCGACGGTGCAGGAGCTGCCGACCCGGGTGATCGAGGTGCCCGTCTGGTACGCGGATCCCTACACCCGCGAGACCGAGACCCGGTTCCGCGAGGGGTTCCACCAGCGCCCCGACGGCACCGACCTCGACTACGCGGCCGAGGTGAACGGGCTCGCCGACGCGGACGAGTTCATCCGCCGGCACCACGAGACCCCGTGGCTCGTGTCGATGGTCGGCTTCGTCGCGGGCCTCCCGTTCCTGTTCCAGCTGACCCCGCGGGAGCGGCAGCTCCAGGTGCCCAAGTACCTGAGCCCCCGAACCGACACCCCGCCGCTCACGCTCGGCATCGGCGGCTGCTTCACCGCGCACTACTCGGTGCGCGGCGCGGGCGGCTACCAGATGCTCGGGATCACGCCGACCCCCATCTTCGATCCCGAGCAGCGGCTCGCCGATTTCAGCGACTTCATGGTGCTGTTCCGCACGGGCGACATCGTCAAGTACCGCCCCGTCGACGAGGCCGAGTACCGCGAGATCGAAGCCGCCGTCGCCGACGGGAGCTACCGCTACCGCCAGGCCCCGGTCACCTTCTCCCTCTCCGAGGCGCTCGCCGACCCCGAGGCCTCCAACCGTGCGCTCCTGGAGGCCCTCGATGCCGCTTGAGATTCAGACCCCCGGCCTCGCGACCACCGTGCAGGATCGCGGCCGCTTCGGCTACTACCGCTTCGGGATCCCCCAGGGCGGCGCGATGGATCAGTACGCCGCGACCCTCGCGAACCGGCTCGTCGGCAACGGGCCCGACTCGGCGGTGCTCGAGGCGACCTACCTCGGGCCGACGCTCACGACCGACGAGGACGTCGTCGTCGCGGTCACCGGCGCACCGGTCGACGTGCTCGTGAACGGCGCGCCCGCCGAGCAGAACGTCCGCCTCTCGCTCTCCGCAGGCGATCAGCTGTCGTTCGGCATGATCCGCGGCGGCACCAAGTACTTCATCGCGGTGGCGGGCGGGATCGACGTGCCCGAGGTGCTCGGCTCGCGCTCCACCTACCCGATCGGCAAGCTGGGCGGCTTCGAAGGGCGCGCGCTGCAGGCCGGGGACCGGCTGCCGGTCGGCGCCCCCGCGCCGAGCGATCGCGCGGTGCTCGATCGGATCCCCGACGCCTGGCTGCCGAGCTACGAGCGCCAGGTCGAGGTGCGGGTGCTGCTGGGGCTCTACGACCACAAGCTCACCGCGGAGGGGCTCGCCAACCTCACCGAGGCGGAGTGGACCCTCACCCCGGTCGCGGACCGCATGGGCCTCCGCTTCGACGGCCCGGGTGCGCCCTGGAAGGCCGAGGAGCAGCCGTTCGGCGCCGGACAGGATCCGTCGAACATCACCGACGCGGGCTACGCCGTCGGATCGATCCAGATCCCGGGCGGCACGCAGCCGATCGTGCTGCACTGCGACGCGGTCTCGGGCGGCGGCTACGCCCAGGCCGGAACCGTCATCAGCGCCGACATGGACCTGTTCGCCCGGATGGCGCCGGGGGTCACGGTGCGCTTCGCACCCGTGACGATGGAGCAGGCGCTCGCGGCGCGCGCCGAGCGGCGCTCCCGCATCGAACGAGTCTGGGCGTAGGAGGAACGCATGCCACTGGTCACCGTCAAACTGTTCGAGCACCGGCTCCAGGAGGATCCCGAGCTCGCCCGCCGTCTCGCGGTCGCGATCGACGAGGTCGTCGCCGAGCACTGCACTCCCGCGAACGGGGCGCGCCCCGACACCTGGGTGACCGTCGAGGGGGTCCCGCGCACGCAGTGGACCTTCAACGGCGAGGTCCGCTGACCGCTCCGCACGTCGCGTCGGGCCGGCCGCTCTCGCGGCCGGCCCGACGCTTTTCGGCGGGGGCTCTCCCTCCCGGTGAGATCCTCAGACACAATGGGGGCAGGTCCGGTGCCGCACAGGCGTCGGCTTCCCGCTGCAAAGGAGACTCCATGTCCACCCCCGAAACCTCCACCGAGCGGCACGCGGTCGACGCGATCCGCGTCATCTTCGGTCTCGGCGGCCTGATCGCGCTGATCGTCGGAATCCTGATCCTCGTCAACCCGCTCAAGTCGGGCGCGATCGCCCTGCAGGTCACCGCCGTGATCCTCGCGGTCTACATGGTCGGCGCCGGCGTGGTGTCGCTCGGCACGGCGATCTTCTCGAAGACGCTGAGCGGCTGGTCGCGCACCGGCAACATCGTGCTCGGCATCCTCTACGTGATCGCCGGCATCGTCGTGATGGCGAACCTCGCCGCCTCGGCCGCGTTCCTCGCCCTGTTCGCGGCGATCGCGATCGGCATCATGTGGCTGTTCGAGGGCATCTTCGCCCTGAGCACGCTGAAGAAGAGCGGCAACAGCGCCTGGACGATCATCTTCGCGATCATCAGCATCCTCGCCGGTTTCTCGCTCATGCTCACCCCGATCTGGGGCGCGGTCTACCTGTGGATCTTCGGCGGCGTCTCGCTCGTGATCCTCGGCATCATCCAGATCGTGCGCGCCTTCAAGGTCAAGGCGGTCGAAGCGGAGTAACCGCTCGCAGCCCCTCCGCGCTGAGAAGGAGATTCGGGCTCGGACGGAGATCCCCTGAGGGAGCCTCCGCCCGAGCCCGAATCTCCTTCTGCGCGTTCGGGGGCTGCCCCGCCTACCGCATCCCCTCGAGCGCGGCCGCGTCGATCGGGGTCTCCGAGAGCGCCAGCTCGATGTACTTGCGGAGCACGACGAGCTTCGCGGTGCCCGCGTCGAACTCGGCGGCCACGAAGCGGTCGGAGCGGATCAGGTTCAGCGCGCCCAGCGCCGGCATGACCGCGCCCTTCGCCGCCTCGCCGTTCGAGCCCTTCGGCACGGCGGTGCGCAGCTCGGCCATCGAGGTGAAGAGCGGCAGCACGAGCTGGCCCTTGGTCGAGCGGATGGTGCGGATCCGGGTGCCGCTGCGCTTCTGCTTCTTCGAGCCCTTCGCGCCGCCGACCTGCCCGGTCACATCGGCGACCAGGTACCCCTCGCGCAGCGCCGAGAGGAACGCGGCGAGGCGCTCGTAGTCGGGCGTCGCCTGCAGCGCATCGAGCGCTTCGCGGGCCCCGGTGTTCTCGTAGTCGGCGGTGAGGCCCTCGGGAACCCGCGGGTCTGCGGATGTCTCCTCGGGGGCCTCGGGGGTCTGCGAGTCGGGGTTCGGGGCGTCGGCCATGCCCTCGATTCTACGTTCGCCGATCAATCGTCGCCGAGCCCGCGGGCCTGCATCGCGGCTCCGGTGGCACGGGCGTGGGCCACCATGCGGATCACGAGCGGGGTCGCGTAGGCGCGCGGGTTCCGCGAGAGCCCGCGCGCACGCGCGGCGTCGCGCGACTCGGCCGCGATACGGAACGCCTCCGGCAGGGCGCGGAACGCGAGCGAGAACGCGAGCCCGACCCGATCGGGATCCACGGCGAAGCGGCGGAATGGCCGCAGGCCGCGGGTGATCGCGTCGACCATCTCCTCCGCCCGGGTGGACGCGGTGATGGCCGACGCGGCGATGACGAGCGCGAACAGCCCGCTCGTCACGGTGAGCGCCCGGATCGGGCCGTGCTGCCACGCCTGGAATGCGAAGACGAGCACGCCCACCACGGCGAAGCCCAGCGCCACCCGGAGGAGTCGGCGCCCCCGCAGGCCTGCGATCACCGCAGCGAGGAGGCCCAGGGCGAGCGCGGCGAGGCCGCAGACGAGCGCCGGGGTCGGGGCGAGGGCCTGCTGCGTCGCGACGATGCCCACCGCGAAGACGGCGAGCGCGAGCAGTTTGACCCCCGGGGAGAGCCGGTGGAGGGGGCCGCTGCCGGGCACGTAGCTCCCGATGGGGGAGCCGGCGGGAGCGCGGAGGCCGCGTCGTCGGGTCACGGTCTCACACCGTCGCCCGGTAGCGCGCGATCACGTCGGCGGGGTCGCCGTCGGCGACCACGCGTCCGCCCTCGACGAGCAGGGCGCGGTCGCACTGCGCCGCGAGCTCGAGGTCGTGGGTGGCGACGACGAGCTGCTGATCCAGCCCGAGGAGCAGCTCGCCGATGCGGCGCGCGTTGCGCAGATCGAGCAGGGTGGTCGGCTCGTCGGCGACGAGGATCCCGGGGCCGGCGGCGAGCACGCTCGCGATCGCGAGGAGCTGCTGCTGGCCGCCCGAGAGCGTGTGCACGCTGCGGTCGGCGAGCGCCGCGAGGCCGAAGCGCTCCAGCACCGCGAGCGCGGCGGCGTCGCGTTCGGCCCGCCTGCGGTGTTCGCGGCGCAGCGAGAGCGCCACGTCTTCGAGCACGGTCGGCATGACGAGCTGCGCGGCCGGCTGGGTGAAGACGAAACCGACGCGGCGGCGGACCTGCGCCCCGTCGTCGATCGTGTCGAGCGGCGAGCCGGCGGCATCGTGCACCCGCACCGCGCCCGCGGTGGGGAGCACGAGCCCGTTGACGAGCCTCGCGAGCGTCGACTTGCCCGAGCCGTTGGGCCCGATCACGGCGATGCGGCGCTCGGCGAGCACGAGGTCGAGCGGGTGCAGGATCCGGACCGGCTCGTCGCCGGTCCGGTCCGGATCCAGTGCGACCTCGGCGCCGTCGAACTCGATCACGGTGCGGCGGGTGCGGGGGTCGTCGTGCTCGCCGTGCGGCGGGCGCGGCGGGGCAGCAGGTCGGGGAACGCGCGGTGCACGCCGGTGGCGACGGCGGCCATCAGGAGGTTCTTGATCACGTCGCCGGGCCAGAACACGAGGTCGGTGGCGAACGCCTGGTCGAGCGCCATGGGGACGCGGAGCGTGAGGCCGAGGATCCCGAGCGGGTGGATGAAGACGAAGCTCGAGACGAGGCCCGCGAGCAGGATCAGGGGAATGCTCGTCGCGATGCTGCGCCGGGGGAGCCGCTCGACGATGAAGCCGGTGAGGAACGCGGCGAAGGGGAACGCGACGAGGTAGCCGACGGTCGGGCCCGCGAACACGCCGAGGCCCGCGGCGCCGCCCGAGAACACGGGGAGGCCGATCGCGCCCAGCGCGAGGTAGAGGAGCACGGCGAGGAAGCCGCGGCGCGCGCCGAGCACGGCGCCCGCGAGCATCACGGCGAAGGTCTGGAGCGTGATCGGGACGGGACCGATCGGGATCGCGGGGAGCAGCGCGCAGGCGGCGATGATCGCGGCGAAGCCGGCGATGAGGGCCAGGTCGGTCGCGGTGCTGCCGCGACGGCGCGACTGCGCGCGCTCGCGCGTCTCGGGTGCGGTGCGCGCGGCCTCGGGCTGCGGTGCGGGCTGGGTCATCTCGGCTCCGATCCTACGGTTCGCGGCGGTGCCGTGCGCGCCGCCGTCGGTGCCGCGGTGGCACCTGAACAGTGTTCACCTTACCTGAACGGTGTTCAGGTGTCGGCATGTAGCATTCGGGCATGCGCAACTCCCGCTCCGACGTCGTCGCCGCCGCCCTGCGCGTGCTCGACGCGCAGGGGCTCGAGTTCTGCTCCATGCGGCGGGTCGCCGCGGAGCTCGACGTGCAGCCGAGCGCGCTCTATCACCACGTCGCCGACAAGCAGACCCTGCTCGCGCTCATGGCCGACGAGATCGTCGGAACGGTCGACCTCGGCAGCGAGAACCCCGCCGGAATCTGCGCGGACCTGCGGCGAGCGCTGCTCGGGATCCGCGACGGCGCCGACGTGGTCGCGACCGCGTCGGCCTTCCGCCTCGGCGCGTCGGCGGTCGAGGCCCGGCTCGGCGAGCTCCTCGGCGAGGACGGCGCGCGCACGCTGCTGCTCTACGTCTTCGGCCATGCCCAGTCGACGCAGACCCAGCTGCAGGCGCGCGAGCTCGGCGTGCTCGCCGACGGGCCATCGCCGGTCGAGCTCGACGCCTCGTTCGCCCGCGGCGTCGGAATCATCCTCGACGGGGTGCGCGCGGACTGAGCGCGGCGCGGGCCGAGGCGCCGCTACTGCGCGAGCAGCAGGATCCCGGCCACGGCCGAGACCGCGGCGATGACGAGCGCGATGCCGATCAGCACGGCGTGCACGGTGAGGAACTTCGTCGCCTTGCCCTGCGCGTCGCGAGCGCGGGGATCCTGACTGACGCGCTTCCAGAACCGGGGCCAGACGACGGCGTTGTAGAGCGCGTTGATGAGCAGCAGGATTCCAGCGAAGACAGTCATGCGTCCAGCCTAGGAGCTTGGCGCGAGTCCATGTCCAAGCCCTCGGTCGAGGTTGCAGTTGTGCGCGGAATAGACCGCTATTCCATGGACAACTGCAACCTCGATGTCCGGATCGGTTGAGCGGTCAGAACAGCGTGTTCTGGTCCTCCATACCGCGCATCGCGTCGTAGTCGAGCACGAGGCATCGGATCCCGCGATCCTCGGCGAGGGTACGGGCCTGCGGCTTGATCTCCTGAGCCGCGAACACGCCCTGCACGGGGGCCAGCACGGGGTCGCGGTTCATGAGCTCGAGGTAACGGGTGAGCTGCTCGACGCCGTCGATCTCGCCCCGCCGCTTGATCTCGACCGCGACCGAGGCGCCCGCCTCGTCGCGCGCGAGGATGTCGACCGGGCCGATCGCCGTCATGTACTCGCGACGGACCAGCGTGTGACCGTCGCCGAGGAGCTCGATCTGATCGGCGAGCAGCTCCTGCAGGTGCGCCTCGACACCGTCCTTGATGAGGCCGGGGTCGACACCCAGGTCGTGGCTCGAGTCGTGGATGATCTCGAACAGCGAGACGACGAGCTTGTCGGCGGTCTTCTTGTGCACGACCTGCCACTGCTCGACGATGCCGGCGTCGCGGCGCTCGTCGTCGAGTTCGAGCTGCTCGAGCGAGCAGGGCGGGCTCATCCAGTTGAGCGGCTTGTAGGAGCCGCCGTCGGAGTGCACGAGGATCGAACCGTCGCCCTTCAGCATGAGCACGCGCGTCGCGCGCGGCAGGTGCGCCGAGAGTCGCCCGGCATAGTCAACAGAGCAGTCAGCAACCACGATTCGCACCGGAACAGCCTACCCGTCGATCACCGGTCGGCCGCGCGGGGTTCGCGCGCGGCGGAGGCGACGAGGCCCGAGAGCAGCACGATCGCGGCGAGCGGCCAGAACGCCTGCAGCAGACCGAAGTGCTCGCCGAGGAACCCGATCATCATCGGCCCGAGCAGGAATGCCGTGTAGGCGATCGCCGACACGGTCGCGACGTCCCGCACAGCGGTCGCCGGACGGTCGGCCGCGGCCGACATGCCGACGGGGAAGCCGAGCGCGCAACCGATTCCCCAGAGGGCCGCGCCGATGACGGAGGCCCAGACGGCGGGCGCGAGGATCACGATGATCACGCCGACGGTGCAGAGCAGCGCGCCGCCGCGGAGCACGGGGACCCGGCCGAAACGGGTGAGGAGCGCCGCGCCGGCGAAGCGGGTCGTGGTCATGCACACGAAGAAGACACCGAGCACCAGGGTGCCCGTCGCGTTGGCGATGCCGCGGCCGTCGACGAGCCCGAGGGGCATCCAGTCGGCGGCGACGCCCTCGGCGAGGCTCATGCTCAGGGTGATGAGACCGATGAGGAGGATCCTCGGGTCGCGCCACGGGCTGCGGCGCGGCGCGGGCTCGGCGGCGGCGTTCGCGGGGATGACGGGGATGGATCCCGTGACCGCCGATGCCGCGGTCACCGGCTCGGTGGCGCGCAGCGCAGCGTGCTCGTCGTGCGGCACGAACCGCACCGCGACGAGTGCGACGACGAGCACGAGCGCGAAGATGATCGACACGTGCACGGGCACGGGGATGCCGAGCTTCTCGGCGAGCGCGCCGAGGCCCATGGCGCTGACGCTGCCGAGGCTGAAGCCGGCGTGCAGGGCGGGCATGCGCGGGCGGCCGAGCGCGCGTTCGGCGGCGGCCCCGCTCACGTTCATGGCCACGTCGGAGGTGCTGAACGCGAACCCGTAGATGAAGAGGCAGATGACGCCCGGCACGATCGACTCGGTCCAGAAGAGCACGGTCGCGAGCGGCATCGCGACGGCCTGCACGACCGCGCCGACGGTCAGCGTGCGGCGCGGTCCGAGCCAGGTGACAGTGCGCCCCGAGATGAGGAGGCCGATGACGGAGCCCGCGGCGATTCCGAGGCCGATGAGGCTCATCTCGAACGTGCTGGCACCGAGGTGGTCGCGCGTCGCGGGGAGCCGGCTCAGCCAGGACCCGAAGCCGAGCCCGAACACCGTGAAGATCGCGAGGACGCCGCCGACCCACGCTCGGGGTGAGTGGGCGTAGTGCGGTGCGGTCTGGGACACGGCGGGACTCCTGCGTTCGGGGCCGCCGGTGGCATGGAGGGCCTATGGCGGGCAGTCTTCCGATGCTAGTCGGGTGCGCCCCTGCCGGACTAGCCCGCGTAGTGCATGAGCTGGATGAGATTGCCGCAGGTGTCGTCGAGCACCGCCGTGGTGACGGGGCCTGCGGCGGCGGGGTCCTGGGTGAACCGCACGCCGAGGGCGGTGAGGCGCGCGTGCTCGGCCGCCACGTCCTCGACGGCGAACTGCGCTGCGGGGATCCCGTCGGCCAGGAGTGCAGCGGTGTACGCCTGGGCGGCCGGGTGCTGGTTCGGCTCGAGCAGGAGCTCGGTCCCTTCGGGATCGGCCGCCGAGACGACGGTGATCCATCGGGCGTCGCCCACGGGGATGTCGTGCTTCGGCAGGAAGCCGAGCTTCTCGGTGTAGAAGGCTTTGGCGCGCTCCTGGTCGGTGACGAAGACCTGGGTGAGGCGGATCTGAAGGGTCATGAGGGCTCCTGCCGTTCGGGGTGGGTGCTGCGCAGCGGTGGACGGGGACGTTTCGAGTATGCGCTCCGGTAGCTCAGACGCCCAGGACGATCCAGCGGCCGCCGCGGGCGCGCAGCCACAGCGTGAGCGCTCGTGCCGCCATGAACACGACGGTGAACCCGGCCGTGAGCGCGATGAGCGCCGGAGTGCCGGTGGGCACGGCGACGGTGAGCAGCCAGAGCACCGGGAGGTAGACGGCCAGGTTCACGAGGCTGGTCCACGCGAGATAGCGGGCGTCACCCGCGCCCATCAGCACGCCGTCGAGTACGAAGACGAGGCCGCCGAGCGGCAGCGAGAGCCCGAGCACGATGAGGGCGGGCGGCAGGATCTCGAGCACGCGCGGATCGCTGCTGAACACGCGGCCGAGCACGGGGCTCGTCGCGATGAGCACGAGGCCGACGATCGCGCCGCAGAGCACGCCCCAGAACAGGGTGCGGCGCACGACCGCGCGCGCAGCGGCCTCGTCCCGTCGCCCGAGTGCGTCGCCCACGAGCGCCTGGGCGGCGATCGCCAGGGCGTCGAGCGCGAAGGCAGCGGTCGAGAAGACCGTGAAGACGACCTGGTACCCGGCCGTCGCGATGGTGCCGTGGCTGGTGGCCGCGGCCACGGTGAGCAGCAGGGCGGCGCGGAGGCCGAGCGTGCGTACGAAGAGCCACCCGCCGCTGCGCCCGGCGTGCCCGAGGCCGTCGCGGTGCGGCAGCAGGCTCGCGCCGTGCGCCCGCGCGTGCCGCGAGACCACCACGACGTAGACGAGGACCATGCCCCACTGCGCCGCGACGGTGCCCCACGCGCTGCCACCGATGCCCCAGCCGAAGCCGTAGATGAACAGCCAGTTGAGGCCGGCGTTGACGGCGAACCCGATGGTGGCGACCGCCAGCGGGGTTTTCGTGTCCTGCATGCCGCGCAGCAGACCCGTTGCGGCGAAGACCACGAGCATGGCGGGGATGCCGAGGCAGGAGATCGCGAGGTAGGTGCGGGCCTGCGCCGCGGTGTCCGGCGAGGCGCCGAAGGCGTCGACGAGGGGCCCGCCCGCCGCCCAGAGCAGCGCGGCGACGACCGCGCCGATGGCGAGCGCGAGCCAGAGGCCGTCGACGCCGGCCTGCACCGCGCCCCGCAGGTCGCCGGCGCCCCGTCGCCGCGCGACCAGGGGAGTGGTGGCGTACGCGAGGAAGATCATGAGGCCGACGGCGGTCTGGAGGATCGCACTCGCCACGGCGAGGCCCGCGAGGGATCCCGCTCCGAGGTGTCCGACCAGCGCGGAGTCGACGATGAGGAACAGCGGCTCGGCGATGAGCGCCCCGAGCGCCGGGATCGCGAGCGAGGCGATCCGACGGTCGATCGTGCGGTGCCCTTCGCGGGGCGCGCTGCTCGGATCGGGTGCCGTGTCTGACATGGGTCCACGCTAGCGCCGGGCACCGACATCCGGATCGGGCCGCTTTGTCGGCGGCTGTGGCTAGGGTGGTCGCATGAGCAACGCAGCCCCCATCTCCGGCATCGACCTCACCGAGCTCGATCCTGCGGTCCGTCCGCAGGACGACCTGTTCCGCCATGTCAACGGCAAGTGGATCGACCGCACCGAGATCCCGGGCGATAAGGCGCGCTACGGCTCGTTCGCCGTGCTCGCCGAGAACGCCGAGGAGGCGGTGCGCGACATCATCACCGGCACCGAGGCTCCCGCGCCCGGCCTCATCGAGGGCGGCGCCGACACCGAGGCCGACAAGATCGCGGCGCTCTATGCGAGCTTCATGGACACCAGCCGCGTCGACTTCCTCGGCGCCGAGCCCATCTGGGACGACCTGGCACGGGTGCTCGCCGTCTCCTCGATCCCCGAGCTGGTGCGGGTCACCGCCGAGCTCGAACGGCAGGGCCTCGGCGGGTTCTTCGGCATGTACATCGACAACGATCCGGGCGACCCGACGCGCTACATCGCGTTCGTCATGCAGGGCGGCATCGGCCTTCCCGACGAGTCCTACTACCGCGAGGAGCAGTTCGCCGGGATCCGCGATCAGTACGTCGCCCACATCGAGCGCATGCTCGACCTGGTCGGCGTGAGCGAGGCCGATCGCCTCGCGGGTCTCGCGTTCGACCTCGAGCGCCGCATCGCCGCCTCGCACTGGGACACGGTCGCGAGCCGCGACATCCAGAAGCTCTACAACCTGCGCACCTTCGAGGGGCTGCAGCAGATCACGCCGCAGCTCGACTGGTCCGCGTACCTCGCCGCGATGGGGGCGCCCGAGAGCGCGTTCGCCGAGGTGGTCGCCGCTCAGCCCGAGGCCCTCGCCGGCCTGGCCGCACTGCTCGTCGATGAGGAGCTCCCGGCCTGGCGCGCGTGGCTCGCCTGGGCGCTCGTCCGCGGATCCGCCGCTCTGCTCTCTCAGGAGATCTCGCGTGCCAACTTCGAGTTCTACGGCACCGCGCTCACCGGTGCGCCCGAGCAGCGCGACCGCTGGCGTCGCGGTGTCTCGTTCGTCGAAGGCGCGATGGGCGAGGCCGTCGGCCGACTCTACGTCGAGCGTCACTTCGACGAGAACTCGAAGGCGGAGATGGACGTCCTCGTCGGGCACCTCATCGAGGCCTACCGCGACTCGATCCAGCAGCTCGCCTGGATGAGCCCCGAGACCCGCGAGCGCGCGCTCGACAAGCTCGAGAAGTTCACGCCCAAGATCGGCTACCCCGTGAAGTGGCGCGACTACTCGTCGCTCGCGGTCGATTCGGGCGACCTCATCGGCAACTCGCGCCGCGTCTCCGAGTTCGAGTTCGCGCGCGAGATCGGCAAGCTCGGCAAGCCGATCGACCGCGACGAGTGGTTCATGACCCCCCAGACGGTCAACGCGTACTACAACCCCGGTTTCAACGAGATCGTGTTCCCCGCGGCGATCCTGCAGCCGCCGTTCTTCGACGCGACGTGGGACGCGGCCACCAACTTCGGTGCGATCGGCGCCGTGATCGGGCACGAGATCGGCCACGGATTCGACGACCAGGGCTCGCGCTACGACGGCGAGGGTCGCCTCACCGACTGGTGGACCGAGCAGGATCGCAGCGCGTTCGAGGAGCGCACGAAGGCGCTCATCGGCCAGTACAACGCACTCTCGCCCGAGGGTGCCGAGGGGCAGACGGTCAACGGCGAGCTCACCATCGGCGAGAACATCGGCGACCTCTCGGGCCTCGAGATCGCGTGGAAGGCGTACCTCCGGGCGCTCGACGGCGCCGAGTCGCCGGTCATCGACGGGCTCACGGGAGCCGAGCGCTTCTTCCTCGCCTGGGCCCAGGCCTGGCAGCAGAAGTCCCGCCCCGAGGAGGTCGTGCGCCTGCTGACCATCGACCCGCACTCGCCCAACGAGTTCCGCTGCAACCAGATCGTGCGCAACCTCGCCCCGTTCCACGAGGCCTACGGCACGAAGCCGGGCGACGAGCTCTGGCTCGACGCGGCCGATCGCGTCAGCATCTGGTGAACTGAGGCGCGGCGGTAGTGAACAGCTTCGTCGGCGGCTTCCTCCGGGGGATCGGACTCCCGGAGGACGCCGCGGCGCGGCTGTCCGGCCCGCGGCCGCCTCTGCCGGCCCGGCTCCCCGTGGGCGATCTGGCGTGGGGCGCCGTCGGCGCGTTCGCGCTCGCTGCGGAGACCGCGCGCGACGCCGTGCGCGGAGCTGCGACGGGCGGGCCTCCGGTGCGCGCGCCGGACCGCGCGGAGCCGGTGCGGCTCGACCCGATCCGCATCGCCGCATCGTTCCGCAGCGACCAGCTCGGCCGGCTCGACGGTCAGCCCCCTGCGGTCTGGGCGCCGCTCTCCGGGTTTTTCCGAGCGGCCGACGGGTGGGTGCGCACCCACGCCAACTATCCGTGGCACGCCGCCGCGCTGCGCGCCGTGCTCGGCCTCGGACAGAACGCCGACGATGACGCCGCAGCCGCGGCGATCGCCGAGCGCGACGCGCGCGAGCTCGAAGCCGCGGCGTTCCGGGCGGGCGGCCTCGCGGTCGCCGTGCGCGACCCCGCGACCTGGGCGGCGGAGCGCGGGGCGCCGCAGGCACCGATCCGCGTGCGCCGAGGCGGGAACGGCCGGGCGGCACCCACTGGGGATCCGCTGCGCCCCCTCGCCGGGATCCGCGTGCTCGACCTCACCAGGGTCATCGCCGGTCCCGTCGCGACGCGCGCGCTCGCGGGCCTCGGCGCCGATGTGCTGCGCATCGATTCGCCGGTGCGAGCCGAGCCGCTCTGGCAGTGGCTCGACACGGGGCGCGGCAAGCGCTCGAGTCTGCTCGACCTCGAGGATCGCGCCGGCCGATCCCGGTTCGCCGAACTCCTGGCGGAGGCGGACGTCGTGGTCACGGGGGCACGCCCAGGCGCGCTCGCGCGCTTCGGACTCGAACCCGAGCAGATCGCCGAATCCCACCCGGACATCGTCACCGCGCGGGTGCGTGCGTGGGCGCCCGGCGGCGACTGGGGCGAGCGGCGGGGGTTCGACAGCCTCGTCCAGGCGGCCTGCGGCATCGCCGCCGTCGAATCCGCCGACCGCGAGGCTCCGGGGAAGCTGCCGGCGCAGGCGCTCGACCACTCCGGCGGTGCGCTGCTCGCGGCCGGGGTCACCGCGCTCCTCGCCGAGCGGAGCGCGGGTGCCGTCGAGGTGACGCTGGAGGGCATCGGGCGGACGCTGCTCGCAGCCGAACCGGCCGCGAGCAGCAGCGCGGGTTCGATCGATCCCGACCTGCTCGCCGCGGTCGGCGGCTTCGTGCCTGAGGCCGCGCCGAGCTGCTGGGGCGCTCTGGGAATCGTCGGCGAGGCGTATTTGCCGAGCTGGCAATCGGATCCGGGACCGTGGGCCGGGCATGCGTTCGGTGAGGATCCACCGCGGTGGCGCTGAGTGCCGCCGGCGACGCGCGCGGCCGGGAATGCCGCTCACCCGCCGCCGGTTACGACACGTGTCGCCCGATTCGCGCGGGTGGACCGCCCTGGCACATACTGAAGTGTTGCGAATGCGAGACATTCGCAGACTTCGCATGTTGCATCGCACCGGGCAGCGCCGGATCACTCCGGCGGACGATCAGATTGGACGGATCATGACCGAGCACCCGCAGTCCACGCAGAGCACGGCCGCGGCCGCCCACGCCGCCTGGCGCGAGGCGCGCCGCGAGGCCGTCACCTCGGCCACCGGCAACCTCAGCCTGGTCGAGACCCGCTGGTTCCCCGCGGGTACGACCGCGCAGGAAGCGGGTATCACCGCCGAGGCCGAGCGCTCCGCGGCTCGCGCCGAGGGGCGCGGCGATCGCGTCACCGTGACCGAGCTGCAGCGCCGCGACCTCGCCACCGGCGAGCCCGAGTACGGCATCCGCGTGTGGGACGCCGATTCGGCGGCGATCCGCGCCTTCGACGGCACCGCGACCTTCGACTACGACCCCTCGTGGGTGATCGAGGCGGAGTTCACGCCCGTCGCCTCGGACCGTACGATCCCGTTCGAGCACATCCGCGACGCCGGTCTCACCCGCGACCTCGTCGTGCCGGGCGATATCTCCTTCGAGCGCGACGGCGAACGCTTCACCCTCTCGGCGTTCGACGACGACGGCCAGCTGCTGCTCGTGTTCGGCGATCCGACGAATCGCGCGACCGACGGCACGCAGAGCTACGGCGCGGGCCGCTTCCTCTTCGTGCCGCGCGACGCGGGCGCCTTCGGCGAGCCGGGCCGGGTGACGCTCGACTTCAACCGCGCCTTCGTGCCGCCGTGCGGCTTCTCGGCGCAGTACAACTGCCCGATGCCGCCGGCGCAGAACCGCCTGCCCTGGCCGATCCTCGCGGGCGAGCGCCTGCCCGAGTTCCGCGACGGCTTCGACATCTACACCGTCTGAGCCGGCTCTCCGCCAGCCGGCGGGACCCCGTCCGTTCTTCTCCACAGCCCGACCCGAAGGAATCCCCATGATCTCTCTGAAGCGGAAGGCCCTCGTCGCCGCTGCCGCCCTCACCGTCTCGGCCCTCGCCCTGACGGGCTGCGCGCAGGGCGGAAGCGCCGGAAAGGGCGGAGCCGACGCGACGATCCGCATCGGATCGCTCTACGAGCCCGTCAACCTGAGCAATGTCGCGGGCGGCGGACAGGGCGTCACCGAGGCGCTCAGCGGCAACGTCTACGAGAGCCTCTTCAAGCTGAACGACGACGGCACCATCTCGCCGCTGCTCGCCACGAAGCACGAGATGAGCTCGGACGGTCTCACCTACACCTTCACGCTGCGCGACGGCGTGAAGTTCCACTCGGGCAAGGCGCTGACCTCCGCCGATGTGAAGGCGAGCATCGAGGCGGTGCTCGCGCCCGACTCGCAGTCGGCTCGGAAGTCGAGCCTCGAGGTCATCAAGAGCATCGAGACTCCCGACGCGCACACCGTGAAGGTCGACCTCAAGCAGCGCTCGATCTCGTTCCCCTACCTGCTCTCGTACATCTGGGTGGTGAACGCCGACGCCAAGGACCTCGCCAAGAAGGAGGACGGCACCGGCCCGTACACCCTCGGCGAATGGAAGCGCGGCAGCACGCTGACGCTGAACCGCTGGGGCGGGTACTGGGGCGAGAAGGCGAAGAACGCCAAGGTCGTCTTCTCGTACTTCACCGATGCCACGGCCGAGGACACGGCGCTCACGAGCGGCCGCCTCGACCTCATCACGAGCGTGCAGAACCCCGACGCGCTGCCGCAGCTCGAGAAGAGCGGCAAGTTCACGATCAACGACGGCAAGTCGACCACCAAGGAGCTGCTCGCCTTCAACGACAAGGCGAAGCCGTTCACCGATGCGAAGGTGCGCCAGGCCATCTACTCGGCCGTCGACCGCAAGAAGCTGCTGAACGCGCTCTGGGGCGACTACGGCACGCTGATCGGTTCGATGGTGCCGCCGAGCGACCCCTGGTACGAGGACCTCACGAGCCTGAACCCCTACGATCCCGAGCGCTCCAAGACCCTGCTCAAGGAGGCCGGGCTGGCGAACGGCTTCTCGTTCACGCTCGATACCCCGAGCTACGATCCGCACCCCGCGGTCGCCGAGTTCCTGCAGTCCGAGCTCAAGAAGGTCGGGATCACCGTCAAGATCAACACGATCAGCGCGGACGAGTGGTACACGAAGGTGTTCAAGAACCACGACTTCGAGGCGACCCTGCAGGAGCACGTGAACGACCGCGATGTCGTCTGGTACGGCAACCCGGAGTTCTACTGGGGGTACGACAACCCGCAGGTCACGAAGTGGATCGACGAAGCCGAGCAGGCGTCGAGCGAGGCCGAGCAGGTCAAGCTGCTGAAGCAGGCCAACCGGCAGATCGCCACCGATGCGGCGAGCGCGTGGCTGTACCTCTACCCGCAGATCGTCGTCGCGTCGAAGGATGTGAGCGGATACCCGGTCAACGGGCTGAACTCGCAGTTCCCCGCCTATAACATCGTCAAGAAGTAGCTCGATCGCGCGAGGGTGCCGGGGGCCGCGGGTTCCCGGCACTCTCGCGTTCTTCGGGCCGTGAGCCCGATCCCCGTGAAAGGAGTCCGCTCGATGCTCGGCTACGTGCTGCGCCGCGGCGCGCTCCTGATCGGGTCGCTGGTCGTGGCGATGATCGTCATCTTCATTCTGCTGCGGCTGCTGCCGGGCGATCCGGCGAATGCGCTGCTCTCGGTGAACGCGACGCCCGAGCAGATCGCGGCGGCGCGCAGGCAGGTGGGATCGGATCAGCCGCTGCTCGCGCAGTTCGGCACGTGGGCGGCTCAGATGCTGCGCTTCGATCTGGGCGAGTCCCTCATCACCGGCGCTCCCGTCGGACCCGAGATCTCGTCGCGGCTGCGGGTGACGCTGCCGCTCACGCTCCTCGCCTTCGGCATCGCGCTCGTGCTGTCGGTCGCGGCGGGGGTGACCGCGGCGGTGCAGTCGGACCGCTGGTACGGGACGCTGCTGTCGGGCGTCGCGCAGTTCGGGATCGCGGTGCCGGTGTTCTGGATCGGGATCATCCTCGTGTGGGTGTTCGGGCTCGGGCTCGGCTGGTTCCCGACGGGCGGCTTCCCGCCGGACGATTGGAGCGATCCCGCCGGGGCGTTCTCCTCGCTCGTGCTGCCCGCGCTCGCGATCGGACTCGTCATGGGAGCGTCGCTGACGCGGTACATCAGGTCGGCGACCCTCGACGTGCTCGGCAGCGACTACCTGCGCACCGCCCGCGCGCACGGCTCGGGCTTCGGCGAGGCGCTGTGGCGGCACGGCCTGCGCAACGGCGCGGTGCCGGTCGTCTCGGTGCTCGGCATCGAGCTCGCGACGACCCTGCTCGGGGCGGTCGTCGTCGAGAGCGTCTACGCGCTGCCGGGGCTCGGCAGCTACCTCGTCGACGGCATCGCGAAGCACGACTTCGCGGCGATCCAGGGAGTGCTCGTGGTGACCACGCTGCTGGTGCTGCTCGTCGGTTTCGCGGCCGATGTCGTGCAGCGGATCGTCGATCCGCGTCTGCGTTCGAGCGTGGGGGTCGCCGGATGAGCCGCCGGCGGTCGTCGTCGCGGCGCGCGACCCTGTGGCTCGGCCTCGCGCTCGTCGGCATCGTGGTGCTCGTCGCCCTCGTCTCGCTCGTCTGGTTGCCCTACGCGCTCGACGACACGTCGGGCGGCCGGCTCTCGGCGCCGTCGGCGGAGCACCTGCTCGGCACCGACAAGCTCGGGCGCGACCTGCTCAGCCAGCTCATGGTGGGCGCCCGGATCGCCCTGCTGGTCGGTATCGGCTCGGTCGTGATCGCGACGATCATCGGGGTGACCATCGGCCTCATCGCCGCGTTCGCGGCCCCGTGGCTCGACGACTCGATCTCGGCGCTGCTCGACGTGGCCATCGCGTTCCCCGTGCTGCTGACCGCCATGCTCATCGTCGCATTGCAGCCGCCGTCGCTGGGCTCGGCGATCCTGGCGATCGGGCTCGGCATGTCGGCGGTCATCGCGCGCATCGCGCGGATCCTCGCGAAGCGGGTCGTCGGGTCGCAGTACGTCACCGCGGCGCGTACGAGCGGTACGCGCACACTCGGGATCGTGCGGCGTCACGTGCTGCCGAACATCGCCCCGACGCTCGCGGTCACCCTCGCGCTGCAGTTCGGTGCGGCCGTGCTCGCCGAGGCGAGCCTCTCGTATCTGGGTCTCGGCGCTCCGCCGCCCAACGCGTCGTGGGGCCGCCTGCTGCAGGAGGCGCAGGGCACCGTGCTCGAAGCGCCGGTCGGGGCGATCGCACCGGGCATCGCGCTCGTGGTGCTCGTGCTCGGCGTGAACTTCGTGGCGGACGGTCTGCGCGATGCGACCGACCCCACCCGGCGCAGGAGGCGATCCGCATGAGCGTTCAGGTCGGCGATCGGGCGAGCACGGGTGCGCCGCTGCTCAGCGTCGACGGGCTCACCATCTCGGCGGGCGACGGCGCGGAGGCGACCGGGCTCGTGCGCGGCATCTCGTTCGAGATCGCCGCGGGCGAGCGGGTCGGTCTGATCGGCGAGTCCGGTTCGGGCAAGTCCCTCACCGCGCTCGCGATCGCGGGCCTGCTGCCCGCCGGGCTCACCGCGGGCGGATCCGCACTGCTCGGCGGCGTCGAGACCATCGGGGCGAGCGAGGCGGAACTGCGGCCGCTGCGCGGACCCGCTATCGGCTTCGTATTCCAGGAGCCGCTCACCGCGCTCGATCCGCTGATGCGGGTCGGCAAGCAGATCGCCGAGCCGCTGCGGCGGCACCGCGGGCTGCGCGGCGCCGAACTCGACCGTGCGGTCGCCGAGTCCCTCGCCGAGGTGCGGCTCGAGGATCCGCGCCTCGCGCGCGCCTACCCGCACGAGCTGTCGGGCGGTCAGCGCCAGCGCATCGCCATCGCGATCGCCCTCGCGGCCCGGCCGAAGCTGCTCGTCGCCGACGAGCCGACGACGGCGCTCGACGTGACCGTGCAGGCCGAGGTGCTCGGACTGCTCGACCGGCTCGTCGCCGAGCGCGGCATGGGCCTGCTCTTCATCAGTCACGACCTGGCGGTGGTCGCGCAGCAGACCTCGCGCGTGCTCGTGCTGCGCGGCGGTGAAGCCGTCGAACGGGGGGCGGTCGCGGACCTGGTGCGCGCCCCGCAGCACCCGTATACGGCGCAGCTCGTCGCGCACGCGCGAGCGCTCGACGCCGCGCTCGACGGGGCTGCGGGCGGCGGGAGCGCCGCGGAGGACGAACGCGGCCGGGACGCAGGAGGCGACGCATGACCGTGCTCGAGGCCGCGAACGTCGATTTCGCCTACGGCCGCCGCCCGATCCTGCACGGTGTCTCGCTGCGGCTCGGCGCGGGGCAGTCGGTCGGCGTCGTCGGCGAGTCCGGTGCCGGCAAGTCGACGCTGCTCTCGCTGCTGCTCGGCCTCGCCGCGCCCTCGGCGGGCGAGGTGCGGTTCGACGACGCACCGCTGCGGCTGCGCGATCGCGCGGCCATGCGCCGCTTCCGCTCGAGCGTGCAGGCGGTGTTCCAGGATCCGTACTCGTCGCTCGATCCCCGGCAGCGCATCGACCGGATCGTGGCGGAGCCCCTCGAATCGCTCGGGATCGCGCGCGGCGCCGACGCGTCGGCGCGGGTGCGCGCCGCGCTGACCTCGGTCGGGCTGCCCGAGGACGCCGCGCTGCGGTATCCGCACGAGTTCTCGGGCGGGCAGCGGCAGCGGATCGCGATCGCCCGGGCCACGGTGGTGCGCCCGCGCGTGCTCATCGCCGACGAACCGGTGAGCGCCCTCGACGTGAGCACGCGCACCCAGGTGATCGACCTGGTCAACGAGCTGCGCGCGACGACGGGCCTCGCCCTCGTCATGGTGTCGCACGACCTCGGGGCCGTCGCCGCGACCTGCGAGCGAACGATCGTGCTCGAGGGAGGACGCGTGGTCGAGGAGGGCCCGACCGCGGGGATCCTCACCGCGCCGCGCGAGGGCTACACGCGCCGCCTCATCTCGGCGATCCCGCGCCTGCCGGTGTAGGTGCTGCCCTCGTCAGTGAATACGTCACGCCTGCATTACATATCTGCGATGTTACGTCAATGACGCTTTGTATGTAGGTCAAGCCGAAAGCGCCTCGAGGGCGCTGCTTCGGCGCAAGAACGCGGCCTGCCGGAACTGGTCCACGACTTCTGTCTGAAACTCCGGTTCGAGCGAATCGATCGCGGCGTTTACGGCGGGCATCAGGCTTTCAGCGGCGGCCGTTCCGTACTCGACGAGAGTCCCGCGGGGAAGGCTGAGGATCTCCTCCAGCGCGTTCCAGTGCGCGCCAGTGAGGTCACCGATGCGTGACGCTCCCCTGATCGAAAAGGAGAGTTCGACCTCGTGCGCGTAGCTGAGGTCTCGGCCGCGGATACGGCCGCCGGCATCCGCGTATGGGAGGTATGAGTTGAGATCGTACAGGGGGGTGAGTTCGATCTGTCGGGGGTAGAGGCGGAGCGAGTAATTCTTCGAATGGCCATCATTGTGGGCGAGCAGCCAGGAGAATACGAGACTGGCGCCATAGGTTGCGAGCGAGTTCCCTACGAGGGCGGGTTCGGCTTCCCGTCGCAGGACCCGGGCGATGTCGGCCGGGCTCGGCCCACCATCTTCCTCGTACTTCCGAGCTGGGGGAGTCCCTGTCGCCTGCGCGAAGTCCTCCTGGTGGATTCGGAATACGGTGCCGTCAACTTCGGTTCGGTCGAATCTCTCAACGCACAGTATCCTCTGGTCCTCAAATCGGAGAATGGAAGTTTGTGCGACAGGGAGGCCCAGCCCGGCAGCCGTTCGCATGACCACGTGCTCCAGGATTTCGGAGTCCGGGTACTGTTCGATCCCGGGTTTCAGGATATGAGTCGAGGGCTCGGCTCCGCTTGGCTCGAGCCACTGGCCGTTTCGCAAGGCGAGGGCGAACTTCCCCTGCATCCCTGCAAGTGAGAAGCGGTGTTCCCGGTGTTTCTCGATCCATGCGCGCGGGTCTTCCCGGATTCCGCGAATCCGGTTGGCGACGGTCGAGTCGTCGATGGTGGTCGCCTCTCGCTCGGCCAGAGGGTCCTTATCCTCTGGCACGAATACTGCTGCCCCGGCGACATCCTCCCCGTAGTGTTCGAGCAGGCCGAATGGTTCCGTGTCCGCGAGTCTGGCCTCGCCGGCCCATCGAGCAAGGACTTCTTCGCGATCGGGCAGGAAGCCCGAGAGGACTCGGAGGAGCGGATCTCCGGTGTAAGGCTGTGGACGGAGCGGGAGCTGAGTTGAGAGCGGCACGGCCTGAGAATGGCTGAGCCAGTCGGGCGTGTACTTCAGGCGATAGGAGGAGTGCCCGAGACGCTCTAGTTTCGCCGCAAGTTGCCCGTAGAGATAGACGTCAATCGTTGGCATCTTCGGGCCCCTCCGGGGAACGGTCAATAGCCTGATTCCCGGCTTCGGGGCGAGGTTCTTCGTCAACGTGGTCATGACGGGCATCGAGCGGTGGGCGCGGGGTGACCGCCGTGGGGAGGTTTGGGATAAGACCTGCTGGTAGGAAGTTTCTGGGATCGATCGTCGGCAAAGCGATGCGTTTTGCTACATCGGGAAGGAGGGGGTTCCCGATGAGAGAGAGGTACTTCCCGAGTAGATCAGGGGCTGGCGGAAGAAGCGGCAGACGATAATGCTCGCTTGCTGGGGCCGTTGTGAGCGACACACCGAGAGCTGCGAGGACTTTCAGTGTGTTTGAGAGAGAGGGGTCCCCGGTGCCGTTCTCGAGACGTGCGACGAGCTGACGGGTTACCCCCGCGCGATCGGCAAGGTTCTGCTGCGTGAGGTGGAGTTCGTGGCGCTTCGTCTTGACGATGCGGGAGAAATCTCCGGGGCGGTCCGCGCGCATGTGCACCTCCTCCTGGGTGTCATCTCAACATAACATCTTGCGGATGTTATGTATAGCGAACTTCTGAGTGGGAGCGTTCGCGGAGTCATCGCGTCGCGCTCAGGTCGCGACGTGCTCCTCGCAGGAGGCGCCCGCGTGCGATGCGCAGAGCACGAGGCGCTTGCGGCAGGCCGGATCGGCGCAGTTCGCGAGCTGCTTCGACGCCTCGCCGCAGACGGCGCAGCGCCCGAGCACCGCGGCCCCCGGAGCGAAGTCCATCGACTCGCGGCCGTCGAACACCGCGAGGGATCCCTCCCAGAGCCCGTCGTTGCCGAAGGCCTCGCCGTACTTCACGATGCCGCCGTCGATCTGGTAGACCTCGCCGAAGCCCCGCTCGACCATCGCGGCCGACAGGATCTCGCAGCGGATCCCGCCCGTGCAGTACGTCACGACCGGGCGGCCCTTCAGCTCGTCGAACGCGCCGCTCTCGATCTGCTCGATGAACCCGTGCGTGGTGCGCACGTCGGGCACCACCGCATCCTTGAACCGGCCGATCTCGGCCTCCCAGGCGTTGCGTCCGTCGAAGAACACGACGTCCTCGCCGCGCTCCGCGACCAGCTCGTTGACCTGCTGCGGCGACAGGTGCGTGCCGCCGCCGACCACGCCGTTCTCGTCGACGACGGTCTCGTCGGGGATCCCGAACGCGACCAGCTCGTCGCGCGCCTTCACGCTGAGCTTCGGGAAGTCGGCGATGCGTCGCCAGGGCGCGCGCCGATCGACGCCGTGCAGCGGTTCGGCGGCGTCGGGCTCGAACGCGGTGCCCTCGCTCCACTTCGGCACGAGCGAAGCGAACGGTGCGTACTCCCTGGTACGGCGCAGGTACTGCTTGCAGGCGTCGAGCTCACCCCCGACCGTCAGATTGATGCCGTGCTTCGAGACGATGATGCGGCCGCGGAGGCCGAGGGACTCGCACAGCTCGCGCTGCCAGAGGCGCACGGCCTCGGGGTCGGCGACGGGGGCGAAGGCGTAGGCGAGCAGGATCTTGGGCACGGGCACCCGTCAATGGTAGGCGACGTGCCCGGAACAGGCTGGACCGGTCCAGAGTGAAGCGGGCTTGTGCGATTCCCGCCGCAGGATCGAGACTTGCGATGCACACCCGTCTGCGCACGACCCGGGAGACCGTCATGACCGCCGAAGCCGACCCGAACGCCCACACCCGCATGCACTCGGTCTCGGAGGAGACCCGGAGCATCGTCGACCTGGTGCTCGACTACTCCCGGCGCCGCCTGCTGGCCACCGACACCCCGCTCGACCACGCCTCCTCACCGAGCGAGCTGACCCGCCTCGCGGGTCGCACCATCAGCGAGGAGGGCATCGGCGCGAGCCGAGCGCTCGCCGCCTTCGAGATGGTGCTGGCGCCCGCCTGCATCACGACCGATCATCCGCAATACCTCTCGTTCATCCCGAGCGCCCCGTCGAAGGCCGCGATGGCGTTCGACCTCGTCGTCTCGGCGAGCGCGCTGTACGGCGGGTCCTGGCTCGAGGGTTCGGGCGCCGTGCACGCGGAGAACGAGGTGCTGACGTGGCTCGCCGGTGAGTTCGGCCTGCCCGCCGGAGCCGGTGGCGTGTTCGTGCAGGGCGGCACCATCGGCAATCTCTCCGCGCTCGTCGCGGCGCGGGACACCGCGCGCCGCGCCCGCACCGCGGCGGGCCTCCCCGCGCGCCCCGAGGGCGGCTGGGCGGTCGTGTGCAGCGCCGAAGCGCACTCGTCGGTGAAGTCGGCTGCGGAGATCATGGACGTCGACGTGATCGCGGTGCCCGGCGGCGACACCGGATCCCTCTCGGCCGCGGCCGTGCGCGAGGCCCTCGAGTCCGACGGCGAGCGCGTGTTCGCCGTCGTCGCGACGGGTGGTTCGACCAACTTCGGCATCGTCGACGACATCGCGGGCGTCGCCGCGCTCAAGGACGACTTCGACTTCTGGCTGCACGTCGACGGCGCCTACGGTCTCACCGCCATGCTGTCGCCGCTCGCCCGGCACCACTTCGCGGGCGTCGAGCGCGCAGACTCGGTGATCGTCGACCCGCACAAGTGGCTGTTCGCGCCCTACGACGTCTGCGCGCTGATCTACCGCGATCCCGAGAACGGCCGGCTCGCGCACACCCAGCACGCCGAGTACCTCGACGTGCTGACCGAGCAGGCGGCGTACGATCCCTCCGACTACTCGATCCAGCTGACGCGCCGGCCGCGCGGCCTGCCGCTCTGGTTCTCGCTCGCGACCTACGGCGCGGCCACCTACCGGGACGCGGTGACGCACTCGATCGCGCTCGCCCGGCGCATCGCCGACGAGATCGAGCGGCGCCCCGGCTTCTCGCTCGTGCGCGACCCGCAGCTCTCGGTCGTCGTGTTCGAGCGCGACGGCTGGTCGAAGGCCGACTACGAGCGGTGGTCGGATCAGCTGCTCGAGGACCAGCAGGCGTTCGTGGTGCCGAGCTCGCACGCGGGGCGCACCAACGCCCGCTTCGCGATCGTGAACCCGCTCACCACCTTCGAACAGCTCACCGCGATCCTCGACTCCATGGAGTAGCCGCCCAGGCGCTCTGCGGCGTCATCCTGCGCGAGGAACGAGTCGCAGGATCCCACTCTTGACCTTGACGCTACGTCAAGTTCTAGCGTTGAATCGTCGGGATCGGAGGGGCCACGAACGGCCCCGTCCCGACGACCGGGAGGAACCGTGGAGTACTCGATCCAGGAGGTGGCGAAGGCCGCGGGCACGACCTCGCGCACCCTGCGCCACTACGGCGAGCTCGGCCTCGTGCCGCCCAGCCGGGTCGGTGCGAACGGCTACCGCTTCTACGACGACCGCGCGCTCGTCCGGCTGCAGCGGGTGCTGCTGCTGCGCGATCTCGGCCTCGGGCTGCCGCGCATCGGCGAGGTGCTCGCGGCCCAGGACGCGGTGGCTTTGGATCCGGGCCGCGCGGCCGTGTCGGATCCCGTGGCGAGCGCCGCGGACGCTTCGCGAGCCGAGGCCGGGATCCTGCGCGGGCACCTCGAGCTGCTGCGCCAGGAGCAGCGGCAGCTCGACGCGCGCATCGGCGCGGTCGAACGCACGATCGCCGAGCTGGATCGTCGCGGGAGCGGCGACGCGGACCCCCCGGGAACGGAAGGGAACGGAGGAGACCTCATGTCTCGGAACATCTTCGACGGATTCGATCACACGCAGTACCGCGAGGAGGTCGAGGAACGCTGGGGCGCCGACGCGTACGCGAAGTCGGACGCCTGGTGGAACGGCCTCGGCGCCGATGGGCAGCAGGCGTGGAAGGATCGCGTCGCCGCGTTGAACGCCGACTGGGTCGCGGCCGCCGAGCGCGGCGAGGATCCAGCCGGGGAGGCGGCGCAGGCGCTCGCCGAGCGGCACGTCGCCTGGCTGACCGGCATCGCGGGAACGCCCGCGGCGGCCCCGGGCGGCGACGTCGTCGGGTACGTGCTCGGCCTCGGCGAGATGTACGTCGCCGACGAGCGGTTCGCCGCGAACTACGGCGGTGCCGAGGGTGCCGCGTTCGTGCGCGACAGCCTGCGCGCGTGGGCGGAGCGCCGGTAGGAGGCTCGAGACGCGGGTGGGCCCGGCGGACTAGGCCCGGCTCGCCTCGCCTGCGCGTACCTGCGCGATGCGCTCCTCCTGCTCGGGGGTGCGCGGCAGCGGCTGCTTGACCTGGTTCTCGCTCACGATCACCACGTCGTGGTCGACGTGGTCGGCCATGGAGTGCACGGCGTCGATGAAATCGCGGCGGCGGATCGCGTCGAGCACGCGGGCGTGATCGCGTTCCATCTCGGTCGCGGTCGCAACGTTGGCGAGGCGGCCGCGGTGCTCGGGGCTGCGGAGCTGTTCGTTGATGCCAGCGTAGAGGGCGGCGAGCAGTCGGTTCTTGGCGGCGTCGAAGAGCAGCTGGTGGAACCGGCTGTCGAAGGCACTGGACTCCGCACCGCGGGTGAACACGGGGCAGCGGTTGCAGCCGAGCTCGTCGGCCGCGGCCTGTTCGAGCGCCTCGAGGTCGTCGTCGCTGCGATGCAGCGCGGCCTGCTGCGCGGCCTCGATCTCGAGAGCTCGGCGGTAGCTGAGGATCTCCTCGAGCGTGAAGTCGACGAGGAACTCGTTGAGGAGCGTGCTCGTGGGGGTCGAGGAGCGGACGAAGGTGCCGCGCCCCGGCAGAGTCTCGAGCATGCCGATGCTGGCGAGCGAGCGCACGGCCTCGCGCACGGTCGAGCGGCCGACGCCGATCTGCTCGGCGAGTTCGGGCTCGATCGGGATCCGTTCGCCGACGGGCCAGTCGCCCGTGGTTATCTTGCGACGCAGGTAGGCGAGCGTCGCGCGGGCCCGTTCGGATCCGGTCGTCACTGCCATGTCTGTTTCTCCGCCTCAAGCACGGCCCGAGTACTCGTTGGCGCACTCGCGCCGAGCCGTGCACCGAGTATATCGACTGCGCGGCTGACGGTAGCCCTCGCGGTCACCTGCTCCTAGGCTGGGAACCGCAGACAGGATCCCGGCCGCCCGGCCCGGACGAGGAGGTCCCCGATGACGCAGCCGACGCAGGGGCGAGGCCCCATCAATCCCTACGCCGCCGTACGGGAGGTGCCCGAGTTCGCGCTCGCGAGCACCGAGATCGAGGCGGGGGAGCCCCTGCCTGCCGAGGTCTACGACGGGGAGTCGGGCGGCAGCAACCGTTCACCGCAGCTCAGCTGGTCCGGTTTCCCCGCCGAGACGCGGAGCTTCGTCGTCACCTGCTTCGATCCCGACGCCCCGACCGGTTCGGGCTTCTGGCACTGGGCGGTCGCGAACATCCCGGCGACGGTGACGGACCTTCCTGCGGGCGCCGGTGCAAGCGGCTCCCCGCTGCTGCCCGCGGGCGCGATCACGATGCCGAACGAGCTGCGCGAACCGGCGTTCGTGGGGGCGGGACCGCCCGAGGGCACCGGCGTGCACCACTACTGGTTCGTCGTGCACGCGCTGAGCGTCGAGCGCATCGATATCGATCCGCAGGCCACGCCCGCGGTGCTCGGCTTCCTCATGCGCGACGCGGTGCTGGCGCGCGGCGTGCTCGTCGCGACGGGCGAGTACGGCCAGGCCGACTGACCCGCTGCGCACGCCCCGTTTCGCGGCTCGCCGTGCGGCGGATACCATGCTGAGCAAGTTGTGCGATCTCGTGCGGCTTCCCCTGCTCGAAGGCATCCGGGTCCCGTGCACACCGCGCAGCGGACCCGACCGGCGTCTCCGGGCCCTATTGAAGGACTCAACACCCATGCGACAGACTTCGCTCCGCCGTCGCGCGCTCGCCCTGGTCGGCATCGCCGCCGCCTCGGCCCTCGCGCTCTCCGGCTGCTCCAGCTCGGCTTCGAAGGACTCCGACTCCGATTCGGGCGCCAAGAGCGTCAAGATCGGCATCAGCCAGCTCGTGCAGCACCCCGCGCTCGACGCCGCGACCAAGGGCTTCAAGCAGGCCCTCGAGGATTCGGGCATGAAGGTCGCCTTCGACGAGCAGAACGCGCAGGGCGAGCAGGCGAACGCCGTCACCATCGCGCAGAAGTTCGCGTCGAGCGACGTCGACCTCGTGCTCGCGGTCGCGACCCCCGCGGCGCAGGCCGCCGCGCAGGCGGTCACGACGAAGCCCGTGCTCTTCACCGCGGTGACCGACGCGGTCTCGGCACAGCTCGTGAAGTCGAACGAGAAGCCCGGCGGCAACGTCACCGGAACGAGCGACGCGGCCCCGATCGACAAGCAGCTCGAGATGCTGAAGCAGATCGTGCCGGACGCCAAGACCGTCGGCATCGTCTACAGCTCGGGCGAGGTCAACTCCGAGGTGCAGGTCAAGGCCGCCGAGGAGGCCGGCAAGAAGCAGGGCCTCGCGTTCAAGACCCAGACCGTGACCACGGCGAACGACATCGCGCAGGCCGCCGAGGCGCTCGGCGACGTCGACGCGATCTACGTGCCGACCGACAACATGGTCGTCGCGGGCATCGCCTCGCTCGTGCAGGTCGCCGAGAAGAAGCAGATCCCGGTGATCGGCGCCGAAGCCGGCACCGTCGAAGGCGGCGCGGTCGCGACCCTCGGCATCGACTACGAGAAGCTCGGGTACCAGACCGGCGAGCTCGCCGTGCAGATCCTCAAGGACGGCAAGAAGCCGGCCGACCTGCCGGTCGAGACCGCCAAGGAGTTCAGCTACGTGGTGAACGAGGGCGCGGCGAAGCGCATGGGCGCCACGATCCCCGCCGACATCCTCGACAAGGCCGAGAAGGTCAAGTAGTCGATCTCCGGTGCGCCGGGGCGCCTGCCCCGGCTCACCGGACCGAAGAACAGGAAAACTCCATGATCGGCGCGATCGAACTGGGCCTCATCTACGGTGTGATGGCCCTCGGCGTGTACCTCACCTTCCGCGTGCTGAACTTCCCGGACCTCACGGTCGACGGCAGCTTCACCACGGGCGCTGCGACCGCCGCCGCGCTGATCACGCTCGGCCAGAGCCCCATCGTCGCCACGCTCGCCGCGGTGGCGGCGGGGCTCGCGGCCGGAGCGGTCACCGGCCTCCTGCACACCAAGGGTCGCATCGACGGCCTGCTCGCGGGCATCCTCACCATGATCGCCCTCTGGTCGATCAACCTCAGGATCATGGGCACGACGAAACCCGACAGCGCGGTCGCGGCGAACCTGCCGCTGCTGCGCGCCTCGACGGTGTTCGATCCGCTGCGCGAGAACATGCTGCTCGGCACCTGGGGGTCGGTCGCGATCCTCGCCGTCGGCGTCATCCTCGTGAAGCTCCTCGTCGACTGGTTCCTCTCGACCAACCTCGGGCTCGCGATCCGCGCGACCGGCGACAACGGCCCCATGATCCGCAGCTTCGGCGTCAGCACCGACCGCACCACGATCCTCACCCTCGCCCTGTCGAACGGCCTCGTCGCGCTCTGCGGCGCGCTCGTCGCGCAGTTCCAGGGCTTCGCCGACATCAGCATGGGCATCGGCCTGATCCTCGTCGGCCTCGCCTCGGTGATCGTCGGCCAGGCGATCCTCGGCCAGCGCTGGATCTGGCTCGCGAGCCTCGCCGTCGTGATCGGCGCGGTGCTCTACCGCCTCATCATCTTCTTCGCCATGCAGGTCGGCCTCGACCCCAACGACATGAAGCTCGTCACCGCCGTGCTCGTCGTGCTCGCGCTGCTGCTGCCGCGCTGGGGCTTCCTCAAGCGGGTGCCCTCGCTGCGGGGTCGCGGCGGCCGCGTCCCGCCGCGCGATCCGGCACCGGATCCCGCGCCCGTCGCAGCCGAGGCGGCCCCGGTGGCCGCCGCGACCCCGACCGCTCCGAAGGAGGCCTGAGCCGTGCTCGCCATCACCGACATCGAGAAGACCTTCTTCGCCGGGACCGTCAACGAGCGCCGGGCGCTCGCCGGCCTCAGCCTGCGGCTGGAGGAGGGCGACTTCGTCACCATCATCGGCTCCAACGGCGCCGGCAAGTCCACGCTGCTCAACGCGATCTCGGGCCGTTACACGGTCGACTCCGGCAGCATCGAGATCGACGGGCGCCGGGTCAACCGCCTCAAGGAGTTCCAGCGCGCGAAATACATCGGTCGCGTGTTCCAGGATCCGATGGCCGGCACCGCGCCGACCCTGACGATCGAGGAGAACCTGGCCCTCGCGCTGCGTCGCGGCAGGGCGCGCGGCCTCGGCCCGAGCCGCAGCCGCGCCCAGCGGGAGCGGTTCCGTGAAGAGCTGCGCACCCTCGAGCTCGGCCTCGAGGATCGCCTCAGCGCCAAGGTCGGCCTGCTCTCGGGCGGCCAGCGCCAGGCGCTGTCGCTGCTCATGTCGGGCTTCACCCATCCCAGCATCCTGCTGCTCGACGAGCACACGGCGGCGCTCGATCCGCAGCGCGCCGCGCTCGTGACCGATCTCACCGAGCGGATCGTCGCGCAGGGCGGCCTCACCACGCTCATGGTCACGCACAACATGGAGCAGGCGCTGCGCCTCGGCAACCGGCTCGTCATGATGCACGAGGGCCGGATCGTGTTCGAGGCCGGCGAGGAGCAGAAGAAGGGCCTGACCGTGCCGGCGCTGCTCGCCGAGTTCGCGAAGATCAAGGGCGCCCAGCTCGACGATCGCGCGCTGCTCGCCTAGCGTCCCGACCCAGCGCGCCTCCCGGGGCGCGCATAGGGGCCAGCCCTACAGTGGGCGTATGGCAGAGGAACGCGGCGGCGTCGGCGGGTCGGAGAGCATCGCTCGGGCGGCTGAGGCCCGCGCGGCCGACTGGGCGCGCGCCCTGCAGCCGCACGCGGATCCCGAACACGGCGAACGCGCCCCCGAACTGCTCGCCGGCGTGCGCGCCGACGCCGGCGGACTCGACTTCACGCGCCGCCTGCTCGAGCATCTGCTCGGGTCCGCGGATCCGTTCGCGGCCGCGCTCGGCCTGCGCGAGGTCGCCCACGAGATCCCCGACTCGATGCCGGTGCGCGACCGGCTGGCGGTCCGGGCCGGCGGCATCGCCGCCCTCGGTCTGCCGTGGGCGGTGCTGCCGCTCGCGCGGCGCTGGTTCCGGGATCGCGTCTCGTCGATCGCGTTCACCGCGAAGTTCCCCCAGGAGCCCGCGCGGCCGATCGATGCGTCCGGGATCGCGGATCGTCTGCTCGCGAAGACCGAACCGGGGACCTCGACCCTCATCGCGCTCGGCGGCGAGCCCGTGCTCGGAGCCGACCGGGTCGAGCTCGAGGTCGCGCGCCTCGTGGCCCTCGCCGAGCAGGCCGGGATCGATCAGCTGCTGGTCGATCCGCTGCGACTGCTGCCGGGCGGCACCGACTGGACCTTCGACGCCGACGTCACCCGTGCGGTGGACGCTCTACGGCCGGTGCTCGAGGCCGCGCGCCAGGGCGGCACCGCGATCCTGCTCGACGCCGTCGGCTTCCGAGGGGCCAGGCTCGCACCCGAGGTGCTGCTGCGCGCCGCCGGAGACGCCCGTCTCGACGGCGTGCGCATCGGCCTGGTCGTGCCGGCGGAACTGCCCGAGTCCCGCCGCGTCGTCGAGCGGATCGGCCGGTGGGCGGTCCAGCGGGCGAGCGACGGCGGAACGCCGACCGAGATCGTGCTCGCCGACACGGGCATGGCCGGCGCCGAGCGCATCGCGTCGATCCGCAGCGGCCTCCCGGTGCCGACGCTCGACGGGCGCACGGCGGTCGCCGCGCAGCTGCTGCGCCTCGCGCACCTCGCACTCGGCTACGGGCCGTCCGTGCGCCTCGTCGTGCAGAGCGAGGAGCCCCGGCTCCTCGCCGCCGCGACCGTGCTCGCCGAACGGCACGGCACCGGCGAACTGCTGGGCCTGCAGTTGCGCGCCGGAGCGGACCCGGCACTCGGGCGAGTGCTCGCCACGGGCGCGCACGAGGTCCGGATCCGCCTCCCGCTCATCCCCTCGGGAGAACCGTCGGGTCTCGCCGAGCCGCTGCTCGCGCTCGCCGCCCACGCGGCGGACCCCGACCGCATCGACTTCGCGGGGGCCATCACCGAGGCCGCCGAACCGTTCCCGGACTCGCACCGCACCCAGTTGCGCGCCCGCGAGTGGGATCCGAGCGAGCGCGACAGCGCCCTGTTCTACCGACCACCGGCCGATCCCGGACGATTCGATACCGGGGGCCTCACCGCCGCCGTCCTCGGCCTCACCCGCGGATCCACCGGCGAGATCACCCTCGAAGCCGCGGGTCCCGCGCTGCGCATCCCCGTGATCTCGGAGTCCGGCCTCGCCGCCGAACCCGCGACCGATGCGTCGCGCACCGACAACCGGGAATGGGTCCGCTCGCTCGTCTCGCTCGTCGCCGAACCCGGTTCGGAAGCCGCGTCGGCGGCGCCGTCCGGCGCCTCGGACGCTCCGAGCGGATCGGGCGGATTCGATGCCGATTCCGTGGTCTCGGCGGCATCCACCGCCGCGGGGATCTGGCAGGCGCCGCGCCACGGCGACCGCGCGACACGGGTGCGCAGGCTCGCCCTGGGCACCGTCGCGGCCCGCGACCGGCTCATCGCCGCGCTCGCCGCCGAGAGCGGCGACCCCGTGGGGCTGCTGGACGTCGCCGTCGGCGATGCGGTCGATGCGGCGCGCTGGCTCGGACGCCTCACGGAAGACCTGGGGTCCGTGCGCGGCGCCGAGTTCCATCCCGACCGCGTCGCGGTCGTGGTCTGCGATGCGGGCGCGCCGTTCGCCGAACGCGCCGAAGCGATCCTCTCGGTGATCGCGGCGGGCAGTGCGGCGATCGTGGCCGCCCACCCCTCGGTGGTCCGTTCCACGCGGGTACTGCTCGAGGAATGGCAGGCGGCGGGCCTTCCCGCCGAGGTCGTGACACTGATCGAGCCCGGACCCGAAAGCGACGGTGCCGGCGAAGCCGCCGTACCGGAGCACCTGGCTCTGGCCACCGAGCTCGTCGCCGATCCGCGCGTCGACCGGGCTCTGGTGCTCGGGCGTCGGGAGACCGCCGCGGCGCTGCTGCGCCGGCGTCCCGACCTGCGGATCGAGGGACGATTCGAAGCCCGCGCCTCCGTCCTCGTCACGGGCGGCGCCGACGTCGACACCGCGATCCCCGACGTGCTCGCCTCGGCGTTCGGTGCTCCCGCTGCGGATCCGCTCCGCGCCCGTCAGCTCGTGCTGCTCGGCGGTATCGCGCGCTCTCGTCGGTTCCGCGCCCGCCTGGCGGACGCCGTCCGTTCGCTCCGCGCCGGTCACACCGGGCGGGCGGGATCGAGCGACCCGCTCGACCTGCAGCTCGGCCCGCTGCCGGAGCCGCCCGGGGCGGCCGGCCTGCGGGCGCTCACCGAGCTCGACCCGGGCGAGGAGTGGCTCGTCGAGCCCGAGCGCCTCGACGACGGGGGGCTCCTCTGGCGGCCCGGCGTGCGCTGGGGCGTCAAACGCTCGGCGCGATTCTGGCGCGACTCCATCGGCATGCCCGTGCTCGGCGTGACGCACGCGCGCAGCCTCGACGAAGCGATCGCGATCCAGAACGACGCGGGCAGCGGGGCCGTCGCCGCGATCCACTCCCTCGACGCCGACGAGATCCTGCCCTGGCTCGAACGGGTCGAGGCGGCGTCGCTGGCGGTCTGCCGCCCGACCACGGGCGCGCGCATCGAGCAGCGGCCCGTCGGCGGCTGGAACGACGCCGGGCTCGGCATCGGATCCCTTGCGGGCGGCCCGAACCGACTGCTGGCACTCGGATCGTGGAGCGTGCGCGAGGGGACGCAGAGCTCGACCCTGCATCTGCGCGGTCTCGATCCCGAGGTGCAGCTGCTCATCGAGGCGGCCCAGGAGGCGCTCGACTACGTCGCGTTCGACCGGGTGCGGCGGGCCGCGCTGAGCGACGCGCTGACCTGGCGCACCTCGCTCGGCATCGCGCGCGACACGGTCGGCCTCGGTATCGAGCGCAACCTCGTGCGGCACTGGCCCGTGGCCACGCAGATCCGGCTCGCCGAGGCGGGGGAGCTCGCCGAACTCATCCGGGTACTCGCCGCGGCGCTCATCGTGCGGGCGCCGATCACCGTCTCGACCGGGGTGGTGCTGCCGGCTCCGGTGGTGTCGCTGCTCGAACGGCAGGGCATCGAGGTCTCGCTCGAGCGCGACGACGACTGGCTCGAGCGCATGTCGGTGCTCGCCGCGGTGGCCGACGCATCGAACACTGCGGATGCCGGTTCGCGGGGGAGCGATGGCGGTACCGCGCTCATCGGCGTGGATCCGAGCGCGGCGCGACGGATCCGGCTCATCGGCGGCGACCGGGTGCGCGCCGCGGAGTGGCTCGGCCACGGCGGACGCGTGGCGCTCTGGGCGGAGCCCGTCACCATGGCGGGGCCGGTCGAGCTGCTCACGCTGCTGCGCGAGCAGTCCATCTCGATCGCGACCCACCGGCACGGGCTCGCAGCTCCCATCCCCGCGGTCGAGGACCGGGTGATCGAGCTCGGTCGATAGGCGCGACCCGCTCGGATACTAGGCCGCGGCTCGCGGCTCCCGCCGCATCGGCGTGTGGGGGATCCCGTCCTCGACGAACTCCTCGCCGTGCTGCACGAATCCGAAGCGGGCGTACCAGCCGGTCAGGTACGACTGCGCATCGAGCACCATCGGGCGCTCGGGCGACGCGACGTCGTGCGCGTCGATGGCGGCGCGCATCAGCGCCGCGGCGAGGCTGCGCCCCCGCCAAGCGGGCGCTGTCGCGACCCGGCCGATGCGGGCGGCATCGGAGTCCTGCAGCACGCGCAGGGTCGCCGCGACTCGCGCCTCGGGCGCCGCGTCCGCGGCCTCGACCCAGAACTGCTCGGCGCCCGGTTCGAGGTCGCGCCCGTCGAGGTCGAGGTAGGGGCAGTCCTGCTCGACGACGAACACCTCCGAGCGGAGTCTTGCGATCGCGTAGAGCGCGGAGGCATCCAGCTCCGCGAAACGGGCGCTGCGCAGCGCGAGGCCCTGCGGGAGCGCGATGGCGGGGCTGCGGGGGTCGTGGAGCTCGCTCATGCTCCGATCCTGCCACCGGATGCCGCCGCGGCATGCTGGGCGACGCGCCGCGCGGGCCGAATCCCGGCCCGATTTCGGATCCGTGACGAATCCGGGTAGAGTGGTCTCTCGGTCGTGTTCGCGCGACCAACGGCGGGTTACCCGAGCGGCCAAAGGGGGCTGACTGTAAATCAGCTGGCACTGCCTACGGGGGTTCGAATCCCTCACCCGCCACCACCAGAAAAGCCCGGTCAGGATGAAAATCCTGACCGGGCTTTTTGCGTTTCCGGGGTCGGTCGGTCGGCGGGTCCGGCTGTCCGCTGATCGCTCTGCGGAGATCCGCACGATTCCGGATCCGGGCGGTCCCATGCGTCCGCGATCCTGAGGATCTCCGCGAGGCGCGCCGAGGCCCTCGCGCATTCGAATTACAGAACTGTAGTTCGCCGGTCATCAACAGTTTGTCCACACCCTGGGGGAAGTATGCACGCGTTTTCCCCCGGTTCCCCACAGGGTTATCCACAGCTGTGGATCGTTCGTGCGGGCAATCCGGTGGCGAAATAGCGCGGATCGAGCGCGCGGATCGAACTCGTGTTCGACGCGACACGCCGCTCATCACCGCGCGATTCGAACATCCGCGGTTCAGCCGCGCGAATCGGCGAACTTGCGCGACCACTGGCCGACGCCCATGCGCGGGTGCAGGTAGACGGCGTCCCCGATGCGGGCGAGCATCTGCTGGTAGACCTCGACGGCCTCCGAGACGACCCCCAGGTCGTGCGCCATGGACGCGACGTGGCCGTCGCGGAGGGTCTCGACCTCGCGGTAGCGCTCGGGGTCGATGAGTCGCATCGCGGCCCACTCGTCGGCGCGGCGCTCCATCTTCGCGTCGAAGTGGGGGAAGAGCGACGGGACATCGCCGTTGAGGGCGTGGCAGGTCTCGTGCCCGAGTTTGAAGGTGTGCAGGCGCGGCGCCATGCCGTGCTGGAGCCGGACGAGCTTCAGGTCGTGGTCGTACTCGCCATCCCGGTCGAGGTGCTCGAGATTGACGTACTCGACGGTCACGCCGAGCGAGTCGAGGATGTCGAAGAAGACCAGGTCCATCAGTCGTACTCGCCGTCCTCTCCTCGGTCGCGCGACCGCTTGCTCGCGGCCCGGCGCTGGGATGCGGCGAGCTCGTCGGCGATCGACTGATCCTCATCCTGACCGAAGCGTCCGACAATGAGGTTCGACTCTACGGTTTCGGCGGCGTTTCGGCGGCGTCCGCCGAGCGCCTGCACGATCGCGGGCTTCGGGGTGTCGTCGGTGGCGCGGGGCGAGCGGAGCGCGACGCCGTGCTCGGCGAAGATCAGGCGCGCGGGTGGCCGGCGATCGTGCGCGGCGAGGAACTCCTCGGCCTCGCGCACAAGCACCCAGGACTCGACTCCCAGGGAGGCGCACATGGCGTCCAGCTGGTCGATGGAGATCGGGCGGGTGCCACGAACCATCTTCGACAGCTGCGACTGCGAGGTGCCGACGGACTCGGCCATCTGGCTCTGGCTGACGCCGTATTTGGCCATGAGGGCCCGCACCTGGCCGGCGATGTGCCGGGTCAGATCGAGCGTGTCGTAGTCGTTCATGGGATCCATCGTGCCAGTTCTGGCACGAGTAGTCCATAGAGCTTGATTCATAGTTGTGAGAGCGTGAATATAGTTCACATGAACTACGCAACACCCAGTGCCCAAGCCGCTCTGGCCGTGCGAGCTCTCCTCGTCGATCGCACCGAGACGCAGGAGCGACTCGCGGACTCGATCGGCATCTCCCTCTCCACCCTCAAGCGACGAATGCTGTGCGCCAGCCCCTTCACCATCGACGAGCTCTTCGCGATCGCCCGGCACTTCGACGTCCCGCTCCCGCACGTCCTCTTCCCTCAGGCCGCACGATCCCGAACGGAATCGACCGCGAGGGACCGGATCCCAGACTTCTCGAGGCCCGCCTCCCGCACTGCGGTGCGGCGCGCTTCGGGCGCATCGAGGTCGCCGCGGTAGGGGTGCCGCAGCGATCCACCAGTTGGCCCTGCTCAGGCGGGGAACCGAAGGCGTCGGGGTGATGACGCGTGGCCGCCCGTGGTGGGGCGGAACCGGCACCGGGTCACGTGCGGCCCGTGCGTGCGCTCGCAGATCGGCGCACGGGCACGGTCGCCACTCCGGCGATCCCCGGGACTCCGGCCGCGAACCGGCCGAAGCCCCGGGACCGAAACCGAAACAACGAAGGAGAAACATGGCGCTACTGACAGTGGACCAGTGGGCGAACTCCGTGAACGGGAAGTACATCGACCACGATGGCTTCCCCGCGGGGAACATCTACCAGTGCCACGACCTGTGGATCGACTACCTCATGCGGGTCGCCGGCGGCACGCAGGCGATGGGATACGCACCGTCGGGCCTCACCGACAGCGTGTTCACGAACTTTCCCGTGAACGGGCTCGACGCGAAGGTCACCCGGACCTCGGGGACTGCGGGCATCCGCAAGGGCGACGTCGTCTTCTGGGCGAACGGATCCGCGAACTACCCCTACTCGCACGTCGCCGTCGCACTCGCATCGCCGTCCGGCGGAAACGTGCTCTGCATGAGCCAGAACCCGGGTCCGGCTCAGCAGCTCAACCTCACCCTGGCAGGTGCTCTCGGCTACCTGCGCCCGAAGAACATCACTGCACCCATTACCCCTACTCCCCGAAAGAAGAACAACGAAATGCTCATGATCCACAAGCCTGCCACCTCCACCACTGCGACCCAGTACGCCGTGTTCGGTCCGAACTTCTGGCTCGAATTCGCCGGGCAGACCGCCGCGAACGGTTTTGCCGCCCAGGTCGGTGCCAACTCCGTTGAGGCGTCCACCCACTTCTGGGATCACTGCAAGGCTGCTGCGGGGAAGTAGCGGCTCCGCGGAGTGCAGTTCCTGTTGGTTGCGCTCCGGGTGAAGCGTCCCATGAACGCAATCCGCGCACAGCTCAATTATCCGCTCCCGCCGGAGCGCGTCATCGAGTGGCCCGGGACCCGACCGGCCGGATGGGCACCGCACTGGGGGACCGACTGGCCGACGCCGGTCGGGACCCCGGTGGCCGCCACGAGCGACGGCACGATCGTGTACGTCGGTGACGACGGCCTCGGCGGCATGACCGTCGACCTGCTGCGCGACGACGGCCTGCTGCAGCGCTTCGGCCATCTCTCGGAGTACCGGGTCGGAGTCGGGCAGCGCGTCGCCGCCGGGCGGACCATCGCGCTCTCGGGCAACACCGGCGCCTCGACCGGCCCGCACCTGCACTGGGAGCTCCGCTGGGACCTGCTCTGGTCGGCCGGCGCCTGGATCGATCCCCGTTCGCTCCGACCCTCGACATTCGGCCGTGCGGCCCGTGCGGTTTTCCCCGCCCGCTCGGCTCGACCGGCCGCCACCGCACTCAAGGAGGTGCTCCCCATGGCCAACCCCATCGGCATGTACATCGGCACGACCCGCCCCAGGACCGCGGCGGAGGAGCGGTGCGTCATCTACGACCTCGACTCGGGGTTCTACACGACGTTCTCCGGTGTCTCCCAGTCCTACATCAACGACATGGCCCGAGCGCACGGAACGCGATCGTTCGGGCGGATGACGGTCAACCACTGGAACCAGATCAAGGCTCGGCTGGACGAGGTGAGGCGCTCGTGAGCTCACCGGAATCCCTGATCGCCGAGGGCCTGGCGAGGGTGAACTGGGGCACCGTGCTGACCGCGCTGCTCGGCGCCTCCGGCGGTGCCTTCGCGGCCCTGAACCGGGCCCGTGGCCGGCGGCGGACCGATATGCAGGCGTTCATCGATCAGCTCCAGGAGGAGCGCAACCAGTACGCCGAGCTCCTGCGCGAGGAGCGGATGGCCGACCAGGCCCGCATGGAGCGGATGTGGGCCGACAAGGCGGCATCCCGCGAGTACGTCGCGCGGCTCCGCGCCCATATCCATCGGGGCGACCCGCCCCCGCCGCCGAACGCCCCCGATGGCTACATCGAATGACCCGACTCCGCTCGCGAAAGGAGCGCACGTGTTCAGATCCACTCCGGTCCTCCGCCTGGTCGTCTACGGCCTGGCCCTGCTCGCCATGGCGACGAGCTTCTTCATGACCGCCGCCGAGTCCCCGCTCGCACCCGCGTTCGTGCAGACCGCGAATCTGCTCGGCGCGGTCGCCGGGGTCGGCGCGATCTCCAATCTCGGCACGCTCTCGCGCCGACCCGGTGATGTCGGGATCGTCCTCGACGAACCCGCCGCGGAGGGCTTCGGGACCGCGGACGGATCCGGTCCGATCCTCGAAGCACCGCTCGGGCGGTTCGCCGAGCGCGAGGCATCTGAAGGGGCGGGCGGTACCGCTGCCGCGGCAGAGGCGCCGAGGCACGCTCGGCGTACCTGATCCCCGGAGTAGGCTCCAGGCATGACGGCCGCCGCGCTCTCCTACCTGTTCGTGCCCGCTTCTCGGCCCGATCGCTACGCCAAGGCGATCGCCTCGGATGCGCATCGGGTGGTGATCGACCTCGAGGACGGCGTCGCTGTCGCCGATAAGGCGGCCGCGCTGGGGCACGTGATCGCGGCCCTCGAGGCTGAGCCCGGATCCGACCGCGCGCTCGCGGCACCGGTGATCGTGCGCGTCGAAGGCCCGGGGACCGAACGGTTCGAGCCGCAGCTCGCGGCGCTCGCCGGGCTCTCCGCTGGCGCTCGCGGCCGCCTCGCCGGCATCGCGGTGCCGAAGGTGGACGATCCCGCGGCGCTCGCGCACGCGATCGCCGTCATGCGATCGAGTGCGGGATCGGGGCCGGACGCCGCGCCGCGCGAGGTGCTCGCGCAGATCGAGAGCGCGGCCGGCCTGGCCCGGGTGCGCGAGATCGCCGCGGTCCCGGGTCTGACCCGGCTCGCCATCGGAGCGGCCGACCTGTCGTTCGACCTCGACGCCGAACTCGACTCGGTCATGATGGACTTCGCCTACGCCCGGCTCGTGCTGGAGTCGCGCGTCGCGGGTCTCCTCGGCCCGATCGCGTCCCCGTCGTTCGAACTGGCCGATCTCGACCGGGTCGAGGCGGGCGCGCGCCGCCTCCGCGCACTCGGCATCACCGGGCAGTTCGCCGTCCACCCGGCGCAGCTGTCCGCGATCCACGCGGGCTTCGGCCCGACCGCCGAACAGGTGGCGTGGGCGCGGACCATCGTGGACACGGGCGACGGCGCCGTGCGCGTGGGGGAGCAGATGGTGGATGCGCCGATCCGTGACCGCGCGGAGCGGATCCTCGCGCAGGCCGGCTGATCCCGCCGCAGCGACACCCCGCGCGGTTTCGCGTACGCTGGGGGCATGGCAGATTCTTCGTTTGACGTGGTGAGCAAGATCGACTCGATGGAGGTCGACAACGCGGTCAACCAGGCCCGCAAGGAGGTCGAGCAGCGCTACGACTTCAAGGGCGTCGGCGCCGACATCTCGATGAGCGGCGAGACGATCCTCATCAAGGCGAACACCGAGGAGCGCGCGAACGCCGTGCTCGACGTGCTGCAGTCCAAGTTCATCAAGCGCGGGCTCTCGCTCAAGGCGCTCGACTCGGGCGAGCCCTTCGCCAGCGGCAAGGAGTACCGCATCGAGTCGAAACTCAAGGAGGGCATCGACCAGGCTGCCGCGAAGAAGCTGAACAAGCTGATCCGCGACGAGGGTCCGAAGAGCGTCAAGTCGCAGATCCAGGGCGACGAGTTGCGCGTCTCCTCGAAGAGCCGCGACGACCTGCAGGCGACCATGGCGCTCCTCAAGGGCGCCGACGTCGACGTCGCGCTGCAGTTCGTCAACTTCCGCTGAGACCTCCGAAACGGCCCGGTGCCGCGGGCCACTGCTCCGCGGCACCGGGCCGTTCTTCGTTCCCGATTCCGGCTGTTCGGCGCTGCTCGATCACGGTGTCGAAATCGTTATTACGGAGATACGAATTGTGATAATTCGGAGACCTCGGGATCACTAATCTTCAGGCTATGAGCCTCTTCTCCTCCGCCCGCCGATCCGGTGGGATCCTCCTGATCACCGCAACGATTCTCGCGTCGGCCCTGGCCGGTTGCGCTGCTGAGCCGGCGCCGGAGCCCTCTCCGAGTCCGAGCTCCTCGCCGAGCAGCACCCCGAAGCCGAGCGCCACGCCCACCGAGACCCCGGCAGCCTGGACGCGATTCTCGGATCAGCGATTCACTGCGTCGTTCGAGCTGCCCCCGGGCTGGAAGCTCGAGGAGCAGGAGACACCGTATGCGGACCAGGGGATCTTCCAGCTCAACGTGCTCGACGCGGCGGGGAAGCGGCAGCTCATCTTCCTGAACGGCGTCACCGGGCTCGGCGGAGCCTGTTCCGCCGACAGCGTCCCCATGCAGGTGGAGGAGCTCGATCGCCAGGACGTGTCCCTCACCGGGTACGCTCCCGCCACCGAGCCCGCGGTCGCATTGACCGTGCCGCAGTTCGTCTACCGGGCCTGGAGCACCGGGGACGGTGCCGTCGCCGCGACCGTCGCGCTGGTCAACACTCCGCCGGCGAAGACCTGCTTCGACGTCAATCTGCTGCGAACCGCGGAGCGCTTGTACGTGCTCTCCGACGGGATGCAGGTCGGCACGCACGAGGATCTCCGTCCGCGGACCTTCGCGACCATGGACGAGGCGAAGGCGTTCATGCAGACCCCCGAGTACGCCGCGCTGAAGCGGATCATCACCTCGTTCCAGCTCTGAGACGGGCCCGGTTCCACGAATCGCGGTCACCCGCCCGGTACACTGGGCGGGTGATCGGCGAGAACCTTCTCGGTCCCGAGCCCACGCGGCTCCCGGCCGAACCGCATGTCTCTGACGCTCTCGACCGCGGCGAACCGATCGAGAGCGTGGTTCGCGCGAACCCGGATTCGCCGCTCGCCTGGGCGCTGCTCGCCGACGGCGCGTACGCCGACGGCCGCGAGATCGAGTCCTACGCGTTCGCCCGCGTCGGCTACCACCGGGGGCTCGATGCGCTGCGCCGGGCCGGGTGGCGCGGCGCTGGTCCGGTGCCGTGGACGCACGAGCCGAACCGCGGCGTGCTGCGCGCGCTCTTCGCGCTGCGCCGCGCGGCCGGCGCGATCGGCGAGACGGGCGAGGTCGAGCGCCTCACCGAATTTCTGAACGGGGCCGACGCGACCGCGATCGCCCAGATCGAAGCGAGCGGAACGCTCGAGGGAAGGGGCTGAGATGCCCGCTGTACTCATCACCGGCGCCCAGTGGGGCGACGAGGGCAAGGGTCGCGCGACCGACCTGCTCGGCAGCCGGGTCGACTACGTCGTCAAGTTCAACGGCGGCAACAACGCGGGGCACACCGTGGTCGTCGGCGACGAGAAGTACGCGCTGCACCTGCTCCCCTCGGGCATCCTCACCCCCGGCGTCACCCCGGTGATCTCGAACGGCGTCGTCGTCGACCTCGAGGTGCTGCAGGGCGAGCTCGAGGCGCTGGGCGGCCGCGGGGTCGACGTGTCGCGGCTCAAGCTCAGCGCGAACGCGCACGTCATCACGGCCTACCACCGCACGCTCGACAAAGTCACCGAGCGGTTCCTCGGCAAGCGCCAGATCGGCACCACCGGCCGCGGCATCGGGCCGGCGTACGCCGACAAGATCAACCGCGTCGGGATCCGGATTCAGGACCTCTTCGACGAGGGGATCCTGCGCCAGAAGGTGGAGGCGGCGCTCGAGTTCAAGAACCAGGTGCTCGTGAAGATCTACAACCGCCGCGCGATCGGCGTCGACGAGGTCGTCGACGACCTGCTGAGCTACCGCGAGATGATCGCGCCGATGGTGTGCGACACCGGTCTGCTGCTGCACGAGGCGATGCAGGCGGGCAAGACCGTGCTGTTCGAAGCCGGCCAGGCGACCATGCTCGACATCGACCACGGCACCTACCCGTTCGTCACCTCGTCGAACGCGACCGCGGGCGGCGCGAGCACCGGATCGGGCCTGCCCCCGCACCAGATCGACCGCGTCATCTCGGTGGTCAAGGCCTACACGACCCGCGTCGGCGCCGGCCCGTTCCCGACCGAGCTGTTCGACGAATCGGGCGACTACCTGCGCAAGCAGGGCTTCGAGTTCGGCACCACCACGGGGCGTCCGCGCCGCTGCGGCTGGTACGACGCGCCGATCGCCCGCTACGCGGCGCGCATCAACGGCGTCACCGACTTCGTGCTCACCAAGCTCGACGTGCTCTCGGGGCTCGACACGATCCCCGTCTGCGTCGCGTACGACGTGAACGGCGTGCGCCACGACGAGATGCCGGTCAACCAGAGCGACTTCCACCACGCGAAGCCGATCTACGAGGAGTTCCCCGGCTGGAACGAGGACATCTCGGGCGCCCGCCGCTTCGAGGACCTGCCGAAGAACGCGCAGGATTACATCCGTGCGCTCGAGGCGATGAGCGGTTCACGCATCTCGGCGGTCGGCGTCGGCCCCGAGCGCGAGCAGGTCGTCGTGCTGCACGACCTGGTGGGGTGAAGGCCGTCGTGTCCGAGCCGTCCGCCCAGGAGCAGCTCGACCGGCTGCGGTCGAGCATCGACAACATCGACGCCGCGCTGATCCACATGCTCGCGGAGCGCTTCAAATGCACCCAGGCGGTCGGGCAGCTGAAGGCCGAGCACGAGATGCCCGCCTCCGACCCCGGTCGTGAGGCGCGGCAGATCGCCCGCCTGCGCGAGCTGGCCGAGGGCGCGAACCTCGACCCGGAGTTCGCCGAGAAGTGGTTCAACTTCGTCGTCGCAGAGGTGATCCACCACCACGTGCGCATTGCCGAGCAGCGGGACGCGTAGCCGCTGGTCGAGCCGCGAGGACCGCGGCTCGACCGCGCTGCTCCGCTAGTCGTCGAGCAGTTCCTCTTCGAGGTTCCAGACCGGATCGCCGCTGTCGCTCTCGGCGAGGGCCACGATGAGATCGTGCTGTTCGGGGTCGTCGTCGCGGAGCATGCCGCGGGCGGCCGCGATGATCTCGTCGCGTTCGGCGTCGTCCCCGGCCTCGCGCTGGGCGTCGCCGAGCGCCCAGCGGTAGTTCTCGAGCGCGGTGCGCAGCTCGTCGTCGGTGATGTGCGTCTGGTCCACGGGCCACCTCCTGCGCCGGGCGCGAACCCCTGTGGGCCCGCTTTCTGCCTCTGCGCACAGCCTAACCCGCGCATGCCCCGACTGTCTCGGGGCGGGGCGTCGATCAGGCGGCGCTCCGCACCGCCACTTTCCAGGCCAGGATCCCGGCGGTCGCGGCCAGCGCGACGCAACCGACGGCGACGAACCAGAGCCACGGCGTGGCGAGGGCGAACATGCCGGAGATCACGCCGCCGCCGAGCAGCAGCACGGCCATGACCCAGAGGCCCATGTGCGGCTCGATAACGGTCGGGCCCGCGGCCGTCGAGGCCTCCGGCTTCGCGGTCATCACGATGTAGGCGGTCGCGAACGGCCCGAGGAGCAGCGAGAGCAGGAACCAGTTCAGGCGCGATCGGTTCTTCTGCTCGGCCAGGCCGGCGTTGACGAGCGCCAGGGCGAACCAGCCCCAGCCGCCCTGCTGCCATCCGTCCACGGGTCTCCCATCGTCGCGTTCCAAGTACCGAGTCAGGATACTGCTTTCCGGCCGGCGAGTGGGTTGCAAATCATTCGAACGTATGTTCGAATGATTTGCATGCGATGGGACGGTCAACTGCGGGATCGCGGCGCCGCTGAGGCGGTCGACGACGCGGGATCGCCCGTGCCCGAGGCCGGCGGGGCTCCGGCGAGGGCGATGGATCCGGCCCTGCCGGGCCTCGAACGGTCGACGCTGGCGGCGCTGCCGGGGTACCTGCGCACGGTGCGGGCACCGGAGTTCCAGGGCGCAGTGTTCCACGAGGTGCTGGCGAAGAGCGCCCTCAACCGGGTGCCGGGGCAGTCCTCGATGCCGTTCGCGTGGACCATCAATCCCTACCGCGGCTGCAGCCATGCGTGCGTGTATTGCTTCGCCCGCGGCACGCACCGCTACCTCGACTTCGACGCTGGGGCCGACTTCGACCAGCAGATCGTGGTGAAGGTCAACGTCGCCGAGGTGCTGGCGCGCGAGCTCGCGCGGCCGAAGTGGGCGCGCGAGACCGTCGCGCTCGGCACCAACACCGATCCCTACCAGCGGGCCGAGGGACGGTACCGGCTCATGCCGGGCATCATCGAGGCGCTCTCGCGCAGCCGCACCCCGATCTCGATCCTCACCAAGGGCACCCTGCTGCGTCGTGACCTGCCGCAACTGGCTGATGCCGCCGAGCGCGCCCCGGTCGACCTCGCCATGTCGATCGCGATCGGCGACCACGACCTGCAGCAGTCGGTCGAGCCGGGCACCCCGAGCACCCGGGCGCGGCTCGAAACCGTCGCGCGGGCGCGTGAGGCGGGCCTGCCCATCGACGTCTTCGTCATGCCGGTGCTGCCGCACCTCAGCGACAGCCCGCAGCAGCTCGATGCGCTGCTGCGCGAGATCCGCGAAGCCGGAGCGCGGTCGGTCATGTACGGGCCCCTGCACCTGCGCGCCGGAGTGAAGCCCTGGTTCTTCGCCTGGCTGCGGCGCGAGCACCCCGACCTGGTCGCGCGGTACCGCGGCCTGTACCCCGAGGGCGCGAGCCGCGCGCCCCAGGAGTACCGCCGCGCGCTGGCCGCCAGGGTCCGCCCGCTGATCCGCAGGCACGGCCTCGAGCGGGCGCCCGGTCGGCCGGCGATCCGCGAGACTCCGGAGCCCGCGATCCCGCAGCTGCAGCCGCAGCCGACGCTGTTCTGACGACGCCCCTCCTCCGAGCGGACGATCTCCTCCCGGGGTCGGAGCCTCCGGGAGGGAAGTGGTACCTCAGGGGGACGTGCTCGATGGGGTGCCGCGCCTACCGTGGAATCATCCCGGAGCGGACCCACCGCTCGGAACCGACCCCTCGCCTTCGCGCGGGACCACGAGAAGGAGCCCCCATGATCGAGGCCACCGGACTCACGAAACGCTACGGAGCCAAGACCGCCGTCGACGGCATCAGCTTCAGCATCCAGCCGGGGCAGGTCACCGGCTTCCTCGGGCCGAACGGTGCGGGCAAGTCGACCTCGATGCGCATGATGGTCGGACTCGACCGGCCCACCAGCGGCACCGTCACCATCATGGGCAAGCCCTACGCCGAGCACGATGCCCCGCTCGCGGTCGCCGGTGCGCTGCTCGACGCCAAGGGCGTGCACCCGGGCCGCTCCGCCCGCAGCCACCTGCGGGCGCTCGCCGCGACGCACGGGATCCCTGAGCACCGCGTCGACGAGGTGCTCGAGATGACCGGTCTCTCCGCGGTCGGAGCGAAGCGCGTCGGCGGCTTCTCGCTCGGCATGGGTCAGCGGCTCGGGATCGCCGCGGCGCTGCTCGGCGATCCGAAGGTGCTGATCCTCGACGAACCCGTCAACGGTCTCGATCCCGACGGCGTGCTCTGGGTGCGCCAGCTGGTGCGCTACCTGGCCTCCGAGGGGCGCACCGTCCTGCTGTCGAGCCACCTGATGGGTGAGATGGCGCAGACCGCCGACCACGTGATCGTGCTGGGGCGCGGCCGCATCGTCGCCGACGCGCCGATCGATCGGCTCATCGCGAGTGCCCAGACCGACCGGGTCTCGGTGCGCGCCCCCGAGGCTGCCCGCCTGGCCGAGCTGCTGCTGCGAGTCCCCGAGGTCCGGGTCGAGCACGGTGCCGACGGCTCGTTGACCGTCGAGGGCGTGCCCGCGGCCGTGGTCGGTCGTGCGGCCTTCGAATCGGGGGTCGAGCTGCACGAGCTCACGCCGGTGCGGTCCAGCCTGGAGGACGCCTACCTGGCGCTCACCCGCGACGACGTCGAGTACCGCACCGACGCCGCGCACGCGTTCCCGCCGGCCGCCTGAGCCGAGCCGTCAGACACCGACTTTTCGCCTCGCGCTCACCCGCGACGCACCAGACGAACAGGATTCACACCATGACCACCACCGCTCCCGCCGGAAGCGCCCCGCAGGCGCCCGCCCGTCGATCCGACGCGCAACGGAACGCCGTGCGCCCCCGTCTCCGCTTCGGCGGCGTGCTGCGCTCGGAGGGCATCAAGCTCTCCTCGCTGCGCAGCATCCGCTGGACCCTCATCGCCACCGTCGTCGCCGGTCTCGGACTCAGCTTCCTCATCTCCTGGGGCCTCACGTCCACGGCCGGCATGGAGGGCGCCCCCACGATCCCGACCGAGACCTACGCGCTCTCCTCGGCCACCATCGCGGCACCGTTCATCGCGCTGGTGTTCGGCGTGCTGGGCGTCTTCGCGATCTCGAGCGAGTACTCGAGCGGCATGATCCTCTCGACGCTCACCGCGGTGCCGAAGCGCACCCCGGTGTTCCTGGCGAAGGCGATCGTGCTCGCCGTCGTCGCCGTCTTCACCGCGGCGATCCTGGTGATCGGCGGCCTGCTCATCGCGCTGCTGTTCAACTCCGAGGTCGGCTCGGTGATCTTCTCGAAGGTGGTCGTCTCGGGCGGTATCGGCGCGATCGTGTATCTGACGCTCATCGCGCTGCTCGCCTTCGGCGTCGCGACCCTGTTCCGCAGCACCGCCGGTGGCATCGCGGTGATCGCGGGAGTCACCTTCGTGCTGCCCCTCGGCCTCCAGATCGCCACGATGACCGGCTGGGAGTGGGTCAGCACCGTCTCGCACTACATCCCGGCCGCGCTGGGCAACACCATGTCGGCCGGCATCGCCGAGGCGGCCGTGCCTGGCGCGACGGGGCCCGACTACTGGGGCGCGATGCTCATCATGCTCGCCTGGGCGCTCGTCGCGGTGATCCCCGCCGGGATCCTGTTCCGCACCCGCGACGCGAAGTAGTCGCAGCCGGCGCCCGGTGGGGCGCCGGAACGGACGAAGGCCCGTGATGCGTGAGCATCACGGGCCTTCGTCGTCCGCGGAACGGGAAGTCTTAGAAGCGCCAGACGACGGCCTGGAAGCCGGCGGGGGGCTCGGGAGTCCAGTTCTCCTTCTTGGTCACGAGACCCGAACCGCCGGGGCTGTTCGACTGGATGATGGTGAGGGTGCCGTCCTTGTCGACGCCGGTGACGAGCACGGTGTGGACGCCGGTGACCCAGGAGGTGGGGGAGGCGATGTTCTCGTACTGGATGATGTCGCCGGGCTGGGCCTCGGACAGCGCGAGGCGGGTCGCGCCGGCGTAGTTCGCGACGGGATCGCCGCTGCCGACCCACTTGCCGCCGCCCGCGAGGATCCAACGCTGGGCCGACATGATGCACTCGCCGGGGGCGCTCCACCCGGTGGGGCGGCTGGTGCCGACCTCGCTCTCGGCGGCCGCGATCGTCTTCTCGACATCGAAGCCGTGCGGGGCGTTGGCGACATCGCTCATCTTCAGCATGGAATCGAGCGTGTTCGCGCTGACGTCCTCCTGCTGCGTGCGGAGCGTCTGCGCGGGCGGCTGGACCACTTCTGCCGCAGCTGCGGCGAAGTCGACCGGTGCGGGGGCTGCGCTTGCGGGCGCTGCGCCGAGGGCGAACGTCACGGACGCGACGAGCGTCACGATGAACGCCTTGGCGGGAGTCTGCACGCTGCGTTTCTCCTTGGATCCTCGGTTGAAGTTTCACGCTCTGATCGAGCGGCACAAGTTCCAGTATGCGTTACCGTACCGTTACAAAGCAAGTCTTGCCGCAAAATCGGCGGATTCATGCGGGTGAATCGGGTGCGGTGGGTCGCCTCGCGAGCGCTTCGCGGCCCACTGGGGAGCGGTTTGGTCACGGCCCGTTATGAAACATTGCGACATGGGTGGCATAAGCGGACGTGATGTGAGGCTATGCTGGACCGCTGTGGGTCCGCACGGACCCCTCCTCCGGATCCGGGTCCGGCCGAGCGCCGTCGATCCGCCACGACCTCGAACCCCGCGCACCGCGCAGGAAGGACGACCCATGTCGACCACCGCTCAGGCTCCGACCGCGAAGCGGAGGCTGCCCCGCTGGGCGACCTCCTTCGGCTGGCAGATCCTCGCCGCGCTCGTGCTCGGCGTCGTGCTCGGCGCGATCGCCCTATCGCTCGGTAAGGACGGGGCCGGCAACCCCAACGGCCTGCAGGTCACGCTCGACACCATCGGGTCGAAGTACGTCTCGCTGCTGAAGGCCGCGGTCGTGCCGCTCATCTTCACGGCGATCGTGTCGAGCATCGTCGGTCTGCGCCGGGTCACCAACGCGGCGCGCCTCGCGGGACAGACCCTGCTGTGGTTCGCGATCACGGCGCTCATCGCAGTGACCATCGGCATCGTCCTCGGCATCGTCATCCAGCCCGGATCCGCGGCCGCGCACGGCGAGCTGAAGACCGGTGATCCTTACACGGTCGGCACCTGGTGGAACTTCCTCGCGGGGCTCGTCCCGGGCAACTTCCTCGGCCTCGAGGTCCGCGGCGCCATCGCCGACCCGGCGACCGGCGCGCTCGACCTCGCCCCCAATTTCAACGTGCTGCAGGTCATCATCGTCTCGGCCGCGATCGGCATCGCCGCGCTCAAGATCGGCGAGAAGGCGGAGCCGTTCATCCGCGTCGTCGAGTCGGCGCTCGCGATCATCCAGAAGGTGCTGTGGTGGATCATCCGCCTCGCTCCGATCGGCACGCTCGGCCTCATCGGCAACGCGGTCGCCGAGTACGGCTGGAGCACCATGGGGTCGCTCACCTGGTTCGTCGTGACCATCTACATCGGTCTCGCGCTCGTGCTGTTCGTCGTCTACCCGATCCTCGTGAAGACCCACGGCCTCTCGATCAAGCAGTACTACTCGGGCGTCTGGCCCGCGGTGCAGCTCGCGTTCGTGAGCCGCTCCTCGATCGGCACCCTGCCGCTGACCGAGCGCGTGACCGAGCGCAACCTGGGCGTGCCCCGCGGCTACGCCTCGTTCGCGGTGCCGCTCGGCGCGACCACCAAGATGGACGGCTGCGCCGCGATCTACCCGGCCGTCGCCTCGATCTTCATCGCGCAGTTCTTCGGCCTCGAGCTCTCGTTCACGCAGTACCTGCTGATCGTGCTCGTCTCGGTGGTCGGCTCGGCGGCGACCGCGGGCACCACCGGCGCCACGGTCATGCTGACGCTCACCCTCTCGACGCTCGGCCTGCCGCTCGAGGGCGTCGGCCTGCTGCTCGCGGTCGACCCGATCCTCGACATGGGCCGCACCGCGGTGAACGTCGCCGGCCAGGCGCTCGTGCCCGCGATCGTGGCGAAGCGCGAGGGGATCCTCGACCTCGACCTTTACAACGCGCCGCGGAACGGCCGCGCGTTCGACAACGACGATGCGGACGCGGATCGCGGCGCGGAACTGGATGCGGAGCCCGCGAAGGCCTGATCGAGGGCCGCAGGATGACGAAGGGCCGGTGCCGGGATTCGATTCCCGGCACCGGCCCTTCGGCGTTCGGGGCTACGCCCGCGCGCCGAGCCGCTGCAGGAACAGCGCCTCGCCGAGCGCGATGCGTCGGATCTCGTTCGGGTCGACGCTCTCGTTGGTGGAGTGGATCCGGCTCTCCGGATCCGGAACGCCGAGGAGCACGATCTCGGCCTCGGGGTTGATGCCTGCGAGCACGTTCGTGAGGGGGATCGATCCGCCGCCGCCGCTCGTGACGGTCGCGACGCCGTCGTAGGCGTCGGTGAGCGCATCGCTGAGCAGGGTGAAGCTCTCGCCCGTCGTGTCGGCGCTGAACGGGTGGCCGAGCTCGCCCGCGCTCGTCTCGACGTGCACGCCCCACGGCGCGATCGCGTGCAGGTGCGCGATGAGCGCGTCGCGCAGCGCGGCGGGGTCGGCGCCCGGCGGCACGCGCAGGTTCAGCTTCGCGGCGGCGCGGGGCTGGATCGCGGCGACCGCGCCCACCACGGGAGGCGCGTCGATCCCGAGCACCGTCAGCGTCGGTCGCGCCCAGAGCTGGTCCGCGACCGCGCCCGATCCGATCCGCTCGGTGCCCTCGAGCATGCCCGCGTCGCCGCGGAACGCGTCCTCGCCGTACTCGACGCCGGGCCAGACCTGGTCGGTCGGGATCCCGGGCACGCTGAGGTCGCCCCGCTCGTCGCGCAGGGTCGCGAGCATGCGGATGAGTGCGGCGAGGGCGTCGGGTGCCGCGCCGCCGAACTCGCCGGAGTGCAGCGAGGCCTCGAGCGCGGAGACCTCGACGACGACGTCGACGGCGCCGCGCAGGCTCGTGGTCAGGGTCGGCACGCCGTTCGCGAAGTTGCCCGCGTCCTGGATCAGGATGACGTCCGCCTTGCGGAACAGCTCGGGGTTCGCCTCGGCGTAGCGGTCGAGGCTCGCGCGGCCCTGCTCCTCGGAACCCTCGGCGACGAGCACGAAGCCGACGGGGTAGGCGGCCGGGTCCGTCGCGGCGGTATCGGCGCGCAGGGCGCGCAGGGCCGCGAGGTGCGCGATGAGGTTGCCCTTGCAGTCGGCGGAACCGCGACCGTAGAGACGGCCGTCGCGCTCGGTGAGCTCGAAGGGCGGGCTCAGCCACTCGTGCTCGTCGAGGATCGGCTGCACGTCGTAGTGGCAGTAGAGCAGCACGGTCGGCGCCCCGGCGGGCGCGGGGCGGTGGCCGATCACGGCGTAGGTGCCGTCGGGGGTCTCCGTCAGCTCGGCCGGGATCCCCTCGGCGAGGAACGCCTCGCGCACCCACTCGGCTGCCCGAACGCACTCGGCCGGATCGACGACGCGCTCGTCGGCGATCGACGGGATCGCCACGAGCTCGGTGAGGTCGGTGAGCGCCTGCGGCATGAGCGCGTCGATGCGCGCGCCGATCTCGACGCGATCGGCGGGCGGGGTGAACGGGGTCTGGACTGCTTCGTCGGTCATGCCTCTATTCTGTCGCGCCCGGGCCCGCTCGGGCGAGCGCCCGGCTGCGCAGTCAGCCGGCCGGCAGCGGTTCCGCGGGGCACCGGTCGAGCACGACGCGCATCGCGTTCCGCTCGGCGTCCGTCACCCAGAGCGCGTACTTCGCCTTCACCGCGATCTGCCGCGCCACGTAGGCGCAGCGCGCCTCCGACCGCGGCGGGAGCCAGCTCGCGGCATCGGAGGCCTCCTTGCTGGAGTTCTGCGCACCCGAGACGGCGAGCAGGTTGAGGGGATCGTTCGCGAGGGCCTCGCGCTGCGCCTGCGTCAGCTGCTGCGCGCCCTTCTGCCAGGCGTCCGACAGCGCGACGACGTGGTCGATCTGCACGAGCGGCGAGGTCTGCGGGCCGCGCTCGAAGGCGATCGTGTCGCCCGAGTAGGGATCCCGCAGGACGCCCGAGGCGACCTTGCAGTTCTTCAGGCGTGCGGTGTCCGTCAGGTCGCGGGCGAGGATGTCGTTGCGGGTGTCGCAGCCGTTGCGGTCGACGTCGAGCCACGCCTTGCCGAACACGACGGTGCGCTCGTAGCCGGTCTTCGGGGCGCGGCCCTTGACCTCGAGCGTTTCGAGCGCGGCCGAGGCGGGGCCGGTGGCCGGTGCGGGACCCCCGGACGGCACGGGCGTCGGGAACGAGCCCTGATCGGGGGTGCGGCTCGGATCCGCGCTCGGCGACGCGGACACCTCCGGCGACGGAGATGCGGTCGGTGCGGCGGTCGGTACGGGATCGAACGCCTCGGGCAGCAGCTTCGCCCCGACGGCGATGGCGGCGACGAGGATCGCACCCAGCAGCCACGCGGCGGACTTCAGCCGGCGTCGGGCTCGGGCCAGGTCGTTCTTCGCGCTCACCGGCTCCATTCTTCCAAGGATCGGTGCGGGGGACTCCTCGCTGCGGCTCCGGGCGCGCCGAACCCGTCCCTCGGGTCCGGCACGCCCGGAGCCGCAGCGGATCAGCGCTCCGACACTGCGTGTCGCTGTTGCGCTCGAAGACGAGCACCCCACACGGTGAGTCCCGTGCCGAGCAGGATCATGACCGCGGCGAGCCATCCGATCTGCGGGGCGGAGGAGACCCCGGTGACCGAGAGGTCGCTGGTGGCGCCGCGAGTCGAGGCGCCTCCCTCGTGCGGATCCGCGCCGGTACCGCCGCTCGCCGCGCCGGCTTGCGGATCGTGATCTCCCTCGGCCCCCGTCGTGGCCGTGGTGTTCGCCGTCGCGGACGCGGCTGACTTCGCCTTCGCTTCCGCCGTTCCGGCAGTGCCGGCCTTCGCCGCGGCACCCGCTCCGGCCGCCGAGTTCGCGGAGGCTCCGGCCTTCGTTCCGGCATCCGCACTCGCGCCGGCTCCGGCACCCGCACCCGCTCCGGGCCCGGAGGTCGGATCCGCCGCGGCGCTCGCCGCCGCCTGAGTGCCGCCCACCGATGCGGATCCCTGCTGGTCGCCGGTCCCCGCGGCGGCCGCGGAGGCGTCGGTCGAGGCGTTCGCGATGGCGGCCGCGCGGGCGGCGCTCGACGAGTCGCCGTTCGCGGTCGCCGTGCCCGCGGAGTTCGCGCCCGCCCCGACATCGGCGGACGCCTGGGCGGCGGCCTGCGCGGAGGCGTTCGCGTGCGTCGACGCGTCGGCGGAGGCGGTGACCGCCCCGAGCGCCTGCGACGAGGCGTTCGCCTGCGACGCGAGGTCGGCGGCCCCGCGCGCTGCCGCTCGGGCGTCGGCGCTCGCCGCAGCGTCCGCGGAGGTGCTCTGATCCGCGTAGGCGGCGGCGCGCGCGGCGGCCTGCGCGCCCGCCCGGTTCGACCCGTCGGCGCTCGCGGACGCGGCGGCGGAGGCCGAGGCGTTCGCCAGGGCGCCCGCGTAGCCCGAGGCGGTGCTGGAGGCATCGCTCCGGGCCGCGGCCTGCGCGGACATGGATGCCTTGGCGAAGCCCTCGGCCGAAGCGGCGGCGTTCGCCGTGTCTCCGGCGTCCGCATCCGCCGCCGCGGTCGCGGCGGCCTGCGCGGCGGCTCCCGACCGGGCGGCCGCCGAGGCAGAGGCATCGACCGAGGCCCGCGCGAGCGCGGATCCCTGCGCTGCGGCCTTGGCCGAGGAGTCCGAGGCGGCGGAGGCCACCGAGGTCGCATCTCCGTACGCCGCCGACACTGCCGAGGCCTGGGCGGCGATCCGATGGTCGCCGTCCGCCTGTGCGGCGGCGGCGGCCGATGCCGAGGCGTTGGCGTTCGTATCGGAGTTCGCCCGGCTGAGCGCTTCCGACGAGGCGTCCGCTGCCGCGGTCGCCGTGGCATCGGTCGCGGCGGTGGCGGATGCCGTCGAGGACGCCGAGGCGATCGCCGCGGCTTCCGCCGACGTGTTCCCGCGGGCGTTCACCGCGATCGAAGCCGAGGCGTTCGCGGCGGCGGAGGCCTGGGAGTTCGCCGAGGCGATCGCCGCGGCGCGCGCCTGCGCGCTGGGTCCGGAGTCCGCGTTCGCCGAAGCCGTGGTCGATGCGTTCGCCCGTGCCGCGTTCCGTGCGGCGGCAGTCGCGTCGCCGTTCGCCGCCGCCGAGGCGGTGCTCTGCGCATTGGCGTACGCCGAGGCGACGGCCGCGGCGACGGCGTCGGCCGTGCCGTTCCCGTCCGCGCGTGCCGAGGCCGCGGCCGATGCGGATGCGTTCGCGTTCGTGTCGGCGGAGGCGACCGATGACGCCTGCGACGAAGCCATGTCCGTCGCCGAAGCCTGCGCAGCCGCGTTCTGCGCGGTCGTCGCCGTGGTCGAGGCGTTCTGCGAGGCGTCCGCCTGCACCGAACCGGCCACCCGGGCCGCTGCCGAAGCGGTGGCGTCCGCGGCGGCCGAGCTGATGCTCGTCGCGTCCGCGAAGGCCGCGGCTTGCGCGGCGGCCCGAGCCCGGGCCTCGGCGGAGAGGTCGCCCTGCGCCGAAGCTGCGGCCGATGCCGCGGCGTTCGCGTCCGCGCGGGCGGCGGATCCTGCGGATGCGGAGGCATCCGGGTCCGCGCTCGCGTCGGCCGTCGCGTCGGCGTCCGCTGCGGCCGATACCGAGGCCTCGCTCGATCCGTTGCTACTCGCAGCAGCGCGGGCCGCGGCCGCGGAGTTGCCTTCGCCGGCCACCGAGGCCGAGGCGCGGGAATCGCTCTTGGCGTCGCTCGTGCCTGCGGCGGTCGCGGCCGCCCGAGCGCTCGCGTTCGCCGTGCTCGTCGCGTCGGCGGACGCGTCGCTCGACGCGTCCGTGCTCGCCGCGGCCTGCGCCGCCGCTTCGGCGTCCGCTCGGGCGGCGGCCGAAGCGGACGCGTTGCTGTCCGCCCAGGCGGCGGACTGCGCCGCGGCCTGGGCGCCCGCCCGGTTGTCGCCGTCGGCTCGGGCCGAAGCCGCGGCGGATGCGGAGGCGTTGGAGTCCGCGGACGCGCGCGACGACGCCTGCGCGCTGGCATCCGCATCCGCCGCGGCGGACGCGGCGGATGCGGCATTGCCGTTGGCGTCGGCGGAGGATCCGGCTCGGGTCGCTGCGGTGCTGTCGGCGGATGCGCGCGCCGCGGCGAGGCCCGACGACCAGCCGGTGGCCGAAGCGTTGGCTGCTGCCTCGGCGGTCGCGGATCCGGCGGCGCGTGCGGCGGCCGACGCATCGACGGTCGCGGCGGCGTCGGCCGAGGTCGAGTTGTCGGCCATCGCAGCGGCCACGGCCGCGGCCTGGGCGGCCGCGTTGTTGTTGCCGTCGGCCATCGCCGATGCGGAGGCGGACGCGGCGGCGTTCCCGTTGTTCGGGCGGCACGCCTGCTGCGCGGTCAGCGAAGCGGCGTTGGTGGTGACGGTGCCCGAGCTGTTCGTGGCGCTGAGCCGGTACCGGGTGCCGGTCATACGGTTTTCGAAGTTCGCGGTGAAGGCGAGCCCGTCGCCCGACACCGTGCCCGTGGCGGGGACCCACTGGTCGCTGCCGGGCGCCTGCTGCTCCCAGCGGTACGCGGGCGCGGGGTACCCGTCGTAGTCGAGCTCGGCCCGGATCGTGAAGTCGGTCAGGCAGATGCCCTCGACGGTGTATGGGAGCTCGCGGAGGCCCGGCACGCCGAACACCTCGAACCCGCCGGGCACCCGGTAGCTGTACTCCGCGAGCGCGGGAGGGGTCGGACTCACGCATCCGCCGTAGCCGTTCCCGTAGCAGTAGGTGCCGGCCTCGCGCCAGGTGATGGTGAGGTCCTTGCGGCCCGGCTTGCCGAGGTTCATCCCGTTCCAGCTGACCGATTGCGGTTCGACGCCGGAGATGTTCCACGCGGTGTCGCGGATCGGCAGCTCCTGCCCGTCGAAGAACATCTTGGCCGAGCGCAGGGGCTGCAGGAGCCGGGACGGATCCGGTGCGCCGGTGCTCCGGTCGCGCGCGAACACGTCGCCGTCCTCGGTGACCCAGAGCGCGCCGGCGGTTCCGCCGTTCCCTGTGGGGACGCTGTTCACGACGCTCGCGATCTTCACCGAGTCGGGGACGGCGAGCGGCTGCGGCGCGGCGACGCAGGTCCCGTCGGCCGAACGGCCCCAGGTCCACAGCTTGCCGGTGCTGTCGAGAGCCGCGGGGGTGTTGGCTCCTCCGAAGATCCGGGTGATGGTGACGCCGCTCAGCCCCGCGATGGGCGCTGCGCCGGCGGTGCCCGACGCCGATCCGTTGCCGAGCTCGCCGCAGTTCTGCGTGCCCCAGGAGTAGACCCGGCCGTCGTCGGTGAGCGCGAGCCGGTACTGGGAGTCGCCGGTGACGTCCGTGAACCGGACCCCGCTCGGTGCGGTGCGGGTCCAGGGGGCGGTGTCGGTCTGCTGCCAGACCGCGCCGTTCGCATCGATGAGGGAGCGGGCCGAGCCGAAGAGGGAGAGGCTGGAGCCGAGGCTTCGGACGGTCGCGCCGGCCGGGGCCGCGAGCGGAACGAGCGCCGGCTGGGTCGGCGGGGCGTCGTACGAGAGTCGTCCGCCGGGGTCGACGCCCGCGAGCGAGCCGTCCGAGAGCAGCACCGTGCCCGGGGCGATGTCGCGCACCGAGACTCCGGATGGGAGCGGGACGGGACGGAACGTCATCGACCACCACGTGTTGCCGAGACTGTTCGCCCAGTACCGATCCCGAGCCGAGTACCAGAGGCTGCCGTCGGATCCGAGCGCGAGGATCAGCTCCTCACTCCAGCGGGCGCTGACGCCGTACTCGACCCGTGCGCTCATGCGCACCTTCGTGAAGCGCATGGCCGGGTCCGAGACCTCGGCGATGCGGTTGCTCTCGTACAGCCGGCCGTCGGCGCCCAGCAGCACGACGCGGCCCGAGGTGCCGCTGATCCCGGCCCAGATGTCGTCGACCTTGCTCGCGACGCCGTCCCGCATGGGGATCCGGAGGTCGGGGAGCCCGACGGTGAGATTCTGCCAGGTGAAGGCCTGCCCCTGCCGGGTGCTGAGCGTCGGCTCGTGCCCGGCGGGGGGTTGCGGCGGCGGCACGGGACCGGGCGCCGCCTGCGCCGGATCGGCCGCTCCCGCGAGCGATGCGAAGGCCAGCAGCCCGCCCGTGACGAGCACCGCGATCCCGTCCCGAAACGCCCGCCCGACGGACCGCCCGACGGGCCGTCGGGCCTCCGTCGGCCCGGTGCGCCGGATCCTTCTGTGCCTCGCGGCACCGAAGCTGCTCGCCCCCATACGTGTTCCCCCTTGCGATCGAGCACCGCCGGGCGGTTTCGCCCGATCGGTGTTCGTGGTCGATCCCCGGAAAACACCGGGTTCACCTATGAGAGACACCCAGGCGGCCCCAAAACCGTCGCTGATTGCACATTCCGGGCGTGTCGCGGCGACGATGCGGCGGTTGAAGCTTCATCAATTACGGTGAACACGTCGAAATCACGGCATGTTGGGGTGGAAGTTGGACGAAGAAGTCTTGCTCGCACGCGCGTCACGAGGCGACCGTGCCGCCGCCGGCGCGTACCTGGCGCAGCATCTTCCGGCGCTGCACCGATCCGCGCGGCGGATCGCCGGCCGGCGGATGGATCCGGACGACCTGCTCGCCGACGCCGTCGAGGGGCTGCTCGTCAGGTGGGCGGACGGCGGCGAGGAGATCGCGTCGCCCCGCGGCTACATCCTGGCGTCGATGCGCAACCGGGTCATCAACGAGGCGCGCTCGCCGCGGTCGCGCAGCACCGGGCTCGGATTCGGGGTCGGGTTCGACCGGGACGACCCGAGCGCGCTCGGTACCGACGAGGCGATCGAGCTGGAGCGGGAGCTCACCTGGCTGCGCCTGGCGCTCGTTCGGCTCTCGGCGGCGCACCGGAGCGCGCTGCAGGACGGCGCGGTACCGACCGGCGAGCCGGTTGCCGGGGTTCCGGACGCGCGGGACGGCGACGGTCGGAGCGCCGATGCGCGGCAGTCCCTTCGGGCCCGTGCGCGTCGCGCGCTGCGTCGCGCGTACCTGCAGGTCGTATTGGAGGAGGGCGCGGCCCCGGACTGCCACGCCGCCATCGCGCGGCTGCCGACACGGGTCGGGGACGACGCGGACGCCACCGGCGATGCGCCCGAGCACTTCCGATCCTGCGAGCGCTGTCGGAGGCGCTGGCTCGTGTTCGCGAGCCTGGCGGGCGGGCTCGGCATCGCGGGTGCCATTGCCGTCCCGGCGGGCTCGGCGCCCGCGCAGGCCCACGCCCCCGGCTCCGCCGGAACCTTCGGAACCGTCGGCTCGGGCCGCGGGGCGGGCGCGGGCTCCGGAGGGATCATCGCCTCGGGCGCCGCGCTGATCGGGATCGGGATCCTCCTCGCGGCCGCGGCGTTCTTCCCGCAAGCGCTCCGTCCGTGGGCGGCTGAGGGGGAGCCCGCGCAGCTCGGGCACTCGGTGGATGCTGCGGGAAGCGGCGCCGGTGCGGCGGTGACGGCGAGCATGGGTCTGGCCGTGACGGGCGGGTCGGTCGCGGGGGACGGGGTCCAGGAGGTCACGATCCGGCTGACCTTCGACGTGGCGGGGAGCGACTGGTCGACGCACGAGCTCAGCTTCGACCTGCCGTCGGCCTTCGACGCCGTCAGCGCGTCGGACGGCTGGAACTGCGCGGGGCGCCGCTGCGCGCCCGCAATCGCCGATGCGCGCGAGGGGGTGTTCGCGATCCGCGGGCTGCCCGGCGGAGGCGACGAGCGGATCGGGGTGCGCTGGCGGGCGGAGGCTGCGGGCCGCAGCGTGACAGCGGACGCATCCAGCTCGGTGCCGCTCACGGGCGAGACCTTCACGACCTCGGCGCGCGACCGTGCGCGCTGACCATCGCCCGCGCGCTGCTGACGCGATTGCGACAGGAATCCCAGGACGAGCCAGACGAGCAGCACCAGGAAGACGATGCCGACCAGGAGCACGATCGCCCCCTCGCCGGTGCCGGCCGAACCGGTGGGGTTCGGGCGTCCGCTCTCGAGCAGGATGAAGATCCCGCCGAAGAGGCCGAGCGTCGCGAGCAGCGCGGAGAATCCGATCTGGACGGCCCAATAGCCGACGCCGGTGTACGTCCGGCTGGTTCCGGGGCGCATCAGGGATCCAGCGGCGCGATGTGCACGCTCACGAAGCGGCGGGGCTCGGGATCCCACTTGCACGACATTCCGAGCCAGACCCGGAGCCCGGTGGCCGTCCCCTCCGGGGTGAAGTAGCCGAGGGTATTGCAGGTCGCCCGGGGATCATCCGCGTACGCCGTGAGCCAGGTATGGAGTCCCTCGTTCTCGGCGCCCGCGAGCGAGGCGAAGTCCCGCACCAGCGACAGGAACTGCTCGTCGGTCTCTGCGCCGGCGGTCAGCCAGAGTTCGCCGATCTCGTCGGAGCCTTCGGCGACGTAGGGGAAGATCCGCTCGCTCGACACTCGGATCGTCGTGTTCGGCGTCCGCACGGACACCTGGATCGGGTGCGAACGGTCCCTCGCGCTGACGGCGTTCGCGAAGTCCCCCGGGCCGGTGAGCCCCACGCTCCGGAGCAGGAGCCTGCCGCTGCTCCAATCGAAGGTCGCGGCGCCGGTGCGTGCGATCTCCTTCGCGCCGGCATCGCTCAGGGACGCGTTGCCTCGGGCCCCGTCGGTCGGACCGGTCGGCCCGACTTTCGACACGCTCCAGCCGAAGCAGCCCGCGAGCCCGAGGGTCGCGATCAGCGCGATCGCTGCGGCGGCGGCAGTGAAGCTCGCTCGTGTGCTCGCGCTCGGGCTCATGCCTCAAATCCTATGGACCCTCGAGTCCATGGGGCCCTCGGGCCAGGCGTTCGTGGCGGGGTATTTGCGATTCTCGAAATCCCCGGTCCCGCTTGGCTGCACTGATCTCACCAGGGCGGTCTTTCCCGGCTCGGCTCGGGAGCTTTCCCAAGCCGACCTTTCGGGAGATCAGCTTCGTAGGTCGATGGACTCCATGATCCGCCCCAGGAGGCCCTTCAACTGCTCGAGCTCGTCCGGCCCGAGGCCGGTCAGGGACGCCAGTTTCTGGGGAACCGGTTTCAGCTCCTCTCGCAGCCGGAGGCCCTCGGGCGTGGCCGATACCAGAACCTTCCGCTCGTCCTCGGTCGAACGCCGTCGGGCCACCCGCCCCGAACCCTCCAGCCGCTTCAGCACGGGCGTCAGGGTTCCGCTGTCCGATCGGAGGCGTTCCCCGAGCTCACCCACCGTGAGCGGCTGCTCCGCCTGCCAGAGCACCAGCATCACCAGGTACTGCGGATAGGTCAGTCCCGACTCCGAGAGGAGCTCACCGTACGCCTGGGTCACGGCTCGTGAAGCAGCATGCAGCGGGAAGCAGATCTGGGCCTCGAGGTCGAGGGGGTCGATGGACATGTCTCAAGTCTAGCTTGCGTCATTCAATTGTGCACAATAGAGTCGTGCTCATGACAAATTCTGCTCTCTACACCGCAACCGCTGCCGCCTACGGGGACGGCCGGAACGGCCAGGTCCAGTCCTCGGACGGCGTGCTCGACGTCCCGGTCCGAATGCCGAAGGAGCTCGGCGGTCCCGGCGGTGCCACCAACCCCGAGCAGCTGTTCGCCGCGGGATACGCCGCGTGCTTCCACTCCGCGCTCAAGCTCGTCGCGGGCCAGGAGAAGCTCGACGCGGGCGACTCCGAAGTCGTCGCGGATGTCTCCCTGCTGTCCGCGCCGGATGGCGGATACCGGCTCGCGGTCGGCCTCGAGATCACCGCTCCTGCTCTGTCGAGGGACGTCGCCGAGCGTCTGGTGGCGAAGGCGCACCAGGTGTGCCCGTATTCCCATGCGACTCGCGGCAACATCGAGGTCGCTCTCACGGTGGCGTGACATGGGAATCCTCATGATCATCGGCCTGACCCTTACCGGCCTGGCCGCACTGCTGCACGTCTTCATCTTCTGGCTGGAGTCCTACGCCTGGACCACGCCCCGCGCTCGCGCCGTGTTCGGCACGACCGAGGCCGAGGCGGCGGCCACGAAGCAGCTCGCCCTCAACCAGGGGTTCTACAACCTCTTCCTCGCGCTGATGGTCGCGTCCGGAGTGGTGCTCACCCTGTCCGGACAGTCCGCCGCCGGCATCGCTCTCGTCCTCGCCGGTGCCGGTTCCATGGCCGCGGCGAGTCTGGTCCTGCTCTGCTCCGACCGCAGCAAGACCGCGGCAGCGCTGAAACAGGGCACGGCGCCCGCCGTGGGCGTGGTCGCCGTACTCCTGAGCCTCTTCATCTGATCCCGAAAGGAACCGTCATGACCGACTTCACCAGCACCGAGATCCGGCTGGCGCGGCGCCCGCAGGGCTGGCCCGTCCCCGAAGACTTCCAGACGACCGTGGTCACCCACCCCGCGCTGCGCCCGGGAGAGGTGCGCGTACGCAACGAATTCATCTCCGTCGACCCCTATATGCGCGGCCGGATGAACGATACGCGGAGCTACGTCGCCCCCTACGCGATCGGGGCTCCGATCCAGGGCGGGGCCGTCGGGCGCGTGGTCGAATCCGCGGCCGAGGCGCTCCCCGTCGGTACCGCGGTGCTGCACCAGCACGGCTGGATGGACGCGGTGCAGGCGGACGCCGAGACCTTCCGCCCCGTACCGGAGATCCCGGGAGCGCCGCTCTCGCTCCGGCTGCACATCCTCGGGATGACGGGCCTGACGGCCTATGTCGGCCTGACCGCCGTCGCGCACCTGCGGGAAGGGGACACCGTGTTCGTCTCCGGGGCCGCCGGGGCCGTGGGCACCGCTGTCGGGCAGATCGCGAAGCTGTTGGGGGCCAAGCGCGTCATCGGTTCGGCGGGCTCCGCGGAGAAGGTCGCGCTGCTGACTGAGAAGTACGGCTACGACGCCGCCTTCAACTACAAGGACGGACCCGTGCGGGAGCAGCTCGCGCGGATCGAGCCGGACGGCATCGACGTCACCTTCGATAACGTCGGAGGCGACCATCTGGAAGCCGCGCTCGACGCGATGAACGACGGCGGTCGCCTCGCGCTGTGCGGCGCGATCACGAGCTACAACGCGACCGATCGTTCGGTCGGCCCCGACAATATGGCCAACATCATCACCCGAGGGTTGCGCCTGCAGGGCTTCACCCTCGGTTCATACCTCCACCTGAGCGAGGAGTTCAGCGGACGCATGGCCGAGTGGTTCGCCGCCGGCCAGATCGCCTACGACGAGACCGTCGTCACCGGCATCGAGCACACGGTCGAGGCCTTCCTCGCAATGATGCGCGGAGCCAACACCGGCAAGATGCTGGTCGCAGTCTGAATCCGAATCGGCCGACGCCGGGTCCGCTCGGCCGAGTCAACGCCTGAGGCCCCGCTTCCGAGTGGAAGCGGGGCCTCAGGCGTTGACGATCAGGCCTCGGCCGGGATCGTGGCGGCCGTGCCGGCCACTGACGCCTCAGGAGACGTCGGTCCGGATCCGACCAGTGAGGACGCCGAGCGCCCTCCAGAATTCTCTCCCGGAGATCCGGCCGCACCCGAGGAGCGTCCCAGCATCCCGTCCGAGTGGTCGGCGACCCATTCGATCAGCGGCAGCATCCGCTCCATCAGATCGCGTCCGAGCGGTGTGAGGCTGTACTCGACGTGAGGAGGCACCGTCGGGAACGACTCGCGATGCACGATCCCGTCGTCTGTCAGGGTGCGCAGCGTCGTCGCGAGCATCTTCTCGCTGATGCCGACGACCTCTCGGCGCAGCTCGCCCCAGCGCCGCGTCCCGTCGGAGAGCGCGGCGAGCACGAGCACCCCCCATTTGCTCATGATGTGGTCGAGGACGACCCGGGTCGAGCATCCGGGTTCGAACGCCATCGGCGTCGACGCCTTGATCTCCGCAAAACTCACCGTCATGTGCGTACCTTACTTCAAAGTGGGTACCCATAGACCGGAATGTTATGGACGCATTCGGGGGTTGTTGATCGTGTCACCTACGAAAGGACACCTCATGACCATCCTCGTCACCGGAGCCACCGGCCAGCTCGGTCGCCTGATCGTCGAGAGCCTGCTCGCGCGCGGCGCATCGGCGGACCAGATCATCGCCGGAGCACGCGACGTCTCGAAGGCCGCCGACCTCGGTGTCCGCGCCGTGCACCTCGACTACACCGATGCCGCCTCGATCGCCGCTGCGCTCGAGGGCGTCGATACGGTCATGCTCGTGTCGGGGTCGGAGGTGGGCCAGCGTGTCGCGCAGCACCGCGCCGTGATCGACGCCGCGGCCGCCGCCGGAGTGACGAAGTTCGTGTACACCAGCGCCCCCAAGGCCACCACGAGCGATCTCGTGCTCGCCCCCGAGCACAAGGCCACCGAGGAGGCCATCGTCGCCTCCGGCCTGCCCGCCGTGATCCTGCGCAACAACTGGTACACCGAGAACTACCTGGGCGACCTCGCCACGGCCGCCCAGACCGGAGTCCTGTCGGCCGGTGCCGGGGACGGGCGCGTCGCGTCGGCGAGCCGCAAGGACTTCGCGGATGCTGCCGCCGTTGTGCTGCTCGAAGACGGCCACATCGGCGAGGTGTATGAGCTGGCCGGCGACGTCGCCTGGAACTACTCCGACCTCGCTGCCGCGTTCGCGGAGGTCCTCGGCCGCGAAGTGACTTACGCGCCGCTGAGCTTCGACGAGCAGGTCTCCGCCCTGCGCTCCTTCGGCCTCGACGAAGGCACCGCCGGCTTCGTGGCGGCCCTCGACGCGGGCATCCGCGACGGCGCGCTCGCCGACACCGACGGCACCCTCGCCCGCCTGATCGGTCGCCCCACCACCCCGCTGGTCGAGGGACTCCGCGCGGGAGCCTGACACCTCGGCCCCTGAAAACGGCCGCACTGAGGCTCGAAGAAGACGTGATCATGCCAGGAAAACGCCTGAGGCCCTCGACTCCGAACGGAATCGAGGGCCTCAGGCGTTGGTGGTGGAGTGCTTGCAAGATTTCCGGAAGCCTTGTCTCGCAAGGGGGAGGGCGCTGTGGAACGAAACCTGCGTTTCCCGGCTAAAGCCATGAGCTCTCCCGGGCCTCTGCCCGGAGTGATGCGCGGTGCCAGGACGCCGCGTCCACGTCGGGCGTGCGTGCGGTCAGCATTCGTGCAAGAGAGATCCAGGGTTTTGAGGGACCCGCAGGAGCGAGCAGTCGGGGACGGCGGGTCTGCCCTGAGCGTGATCGATATCTGATCTGTGAGCATTCATCCTCGCTGGAGGGATATCACTTAGGCATGTAACCAGCCTTTGGCTTTCATCATGTCGAGACAGCGTTGCCCACCTGCCTGAGGGCGTGTCAATGCAAGGTGTGGAGAGCGGTGACCAGCAGAGGCGAGTGTGGCACCCCAAATCTGTCGAAGGGCGTGATCCTTATCCCATGTGCTCGCAACACCCCAGAGAAGAGTAACTATGGGGTTGGAGCGAGCCTCCAAACACGATACGGGCCTGTTGAAGTGTCGCCTTGCCAGAAACGGACATTGCCTAAGGATGTCCTCGAGTAGGGGACAACCGCGATTACTTCGTTAGAAGCGTCGGGCGTTCGCTTGGTGACCAGCGGACCAAGTATCGAGGACCGGGCGTTTCCTCTCTGATTCTTCGAAAGAGGGCCGAAACCGGTGATCTTGATCGTTGACTCATTTGGTGCGGTCGCGGTAATGGTCATCCGGAGGCCATCTCCGACCTGAAACGTGCCGAGTGTGGTGGACCCCTCAACATATTGGGCTCCATCCCTTTGGTACGTTTGTGAGGCGGTCACCGTAAGAGTGCCGCGCAGGGCGCTTGGCGTGTACTGCCAGGTGCCGTCGGATGCGACCGGGATTTGAGCGGTGGCTTGTTCGCCGAGGTCGTTTGCCACGGTCAGTGCGACTGTGCCTCCTGCGACGCCGGTCCCGACGAGACGGGGATAGACCCCAACTTCGACACCGTCTGCCGGGGCTGCGGTCAACGTGGACGGAACACGGATCGGGGACGCTGGTGCGGGTGACGGCCTTGGGTGCGGGGTAGAGGGCGACGTCGGCGTTGGAAGGGGTACCTGCTCCTCGGGGGTTTTGGGGGTCGGAGGAAGGGCTCCATAGCCGGCGGATGATGTCGAAGTCGGTGGTGTGACCTTTGATGCGACCTGAGGTTTCCTGGCTAAGCCTGATCCATCGCTTTCGGTGGCGGAAGTGGCTGTAGACGTTTCTGACTCTGAACCCAGTAATGTGGTTGGGGGCGCCTGCTGAGTATCGGGGACATCGGCCAGCGTCATGAAGGCGTACGCCCCACCTATCGATCCTGCGAGCACTGCCGCGGTAGGGATTAACCCGAGCTTCACGACCCTTGCTGCTCTTCCTGGTGGTCCAGATATGCGCGGCTGGCCGATCCCCTCATTCGCCTTATCTGACCGTATCCACTCCAGATATGCTGCGCCGGAGGTGCTTCCTAAGAAGGCGGGGAGTAGGACGAGTGCCAGTCTGGACTGCAGTACTTCGGATTCTTCTACGACTATTGCGCAGCGTGGGCAGGCTCCTAAATGGAATTCGAGCTTCTTGCGAATCGAAGCGGTGGACTTTCCTCGAATGTAACGCGGGAGGCGTTCGATTACCCATCGGCAGTCCGGATCGAGTCCGCCAGTTGGTGAGAGGTTCGCTGCGATCCACGCCTGTTTGAATCCTTCACGAGCGCGCTTGAGGAGCGCGCTCGTGCCGTTCTCACTCATCCCCAAGTAGGCGCAGAACACCTGGACGGGAAGGTCTTCGACCTCTCGGTACCAGAGCGCCTCCTGCCAGCGGATTGGGAGAGAGCGAAACACTGAGAGTGTGAAGCTGCTCTCAAGGAACCGCGGAGCAAAATCATCTTGCGGTTGGCTGAACGCCTCGAGCATCTCGTCGGACGCTCCGGTGATGTCGTCGCTCCCCCGTTGCCGCGCCATATTGGCAGCGACGTTCCTGGCGGTCATGATCGCGTATGCCCTGAACGCGGTGGCGGGCCCCTGCCCCGCCTGGAGCCTGCGCAAGATGCGATAGAAGGTCTCTTGTGTCACGTCATCTGGGTCGAAGCCGGTGAAGGAGCGCGCGGCGGCGGAAACTGCACCAGCGTGGCGCTTCCAGAGCTCTCCGAACGCATCTTGGTCACCCCCTCTGACCATGTTCACTAGCGCCATGTCCGCCTCATCTGCGAAACGCGAACTGTTTTTCATGCGTCCATCTCCCCCTCGTGCCAGGTGACGCCACGGCGTTGTGACTCCTCCGTAAAATCAACCAAGCGATTGAATCCTCAAGCTTCTAAGACACCGCGGCGGGGTGAAATCTGACGCGGGCGAGAAAGCTCGAAGCTGCTGGGGCTCGCGTCAGATCATGTGGCCGTAGGGGGTCTTAGTCGGTGCAGATGGTCAGCTTCATCCCCCTAGCGCGGCTGGCCGGTCTGCGAGGGTCGATGAGGATCTTGAACTGCACACCTCGGAGGCCTCCGCCGGGACACCCGCCCCCTCGGGATGTCCCGGCGGTCCCTCGTTCTTGAAGGTCCCTCTTCGCAGCTCTGCGCCCGGCGTCGTGTGAAGACGGAGCCCCGTCTTTGGCCGGGTCAGCGGTGCTATTGCACAGGTTGGGTCCGTCCGCCTCCCGACCAAGCGTGACTGCTTGTAGGGGCAGAAGTATCCCAACGCGTTGTGGAGTCTTTGCTCGGTGGTGGGAGGCGCGCAGAACCAGGCGGCATGTGCAGTCCGCAAGTAAGAAGACGCCTCAACTGCGTATGTTTCGACCTCAGGTTTGGCGGTCCCGAGCGCTCTGCTGTGATCGGGGCGTATCAGCGCGGCCTTACCCGAGCCTGGGCCCGGGGCGCTCTGCGCTGGGTGTGTCCTTGCTGCCGCCCCGGAGCGCATTCATGCTCAGTAGCCCAGGAGTCACCGCGGTGTCGGAAGCGCCCACACCCTTGCCTGGCGGCTGGCGATCGGCGCGGCAGTTCGGGCTCAGGCTGCTCACTGGCCTCGATTCAAGAGCGGGCCACCCTCCAGCGGTGGCAACACAGCAACGGCTCATCATCGCGAGCACTGGACCTGTTCGGCGGGTGCAAGGGGTTGAAAGAAACTTCTCGGTGGCGCGTCAGATGCACCCCGGAGGACGTGTCTATACCTTCGACGCTACTCGTGGGCCGATATCGAAGATGAGTCCAGGGTTGCGAATGCATGGTGCCAGCTGAAGGTGCTTGCTTGCGATATCTGGGCCCGCCCACTGAGCAGAAATGCGACTGAAGATGATGAAGATTTCACCTAATGCGATGAAAATGCGGCGCGGCGCGTTTTCTGTCGAGTTCAGTTTAGGTCCGCGTGAAGTTGGGGGAACGGCATGAATCGTTGGCTCGCAGGTTTCAGGCAAGGGAGAGCCCGTCGGGCCACTCCTCGAGCGGGCTCGTGTCCCCGCCTGCGGAAGTTGGGACGCGCGATTCTCGCGTCCGGTCTGTCGCTCGGCGTGGTCCTCACGGGGTTCGTGCTGCCGTCGGCCGCGAACGCAGTGACGACGGTGTACGAGATCGAAGGCAACTGGGCGGCGGGGACACCGGATCCGGTCAAATCCGGAACCGGGCTGACCGCGGTCTGGCGATACAACATCAACGATGCGGACCCTGCTCCGCTGAATCCGCCGCAGGACAACGTGACGATCACGTTCACCGCTCAGCACGCGGTGTTCACCGAGCTGCCCTCCGTGTGCCTCACCTCGGGCGTGACTCCGGCTTCTTCGATTCAGGACAATGGTGCGACCCTCGTGTGCAATCTCGGTACTCGAGACCTCGGCACCGCAGAACTGCTGCTCGCGGGTGTTGAGGCGAAGGGCAGCACCGGGGATAAGGTCTCCGTCTCCGCGTCAATCGGCACGCCCGGTCTCAACCAGGCGACGGCCACTCTTCCCCAGCTGTCCATCACGAACCCGTTCGCGATGGACATGAAGTTCGACGGTGGCACGCCGGGGCAGACGCTGGACGGCACGCAGAATGTGCTTACCTTCCCCTGGTCGCTCCGTCATGCTCCGGGCTCCACCGCGGGGCCGAACTCGGTCAGCTACACTCTGAGTTTTTCTTCGAGTGGTGGCGAGACGGTGGTGCCGTCGGTATCGGGCTGCAGTGCACAGGACGCCAGGAACCCCGGATACCCCTATTCGGGGAGCGGGTTCGCCGCGAATCAGACCGCGCCGTTCCCGACGACCTGCACGCTCGTGCAGACGGCTCCGAATGTGTTCCGCTTGACGTTGACCGGAATTGACTACTCCAAGACCTTGGATCCGACGGTGGACTCGTCGGGCACTGCCCTGCCAACGGATTGGGATGTGGTGGCTGCGGGCAAGATCTCCGTGCGCTTCACCTATGTGAATCAGACCACCGTCTCGTTCACCTCGAACGCTCCGACATACACCTCGACCAGCGGTGAGACGAGTGTCGACATCGCCTCGAACAACAGCAACTCTCGGGCCTCGACGCGCGGCACCTGGACGGGCGGCTGGTCACTCAGTAACCAGGTGCGGCCCGTGGAGGGAACGATCTGGACCGATACCTATCGGACGATGGCGGGACAGCCGGCGCTCGCCGTATCGGGCGTTCGACCGCCGCAGGGAGCAGAGGCCAGCACGCAGGTCTGCACGATCCTGGACACGAAGTACGTCACGTTCAACTCCTCGAAAGCGGGCACCATCTCCGGGGGCGTGGTCACCCCGTACCCGGGCGTCATCTACGAGTACTTCACGGGCACGGGCACCAATGGCATCGCCGATCCGAATAGTGCGAACTACAATCCGAACAGCTTCAAGTGCGACGGTTCGACTGGAACCACCTGGTCGTCGACGCTCCCGAGCGATCTCTCGACGGTGAAGGCGATCCGGGCGACGTTCCCCGCCTCGGCCAACATCCCGGACGCGGTCGCGCGTATGTATACGTCCACGACCATCAAGCCGAGCACGCCGGTCGGTACGGATGTCTGGACCTGGACGAGTTACAAGATGGGCGCGAATGCCTGGGTTGATCCGCATCGCACGATGAACGCGGGCGACGTGCCCCTTTCGGGAACGCTCACTCCGAATTCGCGCTACCCCTACACCGGGGGCGGACGTGACGTGCTCCGCATCGTGGCTGGAACGCCGCACGTGACGAAAGCCGTGGACCAGAAGATCACCATGCCAGGCGCGACCGTGAACTTCACGCTCAGCTACCGGGTCGACGCTCCGGTGAACACGACGGTCAACAACCTGAAACTCTCGGACCTGCTTCCCGCGGGCCTCACCTACGTCCCGGGCAGCGCGAGTGTCGCCCCGACGAGCGTCAGCGGGCAGACGCTGAACTGGACGATCAACAACGTGTCGACCAACACCGACTACACGATCCTGCTCAGCGCGGTGGTCGATTCCTCGGCCGCGCCGGGGACCGTCTTCACGAACACCGTGAACATCGATCTCGACGGGTCCAAGGGGTCCGCCACGGCGAGCACCAGCGTGCGCGACGGCGGATACACCTTCATCACGAAGACCGCCGACAACCAGCAGGTGCCGCATGTCAACGGGACGGCGCAGGACGGATGGACGGTGCGTCTCACCTCGGCCGACTCCGTCGCGCAGACCTTCACCGACACGGTCGACATCCTGCCCTACAACGGCGACGGTCGCGGAACGAGCTTCTCCGGCTCCTACCAGTTGTCCGGACCGGTAACCGCAGTCGCGGGGGCGACGGTCTACTACACGACCGCGAGTCCGGCGACGCTCAAGGACGACCCGGCGGATCCCTCGAACGGCTCCGCCGGGAGCATCACCGGGAACACCGTCGGGTGGTCGACGACGTTCAACGCCAACGCGACCGCGGTCCGCGTCATCGGGCCGTCGCTCGCAGCAGGCGCGACCCAGTCCTTCAGGGTCAACGTGAAGACCACCGGGGCGAAGTTCGACGACATCTACGTGAACCGCGCCGAGGCGCGCGCGTCGCGCACGAAGCTGACGATGCGGACCTCGAGCTGGTTCCAGATCGCCGCGGTCGATTCGCTCACGATCAAGAAGTACGTCCAGGATGCTGACGGGAACTGGCACGACGCGCAGAACGTCGACGACTATCCCTCGTTCCACACCGGCGACACGGCGAAGTACCGGCTCGTCGTGACCAACACCGGCGATCAGACGCTCACGAATGTGAAGGTGACCGACGACAAGGTCGACCTCGCAGCGTTGAATCCGCTGCCCGCGGGTCTCAGCGCGGGGGCCGTGATTCCCGAGCTGAAGCCGGGCGCGAGCAACGCGGTCACTATCGAATACGATGTGCTGCTCACCGGTCACGCAGCGGGGTCCCACCTCATCAACAATGCATGCGCAACTCCCTCGGACACGAAGGTCGACCCCTCGTGCGATCCGGCCGGACTCATCATCCTTCCGTCTTCGCTCGCCTGGGAGAAGGTGAACTCCGCCACTCCGCAGAAGCACCTGGCGGGCTCCGAATGGGAGCTCGTGAAAGTCGACAGCAGCCAGAATCCGGCCGGGACGCCGATTCAGGTGATGGACTGCGTCGCGGCGAACGCGTCGAGCTGCACTGGTCCGGACAAGGATCCAGCCGCCGGCAAGTTCTTGATCAACAACCTGCCAGATGGCAATTATCGGCTTACTGAGACGAAGGCGCCGGCCGGTTACGTGCTCGACGTTCAGCCGCACTACATCACCGTGCAGGGGGTGACGGCATTTGCGTCCCCCATCACGAACGAGCAGCACGTCGGTCCTGCGATGCCGCTTTCGGGTGGTGTGGGCACCTTCGGGATCTTCGTCGGCGCCGGCACCCTTGGCGGGCTCGCGGTGTTGCTGGTCCTGCTGCGTCGGCGCCGCCTGCGCGACTCCTTCGAAGGAAAGATCCTCGCATGACCCGTCCATCTATCTCTTCTCGATCCATCCAACAGAAAGGTCTTGACCTCATGAAGGCAAGTACGGCCAGACGCCGCATCACCACGATGGTGGGTGCTGCTGCTCTTGGCATCACAGCAATCCTCGGAAGCTCTTCGGCCGCACTCGCCGCTCCCCAGGACTACGGCAACATCGACCCCAACCGGACCGGTTCTCTGACCGTCCATAAGTTCCTGAACCAGGCCGGAAGCACCACTGGCGACGTGAGTCAGGCCCCGGCCGCAGGAGACTTCACTGACCCGGTCGCCGGCGTCGAGTTCACCGTCTACCCGCTGCTCAAGTCCGGGAGCGCGGTCGACCTGACGGTTCCCGCCAATTGGAACGGTCTCGATACGCTCACCCCCGGGGCCGCCTGCACCGCTCCGGCCGGGTACACGCTCGGCACGCCGACGGTGATGCCGCTGACTGCTGCTGATGGATCGGCCACGGCATCGCTGCCCGTCGGCCTTTACCAGGTGTGCGAGACGGCGGCACCGGCCAACATCATCGAGAAGTCTCTCCCTTTCATCATCACGATCCCTCTGCCGTACCAAAAGGGATGGGTGTATGACGCACACGCCTATCCGAAGAACGGCTCGGGGTCGATCGAGAAGACGATCGATCCTCAGCAGGACTACGGCCTCGGATCCGTCGTGAAGTTCCCGGTCACCGTTCCCGTGTCGCGCATGGCTCAGGCGTGGACCGGTTTCGCGGTCCGCGACACCCTGGACCCCCGTCTCACCCCGGTGGCCGCCTCGGCCATCGCGGTGACGGCCGATGGCACCGCCCTCGATCCCTCGTTCTACACGATCGACATCACCGGCCAGCAGATCACGATGAACTTCACCGCGGCCGGGATCGCATGGCTCAACGAGGGCCCCAACGCCCACGTCGGCGCCGAGATCCAGGTTGTATTCGCCGGTACCGTGAACGCGGTCGGTGGCGGAGTCATCCCCAACACGGCCCAGTTCTGGCCGAACAACCCGGGCTTCGATCCGAACTCCAACCCGCCGCTGCCTTCGAACGAGGTGCGCACCAACTGGGGCGACCTGCAGATCACCAAGCGCGCCGCAGGCACCTCGGGGTCGACCGGCACCCTCTCGGGCGCAGTGTTTGAGATCTACGCAGCCGCAGATCCCTACGCCGCCGACTGCTCCGCAGCCACGGCGACCGGGTCGCCGGTCTCCGTGGGCGGCCAGACGAGCTTCACCTCGAACTCGTCGGGGGTCATCTCCCTTGCCGGCCTCTTCGTGAGCGATAGCGTCAACCCCGTGATCGACAACCCCCAGCGCTGCTACGTGCTGAAGGAGACCGCGGCACCCGCAGGCTACGTCCTCCCGCCGAACCCGTTCACGCCGGTCGCAGTGCTCATCGGTAACACCACTTCCGACAACATCGACATCGAGAACACCCAGCAGGGCGTTCCTCCGCTGCCGATCACCGGAGCCGCGGGCCAGGTCCTCTTGATCGCCGGCGGAACCGCAGCACTCGCCGCCGCCGTCGGTCTGGTGCTGATGCGCCGCCGCCGTCAGGCTCAGCTGAGCGAGTAGCGCCCAAACGGCCTCCGGGCGGTGCCGCAACGTGAATCGTTGCGGCACCGCCCGGAGGCATGTTCGCCCACCCCTATCACTGAGACAGGACACCATGGCCGATACCGCCACCCCCACGAGGGCCGCGCTGCGGAAGAAGCAGCGTCGAACGTGGAAGCCGAGCCTTGTCACATACCTCATCATGGTGCTCGCGCTCGGAGGCCTCGGAACCGGCCTGTATCCGATGACCGCCGCCTGGGTGTCCTCCTACAACCAGTCCCGGGTTATCGAACGGGCCGAAACGAACCTGCATGCCGTCAAGCCGAACCCGGCGCGCCAGTTCGATCTCGCCTACGAATACAACAAAGCGCTGACCGCGGGGGTCAAGCTCGAGCCCGGCGGGAACGTGCCGGTCGGAGCGGGCAATTCCACCAACACGGAGCTCCGCTACGCAGACATGCTGAAGGCCGGAGACGATGGGCTCATGGGGAGAATCAAGATCCCCGGCATCGAAGTCGACCTTCCGATCTACCACGGCACCTCCGAGGCCACGCTGCTCCGAGGCGCGGGCCACCTCGAGGGATCGCATCTCCCTGTAGGAGGTGCGGGCACGAGAACCGTCATTACCGCGCATCGCGGGCTCGCCAACTCCACGATGTTCACGAACCTCAACGAGGTGAAGAAGGGTGACACCTTCAGTATCGAGGTCCTCGGTGAGGTGCTGGTCTATAAGGTCTTTGACATTCAAGTGATCGACCCGGAGGACAGCAGTTCGCTGCGTGCGGTCCCGGGGGAGGACCTCGCGACCCTCATCACCTGCACGCCGCTCGGTATCAACTCCCATCGCATCGTCGTGACTGGGCAGCGCATCACGCCGACGCCACCGGAAGCCATCCGGGACGTCGGGAAGGCTCCCGAGCTTCCCGGATTTCCCTGGTGGGTGGTGATCGGAGGCGCCGGGGTGCTGCTTGTGGGCGCATACGTGTGGCGGCGAGGATACCTGGACCCGAGACTTGCCTCCAAACGGAATACACATCGGCGCGACGCGGCCGAATAGTTGCGCTCCGGATCGCCTTCAGCGTGAACGAGTTCGACTGTTGGCCTGCTCCTGCTCCTGCACCGTGCACTCGCGGGACGGTTCCGTATCTCCGAGGCCGAGGCACACGGCCGGACACGAGGTTCCGATGGTGCCTTCTCAGCTGCGTAGGTGGAAGCGGTGTGGCGTCCGCGGTTTCTTTCTCCGGGCCGCAAGGTGGAAGACTCTGCTCGTCGCCCGGACCGGGCGACGAGATCGGGCGAGCTGAATGTCATCCACCGCCGGCCCGTGTCAGCGGCGGAGGACGTTCACGTTCTGTGGTTCGAATTTGGTCGCCTGCAGCAGCCCTTGTAGCACCATCAGACTTCTCTGCGCCGGATACTCCCGGGGGCAGCGTCGCAGGCCGCGTTGTCCCAGACGGGTGAGATCCTGATCGCATACGCTGCTCCTCGCATCACTGAAGGAGCAAGGTGCGTGAGCGTCTCTTTTCCGGGGCTCTGGTTGGTTCGAGTGCTGTCCTACCGTGCAATCCGCCTCCGCCACAACAGTGCGACGCCCGCGGCCAGTAGGAACCCTCCCGTCGCGGCCAATGGTGTCATCCAATCGCTCCCCGTCTGGGCCAGAGTGGAGCCCCTGCCCGGCACGGCAGAGGGTGTTGCGCACTTGGTGGGTGCGGAGATGCGGAATTCCCAGGCACTCTGGGAACCTGCGGCGAGCTTGTAGCCTTCGGCTGCGCGCGCGGTGACCCGAACAATACGGCCGGATTCCTCCCTGGTGTACCTGACGCCCTGCACCTTCGGAATCTGGACCGTCTGCGAAACACCGCATTCCGTCGAGTCGCTGATCCGCGGGGCGGCCGGCGTGACCTCGGTCAGGCAGGCAGCGACGGTGAGGAGTGCCGCCTCGCTGGTAGCAGTGCCGGCAGAATTGCTGGCGACTGCTCGATAGCGAGTTCCGTCATCCGCTTCTTTCGCGGAGACGGTGAGCATCTGCCCGTCGGAAGAGGCAGTGCCCTGGGCTGGTGTCCAGCTTTGGCCGCCGTCTGTCGACTGTTCCCATTTCACGACCGGGTCGGGTGTTCCTGTCGTGACTTTCGTGGTGAACACCGCGTCTCCCGTGCAGCTGAGGCTCACCGAGGTGGGGTTTGTGAGCGACGGGACGACGGGACGAGGTGCGACGGTCGTTTCGGCGACGCCTTCGAAGTCGAACTCGTCCACCGCGGTCGCGGTGAGTTCCCGGACATTGGTGTCGAGGGGAGAACCAAGATCGAGTGTCCATGTGAGATCCGACTGGACTACAGCGGTGCCCAACACGTTCCCGTCTTGATCCTTCACCGTGATCGCATCGCCGACGGTGGTTCCGGTTCCCGAGAGCGTCGCGTCCCCTTCGGTCGGCTGTGCGATCGTGGGTACCGGCAGGCAGGTCTTCACGCTGATCACTCGATAGGTGAGGCTCGCGTATGCGCCATTGTTCGTGGGCCGTTCGACACGCATGACCTGGATGAATCCTTGGTTGGCTCCCGCGGCAATGTCGGGGAGGATGTATCCGGGTCGGGTGGTGCCCGCCCCGATGCTCATCTTCCCGAGGGCATTGGGATCAATGATCGTCGCTGCCAGCGGATTGCCCGCGGCGGTACCTGGGATCAGGGTCGCCTGTGCGCCGGGGGTTCCCGGGTCCCGGGGCTGCCAGCCACTTGCCCACGGATACTGCGGCGGGACTTGGGTGTCAAAGAGGTTGAGGCTGGAGCTCCACGCCGCATAGTTGTGCTTGTTCGTCCCGTTCTCGCGGAGGAACAGCCAGGACGGGAAGTAGGTCGTCTCGTAGTAGGTGTGGTTCGAGAGGTTCGAGACGCCGATGCTGGTGCTGCGGAGATGAAAATTCGAGTCGTCCGGGTCCACCGGTGCCGAAGTGGAAGGGTTCCAGGACATGCTGGCCTTGGGGTTGGAGGCGTTCTCGTCGTCGAAGACAAGGTGGGGGTCGCTGAGGACGCACTCACCGCCGGGCCAGTTCGGGGCAGCTACGGCCGCCTTCGCTGCCGAGGGTTCTGTCGTGCTGGTAGGTTCTGCAGAGGCCATGCTGCTTCCGGCCGAGACGAGCAGCGCGGCCATCGTGCCGGCCAGTAGGAACTTTCCCGTTCGTTTGGCTCGAGTTGTCAAGATGCACTCCGATGTGGTCTTGCAGGTTGGAGGGCAAGCATAACCTGCCCTCGTCGGTTCAACGAACGGTCGCGGGGAAGCGGCCAGATATGGGCAAGCTTTGAAGTCTCGGCGTTGGGACTGCTGCACGGATAGGTGACATCTGATCTGGCTTGCCCGCGAAGCGGGCCTGGAAGGATGTTGCTGCGCCCAAGCCTTACCCGTCCGAGTTCCGTGACGACGTGGTCCGCGTCGCCAGGAACCGCGAGCCCGGAGTGACGATCGAGCAGATCGCGAAAGACTTCGGTGTTCACCCGATGACGCTGCAGAAGCGGATGCGACGCGCCGAATCAGCTCTGGCTGACGGACATCACGGGACACAAGACCGCGGAGGACAAGCTCTGCCTCTGCGTGATCGAGGACGTCTACTCCGGGTGGATCGTCGGGTACTCGATTGACTCCCGGATGAAGTCGCGACTGGCCGTTGAGGCGCCCGAGAACGCCGTCGCGATGCGCGGCGACGTCGCCGATTGCGTGGTGCATTCGGACAGGGGATTTCAGTTCCGCAGCCGGAAGATGCTCCGTGCCCTCAGTCGGCATCGCTTGGTCGGGAGCATGGGAAGAGTCGGCTCCAGCGGAGACAACGCTGTTATGGAGTCATTCTTCGCGTTGCTGCAGAAGAACCCGCCGATCCTGGACCACCCGGAACAGCTGCGCATCGCGATCGTAGCTTCGATCGAACGGACCTACCATCGGCGCCGACGTCAGGCCCGTCTGGGCCGTTCGAGGCCCATCGAGTTCGAGACCATCATGAACACGACCGTCGCGCTGGCGGCGTGACTACAACCTGTCACCTGCTCGTACAGCCGTCCCTCCGGCGAGGCATCAAAGACACGTACGAACCGAAGAAGCGGAAACCTGACTCGGTGAAGCCGGGGAGCCGGCGAAGCAAAGACGCGGCGCGCAAGGCCACGAACCGCCGCGGACGAACGAAGGCAGAGGTCGGCCCGCCGCGGACATAGCGGCCCGACGCTCCCGAACGGAACACCGCACGAAGAGGTCACTGACCGGAGGGGTCATTCGGCGTGTCTCGAACACCTCAACCCGCAGGCGGGGAGACGTGGGCAGGGCCCGATCAGGCGAGAAAACGTCTGAGGCCCTCGACTCCGAACGGAATCGAGGGCCTCAGGCGTTGGTGGCGGGGTATTTGCACAATTCCTTGTGGCTCTGTCCCGTAAGGGGTCGGCGGTGCCTGGAAACATCGTGTTTCCCAGCTAAGGTCCGAATTTTTCCCGGCCCGCTGAAGTTGGCGTTTGGCGCCACATGGGTGAAGCCCACCGGCAAGTGCGCATTGGCTGTTTGAGAACCGCCGTTACGCTCGGTCGTGGGCGTGGGGCAACGGAGCGGCGCCAATCTGACCGCCAGGAGACGTCTTCTGCGCAGGGTCCAACTGCGGGAAACTCGGATTCCGAGCACGTTTCTGGGCGCACCATTGGTCGGTATATCGGGGTCGGGATACTGTCCGGCAACTTGATCGGACCGAGCTTCGCGACATGCCAGCTGCAGGCCTTCAACGTGGAGAAGCTACATGTCGTCAGCTCGTTGAAAGCCCGCCTTGCGGAATCGCGGCTGGACCTCCTTGCGAGCTCTGCGGGGCCAGGGCCACAGACTTCGAGTTGAGCTTCCTGGGGAGACAGCAGCGGTCGATGACTGCTGCGTCCTGTTAGCGGCTTCCGTCGGTCGGCCACGGGTCTCCGGCTATCTCCGTATCTTGGGGCATTCTTGAATGCATGAGGAATATCAGGTCTGAGCGTCCGCACTGGTCGGACGAACCTCTCGCATCGGACGGCGCAGATCTATTCGGGCGGGAAGCCTTTGTCGATACTGTTGCGAACCGGATTCAGCTCGTGGGGCCGGAAGACCCGAGTACGGTCTTTGGGCTGGTGGGTCCTTGGGGATCCGGAAAGACATCGATTCTGAACCAGGTGCGCTCGCGACTTTCCGGTATTTGGGAAGTAGCGGACTTCTCTCCATGGTCCGGCGGTGACTCGGGCGCGGTGTCGCTCGAGTTTGTGCGGACGCTCACGTCTCTCTTAGGAGGGAAGCTCAGAGGTGAGCAGCGTCGGACGTTCGTCGGGTATGCCTCCTATGTCACCCCTCTTATTGGAATCGTGCCTTTCGTGGGCTCCGGAGCGAGGGGGAGTGTTGAGCGGGCCTTTGACGCCTTGGCTCAGCGGCCGCCCTGGCAGAAGCAGTTCGACGAGCTCTCCGCGAAGATTCAGGACCTTGGGAAGCGTGTTCTCGTCATCGTCGACGACGTTGACCGGCTGGGGGTCGAGGAGCTCATCACTCTCTTGAAAGTTCTGCGTCTACTTGGCCGGTTCCGTGGAGTTCACTACCTCATTGCCTACGACCAGGAAACTGTGGAAGGGCTTCTGCGCACGCCGGGGGCTGACTGGCGTACCGCTTCCTTCATGGAAAAGATAGTTCAATACCCGTTCGAGACGCCGCCGGTCCCTCAAGCGACAGCAAGACGCCTTCTCCAGGAGGGCCTTCAGGAACTCCTTGAAGCGACCGACGAGCGGCTCGATCCAGTCGGGGTGCAACGTGTTCAACGCATCATTGAAGTCATCGCCCCTCAGCTGCGCACGCCTCGCACGATCGGGCGCTTCCTCGAACACTTACATGCGTTCGCTTCTCACGTAACAAGCAGTCAGCTCGACTTGCCGGACTACGTCGCAATTACCTGGCTCCGTCTCGCAGCGCACGGGACGTGGTCGAAGCTTGCCGATTGGGGGCCCATGCTGCGCACCGGAAAGCGCCGACGCGGTGGCGCAACAGAATCCAAGATGTCGGAGGCAGATTGGGAGGAACTCATTCGGCAGACTGACTCCTCGGCAGAGATAGCCCCAACTCAGGCCCTCCTTGCGGTGATCTTTCCGGGGGTGAAAGCACAAGGAGAGAACTCCTATCAGCAGCATCGACGCTCGATTGCGGACAAAACCTACTTCGGCCGATACATGTTGCTTGCGATCCCGGAGGATGACGTCAGCGATAGCCTCGTCGAGGAAGTGATCCGAGGCGGGGGCGGGTCTGAGCAGGACGCGGAGCTCTCTGCCATCATCGACGGCACGGACTGGGCCCTCGCAAACTTAGCGATCAGCCGTCTCCGGGAACTGTGTGAGCAAATCCCCTCTCGCGGCTCGCACCTGGTGGAGTATGTTGTCGCGCGACTACAAGCGCGGTCGCATGAGGAAGAAGCGTTCTCGTCTCCAGTCGCCGCATTGCAGGAGCTTCTCGCGTTCGAGGTAGGTGCCGCAATGACCAAAGGCACGATGGATGCGCGCGCGGTGATAGCCCTGGTGGGAGAGAAGACGTCGCTGAGGTTGCTGTGGCGGTGGAGCAGCCCGGAGGTGCTCCGTGATGGGGATGGCGCAGTGCTCAAGCAGTTTGGTGAGTACTGGCTAGGGGAATTGCTCGCTCGTCCTGATCGGGTTCGGGGTTCGGGGATGTTTCCGGAGATCACCGAAGTTCTCCTGCACACTCATCCCGCAGAGTCGATGAGTTCGTTGCTGGATCCAATGATCCCTGACTACGAGTCATTCCTTCAACTTGCAGACTCCTTCGTTGAGTTGCAGACATGGGTGGGACCCACGAATCGCTACGCCTTGAGGTTTAGGGGGGAGCAGCTGATCTCGCTAGTGAGTCGAGAAAAGCTTGCTCCACTTCTGGATCAGGCTGCTGCCAAGGCGGGTCGCGAGGACTACACCGTTCAGGACCTCGAGAGCCCAGACATCGCGCCTGAGGTCCGTCGAGCCTTTCTGCTGGGCTCTCTTCGCAATCTGAAGAACTCGATCGACTACATGGACCTTGCGGATTGATGGCGAGCCGGTAGTGACCGGTGATCAGACTCGACCAGGGCTCTTCATGGCATCGACCGCACAGGGTAGTGCCGCGACGGCATCTCCATGCGTCAGCGTATGCTAAACGCATGTCGCCATTGATGACCGATGACCGCGCCCTTGAGATCATTGCGGCGCTGATCAAGCCCGAAGCATCCGAGAATGAAGTCGTCGAGTTCAAGAGCAACCATCTAGAGCCGCAAGAAATCGGCGAATACATTTCCGCTCTCGCGAACGCTGCGGTCATTTTGGGACGCAAGTATGCGTACCTCATTTTTGGAATCGAAGACAAAACAAAGAAAGTCATTGGCACGACATTTGACCCTGAGTCGAAGGCGGCGGGTAACCAGGCACTGGTGCCGTGGCTGCATGCGCTTCTTTCGGATCAGGCGCATTTTGAATTCCGTGAGGTGGATTTTGACGGAACGAAACTTGTGCTGCTTATTATTCAAGCTGCGAATACTATGCCAGTCACTTTCAAGAAGGATGGGTGGTGTCGCGTCAAGTCCCATAAGAAGCGACTCGCCGATCATCCCGCTATCGCTAAGGAGCTTTGGCGCTCGCTAGACGATACGCCGATCGAGCTCGGGGCGGCGAGTGAGGCCATTTCCGGTGAAGAAGTTCTCGCGCGATTGAGCTACGCAACATATTTTGATCTAAGAGGAATCCCGGAGTCGACAGACGAAGAGGAAATCCTGTCCGAGCTCGCCAAGGGCTCAATGATTACCCCGGCAGAAGTTACGGGATGGTACGTCACGACCATGGGGGCATTGTTGCTTGCTCGGGAAATTGAAGACTTCCCATCGGTGAGTCGAAAATCTGTTCGTCTGATCAAGTACGGCGGCGAGTCCAAAGCCGCCAATGCAAAGGAACTGCGTGGCGTCAAGGGTTACGCGGTAGGTTTCGAGGGCCTGGTCGCGACGGCAGGGAGCTGGCTTCCTAGTGATGAGTCTTTTGAGGGGGGCATTCGAAGAAACATTCCCATGGTTACTCCGCGGGTGATGAGAGAGCTGATTGCGAATGCACTTATCCATCAGGACCTTGCGGTGCAAGGGGCTGGGCCAATGGTTGAGATATATGATGATCGCGTGGAAGTGGGCAATCCCGGTGAATCTCTTGTGGAGCCGGACCGAATTATCGGAAGCGCACCCAAGTCGAGAAATGAGAAGTTTGCCTTCGCGGCCAGAAGCATGGGTATGTGTGATGAGCGAGGATCCGGATGGGATTTGATCGGTGACTTCATCGAGGCCCAGGGTCTTCCTGCTCCCTTGATCGAGAGTAACGGTGGTTCGATGCGGGTGACTGTCTGGTGGCAGCGGGCCTTCAGCGACTACACGAAAGACGAGGCGCTGAACGCTCTGTTCTTCCACGCCCTCGTGCAGAACGCGAAGAAGAAGCGCGTGACGAACGCGTCGGTCAAGGAGCGGTTCGGGCTGCCGGACAAGGACGGCGGAAAGACCTCAAAGTTGCTCGGGTCTGCCGTCGCTGCTGGTCTGATCAAGATCTACGACGAGGATGCAGGTTTCAAGAGTCGTTCATACGTGCCGTACTTCGTTAGTTCGAAGTAGCAGCTTCTTTGCCCGTGTTTGCTGCGAGCCGGCGTTGTGGCCGGCTTGGCCAATGGTGGAGCCGAAGTTCGTGGAAGATTTGTGTGCCGGTGTTTGCTCGCGGGGCGGGGTGAGGCGGTTCTGCAGCGGTCAGCTCTACACGCTACGTCTCGTGGGGTTGGAGTGCGAACGTGCGTCTGCGGCGTGCCCTGGGTCTCGGGGTCTTCTCCTGTGTTACTTCGCACGAGAGCCATCGCCAAGGGATGGAGCCTCGGCCGGTGTCGTCGCTGGTTTGGGCGCACAGGGACGCAATTGAAGGTCGCGTTCCTGCACTAGCCGTCCGGACATAATGACTGAGCTTTCCTGAGATACTCAGAGGCATGACTTGGCAGGAAGCGTACTCAAACCATGGAGTTTGGGCGGAGGCGCGGGAACTTAACGCCCATATTCTCGATCTGATCCAACGCGGCGCACTTGAAACTCCAAGCGAAGGTGTTTCGCAGGCTCGGGCGGCGCTTACGGCGTTCGTTCGTCTACAGAATGCTCCTGATCCATTCGTCACCCGGAGATACCTCGATGAGGTTCACGACCTCATTGTGGCGCTCCGGCAGGAGATGCGTCCAGAGAGCAGCTGGTGGTCGGAGAGCCTTCTTACTGGCGTGCTTAATGGCCTCACTCGGGCGCTGCGTACGATGCCCTCGACGGCTCGAGGCCGTCTAAAGGGGATCACGGAGCGGGCGGACGAGGTTGAGCGGTCACTCGAAGCGGGCCTCGCAAATATGCAGGACGCTGTCGAAGAGCTCCGGGTTGAACAGGAAGCTCGTCTCGAGGAGATCAGAGATGAGGCCTCCAGGTATAGAAATTCGCTCGATACAGAGCTAGCGGTCGCCGATCAAAAGCTTGCCAGCCTGAGCGAGGCGATCCAGGCTGCCAACCAGACAGTGCAGGAGCAAGCTGGTCGCCTGGACCGGGTATTGAGCGATCAGCAAGCGTCGTTCGAGAAGGGCGACCAAGAGAGGCGGACGCGTTGGGAGAAGACGCGAGAGGAGCTTACTGCCGAGGTCGATGCTCATCGTCAGCTCATGGAAGAACAGCGTGACCAGTCAAGGAAGGTTCTCGAAGCCATTGGCGTCGAAGCTACCGCTTCTGGATACGGGACCTACGCGAAGGAGCAGGGCGAAGCCGCGGACCGCTGGCGGATCATCGCGGTCGCTGTGTTTGGGGTTGCCATTGTTTGGTTTATCGCTTCCCCGTTCCTCTTGCACCCAGAGGGAAGCGTGTCGCCGGATTCCGGGTGGCTATCGTTTCTGCCTAAGTGGGGCGGCACCTTGCTCGCAGCTGGCGCCGGCGCTTGGGCCAGTCGCGAGTCAGGTCTGCACCGAAAAGAACAGCGCAAGGCAAAGCAGATCCAGCTCGCCCTTGCCGCCCTGGAACCGTTCGTCGCTAACATGCACGAAGATCACCAGGAGGAGCTGCGTGTTGACACTGCCCGCTCAATCTTCGTGAGGGGTCGCGAGGTCGACGCCATGACCAACGGTAAGGCCGGCAGTGACAATGGTCCGGAACTCCAGGCCGCCCTCACGCAGCTGGCCTCGATGATCGGCGAAGCGGTGGGACGCGCAACGAAATAGCAGCAACCTTGAGTATCCATGCTGCCTCCGACGATCCGCATTGCCTTTCTAGAAGATCCCAACCTCGGGAAGGGTGGCGATCACCGCTCGGCCAATCCCGGGGGCGGGAACCTGCATGACTGCAGCCAGCGCAGGAAGGATGTCCCGGGCGGGTACCATGAGTCGCCCGTCCTCGGGGACTTGCGAGATCTCCGAACGCAGCTGTTTGGGGCCGTATAGGAGGAAATGCGCGAGAAAGTCGATCTCGTCGCAGACGTAGCTGCGACCGCTCGCAATATAGGCGGTGCGGAGCTCCAGGTAGGCGATGAGCTCCGCATCGTCCTTGAGGACAGTGGTGATGACGGCCAGGTCCCCGATCGTGATGATGTTCACAGCCTTCCCCGGGCTCTTCGGTTCTGCCTTCCAGATGAGGCCGGAGTAATCGTGAAGAGTGACGGCGAGTCCCAGGAAGTCGGCCTCCTTCCTTAACGCGAGAGGTGCTCCGTCGAGGCAGACGGGAACACCCGATTCAAATGCCTCTTGCCGCAGCGCGATCTGCTCCGCGACCGCTTCAACTCCTCGGCTATGCAATTTGGGAGTCGTCGGGATGGTGTCGCCCTCGTAGTGCGCCTTTACCTCGAGGTCAATCACCTTGGTTGCCGTGCGATCGATCGCGACGACGTCCAACTCTCCTTCATTAGTCGGGGAGACGCGCAGGGTCAGATCCCCATGATGCACCGTCAAGCCAGGGGTTCGTTGAAGCAAGCGTGCACACACCTGTTCCATGAGATCTGCCGACTCGTGCGGTTGGAGGCCTCTCCTGGCGAGCGCGAGGACGGGGAGATGGATTCGCAGCGTTGCTTCAAGATTTGCGGGAACAAGCTGGTCACCGAGATCAATGAACGGCCGCAAGGCGGCCTCTCGTGAGGAATTCAGCCTGCTGAATCGGCTGCCGGCGTACTCTCCAGGAAGGACTGACATGTCCCGCGCGAGAGGACGCGCGAGCTCGGGTACGGGGGCGGCGGCTCCGTAGAACCAAGCAGGAGATTCCCCGACATGCTCGATGTGCGCAAGCAACTGCTCCAGTGCTTCTCCGGGGATCTCAGAAGGTCGCAATGAAGCGATCTCGCGAGCGACTCCCGCGGACCCCCAACCTATTCTGATCTTTGAACCGAGCAGCAGTTCGTGGTCCATCGAGGTCAGGCGCTCCAGGTTCGTGCCTTCAAAGGAGCTGAGGAAGCCGCGCAGGGTGGAGAGGTTTCGCCAATCTTGCGCGGCCTGCACGAAGTCTTTGATTCCGGCGAGTGGTCGGGTTCCGCCGCCGCCAACTGCTGCGATCCAGCCCCACCTTCGTAGGGGAACCTGTTGCGGGTCCGGCGCGCCCCGTAGGCGAGAAACGGCCCCCAAGAACGGAGCGAAGCTGGCAATGCTCTTCGGGCTCACGCGCTCCAGCGCCTCTGTCGCACGTGCGTCGTAGAGCTCGACCCATCCAGCGAGGCGCTGTGCGAGCTCATCCCGAACGATTGAAGAGAAGCCTGGCGGAGGTTTGCCCCGGTACTGGTCCGGAGCCTCGAGCACCCTGCGCATCAAAGCTACGCCCGCTGCGGCGTCCTTCGCGTCTACGGAGCTCAGGAATTCTGGCGGCAAGCCACCGACGACGTTCGCGAACTCAAAAATCTCTTCCATGGGAACTCCTCTTCAGTATTCCTCATAGGTCCAAAGCGGCGATCTAGCTCTCCCGGCACAAAATCTAGTGGCCGTTCCGTTTTGAAATCGCGCGTGAATGCTGCCAAGATGCAGGCGGCCCCATCGGGCCGGACGGGTGTGCATTAGTAGTCCACTACGTTTGACAGTCCGACTGGAAAATTCCCGGTGACGCCTAGCCGGAGCGCGGCGACGTAGAAACTGAGGTTCCACTCTTATTGGGTGGTTAAAGCGGGCTTCTCTAGCTGGGGCCATCCTGTTGCGGGTATCGAAGTCGCGGAGGTTCACGGATACGCCCTGCTGTGAACCGGATGCTCGTAACGGTGGCCAGCTGAGGGCAATAGGTCCCCGGCCGCGTTGGTCCGGCTGGGGTTCGACTGCGCTTCGAGATTCGGAAGTATATACGAGATCCCGTTTCGTACTCTATCCGCACAATGGCCCCGTTCGAGAGAGCTAAGAACTCCAACGAGGAAGGCGACCAAGAGTGAAGCGCGGTCCCTTGCCTGAACGGGAGAGCAATCTGTTTGCCGAAGAAGCTCTCGGTATATATATGCCTTCCACTCACCAAAAGGCCATCCTGCTGGGAGTGATATCTCCCCCGGCGACTCGACCAAAAGGTGCAGCCCTCCTTGCACCACTGGGTCGATTTCCAACTGACGGGCAAGCTTGAAGCAAACTTCGCCTAAGGATGACCCAACCGCCTGATGGCCAGGCTGCGTCTCTAAGCGTGACGTGATCGAGCGAAACCTCCTGCGTTGCTCAAAAACCAGCTCTCTCGCGAGATCCGCTTTGGTCCCAAAATGTCGGAGAACTGTTCCCACGCCGCGGCCTGAGGCTTCCGCGATGTTGTCGTAGGTGACTCCTCGGTAGCCCCGTGCCGCGATCAGCTTTCCGGCCGCTTGCAGAATTCGCGCATGCGTTTCCACGTACCTAGACTGCCTTGCTTTCACAACCGGAACTCCTTCCCATCGAGGAGCAGGGGCACTCGCCCGACCCCCGCATCGCATCAGCCCGCTTGTTTGAAGCTGACCTTAGAGTGAATTCTTCGCCCCACTCGCTCCTCGCCTGGAAAAATCAGTAGGTTTGCATGGCCTCTCCGTGGAGCTGTGTAAGTGATGCCATCGCGATGGGTGTGCAAGTGTCGTCGCTTGAGCTCTCAGGCCAGATGGATTCCTGTTGGGGCAATTGAGGCCTGCCTCTCGCTCTTCCTCGGTCGGACCAGCGCCGGCCTATCGGGCGTAAAGAAAGTAGGTCGATGCGTGCAGTAAATCGGTCTCGGTAAACTGGTTGTGGCGCCAGAAACCTGTTCGCCGCCGCCCAGTCGCGCTCAACTGGTAGAACCAGGGCGTCCGCCGGTCACGCAGTGAACGGCCAGACCAGGGGCACGTAGAACACCGCGATCACGAAATACAAGGCGGCTAGTGGCAGGCCGAGCCTGGCGTAGTCGCCGAATCGGTAGCCGCCGGGTTCCATGACCATCAGATTTGCGGGGGTCGCGACCGGTGTCAGGAGAGCAGCGGCTCCGGCTACGGTCAGTGCCATGAGGAACGGCATCACTGACAACTGCATGGTGTGGGCAAGCGCAACGGCGACCGGGGCGATGATCAGCACGGTGGCAGTGTTGCTGATGAGCTGTCCGAGGAAAAGAGTGAGGAGGACGATCACTGCCAGCGCGGTGTGAGGTCCTGCGCTCCCCAGCCAGGATCCGAGCCAGTCCGCGATCACGGTTGCGGCACCGGTTGTCTGGAACGCGGTCGAGAGCGGGATCATGCCGGCGATCAGCACGACCGTGGTCCAGGAGATCGATCGATATGCGCGGGTGACGGAGACGACCTTCGTGAGCACGAGTGCGATCGCGGCAAGCACACCGGCCACGGCTGCGGGCACGATACCGGTCGCTAGGAGCACGATCATGAGTGTCAGGATCACCGCGGCTCGCTTTGCCCCGGTGCCCAGCGGCACTGAACGCCGCAAAGCTGTCGGTTCGTCGACGACGAGCACCTCTGCGCTGCCCGCGGTGTGCCTGTGGAGGTCGTCCCAGGTGCCATCAAGCAACAGAGCATCGCCCGCCTGCAAGTCCACACCGCTCTCCTCGATGATTTCTCCGCCTCGGGTGACACCGAGGATCACCAGATCGCCACTGGGAGTGCACATGCCGGGGAACACGTGCAGCCCGATGAGTGTGGAACGCGGAGGGACTACTGCCTCGGTAACACCTCGGCTGGGACTCATGAGCGTGCGACCGGGGTCAATCGCGTAGTCAGAGCGCAGCGTTGACGCGAGCTGTTCCAAGTCGACTGGCACAGCCTGCGGAGTGCGTTTCGGGAGCAGACGAGACCCGAACAGTCCGATGATCGCGAGCGTGCCAGCTACAAGCGGGAGGCCTGCGAGTGCGAACTCGAAGAACCCGAACGGACGTCCTCCAGATTCCTCAGCAAGGTCCGACACGATGATGTTTACCGGTGTGCCGGTCAGCGTCAACACAGATCCGGCATGGGCGGAGAACGCCAGCGGAATGAGCATCTGCGATGGGCTGATCTGGGCACGAGCGGCGATGACCACGACAAGGGGAAGGAGGGCAGCGACGGAGCCGGTCACGCTGATCACCGCCGCCACCACGGCGACGAGCACACCGATCGTCAGCAGCAGAGGCACGCGCCGAGTACCTGCACGACTGGTGACCTGGTGGCCGGCCCACGCCACGATCCCTGTGGACTCGAGGGATTCACTGACCACGAACAAAGACGCGATGAACAGCACCGTCGGGTCACCGAAGCCCGCGAACGCCTGGGTGAGATCGAGCACGCCCGTCAAATAGAGCGCGAGAGAGACACCGATCGCAACCACGCCGAGCGGTATCCGATTCGACACGAAAGCGACCACGGCCAGAACCAGGATGGCCAGGGTGACGACGATCGGACTCATCATCCACACATTATGTGCGCACACGACTGCATCCGTCTTCCCCATGACGTGACCAATCCGCGCGGAGAAATACCGAAAACCAGGGGCGCCGAAAATTAGGGGTACTGAAATCTTCTTCGCGGAGACCTGCTGGGTGATGCGCGGGTATAGCCTGTATCGCCACACTCCCTCGCACACGCTATTGAAAGGGTGTACGCGCGTGACTAGTCAACGACGACTTCCCTCACAGGTCCTCCCTGCGCTGAACCGTGCGGAGCACGGCCAATGAGCGCGGCAAAAGCGGCTCGGCAGAAGGCAGGCCAGTCCAGCGGGCTTCTGAACTGGATCGAGCGGGTCGGCAATCGAGTGCCGGATCCCACGATCATGTTCTTGTACCTGATCGCGTTCATTGCAGTACTGAGCTGGATACTGAGCTGGGTCGGAGTCTCAGTGACTGACCAGGTCGCGACTCCGGTCTCGAACGGCGAGTTCGAACAGTTGAACAACCACTTCGGCAACCCCTGGGCGATCTACGACACCTCGACAGGCGAGCCCGCGGTCATGCCGAAGTACATCGTGGAAGACCGCACCTATGACGTGCGAAACCTGATCTCCATCGAGGGCGTGCGCTTCTTCTTCACCTCGTTCGTCGACAACTTCGCCGGGTTCAGCGTGGTGGCGACGGTCCTGATCGCCATGGCGGGTGTCGGAGTTGCGGAGCATGCGGGCCTCATGGGAGCGCTGATCCGCAAGGTCGTCAAGGTCGCCCCGCGGCGTTGGCTCGCCGCCATCCTGCTGTTCGTCGGTGTGCTGTCCTCAGTGGCTACCGACGCGGGCTACCTGATCCTGGTGCCGCTGGCCGCGGCCGCGTTTCTCACCGTGGGCCGCCACCCGTTGGCCGGGTTGGCGGGTGCGTTCGCCGCCGTCGGCGCGGCATTCGGTGCAAACCTCATCATCACCCCCAGCGACAGCATGCTCACCGAGATCACCAACGGGGTGCTCACCGCGGCTGGGATGGAACCCATCCAAGTCACTCACAACCTGTACTTCGGAATCGTGTCGACCTTCTTGCTCACCATCGTGGCGCTGCTGGTGACCATGCTCATCACGGAGAAGCGACTCGGCTCCTACGACCGTTCCGAGATGACCATTTCTCAGGACGATAGCGATATCGATCACAGCGCCGAAACGCGTGGGCTGAAGTTCGCGGGGTTCTCGCTTCTGGGCTTCGTGCTGGTGATCCTCGCGCTCACGCTACCGCCCGGTGCGCCACTGCGCGCACCGCAGACCGATGACATCGCCGGCACGAGCCCGTTCATGGCGAGCCTGGTATTCATCATCTCGCTCGCGTTCCTGGTCTGCGGTGTCGCCTACGGGTACGGCGCGAAGACGCTCCGCGGCGGCTCAGCGGCTGTCTCGGCGATCGCCAAGACGTTCGGGAGCCTGGGCGGGCTGCTCGTGATGTTCTTGATGATCGCCCAGTTCATCGCCCTGTTCAACTGGACCAACCTCCCAACTGTGGCCGCCATCGCGGCCGCCGAAGTCCTGCAAACCGCGAATGTGCCTGCGATCGTGCTGCTGATCGCGTTCATCCTGGTGATCCTGCTCCTGGACTTCATCCTGCCGGGACTGGTCCCGAAGTGGGTGATCTTCGCGCCGGTGTTCATTCCGATCTTCGCGTCGCTCGACGTCGCCCCCCAGACCTTGCTCGCGGCATACCGGGTCGGTGATTCGCCCGTGAACGTGCTGACCCCGCTGATGGTCTACTTGCCATTCATGGTGACGGTAGCGCAACGCTACAAGAAAGACGCGGGTATCGGGACGATCATCGCCCTGATGATTCCGTATGCCCTGTGGATGTTGCTGGCCTGGGCCGCCCTGTACATCGTGTGGTTCCTCACCGGGATCCCCTGGGGCCCGGGCTCACCCGTCCAGATGTGACCGTGGACCACACGAACCCGATGCAGTGTCGGACGAAGGAGCAGAAACCATGACGCGCAGCCCAAACAAACTCATCCCGACAGGCTTCCGCACCGTGCCCGGGCTCGAGGCGCTGGATGCGGTCGTGGTCACCGCGGGCCCGCCCTCAGCCGACGTGCGGGCGCTCGGCGTGGGCGTCACGAGCGACGGCGAGGTGCCGCCCGAGCTCGGCTTCGACCGTGCCGCGCTCGCCGACGCCGGCTTCGAAGCGAAGGCCGGATCTGTGCTGGTGCTGCCTCAGGCAGCAGGCCCCCAACTCGTCGCCGTGGGTCTCGGGCCGAGCGAGCAGCTCACCGTCGCCGTGCTGCGCGATGCGGCGGCGGTATTCGCGCGGGCCGTGTCGAGCTGCGCCGAACTGGCGCTGCGCCTTGATGCTACGGGTGCGGTCAGCGCCTCGGATGCGGTGCGGGCTCTCGCGGAAGGGGCGCTGCTGGGGCGCTATCGCTATACCGAGCTCACTGCGACGTCGAAACACGTCCCGCTCGAAGCGCTGTCGCTCGAGGTGCCAGGAGCGGGGACGGCGGAGCAAGCGATCGCGGAGGCCACCGTCTCGGCCCGTGCTGCGATCGTCGCACGGGATCTCGCGAATACCCCACCCGGACATCTGACCGCTACAGACCTGGGAGACATCGCGGTCGCCCTGGGCGAACGCTTCGGGTTCGCGGTCGAGCTGTTCGACAAGCAGGCGCTCATCGAGCTGGGCTGCGGAGGGCTGCTCGGAGTCAACCAGGGTTCTACGGAGGAGCCAAGGATGATTCGCTTGGAGTACGCGCCCGACGGAGCGAAGCGGCATCTGGGCCTCGTCGGCAAAGGCATCATGTACGACTCCGGCGGTATCAGTCTCAAACCGAGCGACCCAATGCATTTACTCATGAAGATGGACATGGGCGGGGCTGCTGCGGTGCTGGGGGCTTTCGCGGGACTGCGTGATGCTGGAGTGGATGCCCGGGTCATCGGCTGGCTCATGTGCACCGACAACATGCCTTCCGGGACGGCGTACAAGCTTGGTGACGTACTCACCGCGCGCGGAGGAACCACGGTCGAGGTGAAGAACACCGATGCCGAGGGACGCCTCGTCATGATGGACGCACTCGTTCTCGCGAACGAGGCCGCGGTCGATGCAATTATCGACATCGCGACGCTTACGGGAGCCGCCCTGGTCGCCTTGGGCCCTGCGACAGCACCCGTGCTCGGCAACGATCAGGGCACGATCGACCTCGTCCGCACAGCCGCCACGGTGGTAGACGAGCCCGTCTGGCAGCTGCCTCTCGAGAAGAAGTACCGTCCGCAGCTCGATTCCACGATCGCCGACATCGCGAACTTGGGCGGTCCGTTCGCGGGTGCGACCACGGCCGCGCTGTTCCTGGCCCACTTCGTAGGGAACACCCCCTGGGCGCATCTCGACATCGCCGGCACCATGCAGACCGAAAAGGACGACTCCTGGCGCTCGGCTGGCGCGACCGGGTTCGGCGCGAGGATCCTGCTCGAGACCGCCCGCACTTTCACCGTGGAGAAAGCCGAATCAGTAGCGCGAAGTACAACGGACCGTTGAGCTTCGTGGTCTTCGCGATGCCCGCAGAAGCGGATCACGCAACCACGCTGGAGCAACTGCAACTGCAACTGCAGTTGCAAGCAGGACGAAGCCGGCCCTTATGGACACCAGCGGTTCACCGTGGCTTGTCGTGGGGGGGGCATTGAAGTGGCGGGGCTGGCTTTTCCGGGGACGAAAAGCCAGCCCCGCTTTGCAAGAGTGCACAAGGGAACATCTCTCACGGTTTTCGCGGTGTCGTGATGGAGAACTTCACCGCTCGAGCTGGACGTGAACATGTTGCCGGGGTGTGAGTACCAGGACCCAGGGGAGTGAGGTCCTGTTTGGCAACAAGACACTTCATCGGTCCTGCTCTGGAATTAAGAATTCCAGAGCAGGAGACGTGTGCGACGCCCCGTTGGGTAGGTTCGGTAGATTTGAGTGTTTCTTTCGAGGGACTTGCGTACCGAATTCCCAATTGCTTCGGTCGCCGCGAGAGCCCAGCCGGACCGCGCGGTATCGCCAACAGTCGCACAGGGTCTGCGCTGCCGAGAGCATTACCGGCCTACTCGCGTCAGAAGGCTTTGCCCCCTAGGAAGCTGACCCGCCTCGTACCAATCGATCCAGGTCGCGCCGGCTCGTGAGGTTCATTTTCCTCAGGATCCGGTGCATGTGACTTTCGACAGTGCGGGGACTCAGTACGAGTCGAGCAGCGATCTCAGGATTCGAGAGGCCAGTGCTAGCCAACTGGGCCACTTCGCGTTCTCTCCGTGTCAACAGAACGCCAGACACGCGGAACGACTTGGAATCGATGGCGCGCCCCCCGAACTCTTTGAGATACTCCTGAATCTGAACATCGATGTCGTCGGCCTTGGAGGCGTCGTCCGCATCTCGGGCCCAGGACGCCGAGAGCTTCAAGGCATCGAGCGCACGTCCATGCTGCCCTCCCGCACGCAAAAGCGGCGCCAGCTGGAGCATTCCTGCGACATCCTTTTGCTCCTTGCAGCGGAGGAACCGACACCACAGGTCGAAGAGTCCGCCACCGATCTCCTCGGCGCTTTGGAGGAGCTGATCAAGGGGAGTCTTGGCGCCCTCTAGGTCCGCGGCATTGAGCCAGAGAGTAGCGGCAGAGAACCTCGCGCCTCGCTCCCAAAGAGCGCTCGCGCTGGTGCATAGCATCTCCTCTGCCACCTCGCTTTGCCCGTCGAAGACCGCGAGCTGGGCCTGAGCCCAAGCTTTCGCGTGAGTCGGGAGCAAACCGTCAGGCCTCTGAACCTCGGAGACCTTGCGAACGAACCGCTCTCCCAGTCCAATATCACCCGAGCGCACACCGACAACTGCGGCGGCGGTTAGAAAGGTGAGATGTATCCATGTGGCAAACGGCGAGGGTTCTCCCGTCGCGAAAATGGTCTCGAGGAGACGGCGCGCCTGCTCAAGGTCTCCAGCGATTAGGTAGCACAAGATCGCGACGGCACCGAATGACCGCACCCCCTCGATGTCCAGCATCCCGCGGGCTTCCTCAACGCCTCTGACGCAGAGGGCGAGTGCTTCTTCGCCACGCCCGGCCCCCAGCAGCGCCAAGGAGTACAGTGCTTGGTTCTGCGAAGATGGCGCTTCAGGTATCTCGGTGAGCCATTCGTAGGTGCGTAACGCGTCTTCAAAGCGGCCTAGGCCAATCAGGACAAATAGTTGACCCTCAAGCTCGGCTATCTTCACCGGAGTTGGATAAGAATCGTCCACTTCGAGTCGCATTGAGAAGTCGCGGGGAACTTGACGAAAATTCGAAAGAAGGGTAACTTCTGTTGTATCCAGAATGCGTTTGAAGACGCCCAGGTCCTCGCCGTGATTCCGGAGCTCAAGTAGGGCACGATCGAGATCGCCAGCATCAACGTACGCATACCAGCGTGCCCTCATTGCTGCGTATCGTGCGCGACTGAGTGGGTCTCCTTCCGCTGGATCGGTGCATTCGAAGACTTCGGCGACTTCTTTCCCCGAGTCAGGGGTTTGCATAAGAGTGTTGAGATAGGTCACGGCGGTGGCTGGGCATGGGCGTCGTACCCACTCAGCTCGGCTCACGAGATTGCTTGCCCTAGCGCGTTCCCGAAGTAGTCGCACGAAGAGAGCGTCAGATTCACCGATTTTTCGCCCGAAGAGCTCTTCCGTGTCCAAGCGAACTTCGAACTGATCGCTCTCCCCGAGTCTTGAAGCTATGGATTCGCGGATCCGAATCCGTCTCGCGAAGAGTGCCTCGTGACGAAAGTAGTCGACCACGAGCGGTGGAGTCACCGTTACTAGACCGCGAGACTCCGATTGCACGATCTGAATCAGTCCGCGCTCCTCCAAACGCTCGAGGACCTCCCACTCGATCAGTCCTCGCGCGGCGTCCAAGTCGATGACGCCAACGATTGCGAGCGTCTCGAGTGTCTCGACTTCATTTCTCTGGAGGCCTCCGAGGAACCGACGAACCGGTCCCCGCATCCCCGAAGTCCACAAGTCTCGTGGGTCGGACCACAGCCCACCGTCAAAACGGATATGCCCGTTCCGCCTTGCAGCCTCGACAAGTTGAACCGCGAGCCCCACGATCCCGCCAGAAGCCTCAAGGATTCTACTCATGGTCGCGACTGAGATGGCGCCGCCGAGTCGCTCGCTGACAACGGCTTCGAGCTCCTCGAAACCGAGAGGGAGCATCTCGATAACTTGCGCTGACCCTGGAAGAAGTGCGTGTGACTCATCTGTCTCCGAATGCAAGCCGCGGGCTACCACCACGGGTACATGAAGCTCTCTCCGCACGCCGTCGAGCACCCCCCACGAGGCGCTATCGAGGCTGTCCCAGTCATCCACCAGGAGCACTGCAAACTCTTGTCCGAGCCGTTGTCGAATTTCTTGTGCGGCGGATCCGATCAGGTCTCGCGACCGATTGTCCGTCCTTACGAGCCCAAAGCTCTGCAACGCAGCCAGCGGGCGGTTCTCAAACGCCCGCACGCCTCGAACGATGAACGGAGAAAACCCGGCCTGCGTGAGCTGGCTTCCCAGCGCCGACAAGAATGTGCTTCGCCCGCTTCCAGGTGTCCCAAACACCTCAAGATTTACTCCGGCTTCAATCAATCCCGCAGCGAGAGAAAGCTCATGCTCGCGTGTGACGGCCATACCAGGTACCCCCCTACATCCTTGGAGAGCAGTAACGCTGCTTCCCCAAGACTACGACGCCTCCGCGCATCTACGAAGGCTTTGCTCGATCTTCTTGCGCTTCGAAACCGTCAACGTTGGTAGTGCGGCTTCATCAGTACGCGTTAGGTGATCGGACTGCCGAACTCAGTGCTTGCAGGCACGGAGAAGGGTGACGCTGCTGTCTCGTGTAAGCATGCACTCATGTACGCATGAAGGTGAAGCTTCTTCTCCGTGCGGCAGTGAGGCTGAAGTGGCTCGGACCAACCGCAGTGAGCAGGGAGAGCGACGACCGGGCTAGCTGGCCGGAATTGGTCATCACCCGCCTGGAGTGCCGTTGACTCGCAACGGCGAGGCATGCCAGATAGGCGCTGTCTCTAACGAAAGAGCCTTGCCCCGCCACGGGGCACCGGATCTGCACAGAAGAGCTCGTTCGCAGGGGAGAGGCATGGGTTCGGAGCAGCGGTGGAGCTGGAGCTGCATCGCGGCTCGGGTGGGGTCCGGACCGGCCAGGTCTGGTCTCTGACGGCAGCCAGCGGGTTTCCACCCTGGCCTTGATTACGGAAGGAGTAGGCCCTCGAAACGCACTCACGCAGGAGTCCGCCCGCCTGCCGATCATGCGTAGACCGACCAGGTGCGACATCAATGAAATCGAGGGTTCTGCTATCAGGCGCGGTTCAAAGCGAAGAGCGTCACCCCGACTGGAGGCATGGATGCCTCGCCGAGTCAGGGTGACGCTCTGCTCTTTCTCCTCTTTCGCTATCGGGGGGGGGGGGGTTAGGCGGCGTAGAAGGTGGTGGAACTGCAGTTGTAGCCGACGCGCTTCGCCGCCGGTGCTGACATGTTGATCAGGCAACTGGTGAGGCGAAGGTTGGTGCCCCTTGCGGGCCTGACGACACCACGCTTCATGGACGTGTTGACTCCATTGCTGGCGATGACCCGGGCTATTTCGATCCACTTCCCGTTCTGCTTCTTCTGTAGAACAGTCAGTGCACTGTTGCCGTCGGTGCGCAAGTCACTAGCTCTGATGAGCGACATGCCCGCACCCGCATTCGCATTGGTTCCGTAGTACTCGGCAAAGGCTGCCCGGTTCGGGTTCGTAATGCCAAGGTACCCCGTCATGCCATAGGACGTATCAGCTTGCGCAGGTATGGCACCTCCACAGGCAAGAGCGAGCGCTACCATCGTGATCACGGGCAGCTTTTTTAGAGTGTGGGATTTCATGATTCCAATCATTTCGAATTAACTAAGTGAATATCTTGATCGTGGAGGGCGAACGTGATCATGCGGCGACAATCGGAGCTTCGTGCCGGGAAGTGTCTAGCGTCCCGTGCAGCCGGCATCTTCCGCTTCGAGCGCGGCTACGACGTCGTCTTCGATCGCATCGATCTTTTCGCCGTCAAGCTCCGGGGCTGAGAGGAGGGTTGTGACCTCCTTGTAGAGGGCACGATGCTCCTTGTCCGGAGTGATCATGGCGATCCCAAGGAACGCGTTCCGCAGTTTCGTCTGATTCTCGGCAGACGGATCGACTCCGTACTCGCGATCGGCAACCTTGACCTTCGCCAGTGCTTGACACACAGCCGGCGAAGTTGAAGTCGAAGGTGTTTCGAGGCTCGTCGTCGGTGGAGTGTTTGCTGTCGCCGACGATTCGGGAAGATTGGGAAGAGCTGCCGGAGCAGCCAGAGCAATGAGCACTGCGGCCACCACGCTGAGCAGCATGTTGGTGAAACCGACAATGATCCCGGCGATGGCTAATCCTCGACCTCGACTGCGGTCCCGTTTGACCTGGCTCAACGCGATGAAGCCGAGAACAGGGCCAAGCGGGCTAAGAAGGAAGGATCCGATGAATGAAATCACGGCGAGGATGTTTATCGAGGCAGGAGAGTCAACTGGTGCGGCTGACGGAGTCTCCACCGAAATGGGAGGTGCTTCTTCTGAGGCGTTTGGTGTGATGTCCATAGATTCTCCCCTTTATCTGATGGCTAAGGACGTGGTGGCCGTTGGGTACGCGGTACGGACGATCTGATTGAACGCGTGACGTTGCCGTCCGATTCGTTGACCTAGGCGCATGCCCGCGGACGCTGAGGCGGGACTACCGGCCTGACGCAACGTAGTGCCGGGCATGCCGCCTTAGATTCTGTCCTTGGTCGGTCGCTGAGTATCCGGGGCTGGCAATGATTGCGTGACTCCGGGCGGCCTTCCCGTCGTTCTCGGTGTCGAGGGTGGGCGAAGCTAAGCAGGTACGGTCGGCCAATGTGGCCGTAGCCCTTCGGCTTCAAGGGATGAGCGGCTTCGGGAAGCGGGGTGGAAGCCAACGCTCAAGTGGTAGGTACCTCGGCCGGATTGGAGGCGTTGGTTCTGTGAAGGCTTGGGCCGATTAGCTGACTCGGAGGAGTTGGCGCTGTGCGTCGGGTTGTTGTTCGGCTGACTGCTCAGTCGTTTCTGAGCAGCAGTTGACTTAGCGCAATGGGCGCCTCTGCTGCCGTGAGAGGCGACACATGGTTGCCGTGGGACGTGGTCAGACTTGCGTGCCCACGTAGGTCGGGATCTGTAGCACGCATAGTCGCCGCAAAACGGTACTTGGATCACCGGGATGTGGCGCTGGAACCTCGCCAACCTGCAATTATGAACTTGTGCCATGCGCGATTAGCCTGACCTTCGATCTCGGCACAGTTGAGAACAAGCCGCTCAAGACAACAGGCCCGCCCACGGAACCTCCGAACACAAAGCCCCTCACCGCGCCTACTGGCAACAACAATGGTGGCAATCTAGCGGCCACAGGAGGAGCGGACGCGGTGCCGTGGATCCCGATCGCCGGGGAGTTCTGTTGCCTGGCCTGACGCCCTTGAGAGCCACACGGCTGACCGCGCGTAAGAAGTAGTCCGCATAGCGCTGTGGTCGAGGGTATGGAAATCGCAACCTGTCACACTTTCGGCCGCCCGCGGTGCTGACCCAGAAGAGGCCGGCGGCGGTCCCAACCTGGAGCAGCCGTTCGCAACGCCACGGCTGCTTTCGAGGCTGGTCTGGTGCCCCAGTATTGCAGCAGCCGTCGGGGGGGGGGGGGCAGCTGCATTCGCTGCCCAATCAAAATATGTTCCGCCGCCGCGCGACGGGGGCAGGTGCTGCGTGCTCTAGGTAGGTACCTAATCGTCTGGACGTCGTCACCCGGAGTTCAACCCTAGAGCTACCAGGCAACGCGTAAGGGAGTGCGCACTGGCGGCGCTTATGAGTTGTCGTTTGGTGAACTACTGCGGACTAGTGTTCGCGGTACCTGCGGGCTCTGATGCCCTGCGAAGGGCTACCATGTGGGCTTCGCGCGACGTATGATGCGATCCCCGACGACATTTGCGAGTCGTCACTCGGTGGCGTCGAACAGCGCATCAAGTCCTACTTAGTCCCTCTGTGTGACAGGCCAGAACCGACGCCTCAGCGCCCAGCGCGCCTCCCACGTCCGGAAGCGAGCCGAACTCGAGTCGAGAAGAAAGAAAATTGACTGATAGGGGAACCATGCAGAATCGCGACAATACTTCTTTGAGCCTATATAGGCTACCGCAATTGCCGAGCCCTTTGTGGTCGACAGGTGTGAACGCGTTCAGGCGCAAGTTTTCCTGGGAAGAATTGGGGGGGGTAATCAAATGAGCTCAACTACCTGGAGATTTCGCTTACGCGGACTTGGGTTCGCCATGGCGGCATTCGCGGTCGCGGTGGCGGCCGGTGGGGTTCTGGGGGCCACCTCCGCGCAAGCTGCGGGATCATCGTGCGCCGCCACGACAACCTCTGTAACCCTCAGTGGGCCGCCTCGCGTGGACCGCAATGGCACGGTCACGGAGGCCTGGGTGAATCCAAACTGGACATTTACCAACAATGTGCAGTCTGGCATAGCGGGCAATGCCTCTTTTGTGATCAAGGTAAACAGTGATGCCAAAAGTGGCGATCAGTTTAGTGTAGTCGCGTCTGGAATTGGAACGTTCCGCGGTACTCCCGTGAATCTGAAGGATGCGAACCAGAATGTCATTGCGACGGCAGTGGCATCCAGTACTCAAAAGATCACTTTTACGTTTACGAACTACGTCGAAACACACACCGATGTTGCGGCTACTTACACGCAGTCTTACGGGTACTCAAGCGACTATGCGCCTGGAAAAGTGCTGCAGCCGGGAGTAGAATACTCGCCGAGTTTCGCGGGGTGTGATGGTGGTGCTTCCGCCTCTTTCGTCGTCACCACACAAGCGCCTTTCAATACCCCTGGTCTGCGGTCCTCATGGAGCGGTAGTCAGAATGTTGCTCGGACTCTCGTTACTTACAACGGGCCTCAGGCAAAGACTGCCAATGAGCTGCACACGATCACGCTGGGAATCGACCGGCCCGGCACTAAGATGGATTGTAGTGTTTTCGAGAACCAGATTAGTCCCTACGGCGTGGGATACGGGATATGGCAGGGGCGCCTGATGACAGACTCTCCCTTGAGTTCTCGGACGACCGGCACTCCTGGACCGGGTGAGTACCGTATCGTGAGCTGCTCTGACCGCGAGGTAATCATCGAGTGGATGCCAGCCGCTGTGGGAGAGAGCTTCCGAACTCAGTTCCGAACCGTCGAGGACGGAACCACAGGCTGGGAGGTTCTCGGTGACCGGCCATTCACCTTCACTGCGGTGGAGACCACGAGCGATGGCGTCACTCGAAGCACTAACCAGCCGGCACGCCCTGTCTCGGATGGCGGCGGTGGCGGTGTCGCCTACACGGATCCCGTGGTTACGAAAACAAGAGGCAAAGACGGTAGCTTCCTCTTGACCGTCTCGAACCCTACAACCGACAAGGTTGTGCCCTCTAAAACCTATACCGACGCCCTGTATAACGCTGCGCGTGAATTGGATCCTGACCAGTTGACCATCTCCGAACCGACGATGGGGACCGTCTCGGGGAATGAATGGACATTGCCTGCGCTCGCACCAGGTGAAAAAGCAACGGCCCGGGTCGAATTTGACGAGGTGCAGCGTGTCGAACCGGGAACTAGCGTTCTGAACCGTTTTGGCGTCACTGGGTCCGAGTGCGTCACGGGCGCTCCAGACCCGAGTGAACTGGGGGCACTCTGCGCCGAAGTCGTGGTAAATCGTCCACCTGCGAAGGGTCAACTTGCCTGGACCAAAGTAGATCCAGGTGGGACTCTACTCTCCGGATCCGAATGGCTCCTCACCGGGCCGAACGGTGATGAAACCAAGGTTTTCGATAACGCCCTGAACGATACAGATCCCCGGGCTGGCTACCTGCGGGTTTCAGAGCTCCCCCAAGGCGATTACACCCTCAAAGAAACTCGGGCTCCGGATGGGTTCCAGCTCAGTGAAGATGTCCTTGCAGCGGAGATCAGTCATGACCGCCTGGTGATTGATCTCGGTGCTGTCGAGAACCTTCCGATCAAAACAACTCCCCCGACCAAGAGTTCTCCCTCGCCGTCTCCACCCGGCAGCAACGGCGGGGACCTGGCCGTCACGGGTGGGACTGACGCCTTGACGTGGATCCCGGTTGCTGTGGGAGCTCTGCTGCTCGGCTTGACGCTCTTGGGGGCCGCGCGGTTGGACGCACGCAAGAAACAGTCGGTGTAGCGCTGTGGCCCGGGGGCGGCGTCTGGTCAACACCGCCCCCCCCGGGGGGGGGCAGTCCTGGACCGCCCCGCCATGAACAAATCGGGAGCGGTTCTCCGACGAAATCTTCACCCAAGGAACGAGTTTTGCTCGACAGGCTGCCTGCCGACCTTCTGGGGTGCTCACCTGAACGGAGTAGTTAGAAAATGGGCAAGTCAACACTTCTGATGGCCAGTGTCGCGGCAGTCACTGCCCTCGCTTCTATGGCATTTGCGGTGTCGCCCGCGACTGCGGCACCGGTTAGCGGCGCCGCTCAGAGCGGCGCGCCCCGCGGAACGATCCAAGATATCACTGTCGGCAACCAAATGGATCAGAAGTTTGAACTCTTCGTCGAGCAACCCTCGCAGCTTAGCCCGCATACTAGTGCGGAAATTACTGACTCCTCGGGCATCGTTTTTGGCCACATGGCAAGCCTCAGCGGAGGCGACTTGCATCTCACGTTCGAAGCCGACGTCACTGCTCGCCCAGAGCTGAGCGGGAGCTCGCTTACATTTACTGCGCATCCTGCCAAAAACGACCAGCGAGGCCTGGCTTTTGTCGTCAGCGGTAGCGACGATGCGGAGCCTGGCAAATAGGCTGAACTGTCGGAGACGGGCTTTGCGTTCTTGAGAGAATTCGAGGTCGAAGCTGTTGAGAGTTCGAGCACTATTCACATTACTGGCTCGGTGAAAAAGGAGACAGTTTGCGTTCGAAGCAGCAAAGCCGATGGGGTGTCCAGGCGCGCCAAACAGTAGTGTCAGTGACGATGGCGGAGAAGCAGTGCGAGCGTGGCGTCTTCCTGATGAAGCAGGCCCAGCGAGGTCCAAAATGGCTTCCAGGGTTGTGTCGGTTTTCCCTTTGGGCGTCTGCGTTTCTGATCGGCGTCTCTTTCATGGTCCTCCGCGGCGGAGTCACATCATCCTTCCCGTCTTACGCACATAGGCGGGGCGATGCTACGAAGTATCTCCTCGAGAATCTTTCTGCCTTGTTCTCGGGTCAGGCGTCCCCGCTTGCCTGCCTAGTGTTCGTTGCCGCGCTCTTGATTGCAGGTGGCGCATTCGGTCTTCTGCTCTGGTCGCTGTGGCCACCGGAAAACAAGCGACCATCTGGTTCCGAAACGCCTTAAGGCGCATTCGAAATCCCGAAACGGGATGGTGTGCGGAGCGAATGCCCCGGGTAGATTCAAGTTCGCCCGAAACTATTACGCCGGTCTCTGCCTCCTCGACATCCCCTGCCGAGCCACCAACGGGTGAAGACTGCCCTCGAAGGCCGCAGACTTTCCAGGCCGGATTTCTCCAGGCGTAGTCCCCGGCAAGTTGCACCAGGCAGGCGGAGATCCATGGAGGTGCTCGGTCGGGGCAGGCGACCGCAGAGATCGCGGAGGTCCGTGAACCCAAGCGGGAGATTGCGGAGCTGCGGCGGGCGAACGGGGTCCTGAAGGCGGCGTCGGCTTTCTTCGCGGCAGAGCTCGACCGCCCATCCAGGTTCTGAACCAGTTCGTAGAGGAGCATCGTGAGGAGCTCGGGGTCGAGCCGATCTTCCGGGTGCTTACTGAGAACGGCATCCCGATAGCCCCGTCAACATGCTGCGAAGCCCGAAGCAGCTACCGTCGAGAGGGCAGCTGCAGGATGCGGGGATCGTGGAGGTGATCCTCCAGCCACGCGCCCAGCGGTTCGTCGCCCGCCTCGGCGCCCGGAAGGCGTGGTTGCATCTGCGCCGCCGCGGCCACGATGAGGCGCGCTGCACGGTCGAGCGGCTGATGACACAGAGCGGATAGGGGGGGGCGGGCGCTGCGGGGCAACCGGGTGCTTACCACGATCCCGAACCCAGACGATGCCCGCTCGCCCGACTTGGTGGATCGGGATTTTACCGCGACGGCCCTGGGTCGCGGACTTCACCTATGTCGCGACATGGTCCGGGATGGTCTACGTCGCGTTCATCTTCGATGTGTTCTCCCGCCGGATCGTGGGCTGGCGGGCCGCGACACGGATGACCACCGATCTCGTCCTCGACACCCTTGAGTGCGCGATTTGGGCCCGGTCGCAGGACGGCGTCACCAGTTTGTCCGGACTGATCCAGCACAACGATGCCGGTAGCCAGTACACGTCGTTGGCGTTCACCCAGCGCCTCATCGGCACCGGCGTCGTATCGGTCGGCTCCGTCGGCGACGTCTACGACAATGCGATGGCCGAGTCGCAGATCGGGATCTACAAGACCGAACTGGTTCGCCCCGAAGGGTCCTGGCGCGGCGTCGATCGCGTCGAGATGGAGACCCTGCACTGGGTGCACTGGTTGAATCACGAACGCACCCATGCATCCATCGACGACCTGACCCCGATCGAGGTCGAACAAGCCCACGATGCCACACGAAGCCGTCTCGTCCCGACCGGGTGAGGGAAAGAGTGTCCGGACATCCTGGAGCGATTCAGAGCACAAGACAAGCGAAGGACGGCTCTACTGCTGTGCTGTTAAGGACGTGTTCAGCAGCCGCATCGTCGGGTACTTGAACAACTCGCGGATAAAGTCCCGGCTGGCGGTCCAAGCGCTCGAGGACGCCGCCTTGATGCGCGGCGACGTCGCCGGCTGCGTGGTCCACTCAGACCGAGAATCTCAGTTTTGAAGCCGGAAATTTCGGCGTGCGTTGACCTGTCATCGCATGGTTGGGAGTGTGGAAAGAGTCGGTTCCAGCGGAGACGATGCGGCCATGGGACCGTTCGTCGCCCTGCTCTAGAAGAACGTCCTCGATCGACCCTCCTGGGCCCCACGGGAACAGCTGCGGATAGCGATCGTCACTTGGGTTGAACGGACCTACCAGGCCGCCGACGGCAGCGTCGGCAACGACGGTAGCGTCGGCTGGGGCGTTTGGCGCCCGTCGAGTCCGAGACCATCATGAATACGACCGTCGTCCTGGCGGTATGACTACAACCTGTCACCTACACGTGCAGCAGTCCCAACTTGCGTTCGCGTAAGTTTGCAGCGCTCCAGACCTGCACACTTGCAAGACATGAAAACAGAACGGGTGCCGCCTTTGCAGTTTAGATGCAACTCTGGTTCAAGTCTTGCTAGTCTGGGTGCATGTCTGGGCAATCGAGTACGCTCTCCGCCATGGTTCACGACCTCCGCCAGCGAGGTTCGGACCACACGGAAGTGGAGGCGAAACGTGCGGCGGGCGGCACTCCCGAACTGGGCGAGACGCTGGCCGCATTCGCGAACATGCCTGGTGGGGGAACGATTCTCCTCGGGCTTGATGAAGCGGCGGGGTTCCGCGCAGTCGGGGTGGAAGACCCAGCCCAGATAATCAAAGCGGTCGCCTCTCAGGCCCGGAACGCGATCAAACCTCAGGTGCAGGTGTCCTTCGAAGAGGAGACGTTCGAAGGCGTTCAAATCATCGTGGTTTCGGTCGCTCCGCTGCCGTTGCACGATCGGCCCGCGCGCTACAAGGGTCAGCCCTATTTGCGTCTGGCCGATGGCGATTATGTGATGAGCGAACAGGAGATTCAGCAGGTCTACGCGATGCGGACCAAGCCGCGTCACGATGCGGACCCGGTCGCAGGGAGCTCTCTGACTGATCTGGACCCTGCTTTGGTCGAAGCATTCGTGCAGCAGGCCAGGCAGGCGAAGCCGCAGTTCCAAGGGGTTGACGCGAACACGATTCTCACGCGGAAAGCGGTACTGGACGCAAGCGGCCAGCATGCGACGGTCGCTGGCTTGTACGCGATGGGCGTCTACCCGCAGCAGTTCCTGCCGTCGCTCGCAATCACCGCTGCTGTGCAACACAATCTCGCCGGCGAACGAGGTCTATCCGCGTTGACGGATATCACCGGTCCAATCCCGGAGATGCTGGACCAAGCCATGGACTGGGTGCGACGGAATACGAAAACCCGGATCCGGTTCGAAGCATCTGGAAGCGCATTCGACGAGGACGAACTTCCCATGATCGCGGTCCGTGAGCTCATCGCCAATGCTCTGGTGCACCGCGACCTTAGCCAGCATGCACAAGGCAAACGGGTCGAGCTTCGACTCAAAGATGACACGCTCATCATCGCAAGCCCCGGCGGGCTCTTCGGCGTCAGCACGGGCCAGCTGGGACATCCGCAGGGGAAGTCTGCGGTGAACGAGTTTCTCTATGACATCTGCAAACTCGTCCGGAGAACTGATGGCGCCCGGATTATTGAGGGAGAAGGCGGAGGCATTCGGGACGCCCAGAGGGCGCTACGGCAAGCGAACATGCGACCTCCGAAGTTCATCGACCGCGGCGTCAACTTCACGGTCCTATTGCCGAGGCATGCGTTGCTGGAGCAGGAAGACTTGTCCTGGCTTGACGTTGTCGATCCCGCGCATCGTCTGAGTGAGATCCAACGACAAGTCGCGGCCTCCATGCGCCACGGAGATGTGTGGTCAAACAGTCTCGTGCGGAAGCGATTCGCGCCGATCGATTCGGTGGAAGCCAGATTCGCCCTCCAAGGGCTCGTCACCTTGGGGCTTGCAGAACGACGCGGTGAGCGTGCGCAAACCGAGTACGTGATTGACGAGAAGCATGCGCTTCCCGGTGTCATCGTCGACCCGTACGTGGATTCGCTCCTCTCAGGGGAGCGACTACGTGAACTCGAACACGAGGCGGTGGAGATATTGAACTTCGACCCCATACAGGAGGCCCTTGACGGAGGCGTGCGACTGAGTCTGCGCGAATTGGTAGACGCGACGGGTCTGAGTGAGGGGCAGACGAGGTACGCGTTGAATCGTGCCGTCAAGGCCGGGTACATCGAACGTGAAGGCGGGCAGGGGGTCCGCAACACCCGATACCGCCTCCCCTCCGCGTAGAGCGCCATCGGGTGCTGGCCGAGCGCGAACCGCAGCGCTCAGAGTGAGGGCAGCAGCATCGATGCGGGTGCGACGGTGTCCCAGAACTCCCGGAACCAAGCATCGTAGGTGCTCGAGAATACGGGGACGGCCAAACTGATCTCGCCGGTTGGCTGGCCGGGTTCGCCTTCCAGAAGGGCGCTCTGGTTGGGGGTGAGCCGGCCTTCGGAATCGGCGATCCGTTGGCGCTTCAGCCAGTATGCAAGGGCGCGTTCGTGTTCCCACTTGGAACGAATTCGTGGTTCTCGCTCGTAGTTGGTGCGGAACAGATTGAGTTCTGTCACGCGTTCGTCCCAGCTGGACCGACGCGGCGTCCAAGCCCATCCCGGTATCTGTTCCAGCGCCGCCACCTGGTAACTGCAGAGCGCGCCCCTGCGTTGGTTCTTCACCCACGTCACACTGTGTTCGTCTCGAGGGAACAGGCCGTGTGCGCAGACATACAGGTAGATCGCGACGCAGGATCTGAGCCAGCGCACCTCCGGCGTATCTGGCGGTTTCCGTCCATCTTCGACTTCGCGGGTGAGGTGGATTTGGGCGTCGATGAATTTGAGTGTGCGGAGCTCGTTTCTGGTGACCCGTCCCTCGATCTGTGCCCACCGTTCGGGGTGCGCAGACTGCCATTCTTCAAGGGTGAGAAGGTTCGCGCTCATCGGGAATTTCCGTTTCTCGTCGATGCGGTGTGGGCGGAAAGTGTAGAAACCGTGGGCGGGAGAGCACGGGGTTCGGTGCGTCGGGTGTGGGCGGCAAGTGCTGGACCGGCCATGGCACAACTCCTACGGTCCCACCATGAACATCACACAGTCGTCCGCCCCGAATCCGGGACGAGTCCAGCCCGCCGAAGAACCGCGCAGCATGCGGATGGCCCAGTCCGAGCTTCTCTTCCTCGAGGTCGCGCGGGATTGGTGGTGGGCTGCCAACCACCTCGAGAACATGCGGCTTCCGGTCGTGGGCGGTCTTCCGCAGGCGCGGATGCTCGTGCAGGCGCTCAACGGGGAAGCCTGGCCGTGGACAACGATCGGCACAGCCGGAGAAGCCTGGTTTCAGGTGCTCGGCGCCGCAGACGCCTGCACGATTGAGCTCGGCGTACAGGGTCGCGCTTGCCGCGTCGCGCACGCGTACCGGCCCGACGCCTCCCGCCACCTGATGCCGCCCGGTTGCTGGTGGTGGGCGAAGTCCTGCCGCGCAGACGAGGTCTTCACCGCTCTCGAGGCGGCATCGATCGGGATCCGGCACCTGCTCGGGTACCCGTTTCGGAAGAATCTCGTGCTGCACGAGATCCGTGCTGGCCGGCCAGGATCGAGGAGGTGATGCCATGTCTATTCGGGATCTGCCGCAGTACGAGTGCACGCTCATCTTCCGGGTGCGTCTCAAGGACGAGGAGGCTTTGTCTCGCGACGTTGTCGACCTCGTCACCCACGGTTCCGGGGACGAGGTGTTCCGAGAGGAAGCCTGTCGCCTGATCACACCGGACCCTGCAACCGCGATGATGCACATCCTCATGCGTCGGCACGAGTTCGGGCCGATGGGCGGCACGACCCGTATCGGACGCACCATCGTCACCGTCACGGAGCTCAGCTCCGACGGCACCGCCGCTGTAGAGGCCCGCAGCACCGTAGATCTCCGTTGGGACCGAGAGTAGGGAGGGCCAGTCATGAGCCGCGAGAAGTGGAGGCCGTACCGGAACATGTCGGTGTTCGAGTGCACGATGACGTTCCAGGTCCTCGTCCCGAACGAGGGCCTCTTGTATATGGCGGTGATCGAGCACCGGTTCAAGGGCCGCACGCGGGCGCGCTTGGACGCCGGCGAAGTGGCGCAGGCGCTCGAGTCTCCGGAGGACGCTTTGCGGGCGCTGATGCCGATGACGTTCCTTCGGGTCAGCCCGATGCCGGCGGTAGCGAAAGTCGGTCCGTCGACGTACACGGCCGTGAGGGTCGACCCGTTCGGGAACGAGCCGAAGCCGCCGCCCTCTCCGGATGAGTCCGGGGAATCGTGAGGGTGGCGGGTCATGGTGTTACCGGTCCTGGAACCGTTTCAAGTCCTGCATGGCTTTCGCCGCGGCGTTGCAGGTGCATCCCCTCATCGCCCAGCTCAAGATCATGTGGGAGTCCTCGAGCGCTTTTACGGGTCTGGGGTCGACTCCGATCGCGTCCTGCACCGCCTGAACGCCATCTTTCGCGATCTGCGTGAACAGGAGGAGGTCCGCGACCTGCAGCATCGTTTCGCCGCGCAGCATCCGATGCATCCGATCCGTGCTCAGCCCCGGATGCCCTGCCTTCGACGACGCCAGCCATGCCACCGTCTTACTCCTGGACGACAGATGCTCACGGATCTCTTTGGAGAGACGGTGCTGCAGCTGGGCGGCTTTGAACCGGGGATCCAGAATGCTGACGCCCTTGGCGGGACGGAGGTCTTCTCGGGTCTTCCCGAACCGTCTCGGGGACTCGAACAGATCCCGGGGAACGAACGTGAATCCCTTCCCCGGGAGAACCTCAGTCGATTTTGCAGCCATTAGGACGGACTTTACGTCGTGAACTAGGTACATAGGTGGAGAAAGCACGGCGTTTCGGGGGAGTGCACCGCCCATCCCTGACCCGAGATGAGAAAACAACACTTCACCAGCACCCCTGAAAGCCAGGCACCCCGCAGGCGCACGCCCGCCCGCACGGCTGCCTTCGGCCCCGAAACCCGAGACGTGCTCGCCGGGGCACTCGGGACGTTCACTCGGCCATCGGAACCTGTCGCAGATGCACTGCGGCGGGCCGGCTATCACGCCCTCCCGGAGGAGGTGATCAGGCATATGCGGGACACGAAACCCAAGCAGGTGGATCCGGAGCGGTGGGCGCACATTCGTGCGTTCGTCACCGACTCGGTCGCTCTGACACTGCCCCAGTCGCAGCGTACGGCGCGCCTGTACACCTCCACTGCCGCGATCTATGTCGCCTGGGTCGTGTTCGAACGCGGCTACCCGTTGAAAGCCAGCATCGTGTGGCGGCGCGACGTGATCGACGAATGGGTGCAGGAAGGCGCCCCGCACCTGACGGTTGTGACACGGCGCAACTATCGGACGTCGCTGTCGCGTATCGCGGAAGCTGTCGCGGTGGACTCCTCCGGGATGGAGTTCACGCGCATCCCGAAGGAGAACACCGCGTTCCCGTACTCGCGGGCGGAGATGCTCGTGTTCCGGGACTGGGCGACCGGGCAGACCACGCCGCTCAAAGTGCGGCGCGGCATGCTGATGCTCATCCTGTGCGCCGGCGCCGGTCTCACGTCCAGTGAAGTCGCACTCGTCCGCCCGGAAGACGTACACGTTTCAAGTGCCGGCATCCTGGTCGACGTGCGCGGCAGGAACCCCCGCGCAGTGCCCCTCTTGGCCGAGTGGGATGCGTGGATGCTCGCCCTCCTGGGTCAGAAGCCGCCGGCCGGGAAGCCGCTGTGGGGAGAGCTCCGCACCAAGAACAAGAGTCGCATCCTGTCCACATTCACCATGGGCACGGTCGGGAACGCGCCGCGTGGCGACCGGCTCCGTAACACCTGGCTGATCGCGCTCATGAACGCCCGCGCACCGATGCGTGAAGTGTTCCAAGCCGCAGGCGTGCGGAAACTCGAAAACCTCGGAGTCATCCTCGACTTCGCGACCCCCGTCCCACCGGACGAATATCTGGCGGCCCTTCGCGGGGTGGTGTCCCGATGAACGCACAGACGGACGCAGCCCTGACCGAGGTCCTCGGTGGCACCGAGGACGAGCTCGACCGGGCTGCCGCGATCAAGGGCCCCATGGTGAACGCCTACTTCAACACGATCGCACGGCTCATCGAAAACAGCGGCGCGCTCGAAGAAATCGAGGCCTGGGAAGCAGGGAAGCGCAAGAGCGGCGCCGGCCGGAAACCCTTCGTGACCGCGAAAGCTGTCCTGTGCGTGTTCGCGATGAACGCCATCTGGGGCGAGGCATACAGCTTCACCGAACTCTCCAAGACCCTGCAGTACCGCTTCACGCCCGAACAGCTCGAGCGGCTCGGGATCCGCGTCGATGGTGCGACCAAGCAGACTTGGTACACGCGGCTCTGGCGTGCCAGCAAGCGTCTTCGTGATGCGATCGACCCATGGCGCGGAGCACCCCTGAACCACGTGATGAGCCGTGAAGAGTTCGAACGGGCGAGACTCGGCTACGACCCCGTCTACGAAGCACGCGCGCACCGTCTCTCGGACCTCCTCGTTGCTGCCTCCGCGAGGATCTTGCCGAAGCGATACCTCGAAGGCCACAACGGCGACTGGGCAATCGACGCGACCTGTGTCCCCGTCGGGGGTGGCCCGAACCCGAACGAGAAGAACTGGCCCGACTACAAGTGGCTGACAAACGTCGACTACCAGTGCGGCTGGCACACCCGCGACGGAGACCACAACGGGAAACACCTCAAAACCTCCACCCCGGGATACGAGATCGAAACCCCCGTCCTCATCGACGCGAAAAACGGCGGCTACATGTTCAAGCTCATCCCCGCGATGCGCATGCACCTCCCCGGCGAGATCACCGTGCAACCGAGAGAGCTCCTCACCCGCATGGCCGAGTTCAGCGAGAAACGAGGACTCGTGGCCGTCGACCGCGCCTACAGCAGCCTGAAAGTCGAGAACTTCCAAGAACCCCTCCGCAAACTCGGCTACGAAGGCGTGTTCGACTTCACCAAGAAGCAACTCGGCATCAACGGCAGCCTCGCCGACGGCAAGATCATCTTCCTCGAAGGCAGCCCGTACGTGAACCTCATGCCGAAAGAGCTCCGCGAGATCGTGAACTGGGGCGAGAACGGCGTCCCCAAGGGCGAGACGGAAGCGACCCAGCCGAAGTACTCGAAAAAAGACGTCAGTCGGATCCTTAAGCTGCGTGAGCCATACCGGCTGAAAAGGTGGGGCGTGATCGAAGCCGACGGTAAGCAACGATACGTCTACCCCGACCCGGACGGCTACCATGCGTTCGACCCCGGAACGAACGAACTGTCCGACGCGGAAAAGCCGACAGGGAAGATTCGCATCCCAGCGGACCTGCCTGAGATCAAGTTCCTCCAGCGGTTCCCCTATCTTTCGGATGACTGGATTCGGGCGTACGGGCAGCGAAACCAGGTCGAGTCGAGCAACAACGAGCTGAAACGCCTCGGCGGGCCCGACCTCAAAGACACCCGGGCCCGGACCGGGCGCGGCTTCGCATACAACTACCTGTGCGCCATCGCGGCAGTCATCGCGACCAACCTCGACCGCATCCGGCGCGGCATCAAAGACATCTACGAGCCGAAGAAGCCGAAACCCGACGCGGTGAAGCCGTGCAGCCGACGAGGCAAAGACGCGGCGCGCAAGGCCACGAGCCGCCGCGGACGAACGAAGGCAGAGGCCGGCCCGCCGCGGACATAGCGGCTAGGCGCTCCCGAACCGAATATCGCTCGAAGAGGCCCCTGACCGGAGGGGTCATTCGGCGTGTCACGAACACCTCAGCTCACAGGCGGGGAGACGCGGGCAGCGCCGGATCGGGCGAGGAAACACCTGAGGCCCTCGACTCCGAACGGAATCGAGGGCCTCAGCAGGTATTTTGCAAACATTTCCGAGAAATTCTGCAAATACCCCGGTGGCGGAGGATGGGGGATTTGAACCCCCGAGGGCGTGAACCCAACACGCGTTCCAGGCGTGCGCCATAGGCCGCTAGGCGAATCCTCCAGCGCCGACTGCGAGCAGCCAGCTTTTCCATACTAGCCGGTTCTCGGTCGACTTGCTGACACGGGTCACCCGCGGGTCCGATGATCCGGGCCTCGGGGTGCCCGGCGCCGCGCTGCCTCAGCGATCCGCGAGCGGGTGCCGCACCATGCCGGACTCGTCGATCAGATCCTCGTCCTCCTCGGGGCGGGGGTCCCGCCCGTCGGCCGCCGCGAACGCGACGGCGGCGACGGCGCACGCGATCGCGATGATGCCGAACGGGTTGCAGAGCGCGATCGACATCTCGTTCGCGCCCGCGCCGCCGAGCTCGCCGAAGAGCGTGCGGAACGCGCCGTCCGCGTACTCGGGAGCCGTGAGGCCGAAGGCGATCGCGCACACGGCGGAGAGCACCAGGGCGACCCGGGTGCGCGGGCGGATCCGGTAGCCGCGGGCGACGGTCTGCGTCATGCGCCGGGCGGTCCAGATCCAGAGCCAGACGAAGGCGAGCCCGAGCGTCGGGCCGAGCCAGGCTGCGACGGGTCCGACGAGTCCGAACGACACGCGGGCGAGGGTGATCCACAGGCCCAGGACCAGGGAAAAAACAGTGATCAGGGTGGTGCGCACACGCCCGAGTCAAGCAGATTTCGCATCGCGTCGCCAACAGTGCTATTCTCTAACGGTTGTCATCGCAAGGTGGCCGCGCCCCGATAGCTCAGTGGTAGAGCACTTCCATGGTAAGGAAGGGGTCGCCAGTTCAATCCTGGCTCGGGGCTCTGACTCTCTGGCCCGCATTCGTGCGGGCCAGTTTGGCTGAGTAGCTCAGCTGGTTAGAGCGCACGACTCATAATCGTGAGGTCGCGGGATCGAGCCCCGCCTCAGCTACAGAGAGTCACGAGAAAACCCCCGGTCCGACCGGGGGTTTTCTCGTTTTTGCGCCGCGCCGCGTCGCGGCACCTGGGCGCTGCGTTGCCGCGCCCGCCGTAGCGCAAACACCCGCACTACACCCGCTTCGCGAAGGTGACCGCGCGATCCTCGGCGCGGAATCCGAGACGCTCGTACATGCCGAGCGCTCCGCTCGGATTCTCGGCGTCGACGTTGAGCATGGCCCGTTCGAGCCCGGCGCCGCGGTACGCCCGCAGCGTGTCCGCGATCAGCGCTGTGGAGAGCCCACGGCCGCGCCAGTCGCGCACCACGCCGATCATGCCGAGCTCGCCGAACGGGCCGCCGTTCGCCGTCCACGCGCCGCGATCGACCTCGCTGAGCGCGAAGCCAACGACCCGGTTCGGGTCGGCGAGCGTGCCGCTTCCGAGGATCGCGAGGCGGGAGAGCTTCGGCGCGAACCCCGAGGCCCTCCCGCCGGCCTCCCATTCCCGGCGCGTGATCGGTTGCGTGCCCCAGTGGTCGCGGAACGCGTCGTTCACCGCTGTCCGGGTCGCTTCCGAGCGGCGGCCGGTGAAGGGGACGAGTGCGATGCCCGTGGGAGGGGCAACGGTCGGGAGATCGGTGGACAGCGGGCGCCAGAGCTCGAGCCACCAGCGCACCGGTGCGAAGCCCGCTGAGGAATACAGCGCCTGGTTCTGCGGATTCGCCTCGCGGCTGGCGACGGTGATGATGGCGGGCAGGTCCCCGCCGGTCTCGGCGAGGATCTGGCGTGCGCGGGCCTCCTGCCAGGAGAGCAGCGCGCGGCCGATGCCGAGCCCGCGGTGGTCGGGGCGCACCGTGCCTTCGAGCGCGACTTCGACCTCGGTCGTCGGATCCTCGGTGCGCTTTGCGGATCCGAAGGCGATGGCCGTGCCGTCGGGACCGAGCGCGATCATCGAGTCGGTCCGACGGCTGAAGTGCGCTCCCGAGAGGCCGAAGGCGATCTGGTCCTTCGCGAATCGGGTGCGCGGGTGGTCGATCCGGCCGGCCTCGGCCACGAGTGCGTGGATGCGCCGGATGTCGGTGCGGCGTGCGCGCCGCCAGGCGAGCGGCGTCAGGCCGGCGAAAGCCGGGAGCACCGGAAGCGCGGCGGGGGCATTCGCGCGCGCGGCGAGCGGCGTACGGGCAGCGGCGGGCTCGGGCGAGTGCATGCGCTCCTCCTTCGGGAGTCGGGTGCGCCGGCGGCGCAAAGTATCTCAAGCGCTACGATCGGACCCAGTTTGATAGATCGGCCTGTGGGGTCGCTGGGGGCGCAGGGCGCGGATCGGTATTGTGGAGCCGTGGGAGCACGGGAGACGAATCGGGAGAGCCGCGAGCGCGCGCTGCTCGAAGCGGCCATCGAGTCCTTCGCCGAACTCGGCTTCTCGGAGGTCCGCCTGTCGGACATCGCGAAGCGCGCGGGCATGACCGCCGGCCATCTGAGCTACTACTTCCCCTCGAAGTCGGAGCTGCTGCGGCGCGCGATCGAGATGAGCGAGGGCCGGCTCATCGAGGACGCCCGCGCGGCGCTCGAGCGCCTGGAGCGCCCCGAGGACCGTTTGCGCACGCTGATCGACCTGTCCCTCGCGGACCGGGTGCGGGATCCGGGCTGGCTGCTCTGGTTCCAGGTCTGGGCCGGCGCCGCGCTGCACCCCGAGATCACCGAGTCGCACCACGCGCTCGACGGCGAGTGGCGTGCGCTGCTGCGTCAGGTGATCGACGAGGGCATCGCCGCGGGCGGTTTCCGCGCCGAGGACCCCGACGCGACCGCCGCCGCGATCGCGAGCATGCTCGACGGCCTCTCGATCCAGCTCGTGCTGGAGGCGCCCGGGTACGGGCCCGAGCGCATTCGGGCCATCGCCGACGCGGCGGTCGCCGCGCTGCTCGGCCTGCGTGACGCCTGATTCCTGCGGCTCACGGCCGTTCCCGACGGTTCCGGGCGGTCTTCTTCCACCGGATATCCGGCTTCTACCGGATCCTCCCCGCGGGGATCGTCCGGCCCCAGCCCGATATCCGGTGCTCGCCGTGCGAGCGGGGCTTGCGCAATATTTGGTTTTCAGCAAAACTTTGTTGAGAACCAAATTTTGGAGTGATGATGACCGAGATCCAGAGCACCCCGGCCGCGGCCGGATTCGCCATGCCCGCCGAGTGGGAACCGCACGACGGCTGCATCATGGTGTGGCCGTTCCGAAAGCAGCTGTGGGGATCGCAGCTCGCCGCCGCGAAGCGCGACTACGCGGCGGTCGCGAACGCCGTCGCCCGCTTCGAACCCGTGTTCATGGTGTGCCCGCCCGGGCTCGCCGACGAGGTGCGCGCCGCCTGCGGCCCCGGGGTCGAACCCATCGAAGTGCCCGTCGACGACTCGTGGGCCCGCGACAGCGGCCCGATCTTCCTCCGCAACGACGAGACCGGCGAGTTCGCCGTGATGGACTTCCGCTTCAACGCCTGGGGCGAGCGCTGGCCGCACGCGGAGGACGCGCAGCTCGCGGTGCGCCTCGCCGACCACTTCGGCCTGCCGCACTTCCGCACCTCATTCGTGCTCGAGGGCGGTGCATTCTTCGTCGACGGCGAGGGCACGGTCTACGTCACCGAGCAGTGCCTGCTGAACCCGAACCGCAACCCCGAGCTGGACCGGGAGCAGATCGAGCAGGAACTGCGCGCGGGCCTCGGTGCCGAACGCGTCGTCTGGCTGCCCTACGGGCACGCGCTCGACACGGGCCCCGCCGGCACCGACGGGCACATCGACGGCGTCGCCCAGCTCGTCGGTCCCGGCCGGATCCTGCTCGAGGTGCCGAGCGATCCGGCATCCACCGAGTACGAGCGATCGCGCGCCAACCTCGAGGCGCTCGCCGCCGGGCCGGACGCGCGCGGGCGCCGGATCGAGGTGCTCGAGGTCGACGTCCCCGCCGAGGGGCAGGTGGCCTACGCCAACCACTACCTCGCGAACGGCGCCGTGATCGTCCCCATCGGCGAGGACGAGCACGATGCAGGCATGCTCGCGGTACTGCAGCGCATCTATCCCGATCGGGAGATCGTGGGCGTTCCCGGCCGCACCATCGGGTACGGCGGCGGCGGACCGCACTGCATCACCCAGCAGATCCCGGCCGGGATCCTCTCGCCGCGCGGCTGAACCCGAGCGTCCCGCAGGCCGCCCCGGCGAACAGCAGAGCGATCACCCAGGGGGCGGCGCTCAGCGGCTCCGAGCCGGTGGCGGCGAGCTCGGTCGGGTCGACCCTGGTGCCGGTGGCCGGCGGCGTCCGGGTCGGATCCGTGCCGGTGCCGTCCGTTGGCGCGGGCGGCACCGGCACGGTGTCGTCCGCGACCTCGGCGTCGGCTTCCTGCCCCGACGGGGTCTCGCCCTCGGTCGTACCGCTGATCCTGATCTCTCCGGCCGAACCGCCGGCGTGCTTCGCGGTGACGGTATAGGCGATGCGGGCCCGCTGCCCGGGTTGCAGGTCGCCCGACCATTCGACGGCCCCGCCCACCACGCGCACCGTTCCACGATCGGCGGTCGCCGCGTCGATCGAGACCGCGGCACGGTCGGCGGTGACCCGCTCGACCGCGGTCGCGTGCAGGGGAGTGTTCCCCGAGTTGGTGATGGCGAGGTCGACTCGGGCGACCGCGCGCGACGGCGAGGAGTCGGTCTCGACGGTGCGGACCGCGCCGAGGGACGGCTTCGCCGCCGCGGCGGACCCGTCGGCGCCCGAGGCGACGAAGTACGCCAGGCTCGAGCTTCCGTTCGAAGCGCCCCCGCTCTGCGCGTGCGCGAGCACGGAACTCGTGTCGACCTGCGAGCCCGTCGCGTAGATCGAGCGCGCCCCCTTGGGGAGCGTCTCGCCGGGGATCTCGAAGATGGAGGGGCCCGGGGAATCGAGCGAGAACAGCTGCTCGATCACATAGAAGCCGTCGCGCGGGGACGGCACCGTGACGCCCATCGTGACGGTGCCGGGCGCCTGGCCCTCGGCCGCGACGGAGTACGCCGAGGCCGGCACGGCCGCCGCAGGATCACCGAGCGCGCCCGAGGTGCTCGGCAGTTCGTCGAAGGCGAAGAGCCGCGTCGTCCCCGGGACCGGGCGCAGCAGTCCGGGCCAGGAATCGGCCCCGCGCGCCCCGATCCACTGGCCGCCCTCGGCCGCGTCGGCCGCGTGACCGGCCACGGCGCCGCGGACCCGGAGTCGTGCGCCCTCGCCGTTCGGGCCGGGCACCCAGGTGGAGGAGATGTTCCCCATGGTCCACGACATCGCGCCGTAGCTCAGCGATAGCGGGAAGACGGAGGAGCCGCTGCGCGCCTCACCGGTGAACGAACCCCCGGCGGCCCCGACGTCGTCGAGGTTGGCGAAGAGTGCGATGCGGGCCCGGAAGTCCTTCTTCGCGGCGACTCCCGGCGCGAACGCGAAGCGGACGGTGCGGCCGTCGGCGTCGACGCGGTAGTCGGCGATCGTCTCGCCCGCCTCGTCCGTCACGGTTCCGGGATCCGCGACGGCGATGAGGTGTTCGGGCAGCGCGAGCGAGAACCGTGCGCCGGGTTGCGCGTACTCGGTCTCGATCCTGATCATCAGCGCGAACGAGGGGGCGAAGCTCGACGGCCAGGTCTGCTCGCCGGGAAGGTAGGGCTGCAGCGCGACCTCGGAAATGGGCGATGCCGCGGGTGCCGCGGGTGCGGGATCGGCGGGTGTCGGATCGGCGACGGCGGCCTGCGCGGGGAGCATCGGGATCCCGAGGATCAGCGCTCCGGCGAGCAGAGCCGCGGCGGCGGAACGGAAACGGGAAAGTGCCACGGGAATCCTCCGGGTCGGGTCCGTGGCCGTCCCCCACGCGGCGGCCCGCAACCGAGCCCACACTATCCGCGGTGTCGGTGGCCGAGTGTAGGGTCGTGCCCGTCCCGACACGTCGATCGCAGAGGAGCCGCCATGGTCGCACGCACGCGCAGGATCGATCCCACGCCCCACCTCGACCCGGTGCGGCTCGACGAGCTCCGCGACGGCGATCCCGAGGCGATCGGGCCGCGCCGCGTGTTCGAGGGCGAGCGCTTCGCGGGCGGCGACCTCTCGGGGCGCGCCGCCGCCGGGCTCACGCTGATGGAGTGCGAGCTGCTCGACCTGCAGGCGCACGACGCCGACCTGCAGGGATCCCGATTCGTCGAGACCCGCTTCGAGCGCCTCGACGCCCCGAATCTCAAGGCTCGCCGCAGCACTTGGAAGGACGTCGAGGTCCTTTCGTCCCGCGTCGGCGCGGCGGAACTGTACGATTCCGGGCTGCACCAGGTGCTCTTCGAAGGGTCGAAGCTGGGCTGGGTCAACCTGCGCGCCTCCGAGCTGCGCGACGTGCTGTTCCGCGGCTGCCGCATCGAGGAGCTCGACCTCGGCGGGGCGCGCATCACCCGCATGGCGTTCGACGGGTGCACGGTCGGCAAGCTCGTGCTCACGGGCGCGCGATCCGAAGGGCTCGACCTGCGCGGCCTCGAGTTCTCGAGCATCGAGGGCCTCGAGGGCCTGCGCGGTGCGATCGTCTCCGAGATGCAGGCCATCGACCTCGCCCCGATCTTCGCCGCGCACTTCGGCATGGAGATCCGCGCGAGCTGACCCGGCGGCTTCACGAGATAATCGTCTCCGTGTTCTTCCTCCCCGTCGGTGCCGTCCTGCTGAACGTCTACGCCCTGATCCTCGTGCTCGCCCGGGCCTGGGTGTACCGCACGCCGCTGTACCGGCCGATGCTGTGGAACATCCTGCTCTCGGTCCTGCCCGTCTTCATCCTCGGCATCGGCGGGCTGTTCGGCTTCGCGCTGCTCGTCGCGGCTCCCGTGGTCGGACTCGCGGTGCTCGCCGTCACGGCGATCCTCTGGCTGCTCATGCTGCCGAACGCGAGCTACCTCATCACCGAGCTCAACCAGTCGCACCGGCGGGACGACGACCCGGTGCCGCTCTGGTACGACATCATCCTCGTGATCACCCTCGCGATGTCGGGCGTGGTCAACACGGTCTTCAACGTGTTCCTCGCGCACATGTTCTTCACGACGAGCGTGTACGGCGACTCGGCGCGCAACTTCCTGGAGCCGGGCGCGCTCGCGGCGGTCGGGGTCGTCATGCTGCTGCTCGGGTTCGGCATGTACCTGGGGCGCTACCTGCGCTTCAACTCCTGGGACCTGCGCCACCCCGTCTCGTTCCTGCGCAAGTTCTTCGCGCACTTCCGCACGCGCGACCACATCGCGGCGGCCGCCGGCTTCACCGTGACCTACGCCGTGTTCCTCGCGCTCATCTACTGCGTCGTCGCGGGGCCGATGATCGACGGCCTGCTGTCGATCGAGCGGGTGCGGAGCCTGCTGCAGTAGCCTGCGGTCAGCGCGGGTCGGATGCGGCCCGCTCCGGCAGGGAATCGGGAATCGGGGTCGCGATGGCGGATCAGGAAGCGCGGGCCACCTCGTTCGGCTCGGTGGCCGAGCTGTACGAGCGGGGGCGTCCCGAGTATCCGGCCACGGCCATCGAGTGGATGCTCGCGCCCGTCCGCGGCACCGCCGCATCGCCGAGGGTGCTCGATGTCGGGGCGGGCACCGGCAAGCTGAGCCGCGGCCTCCTCGCGGCCGGGTGCCGGGTCACCGCGGTGGATCCCGATGCGCAGATGCTCGAGCAGCTGCGCGACTCGGTGCCCGGGGTCCCGACGGGGATCGGCACCGCCGAATCCCTGCCCTGCGCCGACGCGAGCGCGGACGCCGTCGTGCTCGGGCAGGCCTGGCACTGGGTCGATCCCGTGCTCGCGTCCCGCGAGATCGCACGGGTGCTGCGTCCGGGCGGCGTACTGGGTCTTGTCTGGAACCTGCGGGATCCCCGCACCGCGTGGGCGACCGAGCTCGAAGCGCTGGTGCGGACGAGCGGGTCGCGCGACACGATCGCCGCGGGCGGTCCCGAACTGGCGCCTCCGTTCGGCGCTCCCGAGCACGCGAGCTGGGCCTGGGAGCACCCTGCGACTCGAGCGACGTTGGGCGGGATGCTGCGCTCCCGCAGTTACTACATCACCGGATCTCCGCTCGAACGCGCGGAGCTCGACGCGGGGCTGGCGCGGATCCTGGACGGGCTCGGTCTGCGCGACGGCGAGTCGATCGGCATGCCCTACGTCACGCACGCGTTCCGCGCGATCCTGCCGGGGTAGGGCGGTCGGCGGTCTCGGGCTCCTGCGTGGGACCGCAGAACGTGCGGCCCCGCAGTGCGCGAGCGCCGACTCCTGGGCTCCCAAACCACGAATCCGGACCCAAGTCAGGGAATATCCTGGACGAACGCGCGATCCCCGGGTACGCTCAACTCGATTCGGGGAAGTTTCAAGTATTCTGCCGTGCCGCTCGGGGCGCACGGCGCTTCGCCGAAGTCGGGGTCGTGCCAACGCTCCCGGACAGCTCGAGCGGTCGGAGGGGCCGGCGCTCCTGACACGTGGGGAACCTCATGAATACAGCAGCACCACCTCGTCGCGGTTTCGCGCGCGCGGCCGCGTGGGCGACCGCAGCGCTGATCGCACTCCCGCTCGGCGCGCTCGGAGCGACCGCGGCCTCGGCCGTCGTCGGCGACCCGACCGTCGCCACCACCGCTCCGGGCACCACCAGCGTCGTCCAAACCGCGGGCAAGGCGCGCGGGAGCGGCCTCTGGGGGTACGCCGGCGATGTTCGGACCCGCACGAGCGACCTCGTCTACAGCTACGGTGTGACGACCAGCCCGTCCGACGGCAGCCTCTGGGTGACCGACAGCGCCAAGATCGCGTACGGAACCCTCGCGACGCTCTTCTGCTCGACCCAGGGCGGTGTGCTCGTCGACAACGGCAGGGCCTGCTACAGCGGCCAGTCCCGAGTGCAGCGGCACGAGCTGGCCGCGACGCCGGACTGGGCGGCGGGTCAGTACACCGGCAACGGCGCGTACGGAACGGTCGCCGCGGGCGACAACGCGGGCGTCGGTGCGAACTACGCGAAGATCGCCGACTCCCAGGTGTGGGACGGCAGCACCATGCCGAGCGGGAAGTTCGGCGGTGTGCGCGGCATCGCCGTGACCCAGGCGGGCACGGCGTGGGCGATCGACGCTGACGGCCAGGCCGGGTGGCTGAACAACCAGAAGAAGGTCGTCCGCATGATCGCTCCCGGCGGCACGGAAGCCGGCGCCATCGGCAAGTCGAGCTGGCCGAGCGGCAACGGCTGGGCGAACCGCTACGACCCCGAGACCTTCGACTACGCGGTCGGCGTCGCGCGCATGCTGAACGGCGACATGGTCGTCACGAGCCAGACGCCGGAGCTGCTGAAGCAGTACAAGCCCGACGGCACGTTCGTGCGCAACATCTATCTGAACCAGCCGGCGGGCACGGCGTATCCCACGGACGGCGGGTACCGTTCGCCGTACGCGATCGCGGTGGATCCGGCCGACGGCACGCTGCTCGTGGGCTTCATCGATCCGGGTGCCGGGAACCAGACCTTCATCCAGCGGATCGATCCCAACAATTGCACGACCGAGGCCGTCGGGAATCCGACGGGGTCCTCGCGGGATCGGTGCGCGGTGACGCAGACGATCGGCTTGGGGACGCTCGCGACGGGTGATGGGCAGACGAATGCCACGTTCACGATTCAGGTGGAGCCGCGCACGGGCGACATCTACGTCGGGCAGCGCGGCGGGCTCATCTCGGTCTTCGCCCAGGACGGCACAGCGAAGGGCAAGTTCTCGGCCTTCGGCGGAGGCACCGGCAACGGACAGCTCTCGACGGTCCGCGGTCTCGCCTTCGACGAGCGCGGCTTCCTCTACGCGACCGTCGCCGAGGGGTCCTCGGCGACCCGCGTGGTGATCTTCGCCCGCACCCCGGACGCCGTGACGCAGTTCGCGGCGCAGTACACGAGCCCGGCGAAGACCTCGGTCGATCTCACCTGGAACGCGCTGCCCGCCGGTGTCACCGCCGATGCGCAGGCGCCGGTGCGCGACTACGTGATCGAGCAGTCGGAGGACGCCGGAACCACCTGGACCGTGGTGCCCGCGGCCGCGTCGACCGCCGCGACCCGCACCGTCTCGGGCCTCGACCCCGCGAAGACCTACCAGTTCCGCATCTCGGCGTGGAACGAGGCCGGCAACGGCGATACCGCGGTCGCGACCGTGCGTGCTCCGCTCTCGCACCCGTCGATCTCGGTGACGAAGACCGGCAACGGTCAGCAGAACGGCACGCAGGCCGCCGCGCTGCATGTCGCGGCGGGAGCCACCGTCCAGTTCGCCTACACCGTGAAGAACACGGGCGATGTGCCGGTGCAGATCGACGACGTGACCGACAGCGTGCTCGGTGCGATCCCCGCGCCGAGCGGCTTCAGCGGCACCCTCGGGGTCGGCGAAGAGGTCGTCTTCACCGCGAGCGGGCCTGTGGCCAAGGGCGATTACCACAACCGGGTCACCGTCAAGGCGACCGAGGCGGGCGTGCCGAACGAGCTGCAGCCGGTGCAGGCCGACTGGTACGGCTTCGGCGCGACCGCGGGTCTGCAGGTCGTGAAGACCGGTGACGGCGTTCGCGCTGCCACCGCCGCGGACCGCCACAGCGTCTCCACGAAGAAGCCGGTTCCGTTCGTGTACACGGTCACGAACACGGGCAACGTGCCCGTGCGCGTCGACAGCGTGAAGGACGACCGGCTCGGCACCATCGCCGCGCCGAGCGGGTTCGACGGCACGCTGGCCCCCGGAGCCTCCATCGCCTACACGGCCTCGGGCAAGCTGCCGAAGGGCGACTACGTCAACACGGTGACGGTGTCCGGAACCGCGACGGGGACGGATGCGGACCTGACCGTGGATCCGGCGAAGGACAGCTGGTACGGCAAGGGGACCGCCGATCGGGTGCCGCCGACCACGACGCCTCCGACATCCCCGATCAAGAAGCCGAACGGCGGTGGACTCGCCGACACCGGTGACGCGACCGCCGCGGGCGTGCTCGGTCTGGCGGGCGTGCTGCTGCTCGGCGGCGGTGCGCTGCTGACGGTGAGGCGACTGCGCCGAACGGCATAGCGCGACGCGACGAGTGCGCGGGCGCGGATGGGCGAACAGCCCGTTCGCGCCCGCGCATTTGCGTGTTCCGGGCAGGTTTCCCCCGTGTTCTTGCGGGAACCCGACAAACAGTATTGGTGTAGGCGGTTTCGGGGTGCACAATCGACCGGTGCCGTAATTCGGCGGCGCAGGATCTGGAACCGGGCTATTCGAGACGATGAGCGAGTCGGGAACGGCTGAGCGCGACGCGGTCGTGTTCGGGCCCGATCCTGCCCGATCCGCGTTCGCCGAGGACCCGGTCGATCCCGATATCGATGCCCGCCTGCTCGATGCTGCGGCGCGCGGCGACGCCGACGCGTTCGCCGAGCTCTGGTCGCTGCACCGCGGCTCGGCCTACGCGGTCGCCCGCTCGGTCGCACCGGGCAACGCGGACGACGTGGTGTCGGAGGCCTATGCGACGATCTGGGCTCAGCTGCAGCGCGAACCCGCCCCGATGAAGGCGTTCCGCGCCCATCTGCTCGAGACCGTGCGCGAGATCTCCGCGCGGTGGTTCCGTGCCGGCCGACGAGTCGTCCCGGTGCCCGACGTCGAGGAGGCCCCGGATCCGAGCGTCGGAGACGCGATGGAGTCGGTCGAAGAGCGCGCCATGATCCTCAGTGCCTTCGCCGCGCTGCCGGACCGCTGGCAGCAGGTGCTGCAGTGGCGTTCCGTCGAGCGGTTGCCCCGAGCGGAGACCGCCCGGCGGCTCGGGATCAGTCCGAACTCCGTCTCGGTGCTCGGTCGCCGCGCGACCGAGGGGCTCCGAGTCGCCTGGCTCGCGCAGTGGTTGCCGACGCCGCCAGCCGGGATCGAGCACGCGCGGGTGTTCGAGGCGTTGCCGCGGTACGTCAGGGATTCCCTGCCACGCGAGCGGGCCGCGCTGCTGCGCTCGCACCTGCGCGGCTGCGGCCAGTGCCGATCCGCCGAGCAGCAACTGCTCGAGGCGAATCGCCGTATCGGCGGGGGGATCCTCGGCGTGCTGCTCCTCGGAGGCGCGGGCAGCGCACTGATCGCGGCGCTGCGGGCGGCCGATCCGGTCGCTCCTGCGGCGTTCGCCGCGACGGGCGGGGCGACCGCCGTACACGGAGCGGCGATGGTTCGTCCGCTCGCCGCGCTGGCGCAGGCCGGCGGACTCCGCGCAGGTTTCGGCAAGCTCGCGGCCGCCGTCGGCGGCAAGGTCGCGATCGGATCCACCGGACTCGTGCTGGGATCCACGCTCGCCGCCACCGCGATCGCCGGAACGGTGGTGCTCGCGCACCCCTTCGACCCCCAACTGCCCGCCACCGTCGAAGCGGGCAGCGGCTGGAGCACCGGGCGGCACGCGGCGCCGTCGGACAACGGATCGGCGACCGGCGGTGCGGCCCGCTCTCCGGCGAAGCGGAGTTCCGGCACCTCGGGCGCCGCGGCCGGAGTGGAACCGGGAGCGGGTCTCGGGAACGTCGCCGGACAGCAGGAGGACGGAAGGCCCGCGCAGCTCTCGAACGAGGTCGTCCCGCGGGAGGACTCGCTGCTCCCGGAGGCGCCGCTGAGGCCCGAACCCGAGCCCGACGGAGGCGACCGGGTCGGGCCTCCGAACCCTGCACCGGTGCCGCGTCCGGACCTTCCCGCGCTGCCGGCCCCGACTGTCCAGAGCTCCGGCGACGCCGGTGGGACCATCGCGCCGCGCCTCAGCGGTACGGCGGAACCCGGGGCGAGGATCGCCGTCGCCGTCGCGGGCGCGCGGATTCTGCCGCCCGTCGCCGCGGACGGGAAGTGGGCCGTGGATCTCGCGGAGCTCGAACTGCGGCCGGGTGCGCAGCGAGCCGAGATCACCCAGACCCAGGGCGACAGCGTGTCGCCCGTCGCCCCCGTCAGGTTCTCGCTCACCGTGCCGAAGGTCGAACTGACCGCCCTTCCGGTGCGCTCCATCGACACGAGCCGCTTCGCCGCCGCCGTCTCGATCACCGGCGGCGTGCCCGGTGCCACCGTCTGCGTGAGCACCGGCACTGCCAGATCGCCCAGGATCCAGCTGGACGCGCAGGGCGCGTACGAGCGGGGGCTGGTGCTGTACCCCTCCGGAACGAAGGCGCTGGTGTTCGCCTACTGCGACGGCGACGGGGCCGATGCGCGGTTCGGCGTGCGGCAGAGCATCGCTATCCCGACCGCGGCCGACCAGGGCGCTCCGGCGGATTCCGGCGTGACCGCGAGCCCGGCGGACCCGGGCACGCCGCAGACCGCCGAAACCGGGAACGGCTCGGCGGACTGAGCCGGGACGGCCCGGGTCAGGCCCGGGTGAAGACCGCGAGCGCCTCGAGGTGGTGCGTGTGCGGGAACAGATCGAACGCGCGCACCGGCCCCAGCTCGTAACCGAGGCCCAGCAGGGTCGCGGTATCGCGTGCCAGCGCCACCGGGTCGCAGGCCACGTAGACGATGTTCGCGGGCGCGAGCTCGCCGAGCTGCTGGCTCACCGCTCCGCCTGCGCCCGAGCGCGGGGGATCGAGCACGACGGTCGAGCGACGGAAGCGGTCGCGGACCGCGGCGGGCGCGGCGAGCAGATCGGCGAGGTATCGATCGACACGGGCCGTCACCGCGAGCGCTCCGACGAGCTCCGAGAGGTTCTCGGCGGCATCGTCGGTCGCGCCGGGATCGGCCTCGACCGTGGTCACCTTGAGCGCGGGGCCGACGGCCTCGGCCATCGCCGCAGCGAGCAGGCCGGCGCCCCCGAAGAGATCGAGATTCGCCGCGCCCGCATCGACGCGACCGGCCTCGTCCAGCGCGATGATCGCGTCGCGCACGGCGGTGAAGAGCACCTCGGGCGCTTCGCGGTGCACCTGCCAGAACCCTCCGGCGCGCACCAGGAACTCGCGGTCGCCGACGAGCTCGCGCACGGCGTCGTTCTCGCCAGCGCGGGCCACGTCCTCCTCCGCCGTGATCAGCATGCGGGGATCGTCGGCGCTGGGAGCGATCAGGTCGATCGACACCAGGTGGTGCATCGGCTCGTCGAGCGGGGCGATCATGTTGACACCCTCGACCGCGAGCGGCAGGGACTCGACGGGCACGATGGTCCGGCTGCGCGCCGCGTACGGGCCGACGGCGCCGGTCTCGGGGTCCACGTGCAGGCGCACGCGGCTGCGCCAGCCGAGGCCGTTCGCCTCGTCGTCGCCGGGCGCCGCCTCGACGGTCACGTCGCGCTCCACGCCCGCGAAGCGCTGCAGGGACTCGGCGAGCACCTGCGCTTTGAGGGCGCGCTGGCGCTCGAGCGCGATGTGGCCGAACTCGGCACCGCCGGCGCGCTCCTCGGGATCGCGTTCCAGGGCGGCCTCGGGCCAGACGTGGGGGCGCCGGTCGGGCGACGCCTCGAGCACCTCGAGGGTGACCGCGCGCGCGAACGACTTCTTGCGGGCTTCGGTCACACGCGCGCGCACGCGCTCGCCTGGGATCGCGTCGGCGACGAAGACGACGCGGCCGTCATGCCGGGCCACGCTCACCCCGCCGTGCGCGATGTTGGTGATCTCGAGCTCGATCTCGTCGCCGGGCTGCAGGGGTGAGGTATTCGCCATGCACCCATTCTCCCATCCCTCCTGCGCCGGTGCGCGCGGATCGACGGCGGGGCTCGCGCCAGCGCCCCGCCGGGGCTACGCTGAGGCCATGAAGCCCAGCGCCCCGGCCGGTGCGGCCATCGAGATCCGGGGACTCGGCGTGCGTCGCGGACGGCGGGCCGTGATCGAGCACCTCGACCTCCTGGTGCAGGCCGGGCGGGTGACCGGACTCCTCGGGCCGTCGGGATGCGGCAAGTCCACCCTCATGCGCACGGTCGTCGGCGCGCAGGCCGGGGTCAGCGGCAGCGTGCGAGTGCTGGGCGAACCCGCCGGCTCCCGCGGGCTGCGCCGCCGGGTCGCATACGCCACGCAAGCGGCGTCGGTCTACGACGACCTCACGGTGCACCAGAACCTCCGCGCCTTCGCCAGCGCCGTCGGCGCCCCGCGCGACGACCCGGAGCGGGTCGTCGCGCTCGTCGGATTGGAAGCCGAGGCCTCCCGCAGAGTGGACGCGCTCAGCGGCGGGCAGCGCAATCGGGTCTCGCTGGCGGCCGCCCTGCTCGGTTCCCCGGAGCTGCTCGTCCTCGACGAGCCCACCGTCGGGCTCGACCCCGTGCTGCGCGCCGAGCTCTGGGAACTGTTCCACCGCCTCGCCGACGGGGGCACGACCCTGCTCGTCAGCAGCCACGTCATGGACGAGGCGCTCCGCTGTGACGACCTCCTGCTCATGCGCGAGGGCCGGATCCTGACCCACACGACCCCGGGCGCGCTCATGCGGCAGACCGGGACCGGGGACCCGGAATCCGCGTTCCTCGCCGTCATCGCGGTCGCCGCGGAGGGCCCGGCCGGGCCCGACGGGGAAGGACGGACGCCGTGAATCCCGCACGCACCCTCTCGACCGCCGCGCGCGTGCTGCGGCAGCTCGTGCACGACCCCCGATCGGTCGCACTGGTGCTCATCGCCCCCGCGCTGCTGGTCGGGCTCTTCTCCTGGCTGTTCAGCGATCAGCCCGGCGTCTTCGACCGACTCGGCGGACCGATCCTCGCGCTCTTCCCGTTCATCCTCATGTTCCTCATCACCTCCGTCACCACGCTCCGCGAGCGACGATCCGGCACCCTCGAGCGGCTCATGACGACCCCGCTCGGCAAGGCCGACTTCATCGTCGGCTACGCGCTCGCCTTCGGGCTCGCCGCGACCCTGCAGGCCGTGATCACCGTCGGCTTCGCCGTGATCGTCTGCGGTCTCAGCACGACCGGTCCCGTCTGGCAGCTGGGTCTCGTCGCCGTGCTCGACGCCCTGCTCGGCACCGCGCTCGGCCTGCTCGCCAGCGCGTTCGCCCGCACCGAGTTCCAGGCCGTGCAGTTCATGCCCGTGCTCGTGTTCCCGCAGATCCTGCTCGGCGGCCTGTTCATGCCCCGCGACCAGATGCCCGACGTGCTCCACGCCATCTCCGACTGGCTCCCGCTCAGCTACGCGATCGACGCGGTCACCGCCGTCACGAAGGGCGACGAGGACTGGACGCTCTGGGGGCCGCTGATCGTGATCGCCGCGGTTTCAGCGGTCGCCCTCGCGCTCGCCGCCGCGACCCTGCGGAGGCGGACGCCGTAAACTCGCGGCATGCGCCTGATCCTCGCCTCGACCTCGCCCGCCCGTCTCTCGGTGCTGCGCGCCGCCGGCATCGAGCCGGTCTGCTTCTCGCCCCAGGTCGACGAGGAAGCCGAGGTCGTCGCGCGCGAGGCGGAGTTGGGGCGGGCCCTCACCGCGCCCGAGCTCGTCGAGTACCTCGGTCGGTTGAAGGCCGAGGACGTGGTGCGCCGGCACGCCGCGGAGATCGCGGAGCTCGGCGGCGGACTCGTGCTCGGCGGCGACTCGGCGTTCCTCATCGACGAGCAGATCCTCGGCAAGCCGCACCTACCCGAGGTGGCGCTCGCACGCGCCAGGCAGCACCGGGGCCGCAGCGGAGTGCTGCACTCGGGGCACTGGCTCGTCGACGTCGCGGCCGACGGATCCCCGCGCGGGGCGGCGGGCGCCGTCGACACCGCGACGGTGTCGCTGGCCGCCGATGTCACCGACGCGGAGCTCGAGGCCTACGTCGCGACGGGCGAACCGCTGGAACTCGCCGGCGGATTCGCGATCGACGGCCTCGCCGGCGCGTTCATCGACCGGGTCGAAGGTGCGACCAGCTGCGTCATCGGGCTCTCGCTGCCGGCGTTCCGCCGCCTCGTTCGCGAGCTCGGGCACGATTACCCGTCGCTCTGGAACCGCGCAGCATAGGATCCTGCGACTCGTTCCTCGCGCGGGATGACCGATGGCTCCTCGTGCGGGGGCTACCGCTCGCGGCGGGCGAGCAGCGCGACCGTGAGCGTCGCGACGGTCATGCCGTCGGTCAGGTCGACGCCAAGGAGCTCCTCGATGAGCGCGATCCGCTGGTAGAACACCGAGCGTGAGAGCCGCGCCCGCTGCGCCGCGAGCGAGCGGTTCGCGGGGTGCGCCGTCACGGCGTCGAGCACGCGCACCAGATCGCCGTGGTGCTCGCGGTCGTACTCGACGAGGGGCGACAGCACGTCGCTCGCGAACTCCTGCACCTCGGGGGTGCCCGACAGCTCGCGCACGAGGAACGCGAGCGGTTGGCGCTCGGCCTGCTGCACGCTGACCCGACCAGCGCGGGTGGCCGCGGGCAGAATCCCGACCGCGCGCACCGTCTCGAGCGACGAGATGGCGCCGCGCAGGCGCCGGGCGGGAACCCCGAGGCCGAGGTGCGCGCGCCAGCCCGCCGGTGTAGCGGCGGGCGCGAGTGCATCGATCTCGCGGGCGAGCCGGGCGGCCAGGGGCGAGGCGATCCCGCGGTCCCCGGTCGGGGCGACCCGGGCGTCGCCGTCAGGGAAGGACAGGAGGGCGAGGAGCACGGGGCGCTCACCGTTCGCTCCCCGCACCCCGGCATCGCCCGGCCCGCCGCCGGGCGTGCCGGGACCGAATGTGGACAGTTCGCCGTCGTCGACCGCGATGAGCGCTCGCCCCTCGGGCGCGATGGCCCGGCGCAGGGCCGATTCCAGCACCGAGCGCTCCTTGGCGGCGGGCCCGCCGAAATCACCGGCGCCGCGGAGCGTGACACCGACGGTCACCCGGCCCGCGACGGGCAGCCCGCCGGCCGCGAGCTGCGCCGCGAGCTCGGTCTCGTGCCGGTATCGGCCGCCGAGCAGCGCGCCGACGAGCCGCTTCGACGAGAACCGCACCCAGGCGTCGCCGTCGGGATCGGCCAGGCGTCCGAGCGCGAGGGCGAACGCGCCCAGCTCGAGCACTGTGCGCCGGCCGGCGGGGTGCGGCGCGCCGGGGAGCGCGGTGAGGAACCCCCAGCGGCTGCCCCGGGCCTCGACGGGCACTCGGACCCAGCTCGCCGGCAGCTCGAATCCGCGTCCGTCCGATGCGACCCAGGCCGACAGGACCTCCTCGGGCGGGTGCCCCGGACCCGACCACGCGACGACCCGGTGCGCGGAGTCCTCGAGCACGACCGGGGCGCCGATGGTCTCGGCGAGCCGCTCGATCACGTAGTCGACGGGGCTGCGGTTGAGTCCGAGCTCCGTGAGCATGTCGTGCACCTGCGCTCGAGCGCGCAGCGCCTCGTTCTGAGCAGCGAGGATCCGCTGGTGCACGCGCTGGGTGATCTGGACGAAGCGGACCTCGCGACGCAGCACGGCGAGGGGGATCCCGTCGCGCTCGCACGCGGCGACGAGCGGTGCCGGGGCCTCGGCGAAGTGGACGCCGAGCTCCAGCACGATCGCGGCGACGTCGGCGGCGACGAGCGCCTCGGCGATGCGGGCCAGGCCGACTTCGTCGCGGGGCCAGCCCGCCCCCGTGGTGAGGACGAGCTCGCCCCCGTCGAGCAGCGAGGCGCCGCCATCGGCGCCGCTGCCGGCGACCACGTGGGCCCAGCGCACCTCGCGGTCGAGCCCGCCGCGACCGGCGATCAGCTCGAGGCGTCCGTCGGCGAGCTCGGGGAGGGCGAGCACCGAGCGCACGCTCGGCAGCGGGGGGCGTTCGAGGGGGTCGGCCATGGTGTGCTCCGCTCGCTCCGGGACTCCGCCCTGAACGGGGCGACGCGGCTATCATACAGAGTGTCCGGTCGGCTTCAGAAGTGCGGTCGCTTTGCGTGATTCCAGCGATGATCCTCGCTGAAATACTGGTGACAGTGCGCCGCGTTCGAGGTCGAACACACTGCCCGATGCGGCGCGGATGCGGCGGTCGTGCAGTCGGCACGGCCCGCTGCCCGCAGCGAGACACCACGAAGAAGAGGATCCGGAGCAGAACCCATGAGCGACTTCATCGACCAGAACGGCGCCGAGCAGAGCTTCGGCGACTCCGATGCCCAGCGCGAGGTGCGCGCGAACGACCGCCAGTACGTCTTCCACTCCTGGTCGGCGCAGGGCAAGATCGACCCGATCCCCGTCGCCAAGGGCGAGGGCGTGCGCTTCTGGGACTACGACGGCAAGGAGTACCTCGACTTCTCCTCGCAGCTCGTCAACCTGAACCTCGGGCACCAGCACCCGGGGCTCGTGAAGGCGATCCAGGAGCAGGCCGGTCGCCTGGCGACGATCCAGCCCGCGATGGCGAACGACGTGCGCGGCGAGCTCGCGAAGCGCATCGTCGAGCGCAGCTTCGACGGCGCCCGCTCGGTGTTCTTCACCAACGGCGGCGCCGAGGCCAACGAGTACGCGGTGCGCATGGCCCGTCAGCACACCGGCCGCCAGAAGGTGCTCGCCCGGTTCCGCTCGTACCACGGTTCCACCGCGACGGCGATCACGCTGACCGGCGAATCGCGCCGCTGGGCGAACGGCACCCCCGACGCCGGCGTCGTGCACTTCTTCGGCCCGTACCAGTACCGTTCCGAGTTCTACGCTGAGACGCCGGAACAGGAGGCGGAGCGGGCGCTCACCCACCTGGAGCACACGATCCAGCTCGAGGGCCCGGCGACGATCGCGGCGATCATCCTCGAGACGGTCACCGGCACCAACGGCATCTTCGTCCCGCCGCCCGGCTACCTCGCGGGCGTGCGTGCGCTCTGCGACAAGTACGGCATCGTCCTGATCTGCGACGAGGTCATGGCGGGCTTCGGGCGCACGGGCGAGTGGTTCGCCTACCAGGCGTTCGACGTGAAGCCCGATCTCGTGAGCTTCGCGAAGGGCGTCAACTCGGGCTACGTGCCGCTCGGCGGCGTCGTGATCTCCGAGGAGATCCACAACAGCTTCGTCGAGAAGCCGTTCCCCGGCGGCCTCACCTACAGCGGTCACCCCCTGGGTTGCGCCGCGGGCGTCGCCACCTTCGACATCTTCGAGGAGGAGGGGATCATCGAGCGGGTGCGCGACCTGGGCGCTCGGGTGGTCGAGCCTCGCTTGCGTGAGCTCGCCGAGAAGCACCCGTCGATCGGCGAGGTGCGCGGTACCGGACTGTTCTGGGCGCTCGAGCTCGTCACCGACCGCGGCACGCGTGCTCCGCTCGAGGGCGACGGCTACAACGCGGTCATCGCGGCCTGCAAGAACGCGGGTCTGTGGCCGTTCGCTGCGGGCAACCGCCTGCAGATCGCACCGCCGCTCGTCATCAGCGAGGAGGACCTGGTGCGCGGTCTCGACATCATCGATGCGGCGCTCGACGTCGCCGACGGGTACGTCGCAGCCTGATCCGAGCGAGTGCTCGTGCGACGGGCCCCGGAGCTTCGGCTCCGGGGCCCGTCGTCGTCCGCGTGCGGTCGGTGAATTCTCAGATCCGACTCTCGACTCGGGCGCGACCTGGGGTCAGACTGATGCCAGGCCCGTTGGGGGCCGGCGTCCCGAAAGGATCAATGTAGATGAGCGCTCTGGAAGACATCAGGAAGTACGCCCCGCGGGCCGAGGAATCGGTGGTCGCCGCGATGGAGAAGACGTATGCGCTCGCGCTGCGCGACGCCGATGCGCGCCAGGTCTCCTTCAGCGATCCGGCTGAGTTGAAGACGGTGCGGGACAGCTTCGTGAAGGGCAAGCTCGGGGTCGCTGATTCCGATGCGGATATCGATGCGGCGATCGCGAAGGTGGGGGAGCAGGTGCCCGGTCACAAGCAGCGGCTCACCGTCTACTACTTGCTCGCAGAGCACTACGACAAGCTCTCCGTCTTCGGCGGCTGAGCGGGTGCCGAACGGCTCGCAATCGGGGGTGGCCGTGTTGGCCAGGCCCGGCTGCGGGCCGTATTGGTCCTCCGCGAGCGAGCCACGTAGCGGGGGCCGCCGCCTACGCGGATCGTGGTTCCGGTCCCAACTGCTCGGGGTGAGAGAAATCGAGTGGGCTCGCGTGAGCGGCCAGAGCGAACAGCCGATCGTCGACCCGGTCGAAGCGCGCCCCGAAACGATTCTCCGCTCGGTCGATCCGCTTGGTGAGTTTCGTCTCGACGGCGTCGACGCGGTTGGTGAGGGCGGTCTCGACCTCGCGGATCTGAGCGGTGAGCCGGACATCGACGTGGCCGAGGGCGGTTCCGACGGCATCGATGCGGTGTTCCAAGCCGTCGATGCGATGGGTGAGGCGACCCTCTGACCGGCGGCTGGTCGTCAGGATCATGCCGCCGAGGGTGGCGCCGAGCGTCACGAAGCCGACGAGGACGGTGACGAGCGAGCTGAGTTCCAAGCTGCCTCCTCGGCCTATCGGATGGGCGGATACCAGACAGGCTAGGCGTCGTCGGTGCGCCGTGCGGCCGCCGAACCCAATCTGTGGAGAACTGGTGCCGGGCCCGAGCTGTGCGGGGCGATTCGGCTACTCGGATGAGTCGGAAGCGCCCATGATTCCGGTCGCGGGCTCCCCGGGGAGCGGCGCGTAACGCAGCAGGAGGACGCCGGCGCTTCCCGAGACCGGCGGTTCGACGAGCCGGAGATTGCGCGGTGCGGCGCCATCGGGAAACACGCGGCGTCCTTCCCCGAGAACGACGGGGTAGACCCAGAGCCGCAGCTCGTCGAAGAGCCGCTCCGCGAACAGCGTCTGTGCCAGGTCGATGCTGCCGATCACGTGCGTCTCGCGGTGCCGGGCGCGCAGCGCTGCGATCTCGCTCGCGAGGTCGTCCCCGATCCGAGTGCTGCCGTCCCAATCGAGCCGCGTCCCCGGATCCCGTGAAGCGATGTACTTCGGGAGGGAGTTGAGGATCCTCCCGATCTCGGTGTCGTCGTGCAGCGGCCAGTAGGCGGTGAAGATGTCGGCGGTGCGGCGGCCCAGGAGCAGCGCGTCCATGTCCCGGATCCCGTCCAGGATCGTGCGGCCGGCCAGGTCGTCGGCGAACGGCGCCTGCCAGCCGCCGAAGCGGAAGCCGCCGCCCGGATCCTCGTCGGGCCCGCCCGGAGCCTGGGCGACTCCGTCGAGGGTGGTGAAGAGGTCGATCACGATGCGACCGGCCGGATTCTGCTCAGTCATGGCGGACTCCGTTCAGGTGAGTGCGCGCTCGGCGACGTCGCGGTCGGGCGCGGGGACGATGCGATCGATGCGGAACGTCTCGGCGAAGGTGTCGAGTAGCGAGGCGTCGCCCCGCACCACGGCGACGAGATCCTGGTCGAGGGCCTCGGCGGCGTCGACCTCGCCGCCGATGAGGCGCCGGATGCCGGGTCCCGTGACGATCACCCCGTCGGGGTCGCCGTCGGGGATGCGGTTGCCCGCAACGGTCGGATCCGGAGCGATCCTCGCGATGGCCAGTGCACGATCGCGGACGGTCGCGCGGAGGGCCACCTCGCCAACGTGGAGCTCGTAGTCGGCGTCGGCGGCGTGCTCCGGGCGGAACGAGGTGCGTAGCGCCATGCTGAGCGAGTCGGGGGTGACGATGTCGCCGTCCTCGGGGTCGCCCATGGCCTGGAACCCCCACCGCCCCAACGCGATCATGATCGGCTCCAGTGCGCGCCCGTATTCGGTGAGTTCGTAGACGAGGCCGCATCGGGCGAGCGGGACCCGGCGCACCACTCCGCCCTCCTGCAGCTCCTTGAGCCGGGTGCTGAGGATGTTGGTCGGGATGCGGGGGAGTCCCTGCTTCAGGTCGGTGTATCGGCGGGGGCCGACGAGCAGGTCGCGGAGGATGAGCAAGGCCCATCGCTCCCCGACCAGCTCGACGGCGGAGGTGACGCCGCAGTACTGGCCGTAGCTGCGCGCGGCCATCTCAGGATCCGGGGACCGGATCCGGGCCCGCGCCGTGCTCGGCGACGTATGCCTCAGGGCCCTGATCGGCGGCGGCCTGCGCCATCCAGTTGAAGTCGATGATGTTCCCGTCGGGGTCGTGCAGACCGCGCTGGTACATGAACCCGTAGTCCTTGGCCTCGCCGGCTTCGGAGCCGCCGGCGGCGACGCCGGCTTCCACGATCGCGTCGACGGCCTCGCGGGAGTCGCGGGTGAAGGCGACCGACACCTGCGCGCTCGTCGCGGGGTCCGCGATCGGCTTCTCGGTGAACTGCGAGAAGTGCTGGTGCGTCAGCATCATGAAGTACGTGTTCTCGTCCCAGACGATGCATGCGGCGTTCTCGTCGGTGAAGAGCGGGTTGATGTCGGCGCCGAGCGCCGTGTAGAACGCCTTGCTGCGTTCGAGGTCCTTGGTGGTGAGATTGACGAAGATCACGATGACTCCCTTGTGCGTTCGGTGACTCGGGCCTGCCCGATGGCAATAGCTTGCAAAAAACAAGCAAACTTGTCAACGGCAAGTTTCGAGCGGAATGGGCTTGAGTGCCATTTGCATAGCGAGGCTATGTAAATGGTGCTACAGTTGCTTGCTGTGGAAGAGAACAGCGCCGGTGCCGGTGGGCAGATGGATCACCTGGCTCTCGAATTGACTCGGGCGGCATCCAGGTTCACCCGGCTCGCGGGTCGGGTCCCGGGCAGCACCTACTCGACCGTGGCGTGGCGGGTGCTCGCCGAACTCGAGCTGCAGGGCCCCGCCCGGGTCAGCGAACTCGCCCAGCGCGAGCGCATCGCGCAGCCCTCCATGACCGCGCTCGTGCAGCGCCTCGAGTCCGAGGGCTGGGTCGACCGCAGACCCGATCCGGACGACGGGCGGGCCACCCGCATCGAGGTCACCGCGGCCGGATCCGCGGCGCTCGCCGACTACCGGCGTGCGGCGTCCGAACGCTTCCGTCCGCTGCTCGCCGACCTCACCGCCTTCGACCGGGCCACGCTCGCGCGCGCGTCCGAGCTGCTCCAGCAGCTTGCCGACGGCGTCGACCGCGTCTGACCCGTCGTCCCACCACCACCAGTTCCGAAGGAGTCATCACGAGTACGCTCACCGATCCCCAGCCATCCACCGGATCCGTACCGGTACCGAGCCCGGGCAGTGCCCGCGCGGCCGGCCGGGCCGCCGTGCCCCGCAAGGCCTCGATCCTGCGCCAGCCCACCGCGGTCTGGGCGATCGCCTTCGCCTGCGCCATCTCCTTCATGGGGATCGGGCTCGTGGACCCGATCCTCCCTGCGATCAGCCACGAGCTCGGCGCGAGCTCGGGGCAGACGATGCTCCTCTTCACGAGCTACCTCTTCATCACCGGCATCGCGATGTTCTTCACCAGCTGGGTCTCGGGCCTGCTCGGTGTGCGCTGGACCCTGGTGCTCGGGCTGATCCTCATCGTGGTGTTCGCGGCCTTCGCCGGACTCTCGGGCACCGTGGACGAGATCATCGGATTCCGGGCCGGCTGGGGCCTCGGCAACGCGCTCTTCATCTCGACCGCCCTCGCGGCCATCGTCGGCGCGGCATCGGGCGGATCCCGGCAGGCGATCGTGCTCTACGAGGCCGCGTTGGGCGTCGGGATGGCGATCGGTCCGCTCGTCGGCGGCGCTCTCGGGTCGATCTCGTGGCGCGGCCCGTTCTTCGGCACCTCGGCGCTCATGGCGATCGCCCTCATCGCGATCCTCGTGCTGCTGCGCGCTCCGAAGCAGAGCGTGGCCGAGCGTGCGGTGGCACGTGCGGCGCGGCCCTCGTTCACGGCCAGCTTCCGGGCGCTCCGCAACCCGGCGCTGCTCGCGCTCGCCGCGGTGGCCTTCTTCTACAACTTCGGCTTCTTCGTGCTGCTGGCCTACAGCCCGTATCCGATGGAGGCCGCGGCGAAGGCGGCGGGCATGACCGCGTTCGGAGCGCATGAGCTCGGCCTCGTGTTCTTCGGCTGGGGTCTCGCGCTCGCGGTGACCTCGGTGCTCGTCGCACCCGTGCTCACGCGCCGGTTCGGCCTGCGCCCCGTGCTCTTCACGATGCTCGGCGGGCTCACCGTCTGCCTCGCGCTGCTCGGCGTCTTCGTCGACAGCTTCGCCGGACTGGTCGTGGTGATCATCGTCAGCGGCCTGCTGCTCGGCATCATGAACACCGCCCTCACCGAGGCGGTCATGGAGGCGACGGACCTGCCGCGCAACGTGGCATCCTCCACCTACTCGGCCGTGCGCTTCATCGGCGGCGCGATCGCGCCAGCCGTCGCCGGACCCATCGCCGCGGGTCTGGGCGCTGCGGCTCCCTACTGGATCGGCGCGGCATCTCTCGTCGTCTCGATCGTCGTGCTCGCGAGCGTCGGGCACCTGCTGCACCGCGTCGGTGCGACCCCGCACGAGAGCGCGGAGGGTGAGGCGCAGGTCATCGCGACGGGCGACGCGGCCTAGACGCGCGGTTCGGCCGGCCCGCTCCTCCGCGGGCTCGTCTGCCACCCACTCAGCCGGATATTCGCCTTCGGCCGGACGGATCCCAGTGATCCATCCGGCCGAAGGTGAATATCCGGCTGAGCGCGTTTCGGGGCGGCCGAGCGGCCGGGCGGCCGGGCGGCCGCCCGGCCGCCAGGTGCCGGGTCGATCCGCTGCCGCCCGACGCTCCTTGCGCTCTCAGGTTCATCGTTTTAGACTGACTAGTCAGTTTAGAAATGCATCGAACCAGAGGAATCTCCGTGAACGCATCGGATCCGACCCAGATCCTGGAACTCGATCGGCCGACCGGGACCCCCGCACCCGCGACCGTCGCCGGACCCGCCGACACCGTCGGCGCCGCCGGCCCCGCCTTCGAGCTGCGCGGCGCGACCGTGACCGCCGACCGCGGCACCGTCTTCGGTCCGGTCACCGTCGCGAGCGCGAGCCCGGTGTCGGTGGTGCTCGGCTCCCGCGGCACGGGGCGGACCGCGCTGCTGCTCAGCATCTCCGGCCGCATGAAGCTGAGCGGGGGCGAGCTCACCACCCTTGGCGAGACCCGCCTCTCCGAGATCCGCAGCCGCACCGGCGTCGTCGGCTTCGAGGCCATCGATGCGCTCGAGCACGCTGTCACGCTCGGCGCCATCCTGCGCGAGCGACTCGCCTGGGCGATGCCCTGGTACCGGCGCACACCCCGCATCACTCCCGAACTCTCGTCCGAGCTGCTGGCCGCGGCCTTCGGCGAGTTCGAGCAGCCGGACCCCAGCACGCTCGTGCGCGAGCTGGGGGCCGCCGAGGAGATGCTCGTGCGCATCGCGCTCGCTCTGATGGAGGGACCCGAACTGCTGGTCGTCGACGACTTCGACGCCGTGCGGGATCCCGCGGAGCGCGCTGTCGTCGCCGAACGCCTGAGCGCCCTCGCGACGCAGGGGATCAGCGTCGTGCTCGCCACCAGCGACCCGGGCGACGCCGAACTCTTCGCCACACACGAGCCGATCGTCATCGAGCTCTGATCCTTCCGCTCCGGCCGCCCCGCAGCACCGACGAACGTCACCGATAGTCGAAAGAACCGTAATGTCACTCCTCACCCGCAGCACCGAGCTGAAGCGCTTCAAGCAGGGCACCCTGCCGAAGATCGCGCTCGTCGTGCTCCTCGTCATCCCGCTCATCTACGGCGCGCTGTACCTCTGGGCGTTCTGGGCGCCCACAGACAACCTGAACAAGCTGCCCGTGGCGATCGTCAACCTCGACGAGTCCGCCGAGAAGCCCGACGGATCCGAGCTCGCCGCGGGCCACGACGTCGTCGAGCAGTTGCAGGACCGCAAGGACCTCGACTGGAAGGCGCTCGACGCCGACGAGGCCGCGACGGCGGTCTCGGACGGAGACGTCTACTTCTCGGTCACGATCCCGAAGGACTTCTCGAGCACGCTCGCGGGGCTGCAGGACGATCCCAAGGCCGGCGAGATCCAGGTCGTCTACAACGACAACAACTCGTTCCTCGCCTCGACCCTGGGGAAGCAGGCGATGGTGCAGCTGCGCGGCGCGGTCGCCGAGACAGCGACGCAGACCGCTGCCGAACAGGTGCTCGTGGGCGTCGAGAAGCTGAGCGACGGCACCCGGACCGCCGCCGATGCCGCGGGCACGCTCGAGCAGGGCACGTCCGCACTTTCGGCGGGCAGCGGCAAGCTCAGCGTCGGCCTCGGCAAGCTCGCCGACGGCACGGCCGAGATCGCGGCGGGAGCCCCGGCACTCGTCGACGGGACGCAGCAGCTCGCGACCGGCGCCGGCGCCGCGCGTGACGGCAGCGCGAAGCTCGCCGCGGGCAGCCAGGCGCTCGCAGAGGGCACCGGCAAGGTATCGGACGGCGCGACGCAGCTGTCGGCGGGCGCGAAGACGCTGAGCGACAAGCTCCCGGCCGCCGCAGCGGGCGCGACGCAGTTGCGCGCGGGGATGGACGAGCTCGCCGGGAAGGCGCCCGCGCTCGCGAAGGGAACGAACGACGCTCTGGCTGGCTCGAAGCAGCTCGCGGAAGGCTTGCCTCAGCTGCAGGCCGGTGCTGAGACCGTCTCGGGATCGCTGGCGCGGATCGCCGCACTCGCTCAAGAACGCCCCGATCTGACGCTGGGCGAACTGGATCAGATGCTCGTCAGCCAGGGCGGATCGTTGAACGCGCTCGTCGGTGGATCGGAGGATCTCGCGACGAAGCTTGAGGGAGCTTCGACCGGCGCCCAGCGGCTCACCGCCGGACTCACCGAGTTGAACACCGGCGCCTCGGCGCTCCCCGCAAAGGCCGCCCAGGCCCAGACCGGCGCCAAGCAGCTCGAGACCGGATTGCAGCAGCTCCAGGCCGGGGCAGGCACCCTCGCCCAGAAGTCGGGCGAGCTCGCGGCCGGCGCGCAGCAGGTCGCGGCGAAGAGCCCGGAGCTTGCGTCCGGTGCGGGTCAGCTCGCCGCCGGCACCCAGCAGCTCGCGGACGGCGCGGGCGAACTCGCTTCGAAGACGCCCGAGCTGGCCGCCGGTGCGACGAAGCTCAACGACGGCGCGCAGGAGGCCAGCTCGAAGTCGAAGGACCTCGCGAAGGGCGCGACGAAGGTCGACGACGGCGCGGGCACCTTCGCGTCGAAGCTCAAGGACGGCGCCGCCGAGGCGCCGACCTTCGCCGAGGGCCAGACCACGAAGATCTCCGAGACGATGGCCGCCCCGGTCGAGCTCGACGAGACGACCGAGAACGGCGTGCAGGGCTTCGGCGGCGGTTTCGCCCCGTTCTTCATTGCGCTCGCGTCCTTCGTCGGCGCACTCATCACGTGGCTGATCCTGCGCCCGATGCCGCGCCGTCCGCTGGCGTCGAACGTCTCGGGGCTGCGTTCGGTGCTCACCGGCTTCGGCCCTGCGGCGCTGATCGGCGTCGGCCAGGTGATCATCATGATGTCGGTGCTGGTGTTCGGGATCGGTTTGCGACCGGTGCACTGGGTCGGCATGAGCCTGTTCATGCTGCTGACGACGTTTGCGTTCCTCGCGCTGCAGCAGATGTTCATCGCAGTGCTCGGCACGGCGACGGGCCGCGTGGTCAGCCTCGTGCTGCTCATGCTGATGCTCTCGTCGTCGGGCGGCACGTACCCGGTCGAGACGACGCCCGGATTCTTCCAGGTGCTGCACCCGTTCATGCCCGCGTCCTACGTGGTCGACGGCCTGCGCCAGCTGATCGGCGGCGGCATCGACGGTCGATTCTGGGGGTCGCTCCTGGTGATGCTCGCGGTGCTCATCGGTTCGCTCGCGATCAGCGCGGTCGCCGCGCGCCGGCAGAAGGTGTGGACGATCAAGCGCCTGCACCCGGAGCTCGCGATCTAGCGACCGGGGTTGCGGCCCTCGCGCGGAGATCCGCACGAAATCGGAGATTCCACGGGAATCGGATCCGGGATCGTGCGGATCTCCGCGCGGAGGCGCGGCGGCACCCGCGGTAGGGGAGGATGGACGCATGGCACGCGTGAACACGAAGCAGCTCATCCGCGACGCGGCGGTGCGCGTGGCCGCCGAGCACGGCATCAGCGGCGCCTCGATGGATCAGATCGCCGAGGCCGCCGGGGTCGCGAAGGGCAGCCTGTACTATAACTTCGCGTCGAAGGACGCGATCTTCGAGGCCGTGATTCAGGGCGGGTTCGAGCACCTGGCCGAGGCCATCGACGCCGCGCGCGAGGGCGTCGCACCGGCGGATGCGCCGCGCGCGGTCGCGGGCGCCACGCTCGAGACGCTGCGCGGCAACCTGGATCTCGCGAAGCTGATGGCGTCCGAGGTGTTCCGCACGGATCGGCCCTGGGCTTCGGCCATGGATCTGGCGCGGTCGTCCGTGGTGGTGCGATTCCGCGACGTGCTTCGCGAGGCCCGCAGGACCGCCGGGGACCCGACTGCTGACGAGGTGACCGAGATCGCGGGCGCAGCCTTCTTCGGCGCGCTCGCAGGCGCCTGCCTCGATTGGCTGCTGTTCCGGCAGGACCAGTCGATGGATCAGGTGCTCGACCAGGTGCTGCGCGCGCACTGACTCCGCGGCCCGCACCGCATCTCGCCGCTCAGCGCATCGCGGTGAGTCCGATGCGCGGGAACAGGACCGGGAACGCTTTCAGGAGCCCGGGTACGAGGGCGCCGCTGTGGTCCGCGTCGGGGATCGCGAACCACGAGGTCTCGAACCCCGCATCGCGGGTGATCTGCGCGGCGAGCTGCGTCTGCTCCGTGAACTGGGCGTCCTGATCTCCTGCCGTGAACACCGCGACGTGTCCGGCGTAGCCGCCGGTGTTCTCCGCCGCTTTCGTCGCGGGCTTCGCGGCCTCATATGCGGCCTCGTCGCCGCGGAACACCTGCTGCAGCACCTCCTCGGGGAACTCCGTCCCCTGGTAGGACTCGCCGGACAGGCTGACGACGTTGCCCCACAGTTCGGGGTGCGCGAGGCCCCAGTCCAGTGCGCAGCCGCCACCGTTCGAGAAGCCCGCGATCGTCCAGGACGATGCGTTCGAGAGGATTCGGAGGTGCGCCCGGGCCCAGCGCGGGATATCGGTGGTGAAGTACTCCTCGACGCCGCCGAAGGCGGCCGAGTCGACGCAGGCGGGGTTGTTGTCGACCGCGCCGAGCTGGTCGGCGACGATGACGATCGGAGCGAGGCCGTGGTGCTCCGCGGCGAGCCGGTCCATCGCCTCGCTGATCGGCCCGGGGTCCGGGGAACCGGGTTGCCCCATCATGAAGACGACGAAGGGCAGCGGCGGCGGATCCCGCGTCAGCGCGGCGGGCGGCAGGTAGAGCGACGCGGTGCGCGCGGCGAAACCGGCGGTCGACGGGATCTGGAGCGCGCCGTTCAAGGGCACGACCGCGCCGTGCTTCGGCAGGTCGGCCGGGGCGCGCCAGGTCCCCGCGATCGGGGCCGCGGGATCGGGGCCGGGCAGTGGAGCCGCGATCCGCACGGTCGCGCCCTGGGTCGTGGTGCCCGTCGCCCCGGCAGCCGGGGCGACCCTGGTGAGCGTCTCGTGCACCGCGAACACGGCGACCAGCAGCAGGAGCACGAGCAGCAGCGAGAGCAGGTGGCCCCGGCGCGACCGGAGGCCGTGCGCTGCGATCGGGACGCCGAAGGGCGGCAGGATCCGAGGATCCTGCCGCCCTTCGAGTCGACGCATGATGCGCTCGCGTCAGTTCGTGCCGAGCAGCTTCTGGATGCGCTGGATGCCCTCGAGCAGTGCGTCGTCGCCGAGCGCGTAGCTGAAGCGCAGGAACCCGGACGGGCCGAAGGCCTCGCCGGGGACCGCAGCGACCTCTGCCCGATCGAGGATCAGGTCGGCCAGCTCGAGCGAGGTGGCCGGCGTGACGCCGTCGATCTCGCGCCCGAGCGCGCCCGCGACGTCGACGTAGGCGTAGAACGCGCCCTCGGGGGTCGGGGCGTGGAAGCCGTCGACCTTGTTGAGTTCGGCGATGATCGTCTTGCGGCGACGATCGAAGGCCTGGCGCATCTGCTCGATCGGCTCCTGCGGGCCGTTCAGCGCCGCGACCGCCGCGCGCTGCGCGATGTTGTTGATGTTCGAGCTGAGGTGCGACTGGAGGTTCGCGGCGCCCTTGATCACGTCCGCGGGGCCGAGCATCCAGCCGAGGCGCCAGCCGGTCATGGCGTAGGTCTTCGCGACGCCGTTCACCAGGATCGTGCGGTCGGCGAGCGCCGGAACGGCCTCGACGATCGAGACGGCGCGCACGCCGTCGTAGGTGAGGTTCTGGTAGATCTCGTCCGAGATGACCCAGAGGCCGTTGGCGTCGGCCCACTCGCCGATCGCCTTCGTCTCCTCGGGGGAGTAGACGGCGCCGGTCGGGTTCGAGGGGGACACGAAGAGCAGCACCTTGGTGCGATCCGTGCGCGCGGCCTCGAGCTGCTCGACGGTCACCTTGTAGCCCTGCTCGGAGCCTGCGAAGACCTCGACGGGCACGCCGTCGGCGAGGCGGATGGCCTCGGGGTAGGTGGTCCAGTACGGCGCCGGGAGCAGGACCTCATCGCCCGGATCGAGCAGCGCCTGGAAGGACTCGTAGACGGCCTGCTTGCCGCCGTTCGTCACGATGATCTGCGAAGCGGGGATCTCGAGCCCGGAGTCGCGGAGCGTCTTGGCGGCGATCGCCTCGCGCAGCTCGGGGAGGCCCGCCGCCGCGGTGTAGCGGAAGTTCTTCGGGTCGTCGAGCGCGGCACGGGCCGCGTCGACGATGTGCGCGGGAGTCGCGAAATCGGGTTCGCCCGCGGCATAGCTGATGACGGGACGCCCCGCGGCCTGGAGGGCTTTCGCCTTCGCGTCGACCTTGAGCGTTGCGGACTCGGCGATGGCGCCGATCTTCTTTGAAAGACGGGAGATGTGGCTCACGGTTCCATCCTACGGCGGAGGGGTGCGGTCCGTTCGCATGCGTTCGCTGGGAGAACCGGAACCGGGTCTCCGATCGGGGTGCGGCGCGCCCGGGATGACGGGGCCGCGTTCGACATCCGGGCGGTGATCCCGTAGACTCATCAGCGGTAGTTGACTTCTGCCAGAATTTCCTATGCCCGAAGGGGTTGGGAATTCGGCGGTAAGCACTCCATAGGGCGGTGGCGCAATTGGTAGCGCAGCGGTCTCCAAAACCGCAGGTTGCAGGTTCGAGTCCTGTCCGCCCTGCCACACCTCGTCGCATCGCGGTCGCGAAAGCGACGGGGCGATGAAAGGACGGGAATCCGTGAGCAGCAGTGAAATCGAAGAGTCCGGTGGCGGCCTCGTCGAGCGCGCGAAGGCCGATCGTGCCAAGCGCGGCTGGTTTGGTCGGATTCTCCTGTTCTTCCGGCAGGTCGTCGCTGAGCTGAAGAAGGTCGTCACGCCGACCCGCAAGGAGCTCATCAACTACACCCTCGTGGTGATCGGCTTCGTCGTCGTGATGATGGCGCTCGTCTGGGTGCTCGACCTCGCGGCGGGTGCGGCCACCCTGTTCATCTTCGGAACTCCGCTCAACTAGCGCTCCGATCCCAGAGATTTCGTTTTTCGCGAGAGAGCAAGAAAGTCAGATGACGACCGAGAACAACACCCCCGAGTCCGACCTCGACGCTGCCCTCGACGCGCTGGCCCGCTCCGCCGACCCCGAGGCGGACGCCGTGGTCGAGGACGCGCTCGAGATCGACCAGCCGACCGAGGCTGATGCTGCTGCGGCCGCTATCGCCGAGTCCACTGCGGACGGCGAGGCCGCCGCGGACGCCGAAGCGGACTCCGAAGACCCCTACGCCGCGTTCAAGCGCGAGCTGCGGATCAAGCCGGGCAAGTGGTACGTCGTGCACAGCTACGCGGGCTACGAGCGCAAGGTCAAGTCGAACCTCTGGAACCGCCGCGAGACCATGGGCGCCGTCGATGACATCTTCGAGATCCAGGTCCCCATGGAAGAGGTCATGGAGGTCAAGAACGGTCAGCGCAAGATGGTGACCCGCGTGCGGATCCCCGGCTACGTGCTGGTCCGTATGCACCTCAACGAGAACTCCTGGTCCGTCGTGCGTCACACCCCTGGTGTGACCGGCTTCGTCGGCAACGCGCACAACCCGGTTCCGCTGCGCTTCAAGGAAGCGTTCGAGATGCTGAAGAGCACCGTCGAGCTCGAGCCGGTCGCGACCGCCAAGGGCAAGGCCGCGGCCACCGCCGCCGCGCAGGGCAACGTCGAGATCGACTTCGAGGTCGGCGAGACCATCACCATCAAGTCGGGCTCCTTCGAGGGCCTGCCCGGCACGATCAGCGAGATCAACCCGGCGAGCGGCAAGCTCACCGTGCTCGTCTCCCTGTTCGAGCGCGAGACTCCGGTCGAGCTCAGCTTCGACCAGGTCACCAAGATGGTCTGACCCTCGAGGTCCGCATTCCCCGAACGCCTCGCTGCTCCCGAGCAGCGGGGCGTTCGCGTTCGTGGGCGACCCGGGGGTTGCAGGGGGATCGCCCGCGCTTCGGCGGCTCGCTAGGGTGCTCGGCGGTCTGGCTGCTGCCGATTGCCGCGGCCTCGCCAGCGCCCCCGATCCCTGCTAGACTGTTCTGGTTTGCGTCCGCGCGATCCTGCTTCCTCGAAGCGGTGAGCGCCGATGCGAACCGCGCACCGCGTTCCGGAACGGCCGGAAGTCGCGGGAGAGCACGTGCGGAAGCGCGCGCGTTCGAGGAAAGGAAACATCATGGCAAAGGCCAAGAAGGTTACCGGTCTGATCAAGCTTCAGATCGCAGCCGGCGCCGCCAACCCCGCACCCCCCGTGGGTCCTGCGCTGGGTCAGCACGGCGTCAACATCATGGAATTCTGCAAGGCCTACAACGCGGCCACGGAATCCCAGCGGGGCAACATCGTCCCCGTCGAGATCACCGTTTACGAGGATCGTTCGTTCACGTTCGTCCTGAAGACCCCGCCGGCCGCCGAGCTCCTGAAGAAGGCAGCTGGCGTGCAGAAGGGTTCGGGCACCCCGCACACCGTCAAGGTCGCGAAGGTCACCGCTGAGCAGGTTCGTCAGATCGCCGAGCAGAAGCAGGCCGATCTCAACGCGAACGACATCGACGCGGCTTCGAAGATCATCGCGGGCACCGCTCGCTCCATGGGCATCACGGTCGAAGGCTAAGGGGTACGGAAATGGCACAGAAGTCCAAGGCGTACCGCGCCGCTGCCGAGAAGATCGAAGCAGGCAAGTTCTACTCCCCCGCCGAGGCCGTGGCCCTGGCGAAGGAGACCGGTTCCACCAAGACCGACTCGACCGTCGAGGTCGCCGTCAAGCTCGGTGTGGATCCCCGCAAGGCGGACCAGATGGTCCGCGGCACCGTCAGCCTGCCCCACGGCACCGGCAAGACGGCGCGCGTCATCGTGTTCGCGACCGGCCCCGCGGCTGAGGCGGCTCTCGCCGCCGGTGCCGACGAGGTCGGCGGCGACGAGCTGATCGAGAAGGTGGCCGCTGGCTACACCGACTTCGACTCGGCCGTCTCGACCCCCGAGCTCATGGGCAAGGTCGGTCGTCTGGGTAAGGTGCTCGGCCCCCGCGGTCTGATGCCGAACCCCAAGACCGGCACCGTCACCCCGAACGCGGCTCAGGCCGTGACCGACATCAAGGGTGGCAAGATCGAGTTCCGCGTCGATAAGCACGCCAACGTGCACTTCATCGTCGGCAAGGCCTCGTTCTCGGCCGAGCAGCTGAACGACAACATCGCTTCGGTGCTCGAGGAGATCGTGCGTCTGAAGCCGGCGTCGTCGAAGGGCAAGTACCTGATCAAGGGTGCCGTCTCGACCACGTTCGGCCCGGGCATCCCGCTCGACGTCAACAACATCTGATCGAAGCGCGTCCGCAGGACGTGCGATCGGAACCGGAGGCCCCGGCAGTTTCGACTGCCGGGGCCTCCGGCTTTTCCACAGATTGCCGGCGAGCGCTGCCGGACTCCCGATACCGTTTAATATGAGTTGATGATGTCTCGCATTCCCCCCTGCGGTCACGGACGGTGGCTGTCGTGAGCGCGCGCGCATCGATCAATGCACCGGCGATCCCGGGGTTCAGCTACGTGCGGCCGCTGGGCGCCGGCGGCTTCGCGCAGGTGTTCCTCTACGAACAGGACATGCCTCGCCGTCTGGTCGCGATCAAGGTACTGAACGGGTCGGTCGCGGGCGACGGTGCCGGTGCCGAGCTGCGGGCGACGTTCGAGAGCGAGGCGGATGTGATGGCCCGCCTCAGCAGCCACCCCTCGGTGGTGTCGATCTACGAGGCGAGCATCTCACTCGAAGGGCACCCCTATCTCGCGATGGAGTTCTGCCCGGGCTCACTGGGCCAACTGACCAAGGGCAAGCCGGCACGGCTCGTCGACGTGCTCGACGCGGGCGTACGCATCGCCGGAGCGCTCGAGACGGCGCACCGTTCGGGGGTGCTGCACCGCGACATCAAACCGTCCAACGTGCTGCTCACGACCCTGGGCAAGCCCGCGCTGTCCGACTTCGGTATCGCGCACGTGCTGGGCGGCCGGCAGGCGGAGGGCGAGCTCGCGATGTCGATCCCGTGGTCCGCGCCCGAGGTCGTGCAGCTCGAGAGCAGCGGCAGCGTGGCGACGGAGGTGTGGTCGCTGGGGGCGACCCTGTACTCGTTCGCCTCGGGGCGCTCGCCGTTCGAACTCGCGGATCGCGCGCAGAACACGCGTGCGAAGCTGTCCGAGCGGATCGCCAAGGCGGTCTACCAGGGGATCCCGGGAGCGCAGGGCTACGAACACTTCGACGAGGTCATCGCGCGTGCCCTGCGGCGACTGCCGCACGAGCGCTACGCGTCGATGGCCGAGTTCGGCGAGGCGCTGCAGGCGCTGCAGCGCGCCTACGGCTTCGACGTCACTCCGCTCGAGGTGACTCCCGACGCCTGGGTGCCGCGCGCCGAATCGGTCGAGGCCGGCACTCGCGGCCCCGTGGTGACCTCGGTCGGCCGCGCGACCCGTGCCGAGGCTCGCGCCGAGATGCTTGCCCAGAAGCACGGTACTGACGACGACGGCCTGCTGCTCGACCGGCCCGCTTCGCCGCTGCGCGCCGGGCTGATCGGCGCCGGCGCTGCGCTCGCGGGCGTCGCCGCGATCGCGGTCGTGGTGTGGGCGCTGACCGGTGGTGGCGGATGACTTCGACGGTATCGGGCGAGCGGCGCGGTCCTCGCCGACTGCAGTGGTGGATCGCCGGCGGCGTCGTGACCGCGCTGGTCGCGACGGTCGCCGTGATCGCGAGCGGATACGACGCGAGGCAGACTCCGCGCGAGGAGCCCGGGGTCTGGGTCGCGCGCGAATCGGGCCAGTACGCCCGGGTGAACACCGATACCGGGGAGCTCGATCTCGTCCGCAAGGTCTCGGATCCGAGCGGGATCATCCAGAGCGGCGGCCGCGGCGCCGTGCTCTCGAACGGCAACGGCCGGGCCTGGAGTCTCGATCCCTCCAACCCGGTCGACCTCGACGTCAAGCCCGCGACGTCCGGCGGGGAGCAGGCCGCGACGTCGGCTCGACCGGCCTCGAACCAGTCCGCGCAGTCCCAGGATTCCGCGGATTCGGTGCGCATGCCCGAGGGCACGCGCGACATCGTGAGCGCCGGCCGCTTCGTCGCGATCCGGACCGAGTCCGGCGCCGTCTACGCGGGTGAACTCGCGCCGTCCGAAGCGGAGGAGCTCGGGGCGAACGCCGCAACCTCGAGCACTGCGGACACTGCGGACCTGGAGCGGCGATTGTCGTCACTGGTCCGCGTCGACCCTTCCGGTGAGGGCCAGAAGAAGCCTTCCGCCGGAGCGGACGCGGGCTACCGCGCCACGGCGATCACGCTGACCTCGGCGGGTGTGATCGGCGCATACTCCAGCGCCGACGGCTCGGTGCTCCGATTCGACATCGCCGCCGGCGAGCCCGTCGGGCGAGCCGATCAAGTACCCGATGCGGCCAGGAAACTCCAGTCGCCGCAGCTCGCGCTGCTCGGCGACGACTGGGTGCTGCTCGACGGCGAGAGCGGGCGACTGTGGCGCTCGGGCGGCGGCGAGACCACGGTGAAGCTCGAGGGTTCCGGAGTGCTGCAGGGCAGCCTCGATCCCGATCAGCGGAAGCGGGTATCGGCCGGTGAACGCCGGAGCGGCCAGGACGCCGCGGTCGATGCGGTGCTCATCGCCGATACCGGCGGCCTGCTCGCGGTGTCCTCCGGCGGTACGGCGAAGCGCGTGCTGCAGGCGAGCGGGGCGCCGGCGCAGCCGACGGCGGTCGAGGGCGCGGTCTACGCGGCCTGGCTGGGGCAGCGCTCGGGCACGCTGTGGAACTCGAACGAGGGCGACAAGCCGCTCGCGTTCGACGACGCCGCCCGCGAGTCCGGCGACCTCCAGCCGACCATCCGGAGCAACGGCTCCCGGGCCGTGCTCAACGAGACGCGCACGGGCATGCTCTGGACGCTGCCCGACGGCAAGCGGATCCCGCTCTCCCAGTGGAGCATCTCGGATCCGCCCAAGCAGGATCGCGGTTCGGTCGTCGTGACCGACGTGACCGACCAGCAGCCGCCGACCGCGGTGAACGACACCTTCGGGGTGCGAGCCGGAGCATCGGCACCGCTCCCGGTCCTGCTCAACGACTTCGATCCCAACAAGCGCGACGTGCTGACGATCGTGCCGGACTCCCTCACCGCGAGCAGCCTGCCGAAGCCGTTCGGTTCGCTCGAGCTGATGCCCGACGGGCAGTCCCTCATGGTCCGCGTCGCCGCGAAGGCGAGCGGAACCGCGACCTTCACCTACCGGGTGACCGACGGCGCGCTGACCTCGAACCCGGCGACGGTGACCCTGCGGGTCGCGCCCGAGGCCGAGAACGCCGCGCCGGCGTGGTGCCCGGTCGACGGCTGCCGACGCGAGTGGCGGGTACCTCCGCTCGCCCCCGGCGGCACGCTCGTCGCCCCGCTGCTCGACGGCTGGGTCGATCCCGAGGGCGACGTGATGACCCTCACGAGCGTCGAGCCGCTGCGCAAGGAGGATCCGTTGCGCGCCATGGTGACCGCGGACGGTCGTCTCGCGCTGCGGCACACCGATCCCAACGCCGGAGCGGCCGAGATGACGCTCCGGGTCACCGTCACCGACAGCCGCGGCAAGCAGACCCGCAAGAACCTGGGCGTCTCGGTGCAGCCGGGTGCGGCGGCGGAGTTCACCGCGTCGGCCGCGACCGTGCGGGTCGCCCAGACCATGACCGTGCAGCCGCTCGAGCGGGTGGCGGGCGGTTCGGGCAGCTTCGCGCTGCTGGACGCGACCTCGCCGAGCCCCAATCTGCGCGTCACCCCGCACACGTCGAACGGCACGATCGATCTGCAGGCCGCGCAGGCCGGCAGCACGACCGTCTCGGTGATGGTCCGCGATACGGCCACCGGTACCGAGGTCACGGGCCAGCTCCGCGTCACGGCGACCCCGGCCGGTCCGCCGCTCGCGCTTCCCGAACTGCGCGCGTTCGTGCGCCCCCTCACCGACACGACCGTCGAGATCCTCGACGCGATCCCCGGCGCCGGGTCCCGCGCGCTCGCGGTGCAGAGTGCGAAGGCGGGCGGCGGAGAGCTCCAGGCCTCCGTGATCGACCACTCCAAGGTCCACGTGTCCGGCAGCACCCCGGACGGGGCGCCCGGCCGCATCGGCGCGGTCGATGTCGCGGTGGCCGAGGGAAGCACGACCGCGACGGGCAAGCTGACCGTGTTCCAGGTCGCGGCGAACGCACCCTCGGGCGTGATCGCCGTCGCCGACACCGCGACCGTTCGCGCCGGTTCGGTGGTCGACATCCGCGTGCTCGACAACGATGTGGCCGCTCCGGGCGAGCGGCTGGTCCTGCAGCCCGAGATCGTCGGCTCGGGAACGAAGGGCGAGCTCGCGTTCGCCTCGGGCAACGTGCTCCGATACCTGGCGCCCAAGAAGCCCGGCACCTACCGGCTCAGCTACACCGCGTATGGCGCGAGCGATCCGACCTCCGGTGATGTCGGCGCCGTGATCGTGACCGTGCTGCCGACGGGATCGAACCGCGACCCGCAGCCGGCGGCGCTCACCGCCCGAGTCGCAGCGGGTGCCACGGCCCAGGTGACGGTCCCGCTCTCGGGCGTCGACCCCGACGGCGACCGGGTGCGCCTCACCGGTGTGCAGACCGAAGAGGGATCCGGCATTGTGGCGACCCTGAACGACACCGGCACCGGGATCGAGGTGTCCGCCGCGGCCGGCGCCAAATCGGGCACGAAGCAGCTCAAGTACACCGTCGTCGATCCGTCGGGCGCGCGCGGCACCGGCAAGCTCGGCGTCGTCGTGCTGCCCGAGCAGGAAGCTGCGGGCATCGTCGCGACGACGGATTCGCTCCGCGTGGGTCCGGGTGGCGACGCGGTCGTGCTGAGCCCGCTCGACAACGATGTCGATCAGTCGGGCGGCACGCTCGAACTCACCTCCGTGACTCCGAATCTTCCGGGTGGGAAGACGAACCCCGCCTACCGGGCGCTCGCCGGGCGCCTCGACCTGTCCGAGATGAAGCAGGGCCGGATCTCGATCGAGCCCGGCCGCGAGCTCGGCACCGACTCGTTCCGGTACACGGTCCGCTCGACCAAGACCAAGAGCACGGCGGACGGACTGATCGTCGTGCAGACCTCCGAGCATGTCGGCGCGCAAGCGCCCGCGGTGAGCGACACCGTCCTCAACGTCCGCGACCGTGCCGACCTCGCGTCGAAGGGCGTCGACGTGCTCACCGGCAAGACCCGCTGGGCCACGGGCGACGTGTCGAAGCTGAAGCTCTCGATCTGGGGGAGCAGGGCCGCCGACTACCGGGTGAAGGGATCGCGGATCCTCGGGCAGTACCGTGCGGAGGGCGACACCGTGGTGTTCAAGCTCAGCGGAACCGACGTGTCAGGCAAGCAGGTCGCGACCTACGGCCTCCTCCTGATCCTGCCGCTCGACGAGCTGCCGCTGACGCTGAAGCCTGGTCTGAAGCCGCTGACGGTCGACGAGAACCAGCAGACCGAGGTCGACGTGGCCGACCTCGTCGATGTCGGTCCCAGCGATCGGGTCGAACTGCGCAAGGGCTCATTCGCCGTCGGGCGCGCACAGGCGAGCTGCGAGGCGGTCTCGGGCGACCGGCTCCGGTACTCGGCCGGCGGGGAAGCCCCGTGGACCGACAGCTGCCTCATCGAGGCCCGGCTGGTCGGCCAGGACCGCTGGACCGCGCTGCCGGTCCCGGTCGTGATCGTGCCCAAGCAGCCGGTGGCGCAGGCGCAGGCGCTCACGCGCACCGTCGACCCCGGTGCGACCCAGACCATCTCCCTCACCGACATGGTGACCTGGGAGGGCGGCCGCAAGGGCGACACGGGCAAGCTGAGCTTCGCGGAGTCCGGCGGGACCTCGCTGTTCGATGTGCAGCAGAACGGCAGCTCGCTGCGTGTCACGGCGCGCGCGGACGCGGTGCCGGGCACGCAGGAGACGGTGTCCATCGCCGTCAGCGGCGCCGGTGACTCCCGGGCCCCGCTGACCCTGCAGGTCGGCCAGGCACCGCGTGATCTGCCGCGCGGCGGCACCGTCGCGCTGCAGTGCACCGTGGGCAGCTCCTGCCAGGCGCAGCTCGTCGGCGTCGCCGGCGAGCACGATCCGTTCGCGGGCAAGACGGGAGGCGGCCTCAAGCTCGCCTCGGTGAACGGCGATTCCTGCACCTTCGGTTCCTTCTCGCGGGTGGGCGACTCGGGCATCTCGGTGTCGTGGCCGAACGCGCGCGGCATCGGGGGCACCTGCCGGGTCGGTTTCACCGTGCGCGATGCGCAGGGGCGAACCGGCGAGGGCACGGTCGAGTTCGACGCGCAGGGACTGCCGGGCACGCCCAGCATCCAGCAGACCGGGTACACGGCCAGCAGCGCGAGCTTCACCGTGACGCTCGGAGCGCAGCAGGCGCATCCGGCGGTCTCGGGCGTGACGCTCTCGGGCGGCGGATCGGGCTCCTGCACCGCGGTCGGATCCGCGACCTACCAGTGCACGGCCGATGGGCTGAGCAACGGCCAGAAGCACCAGTTCACCGCGCAGGCGGTCAACGCCGTCGGGTCCTCGCAGGCCTCCACCGCCGTGACGGCGTGGGCGTACAGTCCCCCCAGGACTCCCACTGTGAAGGCGTCCCCTCTCGAGGACCGCCAAAACCGGAACTCCGGGAAGGGAGCGGTACGGGTAGTTGTGTCTGACGTGTCTAAAGACACGAAACAGATCCGTCTGCAGCGAATCGGCGGCGACACCGAAACTGTTGAGGTCCGGCCGGAACAGAGCACCTTCTCGAGAGACTTCAGGGATCTTGCAGCCGGCAGTACCGCCGGATTCACCGCGACTCCGGTCACGGGGTTCGATGTGCCGAACATTGGCGGAGGTAACAGCACTGGCGCGCCTGGAAGCGATGAGACAACGGTGATCGGAGCCCCTGCGATTTCTTCGGTCACTCTCGTGAGCACGGGAGACAACTCTGCCAGGATCAACTACTCGGGCACCGAGGGCGCGACCGCCACTTACACGATCAGTAAGGGAGCGCTGCAAGACCCGCCGGACTGCCTCGCGGGCGGCGGCCAGAACGAGCCCGATTTTGGCGGGTTGCGCAAGTACAGCTTGCTCCGCGGGATGGTGTGCCTGCGTAGCGCCTATGGTATGAACTCGGCGGTTTCGGATGCAAAGTTCATCGGGAACGAACTGCGGGCACCTCGCGTCACGTACACGATTCTCGCCGCGCCTACCGCCGTGAGCGACGGCGTCATCTACGACGTCGCGAAGAACCAGGACGGCACTCCGCAGCTTGACGTGCAGAGCGCTGAGAGCGACACGAAGCTCATCTACAGCAACACCGGAACCGAGGAGTTCGCGCTCGATCCGGCCTCGGCCGCGGAATTCAAGGTCAAGCAGTGCTACGGCGACAGTCCCTGCTCCGCCGAGTCGATCGTCAGATGGAGGAATGCGCCGACCGTCGTGACGGCGAAGCCGAACGGCCAGTGCTTCCCGCTGACGAACGGTTCCGTGGGCAATCCGAGCTCCGACGAGTTGAAGACCCACCTGACGATCTCGGCGGCTGCAGCGCCGGACGCGACGGTGAAGGCGGGAGCGCCGGCCAACGGGATGGTCCCGGTGACCATCACCTGGGGCGGCTCGTTCCAAGCACTGCAACAGGCGACCCTCAACGTCTGCACCACCCCGTAGTCTCGACTCACCTCCCCCTACCTCTCCCAGCAGAAGGCCCAGCATGAACACGCAGCCCCAGACCGACTCGACGGCGATCTCACCCGAGCAGGCCCAGTGGGTCGCGCGCCTGTTCTCGACCACGGCGGACGCGATCGAGCAGTCGATCCACGGCAAGCGCCGTGTGGTCGAGCTGGTGATCGCCTGCGTGCTCGCAGGAGGCCACGTGCTGCTCGAGGACGTGCCGGGGACGGGCAAGACGGCGCTCGCCCGCGCCCTCGGCGAAGTGATCCAGGGCTCGTCATCGCGCGTGCAGTTCACCCCCGACCTGCTGCCGAGCGACATCACCGGCATGTCGGTCTTCGACCAGCGCGCGGGAGCCTTCGAGTTCCACCCGGGCCCGATCTTCGCGAACGTCGTCCTGGCCGACGAGATCAACCGGGCCAGCCCGAAGACCCAGTCGGCGCTGCTCGAGGTGATGGAGGAGGGCCGGGTCACGGTCGACCGCACCTCGCACGACGTCGGCAGCCCGTTCCTCGTGATCGCGACCCAGAACCCGGTCGAGCAGGCGGGCACCTACCGGCTGCCCGAGGCCCAGCTCGACCGGTTCATGGTGAAGACCTCGATCGGCTACCCCGACCAGGCGGCGATGACCCGGATCCTGCAGGGCGACCGCTCGCACCAGCAGCCCCTCGCCCCGGTCGTCACGACGGGAATGGTGACCCAGGCGCAGGACCTGATCAACCGCGTGCACGTGAGCCCGCTCGTCGCCGAGTACGCGGTGCGCCTCGTCGAGGCCACCCGCCGCGCGAACGAAGTGCGTCTCGGCGCGAGCGTGCGCGGCGCGCTGTCCCTCGTGCGCCTCGCCTCCGCCTGGGCCGCCGCGAGCGGCCGGCACTTCGTCACTCCCGACGACGTCCGCGACCTCGCGATGCCGGTGCTGACGCACCGCCTCGTGCTCGAGCCCGAGGCCGAGTTCGACGGGGTGACGGCGGCGCAGGTGCTCGGCCAGATCCTGCTCGACGTCTCCGCGCCCCAGGAGAACGGCTCGGTGTGAGACAGAACACCTCACGCGCCCCGATCTCCGACACCGGTACGGCGACCCGGGGCACCACCAGCACGCGCTTCGGCGACACCCAGCGCTCGACGGGATACCTCAGCGCTGGGCGCCGGCGCGCGCGCCGCTGGTGGCGCCGCAATCGACGCCGCATGCGCCGGACCGCGGAGACCGTCACGCCGACCGGCTACTTCGTGCTGGGCGCCGCGATCCTCTCGCTCGTGCTCGCCGCGACCCTCGGCTGGATCGAGGCCTGGTTCGTCGCAGCGGCGTTCGGGATCCTGCTGCTGCTCGGCCTCCCGTTCCTGCTGGGCTCCCGCGCCTACCTGATCCGCATCGCCGTCGACCGTACACGGGTGACCGCGGGCGGGCGGGTGCGCCTCGGCATCGAGGTCGAGAACGCCGGTGCGCGGCCCGCGCTCCCCGCGACCGCGGAACTGCCCGTGGGGGAGGCGCTGCGCGAGATCGCGATCCCGTTCATCGGGCCGCACGGCGAGACGACCGTCCCCGTGGAGATCGCGACGACCGCGCGCGGAGTCATCGGCGTCGGGCCGCTGAAACTCGCTCGCCGCGACCCGCTCGGGCTCGTACGCCGCGAGATCACCTGGCGCGACCGCCACCTCATCCACGTGCACCCGCGCACGGTGCTGCTCCCGCCGGGATCCGTCGGACTCGTGCGCGACCTCGAGGGCGCGTCGAGCCGCCGACTCACCGACTCCGACCTCTCGTTCCACGCGGTCCGCGAATACGTGCACGGTGACGCGCTCCGGCACGTGCACTGGAAGTCGACCGCGAAGACCGGCACGCTGATGGTGCGCCAGTACGAGGAGTCGCAGACCGCGCGGGCCGCGGTCCTCTTCGACGCCGACCGCACCTCCTACGCCGACGACGAGGAGTTCGAACTCGGCGTCAGCGCGGCGGCCTCCCTCGGCCTGCTCGCGGTGCGCGAGGGCCGCGAACGCTTCATCGCCTCGCAGTGGGCCCCCGGCCGGATCCGCCCGAGCATCGACGGGCTCGAAGAACTGCCCGCGCAGACGCCGACCCAGCTGCTCGACGCCTGGGCCGAGCTCGAAGGCGCCGAGGATCCACTGCCGATCGAACGCCTGGCGCGCAACCTCGCCGAGTCGCGGCGTCCGCTCTCGATCGTGATGCTCGTCACCGGATCGGTCCCCGACCCGTCGCGCCTGCGGCGCGCGGCCGCCGCGTTCGCCGAGGACATCGACGTGCTCGTGGTGCGCTGCGAACGGCTCGCCGACCCCGCCGCCCGGCTGTTCGACGCCGGAACCATGTTCACCGTCGGCGCGCTCGACGACCTGCCGCAGCTCATGGTGCGCGGAGGCTTCGCGTGAGCGGCGAGGTGCGGTCGGCCCCGCGACGACGCGCACGACGTTCGAACACGTCGAGACGGCCGTCCGCGGCGATCTCGCTCGGCGCGCTGCTGCTGAGCGCCGCCGCCGCCGCGCTCGGGGCCGCCTCGGCGATGCCGATCTACCGCACCCCGCAGGTCTGGCTCGTGGCGGGGGCCGGCTGGGCGCTCGCCGCCGGGATCGTGTGGTGCGGACGCCGGTGGGGCTGGGGCCTCATGACCCCGGTGGCGCTGATCGGCGCGTTCGTCGCGGCGGTCGTGCCGCTCGCCGTCCCCGGAGCCCTGGCCACCGGTCCCGCCGGCTGGGTGCGCGGGCTGAGCGACGGTCTCGCCTCGGTCGCGCTCGGCTGGAAGCAGCTGCTCACCCTGACACTGCCCGTCGGCAGCTACCAGGCGGTGCTCGTCCCGCTGCTCGTCGTCACGATGGTCACCACCGCGGCGGTCGTCGCACTCGCGCTCTCCGGACGCCGCACGGCCCCGTTCGCGGCGCTCCCCGTGCTCGTGCCGGTGCTCTTCGGCGTCGTGTTCGGCGCCTCTCGGGTCAGTGCGCCCCTCGGCCTCGGGCCGCTGCGGATCGAAGCGCCGAGGGAGCTCGTCCTGTGGGCCGGGGCCTGCCTGATCGGCGCGGTCTGGGTCGCATGGTCGTCCGGGATCGAACGCCGTGCGGCGCTCAGGCTGGGTCGCCTCGGCCAACCCGAGGAGCGTTCCGGCGGGGCGCGTCGCAACACCGCGATGCGCGCGCTCAGCGCCGCGGTGATCGCAGTGGTCGCGCTCGGCGCGGGCGCGCTGATCGCGCCGGCCATCGGCTCGGACCGCACGGTGCCGCGCGACAGCATCGATCCCCAGCTCGTCGTTCGTCAGCAGACCAGTCCGCTCGCCTCCTACCGGTCGGCGAAGCGGGACGACGAGTTCGATCGGACCCTGTTCACCGTGTCCGGGGACGGGGCGCTGCCGGCCCGGCTGCGCATGGCCGTGCTCGACGACTACGACGGGGTCGACTTCTTCGTGGACCCGGGCGAGGACGGCCGATTCACCCGGTTCCCGAGCGGCGATCCCATCGCGGAACCGACCGAGGTCCGGATCCGGATCGACGGCTACCGGGGGATCTGGCTGCCGGTCGCGCCCCCGCTCGCCGAACCGCCCGCCTTCCTCGGGCCGCGGGCGTCCGAGCTGGGCGACAGCTTCTACATCAGCCGCGGCAGCTGGGCGGCGATCGCGGTGCCCGGCGGCAGCGGTCTGCGCACGGGCGACGAGTACTCGGTCCGGATGAGCGCCGCCAGCGACGCCAAGCCCGCCGAGCGCCCCGCGAACGCGAAACCGCTCATCGACCTCGAACGCATGCCGCAGCTGAAGCGCTGGCTCGACGAACAGCGGCTCCCCGCTGACCGCGACGGACTTCTCGAAGCCATCGACCGGCTGCGCCAGCGTGGCTACCTCAGCCACTCGCTCACCGATGGCGAGGGCGAACGGAACTGGATCACCGCGCTCGCGCCGCAGTACGGCACGCGCTTCGTGCCGAGCGCCGGCGGGCACTCGGTCGCCCGGATCGAGCAGCTCTTCCAGCAGCTGAACGAACAACAGGCGGCCGCGGGCGAGACGAGCGACGAGCGGGCGCTCGTTGCGGGCATCGGCGACGACGAGCAGTTCTCGGCCGCAGCCGCGCTCATCGCCCGGGCTATGGGCTACGACTCCCGGGTCGTGCTCGGTGTGCGGCTCGGCGGCGAACGTGCGGGGGTGCCCGGTATCCCGGCGTGCGCCGAGGCCTGCACCGGCGAGAATCTCGCGGCGTGGATCGAGGTGCGCGGTGATGGTGGCGACTGGGCTCCGCTCGACACGAGCCCGCAGGTCGCGATGCCGCCAGTCACGCTCGACCGCGGCGAGCAGCTCCCCGAATTTCCGACGGTGCCCGAGGACCGCAATGCGACGGTCGCGGACCCGCCGAGCGGGTCGAGCAGCGACTCCACCGATCCGGTGCCCGACCCGCAGCGCAACAGCTTCGCGGCGCTCTGGCCGATCCTGAAGAGCGTGGGGCTCTCGGCGCTGGCGCTGGTGCTGCTCGCCCTGCCGCTGCTCTTCGTCCCGGTCGCGAAGCGGCTCCGCATCCGCCGCAGGCGGCAGACCGCGGCCCCCGAAATCCGCGCGCTCGGCGCCTGGGACGAGCTCGTCGACGGGTACACGGACAGCGGCGCCGCGCCCCGATCCCGGGGCAGCCGCCGCGATGTCGCCGAAGAGCTCGGGGTGGCCGGCGGTGACTGGGCTGCCTGGACCGTGGACCGCGCGGTCTACGCCCGAGAGGGCATCGGCGACGCGGAGGCCGAGCAGGTCTGGGCCGTGGTCGACGAGGCGCTGCTCGAACGGCGCCAGCGGATCGGGTTCTGGGGGCGGATGCGCGCGCGGTTCTCGCTGCGCTCGCTGCTGCCCGAAGCGCGGCGCGCACGGACCCGGCGCCCACGACGATCGCGCGGAGGGAGCCGAAGATGACGGAGGAACACGCAGGAGCCGGAACCGGCACCGGCCCGGGCGGGGAGGACGAGCTCGACGCGACCGTCGTCGCGCCGCGCGCCCGCACCGCGGCGGATGCCGCCGGATCGGCCGCCGAATCGGCCGCAGACCCGAAGGCGTCGGCAGCGCCGGACGACGCGACCATCGTGGCGGCTCGACCGCCGCGGAGTGCGGACCCTGCTCAGGCGGACGACGACGGGACGATCGTCGTCGCGCGGCGCCCGCGACCCGAGCAGACCCCGCGGCCCGAACCGACCGTCGAGGATTCGGGACGGTCGACCCGCAGCGGCACGGCGAACCCGGCGCCGCCCATCGAGGAGCCGTCCGCGGGGCAGCTGCCGGCCGATGTCGTCGCGCGCATGTTCAAGTCCCCGCTCGACGCGAAGCTGCGGATCCCCGACGCGCCGACCCCTCCCGAGGAGCACACCCTGCCGCGGCGGGGCGTCGCGCCGGGCATCCCGGTCCTGAGTCCGGTGCGGAGCCTCGGCGAAGCTGACGCGAGCCGGGGAAGCGCCCTCTCGGAACGGTTCGGCCCGCCGCCGGCGTCGGTACCCGAGCCGCCTTCGGCCGTGCGGGACGGGCTGCGCTCGACCGCCCGCGCGAACCGGCGCTTCGGGCTCGGTACGATCATCGGTCTCGGCGCCGCGGTCGTCGTCTCGGCGCTCGGCCTCTGGGGCGTCGCGGTCCTCGCCTTCGGCTAGCCGGTTCCGAACCTGCCGGGCACCTCGGAGCGGTACGGGACGACCGGGTCAGTCCTGCTGATTGGCGATCTGAACGAGTCGCGGCGGCTGCCCGCGGCGAACCAGCTTGCCTCTGCCGGGCACCGCCCCCGAGGCGTAGACCCCCGGCCAGAGCGGCCCCTCGGCGCGCTCACCGGACAGGATGATTCCCGTGCCCCCGGTGTCCTTCACGCTCTGCACCATGGATTCGAACATCGCGCGCGCGGCCCCGGCCACCGGTCGGGTGAGCACGACGTTGAAGTTGAGATCGCGTGAAGAGGCGAGATAGGGCATGAGCGGCTCGAGCGGCGACGTGCCTCCCGCGGAGAGGATGTCGTAGTCGTCGATGACGACGACGATGCGGAGCGACGCGTCGGCGCCCTCGTTCTGCCGCTTGTCGAGTTCGAGGGCGAGTGCGGCCGAGAGCTGCTTGGCTTTCACCGCGTTGTTCGCGTGTCCGCCGAGATAGTCGTCGGGGAGTGCGCCCGCGAGGCGTCCACGGGGTTCCATGAGGGCGACCACGAGCTCCTCCGGGGAGAGCCGGTCGATGAGCGCTGCGCACATCTGGCGGAGCAGCGTGGTCTTCCCGCTCCCCGCATCGCCGAGCACCAGGACGTGCTGATCGGCGCCCGCGAAGTCCAGGAGGACGGGTTCCATCGTGTCCTGGCGCAGGCCGATTGGAATCCCGTCGGGCTCCGCGAACGCGTCGGGGAGGGTCGCAGGGGCGAGATCCTCCGGGAGCAGGCGGATGGGAGAAGCCTCGGGTCCGTTCCAGGCGCGTCCGATCTGCTGGGCGAGCTCGGTCAGGGCGTCGCCGATCAGATCGTCCTCGACGTCCTCGATCACCGGCAGGGCGACCTGTGCGAAGAGCTGGCCGTCGGTGAGCACCCGTCCGGGCTGATTCGGCCGGATCGTCTCGGAGAGCTTCCGTTTGATCGTCGACTCGGTGGGGTCGTTGAGGCGGAGCTCGACGCGGTTCCCGATGAGGGGTTGGAGCCCCATCGTGACCTCGTTCCAGCGAGTGAGCGCGAGCACGAGGTGGACCCCGAAGGAGCTCCCGCGCGTGAGGAGGTCGGCCAACTGGTCCGCGAGGGCGTCGAAGTCCTGGCGGACCAGGCCGTACCCGTCGACGAGCAGGACGATGTCGGGCGAGACCACCTGCGGGAGCTTTCCGGCAGCGTGCGCGTTCCGGAACTGCGAGAGCGATTCGATCCGGTGGACGCGGAACAGGCGCTCCCGTTCGTCGATCATGTGCTGCAGCTCCTCGAGGAGCCTGACCTGCTGCTCCCGGTTCGCGCGAGTCGCGACTCCGCCGACGTGGGGGAAGTCCTCGAGCCGCGCGAGGCCCGCACCCGTGAGGTCGAGACCGTACATCGTGACCTGCTTGGGCGTGTGCGTCGTCGCGATACCCGCGGCGAAGGTGCGGAGGAAGGTGGACCGACCCGTCTGGGGCGCACCGATCACCGCGAAGTGCCCACCGGCTCGGGTGAGATCCACCGTCCAGGGCTGTTGCGACTGGCGCGCGGGCTCGTCGAGCAGCCCGATGGGGACCTGCAGCGGCGCGCGACGGTGCTCGTCGACGACTTCGAACAGCGGCAACCGGTCGGGCAGCGGCGGGAGCCAGACCGGCGTCGTCTGCAGTTCCGGAGCCCGGAGCCTCGCCACGGATTCCTCCATGAGGGAGCGCTTCGCACTCGCTGCGGGAGCGCCGGGACCCGCTCCGGCGTCCCCGGCGAACATCGCCTCGATGGTGTTGTAGGGCGGTTGCACGAACACCTCCCAGCCGTTCTCCTCGGCGGAACGCTCGAGCAGGTTGGGGCCGGGCACCGGGCCTGCGACGTATCCGGCCTTGAAACGGGTGTACACGGTCGTGTCGACCTTCAGGTACCCGTAGCCGGGGTACGGCGGGAGATGGAACGCGTCGGGGGTCTCGAGGATCACGGAGGACTCCTGCTCGGAGAACGTGCGAAGTCCGATCCGATACGACAGGTAGGTGTCGAGACCGCGCAGCTTGCCCGCTTCGATGCGCTGGCTCGCGAGCAGCAGGTGGATTCCGAGCGCGCGGCCGATGCGCCCGATCTGCAGCAGGAGGTCGATGAACTCCGGTTGCGCGGTGAGGAGCTCACCGAACTCGTCGATGACCAGGAAGAGATGCGGCAGCGGCGGCATCGCCGGGTTTGCTTCGCGTGCGCTCCGGTAGTCGGTGATCGAGGCGAAGCCGCCGGCCTCCTTCAGGAGGCGCTGCCGCCGGACGACCTCTCCGGAGATCGAGGCTCTGGCCCGTTCGATCAGCTGGGCGTCGTTCTCGAGGTTGTCCATGAGTCCGGCGATGTGCGGGACGGACTGGAACGGCGTGAACGCGGTGCCGCCCTTGTAGTCGACCAGGATCATCGCCAGGTCATCTGGCCCGTGCGAGATCACGAGGCTGAGGATGAGCGTGCGCAGGAACTCGGATTTTCCCGAGCCCGTCGCGCCGATGCAGATCCCGTGCGGACCCATGCCGCCGTGCGCGGACTCCTTGAGGTCGAGCGCGACCGGGGCGCCGTCGTCTCCGGTACCGAACGGGACCCGCAGGAAGTCGCGGGTCGAACGGCGGCGCCACTGCTCATGGGAGATGTCGGCGAGCGAGTCGACGCCGAGGATCTGCAGGATGTCGAGTTCGGAGCGCTCCTCGTCCGACTCGCTCCGCGACTGCGGCGAGAGGCGGAGCGGCGCGAGTCGCGCGGCGAGCGTCTCGAAGGGGATCGGGTCCAGGCGGTCCGGGACCGCCTCCACCGTGTCACGTCCCGGGAGGAGCCGCTCGATCTGCACCTGTTCGCCGGATTCGGCGACGGTGAGCCGGAGCTTCGTGTCGCTCGGTTCCTGCAGGCGGTCGGGCACCAGGGTGACGACGGTGATGCCGAGCTGTTCCGGGCTGAACCCCTCGGGAAGGATCAGGTTCTCGGCCCGGGCGCGCGAGTGGTCGAGCACGAGCACGAGCGGGGTCTCGGACGAGGCGGACCGGTTGCCGTTGCGCAGACGCGAGGCCGCCCGAGCCGTGCGTTCGGCCAGTTCGGCGCGGATGAGGGCGAGCAGTTCGCGCTGATCGGGCGCGATCCGGCGAGCGGGGAGCGGTCCGTCCCAGGTGTCCATTCCGAGGTGGGGCAGGAGATCCGCGTTCGGGAACTCGTGGAGCAGCTCCGGAGGGACCGCGAGCCCGAGCCGCACGTCCTCGGGAGCGTGGGACACCGCGATCTGCGCGATCAGGTTCCGGGCGATCGCGTGCGTCTCGGCCTCGGCCCCGACGATCGCGACGGTGCCGGCTCCGCGCAGCCCGATGGTCGCGGGCATTCCCGCGACGGCCGAATGCGTGCGGATCACGCTCTGCGCCTCGCCCGCCATGATCGCATCGTAGGGCTGCACTGGGTTGGCCCCGGGCGGGAGTTGCAGGTCAAACCAGGGCACGACGCCGACGCCGACGCGCACCTCCAGGAAATCCGGGTCGCTTCGACGTCGATCCCACAGCTGCTCCGGGTTGCGCGTGGCCTCGGACAGCTGCACCGGGTCGGGGTGCAGCACCCGCGCCCACGTCCGGGTGCGGGTGTGGGATTCGCGGAGTTCGGCGCGCAGATTCTCGAGGTAGTCGAGATAGCGCTCGCGCTCCCGACGCCGCGCTCGGGCGGCCTGACCGCGTTGCCCGACGGCCATCCCGATACCGCCGACGAGCGCGACGACGAGGATCACCGCGCCGATCACGACCATGACCGGGTTGGCCCGGAGCACCACGATCATCACGATCGACGACAGCGATCCGAACACGGGGAGGAGCGTGCGCAGCGGGAGGCCTCCGGGGACCGCGTCTCCCTGCTGCGGCGGGGCAGCGAGGACCCGCGGTTCCGGTCGCTCCAGCGGGGGGTTGATCCGCGCCGGCCGATGCACGAGCTTCACCATCGAGTCCCTCCCTGCAGCGGCTCGTCGGGGTCCGCCATGAGCGCAGCCGCGAGCGCGAGCGCGGACCGCCGGGTGCGCCCGCCCGGTGCGGATCCGGCGCGGAGCGCGTCATCGTAGGGAACCCCGACGACGGGGAACCCGAGCCGTTCCGAGACGATCGTCGGCCAGGTCGACCCCGTGCGCGTCACATCCGAGAGCGCGACCACGGGCCGGGAGGCCGGGCGCTGTTCCGCCACCGCGCTCGCGAGAGCGATCGCGGCTTCCGCGGCCTCTCGTTCGGCGCTCGCCACCAGGCAGATCGTATGGCTGAACCGGGCGATTCGGGCCGCCGTCTCGAACGGGCGGGCACCCCAGTCGGTGCAGGTGATGTCGAAATGGCGCACGAGGGGCGAGACCACTCGGTTCCAATCGGAGGGCTCGGCGTTCGTGAACGCCAGGGCCGCGATCCCGTCGCGGTACCCCAGCCACTGGCGCGCCTCCGCGGGAAGGCGGGAGGCCAGGGCGTCCGGCAGCGGCCTGCTCGACTGCAGGATCGTCCCAGCGGTCTGCCCAGGACTCGTATCGACCAGCAGCAGGCGGTCGGCGTGGGGCTGCCGCAGCTGCTCGAGCGCCAGACGGGCCAGGGTGGAGACCCCCACCGAGGGCTCCAGCGAGAGGAACGCGAGCGACCTGGACGCCGGAACCGGCGCCTCGGTCCGGGCTCGCTGGTCGAGGAAGGCGCGCTGCGCAGAGGCGGACAAGAGGAACGGCGGCATCAGAACACCCGGAGTAGCATCTCGTAGATGCCGAACACGCCCAGCATCAGGGGGAGGACCGCGAGCGCCGCGAGCGCCTCGAGCAGATCCCCGAGCCTGCGCAGTCGCACCCGGGAATGGGGCCGGGGGCGCAGCAGCGCGAGCAGGAGCGCGGTCGCGATGAGGATTCCTGCGGCGACCGGCAGCACCCACGCCGGATCGTGCGTTCGTGCGAGACCGCCCGCGAAGAGGCCCAGCAGGGAGAACCCCCAGAGCGCCAGCCGGTGCGTCGGGAGGGGCATGATCCTCGTGCGCAGGAGCATGATGAGGAGCAGCGCCAGCCCGAGCAGCGTCGTCCAGATTCCGCCGTCGGAGAGGAGCACCGCGGCGGACAGGCCGCCGACGCCCGCCACCGCGAAGATCGCCCAGCCGAATGCCCCGTAAGCCCGGGCCGCGCGGTCGACGACGCCGACCCGCGGGACGAGCTCTCCGGAGAGCCCGCGATCGTCCAGGAGGGACACGCCCGCGAGCGACAGCGCCGCGGTCGGCAGCATCCCGAGCGCCAGGACCAGCAGCGGAACGAGCACGGCCGCGGTCTCGGCCGGAGTCGCCCCGAGGGCGAGCGCGATGAGAGCGGTGATCGCGCTCAGACCGCCCGCGGCCGCACCGAGCGCGGCACGGCGACCCCCGCCCGCTCCGAGCTGCACCCAGAGCAGGAGCAGCGCGGTGGCGATGGTCACCGGAACTCGGGAGCCGGGGAACAGCGGGGCGACGAGCAGCGAAAGGGCCGGGACCGCACCGATGCCGAGCGCCGCGGCGAGCATGCCGGCGCGGAGCGACATCGCCCATCCGAACCCGAGCGCCGCGACCAGCGAAACGATGAACAGTGCGGGGCTCAGCCAGACGGCCTCCGGGAAGCGCAGGGTGATGAGCGCGCTCACCGCCCCGAGCGCGACGGCGGCGACGGTGAACCGGTGGGCGGCGCCCCAGGCGGATCCGATCTGCTCGAAGTGCTCGGCGACGGCGTCGGTGACGTCCGAGACCTCGGGAGGCGACGGCGCTTCGGACACCGGGAGGACACGGAGGACCGTTCCCGTCGCGATGTCCTGCTCCGCCAGGGACGCGGAGAGGTCGAGCTCGGTGCCGATCGGCGTCACCAGGGTGAACCCGGCCGGCGACGGCTGCTCCTCGAGGAGCATCGTAATGTCCGGGAGCAGCGATGCGAGGGGTTCGTCTGCGGGTACCACGATGGTGGCGCGCTTCGATGCACCCCTCACGATCATGCGGATGGAATCGTTCACTGCGACTGGGCTTTCTCGTGGACGGCGGTCGGGACGACCGGGGCCGGAACGGCCTTCGGCTGCTTCAGCGTGGGCAGGACGCTCAGGACGAACGAGACTCCGACGCAGACGGCGCAGGCGACCGCGGCGATCACGAGGCTGCCGATGAGCCGCCCGGTGAGCGTGGCGGCGCCGCGGCCGATTCCTGCGCGACCTCCGACGAAGGCGCCTCGCAGTCGTTGCCGGTGCGTGGAGACGGCCTCCAGGAGCGCCTGGTCCTCATGCCGGCTCATCGGGCCTCCAACTCGTGGGTACGGGTGCGCGGTTCGACTCGGAGCCGGTGCCCTCCGGCGAAGACCCGTTCGCCGACGCGGAGGACACGGGGAACATGGGCGACCAGCTCGTCCTCCTCCACGAACGTGCCGTTGGTCGATGCGAGGTCCGTGATCGACATGGTGCCGTCGGCGGCCTGATCCAGCCGGAAGTGGACCTTCGAGAGCTCCCGGTGCAGGTCGGGGACGGCCACCGCGACGGCGTCGGCATCCGTGTCCTGGCTCGGATTCCTCCCGATGAGCATCACCCGAGCGGTGGGGAGCCGGACCTCGTCGTCGATGACGAGCACCGCGGCGCCCTGCCTGAGCGGAGAAGCCACCCACGCGGTTCGCTCGAGGTCCTCGGGGAGCCCGGACACGGCATCCGCCGGGGGGACCGGCGCGGCGGTCCCGGGGTCGGGCGACGGGCTCTCCCGGCCCTCCTGAACCGCGACCGCGGCGCTCGCCGAATCGGTCGCGGTGCTCGCCGGGGCGCGGAGCGGCGCCGGGGCCGCGGGCAGCGCCGGGACGGCCCAGTAGGGATCGAGCGGGTCGTGCGCGCCGCTTCCGCGGACCCTGGCGAAACGGAGCCCGGACAGGCGTGCACCGGGCGCCGAACCGGTCTCGGCCGAGACCGCGCGGATCCCCCAGACGAGGCATCCGAGACTCCGCCCGCGGCGGAGGAAGCCCGCCAGCTGCAGCAGGAGCACCGCGCAGCAGAGGAACACCGCGAGCGCGACCGCGCCGAGCGGCGCGAGCAGCAGCACGGGGAGGACCGGCGCGAGCACGTCGACGAACATCGCGCCTATGATGCGTCCGGCGCTCGCCAGGGTGAACGGGCCCCGATAGGGGCGCGGCTGCACGATCTTCGGCGCTGCGCGAACGATCGGAACGCCGCAGCGGGGGCATGCCGCGGCGCGCGACGGCACGCGGAATCCGCACGACGGGCAGGGCAGCTCCCGACTCGCGCGTTTCGCGACCATGCGCGGCCTCCCTGGTGATCGGTCCCTGCCCTGCCCCACGACGCGTTTCGCGTCTCGGACGACTCGTACAGTCTAGGGAAAACAGGATCGAGGGTTCGACTTTACGGCGAAGATGAAGAATACTGGGCGTCATGAAGTTCGCTATGGGCTCAGAGACCCTCTCCCAACTCACGAAGAAGACCTCGTCTTCGAACGACGACCTCGGCGCGCTCGTCAAGCAGCTGGTGCAGGCCGGCGAACCCCTCGAGGGGAACTTCAACGGCGCCGGCCGAGCCGCGTTCGACCGTTTCAAGGCGCAGAGCGATCAGGTCGCCGCCGAGCTGAACGCCGCGCTCGCCGCAGTGCTCGGCGGTATCGCGGGCATGGATCTGTCGTTCAAGGAAGGCGACCAGGACATGTCCGATCAGACCAGGCAGACCGAGAGCTCGGTGTCCTTCGACGCCGCCCGCTTCTCATCGAGCCGCTGACCCGCACGCGAGAGAAAGACACCACACATGGCTGGGAACCAGTTCGAACGCCGCGATTTCGACCTCGCGGCCTCGCAGTCCGCGCAGGAGAACTTCCTCGCCGTCGCCGCTCGGCTCGAGACGCTCATCGAGCAGCGTGATGCCGACGTGCGCACCGCGATGAGCGACTACGAGGCGACCGGCGTCTCCGACGACTACGCCGCGAAGGAGCTCCGCTGGAAGAACGCGGCCGACGGCGTGCGCGAGATCGTCCACACGCTCAAGCAGTCGATGGCGCAGAACGACGAGACCGCGCAGGCGGCGATCAACAAGGCGAAGTCCGCGGTCGCCAACATCGGCTGATCGGGCCGTCTGGAGTGTTTGGATGACGCAGTTCGAGCATCCGCTGCTGGACTTCGGAGAAGGGCCCTACGCCTGCACGGAATCGTTCGCGGCGACGATCCATTTCAGTGAACCGCTCGCGGATTTCCTCACCGCGGCGCACGGCGCCGGCCTGACGCCTGTCGTCGTCGCCCGCGCGGATGCCTGGTGGTCCTTCGCGGCGCGTTTCTACTGCGAGGCCTTCGGCGCACGCCGGCTCGTCTGGGTCAGCGGAGGCTTCATGGACCTCGATTCCGGCGCGCGCGGTGGGACCGTGTCCGAGGCCTGCGCGGGACCCGGTGAGCCCTGGACGGGCGAGTGGCCCTCGGAACCCGATGCGCTGCAGGCGGTCGTGATGGCGTCGGCGCACCACAGCGCATCCGTGGAGGTCGAGATCGGTTCGTTCGCGGAGATCCTCGCGGAAGGGCTCGCCGGGTGCGGCATCAGCGCCTGGGGCGCGCACGAACCGGCTCCTCTCGTGTGGGAGAAACGGCGCTACACCGAGTACCTGCGCTCGCAGATGCCGACGATCCGCACCTTCCTCTCGGGCGGCGGAGGCGTGTTCCAGGGCGTGCATTCCGTGTCCCGGACACCGACCGGGGTGATGGAGATCGTGACCGCCACCATGCCGGTCGCGCCGATCGGCACCCCGTTCCCGCAGGTCGCATCGACCGCGACGGACGTGCTCTCCCAGGTCGCCGACTCCGTATCGATGCCGATGATCGGCTCCGTCTGCGTGATGCCCGGCTGGCGGAGCGGAGCGTACCCGTCGGCTCCGACTCCTGCGATCGTTCCGGCCGCCGTGCTGATCGGCCCCCGCGCCGTGCGTGCGCTCGGCGTCGACCTCGAGGCCCTCGCGACCGAGCACCGTATCAGCGCTGCCGGTCGTCGGCGCCTGCCCTCGGTGATCGCAGGCTTCGACGGCGTCTCGGGCACGCCGTGGCAGCAGGCGAAGAGCCTTGCCGAAGCATTCGGCGAATCGGCGATCGTCGGAGCGCTGGACGGGGGTGGTCGGTGATGCCGGTCGAGTTCGCACTGTTCGCTCCCGGCCCGATCTCGGTCGAGGAGCAGCGGGGCATCGCCGAGGTGATGAATCCTCCGCTGGTCGCCACGCAGACTCGGGACGGGGGAACCCTGGAGTTCACCGAGTTCGACGGGACGCCGGTGATCACCCTCGGGCGCGCTCGCGTCGTGGAGACCCAGGCCGACCTCCGCCGCGTATTCCGGCACGAGGTCGAGGTGCCCGATGACACGACCTGCTGGTACGAGGGGGCGGGTCCGCAGGGCAGCATCGAACGCGGACTCGCGGTGCTCTTCGGGCTCGCCGAGCTGTCGGGAGGCACGCCCGTGGTGAAGGGAATGCAACTGTGAGCGGTTGGCAATTGGACCCGCAGGGCATCAACACGACCCTGCAGAGCACCGAGACCGCATTCCTGGCGCTGTCGACCGCGCTGAGCGGCATGGGCGAGAGCGTGCAGCAGCCGGTCATCGACGGCGGCGGTGGCGACGGGATCGTCGCAGGCGCCCTCCAGGCGTTCCTCGTCGATCAGCGCGACGGCAGGCTGAAGCGGATCGGCGAGACGGTCAAGAACACCCTGAACTGCACCTCTGCGGCGGCGAACTGCTACTTCGCCGGCGACGAGCAGATGGCGCAGAACTCGATCACCGCCGCGGGCAAGGCGGCCAGCACCAGCGACACCACCCGGTTCTGACCCGGTACGACCAGAAAGTTCCCCACCGTGGCAGATAGCAGAACGTCGAAGTCGTCGGACGGACTGATTTACCCTCCGGGTATCCCGACGGACGATCTCAAGCCCGAGTCCATCACGAGCGCCGCCGACGCGCTCGACCTCGTCGCAGGCAAGGTGAGCGCCAGCGCCGACGGCGTCGACACGGCCTGGACCCCGATCTCGGCGTCGTTCGTCGCGCCGGATGCGCAGATCGTCTACGGCGGTATGGCTCCGGCGACCGCGTCGACCCGCACGGTCGCGAGCAAGCTGACCAAGGTCGCCGCTGCGCTCCGGACGTACGGCCAGGAGCTCGTGGCGGTGAAGAAGTCGCTCGAGGCGGTCAAATCCGAGGCCGCCAAGTGGCTCGCCTCCGACTTCGACAGCGAGAACCGGGTCTGGGTGCTCGCCCATCGTACGAAGGCGTACGAGTGGGATATCCAGGTCTCCAAGGTGAACATCGTCACCGACCCGTTCGAGTACCTCAGGGGACGGGGCGAGACGGTCCGCGCGGGCTGGCTTGGCTACCCCGAGATCCGTGCGTACTGGCGCGAGTCGGGAGACCACGTCGAGCGCAACAACGAACTGCTCGACAAGGTCGCCGACGCCTACGCGAAACTCAATGCGCTCCAGGTCGAGTGCGCGAATGCGATCAACGCGCTGCGGGACACCGCCGGTGAGAAGCTCAAGGCGATCGACGCCGAGGCGCTCAAGATCGGCGGCGAGCACGCCGCCGACCTGCCCTGGGGAAAGCAGGCGGAGCACGAGCGCACCTGCACCGAGAACTTCGGCCAGGGTGCCGCGAACACGGGCATCTCCCTGTTGAACTTCGTGGGGGTGAACTACGAGGGCCGTGAGTGGTCGTGGACCTGGGAGACCTTTGGGAACACCTGGGGTGGGCTGCTCGACGGGGCGAACTCGCTGATCGCAACGGTGAATCCCCTGGTCTGGGGACTGGCGCTGCTCGGCGACAAGGAAGCGCAGAAGCTCTGGGGTGACTCGTCAGCGAAGTCTCTGGAGATGCTGAAGGGCATCGTCTCGTGGGACAAGTGGTTCACGAACCCGGCGGAAGCCGCGGGCGAGGTCGCTGCGGGATTCGTCCCGATCGCCGGCTGGGCGGGCAAGGGATCGAAACTGGGCGCGGGCGCCCGTGCACTGGCCCGTGACACCGCGGAGGCTATTGCCAAGCGTGCGGCAGCGGCCGGTGAGCGGGTGACGCGTCTCCTGGACGATCTCAAGAACCCGAAACCGCCGAAGGTCGATGTGGCGGACGGGGTCAAGGGTCCGCATGCCGGCGAGGGACCCCGGGTCGAGATGCCGGATCGGAGCGGGTCGCAGGCGCCGCACGTTGAGCGCGGCGGTGAGACCGGTGGCGGTCCGAAGCACGACGGGGATTCCGCGGGGCAGGGTTCCCCCGGCCATCATGAGGGCGATTCCGGGAACGGATCCGCGGGGGACCGGGATCCTGCGGGGAATCCGAAGGGCGACTCCGGCCATGAAGGCTCGGGCGAGGGGTCCCACGGCGATGGTGGGCAGCGGCCCGATCCGGGCAAGGACACCGGAGGGCCGGATGGCAGCGGTGGCGACTCGGGCGCTCATCCTTCTCCGGTCGACGCCGGACCGAACGGACCGGACCACGGTCCAGGCTGGGAGCGGACCCCGGCGGATCAGGAAAAGGGCTATGTGAAGGGCGACGGCGACGGGCGCACCTATCCCGATAACGCCGACAGCGGCCCGTATCCTGTGAAGAACGATCTGAACCAGAAGACCTGGGACCTGATCGCCGATCCGGATGCTCCGTACGGGCGCGATTACAATACGAACCAGCCGCTCACCAAGGCTGAATACGACGAGAGATTCGCGAAGCCTGGGGCAGAGGAAGGGCAGGCCTGGTGGCGCTATCCTTCGAATGATGGCGCCGTCCCCGGATCGCGTGTGGTGTACTCGGATCCCGCGGAGTTCCTGAGGACATACGGCGTCCAGGTCGACCGGATCGGCGCACCCAACGGCGGATACCTCGGCGTGTTCGAGCATGGCAAGCCCGCCACCTTCGAGCAGCGTGGGTTGCCCGTGGACTCGCTCAATAAGCCGTACTATCAATACGAATTCGCTGGGGACGCTATCGAGCGAATGAAGGCAGATGGCGTGAGGCTGGAAATATCCAGAATCGATAAGGCGTTCGGTCGGGACGGCGGAGGCTTGCAGCTTCGGATCCTGGAGAAGGATCTCGAGAGCGGCAAGTGGAAAGAGCTGAGTGTCAGCGAAATGGAGATGCGAGGCTACCTTGGATAAGAGCGTCCTGTCGTGGAGCGCGGATTTTGTGTCCTGGATGTCGGAACTGGAAGCGCCGGGGCAGTCGGTCTACTTCTCGGGGCCGGGGGATAGCGCTCGCCGGACATCATTTACCGCGGACCATGGCGAAGTGGCCTATGTTCTCGAGGCGCTGCCGGATGGATGGGTTCGGCTTTCGAAATCCCTCCGGGGCTCTTCGCCCGAGTTTGTGTACGATTTCGCAACCCAGGAACAAGCCGAGGCGTACCTCTGCGTGGCATACGCCGACCTGGTGCGGGACAGGCTGGGCTACATTCATAAATCGCCGGAGGATCACCTCGACCCGAAGCAGAGGGTGGGCCAGGAATCCGGCCGCCTGGAAGTGAGATTCGTCCCGTGGCAGGGACCCGAAGCATTCGACGGTCCGAGGCGAATGCGGGTCTTCTCCGCTCAGGGCATCGACTGCTTCCGCGGCGCGTATCCCTTGGAGGACGTGCCTCGAACTCCCGGTCGAATTGATCGCGCGGTGGCGTTGAGCTGGTACATCGATCAGCCGCTTCAGCAGGTCCTCGAGTCACTGCGCGATCCGAGCGGGGGGCCTCTCTTCGAACTCCTCGGGGACCGACGCGCTTAGTGCTCTGCCTCGGTTGTGGAGACACGATCGCCGAGCGGTCCAGATGGGGCTCCAAAAGTGCCGGGAGTTGACCGCGGGACACGGTTCACAGCAGTCTTCCTGGCCCTGGGTCATCCGACCGAATGCTACTGTTCGAGTTCTTCACAAATTTCTGAGGTGGGGGAGATGACCTACGTCGGAGTACACGTGTTTCGGCAGGAGAATCCGACGCCGTGGTGGCTGCTCTGGGGCGGCATGAACGCAGTGCTGCTGCTCCTTCTGGGCGTTCGCGCAGCGATCGCGCTCGTCGTGGAGCGGTCCTGGATCGAGACCGCGGTCGCGATCCTGCTGCTGCTCGTCGTCAATGCGATCCTCGTCCCGATCCTCGCCCTCAAGCTGCGTAGACGCATCGCGCTGGACTTCGACGCCGGCACGATCGGCACCGAGCGGACCGGACCGATGCCCGCCGCCGAGTTCGTCATGATCGTCGACAACGCCCGCACCTTCCCGCAGCCGGCGCACCTGGTGGAGTTCTGCTTTCAACGGGGCAGCGTCGGCGTCGAGGTCGGCGCGTTTCGTCAGCGCCCGGAGTTCCGTGCGCGCAATGAGGCGCTGCTCGCCTTCCTCTGGACTTGGCTCCCGGTGCCGCAGCAGCATCGATCCGAGCTCGCCCCGGGGCCGGTTCCCGGGATCACCCGCGCCGCAGTCGGCAAGGAGGAAACGCTTCGACTGCTGCGACTGAGCTGATCCGTGGGCGATGCTTCGGCAAGGAGGCTCCGGAACCGGGGGAGGATTCAGAATTCCGGATCCGCGAATTCCGCGGTATTCTGCGGCAAGGTTTGCCGCCGAGCTGCCGGTAGGGAAGAATCGGCAGCGTATCGGCGCTTGCGGGGAACATGTAGAGGAGTTCGCGATATGGGGAATGCTCCCTTCTGGGTCATGTTCGGAGTATCCGGTCTGATCGGTCTCGGACTGTACATCTGGTACCTCGCCGCGCTCTCGCGGCTGTTCCCCAAGCTCGACCTGCCGTCATCCCACGGCTGGATCCCCGTCTGGAACGACTGGCGCCTGCTGCAGCGCGCCGATCTGCCGGGCTGGCTGATCCTCGCATTCCTCGTGCCCGGTCTCGCGATCGTCGGCTACATCGTGCGACTGATCGCTTACCACCGCCTCACCACCGAGGCCCGGGGCAGCGTCGGCTACACCGTCGCGGGCGCGTTCATCCCCGCGCTCTGGGCGACCCTGCTGAACGGGCACATGGCGCGTTCGGGCGGCGGCGTGATGCGCCAGTCCTCCGGATTCTCCGATTTCGCTCCGGCCGGTCAGCAGCCCGGTGGATTCGCACCCCAGCCCGGCGGGTACGCGCCCCAACCGACCCAGCAGCCGACCGGTTTCGCACCGCAGCCCGCGCACCAGCAGTTCGGCGCTCCGCCCGCCCCCGCGCAGCCCGTGGCGCCGCAGTTCGCGCCGCAGCCGGCCCCCCAGCAGAGCCAGCCGCAGTCCGCCGCCTATCAGCAGCAGACTCCGCAGCAGCCGGCGCCCCCGCAGCCGTTCGCGCCGCCGCAGCCTCCGGTCGCCGCGCAGCCCGCGCCGGCCGTGCAGGATCCGTGGGCCGTGCCGCCGGCGCAGCCCGCACCGGAGCCGACCGGCTTCGACGCGCTCCTCGCCGAGGCGCAGCAGCCGGCCGCGCCCGAGGCTGCGCCCCCGGCGCCGAGGCACGCCGCCCCCGAGGCGGCTCCCCAGCTCGACGGCCCGCTGGGCGGCGATACCGAGCGCGAGTACGCCCGGCTGGCGGCCGAGGGCCTCCAGGCACCGCCGGCGTCCCGGCTCGAGCCGCAGGCGCCTCCGCAGCCGTTCTCCTGGCCGGGTTCCGCGCCCGCGGCACCCGCGGCCGATCCCGCTCCTGCCGCACCTCCCGCGGCGGCGCCGGCCGCGCCGGCCGTGCCGCCGACTCCGGTCGCGGCACCCGCTCCGGTGCCGCCGATCGTCAGCGCTCCTCCGACTCCCATTCCGGTCGCACCGGCGGCCGACTCGGCGCTCGATCCGTCCGTCGTGAACACCGACTCCGAGTCCGCCTACACCACGCGCAAGGTCCGCAAGGCGGAGCCCGCGGCCGACGCCGCTGACGCGGCCCAGCAGGCGATGCCGGCCGAGGTCGAGCGCACCGACGACGAGCTGGATCGCACCGTGGTCGTCGCCCGCCGTCCGCGCATCGACTGGGTGCTGGAGCTCCCCGATGGCGAGCGGCTGCCGCTGCGCGACGAAGAGGTCATCATCGGCCGGAAGCCGCGCGGGCCCGAGGGCATGGCGCTGCTCACGATCCCCGATCCGACGCGCACGCTCTCGAAGTCGCACGCGCGCCTGCGGTACGACGGCGACATGTGGTCGATCGAGGATCTCGGCTCGACCAACGGCCTGGTGCTGCTGTTCGACGACGACACCGAAGAGGACGTGACCCCGCACTCGGAGGTGCTCGCCACCGAGCGCATGGTGATCGGCACGCTCGAGGTGCGGCTGATCCGCAACGGTGACGCGTGATCCGACTCGAAGCCGCGGCCCTCACCCACCCCGGCCTGCGCCGCGCGGTGAACGAGGACTCGCTGCTCGCCCGGGACCCGGTGTTCCTGGTCGCTGACGGCATGGGCGGCCACGACGCGGGCGACCGCGCCAGTCACGCCGCCATCGCGGCCTTCTCGGGGCGGTTCGCCGCGACGCCCGAGGGCGTACCGATCACCCAGATCGAGGGCGCCATCGACAGCGCCCGCGCGGCGGTCGCGGGGCTCTCCGCTCAGACCGAGCGCGGCGCCGGCTGCACGCTCACCGGCGCGATCCGCACCTCGGTCGAGGGCGTACCCCACTGGTACGTGCTCAACATCGGCGACTCCCGCGTGTACCTCCACCGGGGCTCCGAGCTCGTGCAGGTGACCCGCGACCACTCGCTGCAGGAGGAACTGCGCGCGGAGGGGAGCGCGGACGCCGGGCGGGTGTCCCGCAACGTGATCACCCGAGCCCTCGGTTCGCTCGACTCCCGGCACGATGCCTGGCTGGTCCCCATCGAAGCGGGAACGCGCGTGCTGATCTGCTCGGACGGGCTGACGACGGAGGTCGGCGACGACGACCTGCGCGCGGTACTCACGAGGACCGCCGACGTCGACGCCGCGGCCGACGAACTGGTGCGGCGCGCCTGCGCGGCCGGCGGCCGGGACAACATCACGGTCGTGCTGGTCGAGGTGGCCGGGGGCGGATCCGCGCCGAACGGCGGGTTCGACGACGAGGACGAGAACGACCGGACCATCGAACGGACCCGGCCCGGCGTGCGGGCCTGAACGGCGCGGAACGTCCCTCCGAGCGGGCGTTCAGAGCGCATCGTGGGAGAATGCTCCGGTGCTCGCGCCGGGGATCGACCCCGCGCGACCGCTGCGAGGAAGGAACACGGTGAGGATCGAAGTCGAGGCCGTCACCAAGGGGCCGGGCGGCCGTGCGCTGCCGCAGACCTCGCTGACCGTCGAGAGCGGCCGTGCCGTGTTCGTCGAGGCGGAGACCGCCCAACGGCCGACCGTGCTCGGGCTCATCGCCACGGGCCGCATGAAGCCCGACACCGGCTCGGTGCGCCTCGACGGCGAAGCCGACCGGCGCGCGCTGCGGCACCGCACCGCGCTCGTGGACGCCCCCGACGTGAGCGAGCCGCACGGCGACGTCCGGCTGGGCGACGTGGTCGCCGAGGAGCTCATGTTCGCCGGGCAGCGCCGCGGGCTGCTCGCGGTGCGGCGAGAGCTCGACCGACTCGGGCTCCGCGACGAGGAGCGCACGATCATGGCCGACCTCGCGCCCGGGGCGCGCGTGCGTGCGCTGAGCGAGCTCGCCCTGCTGCGGCCCGACGTCGAGGCGATCGTGATCGTCTCGCCCGACCGGCACGGCGGCGATCCGGAGGAATGGTGGCGCATCTCGTGCGAGATCGCCGAACGCGGTACCGCCGTGCTCGTGATCGCCGGCCTCGCGGCTCGCGCCGCGATCGAGGCGCACCCCAACGGGTGGGGGACCGGCGAGGTGACGCCGCTGCGCGCCGAGCACGCGGCGAGCATCGCCGCGGCGCTCGCGGCCGATGAAGCCGGTGCGGCCGAAAGCGCCGGTGCCGCCGATCCCGGTGCCGGAGCTGCTGGCGCCGACGAGAACGGAACGGGAGCAGACGCGTGAAGATCCTGCAGATGATCCGCTCCGAGTTCGCCCGCCTGTGGGCGACCAAGATGGCCCGCCTCGCGTTCGTGGCGCTCATGTGCGTCCCGCTGCTCTACGGCGGGCTCTACCTCTGGGCCAACCAGGATCCCTACGCCAAGCTGGACCAGGTGCCCGTCGCGCTCGTCGTCTCCGACGAGGGCGTGCAGCACGGGGACACGACGCGCAACGTCGGCGACGAGGTCGCGAAGCAACTCATCGACGACGGCAGCTTCGACTGGAACCGCGTGAGCGCGAAGGAGGCGAAGCGCGGCGTCGGCGCGGGCGACTACGACTTCTCGGTCACGATCCCGAAGGACTTCACCGCGGCCCTCGAGTCGTCGCGCGGCACCGACCCGCACCGCGCTGAGGTGCTGCTCACGACCAACGACGCGAACAGCTATCTCGCCTCGACCATCGGCGAGCAGGCGGTCAAGCAGATCCGCCAGCAGATCGTGAAGTCGGTCAACCAGGAGGCCGCGAAGCAGTTCCTCGACGGGCTCGCCCAGGTGCGCACCTCGCTGGGGGAGGCGCACGAGGGCACCGTCAAGCTCGGCACCGGCGCAGGCTCCGCGAAGGACGGCGCGAAGAGCGCGAAGGACGGCGCGGGCAAGCTCGCCACCGGCCTCGATCAGCTGCGCACGGGGACCGCGTCCCTGCCCGCCCAGACCGAGCAGCTGGCGAACGGTGCGGCGAAGGTCGCCGGGGCCGACGCCGAGATCGCCCGGATCGGGCGCGAGGTCGCGGGCGGCAGCCAGCAGGCGGTGGATCGGCTGGCGGGGGATCGTCAGGCGATCATCGACGAGCTGAAGAAGGCCGGCCTCGACCAGGCGGCCATCGACCGGGTCGCGGGCCGTCTCGACCAGGCCGGCTCCGCGCTGCGCGAGGCGAACACCAAGGTGCAGGGTGCGAGCTCGCAGCTCGACCAGCTGCAGGCCGGATCCCAGCAGGTGGCCGACGGTGCGCGCAAACTCGCCGACGCCACCCCGCAGCTCGCGAACGGCATCGCCACCGCGGCGGACGGAGCCGGAACGCTGACCGACGGGCTGGGGACGCTCGAGACCGGACTCGGCACGCTGCAGAACGGCATCGGGACCCTCGGACAGGGGCTCGCGGCGGGCATCGAGAAGATCCCCGCGAGCGACGCCGCGCTGCGCGCGAAGCAGGCGCAGAACATCTCGGATCCGGTCGACGTGCAGACGTCGAAGGTCACTTCCGCCGGCACCTACGGCGCTGGTCTCGCTCCGTTCTTCGTGAGCCTCGCCGCTTGGATCGGCATCTACGCGCTCTTCCTGATCCTGAAGCCGGTGTCGCGCCGGGCGATGACCGCGCTGCGCAGTCCGCTGCCCGTCGCGCTCGCGGGCTGGGCGACCCCGGCCCTGCTGGGCGCGATCCAGATGGCCGCGCTCTACGCGATCGTCACGGGGACCCTGGGCTTCAGAGCCGAGCATCCGTGGGCGGTGTACGGCATGATGGCGCTCGCGTCGGCCACGTTCGCGGCCATCATCCTGGCGCTCAACGTCTGGTTGGGCAGCGTCGGTCAGTTCATGGGCCTCGTGCTCATGGTGCTGCAGCTCGTCACGGCCGGCGGTACGTTCCCCTGGCAGACGCTGCCTGAACCGCTCGCGACGCTGCACCACTACCTGCCGATGTCGTTCGCGGTCGACGGGATCCGTCAGGTGATGTACGGCGGCAACCTCTCGCATGCGGTCAACGACGCGCTGCTGCTCGGGCTCGTGCTCGTGGCCGCGGTGCTGCTCTCCGCGGTCGGTGTGGGACGGCAGATGCGCTCGCGCACGCTGCGCGACCTGCAGCCGAGCCTCATCGGCTAGCACCAGGGGCGGGCCCGCGCCCTTCCCCCGACCATCGAGGTCGCAGTTGCGCATGGAATACCCGGCTGTTCCATGGACGACTGCGCTTTCGATGGGGAAGCGGTGCGTCTGAGGGACCTCGACTCCGGGAGGGCGTGAACCCGGCTGGGGCTCGCGCGCCCGGCTTCGCCAACCGGCTATGTCATATTTCTGCGGTGCACGCGATGACGCGACGCGTGCAATCGCCGCGGAGAGAACGGAAACCAGCGACCGCGGATCCAGTGCGCGCACACACGCGCACCGGCGTGTTGGAACTGTGACCTTTTCCGGTTCCTCGACGCCCCGACGGTCAGTACCATTGCACTGGTAGTCGAGGCGGACTCCCGCGGGAGCCGCACCGATCCGACGATTCGACGAAGCATCACCGGAAAGGAACACCGATGTTCTCACGCCCCTCCACCCGCCGACTGGCAGCTGCCACGGCGCTCGCCGCAGGCGCGGCACTCGCACTCTCCGGCTGCTCGGGCGGCCTCGCAAGCGGCGGCTCCGGCGGCGGCGACGACAAGGGCGCCATCAAGCTCGGCATGCTCGCCCCCTTCTCGGGATCCGAGGCCGCCTTCGGCGACTACATGAAGAACGGCGCACAGCTCGCCATCGACGAGATCAACGCCAAGGACGGCGTCGACGGCCGCAAGCTCGAGCTCGTGACCGAGGACGACGCCTGCGACGCGACCACCGCCGTCGCCGCCGCGCAGAAGCTCGTCACCGCGGGCGTCAAGGGCAGCGTCGGCGGATACTGCTCCGGTGCCACCCTGCCGACCCTGCCGATCTTCAAGGACGCCGGCATCGCCATGGTGATCCCCGCCGCGAACTCGAACCAGCTCGTCGGCCAGGGCGCGTTCCTCGTCAACGGCACCGGCACGCAGCAGGCCGAGGCGGCCGTGAAGTGGATCACGAAGGCGAACGCGAAGACGGTCGTGATCGTCGACGACAACCAGGCCTACCCGAAGGATCTGGGCGATTCGATCGAGAAGCAGGCCTCCGGATTCACCGTCAAGCGCGAGCACGTGAACCCGAAGGAGAAGGACTTCTCGGCGAACGTCAACAGCATCCTCTCGTCGAAGCCGGACTACGTCGTCTGGACGGGCTACTACCAGGCCGGCGGCCTGCTCATCAACCAGCTCCGCGGCGCGGGCTACGCGGGCCCGATCCTCGTCGGCGACGGCTCGGTCGACGCGCAGCTCTCGGCCATCGCCGGGGCCGACTCGATGAAGGACGTCTACGGCACCTTCACCCGCACGCCCGACATGCTCGAGAACGGCGACAAGTGGATCGCCGACTACAAGAAGGTCTCGGGCGGAAAGGCCCCCGGCCCCTACTCGATCCAGACCTACGAGGCGGTCAAGGTGATGGCGCAGGCCATGACCGACGCCAAGGGCACCGACTACACGAAGGTCGTCGACGCGCTCAAGGGCCTCAAGGACTTCCCGCTGCTGACCGGCAACCTGACCTTCGCCGCCGATGGCTCCCGTGAGGGCGGCGGCTTCGTGATCGTCGCCCCGACCGGGACCGACGGCGCGTTCGTGCTGAAGGACGACCTGAAGTAGCGAGCGCTCGAACGGCCCGCAGAATGCCCGCTGATTGAGCGAGTTCGCGAGTCGAAATCGAGGACCCCTTGGTTTCGACTCGCGGGCTCGCTCAACCGGCGTACGCGGATCCGATCACGCGCTCTCTCGGGTTCTGAGAGGCAACACATGTTCCAACTCATCTGGAACGGGCTCTTCGTGGGTTCGTTCTACGCCCTGGTCGCCCTGGGCTACAGCATGGTCTACGGGATCATCAAGCTGCTGAACTTCGCGCACGGCGACCTCTACATGCTCGGCTCGTTCTTCGCCTTCGTGGTGCTCGGCGGGGTCACCGGACTGTTCGGGATCGGTTCGATCCCGATCCTGCTGCTCGTGCTGCTCATCGCGATGCTGCTGACGGGCGGCATGGGCGTGCTCATCGAGCGCGTCGCCTACCGTCCGCTCCGCAAGAGCCCCCGGCTCTCGGCGCTGATCACCGCCGTCGGCGTCTCCTTCACCCTCGAGTACGCGGTGCGGCAGATCTTCGGCGCGAGCCCCCTGGTCTTCCCCGTGCGCCTCGGCGGCGGCCAGATGGAGATCCTCGGCGCCCGCGTCACCATGCCGCAGATCGTGCTCATGGTCGTCGCGGCCGTGCTCATGTTCCTGCTGCAGCGCTACGTGATGCACTCGCGCGAGGGACGCGCGATGCGCGCGATCGCGCTCGACCAGAACGCGGCGCTGCTCATGGGCGTCAACGTCAACAAGGTCATCTCGCGGACCTTCTTCATCGGTTCGGCGCTCGCGGGCGCGGCCGGCGTGATGGCGGCCGCCTACTACGGATCCATCGACTTCCTCATGGGCTTCGTGATCGGGCTCAAGGCGTTCACCGCGGCGGTGATCGGCGGCATCGGCAACCTCTACGGCGCGATGGTCGGCGGCATCGTCCTCGGCATGCTCGAGTCGTTCGGCACGAACTTCTTCGGCGGGGAGTGGCGCGACGTGTTCGCGTTCGGGTTCCTGATCCTGTTCCTCGTGTTCAAACCCACCGGCCTGCTCGGCGAGCGCGTCGTGGAGAGGGTGTAATCATGGCGAAGACCACTCGGCGCCTGGAAGCGCCCAAGCCCTTCCTCGAGCGGCCGCCGGCCGTCTCGGGCCTGCTCGCCCCCGAACGGTTCATGAAGGTGGTCGCCCTCGTGCTGTTCGTCGCGGCGGCGGTGCTGCCGTTCATCTCGGCGAGTCCGTACCTGATCTCGATCCTCACCTCGGCCATGATCTACGTCGTGCTCGCGATGGGGCTCAACGTGGTGGTCGGCTACGCCGGGCTCCTCGACCTCGGCTTCATCGCCTTCATGGCGGTCGGCGCCTACACGAGCGGCATCCTCACGACCACGTTCGGCTGGAGCATGCTCGAGACGATCCCGGTCGTGGTGCTCGCCTGCATCGTCGCCGGCCTCGTGATCGGCGGCCCCACGCTGCGTCTGCGCAGCGACTACCTCGCGATCGTCACCCTCGGCTTCGGCGAGATCATCCGCATCACGGCGAACAACCTGGACATCACGGGCGGCCCCTCGGGCATCCACGGGATCCCCACCTGGTCGTTCTTCGGCTGGTCGTTCTCGGACGGGCTGGTGCTCGGCGGCATCACCTTCAACTCGAAGATCCTCTTCTACTACTTCGTGCTGTTCGTCGGCATCGGCCTCGCGGTGGTCGCGGTCTCGCGACTCGGCAAGGGCAAGCTCGGTCGAGCTTGGAAGTCGGTGCGCGACGACGAGGACGTCAGCGAGGCGATGGGCATCAACGGCTATAAGACGAAGCTGATGGCCTACATCATCGGCGCCGTCTGGGGCGGATTCGCGGGCACCCTGCTCGCGGCGCACCTCTCGGCCATCTCGCCCAACAGCTTCGAGTTCCTGTACTCGGCGCTCGTGCTGATGGCGGTCGTGCTCGGCGGCATGGGATCGACGCCCGGCGTGATCATCGGCGCGCTCTTCGTGTCGCTCGCGCCCGAGTTCCTGCGCGAGTTCAGCGAGTGGCGCTACCTGCTGTTCGGCGTGCTGCTCGTGGTCGCGATGATCTTCCGACCCAAGGGGATCTGGCCGGCCAACGCGGTGCTGCCGTTCCTGAAGAAGCGGCAGATCCCGCAGGTGCCGCCGACGGCGGTCGTCGGCGTGGTCGGCGAGCTCGACGACGACGCAGAGGAGGGACGACGATGAGCGATACCCAGGCAACCGCAGCGGCCCCGATGGATCCGAGCCCGGGCGGCGCCCGCGGCCCCGTGATCCTCGAGGTGCGCGACCTCGCGGTCTCGTTCGGCGGCATCAAGGCGGTCGACGGCCTCAGCTTCTCGGTGCACGAGGGCGAGATCGTCTCGGTCATCGGACCGAACGGCGCGGGCAAGACGAGCGCGTTCAACTGCATCTCGGGCTTCTACCGGCCGAACGCGGGATCCGTCGTGTTCGACGGCGAAGCGATCACGCGCAAGAAGCCGTCGCGGATCACGCAGCTCGGCATGGCGCGCACGTTCCAGAACGTGCGGCTCTTCAAAGAGATGACCGTGCTCGACAACGTCAAGACGGGCATGCACTCGCGGCTCCGGCAGAACGTGTTCGACGCGATGCTGCACACGCCGCGGTACCGCCGCAGCGAAGCGCAGTGCACCGAGGACGCGCGGGGCTGGCTCGACTTCGTGGGATTCCGCGCCGACGACGAACTGCTGGTCACCCAACTGCCCTACGGCGAGCAGCGACGCGTCGAGATCGCGCGGGCGCTCGCCACGGAACCGAAACTGATCCTGCTCGACGAACCCGCCGCCGGCCTCAACCACAACGAGAAGCAGGAGCTGATGGCGCTGATCCGCAAGATCCGCGCGCTCGGCGTCGGCATCGTGCTCATCGAGCACGACATGGGTCTCGTCATGGAGATCTCGGAGCGGATCGTGGTGCTGAACTACGGCAAGGAGATCGCCGACGGCACCCCCGCACAGGTGAAGAACGATCCGCTCGTGATCGCCGCGTACCTCGGAACGGAGGAGGACGAATGAGCAAGCTCGTGCTCGAGGACGTCGAGCTCTACTACAACCGAGTGCACGCCCTGCGCGCACTGTCGTTCGAGGTCGGGGAGGGCGAGATCGTCGCCCTGCTCGGCAACAACGGAGCCGGGAAGACGTCGACGCTGTCGATGCTCTCGGGACTCGTCCGCGCGAAGAGCGGCCGGGTGACGTGGGGCGACAAGGATCTGACGCGGCTCCAGCCGTGGGACATCGTCGGCGCCGGGCTCCTGCACATCCCCGAGGGGCGCAAGATCTTCTCGACCATGACGGTGCACGAGAACCTGCTGCTCGGCGGGTACCTCGTGAAGGATCAAAAGCTCATCCAGGAGCGAGCCGACTACGCCTACGAGCTGATGCCGCGCCTCGCCGAGCGGCGCACCCAGCAGGGCGGCACCCTGTCGGGCGGCGAGCAGCAGATGCTCGCCCTCGGGCGGGCGCTCGTCGGCGGGCCGAAGCTGCTGCTGCTCGACGAGCCGTCGATGGGGCTCGCGCCGCTCATCGTGAAGCAGGTCATGGAGATCATCGCCGAGGTCAACAAGCAGGGCACCACGATCCTGCTCGTCGAGCAGAACGCGCGCGCCGCGCTGAAGATCGCGGACCGGGCCTACGTCCTCGAGTCGGGCCGAGTCACCATGTCGGGCCCGGCGGACGAGCTGGCCGCCGACCCGCGCGTGATCGAGGCGTATCTGGGGGCCTGAGCCCGCCGCCGGTCGATCCCGCCGGTTGAGCGGACGGAGCGAGTCGAAACCCCTCCGGGGTCCTCTCGTCCGCCCGCTCAATCGGCGGTCCTCGGTGCCCGCCGCAGCGCCAGCCCCGACGCGACCGCGCTGCTCGTCACGATCAGCGCGACGCCGATCCACTCGGCGGGCCGCAGCCGCTCGCCGAGCAGGATCCACCCGACGAGCGCGGCCCAGACGGGGCTCGTGCTCGTCAGGATCCCGAACAAGCCGGCCGGGAGCCGTCGCAGTGCGAGCAGATCGACCACGTAGGGCACGATCGACGACAGCAGCGCGCAGCCGGCGGCCAGCAGCAGCGCCCCCGCCGTGGGCGGGTGCGCTGCGAACCACAGGATCGCGACGGGCAGCCAGACCAGGGCCGCGACCGCGCTCGCCGCCGCGGTCCCCTCGATACCGGGCAACCGCCTGCCGAGCGTGCGGTTGAGCAGGATGTAGCCGGCCCACGCCGCGGCGGCCACGAGGCCCAGTCCGATCCCCAGGAGGTCTGAGGCGGGGCCGGGGTGCGTGAGCACGAGGACCCCCGCAGCGGCGAGGAGCGCGCAGGCGGCATCGGCGATCCGGCGGGAGGTCAGCAGGGCGACCGCGAGCGGCCCGAGGAACTCGAGAGTCACGGCGAGCCCGAGGCCGATGCGCTGGATCGAGGCGTAGAGCGTCAGGTTCATCACGGAGAACACGAGCGCGAGGCCGAGCACCGGCCACCACTCGGCGGCGCGATAGCGCGTGAAGCGCGGGCGAGCGATGGGCAGCAGTACGGCGGCGGTCACGAGCTGGCGCACCGCCACGACCCCGACCGGTCCGACCACGGGGAACGCGAGGGCGCCGAGCGCGGCGCCCACCTGGTTGACGGCGAAACCCGAGAGCGACATCGAGATCCCGAGCGCGCGGGCGCGGGGTGCGCCGGGCACGGGGCCGTCGAGCGGCGCGCGCGATGCCGGCGTCGGGGTCGAGGCGTCGGCCGCACTCCCGGGGGCGCTGCGGAGATCGGTCATGCGGGGCAGCATAGGGGCGGCCCGCACGGCGCGGTCGTGCGTTCTGCGACGCTGCCATACGATGTGGTTATGGAGTGGACGCTGCGCGAACTGCGGTGCTTCGTCGCGGTCGTCGACGCCGGATCGTTCACCGAGGGTGCCGCGCGGCTCTTCGTCTCGCAGGCCGCCGTCTCCCGGACCATCGCGGGCCTCGAACGCGGTCTCGGCGCGCAACTGCTGCGCCGGCTGCCGAACGGATGCACGCCGACACCGGCGGGGTGGGAGCTGCTGCCCGCGGCCCGGCGCGTGCTCGCCGAGGCCGACCGCTTCACCCGGTTCGCGCGATCCCGGCGGGAGGTGCTGCGGGTCGGATACGCCTGGGCGGCGCTCGGCGCGCACACGGCCCGGCTCCTGCGCGACTGGTCGCCCGCCGAATCCGGATCCGACCTCGAGCTGATGCGTGTCGAGACGGCGGAGGACAGCCTGCTCGACCAGCGCTGCGATGCCGCGATCATGCGTCGCCCGCCGAGCGATCCGGCGTTCGAGTCGACGGTGCTCGGGCACGAACGGCGCGTGGTCGCCTTCGCCGAGGATGACGCCGGCTGGGGCCGTCGGCGGCAGCTGAGCCTCGCCGAGATCTCCGAGCGCACCGTGGTGATCGACGTGCGCTCGGGCACCACCGACGCCGGGTTGTGGGCCGGGAGCGGCGCACCGGAGTTCATCGAGTCGAACAGCGTCGACCAGTGGCTCGACCTCATCGCCGCCGGCCGCGGGGTGGGCATCACCGCGGAGGCGACGTCTCACCATCACCGGAGGGACGGGGTGCGGTACCGCGGCATCTCCGACGTGAAGCCCGTGCCAGTGCTGCTCGTCTGGCGGCGCGGCGAGCGCGGTCCCGCGATCGACGCGCTCGTGGAGCGCGCGCGGGCGCTCTACGCAAGCGGGTCCTAGGCCGCTACTCCAGGTCGAGGAACGCACCCAGCGGGAGCGGCTGCGCGACCGGACGCTTCGCCGAGGTGCTCAGCGAGCCCCGGGCGTCACCGCCGCTGAGGCACGACACCGCGAACCCGCAGACGCGCCCCTGGCACCAGCCCATTCCGGCCCGGGTCACCCCCTTCTCGGTGCGCAGGTCCTCGGCCGCGAGCTCCGCCCGGGCCTCGAGCAGGGCACCCGCCGAGACCTCCTCGCAGCGGCACACGATCGTCGACTCGGCGAGGCGATCCTGCCAGCCCGCGGGAACCGGGTGCGCGAGGTGCATCGCCTCCGCGAACCCGCGCTGCCGCGCGAGCGCCCGCAGCTCCCCGGGCGCGACCGGACCGGCCGCACCGGACACGGCCTCGGCGCCCGCCGAGCGTCCGGCGATCCGCCCCTCCAGCACCGCGAGCACGGCTCCGCCGACGCCCGTGAGCTCGCCCGCGAGGAACAGGCCGGGCACCGAGGCGCGCCCGCGCTCGTCGACCTCGCAGACGAGCGAGCCGTCGACGTCCACGCGCGTCTCCGCACCGAGCTGCACGGGGAGTTCGAGCTGCGGGGTGAAGCCCCAGCCGAGGCCCACGCCGTCGACGCCGTCGATCACGCGCTCCGACCCGGGCACGACGCCGCCCGCGCTCGAGACGCGCGCCGTGCGCACCGCCTCGACCCGGTCTTCGCCCAGGATCTCGGTGATCACCGTTCGGACTCGATACGGGATCCGGTGCCGCAGGAACGTCCAGGCGTACTCGGCTCCCTCGAGCGCCTTCGCGGGCACGCCCGCCGCGCGGTGCGCGCGCGGCAGCCAGCCGGCGAGCGACGCCGATTCGCAGACCGCGGCGACCCCGCCGCCGGCCTGCACGATGTTCGCGGCGACGGGCAGCAGGAACGGTCCGGTGCCGGCGATCACGAAACGGCGTCCCGGCAGCATGCCGTTCTGCTTCACGAAGGCCTGGATGCCGCCCGCCGCCATGACGCCGGGCAGATCCCAGCCGGGCACGGGCAGCTGCCGGTCGTAGCCGCCGGTGGCCAGGACGAGGCGCGACGCGCGGATCGACGGCACGGGTGCGGATCCAGCGCCGTGCGCCGGCGCGAGCTCGAGTGCGAAGCGATCGCCGCCCCCGGGGCCGCCGCCGATACGCCGGGCCATCCACACGCTCGTCGCGGGGAAGTACGCGATGGCACCCGAAGAGACACCGGAGTCGAACGCGGCCCGCAGCGCGAGGTACTCGCCCCAGCCGTGGTGGAACGCGCCGTCGTCGGTCACGCCCGCAGCCTCGGAGCGATGCCGCCAGAACTGGCCGCCGGGCTGCTCCGCGGCGTCGACCACCGCGACGCGCGCGCCCTGTGCGATCGCGGCGCCGGCGGCGGCCAGGCCCGCGGGTCCGGCGCCGACGATCGCGACGTCGAACGCGGGCGCCGCGCCCGTGCTCCGGGCGGTCATGCTGCGCCGCCTTCGGTCTCGGACGCCTCGGCTGCCTCGCCGCGCGGTCCGCCGGCCGAGCACACCCGCATGCCCTCCTTCAGGGGGATCATGCACGCGCGCTGGCCCGATTCCCCGTCGATCTCGACGAGGCAGTCGAAGCAGACGCCGATCCCGCAGAAGAGGCCACGCGGCTTGCCCTCGCGGGTCGTGCGCCAGGCCGTGCGACCGGTGGAGATGAGCGCGGCGGCGACGCTCGCGCCCGGTTCGGCCTCGATCGGCTCGCCGTCGAAGCTCGCGCGCACGCGCTCGCCGGGATCGGGGCTCATGCGGACGCCTCCTCGGGTGCGGGTGCGGCCTCGGGATGCGCGGCCAGGAACTCGGGTTCGTCGAAGCGCTCGGGCCGGAACGGCGCGAGCGGCAGCTCGGGGTCGGCGCCGGCGATGGCCTGGGCCAGCAGCTTGCCGGTACCCGCTGCGAGGCCGATGCCGGCGCCCTCGTGGCCGCAGGCGTGCCAGAGACCGGGTGCGCGGGGGTCGGGGCCGATCACGGGCAGGTGATCGGGGCAGTACGGGCGGAAGCCGTGGTAGTGCCGCAGGATCCGGGTGCGTTCGAGGAACGGGAAGAGCTGGATCGCGTTGCCGGCGATGGTGCGCAGCGCCTCGGCGCTGATCGCGCCGTCGAAGCCGACGCGCTCGCGGCTCGACCCGATGAGGATCGTGCCGGCCGGAGTGCCCTCGACCACGGGCGAGGCCTGCAGGCCGGCGTCGGAGCTGCCGACGTTGTCGACGTACTCGGCGGCGTAGACCTTGTGGTGCACCATCGGCCGCAGCGGTTCGGTGACCAGCACGAAGCCGCGGCGCGGCAGCACGGGCACGTTCACCCCGGCCATCCCGGCGAGTTGACCGGCCCAGGTGCCGGTGGCGTTGACGACGTGCGCGGCCGAGAAGGCACCGCGCGGGGTGCGGACGCCGGTGACGCGGTCCCCGTCGCGCAGGAAGCCGGTGACGGGTGTGCGCACCTCCAGGCGCGCGCCGAGGTCCCGCGCGAGCCGCAGCAGTCCGGTCGCCGCGAGGATCGGCTGCACCTGGCTGTCCTCGGGGTAGAACGCGGCGCCGAGCGCCCGGTCGGTGACGTGCGGTTCGAGCTCGCGGAGCCCGGCGACGTCCAGGCGCTCGGCGACGATGCCGAAGTCGCGCTGCGACGCCGAGAAGCGCTCGAGCGAGGCGAGACTGCTCTCGCGCGAGGCGACGATGATGCCGCCCTTCGCCTCGAACTCCCAGCGGTGGCCGTGCTCGGCGAGCTCGCCCTTCCAGAGATCGAGCGAGTACCGGGTGAGCTCCAGCTCGGGGCCGAGCTCCTTGTCGGAGACGAGGATGTTGCCCTCGCAGCGCGAGGTGGTGCCGCTCGCGGGCAGATCCCGTTCGAGCACGGTGACCGAGAGGCCCGCGCGGGCGGCGAAGTAGGCGGTGGCGGCTCCGATGATCCCGGAGCCGATGATGAGGACGTCGGAGGTTCGGCGGGTCATGCGCTCCCGTCCTCATCGGATCCCGGCGGCGCCTCGGAACGGTCGATCTGGCCCGTCGCCCACGACTTGCGTGCGTGGCCGATGTGCTCGCGCATGAGGCGCTCCGCGGCGGCGCCGTCGCCCGCGCGCAGCAGTTCGATGAGGCGGTGGTGCTCGCCCGCGCTCTCGGCGAGGCGGCCGTCGCGCGCGAGCGTGGCGATGCCGTACATGCGGGTGCGCACGCGCAGAGAGGTGGCGAGCGAGACGAGCTGCGGGTTACCGGTGAACGAGAGTACGAGCGCATGGAACTCGCGGTCGTCGCGCAGGTACTCGACGAGGTCCTCGCGTTCCGCCGCGCGACGGCAGGAGTCGGCGAGGCGCGTCAGCTCCTCGTAGGCCGCCTCGGGAACGTTGCCGACGACGCCGTGCATCGACGGCGGCTCGACGAGCAGTCGGATCTCGGCGAGGTCGTCGAGATCCGACTGGCTCATCGCGGTGACGCGGAAGCCCTTGTTCTTGATCGTCTCGACGAGGCCCTCGCGCGCCAGATCCATCATCGCCTCGCGCACGGGCGTCGCCGAGACGCCGAGCGCCTGGCCGAGCGTGGGCGCCGAGACCAGCGAACCCTCGGCGAGTTCGCCGGTGATGATCGCGGTGCGCAGCTGGTCGAGCACGGTCTCGCGCAGGTTCAGCGGACGCTTGAGCGGCGTGAGACGGGCGCGGGGCTCGCGGGCGGGGACGGTCGACATGGGATCTCCTCAGTTCTCCCTGGCGAGCCGGCCCTCGGCGAACACCACGGAGGCGCAGATCAGATCCTCCCATGACATCCCGACACCCGTGTAGACGGCGGGGCGTCCCGGGGTGCGGACGACGCGTCCCGAGACCAGGTCGTGCAGGTTCGCGGGAGGGGTCGATTCCCACATGGCATCGTCGATCGCGGTGGCCAGATTGCCGTTCTCGCGGCGGGCGGAGGCCCGGCCCTCGACCACGATGTCGGCGCGCGAGACGAGGGCGTCGTCCAGTTCGCGGAGTCCGCGCCCGTGCGTGCCGACGGCCGCGACGACGGCGTGGTCGCGCACGAGCGAGCCGTCGAAGAGGGGTGCGCTCGCGCTGGTGACGCACAGGATCACGTCGGCCTCGCGTACCGCGTCCTCGGGATCCGACGTGCGATCGCGGAACTCGATGGGAGCGACCGCTTCACGGAGCGCCGCGACCCGTTCGGGGCGGCGGCCGACGACGTCGAATCGCGCGCCGGGGAACGCGGTGAGCGCCGCTGCGATGTGACTCGCGGCCTGCACGCCGGCGCCGAAGACGAGCACGCGAGGCTCGGCGGGCAGCTCGGCGCCGAGCGGTGCCGAGCCGGCCAGCGCGCGCACGGCGGTGAGGGCGACCGCCGGCGTGCGGATCGCGGTGAGGCTCGCGCCCTCCATCACGGCGACGGGTGCCAGCGTGTCGGACGAGTAGAGCACGTAGAGGCCCTGGATCTTCTCGAGGCCGCGCGCGGGATTGCCCGGCGCGACGGTCAGCGCCTTGAGGCCGCTGTACTCCGCGCCCTGCGCGGGCATGAGCAGGAACTCGCCGTCCGGCGCGGGGCTGAACAGGCGCGGGCCGTCGAGCTCGGGATCCACGCCGTTCAGCAGGCCCTCGCGGATCGCGCGCATGGCGCGGTCGTAGGGGAGCGCGGCGCGGACGGCGTCAGCGTCGAAGTAGGGGAGGGAGGTCACAGCAGGAACCCCCTCGGGAAGGGATCGCTCGGGTCGAGCATGTACTGGGCGGTGCCCGTGATCCAGGCGCGGCCGGTGACGGTGGGGATCACGGCCGGGCGGCCGGCGACCTCGGTCTCGGCGATGAGGCGCCCGACGAAGCGGGAGCCGATGTACGACTCGTTGACGAAGTCCGTGTCGAGGGTGAGCTCGCCTCGGGCATGCAGCTGCGCCATGCGGGCGCTCGTGCCGGTGCCGCAGGGGGAGCGGTCGAACCAGCCGGGATAGATGGCCATCGCGTGGCGGGACCGTTCGGCGGTCGAGCCGGGCGCCTTCAGGTAGACGTGGTGGCAGCCGCGGATGTCGTCGCGCTCCGGGTGCACGGGCTCGTCGGCCTCGTTGATGGCGTCCATGATCGCGAGGCCGGCCGAGAGCAGCTCGTCCTGGTTCGCGCGATCCTCGCGCCACTCGATGCCGAGGGATTCGAGGTCGACGATCGCGTAGAAGTTGCCGCCGAACGCGAGATCGTAGGCGACGGTGCCGATCCCGGGGACTTCGACGCTGGCGCCCAGCCGCTCGGAGAACGACGGCACGTTGGTGATGGTGACGCTGTCGGCGTGGCCGTCGGTAACCGCGACCTCGGCGATGACGAGGCCCGCGGGGGTGTCGAGCCGGATCGTGGTGACGGGCTCGGTGACCTCGACCATGCCGGTCTCGACGAGCACGGTCGCGACGCCGATGGTGCCGTGGCCGCACATGGGCAGCAGGCCGGACACCTCGATGTAGAGCACGCCCCAGTCGCAGTCTTCGCGGGTGGGCGGCTGCAGGATCGCGCCGCTCATCGAGGCGTGGCCGCGGGGCTCGAACATGAGCAGCTGCCGCAGCTCGTCGTTGTTCTCGATGAACCAGGTGCGGCGCTCGGCCATGGTCTTGCCGGGGATCACCCCGACGCCGCCGGTGATCACGCGGGTGGGCATGCCCTCGGTGTGGGAATCGACGGCGTGGTAGACGTGCGAGGTGCGCATTGCGTTCCTTGGATGTTCGGGGCTCGATGCGGGTGGGTCGGCGGGGATCCTGGCCGCCGATCGAGCAAGCGGAGCGAGTCGAAATCCAGGATCCCGCATCGCTCCGCTCGTCCGGCGGGGTGCTTACTTGTCGTAGCCCTTGGCCACGGCCGCCCGGGTGTCGGCGATGATCCGGTCGGCGACGCTCTGCGCGAGCGGCAGGCGCGGGGGACGGCAGGCGCCGCCCTTGCGGCCGAGCACGTCCATCGAGAGCTTGATGGCCTCGACGAACTCCGTCTTCGAGTCCCAGCGCAGCAGCGAGTGCAGGTCGCGGTAGATCTCCTGGCCGCGCACCAGGTCCTCGACGTTGCCCGAGGTGCAGAGCTCGAAGAGCTCGATGCACGACTTCGGGATCGCGTTCGGGTAGCCCGAGACCCAGCCGACGGCGCCGGCGAGGCCGACCTCGAGCACCGTGTCGTCGGTGCCGATGAGGATGTCGAGGGTCGGAGCGAGCTCCTTGATCTCGTAGATGCGGCGCGGGTCGCCCGAGAACTCCTTGATGCCGACCATGTTGCCCGCGGCATGGATCTCGGCGACGAGCTCCGGCACGAGGTCGACCTTGGTGTCGATCGGGTTGTTGTAGGCGACGACGGGGAGGCCGACCGAGGCGACCGTGGCGTAGTGGTGCTTCACCTGCTCGTGGTTCGCGCGGTAGACGTTCGGGGGCAGCTGCATGACGCAGCTCGCGCCGGCGTTCGCGGCCTGCTCGGCCCAGTGCGCCGACTGGAGCGCACCGTAGGCGCCGGTGCCGGCCATGACGGTGAAGCCCTCGGGCGAGGCCTGCACTGCGGTCTCGACGACCTTCGCGCGCTCGACGTCGCTGAGGTTCTGGTACTCGCCGAGCGAGCCGTTGGGTGCGACGCCGTCGCAGCCGTTCTCCGCGAGCCAGGCGACGTGCTCCGCGTAGGAGTCGTAGTCGACCGACAGGTCGTCGTTGAAGGGCAGAGCGGTGGCGACGATGACGCCGTGCCAGGGCTTCTTCTCGGTCATTGCGAGCGGTTCCTTTCGGGCGGTCCGGGTGCCGATCGGTCCCGGGAAGTCTCTATGGTGTGTGACATTGCACAAGCTAGCACGCTCCCGTTCCGGGGTGCAAGGAGCGATCCGCGCGAGCCGATTGCCGATGTCGGAGGTGAGGCGCACAATGGCTCCAGAGCACCGCCGATCCGGGGCGCGCCACCTGCTGAGGAGCCATCATGACCGTTCGCCTGAACCCCTATCTCTCCTTCCGCGGCAACGCCCGCGAGGCGCTCGAGTTCTATCGATCCGTGCTCGGAGGCGAACTGCGCATCATGGAGTACCGCAGCATCCCGGGCATGATGGGCGGCGACGCCGAGGGCGACAAGGTCATGCACGGACAGCTCGAGACGGCCGATGGACTCACGCTCATGGCAGCGGACATCCCCGATTCGATGGCCGACGACCCGGTGTCGGCCGGCGGCGGCACCTCGGTCTGCGTCTCGGGCGACGATGCCGAGCGGTTGACCGCGCTCTGGGAAGCGCTCCTCGACGGCGCAGAGGTGCGGATGCCGTTCGACCGCGCGCCGTGGGGCGACACCTTCGGCGACCTGCGCGACCGCTTCGGAATCACCTGGATGATCAGCCTCTCCGCGGCCGGAACGGAGTAGCGTCGGATCCATGAGCCCTGCATCGATCCGCGAGATCCCCGTCACCCTCCTCTCCGGAACAGAGACTCGCTTCGGCGACCTCGCCCCCGGAGCGGCGCTCGTCGTCAACGTCGCCTCCAAGTGCGGCTTCACCCCGCAGTACGGCGGGCTCGAGGAGCTGCACCGCGAGTTCGGCGAGCAGGGCCTCGCCGTGATCGGCATGCCGTGCAACCAGTTCCTCCGTCAGGAGCCCGGCACGTCGGACGAGATCTCCGAGTTCTGCCAGGTCAACTACGGCGTCACCTTCCCGCTGCTCGAGAAGGGCAAGGTGAACGGCCGCGGCCGGCACGCCCTGTTCGAGGAGCTGCGCCGCGGCAAGGATGCGGAGGGGCGCGGCGGCGTCGTCCGCTGGAACTTCGAGAAGTTCGTGGTGTGGCCCGACCCGGCGAACGGCGGGCAGCCGCGCATCGTGCGCTTCCGCTCGACCGTCGAGCCGCAGGATCCGGCGCTGCGCGCTGCGATCGAGAGCGCGCTGGCGGGCTGAGGCGGGGCTACGCCGGGGCGTCGGAGGGCTCCGGGGCCTGCGGTGTCTCCGATGCTCCCGTCGCGCGCCGTGCCGCGGTGAGCAGCAGGTGCACCGGGAGCACCAGCTCGGGATCCGAGAGGTCGATCCCGAGTTCGCCGGTGCGCTGCAGCCGTGCCTGCACCGTGTTCCGGTGCAGGCCGAGCCGGGCCGCGGCCGCCTGCACCGATCCACGGCAGGCGAGCACCGCGAGCACCGCGTCGATTAGCTGATCCCGGTTCGGGTCGGCGACGAGCCGCGGGAACAGGAGCTCGACGAGCCGAGCCGCCAGATCGCTCGGCACGAAGCGCGCGAGCAGGCGGGCGGGGATCCGGTCGAAAGCGATGAAGGGCCGGGCCGCACCGGCATCGGTCCGGGCATCGCTCCCGCGATCCGCGACCCGCGCCGCGAGCCAGGCCTCGTGCACCGCGATCCGCGCGTCGGCGCGGGATCGGTGCACTCGTGAGGACCCGCCCGCGACGGGCAGACCCGCTGCACGGACGAATCCTCGTTCGATCCGCTGCAGCGCGTCGGCCAGGCGCTCGCGATCGGCGGCGGGCATGAAGCCGAACCAGCCGCCGTCGAAGCGCGCGAGCGGCAGCTCCGGGAAGGCGAGGAACCACAGCTGGTGGACCAGCGCCCCCATCCGCTCGGGCTCCTCCGACACGAGGCAGACCGCGAGGTACTCGCCCTCGAGCAGCGGGACCCCCGCCGCGTCGACCAGCGACGGATCCGGGGGGTCGAACGCCGCGACCGGTGCGGATCCGATGAGCGCCGTGACCGCGATGACGGGCAACGACGCGCGGGTCGCGTCGAGCTGCTGCTCGAGCAGCAGCGCGCGCACGACGGGGGCGGCGTCGGCGAGCAGTTGCTCGGCGAACGCCCTCGCCGCGGATGCGACCTCCGCGATGAGCAGCTCGGACGTGCCCGCGGAAGGGCCGCCGGAGCCGCCCGAGCCGCGGGGCGCCCCGCTGCCGCGCGGAAGCAGCGGCACCGCGACGCGGACACCGGGCTTCGCCGCAGTGGGCGCGCGCGCCTCCGGGCTCGAACCGAACGTGCGTGTGCCCGCGGACTCGATCCAGACGGCGGCATCGTCGAGCTCGCTCGACAGCAGTGCGACCGCGTGCGCGGGATCGGCGGAGCCGGCCAACCGTTCGGCGGCCGAGCGCACCCGCGCCGCGGACTCCGCCCGTGCGGTGCCGAGTCGGATCGCCGCGTCGATCGCGAGCCGGGTCATGTCCCCGCGCGTGGTGAGCAGCGATACCTCGAGGCGCCGCGCGAGATCCACGACCGACGCGGTGAACGGCTGCTCGGGCACGATGAGCGCGCAGGCGCGTCGTTCCCATGCGTACCGCAGGGCCGCGGAGATCATCCAGCCGCCGCGCGCTCCCGCGGCGGAGAGCAGCACGACGGTGTCGGGGCCGACCGTCCCGATCTCCTCGAAGTCGGTCACGAGGGCCAGGTCACGCACCGGACCGCGCTCGGCGGCGAGGTGCAGCACCTCGAGGCCGTCGAGTCCCGGGGCGCCGATCAGATCGCGGAGCTCGACGGCCCCGGTGGAAGCGCGGGTCATGAACGGGTCCTTCCTCGGTCGGGCAGGAGGGCGTGCAGGGTTTCGGGGGCCGCGAGGCGCCGCCCTGCCGGGGAGTACCACTGGGGTGCGGCCGGCAGCACGACGAGGTCGAGGGTGTTGCCGACCCACAGGTCGTCGAGGCTCGCCACGCGCCCGTCCTCGGGATGCAGCATCGTGATGATGTCGGGGATCACGGCCTCCGCGGTGCCGTCGACCATGAGCATCAGCAGCTCGTTCTGGATCTCGAGCTGCACGAATCGACCTTGCGACTCCTCGACGAAGACGACGCTGGACGGGTGATCCGGTTCGCCCGCGGGCGCCGGCCGGGAGAGCCCTGCGACATCGGCGACTCTCGCCCGGATGATGCGCCGCACGCCCTCGGTGCGGCGGAGCAGCTCGTGCTTCTCGCGGGTGCTGCGTGACGACTCGAGGATCCGGCCGATGCGGACCATGCGGGAGACGCTGCCGAGCACTCCCGTCCTGGAGAGCTCGGCAGCGGTCATCGGGTAGAGCGCCGTCGCCGACCAGCCGCCGAACTCCTCGGCGAGCGCGCGGACGAGGCGCTCGGCACGGCGCGGCTCCCGCACGCGGAGCACTGCCGACTCGCCCACGGGGCCGGTCGCCGCGAGCGGTCCGGCAGGGAGCCCGGCCAGGGTGAACACCGACTGGTAGAGCAGCGGGAACACGCGCCCCATGGGGTCGGCGTCGACCACGGGACGGTCGAGCTGCATGCCCGTGAGCAGCGGAACCATCGAGTTCACGTTGGCGGCGGCCAGCGGGAACAGGCCTCCGATGCGCTGCCCCAGCTCGCGTTCGAGGAGCCGGACGCTGGTGACGAACTCGTCTCCGGCCGGTCGGATCTCGGACAGCGGCAACCCGTTGTTGACGAAGCCGACCGCGGCCACGAGCGTGTCGTCCGGGAGCTCTTCGACGCCGAGCAGCTCGGGCCCGGCCCGGCCGGTGGCCAGCCGTGTGAGGATCCGATCCTGCTGTTCGTCGCACCACTCCGGATCCGCGGCGCAGGCGAGGAAGAGGGCGCCGGTGCGCAGGTGCCGCACGTCCTCAGCGTTCAGCCGCACGGGACGGTCTCCCCTCGGAGAGCAGGGCCCCGGCCGGCTCGCCAGCGACGCCGTGCACGCGCACGGAGACGACCCTGGCGTGTTCGTAGGTCGTCGCGGTGAAGCGCGATTCGAGGATCCGAACCGTCGACGGCAGCGCGCCGAAGGCGGCGAGGCGGGTACGGACCCGCGCTTCGGCGGCCTGCAGCTCGTGCGCCATCTCGGCGGCGCTGCCCGCGCCGACGATGTCGACGGCCCAGTCGGTCAGCGGGGCGCAGGCCGCGCCCAGCGCGCGCAGGTCGAGGTCGGTCTCGACCAGCTCCGAGAGATCGAGCCAGTCGGGAAGCGCTGCTCCGCGGGCGCGGACGACGCGCGGGGCGGGGTTGCGCCCGCTGAGCAGGATCTCGCTCGCGGGCACGAGGTGCGCCGTCTGCGTGGCGAGCCGGGCACCACCCCACCGCAGCTGGGGAACGACGACGGCCGCGCCGAAGCGCAGGGTGCCGAGACGGAGGCCGTCGCCGGTTGCGAGCACGAGGTCGCCGTCGTCGAGGCCGCAGAGCGCCGCGGCGCCGATGAACTCGATCGGGCTGCCGGAGAAGGCGGAGTGGACGGGTGCGTCGGCCAGGCGGCTCAGCGGGACCCGGCCCCCGTCGTTCCGCGTCACCGAGAGCCGCGCATCGGGATGGTGGCGGCCGGCGACGAGCGCGAGCGCCGTGGAGAGCGCCTCCGCGTCGGGCAGCAGGGCGCTGTTCAGCAGCGCGGTCCGCTCGCGGGTCGCGAACGAGTTGCTGTCGAAGGCGTGCGAGAAGGAGACGCTCAGCGCCCCGGGACGCTCGAGCAGGATCTCACCCGCTGCGAGCTCGTGGGCTGGATTCACGAGGGCTCCCGCACTCGTGATCACGACTCGGGAGCCGGCGGGGATGCGGGCCGAGGCCTCCCGGAACCCCGTCGAGTCGAAGGGTGCGAGCTCCTCGCCGAGGGTCGTGTGCCCGCCGCGCGCATGCAGGATCGGCGCCTCGCCGACCCTCGGTTCATCGCCGGGATCGATGGGCGGGCGCGGCGCGATGCGGACCACGGTGAGCGGAAGCCGGTCCGAGCGGCGGAGCACCTCGCTCAGGTCGAAGGCGATGGACCGTACCGGATCGCGCGGGGCGCCGATGCCCGAGAGGAGACGATCGAGCGCCGAATCGATCTCGTCGCCGCTGCCGGGCGTCGAGTGCGTCGACAGTGTTCCGTCGGGGCGCAGGCACACCGCGTCGAGTCGTCGGTGGTGGACGCCGATCCCGATCCGCATGCGCGCTGCTCCGTTGCCGACCCGCAGAGCACCGGAATTCGGCGAGATCGCGGGTCGGTTTCATTCTTTTGCACTCGGAGGCCTGCGCGCAAGGTGCAATCTGCACACAATACGCCGAGCGGGTGCGGCTAGTTTCATGGCAGCGCCGCGGATCCCGATGACCGCGACCCCGGCGCAACGGCACACCACGATCGACACAACGGAGTACGAGACCTGATGATCCGCTCAGTCCTGACCCTGCACACCACCCCCGAGCAGACGGGTTCCGTGCTGGAGCTCTACCGCCGCGAGGCGATCCTGCAGGAGTCGCTCGACCTCACCCGGGCACTCGGATCCGAGATCGCCTCGGCCGTCGACGGATCGGGCGAGATCATCGTGACCGCGCTGTGGCCCGACGAGGCCGCCTACCAGGAATGGCTCGATCACCCGAACCGGGGCCGCACGGCGCCGGAGCTGTCGGGACTGCTCCCCGACGCCCGTATCGGCGTCGGCCGCCTCTACGCCGTCGACCAGCGGGTCTCGAAGACCGAGATCTGATCCCGCACCCCGCACCCACGAAAGAAGAATGCAATGACGCACCTCTCACGGATCATCGCCGGCGCCGGCGTCCTCGCGCTCGGCGTCTCCCTCGCCGCCTGCAGCTCCGATCCCGGATCGGGCGGCGGTGGAGACAAGTACTCGATCGTGGTCCTCGCCTCCTCCTCGCAGAACGGGTACAACCAGGCCGTCTACGAGGGGGTGCAGAAGCAGGCGAAGGCGCTCGGCGAGAAGCTCGGGATCACGATCACCACCAAGATCCAGGACGGCCAGTTCGACGCCAACACCCAGCTGTCGCAGCTGCAGAACGCTGGCACCAACGGGCAGGCGAACGGCATCATCGTCGTGCCGCAGGACGGACCCGGGCTCGCGGCGGCATTCCCGCTCGGCAACGACATCCCCGTCGTCTCGGTGCTGAACCCCATCGGCCCGGATATCGACAAGATGGAGCCGCAGACCGAGGGCGTCGTCTCAACGGTGGCCTCCCCGCCCTCGGCGGGTGCAGCGCGCCAGGCCGAGACGGTCGTCGAGTACTGCAAGGACATCAATCCCTGCAAGATCGGTCTGCTCGCCGGACTCTTGAACTCCCCGCTCGATGTCGCGCGGATCAAAGCCTGGAAGCAGGTGCTCGGGCAGCACAAGAACATCACGATCGTCGGTACCGTCGAGGGCGCTTACGATCGCGACAAGTCGCTCACCGCCGTGTCCAACCTGCTGCAGGCGAACACCGACATCAACGGGATCCTGAGCAATGCCGACCAGCAGACGATGGGTGCCCAGATCGCGCTCGAGAACGCCGGCATCGACCCGGCGACGATCTTCCTCACCGGCGGCGGCGGAACCACCGAGGCGGTGAAGGCCGTACGCGACGGAAAGTGGACCAACGACTATCTGAACTACCCCGTGAGCATGGGCGAGGCCGCACTGGAGCAGCTCGTGAACAAGCTCCGCGGCGAGAAGGTCACGGCCGTCGTCGACGCCGACTCGCTCGTCAAGCTCCCGCCGATGGCGACGAAGCAGGATCTCGATGCGATGCCGGACTTCACCGGCGAGTGGAACGGCTGAGACCGTGCAGAATTCTGCGACCGGCCCGGTGCTCGTCGAGCTCCGCGGCGTCGACAAGCGGTTCGGGGCGACCCAGGCGCTCGACGGTGTCTCGCTCGAGGTGCGCGGGGGAGAGATCCACGCGTTCGTCGGCGAGAACGGCGCAGGCAAATCGACCCTCGGAAAGGTGATCTCGGGGGTCTACGCCGCCGACCGGGGCGACGTCGTCGTCGACGGAGCCCCGGTCGACCGGTGGAACCCGGGGATCGCGCAGCGCCGAGGGATCGCGATGATCGCCCAGGAACTGGCGCTCGTGCCCGATCTCACCGTCGGTCAGAACGTCTTCCTCGGCGCCGAAGCCCACCGTTTCGGCATCGAACGGCGCAACCTCGCCGAGCGCTTCGCGGCGCTCGACGCGCAGGTCGGCTTCGGGCTCGACCCGGCGGAGAAGGTGCGCGACCTGCGCATCGCCGACCAGCAGAAGGTCGAGATCCTGCGAGCCCTCGCCCGCGACGCCCGCATCATCGTGATGGACGAACCGACCTCCTCGCTGACCGCGCACGAGATGTCGCAGCTCGAGGACCTGATGCGCATGCTCAGGGATCGCGGCTGCTGCGTGATCTACGTCTCGCACTTCCTCGACTCGGTGCTCGGCGTGGCCGACCGCATCACCGTGATGCGCGACGGCAGGCGGATCGACACGGTCGAGGCGGCAACGGTCTCGAAGCACGACCTCGTCACCGCGATGCTGGGTCGCGAGATGGAGCAGGCCTACCCCGAGCGACCGCCGGTCCCCGGACCGTCCGAAGCGATCCTGTCGGTGCGCGAGCTGCGCACGGCGACGGGCGTCGAGCGGATGAGCTTCGAGGTGCGCCCCGGCGAGATCGTCGGGCTGCTCGGGCTCGTCGGCAGCGGCAGGACCGAGTGCCTCCGCGCAGTGTTCGGCCTCGACGCGGTGGTCTCGGGCGAGGTCCGCTTCGACGATCGCGACTGGGCCGGGCGGAGCCCCGGGGACTCCATCGAGGCCGGCCTCGTGCTCGTGTCCGAGGACCGGCACAAGGACGGGCTCGTACTGCAGCGCTCGGTGCGCGAGAACATCGCGCTCGCGAGCCTCCCGTCACGGTCCCGCGGCGGCGTGGTCGACGGACGGGCCGAGCGGCGGATCGCGCAGGAACTCGCGGAGTCGCTCGAGATCCGTCCACCGGACATCGATCTGCCCGTCGGGTGGTTCTCGGGCGGCAACCAGCAGAAGGCGCTGCTCGGCAAGGCCCTCGCTGCGCGGCCGCGCCTCATCATCCTCGACGAACCGACCCGCGGCGTCGACGTCGGAGCCAAGCGGACCATCTACGAGCTCATCGCGAGGCTCGCCACGGAGGGGGTCGGCGTGCTGCTGATCTCCTCGGAGCACGAGGAGATCATGGAGCTCGCTCACCGCGCCTACCTGGTCTCCGACGGCCAGACCTTCGGGGAGATCATCCCCGAGCAGACCACCGTGGAGGACGTGCTGTTCCAGCTCTTCCACGTGAACACCGGAGAGGGGACGGCAGCGTGAGCGAAGCCGCAAACACCACCGTCACGCGGACGCGAGCCCGCAAGAAGTTCTCGGCCAAGGAGCTCGTCATCGAGTACGCGGTCCTGCTGCTGCTCGCGGCGGTGCTGATCGCGCTCGCGATCCTGTCGCCGTCGTTCTTCACCTTCGGCAACATCGTGAACATCCTGAACCAGAACGCCCCGCTCGTGATCATCGCATCGGCGGGCACCTTCGTGATCATCTCGGGAGCCTTCGACCTCTCGACCGGCGCGATCTACAGCGTCGCCGGAGTGGTCTCGGCCTGGCTCGCGGTCACCACGGGCAATGTCGCGCTCGCGCTCGCCGCCGCACCCCTGGTCGGAATCGTGCTCGGCGCGTTCAACGGCACGGTGATCACCCGGCTCCGGGTGCATTCGTTCCTCGCGACCCTCGCGTCGTCGATGATCTTCACGACGATCGCGGTGCTCATCACGGGAGGCAGCCTGATCACCGTCACGACGCCCGGATTCACCGTACTCGGCCGCAACCGCGTCGGCGGCGTCTTCGTCGCGGTCTTCGTGATGATCGTCGCGGTCGCCATCCTGTGGTTCGTGCTCTCCCGCACGGTCTTCGGACGCCGGGTCTACGCGGTCGGCGGCAACGCCGAGGCCGCCGAGCTCTCCGGCATCCGCGTCGATCGCACCCGGATCCTCGTCTTCGTGATCAGCGGGCTCGCCGCCGGAACCGCCGCGGCCATCGGCGTCTCCCGGATCGCATCGGGCCAACCGCTCGCCGGTGCAGGGCTCGAACTGAGCGCCATCGCCGCGGTGATCCTCGGCGGCACGAGCATCTACGGCGGCATCGGTGCCGTCTGGCGCTCGGTCGCCGGTGTGTTCCTGATCGCCCTGATCGGGAACGGCTTCGACCTGCTGAACCTCAACCCCCAGCTCAAGGACATGGTGACGGGCTTCATCATCCTCGCCGCGGTCGGCCTCGCCGCCGCCGGACGGGGGAAACGCTAGCTCCGTCCCAGCACGATAGCGCCCCGCGCAGCGCGGCCCGGCCGACCCCGGGTCCGCGCGGGGTGCCCGAAAACCCCGAAGACACCCCACACGGAAGGACCATCCCATGTCCGAAAACGTCCGAATCGCCGTCGACGTCGGCGGCACCTTCACCGACGTCGTCAAGCTCGTCCCGGAGACGGGAGAACTGCGCTTCGAGAAGGTCCCGACCACGCCGAGCGAGCCGACGGCCGGCGTGCTCGCGGCCTTCGACAAGGCCGACGCCGATCCGGCGCAGGTCTCGATGTTCAACCACGGCAGCACGCTCGGCCTGAACTCGCTGCTGACCCGTACGGGTGCCCGGATCGCGACGATCGCGACGCGCGGCTTCCGCGACGTGTACCTGCTCGGCCGCACCGACCGGCGCGTCATGTACGACATCGCGTACCGAAAGCCGGAGGCGCTGCTCGAGCGCTACGACACCTTCGAGGTGACCGAGCGCAGCATGTTCGACGGCTCGGTCGCCACTCCGTTCGACGAGGACGATGCGCGCGAGGTGGCGCGCGAGATCCTGCGCCGCGGCTACGATGCGGTGGCCGTCGCGTTCCTGCACGCCTACGCGAACCCGGCGCATGAACTCCGCATGCGCGAGATCCTGGCCGAGGAGGCGCCCGGCGTCGAGGTGACGATCTCGCACGAGCTGTCTCGCGAGTACCGCGAGTACGAGCGCACCAGCACGGCCGTGCTCGACGCCTACATCAAGCCCATCATGCGCAGCTACCTGAAGGCGCTCGAGGGGGAGCTCGAACGGCGCGGCTTCGGCGGTCGCTTCCTGATGTCGCGCTCGGGCGGCGGCGCGATGACCGCATCCGCGGCGCGCGAGCAGCCGGTGAACCTGATCCTGTCGGGACCCGCCGGCGGCGTCGTCGGCGCCGCGGCCTTCGCGAAGCTCATCGACCGGCCCAACCTCATCACGATCGACATGGGCGGTACGAGCCTCGACGCCTCGCTCGTGCAGGGCGGACATCCCGTGCTCTACCACGGTGCCGAGTTCGAAGGCCTGCCGATCAACACTCCCTCGCTCTACATCCACACGATCGGCGCGGGCGGTGGATCGCTGGGATACCTCGACGAGGCCGGTGCCCTGCAGGTCGGACCGAAGAGCGCCGGCGCCATGCCCGGTCCCGCGGCCTACGGCCGGGGCGGCACGCAACCGACCTTCACCGACGCGGCGCTCGCGATCGGCTACCTCGGCACCGATACCCCGCTCGGCGGCGAGCTGACGCTCGACCGCGAGAAGTCGCTCGAGTCGCTCGCTCCGATCGCCGAGACCCTGGGGCTCAGCGCTACCCAGCTGGCGCGCGGCATGGTGCAGATCTCGAACACCAAGATCATGGGCGCGGTCCGAGCCATCACGATCGAGCTCGGGCACGACCCCAAGGACTTTGCGCTGCTGTCGTTCGGCGGCGGCGGCGGGCTCGTCGCGGTCGATGTCGCCCGCGAGCTGGGGATCCCGGAAGTGATCGTGCCCCCGGGGCAGGGCGCCTTCTCGGCCCTCGGCATGCTCATGGCCGACGTGCAGCACGACTACTCGCGCACGAGCCTGCAGGCGCTCGAAGACCTGGACGCGGCCGCGGCCGACGCCCTCTACGCCGGGATGGAGGCCGAGGCGCGCGAGACCCTGCGCTCCGAGGGATTCCCTGACGAACGCATGGTCTTCCACCGGGTCGTCGCCGTGCGCTACTCGGGCCAGGAGCACGCGGTGACGGTCGACTACCCCGAGGACGGATCGGATCCCCGTGAGGCGATCCGCTCGGAATTCGACCGGCTGCACCTGCGCCAGTACGGGCACACCATGGACGATCCCATCGAGACCACGACCCTGCGCCTCGGCGCGGTGGGCATCGTCGACAAGCCCGGACTGCCGAAGGTTGCGCAGCGCGGGCCGGGGACCGGGCCGGAGCTGCGTACCCGGACGGTCGTGCTCGACGGCGACGAGAGCGCCGAGTACGCGCTCGTCGCCCGTGAGCAGCTCCTGGCCGGCGACGTGCTCGAGGGCCCGGCCGTCGTGACCGAGCACACGGCGACGACCGTGCTGCACGCCGGCGACCGACTCGAGGTCGGCGCCTACGGCGAGCTCGTCATCTCGATCCAGTACGCGAAGAAGGGAATCTGACGTGGCCGACGCAATCACCACCGAGATCATCAGGCACGGCCTGCTGGCCGCTGCGGAGGAGGTCGCGCGCAATCTCTGCCGCACCGCCTACAACACCGTGGTCTACGAGATCCACGATTACGGCATCGGGATCCACGACGTCAACGGAGATGTGGTCGCGGATGCGCCGGGCATCGCGGTGTTCACGCGGGGCAACGATGCCGGTATCAAGCACTCGATCGAGTTCCTCGGGGCCGACGCTATGGAGCCGGGCGACGTCTTCATCATCAACTTCCCGTACTGGTCGAGCGCGCACACTCTGGATCCGCTCGTGTTCGCCCCGATCCACGTCGGAGACGAGCTGATCGGCTTCGCTTCGTGCCGCGTGCACGTCACCGACCTCAACCAGAAGGATCCGGGCTACGTGCTCGACTCCACGGACCGCTCGCAGGAGGGTCTCATGCTCCCGGCCTCCAAGCTGTACCGCAGGGGCGAGCGCAATGACGACGTGTTCAACATCATCCGTTTCAACAGCCGGATGCCGAAGCACACCATCGGCGACATCCAGGCGCAGGTGTCGGCCTGCGTGACCGGTGTTCGCCGCACCCAGGAACTCGCGGACAAGTACGGCGTCGGCACCCTGACCGAGGCGATGCGCACCATCAACGCGCACGGCGAGAAGCTCGCGCGGCTCGCCCTCGCGAAGCTGCCGAAGGGGACATGGAGCGCGGTCGACTACGTCGACGACGACGGGATCACCAAGGATCGACTCGTGAAGCTGCAGTGCACGGTGACCGTCAGCGATGAGGAGATGGTCGTCGACTGGACCGGCAGCGCCGAGAACGTCGAGGGGCCGATCAACTTGCCGCCCGGCCAGACCGAAGCGCTCTCGAGCCTCATCTTCAAGTCGCTCACCACGCCGGACTCCCCGGTGGTCGCGGGCAACTTCGCACCGCTGCGCGTGGTCACGGTGCCCGGCTCGGTCATGCACGCGGTCTCGCCGATGCCGACCTTCACGCTCTGGACCGGCCTGCTCGCCGGAGAAGTGATCCTCAAAGCGCTCGCCCAGGGCATGCCGGAACTCGTGCCCGCCTGCTCGGGCGGCGATGTCTGCTCGATGATGGGTCTCGGCGTGAACCCCCGCACGGGGGAGCCGTGGCAGGAAGCGACGAACGAGGCGGTGGGCTTCGGCGGCACCGCGCGGCACGACGGGGAGGACGGCATCATGCACCTCTCGGAGCCGGGCTGCCGCAACAACCCCGTCGAAGTGCTCGAAGCGAAGTCGTCGATGATCATCGACCACTACGGATACCGCGCCGATACGGGCGGGGCGGGCGAGCATCGCGGCGGTGTCGGCGTGAGCCGCTCCTACCGGTTCACGGCCCCCGCCACGGGCATCTGCCTCGTCTACAAGACCAAGACGGAACCCTGGGCGATCGGCGGCGGGTCGGCCGGAAAACCGAACCGGGTCGTGCTGAACCCGGGTACCGAGCGGGAGACGGTGCAGGGCGGCAGCTACAACCGGCTCGCCGCGGGCGACGTGCTCGTCAACCAGACCGGCGGCGGCGGCGGATACGGCAACCCCTTCGACCGCGACCCGGCGGCCGTGGCGCACGACGTGCGCAACGGATTCGTCTCGCGGGGATCGGCCGAACAGGACTACGGTGTGGTGGTGACGGCCGATTTCGGGATCGACGAAGCCGCGACGGCGGCGATCCGAGGCCGATGAACGATCGCGGCGGTGCGCCCGGATACCGGAGCGCACCGCCGCGCCGCGCGGAACAGCAAAGGAGCGGAGCGGAATGCGAACGGGATCGCTGAACATCGTCGGAGCGCACGTGTGGGACGGCGAGGCCTTCGTCGATCGGGTGGTGCACATCGTCGAGGGACGCGTCGCCGACGGCCCGGCCGAGGGCGCCGAGACGCTCGACGCGACGGGGCGATGGCTCGTGCCGGGCCTCATCGACGCGCACTTCCACGCCTACGCCACGAGCATGGACGGCATGGAGAACGAGCGGGGGCCGCTCAGCTTCACCGCGATCAACGGCACCCGTCGGCTCGAGCGCGCCCTGCGCCGCGGCTTCACGACCGTGCGCGACGTCGCCGGCGGCGACATCGGGCTCGCCCGCGCGATCGACGCCGATCTCTTCGACGCACCCCGCTACCACTTCACCGGGCCCGCGCTCAGCCAGACCGGTGGGCACGGCGACCCCCGCGCGCCCCACATCGACGTCTGCTTCTCGCACGGGCACATGTGCGAGGTCGTCGACGGCGTCGAGAACCTCCGCCTCGCGGTGCGCGATCGACTGCGCACCGGCGCGCACGCCATCAAGATCATGACCTCGGGCGGCGTGTTCTCGCTCGCCGATCCGCTGCCCATTCCGCAGTACTCTCCGGAAGAGGTGCGCGTCGTGACCGAGGAAGCGAAGCGGCGGGGCAGCTACGTCGCCGCGCACGCCTACTCGTCCGAGGCGGTGCTCCATTCGATCGAGAACGGCGTGCGTTCGATCGAGCACGGCAACCTCATCGACTCCGCTACCGCGGTCCGCATGGCCGAGCTCGACGCATTCCTCGTGCCGACGCTCGCGGCGTACGACGCGATGGACCGTCGCGGTGCGGGGATCGGCCTCAACGAGATCTCGCTCGCGAAGAACGCCGAGGTGCTCTCGCGCGGCCAGGAGGCCGTGCGGATCGCGCTCGCCGCGGGGGTGCGGGTCGGATTCGGCACCGATCTGATGGGCGACCTCGAGGACGATCAGCTGCGCGGTGTCCGGTTGCAGATCGAGGCGAGCGGCGCGGCCGCGACGCTCAGAGCGATGACGGAGGTCAACGCCGAGCTGATCGGCGATCCGGCCCTCGGGCACCTCGGCGCCGGTGCCTACGGCGATGCTCTGCTGCTCTCGGCCGACCCGATCGAGGAGCCGGCCGCGCTCTGGGCGGAGGACGCCCGCGTCTCGGTCGTGCGAGGCGGCCACGTCGTCGCGTAGCTGTGCCGAGGGGTTATCCACAGGTCTGCGCACCCCGCTGACGTGCCGTGCGGCGCTCGGGTAGCTTTGCGGTCAGGCGCGGCAGGTCGCGCCGGAAAGCGAGGGTCGACATGCCTTCTGAGACGATCGTCACGCTCGTAGCGGTCATCGGCGCGGTCGCGACGATCTTCGGCGGCCTCCATACGATGCTCCGTCGGCTGGAAGGGCGACTGGACGGTCGCTTCGAGCAGATCGATCGCAGGTTCGAGCAGATCGATCGCAGGTTCGAACTGGTCGACCATCGGTTCGAACTGGTGCATCAGCAGATCCAGGAGGTGAAGGCGGAGGTGCACGAGCTGCGTGGCGAGGTGAATCTGGTGAAGGCGGAGGTGCACGAGCTGCGTGGCGAGGTGAATCTGGTGAAGGCGGAGGTCCACGAACTCCGTTGTGAGGTGCACGAACTGCGCGGTGACGTCCGCGCGGTCGAAGCGGGACTCAGCGAGGTCAAGGTCTCCGTCGCGCGTCTCGAAGGGCCGCATCCGGGGCCGAGCACGGGGCTCGTCGGCGTGCGCTGACCCATCGGGTCGCGGGCGGCCAGGAACTGACGCCGACGCCGACACCGGCGCAGGCGTCAGCGCAGCACGAAGCCGTCGCCGAGGGCATCCGCAGGGTCGAGCATGAACCGGTGCTCACCGGTGCGGTAGGCGGTTCCCGAGACCGAGGGGATCACGGTCGGGCGCCCCTCCGCAGCGACCGGTCCGGCGTTCCAGCTCGCGGCGAACACGGTATCGACGATTGAACGGTGCTTGAGCGTTTCATCTGAGCCGAGCGTGCCGTCGTCGGCGAGCAGGGCGACGCGTGCGCCCGTGCCGGAACCGCACGGGGAGCGATCCACCTCGCCGTCGGCGAACACGGTCACGTTGCGCTGGCGGGGGCCTCCGTCATGGCGACCGAGATCGTCCCACAGGATCGTGCCGTACACCCCCGAGAGTCGCGGGTCGGCGGCGTGCTGCGCCTCGGGCGACTCGTTGAGCGCCCACTTCACCTCGCGCCCGAGCGCGATCAGCTCGGTGTAGTGATCCGGGGTCACGGAGAGCCCGAGATCGGCCGCGCGGACCGATGCGTAGATGGCGCCCGAGAAGCTGAGATCGGCCCGCACCGTGCCGCGAGAGGTCTCGACCTCGACGCCTCGCGCGATCGCGTGCGAGGCGACGTTGCGGAACGTGGCGCGCACGAGGGCGCCGCCGCTCCGCTCCACGAGTGCGGCCACCCGGCCCGAGGGCACGTCGATGCGGACCTCCGTGACGCCGTCGGGGTCGGACTCGACGAGCCCGGTATCGGTCGCCCACACGCCGAGCGCGATCGTGCCGTGACCGCACGCGGTCGAGAAGCCGTCCTTGTGCCAGAACAGCACCCCGAAGTGAGCCCCCTCATCATCCGGCGGGGTGATGAAACCGCCGTACATGTCGGCGTGCCCGCGCGGCTCGTTGCAGAGCAGGCGGCGCAGCCCGTCGATCCCGCTCTCGTCGGCCATCGCGTTCACTCGCCTGGCGCCCACGGTCGCGCCGGAGGGCACGGGCGCCCCCTCCGTGACGATCCGGAACGGCTCGCCGGCGGTGTGGTAGTCGGTGGTCGAGATCCAGGTCTCGGTCATGGCGCCTCCTCGCGCGTTTGTGGGGTGTGACATTTCATCTAGAAGTGAATTGGATCGCGGAGCAATCGACGGCCGGATCAGCGGAGCAGCAGGAGCAGGGCGGCGGTCAGGAACAGTGCGATGACTCCCGGCGTGAGCCAGGGCAGCCAGGAGCGCACCGGGAGCGAGAGCCCGCGCTGCGATCGGCTGAGACCGGCGAGCGTCGGGTCGCCGACGGCCGCCGCGTGCTCGGCAGGCGCGGCGAGCACGTCGATGACCGCGACCGCCGGATCGTGCGGTGCGAGGCGGAGCCGGGCCCCGCTGAACTGCGGCGGAGCCTCGCCGGGCGCGATCCGGACGGCGACCGGCAGTGTGCCGCGCTCCGCAGTGCGTGCGACGTAGAGCGCGGTGCGGAACGTCGCGCGCTTCCGCGTCGGCATCGCCCGCGAGAGGATCGCGTTCGCCGCGGGCCACTGGGCGATCGTCGCCGGCTCCCGCCCGACGGTCTCGGTGACCGCCGCGAGCCGTCGCTGCAGCTGCCCCTCGTTCCGCGCGGTCAGCACCAGCGTGACGACGATGCCGAAGAACCAGAGCAACCAGCCGACGACGAGCGCCACGATCGGGGCCGGGCCGAGGACCGGCCCGCCGAGCAGGAGGCCGGTGAGCGCGCCGAGCATGATTCCGAGCGGAACGGACTGCAGCAGCAGTACGAGCCGCAGAAACGCGGCCTGCTGTTCGGGGATGGTGCGCATGCCGGTGAGCCTATCCGCGACCGGCCGGCCGGCGACGCGCGGGGACGACGCGCAGCGGCATGGTGCTCGTGTCGATGAACGGGTTCTCGTCCTGCGTCGCCACGAGCTCCTGCGCCTCGGCGCGCGTGGCGACGGTGGGCACGGAGCCGAGCAGCGGTCGGGCGCCGGTCTCGCGCATCGCGAGCACGGCGAGCACGGCGATGGCCGAGAACGTCATGATCCACAGCGCGGGCATGAACGGACTGATCCAGGATCCGGCCGTCGCGTTGACGAGCAGGTCGGCGATCAGCGGGGTGGTGCCGGCGAAGAGCGAGGCGGCGAGGTTGTAGGTGATCCCCATCCCGCTGAAGCGGGCCGCGGTGGGGAACAGCGCCGGCAGCGCGGACGCGGTCATCGACACGAAGAATGCGACGGGGATCGCCACGATCCCGAGGGCCAGGAACACGACCCACATGCCGGCCTGCGGCGCCGTCTGCAGGATCAGGAACGCGGGCAGCATGAGCACGAGCGAGGATCCCGTCGCGAGGAAGTAGACCCGCCTGCGCCCCACCCGATCCGACCAGCGGCCGATCGTGGGCAGCAGCAGCGACATGATCACGAGCACCGGGACCGTCGCGATGGCGGCGTTCAGATTCGAGATCCCGAGATCCTTCTCGAGGTAGGTCGGCATGTAGCTCGTGAGGGCGTAGCCGGCCGTGCCCTCGGCGGCGACGATCGAGATGCCGATGAGGATCTGCTTCCAGTAGACGCGGATCAGGCTACCGAGCCCGTGCCGGTACTGCAGGTCGTGCGGGTCGGTCGGCGGCTGCTCGTGCTGCAGCTCCTTCGTCTCCTCGAAGCCCGGAGGCTCGGGGATCCGCATGCGGAAGTAGATGGCGATCGCGCCGAGCGGGATCGCGAGCAGGAACGGGATGCGCCAGCCCCACTCGACCATCGCGTCCTCGATGCCGAGCAGGTTCTCGGTGGTGAGGGTGGTCAGTGCGACGACCGTGGCCCCCGCGGCGAAGCCCAGGTAGGAGCCGACGTTGAGCTTCGACGCCCAGTAGCCGCGGTCCTTGTCGGGCGAGAACTCGGAGACATAGGTGGTGGCGCCGGCGAACTCGCCGCCCGTCGAGAACCCCTGCGTCATCTTGAGCAGGTAGAGCGGGATGATGATCCAGAAGCCGCCGGCCTGCGCCGCCGACGGGAGCATGCCGATGACCGCGGTGGAGACGGCCATGATCGCCATCGTGAAGTAGAGCACCTTCTGCCGGCCGATCCGGTCGCCGATGGGGCCGAGGATCATGCCGCCGAAGGGGCGGACGAGGAACGAGACTGCGAAGCCGAGCAGCGTGACCGTGAGCCCGAGGGAGTCGGGCATGCCGGCGGTGAACACCTTGGTCATGGTCACAGCCAGGTAGCCGTAGATGCCGAAGTCGTACCACTCCATGAAGTTGCCGACGAAGGCGCCACGGAGAGCGAGCTTCATCTTCGCCGGCTCCACGACGATGACGTCGTCGACCTCCAGGCGTCGGCCGGTCGGCGCATGCTGCGTGCCGCTGGTGTGCTCAGGCATCGTTGCCTCCTCCTCGGAGTCGAGCCGTGCGGCTCGCGTGTGCGGAACGGTCTGCGCTGGTCCCGAGCCTACGCGCAGAGCGCGGGGGCGGGCCAATCGCCCGGATCGGCCCGCCCCCGTCCCGGTGCTAGACCAGGCCGTCCGACAGGTGGTTCGGCGTGCCGAAACGGTGCGCCGTGATCGAGACCGCCTGCTCGTGCAGGTGCGGCAGCAGCTCGACGCGGCCGGCCGATACGACGGGGCCGTCGTAGATCGCGACGTCCGGCTTGCCGTTCGCGGCGGCGTGCGCCTCCGCCGAGACCCGCTCGCGGGACTCGCCCGCGACGATCCGGATCCGAGCCGAGGCGTGCGGGCCGTCCTGCGCGGCGATCGCGGCGACGCGGCGGGTCCACGCCGCCGCGTCCTCGACGAACACCGGCACGCGCGCCGCTGCGAGGGCCGCGGTGAGCTGCGCGGGCAGCGCGGTTTCGGCGCTGACCGTGGGCGAGCCGCCGGCTGCGAGGCCCGCGGCGACCGCGCGCACGGTCTCGCGCAGCGGGGCGTCGGCGGTCGCACGCACCGTGACCGGCACCGGCAGGTAGCGCAGCACGTTGCGCTCGACGCCGAGCTGCGAAGCATCGCGGGCGATGCCGAACTCGTCGTCCCAGGCACGGGCGTCGGAACCGAGCGCGGCGCGCAGCCAGGCGAGGTCGTCACCGGCGATGCCGGCCTGCTCGGCCGCGAGCAGCAGCGGGGCAGCAGCCTGGCGCGGAGCGCGCAGCTCGGACTCGACGGGGGCGTCGATCCAGGAGCCGAGGCCGTGCAGGTAGTTCGGGCCGCCGGCCTTGGTGCCCGCGCCGATCGCCGACTTCTTCCAGCCGCCGAACGACTGGCGGCGCACGATCGCGCCGGTGATGCCGCGGTTGACGTAGAGGTTGCCGGCCTGGATGCGGCGCAGCCACAGCTCGAGGTCGTCGCGGTCGAGCGAGTGCAGGCCGCTGGTGAGGCCGTAGTCGATCTCGTTGACCATGTCGATCGCCTCATCGAGCGTCTTCGCGGTCATGATGCCGAGGATCGGGCCGAAGTACTCGGTCAGGTGGTACTCGGATCCGCGCTTCACTCCCTCGCGGACGCCCGGGCTCCACAGTTTGTTCTCGCCGTTGCGGTCGACCGCGAGGGGGCTGTCGCTCGAGATCGGCTCGGGCGTGATCGCCCAGGTCTCGCCGGCGCCCAGCTGAGTGAGGCCGCGCAGCAGCTTGCCCGAGGGCGCGGTGATGATGGTGCCCATCTGCGTCTCGAGGTTCTCGGGGGTGCCGACCTTGAGCGAGCGGACCGCGTCGAGCAGCTGCCCGCGGAAGCGCTTCGACGTGGCGACGGATCCGACGAGGATCACGAGCGATGCCGCCGAGCACTTCTGGCCCGCGTGACCGAATGCCGACTGGGCGACGTCCTTCGCGGCGAGGTCGAGGTCGGCGTTCGGGGTCACGATGATGGCGTTCTTGCCGCTCGTCTCGGCGAGGATCGGCAGGTCCTTGCGCAGCTCGCGGAACGCGACGGCGGTCTCGTAGGCGCCGGTGAGGATGAGGCGGTCGACGCGCGGATCGGCGACGAGCTTCGAACCGAGCTCGCGGTCGCCGAACTGCACGAACTGCAGCACGTCCTTCGGGACGCCGGCCTCCCACAGCGCCTCGATCATGACGGCGCCCGAGCGGGCCGAGTTGGTCGCGGGCTTGATGATGACGGACGAGCCCGCCGCGAGGGCCGCGAGGGTGCCGCCGGCGGGGATCGCGACCGGGAAGTTCCACGGCGGGATCACGGCGATGAGTTTCTGCGCGCGGTACTCGGCACCGTCGACGTGCTCGAGCTGCTGGCCGAGCATCGCGTAGTAGTTCGCGAAGTCGATCGCCTCGGAGACCTCGGGATCGCCCTGATCGAGGGTCTTGCCGCACTCGGAGCCCATGACCTCGAGCAGTTCGGCACGACGCTCCTCGAGCTTCTCGCCGGCGCGGTACAGGATCCGGGCGCGCTCGTCGGCGCCGAGGGCCTGCCAGGCGTCGGCGGCCGCGACGCCGCGGGCGATGGTCTCGTCGAGCACCTTCGCATCGGTAATGCGCGAGGACGCGACGAGCTCGGAGCCGAGGGTCGACGCGACCATGCGTTCGGAGATCTCGCGGCCCCAGGCCCGGTTGCCGGGCAGATCGGGGTCGGAGTCGGGGGTGTTGTCGAAGCGACCCTCGCGACCCTCGGCCACGCGGGCCTCGACGCGGGCCTCGGCGCCGGCGGCGTCGTAGAGGCGGCGATCCTGCTGCCGGTTCGCCGGGGGCACCGCGTAGCTCTCGGGGGTGCCGTCGCCGGTGATCGCGGCCAGGTCTGCGAGCGAGGCGAGGAAGCGGTCCTGCTCGCGGGCGAACAACTGTGCGCTGTCGTTCAGCTCGAACACGGCCGACATGAAGTTCTCCTGGCTCGCGCCCTCCTCGAGGCGGCGGATCAGGTAGGCGATCGCCACGTCGAACTCCTGCGGGTGAACGACGGGAGTGTAGAGCAGCAGCGAGCCGACCTCGCGCTTCACCGCCTCGGCCTGGCCGGTGGCCATGCCGAGCAGCATCTCGAACTCCACGCCGCTCTCGGCGCCGCGCGCCTTCGCGAGCAGCCAGGCGAGGGCGACGTCGAAGAGGTTGTGGCCGGCGACGCCGATGCGCACGTTGCGCACGCGCTCGGGGTCGAGCGCGTAGTCGATCACGGCCTTGTAGCTCGTGTCGCTCTGCTGCTTCGAGCCCCAGGTGGCCGCGGGCCAGCCGTGGATCGCGGCATCCACGTGCTCCATGGGCAGGTTCGCGCCCTTGACGATGCGCACCTTGACGGGGGCCCCGCCGTCGGCGACCCGCTTCGCGGCCCACTCCTGCAGCTGCATCATCGCGCCGAGGGCGTCGGGCAGGTAGGCCTGCAGCACGATGCCGGCCTCGAGGGTCTTGAACTCGGGGCGATCGAGGATCCCGGTGAACACCGCGAGGGTGAGATCGAGGTCCTTGTACTCCTCCATGTCGAGGTTGATGAACTTGTTCGGGCTCGCCGCCGCGGCGCGCTGGTAGAGGGGGAGGAGCTGGTCCTCGATGTGCGCGACGGCCTCGTCGAACGCCCAGTGGTTGTGCGGGGCGACGGTCGAGGAGACCTTGATCGAGACGTAGTCGACGTCGTCTCGGGCGAGCAGTTTGTGGGTGCCTTCGAGGCGACGTTCGGCCTCGTGCTGGCCGAGGATCGCCTCGCCGAGCAGGTTGATGTTGAGCTTCACGCCGTCGCGCTTGATCTTCGCGATCGCCGGCCCGAGCTTCGCGTCGCTCGCGTCGATGATGAGGTGGCTGACCATCTCGCGCAGCACGCGGCGCGCGATCGGCACGACGACGCCGGGCAGGGGCTTCGCGAACGCGCCGCCGAGGCCGATCGCGCCGCGCAGCGCTGCGGGAAGGAACTTGGGGGTGAGAGGGGTGAGCTCGTTCAGCTTCTTCGCCGCGGCGCCCAGGTCTTCCGGCCGCACGACGCCGTCGACGAAGCCGACGGTGAAGTCGAGGCCGTTCGGGTCGCGCAGCACGCCGGCGAGGCGCTCGGCGGAGGCGTCTGCGGGGATCTCGGCCGCCTCGCGCAGCCAACGCTGCACGAGCGCGATGGCGTCCTCGGCGAGGTCCTGCGGGCGAACGGTGGGGCTCCCGGTGCGGGTGCTCTGGGTCGTGTTCACGTCTGGTCTTTCTTCGATGCTGGGGTGCACGGCCTCGTGCTGATGGGGTCAGTTTCCCGCGGTTCAAGCGTGAAGAAAAGCGATTCTTTCTGAGCAATAATGTGAAGCAGAACTGATGGATTGGATTCCGCACCGATGCTCGACATGAAACGCCTCCGCCTGCTCTGGGAGCTCTCGGCCCGCGGCACCGTCGCGGCCGTCGCCGAGGCCCTCAACTACACGCCCTCGGCGGTGTCCCAGCAGCTCGCGATCCTGGAGCGCGAGGCGGGGGTCCCGCTGCTGCGCAAGTCCGGTCGGACGCTCGAGCTCACCGCCGAGGCCGAGGCGCTCGTCGCCGACACCGAGGGCCTGCTCGCGGGGCTCGAACGGGCTGAGGCAGCCCTGCACCGGGGCCTCCCCGAGGTCTCGGGCAGTATCCGCGTCGCGGTGTTCCAGACCGCCGTGCTCGCGATCATGCCGCAGGCGCTGCGCCGCCTCCGTACCGAGCATCCGCAGCTGCGCGTCGAGATGGTGCAGTACGAGCCGGAGCAGGCGCTGCGCGAGACCTGGGCGCGCGGCTTCGACCTCGTCGTCGCGGAGCAGTATCCGGGGCACGCCGCCCCGCACTTCGCCGGTCTCGACCGGCAGCCGCTCACGAGCGACCGGATCCGCCTCGCCCTTCCGGCTCCGGGCGTCGGTGGCGAGGCGTTCGATCGCGTCCGCACCCTCGCCGACGCCGCGGACCTGCCCTGGGTGATGGAGCCCCGCGGTGCGGCCTCGCGCCACTGGGCCGAGCAGGCCTGCCGGGCCGCCGGCTTCGAGCCCGACGTGCGCTCCGAGACCGCCGACCTGCAAGCGCACGTGCGCCTCATCGAGTCGGGCAACGCCGTCGCGCTGCTGCCCGGGCTCGTACACGTCGGTCCCGGTTTCGGGGCGGATGCGGGATCGGAGCGCCCGGGGCTCCGGCTCGTCGCCCTCGAGGGCGATCCCGACCGCACCATCTTCACCTCGGCCCGCGCCGCATCGGGCGGACGCCCCGCGCTCGCAGCGGTGCGTGAGGCGCTCGAGCGCGAGGCGGCGATCCTCGATCTGGCGTGACCCCGAGCGGTCGAGCTGAGGAAAAGCAGGGAAACCCGGTCCGCGTCGAGGTGCGCAGGCATAGGCTGGCGGCGTCGAACCGAATGGGGTGAGCGTGAAGATCATCAGCTACAACCTGCGCAAGAACCGCGCGGTGACCGAACTCGAGTCGCTCGCCTCCGATCACGGACCCGACGTGCTCTGCCTGCAGGAGGCCGACGCCGTCACCCTGCCCGCGCGACTCGATGCACCGGACGGCGAACTGCGGCTCGTGCACGCGACCGAGCGCAACCGGCTCGGGCTGGCGATGTACGTCCGCGACGAGCAGCTGCATGTGCAGGCCGCGCACACCTACGAGCTCAAGAAGTCGCTGCACGACCGCGTGCTCGCGCCCGCGCACGAGCGCCTCCTCGGGGTGCGCCTGCACGACCGGGGAACGGGCCGGGATCTCGTGGTCGCCTCGTTCCACGCGGCGCCGCTCACGGCGCTCAACTCGCTGCGCCGCGCGCAGATCCACGCCTCGCTCGACCAGCTCCGGCAGCTGGGTCCCGGCCTGCCGGCCCTCATGGTCGGCGACTTCAACTACCCGGTGTTCCAGAACCGGCTCGACGCCGAGATGCGCGAGGCCGGCTACGAGCTCTCGATCAGCGACAAGCGCACCTATACCCGGTACAAGGTGTTTCGCGGACACTTCGACTTCGCCACGTCGGCGGGCTTCGACATCGACCGGGTGCGGACCCTGAACCGCGGGACCTCGGATCATCTGCCGATCCTCGTGCACGCCCACCCCACCCTCGCCACGCAGGCCATCGCGCCCGAGACGCTGCGGGCGGAACGGGCGCACTCCGTCGCGTAGCGCGGGAGCGTGCCCCCGCTAGCATGAGCGCATGGCAGGGGCGTCGAGGAGCGGAGCGCTGCTCGTGCTGGCGGCCGCGATCCTGTGGGGCACCACCGGAACCGCCGCGACCTTCGCCCCGCACGCGGGGCCCCTCGCCATCGGCGCCGCGGCCATGGGTATCGGCGGGCTGCTGCAGGCGCTCATCGCCTGGCCGCAGCTGCGCCGGGACCGCGCGCTGCTGCGCCGGCACCCGGCCCTGATCGGCGTCGGCGCGCTCGCCGTCGCGATCTACCCCCTCGCCTTCTACGCGGGCATGCACCTCGCGGGCGTCGCGGTGGGCACGGTCGTCGCGCTCGCCTCGGGCCCGATCTTCGCCGCGATCCTCGAGCGCGCGATCGACCGGACCCCGCTCGACGGGCGCTGGTTCGCGGGCGCCGGGCTCGGCATCGCGGGCACGGTGCTGCTCGCGTTCGGCGGGCACAGCGGCGCGGCGGGCGGCGGGTCCTCAGCGCTCGGCATCGGGCTCGCCCTGCTCGCGGGTCTCACCTACGCCGTCTACACCTGGGCCGCCCGACGGCTCATGGGTGCGGGCTGCGGATCACGCTCGGCGATGGGAGCCGTGTTCGGAGTCGGTGGGATCCTGCTGCTGCCCGTGCTCGTCGCGGCGAGCGGGCCGTTCCTGCAGGATCCGCGCGACCTCGCGGTCGGCGCGTACATGGCGATCGTGCCGATGTTCCTGGGCTACCTCGCCTTCGGCGCCGGGCTCCGCACGGTGCCGGCCCGCACCGCGACCGTGCTGACGCTCGCCGAGCCGGCCGTCGCCGCGGTGCTCGCGTGGGCGGTGGTCGGCGAACGGCTGGGCGGACTCGGCTGGGCCGGGATCGCGCTCATCGCGCTGAGCCTCGTCGTGTTCTCGCTACCGCGCGCCCGGTCGTAGCGGCCGCGCGGCAGCGCCGGGTCACGAGACGCGCGAGGCCAGGTACGCCGGGATCTCCGCGACCGAGCCCAGCAGCTCGGTGAACGGCTGATCGGCGAACGCGGCGCGGTCGAGCTTGCCGCTCAGCACGCCGATGGTGATCGCCGCGCCGGAGTTGGCGCCCGCCTGCACGTCGACGGCGGTGTCGCCCGCGACGACGACGCCCGCGACATCGAGCACGCCCGTGCGCTCCATGGCGCGGTGGATCATGTAGGGCGCCGGGCGGCCCTGGGCGACCTCGTCGCCGCACACGAGCGCGTCAATGACGAGCTCCGCCTCGGTCTCGGCCTCGGTGCCCGCGATCGCCCAGCCGAGCTGCCGCAGGATCCTCTCGGCCACGTCGCGTGAGAAGCCGGTGGTGAGGGCGACGCGGATCCCGCGGCCGCGCAGCTCGTCGATCGCCTCGGGCACGCCGGGCATCGCGACCGGCGGTTCCGCGGTGTAGAGCTCGTCGAGGATCGTGCGGAAGCGCTCGAACGCCGCGTCGACGAGCTCGTCGCTCGCCCGTCCGCCGCCGAGCTCGACGAGCGCCGTGATGGCGGCCCGCTTCTCGGTGCCCATCCAGGTCTGCAGGTCGGCGGGGGCGACGGTCACACCGGTCTCGGTCACCGCCTGCTCGAGCGCGCGGTACACGGCTCCGCGGTCGTCGATGGTGGTGCCGGCCATATCGAATGCGGCGAGGGTGATCATGCGTGCTCCTTGATGAGGCTGGCCGGCCGGACCGGCTCGCGGGGTTCGGGCGACGAGCCGACCGGCTCGCGCGTGATGGGGGTGCGGTGCGCGGCCGAGTTCTCGATCACGAAGGTGGCCATGCTCGGCAGGTAGCGATCGTCGGCGACCTCGATGAGCGCGCCGTGCGCGTCGAACGCGACGCGGCGCGCTCGCAGCAGGGGATTGCCGGGCACCACACCGAGCCACTCGGCGTCGAGCTGGTGCGCGGCGACGGCGTCGATCGTGTGCCGGGCGCGGACCGGGGTGATGTAGAGCGCGCTGAGGTGCTGGTAGATGCTGCCGCGGTCGAGGTCGGCGGTGAGCAGGTGCTTGCCGACCCAGAAGGGGAACAGCGAGCGCTCGAGCATGGCCGGCTTGCCGTCGAGCAGGCGGAGCCGCACGATCTCGACGACCGGATCGCCCTCGGTCAGCTGCAGGTCGCGCGCGATTTCCTCGGTCGCCGGTCGCCGGGCGGCCTCGATGACCTGCTGTCCCGGCACGTAGCCCAGGTGATTGGCCCACTCGGTGAACGAGAGGAAGGTCTCGAACGACTGCGAGGGTACGAGGCGCTGGACGCGGGGCGGGGCGCCGCGGCCGCCGACGATCATGCCTTCCGCGCGGAGCGCGGCGAGGGCCTGCCGCACCGGCCCCCGTGAGGTGCCGAACTCGGCGATGAGCGACTTCTCGCTCGGAACGCGTTCTCCCTGCACCCACTCGCCGGTGCGGATGCGCTCGATCATCGCATCGTACAGCTGCGCGTGCAGCGGCTTCGTCTCGGTCATGTCAGCAGCGTACAAGTTGTCAAGACCGGTTTGGAGGGCCGCCGAAGCCCGTGAAGTGAACAGTTGGTAGCCGGATCGATGCGAAACCTGAACGGCGGTGAACACTCCGCGAACTCGCCCGTTTCGAGTTGTCATGACTACTTGCCGCGCCGCATCCTCGTTGCCATGACACCTCGACCCTCACCGCTCCACGTCGCGATCGTCGGCGCCGGGATCGTCGGCCTCGCTCACGCGGTCGCCGCGCTCGACGCCGGCCACCGCGTGACCGTGGTGGAGCAGGACTCCGCCTCCGTGACCGCGAGCGTCCGCAACTTCGGTCACGCCTGCGTCTCCGTGCAGGCCGGCGAGATCGGCGAGCTCGCCGTGCGGGCCCGCGAGATCTGGCTCGGGCTGATCGAGCGGGCCGGGATCGAGGCCCGCGTCTCGGGCACCCTCGCGGTGGCGCGCAGCGCGGCCGAAGCCGCGGTGCTCGAGGATCTCGCCGCGCGCGACACCGCGATGCCCTCCGAACTGCTCACCGGCGAGGCCGCCGGACGCGTGCTCGGGACTGCTGGCTCCGCCGCCGAGCCCGTCGCCGGCCTGCTGCTGCCGAACGATCTCACCGCGAATCCCCGCACCGCGGTGGCCCGGATCGCGGCCTGGGTCGATGCTCACGAGCGCGGCGAGGTGCGGTTCGCGACGACCGCGACCGCCGTCGAGACCGGCGTGCTCACTACGAGCCGCGGAGCGATCCGCGCCGACCGCATCGTGGTCGCGGCGGGGCACCTGCTCGGCCGCCTGCTGCCCGGGACCGCCGAGACCGGCGAGGTCCGCGAGTGCGCGCTCCAGATGACCCGCGTCGTCGCCCCGTCCGGGCTCTCGCTCGGGCCGGCCGTGCTCACGGGCACCTCGATGCTCCGCTACGGGGCGTTCGCGGGTCCGGCGGCGGAGGCGCTGCGCGCCGAGATCCTGCGGGACCGGCCCGAGCTGCTCGAGATCGGCGCCAACGTCATGTTCACCCAGCAGCAGGACGGCACGCTGCTCGTCGGCGACTCCCACGAGGACTTCGACAGCGCACCGCCGTTCATGCACGAGCGCTGGAGCCGGATCCTGCTCGACGAGGCCGCGCGCGTGCTCGGCCTCGGCTCGGGCGCCGACTTCGACGTGCTCGAGCGCTGGCAGGGCGTCTACGCCACGAGCGCCCGCCAGGACCTCCTCGTCGAGAGCCCGATCGACGGCGTCACCGCGGTCGCCGTCACCACCGGCGTCGGCATGACCGTCGGCCTCGCGCTCGGGGAGCGCGTGGTCTCCGGTTTCTAGCCGCAGCGCCCTCAGACTTCACCGACCCGTTCCACCCACGCACACCTCACACCCACCCTCACCACACACAGGAGAAACACCGTGAGAAAGTCCCTCGCCATCGCCGCATCCGCCGCGGCGCTGCTCGCCCTCGGTCTCACCGGCTGCTCGTCCGCCGCATCCGGTACCGCCGCCGCGGGCAAGGACGTGACCTGCCCCAACGGAAAGATCAAGTTCGGAATCCTCCCCTACGAGGATCCGAGCCGCCTCGAGCCCGCCTACAAGACCCTCGCCAAGGCGCTCGAGAAGAAGCTCGACTGCCCCGTCGAGGTCGTCATCACCGAGGACTACGCGGCCGAGGTGCTCGCGATGGAGAACGGCAAGCTCGACGTGGCCGAGTTCGGCCCGCTCGGCTTCGTGTTCGCCAGCGAGCGCGCGGGGGCCGTGCCGCTCGTCTCCTTCGGCGACGCCGAGGGCAAGCCCACCACCTACACCGCGGGCATCTGGGTCAAGAAGGACTCCCCGGTCAAGACCCTCGACGACCTCAAGGGCCACACCCTGGCGCTCGGCAGCCCCGGCTCGACCTCGGGCGACGCGTTCCCGATGTCGGCGCTGAAGGACGCCGGCATCGACAAGGAGGTCCGCTCCGACTACGCCGGCGGCCACCCGGAGGCGCTCCTCGCGCTCGTCAACGGCACCGTCGACGCGGCCCAGATCAACTCGCAGACGCTCGAGAGCGCCAAGTCCGAGGGCAAGTTCGACGAGAGCAAGTTCCGCCAGGTCTGGAAGTCGAACCCGATCCCGAACGACCCGATCACCGTCCGCAGCGACGCCCCCCAGGAGTTCCAGGACGCCGTGAAGAAGGCGTTCCTCGAGCTCGACCCGAAGGACGTGGCCGAGGTCGGCAAGTTCCTCGACGTGGATCCCGCGGGCCCCATGATCGAGGTCACCAAGGAGACCTACCAGCCGCTGTTCGACCTGGCCAAGACCATGGGCCTTACCGAGAAGGACGTCTGATCCGATGACCACCGACACCGCTCGCGAGGTCCTTCTGGACGTTCGCAAGATCTCCAAGAGCTTCGGCGACCGCGTCGTGCTGCGCGACATGAGCATGCAGGTGCACGCCGGTGAGGTCGTGGCGTTCCTCGGGGCCAACGGTTCCGGGAAGTCGACCACCCTCCGAGCGGTGAACGGTCTCATCGAGGCGGACTCCGGCGACATCGAGATCTCCGGGGTCCGCCTCGCCGAGGCCAGCGGCGCGCGTCGGGCGGAGGCCCGGCGCTCCGCCGCGACCGTGTTCCAGAAGATCCACCTGGTGGGCCGCCGCACCGTGCTGCAGAACGTCTGCGCCGGCGGTTTCGCCCGCCTCGCCACCCTGCGCTCCGTCCCGCCGCTGTTCGGCGCGGAGCTCAAGGAGGAGGCGATGGCCTGCCTCGACCGCGTCGGCCTCGCCGATCGGGCCCACGACCGCGCGGGCAGCCTGTCGGGCGGTCAGCAGCAGCGCGTGGCGATCGCGCGCGCGCTCTGCCAGCGCCCCCGGATCCTGCTCGCCGACGAGCCCGTCTCGGCGCTCGATCCGCGCGCGGCGGACGACGTGATGGCCCTGCTGCACGAGCTCGCGGTCGAGGAGAACCTCGGCGTCGCCGCGGTGCTGCACCAACCCCATCTCGCCCGCAAGTACGCGCACCGCGTGATCGGGCTGCGCGACGGCAACCTGGCATTCGACGCGCCCATCGACGACATCGACGACGCGGCGCTCGCCGCCCTCTACGTGTAAGGGATCCCTCGTGACCGCAACCATCGACACCGCTGCCGACACCGGCGCCGAGCCGGGCGCCAAGTCCCCGCGCCGCCTGCCCGTCCCGCGCGACGCGAAGGCGCCCATGCGCGCCACCTCGTGGACCGTCGGGATCCTGATCCTCGTCGCCCTGCACTGGATCGCCTTCGAGAGCACCGACTTCCGCCTCGACTCGCTCGTCTCGGGCGCGCAGGGCATGGGCCGGTTCATCGCCGAGGCGTTCCCGCCCGACCTCAGCCCCGAGGTGCTCAGCGACGGCGCCCAGGGCGTGCTGCAGACCCTCTGGGTCGGCCTGCTCGGCACGACGGTCTCCGTGCCGTTCGCGCTGCTGCTCGCGGTGTTCGGTGCGCGCACCACCGCACCCAACGCCTTCGTTTACCAGGTGGCCCGCGCGATCCTGTCGTTCTTCCGCGCCGTGCCCGACATCGTGTTCGCCCTCATCTTCGTGACCGCGGTCGGCCTCGGCCCCTTCGCGGGCGTGCTCGCCCTCATCTGCCACAACACCGGCGTCATGGGCAAGCTCTGGTCGGAGGCGATGGAGGAGGTCGATCCCGGCCCCGAGCAGGCGCTCGGCACCGCCGGCGCGAACCGGTTCCAGGTCGTCGCGAACGCCACCATCCCGACGGTGCTGCCCCAGCTCGCCGGACTGCTGCTCTACCGCTTCGACGTCAACGTGCGCTCCTCGCTCGTGCTCGGCCTCGTCGGCGCCGGCGGCATCGGACTGCTCATCAACAAGTCGATCAAGACCTTCCAGTTCGACCAGATGCTCACCTACCTGATCATGGTGCTCATCCTCATCGTGGTCGTGGACCTCGCCTCGGCGTGGATCCGCAAGCGGCTCCAGTAGGGCCCGCCGTGTACGACGACGACCTGCGGCTCGCGCACGAGCTCGCCGACCTGGCCGACTCCATCGCCCTGCCGCGGTTCACCGCCGAGGGGCTTCGCAGCAGCCGGAAGCCCGACGGATCATTCGTCACCGAGGCCGACACCGCGACCGAGCGCGCGCTGCGCGACCTCCTCGCCGAACGCCGTCCCCGCGACGGGTTCCTCGGCGAGGAGACCGGGGAGTCCGACGAGACCGGTGCGCCGGGCGCCGCCCGTCGCCGGTGGATCATCGACCCCATCGACGGCACCGCCAACTACCTGCGCGGCGTGCCCAACTGGGGCGCCCTCATCGCGCTCGAGGTCGACGGGGTGCCCGTGCTCGGCGTCGTGTCGGCGCCCGCGATGGGCGCCCGCTGGTGGGCGATGACCGGCGCCGGCGCCTGGAAGCGCTCGACCGCGTCGGGCGGCGCCGGCGCGGCGGGCGAGCCCCGCCGACTGCGCGTCAGCGGGGTCGACGAGCTCGGCGACGCGTCGCTCAGCTTCCAGGGCATCGACACCTGGGAGGCCGCGGGCCGTCGCGAGCAGCTGCTCGACCTCGCCGCCCGCGTTTGGCGGGACCGCGCCTACGGCGATCTCTGGTCGTACATGCTCCTCGCCGAGGGCGCCGTCGACATCGTCTGCGAGTTCGACGTCAAGCCCTACGACATCGCCGCGATCCTGCCGATCGTGCGCGAGGCCGGCGGCTCCTGCACCGACGCCGCGGGCGAGGAATCCCACACCTCCGGCGAACTGCTCGCCACCAACGGGCGCCTGCACGCGGCCGCGCTCGCCGCCATCGCGCCGCAGGCCTGACTCCGCACGGCCCACCGCTTTCCTCCACCCGATTCACCCGCCCCTCCCTGAACCGAAGAGAGAAGATGCATCCCTCAGCCCCCTCGGCATCCCGCCGACGCTCCGGCCTCGCCGCCGGCGCGCTCCTCGCCCTGATGTCCGGCCTCGTCGTCGTACCCGCGGCCGCCCCGGCGTTCGCCGCACCCGCCCACCTCACCGAGACCTTCGAGACCGCGTCGTCGGCGCAGACCCCGCCCGCCGGCTGGCTCGTCGACCGCGTCAACACGACCGGCATGCGCGCCGGCTGGGAGGGCTGGACCTTCCACACCACCGCGGAGGTGACCAAGGAGTTCGGCAACACCGGCGACCGCGGCAGCTTCGGCAAGGCCTCCGGCATGGTCGCCGTCGTGCAGTCCGACTCCAACCGTCCCACCACGGGCAACTTCGACTCGACCCTGTGGTCGGCGCCGCTCACCATCGCCGATCGCACGGGCGCCGTCACCGTGAAGTTCGACAGCCACTACAAGCAGGGGCAGAACCCGCCCTCGCAGCTGCTCGCCCGCATCGACGGCGGCGCGCCCGTCGTGGTCAAGTCCTATGGCGCCAACGGACTGAACACGAGCGAGTCGGTCACCTTCGACGTGCCGAAGTCCGCGACCAAGGTCGAGGTCGGCTGGGCCTACCTGCAGAGCAGCAACAACTGGTTCTGGATGATCGACAACGTCGACATCGCCGAGGCGGCGCCGAAGGCCGTCGACCTCAAGATCCTGTCGGCCGCGAAGCCGCTCGCGGTCCCCGGCGCCCCGCTCGCCGTGCGCGTCGGCGGTCTGCGCGAGGGGCAGCAGCTCGTCGCCGACCTCGCCGGCACTCCCGTGACCGGGATCCCGAAGGCCGGCGCCGACGGCACCGCGAGCTTCGACGTGACCGTCCCCGCCGGATCCGCCGCCGGGGTGCGCATCCTCGCGCTCAGCGGCGACGGGATCACCCCGGCGAAGCTGCCCGTGACCGTCGTCGCGAAGGCCGCCGGGGCCGCGAACAGCACGGAACCGCAGCGCTGGTTCGACGGCATCGAATCGACCGAGCGCTGGCAGTTCCCCGCCTCCGGCTGGGAGCAGACCACGCTCGCCCAGGTCGTCGACACCTTCGGAGTGGATCGCCGCCAAGCCTTCACCCGCGCATCCGGCAGGATCGCCGTCGCCGACGCGTCGAAGGCCGCCGTCGAAAGCGTGCTGAAGACCAAGCCGATCGGGGTGACCTCGCGCGACGCGCTCGAACTGCGCTTCGACAGCCACTACCGCAAGCGCGGCGGCGCTCAGCGCGCCGCCGTCACCGCGGTGTTCGACACCGGCCAGCGCGTTGTGCTGAACGAGTGGACGACCAAGGATCAGGAATCGGCCCAGTCGCGCCTGCCGTTCACCGTGCCCGCCGGGGCCCAGTCGATGACCCTCGAGTTCGGCTTCACCGCCGACGCGGGCGCCGGATCCTGGATGATCGACGACGTCGCGATCGTGAAACCGCTCGCGGCGCTCGCCGCCGAAGCGCAGCCCGTCGCCGCGGTCGACGTGATCAGCGACATCCAGGGCGCGACCGCGCGCCTGCGCGACCAGACGCTGCCGGGGCTCCGCTCCCTCACGCCCCGGGCCGACACCATCGTCGCCAACGGCGACCTCACGAGCAACGGCACCGCGACGCAGTACGACGACTACTTCGCCGCCTTCAATGCGGGCGGCGGGAAGGACTACGCCACCCGCATCTCGACCATCGGCAACCACGAGTACTACGGATCCGACGGCGTTCCCGCCTACGTGAAGCGCTTCCTCGACAAGACGAGCATGCGCGAGGTCGGCGGCCAGGGCGGCCTCTGGGGCGAGCACCTCGTCGACGGGCAGCTGCCGCTGATCTGGCTCGGCAGCGAGGGCCACGTGTACCACGGGGGCGGAGGGCCGTTCGTCGACCTCTCCGATCAGCAGTTCACCTGGCTGAGCGAGCGCTTCGCCTACTGGAAGTCGCAGGGCAAGCCGGTGCTGCTCATGACGCACCACGTGTTCAACAACTCCGTCTCGGGCACCTACGCCAAGTTCTACCAGGGCGATTACGGCGCCGACACCGAGCGCATCGAGGCGCTGCTCGCGCAGTACTCGAACGTGACCGTGCTCACCTCGCACACCCACTGGTCGCCCGAGCTCAACGACTGGTCGGTCGAGCAGCGCTTCGACCCGAGCACCGCCGCCGGCCCGACGATCGTCAACACGGCGGCCGTGACGACCCAGTACGGCCCGAGCGGCGATTGGAACGAGACCGCGGTCGGCGGCGCCGACCCGATCGGCCTGCGCGTCGGACTCTATAAGGACCGCCTGCGCGTCACCGCCTACTACTTCGGGGCCGGCGGGGCCGCCCGGGAGGCGAAGCACATCGACGTCGCGCTGCCGGCCGAGGCCGAGCAGCCGACCGTGCCGAAGCTGACGGTGCCCGGGAGCGACGCGGGATCGCCGATCTCGGTGGAGGCCGGCGGCAGCGTCGGGATCGCCGGATCGGGCTTCGCGCCCGACGAGCAGCTCGCGCTCGAGCTGCACTCCGCACCGGTGGCCATCGGCACGGCGACCGCGGACGAGCACGGCGCGTTCTCGCAGCGCGTGACCGTGCCCGCGGACGCGCCGGCCGGCGCCCACACCATCGTGGCGGTGCGCGACGGCGAGACCGTCGCCGAAGTGCCGATCACGGTGACCCGTGCCGACACCGGTGCGGACGCGGGCGCCGACGCTGGTGCTGGTGCGAAAGGGAACGCGAGTGCGGGCGCAGGTGCGAACTCCGGTGCCAACGGGAACGCGAGCGCCGGGGCCGGAACCGGCGCTGGTGCGAACGGCAGCTCCGACGCCGGGTCGACCGGCACCGCCGATGCCGGTGCTGCCGGCGCCGACGGCGCGAATGCCGGATCCTCCGCCGGAGGAAGCGCTTCTGCCGCGGCCGAGTCCACGGGCGCTGCCTCGGGCGAGACCGGCGGATCCCTGCCCGTGACCGGCGGCCAGAACCTCGCCCTGTTCGGGATAGCGGCCGTGGTCCTGCTCGGTGCGGGCGCGGTGCTCCTGATCCTGCGCCGTCGCCGGGCGAACGGCACCGGCGCGGAGGCTCCGGGCGAGGTCGGCGCCGAATAGCGCGGCGGGTTCGCGCTCGAACGACGAGGCCCTCGACTCCACCCCTGCGGAGTCGAGGGCCTCGCTCTGTGCGCTGTGCGCTGTGCGGCTTCTGCGCACGATCCTCCGCAGGCCGAGCGGTGCCGCCTCGGCCACGGATTCGAGGAACGGTCATCCCATCGAGAGCGGGGGAAACTGTCGAGGAACCCCCGAAGTCGCGGCTCTGCGACCCGGTTCTCGTCAGTGGGCCCGGCCCTCGTGAGTCTGCCCGGCTCTCGACAGTGGGACCGGCCCTCGTGAGTCTGCCCGGCTCTCGACACCGGGACCGACTCTCGTGAGCCGGCCCGGTTCTCGTCAATCGGACCTGCTCTCGTGAGTCGCCCCGGTTCTCGTCACCGGGGCCGCCTCGGCCAAGGGCTCGAGGAACGGTCCCACTGACGAAAACAGGGGCTACTGTCGAGGAACCCCCGAAGTCCCGGCCCTGCGACCCGCCTCTCGTCAGTGGGACCGGCCCTCGTCAGTGGGACCGGCCCCTCACCAGCGGGACTGCGTCTCGTGAGTCGGCCAGGCTCTCGTCAGCGGGACTGCCACTCGTCTGCGGGACCCGCGCCCACACACCGCCCGCCCCCACCCCACGCGGAGGCCCAGCACGCCCGGCTATCGCGGGTCGAGCACGCGCCGGGTGCCGCGCACCGCGACGCCGGCCGTGAGCCCGGTGACCGAGGCGAGCAGCACGACGGTGAGCGGCAGCAGCCAGCCGCCGGTGAGCTCGTGGGCTAGGCCGAACAGGATCGGACCGAGCCCGGCCAGCAGATAGCCGACCGACTGCGCCATGCCCGACAGCGCCGACGACGCCGCGTGGCTGGCGGCGCGCTGCGCCATGAGCGTGAGGCTGATGCTCAGCGCGCTCCCGCAGGAGAATCCCGCGAGCGCGAGCCACAGTGCTGGCAGCACACCGGGCAGCAGCACGATGCCGAGCGCTCCGAGGATGCCGAGCGCGGGCGGAACGACCGGCAGCACCGGGCGCAGCCGTGTGCGGGCGAGGAACGGAGCGGCGAGCGAGCCGAGCACCCCGCAGACGTGGAACAGCATGACGTCGAGGCCCGCGACGACGGGCGGGACGGAGCGCGAGAGTTCGATCGGCGCGAGCCAGGTCGCGAACACGTAGAAGTTCCAGGACTGCATGCCCATGTAGATCGCGATCCACCAGGCGAGGTGATCGCGCCAGATCCGGCGGCCGACCCGCTCGTCGGCCGCGGTCGCTCCGGCTGCGGTGCCGGAGCCGTCGGCATCGGCGGAGCCGGAGCCGGAGCCGCGGGCCCCGCGCCCGGCGAAGATCCCGCGTCGGTGGGTCAGCCCCCAGGCGACGAGAGCGATCGGCACGACGAGGCCGCTCGCGAGCAGCGCGATGCGCCAGCCGAGCGGCTCGCCGCCGGCCGGGGCGAGGTGCGAGATCGGCACCACGAGCCCGGCCGAGATCGCGGCGGCCCCGCCGAGCAGCGCCGAGTAGACGCCCATCACGAGGGGGATCCGGGAACCGAAGTCGCGCCGGATCGTGACGGGCAGCAGGACGTTGGCGACGGCCAGCGCCGCGCCGATGAGGCAGGTGCCGAGCCACAGGTTCAGCGAGGGACCGGGCAGCGAGCGCCAGACGGTGCCCGCCGTGAGTGCGAGCAACGACCAGGCGACGGCGGCGTCGGTGCCGATCCGCGTGGCGAGCCCGTGCGCCAGCGGCGACACGAGCCCCCACGAGATCAGCGGGATCGACGCGAGGAGTCCGAGCGCGGCGGGCGTGGTGCCCTGCGAGGCCGCGATCTCGTCGAGCAGCGGCCCGACACCGGTGATCGTCATGCGCATGTTGAGCGCGACGAGGCAGACGGTGACGAAGAGCGCGATCCAGTGCCGCGGGGCGGCGCCGGCGCTCAGGCCGCCGCGGCGGTCAGACAAGCGCTCGCACGCGCACCGAGAGGCAGGTCGGGCAGCCCTCGAGCTTCTCGTACTCCGAGATCTCGACCTCGGTGACGGTGTAGCCGAAATCGCGCAGCATGGCGGCGGTGCGCGGGGCGGACGCCGAGATGATCAGCTCGCTCTCGCTCAGGCAGACGACCGCGGTGCCGTGCGGCTCGGGCACGGGCACGAAGCGCTCGAAGATCGCGGGATCGTCGACGAAATCGGGGAAGCCGATCACCGTGCCGTCGGGCAGCGCGGTGACGGCGGTCTTGAGGTGCAGCACCTTGGTGACGGGCACGGCCACGACCTTGCCGCCGAGCGGGGCGAGGATCGCGCGCAGCTGGGCGACGCCCTCGGCGTTGGTGCGGCCGCCGCGGCCGACGTAGACGGTGTCGCCGATCTTGAGCACGTCGCCGCCGTCGAGGGTGCCGGGCTCGCGGATCTCGGCGACGGGGCAGCCGAGGGCTTCGAGCGCCTTGCGGGTGCCCGCGGTCTCGGGCTTGCGGCTGTCGGCACCGGGGCGGCTGATCACGGCGACGTTGCGGAACATGACGACCGTGTCCTCGATGAACACCGAGTCGGGGCAGTCGTCGGCGGGCTCGACCTCGATGGTCTGCCAGCCGTGCGACTGAAGCGTGGCGACGTAGCCGCGCCACTGCTCTCTGGCACGCTCCAGATCGACCGCGACCTTCTCGATGTGGTCGACGATGCCGTTGTCGAGAAGGGGGCTGGGCTGGCGGACGAGTGCGATGCGCGACATAGCTGGGGTTCCTCTGCGGATGGCTCGATGGGGGATAGCTCCAGGCTATCGCCGACGGGAGCCATCGCCGTTGGAGCGGGGCCACGGAACCGGATGGGCACCGTTGCGCGGGGTGGACGCATCGCCGAGGATGAGCGGGACGAGTCAAAGGAGACGACGTGACGTTCAGCAGTCCCTACGGGGAGATCGAGATCCCGGATATTTCCATCACCGAGGCCGTGTTCGGCGGATTGACCGAGGCTGAGCTCGGGCGGGTGGCCCTGGTCGACGGGCCGAGCGGCGCCGAGACGAGCTACGCCGAGCTGCGCGGCCAGGTCCTGGCGATCGCGGGCGGCCTCGCCGCCCGCGGCATCGGGGTGGGAGACGTGGTGGCGCTGCACGCACCGAACGTGCCGGCGTTCGTCGCCGCGTTCCACGGGATCCTGCGGGCGGGAGCCGTGGTCACGCCCGTGGCGGCGCTGTCGACGGCCGAGGATCTCGCCCGGCAGCTGCAGGATTCGGGCGCGGTTCTGCTGCTTACCGTCTCGCCGCTGCTGCCGAACTCGGGGCCGGGCGCCGAGGCCGCGGGTCTCACGAGGGATCGGGTGATCGTGCTCGACGGAGCCGAGGGGTACGCGAGCCTGCGGGATCTCGCGGGAGGCGGACATGCGGCGCCCGACGTGTCGTTCGACCCGGCGACGCAGCTCGCCGTGATCCCGTACTCGTCGGGCACCACGGGACGGCCGAAGGGCGTGATGCTCACGCACCGCAACCTGGTCGCCAACGTGCTGCAGTCGAATCCGGCGATCGGGCTCGACGCGCACGATCGCGTGCTGGCGGTGCTCCCGTTCACGCACATCTACGGGCTCACGGTGCTGCTGAACCTCGCGCTGCGCGAACGGGCGACGCTCGTCACGGTACCGAAGTTCGATCTGCCGGAGTTCCTGCGGATCATCCAGGATCAGCGCACGACCGCCGTGTTCGTGGCGCCCCCGATCGCGGTGGCGCTGGCGAAGCACCCGATCGTCGCCCAGTACGATCTGTCGGCGGTCGAGTTCGTGCTGTCGGGCGCGGCCGCGCTGGACTCGAGCCTCGCGAAGGCGGTGGGGGACCGCCTCGAAACCCTCGTGCTGCAGGGGTACGGCATGACCGAGATGAGCCCGGTCTCGCACGTGATCCCGCGCGACCGCCCCGACATCGACCGCGGTTCGATCGGCGCCCTGGTCGCGAACACCGAGATGCGCATCGTCGACATCGAGACGGGGGAGGAGATCGGGCGGCCGGAAGCGGGGCGCAGCCTGCCCGGCGAGCTGCTGATCCGGGGACCCCAGGTGATGGTCGGGTACCTGAACAACGCGGAGGCGACCTCGGCGACCCTCGAGCCGGACGGGTTCCTGCACACGGGAGACATCGTCGAGATCGACGCCGACGGGCAGGTGTTCGTGGTCGACCGGCTCAAGGAGCTCATCAAGTACAAGGGGTACCAGGTGCCGCCGGCCGAGCTCGAAGCGCTGCTGCTCACGCACCCGGCGATCGCCGATGCAGCAGTCGTGGCGCTTCCGCACGAGGAGGCCGGCGAGGTGCCGAAGGCGTTCGTGGTACTGCAGGAGAACGCCTCGCTCACAGGGGAGGTGGTCATGGCCTTCGTCGCGGAGCACGTCGCGGCGCACAAGAAGGTCCGCGCGGTCGAGTTCATCGACGTGATCCCCAAGTCGAGTTCCGGCAAGATCCTGCGGAAGGACCTGCGGGTTCGGGACGCGGGGTAGCGCCGCCGCGGGTCCCGGCATAAACTTGAGTCAACTGAACTCAAGTTCGCGATGTTGCGGGTGCTCGGGTCGGCCGGCACTCGCGACATCGCGCCCGTCTGCTGAACAGAGAGGACCCAGATGCAGGCCAATTGGACGCCCGCCCAGGGCGAAGAGGGCGCGCAGAGCGCGCTCGAGCAGTTCGGCGTCAACCTCACGGAGGTCGCCCGGACCGGGGGGCTCGATCCCGTCATCGGTCGCGACGCCGAGATCCGCCGCGTGAGCCAGGTGCTCACCCGGCGCACCAAGAACAACCCCGTGCTGATCGGCGAGCCCGGCGTCGGCAAGACCGCCGTGGTCGAGGGCCTCGCCCAGCGCATCGTCGCGGGCGACGTCGCCGAGTCCCTGAAGGACAAGGAGCTGATCTCCCTCGACATCTCGGCGCTCATCGCGGGTGCGAAGTACCGCGGTGAGTTCGAGGAGCGCATGAAGGCGGTGCTGCAGGAGATCAAGGAGAGCGACGGCAAGGTCATCACCTTCATCGACGAGCTGCACACCCTCATGGGAGCTGGCGGGGGCGAGTCCTCCGTCGCGGCCTCGCAGATGCTGAAGCCCATGCTCGCCCGCGGCGAGCTGCGGCTCATCGGCGCGACGACGCTCGACGAGTACCGCGAGTACATCGAGAAGGACGCCGCGCTCGAGCGGCGCTTCCAGCAGGTCTACGTCGGCGAGCCCTCCGTCGAGGACACGGTCGCGATCCTCCGCGGCCTCAAGGAGCGCTACGAGGCGCACCACAAGGTCACGATCGCCGACTCGGCGCTCGTCGCCGCGGCCTCGCTGAGCGACCGCTACATCACATCCCGGCAGCTGCCCGACAAGGCGATCGACCTGATCGACGAGGCGGCGAGCCGCCTGCGCATGGAGATCGACTCGGCCCCGGTCGAGATCGACGAGCTGCGCCGCGCGGTCGACCGCATGAAGCTCGAGGAGCTGGCGCTCAAGAAGGAGAAGGACGAGGCGTCGAAGGAGCGCCTCGCGAAGCTGCGCGCCGATCTCGCCGTGAAGCAGGCGGATCTCGACGTGCTCGAGGCGAGGTGGGAGCGCGAGCGCGCGGCGCTGAACCGCACGGGCGAGCTGCGCGAGCAGCTCGACCGCCTGCGCATGGACGCCGAGCGCGCTCAGCGCGAGGGCAATCTCGAACGGGCGTCGAAGCTGCTCTACGGCGAGATCCCGGTGATCGAGAAGCAGCTCGCCGAGGCCGAGCGCGCCGAGCACGAGGCTGAGGCCGCCGGTGACGGCGAGCCGCCGATGGTCAACGACCAGGTCACCGACGAGGACATCGCGGGCGTGGTCGCGGCCTGGACGGGGATCCCCGTCGGACGGCTGCTGCAGGGCGAGACCGAGAAACTGCTCGCGCTCGAGAGCGAACTGGGCCGACGGCTCATCGGCCAGACCGACGCGGTGCGCGCGGTGAGCGACGCCGTGCGGCGCACCCGCGCCGGCATCGCCGACCCGAACCGGCCCACCGGCTCCTTCCTGTTCCTCGGCCCGACGGGCGTCGGCAAGACGGAGCTCGCGAAGGCACTGGCCGAGTTCCTCTTCGACGACGAGCACGCCATGGTGCGCATCGACATGAGCGAGTACGGCGAGAAGCACTCGGTATCCCGGCTGGTCGGCGCCCCTCCCGGGTACGTCGGCTACGAGCAGGGCGGTCAGCTGACCGAGGCCGTGCGACGCCGGCCGTACTCGGTGGTGCTGCTCGACGAGGTCGAGAAAGCGCACCCCGAGGTGTTCGACGTGCTGCTGCAGGTGCTCGACGACGGCCGCCTGACCGACGGACAGGGGCGCACGGTCGACTTCCGCAACGTGATCCTGATCCTCACCTCCAACCTGGGCTCGCAGTACCTCATCGATCCCGAGCTGGCGTGGGACGAGAAGGAATCGGCGGTGCGCGAGACGGTGCGCCGGGCGTTCAAGCCCGAGTTCATCAACCGGCTCGACGAGATGGTGATCTTCCGGCCGCTCTCCGAGGCGGACCTGGCGCAGATCGTCGAGCTCTCGGTCGACCGGCTGCAGGCTCGGCTCGCGCCGCGACGGCTCACGGTCGCGGTCACGCCCGAGGCCCGCACCTGGCTCGCGCAGACCGGGTACGACCCGGTCTACGGCGCGCGTCCACTGCGCCGGCTCATGCAGCACGAGATCGAGGATCGGCTCGCGCGGGCGATCCTGTCGGGCGAAGTGCGCGACGGCGGCACGGTCCGCGTCGACGTCGCCCCCGACGGCGAGTCGCTGGCGGTCGCGGCGGCGTAACCGTGGAACCGGCGGGTCACGCGGGCGCGATCACTCCTGATCGCTCCCGCGTGGCCCGTTCGTGCGCGCCGGCTCAGTAGCCGAGGCGCGACCGCAGGTCGTTGAGCGCCTGGGATGAGCGGAGCGCCGTGTCCGGGGCCACCGCGGTGATCCCCTGGGCGAGGATGTCGCCGATCAGGATCCCGGTGAGGCTTTCGGCGGTGAGCCCCGTGGGCGTGAGCGGGGCGTGCAGGGTGACGGCGACTCCTTGGGTCAACCGGTCCTGCAGGTGGTCGGTGACCAGGATCACGTGGGCGCCGACCAGTTGCGCATGATCGAGCATGGCCTCGATATCTCGCGTCTTCCGGCCAGGGGCGAAGATCACCACCGCGTCGTTCGGCGCGAGGTGGAGCAGGTCGTCGGCGAGGCGGAAGCCGTCGGACCCGAGGCGCTTCGTGGGGACTCCGATGCGACCGAGCCGGGTGGCCAGATGGTCGGCCGCCGATCCCGACGCACCGAGTCCGTAGCAGTAGACGGTGCGGGCGTGGATCAGGAGATTGATCGCCTCGGAGAAGACTTCGTCGTCGTTCGCCGCAGTGCCGAGCTCGACGAGGGCCTGCGCCTCGCTCCAGATCTCCTGCTGAATCCGACCCAGGTCCTTGCCCATGTGCTCGATCCGCTGGCGCAACCGGACATCCGGCGCGACGTTCGTGGTGAGCGGCGCGGCGATCTCCTGCTTGAGCGCGGAGAGCCCCGAATAGCCGAGCGACTGCAGAGTACGGACCACGGTGGCGTTCGAAGTGCCGCTCTGCTGGCCCAGTTCGGCGGCGCTCGAGTAGAGCAGCCGTTCGGCCGAGGTCGAGCTGAGCACCTGGCAGACGGCGCGCTCGGCTCGGGAGAGCTCGTCCCAGGAGTGGGCGATGCGTTCGCGAAGGAGCTGGATCGACGGGTTGGTTGTATCGCTTGTTACAAAAGCGTTCATATGTGTATGATCCTGTTCCAGTAGGAGTGAATCTGTAACAGATGATCCAACACTAGCCGAGAATCGCCATCGAGAGCCGAGGTAGCAACGTGAGCAGGTCCGAGATCCCCGTCGTCGAGGTGAGCGGTGCGCCCCGGGAGCGAGGCCGGCAGTACGGAGAAGCCGCCCGCGACCTGATCGCCACGGCGATCGGCTACTACTCGGCGGCCCTCGGCGCGCAGACGGGGCTCGGATGGGGCGCGATCAGTCGCTCGGTGCGCACCTGGCTGCCGATCTCCGAAGAGCTCGCCCCGCACCTCGTCGAGGAGATGCGCGGTATCGCCGAGGGGGCCGGAGTCGGCTTCGACGAGATCCTGGCCCTCAATCTGCGCGGCGAGTTCGTGCACAATCACCGCGCTCAGCGCGCGGGGCAGCCGAAGGCCGCCGACGCCGCGACCATCGATGAGGACGACCGCGGCTCGGTCGACGGCTGCACGTCGTTCTTCCTGACGGGTGCCGCGAGCGGAACGGGCGACACGCTCGTCGGGCAGAACTGGGACTGGCGCACGCTCACCGCCGAGACGACCATGGCCATCCGTGTGGTCCAGGATCCGCTGCCGACCGTCGTGATGCAGGTCGAAGCCGGGCAGGTCGGACGCCACGGGGCGAACTCGAGCGGGATCGCGCTCAACGCCAACGGGCTCGGGGGGACCTTCGATTCCACGATCGGGCTTCCGCAGACGCTCATCCGTCGACTCGTGCTCGACAGCGCGGACATCGCATCCGCGCTGAAGGTGCTCGTGAAGACCCGGCCCCACATCGCGAGCAACGCCCTGCTCGCGCATCGCAGCGGCTTCGGCATCGACCTCGAGACCACTCCGCACGGGGTCGATTGGGTCTACCCCGACGAATCCGGGATGATCGCGCACACGAACCACTACCAGGCCGCGGTCCCCCCGCAGCTCGCGGGCCGGTACCGGCCCGCGTCGTCGGACTCCCTGCTCAGGCTTCCCCGGGTGTCCGCGGGCCTGCGCCGCGTCGCCTCCGCGACGAGCGCCGCGGAGAGCCGCGAGGCCGTGCGTGCGGCGATGTCCGACCACCTCGGTTTCCCCGAAGGGGTCTGCACGCATCCGGTCGAGGGTGCGGATCCGCTCAAGCAGTGGTCGACGCTGCTCTCGAGCTGCGTCAACCTGTCGACCGGGCAGTACCACGTCGCCGCCGGATATCCGTGCGAGACGCCGTACACGGAGCTGCCCTGGAACCTGTACGACGGACCCGGCTCGCCGAGCTGAGCCGCCGACCACACTGAATCACGCGCAAGGAGGCGTACGAGGATGAAGATCAAGCACTCGCGATGGCGGACGGCCGCCGTCGCAGGAGCCGCCGTGATGGCACTTATGATCACCGGCTGTTCCGGAGGCGGGAGCGGCGAAACGACGGCGGGGATCGACGTGCCCTTCGGGCCGACGACGCCGAAGGCCGCGGGAGGCCTCGATACGGTGACCTGGATGCTGCCGGGGGAGCCCACCACGCTGGACGCGGACATCGACGCGACGACGCCCGACGACATGATCCTTGCGAACACCTGCGACCGGCTCATGCAGCTCCAACCCGACCTCTCTCTCGGAAACGGCATCGCGTCCGCCGCGGAGTGGGTCGACGACACGCATCTGCGCCTCACGATCCGCCAGGATGCGACCTTCCACGACGGCAGCCGGGTCACGACTGCGGACGTGCTCTGGAGCATGCAGCGTCACGCCGCCGAAGGCGCGGCGGAGTCGGACGAGTACGCGAAGGTGGTGAAGATCGAGCAGTCCGGAGCCGACACCATCGTCGTCACCACGACCCAGCCGGACGCGATCTTCCTCCAGGCGATGGCCGGCGACGGCGGCATCGTCTGGAATCCGCGGGTCATCACGGCGGAGGGCAGCAAGTTCGGGAGCCCCGGATCGGCCTCGGCATGCGGCGGCCCCTATCGGGTCGAGGAATGGAAGCCCGGATCCCAGGTGACCCTCGTACGCAATGACGAGTACTGGCAGAAGGACCGCGTCGGCAAGGTCGAGCGGGCGGTGCTTCGCTGGGCCGATGAGGCCGCGACGGTGAACAGTCTCACCGCGGGCGAGGTGCAGGGCGCCTATTTCGAGAACCCCGCCGCGGCGAGGCCGTTCGTGAGCAGCGCGGACAACGCGGTCTTCCAAGGGCCCGCGACGAACGCGTGGGTCGCCGAGGCCACACCCAGAGGCGCGCTCTCGGACGTGCGGCTCCGCCAGGCGCTTTCGCTTGCGATCAACCGGGAGGGCATCGCCCAGGCGGCGTTCAGCGGTCTGGCGCAGGCCTGGAAGACCCCGGTCGGCTCCGGCGCATGGGGATACGAGAAGGACGAGTTCCAGGCCGCCTACGACCGGCTCGAGGGGGCACCCGCGAAGCCCGCCGATGCGGACATCGAACGGGCGAAGCAGCTGGTTGCCGAGGCCGGCGTCCCCTCCGAGCCGCTCGTCATCGCCTCGAACGGCACCCCGGTCCACAACGTGATCGCCAACGCCCTCGTCGACGCCGCGAAGAAGATCGGCCTCTCCGCGAAGATCCTCGCGGTACCCGAGGTGCAGTACGGCGACTTCTACAACGACGAGAAGCTGCGGGATTCGGCGGACCTCTGGCCGGACGTCTACTACATCTCGAAGTCCGACCCGCTCGGCTTCTACAAGAACGGCAGGTCCGACTCATCACGCAATTTCGTCGCGTACGACGATCCGGCGTACGACGCCGGGGTCGATGCGGCATACGCCGCGACCGACGACGCACGGCGCGCGAAGCTCACCATCGAGCTCGAGAAGAAATGGGTCGAGAACGCGATCTGGCTCCCCGTCGTCGCCACGCCCGCCACGCTCGTGATGTCGAAGCGGGTCACCGGAGCTCCGGCCTCGGCGTCCTACCTCTACTACCCTTGGCTCGCCGACCTCGGCTCGGCGAAGGGATAGCCTCCGATGAATCGCGCTCTGCGCAAGCTCGGCGGCATGCTGCTGACCCTCGTGATCGCGTCGTTCGTGATCTTCGCGGCGATGTACGCCGCACCCGGTGACCCCGTGACCTTCCTCATCGGCAGCGCGGAGGACGTGACGCCGGAGCGCATCGCCGCGGTGCGCACGCAGTACCACCTGGACGAGCCATTGCTCGCGCAGTACTGGCACTGGGCCTCCGGGGCGATCACCGGGGACCTGGGCGAATCGTTCAAGTACCATCAGCCGGTAGCGATGATCCTCGCTTCCCGGATTCCCGTGACGCTCGGGCTCGTGGGCTACGCGGCCGTGCTGATCTGCGTGATCGGCGTCGGGCTCGGCGTGGTCGCCGCGGTGCGGCGCAAGCGCCTGGCGGACACCGTGATCGTCGGCGGGACGACGCTGGCGGCGAGCATTCCCAGCTTCGTGCTCGGTATCGCTCTCGCCGCGCTCTTCGCCGTGCAGCTGCGATGGTTCCCCGTCGCGGGAGCCGGGGCAGGCGGTTTCGAGCGGCTGCACGCGCTCACCCTGCCGGCGGTCACTCTGTCGCTCGGTGCGCTCGCGATCATCAGCCGGGTCACCCGGCAGTCGATGGTGGAGCAATACGAGTCCGAGCACGTCGAGGCCGCGCGTGCGACCGGGTTGTCCGAGCGGTTCGTCGTGCGGGATCACGTCCTCCGCGGTTCCTGGGGGCCGATCATCACGATGATCGCGCTGGTCATCGCCAGCATGATCGCCGGGACGGTGGCCGTCGAGACCGTGTTCGGTCTGTCCGGTGTGGGGTCGCTGCTCGTCGAGGCCATCAACACCCATGACTTCCCCGTCGTGCAGGCCGTCCTCCTCTTCATGGTGGTGGCCTACATGATCGTGACCACGATCGTCGACGTCTGCCTGCCGCTCCTCGACCCGCGCATCGCCGAAGGGACGGTCGTCGCATGACTCTGCTGCTCGCACCGCGAATCCGCGCCCGGACGCGCCGCACGACTTCCCTCGGGGTCTGGATCGCGGCCGCATTCCTCGCCCTCACGGCGCTCGCCGCCGTCGCCGGTCCGTTCCTCGCGCCCTATGACGTCGATGAGATCGACTTCGCCGCGGTCTGGGCGGGGCCGAGCCCCGCGCACCTGTTCGGAACCGATCAACTGGGTCGGGACCTCTTCTCGCGAATGCTCATCGGTGCGGGTGAGACGCTCGTCGGCCCGGTGGTGCTCCTCCTGCTCGCCACGGCGCTCGGCGTCGCCATCGGTGTCGTCGCCGCGTGGCGCGGAGGGTGGGTCGACACGGTCCTCGCCCGGCTGACGGACGTGATGTTCGCCTTCCCCGGCCTGCTCTTCGTCGTGCTCGTCATCGCGGTCTTCGGGAAGGGGCGCTGGACCGCAGTGCTCGCCCTCGCGCTCGCGTACGCTCCGGTGATCGCCAAGTACACCAGGAGCCTGGCGCTCAGCGAGATCGCACGCCCCTACATCGACGCCTATCGCGCGCAGGGACTCGGGGGAGCCGAGATCTGCCTCCGGGGCGTGATCCCGAATCTGCTGCCGTCCCTGGTCGGCTTCCTGGTCGTCCAGTTCGGCGAAGTGCTGATGAGCCTGGCCACACTGAGCTATCTGGGCTTCGGCGCGCAACCGCCGAGTTCTGAGTGGGGGCTGATGGTGCAGGAGGGGCAGGCCGGCATCGTGCAGGGCCAGTTCCTCCCGACGCTGGTGCCGGGGGCGGCGATCGCGCTCGTGGTGGTCGCGGTGAACATCGTCGGCGTGCGCGTCGCCGACCGACTGCAGGCGAAGGGATAACCGGCCATGCTCATGGAGATACGTGATCTGCGGCTCGCTTTCGAACAGCAGGGCGCACCGGCTCCGATCCTGAAGGGGGTGGACCTGGAGGTCGACCGTGGCGAGCTGGTCGCGCTCGTCGGAGAATCGGGCTCGGGCAAGTCGACGACCGTGCGGGCGGCGCTGCGCCTCTACGGCGATGAGGCCGAGCTCGCGGGGAGCATCAGGATCGATGGCACCGAGATGATCGGTGCGAGCGCGGCGGAGATCCGGGCGGTCCGGTCGGGAAAGGCCGCCCTCATCCAGCAGGATCCGCGCGCGGCGTTGAACCCCGTTCGGCGCATCGGGGAATCCCTGGCAGAGCGCCTCGTCCGGGTGCACGGTTGGGCCCCGTCCCGGGCGCGCACGCGGATCGTCGAGCTCCTCGGCGCGGTCGGGATCTCGCAGCCCGAGCTACGGGTCAGCCAGTATCCGCACGAGCTGTCCGGCGGGATGCTGCAGCGGGTCGTCATCGCGGGAGCGCTGAGCACGGACCCCGCCCTGATCCTCGCGGACGAGGCCACGAGCGCCCTCGACGTCACGACGCAGGCGGAGGTGCTGGCGATCTTCCGGCGGCAGATCCGTGAGCGGGGGCTCGGCATGCTGTTCATCACCCACGACCTCCACCTCGCTGCGGCGGTCTGCGATCGCATCCATGTGCTCCGTCAGGGCGAGATCGTCGAAGTGCTCAGCCGGCCCGACCTCTTCGGGGGAGCGGAGCACCCCTATACCCGCGCGCTGATCGACACGGCGCCCGTCATGAAGCGGAGGAACGGATCATGAGTCTGGTCGAAGTCGAGGGTCTGAACCGGACCTTCCGGGCGAAGCGAGGCGGGACGCCGGTCGTCGCGGTCGACGATGTCGGATTTCGCATCGCCGCAGGGGAGGCCCTGGGTCTGGTCGGCGAGTCCGGGTCGGGGAAGTCCACGATCGCGCGGATCCTGATGGGGCTGGAACGAGCGGACTCCGGCCGTGTCGAGATCGACGGAGTGGACCGGCTCGCTCGATCGCGCGGTCGGACGGAACGGCTCGCCCGAGCGCGAAGCGTGCAGATGGTCTTCCAGGATCCGAACGGGACCCTCGATCGTCACCTGACGGTGGGCGAGACGCTTCGGCGCGCGCTGGTGGCGCATCGGATGCTGCCGAGCCGCTCGGCGGTCTCGGCCCGGGTGGGCGAACTCCTCGACCGTGTCCGGTTGACGGAGCGCCACGGCCGGGCGAAACCCCATGAACTGTCGGGCGGGCAACGGCAGCGGATCGCGATCGCGCGAGCTCTCGCGCTCGAGCCGCGCCTCGTCGTGCTCGACGAGGCGGTGTCCGCGCTCGACGTCTCGGTTCAGGCGCAGGTGCTCGATCTGCTCGCCGAGATCCAACGGGACTCGGGGGTCGGGTATCTGTTCGTGAGTCACGACCTGGCGGTGATCCAGCAGCTGTGCCAGCGCTCGCTGGTGCTGTTCCGAGGTCGCGTGGTGGAGCAGGGGGAGACCGATCGGGTGTTCGCGGCGCCTGAACATCCCTACACCCGGCTGCTCGTCGCCTCGACCCCGGGACCCGGGTGGGACCCCGAACGCGTGGTCGAGGCGCGCCTGAGCTTCACGCAGCGCATGACGTTGCCCGGGTAGACGGGTATCGAACCGATCGAGCTCAAATGCTTGACGTCTAAACCGGGTCGGAATTCGAGTTAGGGTATTCGTAACGAATGCACTGCTCAGACCCGGGAGGCCTGAAGAATGACCTGGAACGATCCGACGTCGCACGTTCCCACCGCTCCGTTCGAAGCGCCGGCTCCGATCGGCCCCGCGCAGACTCCGCCCGCCACGGGTGACGCGAAGCCGAAGAAGCGCAGCAAGTGGGTGAGCGTCGGGGTCCCGGTCGCCGCGGCGGTGTTCGCCTTCGCGCTCGGTTCTGGCGCGGGCTCCTCGGGAGCGCAGACCGAGCTCGCCGACCTGCGCACCGATCAGACCTCGCTCACGAAGCAGGTCGAGACCGCGAAGAGTACCGCGCAGGAGTCCCGGAAGCAGCTCGCGGCCGTCGAGACCAAGCTCGACGAACGCGAGACGCAGGGCACGAAGCTCACCGAGCAGGCCGAGGCTCAGACGAAGAAGATCACCGAGCTGACGACGGCGAACAGCAAGCTCACCTCTGAGAACGGCAAGCTGCAGGCTCGCGTGACCGAGCTCGAATCCGCCACCTCGGCGCCCGCGCCGCTCGCCGCGCAGGCGCCCCAGGCGGATGCTCCGGCACCGTCCACCGTCTACTTCAAGAACTGCGCGGCGGCCCGCGCTGCCGGTGCAGCGCCCGTGCACCGGGGCGATCCCGGATACGGCGCTCACCTCGACCGGGACGGTGACGGGATCGGCTGCGAGTAGTCTTCGCGCTGCGGGCTCGCACCGTGCCGCCCCGAGCTGACCGCGCGCCCAGCCCCCGGGAATAGCCTGGAGAGCGTCCGCGCTGCACCCGACGTGCGCGCATCCGCGCGGCCACGCATCGACTCGCGAAGGAGCGTTCTCCATGACCATCGCCCGCACCCGCATCGGATCCTCGGAACTCGAGATCGCGCCCCTCGCGCTTGGCGGCAACGTGTTCGGCTGGACCGCCGACCGGGACGCCTCGTTCGGGGTGCTCGACGCGTTCGTCGCCGGCGGCGGTGACTTCATCGATACCGCCGACGGCTACTCGCACTGGGCTCCGGGAAACGGCGGCGGCGAGTCGGAGCGACTCATCGGGGAGTGGATGCGGGACCGCGGCGCGCGCGAGCGGGTCGTCATCGCGACGAAGGTCTCGACCCACCCCGAGTTCTCGGGGCTGTCCGCGGCGAACGTGCGCGCGGCGGCCGACGCGTCGCTCGAGCGGCTCGGCACCGACCGGATCGATCTCTACTACGCGCACTTCGACGACGCCGAGACGCCGCTCGCCGAGACCGTCGCCGCGTTCTCGGGGCTGGTCGATGCGGGCAAGGTCCGCGCGATCGGCGTCTCGAACTACACGGCCGAGCGGATCGACGAGTGGTTCCGCATCGCGCGGGAGGGCGGTTACCACCTGCCCGTCGCGCTGCAGCCCCACTACAACCTGATGGAGCGCGACTTCGAGACGAACGGCCTGCGCGACGCGGCCGAACGCGAAGGGCTCTCGGTGTTCCCGTACTTCTCGCTCGCGAAGGGGTTCCTCGCGGGCAAGTACCGCGACGCGATGGACGTGAACAGCGCCTCGGCGAGCCCGCGAGCCGAGGATGCGGCGGCGTACCTCGACGCGCGAGGGCTCGCGGTGCTCGCCGGCCTCGACCAGCTGGCCGAGCTGTACCGGGTCCCGGTCGCCGCGATCTCGCTCGCATGGCTGCGCCAGCAGCCGACCATCGCGGCACCGATCGCGAGCGCGCGCAACACGGACCAGCTGCCCGCCCTGCTCGACTCGCTCGAGGTCGAACTGAGCCGGGCCGAGCTCGACCTGCTGAGCACGGCGTCCGCTGATGACGATCGCTGACCCCTTCGTCGCGGCTCCGCCGGCTCCCGAACCCCTCGTCGGCCAGCGGCACTCGAACGAACCCCTCGGCGTCCGCTGGATCCACGGCTCCCCGTCGGCGAAGCACAACACCGATCCCGAGCTGCAGGTGCACTGGGTGGATCCGCACACCGCGATCCTGCGGCAGAACAAGGCGGTCGACTTCGAGGCCCCGTTCCTGTTCCTGCTGTTCGGCGAGGCGCGCGCGGCCCTGATCGACACGGGGGCGACCGCGGATCCGGAGCTGATGCCGCTGCGGCGCACGGTCGACGATCTGATCGCCGGGTGGCTGCGTCGGCACCCCCGCCCGGAGTACGAGCTGGTGGTGCTGCACACCCACGCGCACGGCGATCACGTCGCGGGCGATGCGCAGTTCACGGATCGGCCGCGCACCGTGGTGGTCCCGGCCGATCGCACGGCCGCCTGGGCGTTCCTCGGCATCCGCGACGGACTCACGGGTGCCGAGCCCGACGCCGAGCCGGGGCGGCTCGAGCTCGGAGGCCGCAGTCTGCGCGCCATCGGCGCACCCGGGCACGAGCGGTCGGCGGTCGTATTCTTCGACCCCTGGACCGGGTTCCTGCTGACGGGCGACACCGTCTACCGGGGCCGGCTCTACGTGGACGACTGGGCGTCCTACTCGCGCACCATCGACCGGCTGATCGCGTTCGCGGAGGAGTATCCGGTGACCCAGGTGATCGGCTGCCACATCGAGATGACCTCCGAGCCGGGCGTCGACTACCCGATCCGCACGACCTACCAGCCGGACGAGCCGCCGCTCGAGCTTCCGCCGGAGGTACTGGGGCGGATCCGGGCCGTGCTCGATGAGGTGGGGGACGCGCCCGCGCGCCGGATCGACGCCGACTTCATCGTCTGGCCCACCGAACCCGGGGAGTGATCCGCTCGAGCCCTCGCGTCGCGTCGCTCACCGAAACACCGCGTTCCCCGCGAGACGCCACGGTGCAGACCGGTGCCTCGGCGGGAGAGCGGCGTCTCGGCCGGGCGGGGCGGGGATTCTCGCCGCACTGGGAGAATGGGCGGGTGACTGAGAACGCCGAGCCCGCCGACGGCCCAGAGCCGCCCGCGAGCCATCCCGAACGCACCACCGCAGGCGTCGGCCCCTGGCCGGGCGGCCCCGAGGCCTGGCCCGACGACGAGCGCTTCGACCCCGAACTGCTGGAGCACGGCGACTCCCGCAACGTGATCGACCGCTACCGGTACTGGCGCATGGAGGCGATCGTCGCCGACCTCGACGAGCACCGGCACCCGTTCCACGTGGCGATCGAGAACTGGCAGCACGACATGAACATCGGCTCGATCGTGCGCAGCGCGAACGCTTTCGGCGCGGACACCGTGCACATCGTGGGCCGACGGCGCTGGAACAAGCGGGGTGCCATGGTGACCGACCGCTACCAGCACGTGCAGTACCACGCCGATGTCGCCGAGCTCGCCGCGTGGGCCGAAGCGAACGGGCTGCCGATCATCGCCATCGACAACGTGCCCGGCTGCGTTCCGGTCGAGACCTTCGCGTGGCCCGAGCGCTGCATCATGCTCTTCGGGCAGGAAGGGCCCGGTCTGACGGACGAGGCGGTGGCGGCAGCCGAGGCCGTGGTCGAGATCACGCAGTACGGATCCACGAGATCCATCAACGCCTCGGCGGCGGCCGCGGTGTCGATGTTCAGCTGGGTGACGCAGCGCTCGGCGCTCGTGCCGGGCGGGCCGTCCCGCCCGGAGGCGGGGCGTGAGAGCGCGCCGCTCCAGCGATAAAGTTATCAAGATTCATCCGGCTGATAAAGTTATCGAATGAGGAGCTCGCTCAACAACCCGTTCAGCCCCGGATCCGACATCGTCCCCGAGGTCTGGGCCGGCCGCAGCGAGCAGCTGAGCGACTGGCGCGATATCGTGCGGCCGCGTCGGATCGTCGGACTTCCCGAGCGGGGGCGCACGATCCTCGGCGAGCCCGGGCTGGGCAAGTCGTCCCTGGTGCGCCGCATCGCGCAGACCGCCGCGGCGCACGGGGACTGGGTGACGCCCCAGCTCCGCATCCCCTCGGGCGCGGATCCGCTGAAGCTCGTCGCGGAGGCGATCCTGCGGCTCGCAGAGACCGCGGGACTGTCATCGAAGCCCGCGAACGAGATCGTGACGGCGCTCTCCCGGGTCCGGGCGGTCGCAGCCGCCGGGATATCGCTCACCCTGCAGGGGGCCGAAGGGCCGGATCCCTACCGGGCCCTGACCGACCTCCTCATCGAAGTCGGGCGCGCGGCGATCCGCCGAGGCGACGTCGTGGCGCTGATCCACATCGACGAGGTGCAGAACATCTCCGACGAGCACGCGCTCTCGCAGCTGCTCATCGCGCTCGGCGACGCGCTCACGCACGAGATCGAGGTCGAAGTGCCGGGCGGCAACCGGGTGCTGCGATCGTTGCCGATCGCCGTCTACCTGACCGGTCTGCCCGACTTCGAGGACATGACGGGCGCGCGCAAGGGGGCGACGTTCGCGCGGCGGTTCAAGACCACCACGCTGACGGCGATCGAGGACGAGGAGCTCGCGGAGGCGCTGCAGGGGTTCGTGCTCACCGGCTGGAGCACCGCCGCGCCGGACGGCGGGAGCGAACGGGTCCGCATGGATCCCGCGGCAGCTGCCGCGATCGTCGACCTGTGCCGGGGCGAGCCGTTCCTGTTCCAGCTCGCGGGAGAGCAGGCCTGGTACGCCGGCACCGGCCCCATCATCACCGAGGAGCAGGTGCTCGCGGGCTGGCGGAGCGCCAGCCGGGAGGCGGGCGCCCACGTCGAGCGGATCCTGAACCGGCTGCCCGAGCGGGAGAAGCAGTTCCTCGAGGCCATGGCGGACCTGCCCCCGAAGGAGCGGACGCTCACGCGGATCGCGGCCGATGCGGGCTTCGCGAAGGCGACCGACGCCGGTCCCACCGCGCAGCGCCTCGACACGGTGCGCGGGATCATCTCGCGAGGCAAGCCGTACACGTTCCGACATCGGGCGGTCGAGGCCTATCTGACGAGCGAGTGGCCCGACGCTCCGGCCGGTTCGCCCGGCGGACGCTGACCCGGGCTCAGTCGAACAGGGCCTGGCCGACGAACTCGCCCGAGCCGACCCCGCGGGGCACGGCCCAGAGCCCTGAGCCGACGTGGCGGATGTACTCGTTCAGCGCGTCGGTCTTGAGCGCGCGCTGCACGGTGACGAACGCCGACGGGTCGCTCTGGTACGAGATGAAGAAGAGGCCGGCGCCGAGCTGTCCGAGCGGGTTGTTGCCGTCGACGTAGTTGTAGCCGCGGCGCAGCAACCGGATCCCGTGGTTCTTGCTGGGGTGGGCGAGGCGCACGTGCGCCGCGATGTCGATAGCCGTGCCGCCGGAGGTCCGGGTCCGGGCGAAATCGGGCTCGGTGAACTCCCCGCCGCCCGAGAGCGGCCCGCCCTCGCCCTTGGTGCGCCCGATCACGCGCTCCTGCTCCTGCAACGTGGTGCGGTCCCACGATTCGATGGTCATGGCGATCTTGCGTGCGACCAGGTAGCTGCCGCCGCGGATCCACTCGGGTCCGTCGGCGACCCACACGTGCTGGGCGAGCGCCTTCGTCTCCTCCGCCTTCACATTGGCGGTGCCGTCCTTGAACCCGAAGAGGTTCCGCGGCGTCTCCTGCGACTGCGAGGTGGACGAGGTGCGTCCGAAGCCGAGCTGGCTCCAGACGATGCGCGCGCGGCCCATCGCGATGCGGCTGAGGTTGCGGATCGCGTGCACCGCCACCTGAGGGTCGTCCGCGCAGGCCTGCACGCACAGATCCCCGCCGGTCGTCGCAGGGTCGAGCAGGTCGAACGCGAACGAGGGAAGCGGAGCGAACGATGTGGGCATCCGCTCCCGCAGGCCGAACGGGTCGGCCTCGGTGCCGCCGCCGCGCAGCGACCGGTCGGCGAACAGCTCCCGGCCGAGTCCGAAGGTGAGCGTGAGGTTCGACGCGCTCAGCCCCTGCGCCTCGCCCGTGTCGTCGGGCGGGGCGAGCGGCGGTCCGTCGACGGCCCCCGAACCGATGTCGCGCCCGGCGGTCAGCTCGCGAGCCGCGGCGGTCCAATCGCGCAGCAGCGAGATGAGTTCGTCGCGTCCGGCGCTATGCAGCATCTCGAAGGAGGCGAAGTGCAGCCGGTCCTGTGCCGGGGTGACGATCCCGGCCTGGTGCGCGCCCTCGAACGCTACGACGCCTCGCGTCGCCCCGGCGGTGCCGGAGCCGACCGGCCCGGAGGCGAGGGCGCTGTTCGCGACCGCGCCGGCTGCCGCGCCGACGGCGAGCCCGGCCGCACCGCCGCCGAGCATGCCGAACAGCGCGCGGCGGGAGGGCTGCGGCGCGGACTCCTCCGGAGTCCGCGGGCCGTCCTGCGGGTGCGGCTCCTGCGGCAGCTCGGGGCGTGTGGGGTCGGACATCGTCGACAGACTACCGATTACTCGGACGCGGGAAGGCCGAGCACGGTGTGCGTGAGCTTCGAGAGCGGCTCGCTCAGGGCGTTGAGCTGGGCGCCGAGCTCGTTGCGGGCGTTCTGATCGACGGTGGAGTAGTCGACGAAGCCCTTTTCGTAGGAGCCGTACTGCGACAGCAGGTCGAGCATGCCGGTGAACTGGCGGTCGAGCTCGGCGACGAGCTTCTTGCCCTCGGGGCCCTTGGCCTCGGCGATCTTCTTGACCGCGTCGAATGCGACCTGCGCGCCCTCGACGTTCGCGGTGAAGTCATAGAGGTCGGTGTGGGCGAACTCGTTCTCCTCGCCGGGCAGCTTGCCGTCGGGAGCTGCGACCTCGTCGAGCAGGCCGACCGCGCCGTTGGTGATGTCGGCGAGCGAGAGCGTGAAGTCCTTGGAGTTCACGAGGTCGTGCAGCTTCGTCACATCGGCGACGAGCTTGTCGCCGACCTGCTTGCGACCGGCCTGATCGAGCGGGGCGAGCTTCTCGCCCGGGTAGTTCTTCTTGGCCTGGTCGAGCCAGAGATCCATCTCGATGCGGTGGAAACCGGTGAAGGGGAGCCCCTCGGCCTCCGCGCCGGGCTTGCGGTAATCGATCGCCGGGTCGAGATCGCCGAACTGCTCGGCGGTGGGCTCGATGCGCTCGTAGTTCACGCGGGCCAGCGGGAACAGCTTGCGCGCCTCGTCGTCCTTGCCGGCCTCGTAGGCGTCGACGAACTTCTGCACGTTGGGCAGCAGCTCGCTGGCCTGCGCCTTGACGTAGCCGACGTACGAGGCGACGGCGGCATCCGCCGCCTTCTGCTCGTCGCCGTCGAGCGCGGTGGCCTTGCCGGTGACCGCGAAGGCGGCCTGGCCCACGTTCGCGCCGACCATGCCCGGCTTGCAGGCGGTGAAGTAGCTGCCGGGATCGGCGACGACGGTCAGGTCTCGGGTACTGTTCGGTGCGATGTTCTCGACCTCGCCCACGATGGAGAGCTTGTTCTCGCCGAGCAGGTAGAACTCGGTGACCTTGTCGCTCGTGTTCTTCACCCGGAAGGTGACGGGACCGCTCGGGGCTTCGGCCTTGGACACGGTGCAGGCATCGGAGGTCGCGGTGACGTCGAGCACCGTGGTGGCTCCGCCCGCGGTTCCGGCGTTCGGCACGCAGCCGGTGAGGAGGGCGGCGACGGCGATGCCGGCCGTTCCGAGTGCGAGCGGGGCGGTGGTGCGTCGGGCGAGGCGGAGGGTCATCGGGGGTCCTGTTCTGTAGGAGGGATCGGAGTGCGGGGTCGCGCGATGCGCCGATGCCGTCGGGCACCGGGTGAGCGCGGCGCCGTTAGGGGAGAGCGGGGGCGGCGGTCGGCTCGGCGGGCTCGGCGGGAGCCGAAGCGGGCTGGGAGCCGGTCGCGGGCTGGGGGCGGGTGCGCAGGAGGAACCAGGTGAGGGTCGGGATCAGGTAGAGCGCCCAGACCAGCACCTCGAGCTTCGTCATATCCGGCGAGAACCCGAGCGTGCCCTTGAGGATCACGCCGAGCCAGCCGTCGGGCGCGATCACGTGCGAGAGCTGGAACGCCCAGGCCGATTCGCCGTACCACGAAGCGATGAAGGCGCCCGCTCCGGGAGGCGCTGGGGCGAAGGGGCCGGGCAGCACCGCGGCCTCCTGCAGGTCGTGGATCGCGTAGGCGAGCACGCCCGCGGTGAAGACGACGAGGATGGCGCCGCTCCAGCGGAAGAAGCGACTGAGCCCGATGCGGAGCAGACCGCGTGAGATGGCCCAGCCGAGGGCCGCTGCGACGAGGATCCCGGCGACCGCCGCGAAGAAGCCGAGCAGTGCGTCGGTTCCCGTGGCCCGGGTGGTCGCCCAGATGAAGAGCGCGGTCTCGATGCCCTCGCGGCCGACGGAGAGCAGTGCGACGGCGACGATGCCCCAGCCGGTTCCGCCGATGACCGCGTCCAGGCGGCCGCGGAGCTCGCCGCTCATGCTGCGCGATGCCCGCGCCATCCACATGATCATCCAGGTGACCATCACGACGGCGAGCAGCGAGAGACTGCCCCCGATGATCTCCTGCGCCCGGAACGAGAGCCCGTAGGCGCCGTAGGTGAGGATCGCGCCGACGGCGAGGGAGATGCCGATGGCGACGCCGACGCCGAGCCAGATCCGGACGACGACGTCCTTGCGATCGAGCTTGCGCGCGTACGCGATCAGGATTCCGACGATGAGTGCGGCTTCGAGGCCTTCGCGGAGGCCGATGAGGAAGGTGCCGAGCATGGAGCGTGGATCTCTCGTGAGGGTGGTTCTTCGGGTGCACCGGCACGGAGATGTCGGGGCGGATGCGGCGGTGCGCCGCGTGGGCGTCACTCGGGTTCGCCGAAGCGATCCCGACGCCGGCGTCCTTCATCAGATGTTAGTGAGTCGAGCCTCATTTGCCAAGATCGAGTGCTGTGAATCCTGCGCCGTCATGCGGATCCGGACGTATCCTGAGGGCAACCGGTCGCGACCGGCCGAGCCGCGGCCGCACGTGAGGTGAGTGCGATGAAGCAGAAGAAGCGGGACCGGCCGTACGCCGCGACCCGGCACGACGCCGGCACCGGGCAGGGAACCGTGCACGACCCGCACTACGGGTGGAGCACCCTCGACCACCCCGTGCTGGACGGTTCGACCGAGTCGAAGCGCGCGCAGGCCAAGGTCGAGAATGCCTACCGAGGCGTCGAGGATCCCTCGTTCGTGCACGGGATCCGCAAGCACGGACTCGGCGTAGCGGATCCGCCCTCGGGCGTCCGCGGGCTCAGGCCGAACTGATCGCCAGTATCGGCGCGGTCGTGGGGGCTCCCGTCGGGGAGCCGCCGCGTTCCTCGACGGTCACTGCCAGCGTGTCGCCGGGGTGGAAGTCCTTCGCGATCACCGCCGCGCGCGAGCCGTCGGGCCGCACGACCCCGAGCGAGATGGGCCGATCGCCGCGTACGATCCACAGCTCGTAGTCGTGTCCGGAGGCCGCCTTCGGCAGGTCGTCCAGCACGAGCACCGCCCGGCGCTCCGCGTCCGACCAGTGCAGAGTGCCGCGTGCCGCCGCATCGGAGGTCCCCGTCGCGCTGCGCGCATCGGGGGCGGCTTCGACGCGCTCCAGCGCCGTGGCGACCGGATCCTGCGGGAACAGGCTCTCGCGCACCCAGGGAGAGAGCCCGAGGCTCAGCAGCACGGCGATCGACGCCGCGAGCGCGAACCAGCCGGCGCGTCCGCGCGTGCGGCGGGGGGCGTCCGGCGTCGGGGCCCCGGCTCGTTCCGGCTCCGGCGCTGCGGGGGACTCCGAAGCCGAGTGGGACCCGTCCCGTGCTTGGGGGAGCCCCGCGATACCGTCGAGGATCGATGCGCGCACCGATGCGGGAGGCACGACCTCCGGCACCGATCCGCCGAGGTCGGCCGCTGCCTCGCGGTCGGCGTCGAGGACCGCGCGCCACTCGGGGTGCGCCTCCAACGCCTCGGCGAAGGCGAGTTCCTCGTCGGGCGACAGTGCGCCGAGCGCGTGCGCCGCGGAGAGCTCGCGGAATTCCTGCTCGTTCATCGCGGTGCCTCCAATACGCTCCGAAGCCGGGTGAGCCCGTCCCTGATCCTGGTCTTCACGGTGCCGAGGGGTGCCCCGACGATCACCGCGATCTCGCGCTGACTGTATCCGCCGAAGTAGGCGAGCACGAGCGCTCGCCGCTGGGGCTCCGGGAGCTCGTCGAGCCCGTGCACGGCGCGGGCGCCGTCGATCCGCAGCTCAACGTCCTCGGCGATGCTCGGGGCCGGCTCCGCGATCTCCCGAGCGCCCACCAGCAGGTCGCGACGCCGCGCCGCCTGCGCGGAGCGCACCCGATCGACCGCCCGGCGATGGGCGATGGTGAGGATCCAGGCGCGGGCCCGGCCGCGGTCGGGGTCGAAACCCGAGGCCGTCTGCCAGGCTTCGAGGAACACCTCCTGCAGCACCTCCTCGCTCTGCGAGCGGTCGAGGAGGATCCGCAGGATGAGTCCGAAGGCGCGCGCCGCGAGCAGATCGTAGAACTCGGCGAAGGCGGCGCGGTCGCCGGTTCCGGCGCGCGCGAGGGCGTCGTCGGCAGGATCGGCGCGCTCGCCGTCCTCCGGAACTTCGACTCCGTCGATCACCATCTCACCCAGCATGCCGCATCCACCCCCGTTCGTCATCGAAGCCGCGTCGCTCACCCGAAGGTGAACGAGTACACCTGGACGCCGCGGGGCACGCTGAGCCGCAGCGAGCCCGACGTGTCCTGCGTGGTCTGCAGCAGGCGGTACGACCGCGGAGTCCCGCTGACCGCGATGTCCCGCGTCGAGCCGTCGGGCAGGGTCGCGGTCAGCGTGCCGTCGCCCGAGACGACGACCCGCACCTCGCGGGCATGGAAGTCGAGGCGAACGGTGCCGCCTGCGGCGTCGGCCGGGGTCGCGAACTGCGTCTCCACCGTCCACCGGCCGTCGAGCGCGAAGGTGTCGCGATCCTGCTTCGCGGGGAACCCGAAAGCTCCTGTGCCCTGCTCGTACGCCTCGGCGCCGCCGAAGTTGCGGTCCTTCGACGAGCCGAGGAACGTCTCGGGCGTCGTGCTGCCCGTCTTCGGCGTTCGGTCGGCCACCTCGGTCGCCTTCGGCAGCGAGGCACTCGGATCCGCGTCGCGCAGCAGCTCCCGGATCATCCGCTCGGTCGTGGCGTAGTCGCCCTCGCCGAACGAGATGTGCCGGACCGTGCCCTTCGCGTCGATGAGGTAGTGCGCCGGCCAGTACCGGTTGCGATAGGCGGTCCAGGTCGCGAGCGAGTTGTCGAGCGCGACGGGGTACTCGATCCCGAACCCCTTCGCCCCCGCCGCGACGTTGGCGGGATCCTTCTCGAACGCGTACTCGGGGGAGTGGACGCCGATCACGGTGAGGCCGGCGTCGCGGTAGGCTCGATCCCACGCGACGACGTGCGGGATCGAGCGCTGGCAGTTGATGCAGGAGTAGGCCCAGAAGTCGACCAGCACCACCCGGCCGCGCAGCGAGGCGAGGTCGACGGGCTTGCCGCCCGGGGTGTTGATCCAGCCGGTGAGTCCGCGCAGCGCGGGGGCTGTGCCGCAGTCGCGCAGCTCCGGGGCGTCGTTGCCGCACTTGGAGAGATCGCGGTTCTCGTCGGTGACCAGGCCGCCGAGGTTCAGGGCGCTGCGCCCGGCGTCGCTGTCGGCCAGGTCCTTCTGCAGTCCGGCCGTGTAGTCGGGCACGAGCCGCTGCAGTACCTGGGGGAGGTCGAAGGCGAGCCCCACCGCGAGCGCGATCAGCGCGATGCCTCCGGTGATACGGATGGCGCGTTCGCGCTTGCGGAAGCCGCGGATCCGCTGGGCCACGCTGCGCCCGGCGAGTGCGAACACGAGCAACGGGATGGCGACGCCGATCGCGAAGGCGAGGGTCAGCAGGACCGTGCCGGGACCGACGGTCCCCGTCGACCCGGCCACCACGATCGCGGCGAGCACGGGGCCGGCGCAGGGTACGAACACCGTGCCGAGCGCCAGACCGGTGCCGAAGCCGGAGCCTCCCTCGTCGACCCGACGGCGAGGGAGACGCTGGAACGGGCGTTCGAGCAACTGCTCGAACCCCGGGAAGAGCATGCCGACGCCGATCAGCAGGAGCACGGCGACGCCGGCCCAGCGGATCGTGCTCTGCGGCAGGCCGATCAGGCTCAGCAGCAGCGAACCGAGCAGCGTCACGACCGAGAAGCTCACGACCAGACCGGCGATGATCCAGTAGGGTCTCGCCCGTTTCGCCGGGATCACCTCGGGCCGTTCGCCGGGACGCGCCGGTTTGGCGCCGGCCGTGAGGAAGATGACGGGGAGCACGGGAAGGATGCACGGCGAGATCCCGGTGATGAGGCCGCCGAGCAGTCCGATGAGCACGATATCCATGAGTTCTCCTCCTGTTGCCGAGCTATTCGGAGCGCCGGGTCGATCGGATTGGCGGAGCTCGCGAAAAAACTTCCACCGATCTCCCATCCGTTCCGCGATCCGCTCCGAACGACCTCACAAGCCGCGAAGAATCGCGGTCCCGAGACCCGAGGAGGGGCCATGTTCACTCAGAAGAAGACCGTCGGTGCCGCATTCGCACTGCTGCTGATCAGTGCCGCGACGCTCACCGGATGTTCCATGGGGGCGTCGACGGACAGCGGAGCGAAGACCGAGACGTCGCAGTCTCCGTCGAAGGAGAGCACGCCGAGCACGAGCAGCACGAAGATGGATCCCTCGGCGAACCTCGTCGGGCCCGGATGCGCGGCTTACGCGAAGCAGGTGCCGTCCGGTGCCGGATCGATCCAGGGAATGTCGCAGGATCCGGTCGCGGTCGCGGCCTCGAACAACCCGATGCTCAAGACCCTCGTCGCCGCGGTCAGCGGCAAGCTGAACTCGAAGGTGAACCTGGTCGACACGCTCAACGGGAGCGAGTTCACCGTGTTCGCCCCGGTCGACGACGCCTTCGGCAAGATCGATGCGGCGACCATCGACAAGCTCAAGACCGACGACGCGCTGCTGACCTCGATCCTGACCTACCACGTGGTGCCCGGCCAGATCGAGCCGTCGAAGATCGATGGCACGCACAAGACCGTGCAGGGCGGTGAGCTCACCGTCACCGGCTCGGGCGACAGCCTCAAGGTCAACGGCGCGAACGTGATCTGCGGCGGAGTGCAGACCGCCAACGCCGTGGTCTACCTGGTCGACGGCGTGCTGATGCCGCCGGCCGACGCCAAGCAGTAACGCGGAAACCGACGCGGAGGCCGGTGCTCGTCAGCTGACGGGCACCGGCCTCCGGCGTGCTCGGTCCCGGAGCGGTTCGGCCGCCGGCGCCGCTCAGGCGGGTTCCACCAGCGGCACGACCCGCTCGACGAAGCGGATCGCGTTCGCCGGATCCTCCGTGTCCGGGCGCCAGGAGAGGTGCGTCACCGAACCGTTCGCCGCCGCACCCGGGTAGTCGGAGAGGTCGCGTCGGCAGGCCCGCTTCACGACGGCGTTGATGAGGGCGCCGTGGCTGACGGCGACCAGGACTCCGCCCGGGGCGATCGCGACGGCGTGCGCCTGCAGCGCGCGGTGCGCGCGGGCGACGAGATCGAGCTTGGACTCCGCGCCGGGCACGTGGCCGTCGGGGAAGCGGCTCTCGAACTCCGGCCAGAGCATGCCCTCCGCGATCCCGAACCCCTGCTCGGTGAGGTCGGCGTCGAGCGCGGGCGTGGGGAGGCCGAGCGCGTCCGCGATCCGCTCCGCCGTGACGGCGGCCCGGCGGAGGGGGCTCGAGACGATGCGGAGCGGCGCGTGCGCGCGGAGCAGTTCCGCTGCGAGCACCGCGTCCAGGCGGCCCTGCTCGTCGAGCTCGATGTCGGTGCGGCCCTGGATCCGGCCGGCGACGTTCCAGGGCGTGCGACCGTGCCGCACCAGCAGGATCGTGACCGGCGGTTCGCTCATGCTCCAACGGTAGCGGGGGCCGGGGCCGATGTGCAGGCCCCGACCCCCGCTCCCCGGATCAGACGTTCCGTCGACGGCGGAGCAGCAGCCCGCCGCCCGCCGAGGCGAGTGCGAGCGCGGCGCCCGCCGCGGGCAGCAGCGACTCGGCACCGGTCTTCGCGAGTCCGTCGCCCTCGCCCGTGCCGGAACCCGTTCCCGGCCCGGTGCTCGGCGGGGTGTTCGGACCCGTGGTGGGCTTCGGGGTCGGACGCTCGGTCGGCGTCGGCTTCGGCGTGGGCGTCCCGGCCGCGCGGTAGGCCTCGACTGCTGCATCGAGCTCGTTCGCCGCCGCGTCGATGCCGGTCTGGGGCACGTTCAGGCGCTCGGAGACGCCGGCTGCCGAGCGCTGCGCCGTGCGCAGGCGATCCGCGACCGCTCGGGTGTCGTCCTTCGCCCGGTCGACGACGGGCTTCGCGGCATCGAGCGCGGCGGTGAGCGGAGCGCGATCCACCGCCGTGACGAGCTGCCGCAGTGCCGAGGTGCCCTCGACGATCTGCGCGGCGGCCGCGTCGACCTCGTCCTGGGTCGCGGGCCCCGCGGCGGCGCGAGCGGCGGCGCCGTTCGCGCTCGCCGATGCACCGGCCGCGTCGATCTGCGCCGTCAGCTGGGAGATGCGGTCGCGCGCGGCAGCCGGGTCCGCGATCGCGAAGCCGAGGTCCGCGGCCTGCGCGGGGGTCTCGTCGCCGAGTACCCGCGACGCGGTGCCGATCAGCTCCTGCGCCTTCGGGATCGCGGCGTCGAGGGCGGCGCGGTCGAGCGCACCCGCCACGAACCGGAAGGTGCGCGGTGCGCTCGCGTTGCGGTAGGAGTCGTAGGCGACGAGCGTGGCCTCGTACTCGCGACCCGCGACGAGCGGGCTCGGTGCGACGGGCTGGTTCGTCTTGCCACCGCCGCGCAGCGCGAGCGGGATGTCGAGCGCGGCCGGACGAGGCGTGAACACGTAGTCGGCTGCGAGGCGGTCGTTCCCTCCGACGAGGTTCACGGTCGTCCCCGCGGCGACGTCCTTCAGCGCGAGGGAGTAGTCGTTCACGAACTGGTCGTCGGCGGCCTGCGGCAGACGGAGCACGGGGCCGGTCGCGGTCTGGCGCACGGTCGGCTGCTCGGTGCCCCAAGCCGGGGCCGAGGCGTTGCGATTCGCCCGGGTGTAGACGAACTTCGATTTGATCTCGGCAGGGGTCGCGCCGCGTCCGATGACCCAGCTGGGGCCCGCGAGGGTGCCGGTGGAGCGGAACGGCGGGTTCTGCTGGAAGCCCCACTTCCCGGCGTCGTCATAGGTGCGGCCGGCATCGGCGGCGTAGTTGATCCGGTCGACCTCGACGCGGTCGCCGTAGACCTCGACCAGCACGGACTGCGCGGTCGGGATCGTGTGCTCCTTCGCGAGCCCCGAGCCGAACGCCTGGTACATGCTGTCGATCTCCTCGTACGACATCGATCCCTCGTTGACCGAGGTGAAGGTGTCCTGGTGGATCGACCGCTCGTCGGAGATGTTCAGGTGCGAGTGGCCCGAGAAGAAGACCACCTGCGGGAAGTCGTCGAGGTTGGTCTTGAGACCCGGGTTCGAGGTTTGCGCGCCGTCCCATACGGTGTTCGGGATCGGGCGGTGGCCGAAGACGAAGATCGGCTGGCCCTGCGTCGCGGGATCCTTCGAGATGGCGCTCAGGCGCCCGTACAGCCAGGTGGCCTGCGCCGAGGTCCACGACTCCGTGTTCACGACGAACGCCGGGAAGCCGCCGATCTTCGTCTCGTAATAGCCCGTGCCGTCGAACTGCGGGAACCAGTCCTTCGGGTACTGCGCCGCCATGCGGTCCACGTAGTCGTCGTGATTGCCGAAGGTCACGAGCACGTTCGTGTCCGTCATGCCGGTGCGCGCGAGGTTCTGCTCGAGCATGGCGCGCGGGAACCGGTGGTCGGCGGCGGTGTCGTGGTTGTTGTCGTTGATCTGGTCGCCGTTCGACACGATCGCGTCGGGCCGCGGCGCGATCCGCTTGAGGGTGTCGAAGTAGCCCTCCCACTTCTTCACGAGAGCGGGGGAGTCGGACGAGAGGTGGATGTCGCTCATCACCGCGAACTGCGCGAGCGGCTGCTCGGCGGTCTTGATCAGATAGCCGCGCACGGTCGGGGCGCTCGCCGTCGTCGGAGTGAACGCGATCGCCGTGAGGTTCGCGGAGCGATCGATGCGGATCGGGCCGGAGTATGCCGTGCTCGCCCGCGTCGGCATCGTGCCGTCCAGGGTGTATCGGATCTCGGCACCGGGCGCGGCGGTGAGGGTCACGGACTGCGCCCCCGTGTAGCGGCCGGTCTCGAGGCTCGCGGCCGGTCCCGCCGCCGCGGTCTCGGGCGCGGCCCACGCGACCGCGCCGGTTCCGGCGGTCGCGGTCCCCGCGGCGAGCAGGATCGCTCCTCCGAGTGCCAGTGTCGTTCCCCATCTGCTGCGCATCGCGCCTCCTCGCTTTCGGCGACGGCGCACCGTCGCGGGTGCGGCGGTGCGCCGCGCCAGGGACCAGGTTCCTGAGCGGAGACCAACGAGTTGTATATACACCCTTCACGGGGCGCGAATTCTCGATGAACGCGCAGCCGGGATGTTCACCGGCTGTTCCCGCTCCGCGGGTGGCGAAGTCGGGGCCGCGCCCTCGGGCTCGTGCGCGCGACGGCGGGACGCGGAGCGGTGCGAGGCTCAGGGGCGAGGCGGTCGGAGAACTCGGGCCGCAGGCGCCGGATCTCAGCTGCGTCCGGGGGCCGCGAAGGTCTGCTCCCGGCCGAAGGACGCCCGGGTCGCGAGCAGATCGGGCACGCGGATCGTGCTCGGCCCGGAGCCGTGCACCTCTCGGAACGCTCGTGAGAACGCGGGAAGGTGCGCGTACCCCAGCTCCCGTGAGAGCTCGCTCGGCGAGGCGCCGCGCCCGAGGCCGTTGCGGGCTCGGGTCATGCGAGACATGCGCCGCCAGGACGGCATCGGGGACCCGGCGCGTTCGCGCACGACGCTCGTCAGTTCGCGCTCGGTGCGCCCCAGCAGTTCTGCCGCGCTCGAGAGCTCGAGGTGCGGCTCGCGCGCGATCAGGCTGGCGAGGGCCGCCACCACGGCGTCGCGGTCGTCGGTCTCCGAACGCTGCGAGCCGTTCAGCACGGCATCGAATCCTCGCGATACGCCGATCCCCGGAGCTCCGATAGTCGTGTACGCCGCGAGCATCGACTCGACCGGTTCGAGGGTCTCGAGGCCTCCGAGACGGGCGGGGGCGACCGGTGCTCCCACGGCACCCGACTGCCCGGAGCGATAGCCGATCGGCAGCAGCAGGGAATCGGCCGGGATCCGGACCTCGTTGGGTACCCCGGCGGGGAGCACGACGGCCTCGCCCGGGTGGAGGGTCAGCGCCCGCCCGCCGACCGAGATCATCGACGAACCGACGGCGGCCCAGACGGCGACGTGCGCGCCGTTGACGCGTGACCAGGTGCGCCGTGCGACCGCCCCTGCGTCGGCCGGCAGCCGGAGTTCGCCCGGACCGGGATAGCCGGCGCCGCCGGACCGCCAACGGCCCGGGGTCCGGCCGGTGACCTCGGCGAAGCTCCGGATGAACCCGGCGACGCTGCGGTACCCGACTCGGTGCGCCACCCACTCGAGGTCGCGTCCGTCGACCAGCAGCCGGGCGGCCTCGGCGATGCGCGCCCGGCGCAGCCATGCGGTGATGGTCAGACCGGTCTCGGTCGAGAAGCGCCGCTGCACGGTTCGGAGGCTCCAGCCTGCGACCGCCTCGGCCGGACGGAGCCGCGGATCTGAGAGGAGCCGGTCGACCAGCTCGCGCAGATCGGAAGAACGCGGGTCGGGAGGCGGAGCAATGGGTGCCGGTCCGTGCGCGACGACCTCGGCGAGCGGATTCCGGTCCCCGTCGAGGTGGCCGAGTGCCAGCGAGAAGTCCTGCAGCAGCCCGTGCAGCTGCGTGTCCGCGAACGGCGTGGTGATCGGGACCCCTGCGGTGCCCCGCACCCTCGGAACGGGGAGCAGGACCGCCCCGGGGTCCGGATGCACCTCCAGCCGGGTTCCCGCGGGGGCCCAGAGCGCCGTTCCCGCGTCGACGTCGAATGCGACCCCCTCGGCGACGAATCGCGCCGATCCCCGCAGCGCCGCATAGAGCGAGGGCTCGGTCAGGCGGGTCGATAGGGCTGGTAACACGGTGTCGCTCTCGATCAACAGATGAAAGTAAGGGTTGGCTAACTTGAGGATATCGCGCGGCGAACCGTCTGCGCGTCGAACCAGCCCCTCCCGGAGGTCCCCGCATGGCCGGACGCCTGTCTGCCCTCATCGCCGCCGCTGCCTGCGCGCTCCTGCTCGCAGCCTGCGGCTCACCCGCTTCGGAGAGCTCGAAGCCCGAGTCCTCCGCGGCCGCCGCGGAGTCCGGCTCCTGGCCTCGATCCGAGAAGCACGAACTCGGCACGACCGAGATCGCGAAGAAGCCGATGCGCATCGTCTCGACCTCGCCATCGATCACCGGAAGCCTGCTCGCGATCGACGCCCCCGTGATCGCCTCGGCCGCCACGACCGTGTCGCCGCTCACCGACGACCGGGGGTTCTTCACCCAGTGGGCCGATGTCGCCGAGGAGCGCGGGGTCGAGATCGCCTACAAGAACCTCAAGATCGACATCGATCGCATCGACGCACTCGAGCCGGATCTCATCATCGGCTCCGCGAACGGCGGTGATGCCACCGCGGACGCGTACGCGCAGCTCTCCGAGATCGCGCCGACCGTGATGCTCGACTACAGCAGCAGCACGTGGCAGGACCTCACGACCAGGCTGGCCGGGATCACGGGGCTCGAGCAGCAGGCGAAGGATCGCATCGCCGAGTACGACACGTGGGTCGCCGGACAGGCGAAGAAGATCGCTCTGCCGAAGCAGCCCGCCACCGCGCTCGTCTACATGGGTGCCGACGGCTCCTGGGCGTTCACCCCGGAGAGCCCGCAGGGCCAGCTGCTCACCGCTCTCGGGTTCACCTACCAGCCGGTCGCGAAGCAGTTCCGCAGCGACGGCCAGGGCGGCCGCGGCGTCGATGTGCTCACGAGCGAGAACTCCGCGGCGGGGCTCGCCGAGGCGCAGACCGTGCTGACGGTCGCGATGGGCGGCGGCGACCCGGTCGCCGATTTCACGGGGGACCCGCTGCTCGCGAACCAGCCGGCCGTCGCGGGGAAGCGCGTCTACTCGCTCGGAACCGAGGCCTTCCGGCTGGACTACTACAGCGCCAAGCGCACGGTCGAGCTGCTCGTCAAGACCTTCGCCGGCTGAGCCGATGATCCCGTCCGTCCGTGAGAGCGGCGAGGCCCTCGGGTCCCGCCGCTCGGCGACCGGCCGCACCGCGGCACTGCTCCTCGGTGCGGCCGTGGTGCTCGGTGCGGCCGCGGTGCTCGGACTCGGGCTCGGCTCCCACCGGATCGATCCCGCGACCGTGGTCGCGGCGTTCGTCGCCTACGACCCGACGGACGACGCGCACCTCATCGTCGTGCAGTCCCGGCTTCCCCGGATCGTGCTCGGGATCGCGGTCGGCGCAGCGCTGGGCCTGGCCGGAGCGCTCATGCAGTCGGTCACGCGCAACCCGCTCGCCGACCCCGGGATCCTCGGCGTCAACGCCGGTGCCTCCCTGCTGGTAGTGCTGGCCATCGCCTACCTGGGCATCGGAGACGTCGGCGGGTACATCTGGTTCGCGTTCGCGGGAGCGGCTGCCACCGCGGTGGTGGTGTACCTGCTCGGGACCGCACGCGGCGGAGCTGCGACGCCGGTGCGCATCGCGCTCGCCGGAACCGCGGTCGCGATCGTGATCGGAGCGCTGACGCAGATGGTGCTCATCAGCAACGAGACCGTGTTCAACACGTACCGCTACTGGGCGATCGGCTCGCTGCAGGGGCGCGGCTTCGAGGTGATCCTCATCGTGCTGCCGTTCATCTCGGTCGGCGTGCTCGCCGCGCTCGCGCTCGCTCCCGCGCTCGATGCGCTGGCGCTCGGGGACGAGGCGGCCTCGGGCCTGGGCGCGCGCGTCGCCGGAACCCGGATCGGAGCCGCGCTCGCCGTCGTGCTTCTCGCGGGCTCCGCCACCGCTGCGGCGGGTCCGATCGGCTTCATCGGGCTGGGTGCGGCGCACATCGCGCGGCGCTTCACCGGGAATGAGCATCGCCGTCTGCTTCCCGCTTCGCTCGTGCTCGGAGCCGCGCTGCTCGTCGTCTCCGACACGATCGGGCGGGCGATCGTCGCACCGGCGGAACTGCAGACGGGGATCGCCGCTGCACTGTTCGGTGCACCGTTCTTCATCGCGATCGTGCGTTCGCGCCGGGTGGCCGCGCTGTGAGCGCCGTGCTGCCCGGTCGCGTGCTCCGCGTCGGATCGCTGTCGCTGCGGATCCGTCCGCGCGCCGCGATCGTTGCGATCCTCGCGTTCGCGGTGCTGGCCGGGCTCCTCGGCGCTTCCCTGTCGGTCGGTTCCACCCGGATCGGGCTCGACGAGCTCGCCGCGGTCGCCTCCGGCGATGCTCGCCCGTCGCTCGTGCGCTCCGTGCTCGGTCGGCGCCTGCCCCGGGCGCTCACCGCGGCCCTGGTGGGCGCGCTGCTCGGCATGAGCGGGGCCGTGTTCCAGTCGCTGTCGCGCAATCCGCTCGGTTCGCCCGACATCATCGGGTTCACCTCGGGCGCCGCGACCGCCGCGGTCTTCCAGATCGTCGTGCTCGGCGGCGGGTTGATCGCGACCGCGGCGGCAGCGGTGCTCGGCGGGATCGCCACGGCGATCGTCGTCTACCTGCTCGCCCGTCGCGACGGCGTGACGGGAGGCCTCCGGCTCGTACTGGTCGGCATCGGCGTGGGAGCGGTCGTGAGTGCGCTCTCATCGCTGCTCATCGCCCGTGCCGATGTCGACGATGCGCTGCTGGCGCAGCTCTGGAGCTCGGGCTCCCTCGTCGGACGCGGATGGCCGCACGTCTGGGCCCTGCTGATCGCCGCCGCGGTCACCGTGCCGCTCCTGGTGGCGCTCTGCCGGAGTCTCGCGATCATGGAGATGGGCGACGACACGGCGAGCGGCGTGGGCGTGGCAGCCGAACGCACGCGCCTGGGCGCGATGCTCCTCGCGGTGGGCCTGGCGGCCGCCGCGACGGCCGCGGCCGGCCCGATCGCATTCATCGCGTTCGCTGCAGGGCAGATCGCGCGCAGGCTCGCACCGGTGCCCGGCGTCCTCATCGGCCTCTCCGCCCTGGTCGGTGCAGTGCTCCTCGTCGGCGCGGACCTGCTCGCACAGAACCTCGACATCGGGCTGCGCACCCCGGTCGGCCTCGTCACGAGCGTCCTCGGCGGCGCCTATCTCCTCTGGCTCCTCGCCCGCCGCATCTGAAGGGACCCCGATGACGTTTCCTCGAACCTCCCGATCCGCGCCCGAACTGGCGACGGCGGACCTCACCCTTCGCTACGGCGACCGCACCGTCGTCTCGGATCTCGAACTCGTCCTGCCGAGCGGCGGATTCACGGTGATCATCGGCCCGAACGGATGCGGCAAGTCGACGCTGCTACGCTCCCTGGCGCGGGCCGTGCAGCCGAGCGAGGGCACCGTATCGCTCGATGGCCGCGACCTCGCCTCGTTCGGTCGAAAGGACCTCGCGAAGCGCATCGGGATCCTCGCGCAGTCCCCGGTCGCACCGGCGGCGATCACCGTCGCCGATCTCGTGGCGAGAGGCCGGCATCCGCACCAGAGTCTGCTGCGGCAGTGGAGCCGAGCGGACGAGTCCGCGGTCGCCTCCGCGCTCGCCGAGGTCGGCATGGAAGAGCTCTCCGACCGGCTCGTCGAGGAGCTCAGCGGCGGGCAGCGGCAGCGGGCCTGGATCGCGATGGCGCTCGCACAGGAGACGCCGCTGCTGCTGCTCGACGAACCGACGACCTACCTCGACATCGCTCATCAGATCGAGGTGCTCGATCTGCTCTCGCGTCTGCACGCCGATGGACGCACGCTCGTCGCCGTGCTGCACGACCTCAATCTCGCGGCGCGCTACGCGAGCCACATCGTCGCGATGCGGGACGGCGTCATCGCCGCGCAGGGAAGCCCCGCCGAGGTGATCACCCCCGATCTGCTGCGGCGCGTGTTCGACCTCGACGCGCTCGTGCTCGACGATCCCGAAACGGGGGCGCCGCTCATCGTCCCGCGCGACCGTCGCGGCGGCTCCCGCCCTCCCGTCCCCATTCCCGAACCGGACCGAGGACGCGCGGTCCCGATCGTACCGACCACCCCGATCGCCGCGGCCGGTTCCGCGGCAGAAACCAGGAGTATCCGCTCATGACCGATTCCACCCCGATGCACCGCACCTCGGCGATCCGCTCCGCCGATCACAACCGGGGGCTGCAGCTCGCCACCGCGACAGCGCGGGCGATCTCCGAGATCACCCCGCAGCTCGTGCGCATCGTGCTGCACATCCCCGGCCTGTCCGATGAGCCGCTCTGGCTGCGCCCGAATGTCGCGATCCGCTTCTACCTCGATGATCGTTTCGGTTCCACGTCACGTGTCTATACGGTGCGATCCGGCGATCCCGTGACCGAGACGATCGAGGTCGACGTGGTGCGGCACGGTGCATCGAGCCCGATGATGCAGTGGCTCGACACCCTCGCCATCGGCGACACCGTCGAGTTCGGCGGGCCGCGACCGCACTTCCCCATCCCCGAGCGTGCAGGCCGGGAAGCGGTGCTGTTCGCCGACGCCACCGCGATCCCCGCACTGTATGCGATTCTGCAGCAGGCCGACGCCTCGCTATCGGCCCGCGGTTGGATCGCCACCGACGACGACGTCGCGTTCGCCGAGCTGCCGGATCTGCCGGGCGTATCTCTCGAGCAGGTGCGGCCGGGGGACGGCTTCGACGCGCAGCTCGGGACGATCGAGGACCCGTCCGCGCTGGTCGTCTGGGGCGCCGGAGAGCGGGATGAGATGAAGCGGATCCGGTCCTTCTTCCGCAACGAGCACGGGCTCGGGAAGGACGACGTGGCCGTGTTCGGCTACTGGAAGCGCGGGACGACGAACTCCGAGATCGATGCCCAGCGTCTCGTCGCCTACGAGCAGGTCCTGGCCGACGGCGGGACCGTGGGCGACCTCGACGATCTCGCGCTCGCGATCTAGGCGGCGCGAACCCGTCGGGCCCCGCAGCGAATGCTTCGGAGCCCGACGGGTTCGCGGAACGGGTCAGACGTCCCAGCCGCCTCCGGCGTCCCAACCACCGGCATCCCAGCCGCCGCCGTCCGGGGCCGCCTGGTCGGCGGCGCCCTGGTCGTACGCAGCCTGCTCGGCATCGCCCTGGGGCTCGCCCGGCGCGTCGGTGTTCTGCGCGCCGTCGCCGGCGAACAGGTTCGAGATGCTCGACGCGAGCAGCACGCCCCCGGCGACGCCGAGCGCTCCGGCCGCCGCGGTGCGGAGGAAACTGCCGCCTCCGCTCGCGGCGGGGGCGCCCAGAACGGGGCCGGAGGCACCCGGATGCGGCTGGGCGGGCGCGGCGGCGCCCGGGGGAGCCTGCTGAGCGTACGCGGCACCCCGGCTCGGTGCCGGTGTCTCCGGCTCGCCTCCGCCGAACAGGCTGTCGAGGAACCCGCGGCGCGGTGCCGGCTCGGCACGCGACTCGAGTTCGTGCTCGAGCTCGGCGATCCGATCCTGCGAGCCGCGCAGCGCCTGCTCCTGCAGCAGCACGGCCTGGACGAGGACGTACAGTGAGTCCGGGATGCGACCGATCTGCTCGAAGATCAACCGTTCGGCATCAGGATCCTTGGCGGGGGGTCCTGCAGCGCGGATGCGGTCGGCCAGGTCGGTGATGAGGCGGGCGTCTGCGGCGTCCATGAGGGTCCTTTCTCGGCGGCGGCCCGTGCGCTTGCACGCTCCGGGTGCTCTCGTCGGTGGACTTCCCACGCTAGGAACCGCCGCATTGCCCGAGCCGGGAGGATGCTGCGGAGCGGCTGCGAGCCGCACGAAGACTGGAGTTCTCCACTGTTCAGCGGGACCGCCGCGTCGCTCCCGCACCGCGCGGGGGCGGCGGTGCTCAGCGCGAGAGCGCCCGGTCGATCTGCGCCGCGAACTCAACCGGGGGCATCGCGCCGGTGAGTCCGTCGAGCACGCGATCGCCCCGCTGCACGACGAACGATGGCACCGCGGTCACCCGGTAGTTCGCCGCGAGCCCGGGGTGCGCGTCGATGTCGACGCGAGCGACCTCGACCCGATCCTCGTTCTCGGCCGCGAAGCGGTCGACGACGGGGATCATGGCGCGGCAGGGGGCGCACCACTCGGCCCAGAACTGGATGAGGACGGGGCGGTCGCCGTCGAGCGCGGTCTGCAGCGTGGTCGCGGTGGCTTCGATGGTCATGGGATCTTCCCTCCGGTCGGTGTCGGAGGTTCCAGGTTCCCGGGGGGCCGGAGAGCGCAGCAAGCGGTTCTGCCGTATCGGCAAAGGGGTCGACCGGACGGAATATCAGCCGGCCATGCGGCGCTGTTCTTCGGCCAGATCATCGAGGGAGGCTGCGATCCGGGCGATGACCGAGGCGGCGAGTTCGGCATCCCGATCGTCCAGCTCGTCGATCTGCTCGACGAGGCGCGCGTGATGCGAGCCGATGGCGAGATCGACCTGCTGCACGGCCGCGGGGGTGGGGACGAGGACGCTGGCGCGCCGATCGCTCGGGTGCTTCATCCGTTCCACGTATCCGCGTCCGACGAGCCGATCGATGACGTTGGTGATGTTGGCGCTCGAGGTGCCGAGCATGACGATGAGGTCCTTCGCCCCGATACTGCGCTCGTCGCGTTGCGCCTGGACCAGGTAGCGGAGGGCGCGGAGGTCGAGGTTGGACAGGCTCGAGGAGGTGAGCGCGCGGTGTTCCTGCACGTGCTCCGCGCGGCGCAGGCGAAGCAGCGCCGATGCGAGTTCGCGGCCGGCGTCGGACCTCGGCGGCTCGGCGTAGAGGTGCTCCTGCTCGTGGCGAATGATGTTCTGCGGCATCTCACCCTCCGATGAGAATAGGGACTAGTGGTTGGTGGGGCGGGCGATGCGCTTCTGGGCGTCCGCGAGCGTCAGGAACACCCCGAGCGGCCGATGGAGCGCGTCGAAGGCGATGAAGCCCTGACGGTGCTCCTCGATGGTTCCGAGGAACTCGCCGGGGCGGTTCCCGGCCCAGAAGCCGGGCTCCACCTCGGTCCACACCTCCGCCTGCGGCGGGGATTCTGCCGATGCCCGTTCCGGAGCGATCAACGTCATTGTGGGTCTCCAGTATAAAAGTTCGCTGCTCGTGGGATCCGTTCGAGCCGCTGCAGCAGCGAAGAGTCGAGGGAGGGACAGGGGGTCGCTGCGGGGCCGGGAGTCTGTGCACCCGGCCCCGCCCGAGGTCCACGGTTCAGCGGCCGCCGGGGGTGCGGAGTTCCGCCCCCATGAACCAGGCCTGCTGCTCGAGCTTCACGATGAACTCGTGCAGCACGTCCGCCGAAGCCGGGTCGGCCTCGTCGACGACGTCATGGACCTCGCGCATCGTGCGTACGGCGGCTTCGGTGGCGCGCACCATCTCCCGGATCGCGTCGTGCGTCAGGATCTCGCCGTCCGGGAACTCGGGGAGCGAGGTCTGCCCGGCCATCACGCTGGGGCGGCCGTCCGGGGCCGCGTGCAACGCCCGCATGCGCTCCGCGACCGTGTCGGCACCGTCCCGTGCCACGCTCACCAGTTCGTCCAGATTGAGGTGGAGGTCACGGAAGTTCGGCCCGACGATGTTCCAATGGGCCTGCTTGCCGACTGTGTGCAGTGCGATCAGGTCGACCAGTACCTTCTGGAGCGCGTCGCGCAGGGCGCGCGGCGCGATGAACCCGGTCTCCGCCTCCTGGAGGTCGGTCGCCCGGTCCCCCCGAGGGTTCGGGAGGGTGATCGTGTCGACGTTCTCGGCAGTCATGTCGTTCCCTTCGCTCGTCTCAGTTTCGGCTGTCGCGCGTCACTCGCGCTTGCGGCCGGTGACCAGTCCGTAGATCAGCAGCACCACGATGGAGCCGACGATCGCCAGGATCCAGGTCTGGAAGGAGAAGAAGTCCTGCAGCGGAGCGTTGAACAGCAAGCTGCCCAACCAGCCGCCCAGGAGCGCTCCGACGACGCCCAGCAGCAGCGTCGCGAACCAGCCGCCGCCCTGCCGCCCGGGCAGGATCGCCTTTGCGATCGCGCCTGCGATCAGGCCCAGCAGCAGAAATCCAAGAAATCCCATGATCGTTCTCCTCGTGCGTCGGTGGGGGAATCACCGGTGCCCGCGGCACCGGATCTCGGGCGCTCAGTTGTCGAACGCGTCCTTGACGGCATCCTTCGCCTTCTCGGCGGTCTGCTTGAGGTCGCCCTTGGCCTGGGTCGCCTTGCCCTCCGCGACCTTCGCGTCGTCGCCGGTGGCCTTGCCGACCAGTTCCTCCGCCTTGCCCTTCAGCTTGTCCATGCCGGCCGAAATCTTGTTCTCGGTGCTCATGTCCGGGTCCTCTCGTTGTGGCAGTGATTGGAATACAAGCTCAGTAAGTATCTCACTGAGTGTCATAAACGTTATGGCAATTCTTTCGAGACCGCAACCCGAGCGCGCATGAACGGCGCGAACGCGCTGAGAGACTGGGGGCATGGGCATTGAAACGGTGACTGTGCGACCTGACGACGCCGAGGCGGTCGCCCTGATCCGCGAGTACCTGGGCGATGTCGTCGCGCGCTGGTGGGGGCGGCCCGCCGAAGCGCACGAGGTCGATCGCGCCGTCCGCGAGGAGCCGGCGGACGAACTCCGGGAACCGACCGGGATCCTGGTGATCGCGCGTGTCGACGGAGCGGCCGCAGGCATGGCGAGCCTGAGGTTCCCGAGCGATGGGACCGCAGAGCTCACGAAGGTGTTCGCCCGTCCCTCCGTGCGCGGTCGCGGGGTGGCGTCCGCACTGCTCGACCGTCTCGAAGCGGAAGCTCGGGAACGCGGGCTGCGGGAGGTGCGGCTCGAGACTCGGAGCGACCTCGTCGAGGCCTGCCGGATGTACGAGCGTCGCGGGTATGAGCCCGTCGCGCCGTTCAGCGATTCGCCGTACTGCGATCGCTGGTACGCGCTGCAGCTCGCGGCGGCGCCGGAGCGGTGACCCGGGGTCGGGCTACGCCTCCTGGCATCCGCCGTTCGGCACGAGCCTGAGGCTCGTCCCACGCGCAAACGGGGAGGCCCCCACCGCCGAAGCGGTGGGGGCCTCCCCGTTTGCGCGTGCGAATGCTCAGTAGGAGCTGTTCATCACGCTCGTCATGATGATGACGCCGATGATCGAGCTCGACAGCGAGCAGAGGATGCCGATGGCGCCGGTGATGATGCCGGTGAGCGCCATCCCCTTCGACTGGCCCTTGCGCAGGGCGAGGATGCCGAGGACGAGCGCGGTGATGCTCGCTCCCCAGCCGAGGATCGCGATGATCCAAGCGACGAGCAGCGAGACGATGCCGAGGATCATGCTCGTGATCGCCATGCCGTTCGAAGCCGAAGCGGGTGCCGTGTAGGACGCGGTGTAGGTCGGAGCCTGCGGGGCCGCGGGCGCGCCGTAGGCGGGGGCCCCGGTCGCGGGTGCGCCGTAGGCGGGAGCCGCCGGTGCCGTGGGTGCCTGGTGCGCGGGGGTCGGGGTTCCGGGTGCCTGCGGCGCTGAGGTCTCCTGCGGCGCTGAAGTCTCCTGCGGCTGCGGGGCGGCCGAGGGAACCTGGGGCTGATCTGCGGGCTGCTGGCCGTTCGGCTGCGTGTCTGACATGTTCGCTCTTTCGGGGGGGGGGGGGGTAGGTGGCGGTGCCCGCCTCGGTGCCGGCGTAGATCCGCGCGAGGTCGGGCGCTTCCATTATTCCCCGACTGCACGCACCGCCGCCGACCGTCGTTGCCGGCCCTGGGTGAGCGAAGCGGTCGGCGTCATCCTCTCGACGGCGAAGGGCCGGTGGGGCGCTTCGCCCGGCCGAGGAGCCCGGCGATGTCATCGGCGGGCACTTCCCGCTCAAGCGCTTTCACCAGGCCGGAACGGGTTCGGTATCCGGCGGTCCGAGCGACCTGGCCGACGGACTGGCCGCCGCGCATTCCGGCGATCGCGACGTTCAGTCGTGCGAGAGCCCGCCATCGTTGGAACGGCATGCCCGTCTCGTCCTGGAATACGCGTTGGACGTGCCGCACGCTCAGCCCCTGCTCGCTGGCGAGCTCGGCGAGAGTCCGGGTCGAACGCACTGCGGCTCGTGCGATGGGAGCTACAGCGGGATGTGAGGGGGTCTTCAGCGCGAAATAGGTGGAGCTGACGCCTCGGAGGACGTTCCCGATCGCATCGCGCAGCACGGCGACCTGCGCGCTGGAGTGCGGGGCGACTCCGAGGACCGTCGTCATGACCGCAGCGATCTCGGGGACGACCCCGAGTTTCAGTACCGAGATCGGCGGAGAATCGGAGACGTTCAGGAAGGGGCCCAGGACGAGGCTTCCGTGCTCGTAACGCGCGGAATGGGGCACGCCTGACGCGAGCCATACCGACTCCCGAGCCCGCAACGTCATCGGAGCATCGTTGACCACAAGGTGGGCGACACCGGTGGCCACGTAAATCAGATGGGGCACATCGTGGGTGTGCATCGGGTGTCCGAGGAACCGGATCACGTTCTCGGGCTCCAGATGCTGCAATCGCAGCGTCGACACGGTCATGAGCTCCCTCCGTGTAGCCGCCGAATGTCGTGTGGGTCTCGAGGTCGCGTCGCCTCGGGAGTTTCGGCCGCGAAAAGCAAGCTTAGGCTACCCTTACCAAATTTCCATCCGGTGCTGCCAGAGCACCGTCCCCGGAGAGGTGAACATGCGCTCACGTCCTTTCTCACTTTCCGCGCTCGTCGTGGCCCTGCTCGTATCCGGCGTCGGCCTCAGCGGATGCGCGGCTCCCTCGGACTCGGCCTCCGGCCAGAGCCCGAGTGCGAGCGTCGAAGCGGGCACGCGCGTCGTGAAAACGGACCAGGGGGACGTCACCATTCCCGCGAAGCCGAAGAAGGTCGTCCTCTTGAACTATGCGCTCGCCGGATATCTCTACGATCTGGACGCGCCCGTCGCCGGCGTGACCTCCGAGGCGACGAACACCGATGCGTCCTACTCCGAGTTCTGGGAGAAGGATGCCCGCGCTCAGGGGACGGAATTCGTGTCCTGGAGTCCTGAGGGCTTCGACCTGCAGGAGATCCTGGCGATGAAGCCCGACCTCATCATCGCCGGCGGGCTCGGCTACCCGCTCATGCTCGCCACGAAACAGTACAAGCAGCTCAGCGAGATCGCTCCGACCGTGATCGTCTCGGGCAAGCTGACCGAATGGCAGCAGCAGTACGAGTTCCTCGCCGGAGATGTGTTCGGAAAGCCGAAGGTCTATCAGGACGCGCTCGCCCGCTACGAGGCGAAGGCGAAGAAGGTGCGTGATTCGATCGCTCCTCCTGCGGGGGAGTCGGTGTTCCTGAGCTTCACCGCGGACCAGCGCCCGTACGTGCTCATCGAGGACCGCGGTCTGCCCCGGGTCTTCAGCGATCTCGGCTTCCGCCCCGCCCCGCTGTTCGCGACCGGGGACTTCAAGCCGTACACCGCCGGTGGAGATTCGTTCGAGATCTCGACCGAGCAGGCCGGTCAGCTCCTGACCCAGGAATCGGTCTTCGTCTTCGGCTTCAACGCCGAGACGGTCGACCTCAAGACGCTCCGTGGCAACCCCGTCTACGCAGCGCTGCCGGCGTTCACGAAGAATCAGGCGTACCAGTTCCCCTACTGGGCCCAGCGTGCCGACTTCGACGAGTCGATGGCGCTCCTCGACCTCATCCAGAAGCAGTTCGCGAAGTAGGGTCGGCGCGTGGCGATTCGGCGGTTCACACCGCATCCTCTCGTGCTGCGTCGTCTGACCGTGGTCCGCGTGGTCGACATCACGCCGCGCATGCGTCGGGTGACTCTCGGCGGAGCGCAGGTGGGCGGTTTTGAACGGGACGGACTCCGGCACCCGCCCTTCGCCAGCCCGATGTTCGACGATCACGTCAAACTGCTCTTCTCGACGGACGGGCCCGTGGAAGCGGTCCTCCCGAAGCAGCTCGCCCACGGCATCGAGTGGCCGATCGCCGCGGCTCGCGAGGGGCGCGACTACACCCCGCGTCGCGTCGGAGACGGTGAGATCGACCTGGATTTCGTGGTGCATTCGGGGCCCGTTGAAGCCGGCCCCGCAGAAGCGTGGGCGGGTGCCGCGAAGCCCGGTGACGTGCTCTGGACGGTGGGCCCGAAATCCTCCACCGTCCTTCCGGACGACATCGACCGTCTGATCCTGATCGGCGACGAGACGGCGCTGCCAGCGATCGGGCGGTGCTTCGAGGAACGACCCGTTTCCGCGCCCGTCCACGCGATCATCACGGTTGCGGACGAGAGCGCCAGACAGGAGCTCGCGTTGCGGCCCGAGGACCGGATCACCTGGGTGGTCGCGGAGCCCGGAGACGCCCGAGCCTTGGCGCGGGCGGTGGCGGAATCGGGGGCGATGGACTCCGCGACCCACCCCTACGTCTGGGCGGCTGCGGAGTCGCAGGCGCTGCTCCCGCTCCGGCGTGCGCTCACCCGGGAACACGGCATCCCCCGTTCGCATCTCGACATCACGGGCTACTGGCATGCTCGCGTCCCCGCGCGCGATCCGTCCGATCCGAAAGCCGCGCCCTCGGAGAAGCAAGTGGCCGGCGCGGCGGCCCCGGCCGACTCCCCGGTGGCGTGGTTCGCCGTACGTGCCGCCCTGCAGCTGCACCTGTTCGAGGCGCTCGAACCGCGGCCGCTGCCGGCGTCGTCGCTCGCGACACGGATCGGTCTGAAGCGCGCTGAACTCGATCCGCTTGTCGCCGTGCTCGCGGATCGCGCCTATCTGGTGGTGGAGGGACAGCGTCTTCGGATCAGCGGACGAGGTATGCAACTGCTCTCGGACGACCACGCACGGGAGGCGTTCGACGGCTTCGAGGCCTCGCAGATCCTGGCGCTCCAGAATCTCCCGGAGGCCCTGCGCGACGGCGGCACGGCCTGGGAACGGACGAACGGCGCGTCCGTCATCGCCCAGGCGGCGACCGACGCCGAACTGCACGATGAACTGCTCGAGCGAGCCGAGGGGCTCGCCTACCTCATGCCGGCCCTGCTTGCGGCTCGGCCGTGGGGTGAGAAGGCCGCCGTCGCGGTGCGCGGTCCGGGAGCGGCCGTGGTCGGGGATGCGCTCCGGAAGGGTGGTGAGGGATCCGCTTGCCGGGTGGTGGAGCAGGGAGCGGACACGGAGGTCCATGCTCACGCGCTCGCCCACCTCACCGACGCGGAGGCGCGAGCGTACCTCTCCGGGGAGATCCCCGTCGCATCGATGCTGCTGATCGAATCGACCCGGGCAGACGCGCTCGACCCGCGGACGTCGGAGCATGAGCTCCTGCGCCTGGCGACGACGGGTGCACCGACGCGCAGCGCGGAGCGGTTGATCGAGCTCGCCGCAGAATGCGGTTGGACGGCTGCCGGCACGACCGAGCTCGGGTGGGGCGTGTCGTGCCTGGCGTTCACCGCCGGGCCGGGGGCGTCGTCCGCACGGATTCCCCGCGGCTCGTGACCGCGACCACTGCGCTTCTCGGAGCATCGGCCAGCCGGAATCGGCGTCGGGCCGGTTTCTCCGGGCTTGCGCGCGCCGCGGGATTGGCCGTTTCGGCGGTCGTCCTCCTCGCTGCTGCGCTCGCGAGCGTCATGATCGGTTCCGCGCTGCTGTCTCCCGGCGCAGTGCTGAGCGCTCTCGTGTCTCCGAACGGATCGATCTCCCAGATCACCGTCACGGATGTCCGGGTTCCTCGGACGCTGCTCGGGATCGCCGTCGGCGTAGCGCTCGGCCTGGCCGGCGCGCTCATGCAAGCCGTCTCCCGCAATCCGCTCGCCGACCCCGGACTGCTCGGCGTCAATGCAGGGGCCTCGCTGGCGGTCTCGATCGGCGTGGCCGCCTTCGGACTCGTGCACATCGGCGACTACATCTGGTGGGCGTTCGCGGGCGCGGGCGTCGCGTCGATCCTAGTGTTCGCGATCGCCTCGCGCGGGCGGACCGGGGCGACACCGGTGCGCCTCACGCTCGTGGGGATGGCCTTGAGCTCGGTGTTCCTGGGGGCATCGACGCTGCTCACGCTCATCGATCCCCGCACGTTCGATCGAATGCGGTTCTGGGGGGTCGGCTCGATCACCGACCGTCCGGACGGAACGCTGACGACGATCCTGCCGTTCATCGCGACCGGAACGGCCGTCGCGCTGCTCCTTGCCCGGGCCCTCAACGCGCTCGCACTCGGCGATGACGTCGCGAGGTCGGTCGGCGTCCGGATCGGGGCGACGCGAGGCGCAGGATTCATCGCGATCCTGCTGCTCTGCGGCGCAGCGACCGCTGCGGCGGGCCCGATCGCGTTCGTCGGGTTGATGATTCCCCATGCGGTGCGCCGCATCACCGGTCCGGACCAGCGGTGGATCTTCGCCTACGCCCTCGTGCTGGCACCGGCTCTCGTCCTCGTGTCCGACGTCCTGGGGCGGCTCATGGTCTGGCCCGCGGAGCTCCAGCTCGGTGTGGTGACCGCGTTGGTCGGAGGGCCGGTGCTGATCGCGCTCGTGCGATCGTCGAAGAAGGTGGTGTGGTGAGGAACCGCACGCTCGTGCTGCGCATCGGCGAGGTGAGCGTCCGGTTCCGCGAACGCCACGCGCTGAGCGGAGGCGCCGTGCTCGCTGCGGCGCTCGCCACGGTCTTCCTCGCGTTGACGATCGGGGACGGCGGAATCCAGCCGAACTCGATCCTGCACGCGCTCGCCCCGGACGCATCCGGTTCGGAGCGTCTCGTGTTCGAGTGGCGGGGGGCCCGTGCGATCGCGGCCCTCCTATTCGGAGCCTGCCTGGCGATCGGCGGCGCGATCTTCCAGACCCTGACGCGCAATCCTCTGGGGAGCCCGGACATCATCGGGCTGGGTGCGGGATCGTACGCGGGCGTCGTGGTCGTGCTGATGGCCGGCGGGTCGGGTCTGCTCACCATGGCACTCGGGGCGGTCGCGGGCGGACTCGGCGCTGCAGCGCTCGTCTACGTGCTGGCGTTCAGAAGAGGCATGCACGGGTTCCGCTTCATCGTGGTCGGAATCGCGCTCGGCGCCATGCTCAGGGCGCTGACGAGCTGGTTCAGCGTGAAGGCAGACCTGGACGCCGCACTCCGTGCGGCGATCTGGGACGCCGGCACGCTCGCGGGCATGACCTGGGAGCAACTCGGCGGCGCATCGATCGTCGCTGCGGTCCTCTTCTGCTCCCTCCCGTTCGTGGCTCGTGTGCTTCCGCAGCTCGAACTCGGAGAGGACGCCGCAGCATCTCTCGGACTGCGAACGGAGAGCGCAAAAGCGATGCTGGTGCTCGCGGGGGTCGGGTTCACCGCACTGGTCACCGCGATCACCGGACCGATCTCGTTCATCGCGCTCGCCGCACCGCAGATCGCGAAGAGACTCACCGCACACGGGCAGCGCGCCGGCCTGATCCTCTCGGCGCTCGTCGGCGCGGCGCTGCTGGGTGCAGCCGACCTGGCGGCCCAGCACCTGCTGGCCGGGGTGAGCCTGCCGGTCGGCGGCGTGACCGTGGTGATCGGAGGCCTCTACCTCGTCTGGCTCCTGATCCGGGAAGGGAATCGAACATGAACGAAGCGGGCGGGGCCGCCGGGCCGTTCGGTCTGCGCGCCGAGGGGCTCACCGCGGGGTACGGGAGGAATCCGCTGTTGACTGATCTGGATGTTCGGATTCCCGGAGGTTCGTTCACCGCGATCATCGGCCCCAACGCCTGCGGCAAATCGACGCTGCTGCGCGCACTGGCGCGCCTGCTGCCGGCGCGATCGGGCGCGGTGCTCCTCGACGGTACGGACATCCGCGAGTTCTCGACCCGAGAACTGGCCAGGCGGATCGCGTTGCTGCCGCAGTCTCCGATCAGCCCCGAGGGCATCACGGTCGAGGACCTCGTGAGCCGCGGCCGTTACGCGCATCAGAGCGTGCTGAGCCAGTGGTCCCGGGAGGACGAGCGCGCGGTCGCCGCGGCGCTCGCCGCTGCCGGCGTCTCGGAACTCGCCGAGCGCCATCTGGAAGAACTGTCCGGGGGGCAGCGACAGCGGGCCTGGATCGCGCTGGCGCTCGCGCAGGAGACCGACGTACTGCTGCTGGACGAACCGACGACCTTCCTCGACATCACGCACCAGGTCGATGTGCTCGAACTCGCAGTGGACCTGCAGGATGCCGGGCGCACGGTCGTCGCCGTGCTGCACGAGCTCGCGATGGCCGGACGCTATGCGACGCATCTCATCGCCATGCGGGACGGGCAGATCGTCGCGGAGGGACCTCCGCGCGAGATCGTCACCGCGGAGCTGGTCCGTGAGGTCTTCGACCTCGATGCGCAGGTGATCCCCGACCCGGAAACCGGGGCCCCGGTCGTCCTGCCCCGCGGGGTCCGACGGGGGCGATGATCTCCGCTGCGCGGGTGGCCGCCCCGTCTCCGCCTGAAGCGTGCGGGCGCCTCAGGCCGCAGCAGCGCCTTCGCGTCCACCCCCGATCAATCGTGCCCGTTGCTCGGGATCCATCGCTGCGGTCGCTGCGGTCGCAGCGAGACCGAAGGCGGCATCGAGCACCGCTCGGTCCGCCGACGGAGAGGCGCCGTGAGCTGCGAACTCCGCGGTGTGATGAGCGGCGCCGCCGACGTCGTACCCGATCATGGGATGCAGGCTCGGGACGAGGAGCGAGACGTCCCCGAAGTCGGTCGATGCGATCGGGGCGCTCGCCTGGGGTACGGTGCGGCCCCGCAGTTCCATCGCCGCTCGGTAAGCGGCGCAGAGGCGGGCATCCTGCTCGAGGTGCGAGAAGCTGTTCCCGGGTTCGAAAGTGCTCAGGGAGCAGCCGGTCGCGAGCGCTCCGGCTTCCAGGCACTTCCGGATTCGCGCCGTGATGACCTCGAGCGCATCTCGGGTCGGGGCGCGCATCTCGACTCGTCCGCGAGTGCGCCCGGGGATGACGTTCACCGCTGATCCGCCCTCGTCGATGACGATCGAGACGATAGCGCCTCGGGGGAGCTGCTGCCTGGCGAGCGCGATCGCGGTCTGGGCGACGACCGCCGCGTCCAACGCATTGATCCCCTCATCGGGAGCGGCGGCGCTGTGCGCAGCCCGCCCGACGTACTCGAAGGACCACATGGTCATCGCGAGGGAGGAATTCCCCACGGAGTCCTCACCCGAAGCGTGCGCCATCATGGCGAAATGGACGCCATCGAAGGAGCCCTCCCGGATGAGGTCGATCTTCCCTCCGCGGGTCTCCTCGGCCGGAGTGACGAGCGCCAGTACGGTCAGCCCGGCCTCCTCCGCGATCTCGGCGAGCGCCAGAGCGGCGCCGAGCGTCGATGCGGCGTTGACGTTGTGCCCGCACGCATGGCCGATGCCGGGGAGGGCGTCGACCTCGATGCAGCAGGCGACGACCAGTTCTCCGTCTCCGAACCTCGCGGAAAGAGCGGTCGGTGCACTCGGCTGCCGCGAGCCGCATACGAACCCCGCAGCGGTGAGCAATTGCTGGATGCGTCCGCGTGCGCGGTGCTCTTCGCCGCCGAGCTCCGGATCCTGGTGCAGCGCATGGCTGAGCTCCAGCAATCGGGGCGACCAGCGCTCGAGAGACTCTGCGATCCGTGCTCCGGTTCCGGGATCGAGCGGCGCGCTCACTCCGTCACTCCAATCGTCCCGGTCGGGCTCACCTCGTAGGCAGGCTTCCGATAGCGGACCCCGGCGAGCCCTGCGACTACCGCCGAGGCCGTCATGACGGCCCAGATGGACCACAGACCGGTTTCCGATATCTTGCCGGCGTCGGTCACGGACGCCGCGGAGATCATGCGGATCGTCGCGGCCCCGATCGCGATGCCGACCGACAGTGCGAGTTCGTTGAGACCCGCGGCCGAAGACGTCTGATGGATGGGGACTCCTTCCACGGAGAGCGCGCGAGTGGCCGCCTGGTACATCCCGAGGGCGATGCTGAACAGCGTGAAACCCGCGCAGTACATCGTGAAACTGGAGTGCCCGAACGCCATGGTCAGGAAGCCGGCTCCCAGAATCGCGCCGGCGGCGAGCAGCACGGCGCGCTCCCCGAAGAGCGACATGAGCCGCATCGTGGACAGGGAAGAGGCGAAGGAGGCGATCGACGTGAGCGCGAGGACGAGGGCGACGCCGAACGGCGACAGCGCGAACCCGTACCCGACCTCGGCCGGGTCGGCATGCAGGAAGATCCCGTTCGTGCCGAAGTAGCTGATCGTCGCGAAGCCGAAGAAGAAGGTCGACAGGGTGATGGACCTGATCTGCGGGATCTGCAGCATCTGCAGATCGAGGAAGGTCCGGCGCTTCTTCGTCTTCCGGCTGTCGACCCGCACCCAGATCGCCAGGAATGCAAGTCCGAGCAACCCGATGCCGAGCGTGCGGACATCGAACCAGCCCCATTCCGGGCCCATCGCGAGGGCGACCACGAAACCGATCAGACCGAACGAGCACAGCGCGAGCGGCATGATCGCGAGCGGCTGGCGCGTCGGGGTTCCGGCGTCGGGCAGTACGAACGTCGCCGCGAGCGCGAGCGCCGCGATCGGAACCGCGATCCAGAATCCTCGCAGCGGATCCTCGGCACCGATGAGACCCGCGATGAGCCCGCCGAACCCGACCGTGATCATCAGTACGCCGATCATCACGCTGACGCCCTTGCGGGTGTGGGCCGGGCTGGTCGTGCGCAGGATCCCCATCATGAGCGGGATGAATCCGACCACGCAGGTGAGCAGCACCACGCCGACGGTGATGGTCGCGAGCGACGGAGCCCAGGCCATCGCCAGCGCCCCCGCCGTCACCGCGACGGTCGACCAGCGCAGCACCAATCGATAGCCGTAGCTGTCGCCGAGCCGCGAGACGATCGGTGTCATCACTGCGAACGAGACGTTGGAGATGAGGAAGAGGCCGTTGATCCCGGGATCGTCGATACCGATCACCGGTCCGAGGGCGGGGAGCAGCGGAGGCAGGTAGCCCTGCGTGACCCCGCTGAGCATCTCGACGACCGCCATGGCCAGGATGACCAGGACCGCGGATGGGGTGCGAGACGGTCTCGGGCCGGGAGGGATGTGCCTGATCATGTGGTGTCCTCTGTTGGAACTCAGCCGCAGCGTTGCGGCGCGACGCAACGCTGCGAAGCAGGATCAGGATAGGAAGCGAAGTGCAGATACGCTCAGAATGTGCATGATTCTGAATCGAAGTTGCGATCCGTGCAAGATACTGACGAACTATCGGAGTTCGACCTCGAACTGATCAATGCGCTGCAGATCGATCCGCGGGTGAGCTGGCAGCGCCTCGCGGGCATTCTCGACGTCGCACCGTCCACGCTGTCACGCCGGTGGCAGAGCCTGGTTTCCGCGGGCCTCGCATGGGTGACGACGTCGCCCGGGACACGCCATCTGGATATCGGGGCGACGGCGTTCCTCCTACTGGACGTCGTACCTGGGCGGATCTCCGCGGTCATGTCCCGCCTCGCTTCGGAGCCCATGTTCTCAACGGTCTCGCAACTCGCGGGGTCGAGCGATCTGCTCATCGACTGCCATGCCCCCACCGCGGAGGAACTGACGCAGCTGCTGACGGCCGGTGACCTCCTCGGAGCGGATACGAACCGCCGCGAGGTGCTGGTCGCGACGCGCATGCACCGTGAAGCGAACTGGTGGCGCGCGGGGGCGCTCGAACCGCTGAAGGCCCGACGGATCCACGAGCAGAGCTCAGCTCGGAGCAGAGGGGCGGCATTCGACGGCATTGATGCGTCCATCATCGCCGCGCTCGGCGAGGACGGTCGGATGAGCTGGGCAGAGGTCGGGGCTCGAAGCGGTGTGGCCGCAGCGACCGCTCGACGCAGGGCCGAGGCCATGCTGGCGTCTGGGGCGTTCTCGCTGCGCTGCGATGCGGCGGCGGCGCTCCGGCAGGGGCGGCACGGGGTGACCCTGCTGCTCGACGTGCCTGCGCCGCAGTTGGACGACATCGGACGTTGGTTCGGCAAGCGCAACGACTGCCGGGTGTGCGTCGAGGTGATCGGGCGAGCGAACCTGCTCGTCACCCTGTGGGTTCAGGACTGGACGGAGTTGCGGGCTTGCGAGCGAGAGGTCGCCGTGATCGCGCCGGGGACGAGAACCGTCGGCCGTCACACCGAGCTGCGGACGACGAAGCGTCTGGGGGTCCTGCTCGACGAGCGCGGCAGGAGACGCGGACGGCAGCCGCTCAGGCTGGTGAGCGGCTGAGCCGAGGAACGGAGCGGTGCAGTCGACGGGTCGCCGGACGGAGGAACCTCCGGCGACCCGGACCAGGGACGGGGCCTACTGCCCGGGGGCACCGCCACCGGGACCGCCCATCCCGCCGCCACCGGGACCCGCGTTCGCCTGCGAGGCGTCGTAGGGCGAGCCGTTCGCGGTGATCGTCGCACCCGTCACCGAAACCTCGCCGTTGCCGTCGAGGGGAGCGTCGCCGCCGTTGTCGGCGCTCGTGATGTCGAGCGTGCCACTGCTCACGGTGATCGTGCCGTTCGAATCGAGGCCGTCGAAGCCTGCGTGCACGGTGATCGTGCCGCCCGAGATTTCGAGGCGTTCTCCGGTGTCCGTCTCGCGGTCCTCGCCGCCGGTGTTCAGGCCCGCGGCGTTGATCCCGTCGTCGGCCGCGGTGATGTCGAGCGTGCCGTCGAAGATCGCGACATTGATCGCCTCGATGCCTTCGTCCGACTCGGAGATCGTGATCGTGCCACCGCCGATCGAGACGATCTGCTCGGCCTTCACGCCGTCGCCCGTCGCGGCAGCGGTGATCTCGCCGCCCGTGATGATGGTGTCGGTCTGGCCCTGGATGCCGTCATCGCCGGCGGTGATGTCGATGGCGCCGTCAGTGATGAGGATGTAGCCCTTGGTCCCGTCGTCCTCCTGATCGCTCTTCAACCCATCGCCGCCGGTCGCGGTCAGACGCAACGCGCCGCCTTCGACCACGAGCGAGTCCTTGCCGCGGAGCGCGTCGTCAGCGGCCGTGACGGCGATATCGCCCGAGAGGACGACGAGGTCGTCCTTGCTCGTGATGCCGTCGTTGCCGTTCGCGGTGACGGTGAGCGCGCCCTCGCCGCTGATGGTGAGATCGCTCGACGCGGAGATCGCCGCGTTCGCTTCGGCGTCGTCGGCATAGCTGGAGGCGTCGGAGACGCTGTTCTTCGTGCCGTCGGCGAGATGGATGGCGACGTCGTCAGCGGTCTGCACGTCGATGGCCGGACCTGCGCTGTTCGTGATCTCGGCGGCGTTCAAGATCAGCACGACCTGCGCGTCCTCGGGCGCCGCGACGACGACGCCGCCGGTGAGCGAGCCCGAGAGCTCGTACACGCCGGCTTCGGTGATGGTGACGGTTCCGTCTGCGGCCGTGACGCCCGAGGCACCGGACGCGAGGGTCGCCGAGTCGCCCGAGAGCTTCACCCGGACGGCGTCGTCGGCCGACCACTCGTCGGTGTTGACGGTCGTGTATTCCGCGTTGGCCGCGAGCACCTCATCCGGGCTGAGATCACCCGTGAAGGCGGACAGCGCTTCGGCGCTGCTGCCACCGGTGGTGGCGGCCTTCGCGGTCGAGGCGCCGCTCGCCTCGGTCACTGCGGTGGAGCATCCGGCGAGCAGCGAGGCTGCGAGCACGAGGGCGGCGGGAAGGATGATGCGTCGTTTCATGGGATGCCTCCTAGGCGATGTGAGCGGAAGTACGGAAGGGGCCGTTGAGCGTGCGAGACCACTTGTTGCTCGGCAGCTCCGGGTGGAGCGCCGCGGTGCCGGTGCCGAACTTGCTGATGCCGCTCGGGCGATGACCGGCTCGCCACAGGGCCCGATCGAGCCGGCTCGGGCTGCCGAGCGACTTCGACTCGATGATGAGGTGCTCGGGGAGGGCGATCGTGGTGTCGTCTCGATCGTGCCAACGGAGCCTCTGGTCGATGGTGACGCGGCTTCCGTCGGTCATGAGGAGTGTGGTTCGCTCGTACTGGCTGATGAGCGACGGGCGCAGGTCGTCGACGAGGGCCGCATCGTGCGCGTGCTGGGTGAGGAGCGAGGCGAGGAAATCTCGGCCCTCCCGCGTGAGTTCCTCTCGGTGCGATGGCCGGTACTCCATCCGCTCCTTCACGGTGCTCCCGCGGCCGCTCTTCGTCTTGAGCTCGAGGTAGGCGGAGCCCGTGTCGACGTAGGTGCGGGTCCGGATCTTGAACCGGCGGCGGCGGCGCTGGGCCGTGAGCCGGTAACTCAGGTGATCCTCGGTGTCGAAGTAGACCGAGTCGTAGGCGAAGGATCGCCGGCCGCAGATCTCCAGGATCCGGGCGCCCCGGGTCCCTTCCTCGATCGCGTCCCGAGCCTCCGCGAAGGGGAGGAGGTACTTGCGGTCCATCCGGGTGAGGAGTGCAGCCTCCGAGACGACCTCATCGAGCGAGGCGCGCGGGTACCGGTCGAGGTCCAGGCGGCCGTTCATCGTACGAGCCCGACTTCGCCGGCCTCTGCGACGCGGGGTGCTCCCTGTGCCTGCGGCGAGGTCCGTGCGGCACGGACGCCGGGGCGCCCGTGCGCGCCGCTGCGTGCGACCCGGTAACGCACGTCCACGAGCACCGAATCGTTCACGAGATCGAGTTGCTGCACGGTGACCTGGTGCACGGTTCCGCCGAGGCGACGGCCGAGCTCGTCGCGGAGTTCGTCCTCGTTCGCGATCGCGCGATCGAGGCGCACCACCTGGTGACGGGCGTGCGAGAGGAACGCCGGGTGGTCAGCGATCCACATGGTGAGGAGGATCAAGCCGATGAGCGCGGCCGGAATGAGGGGGCCCGACGAGGAGAGACCCCCGATGAGGCCCATCGCGAGCGCCGCGAAGTAGTAGGCCACCTCGCGTTGCGAGATCTCCGATGAACGCAGACGGATGATCGACAGGACACCGAAGAGGCCGAGGCCGAGACCTGCGGCGATCTCGGCGGTGCTGAGCACCGAGGTCACTGCGAGGACACCGACGTTCACTCCGATGAAGGCGACGACGAGGTCGCGCCGGCGATGGCGCGGGTAGTACAGGCCGAGCGCGAGGATCGTCGCCGCGACGAGGTCGATGCCTGCGATGATGAGGCCGTTCGTGGTCAAGATTCGCTCCTGAAGTCTCGGTTTCGGGTCTGGGTGTCGAGCGTGCGGACGGGGTCCGTCGTCCCCGTGATTACGAGTAGATCCGGAACGTCTAAGCCGTTCTTATGCGGAATCTGTACGGAGGCTTCAGGCTCGGTGCGGAAGACCGTGCGGCGCTGCACCCGGTAGCTCATGATGAAGAGCACGAGCTCGGTGATGATCTTGGCGGCGAGGAGCGGGACACCGATCCCGGTGAGGTACGACATCCATGCGATGTTCGAGAGCAGGAGGACGCCCGCGAGCAGCGCGTAGGAGACCGCCTGCCGGGCCGCTCCATCGCGGCCGCGGTGCAGGAACACGACGCGGCGGTTGACCCAGAAGTTCACGCTCGAACTCAGGAGCCGGGCGAGCACGATCGAGAGGGTGAGCATGCCCGTGAGCGCATCGAACACGAACAGCGCCGCGGCATCCACGAGGAACGACGCGAACGAGGATGCGGCGAACGCGAGCACCGGGGCGAGGACCCGGATCGAATCGAGGAGCGGTCTGAAGTGGCTCGACGCGTTGTCATCGAGATACACGGTCCGGATCGGCACCTCCTCGGCTCGGAGGCCGGCGCCGCGGAGCTCGAGCAGCGTTCGCTGCTCGTACTCGAAGCGATCGCCTTTCACGGTGAGGAGCCATCGCAGCGCTTCCGGCGGAAACCCGCGGAGCCCGGTCTGGGTATCGCTCAGCGACCATCCGGCGGCGAGCCGGAAGAGACCGCGAGAGGCCATGTTGCCGAACCGGCTGCGGAACGGGACCTCGCCGGAGAAGTCCCGGCAGCCGAGCACGATGGTCTGCGGCCGCTTCTGCCGCTCTGCCCCGACACGGTCGGCGACCGCGAGGATGTCGGCGACGGCGTGCTGTCCGTCGCCGTCCGCGGTCACCACCTCGTGGCCCGGATACCTCTCGAGCACCCGACGGAAGCCCGTCTTGAGCGCCGCGCCCTTGCCCCGGTTCTCGGAGTGTGCGACGACATCGGCACCCGCGCGGGAGCACTCGGCGAAGAGCGGTGCGAAGCCGGCGCCGGAGCCGTCATCCACGACGAGGACCCGGGACATCGAATCGCCCCGCTCGGACAGGGCGTGCACGAGCCGTCCGACGAGCGCGGGGAGCTGCTCGTTCGGCTCGTAGGAGGGGATGAGGATGATCATGATTCCGCTCCTGCGATGTAGAGGATGTCGCTCGTGCCGCGCTCTCCTCCGTTCGACGGGCGGTTGATGACCTCGCCGTTGAAGTACATGGTCGATGAGCCGCCGCCGTCGAGGTTGTACGCCGTCGTCGCGCCGAGGCTCTGCATGATCTTCGCGAGTTCGGTCATCGTGACGCCGCGGCTGTAGCCGGTGTCCCGGCCATCGACGACCACGAACACGAGGTGGTTGTCATCGATCACGCCGACGGCGGTTCGCGGCTGTTCGCCCTGGATCGAATGGTTGCCGAAGTTCGTGTCGACCTCCGTGGCGTCGATCCCGTCGAGGATCTGGCTGTCCTCGATGAGTGCCGGTCCGAAGCTCAGCGTGTTCCACACGCCGTCGGCGACAAGCTCGTCGGCGTCGGTGCCGGTCTCGTCGTAGATCTTCACCGAGCCGTCGGAGGAGAACGCGAGTCCGGTGCGGGCGGGCTCGTCGCGATACACGACGCCGTTCCGGATGACGATGCCGGTGTCGCGGAAGCCGTAGTAGTCGCCGTTGATCGCGAACACGGCGCCGTTGTCTTCGGCGATCCCGCTCGTCGTCTCGGTGATGTTCTCACCGAACTGGTTGTTCGCGAAAGCGGAACGGAGCTCCGTCGCATCGCCGAGGGTGACGTCGGCGACGTAGTAGGTGACCGTGTCATCGCCCGACCCGGTCGTCACCTGCTTCACGGCGACCGAGGTATCGCCCTTCGTGTACGAGTCGTCGCCGAGGGTCGCGGTGTCATCGGCGCCGTCGGCGTTCGCGGTGGTCGACGAGCGGGCCGTGCCTGCGTTCGCCGCCTCGTAGCTCGCGACATCCGAGATCTCGACCTTCGGGATGAGGAAGCGATCGACGGCCCAGGCCGCACCGCCGCCCATGCTGAGCATGACGACGAGTCCTCCTGCGAGGAGCGCGCTGCGGCGGTTCTTGCGTCGACGCTGACGGTCCGCGTCCGCTGCGCTGCGGGACGCCGGGGGATCGGGTCGGGGCTCCGTGGGGACGTCCGCGGCATCCGGAACGTTCTCATTTCGCGTCGGTTCGGAGTCGGGGTGGGAGCGATGCTGCGGGTTCATGCCCCCAGGAAACGGGACGGGACTAAGCGACTGTTATGGGGAAGCCGGTTGTTCGCCGTGGACGCGCCCGGGGGCCGTCGCGGCCGGCAGGCGGATCCGGAACACGGTCTCACCCGGCCGGCTCTCGAGCGAGAGTTCACCGTCGTGCGCGTCTACGATGGCGGAGGCGATCGCGAGCCCGAGCCCGGTGCCTCCGGTGTGCCTGGCACGCGACGCATCACCGCGCACGAAGCGTTCGAACACCGCTGCAGCGAGGGCCTCGTCGATTCCCGGTCCGTCGTCGCGGATCTCCACGATCGTCGTGTCGGCCTCCAGACGAAGGGCTGCGGTCACAACGGTTCCGGCGGGCGTATGCACGCGGGCGTTGTTCAGGAGATTCATGAGCACCTGATGGAGACGCATCGAATCGCCTGTGATCGTCACCCCGGTCTCCGGGACGTCGAGCAGCCACTCGTGGTCGCCTCCGGCGGCGCTCGCGTCGCTCACGGCATCGACGATGAGCTGCGTGAGGTTGACCGGTTCGGTGCGTACTTCGGTGCCTTCGTCGAGACGGGCGAGAAGCAGGAGGTCCTCGACGATCTTCGTCATTCGTACCGACTCCGACTCGATCCTGCCGAGCGTGTGCACCGCGCTCTCGGGCAGCTGCTCGGGAGACCGGCGCGTCAGCTCGGCGTATCCGCGGATCGAGGCGATCGGGGTGCGCAACTCGTGGCTTGCGTCGGCCACGAACTGGCGGAGCTTCTCCTCGCTCTCCTGCCGTGCGGAGAGCGCGCCGGAGACATGGTCAAGGAGGATGTTCAACGCCTGGCCGACCTGGCCGACCTCGCTCTCGGGCCGTGCATCACGCTGTTCGACACGCACGGGAAGCGCGACGTCCCCCTGGTGCAGCGGGATCTCGGCGACCTGCGTCGCGGCCTCGGCGATCCGGTCGAGCGGGCGCAGCGCTGCGCGTACGAACAGCGTGCCGGCGAACGCGGTGAGCACGATGCCGGCGAGGCCCGCCGCTCCGATGAGGAGCGAGAGCTGAAGCACCGTCGCGTTCGTGTCTGCGAGCGGGAGACCCATGATGAGGGCGCTGCTCCCGGTATTCGACGTGCCCCCGGCCTGCTGAGCGGTGCGCATGATCATCCGGTAGCTGCCGAGACCGCTGACCTCCACCGTTCTCGGGGTCCCGTCTTCGAAGCCCGCGTTCAACGCCGCGAGCTCCTCGTCGGTGAGGTTCCGCACCTTCCCGTCGCTTGCGATCACCTGCGCCGAGGTGGCCTCGCCGTTCCTGGACAGGCCGGCGATGGTTCCCTCGCGCTGCCCGGGCATTCCGAGTACTTCGGCGCCTGGCGGGGCGCCCCGACTCCCGGGGGGCTTGCCGTTCGGGGCGAACTGGTCGAAGGAGCGATCGGTCGCGGTGGCCAACTGCGTATCGAGGCGTTCGATGAGGTCGTTCCTCAACGCGATCGTGCTGAAGGTACCGACCGCGGCCGTGAGCACCGTGACGAGGACGATGATCCCGACCACGAGGGTGCGCCGGAGCGGCTGAGCCCGAGTCACTGCGCGGGCCTCAAGGCATAGCCCATGCCGTGGACCGTGTGGATCATCGGCGGACCCAGCCGGTTGATCTTCTTCCGGAGGTACGAGATGTAGAGCTCGACGACGTTGCTGCGCTCGTCGAGCTCATCGTTCCAGACGCGGCTGAGGAGCTGCGCCTTGCTCATCAGGTGCGACGGATTGTGCATGAGGAAGCTCAGCAGCTTGAACTCGGTGGCCGTCAGACTGATCGGAGTGTTCGCGCGACTGCACTCGAACGTCTCCTCGTTGAGCACGAGATCGCCCACGCGGAGCTCCGCTGCACCGCTCGAGACGAGAGTGAGGTTCGACCGGCGGAGCAGCGCGCGCAGGCGGGCGATGAGCTCTTCGAGACTGAAGGGCTTCGTGAGGTAGTCGTCTCCTCCGATCCCGAGGCCGGTGACGCGGTCGGATACGGCGTCCTTCGCGGTCAGCAGAAGAATCGGCATGAACAAGCCGTCGGCGTGCAGTCGCTGCACCACTCGGAGGCCGTCGATATGCGGCATCATGATGTCGAGCACCACGATGTCCGGCGTGACCTCACGGATCACGCTGAGCGCTTCCTGGCCATCCTTCGCGGTGCTGACGTCCCAGCCTTCGTAGCCGAGCGCGGTCGAGATCACCTCGACGAGCGACTCCTCGTCGTCGACCACGACCGCCCGGATCGGCGACCCGTCGGCGCGCGTGAGGACCGCCCAGTCGATCGCCGGGTCGGGGTACTGCTCGCAGCTCATACTCCCAGTATTCGAGCGGAGTTAAGCGGAAGCTGTGCGCGGTCCCGCGAGGGAACGCGTCGACGAAGCGCGCGCGGGGTAAGAAGAAACCCCCGCCGCTTCCGCGACGGGGGTTTCTGGTGAGTGGCGCGCCCCGAGGGATTCGAACCCCCGACCTTCTGATCCGTAGTCAGATGCTCTATCCAGCTGAGCTAGGGGCGCACTGTTGATCTCTCAACCCGGAAAACATTACCCGAAGTCCCGGGGAATGTGAAATCGGGTCGAGGATCCCGGGCGTGTTCGGCTCGGTGGCGCCGCGAGCGGTCACGCGAAAGCGCCTGCGGTGGGTCGCCCGGGCCGGTGCGCTGCGCGCCGTCGCGACAGCGGTTACGCTTGCTCCGTGTCTACCGAACTTCCGGCCGATCTGCAGCGAGCCGAGTCCCTGATCCGTGACGTCCCGGGCTTCCCGAAGCCCGGCATCGTCTTCCGCGATATCGCGCCCCTGCTGGCCGACGGGCCGGCGCTGCACGCGACCGCCGCGGCGCTCGTGGAGCCGTTCCGCGGTCAGTTCGACGTGGTCGCCGGGGTCGAGGCCCGCGGCTTCATCCTCGGCACGGCCGCCGCGGCGGTCGAGGGCGTCGGTTTCGTGCCGGTGCGCAAAGCGGGCAAGCTGCCGCGGCCGGCGGCATCGGAGGACTTCGCGCTCGAATACGGCACCGCCACGATCGAGGTGCATGACGACCTGCCGCGCGGTACCCGCGTGCTGCTCGTCGACGACGTGCTGGCCACGGGTGGCACGCTGGCGGCCGGACGCCGCCTGCTGGCGCGCGTCGGCTACGAGGTGATCGGCACCGCGGTGCTGTTCGAGATCGACGAACTCGGCGGCCGGGCGGTCGTCGGCGACGATCATCTGCACACGGTGTTCCGCGGCTGAGGGGCTCCGTTCCGCGACCCGCGAGACGGGCGCGCATGCTGCGCTGCGCAGGGGTCGCGCGGCAGAATAGCCGCTATGACCGAGAACGATGCCACCGCCGCCTTCTTCGCCGCACGCGATCAGCTGCTCGACCTGGCGGGGGATCCGGCGCGGGCCCGCTCCGAGTTCCGGTGGCCCGATGTCGGGCCGTCGTTCAACTGGGCCCACGACGTGTTCGACCGGATCGCCGAGGGTAACGAGATGACCGCGCTGCGGATCGCCGAGGAGGACGGGACCGAGCAGGCGCTGAGCTTCGCCGAACTGCGGCGCCGCAGTGATCAGGTCGCGAACTGGCTGCTGCGCATCGGTGCGCGCCCGGGCGACGTCGCGATGCTCATGCTCGGCAACCGGGTCGAGCTCTGGGAGCTCATGCTCGCGGCCATGAAGGTCGGCGTCGTGATCCTGCCGACCTCGGTGGTCCTGAGCGCGCACGAGCTCGCGGATCGGGTGGAACGCGGCCGAGTGCGCTTCGTCTTCGCCGGGCCGGAGGACGCGGTGAAGTTCGCCGAGGTCCCGGGCGACTACCGCGGCGTGGGAGTGGGCCTCGACGCGGGAAGTCAGGATCAGCGTGCGGCCCTCTACGATTGGCTGCGTTTCGAGGAGTCTCGCGCCGGCTCCGATGCGCCCGTGGCGAAGACCACCGCGAGCGATGATCCGGCGCTGCTCTATTTCACGAGCGGCACGACGAGCCTGCCGAAGATCGTGGTGCACACGCACACGAGCTATCCGCTGGGCCACCTCACCACCATGTCGTGGATCGGCGTGCGGCCGGGTGACGTGCACCTGGTGATCAGCGCACCGGGGTGGGCGAAGCACGCCTGGTCGAGCTTCTTCGGTCCGTGGCACGTCGGCGCCACGATCTTCGTCGCGAACTACGCGCGCTTCGAGCCGGCGCGTCTCGTCGCCGAGCTCGACCGGGCCGGCGTCACCTCGTTCTGCGCGCCTCCGACGGTGTGGCGCATGCTGATCCAGCAGAGGCTCGACCAGAAGCCCCGTGCGCTGCGCGAGCTGGTCTCGGCGGGAGAGCCGTTGAACCCCGAGGTGATCGCCCGGATCCGCGAGTGGTGGGGGCTCGAGATCCGCGACGGCTACGGCCAGACCGAGACCACCGCGCTGATCGGCACCATGCCGGGCGAGGCCGTGGTGCCCGGCGCCATGGGTCGGCCCCTGCCCGGGGTCGACGTGGTGCTCGTCAACCCCGCGACGGGCGAGCGCGGCGACGAGGGCGAGATCTGCCTGCCGATGGAGCCGCGTCCCACGAACCTCATGCCGGGCTACTTCGGCAACGACAAGGCGACCGCGAAGGCCACGAGCGGGGGCCTGTTCCACACGGGCGACGTCGCCCAGCGCGATGCCGACGGGATGCTCACCTTCGTCGGGCGCACCGATGACATCTTCAAGTCCAGCGACTTCAAGGTGTCCCCCTTCGAGGTCGAGAGCGCGCTGCTCGAGCACGCGGCGGTGGCCGAGGCCGCGGTCGTCGGGGCTCCCGACGACACTCGGCTCAACGTGACGAAGGCCTATGTCGCCCTCGCCGCTGGCTGGGACGAGAGCGCGGAGACGGCGCGGGCGATCCTGGCGCACGCGCGCGTCGCCCTGCCGCCCTACATGCGGGTGCGCCGCGTCGAGTTCTTCGAGCTGCCCAAGACGACCTCGGGGAAGATCCGTCGCGTGGAGCTGCGGCAGCGCGAAGAGGCGGCGCACGCCGCCGGCGAGCGGCCTGCAGGCGAATGGCGGGAGGGTGACTTTTCCGATCTGAAGGGGTAGCTTCGGGCTTGAAACCGGATGGGCGTTACTGTAGCGTTCAACTAAATCCGGGTGGCAACGGTGCTCCCCGGAGTTGCATGGGGGAAAACAATGACCGTTTCCAGTCAGACCGAATCCATTGACACCGACCGCCGGGCCGCGAAGCGGCGCAAGATCGGCGCCCTGCTCGCGGGCGGGCTCGTGCTCGGCGTGGGCGCCGCAGTCACACTCGCATCGTGGAACGATTCCGAGTTCGCGAAGGCCAACCTGACGGCGGGTACCTTCGTATTCCAGGGCTCCATCGACGGCACCACCTTCGCCGATCACGCCAGCTCCGGCGGTGCGGCCTCGTTGACCTTCAGCACGGGCTTCGACAAGCTCAGCCCGAACGCCGTGGTCTACGCGCCCTACGCGCTCAAGCTCACCGGCTCGTCGCCGGCGACGCTCACCCCCGCCACTCCGACGGTGACGGGTGCGCTCAGCGGCAAGGCGACCTTCGCCGCGGTGCAGACGACGACCTTCGGGTGCAACGCCGGCGCGTTCACGGGCGGCACCGCTCTGGTGACGACGATGTCTCCCGGCGACACGGTGAACCTCTGCCTCCAGGTGACGGCGGGATCCACCATCGCGCAGGGCGATACCGGAACCGTCGTCTGGCAGTGGGACGCCGTCTCGCAGTAGGTGCGGAGCACTGCTGTGACTGCGCCTGCGCCGAACGGGTCGGGGCGGTCGCGCCGAGCGCGCCGCCTCGACCTCGTCGCGCGCCGACGCGGCCTGACCTTCCGCCGAGTCCGCGCGCTCATGGCCGGGGCGCTCGTGCTGGGCGTCGGCGCGACCGCGACGCTCGCCGCCTGGACCGATCAGGAGAACGCGAAGACCACCCTCACCGCGGGCACCTTCGCGTTGGAATCCCTCGTCTCGGGCGGCAGCTGGACCGAAACGACGGCGCCGGCCGCGGCCGCGGTGCTCCCGCTCGCGGCGACCGGCATGATGCCGGGAACGAGCAAGGCCGCCTGGATCCAGATCCGGACCAAGGCCGGCAGCGGAGCCGGCACCGTGAACCTCACCGGCGTCACGCTCGCGACGACACCCGCCGACCCGGCCGTCGACCCGAACAAGTCGTTCGGCGACGCGCTCACGGTGCGCATCGGCACGGTCGCGACGACGGGCGACTGCGTTCCGACCTGGACCGGCGGCTCCCTCGCGACCAAGATCAGCACGTTGCCGACCGGGCTCGCCCCGGCGACCGTCGGTGCGAACTCCGCCACCGTCGCGATCTACTGCGTCGTGGTCACGCTCCCCACGAACGCGGCGAACACGGCGCAGGGCGGCAGCGTGACCCCGACCTGGGCGTTCACGGGAACCTCGAGCTGAGCGGGCACCGATGACTCAGGAACGCGCGGGCTGGGGGCGGGCGGCGCGGACGACGGGACGCGTCGTCCGCGAGACGCTGCTCACCGTCGCGGCGCTCGGGGGCGCCGCGTGCATCGTGCTCGTGATCCTCGCGTTCACGGGCGGCTACTCGCTCATCATGTTCAAGACCGGATCGATGTCGCCGACGATCCCGACCGGTTCCGTCGCGCTGGTGCGCGAGATCCCGGCCGCGGAGGCGAAGGTCGGCGACGTGCTCACGGTCGACCGGCCGGGCAAGCTCCCGGTGACCCACCGCGTCACCTCGGTCGCGCCCGCCGACGGCGACCCGAGCGAGCGCGTGATCACCCTGAAGGGCGACGCGAACCAGACCGAGGACCCCGAGCCCTACCGGATCGCCCACGCCCGGGTCGTGATCGGTTCGGTGCCGGGGCTGGCGACCGTGATCGTCTGGTTCGGCAGCCCGTGGATCATGGGCGGGATCACCGTCGCCGCCGCGATCCTCGTCACCTGGGCGTTCTGGCCACGCGAGCGGGAGTACCGCGATCGGAGGTCGACGAAGCGATCCGCTGCTCCGGTGGTGAGCGGCGCCCTGGCGCTCGCGGCGGTGCTGGGGGCCGGCGGCTCGGTGCTCCTCTCGGCCCCGACTCCGGCCGGCGCTGCTCCGATCGTGGCTGCTCCATCGAGCGCCTCGGACATCCTGAGCCTGAGGTCCGACCTCGCGCCCGACGCTGTGCTGCAGCTGAGCCGTGATCGTCCGGTGTACTGGCACGTGGACGCCGACGCATCGCGGGCGCCCGGCGACGGGTCTCTCTCGATCTCGCTCGCCGGGGCGGGTGACTCGTCGCTCGGCCTGCGCGCAGAGGTGCGGACCTGCGCGGCGGCCTGGACCTCGGATGGATGCCGCGCGGGGGAGCAGCTGCTCCGGGCCGATGGACCGGTGCTGCTCGACGGGCGGTTCTCGCGCGTGCTCACGGTCGCCACGCCGTTCGATGCGCACCTGCGGATCGCGCTCACCGCAGACCCGCGGCCCGGAGCCGGGGCGGACGGCGCCGAAGCCGGTCCGCTCGCGCGCGGCAGCCTCACACTGCGCGCCGACGCGGGCGAAGATACCGAACAGGTCGGGATCGGCGGGGAGGGCCCGCTCGCCCGCACCGGCTGGGAACCCGCACGCCTGATTGCGGCACCGGCCGCCGCCGCTGTGGGCCTCGGGATCGCGCTGCTCGCGCGACGTCGGGTTCGAGATTCTGCGGGCGATGCCGTCTCCGCCGAAGGGATCGCCCAGTGATGCGCCGACGAAACCCGGGGTGGAGCAGGGGGATCGCCGCGATCCTGTCGCTCGGCCTGCTCACCGGGCTCGCGGTCGGAACTCCCACGGTGTTGCGTCCCCAGCCCGTCGCCGCAGCGTGGACGGATCAGGAGAACGGGAAAACGACGATCACCGCCGGCACGGTGCCGAACCCAACCAATCTGACGTGCACGCTGAACGGAGTCCTGGGCCTGGGCGGGCTCCTGCAATCCATCACGCTGACCTGGAAGTCGGCTCTCCCGCCGACCGCATCCTTCCGAATCGGAATCGTGAACGGCGCGAACGGGACGCCGACGACGGGCAACGTCACGGTGACCCCGACCCTCGTCGGAGGGACGCAGGACACCTACACCGCGACGATTCCGATCGGATTGCTCACCGGCCTGCTCGCGAGTCTCATCGGAGGAACTGCGACCATCGGAGTGTCGGGAACCGCCGGCGATCACTGGGTCTCTCCGGGGTGGGCTCGAGCCGAGATCAAGGTCGCCCTGCTCGGCCTCCTCCTGGGCTCCAGCTGCACGCCGCTCTGATCCAACCGCTCACCCGAGCAGCGCGGCGCAGCGCGCGATCCGCTCCCGCCACCAGCGTTCGCGCTCGACGGGCGCGCGGAACCGTTCGAGGGCAGCGGCGTCGAGGTCCGGGCGGCGTACGGCGATCGCGCCGTCGATCGGGAGGAGCGGGTCGGCGGCCACATCGCCGTCGAGCAGCGCGACCGTGCCGAGTCCGCAGGCGCCCGCGAGCATCCCGTCGGGGAGCGCCGCGGCGAGGTGCAGACCCATCGAGATGCCGACCGAGGTGTCGAGAGCGCTCGACACGACCACCGGCAGCCCCGCCTCGGTCACGATGTCGAGCGCCCGGCCGATTCCGCCGAGCGGTTGCGCCTTCACGATCAGCAGATCGGCGGCACCGGCGCGGGCCACCGCGAGCGGATCCTCGGCCTTGCGCACGCTCTCGTCGGCCGCGATGCGGACCGGGGTGCCGTTCGCGGCGAGCCGCCGGCGCACCTCGGCGAGCTCGGGAACGGTGGCGCAGGGCTGCTCTGCATAGTCCAGGTCGAACTCGGCGAGCGCGGTGAGCGCGAAGACCGCCTCGTCGACGCTCCACCCCGTGTTGGCGTCGACGCGCACGCGCGCATCGGGTCCCATCTCCGCGCGCACGGCGCGCACCCGCGCGGTGTCATCCGCGAGGGATCGACCCCGTTCGGCGACCTTGACCTTCGCGGTGCGGCAGCCGGGGAAGCGCGCGAGGATTTCGGGCACTTCAGCGGCGGGTACGGCGGGCACCGTGGCGTTGACGTCGATCGACTCCCGCAGCGGTGCCGGGCTGCCGCCCCAGCCGAAATCGACGGCGGCACGCAGCCAGTGCGCGGCCTCGGCGTCGCCGTACTCGACGAAGGGCGAGAACTCGCTCGCGCCCAGGGGCGCGTCGAACAGCACGGCCTCGCGCACCGCGATGCCCCGGAACCGGGTGCGGGTCGGGATCGCGACCACGCGAGCGCTGGCGAGGAGCTCGTCGACGGGCACGTGCGGGATCTGTTCCATGCCCCCATTCTCGCGGGTGCGCATCCGCTCGGAGTGCAATCAAATTGCAAGCGGCCTGCGTAGGCTTGAGCCATGAGTGATCCCGCAGCGTCCGGTGCAGCAGCGAACCCGGTCTCCGACATCTTCGAACCCGCCGAGTGGGAGCTCGCTCCCGGCGCGGAGCGCTATACCGACATCACCGCGCACCTGAGCCGCGACGGGCGGATCGCCCGCGTCGCCTTCGACCGGCCCGAGGTGCGCAACGCCTTCCGTCCGCACACCGTCGACGAGCTGTACGACGCGCTCGAGCGGGTCCGCGTTAATCCCCGGGTCGGCGTCGTGCTGCTCACGGGTAACGGGCCGAGCCCGAAGGACGGCGGCTGGGCGTTCTGCTCGGGCGGCGACCAGCGGATCCGCGGTCGCGACGGCTACAAGTACTCGGACGATGAAGCGAGCGTGGGTCCCGAAGGCCTGGCGCGGGCAGGCCGGCTGCACATCCTCGAGGTGCAGCGGCTCATCCGCTTCATGCCGAAGGTCGTCATCGCCCTGGTGCCCGGATGGGCCGCGGGCGGCGGGCACTCGCTGAACGTGATCTGCGACCTGTCGATCGCGAGCGAGGAGCACGCGCGGTTCAAGCAGACCGATGCCGACGTGGGATCGTTCGACGCGGGCTACGGCAGCGCCTACTTCGCGCGGCAGATCGGCCAGAAGAACGCGCGCGAGGTGTTCTTCCTCGCCCGCGAGTACTCGGCGCAGCGCGCCTACGAGATGGGGGCCGTCAACGCGGTCGTGCCGCACGCCGAGCTCGAGCGCACCGGGATCGAGTGGGCGCGCGAGATCCTCGGCAAGTCGCCGACGGCGATCCGCATGCTGAAGTACGCCTTCAACGCGGTCGACGACGGGCTCGTCGGGCAGCAGCTGTTCGCGGGGGAGACCACCCGTCTCGCCTACGGCACCGACGAGGCCGTCGAGGGTCGCGACTCGTTCCTCGAGAAGCGCGAGCCCGACTGGTCGCCGTTCCCGTACCACTACTGAGCGGTCGGGCCGGCGCGGCCTACGCGGCCTGCTCGGCCTTCTTCGCGCGGCGCAGTTCGTGCAGCAGCGGCTCGGTGTAGCCGCTCGGCTGCACCGCGCCCTCGACGATCAGTCGTCGGGCCGCGGTGAACGCGAGCCCCGGCGTCGCGCCGTCGGCGCCGAGCAGCGGTTCGTAGGAGTGGTCGGCGGCGTTCTGCCGGTCCACGACAGCCGCGAACTCGACGAGCGCCGCGTCCACCTGCTCCTCGGTGATGACGCCGTGCAGCAGCCAGTTGGCGAGCAGCTGCGCCGAGATGCGCAGGGTGGCGCGATCCTCCATGAGCGCGACGTCGTGGATGTCGGGCACCTTCGAGCATCCGATGCCCTGATCGATCCAGCGCACCACGTAGCCGAGGATCGACTGCGCGTTGTTCTCCAGCTCGGCCCGCACCGTCTCGGGGTCGAGGTCAGAGGGGGCGGCGAGCGGGATGTCGAGCAGCCGGTCGAGACTGTCGGCACCCGCCGGGGGCAGCGCAGCCCGCTCGGCGAAGGCGTCGGCGAGGTGGTAGTGGATCGCGTGCAGCGTGCCGGCGGTGGGCGACGGCACCCAGGCGGTCGAGGCGCCCGCGCGCACGTGGCCGATCTTCTGCTCGAGCATGTCGTGCATGAGGTCGGGCATCGCCCACATGCCCTTGCCGATCTGGGCGTGCCCGGTCAGGCCGCAGGCGACGCCGATCTCGACGTTGCGCGCCTCGTACGCGGGGAGCCAGGGACGGGTGCGGACCGCGGCCTTCGGCAGGAACGGCCCCGCGTGCATGGAGGTGTGGATTTCGTCGCCGGTGCGGTCGAGGAAGCCGGTGTTGATGAAGACGACCCGATCCTGCGCCTCGGCGATGCAGGCTGCGAGATTCGCGGAGGTGCGGCGTTCCTCGTCCATGATCCCGATCTTGAGGGTGCGCTCCGGGAGTCCCAGCAGCTCCTCGACCCGGGAGAACAGGGCGACGGTGAACGCGACCTCGTCGGGGCCGTGCATCTTGGGCTTCACGATGTAGACGGAGCCGGTACGCGAGTTGGCACGGTCGCCGCGCAGGTCGTCGAGGGATCCGAGCGCGGTCATGATCGCGTCGACGATCCCCTCGGGCACCTCCCGGCCGTCGCGGTCCAGGATCGAGTCGCCGGTCATGAGGTGACCGACGTTGCGCACGAACAGTACCGAGCGGCCGGGCAGCGAGAGCTCGCCTCCGCCGGGCGCCGTGTAGACGCGGTCGGGGTTCATCGAGCGGACGAAGGTCTCTCCGCCCTTCTCGATCCGCTCGGCGAGCGAGCCGTCCATCAGTCCGCGCCAGTTGCGGTAGCCGAGCGCCTTGTCCTCGGCGTCGACCGCGGCGACGGAGTCCTCGAGATCCATGATCGTCGTGAGCGCCGATTCGAGCACGATGTCCTGCACCCCGGCGGCATCGCCGGTGCCGATGCGGCCGGAGCGATCGATCAGGATCTCCACGTGCAGGCCGTGGTGCGCGAGCAGGATCGAGTCGGGCGCCCCGGGTGCACCCGTGTACCCGACGAACCCGGCGGGATCCGCGAGGCCGACCGCGCCGCCGGCGGTCGCGACTGCGAGCGCGCCGTCGCGCACCGAATAGCTCGTCGAGTCGGTGTGGGATCCCGAGGCGAGCGGGGCGACCGTGTCGAGGAGTTCGCGACCGCGGGCGATGACGGCGGCGGCGCGCGTCGTGTTGAAGGAGGAACCCGGGGCCAGGTCCCCGTCGCGGGGGATCGCATCGGTGCCGTAGAGCGCGTCGTAGAGGGAACCCCAGCGGGCGTTGGCCGCGTTCAGCGCGAAGCGCGCGTTCAGGATCGGCACGACGAGCTGGGGGCCGGCGAGCCGGGCGATCTCGGGTGCGACGTCGGCGGTGCTCGCGGAGACCGCCGCAGGTTCGGGGCGCAGGTAGCCGATCTCGGCGAGGAACGCGCGGTACGCCGTCGGCTCCGGGGTGCCCGGCGCGGCGCGGTGGTAGTCGTCGATCCGTTGCTGCAGTTCGGCGCGCACCCGCAGCAGTTCGGCGTTGCGCGGGGCCAGTTCGTGCACGAGGTCGCTCACCCCGGCCCAGAATGCGGCGCGGTCAATGCCGTGCCGGTCGAGGGATTCCTCAGCGAAGGCGGCGATGGGCTCCGCGACGGAGAGGTCTGCGCGGGTGGCGTGAACGGTCATGCGGGACTCCTGTGTCTGGCCGACTCCGGGTCGGGGCGATGCGGTCAACGATAGCGACTTGATCCACGATTCGGAGTAAGCATTCCGTATAGTGGAATCATGATCGACAGTGGGCAGAGTGGAGCCGGTCCGTCCGGACAGGTGCAGTCGGTGGCCCGCGCCTTCGGGCTGCTCGAGGAGCTCGCGGCCGCGGCGGTCACGGCCCACGACGGGGCGATGCAGCTGGCCGAACTCGCATCGCGGACGGGGCTCGCCGTCCCCACCGCGCACCGCCTGCTCCGCACGCTCCAGGGGCTCGGGTACGTGCGGCAGCTCGAATCGCGCGCGTACGCGCTGGGCCCCGGACTCATCGGCCTGGGCGAACGCGCCACGCCGCGCCTCGCCGAGCGGGCCCGCGCGACGCTCGTCCGTATGGAGGAGGCGGCGCAGGAGACCGCGAACCTTGCGATCCTCGACGGCGACGACGTCGCATACATCGCGCAGGTGCCGTCGCGGCATCGGATGCGCATGTTCACCGAGGTCGGGCGCCGCGTACTGCCGCACGCGAGCGGCGTCGGCAAGGCCATGCTCGCGACCCTGCCGGAGACGCGGGTGCGCGAGATCGTGGCGCGCACCGGCCTGCCCGGGTACACGCCGACGACGCTCACGACGGTGGACGCGCTGCTCGCCGATCTCCGCGGGATCCAGCACCGGGGCTTCTCCATCGACGACGGCGAGCAGGAGGTCGGGGTGCGCTGCATCGCGGTCGCGGTCCCCGGGGCGCACCCGCCCGCCGCGCTCTCGATCTCGGGACCGGCAGCCCGCATGACGGACGCCATCGTCCGCACGGCCGTCGACGAGTTGCTTCGCGGAGCGCGGAGCCTCGGCGACTCGGCGGGCTGAACGGGCTCCGGTGTTCGGCCCGGATCCTGCGACGGCCGGTATCCTGGAGGGTGTGACTTCGAAAGCTCCGATCCGAGCGATCCCCACCGGTGATCGGGCCTGGCTGCTGGCCGCGCTCGCCGACGCGCTCGACGGCGGAACCCCCGTGCTCCCCGTTCCCGACGGCTCCGAGAGCGCGGCGCTGGGGGCGCTGCAGCAGCTGCCGGAGAACGAGCTGCTCGAGGGCACCGCGCTCGTGATCCTGACCTCGGGGTCGAGCGGAATTCCCAAGGCCGTCGCGCTGTCGGCGTCCGCGCTGCGGGCCAGCGCCGAGGCGACGCACGAGCGGCTCGGCGGGCCGGGCCAGTGGATCGTGGCGCTGCCGACGCACCTGATCTCGGGCGTGCAGATGCTCGTCCGGTCGATCGTGTGCGGCACCGAGCCGGTGTTCTTCGACGACCCGAGCGGCCGCCCCTTCGACCCCGCCGCCTTCCTCGACGCCTGCGACGCGGCCGACGGCGGTTCGACGGGCCGTCGCTACGTCTCGCTCGTGCCGGTGCAGTTCGCGCGGTTGCTCGAGCTCGCCGAGCAGGATCCGGACGCTGCCGAGCGGCTGCGCGCCATCGACGGCGTGCTCGTCGGCGGGCAGGCCGTGACCCTCGAGGTGCGTCGTCGCGCCCACGCTCTCGGCGTGCGGCTGCGCCGCAGCTACGGCATGACCGAGACCGCGGGCGGCTGCGTGTACGACGGCGTCGAGATCGGCGACACCCGGGTGCGGATCCGTGCCGGGGAGGTGCAGCTCGCGGGGCCGAGCCTCGCGCTCGGGTACATCGGGGACCCGGTGCTCACCGCCGAGAAGTTCGCCGAGGAGGTCGGCCGTGACGGCGTGCCGACGCGCTGGTACCGCACGGGGGACGCCGGCGAACTGCTCGGCGGCATGCTGACCGTGACCGGTCGTCTCGACCGCGTCCTCGTCTCGGGCGGCGTCAACGTGTCGCTCGACGAGATCGAGCGGATCGCACGCGAGCACGCCGGATGGGACTCCGCCGTCGCGGTACGGGTGCCCGACGCCGAGTGGGGCGAACGGCCCGGGCTCGTGGTCGAGATCGCCGATTCGGCGGGTGCCGCGCGCGCCGACTTCGACGCGATCCGCGCCGTGATCCGCGAACGGCTGGGCGCGGCGGCCGCCCCCGAGTGGTCGACCGAGATCGACCGCATGCCGCGCCTGCCGGGCGGCAAGCCCGATCTGCGGGCGATCGACGAGTGGATCGGCCGGCTCCGCGCGAGCTTCGCCGAGACCCGCGCGGCAGGCAGCGCCGCCGCGCACAGCCAGGAGGACGACGCATGAACCAGCACGCCAAGGACCCCCGCCACTCGGGCAACCCCGCGGTGCGCGCCGCAGCGGAGCGCCTCGAGCGCGAGGGGCACCGCGCGGCCATCACCTGGCGGGACTGGGTGGGCGGTGCGCGTCTGCGCACGCTGCCGCTCGCGATCGCGCCGGTCGCGGCCGGCGCCGGCGTCGCCCACATGGTGCGCGGCTTCTCACTGCCGCTGACGCTGCTCGCGCTCGCCGTCGCGGTGTTCCTGCAGATCGGCGTGAACTACGCGAACGACTACTCCGACGGGATCCGCGGCACCGACGCGTTCCGGGTGGGCCCGGCCCGCCTCACCGGCTCCGGCCTCGTCGACCCGAAGCGGGTGCTGCGCACCGCGCTCGTGTTCTTCGGCCTCGCCGCGGTCGCGGGTCTCGCCGCGGTGATCATCAGCGGCCGCTGGTGGTTCCTGGCGCTCGGCGTTGTCGCGATCCTCGCCGCCTGGTTCTACACGGGCGGCAAGCGGCCCTACGGCTACGCCGGTCTCGGCGAGCTCATGGTGTTCATCTTCTTCGGTCTCGTCGCGACCGTCGGCACGGTGTACCTGCAGACCGACGTGCAGACGCAGGAGGCCTGGATCGCGGGCGCCGGTGTCGGGCTGTTCGCCGTCGCGGTGCTCGTGGCCAACAACCTGCGCGACATCCCGACCGACACGCTCGCGGGCAAGAAGACGCTGTCGGTGCGGATCGGCGACCGCGCGTCGCGGATCCTCTACGTCGTCTGCGTGCTGCTGCCGTTCGTGGTCCCGGCGCTCTACGTCGTGGTCGACCCCGGCATGGTGCTCGTCTGGTTCGTGCTCTTCCTCGCGGTGCCCTGCGCGGTCATCGTGCTGTTCGCCAAGACGGCGAAGGAACTGGTGCTGGTGCTGGCGCTCACGAGCTTCGCGGCGCTCGCCTACGGCGTGCTGGTCGGCGTCGCCTTCGCCTTCTGAACCGGACGGCCCGTCGCCGGGGCTCTACCGGTGCGGCTGGCGATCAGACCCGCGCCCATGAGCGCGGCGCCGACGATCCAGGCCCAGAGCGCTCCCGTGCCGACGAGCACGGTCAGCACGCCCGCCGCCCCGGCGACGGTGCCGAGCACGGCACGTGCGAGCGGTGACCGCTCGGCCGCTCGGGCCGCAGCGGTCCCGGCCACGGTGACCGGCGCCCGCTTCGGCCCGCGCTCGAAGCGGGCGAGCGCGAGGACGACCGGGGCGACGGCCAGGCCTGCGGCCACCAGCCAGGCGGGTCGGGTCGCCCACCACTCGATCGACAGCGGGACGGGGAGCGCGGAGCCGCCGACGAGCAGCAGCCCGGCGAGCAGCACGACGACGGGCATGTGCCAGGAGTACACCGTCATCGCGCGCGAGTTCAGCGCGTCCGATGCCCGCTGGACCGCGGGCAGCTCGGCCCAGCGCGCGAGCGTCGGGCGGACCGCCGCGAACAGGGCGCACTGCGCGATCCCGAGCAGCGCGAGCGCCGCGGTGGGCGGGTTGAGCGCCTCGAAGAGGTTCGCCGGGGACGCGCCGATCGCGACCAGGGCGACGATCCCGCCGATCGCGATCGCCGCGGTGCGCGGGCTCGGTGCGATGCCGTCGGCGAGGCGGTAGCCCAGCTGCTGCACGAACACCCAGACGAGCAGCAGGTTCGCGAAGCCGATCGCGTCGACGCCGGTCAGCAGGCGCAGGCCGTCGACGGCGCCGATCGCCAGGCCGAGCCCGAGCAGCGTCGCGCGAGGGGCGCGCTCGTGCAGGCGGAGGGTGAGCGGGACGAGCGCCGAGCAGAGCACGTAGACCCCGAGGAACCACAGCGGCTGGCTGATCCGCCACCCCGCGGTCGCGACCATCGCGGGGTCGAGCCCGGCGGCGCTCAGACCGGCGAGCGCGAGCGCGGTGGCGGCCGCCGCCAGGAGCGGCACGGGAAGCAGGCGCCGCAGTCGCGCGGAGACGTAACCGGCGGCGGATGCTCCCCGTGCGCGCATGCGGCGGGAGTGCAGGGCCGAAGCGAACCCTCCCATGATGAAAAACAGCGGCATCATCTGCGCGACCCACGAGAACACGGTGAAGCCGTCCCAGCGTTCGAGCGCGTTCTCGAGCACGACGGTGCCGTCCGAGACGCTCACACCCACCATGAGCGCGTGCACGCCGACGACCGCGAGCAGGCAGGCCGCGCGCACGAGGTCCACGGCGCGGTCCCGCCCGCTCGGCGCGGCGGCGGGGGCGGAACGGGCGATGCGATGGGCGGTCGCGGTGCGCGGAGCCGGAGCGATGATGGCCATGGGGCGGTCCTTCCGATGGGGTCGGAAGAAACGGTCCCGCGCAGGGTCTGCGGCCGGCATCGCCCCCGGGCGCCAAACCGACCCCCTACCGCGGTGCTACCCCGCCTCGTTCAGCGGTCGGGCTGCACGAGGCCCGCATCGTAGGCGAGGATCACGGCCTGCACCCGATCGCGCAGCCCGAGCTTCGCGAAGATCCGCGTCACGTGGGTCTTCACGGTCTGCTCGGCGATGAACAGCTCCGCCGCGATCTCGGTGTTCGACCGCCCGCGCGCGATCCGCTCCAGGATCTCGCGCTCCCGCTCGGTCAGACCCGCGAGCCGGAGGGCGTGGCGGTCGCTCGGCGGTCGCTGCTCGGCGAAGCGTTCCAGCAGCCGACGGGTCACGCTCGGGGCGAGCAGGGCATCGCCCGAGGCGACGACGCGCACGGCCTGCACCAGGTCCGCGGGAGGCGCGTCCTTCAGCAGGAACCCGCTCGCCCCGGCGGCGAGGGCGTCGTGCACGTACTCGTCGATGTCGAACGTGGTGAGGATCACCACGCGCGGGCGGTGGTCGACCCGAGGCGGTGGATCCATGAGGCGGCGGGTGGCCTCGAGCCCGTTCGTGCCGGGCATGCGCACGTCCATCAGCACGACATCGGGGCGCAGCCGTTGCGCGAGCGCGACGCCCTCCTCGCCGTCGGCGGCCTGCCCCACCACCTCGATGTCGGGCTGCGCGTCGAGGATCGCCGCGAAGCCGGCGCGAACCATGGCCTGGTCGTCGACGATGAGCACGGAAACGGTCATGGGGTTCGAGCCTCCGGGGGCTGGGGGTGCAGGGGGACGAGCGCGGTGACCGCGAACCCGCCATCGGGCGAGGGCTCCGCGGTCAGGACTCCGCCGAGCGCGACCACGCGTTCGCGCATCCCGCGGATCCCGTGACCGCTCGGGTCGGCCGCGGGCACGGCGCGACCCGGCAGTGTCGTGTTGCGGACCCGGACGATCAGCGCGTCGGCCTCGGGGTCGAGGTCGAGCTCGACGACGGCGTCGGCGCCGGGGGCGTGCCGAGCGACGTTGCCGAGCGATTCCTGCACGACGCGGTACACGGTGAGCGCAGGGAAGCGATCCACCGACTGCCGTACCTCGGCCGGCAGTCGGTCGAGCAGCTCGGCCCGCGACCGCGAGACGAGCTCCGGCAGCTCGGCCAGGCCCGGCTGGGGCGCGTCCTCGGCATCGCCGTCGGCGCGCAGCACGCCGAGCAGCGTGCGCATCTCGCCGAGCGCGAGCCGCGCGGTCGCGGCGAGCTCGTCGAACTCTGTGGCGACCTCGTCGGAGATCCCCGAGTGCCGGTAGCGCGCGCTCGCGGCCTGCACCTGGATCACCGACATCCCGTGCGCGACCACGTCGTGCATCTCGCGTGCGATCCGGGTCCGCTCCTCGGCGACCTGTCTGCGGGCGAGCGATAGCTCGGAGGCCTCTTCGGCCTCGGCCAGACGTTGCCGGTTGCGGATCCAGGACCGGGTGAAGAGCGCGATCAGGATCGCGAGGCCCGCGAGTGCGACGAAGACGATCAGGTCGGCGATGACGGGCCCGACGGCGAGGCGCTGGCCGCGTGCCAGCGTCACTGCGAGCGCGGTGCCCGCCGTGAGGATCCCGCCTCCCGCGGACATGAGCCACTGGCCCTGCAGCGCGGCGATGCCGAGGGTCGCGGCGAAGCCGATCGTGGTGGCGACCGGGACCGGCCACGGCGCGGCGCCCGTCGCCGCGAGCGCGTTCAGCTCCGAGACGGCTCCGACGACGGCGACGGCGACGCCGAGCACGGGGAACCGGACCGACAGGAGCAGCCCGGCGGAATGGAGCAGCGCCACGACGATGCTCACGACGGGCGGGACCCCGTAGACGGTCGCACCCAGCGAGGCGCTGACGGCGAGCAGCGCGAGCGCGAGCGCCGAGACGGCCGCCCAGGCGAGGAGCGGGATGCGAGGCCGGGCGGTCATGCGGCAAGGGTACCGCGCGGGGTGCGCGGGATTCCGAGGTCACTTCGAACGGGGGCGGCGTAGCGCGGCGGGCTCGGTGCGGGAATCCGTCGCCCGATTCGAAATCGACCCTTGCCTCCGGCTCCGCGGCGGCGATAGGCTGACTTCCGGTATCCCACGACCCGGAAAGGAGCAGGCACATGGTACGCATCATCCCGTCCCAGTTCGCAGCTCTTCCGGGCATCGCGCTGTCCGGACGCTAGTTCCGCCGCTCCGCTGGCCGCTCCAAGAGCCCGCCAGCAGCAGAGCCAGCCGCACGACTCCAGCTCACGCGCATCTTCGCGCACGCACGCACCTCAGGGAACATGACCACTTCACACGCCGACACGGCACCTCAGTCCCAGCGACTCTCGACGCTGCGCGCACTCGCGCGGCTCCTGCCCTTCGCGAAGCCCGCCCTGCCCCGCCTCATCGGCGGGCTGATCGTCGGCCTCGCCGCGGCAGTCACCAGCCTGCTCATCCCGCTCGCGCTCCAGTACGTGATCGACGGCCCCCTCACCTCGGGCGACCGCACGGCGTTCCTCTGGGCGGCCTTCGGCGTGCTCGCGCTCGGAGTCGGCGAGGCGCTGTTCGTCTTCCTGCGCCGCACCCTCGTCCTGACGCCCGCCGCCGCGGTCGAGTACTCGGTCCGGCAGGCCTTCTACCGACGACTGCAGCGCCTGCAGGTCGCCTTCCACGACCGGTGGCAGTCCGGGCAGCTGCTCAGCCGAATGATGCAGGACATCGGCCTCATCAGGCGCTGGCTGGCCTTCGGCTCCATCCTGCTCGTCATCAACGTGACCACCATGATCATCGGGATGGCGCTGCTGTTCCGCTGGCACTGGGCGCTGGGCGTCGGCTTCGTCGTCTGCAGCATCCCGATCTGGGTGGTCGGCTGGCGCTTCGAACAGCGCTACGGCGCGCTCACGCGCACCAGTCAGGACCAGGCGGGCGATCTCGCGACCGCGGTCGAGGAGAGCGTCCACGGCATCCGCGTGCTGAAGGCCTTCGGGCGCGGCGGCCACGCGCTCGGCGACTTCGAGCGCAAGGCCGAGACGCTGCGCGCGACCGAGATGAGCAAGGCGCGCGAGATGGGCGTGATCTGGTTCTGGTACGAGCTGGTGCCGATCATGGCGCAGAGCACGTGCTTCATCATCGGGGTCGTGCTGGCCGCGCAGGGGCAGCTCACCGTCGGCGAGCTGTTCGCCTTCTTCGCGCTGGCCGCCGCGATGCTCTGGCCGATGGGATCCCTCGGCTTCCTGTTCTCGTTCCTCATCGACACCCGCACTGCGACCGATCGCGTCTTCGAGGTGTTCGATGCGCCGATCCTCATCGAGGACCCCGCCGAGCCGCGCACGATCGCGGAGCCGAACGGCGCGCTGGCGTTCCGCGGGGTGCACTTCCGCTATCCGGATGCGAAGGAGCCCGAGGCCGATCTGATCGACGGGCTCGACCTCGTGCTGCGCCCGGGCGAGACGATGGCGCTCGTCGGTGCGACCGGCAGCGGCAAGACGACCCTCACCGCGCTGCCGACCCGGCTCTACGACGTCACCGCCGGATCGGTCGAGATCGATGGCGTCGACGTGCGCGAACTGCGGCTCGAAGAACTGCGCAGCCTCATCGGCGTCGCGTTCGAGGAACCGATCCTGTTCTCGGCCAGCGTGCGCGAGAACGTGCTGCTCGGGCGCCACGATCTCGCCCCGGGAAGCGCCGAGGCGGACTCGGTGCTGCGCGAAGCGCTCGACGTCGCGCAGGCCGGTTTCGTCCACGATCTGCCCGACGGGGTCGATACCGAGGTGGGGGAGGAGGGGCTCAGCCTCTCCGGTGGTCAGCGGCAGCGCCTCGCGCTCGCCCGCGTGGTCGCGGCCAACCCGTCCGTGATGGTGCTCGACGACCCGCTGTCCGCGCTCGACGTCGACACCGAGGCGCTCGTCGAGGCCGCGCTCCGGCGCGTGCTCTCCGGCACCACCGCGCTGATCGTCGCGCACCGGCCGTCGACGGTCGCCCTCGCCGACCGCGTCGCGGTCATGCGCGACGGCCGCATCGACGCGGTCGGTACCCACGGCGAACTGCTCCGCAGCAGCGAGCACTACCGCTATCTGATCTCCAGCATCGAAGAGGAGGGCCGGCGATGAGCCCCGAGACCGTCCGCGGAACCCGCGGAGAGGATCGCGAGCACTACACCCGTGCCGAGAGCCGCGCGATCCGGCGGCGTTCGCTGCGCCTGCTCGGTTCGATCCTGAAACCGTTGCGCCGGCTCGTCCTCCTCACGATGGTCGTCGTGATCGCGTCGACCGCGCTGCGGGCCGTCGGGCCCACGCTGCTCGCCTTCGGCATCGACGAGGCGCTGCCGCGCGCCGTGGACCAGGGCGACTGGTGGCCGGCGATCGGCATCGGTGCCGCGTTCCTCGCGACCGGCGGCATCGGCGCGGCACTCGTCGGCTGGTACGTGATCCTCATCGCCCGGGTCACCCAGGCGGTCATGCTCGAGCTGCGCATGCGGATCTTCCGGCATACCCAGCGACTCAGCCTGGAGTTCCACGAGGGCTACACCTCGGGCCGCATCATCTCGCGCCAGACGAGCGACCTCGAGTCGATCCAGGAACTGCTGCACGGCAGCCTGAACGAGCTCGTGGACGCCGTGCTGCTGGGCACGTTCACCCTGATCGCGCTGTTCCTGCTCGACTGGCGCTCCGGTCTCGTGCTGCTCGGCTTCGGCCTGCCGCTCGTCGCGCTCATGTGGTGGTTCGTGCGCGAGTCCCAGAAGGGCTTCCGTTCGACGCGCGTCGTCAGCGCCCGGCTCATCGTCCAGTTCGTCGAGACCATGACGGGCATCCGCGCTGTGCAGGCGTTCCGTCGTGAGAAGCGGAACGATGCGGTGTTCGGCAGGGTGTCCGACGACTACCGCCGGGCGAACGTCCGCGTGATCCGGCTGTTCGGCGCGCTCGATCCGGGCCTGATCCTGCTCGCGAACCTGACCATCGCGGTCGTGCTGCTCTGGGGCGGCCTGCGGGTGATGGATGCCGGCCTCGCGATCGGCGTGCTGCTCGCGGCGGTGCTGTACGTCCGCAACTTCTTCGGGCCGATCGAGGACGTGGCGATGTTCCTCAACTCCTACCAGTCCGCGGCGGCGGCGCTCGAGAAGGTGTCGGGCGTACTCGAGGAGGAACCGACCGTGCGCGATCCGGAGGCGCCGGTGCGGCTGTCCGCCGCTCACGGTGCGCTCTCCTTCGAGAGCGTGCGCTTCGGGTACGCGAGCGGGCGCACGGTGCTCGACCTCATCGGTCCCGAGCAGCGCGATCTCGTGCTGCCTGCGGGGCAGACGGTCGCGCTCGTCGGCACCACGGGAGCCGGCAAGTCGACCCTGGCCAAGCTGGTGGCGCGCTTCTACGATCCGAGCGAGGGCCGGGTCGCGCTCGACGGCGTCGACCTGCGCGACCTCGCGCCGGCGGACCTGCGGCGCGCGATCGTCATGGTGACGCAGGAGGCCTACCTGTTCAGCGGAACCGTGGCAGACAACATCGCGCTGGGCAAGCCCGACGCGACACCGGATGAGATCCGGGCGGCGGCGCGGGCGGTCGGGGCCGATGCCTTCATCGAGTCCCTGCCCGACGGTTATGCCACGGACGTCAACAAGCGCGGCGGCCGCGTGTCCGCGGGGCAGCGCCAGCTGATCTCGTTCGCGCGCGCGTTCCTCGCGGATCCCGCGGTGCTGATCCTCGACGAGGCGACCGCGTCGCTCGACCTGCCGAGCGAGCGCCAGGTGCAGGACGCGCTGCAGCGCCTGCTCGCCGACCGCACGGCGATCATCATCGCGCACCGGCTGTCGACGGTCGCGATCGCGGATCGGGTGCTCGTGATGGAGCACGGACGTGTGATCGAGGACGGGGCCCCGAGCGAGCTCATCGCTTCGGGGGGCAAGTTCGCCGGTCTGCACGCGGCGTGGGAGGACTCTCTGGCGTAGCGGGAGGCGGAGTTATCCACAGATCAGGGGATCCGGGCCCACCGCCTCGGCTCCCCTGACAGCATGGGTACTCCACCCCCTTCCCACCTCGAGAACGGAGCCCCGTGGCATGACCGAACCCCAGATCTGGACCATCATCGGCGTGCTCGCGGCGAGTACGGTCGGCCTGGCGGCCTTCATGACGCAGACGCTGCAGCGCAGCGTCGCGGGACTGCGCGACGAGATGGTGGGTCGGTTCACCGCACTCGACGGGCGCATGGATCAGTTCGACGGCCGTGTCGAGCGACTCGAGCGCAAGGTCGACGGTCTCGATCGAGATATGCGTCAGTTGTCGGGCAAGGTCGATGGTCTGGAACGCGATATGCGGGTGGTGTCCGAGAAGGTCGATGGTCTGGACCGGGACATGCGGGTGGTGTCCGAGAAGGTCGATGGTCTGGAACGGGACATGCGGGTGGTGTCCGAGAAGGTCGATGGTCTGGACCGGGACATGCGGGTGGTGTCCGAGAAGGTCGATGGTCTGGACCGGGACATGCGCGTGCTCTCCGGCAAGGTCGACGGTCTGGAACGGGATGTCCGCGTGATCTCGGAGCAGATACTTCCGGAGTGAACTGTGGCTACTGCTCGCGAGGTGCGGAAGACGCTGCAGAATCCGAAGAGTCGTCTGCAATGCGCGGCTCGGCGGCGTCCACCGCATCGTCCTCGATCACATCGTCCTCGGTGCGCTCCTTGGTGCGCCAGGCGTAGATGCTCTCCGACGCGGCCGACCGCTGGCGGTTCAGGAAGATGACCGAGAGGCTCACCGCAGCGAGCGTCGCCACGATCGCCGACAGCCACCACGTCCATCCGATGAGCATGAGAGCGGCGAAGGGCACCACGAAGAACAAGAGGCGCAGCACGATGTAGACGAGCCAGGCAGAGCGGGATTTCACCCTTCGAGTGTACGCGGGCCGGCTGGGCCGCCCCTCAACGGGCGGATCCAGCGCACCGACAGCCGGGCTGGGTACGATGGATGCATGGTACGAGTGGCGATCATCGGAGTGGTCGTCGCCGTTGCATTCACGCTCTATGCGCTGATCGACGCGGCGATGTCGGAACCGTCGCGGGCCCGTGGCGTGAGCAAGCCGGTCTGGGTGGTGCTCACCGTCGTCCTGCCGGTGATCGGAGGCATCCTCTGGTTCACGATCGGCAAGGGCCAGCCGCAGCCCGCGCGTCCGGCTGCACGCCCCGACGACGATCCCCGCTTCACAGCGACGCGGCTCACCCACGATCAGCTCGACGACCACATGCGGGAGCTTGAAGACCGCCTGCGCGAACTCGACGCCGAGACCTTCCCCGGCGAAGGCCCCGCAACCGACATTCCGGATCCTCCCCGAGGCGCCGAGCCCGAACGGAACGGGGATCGGGCCGCGGATGCACCGGAGTCGGGCACCGACGATCCGCGGCATCCGCAGGATCGGCTGAGCGGGACGGACCGCCGGCCCGACGACCCCGAGCCGGGTCGGAAGTGAGCACGGCGCCCGCTGCCGAATTCTCGATCGCGCTGCTCGCGGACCTGATCCGCGGCGGAGTGCGCGACCTGGTGGTTTGCCCCGGATCCCGGTCGCAGGCGCTCGCGCTGGCCGCCGCAGCCGCGGAGTCCGGTGACGCGGTTCGCCTGCACGTGCGCGTCGACGAGCGCTCGGCCGGGTTCTTCGCACTGGGCGTTGCACGTGAAACGGGCGTTCCTGCGCCGATCATCGTGACGAGCGGCACCGCGGTCGCCAACCTCGTGCCTGCCGCCCTCGAAGCGCACGAAGCTCGGGTGCCCATGCTGCTGCTGACCGCGGACCGGCCGGACGAACTCCGGGGTATCCGGAGCAATCAGACCACCCGGCAGGGGGAACTGATCAGCACGTTCGCCCGGCTGGTGCTCGAGGTGCCGGCCCCCACCGCAGCGCCGGCCTCGACGGAACCGCCCTGGATCGCCGGTTTCGAGCCGGATCGTCTGGCTCGGACAGCGCTGCAGGCCGCCCGCGGAACATCCGAGCGACCGGCGGGTCCCGTGCAGCTCAACCTCGCGTTCCGCGAGCCGCTCTCCGGTCCTCCGCTCGGCGGGAACGTGTCTTTCGGAACTGAGACGATGACTGTTCCCGAACTCTTCGGTGCTGCGCGGGCGGAGTCGGAACGCGGGACGGAGCTCGCCGTGCCTCCCGGCATGGGCGCCTCGGCGCTCGACGGCCCGAATCCCGAGATCTACGTGCACGACGATGACGTCCGCACGGTGGTCATCGCGGGTGCTGACGCCGGAGATCGGGCCGAGGCCTTCGCTCACGACGCCGGTCTGCCGCTGCTCGCCGAGGTTGTCAGCGGCGTGCGGTTCGGACGCGAGGCGGTGACCGCCTACGCCACGCTGCTCGACGATCCCGAGCTCGGAGGCGCGGTGGAGCGGGCGATCGTCTTCGGACACCCGACACTGACTCGACACGTGCCGGCGCTGCTGAAGCGCGATGGCGTCGAAGTCGTCGTCGTCGACCCGCACCTCGGCCGCGGAGTGGAACACTACGATCCGAGCGGCGCTGCGCGAGTGGTGCGCACCGTGAGCGTGGGCGAGGCCCACGATCCGCGGGCGGGCAGGCAGTGGCTCGGTGCCTGGATCGTCGCCGATCGTGCATTGCGCGAGGCGCGGAGCACGGTGCACGAGCCCGACCTGGCGGCTGCGCTCGCCCCCGGATACCGGGAGCGCAGCGACTACGCGCGCGCCGAGGTCGCCGTCATGCGCGAACCCGTCACGCGCGAGCTGCTCGCCGAATCCGTGTGGCGGGCGACCTGGCCGCACGACCGTCTGGTGGTCGCCGCTTCGCGGCTCGTGCGCGTGCTCGACGGGATCGCCCCACCCCGACGGATCCGGGTGGTCGCCAACCGCGGCCTCGCCGGGATCGACGGGACCGTGGCGACCGCGCTCGGCGTCGCCGCCGTGAGCCAGTCCGCGGACGATCCGCGGCAGGCGGCGGGAACCACGCGCGTGCTGATCGGTGATCTTGCGCTGATGCACGACGCGGGGTCCCTGCTCCTCGACCCCGAAGAGCCCCGCCCGCGGATCCAGGTGTTCGTCGGCGTCGACGGCGGCGGCACGATCTTCGACGGGCTCGAGGTCGCGGCAACCGCGGATCGCGACTCCTACCGCAGAGTCATGACGGTGCCGCGTTCGATCGGGTTGCGCGAGCTCGCCGAGGCCTACGGGTGGGCCTACGAGCGGGCTGCGACGCGCAGCGAACTCGACCGGATCTTCACCGCTCCTGTGATGGGTCCGACGATCGTCGAGGTTCCGCTGGTCGAGTAGACCGCGGGCTCAGGCCGGCCAGCGCAGGTCGATCGAGTCCTCGATCCGCGCGCGTTCGGCTGCGACATCGAAGTCCGGTTGCGGCCATTCCGGGGCCATGCGGTGCAGCTCCGAGATGACGATTCGCTGCACCGCGGCACGGGCGTACCACTTGGCGTTCGCCGGGACGACGTACCAGGGCGCGTGCTCGGCGTTGGTGCGCTCGATCGCGATCTCGAAGGCAGCCATGTAGTCGGGCCAGAGCAGACGCTCGTCGACATCGCCCGGGTTGTACTTCCAGTGCTTCTCGGGGTCGTCGAGGCGTGAGAGGAGCCGGGCGGCCTGCTCCTCGGGGGAGATGTGCAGCATGATCTTGACGATCCGCACGCCGGCGTCCGCGATGCGGCGCTCGAAATCGACGATGGCGCTGTAACGCCGCTCGATCTCCGCCGGGGGTGCGAAGGCGCGGACGCGTTGAATGAGCACGTCCTCGTAGTGGGACCGATCGAAGAGCCCGATGACTCCGGGGCCGGGGACCCGGGGCTCCACGCGCCAGAGGAAGTCGTGCGTGCGTTCCTCCGGCGTCGGACCCTTGAACGCGGTGAGGGCGAGCCCGTACGGCTCGAGCTGGGAGAACACGTGGTTCACGATCCCGCCCTTGCCGGCGGCATCCATGGCTTGGAGCACGACGAGCAGCCGATCCTCGGCTCCGAGGCGGCTCTGCGCGAAGAGCTTCTCCTGCAGGCCGCGCAGTTCCTGTGCGGACGCGGCGAGCTCGGCCGCTCCCGCGCGCTTGTCGGCGGCGGTTCCGGGAGTCGCGGAGGGATCCACCCGCCGCAGATCGAAGCCGGGGCCGACGCGCAGCAGCGCCGAGACGTCGTCGGTCCAGAAGTGCTTCGTCATGGGGGCCTCCTTCGGCCTGGGGCGCGGACGTTCAGCCAACGCTACCCCCGAACCGCTGAGAACCGCCGAAGTCGCGATCAGGCGGAGAAGGCCTCGACGACGGGGCGGAACTTCGAGACGGTCTCGACGAACTCGTGCTCGGGATCCGAGCCGGCCACGATCCCGCCCCCGGCGGTCGCGGTCAGGGTCCGGGTGCCGTCGGGTGCGGATTCGAGCTGTCCGCAGCGCAGCGCGATCACCCATTCGCCGTCGCCGGCGGCGTCGATCCACCCAACCGCTCCCGAGTACCGTCCGCGGTCGAACGGTTCGAGCTCCGCGATCGTCTCGATCGCCGTGCCGGTCGGCGTGCCCGCGACCGCTGCGGTCGGATGCAGTGCTCCGACGAGTTCCAGCGCGCCGCGGTCGGCGCCGAGCCCGGCGCCCAGATCGGTCGCGAGGTGCCAGACGTTGGGCAGGCGCAGCGCGAACGGCTCCTCGCTCGTGTGCAGCGATCGCACGTGCGGGGCGAGCGCCGTCACGACGCTCTGCACGGCGAAGGCGTGCTCGTGCTGGTCCTTCGCGCTCGTCAGCAGTTCGTCGCGCGCGCGTCCATCGGCGGCGGCGTCCCCGGCGACCCGTGCGCGTGTGCCGGCGAGCACCCGCGCCGAGACGGCGCCGCCGGTGGACCGGATGAGCGTCTCGGGGCTCGCGCCGATCAGGCCGTCGACCGCGAAGGTCCAGCAGTCGTCGTAGCGCTCGGCGAGGCGGCCGAGCGGCACGCGCAGGTCGTCTCCGGCGGGGATCTCGGCCACGGTCTGCCGGGCCAGCACCACCTTCTCGAGCGCTCCGTCGTCGATGCGGCGGACGGCCTCGCGGACTCCCGCGAAATATGCGTCGGTCTGCGGTCCCCGCGCAGTGACGTCGAGCGCGGCTCCGCGCCACCCGCCGGCGGGGCATGCCTCGGGCAGCTCGGGATCGAGCGCGGTCGCGGTGGCGTCAGCGCCGGTCGGAGCGACCGTCACCTCGGTGATCCATGCGAGGCCGCGGTGCCGTGCGATGAGTAGGCGGGGGACCACGAGCACGCTCTGCGCACCGCTCGTCGCGGCGAACGCGAAGGTGCCGAGGGCGACCAGGCCGCTGCCCGGCAGGCGCACCGGGTCGTGGATCTCGGCCGCGGTCGCGATCTCGCGCCAGGCGGCCGCGGCGCGGTCGAAGCGGTCGGGGCCCGAGAATACGAGGCGCAGTGCTTCGCCGACGCCGACGCAGCCGCGATCCCCGCGGGTCCAGACGAGCGGCTCGGCCGGATCGGCGAACGCAAGGAGGTCGGGGAGCTCGGCGAGGGGTCGCGTGACGGCACGAAGGCTCGGAACGGACACGCTGCTCACCCTGACAATCTACTCTCCCGCGATGCGTGAGCCGTGCGAGGCCCGCGCGCGGAGCCGTCCGCCCGCGCCCGCGCAGGAAGAGGCGCGTCCGGGCGCGCGGAAAGCCCATGCGATGCGTCCAGCGGAACGGGCTAGCATGGTGGGGTGACCCGCCCCGATACCGCCACGAAGCTTGCAGCCGATGTTTCCGCGATGTTCGACGAGGTGTCACCGCGCTACGACCTCATCAACGATGTGCTCTCCGTCGGCAACTCCCGGCTGTGGCGCGTCGCCATGACCAAGGCGCTGCAGCCTCGCAAGGGCATGCGGATCCTCGACCTCGCGGCCGGCACCGGAACGGCGAGCGCCGCGATCGCGAAGCATGGCGCCCACGTCACGGCCGCGGATTTCTCCGAGGGCATGCTCGCCGAGGGGCGGATCCGCCAGGCCGGCAACGACCTCATCGACTTCGTCTGGGCCGATGCCACGCAGCTGCCCTTCGAGGACGACAGCTTCGACGCGGCGACCATCTCCTTCGGCCTCCGCAACGTCGAGGGGCCCGAACGGGCGCTCGCCGAGATGTTCCGGGTGGTGAAGCCCGGGGGCCGCGTGGTCATCTGCGAGTTCTCACGGCCGACCTCGTCCCTCATGCGCGGTCCCTACACGGCGTACTCGCGAGCGGTGCTGCCGCGCATCGCGGGACTCATCAACAAGTCGGCGGCCGAGGCCTACCGCTATTTGAACGAGTCCATCGAAGCGTGGCCCGCGCAGGACCGCCTGGCCGCCATGCTGCGCGAGGTGGGCTTCGAGCGGGTGGCCTATCGCAATCTGACCGGCGGGATCGTCGCACTGCACCGCGGCTTCGTGCCGCGCGAGCCCGTTGAGATCCCGACCGCGGAGCCTGCGGCGAAGACGCCTGCGCGGGCGAAGAGCACCTCGAAGCCGAAGGTCGCCGCGTCGAAACCGAAGGCGGCTGCCCGGACGAAGTCCCCGGCCGAGCCGAAGACCGCGCCGGCGAAGCCCGCACCGAAGCGCACCGACGCACCGTCAGAGGAAGAGGCATGAAGCTGACGAACGCCGCAGACACCGCAACTCAGGCCCTGCCCATGCGGCTGTTCCGCGGGGCGCAGGACCGGAGGCACGCGCAGCGCGTGCAGGAGCAGCTCGAGCTGGTCGAGGCCGGGCTCATCGAGCACCTCGGCTTCGCCTCCGATGTCGCGGACGCGCCCGCCCGGTACCTCATGGAGGCCGGCGGCAAGCGGATCCGACCGATGCTCACGCTGCTCACGAGCGAGCTCGGCACGGGCCCGAACGAGCTCGTGCGCCGTGCTGCGCAGGCCGTCGAGATGACCCACCTGGCCTCGCTCTACCACGACGACGTGATGGACGACGCGAAGCTCCGCCGGGGCGTTCCTGCCGCACAGACGGTCTGGTCGAACTCGGTCGCGATCCTCGCGGGCGATCTCCTGTTCGCCCGCGCGTCCAGCCTGGTATCGGGCATGGGCGAAGAGGCGATCCTGCTGCAGGCGCAGACCTTCGAACGGCTGTGCCTCGGGCAGTTGCACGAGACGGTCGGCCCGAAGGCGGGCGACGACCCGATCGGGCATTACATCCAGGTGCTCGCCGACAAGACGGGCGCGCTGATCGCGACCGCCGCGCGCATGGGCGTGATGTTCGGCGAGGCCGCGGCCGAGTACGCAGACCCCGTGACCGAGTACGGCGAGCGCATCGGCGTCGCGTTCCAGCTCGTCGACGACGTGATCGATCTGTCGCCGAAGAAGGAGGCGACGGGCAAGCGGGCCGGCACCGATCTGCGCGCCGGCGTCGCCACGCTGCCGGTGCTGCTGCTCCGCCGTCGGGCCGAGAACGGCGATGCTGCCGCGAGCGAGCTCCTGGCGCGCATCGACGCGGGCGTGGCCCGCATCGCCGCGGGCGAGGATCCCGCGCTGCTCGACGCCGAGGTCGAGGCGCTGCGCGAGCACGAGGTGACTCGTGAGACCGAGGCCGAAGCGAAGCGGTGGGCGTCCGAGGCGGTGGCGCAGCTCGATGCGCTGCCCAAGTCCTCGGTGCGCCGTGCGCTCGAGCGCATGGCCGATTCGATCGTGAACCGCGAAGGCTAGATTCCGCGAGCGTGCGGAGGCGACTGGAAGAGATAGAGGGCTGATGGAGAAGATGCGACTGGCGATCGTCGGCGCCGGGCCGGCGGGTATCTACGCCGCCGACCTGCTGATCAAGGCCGAGCGCGACTTCGAGGTCGAGATCGACCTGTTCGAACAGCTGCCCGCCCCGTACGGGCTGGTGCGCTACGGCGTCTCTCCCGACCACCCCCGCATCAAGGGCATCATCACCGCCCTCCGCGAGGTGCTCGATCGGGGCGATATCCGCTACTTCGGCAACGTCCGCTACGGCACCGACATCACGCTCGACGACCTCAAGAAGCACTACAACGCGGTGATCTTCTCGACGGGCGCGATCCGGGACGCCTCGCTGAGCATCCCGGGGATCGACGCCGAGGGCTCCTACGGAGCCGCGGACTTCGTGAGCTGGTTCGACGGGCATCCCGATGTGCCGCGCACCTGGCCGCTCGAGGCCGAGCAGGTCGCCGTGATCGGCAACGGCAACGTGGCGCTCGACACCTCCCGCATGCTGATCAAGCACGCGGACGACCTGCTGCCCACCGAGATCCCGTCGAACGTCTACGAGGGGCTCAAGGCGAGCCCGATCCAGGAACTCCACCTGTTCGGGCGTCGCGGTCCGAAATACGTGAAGTTCACCCCGCTCGAGCTGCGCGAACTCGGCGAGGTGCGCGATGTCGACATGGTCGTCGACGAGCGGGACTTCGACGTCGACGACGCCTACGCCGACGAGACCCTGGCGAAGAACAAGCAGGTCATCGTGATGTCCCGAATCATGGACAAGTGGCGCCAGGAGCAGCGTGACCGCGAGGCCGGCGAAGTCGCTCCCGCGTCGCGACGCCTGCACTTCCACTTCTGGTCGAAGCCCGTCGAGGTCGTGACCGAGGATGGACGGGTCGCCGGTCTGAAGATCGAGCGCACCGCACCCGACGGCAACGGCGGGACGATCGACACCGGCGAGTTCGAGGTGATCCCGGTGCAGTCGCTCTACCGCGCGATCGGCTACTTCGGGTCCCCGCTCGACGAGATCCCCTTCGACGACCGCCGCGGAGTGATCCCCAACGAGGCGGGCCGAGTGCTCGATGCCGCGGGGGAGCGCGTGCACGGGGTGTACGCCACGGGCTGGATCAAGCGCGGCCCCGTTGGCCTCATCGGCCACACCAAGTCCGACGCGATGGAGACGCTCGAGTGCCTCATGGAGGATCGCGGCACGTGGTGGAGTCCCGAGGACGCGTCGCTCGAGGCGATTCCCGCGCTGCTGTCGGCACGCGAGGTGCCGTACACGACGATCGAGGGATGGCACCGGCTCGACGAGCACGAGCTGGGACTCGGCGAGGCCGAAGGGCGCACCCGCATCAAGGTGGTTCCGCGCGATGAGATGACGCGCATCGCCCGGGGCGAGTAGTCCCCCGTCCGCTCCCGCGGACGCGCCGAACCCAGGCCGCTCGGCATCGCCGTCCTCCGCTCCGGAGGCGCGAAGCCGGGCGGCTTTCGTCGTATCCGGAGACGGCTTCGCGGCCGCGGCATCGGCCGAACAACGGGCAAACGGCGGAAACATGCGGAGACACGCGCGAGATACGGTCTCGTGTTGCGGGTGGGGTGGGGTGCGCGTAATGTATTCCCTTGTCAGCGCGACAGTGCGAGACGCGGAAGCGGCTCGGGCGGTTGGCGCGGATGGATCCCTCTGGATCATCGAAACCCCGACTTGTTGTGTCGGCAGGCGCGGTGCTAGAGTGAGGATCCGCTTCTTACCACTACCGGGTGGTTCTGGTTCCTTCGGGGGCTGGGGTTCTGCAGGGCTGTTGTCGTGTGGGTTCTGGTGCTGGCTCGTTTGGGTTGGTTGCTGGTTCGGTTTTGGTGTGGTAAGTTGGAGAGGTTGTCTTTCGGAAAGCTTTGGCGAGTACGGGGGGCGTCTGGTCCTTGAGAACTCAATAGTGTGCACTTGATTGTCAAATGCCAATTTATTATCCCGTCCATCTGCGCCCTTTGGGGTGTGGGTG
>NZ_MRAV01000001.1 GCF_002752355.1 Leucobacter sp. OLIS6
GCAGTAAGACGGGTGTCAGCGCGACAGTGCGAGACGCGGAAGCGGCGGGACCGGTGCACCGGCGGGGGGAGGGACTGCGGCGCCGGAGCCGTTATCGGGGCCCTGCTGGCCGTCGTTGGCCTCGGGAGGCAGCGTGGTCATGTGAGTCTCCTCAACTTGGGTGCTTGCTATGTGCTCCCCGACGCTACTCCTGCTTGCGCCGAAACGGGAGAGCAGCACCGAGAATTCGTCTGATTGGCAGCAGATCGTGACCCGTCGGGTCGGCTCTGCGGGGCCGAGGGGATCTCGCCGGGGCGATCAGAACAGGTCGGGGCTCGGCGCCGAGGTGTGCAGGATCGAGACGTCGGCGTGGCGATCGAAGCGGTAGCCGATGCCGCGTACGGTGCGCACGATGTCCTGGTACTGGGCGAGCTTCACCCGCAGGCGGCGCACGTGCACGTCGATAGTGCGCTCGTTCGGGATCTCGCTCTCGGGGGCGTCGGCCCAGAGCGTCGTGATGATCTCCTCGCGGCTGACGGTGCGTCCCTCGCGGAGCACGAAGTACTGGAGCAGTTCGAACTCGCGGAAGGTGAGGGGAGCGGCGACGTTGTCGAGCAGCACCCGCTTGCGGGTGAGGTCGATCGTCACGCCGCTGGCGGCGCGATCCTCGTCGACGGGCTCGTCCTTCTTCTGCCGGGCGATGGCGGCGGGGTCGCCGAGCGCGAGGCGGACGACGTCGACGTCGCGGCCACCGGCGCCCTCGGGCGCCAGCGCCACGGCGGCGTAGGTCTCGGCCGCCGGCGAGAGCTGCGCGACGAGGTGCTTGATCTGCGCGACGATGGTGCCGAGCGCGGGGTCGCCCGCGGCGATCTTGTCCTCCGACAGACCGACGTAGAGTGCGAAGCCGCGGACCTCGGTGCCCTCGGGGACCCGACGGGCCGGGGCGGCCTGCGGCTCGGCGCCTCGCGGTGCGAGGTCGGGGCGGGCGGCGCGCAGGTCCTGGGCGGTCGAAGCGGTGCGAGCGGGAGCGGTGAGCGTGGTCATGATGATGTGCGTCCTTGCGGTGCGCCGAACGCGGTTCGGCGGAACGTGCCTCGTCGGTGACGAGCGGTGCGGCGGATCCAGAGCGGAAGCGGATCTCGCCGGAGGGGATGCAGCCTGCTCCCGATCGGGGCGGCGTGCGTGGGCACCTGCGGGTTCGCGCCTCTGCGCGGAACCTCTCGGTGCGGGCTACCGGTTTGTTAGATGCACATTCGACAGCGCATGACACCACGGCGGCACATCATCATGCCGTTCAGCCCAAAGTTCACCTCGAAGGCGGACTGGGTTCGCGTGGTTGCGGTCATAACGCAAAGTTAAGCAAAGTATTTCGCCCCGTGTCAAGCGGAATGCTCGGCACGGGGCGAAAGTGGTGCGTGACCTGGATTAATCGGCGGTTCCGTAGAGGCGGTCACCCGCGTCGCCGAGGCCGGGGACGATGTACGCGCGGTCGTTGAGGCCCTCGTCGAGCGCCCCGAGCACGAGCGTCACCTTGCGGTCGCCGGCGGCCTCGCGGATCGCCTCGACGCCCTCGGGGGTTCCGAGCACGCAGATCGCGGTCACGTCGTCGGCGCCGCGATCGAAGAGGAACTTGATGGCCGCCGCGAGCGAGCCGCCCGTGGCGAGCATCGGGTCGAGCACGAAGCACTGGCGCCCCGCGAGCGACTCGGGCAGTCGCTCGGCATAGGTGGTGGGCTGCAGCGTCTCCTCGTTGCGAGCCATGCCGAGGAATCCGACCTCGGCGGTCGGGACGAGCTTGACCATGCCCTCGAGCATGCCGAGGCCCGCCCGCAGGATCGGGACGATGAGCGGCAGGGGCTCGCTCAGACGCACGCCGGTGGTCGTGGTGACCGGGGTCGTGATCTCGACGGGCTCGACCCGGACCTCGCGGGTCGCCTCGTACGCGAGCAGGGTCATGAGCTCCTCGATGAGGAGCCGGAAGGTGGGCTGCGGGGTCCGCTCGTCGCGGAGAACCGTAAGCTTGTGAGTGATGAGCGGGTGATCCGCAACGACGACGCGCATACCTCGATTCTAGAGGGCGCGGAGCTGCGAGGGGAGTGGGATGCCGAGCACTGCATCGGCCGCGCCGATTCCCCCGACCGCCGAGGAGCTGCGGCTCATGGGGCTCGCCCTGGCCGAAGCACGACGGGCGTCCGCCGAGGGCGAGATCCCCGTCGGCGCGATCGTCGTCGACGCGGCCGGCGCCGTGGTGGGGACCGGCCGCAACGCGCGCGAGGCGGTGCCGGACCCCACGGCGCACGCCGAGGTGCTCGCGATCCGCGCAGCGGCGGCCGGCATCGGCGATCGCGTGCTCGACGGGTGCACGCTCGTCGTCACTCTCGAGCCCTGCGTCATGTGCGCGGCGACGATCCTCGCAGCCCGGATCCCCCGCGTCGTGTTCGGCGCCTGGGACGAGAAGGCCGGCGCGGTCGGCAGCGTCTACGACCTGCTCCGCGACGGCCGGCTGCCGCACGCGGTGCCCGAAGTGGTCGCCGGCGTGCGCGCCGACGAGGCCGCCGAGCTGCTGCGCGACTTCTTCGAGCAGCGCCGGTAGCCGATCCCGGACCCGTGCCGCAGCCGGACGCTAGCTCCGAGGAGCCACCGTCACGGCTTCGGGCGCGAACGTCACCCGCACCGAGTCGCCCGGGCGCAGCACGGTGTCGGCACCGTGCTGCGAAGCGAGGGTCGCCCCGTCCGCGAGCTGTACGACCGTGCGGCGGATCGAGCCGAGGAACCCGCTCGAGACCACGACGGCGTCGAGCGGGTCGATCCGCTCGGTCACCGGTTCCAGCCGGACGTGCTCGGGGCGGACGTAGGCCGTGACCTCGGCGCCGACGCCGGTGAGCTGCGGTGCCTCGAGCACCGGGATGCCGGCGCCGTGCACGCGCACCACACCGCCGTCGAGCCGGCCGTCGACGCGGTTCGACAGGCCGACGAAATCGGCGACGAACGGCGAGACCGGACGGCGGTAGAGCTCCTCGGGCGTGCCGAGCTGGGCGATCCGGCCGCCCTCCATCACGGCGACCCGGTCCGAGACGGCGAGCGCCTCCTCCTGGTCGTGGGTGACGAACACGGTCGTGATGCCGAGCTCGGTCTGGATCGCGCGGATCTGCTCGCGCAGGCGTACGCGCACCTTCGCGTCGAGCGCCGACAGCGGCTCGTCGAGCAGGAGCGCGCGGGGGCGGGTGACGAGCGCGCGGGCGAGCGCGACGCGCTGCTGCTGGCCGCCCGAGAGCTCGTGCGGGAACCGCTCGGCGAGGTGTTCGAGCCCGACGATCTCGAGCATCTCGCCGATGCGCGCGGTGCGCTCCGGCTTCGAGATGCGGCGCATCTGCAGTCCGAACTCGACGTTGCGCGCGACCGAGAGGTGGGGGAACAGCGAGTACTGCTGGAACACCATGCCGACGTCGCGACGGTTGACGGGAACATCCGTGACGTCGTCGGAGCCGATGGTGATGCGTCCGCCCGACACCTGTTCAAGGCCCGCGATGCAGCGCAGCGCGGTGGTCTTGCCGCAGCCGGACGGGCCGAGGAGGCAGATGAGCTCTCCGGGCGCGAGCGACAGGTCGACGCCGTGGAGCACCGTGGTCGAGCCGTAGGACTTGGTGACGGACTCGAGGCGGACGGGCGAGCCTGAGGAGGCGGCGCGGGGATCAGCGGACACTGGGGGACTCTTTCGACGGGGCGGGTGCGGTGGCGGATCCGGTGACGGCGGGCGCGGGCAGCGCGGGGGACGCCGCCCGACGGGCGCGGCGACCGCTGCGACGGGCCGAGCCGGTGGCGCTGACGAGCAGCAGCACGACGAAGGCGCCGACGAGCGAGAGCAGCGACACGATCACGGCTACGAAGGGATCCGATTTGGAGATCTGCAGCAGGGCGGTCTGCAGGGTGGTGCGGTTGAGCAGCGACGACACGGTGAACTCGCCGAGCACGATCGCGACGGTCAGCAGCGACGCGGCGAGCAGACCGCGGCGTACGCCGGGCGCGATCACCCGGGCGAGCACGGTGCCCCAGCCGGCGCCGAGCGATCGCGCGGCCTCGGCGCGGACCCGCGCGTCCATGCCCTGCAGGTCGGAGACGATCGCGCGGTAGGCGAACGGGAGCACGAGCACTCCGTAGGCGAACGCGAGGGTCCAGACACCGGATCCGAACACCTGACCGATGCTGCGGTAGATCGGCGCGAAGCCTACGACGAGCACGATCGCCGGGATCGCGATCGGCAGCACCGTGAGCAGGTCGAGCGCGCGCTCCAGCTTCGGGAAGCGGAGATGCACGAGCACGATCGTCGGGAAGAACAGCACGAGAACGATCCCGAGCGTGATCACGGCGAGCAGCACCGAGTTGCCGAGGCCCTGGAACAGGATCCGGTAACCGCGCGATTTCTCGGGGTCGAGGAGAGCCGCCCAGTGCTCGAGCCCGTAGCCGCCGGAGGTCTGGCGCAGGGTGAACTCGACCATGGCGCCGAGCGGGATCAGGAACACGAGGCCGATCACCGTGACGACGGTGATGGCGAGCCCCTTCGAGGGGCGCCCCGGGACGCGGGCGCTCATCGCTGCCACCTCGCGGCACGGGCCATCAGCCGGCCGTAGGCGAGCATGACCGCGGTCATGACGATGATCATGCCGAGGGCGAGCACTCCCGCGGTCGACGCCGTCGTGCCTCCGGTCTCGCCGATCAGAGCGGCACGGATCTGGAGGGGCACGATCTGCGATCCCTGGCTGATGAGGGCGGCGGCGGTCGCGTACGAGGAGAACGCGTTCGCGAACAGGAGCAGCAGGGAGCCGAGGAACGCGGGGGCGAGCACGGGCAGACCCACGCGGGTCCAGTAGCTCCAGCTGGAGCCGCCGAGGGTGGCCACCGCCTCGGCCCAGCCCGGGCGCAGCGCTGCGACCGCGGGCAGGAAGGTGATCACCATGAGCGGTACCTGGAAGTAGAGATAGGGGAGGATCAGGCCGGGCAGCTCGTAGAGCCAGACGCCCTCCTCGAAGATGTTCACGCCGAGGTGGTCCTTCAGTAGCACCGTGATGACGCCCTGGATGCCGATCGTGGCGATGAACGCGAAGGCGAGCATGACGCCGCCGAACTGCGCGAGCACCGAGCTCGCGGAGTCGATCACGCGGCGGATCGCGCCGCCCTCGGGGAGCGCGGCGAGCGCCCAGCAGAGCACGGCGCCGACGGCCGCGCCGACGCCGGCGGTGAGCGCGCTGACCCAGACGCTCGCGCCGAAGGCCTGCAGGGTGTCCGGGTGCACCAGCACCGAGAGGCTGGCGAGGGAGAAACCCTGCGTGGTGCTGAAACCGCTCGCGACCGCGAGCAGCGTGGGAACCGCGAGGAAGAGCAGGATGTATGCGCCGAACGGAGCGAGGCCGAGGGCGGGGAGCAGTCGTTTCATGGGGGTCCGTCGGGTCGGTGGGGTGGGGGCGGAGATCCTGCGACTCGCAGGCTCGCGCAGGATGACGAACGAGCGGCTTCGCGCAGGATGACGAACGAATACGCCCGTCATCCTGCGCGAGGAACGAGTCGCAGGATCCGCGACTACTTGACCGCCGCGGCCCAGCGGTCGGCGAGCACCTTGTTGGCGGCCTCGACCTGCGCGGCGTCGGGCGAGATCCAGTCGCTCGACTGGGTTCCGAAGGTCGCCTGCTCGATGAGCTTCTCGTCGGCCGAGCCGGCCTTCTTCAGCGCCTCGACGCGCACCGGGACCGCGTTCGCCTCGAGGTAGAGGGCCTGCGCCTCGTCCGAGAAGATCCACTCCTGCCACAGGCGCGCCGCGGCGGGGTTCGGGGCGTCCTTGCTGATGGCCTCGTTGTAGAACGAGACGTAGGCGGCGCCGGGAAGAACGGTGGTCTTCCAGCTCGGCTTGCCCGTGGCCGCCGCGACGTTGTTGAACGACCAGTCGAAGACGACCGGGGTCTCGCCCGAGGCGATGGTCGCGGGGGTCGGGTCGACGGTGAGGAAGTTGCCGGCCTGCTTGAGCTTCCCGACGAAGTCGACGCCCGGGCCGAAGTCCTTCACTCCGCCGCCGTTCTGCGCCGCGATGAGGCCCACCGCGGCGAACGCGGCGCCGGCCTGCGTCGGATCGCCGTTGAGCGCGACCGCGCCCTTGTACTTGGCGTCGAGCAGGTCGTCGAGCTTCTTGGGCTCGGGCACCTTGGCCGAGTCGTAGCCGATCGACATGATGCCGGAGTAGTTGTTGACCCAGAGGCCGGTCTTCTCCTTGTTGGCATCGGGGATCTCGTCCCACTTCTCGACCTGGTAGGGCGCGAACTTCGCGGTGTTCGCGAGTGCGACGGCGGCGCCGAGGTCGAAGACGTCGGGCGCGGTGTCCTGGCCCTTGAGATTATCGGCCGCCTGGATCTCCTCGGCGCTCGACGCGTCGGGGGAGGCCGAGTTCACGGTGATCCCGTACTTGTCCTCGAAGCCCTTGATGATCTTGCCGTAGTTGGCCCAGTCCTCGGGGAGGGCGATGACGTTGAGCTGGCCCTCCTTCTTGGCGGCCTTCACGAGGCCGTCGATCCCGCCGAAGTCGGCCGCGCTGGTCGCCTTCGCGGCGTCGACCGAGCCGCCCTTCGCGTCCGAACCCGAGTCGGACGACGAGCAGCCGACGAGCGTGCCGCCGAGGATGAGCGCTGCCGTCGCGCTGAGGGCGACCGTTCGCAGCATCGCGCGTGAGTTCACGTGGAGTTCCTTCCATCACCAGAGGGGCCACCCTGGCGGGTTCGATCCGGCGATGCCGGGTCGGTCGGCGATGCCGGGCCCGGGATCTCAAGCTACGTTCGGCGAGTAGCCGGAGTACGAAGCCCGGGTTACGGGAAGGTGACCGCTCGGTGCGGTCTCAGCGCGTCGTGGGGAACGTTCGGGGTGCCTCAGTCGCTCGACAGCATGACGATGGAGCCCGTGGTGGGCTGCACCGTGTTGGGATCGAGATAGACGTCGGGCTCGATGTAGATGATGCGGGCCGCGGGCACGGCCTCGCGGATCCGGCGCTCGGCAAGGTTCACGATCACCGAGACCTCGCGCATGGTGCGTTCGGCGGCGACGCCGATCTTGGCACCCACCATGAACTCGTCGGGGCCGAGGTAGAGGGTCTTCATGTGGATGATGCGCTCGACCTCGGAGTTCGCGAGCAGGGCCTGCTCGATCTTCGCCACGTCGTCGTCGCTCGCGCCCTCGCCGACGAGCAGGCTCTTCACCTCGATGCCCACGATGACCGCGACCGCGATGAGGAGCACGCCGATGAGGATCGTCGCGATGCCGTCGAAGAGCCCGTTGCCGGTGAGCGCGGTGAGCCCGACGCCGAACAGGGCGATGACGAGGCCGGTGAGCGCGGCGAGATCCTCGAGCAGCACGATCGGCAGCTCGGGCGCCTTCGAGCGTCGGATGAACGAGATCCAGCTGGCCGTCCCCTTGTGCGGGCGGCTCTCGGCGATCGCAGTGCGCAGCGAGAAGCCCTCGAGTCCGATCGCGATGACGAGCACGAGGAGCGGGAGCCACCAGACCTCGAGCGGGTGCGGTTCCCGGATCTTCGAGATGCCCTCGTACACCGAGAACACGCCGCCGACCGAGAACAGCACGATCGCGACCACGAACGCGTAGACGAAGCGCACCCGGCCGTAGCCGAACGGGTGCTCCTTGTCGGGGCGCTGCTTGGCACGGCGTCCGCCGAGCAGCAGGAGGAGCTGGTTGCCGGAGTCGGCGAGGGAGTGCACGCCCTCGGCGAGCATCGAGGAGGAGCCCGAGAACGCCCAAGCGATGAACTTGGTGACGGCGATCCCGAGATTCGCGAGGAATGCCGCGATGATCGCCTTGTTGCCGCCGGTCGCGCTCATCGCCGGGTCCCCTTCACCATGACTCCACCGGACCCGCGTCCGCGCGCTGGGCAGCGACCGTCGACTCCGTCCGCCCCGTGCCGGAGCGGTGCATCCATCCTAGGATGGGCGGCGTGAGCGACTCGAATACTTCTGCCGTGCGTCTTCCGCGAACCGTCCTCCTCGGAGTGGGATCGATGGGCGGCGCGATCCTCGAGGGCCTGCGCGCGCCCGAGGTGCGCCTCGATGGCCCCATCACCGTCACCACTCGATCCGCGGCCAGCGCAGCGGCGTTCGACGGCGCCGACGATGTGCGCGCGCTCGCGAGCGAGACCGAGCCGGATGCGAACCGGATCGCGGTGCGCGGAGCGCGCATCGTGATCCTCGCGGTCAAGCCGTGGATGATCCATGACGTGCTGCGCGAGATCGCGGAGGACCTCGACCCCGGCGCGATCGTCGTCAGCGTCGCCGCTGGAACCACGATCGCGAGCATGGAGGCGCTCGTGCCCGCCGCGAACCCGGTCGTGCGCGCCATGCCCAACACCCCGTCGGTGGTCGGCAAGGGCGTCACCGGCATCGCGGGCGGCGCGGCCGCCGACGCCGAGGTCATGGACGCGGTGCGCGCGGTGTTCGAGACCGTCGGACGGGTGCTCGTGGTCGACGAGGACCGGATCAACGCCGTCGCCGCCGTCTCGGGATCGGGCCCCGCCTATCTCTTCCTGTTCGTAGAGGAGTTCGCCGCCGCGGCGAAGCGGCTCGGCTTCGACGACGACGCGGCGAAGCTCCTCGCGGAGGGCACCGTCGCGGGCGCTGCGGCGCTGCTCGAATCCTCCGGTGAGGATCCGGCCGAGCTGCGCCGCCGCGTCACGAGCCCCAAGGGCACCACGGAGCAGGCCGTGCTCGTGCTGCAGTCGGGCGGCTGGGCCGATCTCTTCGACCGCGCGCTCGCCGCGAACATCCGCCGCTCCGAGGAGCTCGCGGCAGGCTGATCCGCGACTACGCGATCGCGGCGAAGCGCTCCACGTCCGCCGCGGTCCCCGACACGATGATCAGGTCGTGCGACGACACCACGGTGCTCGGCGTCGCGTAGGTGAACGGCTGGCCCGGCGTCTTCACGCCGACCACCGTGACCCGGTAGCGGGAGCGCACGCCGCTCGATTCGAGGTCGAGCCCGCGGATCGAGCGCGGCGGATACATCTTCACCAGCACGAAATCGTCGTCGAACTGGATGAAGTCGAGCATGCTGCCGCTCAGCAGGTGCGCGACGCGCTCGCCGGCTTCCCGCTCGGGATAGATGACGTGGTGCACGCCGATGCGCTCGAGGATCTTGCCGTGCGAGAACGAGATCGCCTTCGCCCAGATCTGCGGCACCCCGAGATCCACGAGGTTTGCGGCGATGAGCACGCTGGCCTCGATCGAGGATCCGACGGCGACGACCGCGATCTGGAACTCGTCCGCGCCGATCTGGCGGAGCGCCTCGATGGACCGCGCATCGGTCTGCACGGCGTGGGTGACGCGGTCTGCCCACTTCTGCACCAGGGTGGCGTCGGTGTCGACCACGAGCACCTCGCGGTCCTGGCGGTCGAGCTGGCCCGCGGTCGCGGCGCCGAAGCGTCCGAGTCCGATCACCAGCACGGGGGCATCGCTGCGGATATCAACCAACGATCGGCCTTTCTTCGGGGAGGCGGAACATGCGGGAGCGGCTGGTCGCCGCGACCGCGGCCGCGAGAGTGACGGTGCCGACGCGGCCCGCCCACATCGTCGCGGCGAGCACGTACTTGCCGGCATCCGGCAGGTTCGCCGAGAGGTCGGTCGAGAGCCCGCAGGTGCCGAACGCGGAGATCACCTCGAACAGCACGATGTCGAGCGGTTGGCCGGTCATGTGCATGATCGTGATCGAGGCGATGGCGACGATGGTCGCGCCCCAGATGACGATCGAGACGGCGACGCGCAGCACCTCGTTCGGGATTCGCCGACCGAACGCCTGCATGTCCTGGTAGCCGCGGGCTTCGGCGTACGCGGCGAGGAACAGCACCGCGATGGTGGTCACCTTGATGCCGCCGGCGGTCGAGGCGGAGCCGCCGCCGACGAACATGAGCATGTCCATGACGAGCAGGGTCGAGCCGTGCATATCGAGCGGATCGACGATCCCGAGGCCGCCCGATCTGGTCATGACCGACATGTATCCGGCGCTGAACAGCGTCTGCCCCAGGTTCTGCGAACCGAACGTCGACGGGTTGTTCCACTCGAGGCCGGCGATGGCGAGCCAGCCGAGGATCACGAACGCGATGGTGGTGGTGAGCGTGAGCTTGGCGTGCAGGCCGAGGCGCTTGTGCGCGCGCCAGCCGCCGCCGGCCAGGTAGCGGTAGAGCGCGAAGATGACGGGGAAACCGATGCTGCCGAGGAACACGCCGATGGCGAGCACCGACAGCAGGTAGCCGTCCGTCTCGTACGGGGCGAGGCCGCCCGGGAGCGGCACGAACCCGGTGTTCGTGAACGCCGATGCCGCGAGGTAGAAGCCGTTGCCGAGGGCGTGCGGCAGCGAGTACCCCTCGAGCAGCAGGCGGGGCGCGATCATCAGGGTCAGGGCGGCTTCGATCACGAGGAGGCTGATCGCGACGGCGCCGAGCAGGCCACCGATGTCTCCGAGGCCGACCGCCTGGCTCTCGCTGACGCCGCGGCCCGTGCGCATGGGATTCGTGTCGGTCGCGGCGAGCAGGCGCTGGCGCAGGCCCAGGCGTCGGGTGACGGTGAGGCCGAGGATGCTGGCGAGCGTGAGCACGCCGATGCCGCCGATCTGGATGCCGGCGAGGATCACGAGATCGCCGAAGATCGACCAGTGGCTCGCCATGTCGACGGTCGAGAGGCCGGTCACGCAGATCGCCGAGACCGCGGTGAACATGGCGTCGGCGAGCGGGGTGATGGTGCCGGCGGCCGAAGAGATCGGCAGCGAGAGGAGCGCGGTCCAGAGCAGGATCAGCGCGGAGAAGACCAGAATCGCGAAGCGCGCCGGCGACGACTGGATCATGCTCTGGATCCAGGACTTCTGCGCCAGCGGAGCGGACGTCCTGCGCATGGTGCGCTGTGCCCTCACGTCTCCTTCTTCCGATTCGCCCGAGGCCCCGGTGCAGCGGCCCCGGAGTTCGCGGTTGTCATGCTACACACCTGGCGGGCTACCCTGGTGGCTATGCCTGACATTTTCGGAGTCATCGCCGACGCGACCCGGCGCGACATCCTGCAGATCCTGCTCGAGCGGCATCTGGAGGGTACGGAGATCAGCGTCTCCGAGATCGTCGCCCGGCTCGAGATCAGCCAGCCCACGGTCTCCAAGCATCTGAAGGTGCTGCGGGACTCCGAGCTGGTCACCGTGCGCGAGGAGGGGCAGCACCGCTTCTACTCGCTGGACCCCGAGCCGCTCGAGATGATCGAGGACTTCGTGATCCCCTTCCTCTCGGCCGGCTTCGAGACCGAGGTGTCGGTCGAGTACCTGTCGGAATCGGGGGAGCCGGTTCCCGGCCCGGACTCGGACGAGGAGGTGCTGCCCGAGGGCGTGGCGGCTGCCGCCGAGGGGATCGGCCGTGTCGCGGCCAAGGCGGAGCACCAGGTGAAGGAGCTCGTCGCGCGCTTCCGACTGCGCGGCTGAGCGCAGAGCCGCGGCCCTCGGTTGGCTTCATGCGGCGCGCCGATGTTATGATGTGTGTTTTGTGGGCCATCGACCCGATGCGACCCTGAGACGTTGTGAGGTACCGATGGGTTCAGTAATCAAGAAGCGCCGCAAGCGCATGTCGAAGAAGAAGCACCGCAAGCTGCTTCGGAAGACTCGTCACCAGCGTCGCAACAAGAAGTAGTCGACGCGCGCCACGGGGCGCACGATCGGCGAAAGGCGTCGGGCTCAGCCCGGCGCCTTTCTTGCGTCTCGGCCGCATCGTCCCGTCATCCTGCGCGAGGGACGAGTCGCAGGATCTACACTGGCTGAGTGCCGAATCCCGTCTCGATCCGACTGCTGAGCAAGCCCGGATGCCACCTGTGCGACGACGCGCGAGCGGTGGTCGAGACTGTGCGGTCCGAGACCGCGGAGCGGGGGATCGCCACGGAGCTTGAGGAGCTCGACATCCTGCAGGATCCCGGACTGGCGAGGCGGCACTCCGAGGACATCCCCGTCGTGCTCGTGAACGGCCGCCGGGTGGCGATCTGGCGCGTTGATCCGGCGAAGCTGACCGCCGCGATCGAGCGTGCGGCGAACGGCCCGAGGCTGGTGCTGTTCCGGCGCTGAGCCCCGCTCGACCGCCTCGAAGACCGAACCACCGATCCCGAACCGAGGAGAACTCGAATGACCCTGCGCCATGTGGTGAGCTGGAAGCTGAACGGCGAGACCCGCGAGGAGCGCGATGAGCAGGCCGCTCGCGCGATCGCCGCGATCGAGCCGCTGCGCGAGAGCGTTCCGACGGTCCGTGCGCTCGATGTGCGCCGCAACGAGCTCTTCGACGGCGACAACTTCGACGTCACCCTCATCGCCGACTTCGACGACGCCGATGGGCTGGCCGTGTACGCCGGTCATCCCGAGCACCTCCCCGTGGTCGCGCTGATGAAGCAGATCACCGCGGCCCGCGCCGCGAGCGACTTCACCGTCTGAACCAGCGGTTCGGGTCGCGGCCCGAACCGCGCTGGAACGGTCGGCCCGAAATAGTTGAATCCTCCACTAGTGTGGGTCGAGTGCGCGACCGGCGCGTGCGACGACCCAGGAGGCAACGGTGCCCGTGCGACCGATCCGCAGACTCATCGGCCTGGCGCTGGGCGCCGCTCTCATCGTCTCGGGGGCCGTCGCCGCGTCCCCGGCGCTCGCCGATGACGCGCCGGCGCCGGAGACCCGGGCGGCGGAGGCATCCGCTTCCGGTGCGCGCGAGCACCGGGGGGACCTGACCCCGGCCGAGCAGCTGCAACGCTCCCGCGAACGCAAGCTCGTGGAGCGCCCCGCCGCGCTCCCCGCGGGGGCCGCGACGCTCCACGGCAGGATCGACGTCCCCGCGGGGGTGCTCGATCCCGATGGCTTCTCCGCCGTGGTCCTGGCCTCCAGCGACGGCACGTCCTACCTGGACATGTCACCGATCGAGGCGGACGGCGGGTACGCGTTCTCGGGGGTCGACCCGGGGGAGTACGTCCTCATCGCCGCGGGCACGTGCGGCTGCGAGCAGGGTTGGTTCACCCAGTTGCTGACGGCGGCGGACGGCACGGTGACCGTGTCGGTCGCCGACGCGGCCGACACCGCCTGGGACGCCGCGATGGCGGTGCCCGATGCGCAGATCTCGGGCACCGCGTTCGGGCTGCGGGACTCCTTCGATGCCGACGTCGCTCCGTTCGTCTACACGAAGGCGGACGGCCGCTGGATCCAGCTCGACATGGGGATGGTGGCCGAGGGGCCGCTGTCCTCGCGCGCCTACGCACTGCCGATGCTGCGGAACGGCACCTACACGGTCGGCCTCCTCGAGCAGCAGCCGAACGCGAAGGACCCCGAACGGACGGCCTGGCTCGGCGGGGCATCGCAGCTGGGATCCGCCAAGCCCGTCGCGCTCGCTGCGGCGCAGAACCGCACCGGGGTCGATCTCGGATTCCCGGGCAGGCCGGTCGTGACCGCCGCGAACCTCGCGGTCAAGCGCTTCTCCGGAGCGGACCGCTTCGACACCTCGGCGGCGATCTCGCGGGCGGCCTACCCGTTCGGGGCTTCCACCGTGTACATCGCGGACGGGAACGCGTTCCCCGATGCGCTCGCCGGTGCGGCGGCGGCCGGCGCCGAGGGGGCACCGGTGCTGCTCGTGCGGTCGGGCTCGATCCCCGCGTCGGTGCGCACGGAGCTCTCCCGGCTGCGACCCAACGACATCATCGTGCTCGGCGGCGCCGGCGCGGTCAGCGTCTCCGTGCAGGTCGAGCTGGAGCAGTACGCCGACTACGCCGTGCGACGCATGGCGGGTGCGGATCGCTACCAGACGGCAGCGACCATCTCGCGGAAGACCAGCGGGACCGATGTTCCCGAAGTCTATGTGGCGAGCGGCATGAACTTTCCCGACGCGCTCGCGGGTGCGGCCGCGGCCGGCGCAGCAGGCGCTCCCGTGCTGCTCGTGCCACCGGGGACGATCCCGGCGGCGGTGAAGACCGAACTCGCTCGCCTGCGGCCGGAGCGGATCGTCGTGCTGGGTGGGACCGGAGCGGTGAGCCGTACGGTCGAGTCCCAGCTGCGACGGTACGCGAGCGATGGAGTGGTGCGGATCGACGGCCCCGACCGCTTCGGAACCTCGGTCGCGATCTCGGAGTCGACGGTGGAACCGGGCGTCCCGATCGCGTATGTCGCGGACGGCATGAACTTCCCGGACGCGCTCGCCGGGGCAGCGGTGGCCGCGGCGCAGGGCGGCCCGATCCTGCTCGTGCGGCAGGGAGCGATCCCGTCGACGATCGGCTCGGAGCTGTCGCGGCTCCAGCCGCAGCGCATCGCGGTGCTCGGCGGAACGGGCGCGGTCGGGTCCGGCGTGCAGGCGCAGCTGAAGCAGTACCTCGTGCCCTGAGCCGAGGCCGTCGCTCAGCCCGGTTCGGCGTCCGCGGCCGCGCGTCGGTAGTCGCTCGGGGTGCGGCCCAGCACCGCGACGAAGTCGCCCGTGAAGTGGGCGTGGTCGGCGTAGCCGAGCTCGGTCGCGAGGTCGGCGATCCTGACCTCCGGGTCGTCCCGCAGCCGCTGCGCCGCTTCCTGCAGGCGTCGGCGGCGGATCAGGGCGAGGGGCGGAACGCCCAGGAACCGATCCGCGAGGCGCTGCAGACTCCGCACCGAGACGTGCATCCGCTCGGCGAGCTGCTCGACGCGCGTGAGCGACGGATCCTCGACGAGTGCCGCGAGGCGATTCGCGAGGGCGGCGTCCGAGCCCCGCGCGGGGGCGGGGACGCGGTCGGTGATCCACTCGATGAGGAGCGCCGCGGCCGCAGCGCGACGCGCGGTGCCGTCCGCCGCCGGCGCCGTCATCGCGCGGTCGACCCGATCGCGCAGTTCCTCCGCCCCCGGCGCGGTGAGGGGGATCGCGCGGTCGCGGAGCTCCGATGGGCTCCCGAGCAGCGCCGGCTGCGCCGCGGGCCTGAGCAGCGCGCCCACCGCCCAGCCCCGACCGCGGAGCACGCGCTCCGAGCGGCGGGTGGGCGGGCCGACGAGCATCGACCCCTCGGACTCGATGACCAGGTTGCCCGCGGGGAACGGCAGTATCTCCTGCCGGGATTCCTCTCCGGGGGCGAGATCCCACTGGGGGATCCAGATCCAGCGCACCGCGTAGGCCGCGGCGGGCGGCGCCGGCACTCGGTGGAACTCGGGAAGCCTCGACGGGAACAGCGTCCCGCGCTCGTCGTCGCGTCCGGTCATGCTGCTCCGAGGGAGTGTCCGGCCGAGGGCCGCGGCGCCGTTCGGCGACCGGTTCCCAGTGTCGCGGGATCTGGCGCGAATGTTCAAGTGCGGCGCGCGGTACCGGGCCTACGCTGGCGCCATGACTGAAGAACCCACCCGAGCTGTGACCGGATCCCACACGACGAACGGCATCCCCCACGGCGTGACCTCGCTCACGCCCTTCCTCGCGATCCCGCGCGCCGGCGAGGCGCTCACCTTCTACCGCGACGTGTTCGGTGCGCGCATCGTCGACACCACCGAGTTCGGCGGGGTCCTCGCGCACGCCGATCTCGACTTCGGCAACGGCCGACTGCAGCTCGGCGTGCCGATGCCGGATTACCACCTGGTCGCCCCGCCGGAGGGCGAGGACGACGTCTGCTATTCGATCGCGCTCTACGTGCCCGACGTGGACGCGGTGGTGGAGCGTGCGGTGGCGGCCGGTGCGGTGGTGCGCGAGCCGGCCGCGCACTTCGTCACGGGGGACCGGTTCGCGAGCATCCGCGATCCGTTCGGCGTGCGCTGGTCGATCATGACCCGTGTCGAGGACCTCTCCGAGGAGGAGAGCGTGCAGCGGGTGCGCGATTGGGCGGGCTCGTTCGAAGCCGAGTAGTGGCCGCGTGGCTCCCTACTCGGCTTCGGCGGCTTCGGCCGCCGCGGCGGGTGCGTGCAGGTGCAGGCGCTCGCCGCTCGTGTTGAGCAGGCTGATGGTCTCGGCCGGACGGTCGCCCTCGGCGCGCATCGCGTGCGGGGTGCGCGTGTCGAACTCGGCGGCCTCGCCGCGTTCGAGCACGAGCTCCTGATCGCCGAGCAGCAGCCGGAGCCTGCCGGAGAGCACGTACAACCACTCGTGGCCGTCGTGCGTGCGGGGCGTCATCCGGGGTGCGTCGGGGTGGTAGGTGATCTTGAACGCACGGACCTCGGACTCCTCGCGGGTGAGCGGAGCGATCGTCATGCCGTCCCGCTGCACCGATGGGCGACGCACCCTGGGATCGCGATCCTGCGGGTCGAGCAGATCGTCGATGCGGATCCCCAGCTGCCGGGTGAGCGGGAGCAGGAGCTCGAGGCTGGCCTGGCGCTTGCCCGATTCGAGCCGGGAGAGCGTGCTGGGCGACATCTGCGCCCGCCCGGCGAGCTCCTCGAGGGTCCATTCGCGGGCCTGACGCGCGGCGCGCAGACGAGGGCCGAGCCGGTCGAGTTCGGGCATGGAGCCTCCTCGGAGGTGAATGTCTTTGCTGCTTTCGCAAATATGATTGCAGAAACTGGATGCTCCGGCAACTCTGGATGCATGACAGCAGAGTGGATCGAAACCATCATCATCGGCGGAGGGGCCGCGGGCCTCAGCGCCGCGCAATCCCTCGGCCGTGCCCGCCGCGGCGTGCTCGTGCTCGACACCGGAACGCCCCGCAACCGCTTCGCGGATCGCATGCACAACGTGCTCGGACACGACGGGATCGACCCCGGGGATCTGCTCGAGATCGGCCGGCGCGAGGCGGCCGGGTACGGTGTGCGGATCGAAGAGGTCGGCGTGCGCGCTGTGCGGGAACCCCGCACGGACGAGGCGTCCGACGGTGCAGGCGGACCGGACCGCCCGGGTGCGGGCGAGACCCGATTGGTCGTCGAGCTCGAGGACGGCCGGAGCATCGGCACGCGTGCGGTGATCCTCGCCTCGGGCGTCACGGACGTGCTGCCCGAGGTCCCCGGCCTCGTCGAGCAGTGGGGGCGCGGCGTCGCGCACTGCCCCTACTGCCACGGCTGGGAGGTGCGCGGCGAGCGGATCGCCGTGCTCGCGACCTCGCCCATGAGCCTGCACCAGGTGCAGCTGCTGCGGCAGTGGACCGACGAGCTGACGGTGTTCACGGCCGACATCGGCGAGCTCTCCGAGCCGGTGCTCGCCGAGCTCCGTGCGCGCAGCATCCACCTGGTCGACAGCCCGGCGGCCGAGGTCGTGAGCGACGAGGACGGCGTGCTGCGCTCGGTGCGCACTGCCGACGGCCAGATGCACCTGATCGATGCGCTCTTCACGTTCGGGGTGGTGCGGCCGAACGACGAGCCGCTCGCGGGGCTCGCGCTCGACCGGGCGGATGCCCCGTTCGGGAGCTTCCTCGCGGTGAACCCGCTCGGGCAGACGAGCCATCCCCGCGTCTGGGCGGCCGGCAACGTGACCAACCCGTCGGGGGCGGTCCCCCTCGCGGTCGCCGCGGGCAGCATGGCCGGTGCCGGGGTCAACCTCGCCCTGGCCGAGGCCGACTTCGCGCGGGCCGCCGAGACTGCGGTGCTGCGATGAGTGCACCGCACGCCCACGGGCGTGGCCCGGGAACCGAGACCGGTGCCGCGAGCGGCGAGAGCGGCGAGGCTCCCATCGCGTTCTGGGAGCGCCGCTACTCGGGCGCCGAGCCCATCTGGTCGGGGCGCGTCAACGCGACGCTCGCCGCAGCGGTCGGCGATCTCGCGCCGGGAACTGCGCTCGACCTGGGCTGCGGCGAGGGCGGTGATGTGCGCTGGCTCGCCTCTCGCGGGTGGCGGGCCGTAGGGATCGAGCTGTCGCCGACCGCCGTCGCGCGGGCCGAGGCCGCCGCGGTCGAGGCCGGACTCGGTGTCGATCGCGCACGGTTCGTCGTCGCCGACCTGGGGGAATGGGCCGGCGACCCGGCCGGGATCGACGGCGGGGAGGCTCGCGGCTTCGACCTCGTGACGGCGAGCTTCTTCCAGTCGCCGGTCGAGCTGCCGCGGGATCGGATCCTGCGGGCGGCAGCGGGCCGTGTGGCCACCGGCGGGCACCTGGTGCTCGTCTCGCACGCGGCGGCGCCCTCGTGGGCCCCGGGTCACGGTGGCGACTTCCCGTCGCCCGCATCCGAGCTCGCGATGCTGGATCCGGCCCCGGATGACTGGGGCACCGTGACCGCCGAGGTACGCACTCGGGCCATCACCGGGCCGGATGGAGAACCGGCGACGCTCGACGACACCGTGGTGGTGCTGCGCCGCCGCTAGGGTTCGGTGCCGAAGCAGAGCTCGAATGCCGAGACCGAGACGGAGCCGGAACGGGTCGAGGCCCGCCCCGCATCAGCGGAGCGGGCCTCGACCCGTTCTTCGATCGCGCGCTGCGGGCTAGGGCAGCAGGCGGTTCGGGCCGCGGAAGAGGTACGTGACCTCGCGGATCGACGACTGCTGCAGCATCAGCATGAGCACGCGGTTCAGGCCCATGCCGAAGCCGCCGTGCGGCGGGACGCCGTAGCGGAAGAAGTCGAGGTAGAAGCCGAGCTCGGCGGGATCCATGCCCTTCTCGACGGCCTGCGCCTCGAGCACCTCGATGCGGTGCTCGCGCTGCGCACCCGTCGAGATCTCGGTGCCGCGATAGACCAGGTCGTAGCTGTTGGTCAGCTGCGGGTTCTCGCTGTTGCGCATGTGGTAGAACGGGCGGATCGACACGTCGTAGTCGGTGAGGAACACGAAGTCGTGGCCGTACTTCTGCTTGACGTGCGCGGCGATGCGGCGCTCGCCCTCCGGGTCCATGTCGGCGTCGGCGCGCGGCACCTCGTAGCCCTCCGCCTTCACGATCTCCTTCGCCTCGGCGAGGGGGATGCGCGGGAACGGGCGGGCGGGAACCTCGAGCTCGATGCCGAAGAGCTTCTGGATCTCCTCGCCGTGCTTCTCCTTGACCGCGGAGAGGCCCGCGACGATGAGCTCCTCGTGCAGCTCCATGACGTCCTCGTGGGAGTCGATCCAGCTGAGCTCGGTGTCGATCGAGGTGAACTCGGTCGCGTGGCGCGAGGTGAACGAGTGATCCGCGCGGAACGCCGGGCCGACCTCGAAGATGCCGCCGAAGCCCGCGGCCTGGGCCATCTGCTTGAAGAACTGCGGGCTCTGCGCCAGGAACGCCTTGCCCTCGAAGTACTCGACCTCGAACAGCTCGGCGCGGGATTCGGAAGCCGAGGCCATGAGCTTCGGGGTCTGGATCTCGATGAAGCCGCGGTCGACCCACACGTTGCGGAGCGCGTGCAGGAACGTGGTCTGGATGCGGAACACGAGGTTCTGCTCGGGGCGGCGCAGGTCGAGGAAGCGCCAGTCGAGGCGCACGTCGATGCCCGAGTCGGCCGCGATCGGGTTGTCGGGCAGCGCCGCGGTGACGACCTCGATGGTCTCGATCTGGATCTCCACGCCGCCGAGCTTCACGCGCTCGTTGTGCTGCAGCTCGCCCTCGACGGTCACGAAGGTGCCCTGCGTCAGCTCGGAGATGGTGGTCGTGCGCGGGACCAGGATGTCGGAGCGCGGGTTCTCGGGGTCGGGCTCGCGCAGCACGCCGCCGTTCACCAGCTGCACCGCGCCGCTCTCGTCGCGGAGCACGACGAACTGCACGTACCGCTGGTCGCGCACCTTCTCGACCCAGCCGGAAACACGTACGGGGCCGTCCTCGCGGGCGGCGAGATCCTTGATCAATACACGCTCAGTCACCCGGCCAGTCTAGTCGCGGTGCGAAGCGGCGTCGTGCGGGGTTCCCGGGGGTCGGGGCGCGGGTGCGCGCGGCGTCTCCGAGTGTCACTTTGACATAACTGGTAAGAATGCGAAACATAACTTGGATGGAACAGTGTTCGGTTCCTAACGTTGGCCTGTCACCCACGAAAGGACCCCGCTCATGACGCGCTCCGCCCGCTCCGCCGCCTTCCTCGGCGCTCTCCTCGTCGTCGGCCTCGGCGCCACCGCCTGCTCGGGCGCGGCCGGTGCGAGCAGCGGGGAGCCGAAGGACGGCGAGGTCCAGAAGATCGTGGTCGCGACGGGCGCGAGCCCCAAGCCCTACACGTACCTCGACGACAGCGACAAGCTGACCGGCTACGACATCGAGATCCTCCGGGCGGTCGACAAGAAGGTCGCCGATCTCTCCTTCGACTTCCAGGTGGCCGAATTCCCCGCCCTGTTCGCGGGCCTCGACTCCGGGCGCTTCAACATCGTCGCGAACAATCTCTCGGCGAACGAGGAGCGCAAGAAGAAGTACGACTTCAGCGACCCCTACATCGAGGCGCAGTTCGGCATTGTCGTGAAGCAGGACTCGAGCATCTCGAAGGTCGACTCGCTCGCCGATCTCGCCGGCAAGAAGGTCTACGGCGAGCCCGGGCTCAACTTCACGAAGATCCTCGAGAGCTACAACGAGAAGAACCCCGGCAAGAAGATCGATATCGAGTACACCGAGCTCGACCTGCAATCGCAGTACAACAACCTCGCCGCAGGCAACGTGGACTTCGAGTTCAACGAGCAGGTCGTGTTCGACGGCTACGGCAAGAAGCCCGAACTGAAGCTGAAGTTCATCCCGATCGACGGCGCGTACCTGACCGAGGAGTTCGGGACGAACCTGCGCTCCGCCTTCGCGATCTCGCGGCAGACCCCGAACCGCGAGCACGTCGAGCAGGAGATCAACACCGCGCTCGCCGGTCTCGCGAAGGACGGCACGCTGAAGCAGCTCAGCGAGAAGTTCTTCGGAACCGACTACTCCGTGCCCAAGCAGTAGCCGCCGCGCGTGACCATCATCGACTTCGGGGCGGTCGGCAAGTACGCCGTCGGTCTGCTGCCCTACATCCCGATCACCCTGGCGCTCAGCGTGGTCGCCACGCTGCTCGGCACGGTGATCGGGCTGGTCATGGCGCTCATCAAGATGAGCCGGATCCCGGTGCTGAGCCAGCTGAACGCGATCATCGTGTCGTACCTGCGCGGCACCCCGGTGCTCGTGCAGCTGCTGCTCAACGTGAACGCGGTGCCCATCGCGGTGCTGCTGATCAACCAGGCGGCCGGGACGAACTTCGATGCGCTCGCGCTCTCGCCGTTCCTCGTCGCGGCCATCACCTTCGCCTTCGCCGAGGCGGCGTACGCCTCGGAGACGATCCGCGCGGCGCTGCTCTCGGTCGACCGCCGTGAGATCGAGGCCGCCCAGTCGCTCGGGATGACCCCGTGGCAGACGCTCAGCCGGATCACGATCCCGAACGCCAGCGTGGTCGCGTTCCCGACGCTCGTCAGCCAGTTCATCGGCATGCTGAAGCAGTCGTCGCTCGCGTTCGTGGTCTCGGTGATCGAGGTGACCGCGTACGCCAAGATCCTCGGCGGACGCGATTACCACTACTTCGAGGCCTACCTCGCGACGGCCATCATCTACTGGGGGCTCACCGTCGTGATCGAGCAGGGGACCCGCGTCGTCGAGCGGCGCATGCAGCGTCCGATCCCGCGTCCGAAGCGGGGGCGCGGCGCGGCCGCCGGCCCTGATCGCCCGTCGGGCGCCCGCCCCGCCGCGCTCGACCCGAAGACCGCGGAGGTGCCCGCATGATCGCGCTCGACGCCGTCCGCAAGTCCTTCGGGGATCGCACGATCCTCGACGGCGTGACCCTGCGCTTCGAACCGGGGACGGTGACCGCCGTGGTGGGCCCCTCGGGGGCGGGGAAGTCGACGCTGCTGCGCTGCATCGACTTCCTCGAGCACCCGGATTCGGGGCGGATCACGGTCGGAGACCTGACGGTCGACGCCGCGACGGCGAAGCGCTCCGAGATCCTCGAGCTCCGCAGGCGCACGGCGATGGTGTTCCAGCAGTTCCACCTCTTCTCGCGCAAGACCGCGCTCGAGAACGTCGCCGAGGGGCTGCGGGTGATCCGCGGACTCGACCGGCGGACGGCCGAGCAGCGGGCGCTCGAGCACCTCGACCGCGTCGGCCTCGCGAGCCACGCCGCGCACTATCCGGCTCAGCTCTCGGGCGGCCAGCAGCAGCGCGTGGGCATCGCCCGCGCGCTCGCGATGGAGCCCAGCGTGCTGCTGCTCGACGAACCGACCTCGGCTCTCGATCCCGAGCTCGTCGGCGAAGTGCTCTCCACCATCCGCGGGATCGCGGCCGACGGCCAGACGATGGTGATCGTCTCGCACGAGATGCACTTCGTCCGGCAGGTGGCGCAGCGGGTGCTGTTCTTCGACGGCGGGGATGTCATCGAGGACGCGTCGCCCGATGCGTTCTTCGGTGCGGACGTCGGCAGCCGCACCCGCGCGTTCCTCCGCGAGTACCACCTCGCGCTCGGCACCCCCGACTACCAGATCTGACCGCGCCGACCGCGCCGATCCCGCCCGCATTGCAGAAGCAGAAGGAGACTCCCATGACCGATCCGCGCCCCCTGCGCCATCTCGGATTCATCCACCTCGTCCCGTTCAATCGAGACAACCCGCGTGCGGGCTTCGACGACGCCATCGAGCTGTTCCGCTACGCGGAGGAGCTCGGGCTCGACAGCGGCTGGACCCGCACCCGGCACCTGCAGCACGGCGTCTCGTCGCCCGCGGTGCTGTTCGGCGCCATCTCGCAGCGCACGGAGCGGATCGGCCTCGGCAACGCCGTGATCCCCGTGGGCTTCGAGAATCCGTTCCGCCTCGCGGAGGACCTCGCGACCGTCGACGTGATCTCGGGCGGACGCGCGCTGCCCGGCCTCAGCGTGCACCCGCCGGCCTACGACGACGCCGCGAACGACCTCGTGCACGACACCGGCTGGCGCGACGAGGACTACGGTTACGGACGCATCGAGCGGTTGCGCAGCCTGCTCGCGGGGGATCCCGTGCGCGAGGTGCCCGAGTACAACGGGATCGGCGGCGACTTCGACTCCGACCGCGTCGAGCCGCACAGCCCGGGCCTCTCGGACCGCCTCTGGTATGGGGGAGGTTCGCTCCGTTCGGCCGAGTGGGCCGGATCCGCGGGGCTCAACTGGCTCGTCAGCAACATCAGCTCCGCCGAGAACGGCGTGACCGACTTCGCGCAGGCGCAGCGCAACCAGATCGACGCGTTCCGCGCGGCCCACCCCGCGGGCGATGCCGCGCGGGCCACCGTCGCGCGCGTCATCGTGCCGACCGACGGCGCGACGCCCGAGCAGGAGCGGAAGTACCGCGAGTACGCCGAGGGCCGCAACCCGCGCACCGAACAGGTGCACGGTCGCAACACGATCATCGCGAAGGACGTGCTCGGCTCCCTCGACGAGATCGTCGAGTTCATCCGAACCGACATCGCGTTCCAAGCCGCCGACGACTACCTGTTCGAGCTGCCGTTCGAGTTCGAGCTGGCCGACTGGAAGCAGATCCTGCACCAGCTCGCGACGCGCATCGGCCCCGCGCTCGGGTGGACCCCCGCGAACGCCCGCGCCGGCGCATGACCGCGGGGAGCGAGACCCGGATCCGGGCGGCGCTGCCGACCGAGTACGCGGAGATCGACCGGCTCATCGACGCCGCGTACGCGCACGACTACGGCGAGGACGAGCACGACGACGATCCGATGCACCGTTCCGCCGTGCGAGCCGAGTCGTTCGACGTCTGGGTCGCGACCGACGAGCACGGCGATCTGCTCGGCAGCGTCACCACGCGGCGGGCGGGCGGGCCGCCGCTGCACGAGGACGTGGCCGCCGACGAGCTCGACCTGCGCCTGCTCGGCGTCGCGGTGCGGGCCCGCAGGCGCGGGATCGCCGCCGCGCTCATGCGGCACGTCCTCGCGGAGGCTCGGACGCAGGGCTTCAGCGCCGTGGTGCTCAAGACGGCGCCGAACATGCGCGGCGCCCACCGCCTCTACGAAACGCTCGGCTTCGAGCGCGCACCCGAGCGCGACGGACTCTGGATCGACGGCGTGCGCGTGCTCGAGCTCTTCACCTACGCCCAGCGCCTCGACGACCTGGACTGAGGCGGTCGGCCGTCCGGCCACCCGGTGGCCGGCGGCCCGGCTGCCCGGCTGCGCGGCTTCGCCGGGCGGGCTGCTCGGCTTCGCCGGGCCACCGGCAAACGCCCAGACGAGTCGAACGTAGAATGAAGGAGTGAGCGACAAACTCCTGCATTTGGTGCGCCACGGGGAGGTGCACAACCCCGACCGCGTCCTCTACGGACGCCTGCCCGGATACCGCCTCTCCGAACTCGGCCACCGCATGGCCGAGGCCGCAGCCCTCGAGATCGCCGGCAGCGACCGCGTGGTCGCGAAGCTCGTGGCGTCCCCGCTGCAGCGCACGCAGGAATCGGCGCGACCCGTCGCCGCCGCGCTCGGGCTCGAGATCGTCACCGACGAGCGCATCATCGAACCGACCAACCGCTTCGAGGGGCTTCCCAACACGGGTCCCGAGGCCGCCTTCAAGCAGGCGCGCAACTGGCCCAAGCTGTGGAACCCGCTGCGGCCCAGCTGGGGCGAGCCCTACCGCCAGATCGCCGGCCGCGTGCGCGAGGCGATGGACGAGCACTGGGACTCGGTGCGCGACGGCGACATCGTCATGGTGAGCCACCAGGCTCCCATCTGGATCGCCCACCTCGACATCGCGGGCAGGTCGCTCGCGCACAACCCCGCGAAGCGGCGCTGCGCGCTGTCGAGCATCACGACGTTCGAGCGGCGAGGGGAGCGATGGTTCGAAGTGGACTACCGCGAACCCGCCGCAGACCTGGTGGAGGATTCCGTGGATGTAGGTGCCGTGTGACCGGTCGATCGAAGAACCGGCGCGGAGCCGCGAGGATCGCCGCGCTCCTGGCACTCCCGCTCGCTGCAGCCGTCGCTCTCACCGGCTGCAGCGGCGGCAACGACTCCCTTCCCGAGCAGTGGAAGGACGGCGGCGGCAAGGGCTACATCTCGGGCGACGGCTCCTCGGTGAGCATCCCGCCCGCCGAGCGCAAGGACCCCGTCGAGTACTCGGGCAAGACCGAGGACGGCTCGACCTTCGGCTCGAAGCAGACGCTCGGCCACGTCACCGTCGTGAACTTCTGGTACGCGGGCTGCGCTCCCTGCCGAGTCGAGGCGAAGGACCTCAACACGGCCCAGAAGGAATTCGCGCCGAAGGGCGTCGAGTTCGTCGGCGTCAACACCCGCGATCAGGCGGCTCAGGCACAGCAGTTCTCCGAGGAATTCGGCGTGAAGTACCCGTCGATCCTCGACGTCGAGGGCGACCGCGGTGTGCAGCGGGCCTTCGCCGGCGCGATCCCGCTGAACGCGACCCCGGTGACCCTGGTGCTCGACGCGGAGGGACGCGTCGCGCACCGCGTGCTCGGCCAGCTGGCCGACGCCGGCCAGTTGCGCTCCATGCTCAACGAGACTCTCGCTGAGAAGACCCAGTAGCGTCGTGGGGGAGATCGGCAGACTCGTCGCGGACGGCCAGTTGGTCGTGGCCGTGGCGATCGCGCTCGCCGCGGGCCTCGTGTCCTTCCTCTCGCCGTGTGTGCTTCCGCTCGTCCCCGGCTATCTGGCGTACGTCTCCGGCACCTCCGGATCGAGCTCCGGCAGCACCGCCGCGGCGGACCCGAAGCGGGCCGGTCGTCGCGAGCGCGGTCGCATGCTCCTGGGGTCCCTGCTCTTCGTGCTCGGGTTCACCCTCGTCTTCGTACTCATCAACGTCTTCGCCGGGTCGCTCGGGCTCTGGCTCTGGGACTGGCAGGAGGCGATCACGCGAGCCATGGGCGTCGTCGTGATCCTCATGGGGCTCGTGTTCATGGGGGCCTTCTCGCGCATGCAGCGCACCACCAAGCTGAAGCTCAAGCCGCGCGTCGGGCTCATCGGTGCCCCCGTGCTGGGCATCGTCTTCGCCGTCGGCTGGGCGCCCTGCATGGGCCCCACGCTCGCCGTGGTGCTCTCGCTCAGCTCGCAGTCGGGATCGATCGGCCGCGCCGCGATCCTCGCGATCTTCTACTGCCTCGGGCTCGGGATCCCCTTCGTGCTCGCGGCCTTCGGGTTCGGCTGGATGACCCAGACCATGAGCTTCTTCAAGCGGCACATCCGCGTGATGAACCTCATCGGCGGCGGCCTGCTGATCCTGATCGGACTTCTGATGGTGACCGGCCTGTGGAGCCGGATGATGTTTGCGTTGCAGGCGGTGATCTCGAGCTATGCCCCGATCCTCTGATCCTCGATCCCGGGACTCCCGCGGAGGCGGCCGGGAATCCGAGAACCTGAGCCGACCGAGCGACTACGACGACGGCAACAGCGGCCGCGTCGCGTCGCAGAAGGTCGAGTCGCCCGAACTCGGCTTCGTCGGCTGGTTGCGCTGGTTCTGGCGCCAGCTCACCAGCATGCGCGTCGCGCTCGTGCTGCTGCTGCTGCTCGCCGTCGCCGCGATCCCCGGCTCGCTCGTGCCGCAGCGCAGCGCCGACCCGAACGGCGTGCTGCAGTACCAGCAGCAGCACCCCGAGCTGTTCAAATTCCTCGACGCGTTCCCGATCCAGGCGTTCGACGTCTACGGGTCGGTGTGGTTCTCGGCCATCTACCTGCTGCTCTTCATCTCGCTGATCGGCTGCGTGCTGCCCCGCATCCTGCACCACTGGCGCGCGCTCCGCGGGCGTCCGCCGAAGACCCCGGCGCGACTGCAGCGCATGGCCGGATTCTCCGAGGTCCGCATCTCGAACCCCGAGGCCTCCGCATCGGAGCGCGACGAGTTCGCCGAGCGCGCGGTCGCCGAGGCCGCGGGCGTGCTGAAGAAGCAGCGCTACCGCACCGAGATCCAGCGCGTCGCGGGGCGCGGCTCCCGGCCCGGATCCGTGTCGGTCTCGGCCGAGCGCGGCTACCTGCGCGAGACGGGCAACCTCGTGTTCCACCTGTCGCTCGTCGGCGTGCTGGTCAGCGTCGCCCTCGGCGGCGCGCTGAGCTTCAACGGGCAGAAGGTCCTGGTCGAGGGCGACACCCTGCTGAACCAGCTCATCGACTACGACTCGGCGAACTCGGGCCGGTCCTTCGATAACTCCACCCTCTCGCCGTTCCGCATGCGGCTCGACAACCTCGACGTGCAGTACGTCACTCCGAACGACAAGAACACGAAGGCCATCGGCCAGGTGCTCGACTACATCGCGCACGTCACGCTCATCGACCCCGACGGTTCGACGTCGAAGGACGAGATCCGGGTGAACCACCCGCTGCGCGTGCACGGCTCGCCCATCTACCTGATCGCCAACGGCTACGCGCCGACGATCACGATCAAGGATCCGAAGGGCACCGTAGTCTACAGCGAGTCGATGCCGTTCATCCCGCAGGACAACAGCACGCTGACCTCGCTCGGCGTCATCAAGGTGCCCTACGGGTTGAAGGACGCGGACGGCAAGCCGACGCAGGTCGGCCTGCGCGGCTTCTTCTACCCGACCAAGGCGGACCTCGAGAGCGGGGCGTTCACGTCGAACTACCCCGACCTGCTGAACCCGGTGCTCACGCTCGACGTGTTCTCGGGCGACCTCGGCATCGACCAGGGGATCCCGCAGTCGGTGTACGCGCTCGACACGAGCAAGATGACGCAGCTCACGGGCCGCGCGATCGACAAGAAGTCGATCGAGCTGAAGCCCGGGCAGACGACCGAGCTGCCGAACGGCATGGGCACGATCACGCTCGACAAGGTGCCCCGGTACGCATCCTTCGACGTGATGCAGAACCCGGCGCAGAACTACGTGCTGATCTTCGCGCTCGCGGCGCTCGGCGGACTGCTCACCTCGCTCTTCGTGCCGCGCCGACGCATGTGGGTGAAGGCGCAGGCGACCGAGGACGGCGTCGTGCTGCAGTACGCGGGTCTCGCGCGAGGCGACGATCCGACGCTCGAGCGCGCGGTCGAGGATCTGCGCGAGCAGCACCGGGCTCGGTTGTAGGGCGGGGCGCCGGCGGCAGATCGTGCCAGTCCCACGGACTGAGATTCGTGCCCAGACTGATCATCCGGCCGGACTTCTCAGTCCGAGCGCGGCTCTCGGTCTGAGGGCGAGCCTCGGCAGCAGGATCCCGGCTTGCTACCGTCGAGGCATGCCCCGCACCGATACCGCCTCCCGCCCGATCGCCGCGACCCCAGCCGAGGTGTACCGCGCCTTCGTCGATCCCGAGCTGCTGCTCGCCTGGCTCCCGCCGCAGAGCATGCGCGGTTCGTTCGAACGCTTCGACGCGACGCCCGGCGGTGGGTACCGCATGACGCTCGCCTACGAGAACGCTGGGGAGCCCGGCCGGGCACCGAGGGGCAAGACCACCGACGGCACCGACGTGGTCGAAGCCCGCTTCGTCGAACTGGTCGCGGGGGAGCGGGTCGTGCAGGAGGTCGACTTCGTCTCCGACGATCCGGCGTTCGCGGGCACCATGATCATGACCTGGCGCGTGCGCGAGGACCCGGAGACACCGGGCGGCAGCATCGCCGAGATCCGGGCCGAACGGGTGCCGAGCGGCATCTCCGCGGTGGAGCATGCCGTGGGCCTCGCGTCCTCGCTCGCGAACCTCGCGCGCCTCTTCGCCGCCTGACCCGGGCCGCGCTCGAGGTCTGTGACCCGCATCCGCCCCTGAAACGCGTCGAGTGGCGGCAAACGCTCCCGATGGATCCTCATCGGGCAGGTTTGCCGCCACTCGACGGAACCAGCGTGAGCTACTTCCCCTTCACCTCGCCGGCTCCGTTGCCGAGCTTCTGCGCGATGGCGATCGGCACGATCGAGACCACGATCAGCACGACGGCGATCACGGCGATGATCGGGGCCTGCGCCGGTCGGAGCATGTTGTTCATGATGAAGATCGGCAGCGTGGTCACCCCTTCGCCCGCGGTGAACGTGGTGACGATGATCTCGTCGAACGACAGGGCGAACGCGAGCAGCCCGCCGGCGAGCAGCGCGGAGCGCAGCTGGGGGAACGTGACGAGTCGGAACGTGGTCCAGACGCCGGCCCCGAGGTCGGCGGAGGCCTCCTCGAGGTTGGTGCCCATGCGGCGCAGCCGCGCGATCACGTTGTTGAACACGGTCACGATGCAGAAGGTGGCGTGCGCGACCGCGACGGTCCAGAGCGCGAGATCCACGCCGAGGATGGTGCGGAAGAAATTGTTCAGCGCGATACCGGTGACGATGCCGGGCAGAGCGATCGGCAGGATCACGAGCAGGTTCACCGCCTCGCGTCCGAAGAACTTGAAGCGCTGCAGCGCGAGCGAGATGAGCGTGCCGAGCACGAGCGCGATCGCGGTCGCGATCACCGCGATGAGGAGGCTCGTCCCGGTCGCCTGGATCGCGCCCGCGTTGGTGAAGGCGCGCCCCCACCACTCGAGCGTGAATCCGGGCGGCGGCCAGGTGAGGGACTTCGAGGTGGAGAACGAGTTCAGCACGACGACGAGCAGCGGCAGGTAGATCGCGGCGAGGATCACCCCGGTCACGATGCCGAGGGTGAGGCGCGAGGGCTTCGAGAGTCGCATGTTCGGGCTCCTGCTCTAGAGGTTGTCGAGCGCGCCGGTCCGGCGCACGATGAACAGGTAGATGAAGATGATCACCATCGGGATCAGCGCGATCGCGGACGCGAGCGGCAGGTTGTTGGCGCTGCCGACGTTGTCGTAGACGAGGTTGCCGAGCATCTGGCTGGTGCCGCCCACGATGCGCACGGTGATGTAGTCGCCGAGCGAGAGCGAGAAGCTGAAGATGGTGCCGGCGATGATCGCGGGGACCGCCATCGGCAGGACGACCGACCTGATGGTCCGCCAACTCTTGCCGCCGAGGTCGCTCGACGCCTCGAGCAGCGAGTCGGGTACGCGTTCGAGGCCGGCCTGGATCGGCAGGATCACGTACGGCAGCCAGAGGTACGACAGCGTGATGATCGTCGCCGGGAGCCCGTAGCCGGGGGTGCCGCCGCCGACGGGGGTGAGCAGCCACGAGAGCAGACCGTCCTCGGACAGCACCGAGCGCCAGGCGTACGCCTTCACCAGGTAGGAGGCCCACAGCGGGGTGAGCACCAGGATCATGAGGATCCGTTGCGTGCGGGGCGAGGCGACCTTCGCCATGAAGAAGGCGATGGGGAGGGCGAGCGCTACATCGATCACGGTCACGCAGAGCGCGACGAAGACGGTGCGCAGGGTGACCGTCTGGTAGAGCGAGTCGGTGACGACGCCGATGACGTTGTCGAGCGTGAACGTGGTGTTGATCGCGCCGGTGAAACTGTCCGTGGTCCAGAACGCGGTGACGAGCAGCAGCACGAGCGCGACGATGTAGACGAGACCGAGCCAGAAGAGCGGCGCGGTCAGCAGCATGGTGAGGCGGAGGCGCGGGTGCGCGTACAGGAAGGAGGAGAAGCGCCGGGCGAGGCTGGGCGTGCGTGCGACGACGGCCGTGGCGGGCGCTGCGGTGGAGGTGCTCATGGGGTAGTGGATCCTCTCGGGTGATCGGGGGCCGGGCGGGGAGGCGTTGCTCGCCTCCCCGCCGTAGGACGCCGAGCGTCCTAGCCCTTGATCTCCTGCCAGGCCTTGGTCCAGGCCGCGTAGTCGATGCACTTCACGTCGGTGCGTCCGTCGACGCACTCGGCGATGGGCGTGGTCCAGTACCAGATGTTCTTCGCGTACTCGGCGTCGCCCGCGTGGTAGGCCTCGCAGTCGTCGCGGAACTTGCAGGCCTCCTGGCTGGACGGAGCCTCACCGAAGTAGGCGGTCGCTTCGGCGTTGGCCTTCGGGCTCGAGATGTAGTCGAGCCACGCGTACGCGCAGTTCGGGCTCTTCGACTTCGACGAGATCATCCAGGTGTCGCTCCACCCGGTGGCACCCTCCTTCGGGATCGTCACCGCGGTGCTGCCGCCCTCGCCGGCGAGCACGTTCTGGATCACCTGCCAGCTGGTGCCGACGACGCTGGTCCCGGACTTGAACGACTGCACCTCCTTCAGATAGTCGCCCCAGTACTCCGAGATGTTCGGCTTCTGGTCCTTGAGCAGACTCACGGCCGCGTCGAACTGCTTCTGATCCAGCGCGTAGGGGTTCTTGATGCCGAGGTCGGGCTGGTGCGCCATCAGGTACATCGCGGCGTCCGCGATGTAGATGGGCGAATCGTACGCGGTCACCTTGCCCTGGTGATCGCCGGCCTTCTCGAAGACGACGTCCCACGAGTCGGGAGCGGTCGGGAAGGTCTTGGTGTCGTACATCAGCACGTTCGCGCCGTAGCCGTGGGGGACGCCGTAGGACTTGCCGTCGACGGTGTTCCAGGCGCGATCCTTCAGGAAGCTGAAGATCCCGTCGTAGTTCTTCAGGAGCTTCGTGTTGACGGGCGCGACGGCGCCTGAGGCGACGAGGCGGAGCGACGCGTCGCCCGAGGCCGAGATCACGTCGTAGTTGCCGGTCTTCATGAGGTTGAACGCCTCGTCCGAGGTGCCGAAGGTCTTGGTGGTGACGGTGCAGCCGGTCTCCTTCTCGAACGGCGTGACCCAGTCGACCTTCGGGTCGTTGGAGCCGTCCTCGACGTAGCCGGGCCAGGCGAGGATCGAGACCGACCCCTCGGTCTTGCCGAGCTTCTCGGCCTCCTTCGCGGTGCTTCCTCCGCCACCGCTGTTCGCGGTGCCGCATCCGGCGAGCATCAGGGTCAGCGCTGCCGCACTCGCCAGGGCGATTGCGACGCGACGCTGCGTCATCTTGCGGGTCATGGGTTCCTCTCCTCGAGGGTGTGACGGATCGGCGGCTTCGCCGTTCCTGGGTGATTCGGTTGGGGTCGGGAAAAGCTGGTTCGGTCGCTCAGGCGGCCAGGGGCGTCGCGGGCTCCAGCGCGACGATCGCGCTCTCGTGCCACTCGACGAAGACGTGCTCGCCGCGCAGGTCGCCGCGGTCGCCGCTCGCGTTCTGCTCGAGCACGCTCACGCGCTGGCCGGCCTCGAGGTCGACCACGACGCGGGTCGAGTTGCCGAGATAGATCGACTCGACCACGGTGCCCGGGGCGCTCAGCGTGCCGGGTTCCGCGGCCCGCTCGGTGGCGAGACGCATCTTCTCGGGTCGGATGGAGTGCTCGCCGGCGCGGGCGAGCAGCCGCTGCGAGAGCTCGGCGTCGAACAGGTTGGTGGTGCCGACGAAGTCCGCGACGAAGCGGGATCCCGGGCGTTCGTAGAGTTCCGCCGGGGTGCCGAGCTGCTCGATCCGGCCGGCGTTGAACACCGCGATCCGGTCCGACAGGGTCAGCGCCTCCTCCTGATCGTGCGTGACGAAGATGAACGTGATGCCGAGGTCGCGCTGGATCTGCTTCAGCTCGACCTGCATCTGCTCCCGCAGCTTGAGGTCGAGCGCGCCGAGCGGCTCGTCGAGCAGCAGCGCCGCGGGCTCCACGACGGTGGCGCGGGCGAGGGCGACGCGCTGGCGCTGGCCGCCGGACAGCTGCGACGGCATGCGCTCGGCGACGTGCTCGAGCCGCACCAACTCGAGAGCCTTCATGGCGCGGGCCTTGCGCTCGCCGCGGGAGACGCCGCGGACGCGGAGTCCGTAGGCCACGTTCTCGAGCACGTTCATGTGTGGGAACAGCGCGTAGTCCTGGAACACGGTGTTGACATTGCGGTCGAACGGGGCCTTCGCAGTGACGTCCTCGCCGAAGAGTTCGACCGTGCCCGAGGTGGGTTGCTCGAACCCGGCGATGAGCCGCAGCACGGTGGTCTTGCCGGAACCTGAAGGGCCGAGCATCGAGAAGAACTCGCCCCTGCTGATCTCGAGGTCGACGTGGTCGACCGCCGTTACGGTGCCGAATTCGCGGGTGAGGCCGGTGAGCCGGATGGCCGGTTCGAGCTGCGGTGCAGTCATGAACATCTCCTTTGATGTGTGGATAGCGACAATCATATGACTCCAGATGTTTAACGCAAGTCGGTCATGTTACGGTGAAGCAACGATCGACGAACGGACCGACGGAGGTGAGGCCGGATGCCGCGTGATCTCGCGCAGGCGGACGCCGCACGCGCCGTCGTGTTCGCGCCCCTCGACGGCATCGGCCGCGGGGAGCGCGTGGCGCAGCGCCTGCGCGACGCGATCCTCTCGGGCATCCTGCGCGACGGCGAGCGGCTCCCCAGCGAGAGCGAGACGGCGCGCCGCTTCGGCGTTGCCGTCGTGACCGCCCGCGAAGCGCTCGAATCGCTCCGCGAGCAGAAGCTCGTGCAGACCCGACGCGGTCGCGAGGGCGGCAGCTTCGTCACCTTCGATCGCGAGCGCGCCGCGCGCCTCATGGACGAGCGGGTCTGCGGGATGAGCCGCGGCGAGCTGCGCGATTTCGCGCTCTACTACGCGGCGATCGCGGGAGCCGCCGCCGAGGCGGCCGCGGATCGCGCGGGGCCGGAAGACCTCGCGCGGCTCGCCGAACTCGAGGACGGGGCCGTCGAGGAATCCCTCGGAGCCGCGCGTCGAGCCGTCGGCCGATTCCAGCTCGAGATCGCCGCGCTCTCGCAGTCCCCGCGACTCGTGCGCGCCGAGCTCAACCTGCAGGTCGAGGCGGGCAGCCTGCTCTGGCTCTGGCTGCGCGAACCCGACGGGCGTGCGCGAAGCCGGCAGGCTCGTGCGAAGATCCTGGAGTCGCTCGAGCAGAGCCCGGAAGCGGCCCGCGCGGCAGCCGTGGCGCACATCGAGGCGGCTGCCGACTGGCTCATCGAGGAGAAGGAACGGCTCGAAGCCGCTCTCGAGGGATGAAAGGACATCACTCATGATCGGAGACAACGGGGACTCCGCTCGTCACGCCGCGCAGGAGGTCGGAGCGGCCTTCGGCGAGGTGTTCCGCACGGTCGACGACTGGGGTGCGGAAATCCGCCGCACGCTGGAAGCGCCGGGACAGGCGCCGCCCACGGCCAAGCGGCTCGACCCGATCGTGGGGGACCTCGCGATCCCGCAGCTGCTCGATGACGGGCTCATCACCGGTGCGGGCTTCGTCTCCGCACCGGGGTTCCTGGGCGACGCCGCGTGGCACCTCGCCTGGTGGCTGCGGCGCCTCGAGATCCCGGCGGAGCGCGGCCCCGACGCCGCACTGCGCCGACTCGCGACCGTCGACGACCCCGAGGCCGAGCAGTTCCGCGACTACACGACGCTCGAGTGGTGGAAGGTGCCCGCGACCACGGGGCGCAGACACGTCACCGGTCCCTACGTGGACTACCTGTGCACCGACGACTACACCGTCACCATCACCGCCCTGGTCGGAGAGGTCGGCACGCCGTCGGGCGTCGTCGGTGCGGACGTGCACGTCTCGCGCATGGAGCGCGCGCTGATGCCGGTGCTGCGCTCGGTGCCCGGGGCGGTCACGATCGTGAGCCACGCGGGTCGGGTCATCATCTCGAACGAGACCCGGCGCGCACCGGGATCGCTCCTCCGCATCCCCGGTGTCTCCGAAGCGCTCGCGGACCTGCTCGCGGAGGATCCGGAGGGCGGCCGAGGGGCGGGGGTCGAGCTCGATCTGCCCGACGCGAAGGTGCTGCGGTGCGGCGACGCCCCGCTCGGGCTCGTGTTCCACGGCTGAGCCGGTTCGCGCGCTCAGGCTCAGCGGATAGAATGCGGAGCTGTGCTCGACTCGCTGGAACTGAACTCCACTCTCGCCCTCTACTCGGCGATGATCGTCTACGCGATCGCGTTCGTGTTCTACGCGGTCGATCTGGCCAACCGCAGCGGTGATGCGACCCGCCTCGCGGCGGCTCAGCCGGCCGCCGCCGAGCAGTCATCCGGGGGCGGCATCGCGACCCTGACCCGCACCGTGGCCCCGACCGAGGCGCCCGCGCGGCGTTCTCGTTCGCTCCGCATCGGCTTCTCGCTCACCGTGCTCGGCTTCCTCCTGCACCTCGCGGCGACCATCATGCGCGGCATCGGCGCGAGCCGGGTGCCGTGGGCGAACATGTACGAGTTCGCGCTGACCGCGACCTGCGCGATCGTGCTCATCTTCCTGCTCGTGCAGATCTTCGTCGACCTGCGCTTCCTCGGCACGCTCGTGACCGGACTGACCGTGCTGTTCCTCGGTCTCGCCAAGGTGAACTTCTACGTCTCGATCGTGCCGCTCGTGCCGGCGCTGAACTCCTACTGGCTGGTCATTCACATCCTCGTCGCGGTGCTCGCCACCGGCTTCCTCACGCTGTCCTTCGGCCTCTCGGTGCTGCAGCTGCTGCAGACCCGTCGCGAGAACCGCATGACCGCGGGCTCCGGCGAACCGATGAGGTTCCTCGCGACGTTCCCGAACTCGACCCGCCTCGAAGACCTGTCGTACCGCATGGCTATCATCGGCTTCGTCTTCTGGAGCTTCACCCTGATCGCCGGGTCGATCTGGGCCGAGTCCGCGTGGAGCCGCTACTGGGGCTGGGACACCAAGGAGGTCTGGACCTTCGTCATCTGGGTGCTCTACGCGGGCTTCATCCACGCGCGGGCGACGCGCGGCTGGCGCGGCACCCGCTCGGCCTGGCTGTCGATCATCGCCTACGCCGCCGTGCTGTTCAACTTCACCATCGTGAACGTGTTCTTCAAAGGCCTGCACGCGTACTCGGGTCTCTGATCCGGCACCGCGCGACAACGGAGCGGCCCCCGAACCATCCGGTTCGGGGGCCGCTCCGTTGTCGCGCGGACGGCTCGTTCAGCAGCGCTTGAGCGAGCCGACCGCGGAGGAGACGACTCCGGTCCCGCCGAGCAACCGAACCTGGGTGACCCCCTGGTTCAGCGCGTCGGTGATCATCGATCCGGGCACGCAGGAACCGGGGACGATGAACAGCGGCGTCTGCTGCGCGCCGGCGATCGCGGATCCCGCGAGCGCGTCGGCGAAGCCCTGACCCGTGGCGAAGTACATCGTCTTGAACGTGGGGAAGGACACCCGGCCGATGGCCTCGGAAGTGGCGTAGCGATCGCCGCCGGAGACCCGCGTCGTGGAGATGCCCGCCGCCTTCAGATCGCTCTGGATCCGGGAGGAGACCGCCCCGGTGCCGCCGGTGATGGTGGCGCTGGTGGTCTGCAGGCCCTTCAGGAACGACTTCGTCGTGGCATCTAGCGGACGGGTGCCGTTGACGAGCAGCACCGGGCGGCCCTTGGCGCCCGCAGCCGCACCGGTCGACAGCGCATCGGGGAAGTTCATACCGGTGGCGACGTACACCGAGGGCGCCGACGTCGGGAATCCGCGCTTGATGAGCTTGCGCGAGGTATCGAATCGATCCTTGCCCGCGAGCCGGCTGACCTTATTCGCGTACTTGCCGAGCGCCTTGCCGACGGAGGTCGGGACCGCTCCGGTGCCGCCCACGATGACGATCTCGGTCGGCTTCAGCCGCTTGAGCTCCGTCGTGACGCTGGCGGGGAGCGTCTTCCCGGTCAGGAGCAACGGTGCGTGCTCCTTGGCCGCGATCGGGCCGGCGCCGAGCGCGTCGGGGTAGTTCGCGCCGGTCGCGATGAAGACCGTCCTCGCTCCGTTCGGGTAGGCCGCCTTCGAGATCGCCACGCTGGTCGAGTAGCGATCGGCCCCCGCGTATCGAACGACGGACGGCTTCGCGATGATCCGCAGCGAACCGGAGACGGGAGCGCCGATCGACCACTTGCCCCAGGCTCCGCGCATGGTGAAGCTCTTCGTGCCCGGGGTGAGCCCGGCCAGCGAGACGGACCACTTGCCGTTCACGATCTTCGCGGTGCGGACCTTGGTCTCTCCCGAGAACTGGATCTTGAGGTAGTTGCCCGACGCGACGTTCGTGGCGGTGCCCGAGAGGGTTCCGCCGGCGAACACGCGGGTATTCGCGGGGAGGCTCGTGACCTTCGGAACCAGCTTCACCGTGACGAGGGGTTCCCAGTTGCCGCCGAGCCGGCCGGCGACGCTGTTGTTGGCGCCGGCCCGCTTGGAGACCATCGGCGCGTAACCCGACTGGTAGCCGGACTGGCCGCAGGAGGCCGAGGTGGTCGTGGAGGAGTTCACGCCGACGGCCGAGGTGCCGACGACCGCGGCGCCGCCGCTGTCTCCGGGGATCAGGCAGGCGGTCGAGCGGATCGAGTTCACGAGATGCCCGGCGACGTTCGCGGTCTGGTCGACCGCGATGACGCGGCCGCAGGTCCAGCCGCTCGTGGAACCCGTCTTGCAGATCGGAGCTCCGGCCACGGTCGAGGTCGAGGTCGTGACGAGCTTCTTCGCACCCGAGTTCGGTGCGCCCTTTCCGCCGCCCCAGGCGAGCAGCCCGGACTTCGGGGTGAAGTTCGCCGTATTGACGGCGATGAGCGCGGTGTCCGCACCGTTGCCGTACATCGGGGTTCCCGAGACCCAGGATCCGAGCGGGGCTCCGACGGTCACCTGCGGGGAGTTCTTCGGATCGTCGTCGTTGGCCTTCGTGAAGTTGAGCGCCCTGAGCGTCGGGTACGCCGACTTGTAGCAGTGGCCGGCGGTGAGGGTCTGGTAGGCGCCGGAACCGGCGAGCGCGCGGCCGTTGAACGCGGTGCTGCAGCGGTACCAGGAGTTGCTCGTGACCATGCTGCCGTACGGCTGGCCGCTGTAGAGGTCTGCTGCCGGCCCGAACTCGGCCTCGGGTGCGGTCGGGGGAGCACCGTAGCTCACCCGGGCGCCGGTGGACTCCGCGAGCGCCGCGGCCTCCGCGTCGGTGACGTAGACGGTGAGCTCGGTGCCGGTGACCTTGCCGCCGACGACTCCGGCGCTGCGCTCCTGGAGGGCTTCGAGCACGGTCGCGCCGTCGGTGGCGGCCTCGCCCTCGGCGAGATACTCCTCGATGCCGAGGCCGAGGTCGCGCTGGGCCGCGTCGGCGAGCTCGGGGTCGATCTCGGCGGCCGCCGCGGAGAACTCCGAGAGCGCGTAATCGCCCATGACCGGGAGCTCGTCGGGCGTGGCATTCGAGTCCACCGTCGGGGTCGACTCGTCGAAGACGGGCGCCGCGGGGACGGGTTCGGGCGCCGCGGCTTCCTCTGCGGAGGCGGGTGCGAGCCCGAATCCGACGAGGGACGCCGCGAGGACGAGGGCAAGTGAGGAAGCTAGGCGAGTTTTCACGAGATCCTTAGCTGATTACCGAGCAGAAATCAGGGGGCTCCTGTATGAGAGGAAGCTCCCTGGAGGGCAATAGTAAGCAGTTTCCGGATCGTTGTCTCGTTTGGTTGAAACGGCGAGCAAATCGCGGGAGCCGTCCCCGCGCATCGAACGACTCCCGAGCCGTTCGCCGATCCCGGTCCAGCGGGCTGATGCGGCCGCGCGGAGGAGGGGGAGTCGGCCTAGCGGACGAGGCGCGCGATCGCGTCCGAGGCCTCCTTGAGCTTCTCCTCGGCGATCGCTCCGCCCTCGGCGGCGGCGTGCGAGACGCAGTGGCTCAGGTGGTCGTCGAGCAGCGCGAGCGCGACGCGCTCGAGCGCCTTCGTCGCCGCGCTCACCTGCGTGATCACGTCGATGCAGTAGGAGTCCTCCTCGACCATGCGCTGGATCCCGCGCACCTGGCCCTCGGCCCGGCGCAGCCGCTTCAGCAGGTCGTCCTTGTGCGCGTCGTAGCCGTGCGTGTGCCCACCCGTCGGCTCGGCCGGCTCGGTCGGCTCGGTCGTCCCGATCTCCGCGATGCTCATGTGCGCCTCCCGCGTTTCGTGCATGGCGGCAGCGTACACCCCCGAGGGGTATCAGTCGAGGCGGGTTCGCCGAGCGCGCAGCAGCTCGCCCAGGCCGCCGATCACCAGGATCGCGACGGCGATCCAGATCGCGATGTAGGTCGGCCACTCGCCCGACGCGATGGTCTCGCCGAGCAGCAGCGAGGCGACGACGAGCAGCGCCGGTTCCGCGTAGCTCAGCAGCCCGAAGAGGCTCATCGAGAGGAGCTTCGAGGCGAGGATGTAGAGCAGCAGCGCGAAGGCGGCGAACAGCGCGAACAGCGGCGCGGTCCACTGCAGGGTCGGGTGCTCCGCGAACGCGGTACCGGTCGCGATCTCGATGCCGAGCACCGTCGCCGCGAGCGGGAGCACGGTCAGCAGCTCCCAGAACATCCCGCCGATGTGCCCGGTGCCGAGCGAGCGGCGCAGCACGAAGTAGACCGGATACCCGAGCGCGACGAGCAGCGTCTCCCAGGAGACGCCGCCCATGCGGACGATCTCCCAGACGACGCCGATCGCGGCGACCCCCGCGGCGACCCACTGCCACCAGCGCAGGTGGTCGCGGTACAGGAACTTGCCGAGCACGACGAGGACGAGCGGGAGCAGGAAGTACCCGAGGGCGACCTGCAGGCCGCGTCCGTGCAGCGGGGCCCAGCCGAACACCCACAGCTGCGCGCTGAGCATCAGCCCGCAGGCCAGGATCCCGAGCAGCGCGATCGGTCGGCGCCGCACCAGGGAACCGACCTCGACGATGAGCGCGCGGCGGCGCATGGCGAGCAGCGCGAACCCGACGAACGGCAGGGTCACGAGCGCGCGGACCGCCCAGATCGCCTCTGCCGGCAGCGGTGCGAGCATGGGCGTCGCGAAGTAGAGGATCGCGAAGCTCACCGACGAGCCGAGCGACACGAGCACACCGCGCGAGAGCGGCGGGGCGGCGGCGGAGGAGGTCATGGGCGATCCAAGGAGGTCGAACGGGAGGCGGGGATGCGCGCGGGCCCGGAACGCACCGGCGCCCCGGCCCGCTCAGGGCCGGGGCGCCGGTGTGATCCGGACCGGATCAGAGATCGATGGCGCCGATGACCTCGCCGTACTGGGTCTCGCCGACGGGTACGAAGCCCATGCGCAGGAAGAAGACCTCGGGGCCGTCCTCGCCGCGCTCCCAGAGAACGGTCAAGCGTCCGACGCCGCGTGCGCGGGCCTCGTCGAGCAGTGCGGCGACGGCGAAGCGACCGACACCCATGCCCTGAGCCTCGGCGTCCACGTTGATGCGCCACAGCGCCGCGCGGAACTCCTCCTCCTTGGCGTCGGGATCGAAATTCCCGTGCACGAAACCGACCACCCGGTCGCCGTCGAGCACGACGCGCTGCCAGGCGGAACCGATCGGGGTGACCGCTGCGGCCGCGGAGTAGGAGACGGGCGTGACGAATTGCTCCTGCCCGGGCTTCAGGCCCAGGCTGTTCACGGCCACGATCGTCGCGGCGGACAGTTCTTCGAGTCGCAGCTGGCTCATGTACTCAGGCTAGCGCTCCCGACGCGATGCGCAAGTGGTGAGCGGCAGACATGCAGGATCGCCGTACGATGAATGGGTCTCCGAGCTCTCGGCACGGATTCGCGCCGAAGAACCGAAGCACAAGAAGGGTGCGCGCATGGGGCTGCTGCACGAACTCAGAACCTCGTCGAAGACCGCGCTGCTCGTCGCGGTCGCCGCGGCGACGGTCGGCATCATCTACGGTTACGATTCGTCGAACATCGGCGGGGCGCTCGATTTCATCGCCAAGACCTTCGATATCCGCAGCGAGGCCGAGAAGGGCGTGCTCACCTCCTTCGTCATCTTCGGCGAGATCGGCGGCGCCCTCATCGGCGGCTCGCTCGCCAACCGCTTCGGGCGCAAGCGCATGATGGTGCTCGTGGCGGCCACCTTCGCGCTCTTCTCGCTCGCTTCCGGGCTCGCGTGGGACGTCCCCTCGCTTGCGATCGCCCGAGTACTGCTGGGCGTCTCGATCGGCATCTCGATCGTGGTCGTGCCCATGTACGTCGCGGAGTCGGCGCCCACCAAGATCCGCGGCGCGCTGCTCGTCATGTACCAGGTCGCGACCGTGGTCGGCATCATCTTCGGCTACCTGCTCGCCTGGGCGCTCGCCCCGACCGAGAACTGGCGGATCATGCTCGGCGCCGCCGCGGTGCCCGGCGTGCTCATCACGCTGCTGCTCCTGCGCGCCCCCGATACGCCTCGCTGGTACATGATGCGCGGACGCGTGTCGGATGCGACCCGCGTGCAGGCGCTGATCGAGCCGGACGGCGACACCGATGGCGAGATCGCCTCGATGCAGCGCGAGCTCGACAGCGGATCGGGCGTCCCCTCCGTCCGCAAGGGCCTCGCCGAGATGCTCCGCAAGCCCTACCTGCGGGCGACCGTGTTCGTCGTGCTGCTCGGCTTCTTCGTCCAGATCACCGGCATCAACGCGATCGTCTACTACAGCCCGCAGATCATCAAGGCGATGGGCTTCGCCGAGACCGACCACATGGCGATCTTCGGACTGCCCGCGCTGGTGCAGGTGATCGGCCTGATCGCGGTCTTCGTGTCCATGTCGCTCGTGGACCGCATGGGCCGGAGGCCCGTGCTGCTCACCGGCATCGGGATCATGGTCGTCGCCGGGATGCTGATGGTCGCGACCTTCGGCTTCGGCGCGGCGGGGCAGGATCCGACGAACGTGCGCCTCGACGGCGGCTTCGTGGCGCTCGGGTTCCTCGGACTCGTGCTCTTCAACGTCGGTTTCACCTTCGGCTTCGGATCGATGATCTGGGTGTACGCGGGCGAGGCGTTCCCGTCGCACCTGCGCGGCCTCGGGTCGAGCACCATGCTCACGAGCGACCTCGTCGCGAACTACATCGTCGGCGTCGCGTTCCTCCCGCTGCTGAAGCTCACCGGCGGAGCCGGGGTGTTCGCGGTTCTGGGCGCCTTCGCCGTGCTCGCCTTCCTGTTCGTGCTCAGGTTCGCGCCCGAGACCAAGGGGCGCCCGCTCGACGACATCCGCCTGTTCTGGGAGAACGGCGGCAAGTGGCCCGCCGAAGATCGTGCCGACTGAAAATCGGGCAGACTAGAGGCACGCCGGGCCTGGGCAGAGCGCCCGGCACCACTACGAAAGGCATGTGCGCATGCAGGTCATCATTGTCGAGACGCCCGAAGAGGTCGGGCGCGTTGCCGGCGAGCGCATCGCCGCGGTCATCCGTCGGAGCGCGTTCGCCGTGCTCGGCGTCGCGACGGGCTCGTCGCCCCTCGGCGCCTACGCCGAGGTCGCGCGCCAGGTGTCGGAAGGCTCGCTCGACACCGCGGGCGTCACCGCCTTCGCGCTCGACGAGTACGTGGGGCTCCCGCAAGAGCATCCCGAGAGCTACCACTCGGTGATCCACCGCACCGTGACCGAGCCGCTGCGGCTCGATCCGGCTCGGGTCCATGTGCCCGACGGCACGGCCTCCGACCTCGAGGCGGCCTGCGCCGACTACGAGCGCCGCATCCGCGAGGCCGGCGGTGTCGACCTGCAGCTGCTCGGCCTGGGCGCGAACGGGCACATCGGCTTCAACGAGCCGACGTCGTCCTTCGGGTCGCGCACGCGCCCCAAGACCCTGGCGCCCAAGACGCGTCAGGACAACGCCCGCTTCTTCGACTCCGCCGATCAGGTGCCGGTGCACTGCCTCACCCAGGGACTCGGCACGATCCTCGACGCGCGCGAGCTGCTGCTGGTCGCACAGGGCGCCGGCAAGGCTGACGCGGTCGCCGAGATGATCGAGGGCCCGCTGTCGAGCCGTTGCCCCGCGAGCGCGCTGCAACTGCACCCGGAGGCGACCGTGATCATCGACCGGGCGGCGGCGGCGAAGCTGGAGCTCACCGAGTACTACGAGCACGTGCTGAAGCACCTGCCGGCCTGAGTCCTCAACAGTCTCGTCGTCGCCAAATATCTCGACGTCGAGATACCCCGGAAACTTGGGTAGACTGTCGGTGGTCCCAACGGATCCACCGACGACGGCGATCCGGAAGGCGCTGCTGTGCGCGGTTCCGGACGGAGCGACACGCGCCCGCCGCCGTCCCACACCACTCACCACAGAACTGGGAGACGCGTTGGCGAAGATCAAGGTTGCAGGCACGGTCGTCGAGCTCGACGGCGACGAGATGACGCGGATCATCTGGCAGTTCATCAAGGACCGCCTGATCCACCCGTACCTCGATGTCACGCTCGAGTACTACGATCTCGGGATCCAGCACCGCGACGAGACCAACGACCAGGTCACGGTCGACGCTGCTCACGCGATCCAGAAGCACGGCGTCGGCGTCAAGTGCGCCACCATCACCCCCGACGAGGCCCGCGTCGAGGAGTTCGGCCTCAAGCAGATGTGGCGCAGCCCGAACGGCACGATCCGCAACATCCTCGGCGGCGTGATCTTCCGCGAGCCGATCATCATCTCGAACATCCCTCGCCTGGTGCCCGGCTGGAACAAGCCGATCATCATCGGCCGCCACGCCTTCGGCGACCAGTACCGCGCGACCGACTTCCGTTTCGCGGGCGAGGGCACCCTCACGGTCGAGTTCACCCCGAGGGACGGCGGCGAGCCGCAGAAGTTCGAGGTCTACCAGTCGCCCGGCGACGGCGTCGCGCAGGTGCAGTACAACCTCGACGCGTCGATCCGCGACTTCGCGCGCGCCTCGCTGAACTACGGCCTGTCGCGCAACTACCCGGTGTACCTCTCCACGAAGAACACGATCCTGAAGGCCTACGACGGCCGCTTCAAGGACATCTTCCAGGACATCTACGACACCGAGTTCAAGGAGCAGTTCGAGGCTGCGGGCCTCACCTACGAGCACCGCCTCATCGACGACATGGTCGCCTCGGCCATGAAGTGGGAGGGCGGTTACGTCTGGGCCTGCAAGAACTACGACGGCGACGTGCAGTCCGACACCGTCGCGCAGGGCTTCGGCTCGCTCGGTCTCATGACCTCGGTCCTCGCGACCCCGGACGGCAAGGTCGTCGAAGCAGAGGCTGCGCACGGCACGGTGACCCGTCACTACCGCCAGCACCAGCAGGGCAAGCCGACCTCGACCAACCCGATCGCCTCGATCTTCGCCTGGACCCGCGGGCTCGCGCACCGCGGAAAGCTGGACGACAACCAGGCGCTCATCGAGTTCGCGCACACCCTCGAGGACGTCGTCATCAAGACCGTCGAGTCGGGCAAGATGACCAAGGACCTCGCGCTCCTCGTCGGCCCCGAGCAGAGCTTCCTCACCACCGAGGAGTTCCTCGCAGCGATCGACGAGAACCTGCAGGCCCGCCTCGCGTAAGCGAGCGAGCACACGGTGAAGGCCGCGCCCCTCGGGGCGCGGCCTTCACCGTTTCCGGAGCCGATCGGCGGGTCAGGCGCGCAGCGGCAGGACGATCCCTCGACCGGTCTTCGGGTGGGGGATCACCTCGACCGGCGTGCCGTAGACCGCGGACACCGTCTCGGCGGTGAGCACGTGCTCGGGCGTATCGCAGGCCACGATCCCGCCGTCCTTCAGCAGCGCGATACGGTCGGCGTAGGCGCCGGCCAGATTGAGATCGTGCAGCACGACGAGCACCGCATCGCCCGCGCGCGCGCGTTCGCGAGCCATCGAGAGCACGGCCTCCTGATGCGCCAGATCGAGCGCGGCGGTCGGCTCGTCGAGCATGAGCACGCCGGTGCGGCCCGCGAGCACACGAGCGAACGCCGCGCGGGCCCGTTCGCCGCCCGAGAGCGACGGCACCCGGCGGTTGCCGAGGTGCGCCACGTCCGCAGCCGCGAGCGCCTCCGCGATCGCCGCGTTGTCGTCGTCCTCGCGCGGGGTGCGGCGCCAGGGCGCGCGACCCATCTCGACGATCTGGTGCACGGTGAACGGGAACAGCAGCTGCTGATCCTGCAGCAGCACGCTGCGCCGCCGCGAGAGCTCGGGAAGCGACCAATCGCCCAGGGGGCGGTCGCCGAACCGCACGTCGCCCCCGTCGGGCTCCACGTCGCCGCAGAGCACGCTGAGCAGCGTCGACTTGCCGGCACCGTTCGGGCCGAGCAGTGCGAGCACTTCGCCGGCGCGCAACTCGAGGGAGACCCCGTCGAGCAGGGCGCGGCCGCCGCGCACGAGGCGCACGGACTCGGCGGCGCACACGACCTCGCCGACGGGGGTGCGCTCGGGCAGCACCAGTGCGCGGGCGGCCATCACCCCCACCCCCCGCTCCGCTTGCGCGTTCGTCGCAGGAGCCAGAAGAAGAACGGGCCGCCGACGAGCGAGGTGAGCATGCCGATCGGCAGATCCGACATCGGCACGATGGTGCGGGCGCCCAGGTCGGCGAGTGTGAGCAGCAGCGCGCCGCCCAGCGCCGACGCGGTGACGAGCGGCAGGTGCGCCGGCCCGAGGATCATGCGCATGAGATGCGGGATCACGAGGCCGACGAAGGCGATGATGCCGACGAACGCGACGGCCACGCCGACGAGCAGCGCCACGAGTACGATCACGCCGACGCGGAGCAGTTCGACGTTCACCCCGAGGTGGCGGGCGTTGCGCTCGCCGAGCGAGAGGAGGTCGAGCTTGCGTGCCACGAGCCACGCGACGATCAGTCCGATCGCTACGACGGGGGCCACGATGAGCACCTGGGACCAGCGGCTGCCGGCCATGCTGCCGAGCTGCCAGAACACGATCTGCTCGCGCGACTGGGTGTCCCCGAGGAAGGTGAGGAGGGCGATCCCCGCACCGGCGACGGCGTTGACCGCGATGCCCGTGAGCACGAGGGTGACGACCTCGGTCTTGCCCTCAGATCGGCTCATGGCGTAGACGAGCAGGGTGGCGGCGAGGCCCGCGGCGAACGCGAACACCGCGATGGTCCATTCGCCGAAGATCGAGATGCCGAACACGATGCAGAGGCCGGCCCCGACCGCGGCGCCCGACGAGATGCCGATCACGCTCGGCTCTGCCAACGGGTTGCCGAAGATCGCCTGCATGAGCAGGCCGGACACGGCGAGCGCCGCACCGACGAGCGCGGCCATCGCCACGCGGGGGAAACGGATCGCCCAGAGCGTCTGGTCGCCGGCGGGGTGGGTGGGAAGCGGTAGCCAGTCGATCCCGATCCGGTGGAGCAGGGAGCCCACGACCTGATCCGGCGGGATCGCGAGCTGACCCGTTCCTGCGGACGCGATCAGCGCGACGAAAAGCGCGACCCAGAGGCCGACGAACAGTGCGGTCGTGGTCGCTGCATGCCTCGATTTCCGCGTGGACGCGGGTTCGTGGTGCAGGTTCATTTCTGGGGGAGGGCCTTACTCGCCGGTGCGCAGCGATCCCTGATCGGGACCGGGAACCCGGTCCCGGGTTCCTCATATCTATCTTAGGCTAGGCTAACTTGGTCGTCAGATCTGGAGGTGTGCGATGCCCCCGATGCGCCGAACCACCCGTGCGCACCGATCCCGAACGCGAGCCGCCGCGCTCCTCGCGATCACGCTCGCCGCGTCCCTGGGCCTCGCGGGCTGCCAGACCGGCGGTGACCCGAAGGCCACCTCCGGGCAGCAGAAGGTCGACCTCCCGCCGCTCTCGACGCTCACCCCCGTCGCGAACCCGCGCACGGTCGAGGGGCCGGCCACCGCCGTGATCGGCGGCCCGAGTCTGCCCCCGCTCTCGGCGAAGGCCGAAGCGAAGCTCCCGGTGACCGTCACCTCGCACGATCCCGGCGGCGACCGCCGGGTCGAGGTGACGGACACCTCCCGCGTGATCGCCCTTTCGCTGACCGGTACCGTCGCCGAACTGGTGTCGGCCTACGGGCTCACCGACCGGCTCGTCGGGCGCGACGTCTCCACGAAGCTGCCGGGCACCGAGGATCTGCCGGTGGTGACCAAGTCCGGTCACACGATCGACGCCGAGAGCGTGCTCGCGCTGAACCCGACCCTGATCCTCACCGACGGATCGATCGGCCCCACCGACGTCGTGCTGCAGCTGCGCGACGCCGGGATCACGGTCGTCACCGTGACCCGATCCACTGATCCGAAGAGCACCGACGTCGCGGCGAAGGAGATCGCGGCCGCGCTCGGCGTCGCCCCGCTCGGCGACGAGCTCACCGCTCAGCTCGACGCCGCCATCGCCGCGAAAGAGGACGAGATCCGGCCGCTGGTGCCGAAGGATCCGGCCAAGCGTCCGCGCGTGGCCTTCCTCTATCTGCGCGGCACGGCCGGAGTCTTCTATCTCTTCGGCGAGGGCAGCGGAGCGGACAGCTTGATCCGGGGGATCGGCGCGGTCGACGTGGCGAAGGAGATCGGCTGGGTCGGCGAGAAGCCGATGACCAGCGAGGCGCTCATCGCGAGCGACCCCGACGTGCTGCTCGTCATGACCGGTGGGCTCAAGAGCGTCAAGGGCGTCGACGGTCTGCTGGCCGCCCAGCCGAGCATCGCGCTCACGCAGGCCGGCAAGCACCGTCGCATCATCGACGTCGATGACACCCTCGTCTTCGCGGGCGGCACGCGCTACCCCGACGTGCTCGACGGCCTCGCCCGGGCGATCTACACCGACGGATCCGCCGGATCGTAGACCGCGGCCCCCTACCCGGAACCTGGCAGATTCCACGTGTACGCTGTGCTGAGTGCTGGGCCGCTGCTGGTCGCCCGACACCGGACGACTAATGGGAGACACGCGTGACGGGTGAACTGACGGAGGCTTCGAGTGCGGCTCGACGCCCCAATCGGCTGCCGGAAGACCGCTTCGACCGCGTCCAGCACACCCGCAGGGCGGGTGCGCATCGACTGACTGCGCGTCCGCGCACCTTCTGGACCTACGCGGTCGCAGCGCTCGTCGGCACCGCCGTCTGCGCCACCGCGGGGATCTTCGCGCTGCAGGCGGCGAGCAGCACGGGCGAGGTCCGCCTGCCCACCGGGAAGACCACGACTACGGCCGCTGAAGCCGCCAAGCTCGATCCGAAGGCGACGGTCGCCGTCATCAACGGCACCTCCACCGACGAGCTCGCCGGCGGCGTCGACAGCGTCATCACGAAGGAGAAATGGGGCCAGGTCAGCTTCTCGGGCGACGCGGCCAAGCGAGACGTCAAGATCTCGGCGATCTTCTACTCCGCCGACGCCGATCGCCCTGCGGCCGAGGGGCTCGCGAAGAAGCTCGGCGGTCTCTCCTCTTACAAGTCGTCGAGCTACGACAGCTATCAGGTGAAGCTCGTGGTGCTGCTCGGCGCCGACTACGCGGGGCCGGGCAAGGCCGAGGCCGCGAAGATCGTGAGCGGGCAGACCACGGCGCCGGATCGCGACGCCGGGACGACCGCTCCGTTGTCCGGGGCCGGCGACGAGCAGGCTCCGGCGCAGTAGCCGCAGGGGTTCGCCCAGCGTTCTCCCGGTGTTCGCCGAGCGCGAGCGTCTCCGCTTGCACTCCCCAATGGTGAGTGCCAAGATTGGCTTAGCACTCGGTTCTCCCGAGTGCTAATACCCAAGTGCTTCAGGCGACGCGCCACCGCGCGCCGCCCACCACGACCGACCGGGAGGGTCGACACATGGCAAAGATCATTGCGTTTGATGAGGAAGCGCGTCGCGGACTCGAGCGGGGTCTGAACATCCTCGCCGATACCGTCAAGGTGACGCTCGGCCCGCGCGGCCGCAACGTCGTGCTCGAGAAGAAGTGGGGCGCCCCCACGATCACCAACGACGGCGTGTCCATCGCCAAGGAGATCGAGCTCGACGACCCCTACGAGAAGATCGGTGCAGAGCTCGTCAAGGAGGTCGCGAAGAAGACCGACGACGTCGCGGGTGACGGCACCACCACCGCCACCGTGCTCGCTCAGGCGCTCGTGCGCGAGGGCCTCCGCAACGTCACCGCCGGTGCCGATCCCATCGCGATCAAGAAGGGCATCGAGAAGGCCGTCGCCGCCGTCTCGGCTCAGCTCCTCGAGAACGCCAAGGAGATCGAGACCACCGATCAGATCGCGGCGACCGCTTCGATCTCGGCCGCCGACGAGCAGATCGGCAAGCTGATCGCCGAGGCGATCGACAAGGTCGGCAAGGAGGGCGTGGTCACCGTCGAGGAGTCCAACACCTTCGGTACCGAGCTCGAGCTCACCGAGGGCATGCGCTTCGACAAGGGCTACCTCTCGGCGTACTTCGTCACCGACGCCGATCGCCAGGAGGCGGTCTTCGAGGATCCTTACATCCTCCTCGTCAACAGCAAGGTCTCCAACATCAAGGACCTGCTCCCCGTCGTCGATCCCGTGATCCAGTCGGGCAAGCAGCTCCTCATCATCGCCGAGGACGTCGAGGGCGAGGCGCTCGCCACCCTCGTGCTCAACAAGATCCGCGGCATCTTCAAGTCCGTCGCCGTCAAGGCTCCGGGCTTCGGCGACCGTCGCAAGGCCATGCTGCAGGACATCGCGATCCTCACGGGCGGACAGGTCATCTCGGAGGAGGTCGGCCTCAAGCTCGAGAACGCCACCCTCGACATGCTCGGCACCGCCCGCAAGGTCATCATCACCAAGGACGAGACCACCATCGTCCAGGGCGGCGGCGAGGAGGAGGCGATCCAGGGTCGCGTCCAGCAGATCCGCCGCGAGATCGACAACACCGACTCGGACTACGACCGTGAGAAGCTCCAGGAGCGCCTCGCGAAGCTCGCCGGCGGCGTCGCCGTCATCAAGGCGGGCGCTGCGACCGAGGTCGAGCTCAAGGAGCGCAAGCACCGCATCGAGGACGCTGTCCGCAACGCGAAGGCTGCGGTCGAGGAGGGCGTGCTGCCCGGCGGCGGTGTCGCACTGATCCAGGCCGGCAAGGACGCGTTCGCGTCGCTCGAGCTCTCGGGCGACGAGGCCGTCGGCGCCAAGATCGTGCAGGCGGCCATCGAGGCTCCGCTGCGCCAGATCGCGCTCAACGCCGGTCTCGAGCCGGGTGTCGTCGCGGATCGCGTCGCCAACCTGCCCACCGGGCACGGCCTGAACGCCGCGACCGGCGAGTACGGCGACCTGGTGGCACAGGGCATCCTCGATCCTGCCAAGGTCACCCGCTCGGCGCTGCAGAACGCCGCGTCGATCGCCGGCCTGTTCCTCACCACCGAGGCAGTCGTCGCCGACAAGCCCGAGCCCGCTGCCGCGGCTCCGGCCGATCCCGGCGCAGGCATGGACTTCTAAGTCCCGGCCTCTGTGTGAAGCGGGGTCGCACCTTCGGGTGCGGCCCCGCTTCTGCGTTCTCCGGGTCACTCCGTTCGCCGCTCACTTGTGCATAGATGACCTTGCGTGCAAATAACATGTTACCTTTAGCATGCGAGTGACGGCGTGTCGTCGCCGGCACTGCGGTGCGCCCGATCCTCGGGCGCCGGTTGAGAAGGGAACGACGGACACTATGACGCAGAACCAGAAACGGGTTCGTGCAAAGCACTGGAGCCGTTCGGCAGCCGGGATCGCGGTCGGCGCGCTCGGGCTGAGCAGCCTCGTCGTGGGCGGTGCCGCGGCCACGGCCGCGCCCGAGGGGCCACGGTATGTTCCGGGAGCGAGCATCCTGGGCACCTCGGCGGAGACCGAGAGCGAGCACTATAACGAGTGGCACTTCGGCCCGGGCGCGGGCTATGCGCAGTCGGTCGAGCAGCAGCGCAACGGGATCCAGCTGCAGGCGGAAGCTCCTACGCAGGTGATCCGCGGGAACGGGAACGACCTCGATCCGTCTGCTGACGAGACCCCGTTGAGCGAGGTGCTGGACGGGCTCGAACTGGTGGCGTCCGACGATGCCGCACTGACGTTCCAGGTGGGCGTGCGTATCGATGACGATGCAGACGGTGTCTGGGAGCCGGGTGAGTCCTGGGCGACCCTGCGTGCTCCGGCGGACGACACGGACGCGTGGACCACGAGTCGTGCAATCGGTGAACTGCAGCCGGGCGAGACCGTCGACCGGGCCGGGGCCATCGCGGCTCTGGGCTCGAACGCCTACGCGATCTCGACGGGCTTCCTCTCGTGGAAGCCGGCCTCACCGGTGCTGGTGACCTCGTTCACCGACCCGTCGGGCACCACCCGCTTCACCGCCGAGCCGGCGGCGCCGACTGCGGGAGCAGAGCGCACCGAGTACCTCACCGAGATCCGTCCGGACGAGGACACGTACCCGGGGTGGCACAACGGGGCCGACTCCGGCGAAGCCTGGGAGTTCGTGCACGAGACCGAGTCCCCGAACAGCATCGCGCTCACGGGTCGCGTGCAGCTCCTCAACGGCTTCGCCGAGGAGGACTTCCTGGCGAACGGGCTCGAGCTCGCCCTGACCATGCAGGTCGGCCGCTCCGGCGGGCCGGTCTGGGTGCAGATCCCCGTCTTCGCCTCCCCCGATGGGCAGGACGGCAAGCCCGTATTCACCACGGTGCGCGCGCTCGTGCCCGAGTCCGGAAATCTGGCGGATGCGACCGAGTGGGAGATCTCCCGCGCGGTCGGCGGCCTCGACAAGAACACCCCCGCAACCTTCGAGAGCGTGCGGGCTGCGCTGGGCGAGCACGACGTGATCGGGTACGGCATCTACGTCGACACCGGTCAGTCGGCGCTCGTCGGTTCGATCGTCTTCAACGGCCTCACCACCGTATTCGGTGCGGAGCGGAAGCCGGTGGATCCGGCCCCGGTGTGGTCGCGTCTGGGTGGCGCCGACCGGTTCGAGACCGCGGTCACGGTGTCGCGTGAGCACTTCCCGAACGGCGCGAAGGCCGTGGTGCTGTCCCGCTACGACGTCCCCGCGGACGCGCTGACGGCGGCCCCGTTCGCCGTGAAGCAGAACGCGCCCCTGCTCCTCACCCAGACCGGTACCCTCACGGCCGCGACCAAGACGGAGCTGCAGCGCCTGAAGCCCGACACGGTGTACATCGCCGGTGGTACCGGTGCGGTGTCCGCGCAGGTCGAGCAGCAGGTGCGTGCGCTGGGCGTCAAGACGGTGCGCATGGGCGGGCAGGATCGGTACGCGACGGCGAACCAGATCGCGAAGACCGGCTGGGGCAAGAGCGGCGCAGACGCCGTGTTCGTCGCGACGGGTCGGGACTTCCCCGACGCCCTGTCCGCGGGAGCGGCCGCGGGCAGCGTGGACGCTCCGGTGCTGCTCGTCGACGGAAAGGCCGGGGCGGCGCGTCAGGACGTGCAGGCGCAGCTGAGCGCGCTCAAGCCGGCCGCGGTGCATATCGCGGGCGGCACGGGTGTGGTGTCGACGGGCATCGAGTCCGGCCTGGGGAAGAGTGCGAAGGTCGCCCGTCACAGTGGTGCGGACCGGTATGCGACGTCGGCGGCGATCGGCAAGGTGTGGCATACGAAGTCGGGCACGGTGTATCTCGCGACGGGTGCGGGGTTCGCTGACGCGCTGACGGGTGCTGCGGTTGCTGGTGGGAAGCCGGGGCCGGTGCTGCTGGTGCGTCCGGGCTGCGTGCCGCAGCCGGTCGCGGGTGTGCTGGGTGAGATTGCGCCGCAGGCGGGGTATGTGCTGGGTGGTTCGGGTGTGGTGAGTGAGCGTGTGCTGACGAACCGCAACACCTGCGCCTAGGCCATCGACGGGCCTCACGGCCCGTCTGCCGAGGTGGCGGGTCAGCGCACAAGAACGCTGACCCGCCACCCGTCAACGGGACCTTCCGGCTCGCGCCGGAACCGTCCGGCTCGCGCCCGAGAGCCGAGCCGGACGGGCTCAGCCCGTCGAACCGGGCTCGGCAGGTGTTTCTGGGCGTGGGCCGGTGTGCTCGAGCGAACCCGTGGTGGGTGCGACCGGCAGATCGACTCGGAACGTGGCCCCTCCGCCCTCCGTCTCGTGCACGCTCACCGATCCGCCGTGGGCGTCGACGATCGACTTGACGATCGACAGCCCGAGGCCGGAACCGCCGGTCTCGCGGTTGCGTGAGGTGTCTGCGCGCCAGAAGCGATCGAAGATCTTGGTGCGGAGCTGCTCGGGTACGCCCTCACCGTGGTCGATGATCTCGAAGTGACCCGAATCCGGGCCGGAGGCGACCGCGATCTCGATGGGGCTGCCCTCGGGGCTGTACCGCAGCGCGTTCCCGATCAGGTTGGTCATGAGCTGCCGTACCTTGTGCTCGTCTCCCAGCACCGTCGGGCGCGACGGATCCTCGATCACGCTGACCGTACGGTCCGGAGCCTGGGCGAGCGCGTCGAACGCCGCATCCGCAGCGAGCGCGTTCAGGTCCAGCGTCTTGAGTTCGAGCGGACGCCGCTCATCGAGTCGGGCCAGCGAGAGCAGATCCTCCACCAGGGAGGTCATGCGGATCGCCTCCTTCTCGATCCGGCCCATCGCCTGGCCGACCTGCTCCTCGTCCTGCAGCGCCCCCATACGGTAGAGCTCGGCATAACCCCGCACCGACACCAGGGGCGTGCGCAGTTCGTGGCCGGCGTCGCCGACGAAGCGGCGCATCTGGTCGATGGTCCGAGCACGCTCCGCCAGAGCGACATCGATGTGGTCGAGCATCACGTTGAGCGACTCGCCCAGATGACCGACCTCGGTGTGCGGGTGCGCGACGTGGATGCGCTTCGAGAAGTCGCCCTTCGAGATCTCCATCGCGGTGCGCTCCACCTGGGCGAGCGGCACGAAGGTCGTGGTCACGAGGATCCGAGTGAGCGCCGCGCCCAGCAGGATCACCGCGATGCCGAAGCCGCCGAAGATCAGGATGAACTGCGCGGTGGTCTGGCCGGTGTGCGCGGTCGACGCCGCGATCAGCAGCGTGCCGGTCTGCCCGGGGGTGGCCCCGTGGACGAGCAAGGCGGTCGCCCGCCACTCGAGGCCGGCCGCGTCCGTGATGGTGAACGTCGAGCCGGCCACCCGGGTCTCGACCACGGTATCGGTGAGGCCCGGCGGGATCCGCGGAACGTTCTCGGTCGGCCAATCCGTGGCGTTGTCGTAGCGCTTCTTGCCCGTCGAATCGAGCATCGCGACGTAGTACGAGCTGTTCGCGCCCTGCACGTCGTAGGGCGTCAGCGCTTGCAGGTTCACCCCCGAGGCCAGAGCCCGGGTGGGATCCTTGCTCATGCTCTGCAGATCGCTGTCGACCACCTGGACGAGGTACGGGCGCAGGAAGGAGAGCGTGCCGACTCCCGCGACGATGAGCCCGAGCGACAGGATGAACACGGTGACACCCGTGATCTTCGTGCGCAGCGAGACATCGGCCCAGCGCTGCGCGGGCGATCGGCGCGCCACCCTACTTCGCTTCGGTCTTCAGCATGTAGCCGAAGCCGCGCTTGGTCTGGATCAGCGAGTCGCCCGTGAGCGGATCGAGCTTCCGGCGGAGGTACGAGATGTAGGACTCGACGATGCCCGCATCGCCGTTGAAGTCGTACTCCCACACGTGGTCCAGGATCTGCGCCTTCGACAGCACGCGGTTCGCGTTCTGCATGAGGTAGCGCAGCAGCTTGAACTCGGTGGGGGAGAGCTCGACCGAGGTGCCGTCGACGGTCACCTCGTGGGTGTCCTGGTCGAGCACGATCGGGCCGGCCGAGAGGACCGCCTCCTCGTCCTCCTGGATCGTGCGGCGCAGGATCGCCTTGATGCGGGCGATGATCTCGTCGAGGCTGAACGGCTTGGTCACGTAGTCGTCGCCGCCGACGGTGAGACCCGTCACCTTGTCCTCGGTGTCGTCCTTCGCGGTGAGGAACAGGATCGGCGCGGTGTAACCCGCCGAGCGCAGCCGCTTGGTCACGCTGAAGCCGTTCATATCGGGGAGCATCACATCGAGGATGATGAGATCCGGCTCCTCCTCGAGCACGGCGGAGATGGTCTGCGCACCGTTGCCCACGGCGCGCACGCCGAAGCCCGCGAAGCGGAGGCTGGTGCTGAGCAGCTCGCGGATGCTCGGCTCATCGTCGACGATCAGGATCCTGGGGCCCTTGTGCTGCGTGTTCATGCGACCAGTCTCTGACCGTTTGCTATGGGTTCCCTGGAAGTCCCTCGGTGCGCCGCGCGTTCCAAGCCGACGCCGTGCATCGGCCGCCCGAGACGACGACGGCCCCGGTCGAGCGCTCGCTCGACCGGGGCCGTCGTGGCGGAACCGCCTACTCCGCGTTGGTGATCGTGTAGGCGTAGCCCTGCTCGGCGAGGAAGCGCTGACGGTTCTGCGCGAAGTCCTGGTCGACGGTGTCGCGGGTCACGATCGTGTAGAACGAGGCCGTGGCGCCGTTGCTCTTCGGGCGCAGCAGGCGACCGAGGCGCTGCGCTTCCTCCTGCCGCGAGCCGAAGGACCCCGAGATCTGGATCGCGACCGAGGCGTCGGGCAAGTCGACCGAGAAGTTCGCGACCTTCGACACCACGAGGATCCGCTCCTCGCCCGAGCGGAAGGCGTTGAACAGCTCCTCGCGCTCGTCGACCGGGGTCTGACCGGTGATGAGCGGGGCGCCGAGCGCCTCCGACATCGCCTCGAGCTGGTCGATGTACTGGCCGATCACCAGGATGCTCTCGTCGGGATGCTTCGCGATGATCTCTCGGGCCACCCGCTGCTTGACCGTGGCGCTCGCCGCGATCCGGTAGCGATCCTGATCCTCGGCGACCGCGTACTCGAGCCGCTCCGATTCGGGCAGCTCGACGCGGATCTCGAAGCAGGCGGCCGGAGCGATGAAGCCCTGCGCCTCGATGTCCTTCCAGGCTGCGTCGTAGCGCTTCGGGCCGATGAGGCTGAACACGTCGCCCTCGCGGCCGTCCTCGCGCACGAGCGTCGCGGTGAGGCCGATGCGGCGGCGCGCCTGCAGTTCGGCGGTCAGCTTGAACACGGGCGCGGGCAGCAGGTGCACCTCGTCGTAGACGATGAGGCCCCAGTCGTGCGCGTCGAGCAGCGACAGGTGCGCGTACTCGCCCTTCCGGCGGCTCGTGAGGATCTGGTAGGTCGCGATCGTGACCGGCCGGACCTCTTTCACCTGGCCGGAGTACTCGCCGATCTCGTCCTCGGTGAGGGAGGTGCGGCGCAGCAGCTCGGAGCGCCACTGGCGGGCCGACACCGCGTTCGTCACGAGGATCAGGGTCTTCGCGCCGACCGCGGCCATGGCCCCGGCGCCGACGATGGTCTTGCCCGCGCCGCAGGGAAGCACGACGACGCCCGAGCCGCCCGCGTGGAACTTCTCGACCGCCGCGCGCTGGTAGTCGCGCATCTGCCAGCCGTCCTCCGCCAGCTCGATCTCGTGCGGATCGCCGGGCGTGTAGCCGGCGAGGTCCTCGGCGGGCCAGCCGCGGGCCACGAGCTGCTGCTTGAGCTCGCCGCGGGCCCAGGCCTCGACGGGGAACGTCAGCTCGTCGATGCGGTTGCCGAGCAGCGGAGCGATCTTCTTCGCGCTCGAGACCTCCCGCAGGATCATCGGCTCGTCGGAGCGCAGCACGAGCTCGCCCGCTCGGTCGCCGTCGGCGATGCGCTCGATGGTGAGCCGCCCGTAGCGCTGCATGGTGTCGGAGATCTCGCCGGCGACCCCGCTCGGCACGGGGAACTTCGCGTACCGGTTGAGGGTGTCGAGGATCTCGGCGTCGGTGTGGCCGGCCGCGCGCGCGTTCCAGAGCCCGAGCCGGGTGATGCGATAGGTGTGGATGTGCTCGGGGGCGCGCTCCAGCTCCGCGAAGACGGCGAGCGCGTGGCGCGCCTCCTCCGCGTCGGGGTGCGCGACCTCGAGCAGGACGGTCTGGTCGCTCTGCACGATGAGGGGGCCGAGGGTCATAACCATCCAGTTTACGCGCCTCGGGCGAACGTCGGGAGGCGTTCGCTCAGGGCCGGATCAGTCGAGGATCTCGACGCCCGTGATCGCGGAGACGGGCAGGGTGCGCTCCACCCCGGCCGTCTGATCGCTCGCGCGCAGCCTCCCGCCCGAGAGCGAGGCCGGGAGCAGCCGGAACGTGCGGACCTCGGATCCCGCAGCAGCGGTGATCTCGATCGCGCGCTTCTCGCGGATCGCCAGCTCGATGCGTCGGGTCCACTCGCCGGATCCCGGCTGCTCGGCGCCGGCGAGGACGCGGTCGACCAGTTCGGCGACGGCGGGGTGCGCTCCGCGGGCGGCCGAACCGGTGGCGGGCGCGGGCTCGCCGCCCGGCTCCGATCCGGCGGCGGCCGGTGCCGGCGCCATGGCGACGGGCTCCGAGGGTGCGGCGGGCGCCGCATCGGGATCCGATCCCGCGATCGCCGCGTAGCGCGCGTCGACTAGCGCAGCGAGCACGTGCTCCGGACGCAGCCGGGAGAGCAGCACATACGCGATCGCGCCGGGATCCCGCTGCAACTGCAGGTGCAGGAGCGCCCGATCGACGAGCATCGCGTCGCCGACCGCGGGGTCCGCGACCCGGACCCGGGTGCGGCTGGTCCCGGCGAAGACGATCACGCTGCCGTGCTTGGACTCCACATCCGAGAGGAGGAAGTCGAGGGGCTGCGGGATCCCGGTGAGCGAGAGCCGTTCCAGCAGCGCCCGCGCATCGGCGATTCCGACCCCGTTCTCGAGCGCGCGCGCGAGCGACGACGGGGTGATCCGCAGGCTCGAGGCGACGCCGAGCTGCTCGATGTCGGCCACTCCGAACAGGGCCGCCTCGTCGTCGGGCGAGAGCGGGCCGGGAACGACGACGCTCAGGTCGGGCTGCACGTAGACGCCCGGAGCGATCGGGGGCAGCGCGGCGCGGATGCTCGCGAGCGGCTCCTCGGGGTCCGATGCGAGGTCGAGATCGCGATCGAGGAGGGAGGACGCGATCGGCGTCAGGGCCCCGTCGACGGTGAAGCCCAGATCCTCCGCGGCGTCCGCGAGTGCGCGCGCGTCGGCGAGGCGGGATTCGGACAGCAGCGGGAACTCGACCGGCAGGATCTCGCTCACGGCAGCCCCGAGCGCGCCCTCGGAGATCCGCAGGGCGGTGGCCAGCGGGCCCGAGATGCGCTCGGCGAGCGCCTCGGCGAGCGCGAGCCAGCGCTCCGCGTGCGGGAGCCCGAGCCACGCGATCCCCGCGGGGGAGACCGCGAAGCGATCGCCGTGCGCCGCCGAGACCACGCCGTGGATCAGGCCCGCGGATCGCAGCATCTCGACCACGCGCTCTGCCTGCTCGTGACCGGTGCGCAGCGCTTCGGCGAGGGTCTTCACCCCGGTCTGCGAGGTGCCGCCGCGGCGGTTCCGCTTGACCGGCTCGAGGGCGAGGGTGCGCAGCGCCGCCGCGGCGCGCTGGGTGGTGGTCTGCGCCGCGCCGAACCAGGCCGCGGAGGACGGATCGTGCGGCTCGATCCGCGACGGGACCGGGACGGATCGCTCCAGACGCTCCCGCGCGTCGGCGGAGTCGATCAGGAGCCGCAGCTGATCGGCGACCTCGTCGAGCGGGACCGGTTCGGGGCGGGACCGGACGTCGTCTCCGGGCTGCGGGGCGAGCCCCGCGAGCCCCAGGGCGAGCACGGAGGATCCCGCGTCCTCCCGCTCCGGATCGGGGTCCGCGGGCGACTCCGTCGTGAGCGCGAGCAGTGCGCGGATCCCCGATCGGTCGAGGGTCTCGAGTGCGCGCGCGACGGAATCCGGCCGGAGCAGCTCCAAGGCCAGGCTCAGCGGATCGCGGACCGCAGCGGGGTTCGCGATCCAGCGGCGCTCGAGCAGCGCGGTCAGATCGGCGCGCTCCATTCCCGCGATCGACGCGGCGAGGGGGAGCGACCCGCTCATGCTGCGGCTACTTCCCGTCGCCCCGGCGCTGCGCCGCGCTGCGGCGACGCATGCTGACGATCAACAGGACCATGAGGAGCACGAAGCCGACGGGCAGCCCGACGTAGGCGACCCAGGCGACGAACACGAAGAAGCCGTGGGCCAAGGCGAAGCGGTCGACCAGACCGATGATGAGGGTCGTGAGGTAGGACACCACCGCGAGCGCGATGAGCGACAACGAGGAGTATGCGAGAACGCGCTCGAGGCGAGTAGGCTGAGTGGCATCTGCGGACATCCTCACCAGAATACCCCGGACCGGGGCGCGACGCCCGCCCCTTCCCGAGCGGGGCGCGGACGCTCCCGGCGAGGGACGGCGCCACGGCCTAGACTGGAGGGCACGATACGGCGCCGCGACCGGCGCGATCGGAACACGTGCCGGCGGCCGAGAGCCGCCGAGAGAAGAGGGACGACACATGCCGAGCGGCAAGGTCAGGTTCTACGACGAGGAGAAGGGCTTCGGCTTCATCCAGGGCGACGACGGGCAGCAGGTCTACCTGCACGCGTCGGTGATCCCGGACGGCGCCGACATCGCCGCGGGGACCCGGCTCGAATACGGGATCGCCGACGGGCGCCGCGGCCCGGCCGCGCTGTCCGTCCGCGTGATCGACACTCCGCGTCTCGCCCGTCGGGGCAACCGCAAATCGGCCGACGAGATGTCGGTGATCATCGAGGATCTCGTCAAGCTGCTCGACGCGGTCGGAGGGCGCCTCAAGCAGGGGCAGTACCCCGAGCGGGCCCAGTCGCGCCAGATCGCCACCATGCTCAGGAAGGTATCGGAGGACTTCGATGTCTGATCTGGAACCGACGACCGAGGAATCGGCCGAGATCGTCGAGGCCGAAGCGCGCTCCGAGAGCGTCGAAGCGTCGGCCGAGGAATCGGAGGCCCCGGTCGAAGCGCCGGCGGCGGCGCCGGACGCCGAGCCCGCCGTCGAGGCCGAGTCGTCGACCGCGGTGCCGGAGGCGCCCATCCAGCCCGATCCAGTGCTGCTCGCCGCGCGAGTCCGCGCGCGCGAGGCGCTCGCGGAGATCACCGACCCGAAGACGATCGGGGCGGACGAGGGGCACGAGGTCCACGGCGAGCACGTGCTCTCCCTGTTCTTCGAGTGCCGCCTGGCGGGCTACCCGGGGTGGCACTGGACCGCGACGCTGGCCCGAGTCGACGAGACCTCCGAGATCAACGTGCTCGAGGTCGAGCTCCTCCCCGGGGCGGGAGCGGTGGTCGCCCCCGAGTGGGTGCCCTGGTCCGACCGTCTCGCGCAGTACCGCGAGACCCAGGCGAAGCAGGCCGCCGACGAGGCGGCAGCGGCCGAGGACGCGGCGGAGGAGCTGGCCGAGGAGGACGAGCTGGATCCCGAGCAGGATCCGATGGAGAACGACTTCAGCGACTTCGACGACGAGATCGACGGCGTCGACCTCGAAGCCGACGAGGACGATGACGAGGACTCCGAGGACGAGGACGACGACGGCTTCGACGATGACGACCTGGACGACGAGGACGACGAGTTCGACCACCTCGACGACGATTCGGATCACGACATCGAGACGCTGACTGGCACCGCGGACGGCTCCGACGACGAGGAGTGACCGCGGTGAACGACGGAGGCCGCCGGAAAGCTCAGCTTTCCGGCGGCCTCCGCCGTTTCCCGTTCCGAGCGATGCGCCCGCCGGTTCAGACCAGACGCTCGAGCACGTAGTCGATGCTCGCGGTGAGCGCGCGCACGTCGTCGGGCTCGATCGCGGTGAAGGTCGCGACGCGCAGTTGGTTGCGGCCCAGCTTGCGGTACGGCTCGGTGTCGACGACGCCGTTCGCGCGGAGCGCGGCCGAGATCGCGGACGCGTCAACCGAGTCCTCGAAATCGATGGTGACGACCACGTTCGAGCGGTGCGCGGGGTCTGCGACGAAGGGGGTCGCGACCGAGGTGCGCTCGGCCCAGTCGTAGAGGACGGCGGCGGACTCGGCCGTGCGGGCCGCGGCCCAGTCGAGCCCGCCGTTGGCGTTGATCCAGCGCACCTGCTCGTCCATCAGCGCCAGCGTCGAGAGCGCGGGGGTGTTGAGGGTCTGATCCTTGCGCGAGTTCTCGATCGCGCCCGCCAGGTTCAGCGTCTCGGGGATGTAGCGGCCCGACGCGGTGACGCGCTCGATCCGTTCGATCGCCGCGGGGGAGACGAGGGCGAACCAGATGCCCCCATCGGAGGCGAAGTTCTTCTGCGGCGAGAAGTAGTAGACGTCGGTCTCGTTCGCGTCGAAGTCGAGGCCGCCCGCGCCGCTCGTGGCGTCCACGACGGTCAGCGCCCCGGCGTCGCCGTGCACGCGCTTCACCTCGGCCATCACGCCGGTGGAGGTCTCGTTGTGGGGGAATGCGTAGACGTCGACGCCCTCGACGGCCTCGGCCTGCGCGCGCGAACCGGCGTCCGCGGTGCGCACGTCGGGGTCCTGCAGGAACGGTGCGGCCTGGGCCGCCTTGGCGAACTTCGCGCCGAACTCGCCGAAGGCGAGGTGCTGGCTGCGCTGCTCGATGAGCGAGTGGACGGCCGAATCCCAGAAGGTGGTCGCCCCGCCGTTCGCCAGCAGGATCTCGTACCCCTCGGGTGCGCGGAACAGCTCCGCGAGACCGGCGCGCACGCTGCCGACCAGGTTCTTCACGGGCGCCTGACGGTGCGAGGTGCCGAGCACCCCGGGCTGCAGGGTGGCGAGGAAATCGAGCTGTTCGGTGCGGACCTTCGAGGGGCCGCAACCGAAGCGACCATCGGCGGGCAGGAGCGAAGCGGGGATCGTGATGTCGGCCATGACGCGATTCTATCCGCGCACGGACACGACCCGAGGCGTCGGAGACGCCGCATTGCACCGTGCTCATGTCATAGGCTGGAGGTCGCGAGCGACGAGGAGGAATGCCGATGGCCGATCTCATTGACACGACCGAGATGTATCTGCGCACGATCCTCGAACTGGAGGAGGAGGGCATCGTCCCCCTGCGCGCACGGATCTCGGAACGGCTCGGCCACTCCGGTCCGACGGTGTCCCAGACGGTCGGCCGCATGGAGCGCGACGGCCTGGTCGTCGTCTCGGGCGACCGGCATCTCGAACTGACGGCCGACGGCCGAACCAAGGCCGTGCACGTGATGCGCAAGCACCGGCTCGCCGAGCGGTTGCTGGCCGACGTGATCGGGCTCGAGTGGGAGTACGTGCACGAAGAGGCCTGCCGCTGGGAGCACGTCATGAGCGAGCAGGTCGAGCGCAAACTGCTCGACATCCTGCATCACCCCACCGAGTCGCCCTACGGCAACCCCATCCCGGGCCTCGACGAGCTCGGCTCCATGCCGACCGCTCCCTTCCAGTCGGGTGTCGTGTCGTCGGTGGACCTGCCGATCATCGACGGGGACCCCGGGGTGCAGACCCGTGTGCGCAGACTGGCGGAACCGGTGCAGACGGATCCCGAGCTGCTGCGCACTCTCGGCCGAGGCGGCATCCGGCCGGGTACTCCGGTCCGGGTCAGCCGGGTCTCCGGCTTCCTGCGGTTCGAGGTCACCGCGGAGGGCGAGTCGATCGACCCGATCGAGCTTTCGCCCGAGATCGCCGCGCACATCTACGTGTCGCGCACCTTCTGAACCCGCGGGTCGAACCCGCTGCGGGCCGTTCGGCCCGCCCCTATTACACGAAGACGTGACCCCGCGAGGAGCCCCATGCCCGTTTCCCCCGAGGCCCACCTGCGCCGCATCGTCGAGACCGTCGAGGCGCGCAACCCCCACGAGCCCGAGTTCCTGCAGGCGGTGCACGAGGTGCTCGAATCCCTCGTGCCGGTGCTCGCCGATCACCCCGAGTTCATCGAGGGCGGGGTGCTCGACCGGATGGTGGAGCCGGAGCGGCAGATCGTCTTCCGGGTTCCGTGGCTCGACGATCGCAACCGGGTGCGGGTGAACCGGGGATTCCGCGTGCAGTTCAACTCGGCGCTCGGCCCCTATAAAGGAGGGCTGCGGTTCCACCCCAGCGTGAACCTCTCGGTCGTCAAGTTCCTCGGGTTCGAGCAGATCTTCAAGAACGCGCTCACCCGGCAGCGCATCGGCGGTGGCAAGGGCGGGTCCGATTTCGATCCGCGGGGGAAGAGCGACGCCGAGGTGATGCGCTTCTGCCAGAGCTTCATGACGGAGCTCGTGCGCCACATCGGCGAGCACACCGACGTCCCCGCCGGCGACATCGGCGTCGGCGGGCGCGAGATCGGATACCTCTTCGGCCAGTACCGTCGGCTCACCGGGCGCCACGAGTCGGGCGTGCTCACGGGCAAGGGCATCGGATGGGGCGGTGCCGAGGTGCGCACGGAGGCGACCGGATACGGTGCGGTCTTCTTCGCCCAGGAGATGCTGCACCGCGCTGGCCAGGGCATCGGGGGTCGCCGGGCGGCGGTATCGGGCTCGGGCAACGTCGCCATCTACGCGATCGAGAAGATCGGGCAGCTCGGCGGCAGCGCCATCACCGCATCGGACTCATCGGGCTACGTCGTCGACGAGGCGGGCATCGACGTCGCGCTGCTCAAGCAGATCAAAGAGGTCGAGCGCGAGCGCATCTCTGCCTACGCCGAGCGGCGGCCGGGTGCGCGATTCGTCGCCGGTGGATCGGTGTGGGACGTCCCGGTCGAACTCGCGTTCCCCTGCGCGACGCAGAACGAGCTCGACGAGAGCGCGGCGCGCACCCTCGTGTCGAACGGGGTGCGCGCGGTGGCCGAAGGCGCGAACATGCCGACCACTCCCGGAGCGGTCGCGCTGTTCCAGCAGGCCGACGTGCTCTTCGCTCCGGGCAAGGCTGCGAACGCCGGCGGCGTCGCGACGTCCGCGCTCGAGATGAGTCAGAACGCGGCACGGGAACGGTGGGGCTTCGAGACCAGCGAGGAGCGGCTGCACGCCATCATGCGCGATGTGCACGACGCGTCCTACGACGCCTCGGCCCGGTACGGTCGGCCCGGCGACTACGTGCTCGGCGCCAATACGGCGGCGTTCGCGACCGTGGCTCGCGCGATGCTCGATCAGGGCGTGGTCTGAGGGATCGCGGACTCCCCGGTCAATCACTGGTCAGGAGTGGTTTCCGCGGTCCGCCAGAGGGGGTTTTGGGGCTCCAAGTATCTCGATATCGAGATACTGCCGGGTGTTCGCTCCCTCGAATCCCCGCGAAATCACGCCATTCTTTCGGCGAGTTCAGTCGGATCGCAGCTCAGCGTGACAATTCCGTGATCTTGGGTTAGGCTGGTCGAGATTTTGGTCCAGACGGGCCGTACCTCGCAAGAGAACGATTACGTAAGGCAGACACCACTCGTGACTCAGCACCCCGGCTCAGCTCAGACCCCCGGCACCGACGTGGCGATCGCAGCACCCGCTGCGCGCTCCGCTCACCCGGCACGCAGGCGCCTCGTGCGCATGCTCGGCGCAGGCGTCGTCAGCGCGGGAATGGTCAGCGTGTTCGCTCTGCCGGCGTACGCGACCGACATCCAGACCGAGGGCTACCGCGCCCCCGCCGCGATCCAGGTGAACCAGGTGCTGACCACCGCGGACGCCGAGGGCGCTCTGCAGACCGAGGCGCCGAGCACCGAGCTCGCCCCGGCCCCGAAGCCCGTCGTGCCCGTCAAGAAGGTCGACGACGCGACGACCGCGACGACCGAGTCGGGCAACACCCAGACCGAGGCCCCGAAGCTTCCCGACATCCCCGCGGGCAAGGGCGCTGCCGGCCTCGTCGCCGCGGCTCGTGCCCAGATCGGCGTCAATCAGGACTGCACCGACCTCGTCCAGAACGCTCTCGCCGCGATCGGCATGTTCGAGCGCCGCGATCAGGGCGGCTACGACCTCGGCCCCATGGACTTCGGGCGTTTCGGCACCCAGGTCTCGCCCGACGCGGTCAAGTTCGGCGACATCATGATGCGTGGCGGCCACGTCGCCATCTACACCGGCGACGGCGTCAACCACCGCGCGGTGCACGGCGGCTTCGGCGGCAATCAGACGGTCGAGACCGACGTGGACTCGAACCCGGGCAACTACGCGGTCATCATCCGCATCCCGTAAGCGGATCCAGAACCTTCGATGTGAGGGGCGCGGCCGGAAGGCTGCGCCCCTCACGCGTATCCCGCGTCGCGTCGCAGGCGTGCAACCGGATAGCATGGAAGCTCCGCCTCAGTAGCTCAGTGGATAGAGCACTTCTCTCCTAAAGAAGGTGTCGGAGGTTCGATTCCTCTCTGGGGCACTCGGTCGCTGCGCTCCCTCGCGCTCAGGCGCCCTCGCGCTCCGCGATGAGCCGCACGCGCTCCGCGAGGAACGCCTCCAGCGTCGGTGCGGTCGCGAGATCGGCTCCCGCGCGCCAGCGGACGCGCACCTCCTCGGGCTGCGCCTCACCGGAACCGCCGTCGATGGGGAGAACCCCGACGGGAGCCTCGGAGCCGAGCGCGCGCAGCCCGTCCCCGTCGAGGGGGAGAGGAACGGCGTCGAAGTTCACGGAGGATCCCGCGGCGTAGCCGCCGCGCAGTGCGGCCGCGGCGATCTCGCGGCGCTCCTCGTGCGACACCGACTGGTATCCGGGACGGCCGCGCTCTGCGGCGCGGGTCGCGGTTCCTCCCGTGAACCACTCGTTCCGATCGGCCGAGATCAGCAGCGAACCCACTCGCCAGACCTCGCCGAGGGGACGCATGGTCGGTGCGAACCGGATCAGCATGCGCCGTCGGGCCGGCACGAGTTCGGCGAGAGCCTCGGTCGGGACCGAGGCGGCGCGGAGCGCTGTGGAGGCGCGGGCGAGGGCCTGCTCGACGACGGTCCGGATCGGGTCGGAATCGTGTGCTGCAGTCACGCGAGCAGTGTATCCGTGCGAGTACGGACAGCGGGCTCTCCGGCGATAGGCTGTTCCGATGCCCTCCGTCACCGATGACACCGTCGCCGGCGCGCCGCTGCGCCGCACCGCCCCCGCCGCCGCGAGCGAGAACCGCCGATCCACCCTGCAGGCCGCGGGCCTGATCATCACGGGTGCGCTCGGCGTGCAATTCTCGGCGGTACTGGCGTACGGGCTGTTCGACGAGGTGGGCGTGCTCGGCACGAGCGGCGCGCGGCTGCTCATCGCCGCGGTGCTGCTCGTGCTGATCTTCCGCCCGAAGCTGCGTGGCCGGAGCCGACGCGAGTGGGGCGGGATCGCGCTCTACGGCGTCGCGATGGCCGCGATGAACCTGTTCCTCTACCTGGCGATCGCTCGGATCCCGCTCGGCATCGCGACCACGATCGACTTCCTGGGTCCCTGCCTCGTCGCGCTCATCGGCTCCCGCCGTCTGCGGGACGGGCTGCTGGCGCTCCTCGCGTTCATCGGCGTCGCGCTCATCGCGGGGCTCGGCGGGCCGCTCGATCCGATCGGCGTGCTGTGGGCGGCCGCGGCGGGAACCTGCTTCGGCCTCTACACGCTGCTCGCATCGCACGTCGGCAAGGAGGGCGGCGGTTTGCCCGGCATGGCGCTGTCGGTCTGCATCGGCGCGATCGTCACGCTGCCGTTCTCGCTGCCGGCGCTGCCGCACATCGCTCCGGGCTCGCTCGGCGTGCTCCTGCTGTCGGCCGTGCTCGGTACCGCGCTCGCGTTCACGGTCGACACCCTGGCGGGCAAGGTCACCTCGGCGCGGATCATCGGGGTGCTCTTCGCGTGCGATCCGCTCGTCGGAACGCTGCTCGGTGCGCTCCTGCTCGGTCAGGCGCTGACCCTGCCCGCGCTGGCCGGCATCGCGCTGGTCGTCCTCGCCGGGGCCGGGATCGTCTGGTTCTCGGGCGATCGGGAGTCCACGCCGAAGGCGGCTCCCGCGCCCGGGCCGGTCGTGGAGCGTCCCGGAATCGAGTGAGCCGTCTCCACTGCGCGTCCTCGTCCAGCGCCTAGGCTGGGTCCGTGACTGAACAGGGTGCCGCCTCGCTCGAGATCGAGCGCAAGTACGAGATGATCGGCGCATCGGCGCTGCCGGGAGCCGACGCCTGGGCCGCGGCGGGGCTGCGCGCCGGTGAGCCGCGACGGGTCGAGCTGCACGCCAGCTATTTCGACACGGACGACCGCGCGCTCGCGACCGCTCGTCTCGCGATGCGCCGCCGGGCGGGCGGGGGCGACGAGGGCTGGCACCTGAAGGAGCGCACTCCTGGGGGTGTGCACGAGCTGCACTGGCCGCTGAGCGACGAGCTCCCCGAAGGCCTGCGCGCCGAACTGCGCTCCCGAATCGGTGAGGCTGCGGATCGGGTGGCGCCCGTGGCGACCCTCGAGACGGTGCGAGTGACGGTCCGCCTGGCGGAGTCGGGCGCGGACGCGGTCGAGCTCGCCGACGACACGGTGCTCGCGACCGATCACCGTGCGGGGGTGAGCCGCCTCTGGCGCGAGTGGGAGGCGGAGGTCGCGGGCAGCGCCGACCCCTCGGTGCTCGACCGCGTGGAGCCGCTGCTGATGGCGGCCGGGGCGGTACCCTCCCCGAGCGAGGCGAAGATCGCCCGCGCGACGGGGCGCCTGATCGATCTCGCGATCGCGCACGACGGTCCGGCTCGGCTGCTCGAAGCGCTGGCGGTGATGGATGCGGCCGACCGGCTGGCCGCGTCGCTGCGGCGCGACGGCGCTGAGGCCCTGGGCGATCCCCGGGTCGCCGAGCTCCGTGCCCGGGCTCAGCAGCTGCTGGGGATCCCGGCCGCCGCTCACGATTGACCCGTAGGCTGGACGCATGAGCGAAGTGAGCCCCGAAGCGCGGCGCAAGCAGATCATCGTCGGCATCGTGATGGGCGCGATCATGGGCATCGTGATCAGCGCGCTCACCCAGTTCTGGCTGTGGCTGCCCGCGGGCCTGGCGCTCGGTCTCGCGACCGGCGCGATCATGAAGCCGCCGGCCGACAAGAGCTGAGCGGGGAGCCGCTGCGCGGACGCGGTGGGAGCAGAGGGGTCAACGAGAATGTCAATGCGACTGACTCGTGCGGTTCACGATGCTCATTTCTACTGATTTCGCAGGAATCTTCTCTTCTTGCAACTGGATGAGTGGCGATACCGAGGGTTTCGACACTGAAAACGCGCAAGCAGGGATGCGGTTCCGCGGAGAGTGTGCGAGGATCTCAGCAGACCTCATCGAAGGCGAGCCGAGGAATCATGGAACCCACCATTTTCGAGAAGAACCGTCCGGCCGCAGCGATCATCGACGCATCGCTCGCGGATACGAAGCTTGAGTGCTTCTGGATCGACGACATCGCGGCCACCGCCGCACGATACCCCTCGCTCGGGGGTGATGTGCGCGCCGACGATGCGGTCGTCGGCGGCGGGTTCGCGGGACTCTGGACCGCGATCAAGCTGAAGACCGAGCACCCGGAACGCCGCGTGATCCTGCTCGAAGGGAAGCGCGTCGGCTGGGCGGCGTCCGGCCGCAACGGCGGATTCTGTGAGGCGAGCATCACGCACGGCGAGCCCAACGCCGAGGCGCGCTGGCCCGACGAGGTCGGCACGCTCCGCCGCCTCGGCTACGAGAATCTCGACGCGATCGAGCGCTTCATCGCCGAGAACGACCTCGATGCGGAGTTCGAGCGCACCGGCCAGCTGGCCGTGGCCAACAACGACTACCAGGTCGAGTGGCTCGGCGAGAGCGACGACCCCGAGGTCGTGACCCTCGATGCCGAGCAGGTGCGCGCCCGCATCAACTCGCCGACCTTCCTCGGCGGCGATTTCTCGCCGCGCGAGAACGCGAACCTGCACCCCGCGAAGCTCGCGATGGAGCTCGCGCGGCACGCGAGCGCCATCGGTGTCGAGATCCACGAGGACACCCGGGTCGACGACCTCGCCGGCAGCGCCGAGGATCCGATCCGGCTCACCACTTCGCACGGCACCGTCACCGCGGACCGCGTGGCGCTCTGCACCAACGTGTTCCCGTCGCTGCTGAAGCGCTACCGCTTCCACACGATCCCCGTCTACGACTACGTGCTGATGACGGAGCCCCTGACCGACGAGCAGCTCGCCTCCATCGGCTGGGAGGGACGTGAGGGCCTCGCCGACATGGCGAACCAGTTCCACTACTCGCGGCTCACGAAGGACAACCGGATCCTCTGGGGCGGCTACGACGCGGTGTACCACACGGGTGGCCGCATCCGCCAGAAGTACGAGGACCGGATGGAGAGCCACCGCAAGCTGGCGAGCCACTTCTTCACCACCTTCCCGCAGCTCGCCGGGGTCAAGTTCAGCCACCGTTGGGCCGGCGTGATCGACTCCAGCACTCGCTTCTGCGCCTTCTTCGGGCAGGCGCACGGCGGCCGCGTGCAGTACGTCGCGGGCTTCACCGGTCTCGGCGTCGGCGCGACCCACTTCGCCGCCGACGTGATGGTCGACCGGTTCGAGGGGCGCACCACCGAGCGCACCGAGCTCGAGATGGTCAAGCAGATGCCGCTGCCCTTCCCGCCCGAGCCCGCCGCAGCCATCGGCGTCAACATGTTCCGCTGGTCGTTCGACCGAGCCGACCACAACCGGGGCAAGCGCAATCTCTTCCTGAAGGTCATGGACGCCGTCGGCTTCGGCTTCGACTCCTGACCGCACCGAGCGCACAGAACAGGATCACACCCATGAGCGAACTGCTGCCCACGGGCGCGAACGCCGCCGTCCGAGCGACCGAGGTCGCGATCGACCTGGAGGCGGTCCCCGCTGACGACACCGTCGCGGGGACCCCGCGCCAGGGCCTCGCCGAGCTCGGCACCATCGGCGACTGCGAGGCCGGCATCTGGGAGCTGCGCGAGGGTGTCACGACCGACACCGAGGTGGATGAGCTCTTCGTGGTGCTGTCGGGCGGTGCCACCATCGAGCTGCTCGGCGGCCCCGGTATCGAGGCCGGTACGGTCTTCGAGGTGACGGCGGGCGACGTGATGCGTCTCGTCGCCGGGACCCGCACGAAGTGGACGGTGCCCGACCACATCCGCAAGGTCTACCTCTCGGAGCAGTAGCCCGGAGCTCGTCCCGCGGGCTCCGAGGCGCATAAGATGATCCCTTGGCGCGGCAGCGCCTCGGGGTCGAGGCGCTGGACCGGCGCCCCGACAGGGAGAAGGAACCTCGATGGCGCTGCCTTGGAAGCTGCACGGCGACGGACGCACGGTCGCGAACGACGCGATCGTCCTCCCGGAGGAACGACTCGGCTGGGTCAAGACGATCGGCTTCGGCGCGCAGCACGTGGTCGCCATGTTCGGCGCGACGTTCCTCGTGCCCCTGCTCACCGGGTTCAGCCCGACGGCGACGCTCTTCTTCTCGGGCCTCGGCACGCTCCTCTTCCTGCTGCTGACCGGCAACCGGCTGCCGAGCTACCTCGGCTCCTCCTTCGCGTTCATCGCGCCGGTGCTCGCGGCGACGGCGGGCGGCGGCGACCTCGCGCGGGCCTCGTTCGGGATCCTTGCCATCGGCGTGCTCATGGCCGTCATCGGCCTCATCGTCGTGCGCTTCGGCGCGGGCTGGATCAACGCCCTCATGCCGCCGGTGGTGATGGGCGCGATCGTTGCCCTCATCGGCCTCAACCTGGCGCCGGCCGTGCGCAACAACTGGAACGGCGGCGTGAACGCGCCGCCCGAGACGGTGGTCCCCTCGGCCATCGTCGCGTTCATCACGATCGTCTCGATCCTGCTGATCACGGTGCTGTTCCGCGGCCTGGCCGGGCGTCTCGCGATCGTGCTCGGCATGGCCGTCGGTTACATCGCCGCGGCGTGCTTCGGGCTCGTCGACTTCGAGAAGATCGCGCAGGCGGACTGGCTCGGCCTGCCCGAGTTCCACGCCGTCGCGAACCCCTTCGCAGACCCCTCGCTCTGGGGCCTGCTGCCCGCCTTCCTCCCGGTCGTGCTCGTGCTGATCGCCGAGAACGTCGGGCACGTGAAGAGCGTCGGCCTCATGATCGGCCGCGACCTCGACCCGCTCACCGGGCGGGCGCTCCTCGCCGACGGCGTCTCGACGATCCTCGCCGGCTTCGGCGGCGGCTCGGGCACCACCACCTACGGCGAGAACATCGGCGTCATGGCGGCGACCCGCGTCTATTCGACCGCGGCCTACTGGGTCGCGGGCATCGTGGCGATCCTGCTCGGCTTCTCGCCGAAGGTCGGCGCGGTGATCTTCTCGGTGCCGAACGGCGTGCTCGGCGGCGTCACCGTCGCGCTCTACGGCCTGATCGGTCTCATCGGCGTCAAGATCTGGCTCGACAACAAGGTCGATTTCTCGAAGCCGATCAACCAGTTCACCGCGGCGATCCCGCTGATCGTCGGCATCGCGGACTTCACGATCAAGATCGACGCGGTCGTGTTCAACGGCATCGCGCTCGGCACGGTCTCGGCGATCCTGATCTACCACCTGATGAACGGGCTGGGACGACTGCGGGGCACCGTTGCGGCGCCCGCAGCCGCCCCGGCTCCGGCTGAGAGCGGCGCGGACGCGAGTTCGGTCACGGATCGATAACCCGCTGCGCGGGAACTTGCGCAAAACTCCGCGGATCCTCCGGGGATTTTCGGCTCCGCGCCTTAGTGTGGCGATGTGTGGAGTGTGGATCGACGTCGGCGACCCGACGAGACGGAGCGCGGGACGGGTGCGCCCGCTGATCGCTCGGCGCCGAGCGAGCCGCGCAGCGAGGGATCGCTCGCGCCCAAGCACGATGCGGACGCGCAAGTGACCGAGCAGCAGCCAGAGGTGGTGAATTCGGCCGTGATGACCGCGGTCGATCCGCACACCGCCGAGCACGCGGCCTGGCGCGAGGAGCTGGCATCGCTCGGCGGCCGGAACCCGCTGCTCCACTTCGCCGACGAGCACGCCAACCGGATCGAGCTCTCGACCACGCACCCCGGTGGGCTGCCGCAGTTCATCACCGGGCAGAAGATCCTGCTGTCGGCGCTCATCCGCGACGACCTGGCGCTGCGCCACGCGCGCCTCGCCGCGGGACGGGTGACCGACAAAGCGGTCGAGATGCGCACGGTGCGCGGCCTCGAGACCGTCCACCTCGGCATCGGAATCGCGAAGTGGGAGTTCGAGGGGCAGGAATTCTGCGCCCCCGTTCTGCTGCGTCCGCTGGCGATCCGTCGCTACGGCCGGGACTTCGAGCTGAAGCTCAAGCAGAACCCGGCCGTCAACCCCGCGCTCGTGCGGGTCCTGCACGAGCAGTTCGGCATTCGCGTCGACGCTCGCTCGCTCATCGAGCTCTCGCAGTCCGAAGGCGTGTTCAAACCGCAGCCCGTGATCGATCGCCTGCGCCAGATGGTGGTCGGGGTCTCGGGCTTCGTCGTCCAGCCGCGCCTCGTCGTCTCGTCGTTCCATGACGTCGCGCACGCGATGGTCGCCGACGCCGAGGATCTCGACACCCCCGTGCTCTCCGCCGTGTGCGGCAGCGAGGTGGCGAAGCGACGGCTCTCCGAGGCGTACCGGCCCGTCACGGCGACGCCGAGCAACACCCGCTCTCCCGAGACGGACCGGGATCTCTACGACGTCGACGCCGAGCAGGAGGACGTGCTCGCGCAGGTCGCCGCCGGCCACTCGCTCGTCGTCCGCACGCTTCCCGGCACCGGCGGAACGCAGACGGTCGTCAACGCCATCGGCGGGCTCGTCCGAGCCGGCAAGCAGGTGCTGGTCGTGTCGCCGCGACGCGCGACGCTCGACGGCATCACCCACCGGCTCTCCCGCGTCGGGCTCTCCGGACTCGCCGCGACGCCGCGTCTGCTGCGCCGCAACCTGGTCGAGTCGATCAGCCGCAACGAGGGCGCGCGGAGCGAGCAGCTGCGAGAGGTCGACGAGGCGCTCGTGCGCCTGCGCGGGGTGCTGCTCGACTACCAGACCGGGCTCGGCGCGAAGGATCCCCGGTTCGGCGTCTCGCCGCTCGAGGCGCTGCGCGAGCTCACCCGACTCGCGCTGCGCGAGCACTCGCCGACCACCACGGTGCGTCTCGACGATCACGCGCTGGGCCAGTTGACCCTCGACCGCTCCTCGATCGCCGAGGCGCTCACCGAGGTCGCGCGCCTCGGGCAATTCCAGTACGGCCCCGAGGACTCGCCCTGGTACGGCGTGAGCTTCTCGACCACCGAGGACGCGCGCAAGGCGTACTCCACGGCCGTGAACCTGGCGGAGTCCCAGCTGCCCCGGCTCATCACGATGGCCAACGAGGTCGTCGAGCAGACGTCGCTGCGGCCCTACGAGAGCATCGCCGAGCTCGGCATCTACCTGCGGCTCCTCATGGGGATCCGCGAGACGCTCGACCGCTTCGTGCCCGAGGTCTACGACCGGTCGCTCACGGAGGTCATCGCGGCGCACGCCCCGCGCGGCGGCGACGAGATGTCGAACGCCAACAAGCGGCGACTGCGCAAGCTCGCTCGCGAGTACGTCCGTCCGGGCGTGCACGTCACCGACATGTACGCCCGCCTCCTGCAGATCCAGCAGCAGCGGGTGCTCTGGCAGCGCTATTCGACCGTGGTCGGTGCGCGTCCCGAGGTCCCGGTCGGCATCGCCGACGTCGTGGTCGCCTACCAGTCGGCATACCAGGATCTCGACGCGATCGACCGGGTGCTCGGCCACGACACCGACGCGCAGCGGTTCCGCTCGCTCCCGCTGACGGTGCTGGCGCGCGACACGACCGAGCTCGCCCGCGAGTCCGAGGTGCTGCAGAACATCCAGGAGCGCACCGCGATCGTGGAGCGCCTGCGTGCCGCGCACCTGGAACCGCTGCTCGACGACCTTTCGGCGCGCCACGTGCCGTCGGATCGTGTCGCGGCGGAGCTCGAACAGGCGTGGTGGCAGTCGGCGCTGGAGCGCATGCTGCAGACCAATCAGGCCCTGCTGAGCGCGAACACCGGTGTCATCGACCGGCTCGAGGCGGACTTCCGCCTGGTCGACGACGCGCACGCCGGGTCGAACGGCCCCCAGCTCGCCTCCAAGCTCGCCGATGCCTGGCGCGTCGCGGTCCTCGACCACCGTGATGAGGCGCTCGCGCTCCGCGAGGCGCTCCGTGCGGGCGAGAACTCCATCGATGCGCTCGTGCAGCGGGCACCGTCGCTCCTGGCCGTCCTCACTCCGGTGTGGGCCATGTCGCCCTACGAGGTCGCGCAGCTGCCCGACACCTTGCGCTTCGACACCGTGCTGCTCGTCGACGCCGGCGCGACGACGCTCGTCGAGAACGTCGGCGCGATCCGTCGGGGCAAGCAGGTCGTGGCGTTCGGCGACCCCATGACTCAGACTCCCGCTCCGTTCGAGATCGCCGTGCGGCAGCGCGGGGAGACCGTCGCGGCCGATCCCGAGCTGCACGAGCAGTCGGCGTACGCGCAGCTCCGCACCGTGCTGCCCGAGCTCGCGCTCACCCGCAGCTACCGGGCGGGCGGCGAGGACCTCACGCAGCTCGTCAACACGCGCTTCTACGACGGGGAGATCTCGTCGCTGCCGTGGGCCGGCACCTTCCTCGGGCACTCGAGCATCTCGCTCGAGTTCGTCCGCGGCGGCCAGGGCCTTCCCGACCAGCACACCGGCGCGGTCGAGAGCACCGACGCCGAGGTGGAGCGGGTCGTGCAGCTCGTGCTCGAGCACGCGGCCGACCGGTCCCGCGAGTCGCTCATGGTCATCACTGCGAGCGAGCGCCACGCGGTCCGGGTCAACCAGGCCGTGCTGCAGACCTTCGCGAAGTTCCCGCAGTACCGCGATTTCCTGCTGGGCGAGCGCGCCGAGCCGTTCGCGGTGCTGACGCTCGAGCAGGCGATGGCGCAGAGCCGTGACCGCGTGATCTTCTCCATCGGCTACGGCCGCACCCCGCACGGCCGCGTGCTCTCGAACTTCGGCAGCCTCGGCCAGCCGGGCGGAGAGCGCCTGCTCGCGGTCGCCATGACGCGCGCCCGCCGCGCGATGACGATCGTCAGCTGCTTCCGGCCCGCGGATCTCGACACCGCGCGGATCAAGCACGGCGTCGTCGAGCTGGCCGAACTGCTGGCGATGGATCACCAGGAGCCGGCGCCCGCGGCGCTCCCCGCCGAGCGCGATCCGATGCTCGGCGAACTGGCCGACCGGCTGGAGCGGCTCGGGCTGTCGGTCGCGCTCGACTACCGCGGCGCGATCCCGCTCGCGGCTTCGCTCGACGATCGCGCGATCGCGGTCGACGTCGACTTCGCCGGCGGTGAGGACAGTCTGCGCGATGCGCTCCGACTGCGCCCCGCGGTGCTGCGTCGACTCGGGTGGCACTACCACCGGGTGCACAGCTTCGACCTCTTCAGCGATCCGGAACAGGTCGCGCTGCGGATCGCGCGGATCGTCGGTTACGACGAGGGGTCCGCGGGGGACAGCGGCCCGATCGAGGTCGCGCCGACCGAGGACCTGGACTCGCTCCGGGTGCGGTCCGACGCGCCCGCGGACCCCGATCTCGCCTCCGACGAGTAGTCCGATGAGCGACCGGATCCCGGAGCCCGCGGACTCTGCTCCGGGCCTCGGCGCGCGCCGACCGAGACGGGCGAGCCGTCCCGCGCCGGAGGGCGTGGATCCGCGACCGTCGAGTCATCCGCTCGGCGACCGGGCAGCCGAGGACCGTCCGGAATCCTGGGGTGACGGAGCACGCGGAGGCTCGGCGGCGAAGCCGGCGCGCGGGGACTCGAAGCCCGGCGAGAACGACGAACGGCTGCGTCGCGATCGTCCGCCCCACTGGGGCTGAGCGTCGCGACGCAGCCGTTCGGTCCGCGTCGAGCGCGCGGCTACTTGCCGGCGCGCTGCTCGCGCAGCAGATCGCGGATCTCCGCGAGCAGCTCCTGCTCGGACGGGGCCGCGGGCTCCTCCGGCGTGTTCTTCGCGGTGCGCTCGCGCATATGGTTCATCGGCAGCACGAACACGAAGTAGACCACTGCCGCGACGATCACGAAGTTGATGATCGCGCCGATGAGCGCACCGAATGCGAGCGCGCCGCCGCCGGGCAGCTCGACCATCAGCGCCTTGTCGAGCGAGTCGGCCTTGAAGACGACGCTGATGAGCGGATTGATGAGCGACGAGACGACCTTCTCGACCACGGCGTTGAACGCGGCGCCGATGACCACCGCGACCGCCAGATCGACGACGTTCCCGCGGAGCAGGAACTCCCGGAATCCCTTGAGCATGGTTCCCCTTCCCCAGAGTGTTGTTTCCTCGTGGGCAAGGCTAGAGCATGGTCCCGGGGGAACCGCGGCGATTCGCCGGTCAGGCGGCGGACCCGCCGCTCGATGAGCTCGAACCCGCGGACGACGACGATGAAGATGACGAGCCGGTACCGGACCCGCTCGTCCCCGCGGAGGGCGAGGATCCCTTTGCGCCCGCGCGCGAATCGGTGCGGTAGAACCCGGACCCGTTGAAGGTGACCCCGAGGGAACCGAACACCTTGCGCAGGGTCCCGCCGCACTCGGGGCACTCGGTCAGGGCCGAGTCCGAGAACGACTGGTAGATGTCGAAGGCGTGGCCGCAGTCGGCGCAGCGGTAAGCGTAGGTGGGCACGAGGAAGAAGTTTACCGCTCCGCGCGCACGTACTCGATGCGGCTCGGTGTCACGACGCCCGTGACCGGGACATCGTGCAGTTCGCTAGGGAGCGTCTCGAAGACCTCCTCGTCGTGGACGATCGCGAATACCGGAGGGCTCTGATCCATCGACCCCAGGTTGCGGTCGAAGAAGCCGCGTCCCCAGCCGAGGCGCACGCCCGAGCGGTCGACGGCGCACGCGGGCACCAGCATCAGGTCGACATCGCTCACCGCGAGCGGGCTCAGGCATTCTCCGAGCGGTTCGGGAATCCCGAACGCGCCCCGCACATTGCCCTCCCAGCTCGGGCGGATCCAGTCGAGCAGGCCGTCCTCCCGAGCAGCGGGCAGCAGCACGTCGATGCCCTGCTCGCGGGTCCACGCGAGGAACGCGGAGGTGTCGGGTTCGCCGGCCATGGGCATGTAGCAGGAGACGGAGCGCGCTCCGCGTCCGGTCACGAGAGTGATCAGCTGGGCAGTGATGCCGTCGCGGATCTCCGCCCGTTCCACCTCGGTGGTCGCGGCTCTGCGCTCCCGGACCAGTTCGCGGATGCGCTGCTTCTCTCGGTCGATCTCATCGGCCATGCCGCCCAGTGTATGCGCACCGGCTGGGATTCTCCGGCCGGAACAGGCCCCCGGAACGCGTGCGCCGCTCGAATCGCCTCGGTGATTGGCCGTGTGGGCGAGTGCGGCATAGGCTATGCCCCATGTCTCACGATGCGAACGGCGCCCACCCCCGCGTCACGAAAGCAGTGATCCCGGCGGCAGGACTCGGGACCCGGTTCCTGCCGGCGACCAAGGCGATGCCGAAGGAGATGCTGCCGATCGTCGACAAGCCGGCGATCCAATACGTGGTCGAAGAGGCCGCTTCGGCCGGTCTCGACGACGTCCTGATCATCACGGGACGCAACAAGGGCAACCTCTCGAACCACTTCGACAGCGTGCCCGAGCTCGAGTTCACCCTCGAGAAGAAGGGCGACGAGGGGCGCCTCGGTCGCGTCCACAAGTCCAGCGAACTCGCCGAGGTGCACTTCCTGCGCCAGGGGCAGCCGCTCGGTCTCGGCCACGCGGTCGGGCGCTCGCACCGCCACGTGGGCGAGGAGTCCTTCGCCGTGCTGCTCGGCGACGACCTCATCGACGAGCGCGATCCGCTGCTCACGCGCATGATCGAGGAGCACGACCGGCGCCAGGCGACCGTCATCGCGCTGATGGAGGTCCCGCAGGAGTCGATCCACCTCTACGGCTGCGCAGCAGTCGAGCCGACCGACGACCCCGATGTCGTGAAGGTCACCGAGCTCGTCGAGAAGCCCGACGCCGCGGAGGCGCCGTCGAACCTCGCCGTGATCGGCCGCTACGTGCTCCGCCCCGAGATCTTCGGTCTGATCGAGAACCTCGAGCCGGGCCGCGGCGGAGAGTACCAGCTGACCGACGCGCTGAACGAGCTCGCGCAGGGCCACGGCAAGGACCCGGTCTACGGCGTCATCTTCCGCGGTCGCCGGTACGACACCGGTGACCGGGCCGACTGGATCAAGGCGAACCTGCTGCTCGGCGTCGACCACCCCGAGCTGGGGGCGGAGCTCACCAGCTGGGTGCAGGAGTTCGCGGAGCGCCTGCGCGCCCGCGACGCGGAGGGCTAGGCCGGACGTGCCTCTCGGGATGCCGATCCCGGTACCAGCCCCGCGAGCGAGCGGACCGGTGGGGATCCGGGCGATCCGGCTCTCCGACGCTCCGGTGCTCGAACAGCTGCTGCGCGAGAACCGGGACTGGCTGCAACCCTGGGAGGCGACGCACCCGAGCGGTGCCGGCGCGGTCCCGGGGTCGGTCTCGATGCGGCCCACGATCAAGGCGATGCGGCGTCAGCTGCGCACCGGATCCGGGGCGCCCTTCGTGATCACGCTCGGCGACGCGGTCGTCGGGCAGCTCAGCGTCTCTGAGATCAGCGGGGGAGCGCTCCGCTCGGCGCAGCTCGGATACTGGATCGCGCGGAGCGCGGCGGGCCGGGGCGCGACGCCGACGGCGTGCGCGCTCGCGATCGACTACCTGTTCCGCGAGCTGGGACTGCACCGGGTCGAGATCTGCATCCGCCCCGAGAACGCGCCGTCTTTGCGGGTGGTCGAGAAGCTGGGCCTGCGTTACGAGGGTCGGCGTGCGGCGTACATCCACATCGATGGCGCCTGGCGCGATCACGACTGCTTCGCCATCACCGCCGAGGAGGCAGGACCGGGGATGCTCTCGAGACTCGGCGCGTCACTCGATGCCGGAGCGCGTCCGCACGTACAGTAAGGCCCATGACGGGTGGCGGTGCGTTCGGCGGCGGGGTGATCTTCGTGGTCGCTGCGCTGCTCTGGGGCGCCGTTCTGGTGCCCGGCTGGATGCGCCGGCGCGAGTTCCGTGCGGCGGAGCGCAACGCGATGCGCCTGCAGCGCACGCTGCGCATCCTCGCCGAGACCTCGGAGGTGCCCGCCGAGGTGCGGGCGGAGGCGACCGCCCGCGAAGCGCTCGCGCACGAGAAGCTCGTCCGCTCGGCTGAACGCCGGCAGGCCGCCGATCGCGAGACGGAGCTGGCCGAAGCCCGCGCCGCAGAGGTGCGCGCCGAGATCCGTGCGCAGCGGATGCGACGTAAGCAGGCCGCCCTTGCGCGCTCCGCGCGTCTGCGTCGCCCGGCAGCCCGGCGGATGCGCGCATTCGCCGCGCTCGTCGCGGTGCTCTGCATCGCCGGAGCGCTCGTCGGCACCGGCCTCGCGATCGCCGGTCTCGGGACCGTGACCCTCGTGGTCTCGGCGCTCGGCCTGCTCGCCGCGGGCGGAGCGCTCGTGCTCCTCGCGCCGGGCCGGGTGCGGCTCGCCGAGATCCCCGAGGAGCGAGTGGCGGAGCCGGCTCCGGCTCAGGGTCCCGCCGCGGTTGCGTCGGAAGTGGAGGATCCCGCCGTGGGTGAGGCCGCCGCAGCAGCCGCCCACGCCGCGGCGCAGGCCGTGGCGGCGGCGCGCATCGAACGCGCCAAAGCGCTGGCCCGTGCTCGCGAGCGGGCTCGCACCGCCGCCGCGCAGGCTGCGGCCGCAGAGGCGCGCCCGCGCGCCAACCAGGCCGATTCGATGCTGCTCGACGAGGCGCGTGCGCAGGTCGCCGCGGCCCGGACCGCCGAGGTCAAAGCGGACGCCACCGTCGACGCGCAGCGCACCATCGAGGCCTCGGTGCGGACGCACGCGCCGGTCGATTCCACCGCGGATCGGCTGCGGCGCATGGGCGTGATCGGCGACACCGCCGAGGGCATGCCCGACCTCGACGCCGTGCTGCGTCGCCGCCGCGCGGCCGGCTGATCCCGAGCCGCAGTCCGACTCGCCGTCTGGCCCGGTCCCGCATGGGGACAGTCTCGACTCTGTCCGCGAAACACCGCCCTGCCGGCGAAACACCAGTCAGCAACAAGGTGTCTCGCAGGTGATGTGGTGTTTCGTGCAACGCGCCCCGTGCGGCGGCTCCGTGCAACTCGGACTCCGGATCCGGCGTGTCGTGGATTTCGCGTCGCCGATCGCGCGCTGCTATGCTGGACGGGTTCACGGGTCCTTAGCTCAGTTGGTAGAGCGCGTCGTTCGCAATGACGAGGTCAGGAGTTCGATTCTCCTAGGATCCACCACACACGAAAAGCTCCGCTGAGGCGGGGCTTTTCGCATTTCCGGCGCGGCCGTCGGGTGCGCGCTACTGCGCCACGCAGCTGCCGGTGCTCACCGGGGCGGTGAGCGCGGGCGCCTTCTGGGCGAGCGGATCCAGTACCGAGGTCGGCACCGCGTAGCCGAGATTCGCGTTGGTCTCGGACTTCGCGAACACGACGCCGATCACCTCGCCGTCGGCGCCGAGCACCGGACCGCCCGAGTTGCCGTGGTTCACCGTCCCAGCGAGGGAGGTGACCTCGCGAATAGAGCGGCGCCCCTCGATGGTCATGTCCGCCGGGGCCGTGCCGATGACGGAGACGGTGCCGACGGTGAGCGGGCCGCCGAACGGATACCCCGCGATCCATCCCGTGGTGGCGGGCAGGGGCACCGGGGCGACGGGCAGCTCCGGCACGTCGAAGCCGTTCACGGCGATGACCGCGAGGTCGTGCTCGGGGTCGTACGCGACCACCCGGCCCGAGACTGCGGCTCCGTTCGGGGCCTCGACGACGGGGCGATCCACCCCGGCGACGACGTGCGCGTTGGTCACGATGCGGTCGGGGGCGACGACGAAGCCCGATCCCGAGAGCGAGGTGCCGGACTGGAATGCGGCCCCCGAGACGCGCACGACCGATCCCAGCGCGCGCTGCACCGCTGCGGTCTCGGACGCCGCGGGCGGCGCGGCGACATCGACCGGCTCGTTGAGCACGCGGGCGACCCAGGGTGCGGCGCCGTCGAGCGCGGTGTCGCGCGCCTGGGCGAGGAACGACTGCAGAGGTTTCGGGGTGAGGCCCTCCACGGCCGCGACGATGCGCGAGCCGGCGATGGCGGGGGAGAGCGCCGGGACGCCGAGCCCCTGCACGGTCGTCGCGACCAGCACGGCGATCAAGATCGCGACCACCAGGTTTCCGAGCGCGCCCGTGAGGCGATCGAGCCAGCCGAGGCGGATCCGCTTCGCGCCGCGGCGCAGCAGCCTGCCTATTGCGCCGCCGAGCGCGGTTCCGACACCGAGCAGCAGCACGATCGCACCGATCGCGGCGGGGATCCGCCACTCCGGCTGTGTCACCTGCGCGGTGAGCCAGGGCACGATGAAGAAGGCGGCGACGCCGCCCGCGACGAGGCCGGCGAGGCCCGCCGCGGTGCGCAGCAACCCCGCCCGGTAGCCGTTGACGAGCGCTCCGATCCCGATGGCTGCGAGGAGCAGGTCGACCAGCACGCTGCCGTTCATCGCGTCCTCCTCGTGTTCATCGCCGGGGGTCTCCGTGCTCCAGCCTGCGGCAGTCTGCCTCCGAGGAGCCTGTGCGACGGACCGGGCCGGTTGTCGGTGGCCGCCGCTACCATGGACGGGTGGCTACCGCACTGTATCGCCGTTACCGGCCAGAGTCCTTCTCCGAGATGATCGGACAGGAGCAGGTGACGGCACCGCTCATGACCGCGCTGCGCTCGGAACGCATCGGCCACGCCTACCTCTTCAGTGGGCCGCGCGGCTGCGGCAAGACCACCTCGGCCCGCATCCTCGCGCGCTGCCTCAACTGCTCCGAGGGCCCCACCGACACCCCGTGCGGCGTGTGCCCCAGCTGCGTCGAGCTCAGCCGCGCGGGCGGCGGTTCCCTCGACGTGGTCGAGATCGACGCCGCGAGCCACGGCGGCGTCGACGACGCGCGCGATCTGCGCGAGCGCGCGGTGTTCGCTCCGGCGCGCGACCGCTACAAGATCTTCATCATCGACGAGGCCCACATGGTCACGGCGGGCGGCTTCAACGCACTGCTCAAGATCGTGGAGGAACCGCCGCCCCACGTGAAGTTCATCTTCGCGACGACGGAGCCCGAGAAGGTCATCGGCACCATCCGCTCCCGCACGCACCACTACCCGTTCCGGCTCATCGCCCCCGCCACGCTCATCGAGTACGTGCAGTCGCTGTGCGACAGCGAGCAGGTCGAGGTCGAGCCCGGCGTGCTGCCGCTCGTGGTGCGCGCCGGCGGCGGCTCGGTGCGCGACACCCTCTCGATCCTCGACCAGCTCATCGCCGGGTCCGAGGGGAACCTCGTCACCGCCGAGCGGGCCACGGGTCTGCTCGGCTACACCCCGAGCGAACTGATCGACGAGGTCGTCGTGGCGATCGGGGCTGCCGACTCCGCTGCGGCCTTCCACGCCGTCGACCGCGTGGTGCAGACGGGTCAGGATCCCCGCCGCTTCGTCGAGGACATGCTCGAGCGTCTGCGCGACCTCATCGTCATCAGCGCCACCACGGTCCAGGGCGCGTCCGCCGTGTTCCGCGGGGTGCCCGAGGACCAGCTGCAGCGCATGTTCGAACAGGCGCAGGTCTTCGTGCCGGGTCGCCTTTCGCGCATCGCCGACACGGTGAGCGAATCGCTCGACCGCATGGTCGGAGCCACTGCGCCCCGACTGCACCTCGAACTCATGATCGCCCGCGCCCTCGTGGCCGAGGCACCCGCGGCCGGTTCGGCGAATTCGGCCGGACAGGCGGCAGAGCCGCAGCTGTCGCTGCGGGCGGCGATCACCGGCCAGTCGGCACCGGCGGCACCGCAGCGTGCCGCCTCCGCGCCGGCGTCCGCCCCAGCGGCGGCCCCGGCCCCGACTGCGGCTCGGCCCGCGCAGCAGCCGAACGGGGGCACCGCTGCGCAGCCGCGGCCCTCGGTCGAGACCGCCGGTGCGCCGGCTCCTGCGGCGCAGCCCGCGTCGGCACCTGCGGCGACTTCTGGGGCTCCGGCGGCACCGGCGAACGCCGCCCAGACCGCCCGCGCGGTGCGCGAGTTCCTGCGCGAGGATTCTGCGGGCGCCGCGCCGTTCGGCCGTCCCGTCTCCGACGTGCTCGCCGGCGTCCCGCGCGAGCCCCTCAACGTGAGTGCGGAGCCGAGCGCTCCTGCTCCCGCACCTGCTCCGTCCGCGGCTCCCTCCGCACCGGCGGCCGCGAGCCGCGCCGCTCAGCCCGCCGCTCCCGCTCAGGCCCCGGCGGGCGACGCTGCCGAGGCCGGATCGGATGCCGCCGCCGCGGGCGAATCGGGTGAGGCGACGCTCGACGACCTCACCGAGATCTGGCCCGACCTGCTCGAAGAGCTGCTCGAGGGCGACCGGGACGCGTGGAACGCGGTCCGCGAGATCACGCCGCTCGGGCTCGATGGCGACGTGCTGTCGCTCGGCTTCCCGTCGAAGTCGAGCCTCGACGTCTTCAAGACGGCCGGGGCCGGGCCGCTGCGCGAAGCGATCCTGTCGGCGGTCGGGGTGCAGGTGCGATACCAGCCGAAGCAGCTCCCCGCGGGCGCGAGCCCGCGCGAATCCACCCCCTCGGCGTCCGGAGAAGGCGGTGCCCCGCAGCGCTCGGGAACGCCCGACTCCGACGATTCGGACCCTCACCGAGCCGGATCCGCTCCCAGCGCCGAACACGTACGAACCGAACCGGAAGCATCCCGGCCCGAGGCGGAGCCCGCCCCCGCGGGTGAGGGGCCCGATCCTGCTGTCGCCCCCGTGACGGCAGCACCGAGCCCGGAACCGATCGACCGGGCTCCGGCGCCCGCCGCGGACCCGACTCCCGCGAAGTCCGCCGCCGCAGTGCCGGCCGTTCCGGCACCGGTGCCCGGATACGGCGACGACCCCTACGCGAACGACGATGGAATGCCGAGCGACGACGACGGCGAGGGGGATCCCTACGGAGACCCGTACGCCGACCGCCGCACGGTCCCGATCTCCGCGCCGCAGACGGCTGCGCCCGCAGCAGCAGCCGCGACCGCGACCGCGACCGCCGACGCTGGGCCCGCGCAGCTCCCCGAGGATCGCGCGTCCAGCCGGCTCGCCGCTCTCGCCTCTGCGATGGCCGCCCGCGAGTCCGCCCCCGCAGCTGCGCCCGTTCCGTCGAACAGCGCCCCCGCGCACGAGCGACCCGCTCCCATGACCGAGTGGGCCGCGCCCACCGCGGCTGCCGAACCGGCCCCGGTCCGAACTCCTGCCGTGCCCGAGCGCGAAGCCCAGGTCGAGGCCCGGCCCGCTCGGCCGAGCGAGCCGCCGGCCGCCGGCGGGAGCGGGTCGCCGGAGCGCGCACCTTCGCGCGTCGGTTTCGCCGCCGCGGGGCAGGACACCGCGTCACCGAAGGCTGCCGCCGCCGAAGCGTCGGCCCCCGCACCCGGTATCGCGGATCCCGACACCGGCCCCGAACTCGTCCGCTACGGCGAAGCCGTGGTGCGCGAGGTCCTCGGAGCCCGATTCGTCGAGGAGCGCCCGCTCCCCGGACAACCCGAAAGTTGAGCTGCTGAACCATGTACGACGGCATCGTTCAAGACCTGATCGACGAGTTCGGCCGGCTTCCCGGCATCGGCCCGAAATCGGCCCAGCGCATCGCCTTCCATATCCTCCAGACTCAGAACTTCGACGTGTCCCGGCTCGCCGAACTGCTGAGCGAGGTGCGCGAGAAGGTGCGGTTCTGCGAGGTCTGCGGCAACATCACCGAAGAGGTGCGCTGCTCGATCTGCCGGGATCCCCGACGCGATCAGGCGCTCATCTGCGTGGTCGAGGAGCCGAAGGACGTGGTCGCGATCGAACGCACCCGGCAGTTCCGCGGGCTCTACCATGTGCTCGGCGGGGCGATCAGTCCCATCGACGGCATCGGTCCGGACGACCTCAGCATCCCCGCGCTCATGCGCCGGCTCGGCGACGGTGAGGTGAAAGAAGTCATCCTCGCCACCGACCCCAATCTCGAGGGCGAGGCGACCGCGGCGTACCTCTCGCGGTTGCTCACCGCGATCGACGTTCCCGTCTCGCGGCTCGCATCGGGTCTCCCTGTCGGCGGCGACCTCGAGTTCGCCGACGAGGTCACGCTCGGTCGGGCGTTCGAAGGCCGCAGGCAGGTCGAGTAGCGCCCGCTTGCCTCGGAGCGCACCGATCCGCGTAACGCAGGCATCCCGCAGGCGTCGGCGCGATAGACTGGACGCTCGCATATATTCCGTCCCTGACTGCTGGAGGTCTCCGACGTGGCATTGATCGTGCAGAAGTTCGGCGGCTCGTCGGTCTCGGATGCCGAGAGCATCAAGCGCGTCGCCAAGCGCATCGTCGAGACCCGTCGCGCCGGCAACGAGGTCGTCGTCGCGGTCAGCGCCATGGGCGACACCACCGACGAGCTGCTCGATCTGGCGGCCGCGTGCACGCCGATCCCCGCCCCGCGCGAGCTCGACATGCTGCTCACCGCGGGCGAGCGCATCTCGATGGCGCTGCTCGCCATGACCATCAAGGGCATGGGCGTCGAAGCGCTCTCCTTCACCGGGAGCCAGGCCGGCATGATCACGACCGCGGAGCACGGCTCCGCCAAGATCGTCGACGTGACCCCGGGCCGCGTCCGCGAAGCGCTCGACCAGGGCGCCGTCGCCATCGTCGCCGGCTTCCAGGGCTTCAGCCGCGACTCCCGCGACATCACGACTCTCGGCCGCGGCGGCTCCGATACGACCGCCGTCGCCCTCGCCGCCGCGCTCGGAGCCGACGTCTGCGAGATCTACACCGACGTCGACGGGGTCTTCACGACCGACCCCCGCATCGTCCCGCTCGCCCGCAAGATCGACGCGATCACCGCGGAGGAGATGCTCGAGCTCGCCGCCTCCGGAGCCAAGGTGTTGCACCTGCGCGCCGTCGAGTACGCGCGCCGGCACGGTGTCGCACTGCACGTCCGCTCCTCGTTCTCCAACGAGACGGGCACCATCGTCTACGACCCCGCGAAGGGGCACCCGAAGGGAGCACAGGTGGAAGAGCCGATCATCACCGGGATCGCCGCCGAGAAGAACGAGGCGAAGGTCACCGTGGGTGGCGTGCCCGACGTCCCGGGCAAGGCCGCGCAGATCTTCGAGATCGTCGCGAAGACCAACGCCAACATCGACATCATCGTGCAGAACGTGTCGGCCGCCGACACGAACCGCACCGACATCTCGTTCACCGTGCCCCTCGAAGAGGGCCGCCGCGCGGTCGAGGCGCTCGAGGCCGAGCGCGAGTCCGTCGGGTTCCTGAGCCTGCAGTACGACGACCAGATCGCCAAGGTTGCCGTCGTGGGCGCTGGCATGCGCACCAGCTCGGGCGTCTCAGCCCAGCTGTTCCGTGCGCTCTACGACGCGGGCATCAACATCGAGATGATCTCGACGTCCGAGATCCGCATCTCCGTCGTCACGCGCGCCGACCTCATGGAGCAGACGGTGCGCGTGCTCCACACCGCCTTCGGCCTCGACTCCGACACTGAGGCGACCGTCTACGCCGGCACCGGCCGATAGGCCCGAGAGGAACACATGGCAGAGCAGCAGGGTTTCAACGTCGCCGTCGTCGGCGCCACGGGTCAGGTCGGCGCGGTCATGCGCAGGCTCCTGGTCGAGCGGGAGTTCCCGATCGCCTCGATCCGCTTCTTCTCGAGCGCGCGCTCGGCGGGGACCGTCATCGAGTTCCGTGGTGAGCAGATCACCGTCGAGGACGTCGCGACCGCCGACAAGGGCGGCATCGACATCGCCCTGTTCTCGGCGGGCGGCGCGGCATCCCGTGAGTACGCGCCGCAGTTCGCGGCGGCGGGCGCCATCGTCATCGACAACTCGAGCGCGTGGCGCCTCGCACCCGAAGTACCGCTCGTCGTCAGCGAGGTCAACCCGCACGCCGTCGACGAGATCGTGGCCGCGGGCAGCGGCATCATCGCGAACCCGAACTGCACCACCATGGCGGCGATGCCGGCGCTGAAGGCGCTCGACGCCGCGGCCGGCCTCGAACGACTCATCGTGACCACCTTCCAGGCCGTCTCGGGCTCCGGTCTCGCTGGAGCCCGCGAGCTCGCCGGCCAGGTGACCGCCGCCGTCGAGGCGGGCGGCATCGAGGGCCTCGTGCACGACGGTGCGGCGGTCGACTTCCCCGCTCCCGAGGTCTACACCAAGACCATCGCGTTCGACGTGCTGCCGCTCGCCGGCTCCATCGTCGACGACGGCGAGGGCGAGACCGACGAGGAGAAGAAGCTCCGCAACGAGAGCCGCAAGATCCTCGAGCTGCCCGAGCTGCTCGTCGCGGGCACCTGCGTGCGCGTTCCGGTGTTCACCGGGCACTCGCTGTCGGTGCACGCCGAGTTCGCGAACGGCATCACGCCCGAGCGGGCCACCGAGGTGCTCGCAGCGGCCCCCGGCGTCGAACTGAGCGATGTTCCGACTCCGCTCGAGGCCGCAGGCCAGGATCCCTCGTTCGTCGGCCGTATCCGCCGGGACCAGTCGGCTCCCGCGGGCCGCGGCCTCGTGTTCTTCGTCTCCAACGACAACCTGCGCAAGGGCGCTGCGCTCAACGCGGTGCAGATCGCGGAACTCGTGGCGGCGAAGCGTTCGGCAGCGTAACCACCGCGCTTTCACCCGTTCGGCCCCGGCACTGGATCCAGTGCCGGGGCCGAACGTGTTGTGGACGGTGGCAGTCGGAGCGCGCCGGACGCTTCGCCGGTCACTGATGGTGGGCGGCCAGGGGCTACCGCGCGGCTTCGAGGGTGAGCAGGGTCACCTCGGGCTTGCAGCAGAAGCGCACGGGTGCGTAGATGGAGTTGCCGAGGCCAGCGCTCACGTTGAGGTAGGCGGCGCGCTCCGCGTCGTACCAGACGCTCAGGCCGCGCGCCTGGCGCACGGGAAGGTCGCAGTTGGCGGTGAGTGCGCCGACACCGGGGATGCGCACCTGGCCGCCGTGGGTGTGACCCGCGAGGATCAGTTCGGACCCCTCGTCGAGCAGCGCCCCGAGCGCGCCCTGGTACGGCGCGTGGACCACGCCGAGACGCACGGGGGAGCCGGCCTGCGGTGCTCGCTTCGATGCGCGCGCCTCCGTGGACTCGGCGGTGCGCGCCGCACGCATGCGTTCGGCGTCGTCGTAGCGGATGTGCGGGTCGTTCAGGCCGAGGAGCTCGAATCGGGTACCGGCCAGCTCGAGCCATTCGGCGGAGTTGTTGAGGTCCGTCAGACCCAGGTCATCGGTGAGCGAGCGGGTGAGCGCGGCGTTGTCGATGTCCTGCGCACGAGTACTCAGCCTGCTCGGAGCGCTGAGGTATTTCAGCGGGTTCTTGAGCTTGGGACCGTAGTAGTCGTTCGACCCGTGGACGAAGACGCCGGCCCGAGCCCGCGCCGCGAGGGGCTGGAGCGCGTGGACGAGGGAGGGCCGCGCGTCGATGTGCCCCATGAGGTCGCCGGTGAGCACGAGCAGATCGGGGTTCAGTTCGGAGAGCGAACGGACCCAATCGATCTTGCTCTCCTGCCAGGGGGCGAGGTGCAGATCGGAGAGCTGCAGGATCCGAACCGGTGCCGAGCCACGGGGGAGCAGCGGCAGGGTGTGGCGCCGCACGGTGAAGAGTCGGCGTTCGACCAGCGTCGCCCAGACGGCGACTCCGGCTGCGGCCGCCCCGAGGGCGACCGCAGCGCGTGCGTTCTTGCGTCCTGCCACGCCTAGTCCTTGCAGTTCAGGGTCAGCGTGATCTGGGAGCTCTGTTTCGCTTCCTTGCCGCTGCCGGGGCTGACGGACTTGACGATGTCCTTGCCTGGGTTGGGTTTGCCGCTTCCGGTGTCGCACTGCAGTGCGACCTTCGTGAATCCGGCGCCGGCGAGCGCGCTCTGAGCGTCCGCACCGGTCCGTCCGGTCAGCCCGTCGGGCACCTTCGCGAGGTTCCCGCTACTGCGGAAGATCTTCACGTCGGCGCCGGCCGGTGCCGAGCTGCCGCCGGCCGGGTCGGTCTTCGCGACCATGCCCTTGGCCACCGCGGAGTCCGTGGTGCCGCCATCGACCGGAGTGAAGCCGGCCGTGGTGAGCGCCTTCACTGCTTCGTCGTACGACTTGCCGGTCAGATCCGGGACGGTCTGCGTGGTCACTCGGAGCGCCGAGCTGGAAGGCTCGGGGAACGCCTTGCCGCCGTACTTGTTATCGGCCGCTCGCATCGTGTCACGCCAGATCTGCGAATCGGCGGTCTGGAAGCTGTAGCCGAGCGTGGAACGTTTGCCGGTGACGTTGCCGACCCAGGTCGAGGTGGCGACAGTGGTGCTGGAACCAACGGTCCAGTTGTCGACCACGTCGTCGGTGGTGCCGGTCTTCGCCAGGTGCGGGACTCCCTGGTAGGGAGCGGCTGCATCGCGGGCGAGGCCCGACTCGGCGGTGTACTGCAGGGTATAGGCGACGCCCGCGGCGACCTCGGGCGAGATCGCGTTGGTGCACTTGCTCTTGGTGAAGTCGACGGGCTTGCCGTCGGGGCCCGTGATCGACTCGATCGGCACGGGCGTGCAGACCTTGCCGCCGCCGGCGAACGCGGCGTAGGCGGAGGCCATGGTGATCGGGGCGATCTCGTCGACGCCGCCGAAGGTGTTGGAAGGCACCATCGAGAGGTCGCGGAAGTTTCCGGAGATGGTCGGAACGAACGGCTTCTTCGGATCCTCAGCGTCCTTCGGGAGGTCCGAGGCGCGATGGATGCCGAGGTCCTTCGCGGTCTGGAAGATCTCGCAGAGGTCGAGTTTCTGCGCCATCGAGGCGACGCCACCGTTGATCGAGAAGCCGATCGCGGTCTTGACGGACTGGTTGCCCTTGATCCCCGTGTTGTCGTTCGAGAACGTCCAGTCGCCGTAGCTGTAGACGCCCTCGGGCATGCAGGACGCCTGGAAGGACTGCAGCTGCACGGTGCGGCCGTTGACGTTGACGATGTCGTTCACCGAGTGGCCGCTCTTGAGCCATTGGGTCAGCGTGATCGGCTTGAACGTCGATCCCACCTGGAAACCGCCGGAACCTCCGTACTCGAAGTCGGTGTTCCAGTTGATGCTCGTGTAGTTCGGGTGCTTCTTGAGGAAGGTGCCGTCGTCATTGAACGGTCGGCTCTGCACCATGGCGAGCACCTTGCCGGTATCGACCTGGACCGAGGAGCTCGCGCCGCCCACGTCGATCCCGTCGACCGGGGTCTGAGGCACGCGCTCGTGCATGGCGTCGAGTCCGGCCTTCTGCAGGTCGAGGTCGATCGTGGTCATGATCTGGTAGCCGCCGCGGCGGAACTGGAACATGCGCTCCTCGGGCGTCGCGCCGAAGCTCGGATCGTTGCGGATGTAGCGCTGGACGTAGTCGCAGAAGTGGCCGAGGCCGTAGGCGTTCTCGGCGACCGAGCAGCCGGGCACACGCGGGGTGATCTTCGGGACGATCGGCGCCGCGATGGCCTCGTCGTACTGAGCCTTGGTGATCTTCTCGGTGCGGAGCATCGAGCCGAGAATCTTGTCGCGGCGCTGCTTGTTGCGCTCGAGGTTCTCGGGCAGGTCGAGCTGCAGCTTCGACGGGTTGTTCACGATCGCCACGAGGCTCGCCGCCTCGGAGAGCGTCAGATCCTTCGACGACTTGCCGTAGTAGTAGTGCGCGGCGGATTCGATGCCGTAGATCTGGCGGCCGAACAGCGCGATGTTGAGGTAGCCGAGGAGGATCTCGTCCTTCGAGTACTTCTTCTCGATGCTGATCGCGAGCTTCATCTCCTTGAGCTTGCGGTCAGCGTCCTGCCGGGTGGCCTCCTTGTAGGCCGCTGCGCGCTCCTTCTCGTCGACGATCGCCTGCGACTCCTGGATCAGCACGTTGCGCACGTACTGCATGGTGATGGTCGAAGCGCCCGACAGGTTCTGGCCGGCGACGTTCTGCAGCATCGCGCGGCTCGTGGCGATGACGTCGACACCGCCGTGCGAGTAGAAGCGCGGGTCCTCCTCGGCGACCGCCGCGTCCTTCACGTACTGCGAGATGTCGTCCCACTTGACCTCTTTGCGGTCCTGGTCGTAGAAGGTCGCCAGCTGGACGGTCTTGCCGCCCTTCTTCGCGTAGAGCGTCGAGGGCTGTGCCAGCTGACCGGGATTGATGTGGTCGGGCAGGTTCTCGAAGATCTTGATCGCCGAGGTCGCAGCGGCACCGCTGACGGCGACGACGGGAGTGATGGCGGCGGTGAGCAGCACGCCGGCCACGACGCTCATGGCGATGGCTCCGAAGAAGCCGGCGAGCGCGCCACCCGCGCTCCGCGGCTTCACCGTACGCACGCCGGAAGATTTCGCGCGCGAAGACGATGGGGTCTGATGGGTCATACAATCAAGGGTACGCGACACGCCTGACAATCCTGATCGCGCGACGCTCCTGCGCGCGCTGCGATCGAGCGAGGAGCCCTGTATGGACAACGCATCCGTGCCCGCCGAGCCGCAACGCTGGGAATATTTCGTGACCCCGCTGCTGCTCCATAACGAGGCCCAGATCCTCAATAACTGGGGTGCGCAGGGCTGGGAGCTCGTGCAGATCATCGAGGGCCCGGCCGGCGGCAACGTCGCGTACCTCAAGAGAAAGGCCTGACACATGTCGGTTATCGAAGAACGTCTGCGCGAACTCGGCTACGAGATCCCCGAGGTCGCGGCGCCCGTCGCCGCCTACGTCCCCGCACTGCGGCAGGGACGCCACGTGCACACGAGCGGGCAGCTGCCCTTCGTGAACGGCGCGCTGCCGGCGACCGGCAAGGTCGGCGAGGGCGAAGGCTTGGTCTCCCCGGAGCAGGCGGAGGAGCTCGCCCGCATCTGCGCATTGAACGGTCTCGCGGCAGCCCGCGGCGTGCTCGGCTCGCTCGACAAGATCACCCAGGTCGTCAAGGTCACGGCGTTTGTGGCCTCCGACCCGTCGTTCACGGGTCAGCCCGCGGTCGCCAACGGAGCCTCGATGTTCCTCGGCCGCGTGTTCGGCGACATCGGGATCCACGTCCGCTCGGCGGTCGGCGTCGCGGTGCTCCCGCTCGACGCCCCGGTCGAGATCGAGTTCACCTTCGAGGTCGAGAAGTAGCCACCGGCGGCTTCGCTCGAACGAGCAAAGGGGCGCGGGATCACGATGATCCCGCGCCCCTTCTGCCTCCGGTGAATTACTTCGCGCCCTGCTCCGAGCGCATCCGGAGCGAGATGGTCTGCATCACCGCGGTGTCGGCGAGGGTCGTGGTGTCGCCGATCTCGCGCCCTTCAGCCGCATCGCGGAGCAGGCGTCGCATGATCTTGCCGGAGCGGGTCTTGGGCAGCTCGTTCACTACGAACACCTGGCGGGGGCGGGCGATGGCGCCGATCGCCCGGGCGACGTGCCCGCGCAGTTCCTGCTCGGCCTCCTCCGGCGTGAGCAGATGCTGCTGGCTCTTCAGGATCACGAACGCGACCACGGCCTGGCCGGTCGTCTCGTCGCTCGCGCCGACCACGGCGGCCTCCGCGACCGCGTGGTGGCCGACGAGCGCCGACTCGATCTCGGTGGTCGAGAGACGGTGGCCCGACACGTTCATGACGTCGTCGACGCGGCCCAGGAGCCAGATGTCCCCGTCCTCGTCGAGGCGTGCGCCGTCGCCCGCGAAGTACTGATCGCCGAACTTCTCCCAATAGGTCTCGACGAAGCGGTCGGGGTCGCCCCAGATGGTGCGCACCATGCTCGGCCAGGGACGCTGCACCACCAGCAGGCCGCCCTGGCCGCGATCCACCGCGTTCCCCTCGTCGTCGACGACCGCGATCGAGATCCCCGGCAGGGGGACCTGAGCGCTGCCGGGCTTCAGCGTGGTGAGTCCGGGCAGCGGCGAGATCATCATCGCGCCCGTCTCGGTCTGCCACCAGGTGTCGACGATCGGGGCGGTGCCCGCGCCGATCACATCGCGGTACCAGCGCCACGCCTCCGGGTTGATGGGTTCGCCCACGCTGCCGAGCACCCGGATGCTCGAGAGGTCGTGCTGCTCGGGGACCTGGCGGCCGACCTTCATGCATGCCCGGATGGCGGTCGGCGCGGTGTAGAGGACCGTGACGCCATACTTCTCGACGATCTGCCACCAGCGGCCCCAGTCCGGGGTCTCCGGGGTGCCCTCGTACACCACCTGGGTCGCGCCGTTGGCGAGCGGGCCGTAGACCACATAGCTGTGCCCGGTGATCCAGCCGATGTCGGCGGTGCACCAGTAGACGTCGGTCTCGGGCTTCAGATCGAACACGTTGCGGTGCGTGCTCGACGCCTGGGTGAGGTAGCCGCCCGAGGTATGCAGGATTCCCTTGGGCCGTCCGGTGGTGCCGGACGTGTACAGGATGAAGAGCGGGTTCTCGGCGGGGAACGCCTGGGCGGTGTGCTCGCCGTCGTACGAGGTGATCTCCTCGTGCCACCACAGATCGCGGCCCTCCTGCATGGAGATGTCGTTGCCCGTGCGCTGCACGACGAGCACCCGCTTCACGCTGAGCTCGGTCCCGTTCTGCAGTGCCAGCGCATCGTCGACCGTCGGCTTGAGCGCCGAGACGCGGCCCTTGCGGTTGCCGCCGTCGGCGGTGATCACGAGCTCCGCCTGCGCGTCGTCGATCCGTGCGCGCAGGCTCTCCGCGCTGAACCCGCCGAACACGACCGAGTGGATCGCGCCGAGTCGGGCGACCGCCAGCATCGAGACGATGGCCTCGGGGATCATCGGCATGTAGATCGCGACGCGGTCCCCCTGCTTCACACCGAGGCTGGTCAGCATGTTCGCCGCGCGCTTCACCTCGTGCGTCAACTCGGCGTAGGTGATGGTGCGGGTGTCGCCGGGCTCGCCCTCGAAGTGGATCGCGACCCGGTCGCCGAGTCCCGCGGCGAGGTGACGGTCGAGGCAGTTCGCGGCCACGTTCAGCGTGCCGTCGGCGAACCACTTCGCGAACGGAGGATTGGTCCAGTCGAGCGTCTCGGTGAAGGGGCGGGCCCACTGCAGTTTGCGCGCTTCCTCGGCCCAGTAGTTCTCGGGATCTTCGGCAGCGCGCCAGTAGACCGACGAGTCGTTGAGGCTCGCCTGCGCCGCGAACTCCGCGCTCGGCGGGTAGGTCTCGGTGTCGAGCGGGTGGCTGTCGATGGTGCCGTGCTGGTCAGTCATTGCGGCTGCTTCCCAATCTGTGCGCTTCCGGTCAGGCATCCTTGCTCGGACCGGTTGCCGACAGCGTAATATATAACTCCCGCTGCCGGGGGAATCCGGCTCTGAGCGGCATGTTTTCCCCTCACAGGCGGCGTGTTCGACCGATTCGGCGGGGCGACCGCTGAACGCCGGTGGAGTCCGTTCGTTCAGCGCCGGTGCGCGACCACACTGGCCGCATGACCGAACCAGATCGCCCCGGCTTCGCCGCTTCGAAGCTCTCGACCCGTCTCCCTCCCGGAGCTCGCCGCGCCTTCGGCGATCTGCTCCCGATCCTCGATCTTCCGGGAGCCCGGGATCTGCTGATCCAGGTCACCGGGAGAACCGGTCGTGCCTGGGTGGATCGTGCCGGAGCGTTGCAGGTCGTGCCCGGTTGGCGTGCGAGCCCGGAACGGGTGCGACGGATCGCGGTGGATCTCGTGTCGGCCGGCAACCGTCAGCTCGACGAGCTGCATCCCTGCACCGATGTCGCGATCGGTGCGGGGATCCGGGTGCACGCCGTACTGCCTCCGATCTGCGTGGCCGGAGCTGCGGTCTCGATCCGCCTCCCCGCGGCGGTGCAGCCGCATCTGCGCGGGCTGATCGAGGCGGGTCTCTGCTCCGGCCGCATCGCCGACAAACTGATCGCGCTCGTACCGGAACGCCGCAACGTTCTGATCTCCGGGGGAACCGGCAGCGGGAAGACCACGCTGCTGGGAGCGCTGCTCGATGAGGCTCCGCCGGACGAGCGCGTGGTCACCATCGAGGATGTCGCCGAGCTGCGGCTCCGGCGGGAGAACTGGGTCGCCCTCGAAGCACGGACCCCGAATGCGGAGGGCTCCGGTGCGGTGTCGCTCGATCGGTTGCTGCGGGAATCATTGCGCATGCGGCCGGACCGGATCGCGCTGGGCGAGTGCCGAGGGTCCGAGGTGGCGACGCTGCTCGCCGCGCTCAACACCGGTCACGACGGAAGCGCCGGAACAGTGCACGCCAATCGGCTGGGGGATCTTCCGGCGCGGTTGGAGGCGTTGGGGGCCTTGGCCGGCCTGAACCCCGGTGCGCTCGGGCGTCAAGCGGTGGCGGCGTTCCACGCGTTCGTTCACCTCGAGCGCGGGCCCGATGGCCGTCAGCGCGTCGGCGCGATCGGGAGGCCGGTCCTGGCACGTGATCGACTCGAGATCGGGCCGCTCCGATGAGCCCGGACGGCGACCCTCCGGCGGAGGACCTCGTGACCTGGCCCGCCGGCGAGTTCGCGCTCCGGTGCGCGGTGCTCTTGCGCGGGGGCCTGTTGGCCGCTCGCGCGATCGAGGTGCTCGCCGACACGGACACCGGCGGGGTCGGGGCCGCCGCCGGTCGCATCTTCGACCGGATCGCTCTCGGGCGACGGCCGTCGGTGGCGATCGCGGCCGAGAACGGTCCGGACTGGCGGTACCTGGCAGCGGCGTGGGAGGCTGCGGGACGCAGCGGGGCGCCGCTCTCCGACGCGCTGACCCGACTGGCCGAGGCGCTCGACGGGTTGCGCCGGCTCGCGGATCGCCGAGGCGTGCTCCTCTCGGGTCCCCGCGCGACCGTCCGCCTGGTCGCGGTGCTTCCGATCCTCGCGCTGCTGCTCGGGATCATCCTGGGATTCGACCCGCTGCCGGTGCTGCTCGGTCCGTTCGGTGGCGCGTCCGCGGCAGCGGGGGCGGCGCTGCTCTGGGCCGGAGTCGTGTGGGCGAGAGCGCTGGCCGACCGGGAGCTCGGGGCGGAGCGGGTCGCGGGTCTCGAACTCGAACTGCTCCGCATCGCCGCGCACGGAGGAGTCGACCTGCGTGCGGGCGTTCGGCGAGCGGTCGACTGCGCCGACCTGCACGGAGTCGAGTGGGTGCGGTTCGACGATCTCCGCCGGGGCAGCAGGGTGCGCCGGGCCCTCGAATCGGCGTCGGAGACCGGGGTCGGATTCGGGGACGCGCTGCTCCGCTTCGCCGTCGAACGGCGGGAATCGGCGCACGCCGCTCTAGAACGCAGCGCGGAGCGGCTCGGCGTCCGGATCCTGGTCCCGCTCGCGGTCTGCGTGCTCCCGGCCTTCGTGCTGCTCGGCGTCGTGCCCGTGCTGATCGCCGTGCTCGGCGGAGTACTCGAGAGCGGCCGATGAGCTGCCGTCCTCCACAGCGGCCTTCGCAGCATCCGGCCTGTGCACAACCCGGGGAACGGCCGCCGCCGCGCCCAGACTCTATCCACTGCATCCCACTGAACCTCGAACCGTATCCACCAGAAGGAGCCCCTATGCCGAACCGAACCGACACCGACCGAAGCGGATCCGAGATCAGGTCCCGCGCCGCTCACCCGGCGTCCGCCTCTTCCGGAGGCGCAGCGGACAAGAACGGTACGCGCCGCGTGCCGAGCTCTCGTTCCCCTCAATTGCGGCCCTCCGCCCGCTCGAACGCCTTCGACGAGCGTCGGCCGCGCACCGAGACCCGCGTCGCTCCGGAACGGAGAGGGCTTCGTCGTGACGAGCGCGGAGCGGTGACCGCCGAATACGCGGTCGTGATCCTGGCCGGGGTGGCCTTCGCCGGGCTGCTCATCGCGGTCATCCGATCGGAAGAGGTCCGTACGATGCTGGTCGACCTCGTGCAGCAGGCCCTGGGGTCCGCCGGATGAAGACGGTCACCCAGGCCGGATCGCTTCGGCACGATGAGCGGGGCAGCGTCACCGCGGAGTTCGCGGTCGTGATGCCGGCGATCCTCGCCGTGCTCGCACTGGTGCTCGGCGGCATCATGCTCGCCGGTCGGCGCATCGAACTCGTGTCCGCATCCGCCGAACTCGCGCGCCTCGAAGCCCGCGGCGACACCGTGCTCGCTTCCGAACGCGAGCGGCGATTGCCCCGGGGCACGAGCGTCTCGAGGGAACGCGCCGGGCAACTGCTCTGCGTGCACCTGCGCGCCGCTCCGGGCCGCGGCATCCTCTCGGTCCTCGGGATCTCCGCGCGAGCGTGCGCGGCGGCGCACGCTTCGGGCCCGGGGCACGGAGCGGCTTCGGTCGACGAACCGGGCTTCTCCTCCACGGCGCGTTCGGGCCCGATCGCGCGCCCGGCGCTAGCCGCACGATCGGGTCCGCCCCGCGGCGGGCGTCGGCAATGAGCGTTCCCGTTTCCGTGGGAGTGATCGCTGCGGCGCTCGCTCTCGGGGTGCCCGTGATCACCGCGGCAGTCCGTGCCGAAGCCGGCCATCGTGCGCTCGGCACGGCGGACGCGGCCGCGCTCGCAGCAGCGGACGCGAGCATCGGTTTCCTCGACGGCGAGCCTTGCGCGGCCGCAGAGCAGGTGGCGAGAGCCGCAGGCGCCCGGCTCTCGGAATGCGAGGCCGACCGGGACCGGTTCGAGGTCCGGGTCGTCATCGAGACCTCCGCACCGTTCGGAGCCGTCGTGGGCCGGGCTCGGGCCGGCGCGCAGCCGAACGCCGAGGCCCCGGTCGGCAGCGCGTCCATCGGGGCGAATGGGTGGGCATGGCCCTCGGCAGTCCGGGCGGTCACCCAGGGGCCGCACGACGGGTATGCGATCGATCTCGCCGTCGACACGTCCGGGGTGCTGTACGCGCCCTATCGAGGCATCGTGGTGCGTGTCGGCGACGATGGGAACGGGATTCCGACGGAATGCCGAGCGCGTCCGGACTGGTGGCACGGTCCGAACCAGACCGTCCTCATCCGGCACGAATACCTCGGGCGCACCCTGTACAGCTCCCACAACCACCTCGTGGCGGGATCATCCGCGCGAGCGGGCATCGGGGTCGGCACCGTGGTTTCGGCGGGCCAGCCGGTCGGGGCCGCCGGGCGCAGCGGGTGCACCTCCGGACCGCACTCGCACTTCACCCTGGCGAGCACCCCGCGCAACACGAATCCCGACCTCGATCCCTACCGCTACATCGGCTCACCGTGAACTGCCCAGCGGACCTCCGGTACCATGACGCGAAGCAACCCGGAATGCTGGGCTGTGTATCGTTGCGAAGCAGGAACCTCTCGACGGTGGAACTCCGAAGAGGGGTGCGCACGATACGCAGCGCACCTTCGGGCGCTGGACCAGAACCGCGCGAAGCGCGGATCACCCGGCGGACCGGCACCGCGAGAAGGTGCGAACGAACGCCACAGAAGAAGGAGTGCCCGTGGGGGCCGCGAAGAAACTCGTGATCGTCGAGTCGCCGACCAAGGCGAAGACCATCGGCGGATATCTCGGCGATGACTACGAAGTGATCGCCTCGGTCGGGCACGTGCGCGACCTGGCGGAGCCGTCGGAGCTGCCCAGCGAGCTGAAGAAGGGCCCCTTCGGCAAGTTCGCCGTCGACGTTGATAACGGGTTCGCCCCGTACTACGTTGTCGCCGACAATAAGAAGAAGACGGTCAGCGAGCTCAAGCGCGCGCTCAAGGGAGCGGACGAGCTGTGGCTCGCCACCGATGAGGACCGCGAAGGAGAGGCGATCGCCTGGCACCTGCTCGAGGTGCTCAAACCCAAGGTGCCCGTGCGCCGCATGGTGTTCCACGAGATCACCAAGGAAGCCATCGAGCAGGCCAAGGCGAACACGCGCGACCTCGACATCGCACTCGTCGACGCTCAGGAGACCCGCCGCATCCTCGACCGGTTGTACGGCTACGACATCTCGCCCGTGCTCTGGCGCAAGGTCGCCCCCAAGCTCTCCGCAGGGCGCGTGCAGTCCGCCGCGACCCGACTCGTCGTCGACCGCGAACGCGAGCGCCTCGCGTTCGTCTCAGCCGAGTACTGGGACATCACCGCGACCTTCACCCCCGAGGCCGGCTCCGCCGACACCACGCCGTTCGCTGCACGGCTCGTGCGCGTCGACGGCAAACGCCTCGCCACGGGCGGCGACTTCGCCGACGACGGCACCCTGACCTCGCGCGCGGCGAAGGCCGGAGTCGTCGGCCTCGAGCGGACGCGTGCCGAACGACTCGCGTCCGCGCTCGCCGCCGGAGCACCGGCACGGGTCCGCTCGGTCGAGACCAAGCCGCACACCCGTCGTCCGGCCGCACCGTTCACCACCTCGACCCTGCAGCAGGAAGCCTCCCGCAAGCTCCGCTACAGCTCGCGCCAGACCATGTCGTTCGCCCAGTCGCTCTACGAGAACGGCTACATCACCTATATGCGAACCGATTCGCCGTCCCTCTCGGGGCAGGCGATCCGCGCTGCACGCACTCAGGCCGCAGAGCTCTACGGCGCGCAGACGGTCCCCGAGAAGCCGCGCGTCTACACGGGCAAGGCCAAGGGCGCCCAGGAGGCGCACGAGGCCATTCGTCCCGCGGGTGACGCCTTCCAGCGTCCCAGCGCTCTGAAGGGCAAGCTCACCCAGGGGGAGTACGCCCTCTACGAACTCATCTGGAAGCGCACCGTCGCCAGCCAGATGGCCGACGCCAAGGGATCGACCGACACCGTGACCGTCGGCGTCGAGGTCTCGGAGCCGGGCGAGACGCGAGCGACCGACACCGAGTTCACGGCGAGCGGCACCGTCATCACCTTCCCCGGCTTCCTGCTGGCATACGAGGAAGGCCGCGACGAGAAGCGCGGCGATAACGAGCAGAACGTTGCGCTCCCGCAGCTCGCCGAATCGCAGGCGCTCGGCGTGACCGAGCCCGAGGCCAAGGGGCACGAGACCAGTCCGCCGCCGCGCTACACCGAGGCCAGCCTCACCAAGCGGCTCGAAGAACTCGGCATCGGCCGACCCTCGACCTACGCGGCGATCATCAGCACGATCATGGATCGCGGCTACGTCGCCAAGAAGGGCCAGGCGCTCGTCCCGAGCTGGATCGCCTTCTCGGTGGTCCGCCTGCTCGAGGAGCACTTCGCGGCGCTCGTGGACTACGACTTCACCGCCGAGATGGAGAACGACCTCGACCGGATCGCCTCCGGCGACGCCGATCGCAGCAGCTGGCTCACCGAGTTCTACTTCGGCAGCGATGCGCACCCCGGCCTGCGCGGCGTCGTCGACAACCTCGGCGAGATCGACGCACGAGCCATCAACACCATCAAGATCGACGATTCGATCTCGCTGCGCAACGGCAAGTACGGCCCCTACCTTGAAGTCTTCGACGACAAGAGCGAAGTCGGCGAGGACGGGACGCTGAAGCCGCGCAGCGTCAACATCCCCGATGGCATGGCTCCCGACGAGCTCACGCCCGCGAAGGCGCACGAGCTGGCCGACGCCGAACCCGCCGAGGACCGCGTGGTCGGCCAGCACCCGAAGACGGGCAAGCGCATCGTGGCGAAGAACGGCCGCTTCGGCCCCTACGTCACCGAACTGCTCGACGACGGCGAAGAGCTGCCCAAGGGGCAGAAGCCGCGCACCGCTTCGCTCTTCAAGAGCATGGACCCCGCCACCATCGATCTCGACGCGGCGGTCGCCCTGCTCGATCTGCCGCGAGTCGTCGGTGTCGATCCCGAATCGAATGCCGAGATCACCGCGCAGAACGGGCGCTACGGTCCCTACCTCAAGAAGGGAACCGACACCCGGACGCTCCCGAGCGAGGACGCGATCTTCTCCATCGACCTCGCCGGAGCCCAGGAGCTGTTCGCACAGCCCAAGTACGGTGCGCGTCGCGCCTCCAGCTCGCTGAAGGAGTTCGACGCGGACCCGGTCAGCGGCAAACCGATCAAGGTCCGCGACGGTCGCTTCGGTCCCTACGTCACCGACGGTGAGACCAACGCGACGATCCCGCGCGGCGACAGCGTCGAAGACATCACCTTCGAGCGCGCCGTCGAGCTCCTCGCGATCAAGCGGGCCAAGGGCCCCGCCAAGCGCAAGGCCCCCGCCAAGAAGGCGCCCGCGAAGAAGGCCCCGGCCAAGAAGGCCGCCACCGCGAAGAAGACCACGGCCGCCTCCGGCGCGAAGAAGGCCGTCGATCCCGCCCGATCCGCAGCAGCGAAGAAGGCCGCGGCCACCCGAGCCGCGAAGAAGGCCGCCGAGCAGGCCGCCGCCGGAGCGTGATGAACGGACTGTTCATCACGCTCGAGGGCGGAGACGGCGCGGGGAAGACCACTCAGGCCGAGATGCTCGCGAGCTGGCTCGAAGCGCGCGGGCTCGAGACACTGCGCACCCGCGAGCCGGGCGGAACACCGCTCGGCTCCGCGGTGCGGGACATCCTGCTGCACGGCGGCGACGAACTGGGCGCCGTCGACCCCCGCGCGGAAGCGCTGCTCTACGCCGCGGACCGGGCACAGCACATCGCCGAACTCGTCCGCCCCGCGCTCGACCGCGGAGTCGTCGTCGTGCAGGACCGCTACATCGACTCCTCCCTCGCCTACCAAGGCGCCGGACGCGTGCTCGACAACTCGGACGTGCGCCGCATCAGCGAGTGGGCGAGCGGCGGCCTGTGGCCGGCGCTCACCATCCTGCTCGACGCGAGCCCCGAACTCGCCGCCGAACGCCGCTCCGCGCGAGGAGGAACCGCGGACCGGCTCGAAGCCGAAGCCGCCGCATTCCACGCCGCAGTCCGCAACGGGTTCCTCGACCTCGCCGCCGCCGAACCGGAACGCTTCCTCGTGCTCGACGCCTCCCGCCCCGTCGCCGAACTGCACCGCGAGATCACCGCCCGAGTCGAAGAACTGCTCGCGCGATAGCAGCAGCGCGGTAGCAGCAAGCGCAGCGGCGAAACTCGGCACAGCAGAAGCACCAGCTCGGCAGAAGGAGGGCGGGAATGGTCGTCCCCTACCCCCGCATGCCGAAGAATCCCATCGGGCGCTGGCTCTGGATCGGGCTGAGCTGTGTACTCATCCTCGCCTTCCTCGCGCTCTCCGGAGCGCTGATCATGCTCGCACTCTCCACGAGCGGCTCGAGCGGCCCGAGCACCCCGAGCGGCTCCGCCGATCGGCCGGTCGGTGCGGACCTGATCCCTCTGGTCGCCATGCTCCTCGCCTGCCTGCTCGGCACGACCCTCTTCGCCTGGATCCTCTTCGACGGACTCCGGACGATCGCGCGCGAACGCGCGGAACAGCGACGCCTCGAAACCAGTATCCGAGAGACCCGGGCCCGCATCGAAAAGCTGCGAAACCGCCGGCACTGAGCACTGAGCGCATTACCGCCGACGCGAATCGCTGACCGCGTCACCGCCGGCGGGGGATGCGCGCCTGAGGCCCGGATCGACGAGCGATCCGGGCCTCAGTTGCGTTGCGGTGCGGGCGGAGTTCCGCTGTCGGAACTTCCCGCCCTCAGAACTCCCCGCCGGCGGCGTACTCCTCGGCGGCGCGACGCGGCACCACGATCACGGGGACGACCGCGTGGTGCACGATCTTGCGGGCGTGCGAGCCGAGCGTGACCCGCGCGAACGGTCCGCTGCTGCTCGACCCGATGACGAGCACGTCGCCCTGATTCCAGTCGACTGCACCCATCGCCTCGTCCCAGTCGTCGCCGATGCCGAGCACCACTTCGGCCGCCTTCGGCAGCTCGGTGCGCGTCGCAGCCGACTCGAGCGCGGCGTTCGCGTCGGACAGCAGCGTCTGCCGCCACTCCTCGAACACCTCGTTCTCGTAGTCCTGGCCCACTCCGGACGTGGCCATACGGCGCGGGCGCACGGCGAACGACGCGATCCGGAACCGCAGATCGCTCTCGGCCGCGATCGTCGCCGCGCCGAGGATCAGGTCGCTGTCGGCCTCGGTGCCGCGGTACGCCGCGGTGATCTGCTCGATGTCCTGCCCGTCGCGCAGACGGAACCCGCGCGGGGCGATCGCGACGGGCACGGGCGACGTCTGCATGAGGCCGGAATCGACCGAGCCGAGCGAGATGCGGCCGATGGGCGACGACTTCGCCGCGCCCACCACGAGCCGTTGCCCGCCGACCGCCTCGACCACGTCGATGAGTCCCTGCCGCACCGACGACGGATCCTGATGCACCAGGGTACGCGCGGTCACGTCGGCCGGCACGAGCGCCAGCGCCTCGGCCAGGGTCGCTTCGGCCTGCGCGACCACGCGATCCTGGTAGTCCTGGTCGCCGCGGCTGAACGCCAGCGGCCAGCCGGTCGCGGTGACCGCCGCGATGACGAGCTCGAGCTTCATGCTGCGCGCGAGAAGCGCGCCGAGGTGCACGGCCGAGCTGGAGCTGTGCCCCGGGGCGATGCCGACGACGATGGTCACGAGGCGACCTCCTGGGAGAACGCGCCGGGCTGTGCGAGGGCCGAGCGCTTGCGGGCGTAGAAGAAGTAGTAGAGCAGGAACAGGGCGGTCCACCCGGCGAACACGGCGATCGTGATGAGCTGCAGGTTGGTGATGATCCAGAGGCAGCCGAGGATCGACAGGATCGGGATGACGTAGCCGCCCGGCACCTTGAATCCGCGCTCCAGGTCGGGCTCGCGCCGCCGCAGGATGATGACGCCGAGCGAGACGACGATGAACGCGGCGAGGGTGCCGATGCTCGTCATCTCGGCGAGGAAGTTGATCGGGATCACGCCCGCGAGGATGCCGGTCGCGATCGCCACGATGATCGTGTTCGGGATCGGCGTCATGGTGCGCGGGTTGACCTTCTGGAACACCTTCGGCATCATCCCGTCCTTCGACATCGCGAAGAGGATTCGGGTCTGGCCGTAGAGCACGACGAGCGTGACGCTGAAGATCGAGATCACGGCGCCGGCGGCGACGAGAGTGCCGGGCCAGGACGCCCCGACGAGGTTCTCGATGATCGCCGAGAGGCCGGCGCTCTGATCCTTGAACTGCTCGGGCGCCTGCGCGCCGAGGCCGGCCATGGCGACGAGCACGTAGATGCCGGTGACGATGACGAGGGCGAAGATGAGCGCGAGCGGCAGGTTCTTCTTGGGGTTCTTCGCCTCTTCACCCGCGGTCGAGACGGCGTCGAGGCCGACGAACGAGAAGAAGATGATGCCGGCGCCCGACATGATGCCGGCGAAGCCGAAGGGGGCGAAGTTCGCGAAGTGGTCGGCGTTCCACCCGGTGAAGGCGATCGCTGCGAAGAAGACGAGCACGACGAGCTTGATGACCACCATGATCGTGTTGGTGATCACCGACTCCTTCGTGCCGCGGATCAGCAGCAGGGCGCACAGCGCGATGAGGATCACGGCCGGGAGGTTGATGATCCCGCCCTCCTCTGGCGCGTTCGAGAGCGCCGCGGGCAGCTCGAAGCCGAACAGGTTGTGGAACAGCTGGTTCACGTACTGTGACCAGCCCACCGCGACCGCCGCCGTCGAGACGCCGTACTCGAGCAGCAGGCAGGCGGCGACGCCCATCGCCGGCATCTCGCCGAGGGTCGTGTAGGCGTAGGAGTAGGAGGATCCCGAGACCGGGACGCTGCCCGCGAGCTCCGCGTAGCAGAGGGCGGTGAGGCCCGCGACGACGCCGGCGATGAGGAACGAGATGATGACCGCGGGCCCTGCGGTCGGGACGGCCTCGGACAGGATGAAGAAGATACCCGTTCCGACGGTGCCGCCGACACCGATCATGGTGAGCGAGAAGAGTCCGATGCTGCGCGAGAGTTTGGGGCCGTGCGTTTCCTCTCCCTCTCGCGGGATCGGCTTGCGGCGCAGAAGCTGCTGCGGCATCGAAGTCATGCGTGTGAGTCCTTCGGACGTCGTTGTCGGGTGGGTGCATGACAGTGTCCCCCCAGATGGGCCGCGGCCACAAATTCTCGACACGCTGAGAGCCCGTGGGGGAGAGAGTCCCTGTCTGGAACGGAACGGTTTCTCGTCGACCCGATACACATCTGATGTAGTTAAGGGTAGGCTAACCTGGCACCTTCGATGAAGCGGGTCCATCACGCATCGATCGGGCCCGGAAAGGACCCCACGTGCGCACCCGTCGTCTCCTCAGCATCGCCGCGGCGCTCGTCGCCGCAGTCTCGATCTCGGCCTGCTCCTCGGCGGCTCCGTCCGGATCCGGTGACGCAGGCGGAGCCGGAGCCGGAGACGACGCGTCGGGCGCATTCCCCGTCACCATCGAGCACGCCTTCGGCAAGACCACGATCGAGCGGCAGCCCGAGCGCATCGCCACGGTCGGCTGGACCAGCCAGGAGGTGCCGCTGGCGCTCGGCATCGCGCCCGTCGGCATGGCGAAGATCACCTGGGGCGACGACAACGGCAACGGCATGATGCCGTGGGTCGAGGACAAGCTCGCCGAGCTCAAGGCCCCGACCCCGAAGCTGTACGACGAGACCGACGGCGTCGACTTCGAAGCGGTCGCCGCGACGAAGCCCGACGTGATCCTCGCGGCCTACTCCGGGATCACGAAGGAGGACTACCGGACCCTCTCGAAGATCGCTCCCGTCGTCGCCTACCCGCATACCGCGTGGGGCACGAGCCTCGACGACCTGGTGCGCATGGACTCCGAGGCGATCGGCAAGAAGGCCGAGGGGGACGCGCTACTGAAGCGTCTGCACGAGGAATCCGCGGCCTCGCTCGCGAAGCACCCGAGGCTCGCGAAGGCCAAGGTGCTGATCGCGAACATCGACCCCAAGAACCTTAGCCAGATCACGATCTACACCTCGCACGACACCCGCCCCCGGTTCCTCGAGGAGCTCGGACTGCCCGAGCCCGCGATCGTGACCGAGGAGTCGAAGCAGACCGATGCCTTTTTCGCGACCGTCAGCTCCGAAGCCGCCGACCGCTTCTCGGACGTCGACCTGATCGTCTCGGCCGGGACCCCGGACCTGCTGAAGCGCATGCAGGCGGATCCGCTGCTGAGTAAGATCCCCGCCGTTGCGAAGGGGCGCGTCGCGATCCTGCCCGACGCCTCGCCGCTGGCCGTCTCGGCCTCGCCCTCCCCGCTGTCGATCGGCTGGGGCGTCGACCGCTACTTCGACGCGCTCTCGGCGCCGCTGCAATAGCCCCTCCACGAACGACCCGACGCCCATCCAGGCATCCGCGCACCACGTCCGGTGCGCGTTCCGACGAAAGGACACCCCGTGCGACGTTCTCGCATCCTCGCCCTGGCCGCAGCGGCCCTGATCGCCCTCACCGCGAGCGCGTGCTCGTCCCCGGGCGGATCCTCGGAGGGATCCGGCTCGGCGGAAGGTGGCAGCGCGAAGGGCGCGTTCCCGGTCACGATCGAGCACGCCTTCGGGAAGACGACCATCGAGAAGCAGCCGAAGCGCGTCGCCTCGGTGGCCTGGATGAATCACGAGGTCCCGCTCGCGCTCGGCGTCGTACCCGTGGGCATGAGCAAGGCGACCTGGGGCGACGACAACGGTGACGGGGTGCTGCCCTGGGTCGATGATCGGCTGAAGCAGCTCGGGGCCAAGACTCCGACCCTGTTCGACGAGACCGACGGGATCGACTTCGAGGCGGTCGCCGCGACGAAGCCCGATGTGATCCTCGCCTCCTACTCGGGCCTGACGAAGGAGGAGTACGAGACGCTGTCGAAGATCGCGCCGGTGGTGGCGGAGCCGGGCGTCCCCTGGGGCACGAGCCTGCAGGACGTCATCCGCATGAACTCCGAGGCGATCGGCAAGAAGGCGGAGGGCGACGCGCTCATCACCGAGCTCGACCAGAAGACCGATGCGGCCCTCGCGAAGCACCCGAAGCTGAAGGAGGCCAAGGCGCTCTTCGCGTACATCGACCCCAAGGACTTCAGCAAGATCGGCTTCTACACCACGCACGACACGCGCCCCGGGTTCCTCAAGGACCTCGGCATGCCGGTGCCGAAGGTCGTGGAGGAGGAGACGAAGAAGACGGATCAGTTCTACGTCACCGTCAGCGCCGAGGCGGCGGACCGGTTCTCCGACGTGGACCTCGTGATCGTCTACGGCGATACCAAGGGCGAACTGGTGAAGCGTCTGCAGGCGGACCCGCTGCTCTCCAAGATCCCCGCGATCAAGGCCGGCCGCATCGCGGTGCTGCCGGACCAGACCCCGCTCGCGGCCTCGGCGAACCCCTCGCCGCTGTCGATCGGCTGGGGCATCGACCGCTACTTCGACACGCTCGCCGCGCCGCTCGAGAAGTGAGCGGGGGAGTGTCCGTCGCCGTGAGCGAAGAAGGAGCGGGAACGGCACCCACGCGCGGCGCCCGCGGGGGATCCGTGCCCGCTCCGACCGCTGCGTCGACGGATGCGGCCCGGGCGACGGCGGCGGATCCTCGTGCCGCTGGGCGCCTGCCGCTTCGCCTGACCTGGATCCTCGCCGGCCTCGCGCTCCTCGTGCTGCTGAGCGCAGCGTCGCTCGCGTTCGGCGTCCGGGGCGTCTCGTTCGACGACATCCTCGTGGCTCTGGGCGGACGCACTGCGACGGTGTCCGAGGCCGCGGTCGCGGCGCGGATCCCGCGCACCGTGCTCGCACTGCTCGTCGGGGCGGCGCTCGCGATCGCGGGCACCGCCATGCAGGCCGTCACCCGCAACCCGCTCGCGGACCCCGGACTCCTCGGCATCTCGGGAGGAGCCTCGCTCGCCGTAGTGGTCGGTCTCGCCTTCTTCGGCCTCTCCGCGCCGGTGAGCACCCTGTTCATCGCGATGGCCGGCGCCGCCGTCGCCGCGGTCTTCGTCTACACCGTGGGCTCGCTCGGCGGCGGGGGTGCGACCCCGCTCAAGCTCGCGCTCGCCGGAGCCGCGACCTCCGCCGCGCTGCTCTCGCTCGTCAGCGCGATCCTGCTGCCGCGTGTCGACGTGATGGCGCAGTTCCGCTTCTGGCAGATCGGCGGCGTCGGAGGCGCCGACTGGGGGCGCATCGCGCTGATCGCCCCCGGCCTCCTCGTCGGGGCGCTGATCTGCTTCGCGACCGCGCGGGGCATGAACGGGCTCGCGCTCGGCGACGAACTCGCGACCGGTCTCGGCATCAACGTGCTCCGCACCCGCCTGCTGGCGGGGCTGGGTTCCGTGATCCTGTGCGGCGCGGCGACCGCGGTCGCCGGTCCCATCGGCTTCGTCGGGCTCGTCGTACCGCACCTCTGCCGTCTGCTCTTCGGGCCGGACCACCGATGGCTGTTGCCGGCGAGCGCGATCGCCGGGTCAGCACTGCTCGTCGCCTCCGACGTGGTCGGGCGGCTCATTGCCCGCCCCGCGGAGGTCGAGGTCGGAATCGTGACCGCCGTGATCGGAGCGCCGGTGTTCATCTGGATCGTGCGTCGCGGTGCCACGGGGCGCGGCATGAGCGGAAGCGGGCGCGCACGATGAGCGTCGGAACCGCCGCGGCCGCAGCCGCGATCGGTCGCGGGCGCCGCACCCGTCGCGGGCGTCGAGTCGCGGTATCGGCGACGCTGGCGCTGCTCGCGTTCGCGCTGTATGCGCTCACCCTCATGATCGGGGACGCCTGGGCGACGCCCGGCGAGGTGCTCCGAGTGATCGCGGGCGAGACCGTGCCCGGCGTCTCCTTCACCGTGGGAGAGCTCCGGCTGCCGCGTGCGACGCTCGGGCTGCTCGCCGGACTCGCGTTCGGCGCGTCGGGCGTCACCTTCCAGACCATGCTGCGCAACCCGCTGGCCGCCCCCGACATCATCGGGATCAGCGCGGGCGCGAGCGCGGCGGCGGTGTTCGGGATCGTCGTGCTCTCGGTGAGCGGCCTCCTGCTCTCGGCGCTCGCGCTCGCCGGTGCGGTCCTCACGACGCTCGTGATCGCCCTACTCGCGCAGAAGCGCGGATTCTCGACCATGCGCCTCGTGCTCATCGGCATCGGCGTCGCCGCCCTGCTGCAGAGCGCGATCTCGTACCTCATCTCGAAGGCGGGGGAGTGGGATCTCCAGACCGCGATGCAGTGGATGACCGGCAGCCTGAACGGGGCGGGCTGGGAGAAGATCCTGCCGCTCCTCGGCGCGCTGCTCCTCTGCGCACCCCTGCTCCTCGCGAACGGCCGGGGGCTCGACCTGCTCCGCCTCGGAGACGACGCCGCGACCGCGCTGGGTGTGCGCGTCGGCCGGGTGCGGATCCTCGCCGTCATCGCGGCGGTCGGCCTGCTCGCCTTCGCGACGGCGGGTGCCGGGCCCATCGCCTTCGTCGCGTTCATGGCCGGTCCGATCGCGGCGCGGCTCGTCGGACCGGGCTCGCGGCTCACGATCCCGGCCGCGCTGGTGGGCGCCTGCCTCGTGCTCGGTGCCGACCTCATCGGGCAGAACCTGTTCGACAACCGCTATCCGGTCGGGGTCGTGACCGGCGTGCTCGGCGCGCCCTACCTCGTCCTCCTCCTCATCAGGATGAACCGCTCGGGAGGCTCCCTGTGACCATCGACCACCGCCTCACCGCCGAAGGGCTGCGCCTCGGCTACGACGACCGCGTGATCCTCGACGGGCTCGATCTCGCGATCGAACCCGGTCGCATCACCTCGATCGTGGGCGCGAACGGCAGCGGCAAATCCACGCTGCTGCGCGCATTCGCGCGCCTGCTCAGGCCGCAGGCCGGATCCGTCCTGCTCGACGGCGCCGAGATCCACAAACGGCCGTCGAAGGAGCTCGCCCGGCTGCTGGGTCTGCTGCCGCAGAGCCCCATCGCTCCCGAGGGGATCGCGGTCTCCGACCTCGTCGGTCGGGGCCGGCACCCCCACCAGGGTGCGCTCGCGCGCTGGAGCGCCGCGGACACCGAGGCCGTCGCCGAAGCGCTCGAGGCGACCGCGACGACCGAGCTCGCCGACCGCTCCGTCGACGAGCTCTCGGGCGGCCAGCGGCAGCGGGTCTGGATCGCGATGGCGCTCGCGCAGCAGACCGACATCCTGCTGCTCGACGAACCCACGACGTTCCTCGACGTCGCCCACCAGATCGAGGTGCTCGATCTGCTCACCGACCTGAATCGCCGACGCGGCACCACCATCGTGATGGTGCTGCACGACCTCGGTCTCGCCGCGCGCTACTCGGATCGCCTCGTCGCCATGAGCGACGGCGGAGTGCACGCCTCGGGCGCGCCCGGCGAGATCGTCACGCCCGACCTCGTGCGCGAGGTGTTCGGGCTCGAAAGCCACGTGCTCGTCGACCCCGTCTCGGGAGCACCCATCGTCTCGCCCATCGGGAGGCATCATGTCCGCTGAGTCCACCTGGTGCGAAACCTCCGAGACCCTGCGGGCAGAGGTCCCCGACCTCCCCGGGTTCGTGATCGCGCGCGCGGCCGTCGAGCGGATCGAGCTCGTCTCGCCGACCTTCGCCCGGATCACCTTCGCGGGTGCCGAGCTCGACGCGTTCGGCACCCCCGGCCGGGTGCTCGACCAGCGGATCAAGCTGATCTTCCCCGGAGCGAGCGGTCGCGTGCCCGACCTCTCGGAGACCGACGACTGGTACCGCGGCTGGCTCGACCTCCCCGAAGTGGAGCGCGGGTCGATGCGGACCTACTCGATCCGCGAGCTGCGGGTCGAACCCTCCGGGACCCGGGTCGTCGTCGACTTCGTGCTCCATCTCAAGCCGGGTGCGACCGGTCCCGCATCCTCCTGGGCCGCCGCCGCAGCGCCCGGGGACGAACTGCTGCTCGTCGGGCCGCGACGCGGTGGCCCCGACTGGGGCGGGATCGAGTTCGACGACGCCGTCGACGGACCGGTGCTGCTCGCGGGCGACGAGACGGCCGCTCCGGCCATCGCCCGGATCCTCGAGGATGTTGCGCCCGGCACCGTCGGCACGGCCTGGATCGAGATCCCGCACGCCGAGGACCGGCTCGACATCGCGGCGCCCGCGGGTGTCGAGGTGCGCTGGCTCGTGCGCGGTGAGGAGGCGCACGGCAGCGCGCTGATCCCGGCGCTGCTCGCGCACGTCGGGCTCGACGGGCCGGCCGGTGTCGGGGCCGGCGCAGGGGCCGACGCCGATACCGAGGCGCCCGTATGGGAGACGCCCACCTACTCGAACCTGGAAGAGGCCGGATACCGGCCGACGCACGCGCCGACCTCGCAGGCGTGCATCATCGGATCCTGCGCCGAATGCGTGCGCTCCTTCGACGCGCGCATCATCCGAGCGCGCGAGTGCCGCTACTGGATCGCCGGCGAGAGCGGCGTCGTGACGACGCTGCGTCGCCACCTGGTGCGCGAGTGCGGCGTCGACCGTGCCCGGGTCGCGTTCATGGGCTACTGGCGCCGCGGCGTCGCCATGCGCGGGTAGCGCAGGGCCGGTCCCGGTCCGAGACCGGTGTTCCTGCCGATGCGCGGTGTTCCGGTCGAGGGGCGGTGTTCCCGTCGAGGGGCGGTGCGACTGCCGAGGCCCGGGCTGAAATCGCAGAAGTTTCACCGTTCCTCGACACTGAACCTGTTCCTCGACACTGAGCCCGTTCCTCGGCGTCGGGTGCGACCTTGTGCGACTGATCGTGCCCGCGGATTCGGCCCACTGATCCGCCCGCGGACCGAGCGCACCCCGCACACACGCGAAGGGCGCCGGCACGGAATCCCGTGCCGGCGCCCTCAGTGCAATGCGATCGAGTGCTACTCGCCGACGACCGGACCGAAGCGCACGGGCAGCGTCGCCTGCGACGCGGCACGCAGCTCGGCGAGGGGCAGCTCGAAGCGGTCCTGGACCTCGATCGACGCCTCGTCGCCCGCACGGTCGGTCACGCCGATGCGCAGCACGGGGAAGCCGCGGCCCTCGCAGAGCCCGCGGAACTTGACCTCCTCCTCGTGCGGCACGGCGACGAGCACGCGCGCCTGCGACTCCGAGAAGAGCGCGGCGGTCGCGTCGACGCCGTCGCGCGAGATGATCTCGTCGATCCAGACTCGCGCGCCGACGCCGAAGCGCAGCGCACCATCGGTGAGCGCCTGGGCGAGGCCGCCCTCGGACAGATCGACCGCGGCCGACAGCAGGCCGCCCTGGGCCGCCGCGTGCAGCAGCTCGGCGAGCGCGCGCTCGTCGTCGAGGACCGCGATCGGCGGGCGCCCGCCGAGGTGCTGGTGCACGGTCTCGGCCCAGGCCGAGCCGTCGAGCTCGTCGCGGGTGGTGCCGAGCAGGTAGAGGTGCTCGCCCTGATCCTGCCAGCCGCTCGGGATGCGGCGGGCGACGTCGTCGATGATGCCGAGCACGCCGACTACGGGGGTCGGGTGGATCGGGGTGTCACCCGTCTGGTTGTAGAGCGAGACGTTGCCGCCGGTGACGGGGACCTCGAGGGAGAGGCACGCGTCGGACAGGCCTTCGACGGCCTGCGAGAACTGCCACATGACCTCGGGGTTCTCGGGGCTGCCGAAGTTGAGGCAGTCGGTGACGGCCGTGGGCACGGCACCCGAGGTGGCGACGTTGCGGTAGGCCTCGGCCAGCGCGAGCTGCGATCCCACGTAGGGGTCGAGCTGGCAGTAGCGGCCGTTCGCGTCGGTCGCGATGGCGACGCCGAGGCCGCTCGCCTCGTCGACGCGGATCATGCCGGCGCCGTCGGGGAACGAGAGCGCGGTGTTGCCGAGCACGTACTTGTCGTACTGGTTGGTGATCCAGTCGACCGAGGCCTGGTTGGGGGATCCGGCGATCGCGACCATCTGGGCGCGCAGATCGTCACCCGCGGCCGAGCGCGCGAGGCCCGCCGCGTTGACCGAGTCGGCCTGCAGCGCGTCGATCCAGGTCGGGTAGACGACGGGACGCTCGTAGACGGGGCCGTCGACCGCGACGGTCGAGGGATCCACGTTGACGATCTCTTCTCCGCGCCAGTTGATGACCAGGCGGCCGGTGTCGGTGACCTCGCCGAGCACGCTCGTCTCGACGTCCCACTTCTTCGTGACCTCGAGGAACGCGTCGAGCTTGTCGGGGTGCACGACCGCCATCATGCGCTCCTGGCTCTCCGACATGAGGATCTCCTCGGCCGTGAGCGAGGGATCGCGCAGCAGCACGCTGTCGAGCTCGATGAACATGCCGCCGTCGCCGTTGGCCGCGAGCTCGGAGGTGGCGCAGGAGATACCCGCGGCACCCAGGTCCTGAATGCCCTCGACGAGCTCGCCGCGGAACAGCTCGAGGCAGCACTCGATGAGCACCTTCTCGGCGAAGGGATCGCCGACCTGCACCGCGGGGCGCTTGGTGGGGCCGCCCTCGCTGAAGCTGTCGGACGCGAGGATCGAGGCACCGCCGATGCCGTCGCCGCCCGTGCGGGCGCCGAACAGCACGACCTTGTTGCCGGTGCCCGAGGCGTTGGCGAGGTGCAGATCCTCGTGGCGGAGCACGCCGACGCCGAGCGCGTTGACGAGCGGGTTGGCCTGGTAGACGCCGTCGAAGACGGTCTCGCCGCCGAGGTTCGGCAGGCCCAGGCAGTTCGCGTACGACGAGATGCCGGAGACGACGCCGTGCACGACGCGGGCCGTGTCGGGATCGTCGATCGCGCCGAAGCGGAGCTGATCCATGACCGCGACGGGACGCGCGCCCATCGAGATGATGTCGCGGATGATGCCGCCGACGCCGGTCGCGGCGCCCTGGAACGGCTCGATGTAGGAGGGGTGGTTGTGGCTCTCGACCTTGAAGGTCACGGCCCAGCCCTCGCCGATGTCGATGACGCCGGCGTTCTCGCCCATGCCGACGAGCAGGCGCTCCTTCATCTTGTCGTTGACCTTCTTGCCGAACTGGCGCAGGTAGATCTTCGAGGACTTGTAGGAGCAGTGCTCGGACCACATGACCGAGTACATGGCGAGCTCGCCCGAGGTGGGGCGGCGGCCGAGGATCTTGCGGATCTGCTCGTACTCGTCGGCCTTGAGCCCGAGCGCCTCGAACGGCTGCTCCTTGTCGGGGGTCGCGATCGCGTCTGCGACGGTGTCGGGCGCGGGGATCGAGGCTGCGGTGGTGTCGGTCACGCTCGTGTGCTCCGAAGGGTCGATGGCGGGGCCCGGGCGCTATGGACCGGGCGGCTCGGCGAGCCGGAGGCCGATCCCAGTCTACGCGGCCCGGAGCACTCGCATGTTGGCGCTCGCATGCATCTCGGGGGAGACTGTGTGCATGAGCACCCCCACTCCGCAGAACCAGCCCAACGGCCAGGCGCCCCGAGCGCCCCAGCCGACCGCAGAAGCGCACGCGGCCGTTCCGCACGGTCAGGCCGCCGGACGTCCCGCTCGCAAGCTGTCGACCTTCCTGAAGGTCAGCATCATCCTGCTCGCCGTGCTGTCGGTCGCCTCCATCGGGCTGCTCTTCATCGGCGATTTCGAGGGCCGGTTCGAGCGCGTGTTCTCGACCTTCGTGCTCTTCGCGGTGTTCGTGGGCCTCACCGCGCTCGACACCCGCCGCGACCTGAAGTCCGACTGGTACGCGCCGGTCGCGCTCATCGCCAACGCCTACATCCTCGGACTGCTCCTCATCGTCATCTGGATCTCGGACTACGACCGCTACTGGCTCGTCTGGGACATCTTCTGGAAGTCGGTCGTGGTGATCGGCGTCACGCGCGCGGTGCTCGGCTGCTGCCAGCTGCTGCTGGGCCTCGGACGCGGACGCCCCGAGACGCTTAACCGCTTCGCCTTCATCACGAGCGTGTTCGCCGTGCTCTCGGGCATCCTCTTCACCGCGCCGATCGCGATCGATTCCTTCGGAGTGGTCGTGCCCGAGCTGTACTGGAAGATCGCGGTCGCGACCCTGATCCTCACCGCGCTCGGGCTCGCCATCACCCTGCTGCTCCGCTGGTCGTACTCGGCGGGCGACCGCGAGGCGGCGCGCGTCGCGCGCGCAGCGCAGGCCGAGGCCTACGCGGCCGCGCAGGCTCAGCAGTCGATGCTGGGGCAGGCGCAGCCGTTCTCGGGCCAGCCCGGCACGCTCCCGGTGCCGCCCGCGGCTCCGGTCCCGCCGGCCGCGCCGCAGACGAACGCGCAGGGCCTGCTGCCCTGGCCGACGTTCCCCGACGGGCGCCCGTTGCCGATGGGCCCCGACGGACAGCCCGATTTCTCGGCGCTGAACGGGCGCTGACCCGCACCTGCGCTCCACGAGAGGGGGCCGAGCCGCTCGTCGGCCCGGCCCCCTCTCGTGCTTGAATACCGGCATGAGCGATGCAGCCGAGATCGATCCGGTACCCGCCCCGAGCCGGGCGGGCGCGACTGGCGGCGATGCCGCCCGCGAGGCGCGCGAGCATCCCGAGATCGAGACCTCGCAGCATCGCCCCGAATCCCGCACCGGCGCCGGGCGCTCCAGCGACGCGGCCGCCGAAGCGGAAGCGGAACCGGTGCTCGCTCTGCGCCCCGAACCCGTCGAGTTCCGCGTCGATCTCGAACGGATTCGCTTCTCGTCCTACTTCGCGAGGCTCTCCGCGGTCACGCAGGTCGTACCCCAGAGCGGGGTCGGACCCGTGATGCACAACCGGCTCACCCACTCGCTGAAGGTGAGCGCGGTCGCCCGCGTCATCGCCGGCCGCCTCGCCGGGCAGCAGGCCCGGCACGAGGCGTACGCAGCGGGTGCCGCCGTCGTCGACGACCCGACGGGCGCGATCATCGCCCGCCTCGGTGGCTGCGACACGATCGTCGCGCAGGCCGCGGCCCATGCCCACGACCTCGGGCACCCGCCCTTCGGGCACCTCGGAGAGCGCGTGCTCGACCGCGTCGCCCGCGAACGGCTCGGCCTGCCGGAGGGGTTCGAGGGCAACGCCCAGACCTTCCGGATCCTCACCCGCCTCGACACGCTCGGCCGGGACTTCTCGGGACTCAACCTCACCGCGGCCGTGCGCGCGGCGGTGCTCAAGTACCCCTGGACCCGTGCCCGCTGGATCGGGATCACCGCCGAGGAACTGCCCCTCGACGAGCGTCCTCGCGGAGTCGGCGGGGACCCCGTGAACGGCGCCGAGAAATTCTCGGCGTACGGCATGGACGCGCCCGAGATGGAATCCGCGCTCGCCGCTTTCCCCGCCATCGCGCCCGGCCTCCAGACGGTCGAGTGCAGCGTGATGGATCTCGCGGACGATATCGCCTACGCGATCCACGATCTCGACGACTTCGCGCGGGCCGGAGTGCTGCAGCAGGCGGCGGTCTCGGGGGAGTTCCGCGCCTGGCTCGCCGAGTCCGAAGAGCTGGCTCGGGTGTCGAGCGCCGAGCTGCGCGCCGAATGGCGCCGGCCGGGCAACTCGCTCGAGCTGCTCTGGCGGCGCCTCACTCGCAAGGATGACTGGATCGCGGAGCGCGAGACGTTCCGTGACGCGGTGGTCCGGGTCGGGGGTGAACTCCGCGACGAACTGCTCGCGGCCCCCTACGACGGAGGGATCGAGAGCGAGCGCGCCGTCTCCCGATTCACCAGGCGCTGGATCGAACACCTGCGGAGTTCCATCGTCGTCGAGGAGTTCCCGCACCTGCGCGGCGGCCACATCAGGCTCGAGCAAGCCGCCTGGCACGAGGTCGCGATCCTCAAGTTCGTGCACCAGCGTTTCGTGCTCGAGCGGCCGGAGCACGCGCTCGCCCAGCGCGGCATGGGGCGGGTCGTCTCCGACCTGGTGCTCGGCTTCGACGAATGGCTCGACGACCACGAGATCGCCGATCGTGCGCCGCGCCGGCTCATCGAATGGGTCGACGAGTCGACCGAGAGCCTGTTCGAGCTGCGGGCGCAGCGGCCCGAGCTGCTGACGGGCGACACGAGCGACGCCGGTCTGCGGCGGCAGGGGCGCTCGCGCGCCGTGCTCGACTACGTATCGTCGTTCACCGACCAGCAGGCGGCCGCGACGCACGATTCGATGACGGGAGCGGGGCCCGCGATCGCCTGAGCCGGTTCCTTGCGCAACCCTTGTCTGGGAATCCGCTGTCAAGTACGGTGAGACACGTGGCTCCGGGGGAGCCCTTACTCTCGACACACCTCGACTTCGTCGATCCACGCCCGGGCAATGCTGCCCGCGGGGATGACGGAAAGGCGCGATCAATGAAGCTCACCGTACCCACGCGCGCTCGCCGCACCGCCCTCGCGGGCGTTGCGGCAGCCGCACTCACCGCGCTCGCGGTCTCCTCGCCGATCGGACTCCCAGCGGCGCAGGCCGACGCGGCGCCGATCGACGGCGCCCCGAGCATCGGCGACTCGCTGTTCACAGGTATCGGCAACGGCGGATACGACGTCACGCACTACGACGTGAAGCTGCGGTATCAGACCGACAACACAATCACGGCGACCACGACGATCACCGCGAAGGCTGCGGTTCCGCTCAAGTCGTTCACCCTCGATTTCGAGGGGTTGAACGTGGACTCCGTGAAGGTGAACGGGGCTGATGCCGCGTTCACGCGCAACTCGGATCCGAGCATCGACTCGTACAAGCTGCGCGTCGCTCCGGCCGTCCCGGTCGCCGCGGGCGACTTCAGCGTCGAGGTCGCGTATTCGGGCACTCCGTCGACGCACACCGATCCCGACGGATCCAAAGAAGGATGGGTCAAGACCGCCGACGGCGCGACCGCCCTCGGCCAGCCGATCGGCACGATGACCTGGATTCCGAGCAACAACACCCCCGCCGACAAGGCGACTTACGACCTCGCGTTCACGATTCCCACCCAGATCGGCGGGGTCGACGCGGCCGCGGTCAGCAACGGCGAGCTGGTGTCGAAGACGCCCGTCAACGGCGGAGCCGAGACGACCTGGGCCTGGAAGCAGGATCGGCCGATGTCGACCATGGCCACCATGGTCTCGATCGGCAAGTATCTGTCCTACGAGGCGCCGATCACCCTGTCGAGCGGGCGCACGATCCAGGAGTGGAGCTTCGTGGATCCCGCAGTCACGACGGCGAACCAGGCCACGATCCAGACCCGTCGCGGCCAGATCGAGGGCATCCTGAACTTCCTCGAGTCGAAGTACGGCCCCTACCCCGGTGGAAGCACGGGCATCGTGGTCGACATCACGAGCCTCGGCTACGCGCTCGAGACGCAGGATCGCCCCTACTTCGAGCGGAGCGTTTCGCTCGGCACGCTCGTGCACGAGTTCGCGCACCAGTGGTTCGGCGACGCGATCAGCCCCGCCGACTGGAACAGCATCTGGCTGAGCGAGGGCATGGCGACGTACGCATCGGGCATGTACACCGAAGAGGTGAGCGGAGGGGCGAAGACCGCGGACACCTACTTCAACACCTGGAAGAACACCGCGGATGCGAGCCCCAACTGGGGCGTGCCGCCGGGCGGCATGACCGACCCCGCCGAACTCTTCGACTGGCAGGTCTACACGCGCGGCGCGATGGCCTACGAAGCGCTGAAGCAGACGCTCACCCCGCCCGTGTTCGCCGAACTGCTCAAGGAGTGGAACGCGCGCAACACGGGTACGAGCAAGACGACGGCGGACTTCCACGCGCTGGCAGAGGAGGTCTCGGGCAAGGACCTCGACGCCTTCTTCCAGGACTGGATCTTCGACGCCGACAAGCCGGCGTGGCCCGCGACCTGGAGCCTCGCGCTGACCAGCGATCCCGCAGCCGGGCAGATCGCAGCGGGTGACTCGGTCACCTACACGCTGACGGCGAAGAACACCGGCAAGGTCGCTCTGACCGGAGGCACCGCGACGGTCGACGTCGCGGCACTGCTGAAGCGCGGCACCATCGACGCGGGCGCACTGCCCGCCGGGCTCGCGCTCTCGGGCACGACCCTCACCTGGACCGTTCCCGAGACCGCGGCGGGTACCGACGCGACCGTCGCGTTCACGGGGAAGCTGAAGTCGACCGCGCACGGCGTCAGCATCCCCGTCACCGCGAAGTCCGACTCCCTCGGCTTCACCTGCACCGCGTGCTCCGTGACGCACACGACGCAGGCGCTGCCGAAGGTCGCCGAGGCGGATCTGACCGACGAGAACCGGGGCGGCATCGAAGCCCCGGCGACGGCGAAGCAGGGCGAGACCATCACCGTGCAGCTGGGCACCGGCGACTACGACGCCGAGCCGGTGACCGGCACGCTGTTCTCCGATCCGGTCGATCTCGGGTCCCCGACCGTCAGCGACGGATCGATCGAGCTGACGATCCCCGCGAACGCCGAGGTCCGTGCGCACAAGCTCGCGGTCACGAGCGACACGGGTGTGCTGATCGGCTGGGCCCCGATCGAGGTGCAGAAGGCCGGCGACAGCGCCGCGACCGCGGGCTCCGATGGGACCAGCGCAGCGGGCGGAGCGAACACCGGGGCGAACGGTAGCAGCACTGCCGGCGGCGCCGGTTCCGATGCGAACGCGAGTGCCGGCTCGAACGCCAACGCGAACGGCACCTCCGGAGCTGACGGGACCGGCCTGCCGACGACGGGCGGGGCAGCGCTGACGCCGATCCTCATCGCGGGTGGCGCAGTGATCCTGCTCGGCGCGATCGTGCTCGCCTTCGCCGCGGCTCGACGTCGCAAGAACGCTGGTGCGGAGGCCTCCGAGACGGAAACCGCCGGATCCGGTGACGAGGTGAATCCCCCCGCCTGATCCCGACACCGCGAGAGCGGGCGGCGCGTCATCGGACGCGCGCCGCCCGCTCTCGTTCGTGCGGAGCTCCGCTCAGCGCACCCGCAGTGCGGACGGCAGGATCGAGACCTCGAAGCCCGAGACTTCGCCGACCTCCTCGCCGTCGATCTCGAAGACCACGGGTGCGTCGAGGTCGACGGCGATGCGGCCCGCCTGCCGGTGCGCGGCGGTCGCGCTGCTCTCGGCCGAGTCCGCGCCGGTGAGCAGTCGCTTCAGTCCGTTGTCCCAGACCAGGTTGCGCATCGTGTCGAGCCAGGCGCCGACCCCGTCGGCGCTGAGCAGCAGGAAGTCGAGCCGGCCGTCGGCCGGATCCGCGTCCGGGAGCAGCGTGATCCCGCCCTGGATCGTGCCGCAGTTGGCGACGAGGAGGGTGTGGCCGCGGTGCGGTTCGGCCTCGCCGGAATCGAGCGCGGCGGTGAACTCCTGGACCTCCGCGCCCGAGACCGCGCGGCCGAGGGACTCGACGTACGCGAGCCACCCCGCGCGATCCTTGAGGTCGTCGTCGGTCTCGGCGATCATCTGAGCGTCGACGCCGAAGCCCACCATCACGGCGAAGCCGTGGCGCTCGGTGCGGCCGTCCGGACGCCGCAGCTCCACGATCCCGAGGTCGAGCGGGGATCCTTCGCCGGTGACGACCCGCGTCAGCGCGGCGGAGTGCTCGCCGAGCGGGATCCCGAGATTGCGGGCGAGCAGGTTGCCCGTGCCGAGCGGGAGGATTCCGAGTTCCGGCGCATCGTCGCGCTCGCCGAGCACCTCGGCGACCTCGCGGACGGTGCCGTCCCCGCCCGCGGCGACCACGACGGTGCAGCCCGCCTCGATCGCGGCCTCGGTCGCACCGCGGCCGGGATCCTCCGCGCTGGTCTCGAAGAGCCGGAATTCCGGCTGCGCCGGTCCGGGCGCGGAAGCCGCGTCGATGGCCGCGCGCAGCTCCTCCTCCTCGATCTTGGTGGGATTCCAGACGATGCCGATCAGATCGTTCACGATGCTCCTTCGGGGTCGGGTGCTTCCATCCTGTCTGCTTCGCGGCACCTCCGCCCGGATATCTGTGCTCTGCTGGACGAATTCACTGCATTCGTCCGGCCGAGCGCGGATATCCGGCCGGACGGGGGTCCCGTGCCGCACGGATAGTCTGAGTGGGTCGGACGAAGCGGGAGGAAGAGCATGGAACGGGACCTGGACGCGCGCGTCGCGGAGCTGATCGAGGTGGGCGCCGATGCGGTGTCGCGCGGGCTGGTGCTCGCGAGCGGGGGCAACCTCTCGGCCCGACTCGACGACGACGCGTTCGTGGTGACCGCCTCGGGCACCTGGCTCGATCGGCTGAGCCCCGCAGACTTCAGCGTCGTCGGCCTCGACGGCGAGGTGCGCGGCGGCAACCCCGCTCCGTCGAGCGAGTGGAAGCTGCACCAGCGGGCCTATCTCGCGCGTCCCGACGCCGAGTGCACGATCCACCTGCATCCGCAGCACGCGGTGGTGCTCGCGAGCCTCGGCAAGCCCATCCGGCTGCTCACGCTCGACCACGCCTTCTACGTCCGCTCCGTCGGCGTGACCCCCTTCTTCCACAACGGATCCGACGAGCTCGCCGACACCGCTGCCGAGCAGCTGCGCGAGCACGACTGCGTGGTGATGCGCCATCACGGCTGCTCCGTCGTCGCCGAGTCGGTGCGCATGGCCTACCGGCGCGCCCTCAACCTCGAGGACGCCGCGAAGGCGAGCATCCTGGCCCTGCAGCTGGGCGACACCGACACGGTGTTCCCGCCCGAGGCGCTCGCCGACATCCACCACGCCTGAGCCTCCGCGCCGGTTACGCGGCGGTGCGGCGCGCTCGGCCGGTGCCGAACGCGATCCCCACGCCGGCGAGGGCCAGCAGTGCCGCGCCGAGGATCACGATGCCCGCGGGATCCGAGGCGCCGGTGACGGCAAGGCCATCGCCCTTCGCCCCCGCGGTGCCCTGCGCATCGGTGCCCGCGCCTGCGGCGGTCGCGCCGTTCGCGCCATTCGCGCCGGAGCCGACGCTGCCGCCCGCTGCCGTCCCGTTGCCCGCGGCGGTGCCGTTCGCGCCCGACCCGGTGCTTCCGTTCGCGCCGGTCCCGGGTGCCGCGGTGATCGCGAGGGGGATCGCGACCTCGGAGCCGTCGGCACGCTTCGCGACCAGGGTGTGGGCTCCGGCCGGGGCGCTCGCGGGGATCGTGACCCGCTGCGAGAGCGTGCCCGAGGCGTCGGCGGTCGCGGTGCCGAGCGAGACCGGGGTCGAGTGCAGTTCGAGGGCGAGCTGCTCGCCGGGCGCGAAACCGGTGCCCGTGACCGTCACCGCGCTGCCGGCGGCGACCGAGGGGGCTGACACGGCGATCGCGGCCGGATCCGGCGTCGGGGCGTCGGGTTGCGAGACTCGCACCTGGTCGATGGCCCAGAACGCGCTGTTGATGCCGCTGTAGGAGAAGTTGAGCCGGATGCTCTTCGGCAGCCGGCCCTTCGCGTCGCGGGGCAGCTCGTACGAGAAGTGCTCGACCTGGTTCACCGGGTTCGCGCGGGTGCCGTTCGCGGGGTAGTCGACGAGCTTCTGCGGCTGCAGACCGGAGGCCTCGTCGAAACTGACGCGGACGCCGGCGCCCTGCGGGTCGTCGACGGCGTAGTCCGAGACGAAGGAGATGTCGACGGTGGCCGCACCGTTCAGCGGGTACTCGGGTGTGACGAGGGTGGAATCGAAGTTCCGGCTGCTCTTCGGACTCACGTCGTCCCACTCGTCGGAATCGGCGACGGCGAACACGTTGCGCGAGCGCACGTTGTTCTCGCGGTGCTGGCCGAGCTCGGCGTTCGAGAAGAAGTCGTCGGTCATGAAGGTCCAGCCGCGGAACTCGGTCGAACCGCCGGTCGGCATCTTCGAGTTGTCGACGGTCCAGCCTTCGGGCGCCTCGTTCGTCCAGCCGGTGATCCCGACGAGGCCCTTCTCGTCGACGGCGCCGCGCAGCTTCGGGCGCAGCGCGTCGAAGTCATCGGGCACGATGTCGTTCACGGCCTCGCCGTCGAGCTCCCAATCGGTCTTGCGCGCGATCCCGTCGTGTGCGAGCACGGTGGGAGCGATGTCGGCGATCCTGACGTCGTCGCGGGTGCTGCCCGCCGCGAACTCGGCGCCCTTCGCGATCACGAAGGTCTTGCGCTCGAGACGTGACGCCCCGCCGTGCCCGCCCGTGGGGGTGTGGCCGTGGTCGGCGGTGACGACGATGAGCCAGTCCTCGTTCGCGTAGTCGGGGCGCTGCTCGACGGCGCCCACGATCTTCGCGATCTGCTGATCCGCGGTCTTCAGCGCGGCGCGGTAGGCGGCCGAGGAGGATCCCGTGCTGTGCCCGGCGCCGTCGACCTCGTCGAGGTGCACGAACACGTCGTCGGGGTTGCCGGTGGACAGGCGCTCGACGGCCTTCGCGGTGGTGTCGGCATCGTTCTTGCCCTGCACCCGCTCGTCGACCGCGGAGCCGAAGACGGTGGTCGAGATCGGGCCCCAGGTGCCGACGACGAACGTGCTGCGCTGCGGCGCGGCCTGCTCGATGCGAGTCAGGTAGTCGGGGAACTGCGCGTAGTTCGGGTTGGTGAAGTTGTTGTCGGTGACCCGGTGCTTGTCGGGCCAGACGCCCGTGGCGATGGTCGACCAGCCGGCTCCCGAGACGGTAGGTGCCATGGGCGACGCGGGCAGGTTGCTGGTGGCGGTGAGACCGCCCTGCTGCAGCGCGTGGATCGACGGGGTCTCGGCCTGTTCGAGCACGTCGAACGAGGCGCCGTCGACGCCGATCACCAGGGTCTTCGGGGTGCGCGGCGCATCGGTCGGCACGGGGGCGCCGGTGGGCGTCGCGTTGGCGGCCGATCCGGCGCACACGCCGCTGATGCCGAGCAGGACTGCGGCGGCAGATGCCGCGACCGCGTGTTTCCTCACAGTGGTTCTCTCCAAATGGCTGAGGGGTTCGGGGACGGCCGCGCGAGGGAAGGACGGGCGACCGCACACCAGTCTGGGAAGGCGCCGGAGCGGACGCAGCGACACGCCAGACGGTCACGCGCGCTTCCGCGCGGAGACATCGTGGGTTCACTGCGGAGCTCGACCGATCCGCGGCCCGCTCGGCGTCAGCGCCGAGGAGCCGAAACAGGAAGATCCAGGTCCGATCGGTGAACCGGGGAAATCGACGAGCCGCACGGACGGTCCGCGCGAACTCCGGGGTTCGCGACTTCGCCGCCCGATGAACACTGCGGAAACGCGGCGGAGTACGCTTCGACCGTGACCTTCGAACCGCTGTTCCACCGCCTCGACCGCCTCGCCGGAGGCCGGAAGGCCGGCGAGCGGATCCCCGAGCAAGCATCCGAGCATCCGCGCACGCGTCGCTCGTTCCGCTGGATCGGCTGGCTGCTCGCCGTCGAACTCCTGATCGGGCTGGGCGCGGTCGTCGTCGCGGTCGTGCTGGCCGGGAACGGCGAGCAGGTGCCGTTCGCGGTCTGGATGCGCACGATCGTGGTGCTCGGCATGACGGCGACGCTGTTCTACTTCGCGTGGCGCGCCTCGCTCGGCTGGCGCTGGGCGTACCAGCGGCTGCGGCTGTTCGCGCAGATCTTCCCCGTGATCACCCTCGTCATGGCTGCGATCCCCGGGCTCTATCCCGCGTGGATGGTGACCGAGCAGATCGTCTTCAGCCTCATCATGATCGGGATCGCGGACTTCCTCACGAGCGACCACATGCGCGAAGCGTTCCGGGCTCCGTCGGAGGACCCGGCCGGGGACTGAACCGCCTCGTCATCCCGCCGCCCAGCCTCTCCGGGACACCGCTGCGCCGGTGAGACACCACGGAGTCTCGTGGTGTCTCACCGGCGCAGCGGTGTCCCGGCGGACCGCGGTCAGGCGAGCCGGCCGGCTGCGCGGGCGCGGACGATGACAGTGTCCTCCATATAGGCGACGGGCAGTTCCTCGAGCGCGAGCACCTCGACGGTGCCGACGCTCGCGCCGGCCGCGACGGCCCGCTCGATCGCCTCGGCGCGCACCGCGGCGACGGCCTCGGCGCGGGACGTCTCGCGCAGCGAGAACACCCGCTCCGCCTGCCCGGCGACGTCGCCGAGGGCCGCACCGACGGCGTTCGCCGCGCCCGCATGGTCGGGGCGGATCACGTCCGAGACGCCCGCGAGGCCGTCGGGGGAGATCACGGATCCGCCGCCGACGAGCACGATGGGCACGGGGGCCGCGCTCGGCTTCATGCGGTCGATCGATTCTTCGAGCAGCGCGCGGATCGCGGCCTCGCTCGCCTCGCGCAGCCGCGGCTCGACCGAGACCGGACGTCCGCCGTCGATCTCGAGGCGCCCGCCCGCGACCGCGATGTCGGTCGTGGTGAGCGTGCCGCCGCCGAACACGAGCGCCTCGCTCGTGATCCGGAAGCCGACGCTGTCGGGGCCGAGCACGACGGGGTTCTGCTCGGAGGCGCCGGTGCCGCGCACGACGGTTCCGCCGCCGAGCCCGACCGAGAGCACGTCGGGCATGCGGAAGTTGGTGCGGATCCCGCCGATCTCGGCCGCGTGCGCCGACTGGCGGGGGAAGCCGCCGACGAGCACTCCGATGTCGGTCGTGGTGCCGCCGATGTCGACGACGAGCGCGTCGCTCACCCCGCTCAGGTGCGCGGCGCCGCGGATCGAGTTGGTCGGGCCGCAGCCGATCGTCAGCACGGGGAACCGCAGCGCGAAGTCGAGTCGCATGAGCGTGCCGTCGTTCTGGCCGAAGTAGATGTCGGCTTCGATCCCGTGCGCATCGAGCGATTCGCGGAACCCGTCGGCCATGCGGCCGAGCGTGCGCACGAGCGCCGCGTTCAGGATCGTGGCGTTCTCGCGCTCCAGGAGCCCGATGGATCCGATCTCGGCCGAGCGCGAGACGGGCAGCCCGAGCTCCTCCTCGGCGATCTCGGCCGCGCGCAGCTCGTGCGCGTCGGCGACGGGTGAGAACACGCCGACCACGGCGACCGCGTCGACGGCTCCGCGCATCTCGGCGCAGGCGGCCCGTACAGCGGTCTCGTCGAGCGCGCTGATCTCGCGTCCGTCGAACTCGTTCCCGCCGGCGATCACGAAAGCCGGGCCGGCGACGGCCTCGCGCAGCTCCCGCGGCCAGCCCTCGAACGGCGGCACGGCCGTCGTCGCGGGGCCGCCGAGGCGCAGGACGCCGACCCGGCCGAGCCCGCGACGCTCGACGATCGCGTTGGTGCAGTGGGTGGTGCCGAGCATCGCCGCGCGCACCTCTGATGCCGGGATCCCCGAGGCTTCGAGCACGCGGTCGATCGCTCGGGCGACGCCGTCGCCCGAGTCGGCCTCGGTCGGCGACTTGATCGAGGCGACGACCTCCAGCCGCTCGTCCAGCACGACGGCGTCGGTGTTGGTGCCGCCGACGTCGATCCCGATCCGGTAGCTCATGCGCGGGCCTCCTCGGCCCGCAGCGCGAGCTCCTCGATCGACTCGTACGCGACGTCGTAGCCGAAGTACTGCGGACCCGCGGTCGCGAGTCCGATCTCGGTGCGCCACTGCGGGTGGCACGGGAACGCCACGACGGTGACGCGGGCGCCGTATCGCAGCGTCTCGGTGGTGATGGGGTGCCCGGTCGACTGATCGAGCACGGCGATGAGGTCGGGGGTGACCGCGGCGAGCACGCCGTCGCGGCGGCCGAGCAGCATCTCGTTCTGGAAGTCGAGCTCGAAGCCGGCGCCCCGGTCCTCTCCGGTGCCGGCGAGGATCGCGCGTCCCCTGGTGAAGCCGCCCGAGACGGTGCGCTCGATCTCGGCGACCTTGCCGTCGAACAGGCGGGTGCCGCCGAGCTCGTCGAGCATGCGGCCGATGCGCTCCTCGTCGCGCAGATCCGAACCGAGCAGCAGTTCGCCGATGCGGCGCGCGGTGCTCAGCGTGCCGGGGATCGCGACGTCGCGCACCACGGAGCCCGGGTACGCGTAGTCGATCATGGTGGCGGAACCGCCCATCTCGAACGACAGCACGCGTGCGAGCCGTTCGGACCACGCGCCGTTCACCGGTCGCGAGAGCACGGCGTTGCCCTGCGCGTCGACGAGCACCGTGGATCCCGGTCCGTAGCCGGCGAGGTGGTAGGTCACCATCTGCGCCTCGGGGAACGCGCGGCCCATGGCGTCGCCGTCGACGATCGGCAGACCGCGCTCGGCGGCCGCCGCGATCGGGATCAGCGAGTTGCCGCCGCCGATCTCGATCGGCATGATCGCCGCGACGCGCTGCCCCGTGCCCCGCTCGAGCAGGTCGATGGCGGTGACGAGCTCCTCGGCCGCGGCGATCTTCTCGATCGAGACGGAGGGGGCGCCGATCATGCCGACGGGGGCGACGATCCCGTCGTCGTCCAGGTCGGTGACGGCGACGACCGGCACGGGGCCGTGCTCGCGGATCGCGCGCTTCGCGTGCAGCGCGCCGACGTGCGGATCCCCGCCGCCTCCCGTGCCGAGCACGGCGGCACCGATCGCGATCGCGTCGATGTCCTCCTCGGTGATGCGGGTCAGGGCGGTTCCGGTGCGGGCCGCGGTCATCGATCGATCCCCTTCGCGATCTCGGCGGCGGCGCGCAGATCCTGCGCGGTCGCCTCGGTGATTCCGGTGTGGTCCTCGGTGCGCTCCGCCGCGTCGCTCGCGGCGGCGGTGCGATCGCGGCGCACGAACCCGATGAGGGCGTGGGCGGCGAATGCCGCGAGGATCGCGTCGAGCGCCGGGATGGTGGTGAGGCTGAAGAGCCCGAGGCCGAGCCCGTTGCCCGGTTGCGTCGTGCAGACACCGACGAGGCCGCCGATCGCCCACGAGACGAAGGCCCAGGGATCGACCGCCGGAACCGCGCTCGCGCCCGTGCGCAGGCGGCTCGAACGGCGGGCGAAGAACTCGGCGAGGTACACGCCGCCGTAGGGCGCGATGAACGTGCCCATGACCGAGATGAACGGGATGAACGCGTCGTAGATGCCGAACAGGGCCGCCGCGATCGCCACGATCCCGCCGATCACGGTGAGAGTCCGGCGGTTCACGCGAGTGAAGATCGTCGACAGGTTGAGCGCCGCCGAATAGAGGTTGTTGGTGTTCGTGGTCCACTGCGCGAGCGTGAGCACGACGACGGCGACCACGCCGAGGCCGAGCATGAAGAACATGCGCATCAGATCCTGCGCGCCCATCACGCGCGACAGGACCAGCGCGACGATCACGATGAGCGAGTTGCCGATGAAGAAGCCGATGAACCCGGCCGCCATCGCGTGCTTCGGGGTGCGCGCCCAGCGCGCGATGTCGGGCGAGATGACGACGCCGAAGACGAAGATGCCCATGACGAGCGAGACGGCGCCGCCGAAGGTGAACTGCGGGGTCACCTCGGCGAAGAGCTGGCCGCTGCCGAACTGCACGAAGGCGAGCACCACGGCGAGGCCGAGCAGCGCGATCAGCAGCGGGACCGCCCACGAGCTGAGGCGCTCGATCGAGCGGTATCCCCAGAGCGCGGTGAGGACCATGAGCGCGCCGCCGACCGCGGTGAACACCTGCACGGGCACGTCGACGTGCAGGAGCTCGTCGACCGCGATGCGGGCGTTGTCGGCGAAGAACCCGGTCTGCACGCCGAACCAGCCGAGCGACGAGATCGCCATCGCGATCGAGATCACGCGACCTCCGGCTCGCCCGAAGACGGTGCGGGCGATGACCGAGCTGGTGAAGCCGGTGGCCGCGCCGACGTAGGTGCAGGCCATCGCCAGCACGCCGAGCAGGATCGAGCCGATGATCGTCGCGGCGAGGGCCTCGCCGAAGGGCATGCCGGCGCCGAGCTGGACGCCCATGATGGTGCCCGACAGGTCGATGCCGATGGCGATCCAGATGCCGGCGATGGGCAGCCAGCCCTTGCGCTCCTCGGCGGGGACGACGCCCTGTTCGTAGTCGGAGCGGCCGCTGCTCTGCGGCGCGTCCGCCGGGGTGGACGGGGAAGTGGTCATGGTCGGTTCTCCTGAACCGGGATCCCGAAGCCGAGTGCGGCGGCCAGCAGATCCCAGGTGCGCGTGAGGTGCTCCGTGTAGAGCACGGGTTCGTAGTGCTTGAGCTGCAGGAACAGGCCGTCCATCAGGCAGGTGAAGTGCGCGGTGAAGGCGTCGGGATCGACGCGCGCGAACCTGCCCGCGTCGCGCCCCTCGATGTAGGTGGCGCGGATGGCTTCGGCGAGCTCCTCGTCCCAGCGGCGGAAGACGCCGGAGGGATCGGTGCCGGCGGGGATGCCGCCGGTGATGGACCGGAGATGGAAGTCCACGAGTTCGGGGCGCTCCTGGTAGAACGCGGGAACCCCCGTCAGGATCTTGTGGAGCCGTTCGAGCGGGTCGAGCTCGCGCGATTCTGCGAGCAGTCGGGTGAAGTAGTCGCGGTGCTCGGCGATGGACCGGGTGTAGACCTCCACGTAGAGCTCCTCCTTGCCGGAGAAGTGCGCGTAGATCGACGGGGCCTTGATCCCCACATCGGCGGCGATCTCCTTGAGGGACGTCTCCGCGTAGCCGGCCCGGGCGAATCGCTCGCGCGCGGCTGCGATGATCTGGGATCGGGTCATCTTCGAACCACCTAACTAACCTTCGTTAGGCAACGGTAAGACCACTGACCCGCGTTGTCAACACGGGCGGTGCCGGGACTAGGGGAGGACGGGGAACTCGCGGTCCCGATCCCAGTCGCCGCCCCAGCCGACCTCTGCGAAGAGCCGGGCGAGCAGCATGCCGGTGAACCCCCAGACCACGCGACCGCCGAAGCGCTCGTCGAGCCGGAACGCCTCGCCGCGGAACTCGTCGCCCGCACGGCGCAGCACCGAGGTGCCGCGGGCCGCCGGGTCGAGCAGCTCGGCGACGGGCACGCGGAACACCTCGACCGATTCCGTATGGTCGGCAGCGACCGCGCTCGGCAGGCGCCACCAGCCGACCACGGGGGTGACGAGGTTGCTGCTGACCGGCACCCAGATCTCGGGGAGCGTCCCGAGCACGTCGACGCCCGCGGGGTCGAGGCCCGTCTCCTCCCACGCCTCGCGCAGCGCGGTCGCGGCGCGGTCGAGGTCGCCGGGTTCCACACCGCCGCCCGGGAACGCGATCTGGCCCGCATGATGCCGCATGCTGTCGGCGCGGCGCGTCAGCAGCACGTCCAGGGTCGGCGGCACCGCAGGATCGGGCACCCGGCAGGGCACGTCGTCGAGGGCGCCGAACAGGATCAGCACCGCCGATCGTCGCGCAGGCAGCCCCGTATCGAGAGCCTGCGGGGTGATCGCGATGTCGAGCCCGGACGCGAGCGCGCGTTCGAGCTCGGCTCGTGCGTCCTCCGGGGTGCTCGGCACGGTCTCTCGATCAGCCCTCGTGCAGCAGCTCGCTGATCCCCTCGGGGACCCGCTGGGAACGAGCCCAGGGCTCGCGGTCGCGACGGGCGACGCGCTTCACCTGAGCGGTCTCCTCGGCGCGCGACCCGGTGAGTACCGCGATCACCGCGGCACGCTCGTGGTCGCGCACGCCGCGCGTCACGAAGCGGAAATCGTCGCCGTGCAGGGTCGGATCGGTCTCGCCGATCTCCTCGCGCTTGGCAGCGTCGCGGGCAGCAGCGTCCGGTGGCAGCAGTTCGTCGTTCACGTCGTCCTTCGGCCTAGAGCGGGATGTTGCCGTGCTTCTTGGCGGGCTGCTCGGTGCGCTTGCCGCGCAGGCCGCGGAGCGACTTGATGACCGCGAGGCGGGTGCCCGCGGGCTCGAGCACATTGTCGAGCTCGCCGCGCTCGGCCGCGAGGAACGGGCTCGTCACGTCGGCCGTGTACTTCGCGGTCAGCTCGGCGCGCAGCGCCTCGACGTCCTCGCCGCGCTCGGCGGCCGCGGCCAGCTCCTTGCGGTAGAGGATGTTGACGGCGCCCGAGCCGCCCATGACGGCGATCTCGGCGGTGGGCCAGGCGATGTTGAAGTCGGCGCCCATCTGCTTCGAACCCATCACGATGTACGCGCCGCCGTAGGCCTTGCGCGTGATGATGGTGACGAGGGGAACGGTCGCCTCGGCGTAGGCGTAGAGCAGCTTCGCACCGCGGCGGATCACGCCCTGCAGCTCCTGGTCGGTGCCGGGCAGGTAGCCGGGCACGTCGACGAGGGTGAGGATCGGGATCGAGAACGCGTCGCAGAACCGCACGAAGCGTGCGGCCTTCTCGCTCGCGTCGATGTTGAGCGTGCCCGCCATCTGCGCCGGCTGGTTCGCGACGATGCCGACGGTGCGGCCCTCGACGCGGCCGAAGCCGATCAGCATGTTGGGGGCGAACAGCGGCTGCACCTCGAGGAACTCGCCCGAGTCGAGGATCGCCTCGATGACGACCTTCATGTCGTAGGGCTGGTTCGGGCTGTCCGGGATGATCGTGTTGAGGCGGCGATCGACGTCGGTGATCTCGAACGCGGTGTCGCTGTCGTAGACCGGGGCCTCGGCCAGGTTGTTGTCGGGCAGATAGCTGATGAGCGACCGCGCGTAGTCGAGGGCGTCGTGCTCGTCGCTCGCGAGGTAGTGCGAGACGCCGCTCGTCTTGTTGTGCGTGAGCGCGCCGCCCAGCTCCTCGAAGCCGACCTCCTCGCCCGTGACGGTCTTGATGACGTCGGGGCCGGTGACGAACATGTGGCTGGTCTGGTCGACCATGATCACGAAGTCGGTGAGGGCGGGGGAGTAGACCGCGCCGCCGGCCGACGGGCCCATGACGATCGAGATCTGCGGGATGACGCCCGAGCACATGGTGTTCAGACGGAAGATGTTCGCGTACTTCGAGAGGGCAACAACGCCCTCCTGGATGCGGGCGCCGCCCGAGTCGAGGATGCCGAGCACGGGGGCACCGGTCTTGAGGGCGAACTCCATCGCCTTGACGATCTTCTCGCCGGCGACCTCGCCGAGCGATCCGCCGAAGGTCGTGAAGTCCTGCGAGTAGACGACGACCTGGCGGCCGTGGATGGTGCCCGCGCCGGTGACGACGGAGTCGCCGAACGGGCGGCTGTTCTCCATGCCGAAGCCCTGCGTGCGGTGCTTGACGTACTTGTCGAACTCGACGAAGCTGCCCGGATCGAGCAGCGCGGCGATGCGCTCGCGCGCCGTCATCTTGCCGCGGGGGTGCTGCTTCGCAGCTGCGGCGGCGTCGCGGTCGCCCACGGCCTCCTGGTACTTGCGCCGGTGGTCCGCGATGCGCGAGGCGGTCGTGGCGGCCGAGGGCTCGGTGGTCTCGGTGGCGTTCTCTGCAGTCACGGGTGTCAGCCTAGCGCGCGACCCATGCCGCAGGTTGGAGGAGCGCTCTCAAGGAACCGGCGATTCCGCTGGAGGAATCCTCCATCGGGCGGTGAGGAGGCCGCGCCGCTACGCTCGTTCGCATGGACCTGCCCCGCACCCGCGCCCTGCTGCCCCGCGTCGAGTGGCGCGAGTCGTCGCCCTCGACCAACGCCGAACTGCGCGAGCTCGTGGCGCGCGAACCGGGGCTCCCGAACGGCACGCTGCTCGCGACCGCCGATCAGACGGCGGGACGGGGGCGGCTCGGGCGCGGCTGGGTCACGCCGCCCGGCACGTCGATCGCGGCGTCGCTGCTGCTGCGCGGCCCGGGGATCCGAGCGGTCTCGGCAGAGCTCGGACCGGGCTGGACTCCGCTCATCGCCGGCTCCGCGGTGACGGACGCGCTCCAGTCGCGCTTCGGCGCGGACTCGGGCCTGCGGGTCGGCGTGAAGTGGCCGAACGACGTGCACGTGCGCGACGAGGACGACGCGATCGCGGGGCGTCCGGGACGCAAGCTGTGCGGGATTCTCTGCGAGATGCTGCCCGACGGGTCCGTGATCGTCGGCACCGGACTCAACCTGCTGATCCCCGAGTGGGAGCTGCCGACCGACCGGGCTTCGTCGCTGCTCGCCGCGGGCGCCGACGTGGGCGGCGCCGAAACGCTCGACAGCGACGCCGGCCGCGTCCTCGCCGACGAGATCCTCGCCGCGGTGACGGGCGGGCTGCTGCGCCTCGTCGAACGCGCGTCGCAGGATCCCGGCGCCGTGCGGGCGCGCGTGCTGCGGCACTCGCTCACCCTCGGATCCGAGGTGCGCGTGCACCTCGCCGACCGCGTGATCGACGGCCGCGCGCGCACCCTGTCGGACGACGGGTCGCTCGTGGTCGACCTGCCGACGGGCGGCGAACTCGTCGTGTCGGCGGGCGACGTGGAACACCTGCGGTAGAACGGATCGGCGTACGGCCTCTGCCCGCAACGGAATCGGGCCCGTGCCGGACACTCGACGATGCGAATGACCGGCGCGGGCCCGATCCTGGTTCGGCCGGAACCGACTAGCGGTTCGGCTCCAGCGGGAACTCGTCGCCGAGCTGGTCGATCTGCTCGGTGGTCGGCTCGCCCTCCGAGAAGTCCATCTTCGGCACGGGCTTGCGGAAGCCGCCGGTCACGATCGCGATGATGATCACGCCGACCACGAGCCAGATCGCGCCCACGAGCCAGGTGAGGGCCTGCAGCGAGGTCCACAGCCAGATGGTCAGCACGAAGCCGATCACCGGCAGCACGAGGTAGCGTACCCATTTCCAGAACCCGAACTGCTCGCGGCGGCCGCCCTTCGGGAACACGTAGGTGCGGATCACCGAGAGGTTCACGAGGGCGAACGCGGCCAGCGCGCCGAAGCTGATCATGAAGGCGACGGTGTCGAGCGATAGGAACAGCGCCGAGAGCGCGAAGATCGAGACGACGCACGCGGCGACGATCGGGGTGCCGAAGCGGCGGTGCAGCCGGGCGAGCGGCTTTGGCAGCATGCCGTCCCTGCCCATCGCGTAGAGGATGCGTGAGACGGAGACCTGGCCGGTCATGCCGGAGCCGAACGCGCCGACCACGTAGATCGCCACGAAGAACGCGGTGAACCAGCTCACGCCGAAGCTGTCCATGACCGTGGTGCCGGCGGCGTCGATCTGCTCCTTGTTGAGGGTCGACCAGTCCGGGTTGAAGGCGAGCGCGCCCGACCACGAGACGAGGATGAAGAAGAAACCGCCGACCAGGGTCGAGAGCAGGATCGCGCGCGGGATGTCCTTGCGGGGGCGCTTCGCCTCCTCCGACAGGGTCGAGACCGCGTCGAAGCCGAGGAACGAAAGCGCGAGCACCGCGGCGCCGGACGCGATGGCGCCGATGCCGCCCTCGCCGAAGGTGAAGGGATCGATGAGCCCGACCGACTGGTCGCCACCCAGGTACTCCTTGAACGCGAGCGCCATGAACACGACCACGAGCACCACCGACAGCGCGATGATCACGAAGTTCACCTTATTGACGAGGTTGATGCCCAGGATGTTGAACAGCAGCACGAGCAGCAGCGACGCGAGGGTGAATACCCACACCGGAACCGCGGGGAACTGCGTGTTCAGGTAGATGCCGATGAGCATGAAGTTGATCATCGGGATGAAGAGGTAGTCGAGCAGCATGACCCAGCCGGTGAGGAAGCCGATGGCCCCGCCGAAGGACTGCTGAGTGTAGGTGTACGCGGATCCCGCGACCGGGTAGCGGCGCACCATGGCGCCGTAGCTCGCCGCGGTGAAGAGCATGGTGACGACGGCGACCACGTAGGCCGCGGGCAGGTGGCCGTCGGTCACCTGGTTCACGATGCCGTAGGTGGTGAACACCGTGATGACCGTCATGTAGGTCACGCCGAAGAGCGTGAGGCCGGTCAGGCCGAGGGCGCGCTTGAGGTGCGGGCCCCCTGCGGTGCTGGTGGACACGGTTGCTGGATCGGACACGGGTTTTCTCCTTTGAAAAGGTCCGGATGAGCGCCTGGGCGCCCTAGGAGGATGATCCCACGAAGGTCGGACGACCCGCGAGCCACGTGCCGCGGATCGTGATCTCGGGGATCAGATTCGGGTCGACCGCGAGCGGGTTCGCCGAGAGCCAGACGAGGTCGGCGGTCATGCCGATGTCGAGGGTGCCTCGGTCGGTCGCGAGCGCCTGGCGGGCGATCCCGCGCGTGTAGGCCGCGAAGGCTTCTCCCGCGGGCACGCGTTCGTCGGGCAGCCACGACTCGGCGTCGGGTTCGAGGTGGCTGTGCCGGGTGATCGCGGTCGACAGCGCGGGGCGCCAGTCCTTGGTGGTGACGGGCCAGTCGCTGCCGAACGAGACGGTCGCGCCGCCGCGCAGCACCGAGCCGATGAGGTACTGCCAGCCCTCGCGGTCGTGCCCGATGTGCGGGATCGTGAGCGACTCCATCACCGCGTCGCACTGCGCCCAGTAGGGCTCGAAGTTCGCGATGATCCCGATCGCGGCGAAGCGCTCGGCGTCGCCGGGGGCGAGCATCGCGACGTGCGCGATCACGTGGTGCCGTTCGCGGGTCGGATCCTGCGCCTGTGCGGCCTCGAGCGCGTCGAGCGCCGATCGCACCGCGGCGTCGCCGATCGCGTGCAGGTGCAGCTGGAACTCGAGCGCGTCGAACGCGGCGGTGGCCGCCCGCAGCTCGGCCTCGTCCCAGTTGGGCAGGCCGCGGTCGTCGGGCCGGTCGGCGTAGGGGGAGGTGAGCGCCGCCGTGTGGTTCTCGATCACGCCGTCGACGAAGACCTTGACGGTCTCGGCGCTCAGGCGCGGGTGACCGAGTTCGCGGATCTCGGCGCGGATCGCGGCGAACTCGTCGAGCTGCTCGCGCCAGCGCATCGGATCGGCCCGCAGCGCCAGGTTGACGCGGGTGTGCAGCCGGTCCTCGCGCACCGCCGCGCGGTAGGTCTCGACGTCGCCGGAGTCGACCCAGGCGTCCTGGATCCACGTGGTGCCCTGCTCGGCGTAGGCGCGGGTCGCGGCCTCGATCGCGTCCACACGGGCTGCGAGGGAGAACCCGGGGACCACGTTCGCGAGGAAGTCGTTGGCGGCCGCTTCCTGCAGCGTGCCGAGCGGGCTGCCGTCCTCGCGGCGCACGATCCGGCCGAGGTGCGGATCCGGGGTCTCGGCGGTGATGCCGCCGGCCGCGAGCGCCGCGGAGTTGACCCAGGCGGTGTGGTAGTCCCAGGCGCGCAGCACGGTCGGGGTATCGCCCGTGACCTCGTCGAGCCAGCGGGCGTCGAAACGGCCGCCGGGCGCGAAGGTCGCGTCGTAGCTCGCGCCGACGATCCACTCGGCCTCGGGGTTCGCGGCCTTCCACTCGGCGACGGCGCGGAGGATCCCGTCGAGATCGGTCGCCTCGCGCACCGCGGGGCCGGCGGCTTCGAGGCCGCCGAGCACCGGGTGAGCGTGACCGTCGCCGGGCGCGGGGGCCAGGGTGCCGCCGGCGAGGTCGACGATCTCGGAGCCGGACTCCTGCGCGAGCGCGAGCGCCTCGGCCCCGTGGGCGATCACTCGGCCGTCGCGCACGGCGAGCGCGTCGCTCGTCTCCGCCGGCCCGGTCGCGGGCGCCGGGTCGATGATCACGGTGCCACCGGTGAAAACGGTCGTCATCTGCTGCGTCCTTGCTGCTGAGGGGCGTTCCGGCCGCTCGCGGCGCATGCGGGGTGCGGGCCGTGAGCGGAAGTGCCAAAATGAACAGGGTTCGTTTGAGCGCTGGGCAAGAGAATAGTACGAATGCCGTGCGGACGCGAATGAGTTTTGCGATCCGGCTCGGGGCGGGCCAGGATGAACCCGAGGGGGCGAAGATGACCACGACCGCGGACGACGGCGACCGCGCCGGCACCGGTGGCAGCACCGGGCCTTCGCGCCGTCGCGCGGGTCGTCCCGCGCAGGGGATCCTCTCGCGCCGGCTCATCTTCGAGACCGCGCTGCGCCTCGTGGATCGCGGCGGGGCGGAGGCCGCCGGGATACGGGCGGTCGCGAAGGAGCTCGGCGTGCAGCCCTCCGCGCTCTACAACCACGTGGACGGGTATCCCGACCTGGTCGCCGGGATGCGCGAGCTCATCAGCGATCGGATCCCGCTCGACATGTTCGATCGCAGCCCGTGGGACGAGGCGCTCGTCGAGTGGTCGGGGCACTACCGCGATACGTTCGCGGCGCACCCGTCGACCGTCGCGCTGCTCGCCGTGCTTCCGCTCGCCGAGGAGTCCACGACGACGCTCATGTACGACGGGGTGATCCGCGCGCTCGTGCGTGCCGGCTGGCCCGAGGAACGGGTGCTGATCCTGCTCGTCGCGCTCGAATCGTTCATCCTGGGGTCCGCGCTCGACCTCGGCGCCGACGAGCAGATGCTCGATCCCGGCCCGCGGGAGGACGTGCCCGTCTTCACCTCGGTCTACCGGGCCCGTGCCGCGATGCTCGCCGCGAAGCGGCAGAGCACGGCCGATGCCTCCTTCGAGTTCGGCTTGCGGGCCATGCTCACCGGCTTCCGCGCGGAGTTCGACGCGCTGCGGCGGGGACGGCCCGAGCCTGATCCCGCCTAGCGGAAGATGATGGTGCGGTCGCCGTCGGCCAGGATCCGGTTCTCGGCGAACCAGGTCACGGCGCGGCGCAGCGTGCGCGCCTCGCCGTCCTGGCCGAGCTGCATGAGCTCCTGCGGCGAGTAGGCGTGGTCGACGCGGGTGACGTCCTGCTCGATGATCGGACCCTCGTCGAGGTCGGTCGTGACGAAGTGCGCGGTGGCGCCGATCAGCTTCACGCCGCGCTGGTGCGCCTGGCGGTAGGGGTTCGCGCCCTTGAAGCCGGGCAGGAACGAGTGGTGGATGTTGATCGCGCGGCCCGCGAGCGCCTCGCAGAGCTCGGGGGAGAGGATCTGCATGTAGCGGGCGAGCACGACGAGCTCGATGTCCTGCTCCTCGACGACCTCGAGCACGCGACGCTCGAAGGCCGACTTGTCGTCGGGGCCGGCGACCGGGCGGTGCTCGAACGGCACGCCGTAGAAGTCGGCGATGTCGCGCACGGTCTCGTGGTTCGAGAGGATCAGCGGCACCTCGATCGGCAGCTGGCCGCCGCGCTGCCGGTACAGCAGGTCGTTCACGCAGTGGGTCGCGGTCGACGCGAGGATCAGGGTGCGCACCGGTCGGCCGACCACGTCGAGGCGCCAGGTCATGTGGTAGCGCTCGGTGACGGGCGCCAGCGCCTGCTCGAAGCGGGCCTCGAAGGTGTCGGGCTGCGCGACGGCCTCGACCTGCAGGCGCATGAAGAACCGGCCGGTGTCGTGGCTCGCGAACTGCTGGCTCTCGGCGATGTTGCCGCCGGCCGCGACGATCGCGCCGCTGATCGCGTGCACGATCCCCGGTCCGTCGATGCAGCTGAGGGTGAGCACCCACTGGGTGCTGGAGGAGTCCGTCGCGATCGTGTTCACGGGGTCCAAGGGTACTGGATCGGCGGACCCGCTCGCGGGCCGCGATCCACCGGTGACCGCGTGTGACCGGCGGCGTTCCCTTCCGAGCCCGGATTGCTACACTGTCGAACGTCGTGACTGGCGTGCAGATGGGACACCATCGGGAAACGACACCCCCTCTCGGAACGGCCGCTCGCCTGGGTCGAAAAACCGAACCGATGTCTTCCGCGCGCGCGGAACGAGAACCACGAGGAGTACACCGGATGTCGAACCAGTCTGCCTTCTTCAACGAGCCGCTCGAGGTCGTCGACCCCGAGATCGCGGAGGTCCTGAAGAACGAGCTCGGCCGCCAGCGCGGCACGCTCGAGATGATCGCGAGCGAGAACTTCGTTCCCCGCGCGGTCCTCGAGTCCCAGGGCTCCGTGCTCACCAACAAGTACGCCGAGGGCTACCCCGGTCGCCGCTACTATGGCGGCTGCGAGTTCGTCGACGTCGCCGAGGAGCTGGCGCGCGAGCGCGCCAAGAGCCTGTTCGGTGCGAAGTACGCGAACGTGCAGCCCCACTCGGGCGCCTCGGCCAACGCCGCGGTGCTGTCGGCCATCGCCGAGCCCGGCGACACGATCCTCGGCCTCGAGCTGGCCCACGGTGGCCACCTCACCCACGGCATGAAGCTCAACTTCTCGGGCAAGCTCTACAACGTCGTGCACTACGGCGTCGACCCCGAGACGTTCCTCATCGACATGGACGTCGTGCGCGAGAAGGCGCTCGAGCACAAGCCCAAGGTCATCATCGCCGGCTGGTCCGCCTACCCCCGCACCCTCGACTTCGCCAAGTTCCGCGAGATCGCCGACGAGGTCGGCGCGACCCTCTGGGTCGACATGGCGCACTTCGCGGGCCTCGTCGCCGCGGGCCTCTACCCGAGCCCGGTGCCGCACGCGCACGTCGTGTCGTCGACCGTGCACAAGACCATCGGCGGCCCCCGCTCCGGCTTCATCCTCACGAACGACCTCGAGCTCTTCAAGAAGCTCAATTCGAACGTGTTCCCCGGCCAGCAGGGCGGCCCGCTCATGCACGTGATCGCCGCGAAGGCGACCGCGTTCAAGCTCGCCGCGACCGACGAGTTCAAGGACCGCCAGGTGCGCACCCTCTCGGGCGCGAAGCTCGTCGCGGACGCGCTCACCAGCGAGGCATCGAAGGCGGCGGGCGTCGACGTGCTCACCGGCGGCACCGACGTGCACCTCGTGCTCGCCGACCTGCGCAACTCCGAGCTCGACGGACAGCAGGCGGAGGACGCGCTGCACGCCGTCGGCATCACCGTCAACCGCAACGCGGTGCCCTTCGACCCGCGCCCGCCGATGGTGACCAGCGGCCTCCGCATCGGCACCCCGGCCCTCGCGACCCGCGGCTTCGGCGACGTCGAGTTCGCCGAGGTGGCCGACATCATCGCGCTCACCCTCCAGCAGACGGGCGACGTCGAGGCCCTCAAAGCGCGCGTCACGGCGCTCGCCGACGCGTTCCCGCTGTACCCCGGCCTCGAGGAGTGGTGATCCTTGACCGCTGAGAAGCTCGACGGGACCGCCGCAGCGGCTTCGATCAAGCAGGAGCTCGCGGGGCGCGTCGCAGCGCTCCGCGAGCGCGGCGTCACCCCCGGTCTCGCCACCGTGCTGGTCGGCGAGGATCCCGGCTCGAAATGGTACGTCGCGGGCAAGCACCGCGACTGCGCCGAGGTCGGCATCGCGTCGATCCAGCGCGAGCTGCCCGACACGGTCACGCAGGAGGAGCTGGAGGCGGTGCTCGACGAGCTCAACGCCGACCCGGCCTGCACCGGGTACATCGTGCAGCTGCCGCTGCCGAAGCACATCGACACCGACCGGATCCTCGAGAAGATCGACCCGGACAAGGACGCCGACGGACTGCACCCGACCAACCTCGGGCGCCTCGTGCTGAACGCCAACACCGAGATCACCTCGCCGCTGCCGTGCACGCCGCGCGGCGTGATCGAGCTGGTCGAGCGCAACGGCCTGTCGTGGGCGGGCAAGAACGTCGTGGTCGTAGGCCGCGGCGTGACCGTCGGCCGTCCGATCGGGCCGCTGCTCACCCGCCGCGAGTTCAACGCGACGGTCACGCTCACCCACACGGGCACAGCGGACCTGGGTGCCGAGCTGCGCCGGGCCGACGTGATCGTCGCGGCGGCGGGCGTGGAGGGCATCGTGCGCGCCGAGGACGTCAAGCCGGGCGCGATCGTGCTCGACGTGGGCGTCTCGCGCAAGGTGGATCCCGAGACCGGCAAGAGCCGCGTCGTCGGCGACGTCGACCCGGCCGTGGCGGAGGTCGCCGCCTGGATCTCGCCGAACCCCGGCGGCGTGGGCCCCATGACCCGTGCCCTGCTGCTGAAGAACGTGGTCGAGATGGCGGAGCGCGCGGCCGACGCCGCCTGATCCGCTCGCGACACCACACCGACCGAGGAGAACCACATGTGCTCACCCGTGCGCTGCGCCGACTGCAGCAAGACCACCTGGGCCGGGTGCGGCCTGCACATCGAGGAGGCGCTGGAGGGCGTGGCCCAGGCCGATCGCTGCTCCTGCCCTCGCGACTGAGCCGCTGATCCGGTGCTGAAGCGCCGCGGGTCCGTTCCGACGGACCCGCGGCGCTTCGCTGTGCGTGCGGCGTGCCCGCCGGTGCCAGGCCAGTGCCAGAACCGCAGTGCATACTGGACTGCGGTGCCGAGATCCCGGTTGCCAGCCCACACCCGTGAACTGAAAGTCGGACCCCGGTGCTCCACTCCGCGCTCGCCTCGCTCGCAGGCTTCGTCACCCCGGCCCTGCTCGGCATCGATTGGCTCGACCCCGAGACGCTGCTGAAGGCGGGCGGCTGGGTCGCGCTGGTGCTCGCCTGCGCGTTCGTGTTCCTCGAGACCGGCGTGCTGGTGCTCGCGTTCCTGCCCGGCGATTCGCTGCTGTTCACGGTCGGACTGTTCTCGGCGACCGGCATCATCGACGTGCCCATCTGGATCACCTGCATCCTGCTCTTCGTCTTCGCGTTCGCCGGCGACCAGGTCGGGTTCATGATCGGGCGCAAGCTCGGTCCCGCGGTGTTCAGCCGCGAGAAGAGCAAGCTCTTCAACCCCGAGAACGTGCAGCGCACGCATGCCTTCTTCGAGAAGCACGGCCCGAAAGCGATCATCATCGCCCGCTTCCTCCCGGTGTTCCGCGCCTTCGTGCCGGCTGCGGCCGGTGTCGGCAAGATGGAGTACCGCCACTTCGTCGCGTACAACGCGATCGGTGCGCTGCTCTGGGGCGTCGGCGTCACGCTGATCGGCTTCTTCCTCGGTCAGATCCCGTTCGTGCACCAGTACTCCGAGGTGTTCATCATCGTGCTCGTGCTGCTGCCGGGCATCCCGATCCTCATCGAGGCGATCCGGGCGTTCCGTTCCTGGCTGCGCAAGCGCCGCGCCCCCCGGGATGCCTCCGCCGAGTAGCCCCGCCCCGCGCAATCTCCGGCATCGAAGGGGCCCCCTTTCCATCCTTCCCTCCGAGGAAGAGGAAGAAATGGGCCCGTTCTCTGTTGCAATGCCCCGCGTTCCCGCGCGCCCGGCGGACGGGGGTTGACGTTCGCGCGATCGCGACGTAATGTACAACCAAATGGTTGTACAAGAACTTTCCGACGCACAGATCGACCGGATCTTCCGGGCCCTCGCCGACGCCACGCGACGCGACATCGTCCGCCGCACGCTCACCGACGAGGCCTCGGTCTCCGAGCTCGCCCGCGACTACGACATGAGCTTCGCTGCCGTGCAGAAGCACGTGGCCGTGCTCGAGGCCGCCGATCTCGTCGCGAAGATCCCCCGAGGAAGGGAGCGCATCATCCGAGGAAACCCCGAGACCATCCGACGGGCGCAGGAACTCCTCCGCCACTTCGAGCAGCTCTGGCGCGGACGTATCGACCGACTCGATGCGCTGCTCGCCGAGGATCCGCCCGCGCGGTGACGCCGCTCCCGCTCCCGCTCCCGACACCGACCCCGCTTCGCGGATCGCTGATCACCGAACACGACCCCATCGAACACGACCCACCGAACACCTCGAACCGAAAGGACGCGCATCATGCCCGTCACCGCTGTCACCACCGATCCCGACTCGCTCACCCTGAGCGTCGTCGCCGATTTCACGGCCCCCGTGCGCCGGCTCTGGGACGCCTACCTCGATCCGCGCCAGCTGGAGCGCTTCTGGGGTCCGCCCGAGTACCCGGCGACGTTCACCCGTCATGACGGCTTCGTCGGCGGGCTCAGCGCCTACTTCATGACCGGGCCCGAGGGGGATACCCACGGCGGCTACTGGAAGTGGGTCGCCGTCGACGAGGGCCGATCCTTCGAGGTGCGCGACGGGTTCGCGAACGACGACGGGAGCCCGAACACCGAGCTGCCCGAGGGGCGGATGGTGCTCGAGTTCACCGAGACCGCGCTCGGTTCGCGCGTCTCGGTCACGAGCTACTTCGGCTCGGTCGAAGAGATGGAGCAGCTGCAGGCCATGGGCATGGTCGAGGGCATGCGCGAGGCGATGGGGCAGATGGACGCGGTGCTCGCGGACCTCGCCACCTTCGCCGCCGAGCTGCCGACGCAGCTGCAGCTCATCGGCGACACCCGGGCTCGCGTCTCGCGCGTGATCCGCGGCACCGTCGAGCAGGTCTGGCGCGCCCACCACGAGGCCGAGCTGATGCGCCGCTGGATGCTCGGTCCCGACGGTTGGGAGATGCCGGTGTGCGAGGTCGCGAGCGCGCCGGGCGAGCGGTTCCGCCAGGAGTGGCGCAACCTCGAGAGCGGCGAGACCTTCGGGTTCACCGGCGAGTTCCTCGAGGGCGAGCGCCCGGTGCGCGCGGTCACTACCGAGGCGATGACGACGCCCGAGGATCCCGACGGCGCGCAGAGCCCGGTGACCCGCAACGAGCTCACCCTCACGCCGGTCGAGGGCGGCACGCTCCTGACGCTGCTCATCACCTACCCCGACGCCGCGACGCGCGAGATGATCCTCGCGACCGGCATGGTCGACGGTATGGAGACGAGCTACCTGCGACTCGAGCGCGAGGCGCTCGTGGCCGCCTGACCCGACGACCGCGCCGTTCGCCCCGGCCCCGCGCATCGACGCGGGGCCGGGGCGAACGCACGTCTACTCGTGAGCGGGAGCGAGCAGCTCGGGATCCTGCTCGGGATCCGTGCCGGACCCGGTGCCCGGCCCTCCACGGCCGATGAGCGCGATCACGGGGAACAGGAACACCGTGAGCATGGCGGCGCCGACCATCGCGGCGGCGGTGCCGGTGTCGAGCACGCCCGTCTTCGTGCCGATCCCGGTGACCGCGATGACGAGCGGCAGCGTGGTCGCGGTGAAGAACGCGCTGCTGCGTCGGTCGGCTGCGGAGGATCCCGGATCCACCGTCCACAGCGCGGCCAGTCCGCGCACGAGCAGCATCGCGATGAGGAAGACGGGGATCAGGAGCAGTGCGCGCCGATCCTGCAGCAGCGACGCGAGCGGGAACGAGACGCCGGTCGCGACGAAGAAGATCGGCACGAAGAACCCGAAGGCGATCGATTCGAGCTTCGCCTCGACGACCTCCAGGTGCTCGGGATCGCCGCCACGCAGCACCACCCGCGCGAGCAGGCCCGCGGTGAACGCGCCGAGCAGGAAGTCGACGCCGAGCAGGAGCGCGAGCACGACGAGTACCGCGAGGATCGCGATGACGAGGCGCACCGCGAACTGTCCGCTGGTGCGCAGCGTGGCCGCGACGACACGGTGCAGCCAGTCGCGGCTGCCGTGCGAGGCGAGTCGGAACGCGAGGGCGGTCACGCCCGCGAAGACGAGCAGCGTGGCGAGACCCGCGATCGGCTGTCGGCCGCTGAAGAAGATCGAGATCGCCACGAGGGGCGCGAACTCGCCGATGGCGCCCGCCGATGAGAGCGCCGAACCGAGCGGGGTGCGCAGGATCCCCGAGTCGCGCAGCATGGGCATGATGGTGCCGAGCGCGGTGCCGGTCAGCGCGATGCCGATGAGCAGCGCGGCACCGGGTTCCGGTGCGATGAGGAAACCCGCACCGAGGGCGAGCACGGCCGAGGCACCCCACCCGGCGAGGGCGCGCTTGCCGCGATGGCCGAGCAGGGAGGCCGGTTCGATCTCGTTGCCGGCCATGAAGAAGAGCATCGCGAGACCGAGCTGCGAGAGCGCGTCGAGCAGCGGACCGTCGGCCACCCAGCCGAGGCCGCTCGGGCCGACGAGCATGCCGAGCGCGACCTCGAAGACGACGAGCGGGACGACGAGCGCGCGCGATACGACGCGCGCGAGCAGCGGCGCGACCACCGCGATGAGCGGCACCACGAGCAGCGTGACGGGAGCGTTCTCCATGGGACTCCGTGTCTCAGTGGGAGACCCGGTGGCGCTCGACGAGCACCACGAGGCCGGCCATGACGAGCGCGGCGAAGACGATCGGCGCGGGCAGGAACGCGCAGGCGGCGATCGCGATCGCGCCGAGCGGCACGAGCACCTTCGTCGTGCCCTCCAGGTTGTGCCGGAGGATCAGGAACCAGACGCCGAGCACGAAGATGCCGATCGGTACCGTGAGCGTCGCCGCCGACGTGACGGGGTCGAGCGCGCTCTCGCCCATCTGCGACGACAGCAGCACGGTGATGCCCGCCGAGAACGCGCCGGCCGCGGCGAAGACGAAGTAGTGCCCGTAGCCGAATGTGAGAGCGCTGCGGAGGTGGTCGAGACGTTCGGTGACCTCGGTGGCGAAGTAGAGCCACCACATGCCCGCAGCGAGCACGAGGCCCGCGAAGCCGGTCACGACGAGCTGGCCGAGATGGTGCGATCCGTCGGCGACCTCGACCACGGCCGTGGTCGAAGCCAGCACGGATTCGCCGAGCACGATGAGGGTGAACGAGCCGTAGCGATCGGCGATGTGCGCGGAATGCCACGGCGTCTTGCTCGCCGACTCGGCCCAGACCGGCACGGCGAGCTCGCACAGCACCAGCAGCAGGAACACCGGGATATGGAGGCTGGGCGAGATCCAGGGGAAGCCGATCCAGAGGATCTGGCAGATCACGACTCCGGCCGCGTACCGGAGCGCGGTGCGCCGCATCTCGGGATGGCTGCGCGAGGCGCGCAACCACTGCGTGACGAGGGCGAGGCGCATGATCACGTAGCCGAGGATCAGGACCCGGTAGTCGCCCTCCTCCATCGCCGCCTTGATGCCCGTGGCGAGCACGAGCACGCCGGCCATCTGGGTGAGGGTCAGCACCCGGTAGAACCAGTCGTCCACGTCGAACGCGCTCGCGAACCACGTGAAGTTCATCCACGCCCACCAGATGCCGAAGAAGGTGAGGAGGTATGCGACCACCCCCGCCCCGAGGCTCCCGTGGACCTCGATCTCGTGCAGCCGAGCAGAGCTGAACGAGACGGCGACGACGAAGATCAGGTCGAAGAACAGCTCGAGCGGGCTTGCCGCGCGGAACACCTGGGCGGGATCGCGGGGGCGCATGCGCGTGAGGCCGAAGCCTCCGCGGGCGTCGGCAGCGGTGTCGCCGGTCATGTCAGCCCTTCTTGGCCGCGGCCTTGGCGGCGCGCTTCGATTCGCGCACGAGCGCGAGCGTCTCGGGCGAGACGATATCGGCGACGCTGCGCATCGACCCCTCCTCGCCGTAGGGCGCCGAGGCCTCTCGCCAGCCGGCGCCGTCGAAGCCGCACTGCTTGCCGAGCAGCGCGAGGAAGATCTTCGCCTTCTGGTCACCGAACCCCGGCAGCGACTTCAGTCGCTTGAACACGGTCGGTCCGTCGGGGGCGCCCTCGGTCCAGATCGTCTCGGCGCGCCCGCCCCAGTCGTCGACCAGGACCCGGCAGAGCGTCTGCACGCGCCCCGCCATGGAGCCGGGGAAGCGGTGCACCGCGGGGGATTCGCGGAACGCCTCGACCACCGAGTCGGGGTCGGCTCCGGCGAGGGCCGCGGCATCGACGGTTCCGAGCCGCTCCTTGATCTTGAGGGGGCCCGAGAACGCGACCTCCATCGCGACCTGCTGGTCGAGCAGCATGCCGATGAGGAGCGCCGTCGGCTCGTCGCTGAGCAGGGCGTCGGCTGCGGGATCGTCGGTGAGGTGGATGGCCATGGGAACAGTGTGGCACCGGATCCACGGCTCGACCAGCACCGCGACCCCTGCGCGGGTGGCGCGGTGTGTGGGCTTCGCGCCTGTTCGGGCCTCGCTGTGCGCTGCCGACCGGACCCAAATGAACCGTTCCGAGACCGGAACGGTTCATTTGGGTCCGGTCGTGGGGAAGGCGAGGGTTCGGTCGGGGGGGGGCGTCCTCGGGAACGGAATGCCCCGGTCTCATGTGGATACCTGCTGATTCGAGATCTCGGCGGCGTACACTCGGATCATGGCACCGGATACGGCAACTCTGATTCGAGACGGACTCGCTCTCGACATCGATCAGCGCGCCCTTCTGGTGAACGCGCTGCTGGAGAGCCTCCACGAAGCGGCTGGATCGAGCGGGTCCCAGGCAGCGTGGCGTGCAGCAGCATCCCGGCGGTTGGCGGGGGTCCGATCCGGTCAGGTCGAACTGACGAATGCCGATGAGCACTACGCCAGTCTGCGTGACTCGCTGACTGCATGACGGCGGCGCAATGGGAGCACCCGGACGCCGTTGAAGAGTTCGATGCCGCGGCCCATTGGTATGAATCGCAGAGGCCAGGCACGGGCCTCAAACTTCTTGACCGGGCGCGTGAGGCACGCCGAGAGATCGCGGACTGGCCGGACGCCGCCCGCCTCTTCGCCAGGACCGACGACGGCGCCGTGATCCGGAGCAAGGACATTCGCGGTTTTCCGTATCGAATCCTGTATGCGCTTCTGCCGGATGCCATTGTGATTGTCGCCTACGCGCACGAGCACCGAAAGCCCGGGTACTGGGCTCGTCGCATTGCGAGCTCGGCCTAGAGACCGCTCGCGTTTCGACTTGCATCGGTCAATGTCGGTGGTGATTGCTACGTTCAGTCTGCTTGCGAAGTGGCAAGCAGATTGGAGAATTCAATGCCGAACTATGTAGTGAATAAGGTGCCTCAGGGAGGCACTCGAGACCATGAGGTTCATGATCGGGATTCCTGGAGAGGATGCGTTCCTGCTCTGGGTAACCAGGTTGATCTGGGCTATCACGCAAGCTGCGACACCGCGGTGCAGCAAGCTCGTGCTTACTACCCGACCGCCGACGGGTGCTACTACTGCGCGCCCGCTTGCCACACCTCGTAGTAGCCCGAGCCTGCTGGGTCCCCGAGCCGGGGACCCAGCAGCCTCACCGCACCGAGCGCACCTTCGCGACCGCGAGCGCGCCCGCGAACGCGAACACCCCCGCCATGAGGAACAGGCCAGTGAAGCCCGCGACGAACACCATGAGCGCCCCGAACAGGGGAGCCGCCGCCTGCGGCACGGCGGTCGCGATGTTCATGATCCCGAGGTCCTTGCCGCGGGTCTCGGGGTCGGGCAGCACCTGCGTCGCGAGCGCCTGGTCGACGGCGAGGAAGCAGCCGTAGCCAAGGCCGAGCAGCCCGGCCGCCACGAGCGTCGTCGCGAACGTCGGCACGAAGGCGAGCAGCAGCGCCGCGACCGCCTGCAGCGTCGACGAGAGGAACACGAACGACTTGCGCCGTCCCAGCGCATCGGAGAGCCGGCCGAGGGTGAGCGCGGCGATGATCACGAACACCATGTAGACGAGCACCGCGATCACGAGATCGTCCTCGGCGTTCTCGTCACCGAGTCCGAACTCCAGGAAGTAGAGCAGCAGGCTCGTGCCGAACGCGTTTCCGAAGTTCACGAGCACGCGGCTGAGCAGCGTCCAGCCGAAATCCGGGTACTGCCGCGGGCTGATCCAGAGCGAATCGAGCATGCCTCGCGGGGTCCACGGCTCCCGCTGGTCCGGCCGCAGCACGGCGTCGGGGCGCAGCAGGAACGGCACCACCAGCACCAGTAGCAGGATCGCCACCACCGCGTACCCGAGGAACGTGCCGAGCGACAGCATGGTCACGAGCAGGATCCCGGCGATGATGCCGATCGCTTGCGGAGCCGAGAGCCAGCCCGACACAGTGCCGCGCTGTCCGACGGGCACCTGGTCGCTGATGGTCGCGGTGAGCGCCGCGGTCAGCACGCAGAACCCGATGATCGCCAGCGACCAGAACACCCCGATCCCGAGGAGGGAGTGCTGCGCGCCGAGCAGCAGGAGCGAGAGCGCGAAAAGCAGCGCCCCGGCCGCGATCCACGGGCGGCGCCGACCGAAGCGGCTCGTCGTCCGATCCGAGAGCGCACCGGTGACGGGGAACGCGACGATCGCGCACAGCGCCGAGATCCCCGAGATCACCCCGAAGGCGAGGACGTTCTGCACCCAATCGGTCGTGCGCAGCTCCGCCTGGATCTGCGCCGGCAGCAGTAGCTGCACGGGCGTGAGCTGCGCCATCCACACCCCGAACCAGGCGAGCGCGAACGCGGCCACCCATCCGCCGCTCACCCGACGGGTGGGCTCGGCGAAGACATCGACGGTCGTCCGGATCGAAGAAGAGGCCATGGGCTGCTCCTGCACGTCATTGGGCGGAGCCGCGCGGCTACGCTGGCGACAGCGTACTCCCCGAACGCAGCGAACGGGTCGCTCGCAACGCCGTGCCCACCCCGATGAACGCGAGCACGGCGACTCCGGCTCCCATGACCGCTGCGGAGGTCGCGGCCGCGCTCGCCGCAGTCGCGGCGGGGGCCGCGGATCCGAGGGCGGAGCCGAGCGAGACGAGCACGCCGATGAGCGCCGAGAACACCGCGTTCGAGATGAGCTGGGCCGTGCTCACACCGGCCGCGGCCTTCGCGCTCTCCTCGGGCGTCGCCGCACTGCGCAGCGCGGCGACGCTGAGGTGGGGGAACGCGAGGCCGATGCCAGATCCGGCGAGCACGAGCGCGACGGCCCAGCCCCAGGCCGAGCCGGTGCTCGCGCCGGTCAGTTGCAGCAGCGCGTACCCGCCGAAGCCGAGCACCATGAGTACGGGACCGAGCACCATGGCCCGGCGGCGCCCCCGATCCGATTCGATGCTCACGCTGAAGATCTGGACGAAGCTCCAGCCGACCGAGACGGTCGCACCGAGGAGACCCGCGGGGAGTTCCGGCAGCCCGGCGATCTCCTGCCCGAATCGGGGCAGGTACACCTCGAGCATCGCGCCGGCGCTGGCGATGCCGAGCGTGAGGTAGATCCACTTCAGCGGGTTGCCGCGGCGGTAGGTGAACGCGGGCAGCACTGATGAGGACGCGCGGCGGTCGAGCAGCACGAATCCGAGGATCAGGGCGGCGCCCCCGAGGATCGCGCCGGCGGTCGCGGGGCCGGGCGGCACGATCGAGGCGATGCTGAAGGCTGCCGCCGCGAGCACGAGCGCGGACAGCGAGGCGATGGGGAATCGGCCGTTCGGGTGCGCGGGCCCGCGGCCGGCCGGCAGGGCGCGCAGCGCGAGCACGCCGAGGAGGAACGAGACGGCGGCGCGCAGCGCGAACGCCCAGCGCCAGATTCCGAGCTGCGCGAAGAGCCCGCCGAGCGCGGGCCCGATGAGCGTGCCGACGCCCCACATCGCCGAGATGAGGCCGGTCGCGCGGGTCCAGAGGTGCTCGGGCAGGGCCTGACGGATCACGGCGTAGCCGAGACCGGCGAGGAGCCCGCCGCCGAGCCCTTGGGCGACGCGCATCGCGAGGAAGAATTCCATGCTCGGGGCGAGGGCGGCGCCGAGCGTTCCGGTGCCGAACACCGCGAATGCGAGGAGATAGCCGCGGGCGGCGCCGAAGCGGCCGAGCACGCGCGTCACGAGCATCGATGCGAGCACGGAGGCGATGAGGAACGCGGTGACGACCCAGGCGAAGTACTCGGACCCGCCGACCTCGGCGATCGTCGAGGGGAGCAGCGCGGCGGTGAAGAAGGTGTTCATTGCATACATCGCGACGCCGCCGGCGAGCACGAGGGCGGCGGCGAGGTGCGCTCCGCTGAAGAGTTCGCGCCAGCTGCCGGAGTCGATCCGGGGCTCGGCGATCGGGATCGTGCGGGAAGGAGTGTCCATGGAGATGACGGTAGAACCTCAAGTGAAGTTGAGGTCAAGTCCGGTTCGGCGGATGCGCGCGACCGGCGCGTCCCCCGTTCGGGGGTCATTTCGGATCGAAGCGACGCGGTGGGATCGGACGGCGACTACGTTCAACGGTGAGTTCTGCCGTCACCGTGAGTCGGGGATCGTCCGTCGCCGACGGGAGGTCCCTGATTCGCGGAGCGTGTCGGGTGCGACCCGGCGCGACTGCGGCGATGACGTCCGATGGCGGAGTGCGGGAGTTCGTGTCCGCACTCGGCCACCGGTTCGACCGCCGATCCCGTCCCCGAGACGGGTCGGCGGTGGTTCGGCCGTGTCAGGCACCCCCTCTGCGCAGCACGGCCACGAACGGTCGATCGCGTCGGCGCACCGCCGGAGCGATCGGCCGTTCAGCCGCTCGGGGGAACCGGTCTCCCGGAGGACGCCTTGCTGCGGTACTGTCCATCCGGGGACGCTGGTGCGCGCGGGGGCGCGCCGATGCAGGGGGATACATGGTGGTTCGCGCGCTGCGGTCGACGATCGGCGACCTCCTCGGCGACCAGCGGGCGCTGGCGCGCGGGGACGGATGGGCGACGACCTCCGTGCTGCGGTCGATCCGCCGCGTCGCACTGCTCGTCGCAGCCGGATGGCAGCTCGTGATGCTGCTCGCCTCGTTCGCCGCGCTCGGGCCTGCGGCCTGGCCGCTCGTGCTCGCGCAGCTCGTGCTGGCCGCGACCGCGCTGGCCGCCCTGCGGCGACGGATCCCAGCCTTCCTGGTCCCGCTCGGCATGATGGGGATCGGGCTCTGGAGCTACCTGGCCAGCGGCGACATCGACTCGGCGCTGGTGTTCGCCGCATGCTGGGAGATCGACTTCGCGAGCTGCCTCATGGGACTGCTGGTGCTGCACCGGATCTCCATCCTCCTCGTCGTGGTCCCCGCCGTGGCGACGACCGCGACCGTGCTGCTGGCGCTGCCCGACTGGGGCGCGCAGCTGCCGGTCGCGATCATCGTGACCCAGAGCTCGATCATCCTCGCGATGCGGGCGGGACTGCCGTGGCTGCTGCGGCTCGCGGCCGAGACGGACGCCGCCACCGCGCGGGCCGAGACCGCGGCGTTGCGCATCGAGACGATCCGACGCACGAGCGCGCGGCTCGCAGAGGAGTCACGCACGCTGCACGATACGGCGATCAACACCCTCGGTGCGGTCGCCAACGGCGGCGCGGGCGTCGCGGATTCCGAGCGGGTGCGTGCGCAGTGCGCTCGCGACATCGACCTGCTGCGGGCGCTGCGCGGCGAACGAGCGGCGAACGAGCCGGTGCGGTTGCGTTCGCTCTTCGAACACGTCCCGCTACCGGTACGTCGAGCCGGGCTCGGCGACGAAGAACTCGAGCGGATCGGGAGACTGCTCGGCGCGGAACGGGTGCGCGCCGTGGTCGCGTGCGCGCGGGAGGCCGCGACGAACGCGGCCAAGCACTCCGGTGCGGATCGGCTCGAGATCCTGGTGACCGAGGACGCCGAGCAGCTGCGCGTCGTGGTGCGGGACTCGGGCCGCGGGTTCGACGGTGCGATCCCGGACGGGCGGGGGATCGCCTCGTCGATCCTCGCACGGGCGGACGCGGCGGGCTTCTCGGCCGAGGTGACCAGCCGCCCCGGCGCGGGCACCGCGGTCGAGCTGCGCGTTCCGATCCGCCCGGCGGCCGACGCGCAGGACGGGGAGCGGGTGAGCCGGGCCCCCGCGTGGAGCGGGAACGACGTCGGCGCGTCGGTCTCTGCCCTGCACGGACGCGCCGGGGATCTCTGGGCGCTTGGCGTCACCGCGATCAGTCTCGTGCTGACCCTCGGCGGCGGCACCAACCGTTACTTCGCGCTCTACCCGATGATCGGCGTCATGCTGCTCGCCTGGGCGGCGTCGCGGTCGGCCGCGCTCAGACGGGGGCCCGCCGTGCTGAGCACGGTCCTGGTCGCCTGCACCTGCGCAGTGTTCTTCCTCTCCGCAGCGGCGACCGCGTTCGGTTCGGACGGGGCGGTCAACTGGCAGGCCCTCGCCCCGACCGGCGCGTTCGTGCTGCTGCTCTCGCTCGACACGGGGCGCACGGCTCGGGCCGTCGGTGCGGCCGCCGGGATCTTCGTCGCCTTCGGGACCGCGATGATCGTCTGGCGGACCTCGCCGACGGCGGGGCAGATCACCGTGATCGCGGCGCTCGTCGGACTCGGTTTCGTCGTGGTCTGGGAGACGTTCCGCGCCCGGGTCGGGCGGCTCGCCGAGCAGGCGGAGCGGGCGCGGCGCCGTTCGCTCGAGGCCGAGCTGCGAGCCGAGCTCGACTCGGCGGCGCAGGCCGATCACCGGCGCTGGACCGACGCCGGGCTCGACACCTCGGTCGAGCTGCTGCGTGCCATCGCCGAGGGAGAACGCGACCCGTCCGATCCCGAGCTCCGACTCGCCTGCGCGGCGGAGGAGCGCTACCTGCGGCAGCTCGTGCAGCTCAGCCCCGAGCTCGTGCACCTGAGCCGCTCGCTCGTGCCGGCACTGCGGCTCGCGCGCGAGCGAGCGGTCGACTTCTCGCTGCGGATCGGCGGGACCGACACGGGTGATGAGGCGGCCGCGCGCGACATCGCAGGAACCGTTCTCGGGGGCCTGCGCGCGGCGCCGCGCGGATCCGCGCTGTCGGCCTCGCTCTTCCCGGTCGGCGAGTCACTGCAGCTCACGCTGATCGGCCCGGGCATCGTGCCCCAGCGGTCGCTCGGACCGGGGGAGCGGCACGAGCGGATCGGGGAACTCGAACTGTTGGAACTGAGCTACGCGCGCGATACGGTCGCGGCGGGGAACACGGAGGAATCATGATGCCGAGGGGATCCGCGGTGTGCCGCGTCGCGATCGTCGAGGACCACGCCCTGCAGCGGGCCCGCACGGAGGAACTGCTCGGGCGGGACGGCGAGTTCGAAGTCGTGTTCAGCGGAACGACCGCCCCGGAATTCATGGCCTGGGCCCGCTCCGTGCCCCGAGAGCGACGGCCCCACCTGCTGGTGCTCGACCTGATGGTGGATCGGGAGCCGAGCGTCGACGTCGAGCTCGTCGCGTCCCTGCTCGCCGCAGGGCTCCGGATCGTCGTGCTCTCGGCGCTCGCCTCGCCGCCGCTCGTGCGCGGCATCGTGCGCGCCGGAGTCTCGGGTATCGTCGGCAAACGCGACAGCGAGGCCGACATCCTCGCGGCGATCCGCGCGGTGCTGCGCGGCGACGAGTGGATGACGCCCGAACTCGCCTCGGTGATCGCCGGCGACCCCGAGCGTCCGAGCCTCAGCGTGCAGGAGGAGCGCGCCCTCGTGCTCTACGCATCGGGGCTCACGGTCGACCAGGTGGGCGAGGCCATGAACATCGGGCGGGAGACCGCCAAGCAGTACCTCGACCGAGTACGCAAGAAGTACGCGTCGGTCGGTATCGCCGTGAGTTCGAAGCTCGACTTCGGCCGCATCGCCTGGGTCGAGGGGTACCTGGATCCGGGGTTCCCGGCTGCGGCCGGACTGGAGCCGCGGACCTCGACCGAGAACTGACCGGTCGCCTCGACGATCCGTTCCGCAATGATCGGGCCCGCAGGCCGAACGCTCTCGCACACCGTCTGCACCCCGGCGCATCTTCGGGCCGTTCGGCTCGAGCCGACGACTGCCGTGCGGTTCCGGTCGTCGACGTTCCGGCGGGAGGCGCTGCTCATCACGGGATGAGGGTGCACGATGGTCTGGTGAAGATGCTCTGGATCGGCGGCCTCCTGGTGCTCGCGGGGGCGGTCGCCTGGGCGACCGGTGTCGTCTCCGGTCCCGTCGTCGCCGATACGGTGGAACGTGCCTGGCCGGTTCTGGTATTCGTCATCGCGATCACGGTGGTGGCCGAGCTCGCCGCCGCGGCCGGGGTCTTCGAAGCCGCAGCCGCGAGGCTCGGAGCCGCCGCGCGAGGGAGCGTGCTCACTCTCTGGCTGCTCGTCGTGCTGCTCGCGGTCGTCTGCACGGCTTTTCTCTCGCTCGACACCACCGCAGTTCTCCTCACGCCCGTGGTGCTGTCGTTGGCGAGAACCCTGGGCATCGCGCCGCTGCCCTTCGCGATCACCACGGTCTGGCTCGCGAACACCGCGTCTTTGGCATTGCCCGTGTCGAACCTGACCAACCTCCTGGCGGCCGGTCGGCTCGATCTCCACGGGAGCGGCGACTTCGTCGGGCTGCTGGGCCTACCCGCCCTGTGCGCGATCGCCGCCACCGCGGTCCTGCTCTGGACGCTCAACCGCGGCGGCCTGCGCGGCCGATACTCGGTTCCTCGAACGCGTCGCGTCGTCGACCGTCCGCTGCTGCTGCTGAGCAGCGCGATCGTTGTCGTGCTGATCCCCTTCCTCGTGCTCGCTCCCGCACCCTGGGTGCCTGCCCTGTGCGCGGCGTCCGCTCTCGTCCTGCTGTTCCGGATTCGCAGGCCGGCTGCGCTTCGCCCGGGTCTGGTCCCCTGGCCGTTGCTCGTCTTCGCCTCCGGGCTGTTCCTGATGGCCGGAGCGATCGAAGCCTCCGGTGCGCTGGCCTGGCTCGGTCCTGCGCTCGGTTCAGGTCCGGGGAACGTCTGGGGGTTCGCCGGCACCGGTGTCATCGGGGCGAACGCGATCAACAATCTTCCGGCCTACCTCCTCTTGGAGCCGGCGGCATCGAACCGCTCCTCCCTCGCGGCCCTCCTCATCGGAGTCAACGTCGGGCCCCTCATCACTCCGTGGGCCTCGTTGGCGACGCTGCTGTGGCATCAACGGCTCATCGCCGACGGCGTCGCATTCTCCTGGGCGCAGTACGTGCGCTGGGGAGTGATCGCGGCGCCGCTCGTAACCGCTGCAGCGGTCCTTCCGCTGTTCCTGGCCGCCTGACCGGGAGGGACGCCCCGAGACGTCCCTCCCGGCGCGGATCCCCTCGATCTACTGGCCGCTGAACTTCTGCGGGTAGAGCCCGGCCGCGATCCGCTGCACCGCGTCGATGTTGCCCAGGGTGCCCGGGAACGTGTCGCTGAACGGGATCGAGATGAGGCGGTCGTTCTTCACCGCGGGCATGTCGGGGAAGGTCTTCCGCAGGTAGTCTCGCGTCGCGCGCTCGTGCGCGTCGTCCGTCACCGCGAACACGAGCGCGTCCGGGCGCTTGGCCGCGAGCGCCTCCGGGGTGATCTGGGCGGCGAAGAAGTCGGCGAATGCGGGATCCTTCGGGCCGTAGAGGTTCTCGGCGCCGGCGAGGCGCATGATGTCGTGCTCGACGCCGGCTCCGATCGCGGACAGCGAGGTCCCGTCGACGTAGACCTGCGCCGCCTTCGGCTTCGGCTCGCCGTCGATGGTCCGACGTACCTCGGCGAGATCCTGTTTCGCCCGGTCGGTGAGTCGAGCCGCTGCATCCTCGGCCCGGAAGATCCGGCCCAGGTTCTGCAGGTCGACGAAGAGGTCGTCGACGGTTCCGGTCATGCGGCGGTCGAAGCACCCTCCGGTGGCGACGTAGGCCGTGGCGCCGGCGGCGGTCAGCTGGTCGATGCTGGCGAATCCCTTCTCCGCGGTGAACTCGTAGGTGGTCGGCGAGTAGACGAAGTCCGGCGCTGCCGCGAGCAGATCCTCACGGCTCGGCGGGGACGCCTCGCCGATCACGGGAATCTTCGTCGCGAGCTTCGCGACGTCGTCGGGGAGGGCGAGCGAGGTGGTCTGCGCCTGGCCGACCATGCGGTCGGCGACGCCGAGGCGGAGCAGCAGTTCCGTCTGCGACGGGTGGAGGCCGACCACGGCCTTCGGCGTGCTCGGCACGGTGATGTCTCGACCGCAGTTCTCGAGCGAGACCGGGCCGGCGTCCGTCGAAGCCTGCGGCCGATCATTCGCCACAGCGGTGCCGCAGCCGACGAGAGCGAGTGCGAGCACCGATGCCGATACCGCGAGCGGGATCCGGGCTCGGACCGCTCGTGATCGCGGGGTGGTGATGCGCTGGTGCATGGTTCTCCTTGATTATTCGTGCGCGGGTGCGCGGGTGGGGTCGGGTTCGGCGAGCGGCCGGAACCTCAGGAAGCGGTGGCCGGAGGCATCCTCCGTCGACGGGCGCGGATCGACCCCGAAGACCTCACGGACGAGGGGTGCGCTGAGGACATCGCCCGGGGAGCCGAACGCGCGCACTCGGCCCTCGTGGAGCACGGCGACGTCGTCGCAGAAGTCGGCGGCGAGCGCGAGGTCGTGCAGTGCGGCGACGACGGTGATGCCGAGTCCGCCGACGAGTCGCATGATCTCGAGCTGGTGGGTGATGTCGAGGTGGTTGGTCGGTTCGTCGAGCACGAGGATCCGTCCGTCCTGCGCGAGCGCTCGCGCGAGCATCGCCCGCTGGCGTTGACCGCCGGACAGCTGCCGGAGCAGCCGCTCCGCGTGCGCTTCGAGGCCCACGGTTCGCAGCGCTCGATCGACGGCGAGCCGATCGATCGCGCGGTCCGGTGCGAACGCCGCCTGGTGCGGTGCGCGACCGACCATGACGGTCTCGCGCACCGTCAGGTCGAATTCGGACGGCGCGTCCTGGAGCATGACGGCGACCGTCCTGGCGAGCTGCCGCGGCGGGATGCCCACGACGTCGGCGCCGTCGATGGTGACGCGGCCCCGCGTGGGCCGGCGGGCGCCGAAGACGGTGCGCAGCAGCGTCGATTTCCCGCTGCCGTTCGGTCCGATCAGCGCGGTGACCCGGCCGGGCCGGATCCGCAGGTCGACGCCCGTCAGGACGGGGCGTCCGCCGAGGTCGACGCGGAGGCCGTGGAATTCGATGCTCATCGGTCGAACCCCGCTCGTTCGCCGCCGCGGCGCATCAGCCACAGGAAGAAGGGGGCGCCGACGAAGGCCGTGAGGATCCCGAGGGGGATCTCGGTCGGCACGGCGACGGTACGGGCGAGCAGGTCGGCGACCATCAGGAACAGCGCCCCGGCGAGCACGGTCGCCGGCAGCATCCTGCGGTGGTCGGAACCGACGAGCATGCGCGCGGCATGGGGGACGACGAGCCCGACGAAGCCGATGCCGCCGCTCACCGCGACCACCACTCCGGTGAGCAGGGATGCGATGACGAGCAGGAGCGCTCGGAGCCGGGTGGTGCGCACCCCGACGGCCAGCGCGGACTCGTCGCCCGAGAGCAGCGCGTTCATCGGTCGGGCGAGCGCCAGTGCCGCTGCGCAGGACACGAGGAGGGCGACGGCGGGGATCGGCAACGACGACATGGTCGCGGCCGAGACGCTGCCGAGGAGGAAGAACATGATGCTCACGACGTTCTGCGCGTCCGTCGTGAGCGTGAGGTAGCTCGTGACGGCGCTGAGGAGGGACCCGAGCGCGACGCCGGCGAGGATCATCCGGGTGGGGGAGAGCTCGCCCCGACGGCGGGCGAGGAAGACCACGAGGATCCCGGCCAGCATCGCGCCGAGGAAGGCGGCGCCGCTGAGCCCGAGCCCCGCGGCCGCGGCGCTCCCGCCGATGATGACGAGCACGGCGCCGACGCTTGCTCCGGAGGAGACGCCGAGGATGTAGGGCTCTGCGAGCGGATTGCGGACCACCACCTGCATGATCGCGCCGGCGAGTGCGAGGCCCGCCCCCGAGATGCCCGCGAGCAGGGCACGGGGCAACCGGAACTGCCAGACCGCCTGATCCTGAAGCGGGGTCAGCGACCCGTCGGTCATCCACGGCATCCCCGGGATGAGGTGCCCGATTACGAGCCGTGCAGCGTCGGCGAGCCCGACCTGCACCGTGCCGGTCGAACCCGAGACCACGAGCACGGCGAGGATCCCGCAGGCCAGCGCGCTCAGCAGTGGGACCCGGCGGAACGCGCCGGTCCGGCGGCCGGCGGTCATGCACCGGCCATCCCGGTCGTGCGCGCCGCGAACGAGAGGATCCGGGACCCGATGGCGTGCAGCGCATCCAGGTGGTTGATCCCGTGACCGGCGTCCCCTGCTTCCCAGAGCTCCGCCCGACTGCCGCGCTCGCGCAGGGCGTCGATGACGCGCCGGGTGTCGTCTGGCGCCACTCGGGTGTCCTCCGCGAGCACGATACCGAGGAACGCCGGAACGGGCTGACCGGGTCGCAGGCTCCTCGCGCGTTCGAGCGGCGAGAGGCGTCGTAGCCGTTCGCGGCTCTCGTCGGTCCCGTCGTCGCCGAACTCGTCGCGCCACAGGCGCCCGAGCGGGTGGGCGTCGAGGGCGAGCAGGTCCAGCGGCGCTGCGGTCGTCGCGATCCCCGCGAAGCTTCCGGGATGTTCGAGCCCGCAGGCTGCCGCGATGCATCCGCCGTGGGATGCGCCCGCCAGCACCAGCAGCTCGGGGCGCGTGATGTCGGCCGCGCAGAGCCCCGCGGCCGCAGCGGCGAGATCGTCGACGGCGCGCTGCTTCCGCGCTCCGCTTCCCGCCCACCACCACTCGTTCCCGCGCTCGCCGCCGCCCCGGATCTGCGCGATCGCGTATCCGCCCCCGTGGGCGACCCAGGCGGGGATCGTCGGCTCGAACGCGGGGAGGGTCGGCACGCCGAAGCCGCCGTAGCAGGTGAGGATCACGGGGATCGGATCGGTGCGGTCACGTGGGAGGGTGAGGATCACCGTGATCTCGGCCCCGTCATCTGCGCGCACGGTCAGCGTCGAGGTGCGGGACCCGTCCTCGGAGCCCGGCGCGAGCTCGGTGTTCGTGGTCGGGGCGGTCGCCTCGGCCAGCGGGATCACGCGGGGCGGAAGGAGCGGGGCCTCGACGCGGACGACCGCCCCTTCTTCGGTCATCGCGATCCCCGTCGCGGCAACGGGGCCGTGGCCGGCGAGGACTTCGCGGACCTCGCGGAACGCTCCGTCGGACAGGCTCACGATGACACTGCGTCCGTCGCGGACCCCGAGCGCGAGGATCCCGTCGCCGGAGGAGGCGAGGTCGGTGATCCGGAGTCCCGGTTCGTGCCAGCTCCACCGGTGCGCGCCGCGGCAGGAGAAGCGGTCGATGCCCCGGTCGTGCCAGACGACGAACCCCTCGGCGCAGATCGCCGTCCGGTGCACCGCGCCGTAGCGGCCGACCGATGCACCGGTGCTCCGGTCGATCAGTTCGGTCGGTCCGCCGTCCGGACGCCGGGCCAGCAGGCCCTTCGCGCCTCCGGGCAGCAGTCGGACGCGTTCCGCGCCGGCAACGGGCGTTCTCGTGATCCGGCCCGATGCGACGTCCAGCTCGACGATCGCGCGTTCCCGGCTCGCGGCGACCTCGAGGCGAGAGGAATCGGCGCTCCAGAGCACCGGGTCGTAGCGCACGCCGATGCGCTCGTGGAGACGGAGCTCCTTGCGCTCGACGTCGACGATCCCGAGCACGGCGTTCTCATCGGCGCGGCATGCCCACTCCACCGCGATCCGGCGCCGATCCGGTGACGGAGTGATGCGGAGCAGGTGGCCGTCCGGCTCGATGACGGTGGTGCCGTCGACGCGGTAGAGCCCGGTCCGGGGCCTCATCGGGCGGCGGCCGAGCACGAAACCGTCGACGGGGAGACCGGGGCGCTCGTGCGCTTCCCAGCCTCTGAGGGCGGTGTCGAGCGAGTCGGCGATCCGCGTCCGCGGCGGGGGCGATGAATCAGGCATGTCGGCGAGTCTAGTAGATATTGAGAATCATTTTCATCTAGGGTGTGATCACTCGCCCGGCGAGTCCGTCCGAGAACCCTCGGACGGTGCACACACGAAAGGACGCACCGCAATGGAGAAGCGAATCATCGCCGAGATCGAAGAGACCGAGCAGCTCGCGCATCACTCGGCAACCCACTCGAACGCTCTGGTCGAGAACCCCTTCGACTGAGAACGGGGCCTCCCTCGGCCCGCATCCGGCCCGGTCGGGCGATTCGTCGCCCGACCGGGCTCCCCCCCCCCCGAGAACCACACTGAGGAACCACATGGAACAGCAGAAGCAGGCGCTCCCGATCCCGGACACCCGAGCCCAGCTCGTCGCCGCCGCCCCCGCCCGGGACGTCGTGCACCTGGCATCCGGACGGCTGGTCCGGATCCAGGACCGTCCCGACGATCTCGAATCGCTGCTCGGCGCGGGAGGCCTCGGTGCCGCAACCGACCTCGACGCCGAGTACCTCCGGCGACTGGCCGAGGAGATCCGGTCCGAGGAGGCCGCGGCCCGGGCCGAACGCTGGCCCGGGCACCGCCGCGAGGTGCTGCTGATCGGCCCTGCCGGAGACGTGCTCGATGCAGTCGAGGCCGCCCTGGGGGCCTGGGGCGCCGACGTGCGCCGGGCGGATCTGGGGTCGGACTCCGACCCCGTCTCGGGGTCCGGGCCCGGACTCGCCGTCCTCTACGCCGAAGATGCGCGCTCGCGGGGCGCCTGGCCGGCCTGGGAATCCCGCGCAATCGATGGCACGGCCCGCATCCGGGCGTATCGAGAAGGGGAGACCGTGTTCGTGGACCCCATCGCAGTCGAGGCGGGCGACCCGACCGCGGAACAGGTCATCGGTCGTCGCGTGGCCGCGAGCTCGGCGCCGGACGAGCTCGAGGCCTGGATCGCTACGGCGGCGGAGCCGCCGTACCCGCTCGACGCGGCGGCTCGAACGCTCCTTGTCGCCCGGGTGCTCGAGCTCGCGATCGCCTGGGCTCGAGCCGAAGCGACCCTCGACGCCCTCCGTCGTACGCTCTGGAAACTCGTGGTGCCGACCGGCTCGATCGGGCTGCACCCGCTGCTCGCGTACCCGGAGACGCCCGAGCGTGCGATCCGCTGAACCCGTGCCCGCACCGCACCGCTGCTCGGCGCGGGACGGCGTCGAACTGAGGGGACTGCTCTGGGCCCCGCGGAACCCGCGCGGTACCGTCCTGATCCGCACCCCCTACGACGCCGGGGCGCACGCCCCGATCGCCCGCTCCTGGAACCGGCGCGGATACCGCTGCATCGTGCAGGACGTGCGCGGCCGGTACGCCTCCGACGGCGAGTGGGACCCCTACCGGCGCGAAGCGGAAGACGGCGCCGACACCCTCCGTGCCGTCGATCGCGAATTCCCCGGGACCCCGCTCCTGCTCTACGGGGCATCGTACGCGGCGCACACCGCGCTCGAAGCCGCCCGCGCCTGGGACGGAACACCGTCGGGAGTGCTGCTGCTCGTCCCGGCGCTCGGGCTCGCCGAGACCGCCCGCTCCGCCGACGGCACGCCCCAGTATCGATCCCGCATCGGATGGTGGCACGAGCACGGTCGCGGTCCGCGCTCCGCACCGCCCCTGCCCGAGGACGAGCTGTCGGCCCGGACGCTGCACGCCCACCAGCACGGACCCCTGCGTGCCGCCGAGACCTGGGGGTGGCCCGCGGACGTTCTCGAACGCTGGCGAAACCTCTGGGACGCCAAGCCACGGGACTTCGCCGGCTGCACTTCGGAGCGTACGGAACCGCTGCTCATGATCCGCGGAGACGCCGACTTCTTCCACGCCGATGCCGGACGGCTCGCCGCGGTCTGGCCCGGCCGCACCCACCTCGTCGACGGCCCGTGGGGTCATCGGCTCGCCGCCGACCTCGATCCGACGTCGGCGGCGGCGCTCGGGGCCGCCGGCGGTCTCGGCGTCGTCATCGACGGCTGGCTCGCCCGCGAGGGTCTGCCCGTTCCGTCGCCCAGCAGACCCCTCGTCCTCCCCGACGGCCCGGCCACCCGCTCCGTGTTCGACCCCGCAGACGGCGCCTGGCGCCATGAGAGGATCCCCATGCACTCGTCCCACCTGACCGAGCCGCTTCCCGTCGAGGCCCTGGTCGATGCGGAATGCGGGATCATCCGATCGATCGCCCGGGTGGAGCCGCCGCCCGGTACCCCGCCGGCGTACCTCGCCCTCACCGCGTCGGTATCGGACGCGCGCCGCCTCGGCGAGTGGCCGGCGGACCGCGTTTCCCTCGGCACCTCGTTCGGCGATCCGGCCGCGGCGCGCATCGCCGCGATCGGTGAGGGGATCGAGCGCTACTGCGGCAACTGGATCCCGGCGGATCCGCTTCCCGAGGACCTGCGCGTCGGCACCGCCGAGCAATTGCGCGCCGACGGCGAGTCGGTCGTGCCGCCGACCGAGCTCCCGTCCTTCGCCCCCTGGCAGCTCGATCGGACGGACTTCCCCTACCAGCCCCTCCGCGAGGACACCCCCACGCTGTGGGCCCGCTGCTCGGATCGTACGGGGCGAGCCCACTGGCTCCCCGCGGCGCTGACGCACCTGAACTGGCGTCAGCGCCGGTTCCGCGGGCTGCCGCGGACCCACCACCTGAACTACGCCGGGATCGCCACGGGAACGGGGGTCGAGGACGCGGCCGACCGCGGCGTGCTCGAGGTGATCGAGCGGGACGCGCTCGAAACCTGGTGGCATCTCGACGGCCCGACCTTCGGCATCGACCCGGCGACGGTTCCCGGCCTGCTCGACGACCTGGACGGCGGCGACCTGAGCGTGCACCTCGTGGCCATGCCGTCGGAGTTCGCCCCGGCGGTCGCGGCGCTCGTGCACGACGAACGGCGCGGACTCTACGCCGCTGGGTTCTCCGCGCACCTCGATCCGGTGCGGGCCGCGCGCAAGGCGGTGCTCGAAGCGGTGCACACCTGGGTCTACACGCAGGGGTGCACGGCGGCCGACGGCTGGGTGTTCCGCGCGATCGACCGGGGGCTCATGGCCTCGGGCCTGCATCTCGAGCACCGTGCGAACGCCGACTACACCGCGATCGCCGGCCCCCGGTTCGAACGGGTGATCGATCTCGGTGCGCACGTGCAGGTCTGGCTCGATCCCGAGGTGCACCGTGAAGCCCGTCGGTTCACCGAGCCGGCGCTCGGCGTCCGCTCGATCGATGCGCTCGTGCCGACGACCATGCCGCAGGTCTACACGGAATTGGAACGGCGCGGCCACCGCGTGCTCACGAGGGATCTCACCAGCCCCGACGTGCTCCGCACCGCGCTGCGCGTCGTGCGCACCGTGGTCACCGGGCTCGTGCCCAATGCTCCGGCCGCCTTTGCCTACCTCGGGATGCCGCGCTTCGGCGAGGCAGCGCTCGAACGCGGCTGGCGTGATCGCTGGACCGGGGGCCCGGACGAGTTCACCCTCGTCCCGCCCCCGCACATGTGAGACGCACGATGGAACCGCGCATCCTTCCCTCGCCCGTCGCGGCGCCCCCGATCCCGGAACTCCTCCGGCGCGCATTCTCCGGCGCGCACCCGGGCCCTCCGGTGCCTCCCGGCCCGCGCGGGAACCCCTGGTGGAACGCGGGCGCCGAACCCGCGGAGGTCGCACCTGGGGTCCAGGCGCTCGCCGACGCGCTGCTGCGGGCGGGGGAGCCGCACCGCACCGCATCGGGCGAGCCGACCTCGATCCCTCGTCGTCCGATCCCCTCGGCCGGGGGCGCGTACCCGGTGCAGCTCCACCTGGTGGGTCCCGACGGCGGACGTTTCGCGTACGACCCCGATGCCGCCCGCTGGTGGCGACGCAGCCCGACGCGGGAGCGCGCTGCCGGATGGCCCTCCGGGGTCCGTCCCCGAGGAAGCCGCCTGGTGCTCGCGGTCCAGCCGGGACGGAGCTTCGGCCGATATCGGCATCGGGCCTGGCCGCTGTGGATCGCGGACACGGCGTATGCGCTGCAGGCGGCGCGCTTCGTGCTGGCCGGCTCTCACCGGGTTCGGCTCGGTCCCGACGCGGACCTCCGCGCGCTGTTGGCGTTCCCCGCCGCGCACGACGACGATGCCTGGCTCCGGCTCGGGCTCGCGCCGCTGCTCCCGCTCGCGATGATGGAGATCGCCGACGACCCCGCGGTGCTCGAAGCGCATCGGAATCTGCTGCGCGAGCGGCGGAGCCCGGAACATTCGGAGTATCTCGCCCGGGCCGAGGGAGATCCGCCGGATCCCGGGGTCGAACGCGTCGCGCTCGCTTCGGGGCAATCGTGGGTCCGGGGAGCCTCGGCGGTGCGCGTCTGGTCCGTGCCCGCCGATCCGCCGGCCGACCTGCTGCTCCGAGAGCTCTGGCGTGCGCATCTCGAGGCCGCCGAACTGCTCACCTCGGCGCTGCGCTCGGGCGCGTACGGCGTTCGCCCGGTGTCCGGCTTCTCGCCGGAACCCGGCACCTGGATCCTGCACGCCTCTGCCCTGCTCGCCCGCTCGAAGGAGTCCGACCGATGATGCTGGTGCCCGTTCTCTGGCGCGAGGCCCTGAGATTCCCTCTGCCCTTCCTCCTCTCCGCGGTGCTGCAGCTCGCCGTCCTCGCCACGCACGTGCTGCAGGCGGCCGCCATCGCGTGGGCGCTGTCGGGCTTCTTCCGCGGCGACACCGCTCAGGTGATCGCCTGCGCGGGGGCGATCCTCGTCGGCGCGGTGCTCAGGATCCTGCTCGCGCTGGGGCAGGCGGCCTCGTCCGCGCGTCTCGGCGGGTGCGTCCGGAGCTCGCTGCGCCGCCGGGCGCTGATCTCGGTGCTGCGCCCCGAACGGCTGCACGACGCGGCAGCGGGCGACGGCGCCGCTGCTGCCGCGATCGTCGACGGAGTCGAAGGGACCGACGCGTACGTGTCGAAGTACATTCCGGCGACCGTGCAGCTCGTCGTCGGCACCCCGATCGTGCTCCTGGTCCTCTGCTCCATCTCTCCGCTCGCGGCTGGATGCGTCGCCCTCGGCGTCCTGCTCGCGGTGCTCGGCCCGCTGCTCTGGAAGCGAGCACTGGCGCGACGGGGCGACGGGCAGTGGGGCGAGTACGAATCCCTGAGCGGCGAAGTGCTCCACTCGCTGCGGGGCATGTCGACGCTCCGCCTGCTCGGCGATGTGGATCGCACGCGGGAGCGCATCGCGCGCAGGTCGGACGCGCTGGGCCGGGCGACGGAACGAACCATGCGGGCGTCTCTCGCGGGCACTGCGGTGACCGACTTCGCAGTGCAGGGCGGGCTCGTCGCCGCCGCGATCGTCGCGGTCGGGAGCGCGGTCTCCGGCTCCCCGGCGCCGTTCGCGATCTACGCCGTGCTCATGCTCTCGTCGGAGGCGTTCCGGCCGGTCCGCGATCTCTCCCGGCACTGGCACGCCGGGTTCCTCGGCCTGACCGCGGTGCCCAGTCTGCGCGAGCTGGGCGCCTTCTCCACTGAAGATCCGCGTCGGGATCGCGGTCGGGGGCTTCCTTGCCCCGGGGAAGGCCCCGTCGCATCCCCGCGAGGAGAGGTCCTCCGGCTCGACCGGGTGTCGTTCCGCTATCCGTCGGCGGAACAGGACGTGGTGCACGACGCCGAGCTCGTCGTGGAGCGCGGCCGCCTGCACGCCGTCGTCGGGCCCTCGGGCGTCGGCAAATCGACGCTGTTCGATCTGGTGCTCGGCTTTCTGACTCCCGACTCCGGCCGGATCGAACTCGACGGACGGCCGCTCCTGCCCGGCGATACCGCCGTGCTCTCCCAACGGCCCGTGCTCTTCGCGGGCACGCTGCGCGAGAACCTCGACCCGCACGGGAGCGCATCGCAGGAGGCGCTCGTCGACGCCTGCGCCCGCGCCGGAATCCTGCCGGAGATCCGCGCCCTGCCCGATGGCTTCCGTACCGAGGTGACCGAGGCGGGCTCGAGCTTCTCCGGCGGGCAGCGGCAGCGGATCGCCCTCGCCCGGGCACTCCTCGCCGACCGCCCGATCCTCCTCGTCGACGAGCCGACCAGCGCGCTCGATCCGGCGAGCGCGGAGATCGTGATGCGGTCGCTCCACGAGGTCGCTCGGGACCGGATCGTGCTCATGATCACCCACCGGATCGAGACGCTCCGCGGCGTCTCTGACATCCATCTGCTCGACGCCGGCCGGCTCCGGTCGCAGGAAGGCATCGTATGAAGACGTCGGAGGCCCTGCGCGCCTATGCCCGGCTCCTGGTGGCCCTGCGGCCCGAACGCGCCGGCATGGTGCGGGGATTCGCGACCGGCGCCGCGAGCGCGGTGGGCCTCGCCGTGCTCTCGGCGCTCATCGCCGGTGGCGTCGGCGGGGCGCTCGTGACGGGAGCGTGGCCGCCGGTCTGGTGGACCGCCGTGGTCCTCGCGCTGGTACTCATCCGTGCAGTCCTCACCTGGCACGAGATGGACTTCTCCCACGCGCTCGCGTACCGGGTGCTGGCCCGCCTCCGGGCGGCGCTGTTCGACTCCTACGCACGCAGCACGCCGGCCCGTCGGCGGGAACACTCCGCGAAGGGAGCTGCGGCCGCGCTGGGCGACATCGAGAAACTGGAGTTCTTCTATGCGCACACCGTCGCGCAGCTCGCGACCTCGGTGCTCGTGTTCGTGCTCTCCGCGCTCGCGTCCGCGGTGCTGCTGCCCGCCGCGGCCCTGGTCGTGCTGCTCGGCGGGGCGCTCGTGCTCGGGTCGATCGTGCTCGGCGCCCGGACGGCGCGGGCGCTCGGCGTCCGCGAGCAGCGTGAGCGGGAGCAGCTGACGACGAGCATCGTCGATGCGCTGGGAGCGCTCCGGGAGGTGCTCTCGGCCGGTCTGGAACTCCGGGTGGTCGCCGGTGCCGAGGCGGCGACCCGGCGGTCGGCGCGGGCCTCGGCCCGCACCGAAATGCTCGCGCAGGCCGTCTCCGGGATCCGCGAGCTCGCCGTCGCGGTCGTCGTCATCGGAGTCGTCCTCGCCGGAGCTGCGGCCTCCGGGCTCCTCGGCGGCGATCCGGTGCCGGCCGACACGACGGCGACCCTGCCCGCACTGATCGCGATCGCGGTCGCCGGTGTCGCCGCGCTGAGCGATGCCACGGCCACCCTCGGGCAGCTCGGCCCCCTGGTCGCGAGCGCGCGGAACGTCGCAGCAGGGCTCGACCGACCGGCCGTCGTCGGGTGGACGCGGGACGGAGAACCGCTTCCCGATGGCCCGCTCGGGATCCGATTCAGATCGGTGGGGTTCACCTACGGCGGACGGAGCGCCGTGCTTTCGGGCTGGTCTGCGACGGTCCGTCCCGGCGCCCACGTCGGTCTCGCGGGCGCCTCAGGATCGGGGAAGAGTACCCTGCTCGCCCTCGCCGGCCGGCTTTGGGATCCGGACTCGGGCTCGGTCGAGCTCGTCGACAGCACCGGACGCGGGTACGCGCTCGACTCCGTCTCCGATGCGGAACTCCGCCGGGCCATCGGTTTCGTGGAGCAGGACGGGCATCTCTTCCCCGGGACGGTCCGGGACAATCTGCTCCGCGGCGCGGGCACCGAGGAGTGCGGCGATGAGGTCCTGCGCGATGCGCTCGCCGAGGTCGGCGCCGATGATTGGATCTCGCTGGACGACGAGCTCGGAGAGCAGGGGGTCCGGTTATCCGGTGGACAGCACGCGAGGTTGCGGCTGGCTCGCGCGCTGCTCCGGCGCCCCCGCGTGCTGATCGTCGACGAGATCACCGCCAGCCTCGACCCCGAAGCGGAGCGCGTGATCTCCGAGGTCATCGCCCGGTTCCCCGGAACAGTACTGGCCGCTTCCCACCGCACCGAAACCCTGGAACGCTTCGACGAGGTGCTCCGCCTCGATCCGGCCCGTGCCGCCCGTTCGGGCGATCCTGCGGGCGATCCCGGGAGCGAGTCCGCCTAGCCCCGCTCGCCGCCGCGGGGCGATCCCGCACTGCCCAGGGAATCGAGCGCATCGCGCAGGAGCCGCTCGTTCCTCACGAGTGCGGGGTCGCGTCTCAGCCAGGGGCGGAGGACGCGGGTCACCGTGGGCATCACGACGAACGTCATGAGGGGGACGAGCGAGGACACCAGGAGGAGGGAGCGCACGGCGATCGGGAGGTGTCCCCACCACGGCAGCTGCGTCGCTACGGAGGTCACGCCGATGTTGAGCGGCAGCATGCCGCACCAGATCGCCGTCGCCTGCTTCCAGCGAGGCGGTGCCGAAGACGGGGACACTGTTCCCGGACGGTCCCGCTTGGTGCCGCGACCGGGCGAGGCCTGGGTCTCCGCGAACCACCCCTCCAGCCCGGTGCGCCGCTGAACATCGGCCACTCGGGCCAGGGGAGCACCGTCCCGCGTCCATCCGTGCCACTGCTCCGAGTGGTTCCACCGCTCGAGCGAGCGCCTGTCGGTGAACGCGTAGACCGTGATCAGCACGTTCTTGCGGGAGGCATCTCGCAGAACACCCCCTCCGAGATACCCCTCGAAGTCTCGGGCGAGCAGGAGGCCCTGATCCAACCAGGCTAGGACCTCATCCACGCGTGTATCGACCGTTTCTCTGCGCACTGTGACGGTGACCGGAAGGCTCATGCGCACCAGTGGAACAGAGCAATGTTCGGGAGCGGTTTCGCGACGGTTTCGGGGAGGTTTCGATCTGGGCGGGCTCGGGTCTGCCCGGGACCGACGAGGCGCCCGTCGCAGAGCCCGTCTCCCTGTCAGGCCCCGACGAGCTCTGCACTCCGGGTGTTGTTCGTCGCATCGACATCGCCGGGCAGATCCAAGATGGTGGAGGTGATGCTTCCGCTGTAGCTGGGATCGATGTCTGCGGCAATCGTCGCGGGGGCGTCGCCGGGCTTGAGCGCCTGTTTGGTCCGACACGTCACCACGAGGGTCTCCGTGAAGGCTCCCCCCGTGTTCAGCGTCGTGGGCAGCGGCGACGGATCGCAGGTGAGACGGGGGTCCACCGTCCAGGTCGCGGTTCCCACGCCGCCCCCGTACACGTTGTTCTTGATCGTGAACTCGACGACCGACCCCGCAGGCACGGCGGCGGTCGAAGCAGCGCTCGGGCCGAATGAACCGGTGTACGTGATCGACTGCACGCCGAGGTCGTCAACCGAATTGGTCAGGTCCGCCGTCACCTCGCCGTCGAGCACGGTCGGCTTCGGCGTCGGCGTCGGCTCCGGTGTGGGCTGGGGCGTCGGCTCCGGCGTCGGCGCGGGTGTGGGTGCGGGCGTCGGCTCCGGCGTCGGTGCAGGCGTCGGTGCTGCTGTCTGAACCTTTGCCGGGGGACAGGGGGAAGCCGCAACCGCCGGCTGGGAGGCAAGGCCCGTCAAGGTCGCCGCGCCGACCAGAATCGCGGTCAGTACGAGAGCTCCCTGAACGGCGCGCGGTGCCCTTCTGCGCAACACCAATGCCGTGCCGAGCACGAGGGCTGCAGCCCCCGCGATCAGAAGAAAGAGATTCGGTTCGCTCCCCGTCTCCGCCAGTACACAGTCCATACGACACGCTCCTCCAGGAACAGATTTTCAAGAGAAAGAGTTGGTCCCATGCTGACGAGCATCATGCGACCCGCCGCGGGCAGCGGCACCCAGCAGAGGTACTCGTCGAAGTGACCTCTGGCAGGACCGACTTGTCGCACCGGGCGGTGGGTTCGTTCATTCTCCCCAGACGGATGACCCGTCGCGCCTTGCGTTCGAGAGCAAGGAGCGCCTCATTATTTCATTCATCCTGGTCGACGGTGTCGCGCCGAGCGCAAGCCGACTTCAGCGGGGCGTTCTTCCAACCGCGTGACGCGTTGGCCGATCGAATCTGCAGTCCCGATACAGCAGAAGACCCCCGCCGAAGCGGGGGTCTCTGGCCCTGGTGAGGAGTGGGCCCGGCGGGGCTCGAACCCGCGACCCGATCCGCGGACTATGGGTTCGCTCTTTCGTGGTTCGACGAACCAGCCAGTGGGGTGATCCACGTCGACTGCAGCGGGCCGGTCTTTAGATACTTGGCAAGCCAACCGCGTCCAGAAGCGGCTATTTGAAACAATGCGCTGAGGCGCGGAACCTGTACCTTTCGCGTTTTCAGCAGGAGTGTCATGGGCCACGCTACCCGCGCTCGCGGCCCTCCGCCGCCTCGAGCAGCACGGCGCGGAAGTACTTGAGAGACCGTGCCGATGCTGCTCGCGAGGCGCGAGGCGCGAGGCGCGAGACCGACACCGCGCGCGACGTAGCCGGGCTCATCGCCGCCCGCCCGCAGCGCCACTACGAGATCGCCGACGACGCCCGCAAACTCAAGGCGCAGCCCGAGGCTCCGAGGGGGACCTGATCGCGGGCCTCATCGAGCCCGCGCCGTCGTTCGACGACCCCGGTCCGCGAGGCCGACTGGCGGCGCCGCGCGGACACGGTCGCCTGCTACCGCGACCAGTACGGCGTCGACACGGACGACGCGCTCGGCCGCGAGCACACCTACGCACGGAACCGGGAACGCGACCGGCACATCGCGGCGGCGGCGGACTCAGGCCACACGGAGCCCACCTTCGAACATCAGTAGACGGCGACCCATCGACCCAAACCTGTCACTGGCCCACGTTCTCGTCGTAAGCAGCGGTGCCCCGCCCTCCCCGAAGAGCGGGCGCGGAGCACCATTGGCTGCGGAGCCTGTCAGCGCGTCGTCTGCGGCCCACTACACAGGATCTTCAACCGCTGATGCTCGGTAGCCCGAGTCGAAGCCGACTTGCGCGGTGCTGCGTCAGGGGTCAGAGTGCGAGCAGGCGATCGGCGCGGGCAGATTCAACGCCGCCATGCCAGCCGGAGAGGGGCGGAGGGACGTCCGACCTCGGCCCGCCCGCCCACGCCGCGGCGACCTCCTGGCGGGAAACGAAGCGATCCCAGCTCGCCGCATTCTCGCTCGGCAGCACGCCGAACTCCGCGAGACCGATCAGGATCCCGTAGCGCTGGAACTTGTCCGTTCCGGGGAGGATCTTCGCCCGGGCGACCGCCTTCTCGAGACCCCCCGCGCTCATGCCTCCGGGCTGCGCTTCAATCACGGCGAACAGTGCGCTCAGGCGCTCCCGGTCTTCCGCGGTCGGCGTCGGCAGGCCTTCGGCGACGGCAGTCTCGAGATCGGCAAGGTAGAGGTAGGGGCGCTCGTTCCAGGCCCAGCCCAGCGCCAAGCGCAACAGCACCTCGGTGACGTCGATCGCCGGAGGGATTGTATCGAGCCCGCAGTCGGGCAGGTCGTCCTTCTGGATGGGGGCGCCCGAGAGATAACGGGCCCACGCGAAGGAGATCAGGGGCTGTCGACCGCGCGGCGTACTGCCGAGGCCCGCAACGAAAGCTCGGAGCACATCGTCCTCGTCGAGGGCGGACACCGCGTCGATCGACCTCCGAAACACCTCCATCGGGGTGAACCGCTCTGTCTCGCGCACCGGCCATCCGAAGTTCTCAGCTTCGGCTATCGTGGCTGCATCGCGAATCGGCTCTGCGCCGGCGACACCTCCCGTCCGCGTGAACCGATACCCGTAAACGCGCATGAGTGCTTCGAGCTCGGCGCCTCGCGGGATCCGTCGAGGGGCCGACAAGAGGTCATCGTTCGTCAATACTCGTCCCTCGAGGTTCTCGTCAGGACATCGCGGAGGGCTACTACTGCGCGAGTCACACCCGCCATTCCGACTCTCCTGATATCGCCTTCGTACTCCTCTGCAGGAGTCTAATAGGCGAGCATCGAAAGGGACCGGTGCTCGGTCCGTGCGCCAGCGACGCTGCAGCGGGCAGCGTACTTCGAGGTAGGCCATACCCGACAGAAGATCTCCGCCGAAACGGGGCTCTCTGGCGCTGTTGTGGAGTGGGCCAGTCGGGGGCCAGCACAACGCGCTCGGCCTCGCGGAAGCCTACGCCCCGAGGCCGGGCATCCGTTCAACGCCACTGCGGCCCAGTAATGCGGTGAGGTAGCCCTTCGTGCACACGCTGCGACAGATTCGGCGCTCGAAGCTGTCTTGTACTCATGACGGGCGTTTCTGCTGCTCGAGACCCCCCTTCTCGGCGCGGCCCGTTGTTCTGCGTTGAGCGATCACGTCGAACTGGGCGGCCGGCCAGCTACCATTCCCCCTTGGGTTGGCCGGCCGCCCTTCTTCTGCGTCGGAACCAAGGGGCGTAGGATTCGGGGACCTACATGGGGGTGGGGGCACATGAGTGAGGCCGAGCTGGTCGTGCGAGCTAAGCAGGGGGATGCCGCATCCGCGGCGCAGATCCTCGGAGCACATTTGCCGTATTGGATGGGTGCTGCTCGAAAGATCATCTCCACGGATACTCGTAGTGCACGAGTCGGTGAAGTCATCTCAGACCCCGCAGACCTCGTGCAGCAAGCCGCAGTCAGCCTGTTAGAGGCTTGGGGCGATGGGCGCGGGCCGGATCGAAACGTGCGCTCCTATGTCTCGGCGATCATGCGCAATAGCTACGCGAACAGCCTCAGGTCGCCGCGGGCGCGCGAGCAGTTGCTTGACGAGGACCAAGTTGACTCGCGATTTCTCGTCGAGGATGACCTCCGGCTGATCGATATCGCGGCCGAGACCGATGCGGTGCGGCGCGCCTTTAGCAAGCTGAACCAGGACTACCAGAAGGTTCTACAGCGGGTGGTCGTAGAAGGGCGCAAGCCAGCGCAGCTCGTGGAGGAGCTCGAGCGTCCGGCTCCCGCGATCTCAAACCTACTTGCCCGAGCCAAGGCCGCGTTGTCTCGGCAACTCCTGGTCGAATATCTCACGAGCGGGGGAGAGGAGTGCGAGCAGAATGCGAACGCACTCCCCGCACGCGTTCACGAACAAGTCGGTGCGCACTCAAGGACCGATCGAGGCTTGGCTCATGTATTCGACTGCGAACGATGTCAGCGCAACTGGAAACGATTTGCCGCGATTTCCGGGACTCTCGGAGTCACCCCGCTCCTCCTCGTGACCGGCCTCATGGATGGCGGAGCGCCTGCATACGCTGCTGCCGACGGCTCTCAGCCGGAGCATGCGAACGCCGCACGTCCGATGGGCGCCACGGAGGGCAGCGAGAGTCCGAATCTGCGTGCTGGGTCGAGCAGGCGCATGCGTGCAACACCGAATAGCGGCCGGGTTGCGGCGACGCTCGCCTCCCGAAGCGTATTCGCCGTGGGGGCGGTCTTGCTCGGTGCCGCCGTAGTCGCAGGACTCGGTTACGTCGGCCGAGTTGCTTCGCATCAGGGAGAGCGTGTCGTGTACGAAGGCTCCCTTGCAGACGAGAACTCTTCTGATGCGAGCTTCGAAGTTCATCTGGGACTCAACGACCGCGGTGCACTGCGCACCATCCGAGCGGACTTTGAGGCCAAGGACATCGAAGACTGGCAGCTGGAGGAGATCACGCTCAGTCTCGATCGGGGCACCGAACTTCGTGAGGCATCCAACGGACTCGTCTGCGAAGAGTCCGCCTCCGAGGTTGTGTGCCGGCCTTCGGCGACGACCGTTCTTGGGGAGGGGTTCGTGTTCACCGTTAACGACCGTCGTCCAGGTGGCACATTCACACTCGATCTACGTGCTCGCACCTCAACTGAGCGATCCAGCGGTAAGGCCGAGGCTCGCTGGTAACCGGATCGCGACAGATTCGTAACCTTCGCGTGTCCTGGTAAGGGGCCCCTCATGCGATGATCCATACCATCCGTGCGGGATGCAATGCAAATCACTCAATGGGAGAAGTATGTTTAAACCATATCGGCGAACCATCGCTGCCGCAAGTATTGCGGTCGCGATGGTCTTCGGGGGCGCCGCGGCAGCCAGCGCAGTTCCAAACCCGGACAGCGGGCCAGTGACCGGCGGAACCCTTGTCAGCGTTGACGAACCTCGTGTGACCTTCACTCAAATCAGCACTGGGCGAGACCACTCCGTTGGAATCGCCTCAGACGGCAACACCTACTCGTGGGGCTCGAATGACAACGGACAGCTTGGCATCGGAACAAGTGGCCCGGCGAAGCTGACTCCTGTCCGAGTGAATGCGCCCGCGGGAGTCACTTTCACGCGGGTAAGCGCGGGGTTCCGTTCGTCGATGGCTCTCGGCTCCGACGGGAAACTCTACGCCTGGGGATACAACGGCAGCGGCGCACTGGGTGACGGGACCACCACAGATCGGTTCGCCCCCGTCCCGGTCCAAACTCCTGCCGGGGTGAGTATCACTGAGTTCAGCATGCGATCAAACGCCTCGATGGCGGTCGGTTCCGACGGGAAAACATACTCCTGGGGTGCCAATCTCAATGGCCAACTGGGGGATGGAACCTTCAACAACCGCCCAACACCTGGCCTGGTGACAACGCCAGCCGGAGTAACCTTCACACGCCTCAGCGCGGGCGACGGGCACATGCTGGCTATCGGCTCTGACCAGAAGCTCTACGCCTGGGGAAGCAACGTGAATGGCGAGCTCGGCGATGGCACGGCGACGCTCCGCACGCTGCCAGTCGCAGTACACACGCCTGCCGGAGTCACCTTCAGCCAGGTCAGCGCCGGATACGCCCAATCACACGCTATTGGGTCCGACGGAAACACCTACGGATGGGGCTCCAATCTCTTCGGGCAGCTCGGGGACGGGACGACGACAAACCGTTCGACACCCGTGACGGTTCAGCTTCCCACGGGCGTCACCTTCACGAGCGTCGTATCGAGCGACTACGACAGTGCCGCAATCGGTTCCGATGGTCACACTTACACCTGGGGGCAAAACTCCAACGGTCAGCTTGGCACCGGAACTACCACCCCGCGGACTGTTCCAGGGCAGGTGCAGGAACCGGCCGGAGTCACCTTTACCCAGATCGATGGAAACGGTAGCCGCTACCTCGCAGTTGGTTCTGATGGAAACGGGTACGGATGGGGCTCAAACTCTGGTGCTTTGGGAAACGGTGGCCTCACCAACTCCCCGCTCCCCGTGATGGTGCTCATGGACGTGCAAATCACTGGAGTCACTTTCGACGGTTTGGACGGAACTGGCCTCGTTGACAACGGAGACGGAACTTGGTCCGCGACCACACCGCCGCACGCCGCAGGTCCGGTCGACGTGGTGGTGTCCTGGACGCTGAACGGCGTGGCGCAAACCCCGGTCACCTACGGGGATGGCTTCACCTATGAACCGCTGGCAGTCGCACCAACAATCACTGATCCCTCGGATCAGACCGTGGCGGATGGCGCCACTGCAACGTTCGAGGTCAGCACTACGGGCACCCCGAATCCCACTGTTGTGTGGCAGGTCTCCCGAGACAACGGCGCAACCTGGGAATCGATCACCGCAGACCCTGACGCGACGGTCTCGAGCGACGGACTGAAGGTCACCGTCAAGGGCAGCCCGACGAATGACGGCTACCTGTACCGGGCGACAGCGACCAATAGCGCTGGCAGTGCGACCAGTGCAGGGGCAAAGCTGACTGTTACCAAGACACCGCCGATTCAGGTGGCTCCAAAGATCACGAACCCGAAGGATCAGGTCGTCAAGAACGGGACTTCGGCAAAGTTCACTGTCCAGGCAACCGGTACTCCCACTCCGACAGTGAAGTGGCAGGTGTCTCGCGACGGTGGGCAGACCTGGGAAGCCGTGAGCGCTGACCCCACAGCGAAGCTCTCGAACGGCGGACTGACACTGACTGTCACGGGAAGCAAAGCCAACAATGGCTACCTGTATCGAGCGACGGCATCCAATAGCGTCGGCAGCGCCACGAGCGACGTCGCGAAACTCACGGTGACGCAGAAGGATGAGAACGGCGGCGAAACTCCGAAACCGACCACGCCCCGGGAGACGAAAGTCGATAGCAGTCTCGCGATCACCGGTGCAGGCTCCGAGCAGGGACTGTTGTTCCTGAGCCTCTCCGCTCTGATTCTGGGTGGCGGTCTTGTCGTGACCAACCGTGTTCTGAAGAGGCGCCAGAAGCACTAGAACAGGAAGTCCTTGCAGCAGGCCTTTTAGTCTGCGCATCCGGGCAGCAGTTGCGCCCCACGATGCCGTGCTCGGCAGCGTGGGGCGCAGTGCTCATTTCCGGCTGATCGCGAGAGTCTTGGCCCGAACGTAGCCGTATTCGAGGCATGCGGCCCCGAAGCCGGGACCTTGGTCTCAGCCATTTGGGCCTCCTGCTCCAGCTCACCGATCAGAGCCGCGAGGCGCGCCTGCTTCTCGTTCAGTTCGTCCTGCTTCGGCCAGCCCGCCTGCTCAAGCGCGCGCAGCTCGGTCACCTCCTGCTGGGTCGCATCGAGCTCGACCTGGTGCTCCGCGGTCCTCGCCGGGAGATCCCGCGTGGCCCGCTCGAACGGCAGGGGGAGCTGACGGGGCTTTCCGTCGAGCATTCGCGAGTACAGCATCTGTACCTGGAGCGCCTTGTGCGTGCTACCCGCGACGAATTCGACCAGCGGATCATCCGAGGCGAGCCGGTTCCAGAGCAGTGCCGCTTCCCACACGATGCCTGGGAGGCCACCTGGAGCGATCGCGGGTGCGGAACGTGTTGTGGGGGGCCGAGACCGTGCGAGCCGAACTGCTCGCGGGGGTGCACGACCGAGGTGCGGAGCGCCTGCCCGAGGTCCTTCTGCCCCGTCGATCTCGTCGCCTGCGCCCACGAGGGTGGCTGCGCCGAACCCTGGAACAGCTCCGCCCGGGTATCGGTGACGTGCGGAGCGCGACTCTGCGTTGCCTTGAAGGCGTGCTCAAGCATGTTCGCGTACGACTGCAGGAACAGGCCCTGGTCTCGATCGACCCGATCTGCAGCTGGGGCGTGCCAATGCCGGCCGAGTTTCTGCGTCTCGGGGCGGAGTTTCGCGGCCTCCAGGAGGCGTAGGTCGTCTGCGGTGATGGCCTTCGCTTCGCCGTTCCGGTTCTTCTGCTGGAACATGAGGTCTTCGCGGAGGCCTCGACCCAGCAGAAAACCCCCGCCGAAGCGGGGGTCTCTGGCCCTGGTGAGGAGTGGGCCCGGCGGGGCTCGAACCCGCGACCCGCGGATTAAAAGTCCGATGCTCTGCCAACTGAGCTACAGGCCCGGAACCAACTTACCCGGTCGGGGCCGCCGAGTCATATCGGGTGCTGGCGCGACCGATCTTGGCGTAGGGGGGGCGAGCGAGGGCATGTGGAGCGAAGTCAACCCCGTGTGGTTCCGCACGTTTGCGATCTACGCTTCGACCATGCGTTTCATACCGGCCTCCAGCGATGACCCGCTCCTATCGGCCGATCGTGTGCACTGGTGCCGGCTGGTGAATCCGACCCGCGCCGAGCTCGACGCCGCACGCGAGCGGCATGGTCTGCACCCGCTCATCGTGGAGGACCTCCTCGGTGGACGCCAGCAGCCGAAAGCGGAGCGGTTCGATGGGCATCTGAGCCTCTTCGTCTGGGATGTGCACCGGCGCGGACCCGGCCCGGCGACGACGGATGTCGACCTCGTTCTGATACTGACCGCGGATGTGCTGCTGATCGTGCAGCGCGGCGATGCCGAGGAGGTCCGGCCGCTCGATGCGCTCCTCGCAAAGGCGGGCCCGGTGCCGGTGGATTCTCCGATCTCGGCGGCCTATTGCGTCCTCGAGGCGGTCGTTCGGGACTTCGTGGATCTGGGGACTCGGGTAGAGACCGACCTCGATGAGCTCGAAGCCGAGGTCTTCGACAGCGAGGTCCGGGAGGACTATCGGAAGATCTATCGGCTCCGGCAGCAGATCGGGCGTATCGATCGGGCTGTTCGGGGGCTGTCGCACGTGCTGGACGAAGCCCATTCCGACATTCAGCGGGCGACCGCTCGTCAGCCCGAGCTCAGGCCCTACTTCCGCCATCTCGAGAACGATGCGCGCGGGGTCGCCGAGCTCACGGCCACCGAGTACGCCTCGCTCGACGCCATCGTCTCGAGTCACGAGAGCAATGTGGCGGCTCGACAGAACCAGGACATGCGCACGATTTCCGCGGTCGCGGCACTCCTTGCGATCCCGACCGTCATCGCCGGCATCTATGGCATGAATTTCAAGAATCTTCCCCTGGTGCAGTGGGAGGGCGGCTGGATCGTCATCGGAGTTCTGCTGGCCGTCGTCGACCTGGGTGCCTATCTGATGTTCCGTCGCCGTGGTTGGCTGGGACCCGAACGGCCATCGCAGGAGTAGCGCCGGATTTCGTCGAGACCGAGTTCGTGGGGGGGGGGAAGCTCCCATCGCGAACCCATTCCCGGACTCGTGTCAGCATATGATCGACTGGCGCCCGATGCTCGCGGCGCACCATCATCACCGAACGAATTGGTACCCGTATGTCGCACCCGCAGCAGCCCGTCGATCCGAGCCAGCCCCAGGCCCAGCAGCAGCCGGCCCAAGCGCCGCTCCCGCAGCAGCCCTACCAGCCGCCGCAGGCGCCCCAGAAGAAGGCCATCACGGCGATGCGCCAGGGCGTCATCTCGATCATCACGGGCGGCGTCTCGCTCTTCCTCTTCCCCGCGATCCTCGGCACGATCGGCTTCATCGTCGGCATCTCGGCCATCGTGCTCTCGATCAAGGAGATGAACGCGGGAGCGAAGAATCCGGCGCCGCTGATCCTCGGGATCCTCGGCACCATCATGGGCGCGGTCGGAGTCGGCGGGGCGCTCCTGCTCCAGTTCGCCCGATAGGGCCCGCGGTGCCGGTGATCCGGTACTCGGGGCCGATCCGCGAAGTCGGATTCGCCCCTAGCGTCGAAGGGTGACCGTGCAGATCCCTTCGACCCGACCGACCCGAGCGGGCCGTGCGCTGACCGCCGCCGCCGCGCTCGCCCTCGCCGCCGCGCTGGCGATCATCTGGGCGGGGCGACTCCTCCTCGAGCGACCCGTCTACGTCAGCGAACTGGGGGCGGAGGAGCCGACGGCCCGGTGGTTCAAGTACGCCCTGCTGCTGATCGTGTTCGGAGGTGCGATCGTCGCCTGGCGGGCGAGGGGCGTTCGCCTGCGGCGACGGGACGCGATGTTCGTGCGGCCGGCGGTGCTGCTCGCGATCTCCTCCGCCTGCTTCTTCGTCGCATCCCAGGAGCCCTGCACTTCGGGGTGCCCGATCCCGTTCGCGGACGAGATCCGCTGGCAGGACCTCGTGCACACCTCTTCGGCCGTGATCGCCTTCGGGGCCGCGGCGCTCGCGATGCTGGCGGTCGCGTGCAGCGACGCGGACCGGTCGCTTCGCCGAATTTCGCTGGGGGCTGCCGGCTCGGTGGCGGTGATCGCTGCGACCGGCGGGATCTTCTCGCTGCTGCGGTTCCGCACCGACATCGGCGGCCTGCTGGAGTTCGTCGCGACCTCGATCGGGGTGCTCTGGCTGCTGTGGTTCGGGCTCCGAGTGCAGGCCGGTTCCGGCCGGAGCCGCTCGATCGCCGCGACCGTGCACGCCCCGGCCGGACCGGGGCGTGCACGGCGCGGCCGCGGCCGGAGCGCTGAGACTAGCCCTGCACCGCGGCGAAGCGGCGCTGCACGTCCTCCCAGTTGACGAGGTTCCAGAACGCGTTCACGTAGTCGGCGCGCACGTTCGCGTAGTCGAGGTAGTAGGCGTGCTCCCAGACGTCGAGCTGCAGCAGCGGCGTGACACCCATGGGGGCGTTGCCCTGCTGGTCGAAGAGCTGGAAGATCACCGGCCGCTTGCCGAGCTCGTCCCACGCGAGCACCGACCAACCGGAACCCTGCACGCCGAGCGCGGTCGCCGTGAAGTGGGCGCGGAACCGCTCGATCGATCCGAAGTGCTCACCGAGCGACTCGGCGAGGGCGCCCTCGGGATCTCCGCCGCCGTTCGGCGACAGGTTCTCCCAGAAGATGCTGTGGTTGAGGTGCCCGCCGAGGTTGAAGGCGAGGTCCTTCTCGAGCTTGTTGACGTTCGCCAGGTCGCCGCTCTCGCGGGCGTCGGCGAGCTGCGCGAGCGCGGTGTTCGCGCCGGTCACGTAGGCCTGGTGATGCTTGGAGTGGTGCAGCTCCATGATCCGCGCCGAGATGTGGGGCTCGAGGGCGCTGTAGTCGTAGGGCAGGTCGGGAAGGGTGTATTCGGGCATTGCGATTCCTTTTCTGTCGGCCGCGACGGGTGGCCGCGGCGGGTCGGGGTGCGCGTCGGACGCGCGGCTCAGAGCACGGATCCGGCGTTCCGGAAGGTGCGATCGAGGTAGATCATCGGCTGGGTCGCAGGTGCCGGAGCCTCCGTGAGGATCTCGACCACCTCCGCGACGACGAGCATCGAGGAACCCACCGGGACCTGCTGAATGCTGCGGCTGCGGAGCGCGACCCGCACGCTCTCGAGGTGGGGTTCGCCGGTGTCGAGCGTGCGCCAGCCCTGCGCGGTGGTGAAGCGCTCGCCGCCGGACACCGCGAATTCACGGGCGATCGGCGCGTGCCGGGCGTCGAGGAGGTGGACGAGGAACGAGTCGGCCGCGAGGATCCGCCCGGCGCTGCCGGTGGTGCGCGTGACCGAGAAGACGAGTGCCGCGGGATCGACGGCGACGGAGGCGACGCTGGAGGCGGTGAGGCCGACCGGCCCCTCGGGCGTCGCCGCGGTGATGAGGGCGATGCCGGCGGGATGCTCCCGGAACGCGGCCTTGAACTCGGTCGCGAGGTCGGTGGCGGTGAGGGTCATCGGGCGTTCTCCAGTGCTGCTGCGGGGTCGGGGGCCGAGGGGGCTTCGTCGGACACCGGGTCGGGCGCCGCTGCGCAGCGGAGCAGCTCGGCTCGGTCGGCGATCTTGGTGCGCTCCCGTTCGCGGATCGCGCCGAGGGTCCGTTCGGCGGTGTCGATCCGCAGCCACCCGGCCCAGTCGACCCGGGCGTCGAGGCGCGAGAGGAGGGTTTCGCGCTCGGCCGCGGGCGCGCGTTCGGCGCCGCGCCCGGGGCGCGATCCACCGGACTCGAGGTCGGCGAACAGGCTCGCGACGGTCTCCGCGGCATCGGACTTGGTCGAGCCGATGAGGCCGACCGGTCCGCGGCGGATCCAGCCGGTGGCGTACAGCCGGGGGATCGGCGCGCCGCCCGGGTCCAGCACGCGTCCGTCGGCCTCGGGGATCCGCCCGAGCGCCTCATCGAACGGGACGCCTCGGACCGGGGAGGATCGGTAGCCGATGGTGCGGTAGACCGCACCGACCTCGTGCCGGACGGTCTCGCCCGTGCCGGCGTACCGGCCGAGCGCGTCGGCACGCGTGCGTTCCGCTTCGAGGGCGGTGACGCGGTCCGGCCCGATGAGCCGCGCGGGCTGCTGCCCGAAGTGGAGGTGCACGCGGCGCGAAGCGGTGCGGTCGGCGGGATCGATCGCCGCCCATTCCCGCAGCGTCTCGACGATCAGGCGCCGCTGAGTGAACTGCGCGATCATGCGTTCGGTGTGCTCGTCGGGTCCGACCTCGGCGGGATCCACGATCACGTCGACGTCGTGCCTGGTGCCGAGCTCGCGCAGTTCCAGCGGTGAGAATCGCACGTCGGCGGGGCCGCGCCGGATGAGCAGGTGCAGGTCGCGCAGCGGGTTCTGCGCGAAAGCGGCCTCGACGTGGTCGGGGATGTCGGTGTGCGCGAGGTGCTCGGCGTGGGTGATGAGCATGCGGGCTACGTCGAGCGCCACGTTGCCGGCGCCGATCACCGCGACGGATTCGGCGTCGAGCGGCCACTCGGGCGCCGCGTCGGGATGGCCGTCGTACCAGGCCACGAAGTCGGCGCCGCCGAAGGATCCGGGCAGGTCGGCGCCGGGGATCCCGAGCTCCGCATCGCGGTCGGCGCCGGTGGCGAGCACGACCGCGTCGTACGCGTTCCGGAGCTCGTCGATCGTGAGGTCCGCGCCGATCTCGACGTTGCAGTGCAGCCGGATGCCGGGATGCTCGAGCACGCGGTGCAGCGCGTCCTGGATCTTCTTGATCCGGGGGTGGTCGGGCGAGACCCCGTAGCGCACGAGGCCGTAGGGGGCGGGGAGCTTCTCGAACAGGTCGACGCGCGCCCCGGGGTCGCGGGCGAGGATCAGGTCGGCGGCGTAGACGCCGGCCGGGCCGGCGCCGACGATCGCGATGACCGGCGCGGCCGTGGCGGCCCCGGACGCTCGATCGGGGGAGGCGGCCGTCATACCGTGACCTCCTGCGGGGGCAGGGCCGCCACGATCGGGTGATCGCCCGGGATCGGTCCGGTGCGCGCGGCTCCGCCCGGTGCTCCGGCCTGGTCGAAGAACTCGACGTTGGCCCGGTAGTAGTCGGCCCAGACCTCGGGCAGGTCGTCCTCGTAGTAGATGGCCTCGACGGGGCAGACGGGTTCGCAGGCGCCGCAGTCGACGCACTCGTCGGGGTGGATGTACAGCATCCGATCCCCCTCGTAGATGCAGTCGACGGGGCACTCGTCGACGCAGGCGCGGTCCTTGAGGTCCACGCACGGCAGCGCGATCACGTAGGTCACGCGCACCTCCTTCGTTCGGCATCGGGTCCCGGAATCGGCCCCGCTCCGGTAGGCTAAAACCTCAAGTCGGCTTGAGGTCAAATCGAAGGGGTGGGCGATGGTCGCGGAGCGCATGCACAGTCCGGAGGAGCTGCTGAGCGTCGGCGAGATGAGCCGGCGCACCGGGGTGCCGGTCTCCTCGCTGCACTACTACGAGGGGCTCGGGCTCATCGCCTCGCAGCGGACCGCGGGCAACCAGCGTCGGTACCCGCGCCACATGCTGCGCCGCGTCGCGCTCATCTCGGTGGCGAAGCGGCTCGGGATCCCGCTCGACGACGTGCGCGACGCCTTCGCCGACGTGCCGCTCTCGACCATGCCGAGCCATGAGGACTGGCAGCGCGCCTCGCGCCAGTGGAAGAAGACGCTCGAGCAGCGCAGGCGGGGGATCGAACGGCTCGAACAGGAGCTGACCGGCTGCATCGGCTGCGGCTGCCTGTCGATGAGGGCCTGCAACCTGCTGAACCCCGACGACGAGCTCGGCGAGACCGGCTCGGGTGCGCGGCGCGTGCCCGTGTGACCGCGCGGTCGCTACGATCGGGGGCATGGCACCGGAGCGCAGGCGGCAATCACGTCCGATCATCGTCGTGGGTGCCGGCGTCGTGGGCGCGGCGATCGCGTGCCACCTGGCCCGCGAGGACCGCCCCGTGGTCGTGCTCGACGGCGCCCGACCGGGCAGCGGCGCGACCGGCGACTCGTTCGCGTGGATCGGGCTCGCGAAGAACCGCGCCGACGTCTTCGCGGATCCGCTGCGGCAGCTCGGTGCCGAGGAATTCGACCGGCTCGTGCAGGACCTGCCCGAACCGGTCGGCCTGCGACGGTCGGGCGCGATCACCTGGGAGGACACGGTCGCGCGGACCCGGGCCTTCGTCGCGGCCCACCGCGCCCGCGGGCACGCGGTCGAGCTGCTGAGCGCTGCGGCCGCGCTCGAACGGGAGCCCGCGTTGCGCTGGGCACCGGACGTCGTGGCCTTCGCGCCGGACGACGGAGGTGTCGACCCCGTCGCCCTCACCCGGGCCATGCTCCGCGATGCCGAAGCGCACTGCGCGGAGATCCGGCTCGAGGAGCCCGTCGGATCCGTCATCGTCGAGGAGGGGCGCGTCGTCGGCGTCGAGACCTCCGCGGGCGAGGTGCGCGGCTCGACGGTCGTGCTGGCCGCCGGAACGGCGATCCCTGCGCTCGCCGCGACCGCCGGCGTGCGCGCAGAGGTCGAGAGCTCCCCGTGCGCGCTGATCCGGTTCCGGACCCCGGAGCCGCTGGTGCGCGGGATCCTCTCGACCCCGGACTTCGAGATCCGGCAGCTCGACGACACGACGCTGATCGCCGCCGAGGACGTGCCGCCCGGGTTCGACGGCGACCCGCGCGAACTCGCCGAGCCGACGCTGCGCGCGATCCGCGAGGAACTGCGCGGCGGGGACCGGGTCGAGCTGATCGACGCGGTCATCGCGGATCGACCGATCCCGGCGGGCGGGCGGCTGCTCGGTTTCGCCGACGGGATCGACGGGCTGTACCTGGCCGCGGTCCACCCGGCGATCATGCTCGCGGGTGCGATCGGCGCCCGCGTCGCGCGCGATCTCGCCTGAGCGCTCGGGAACGGCGGTTTCCTGACTTCAGTTAGGATCGTGTGAGCATCTCCCGACCCGCGCCTACCGGAGGCGCACGCATCCCCCTCGGAGCCCGCACATGAATTCGAACGACTGCGTACTCGCCGCGACCGGATCCGGCCTCCCGCTCGGGCCGATCCTGCTGATCGCCGCACTCCTGCTCGTGGTGGGCGCCGTCGTGCTGCTCGCGGTCTCGAAGCGCACCCGCGCCGCGCTCGCGACGCTCGCGGTCGGTGCGATCCTTGTCGGCGCCCTGGGGATGCCGGCCGACCCCGCCCAGGCCGCGAGCGGTTCGGATTCCTGTGCGAAGCCGACGCCGACCACGCCGATCGACCCGGATCCTCAGCCGACGCCGACGCCGACGCCGACGCCGACGCCGACGCCGACGCCGACCCCGACGCCGACGAAGAAGTTCCCCGACCTCGCGGCTTCCACCGTGTTCCCGAAGGGGGAGCTGGAGATCGGCTCCGAGGGGTCGATCGTGTACACGGTGCGCAACGCGGGAGCCGTGGCCACGACGGCGCCGATCGATGCGACCATCTCGCTCGCCCCCATGTCTCCGTTCGCGCTCGTGTTCGATCATGCGACGACCAGCGCGACCGTCGACGGCAGCACGATCACCGTGAGCAATCCGACGGTCTCGGTGACCGGCACCGGCACCGCGACCAACCCGTTCGAACTGCGCATCGGCGCGGTCCTCGAGCCCGGAGACTCGGTCTCCGTGGCCATCGGGATCCGGGTACCGAAGGGTGCCGCAGGCGCGTCCGGATCGGCCGATCTCTTCATCACGAAGGGTACGGGCGGTGGAGAGCGCCCTGCGACCAACAACCTTGCGACGGCGCTGCTGCGCGCGGCCCCGGCTGCGCAGGGCTGCACGGCGATCAATGACAAGTCCGCGACGGCCGATACCGACGGTGACGGCGTCGTCGATGCCTGCGACCTCGACTCCGACAACGACGGCATCCTCGATAGCGAGGAGGACCTCGATCGCAACGGCCGGTTCCTCGACGACGACACCGAGGGCGACATCCTGGTGACGCCGGTGCTCGGCGACGGGGTGTCCGCCGCCTTCGATCTCGACTCCGACAACGACGGGATCCTCGACCTGATGGAGGGGCGTCCGTTCACGCGGGCGCAGATCGATGCGTTCGACGCCGATCGCAACGGCGTGTTCGACGCGGGCCAGGCGTTCGGTGCGAACGGGCTGCTGGATGCGCTCGAGACCGCCCCCGATTCCGGAGTGCTGAAGCCCGAGTTCGTGTCGATCCGCAATACCGACGGAGATGACAAGCCCGACTTCGTGGATCTCACGAGCAACGGGACCGATCTGGACCTCTACGCGATCGGACGGTCCGATCTGGATCTCCTCGGCGGCGGGTTCGTCTCGGTCGGGGTCGACGCGGATCGCGACGGCATCCAGATCGGGGTCGACACGGACCTCATCGTCCGGGGTGCTCCGGCGTCGCCGTACTCGCCCTATTCGAGCTGAGCCGCCGTCTCGGTTCCGGTCTCGACCGGCGGCAGGAACGCCGCCGCGATCCAGGTGGTGATCGGCATCGCGAGCACGAGGCCGATGCTGCCGCAGAGGGTGCGCACGATCTCGGTCACCAGGTCATCGCCGGTCAGCGTCGAGAGCAGCGGCCGGTCGGTCAGGGCGAGCAGGATCAGGACCCCGAGGGATGCGCCGGCGTAGGCGAACACGATCGTGTAGACGGTCGAAGCGATGTGGTCGCGGCCGATGCGCATCGCCCGCTTCGCGATCTCGCCGCGTCCGAGGTGCGGGGCCGCCGCGCGCAGCTCCCAGACCGCGGAGGCCTGGGTGATGGTGACGTCGTTCAGCACCCCGAGCCCGGCGATGATGATCGCGCAGGTCAGCATGCCCCGGAAGTCGATGCTCCCGGCGACGCCCGAGAGGCGCGCTGCGGCCTCGTCGCCGAGCCCGCTGAGCCGCGTCGCGTGCACCGCGAGGGTCGAGATCCCCGCGGTGATGAGGATCCCGCACAGCGTCCCGACGAGCGCGGCCGTGGTGCGCAGGTTGGGGCCGTGCACCGGGTAGAGGATGATGAACACGATCGCGAAGGAGCCGACGATGCCCACCAGCGCACCGGGTGCACCGGTCACGATGGCGGGCAGGACGAAGGCGAGGATCACGCCCCCGCTGAGCGCGAGCGCCCCGAGGGCGAGCAGGCCGCGCAGGCGCCCGACGGCGAGCAGCACCACGAGGAACAGTGCCGAGAGCACGACGAGGGCGAGTCCGCGATGGATCCCCGAGATGCTGTAGCTGTAACGCTCGGACGCCGCTCCGTCGGAGGCGCGCGGGTCACCCGCGGGCGGTTCTGCGCGCGGCGCCCCGAGCAGCTCGACGGTATCGCGCGGTTGGAGCCCCGACGATGCGAGCGAGCCGCGGGCCGGGACGTCGATCACCCGGCCGGTGTCCGGCCCGGAGGTGATGCCGATCCCGATCGTGAGGCAGGAGCGGTCGGGATCGGCCCCGGATGTCGCGGCACCGGTCCGCGGCTGCGTCCCGTCGCCGCAGCCGGTGTCGACGCTGACGACCTCGCCCTCGACGAAGATGGTGCCCGGCCCCGCGAACGGCACCCGCTCGATCACCTTGGCCGCTTCGCCCGCGTTCGGCCAGAGCAGCGCGAGTCCGAGGCCGGTGAGGAGCGCCACCGCGAGCAGCAGCGGGAGCGCGACCCGGACGGCGGTGCGGGAGTGCTCGAGGCCCGTCGGCGGTCGTCCGTGGCCGTGCGTGTGCTTGTCCATAATGATTCTCATTATGGACTATGTCGGCGCCCCGACGCGGCCGCCCCGACGCGGCCGCCCCGACGCGGCCGCCCCGACGCGGACGCCCCTACGCGGCGGTGCCGCCCCCGTCGAGCCGCAGCCGGTACCCCATGCCTGCCTCGGTGAGCAGGTAGCGCGGGCGGGCGGGATCCGGCTCGAGCTTCTTGCGCAGCTGAGAGAGGTAGAGCCGGAGGTAGCCGGTGTCGGTGACGTGCTCCGAGCCCCAGATGCTCGTGAGCAGCAGGTGCCGGGTGACGAGTCGGCCCTCGTTGCGCACGAGGAGTTCGAGCACCTGCCACTCGGTCGGGGTGAGCCGGATCGTCTGCGCCGCGCCGTCGACGGTGCGGGTCACGGTGCGCGCGGCGAGATCCACCGTCGTGTCCCCGAACGAGACCACCGGGGTTTGCTCGGGCTGCGCCCGGCGCCGGGTGAGCGCGCGCACCCGAGCGAGCAGCTCGTCGATGGAGAACGGCTTCGTCACGTAGTCGTCGGCCCCGGCGTCGAGCGCCTCGACCTTGTCGGCGGCGTCGGTGCGCCCCGAGACGACGAGGATCGGCACCTCCGACCAGCCGCGGATCGCCTGGATCACTTCGACCCCGTCGAGATTCGGCATGCCGAGATCGAGCAGCACGAGGTCGGGCCGGTGGTCGACCGCGGCTCCGATGGCCTCGGCGCCGTCGGAGGCGACGGCGACGTCGTATCCCTTGGCGGCCAGCGTGATCCGCAGCGCGCGGAGGATCTGCGGGTCGTCGTCGGCGATCAGGATCCTCATCGGGCCTCCTCGGTCGGCTGGGCGGTCAGGCGGGGCAGCGAGACCACCATGGTGAGCCCGCCGCCGGGAGTGTCCTCGGGCTCCAACGTGCCGCCCATGCCCTCGGTGAACCCCTTCGACAGGGCGAGCCCGAGCCCGAGCCCCGTCGAATTGTCGGTATCGCCCAGGCGCTGGAACGGCACGAAGACGTCGTCGCGGCGTTCCTCGGGGATCCCGGGTCCCTGGTCGACGATCCGGATCTCCACCGTATCGGCGAAGCTGCTGGTGGTCACCCGCACGGGTGCGTGCGCGGGAGCGTGGCGCGCCGCGTTCGCGAGCAGGTTCACGACGACGCGCTGCAGCAGCACGGGATCCGCGAGCACCTGCGGCGCGTCCGGGTCCAGATCCAGCTCGACGTCGGACGGGCCGAGTCCGAGCTCGTCGAGCGCGGGCGCGATCACGTCGACCGGGTCGACGGGGATCGGCGCGATGGCGAGCACCCCGGCCTGTAAACGGCTGACGTCGAGCAGATCGGTCACGAGCGCGGCGAGCGATCCGAGGCTCTCGTCGGCGGTCTCGAGCAGTTCGGCGCGATCCTCGGGGCTCAGCGCCGACCCCGCTGCGCGGAGTCCGCCGACGGCGGCCGTCGCCGCGGCCAGGGGCCGGCGCAGATCGTGGCTGAGCGCCGAGAGCAGGGCGCCCCGCACGCGGTCGGACGCGGCGATCGGGGCGATCTCGCTCGCGACCTCGGTGAGCTCGCGCACCTCGAGCGCGGCCTCGAGCTGCGCCGCGAGCACGGTCAGGAGCCGGTGCTCCGAGGCGGCGGGCTCGGGGCCGTCGAGCTCGAAGCGAGCGGTCGGACCGACGGGCAGGCTGACGGTCGCGGGGCCGGCGACCGGGATCCCGGAGGACGCGATGAGCACGTCTCCGTCGCGCAGCTGCGCACCCGTCCGGGCGAACGCCTCGCGCGCGCGATCCACGATCGCCTGCACCGCGTCCTGCCCCCGGATCACGCTGCCGGCGACGGTCTGGATCAGCTCGGACTCTGCAGCGGATCGGCGTGCGGCGCGGCTGCGCCGTGCGGCACGGTCGACGACGATGCTGACGAGCACCGCGATGATCACGTAGAGCAGCAGCGCGAGCATGTGCAGCGGGTCGGCGATCGACACGGTGTAGAGCGGCCGGATGAAGAAGTAGTCGAGCGTGAGGCCCGAGAGCACGGCGGCGAACAGGGCGGGCCAGATGCCGCCGACGATCGCGACCACGACTACGAGCAGCTGGTAGCTGAGCACGTCGCTCGTGATCGACTCGGGGCTGCGGGTGAGGCTCAGCGCCCAGGTGAGCAGGGGTCCTCCGGTGAGCGCGACGACGAGGCCTGCGATCCGCCGTTTCGCGGTGAGCGCCCCGCCTCGGCGGGGGAGCGCGCGGCGGCGGCCCGCCGCGGCGTGCGTGACGATGTGCACGTCGATGTCGCCGGACTCGCGGATCACGGTCGCGCCGATCCCGGGGCCGGTGAGTGCCGCGGAGAGGCGCCCGCGCCGGCTGACCCCGACGACGAGCTGCGTGGCGTTCACCGAGCGGGCGAAGTCGACGAGCGCCGTCGGCACGTCGTCGCCGACGACCTGGTGGTAGGTGCCGCCCAGCTGCTCGGCGAGTGCGCGCAGCTGCACGAGCTCGCCCGGCCGGGACCCTGCGAGGCCGTCCTGCGTCGTGACGTGCACGGCGATCAGCTCGCCGCCGGACGAGCGGGCCGCGATCCGGGCGCCGCGCCGCAGCAGGGTCTCGCCCTCCGGCCCGCCGGTGAGGGTGACGACCACGCGCTCGCGGGTCTCCCAGGTGCGCTCGATCCCGTGCTGCGCGCGGTAGTCGCGCAGGGCCTGGTCGACCTCGTCGGCGAGCCAGAGCAGCGCGAGCTCGCGCAGCGCGGTGAGGTTGCCGAGTCGGAAGTAGTTCGACAGGGCCGCGTCGATGCGCTCGGCTGGGTACACGAGGCCGCCCGAGAGCCGGTCTCGCAGCGCCTGCGGGGCGAGGTCGACCACCTCGACCTGGTGGGCGCCGCGCAGGATCTCGTCGGGGATCGTCTCGCGCTGCGCCGCTCCGGTGATCTGCTCGACCACGTCGGTGAGGGAGGCGATGTGTTGGATGTTGACCGTCGAGATCACGTCGACGCCCGCGTCGAGCAGTTCGGCGACGTCCTCCCACCGCTTCGCGTTGCGGGACCCGGGGGCGTTCGTGTGCGCGAGCTCATCGACGAGCGCGACGTCGGGCCGGCGCTCGATCACGGCGTCGAGGTCCATCTCGGACAGGGAGACCCCGCGGTGCTCGACCTGGCGCAGCGGTGCGCGGGGCAGTCCCGCCGTCATGCGCGCCGTCGCCGCGCGACCGTGGGTCTCGACCACGGCGATCACGACGTCGCGGCCCTCCGCCGAGAGCCTGACGCCCTCCTCGAGCATGGCGTACGTCTTGCCGACGCCGGGGGCGGCGCCGAGGAGCACGCGGAGCCGTCCCCGTCCGGTCATGCTGCTATCCCTTCGCCGAATCCAACGCTAGGTTCAGCGTGAGCACGTCGACCACAGGCTCGCCGATGAAACCGAGCGCGCGGCCCTCGGTGTGCGCGGCGACGAGGGCGCGGACGCGATCCGCGGAGAGGCCCCGCTCCCGGGCGACGCGTTCCACCTGGATCGCGGCGTACGCGGGGCTGATCTGCGGATCGAGGCCGGAGGCCGATGCCGTGACGGCATCGGCCGGAACCGCGCGCTCGGCGACCCCGTTGAACGCGGCGATCCGCGCCTTGCGCTCGCGGATCGCCGCGACGAGGTCGGGGTTCGACGGACCGAGGTTCGAACCCGACGACGCTCGGCCGTCGTAGCCGTCGCCCGCGGCCGAGGGGCGGGGCTGGAAGTACCGCGGCAGCGGCGCGCCCGTCGGGTCCGAGAAGGACTGCGCGACGAGGGCCGAGCCGACGACCCTGCCGCCGACGTCGCGCACGAGCGAGCCGTTCGCCTGCGCGGGCAGCGCGATCTGGCCGATGCCGGTGACGACGAGCGGGTAGGCGACGCCGAGCACGAGCGTGCAGACCAGCATGGCCCGGATCGCGACCCAGGCCGTGCGGCCCGCGGTGCGGGATGAGACGTTCATTCGATGGCTCCTAGTACGAGGGGGTTCGGGATCAGAATCCGGGGATCAGGCGGACGACGAGGTCGATCAGCCAGATCCCGATGAAGGGCGCGACCACGCCGCCGAGACCGTAGATCAGCAGGTTGCGGCCGAGCGTCTGCGAGGCGCTGAGCGGTCGGTATCGCACGCCCCGGAGCGCGAGCGGCACGAGCAGCACGATCACGATCGCGTTGAACACGATCGCCGAGAGCACCGCCGAAGCGGGGGAGTGCAGGCCCATGAGGTTCAGCGCGGAGAGGCCGGGGAACACCCCCATGAACATCGCGGGCACGATCGCGAAGTACTTCGCGACGTCGTTCGCGATCGAGAAGGTGGTGAGCGCGCCGCGCGTGATGAGCAGCTGCTTGCCGATGCGGACGATGTCGATGAGCTTCGTCGGGTCGGAGTCGAGGTCGACCATGTTGCCGGCCTCCTTCGCGGCCGAGGTGCCCGAGTTCATCGCGACGCCCACGTCCGCCTGCGCGAGCGCGGGGGCGTCGTTCGTGCCGTCGCCCGTCATCGCCACCATGCGGCCGCCGGCCTGCTCCTTCCGGATGTACGCGAGCTTGTCCTCCGGCGTGGCCTCGGCGATGAAGTCGTCGACACCGGCCTCGCGGGCGATGGCGGCGGCGGTAAGCGGGTTGTCGCCCGTCACCATGACCGTGCGGATGCCCATCGCTCGGAGCTCGCCGAAGCGCTCGGTGAGGCCCTCCTTCACCACGTCCTTCAGATGGATCACGCCGAGCAGCCGGCTGTCTCCCGAAGCGCCGCGCACCGCCACGACGAGCGGGGTGCCGCCGCTGCGCGAGATCCCCTCGACGATTCCGTCGAGCTCGGCGCGCAGCTTGCCGGCCGCTGGCGATCCCTCGGCCTCGAGCCAGGCCGCGACCGCGCTGCCCGCGCCCTTCCGGATCATGCCGCCGTCGGGCAGGTCGAGCCCCGACATGCGCGTCTGAGCGGTGAAGGGCACGACCTCGCCGACGCCGTCCGCGTCGGGCCGTTCTCCGGCCCGCTCGGCGAGCTCGACGATCGACTGCCCCTCCGGGGTGGGGTCCGCGAGCGACGACAGGGCCGCGGCGCGCACGAGCTCCCGCTCGTCGACGCCGCTCAGCGGCACGAACGCCGACGCGCGACGGTTGCCGTAGGTGATGGTGCCGGTCTTGTCGAGCAGCAGCGTCGTCACGTCGCCCGCGGCCTCGACCGCGCGGCCCGACATGGCGAGCACGTTTCGCTGCACGAGTCGATCCATGCCGGCGATGCCGATCGCCGAGAGCAGCGCGCCGATGGTCGTCGGGATCAGGCAGACGAGCAGGGCCACGAGCACGGTCAGGCTCACGGGGCTCGCCGCATATGAGGCGATCGGGTTCAGCGTCAGCACGACCACCACGAAGATGATCGACAGTGCCGCGAGCAGGATCGACAGCGCGATCTCGTTGGGGGTGCGCTGGCGGGAGGCACCCTCGACGAGGGCGATCATCCGGTCGACGAAGGTCTCGCCCGGCTTCGACGTGATGCGCACTACGATCCGGTCGGACAGCACCCGCGTGCCGCCCGTGACCGCGCTGCGGTCGCCGCCGGATTCGCGGATCACGGGAGCGGACTCGCCGGTGATCGCGGACTCGTCGACCGATGCGATGCCGTGGACCACGTCGCCGTCGCCCGGGATCAGCTCGCCCGCGGTCACGATCACCGCGTCGCCGAGCCGCAGTTCCGCAGAGGGGATCTCCGCAGTCGCCGCACGCTCGGCGCCGGGATCGGCGTCGGCGTCGTACTGCTCGACGCGGTGCGCGACCGTGCTGGTGCGCGTACGCCGCAGGGTCTCGGCCTGCGCCTTGCCGCGCCCCTCGGCGATCGACTCGGCGAGGTTCGCGAAGAGCACGGTCAGCCAGAGCCAGATCGCGATCGCCCAGGTGAACGGCGCGGGCACCGCGCTGCCGCCCGACGCCGCGGGTCCGCCGAGGAACGGCTCGGCGACGGCGAGAACGGTGGTGAGCGCGGCCCCCAGCCAGACGACGAACATGACGGGGTTGCGCCACTGCTGGCGCGGATCCAGCTTGCGCACCGCGCCGGGGAGCGCCGCCCGGAACTGGGCGGCCGAGAGGCCCGAGCGCGTGCGCCGCACGGCGACGGCCTCCGGGACCTGCTGTGTGGAAACGGACATGGCTATCGAAGCCCTTCTGCCAGGGGACCCAGCGTGAGAACGGGGAAGAACGTGAGGGCCGTGACGAGCACGGTGACGGAGGCGAGCATGCCCACGAACAGCGGGCGGTGCGTCGGCAGGGTGCCCGCGGTCGCGGGGATCCGATCCTGAGACGCGAACGAGCCGGCCAGCGCGAGCACGAGCGCGATCGGGATGAACCGGCCGAGCAGGATCGCGGTGCCGAGCGCCCAGTCGAGCCAGGGCGTGCTCGCCGTCAGCCCGGCGAACGCCGAACCGTTGTTGTTCGCGGCCGAGGTGAAGGCGTAGAGCACTTCAGAGGTGCCGTGCACGCCGTGGTTCAGGATCGACGTGCCGGTGACGCTGTCGCGCACGCCGGGGATCGCGAAGCTCAGCGCCGTGCCGACGAGCACGAGCGTCGGCGAGACGAGGATGTAGAGGCTCGCGAGCTTGATCTCGCGCGGCCCGATCTTCTTCCCGAGGTACTCGGGCGTGCGGCCGATCAGCAGACCGGCCACGAACACCGCGATGATCGCGAGCACCAGGATCCCGTAGAGGCCCGACCCGACGCCGCCGGGCGAGACCTCGCCGAGCATCATGTTCAGCATCGGCAGCATGCCGCCGAGCGCCGTGTACGAGTCGTGCATCGAGTTCACCGCGCCGGTCGAGGTACCCGTGCTGGTCGTCGCGAACAGCGTGGATCCGATGATCCCGAAACGCTGCTCCTTGCCCTCCACCGCGCCGCCCGCCAGCTGCGGGGCGGGGCCGCTGCCGCCGGCCTCGAGCATCAGCAGGATCGCGAAGGACGCCGTGAAGAGCAGCGCCATGACCGCGAGCACCGCGTTGCCCTGGCGGGTATCGCCCACCATGCGTCCGAAGGTTCGGGTCAGCGCGAACGGAATCATCAGCATGAGCACGATCTCGAACAGGTTGGTCCACCCGGTCGGGTTCTCGAACGGGTGCGCCGAGTTTGCGTTGAAGAAGCCGCCGCCGTTGGTGCCGAGCAGCTTGATCGCCTCCTGCGACGCGACCGGACCGCCGGGGATGCTCTGCGTGGCGCCGGCGAGCGTGCGCACCTCGGTGAAGCCCGCGAAGTTCTGGATCACGCCGCCGACGAGCAGCACGAGGGCCGCGACGAAGGCGATGGGCAGCAGCACGCGCACGAGGCCGCGCACGAGGTCGACCCAGAAGTTGCCGATCGTGCCGCCGCGGCGGGCCGCGAGGCCGCGCACCAGCGCAATCGCGACCGCCATGCCGACGGCCGCAGACGTGAAGTTCTGCACGGCCAGGCCGGCCATCTGCACGGCGTAGCCGAGCGTGCTCTCGGGAGCGTAGGACTGCCAGTTCGTGTTGCCGACGAACGACGCGGCCGTGTTGAACGCGAGGTGCTCGGACGGCGCCGGCAGACCGAGCGCCTGCGGGAGCAGCGGCTGCAACCGCTGCATGCCGTAGAGCAGCAGCAGGCCGACGAGCGAGAACAGCAGCACGCTGCGCAGGTACGCCTGCCAGGTCTGCTCGGAGCGGGAATCGACCCCGAGCAGCCGGTAGGCCCCGCGCTCGACGCGCCAGTCCTTCCGCGAGGTGTAGACCCAGGCGAGATAGTCGCCCAGGGGGCGCACGAGCGCGCCGACGACGAGCGCGACCGTGGCGAACGAGAGGAGCGCGAACCACCAGGTCATCAGAAACGCTCCGGCTTCACGAGCGCGACCACGAGCATCACGAGGATCGCGATGCCGAGGATCGCGCCGACGATCTCGAAGACCATCACAGCTTCTCCACCGCCTTCCCGATCAGACCGACGAGCGCGAAGATCGCGATCGCACCGAGCACGGTGACGACATCAAGCACGAGAGACTCCCAGTTGGTGAGGATCGCGGCCCCGGGACGGGGACCGCGCACCGGGCTGCGGCAGCAGGCCTGCGACCGGTGCGAAGCTCATGCAACACCCGTCCGCGGGCTCCGGTTGGCGTCCTCACGGAATCCATACGGGCCGGGGACCAGCGCATACGGATTCCATACGGGGATGTGGAGCCCTCGCGGTTCCCGGGCCCGCGGCGTACCGTGGAAGCCACCGATCGGAGCGGATCATGGCCGGAGCAGCGGGTGCAGCGGGCGCATCGAGCGCGGAACGGCGGCGTACGAGGGCCGCGCGGTTCGCGGCGACCGTGCTCGCGATCCTCGCAGCGACCGGGTGCGCGCAGGCTCCGGAGGCGCCGGTGCGGTCGGCGTCCGCGGAACCGAGCCCGGATGCGCCGAGCCCCTCGGGAAGCGCTTCCGTCGGATGCGACGCCGCGCGGCCCGATCCCGAGCCGACCGGGATCGCCGACCTGATCATCGGCCCGTTGAGCTACGGCGCGGCCGCCGAGGGGATCCGCACCGCGGACGGGCGGCCCGCCGCCCCCGGGCCCGATGGGATCGCCTTCTACAAGATCGGCACCCGGCTCGCGCTCGGCGCGAGCGCCACCGTCGCGATCGGCGACCCGGCCCGCGCGTACGCCGGGATCCGCACCGAGCAGGGGAGCGACGGCGGATACTCCTCCGTCTCCTACGAGGCGTGCGCGCCCGGCGACCCGCGGATCACCGGGGACGACGCGCCAGCCCCGGTGGGCGTCTGGTGGGTCGGCGGCTTCCTGCTGAGGGACCGCGACTCCGCCTGCCTGCCGCTCGAGATCACCGTCGGCGACGACCCGACCGTGCACCGCGTCGATCTCGCGCTGCCGGCCGGCGCGTGCGGGTGAGCGCGCGACCGGGCGCTCGGACGGGTGCGCGGGTCCGCTCAGGAACGGTGCGGCCCGCCCGGAATGCGACGCCCGGGCGACGCGTTGGAACCCGGCGTAGACTCTCCGCGTCGCGCCCGCCGTGCGTGACGCAACCCCGATCCCGAGGAGGCGCATGACGCGCGAATTCCAGAAGCCGATGCTGCAGCCGAGCGCCACGTTCGACTGGATCATCGGAGCCGACGACCCCGCGACCACGCACCGCCTCGCGCAGGAGACCTCCTGGGCCCTGCTCGATCGTGTGCGCAGCGTCGCCGACCCCGAGATCGTCGAGCGCGTCGTGCAGCTCGCGAACGGGCGCGGACTCGAGGACGTCGCCGAACTCTGGTCGCACGCGGGCTCCCACTCGCTCGCGGGTGTGCTCTGGCGCCTGTACCTGATCCGCCGCATCGCAGCCGGAGACCCCGAGGGCACCGCCGACCTGTTCCGGCGCGGAGCCGCGGCGGCCGTCACCATCGACCCCGTCGTCGCGGGCGCCGCCGAACCGGTCACCCCCGAATCGATCGCCGCCCTGTGCGACACGATCCTGCGGGGCGTCTTCGCGGGCGACCTCGCCATCGCGCTCGACCGGGCCGCCGCCTACTGCCGGATCCTCTCGCTCGGCTCCGCAGACCTCGCCGACTCCCGCGATCCCCACGACGACGCCCACGCCGAGCACCTCACCAAGCGCTCGCTCCGCTACGCGACCCTCGCCGAAGAGCTGCACGCCGGCGCTCGCCGCTGGCGCGACGGCAGCCTCGACTGAGCGAGCACGCCCGGGCTGCGCAGCGACTCTTGCGCTCAGCGGCGCCGCGTTAGAATGTTCCTGCCGGGCCGCAGTAACCCCGGGCTCCAAATTCAGCCGCTTCGAGCGGCCTTCCGCCGAGAGGCGTTCTGCGGTCCGGTTCTTTCATGCCCGGGGCCGATCCGCCCCGGGCTTTTTCGTGTCCGTGCGCGCCCTCGGGGAACGGGTCTGCTGACGAGGACCGGGTCGGCTGACGGGGGTCAGATCTGCTGACGCGGACCGGGTCTGTTGACGAGGACCGGGTTTGCTGATGAGGACCGGGTCTGCTGATGAGGACCGGGTCTGCTTGGGGTGATCTGAACCGGCGCTCGACACCGGAACCGGTCCTCGATAGGAGACCCGACCCCGGTCAGCGGGACCGGTTGTCGATACCGGAACCGGTCCTCGACACCGGGACCGGCTCTCGGCAGAGGAGGGCACTCTCGGCATCGGCTGTCGGGCTGTCGGGCTGTCGGGCCGGCGGGCCGGCGGGCCGACGGGCCTCGTGCCAAACCCCGACCCCGACCCCCGAACCCCCCCCGACCTCGAGACACCGACTGCCGGGCCCCAACCCCGAAAACGCGGATGGGCTCCTCCGCGAGAAGCGGAGGAGCCCATCCGTGAGCGGGGAGCGGCTGCTTACCCGAAGCGGCCCGAGACGTAGTCCTCGGTCGCCTGCACCTTGGGCGTCGAGAAGATCGTCTTGGTGTCGTCGAACTCGATGAGCTTGCCGGGCTTGCCGGTGCCCGCGATGTTGAAGAACGCGGTGCGGTCCGAGACGCGCGAGGCCTGCTGCATGTTGTGGGTCACGATCACGATCGTGTACTCCGACTTCAGTTCGTCGATCAGGTCCTCGATGGCGAGGGTCGAGATCGGATCGAGCGCCGAGCAGGGCTCGTCCATGAGGAGCACGTCGGGCGACACCGCGATCGCCCGGGCGATGCAGAGGCGCTGCTGCTGGCCGCCGGAGAGGCCCGAACCGGGCTTGTCGAGGCGGTCCTTGACCTCCTTCCAGAGGTTCGCGCCCTGCAGGGAGCGCTCGACGAGCGCGTCGGCGTCGCTCGCCGACATGCGGCGGTTGTTGAGCCGCACGCCGGCGAGGACGTTCTCGCGGATCGACATGGTGGGGAACGGGTTGGGGCGCTGGAACACCATGCCGACCTGGCGGCGCACGAGCACCGGGTCGACGCCCGTGCCGTACAGGTCCTCGCCGTCGAGCAGCACCTCGCCCTCGACGCGCGCGCCGGGGATGACCTCGTGCATGCGGTTGAGCGTGCGGAGGAAGGTGGACTTGCCGCAACCCGACGGACCGATGAACGCGGTGACGCTGCGGGGCTCGATGTTGATCGAGACCCCCTCGACGGCCAGGAAGTTCGAGTAGTAGACGTTGAGGTCGTTGACCTCGATGCGCTTCGACACTGGGTGGGTTTCCTTCGGTTCGTAAGATTCGGGTTATCGGCCGGTCTTCGGCGAGAAGTACTTCGCGACGAGACGGGCGATGAGATTGAGCGCCATCACGATCAGGATGAGCACGAGGGCCGCGGCCCAGGCTCGATCGAGGAAGGCTTCGACCGGGTTGCCCTGGTTCGCGTACTGCGTGTACACGTACACGGGGAGCGACTGCATGCGGTCGGCGAACAGGTTGTAGTTCATCGAGGCGGTGAAGCCCGCGGTGATCAGCAGCGGCGCGGTCTCGCCGATGACTCGGGCGATGGCGAGCACGACGCCCGTGGTGATGCCGGCGATCGAGGTGGGGAGCACGACCTTCACGATGGTGAGCCACTTCGGCACGCCGAGCGCGTAGGAGGCCTCGCGCAGTTCGTGCGGCACGAGCTTCAGCATCTCCTCGCTCGAGCGGACGACCACGGGGATCATCAGCACCGAGAGCGCGACGGCGCCGACGATGCCCATGCGCACGCCGGGGCCGAGGAACAGCGCGAAGAGCGCGTAGGCGAAGAGGCCGGCGACGATCGACGGGATGCCGGTCATAACGTCGACCAGGAAGGTGATCGTCTTCGCGATGCGGCCGCGGCCGTACTCGACGAGGTAGATCGAGGTCATGAGGCCGAGGGGGACCGAGATGATCGTCGCGGCGAGCGTGATCAGCAGCGTGCCGATCATGGCGTGCAGGGCCCCGCCGCCCTCGCCGACGACGTTGCGCATCGACGAGGTGAAGAACGTCGCATCCATGCGGGCGATGCCGTTCCCGATGACCGTGATCGCGACCGAGACGAGCGGCACCATGGCGAGCAGGAACGCGCCGGTGACGAGGCCGGTGATCAGGCGATCGGTGGCCTGGCGCCGGCCCTCGACCGCGGCGGTGATGCCCGTCGACGCGACCAGGTAGAGGATCGCGCCGACCAGCACGGCGCCGACGACGCTGAAGTCGCCTCCCGCGGCCGCGGCGAGCAGCGCGAAGAGGGCGAACGAGATGACGAGGCTGGCCCCGAGGATGATCCAGGGGGTGCTGCGCGGGAGCCGGTTGCCCGAGAGCGCGGAGCCGGCGGAGACGGGGCGGATGGTGACGGCGGCCATCAGTTGGCTCCAGAGAACTCGGCCCGGCGGCTCACGATCCAGCGGGCGATCGCGTTGACCAGGAAGGTGACGATGAAGAGGATGAGGCCCGTGGCGATGAGGATGTTGATGTTCTCGCCGTACGCCTCGGGGAACGACAGCGCGATGTTCGCGGCGATCGTCGAGGGGTTCTCGGAGGTGAGGAGCTTGAGGCTCACGATGCCGGTGGCCGAGAGCACCATGGCGACGGCCATGGTCTCGCCGAGCGCGCGGCCGAGGCCGAGCATGGCGGCCGAGACGATGCCGGGGCGGCCGAAGGGCAGCACGGCCATCTTGATCATCTCCCAGCGGGTGGCGCCGAGCGCGAGCGCGGCCTCCTCGTGGAGCACGGGGGCCTGCAGGAAGATCTCGCGGCAGATGGCGGTCATGATCGGCAGCACCATGACCGCGAGCACGATGGCCGCGGTGAGGATGGTGCGGCCGGTGCCGCTGACGGTGCCGCCGAAGAGGGGGATCCAGCCGAGGTTGCTGTTGAGCCAGACGAAGACCGGCTGCACCGCGGGGGCGAGCACGCCGATGCCCCACAGGCCGAAGACGACGCTCGGCACGGCGGCGAGCAGATCGACGACGTATCCGAGCACCTGTGCGAGCTTGCGGGGTGCGTAGTGCGAGATGAAGAGGGCGATGCCGATGGAGAGCGGCAGCGCGATGACGAGGGCGAGGACGGCCGCCCACACGGTTCCGAAGATGAGCGGGCCGACGTAGGCCCAGAAGTTCGAGGTGAGGAGCGAGGCCGATTCCTTCGTCGCGACGAACGCGGGGAGGCTCCTCGTGATCAGGAAGATCGCCACCGCGGCCAGGGTGACGAGGATCATGCTGCCCGCGAAGATCGCGGAGCGGGAGAAGATGCGATCGCCGAGGCTCAAGACCGGCTTGGCTGCCGCGGTGGGTGCGGTCACGGGGACGGGGCTCCTTCGAATACTGGTGAGAACGGCGCGAAGGGCGGCCGGGATCGTGTCCCGGCCGCCCTCTGCACGTTACTTGATCGCGTCGACCGCGGTCTTGACCTTGGCGGCGAGCGCCGAGGGGAGCGGGGCGCTGCCGGACGCCTCGGCGGCGGCCTTCTGGCCCTCTTCGCCGGTGACGTATCCGAAGTACGACTTCACGAGCTCGGCGTTCTTGGCGTCCGCGTACTGCTCGCAGCCGATGAGGTAGCTGATGAGCACGATCGGGTACACGCCCTCCTTGTCGGAGGTGCGGTCGATCTTGACGGCGAGGTCGTTCGCGGTGCGACCGGTCTCGAGCTCCGAGTGCTCGGCGATGGCCGAAGCCGCCTCGGGGCTGTACTTGACGTACTTGTCGCCCACCTTGATCTCGACGGTGCCGAGCTTGCCGGCCTTCGACGCGTCGGCGTAGCCGATGGTGCCGACGCCCTTGGTCACGGCCTGCACGACGCCCGAGGTGCCCGATGCGCCCTCGCCGCCGAGCTCCTTCGGCCACTCCTCCACCGAACCGGCGGCCCAGTCGGCGCCGCCCGCGGCTGCGAGGTAGTCGGTGAAGTTGCCCGTGGTGCCCGACTTGTCGGAGCGGTGCACGGCGGTGATGTTGGTGTCGGGGAGCTTCGCGTCGGGGTTCTGCGAGGCGATGGCCTGATCGTTCCACTTGGTGATCTTGCCCGAGAAGATCTTCGCGACGGTCGGCGCGTCGAGCTTGAGTGAATCGACGCCCTCGACGTTGAAGATGATCGCGATGGGCGAGATGTAGGCGGGGACCTCGACGATGCCGGTGTCCGGGGCGCAGCCCTTGAACGGGCCGGCCTTGATCTCTTCGGCCTTGAACGCGCGGTCGGAACCTGCGAAGGCGCTGGCGCCCTGCTGGAAGGTCTCGCGACCGGCACCCGAGCCCGAGGGCTCGTAGTTGATGGTGACCTTGTCGTTGGCCTGCTGGAACGCAGCGATCCAGGCCTGCTGCGCCGAATCCTGCGAGGACGCGCCGGCGCCGTTGAGCTCACCGGAGAGGTTCGACTTCGAGGCGCTCTCGGAGGGGGTGGTCCCGCCCGACTCGTTGGCAGCGCAGGAGGTCAGCGCGATCGCGGCGATGCCGCCGATCGCTGCGATCTTGATCGCGGGAGAGATCTTCACAGTCAGATCCTGTCCATTTCTTCTGATGAACCGGCGCCGGGGCGCCGCGGGCTGGATGCCTCGGTTCCCAAGGTAGGCAGCGCATGTGACGAGCGATCTTCCGTCGGGTGAACAGCAGGTGAACGCCCGTCGAGAGGCGCGTGATCCCGCGCGGTTTCCGGTGGCGCGGCGACCTGGACAACTTGCGGTGCGTGCGTCCGTGGCGGCTGGGAAACACGGGCGGATCCTCGCCGGGGAGCGGGGCCGCGGCTAGACTCGTGCCGTGATCATCCGGTTCGGCAGTGCCCTCGGGCGTACGGAGGTCCCCGTCGGCATCGCCGTCGGGGGCAGGTGAGGACCTCGCCCCCGCCGCCGCGCTCCGCGCGTGCGGCGAACTCGTCGAGCCAGAAAATCACTCGCCCCGCACGTGCGGGCGACGCTGCCGATGCGCAGGTCGCCGCGATCGTGCCGGGCACGACCGAAAGCAGTCGATCATGCTTCCCCTGAACGAATCCATCATCCGCTCGTCCTTCGTCAACGCCTCCCGCAGGGAGGCGAAGGACGCCGTGCTGCCCGACTTCCTCGACGCCGTGGCCTGGGACGCGCTCGACTTCCTCGGGTGGCGCGACCCGAAGTTCGCGAAGCGGGCCTATGTCGTGCTGCCGTCGCTCGACGGCGACCCGGTCGGGGTCGTGCTGCGCCAGGCCGATGCCGCGCCGCGGTCGCGCGCCATGTGCAGCTGGTGCCGCGACGTGCGCCTGCCGAACGACGTCGTCTTCTGGAGCGCCCGCCGGGTCGGCGATGCCGGTCGTCGCGGCGCGACGGTGGGCACCCTGATCTGCCGCGACTTCGAGTGCTCGCACAACGTGCGCAACGATCCGCCGCCCGCCTACGAGGGCTACGACGTCGCAGCGGCGCGCGCGCAGCGCATCGACGAGCTGCGCCTCAAGGTCGCGGGTTTCGCCGACATGCTGGTGACCGGGCGCTGAGTACGGAGTCGCCGAGCCCCCGGAGTCAAGCGAGCAGTCGCAGGGCTCCGGGGGCGACCGAGATTTCGAAGGGGCCGACGCCGACCGGTTCCCCGTCGGCGTAGGCGACCTCGGATCCGGCCTCGATCCCGACCCGTCCGGTCCGCTCCATGCGCACCTCCGGCAGGCGGGCGTGCCGTCCGCGGGCCAGCACCCCGAGCACGCTCAGGAGCCGGACCGTGCTGCACGCGTCGACCATGAGGAGGTCGAGCGCGCCGTCGTCGGGTTCCGCCTGCGGCGTGAGCGGGATCCCTCCGCCGATCGCCCGGATGTTCATCACGGTCGCGAGGAGTCCCGTGAATGCGCGTCGGCGCGCCGGATCCGCACCGGTGCCGGCACCGGAACCCGTGCCGGAGCCGACTGCGCCGGCGCCCGGACCGGAGCCGACTGCGTCGGTGTCTCGGGTCCATCGCACGGCGAAGGCGCGAGGCGCGATGGTGAGTACCTCGACGATGAGCGCGAGGTGGTAGCGGAACGGGCCGAGGGGCAGCCTGATCGCGTTCGCGCGGCGGTTCACCGCCGCGTCGAACCCGACGGACAGGCCTCCGGCGAACCAGTGCTCGCGCTCCTGTCCGGGCCGCTCGGGGTCGGGCAGGTGCACCACGCCGAGGTCGACCGATCGCGGCGCCGATTCCGCGGCGAGGATCCGCTCGACCGCGGCGACGGGGTCGTGCGGGAGCCCGAACTGCCGGGCGAAGTCGTTGCCGCTGCCTGCAGGTACGATCCCCAGCGGTAGTCGGCGCGCCTCGGGGACCTGGAGGACGAGGCCGAGGATCCCGTCGCCGCCGACGAGCACGAGGCCGCGCAGTCCGGTCCCGGTCGCGGCGCGCAACTGCTCCCGGCAGTGGGCGGCGTCCCGCCCCGAGATCGGCACGACCCGCACGCCTCGTTCGGCGAGCGCGCGCGCCGTGCGCACCGCGGCGCGCTTGCCCCGGCCGAACGCCGAGAACGGGTTCACGACGAGCCCGAAGGGGAGGCCGTCATCGAGGCCGTCGGTGTTCATCGCCCCAGAATATTCGATGAAACCCCTGTGGTGCGGCCGCTCAGTGCCTGACGGGATACACCTCGACGCCGAGGATCCCGGCGCCGGGGTGGGTGCGCGAGAAGTGGAAGACCGAGAAGCCGCCCGGGGGCAGCGCCGCGGCCTCTTGCAGGTAGTCGCCGGGCAGGCTGCCGGTGGCCAGCGCGAGTTCGCGCGCGACATCGGGCAGCACGGGCCGGTGGGTGCAGATGATCGTGTTCCTGCCCTTGCGCACGACCTTGCCGACGATGCTGCGCAGCTCGTCGGTGCTGCCGGCGTCCCAAGCCTCCTGGCTGAGGCCCTCGTGCACGCGGACCGTCTTGCGAAGATGGTGCGCGAGCGGGGCGACCGTGCGCATGCAGCGCTCGGCGTTCGACGAGAGGATCCGCTTGGGGCCGAACGAGTCGAGCATGGCGATCAGGTTCTCGGCCTGATCCTCGCCGGCGTCGGCGAGCGGCCGGGTGCGGTCCTCGGGGAACATCGCGCTCCGGGGCTCGGCTTTCGCGTGCCGCAGCAGGATCACCGAGAAGGTCTCGGTGGCGTCGCGATCCGCGAAGCGCTGGAACACGTCGAGGATCTCGCGGTCGGCGGGGTAGCTCAACCGCTTGCGCGCTTTGCTCAGCGGCACCCACTCGAGTGCTGCGACCTCTTTGTTGGGACGGAAGGTCGACGACTGCACCGCCTGCTCGGTCACCTCCGCGGCCCAGTACTGCACGGTCTTCTCGCCGTTGCCGGGCATCCGGTAGTGGATCGTGCCCAGGTTCGCGCCGAGACGTACGGTGAGACCCGTCTCCTCGTGCGTCTCGCGCACCGCGGCCTGCGGCATGCTCTCACCGGGATCCAGCTTGCCCTTGGGGAACGATACGTCGCGCTGCTTGGTGCGGTGGATGAGCAGCACCATGAGCTGCTCGCGGCCGTCGGAGCGCACGACACGGCGCCAGCACACCGTGCCCGCAGCGAGGATCGGGCTCGGCGCCGCAGCGCTCATCGGGCTCCCCGGCTCCGCGCCTCGGCGCGATCCACCATCACGAGATCCTGCAGATCGGGCAGTGGCTCGCCCTCCTCGCTGACCACGCGGCGGGACCAGCTCCCGTCGGGCAGCATGCGCCACGACGAGACCTCGTCGCTGAACGCGAACGAGAAGAAGCGGTCGATGCGTGCGAGGTGCTCGCGGTCGATCAGGCGGACGAGCACCTCGATGCGGCGATCGAGGTTGCGGTGCATGAGGTCGGCGCTGCCGATGTAGACCTCGCGGTCGCCCGCGTTCTCGAAGGCGTAGATGCGCGAGTGCTCGAGGTAGCGTCCGAGCACCGAGCGCACCCGGATGTTCTCCGACAGGCCGGGCACGCCGGCCCGGATCGAGCAGATGCCGCGCACCCAGATCTCGATGGGGACTCCGGCGCGGCTCGCGCGGTAGAGCGCGTCGATGATCGCCTCGTCGACCATCGAGTTGGCCTTGAGCTTGATCCCGCTCGGGCGCCCGGCGCGCGCGTGCTCGGCCTCGCGCTCGATGCGGTCGAGCAGGCCCTGCCGGAGCTGCAGGGGCGCCACCAGCAGCCGGTCGTACTGCGTCTCGATCGCGTAGCCCGAAAGCACGTTGAAGAGGCGGGTCACGTCGCGGCCGACCTCGTCGGAGGACGTGAACAGGCCGAAGTCCTCGTAGATGCGGCTGGTCTTCGGGTTGTAGTTGCCGGTGCCGATGTGGCAGTAGTGCCGCAGCCGGCCCTGCTCCTCGCGGATCACGTGCACGAGCTTGCAGTGGGTCTTGAGACCGACGAGGCCGTAGACCACGTGCACGCCCGCCTGCTCGAGCTTGCGGGCCCACGTGATGTTGGCCTCCTCGTCGAAGCGGGCCTTGATCTCGACGAGCGCGAGCACCTGCTTGCCGGCCTCGGCCGCCTTGATGAGCGAGGCGACGATCGGGCTGTCGCCCGAGGTGCGGTAGAGCGTCTGCTTGATGGCGAGCACGTCGGGGTCGGTCGCGGCCTGCTCGACGAACGCCTGCACGCTGGTCGAGAACGACTCGTAGGGGTGGTGCACGAGCACCTCGCGGCGCGCGATCGCGCGGAACACGTCGGGCTTCTCGCTCGGCGTGTTCGGACGGAACTGCGGGTGGGTCACCGGGATGTGCGGCGTGAACTTGAGATCGGGGCGCTCGATGCGGGTCACCGCGAAGAGACCGCCGAGGTCGAGCGGCGCGGGCAGCGTGTAGACCTGCTCCTCGTCGATGTCGAACTCGCGCACCAGCAGATCGAGCGTGGCCTCGTCCATGTCGTCCGAGATCTCGAGGCGGATCGGCGGGCCGAAGCGGCGACGCAGCAGCTCCTTCTCGAGCGCCTGGATCAGGTTCTCGGTCTCGTCCTCCTCGATCTCCACGTCCTCGTTGCGGGTCACGCGGAACACGTGGTGATCGATCACCTCCATGCCGGGGAAGAGGCCGTCGAGCTGGTTCGCGATGAGCTCCTCGAGCGAGATGAAGCGCACGTCCTCGGCCGACTCCCGGCGATCGACGCGCACGTACCGGGGGATCATCTGCGGCACCTTGAGGCGCGCGAACTCGACCTTGTCGGTGCGCGGATTGCGCACCCGGATCGACAGGTTGAGCGCGCGGCCCGAGATGTAGGGGAACGGGTGCGCCGGGTCGACCGCGAGCGGCATGAGGACGGGGTAGATGTGCTGCTCGTAGTACTCGGTCAGGATCGCGTGGTCGGCGTCGTCGAGCGTGTCCCAGTCGACGATCTTGACCCCGGCCTCCGCGAGCCCGGGCTGCACCTGCTCGGCGAAGCAGCGCGCGTGGCGCAGCTGCAGCTCGTAGGCGACGCGGTTGATCTCGGCGAGCACCTCGGTCGGTGCGCGGCCGACGTTGGTGGGGACCGCGAGGCCCGTGACGATGCGGCGCTTGAGGCCCGCGACGCGCACCATGAAGAACTCGTCGAGGTTCGACGCGAAGATCGCGAGGAAGTTCGCCCGCTCGAGCAGCGGCACGGTCGGATCCTCGGCGAGTTCGAGCACGCGCTGGTTGAAGGCGAGCCAGCTGAGCTCGCGATCGAGATACCGGTCGGCCGGCAGGTCGTCGGTCTCGGCGTGCTGGATCGCGTCCGTCTGGTGGCGGGTGTCGTCGCTCATGATCCCCATTCTGTCACTCGGGGTCGGCCCGGCACCCGCCGTTCACGAGGAGTTCTCCGCGGTGTCGCCCGGCGTCGCGCGGCGCAGCCACTGCCGGCTCTCGCGCTCGAGCGCGAAGCCGGCCCGCTCGTACAGGCGGATCGCGCGCTCGTTGGTGCCGTCGACGTAGAGCGAGACCCGGCCGGGCCGGTGCGCCGACATGCGCGCGAGTGTCGCGTCGAGCAGCGCGCGGCCGAGTCCTCGGCCGCCGTACGCCGGGTCGACGCCGAGCACGTACAGCTCGCACTCGACCTCGTCGTCGCCGCGCACGGTCTTGACCCACGCGAAGCCGGCGAGGGGTGCGCCCGGACGCGACGCGTCGGCGGCGAGCAGCACGTCGTCGGCCGCGAACCAGGGCTCGCGCGCGAGCGTCGCGAAGTCGTCCGCCGTCATCGCGCCCTGCTCGGGGTGATCGGCGAAGGCGCGGGCGTTGACACGGACCCGCTCGGCGAGCTGCGTCGCGTTGGCGGGGTCGGCCGCCGGGCTCGCGAACCCCGCGGCGAGGATCGGTGCGGCGGGGTCGGGGGAGCCCTGGGGAAGACGCTCGGGATCGAGCGTCATCAGGTGGAGCGAGCGGACCGGCGCGAACCCGGCCGCGCCCAGCAGCGCCTCCGCCGCGGGGTTCGTTCCGTGCACCCAGGCGCGCAGCTCGCCGCTCGCCTCGGGCAGCTCCAGCAGCTCGGCGAGCGCCGCGGTCGCGACGCCGCGCCCGCGCGCGTCGGGGCGCACCACGAGATCGAGCTCGCCGGCGCCCACGATGCCGACCGCGTCCGGTGACGCCCCGGGATCCGCGCCGAACGCGAGCACGCGCCGGTTCCCCTGCGCGGCTCCGGCGACGGCCTGGTCCGAGACGGGGGCGGCGCCGTCGGCGCGCTCGGCCGCGTCGAGCAGTGCGCGTACCGCGGTCCAGCCGTCCGCGGATCCGGGATCGATCTCGGTGCTCATTCGCCGTCCTCCGTGTCCTGCGATTCGCGCGCGAAGCCGTAGCCCACGCCGCGCACCGTGCCGATGAGCGAGTCGTGCTCGCCGAGCTTCGCGCGCAGTCGGCGCACGTGCACGTCGACCGTGCGCGTGCCGCCGAAGTAGTCGGTGCCCCAGACGTCGCTGAGCAGCTGCTCGCGCGTGAACACGCGCCCGGGGTGTGCGGCGAGGAAGTGCAGCAGCTCGAACTCCTTGTAGGTGAGGTCGAGCGGCCGGTCGTGCAGGCGCGCGGTGAACGTCTCCTCGTCGATGCGGAGACCGGTCGCGCCCGTCTCGGCGGTTCCCGCCCCCCGCCGCTGCGCCCGCTCGCAGGCGAGGCGCAGGCGCAGGTCGATCTCGGCCGGGGAAGCGGTCGGCAGCAGCACGTCGTCGACGCCCCACTCGGTCGTGACCGCGGCGAGCGTGGACTCCGCGATGACGAGCAGCACCGGGGTGGCGGTGCTCGAGGCGAGGGCCTGGCCGGCGCTGCGCGCGAGCCGCGGATGCTGGGTGCCGTCGATGAGCACGGCGTCGGACCGCGCCGCGAGGCTCGGACTCGGCTCGATCGACAGCGGTGCTGCGCGCAGCTCGTGGGCCAGCAGCTCCACGCCCGGGAGCGCGTCGGCCGGGTCCTGGTCGGCGAGGCAGAGCAGCTGCATCGGTGCGCTCCCCTCTGCCGCGGCGATCGAGACCCCTCCATCCTAGGCGGAGCGCTGTGCCACAATGGCCGGGTGAGCGACACCGACGAAGTGCATTCCTGGCAACTGCCGAGGCTGATCATCGCCTGGGCCGTCGCCGCCGTGATCGGCGTGCTCGTGACCGTGCTTGAGCACGACGCCGAGCAGCGCTTCGCCTGGCTCGCGCTCGCCATCGGGGCGAGCACGCTCGTCACCTTCGCCCTGCAGCTCGGCACGGCCCAGCGCGAGGGGTTCATCACGCGCACGGCGTTCAGCGTCGCGGGCTCGGTCGTGGTCATCGCCGTGATCGACCTCATCGGCCTGCTCGTCGGCTGAAGGGCGCCTCCGCGCTGGTAGCATGGGGCCATGCTCGCTCTCGAACTCTTCTTCCTCGGACTGCTCGGCCTGGCTTCGCTCTCCATCGCGTGGGTGGCCGGCACCGTCGTCTACAAGCTGTTCAAGGGTCAGCGCTAGGCCGCGTGCCCAGCAGCTTCCTGCGACTTCCCGGCGCCGTCGAGGCGTCGGAATCCGGCGTCGCCGCGCACTACGGCGCTCCGCTCATCGAGCAGCGGGCGCTCGAAGCCGGTGACGCGATCGTCGATCTCGGCCATCACGAGGTCCTCACCGTCTCGGGCCCCGATCGTCTGAGCTGGGTGCACTCGTTCACCAGCCAGAGCCTCATCGGCCTGCGCCCGGGTGACTCCGCCGAGACCCTGCTGCTCGATCCCAACGGGCGCATCGAGCAGCCCATCCGCGTCGTCGACGACGGGGAGCGTCTCTGGCTGCTCGTCGATCCCGGTCGCGGTGCCGATCTGCTGGCCTTCCTGCTCCGCATGCGCTTCGCGCTGCGCGTCGAGATCGAGGATCGCAGCGCCGACTTCGCGACCGTGCTCGTCATGGGCGACGGACCCGCGGCGTCCGCGGTCGAGTCGCTCGGCATCGCCGCGGCGGTGTGGCGCGATCCGTGGGGCCAGCTCGCGCACGGCGGTGCCCAGTACGCGGGTCGGCACCCCGGCGAGGGCTGGAACGCGATCCGCTTCGTCGTGCCGCGCACCGAGCTCGAACGCGTCGCCGCGCTCGTCGACGGCACCGCGATCCGCGCGGCCGGGCTCTCAGCGCTCGACGCGCTCGAGATCCAAGCGGCGCGCCCGTCCGCGGCTGAGCTCGACGAGCGGGCGATCCCGCACGAGTTCGACTGGCTGCGATCCGCCGTGCACCTGAACAAGGGCTGCTACCGCGGGCAGGAGACGGTGGCGAAGGTGCACAACCTCGGCCACCCGCCGCGGCGCCTCGTGCTGCTGCACCTCGACGGTTCCTCAGGCGAGCTGCCCGAGGGCGGCGCGCTCGTCTTCCGCGCGGGCGAAGCCGCCGGGGCCGAGGCGCGACCGGTCGGCCGGGTGACCCGGGCCGGCCTGCACCACGAGTGGGGCGGGATCGCGCTCGCGCTGCTCAAGCGTTCGGTGCCCGAGGACGCGGCGCTCGAGGTCCGGATCGGCGAGGGGCCGGATTCGGTCGCGGCCGCGCAGGAGACGATCGTGCCCGCGGACGCCGGTGCGACGCGCGGCGTCCCCCGTCTGCCGCGCATCTGAATCCGGTCGCGCGCTCGCCTAGACTTGGGGCATGACGAACACGCTGATCCTGCTTCGCCACGGCCAGAGCGAATGGAACCAGAAGAACCTGTTCACCGGCTGGGTCGATGTGCGACTCACCGATCAGGGCCGCGGCGAGGCCGCGCGCGCCGGTGAACTGCTCGCCGAGGCGGGGCTGCTGCCCGACGTGCTGCACACCTCCGTGCTCAGCCGCGCGATCCAGACCGCGAACCTCGCGCTCGAGAGCGCCGACCGCATGTGGATCCCGGTCCGTCGATCCTGGCGCCTCAACGAGCGCCATTACGGCGCGCTGCAGGGCCTCGACAAGGCCGAGACGCTGCAGAAGTACGGCGAGGAGCAGTTCATGGAGTGGCGTCGTTCCTTCGATACCCCGCCGCCCGTGCTCGACGACGCGAGCGAGTGGTCGCAGGCGAACGATCCCCGCTACGACGGCATCGACGGAGAGAAGCCGCGCACCGAGTGCCTGAAGGACGTCATCGAGCGGATGGTCCCGTACTGGGAGAACGCGATCGTGCCCGACCTGAACGCGGGCAACACGGTGCTCGTCACGGCGCACGGCAACTCGCTGCGCGCGCTCGTCAAGCACCTCGAGGGCATCTCCGACGACGACATCGCGGGTCTCAACATCCCGACGGGCATGCCGCTCGTCTACGAGATCGACGACGCGGGCCGCCCGACCGGCCCCGGCCGCTACCTCGACCCCGAGGCCGCCGCCGCCGGCGCCGCCGCGGTCGCCAGCCAGGGCCGCTGACCGCGCACATCGACCGGGTCGTGGTCGCGCCCTCCGGATGAGGAGGCGCGACCCCGGCCCGGTCTGCTGCGTTCCGGGCCGGTTCGCCCGCGTCAGTCGCGCTCGATGAGGGCGGTTGCGATCGCCGCGATCCCCTCGCCGCGACCGGTGAATCCGAGGCCGTCGCTCGTCGTGGCGCCGAGGCTCACGGGGGCGCCGACGAGTGCGCTCATGCGCGCCTCGGCCTCGGCCCGCCGCGGCGCGAACTTGGGCCGGTTGCCGACGATCTGCACGGAGACGTTGACGGGGCGCCAGCCCGCGGCGCCCAGGCGGTCGAGCGCGAGGCGCACGAAGCCGGTGCTGTCGGCGTTCTCGGTGCCGGGCAGATCCACGCCGACGAGGCCGCCGATGTCACCGAGGCCGGCGGCCGAGAGCAGCGCGTCGACGATGGCGTGGCACACGACGTCGCCGTCGCTGTGCCCCGACAGCCCCGCCTCGCCCGGCCAGTCGAGTCCCGCGAGGCGCAAGGCCGCCTCCGGATCGTACGCGTGCACGTCGACGCCCGTGCCGACGCGGATCATCGCGCGTCCGCGGAGCCGCCGCCGAACCGCTCGAAGAGCGCTTCGAGGATCGCCCGGTCCTCGGGGGTCGTGAGTTTGTGCGCCCGCTGCTCGCCGGCGACCGTGCGCACGGTCCCGCCGGCGCGCTGCACGACCTCGGCGTCGTCCGTCGGCGGCGCCTCATGCCGCGCCGGATCGCCGTCCTGCAGCTGCGCGGTCGCGTGCGCGGCGGCGAGCAGTTCGCGCGGGAAGCCCTGCGGCGTCTGCACCGCGACGAGGGCCGAACGGTCGACGGTCTCGCGCACGACGCCGTCGCCGCCCACCCGCTTCAGGGTGTCGGCGACGGGCAGCGCGGGCACCACCGCGGTCCCGGTGCGCAGCACCTCGGCGGCGACGCGATCGAACAGCTCCGGGCTCGCGAACGGCCGGGCCGCATCGTGCACGAGCACCGTCGTCACCGAGTCGGGCAGCGCATCGATCCCGAACCGGACCGATTCGTGGCGCTCCCGTCCGCCGGGGACCACCGCGGTCGACCAGGCGCAGCCGTCGGGGAGCGCGGCATCGAGCAGTTCGAGCGCCTCGGCGGCGCGCTCAGCCGGCACGACCACCGCGATATGCCCGGCGTGGGGGAGCGCGGTCACCGCGCGGAGCGCGTGCTCGAGCAGGGTGCGTCCGCCGATCTCGACGAAGGCCTTGGGGACACCCGCGCCGAGCCGGGTACCGCTACCGGCGCCGACGAGCACCACGCCGAGACTGCCGATGGGGTGCGGGGTGCTGCCGGTCCCGGGGTGCTCGTTCGCGAGCGGTGAGCGTTCCATAGGGTCAGAGTACCGCGCGGGGACCCGCCGGGCCCGGGTCCACCCCCGGAAACGCAGAACGCCCCGCTCGGGGCGGGGCGTTCTGCGTGCGACGGGGCGGGCCTAGGAGGCCAGCACCTCGTCGAGCATCTCGGATGCCTTGTCTTCGTCGGTCTTCTCGGCGAGCGCGAGCTCGGAGACGAGGATCTGCCGGGCCTTGGCCAGCATGCGCTTCTCGCCGGCGGACAGCGAGCGGACCTCCTGGTCGCGGCGCCACAGGTCGCGCACGACCTCGGACACCTTGATGACGTCGCCCGAGGCGAGCTTCTCGAGGTTCGCCTTGTAGCGGCGGGACCAGTTGGTGGGCTCCTCGGTGAACGGGGCGCGCAGGACCTCGAAGACCTGCTCGAGGCCCTCCTGGTCGATGACGTCGCGGACGCCGACCAGATCGCAGTTCTCTGCCGGCACCTCGATGGTCAGGTCGCCCTGGTTCACCTGGAGCTTGAGGAAGAGCTTCTCTTCGCCGCCCAGTTTGCGCGTCTTGACCTCGATGATCTTGGCCGCGCCGTGATGGGGATAGACGACAGTCTCTCCGACCTCAAATTGCATGGAGTGGCTCCTTCGTGTTCCAACCTCTAGAATACCACACCGACATACCGCTAGTAAGGGCAGCCTAAGCTGCACCGAGTTGCGCGCTGCCGGTAGGATGATTCCAAACTGCTCGCGGAGCGGGCAGGGACTCGACCACCATCGCTTCGGAGGATCTCCTTGAAGATTCGGATCGCCTCATCCATCGCCCTCGCGGCGGCGCTCACCCTCGGCGCGACCGGCTGCAGCCTGATCGCGGCGCAGGACACGCTGATCCAGTACGCGCCGAGCGACGGGGTCGACGCCAACGTCAACGGCGTCGAGGTGCGCAACCTCATGCTGGTCGCCGACGAGAGCGGCGAGCAGCAGAACGTCGTCTTCACCGGCATCAACGCCGGCGAGAAGGCGCAGCAGCTGACCATCTCGTTCATGGCCGACGGCCAGCAGGTCGCCACCTCCGAGTTCGAGGTGCCCGCGGGCACCACCAAGTTCGGCGATCCCGAAGGCGAGCAGACCCCGGTGCTCGTGCAGATCCCCGAGGCGAAGGCCGGCACGCTCGTCGACGCCTACCTGTCGACCCCGGGTTCGGCCGAGGTGCAGCACCGGATCCCCGTGCTCGACGGCTCCCTCAAGGAGTACCGCCCCTACGTGCTGACGGCGGAGCAGGTCGCGAAGTTCTCGGGTCCCGCCGAGAAGGCCGCCGACGCGAAGGCCGGCGCGGAGTCGACTCCCGCCAACTGACGCCCCGCGCGAACGACGGAGGGCCCGCAGGCATCGCCTGCGGGCCCTCCGTCGTTTCCTGCCCGGGGTCGGCGCGCTCAGGCGAAGCGGTAGCCGACGCCGCGGACCGTCGTGACGATCGTGGGGTCGGACGGCACCGGCTCGATCCGGGATCGGATCCGCTTGATGTGCACGTCGAGGGTCTTGGTGTCGCCGTAGTAGTTGCTGCCCCACACGCGGTCGATGAGCTGGCCGCGGGTGAGCACCCTGCCGGAGTGCCGCATGAGCAGCTCGAGCAGCTCGAACTCGCGCAGGGGCATCGAGATCTCCTCACCCCGCACCGAGACGGTGTGGCGCTCGGTGTCGAGGCGCACCCCGAGCTCCTCCAGCACGCCCTCCTCGGCCTCTTCCTCTTCCGGCTCACCGGCGTGGCCGCGGCGCAGGGCGGCGCGGACGCGGGCCAGCAGCTCGCGGGTCGAGTAGGGCTTCGTGATGTAGTCGTCGGCGCCGAGCTCGAGTCCCACCACGATGTCGATCTCGCTGTCCTTCGCGGTCAGCATGATGATCGGCACCTGCGAGCGGGCACGGATCGACCGGCAGACCTCGGTCCCGGGCAGGCCCGGCAGCATGAGGTCGAGCAGCACCAGCTCGAACTGCTCCTCGGGGAAGACGCGGATCGCCTCCGAGCCGTCCGCGACGACCCGGACCCGGTACCCCTCTCGTTCGAGCAGGAACGCGAGCGGTTGCGAGATCGATTCCTCGTCCTCGACCAGCAGGATGCGCTGACTCACGCCGTGACCTCTTTCTTCCGCGATGCGGAGGCTTGCTTCTGGTTCTTCTTGGTCTTCGCCGATCCGCGGGCCTTCTTCGCCTTCTTCGATCGCGGGTCCTCGCCGAGGTCGACGAGCGGGAAGGTCAGGCTGAAGCTGGACCCGACGCCCGGCTGCGACCAGACCTCGATGTCCCCGCCGTGCGAGCGCATGGTGTGCCTGGCGATGCTCAGGCCGAGGCCCGTGCCGCCGCCCGCGCGGCTGCGCGAGGCGTCCACCCGGTAGAAGCGCTCGAAGATGCGGGGGAGGAGCTCGGCGGGGATGCCGTCTCCCTGATCGGTGACGGTCACGACGCAGGCGCGATCGGTGACCTCCATGCCGATCCCGACCCGGCCCCCGTCGGGGGAGTGGCGGATGGCGTTGCTCAGCAGATTGGCGAGGGCGACGCCGAGCGACGCCTGCCGACCGAGGGTGACGAGATCGCCGAGTTCGGCGGCGGGCTCGGTGACGACGAGCTCGACGCCGTGCTGCTCGGCGTAGGTGCGGTGGGCGTCCACCTCGGCCCGCACGAGGCCGCGCAGCGGCACCGGCTCCCGGTCCTCGGGCTGCACGGTGCCCTGGGCCTCGGAGAGCTGGATGATGTCGCGCGAGAGGTTGCCGAGGCGCTGCGATTCCTTCATCAGGGTCTGCGCGAAACCACGGACCCGATCGGGCTCGTCGGCGGCTTCGTGCACGGCCTCCGAAAGCAGGCTGATCGCCGCGATGGGCGTCTTGAGCTCGTGGCTGACGTTCGCGATGAAGTCGCGGCGCATCGCGTTGACGCGCTGCTCCTCGCCGAGGTCCTCGGCGATCACCACGAGGAATCGGCGCTGGATCCGGAACAGGTGCACGCGCACGGTGTCCGCGGTGTCGTCCGCCGACGGCTGCCGGGTCTCGGTCATGCCCGTCGACATCACGCGACGGGCCTGTGCCAGGAAGTCCTGCTCGCGCAACTGCTCGCCTGTGATCCGGGCGTCGTCGCGGGCGGCCGGGTTCGCGTACACGGGGGAGAGGGAGGAATCGAGGATCACGGCGAAGCTGTCATGCTCGTTCAGGATCTCGACCGCGACCTCGGGGAGCTCGGGGCGCAGCGCGGCGGCTCGTCGGCGGCCTGCTGAGCGTGCGGCGGTGATCGTCGCCGTGACCAGGACTCCGATGAGGATCCCCAGGCCGATGGAGGCGAGCACGAGCAGAGTCGGGGTCATGGCACCCATGGTATTCGGCGGCGATCGACCGGAGCCCCGTGTTCAACTCCTGTTTACCTGAGGGCCGGGAGGCGTTCACGGCCGTGGGGAACACTGATGCCGTAACGTTGCGTGCGACGCGCCCTCTCGGCGCGCCGGAGGAAAGGGAACCGTTCGATATGCGTGAAGTCTTCCAGCAGGAGCTGCGCGAGGTGCAGGACCGCCTCGTGGAGATCGCTGAGCTCGTGAAGGACGCGATCCAGCAGGCGACCACCGCCTTCGGGAACTCCGACGTCGCTCTCGCGGAGCAGGTCATCGACAGCAGCGAGGCGGTCGAGGAGCAGGCGGGCGCGCTCGACGAGCTCACCATCGACATCCTCGCCCGGCAGCAGCCGGTCGCGTCCGACCTCCGCCTCATGGTGGGCGCGCTGCGCATGAGCGCCTCGCTCGAGCGCATGGCGGACCTCGCCCAGCACATCGCCCAGCTCGCGCGCTACCGCTACCCCGAGAGCGCGATCCCCAAGGGCCTGAAGAAGACCTTCGTGCGCATGGGCGAACTCGACGTGCTCATGGCCGAGAAGCTCGTCGAGCTGCTCCGCAACCAGGACCCGGCCACGATCGACGTGATCCGCGACATGGACGACGACATCGACGAGCTGCACGCCAAGGTGTTCGAGAAGGTGCTCAGCGACAAGCTGCAGGCCGACCCGACCGGCGTGGTCGACGCCACCCTCGCGAGCCGCTACCACGAGCGCTTCGGCGATCACGCGGTCCACATCTCGAAGCAGATGAACTTCTTCCTGCGCGGAGAGCTCGAGTAGGCGGGATCGGCGTCACAGGGGGCGATCGCCCCTGGTGAGGCCGTAGACTCGAAGGATGCAACAGCGGATCTACGACTCACGGACCCAGGACGTCGTCGACTTCGTCCCGCGCGAAGCGGGCCGGGTCGGACTCTACGTCTGCGGGCCGACCGTGCAGTCCGCGCCGCACATCGGCCACCTGCGCAGCGCGCTCGTGTACGACCAGATGCGGCGCTGGTTCGAAGCGAGCGGCCTCGAGGTCTCGCTGATCCGCAACGTCACCGACATCGACGACAAGATCCTCGACAACGCACGCATCGCGCGGGAGGCCGGCGGATCCGAGGAATGGTGGGCGCTGGCCTACCGGGTCGAGCGCGACTTCACCGCCGCGTACGACGCGATCGGTGTGCTGCCGCCCACCTACGAGCCGCGCGCGACCGCGAACATCCGCGAGATGGTCGAGCTGATCGAGCTGCTGATCGAGCGGGGCCACGCCTACCGCGCGGCCGACGGCTCGGCGAGCGTCTACTTCGACACCGCGAGCTGGCCCGAATACGGCGCGCTCACGCGGCAGCGCCGCGAGCAGATGGAGGACGCCGCCGATTCGGAGCCGGTGGGCAAGCGGGATCCCCGCGACTTCGCCCTCTGGAAGGCGTCGCGCGAATCGGAGCCCGCGACCGCGTCGTGGCCGTCCCCGTGGGGCGCCGGGCGTCCGGGCTGGCACATCGAGTGCTCGGCCATGGCGACCCGCTACCTCGGCACCGAGTTCGACATCCACGGCGGCGGTCTCGACCTGCGCTTCCCGCACCACGAGAACGAGCTGGCGCAGTCGTCGGCGGCGGGGCACGGCTTCGCCCGGCACTGGATCCACAACGGCCTCGTGAACACCGGAGGCCAGAAGATGTCGAAGTCGCTCGGCAACTCGCTCTTCGCCCACGATCTGCTGGCCCAGACGCGGCCGATCGTGCTGCGCTACTTCCTCGGCTCGGCCCACTACCGCTCGGTGCTCGAGTTCTCGGAGACCTCGCTGACCGAGGCCTCGGCGGCGTTCGAGCGCATCGAGGGCTTCGTGGCGCGCGCGACCGAGCGCTCCGGCGCGGCGCCCGAGCCGGGCGCGCTGCCGCAGGCGTTCGTCGACGCGATGCTCGACGACTTCGCGGTGCCGCAGGCGCTCGCTGCGCTGCACGAGGCCGTGCGCGCGGGCAACACCGCGATCGACGCCGATGACGCTGAGGGGCTGCGCGTGCGCGCGGGCGAGGTCATCGCCATGCTGCGCGTGCTCGGGCTCGACCCCGCCGACCCGGTCTGGCGCGCGAGCGCCGCGGCGGGCGCGGGCGCGGCCGCCGAGGGTGCGCTCGACGCGCTCGTCGGCGCACTGATCGCGCAGCGCGCGGAGGCGCGCGCCAACAAGGACTTCGCTACGAGCGACGCGATCCGCGACCGGCTGCAGGCCGCGGGCATCGCACTCGAAGATCGTCAGAACGGAACGGGCTGGAGCCTCGCATGAGCAACAAGAGTGGGCGCGCAGGCGCCGTACGCAAGAAGAGCCGCGGCAAGGCGGTCGGGTCGGGCGGTCAGGGCCGCCAGGCGTTGGAGGGCCGCAAGCCGACCCCCAAGGCGGAGGATCGCCCGTACCACCCGGCGGGTAAGGCCAAGGCCGCGCGCGAGCGTCTGAACGCGGCGCGCGACCGCCACGGCAGCCGCGGCGGTAGCTCGGGCGAACGCGTGCAGCGCTCCACCCGCAAGCCGGTCGACACCGAGCTCGTCACGGGCCGCAACGCGGTGCTCGAGGCGCTGCGCACCAAGACCCCGGCGACCGCGCTCTACGTCGCGGCCAAGGTCGAGATGGACGATCGCATGCGCGAGATCCTCGGCCTGGCGGTCGGGCGCGGGGTCCCCGTGCTCGAGGTGATGCGCGCCGAGCTCGACCGCATGACCATGCGCGATACGGTGCACCAGGGCGTGCTGCTCAAGGTGCCGCCCTACGAGTACGCGCACCCGCTCGAGGTGCTCGATCAGGTCGAGGAGCGCGGCGAGAACCCGCTGCTCGTCGCGCTCGACGGGGTCACGGATCCGCGCAACCTGGGCGCGATCATCCGCTCGGTCGCCGCGTTCGGCGGCCAGGGCGTCATCGTGCCGCAGCGCCGCTCGGTCGGCCTGAACGCCGCAGCGTGGAAGACCTCCGCGGGTGCCGCGGCGCGGGTGCCCGTGGCGATGGCCACGAACCTCACCCGGACCCTCAAGGACCTGAAGAAGCGCGGCGTCTTCGTGATCGGCCTCGACGGGGGCGGCGATGTCGAGCTGCCCGGCCTCGAGCTCGCGGATCGCCCCGTGGTGCTCGTGGTGGGCAGCGAGGGCGAAGGGCTGTCGCGCCTCGTCACCGAGACCTGCGACGTGATCGTCTCGGTGCCGATCTCGGCCGCGACGGAGTCGCTCAACGCGGGCATCGCGGCGAGCGTCACCCTCTACGAGGTGTCGAAGCTCCGCGCCGAGCGCGCGGCCGTCTCCGAGTAGGCGTCGGCGGTTCACAGCACCGTCAGCGAGGTCGCGATCCAGCGCCTGCGCAGGTACTCGAGGCGCATCGGTACCGCATAGGCGCGCACCGCCGTGTGCAGGGTGACGGACGCCTCCGCCACGTTCGGGCGCGGCCTCGTGATGTGCGCGGGGCCGGCCTCCGGCACCGAGCGACGCTGGTCGCCGAGCACGCGGCGACGCTCCTCGTGCATCGCGCGGAGCCGTTCGAGCCGTCGGGCCACGAGCGGAGTGATCCACGGGCCCAGCTGCGCGGCGGTTCGGGTGCCGTCGATGATCTCGAACGCGCGGACCGCCAGGTTCCGCACCAGGCGGGGCGGCGGTTCCGGGATGTCGTCGGGCACCGGATCCTGCGGCTTCGGCCACTGCAGGTGGTGCTCCGAGCTCTGCGGTCTCCGATGACGGTGCGGGGGCGGCGAGTGCTGATGGGCGCGCGAGCGCATGCGGGTGTCGGGCACGGGATCCTCTCGAAGCTGGACGGACGTCCCCCACAGACCCCGGACCCGATCCGCATCGCCGGGCGGCGTGCGATCGGATGACTTCCACCCTAGAAAACCGGATCAATCGACGGTCAAGCGCGTCCTGGCCGTGGGATCCGAGGCATCCGGCGTCTGCGCCCGGTCTTCAGTGCCGCCTGTCGGCGTCGGTCCGCGTTCCGGGGCCGCTGCGCGAAACGTTAGGCTGATCCCGTGTCGACGCTGCAGAATCTCGCCGAGAAGTACTCGAACCTCAGCCAGGAGGAGATCGAGTGGCTCGATCTGCTCGTGCTCGACTGGCCGCTGCTCGCCGACCTCGCGCTCGGCGACGTCGTGCTCTGGGCTCCGACCGACGCGGGCGAGTACCTCGCGGTCGCGCACAGCCGCCCCGCCGGCTCGGTCACGCTGTTCTACCGGGACGTGATCGGCGACTTCCTCCGCCCCGACTGGCGCGACCTCGTCGACGAGGCGATGACCACCCGGGCTCCCGTGGTCTCCACCTCGCCGGCCTGGTACGAGGAGAACCCGATGAACCTCACCGCGTTCTCGGTGAGCCGTCGCGACGAGCAGGGGCGTCTGCAGGGGCCGTTCGCGGTCGTCACGCTGCACACGAGCAGCGCCGACCAGCAGAGCGCTTCGCGCATCGGGGCCGCGTTCCGGGAGTGCGCCTCCGACCTCTTCTCCATGATCCAGCACGGGCTCTTCCCCTCACCAGGCACGACCAAGGGCCGCGAGCGCGGCGCTCCCCGCGCCGCGGACGGGCTCGTGCGAGTCGCCCCCGACGGCGAGGTCACCTTCGCGAGCCCCAACACGCAGACGACCTTCACGCTGCTCGGATACCGCGACGAGCTCGAGGGCGAGAAGCTGAGCGAGGTGCTCGCCGAGCTGCTGATGGGCCAGTTCGACACCAACGAGTCGCTGCCGCTCATCACGCAGGGCAAGATCGCGAAGCGCGCCGACATCGAGGCGAGGGGACGCGTGGTGACCCTCCGGTCGATCCCCGTGATCCGCGACGGCGAGCGGGCGGGCGGCATCATCCTGACCCGCGACGTGACCGATCTGCGTCAGCAGGAGCAGGAGCTCATCACCAAGGACGCGACGATCCGCGAGATCCATCACCGGGTCAAGAACAACCTGCAGACGGTCGCCTCGCTGCTGCGGGTGCAGGCCCGCCGGGCGCGCAGCGAGGAGGCCAAAGAGGTGCTCGGCCAGGCCATGCGCCGTGTCGCGGCCATCGCGGTCGTGCACGACACCCTGTCGACGGGGCTCTCGCAGATCGTCGACTTCGACGTGGTCTTCGACCGGGTGCTCGGGCTGGCGGCCGAGGTCGCGAGCCTGCACGGCACCACGGTGCACCCGAGCAAGGAGGGCAAGTTCGGTGAGCTGCCCTCGGAGTACGCGACGCCGCTCGCGCTGGCTCTCACCGAGGTCGTCACCAACGCGGTCGAGCACGGGCTCGCGGGGCGCGAGGGCGAGGTCATCATCCGGGCCGACCGTACCGACGACCGGCTCGCGGTCGAGGTCATCGACACCGGATCCGGCCTGCCCGACGGTCGCGTCGGCGACGGTCTCGGTACGCAGATCGTGCGCACCCTCATCGAGGGCGAGCTCGGCGGATCGATCTCGTGGGGTTCCGACGCCCGGGGCGGTACCCGGGTCGCGATCGAGGTGCCGCTGCACTGGATCCGCACCGACACCCGCGAGATCCCGCGGATCAGCACCACGGCGTAGGCGCCGCACGTCGAGATGCCCCGTGCTGCGGTCGCAGACCGCGGCACGGGGCATCTCCGTCTCGGGGACTCAGCTCCGGCGGCGGGCGCGGGCGTTCCGGACGAGAATCCCCGCGCTGACGCCGAGCAGCAGGACCCCGAGGCCGAGCACGGTGCCCGAGATCCACACGGCCGGATCGACGGTGCCCGGAGCGAGGGACACCTGGACCACGAAGGCGCAGAACGCCAGGATCAGCGATCCCCAGACGATGGGCCCGGTGCGCACCCGGCGGCGCGGTTCGGCCGATTGCGCCTGCGGGAACGGCTGCGGCCCGTGAGTCTGCTCCGCCTGCGGGGCCTGTTCGGCCTGCGGGGCCTGTTCGGCCTGCTCTGCCTGCGGGGCGGCCGGCTCCGCCGGCTCCGCCGCGAGATCCGCCGCGGGATCTTCCGAGGGAACCTCCGCGGGGACGGGCTCGAGCGGCGCGGTCGGATCCTGAGCGTTCATCGGGTGCCTCTCTGGTTCGACGCCGACGAGTCGACGACGGTGACGTTCCCGCCGAGCACTCGGACGGTCACGCGGGTGGTGGGGCCGGGCTCGCCGGCACCCGTCTCGATGGTGCGGGCCACCAGCGGGCCGGACTGCTTGAAGTCGATGCCGTCCCGCTGTTCGGTGATGTTGCCAGCTCCGACCTCGACGCGTACTCGCGCGGGTCGGTCCGAGGGCGCCTGCACCTTGGCGTTGCCGGCGAGCACCCAGACCTCGTAGTCCTCGCCGGCCTGCTGCGAATCGAGCGCGCCGAGGTCGAGCACGGTGGTTCCCGCGAGCATGACCGTCGCGGGTGCCTCCGCACCGGCGTCGAGGTGCCCGAAGGGCTGGAACCGGCTGCCCCAGGGCAGCACCGCGGCGAACAGGACCGCGACGACGCCGCAGGCGGAGAGGAATCCGATCCAGCCGGTGCGGCGGCCGCGGATCCCGGCGACGACGAGCGAGAGCGCGAGGACGACGAGCGCCGCGATCATCGAGGCGAGCAGCGCACCCGCGGTGTCGCCCGGGATGTGCGAGGCGCCGAGCGCCTGCGACTGCTGCGCCCACAGCGCCGTGGCGCCGGCGGCGAGCAGGGCGAGCGCGAGGGTGAGCACGGTGTGCACGGGGCCGAGGCGCGTGGCGCGCTGCTCGGCGCGATGCTGCGCGGTCCAGGCTGCGGACCGCGCGTTGACGTCTGCGGTCCACTCGTCGGCGCGCTTGCCCGCCCGCTCGCCCCAGGCGTTCGCCCGTTCGCTGAACTGCTGGCCCCAGGCCTCGGCACGTTCACCGGTGCGCTGGCCCCAGGCTTCGGCACGGTCGGCGAAGTCCCGGGTCTGCTGGCCGAATGATGCCGCCGGATCCTGCGGGGTTCCGGCGGTGCCGGGCTGTGCGGGGTCACCGGGCTGCGACGGCTGCCCGGGCGCAGCGCCGGGCGTGCCCGGGGCTTGCCGCCCGCCGCCGAAGGCGCGACTCAGCCATACGATGCCGAGCACGATGATCGCGGCCCAGCAGAGCCAGGCGATCGTGCCCGAGAGCCAACCCGGGATCCCGATGGCGCCCCAGAGATCCCAGTGCCAGATGCCGAAGTTCGGCACGCCGGCGACGGAGGGGACGAGGAGCCCGATGACGACCGGGATGAAGACGAGCGTCGCGAGGATGATCGTGACGGTCAGCATCCCGGCCGAGGCTCGCCCCCGGAAGACCTCCTCCAGGTGGATGTGGCCGAGGGAGTTGGGCAGCAGGAGCCAGCCAGCGAGGTAGAGCAGGACGCCCGGCCCGCCGAGCAGCGCGAGCACCACGAAGATGCCGCGCACGATCAGCGGGTCGATGCCGAAGCGTGCCGCGAGGCCCGAGGCGACGCCGGCGAACCAGCGGTCGTCGCTGCGCTGGACCCGGAGGCCGCGGATCCATTCGAAGAAGCCCGCGCCGAAGGGGCGCCCGCCCGGAGCGCCTGCGGGGCCGGGATTCGCGGGACCGGAGCCGCCGGGGGCGCCGGGAGGGGGAGTCGTTTCGTTCATGCTTCGAGTCTGGTTCCGGCCCGGGCGGCTCGGCTATGGGGGATCACCCTGAGCCGACCCCCATTCCGCACCCCGAGCCCCCCGGTTTCCGGCTCCGGGTGCTTGGATGGAGACATGGATCGCCCCGCTCTCACGAGACCCGACGACGGCCGCCTGCTCGCGGGCGTCTGCGCCGGGCTCGCGGCGCACCTCGGCATCCCGGTCGCGGGCGTGCGGATCGTGTTCGCGGCCCTGCTGCTCGCGAGCGGTGCGGGCGGAATCCTCTACCTGTGGTTCTGGGCGACCGTGCCCCGGGTCGGCTCCGACGAGGGGATCCTTCCGATGCGGCGCGTGCTGACGCGTCCGGCGGCGAAGGCCGCCGCGGCCCCACCGACCGACCGACCGCCGGCCCGGCCGACCGCCCGGGCGGCGGCCTCGGAACCTGCCGCGGACCGTGAGCCGCCGGCACCGGTGCGCGAGCCGGGCGCGCGGCGTCCCATCGCCGAGATCGTGCTCGGCGCGAGCCTGCTGGTCGCAGGCCTCGCGCTCGTCCTGAACCAGCTGGGCGTCGACCTGCGGCTCGAGGTGATCCTGCCGGGCCTCGCGGTGCTCGTGGGCGTCGGTCTCGCCTGGTGGCAGATCGCCGACCGTGATCGACCCGAGCGCAATCAGGTGCCGCGGGTGCTCGGCGCGCTCGCCCTGGTCGCCGTCGGCGTACTCATGTTCTTCGTGACGGCCAAGCAGCCCAGCGCCTGGACCGTGATCGCGGCGGCGGTCGCGGTGCTCGTCGGCGTCGCGCTCGCCATCGCGCCGTGGGTGCTCCGGGTCAACCGCGAGCTGATCGCCGAGCGATCCGGCCGTGCCCGCGAGGCCGAGCGCGCCGAGATCGCTGCCCACCTGCACGACTCCGTGCTGCAGACGCTGGCCCTGATCCAGCAGCGATCCGAGCCGGGCAGCGAGGTCGCCCGCATCGCCCGCGGGCAGGAGCGCGAGCTGCGGGAGTGGCTGTTCCGCTCGGCCGACGGCGGCGGCCCCGAGGAGCGCACCGAGATCGCCGCCTCGCTGCGGGCGCACGCGGCGGTGCTCGAAGCGGATCACCCCGTGCGATTCGAACTCGTCGTCGTCGGCTCCGGCGGCGCCGCCCCGGATCCGATCGTGGCGGCGGCGAAGGAAGCGATGCTCAACGCGGCCAGGCACGCCGGCGGCGAGGCCACGGTCTACATCGAGACGGGACAGGACCGGGTCTCGGTCGACGTGACCGATCGCGGCCCCGGCCTCGACCCTGCCGAGCTGCCCGAGGGGCGCATGGGCGTGCGGGAATCGATCCTGGGCCGCATGGAGCGGGCGGGCGGCACCGCCCGGATCGTGCCCGGGCCGGGAGGCGCCGGCACTGCCGTGCGGCTCGCGATGCCGATGGCCGCGGCGCACGAGGACACGAACGAGAGGGTGGAACGCTGATGGACACGCAGGAGCAGGCGATCCGGGTGGTGATCGTCGACGACCACCAGATCTTCCGGACGGGGCTCCGCGCCGAGCTCGGTCCGGAGCTCGAGGTGATCGGGGAGGCCGCCGATGTCGATGCGGCTGTCGGGATCATCGAGCGGGAGCGTCCCGAGGTGGTGCTGCTCGACGTCCATCTGCCGGGCGGGGCCGGCGGCGGCGGAGCCGAGGTACTGCGGCGCACTGCGGCGATCCCGGGCGTGCGCTGCCTGGCGCTCAGCGTTTCGGACGCGGCCGACGACGTCGTCAGCGTGATCCGCGCCGGTGCGCGCGGCTACCTCACGAAGACGGCCTCGGGCGCGGAGGTGACCGCCGCGGTCGTTCGGGTGCGGGGCGGTGACGCGGTGTTCTCGCCGCGGCTCGCGGGCTTCGTGCTCGACGCCTTCGGTGCCGGCACGGGCGAGACGGCGCTGGCCGACGACGAGCTCGACCGACTGTCGGCCCGCGAGCAGGAGGTCATGCGGATGATCGCGCGGGGCTACGCCTACAAGGAGGTCGCGGCGGAGCTGTTCCTCTCGGTCAAGACGGTCGAGACGCACGTGTCGAACGTGCTGCGCAAGCTGCAGCTCTCGAACCGGCACGAGCTCACCGCCTGGGCGCTCAGCCGCCGACTGCTCTGACCCCCCGTCAGTCCCAGCCGGGCAGCCAGCGGTGCGCCTGCCAGAACCACTCGGCCATGGGGATCCCCGACCAGACCGGGAAGAAGAAGGCGGCGAGGGCGACCGCGAAGCCGAGCACGAGCGCGACGGTCAGCCGCCGCCCGAGCAGCGACTCCCGGCTCCCGTCGAGCCGCATGCCGCGGGCGGAGGCGCGCTCCGAACGGATCGGAATGGCCCACAGCATGCCGAGGACCAGGGCGAGCCCGATCGCCGAGAACGGGGTCAGCACGACGGCGTAGAACTCGAACACGGCGCTGCGCTTCACCGTGAGCAGCCAGGGCAGCCAACCCGAGGCGTAGCCGACGAGCACGAACGCGGCCGCGGGCATCAGCGGGCTCGCGACGAGCGATCGGGAAACACGATGGCGCGGGGCCGGCGGTGCGAACGCGGGCTCCGCCGCGGGCCTGGCGCGGGCCGCTCGGGCGGCGAGCCGCCCCGCGGCTCGGAGCGGGCTGCCGACGCCGATCGCGGTGCGCAGCACGAGCCAGATCAGCACGAGCAGCGCGAGGACCCCACCCCAGGTGACGACGATGTTGGGCAGCGGCGACACCACCGAGACGCATCCTCCGGCCCAGGGGCAGGACGCTCCCTGCGGGATCTGCTGCAGGTACATCGCCGTCGGCCGGAGGTCGAGCGGCCAGGTGATGGGGTGCGAGGCGTACGGGTGCGGAGCCGAGAGCGACCCGTGCCAGGCGAGCATGTCGGAGTGGTAGCGCAGCAGGTCCGCCCACCAGGATCCCTTCGGGGTACGGTCCCAGCCGCCCGGCGTGACGATCCAGCCGATCCAGGTCGCGAGGTACGCGATGGCGGCGGCGGGCAGCGCGATGAGCCCCGTGATGAAGGCCTGCGCGAGCGCGTCGAGCAGAGGCGTCTTCGCTCCCAGCCGGAGGCGGCGCAGTAGATCCTGCACGACGACCAGCACGAGGAACGCCGCGAGCGGGTAGAGCCCGGACCACTTGATCCCCGCGGCGGCGCCGAACGTGAGACCCGCCGCCAGCAGCCACGGACGTCGCCACACCAGGGGTGCGAAGCGGGCCCCGCTCAGCGCCGACTCGCGCAGCACGCGCCCCGTCTGCTCGTGGTCGCGCCACATGAACAGCGCACCGAGCACGATCGCGAGCGCCAGGAAGCCGTCGAGCAGGCTGACCCGACTGAGCACCACGTGCACGCCGTCGAGCGCGAGCAGCAGGCCGGCGATGCAGGCGATCGCGATGCTGCGACTCATGCGCCAGGCCAGCCTCATCGTCACCCCGACCGTCGCCACGCCCGCGATCGCGGCCGAGACGCGCCAGCCCCAGCCGTTGTCGGGGCCGAACAGCAGCACGCCCAGGCCGATCAGCCACTTGCCGAGCGGCGGGTGCACCGCGTTCGACGCGGCATCGGTGAACGCACGCGCGTTCGCCGAGGTGAGCGCGGGGTCGTCGTTCGGCCAGGTCGTCGGATAGCCGTGCGTGAGCTGGCTGATCGCGTCGCGCACGTAGTAGAGCTCGTCGAAGACGAGGCTGCCGGGGCGTGCGAGCATCCAGAGGCGCAGTGCCGCCGCGAGCAGCAGCACGAGCACCGGCGCCAGGCGGCGCATCCGGAGGAGAAGCCGCTCGGTGCTCGACATGGTTCCACCCTACGGTGCGCGCCGGGGGATCCCTCGCGGGTAGCATTGGGGGCGTGCTGACTCGTCTGTCCAATTACTTCCTGAAGACGCTCCGCGAGGACCCGGCCGATGCCGAGGTCGCGAGCCACAAGCTGCTGGTGCGCGCCGGCTACATCCGGCGTCAGTCGCCGGGCGTGTTCGCCTGGCTGCCGCTCGGCCTGCGGGTCAAGGGCCGCATCGAGCAGATCGTGCGCGAGGAGATGATCGCCGCGGGCGCCCACGAGGTGCACTTCCCGGCCATGCTGCCGCGCGAGGCGTACGAGTCGACGGGCCGCTGGGAAGAATACGGCGACAACATGTTCCGCCTGCAGGATCGCCACGGCGCCGACCACCTGCTCGCTCCGACGCACGAGGAGGCCTTCACCGTGATGGTGAAGGACATCGTCGCCTCCTACAAGGATCTGCCGCTCATGCTGTTCCAGATCCAGGACAAGTACCGCGACGAGGCGCGCCCCCGCGCGGGCCTCCTCCGTGGCCGCGAGTTCACCATGAAGGACGCCTACTCCTTCGACGTGAGCGATGCGGGCCTCGACGCCAGCTACCAGAAGCAGCGCGACGCTTACGAGCGCATCTTTCAGCGGCTCGGCCTCGAATACGTCATCGTCTCGGCCGACGCCGGCGCCATGGGCGGCTCGCGCAGCGAGGAGTTCCTGCTGCCGATCGGGATCGGCGAGGACACCTTCGTGCGTTCGGCCGGCGGCTACGCCGCGAACGTCGAGGCGTACGTCACGCCCGTGCCCGAGGCGATCCCCTTCGACGGGCAGCCCGCGGCGCAGGTCTTCGACTCGCCGGACACCCCGACCATCGACACCCTCGTGGCGCACGCGAACGCGGCGCTTCCGCGGGAGGACGGACGCGCGTGGACCGCGGCCGACACGCTCAAGAACGTGGTGCTCGCGGTGACCTCGCCCGAGGGCGAACGGTCGCTGGTGATCGTCGGTATCCCGGGCGACCGCGAGGCCGACCTGAAGCGCGCCGAGGTCGCCTTCGGCGGCTTCGAGGTCGAGCCCGCCACCGCGGCCGACTTCGCGAAGCATCCGGGCCTCGTCAAGGGCTACATCGGCCCCGGCACCGTCGACGCGCCCGTGCTCGGCGAGGAGTCCGCGACCGGGATCCGCTACCTGCTCGATCCCCGCGTCGTGCCCGGCACCTCGTGGATCACGGGCGCCAACGCCGATGAGAAGCACGTCGCCTACCTGGTCGCCGGCCGCGACTTCGTCGCCGACGGCACCGCCGAGGTCGCCGCCGTGCGCGACGGGGATCCCGCGCCCGACGGATCGGGCCCCATCTCGACCGCGCGCGGCATGGAGATCGGCCACGTGTTCCAGCTCGGACGCAAGTACGCCGAGGCGCTCGGCCTCAAGGTGCTCGACGAGAACGGCAAGCTCGTCACCGTCACGATGGGCTCCTACGGCATCGGCGTGACCCGCATCATGGCGATCCTCGCCGAGCTGCACCACGACGACCGCGGCCTGATCTGGCCCCGCGCCATCGCGCCCTTCGACGTGCATCTCGTCGCGACGGGCAAGGATCCCGAGGTGTTCGCCCTCGCCGAGAAGCTCGCCGCCGACCTCGACTCGGCGGGCGTCGAGGTGCTGTTCGACGACCGTCCCAAGGTGTCGCCCGGCGTGAAGTTCGGCGACGCGGAGCTCATCGGCGTACCGCGCGTGGTCGTGGTCGGCCGCGACGCGACCGAGGGCTTCGCCGAGGTCTGGGACCGCGCCGCCGGCACCAAGGAGAAGGTCGCGCTGGCCGACGTGCCCGCGCTCTTCGGCGCCTGAGCCGCTCGTGCTCCGCCGCAGGCGGCGACCCCTCGGGGCCGCCGCCTGCGGCGTTTCGGACGGATGCGGTATCCTAGGCGTTTGATCCGCGAGCGCGGGTCCTACAGCTGAATAAGGAGGCCACCGTGCAGATTCCACTTGTCACGCTTCGACAGATCGAGCGTGAGCGGGAGATCCCGTTCGACGAGCTGGTGGAGATCATCGAGCAGGCGGTGCAGTCCGCCTATCTGCGCCACGCCGAGAATCAGAACATCACCGTGCCCCGGGCGGAGGATGTGCGCGCGACCCTCGATCGCAAGACCGGCGACATCTCCGTGCTCGTGCCCGAGCTCGACGAGGACGGCCAGGTCATCGGCGAGGCCTACGTCACGACCGACGAGTTCGGCCGCATCGCCGCGAGCGCGGCCAAGCAGGTCATCGGCCAGCGCCTCCGCGATCTCTCGGACGACGCGGTGCTCCTCGCCTTCAAGGAGAAGGAGGGGCAGATCGTCTCCGGTGTCGTGCAGCAGGGCCCGAACCCGCGCATGATCCACGTGTCGCTCGGCGACGTCGAGGCGATCCTGCCTCCCGAGGAGCAGGCTCCCGGCGAGGAGTACCCGCACGGCGCCCGCATCCGCGTCTACGTCACGAGCGTCTCCAAGGGGCTCAAGGGCACCCAGGTCGTCGTGTCGCGCACCCACCCCGGACTCGTCCGCAAGCTCTTCGAACTCGAGGTCCCCGAGCTGGCCTCCGGTCTGGTCGAGATCGTGTCGCTCGCCCGCGAAGCCGGGCACCGCACCAAGGTCGCGGTCCGCGCGATGCAGCCCGGTATCAACGCCAAGGGCACCTGCATCGGCGAGATGGGGCGCCGCGTGCGTGCCGTCATGAGCGAGCTCGGCGAAGAGAAGATCGACATCGTCGACTACTCGCCCGAGCTGCCCGCGTTCGTCGCGAACGCGCTGTCGCCGGCGAAGGTGACCGACGTGTTCATGCTGAACGAGTCGCTCAAGCAGGTGCGCGCGCTGGTGCCCGACTTCCAGCTGTCGCTCGCGATCGGCAAGGAAGGGCAGAACGCCCGTCTCGCCGCGAAGCTGACGGGCGCGAAGATCGACATCCAGCCCGATTCGATCATGAACGACTGAGACCGATCCGCGGAAGAGGCGCCGCCGGCCCCGTGGTCGGCGGCGTTTCCTCCGCCCCGGCGCGCAACGCGCCGGGGAAGACGCGCAAGAGGGAAGCTGGTAAGATGGTTGCGGTTCGGACCTGTGTTGCGTGCCGCCAGCGTGCGGAACGTGCAGAGTTGCTCCGAGTCGTGCTGCGCGGGGGTCGGCTCATGGTCGATGAGCGCGCGGTGCTTCCCGGGCGCGGTGCGTGGGTGCATCCCACGCGCAGGTGTCTCGAACTCGCGGTGTCGCGCGGATCATTCGCGCGTGCACTCAGGGCATCGGGGAAACCCGATGCCAGCCCCTTAGAGAACAGGCTGAAAACACTCATGGACAACTAATGAGCGGCTCACGATGAGGCCCGTCCGATAATCATGGTTCTCGCCTGTCTGGCGTGAACCCAGACAGGAGAAAAGTGGCAAACCCACGCGTACACGAGATCGCTGCAGAGCTCGGTGTCGATAGCAAGGTCGTCCTGGCCAAGCTGAAGGATATGGGCGAGTTCGTCAAGGCGTCCTCGTCCAGCGTCGCGCCCCCGGTGGCGCGCAAGGTCAAGGCCGCCCTCGAGGCGGACGGCGTCGCCAAGCCCGGCGCCGAAGGCGCTGCTCCGGCTGCGGCGAAGCCCGCCCCGAAGAAGCCCGCTGCGGGCCCGCGTCCCGGCCCGGCGAAGCCCGCCGCGCCCGCGAAGCCCGAGCCGGCTCCGGCGGCACCCGCCGCTGCTGAGCCCGCGGCTCCCGCCGCGCCCTCGAAGCCCGCGGCTCCGGCCGCTCCGGCTGCCGAGAAGCCCGCCGCGGCCCCGAAGCCCGGCGGCCCCAAGCCCGCTGCGGCTCCCAAGCCCGGTGCTCCGAAGCCCGCAGGCCCGCGTCCGGGCAACAACCCGTTCGCGAGCAGCCAGGGCATGGGCATTCCGCGTCCGCCGCGTCCGGGGAACAACCCGTTCGCGGCCAACCAGGGCATGGGTCGCAACCGTCCCAACCCCGGCAACATCCCCCGGCCCGCTCCGCGCCCCCAGGGCGGCGGCGCTGGCGCCGGTCGTCCCGGCGGCCCCGGTCGCCCGGGCGGTCCCGGTCGTCCCGGCGGCGGTGGCGGTTTCAACCGTCCCGGTGGTGGCGGCGCACCCGGTGCGGGCGGCGGTTTCGCCGGCCCGCGTCCCGGTGGCGGTTTCGCCGGTCGTGGCCGTGGCGGCCGCGGTGCCGGTACCGCCGGTGCGTTCGGTCGTGGCGGCTCCAAGAGCAAGGCACGCAAGTCGAAGCGGGCGAAGCGCGCTGAATTCGAGATGCGCGAAGCGCCCTCGATCGGCGGCGTCCAGGTTCCCCGCGGCAACGGTTCGACCCCGATCCGTCTGCGCCGCGGCGCATCGCTGAGCGATTTCGCGGACAAGATCAACACGAGCGCCTCGAACCTCGTCACCATCCTCTTCCACCTGGGCGAGATGGCGACGGCGACGGAGTCGCTCGACGAGGCGACGTTCGAGATCCTGGGCGACGAGCTGGGCTACAAGATCCAGATCGTCTCGCCGGAGGACGAGGACCGCGAGCTGCTCGAGGGCTTCGATATCGATATCGAGGCGGAGCTCGAAGAAGAGGGCGACGACGTCCTGCAGGCGCGGCCCCCGGTGGTCACCGTCATGGGTCACGTCGATCACGGTAAGACCCGACTGCTCGACGCGATCCGCAAGGCGAACGTGGGCGGCGGCGAGGCCGGCGGCATCACCCAGCACATCGGTGCGTACCAGGTGCACACCGAGCACGACGGCGTCGATCGCGCGCTGACCTTCATCGATACCCCGGGTCACGAGGCGTTCACCGCCATGCGTGCCCGTGGTGCGCAGGTCACCGACATCGCGATCCTCGTGGTCGCGGCCGACGACGGCATCATGCCCCAGACGATCGAGGCGCTGAACCACGCGCAGTCGGCCGGCGTGCCGATCGTGGTCGCCGTCAACAAGGTCGACAAGGAGGGCGCGAACCCCGAGAAGGTGCGCCAGCAGCTCACCGAGTTCGGTCTGGTCTCCGAGGAGTGGGGCGGCGACGTCATGTTCCGCGACGTCTCGGCGAAGAACGGCACCGGCATCAACGAACTGCTCGACGCGGTCCTGCTGACCGCCGACGCCGGTCTCGACCTGCGCGCGAACCCCGACAAGGACGCGCGCGGCGTGGCCATCGAGGCGAAGCTCGACAAGGGCCGCGGCTCGGTCGCGACCGTCCTCATCCAGTCGGGCACCCTGCGCGTCGGCGACGCGATCGTCGCGGGCACGGCCTACGGCCGCGTCCGTGCGATGCACGACGAGAACGGCGAGACCGTGCTCGAGGCGCTGCCGTCGCGTCCGGTGCAGGTGCAGGGTCTGTCTTCGGTGCCCCGCGCCGGCGACAACTTCATCGTCACCGGCGATGACCGAACCGCTCGCCAGATCGCCGAGAAGCGCGAGGCCGTGGAGCGCAACGCCCAGCTGGCGAAGGCGCGCAAGCGTCTCAGCCTGGAGGAGTTCACCAAGGCCCTCGAGGATGGCAAGGTCGAGTCCCTCAACCTGATCATCAAGGGCGATGTCGCCGGTGCCGTCGAGGCACTGGAGGAGTCGCTCATGAAGATCGAGGTCGACGATTCGGTCCAGCTGCGCATCCTGCACCGCGGCGTGGGCGCGATCACCGCGTCCGACGTGGACCTGGCGACGATCGACAACGCGATCGTCATCGGCTTCAACGTGCGTCCCGACGTCAAGGCCCGCGAACGCGCTGCGCGCGAGGGCATCGACATCCGGTTCTACAACGTCATCTACAACGCGCTCGACGACATCGAGGCCTCGCTCAAGGGCATGCTCAAGCCCGAGTACGAAGAGGTCCAGTCGGGTGTGGCGGAGATCCGCGAGGTGTTCCGCTCGTCGAAGTTCGGCAACATCGCCGGTGTCATCGTCCGCAGCGGTACCATCACGCGCAACGCCAAGGCGCGCGTGATCCGCGAGGGCGTCGTGATCGCCGACGGTCTGGCCATCGAGTCGCTGCGTCGCTTCAAGGACGACGTGACCGAGGTCAAGACCGACTTCGAGGCCGGTATCGGTCTGGGTAAGTACAACGACATCCAGATCGGCGACGAGATCGAGACCACCGAGATGGTGGAGAAGGCGCGCGACTAGTCGCTCGATCCGAACGGGTGCGGCCCGGGAGCTTCGGCTCCCGGGCCGCACCCGTTTCTGCGTGTCGTCAGGATCCGATGCGCGACCGATCGAAGCGTCGTCCGAGCGGCTTCGGCGACAGGAGCGTGAACACGAGCACGATGATGCCGCCGAACGGGACGAAGCCGAGGAACCAGAAACCGCCGGACAGGTTGGCGTCGTGCAGGCGCCGCCAGGTGATCGAGAGTGTGGGGACGATCGCGGCGAGGTTGCAGAGGACGAGCGCCGACAGCCCGATGATGAAGAGCGTGAACCCGAGCGGGTGCGACTCGAACTCGATGGCCCCGTTCGACGTGGAGGTCGTCCCATCGGAATACTGGCGCAGCGTCTGGGCGTCCCAGTCGGTCGACAGGAAGAGGCCGGAGTAGAGCAGGACCAGGCAGGCGAGCGATACGAGCGCGACGAAGAGCCGGGAGTACCAGAACTCGCTGCGCGATGCCCGACCCGAGAACCTGGCGTACCCGACGAGGAAGCGTCGGATCGCCTGAGGGAAGGTCGCCCCGTAAAGCGGTCGGCTCGGATCGCGCGGGTCCGCGGCCCCGTCGAACGGTTCGCCGGGCCCGGGAAGGGGGAAGCCGGTTCCCGGGGGCACGGGCGCGTGGGGGAGGTCGGAAGAGGGGTCGTGGCTCATGCCGGCAGTCTATGAGTACTGGTTCCGTGGGCGGTAGGCTGGGGGTATGGCAAATCCCAGGGCTGGCAAGGTAGCGGAGCGGATCCAGCAGATCATCGCTCGACGTCTCGAGAAGGGGCTGCGCGACCCGCGGCTCGGCTTCGTGACGATCACCGATGTGCGCGTCACGGGCGACCTGCAGCACGCGAGCATCTTCTACACCGTGTACGGCAGCGAGGACGAGCAGAAGGACTCCGCGGCGGCGCTCAAGGCTGCGACGGGAATGCTGCGCAGCGAGGTCGGCCGCCAGCTCGGCACGCGTCTCACGCCGACGCTCGAGTTCATCCACGACGAGTTGCCCGAGACCGCCGAGCACCTCTCGGTGCTGCTCGCGGAGGCGAAGCAGCGCGACGAGGCCGCGCAGGCGCTCGCGGCGAACGCCCAGTACGCCGGCGAGGCGGACCCGTACTCGAAGCCGCAGGCCGAGGAGGCCGACGACTCCGATGACGAGGACGACGAGCTCGAAGCGCTCGACGAAGAGGTGGACGACGACTTCGACGACGAGGACCTCGACGACACCGACGAGGATCTCGACGACGAGCCCGAGGCGGCCCCCGCGTCCCGCTGATCCCGGGTCAGCGCTTCCGCAGGTCTTCGGCGAGCATCACGATGATGCCGCTGGGGCCGCGCACGTAGCTGAGCTTGTAGACGCCCTGGTAGTCGGCGACGCCCCGCAACGGGCGGCAGCCGTGCCGGGCGGCGATGGCAAGTGCAGCGTCGATGTCGTCGACCGAGAACGCGACCCGGTGCATGCCGATCTCGTTCGGGAGCGTCGGCTCGGTCTCGATGGCGTCCGGATGCAGATATTCGAATAGTTCGATGCGGCCGTGCCCGTCGGGTGTCTGCAGCATCGCGATGCGTGCGTGGTTGCCGTCCAGGCCGACGGCGGTGTCGGCCCATTCGCCGCTGACCTCGTCGCGCCCCAGCACGGTGAGGCCGAGGTCGACGAAGAAGGCGATGGCCGCCTCGAGGTCGCGCACGGCGATGCCGACGTTCTCCAGTCTGATGCTCATGCCGGGCATGCTAGTCCGGTCCGCGGCCGCGGGCCAGACCGCTGGGCCGCGCGCGGTTCAGGGTAACCGGATCCGGTCGTCCTCCGCGACGACGAGGCCGTCGGCCAGGAGCGTCGAGAGTGCGCGCTCGGCCTGTTCGGCCGAGCCCGGGCCGTCGCCGGCCCGGCCCGCATCGGCCCCATCGCCGCGGGCGGCGGCGAGGGCCTCGTCGCGGGGGATCGAGCCGTGCTCCGCGCGGAGCGCCGCGAGGACCCGGCCACGGGCCTGACGGTCGCTGCCCTCGAAGCGGGCCTGCTTGGGGCGTTTGCTCGGGGCGTTGTCCGGGTAGCCGGCCCCGCGCCACTCGCACCAGGATGCGATGGGGCAGGCGTCGCAGCGCGGCGCGCGCGCCGTGCAGACGATGGCGCCGAGCTCCATCGCTGCGGCGTTGAACGCCTGCGCGGAGTCCTCGCCCGCGGGCAGCAACCGCTCCATATCGTCGAGATCCTGGGGCGACGGCATGCCCGCAGCGGCCCGGCCGTGCACCGCGCGGGCGAGCACGCGCCGGGTGTTGGTGTCGACGACGGGGTGCCGGTCGCCGAACGCGAAGGCGGCGACGGCGCGCGCCGTGTAGGGGCCGATGCCGGTGAGCGAGAGCAGCGTCTCGACATCGCGCGGGACCTCCCCGTCGTGCTCGGCGACGATCTGCTGCGCCGCGCGATGCAGCCAGAGCGCGCGCCGCGGGTAGCCGAGCCGATCCCAGGCGCGGAGCGCCTCGCCCGGTTCGGCGGAGGCGAGCGCAGCCGGCGTGGGCCAGCGCTCCATCCAGTCGAGGTACCGGGGCAGCACCCGATCGACCTGGGTCTGCTGCAGCATGAACTCCGACACGAGGACGGCCCAGGGCGATGCGTCGGGATCGCGCCAGGGCAGCTCGCGTGCAGCGCCGGAGAACCACTCGATCAGGGCCGGGGCGATACCCGTGGCCTGCATGACCTCGGGATCGGGGCGAGTCGGCACTCCACCAGTCTAGGAGACACCGAAGCGGCCGGGCGCGGGCCGAGGAGGAGCGGCCGAGGATCGTGTCCCCAAAAGGGGGGTCATTTTGCTGTGAACCCGCCAAATGGTCTCAGGCAACTGCTTGGGTACTGCGGGGGACCGCCCGCGGAATCGGCGCGAGCGGCCTCGATGACTCACACACGAATTGGGGAGAATATGGGGAATCGGACTTTCGGATCGGGCAAGCTGCCCGGGCGGGCGCGCAGCGGCGCCACTCGCGGCGCACTGGTCTTCACCGTCGGACTCGCGACGGTCGCTGCGGGGGCCGTGCTGCCCGTGTCCGCCGCGAACGCGGCAGCGGACACCATCACGGTCACGAGCCTCGGGCTCACCGGCAACGCCGGTGCGGGCAACTGCGCGGCGACGGCGGGCGGAAGCGACTGCACACTGCGGGGCGCGCTCGAGATCGCGAACGCGTCGACCAACCCGGACGGCGTGAAGATCGACTTCGCTCCGTCGCTCGCCGGGACCGGGCAGATCGCCTTCCCCGGCACGGTCACCGCGGCGAACAGCATGTCGACCTCGGTGCTCAATCCCGGCTCCGAGAACACCGCGAACGGAGCCCGCTACGTCGTCGATGCGAAGGTCCCCGTCTCGATCGACTTCACCAATCTCGACGGGATCGAGGACCAGGACGGTTCCCACCTCGCGGGCATCTACGTGAAATCCGACGACGTCACCCTGGCGAACCTCAAGAACATGCGCGCCGCCGAGTCCGGCATCGCCGTGCGCGGCAGCGGCACCGTCATCGACGGTGTGCGCCTCGAGGATCCGACTTCGCCGGTGCAGGAGGTCGGCGTGCTGCTGCTCGACGGCGCTTCCGACACGAGGATCGTCGACACCACCGTCTACAGCCCGTATTGGGGCAGCGTGGTGGTCGACAACAAGGCCACCGTCACGAACACCGTGATCGACGGCCTCGTGAGCCGCGGCGTCGAGAACTGGGGCCACCTCATGTTCGAGGACGACTCGGTGGTGAACGGCTTCTCGGTCGCGAACAGCACGCTCGGTGCGCTCGAGGAGACCTCGCCCTCGCACGGCCTCTTCATCAACCCGGGCGTCGTCGCCTCGGGCGTGAAGCTCGTCGACTCGACCTTCCAGTCGCCGGGCAAGGAAGGCATCCACTTCTACGGCGCCGGCCAGAAGCTCACCGGAACCGAGATCACCGGCACGAAGTTCGTCGGGACCGACGCGAAGAACCTCGGTCGCGTCGTCTCGGACAACACGGCGGAGTTCGCCGGGCTCGACTTCACGGACAACCGCGTCGATTACGCGGGCGGCGCGGTCTTCCGCGGTTCGGTGTCGAACGCGCGCATCGATGACAACACCGTGACGAACAGCGTCGATCTCGGAGCCGCCGCGCTGCAGCTCGGCCGCACGCTCGACGGAGTGAGCGTCAGCGGCAACCACTTCGAGCACCTCTACACCCTCGACACGATCCGCGTCGAAGGCACTTCGGCGAAGAACGTGTCCATCTCGGGGAACACGCTCAAGAACCTGTACGCCTCGGTGTCGCGCTCGGCGATTCGCATCGACGCCCCCGGCAGCGGCAACGTCGTCGACGGCAACACGCTGACGCAGAAGAACGACGACCCGTTCATGCGCCCCGACTCGTTCAACCACTGGGCGATCTACAACTCGGCGAACGCGACGGCGAACGACGCGAGCGTCGGCTGGGCGGTCACGAACAACTCGATCGACGGCTTCGGCTGGGACTACATCGGCAACCGCGAGGGCGGATCGCAGGCCCCGATCGTGCACAACGCGCGCGGCAAGCTGCTCGTCACGGGCAACACCTTCGGCGAGCACACGCGCGGCAGCCTCACCACCGACGTGGAGCACAGCGGCTACTGGTTCCTCTGGAACGTGGGCGACACAGTGAGCAACAACACGGTGCAGACCTACCGCGCCGACCAGGTCTCGATCGACGGCGACGCCGATGAGGTCACCTTCACCGCCACGAAGCCGGCGCAGAACCTGATCGGGAACAACGACGCGACCGCGCCGGTGACGCTGCACGTCTACTGGACCGCAGACAACCACGCCGAGGTGTACCTCGGCAAGGTCGAGGACGTCAGCCCCGGTGACCGCGTGACGCTCCCGGCGAAGGGCAACACCGGCGGCCACATCCGTTTGCAGACCGTCGACGCGAACGGCAACACCTCGCAGTACTCGTCGATCGACCCGAACGCCGAGAGCTCGATTCCCTCGGCTCCGAAGGTGACCGGTACGGAGAGCACCTCTGCGACCGGCACCGGCACGGCCGGCGGAACCTTCACGGTGCGTGACGAGTCGGGCGCCCAGGTCGCGACCGGCCCCATCGACGACTCGGGCAACTGGTCGGCGACGGGGCTCAAGTGCGGCACCGAGTACACCGTCGTGCAGTCGGTCGACGGTATCGAGAGCCGTGAGACGACGTTCAAGACGGTGGCCTGCCCGACCGGCAGCAACGCCTCGGCGAACGGCACCAGCTCGGCCGACGGCGCGGACGGGACCAGCAACGCCGGAGGCAGCAACGCCAACGGCACGAGCACTGCCACGGGCGCGAACGGCACGAGCACCGCGAACGGCACGAGCACCGCGAACGGCGCGAACACGAACGCTGCCGCCGACGGCACCTCGGCGAACGGCACCGCCTCGGGCACGGCCGGGCAGAGCGACGCCAAGGGCGACGGCTCGCTTCCGACCACCGGTAGCGGCGATCTCGGTGGTCTCGCGATCGGTGCGCTGGCGCTGCTGGCGCTCGGCGGAGGCGCGCTGCTGATTGCGCGACGTCGCCGGGCATAACCGGTTCCCCGCGCGCTCGCGCAGGACAGGGCGGCGGTCTCCTCGGAGGCTGCCGCCCTCGTCTGCGGAGGGCGCGCCGGTCGGCCGGATAGGCTGTACGGCGATGCACGCCGAGAACGCGGGGGCGGCCCCGCAGAAGACTGAAGCCCCCAACGGGATCCTGCTGGTCGACAAGGCCGAGACCTGGACCAGCCACGATGCCGTCGCGAAGACCCGACGCGCGCTCGGCCTCAAGAAGGTCGGGCACGCGGGCACCCTCGACCCGATGGCGACGGGGCTGCTCGTGCTCGGTGCGGGACCGGCGACCCGCCTGCTCACGCACCTGGTCGGGCTCGACAAGGTCTACGTCACCACGATCCGCCTCGGGATCGCGACCGTCAGCGACGACCGCGAGAGCGAAGCGATCGGGACCGCGGACCCTGCCGCCATCGCGGCGCTCGCACGGGATCCGGAGCGGATCCGCGCAGCCGCGGCCGAGCTCACCGGTGCGATCGAGCAGTCGCCCAGCGCGGTGAGTGCGATCAAGGTCGACGGACGCCGCGCCTACGACCGGGTGCGCGCCGGCGAGACCGTCGAGCTCAAGAAGCGCCCGGTCACCGTGCACCGCTTCGAGCTGGGGGAGCCCCGCACCGCCACGGGCGCGAACGGCGAAGCCGTGATCGACGTCGACGCGGTGGTGGAGTGCTCGTCGGGCACCTACGTCCGCGCGCTCGCCAGGGACCTCGGCGCGGCTCTCGGCGTCGGCGGCCACCTCACCGCGCTCCGCCGCACCGAAGTCGGCCCCTTCTCGGTCTCCGACGCGGTGAGCACCGAGCGGCTGGCGGCGGGGAATCCCGGCCCGCTCCTCACCCCGACCGAGGTCGCCGCACGGCTCTTCCCGGTGCTCCGGCTCACCGCCGAGCAGACCGTCGACCTCGGCAACGGCAAGCGGCTCGAGGTCGAGGCGCCCGACGCGAAGCTCGTCGCCGCCGTCGCGCCCGACGACCGCCTCGTCGGCCTCATCGAGGTCAAGCGCGGACGCACCCGCGTCGTCACCAACTTCCCCGTGCCCGTCGAGGGGAGCAGCGCGGCATGATCCTCTGGTTCACGATCCTGCAGATGGTCGTCGCGTTCGCGGGCGCGGCGACCTGCCTCGTGGTGTTCCTGCGCAAGAGCGCGCCCAACGACTACGTGCTCGGCGCCACCCTGCTCGCCGGAGTGCTGCTGCTCGCGCAGATGGTCGTCGCGATCATCGCGCCGGCGACGGGCAACGCGCCCGTCGGCGACCCGCTCGAGTTCTGGCTCTACCTGATCGTCGCCCTCGCGCTGCCGTTCGCGGCGGGCTTCTGGGCGCTCGTCGACCGCAGCCGCACCGCGAACCTGGTGCTCGCCGTCGTGCTCATCTCGGTCGCCGTGATGACCTACCGCATGCAGGTCATCTGGGGGTGACCTGCGCGGAGGAACCGTGTCCGACCGGCGGATACACTGGAAGCCGTGCCAGATTCCCAGACCCGTGACGCCCTCGCTCCAGCCGACTCCACCGAGAAGCTGCGCGGCGCGGGCCGCGTGCTCATCGCGGTGTACCTCGTGCTCGCGATCGCGGCGACGTTCCGATCGGTCTACCAGATCATCTCGAAGTTCGACGAGGCGCCCGTCGCCTACAGTCTCTCGGCGCTCGCCGGGATCGTCTACATCGTGGCCTCCATCGCGCTGATCAAGCGCCGCGGCGCGTGGCGCACGGTCGCCTGGATCGCGATCGGGTTCGAGCTCCTCGGCGTCCTCGTCGTGGGCGTGCTCAGCTTCGCCGTGCCGCAGTGGTTCGCCCATCCCTCCGTGTGGTCGTGGTTCGGCGCCGGCTACCTCTTCATCCCGCTCGCGCTCCCCGTGCTCGGCCTCGTGTGGCTGTCGCGCTCGGCGCGTTCCGCCCGGAACGGAGCACGGCATGCGGCGCATTGAATCGCTCGACGCCCTGCCCGAGGGCGGGCTGCCCCGCGGGAGCACCGTCGCGATCGGCAAGTTCGACGGGGTCCACCTCGGGCACCAGGCGATCCTGCGCCGGCTCGCCGCCGCTGCGGAGGCCGACGGCAGCGAGTCCGTCGTGTTCACCTTCCGCAGCAACCCGCTGAGCCTGCTGCGCCCCGACGCCTGCCCGCAGCCGGTCATGAGCGCCGAGCAGCGACTGGAAGCCATCGCCGAGACCGGGGTCACGACCTGCGTGATGGTCGACTTCGACGGCGCGCTCGCCGCCGTGCCCGCCGAGGACTTCGTCCGGGACATCCTGGTCGGTCGCCTCGGCGCGAGCCGCATCGTGGTCGGCGAGGACTTCCGCTTCGGCCACCGGGGACTCGGCGACGTGGCGCTGCTGCGCGAGCTGGCTCCCGAACTCGGATTCACGGTGGAGCTCATGGGATCGATCGACGATCCCGAGCTCGGCCGTATTTCTTCGTCGCGTGTGCGCGAGGCCGTCACCGAGGGCGACGTCGAGCGCGCCGGCCGGCTGCTCGGGCGCCCCGTCGCGGTGCGCGGCGAAGTGGTGCACGGCGACGCGCGCGGACGCGAACTCGGGTTCCCCACCGCGAACCTCGGCGGCACCGTCGAAGGCCTCGTGCCCGCCGACGGCGTGTACGCCGGGTGGGTGACCGTGAACGGCGAGACCCACCCGACCGCTATCTCGGTCGGGAACAATCCGACGTTCACGCCGCACGGGCAGTCGCGCGTCGAAGCGTTCCTGCTCGACTTCTCGGGCGATCTCTACGGCGCGACGATCGAGGTGCGCTTCATCGCGCGGATCCGCGGCATGGTCGCGTTCACCGGGATCGAAGCGCTGATCGAGCGGATGTGCGAAGACGTCGCCGAGACGCGCCGGATCCTGCACCTGGCCGATCCCTCCGCCTGATAGAATCGCTGCGAGACCATCGATCCGGGTCGCGCCGCCGTGCCACGCACGACGTCAGGCCGACTCCCGAAGGCTCTCGCGCACCGGGCACCGGTTCCCGGCCGCGCACCCCGCCGACCAGGAGACCCATGGCATCCACGACTGCCACGCGCCCGGCCCAGACACGGTCCAACCGTAAGCGCCACACTCAGAACGAGGGCATCATCCCGCTGCTCGCCCGCGCCGTCCGCGAGGTCGAGGCCTCCGCGCAGCGCGGCAAGGCGACACCGGCCAACCGCACCAAGTTCCACGTCATCGCGCTGCTCATGCGCGAGGAGCGCGCTCGGATCAAGACCGAGGAGGGCGTGGCCGAGAGCGAGCGCGCCGAGACGCTGAAGCGCCTCGACGGCATCGCCGGGATCCTCGCGAAGACCGCGGCCCGCGACACGAGCCTCATCACCCTGCTCGAGCCCGCTGCTCCCATCACCGAGGCGACCCGCGCGCTGAAGCGCAAGATGCTCATGCAGGCCGGTATCGAGCTCCCCGAGGAGGCGCCGGCGCCCGAACCGCGCGCCGCGATCGTGCCGCCCGAGCTGGCCGAGCGCCAGGTTGAGCCCGCCGGCATCGAGGCGCGCATGCGCGCCAACCCCTTCCTCGCGCCCGACCTCGAGCCCGCTCAGGGCCCGACCCCCGTCGTGCGTCTCGCGAACTGGGAGCTCCTCAGCCCCCTGCTGAAGTCGTTCGAGCAGGGCGGCGGCGGTTCCGCGTGCATGGCGCTGCCCGAGCCTCCCGTGCCCGACCGGCTCGCGCCCCGCGGCCTCGAGCTCATGCCGCACCAGGCCCGCCTGCTGGCGAGCGTGCGCGACGGCCACCGCAGCTTCCTGCTCGCCGACGAGCCCGGCCTCGGCAAGACCGCGCAGTCGGTGCTCGCGGCCTCGGTGGCGGGCGCCTATCCGCTGCTCGTCGTCGTGCCGAACGTCGTCAAGATGAACTGGGCCCGTGAGGCCCAGCGCTGGACCCCGCAGCGCCGCGTCACCGTGATCCACGGCGACGGACAGGACATCGACGCGTTCGCCGACATCTTCGTCGTGAACTACGAGATCCTCGACCGCCACCTGAGCTGGATCTCGCGGTTCGGCTTCGAGGGCATGGTGGTCGACGAGGCGCACATGATCAAGAACGTGCAGTCGCAGCGTTCGCGCAACGTGCTCGCGATCGCCGACCGGATCCGCGAGCGCGTGGCGAACCCGCTGCTCATCGCGCTCACGGGTACCCCGCTCATCAACGACATCGACGACTTCCGCGCCATCTGGCGCTTCCTCGGCTGGACCGACGCCGAGAAACCGGGCCGCGAGCTCATGGCCGCGCTCGAGGCCAACGGCTACACGCCCGCCGACGCCGGGTTCTACCCGGCGGCACGGCAGAGCGTCGTCGACCTCGGCATCGTGCGACGACGCAAGCTCGACGTCGCGGCCGACCTGCCCGCGAAACGCGTCGTCGACCTGCCCGTCGAGCTCGACGACGACCTCGGCCGCGGAATCCGCGAGGCCGAGCGCCAGCTCGCCGCGAAGCTCTACGACCGTTTCTCCGCCATGAAGAACGGCAAGCTCGGCGAGAAGCTCTCCGACGAGGCGCTCGTGCGCATGGTCTGCGCGCAGGAGCTCGAGGAATCGAACTCGTCCGCCGACGGTACGAACGTGTTCACCATGGTCCGGCAGATCGGCCAGGCCAAGGCCGGGCTCGCCGCAGACTACGCGGCGCAGCTCGCGCGCTCGGTCGGCAAGGTCGTGTTCTTCGCGAAGCACATCGACGTGATGGACCGCGCCGAGGCCGCGTTCGCCGAGCGGGGGCTCACCACGATCTCGATCCGCGGTGACCAGACTGCGACCGCCCGCCAGGAGCAGATCGACGCTTTCAACCAGGACCCCGATGTCGCCATCGCGGTCTGCTCGCTCACTGCGGCCGGCGTCGGCGTCAACCTGCAGGCCGCGTCCGACGTGGTGCTGGCCGAGCTCAGCTGGACCGATGCCGAGCAGACGCAGGCGATCGACCGCGTGCATCGCATCGGCCAGGAGGAGCCCGTCACCGCGTGGCGGATCGTGGCCGCGCAGACCATCGACGCCAAGATCGCCGAGCTCATCGACCGCAAGGCCGGCCTCGCCGCCCGCGCGCTCGACGGCGCCGAGGCGAAGCACGAGGACGAGGACTCGGTGCAGCTCGCCGCGCTCATGCAGGTGCTGAACGAGGCCATCGCCGCTCACGAGTAACCCTTCCGCGCTAGCATCGGAACCAGGTCCGGGGATCCCGGCCCGATTCCGCGCACCGCTGCATCGAGCCGCCCGTACCCATGGGCAACTATCGGTGCAACAGTGAGGATGCGGCATGCGCATTGGAGTTCTCGTCTCGGGCGGCGACTGCCCGGGACTCAACGCGGCGATCCGCGGGGCCGTGCTCCGCGGGGTCGACGTGCTCGGTTTCGAGATGATCGGCTTCATGGACGGCTGGCGCGGCGTCATCGAGGGGGAGTGGATCCCGCTCGACCGCGCCGCGGTGCGAGGGATCTCGCCGCTCGGCGGCACGATCCTCGGCACGAGCCGGGTGAGTCCGCTCACCCCGGAGGTCGGCGTCGAGGGGATCCGGGCGAAACTCGCCGAGTACGACGTCGACGGCCTGATCACGATCGGTGGCAACGGGACCCAGACGGTCGCGCGCATCCTCTCGGACGCGGGAATCCCGGCCATCGGCCTGCCGAAGACCATCGACAACGACCTCGCCGGGACCGACTACACCTTCGGCTTCGATACCGCGGTCTCGATCGCGACGGAGGCGATCGACCGGCTGCGCACCACGGGCGAATCGCATCGGCGGTGCATGGTGCTCGAGGTCATGGGCCGCGATGCGGGCTGGATCGCGCTGCACGCGGGCATGGCCGGCGGCGCGCAGGTGATCCTGCTGCCCGAGTACTCCGAATCGCTCGATCAGGTGTGCGCCTGGGTCGAGAGCGTGCGCGACCGCGATCGGGCGCCGCTCGTGGTCGTCGCCGAGGGGTTCAAGCTCGAGGGGATGGAGCACGAGGTGACTCGTGCCGGACTCGACGGCTTCGGTCGTCCCCGGCTCGGCGGCATCGGCGAGGTGCTGGCCCCGCTCATCGAGGAGCGCACCGGCATGGAGTCGCGTGCGACCGTGCTCGGACACATCCAGCGCGGCGGTGTTCCGACGGCGTTCGACCGGGTGCTCGCCACCCGCGCCGGCATCGCAGCGGCGGACGCCGCGGCGGCGGGCGAGTGGGGCACCATGGCGGCGTTGCACGGCACGCGCCTCGAGATGGTGCCGCTCGCGGAGGCGGTCGGGCGCCTCAACACGGTGCCCGAAGACCGCTACGAAGAGGTGCGCCGCCTGTTCGGCTAGCGCGTGCGTCGAAGCGGCGGAGGGGATGAGCGAGCGCTCGACCCCTCCGCCGCTCCGTATCAGGCCTGCGCGGCGGCCGCGAGGCGCTGCTGCACCTCGGGGAGCGACGGGTTCGTCGCGGTGCTGCCGTCGGGGAACACCACGGTCGGCACGACCGCGTTGCCGCCGTTGACCGCCTTGACGAGCTCCTCGGTGCCCGGGGTCTGCTCGATGTCGACGATCTCGTAGCCGATGCCCGTGCGGTCGAGCATGGTCTTGAGCCGTTTGCAGTACCCGCACCACTCGGTCGAGAACATCGTGATCGTTCCCGCTTCGGGGACGAACTCCTGTTGCATGATTGCCTCCGTTCGGTGCAACGATACGCGGCCCGGCCGCATTCCGCGCGGTTCCTCCAGCGGGGACGGCCCGGGTGAACGGGCGGGGAACACGCGGGGAACGACCTCGGAATGCGCGGAAAACCGCGCGTGACTTGACCCGCCGGAATCGAGGTGGAACGATGATTCACGCGCGCGCAAAGGCGGGGTGCGGGGCGCGATCCGCCTCCACCGAGAACTGCTCCGGGCGTAGACCGAATCCGCCTCGAACGAAAGACACCGGTGGAGATCACCCTCATCGTGTCGCTGGTCATCGTACTGGCGCTCTTCTTCGATTTCACCAACGGCTTCCACGACACCGCGAACGCGATGGCCACCCCCATCGCGACGGGTGCGCTCAAGCCCAAGGTCGCCGTGCTCCTGGCCGCGATCCTCAACCTGGTCGGCGCGTTCCTGTCGACCGAGGTCGCCAAGACCATCTCGGGCGGCATCATCAACGAGGGCGACGGCGGGGTGCTCATCACACCCGAGCTGATCTTCGCCGGCCTCATCGGCGCCATCGTGTGGAACCTGCTCACCTGGCTCTACGGCCTGCCCTCCAGCTCCTCGCACGCGCTCTTCGGCGGTCTCATCGGCGCCGCGCTCGTCGGTGCGGGGATCGGGGCCATCAACTTCGGCGGCGTGCTGTCCAAGGTCATCATCCCCGCGCTCGCGGCCCCGCTCACGGCGGGCCTCGTCGCCTTCGTCGCCACCAAGATCGCCTACGCGATCACGCGCAGGCACGACGGCAAGAAGGACGGCCGTGGCCACTTCCGCTACGCGCAGATCGCGTCCTCCTCGCTGATCGCCCTCGCGCATGGCACGAACGACGCGCAGAAGACCATGGGCGTCATCACGCTCACGCTCGTGGCCGCGGGCACCCAGGCGCCCGGCACGGGCCCGCAGCTCTGGGTCATCGTCGCCTGCGCCCTCGCGATCGCGGTCGGCACCTACTCGGGCGGCTGGCGCATCATCCGCACCCTCGGCGCGGGGCTCACCCAGGTGAAGCCCGCGCAGGGCTTCGCCGCCGAGACGAGCACCGCGGCCACGATCCTCGCATCGAGCCACCTCGGCTTCGCGCTCTCGACCACCCAGGTCGCATCCGGCTCCGTCATCGGTTCGGGTCTCGGTCGTCGCGGATCCAGCGTCCGCTGGCGCACCGTCGGGCGTATCGCGCTCGGCTGGCTCTTCACGCTGCCCTCGGCCGCGATCGTCGGTGCGCTCGCCGCGCTGCTCGCCCAGGGCCTCGGCACCACTGGCGTGATCATCGACGCAGTCCTCGGGCTTCTCTTCATCCTCTTCATCTTCTGGCGGTCGAGCCGCAACAAGGTCGACCACTCCAACGCGATCAACGTGCCCGACGTCGCCGAGTCCGGCTACGCCGTCCGCATCCGCAAGCGGGGCAAGGTCAAGCCGGTCCCGACCGAGACCGGCACCATCCCGCCGCTCACCCCGATCGCGAAGTCGGCAGTGCGATCCGACCACGCGGCGCGGGCGGCCGAGCAGGCGGCCGAAGAGGCCGCGCGTCAGATCAAGGCGGCCGAGCGCGCCGCGGCACGAGCGAACAAGCGCGCCGCCCGTAAGGCCGCGGCGAAGGGGGACCAGAAGTGACCATCGACTGGATCGCATTCCTGCAGGTCTTCGTGGCCGCGCTCGTCTCGGCCTGCGTCGTCGTCGCGCTCTACGCGCTCGGTATCCGCTTCCTCGCGATCCCGGCGCCCGCGCCGCTGCGCGAGGACGGCACCCGGGAGCCGAACGGGCCGTCCCGCGATGACGAGGACGACGACCTCGAGCAGTCCGGGCGCCCCCGCTGGGCGCAGATCGCCGCGAACGTCTGCTTCGGGCTCTCCGCGCTCTGCGTCCTGGCAGGGATCTACCTGATCATCCCGATCTTCCACAAGTAGGCCTCCGGCCTCTCGCTCTTGCCAGCCGTCGACAGTAGGGTGAGCGCATGAGCGACGTCGTATCGATCCCCGCCATCACCGAGATCGTCGGAGGCCTGCGCTACGGCTTCGCGCAGGGGACCACCCGGCCCGAAGCGTGGCGGCGGCTGCAGCTCGAGGGGCTGCGCCGCATGCTCGTGGAGCGAGGCCCGGACTTCGAGGCGGCCCTTCACACAGACCTGGGCAAACCGGCCATCGAGTCGCAGCTCGCCGAGATCGGGTTTCTCGTCGCCGAGATCGACCACGCCCTCGGCGAGCTGGGCCGGTGGATGCGGCCCCGCAGGGTCGGGGTTCCGCTCATGCTGCAGCCGGCCGCCGCCAAGGTCGTCGCCGAGCCGCTCGGCGTCGTCCTCATCATCGCGCCGTGGAACTACCCGCTGATGCTCGCGCTCTCGCCGCTGATCGGTGCTCTCTCCGCGGGCAACGCGGCCGTCGTGAAACCGAGCGAGCTCGCCCCGGCGACCTCGAGCACGATCGCCCGTCTGCTGCCCGAGTACGTCGACCGTCGCGCGGTCGCGGTCGTCGAGGGCGGCGTGCCCGAGACCACGGCGCTGCTCGCCGAGCGCTTCGAACACATCTTCTACACGGGCAACGGGCGGGTCGGTCGGATCGTCGCGCACGCTGCGGCCGAGCACCTGACCCCGGTGACCCTCGAGCTCGGCGGCAAGTCGCCCGTCTACGTCGACGACTCCGTCCCGCCGCTGGCCGCGGCGCGGCGCATCGTCTGGGCGAAGTATCTGAACGCCGGGCAGACCTGCGTCGCACCCGACTACGTGCTCGGCACGGCGGACGTGCTGCGCCGGCTGGCCCCCGCGCTGTCCGATGCGATCCACGAGCTCTACGGGAGCGCGGTCGCGCAGAACCCCGACTACGGGCGCATCGTCAACGATGCGCAGTTCGAGCGGCTCGTCGGCTACCTGCGCGATGGGGAGGTCGTGGCCGGCGGGCGCAGCGACGCTGCGGATCGCTTCATCGAACCGACCGTGCTGCGGGGGGTCTCGCCCGATTCTCCGGTGATGCGCGATGAGATCTTCGGGCCGATCCTGCCGCTCGTCGAGGTCCCGGGCCTCGACGCGGCGCTGGGCTTCGTGAACGGGCGCGACAAGCCGCTGAGCGCCTACGTGTTCACCGAGAAGGCCGATGTGCGCCGCCGGTGGGAGCAGGAGACGAGCTCGGGCGCGCTCACCTTCGGGGCTCCCGTGCTGCACCTCACGGTGCCCGAGCTGCCGTTCGGCGGGGTCGGGCCGAGCGGCATGGGCGCCTACCACGGTGAGCGCTCGTTCCGCGTGTTCAGCCACGAGAAGGCGGTGCTGTCGAAGCCGCTCGCGCCCGACACTCTCGCCGCGACGATCATGCCGCCGTTCACCGCGGGCAAGGACCAGCTGGTGCGGCGCTGGCTGGGCAAGCTGCGCTAGCCGGGCTAGCCGGGCTATTTGGGCTGGCTGCGCTAGGTGCGCTAGCTGCGCGAGACGTCGGCCTCCGTCGCGCCTGTGATCCCGGCGCTCGGGGCAGCCGCCCGCGCTCGGTCGCCCGGGAAAGTCGCCGGTGCTCCGCTGCTCCGGTGCTCCGCTGCTCCGGTGCTCCGCTGCTTCGCTGCTCGGGGACCCGCGAGTGCTCAGGGAGCCGGGTCGAAGGTCCCGGGGAGCGGGAGATTGCCCGTGCCCGTCGTCCGTACCGCCGAGAGCCCCTGCCAGGCCGCCGCGCGCGCGAGCAGCTGCTGGGCGGCTTCAGCGGTGCGCGCGGGGGCGCCGGGCTCCTGCCAGGCGGCCTGCACGAGGAGTTCGCGCTCGGCGCGGTCGGCCTTGAGATCGATGCGCCCGGCCAGCTTGCCGCCCACCATGAGCGGGAGGCAGTAGTAGCCGAACCGTCGTTGCTCTTTCGGAGTGTAGATCTCGATGCGGTAGTGGAAGTCGAACATGCGCTCCGCGCGCGGACGGAACCAGCAGACCGGGTCGAACGGGGTGAGCAGGGCGTCGGGGGCGAGCCGGGTGGGCACCCGAGCGTCGCGGTGGATCCATGCGCGCAGCGGTGCGCCCTTCGAATCGCTCCAGCCGTTCACGCGCACGGGGATGAGGACGCCCGCCTCTTCGAGATCGGCGACCGCGGCCTTCGCGGGACCGGACTTGAGACGGTGGTAATCGGCGAGGTCGGCGAGCGTGCCGACGCCGAGCGAGCGGGCGGCCTGTTCGATGAGCGCCCGCTGCGCCTCCGGCCGGGGCACCGCGCCGAGCGCGGACTCGGGCAGCACCTGCTCGGCCAGCGCGTAGCGGCGCTCGAAGCGTTCTCGCCCGGCGCTCACGACCTCGCCCGATGCGAAGAGGATCTCGACGGCGCGCTTGGTATCGCTCCAGTCCCACCAGGGGCCCCGGCGCTCGCGCGGTCCGGTCTCGAGATCGCGCACGAACTGCGGACCGCGGTCGGCCAGGGCGGAACGGACGGCGGAGATGGCGCCGGAGAGCGCCTCGCTGCGGCCGTCGGCCCGATGCCGTTCGCGGTAGTCGTCCATGCGCCAGGAGAAGAGCGGGCGGTCGTCGACGGGGATGAACGCGGCCTCGTGCGCCCAGTACTCGGTGAACCCGCCGCCCTGCCAGAGGTGCCGGTCGAGGGCCTCGGGGTCGTAGGCGCCGTGGCGCGAGAAGACCGGGAGGTAGTGGCTCCGCGCGAAGACGTTGACCGAGTCGATCTGCAGCACGTGCAGGCGCTCGAGCGCGGGATCGAACGGACGTCTGGAACGGAGCCGCGCGCTCGCTGAGAAGCCCTGCGCAGCGAGCGCGGTGCGTCGGGCTTCGGCCGGGGTGAGGGTCTCTGGCATGGCGGGAGCCTATCGGGCACCGCAGACATTCCGGTCGGCGCAGGCGCGGTCACTAGGATGTGACCGTGGCAGACACCTCACCAGAAACCGGCGCTCCCGAAGCGGAGACGGGCCGGAACGCAGCGCAGGAGCTTCCGCTCGGCGTGCGCGTCGCGGCCGCCTGGTCGTGGCGTCTCATCGCGATCGGTCTCGCGTGCGCGGCCCTGCTCTGGCTCATCGCCCAGGTCCGCATCATCGTGATCCCGGTGCTCATCGCGATCCTGCTCACGGCACTGCTCGAGCCGATCGTGCGCTGGTTCGAACGCCGCGGCATGCCCCGTTGGGTGGGGGTCGTTGCGGCGCTGCTCGCGCTGATCGCCTCGGTGACCCTGCTCGTCTGGCTCATCGTGAGCCAGTTCCGCAACGGGTTCGACGACGTGGCGGCGAAGGCGGAGACCTCGCTGCAGGGCGCCCTCGCCTGGCTCGAGTCCGGCCCCTTCGGCATCTCGGCGGACAAGATTCAGGGCTACCTCGATCAGGGGTTGAAGGCGATCCAGGACCATCAGTCCGAGATCTGGAGCGGAGCACTCGGCATCGCGACCGGGGCGGGTCACTTCATCACGGGCAGCCTGCTGACCCTGTTCTCGCTGATCTTCCTGCTGTTCGACGGCAAGCGCATTTGGTTCTGGGTGCTCGGCTTCCTGCCGAAGAGCGCGCACGCTCCCGTCGACACTGCGGGCCGCGCCGGCTGGGTGTCGGTCGGGCAGTACGCCCGGGTGCAGATCCTCGTGGCGCTCGTCAACGCGATCGGCATCGGCGTCGGATCGGCCCTGCTGGGCGTTCCGCTCGCCGTGCCGATCGGCATCCTCGTCTTCCTCGGGTCCTTCATTCCGTTCCTCGGCGCGATCAGCACGGGCGCGGTCGCGGTGTTCGTCGCGCTCGTCTACAACGGCCCGATCAACGCGCTGATCCTGCTCATCGTCGTGATCCTCGTGCATCAGCTCGAGAGCCACGTGCTGCAGCCCCTCATCATGGGGAACGCGGTGCAGGTGCATCCGCTCGGCGTCGTGCTCGCGGTCGCCACGGGCGCGCTGCTGGCGGGGATCCCGGGTGCGCTCTTCGCGGTGCCGATCGCGGCGGCGGCCAACTCGGTGGTCAACGTGCTCGCCCACCGCAGGTGGGAGTCCGGCAGGGATCCGGTGGACGACTTCCATTTCAACGAGAAACGCACGCGGCTCGTCAAGCAGCGGGCCAGGCACGCGGCCCGACTCGGCCGCAGGAACGGAGCAGCATGACCGAGCAGTTCGTCGCCCCCGGGCTCGAGGAGTTTGAGGCGGCCCTCCCGATCGTGCACCGCGTCACGCAGCGCACCCCGCTCGAGACCTCGCGCTACCTCGCCGAGATCCTCGGTGTGCCGACCGTCTATCTGAAGTGCGAGAACCTCCAGCGCACGGGCGCGTACAAGCTCCGCGGCGCCTACAACCGGCTCTCGCAGCTCACCGAGGAGGAACGGGCGCGCGGCGTCGTCGCGGCCTCGGCCGGCAACCACGCGCAGGGTGTCGCGTTCGCGGCGCGCGAGCTCGGCATCAAGGCCACGATCTTCACGCCCCTCGGCGTCGCGCTGCCGAAGCTGCAGGCGACGCGCAATTACGGCGCCGACGTCGTGCTCGAGGGGCAGATCTTCGACGAGACGAACGTCGCGGCGCAGGCGTTCGTGCGTGAGACCGGTGCGACCTTCATCCCGCCGTTCGATCATCCCGCGGTGATCGCCGGCCAGGGGACGGTCGCGCTCGAGATGCTCGAGGCCGCGCCCGATATCGAGACGATCGTGGTCCCGATCGGCGGAGGCGGGCTCATCTCTGGCGTCGCCGCCGCCGCGAAGCTTCGCGCCGAGCGCGAGGGGCGCCCGATGCGCATCATCGGTGTGCAGGCGGAGAACGCCTCCCCGTTCGTGCGGTCGATCGTGGCCGGGCATCCGGTCACCGTGAAGACGAAGCCGACCATCGCCGATGGCATCGCCGTCGCGCGGCCGGGCGACCTGACCTTCGAGATGGTCCGCGACTACGTCGATGAGATCGTGACCGTGAGCGACGACGATATCGCCCGTGCGATCGTCGTTCTGCTCGAGCGGGCGAAGCTCGTCGTGGAGCCCGCGGGTGCCGCCGGAGTCGCGGCCATGCTCGCCGGCAAGATCAACGCGAGCGGTCCGACGGCGACGATCCTCTCGGGAGGCAACATCGACCCGCTGCTGCTGCAGCGCGTGATCGGCCACGGCCTCGCGGCTTCGGCGCGCTACATGAAGCTCCGGATCCTGCTGCCCGACATCCCGGGCCAGCTGGTGCGCACGGCGTCGATCGTGGCGGAGGCCAACGCGAACGTCGTCGAGGTGATCCACACGCGTCACGCGACCGAGCTGCCCATCAGTGAGGTCGAGCTGGAACTGCACATCGAAACCAGGGGGCACGAGCACGGCGAGGCGGTCGCGCAGGCGCTTCGCGATGCCGGCTACACGGTCCGCGTGGGCGAGAAGTACTAGTCGGCCCGCCGAGCGGCGCTTGCTGCTCGGCGTCTGTCGCTCGGCGCTGCACGCGACTTCGGCGCTGCCCGCGGTCTCGTCGCTGCGCTCGGCGCTGCCGGCGACTTCGGTGCTGTTCGAGACCTCGCTGCTGTTCGAGACCTCGCTCCTGCTTGAGACCTCGCTCGTCGATGCCGGGCCCGTGTTGGGTAGGGCCCGGGTTGGGTGGGGCCCGTGCTCGACCGGGGCCCGTGCGCGATCGGGTCCCGAAGTCGACCGGGTGACGCTCGACGAGAGAACGTTTCTTCGGCGACAGCACGGCGAGTCGTGGGGCGAACACGGATGCTCTCGTCAGACCTTGGTGCTCTCGTCGAACACGGGTGCTCTCGTTGCGCGGTTGCGGTGTCGGCGTCGGTGCCGGCGTCGGTGTCGGTGTCGGTTGGCTGTCTCGAAGCCGAAGCCGAAGCCGAAGCCGAAGCCGAAGCCGTGCCGACCGCTCTCGTGCGGGCCCGCCGAACGCGGTCGATCTCATCGCGGGAGTCGATTCAGGAAATCGGCGACCTCGGATCCGTAGCTGAGTGTCGCCGTGCCCGGAACCGCGACTCGGAATGCGCGCAGCCGAGCCGCGAGTCGGTCCGCCGACGCGGCCTGTGCCGCACCCCAGCGGACCCCGCGCATGTCGGTCGTGCCACAGACCCAGTCGTACCTGAGCTTCTCGGCGTAGGAGATGTCGTCCGCCGTGCGCCCCTGCCGCAGCTCTTCATCCACGTACTTCGCGCGACCGTCGCATTCGCCGAACAGCTCGAGGCCCACGAACCGGAAATCGAGGCGGAGCGTGCCACCGTCCTCCGCCGGGACCGGATACTGGAGCTCGACGTCGATCCCGAGCTGCAGCAGCCGGAGCCGGCTGACGCTTTCGAGCGGCGAATCCGCCAGCGGGTGCGCCAGCGCGGCAAGCGCGCGGACGGCTCGGACGCCGCGTCCCCGCGGCAGCCGTGCGGCGCGTTCGAGCAGCGCGCGACGCCAGGCATCCCAGGCCTCGTGGTCGACGCGATACCGTACCCTGGCCGTTCGTCGAAGGACCTCGTCGGCGCATGCGAGGGCGACAGCGAATGGCTCGGTGCGGGCGAGATCGAAGACCGTGCGGTGCAATGCGGTGCAGCGGAACCCCTCGATACGGACCACCTCGGCGTCGCCCAACGGCAGCCGATGGCGTCTTGTCGACGGAGAACCACCGTTCGCGGCACCGGGGGGCACGACCTCGTGCAACGTTGTTGGATCGGGAGTCAGCGAACCGGCCCGGATCCAGCGAGACCACACCGGCAGCCCGTGCAACGTGGCGGCCGAAAGATGGGAGAGGAGGCGCCCGGGATCCCCACCGGCCGAGTCGGTGCGCGTGTGCGCGTGCGGTGGGTTCGCCGCGAGGATCGCCGCAAGGTGGCGATCCCGGTCGTTCGCTCGATTCCAGAACGCCGCGTCGATGTACCGGCCGGGACGGAGTCGCCGCAGAGCACCCGTCCTGACCGCATCGGGGATCGCGCGTTTGGGGAAGCCCGCGCGGACCAGCCCGGACCGATCGAGCACCAGGGGCGCGATTTCGGCGAGGGTGGATCGAACGGACATGGAGCGATCCTGCCGCACCGTGTCGGGCAGCGTGACGTGTGGTGGGTATTTGTGGATGGTTTCGGTTGAACCGCTGAGGGTGACGCGTGTGTGCGCGTTGTGAGCGCTGGGAGCGCTGAACTTCAGCGACCTGGCGGCCCGCATCTCGCGAAGACCCCCGCCGCGGTGCCGACGAGAGCATGCGCTTCCCGCGAGGGAACGGCGAGTCGCGGCGCGAATAGGGGTGCTCTCGTCGAACGGGCATGCTCTCGCCGGGAGCCGGGAGCCGGGAGCCGGGAGCCGGGAGCCGGGAGCCGGGACCCGTCAGGCCGGCGTCGCCCCCGCCTGCGTCGCGGCGAGCCGGATCGCGCGACGCGCATCCTCGACGGTGATGCTGCCGCCGGCGACGATGTGCAGGCCGTACGCGTCCTCGAGTGCGACGAGGTTCATCGCGATGTCGTCGAGCGGCCCGGCGAGCGCGAACGCTCCCGACGCGACCCCGGCCGAGAGGATCCCGCGGTAGAGCGCGAGCTGCTCGCGGTAGAGGCGCTGCACGAGCTCGTCGTGCAGGGGCGACTTGCCGGCGAGCACGTCGAACTCGTAGAGCAGGCGCATGAGTGCGTCGTCGGGTCCGCTCGGCAGGCCGGCGTCGATCGCGATCGCGAGCTGCTCGGCGGGATCCTGCGCGGCGGCGACGAGCGCGGCGCGGTCGGCGCCGACGCGGTGCATACCGGCGGCGTGCGCCTCGACGAGGATCGCGTCGAGGTCTTCGTAGTAGTAGAGCAGCGCGCCCCGGGTGACCCCCGCCTGGTTGGCGACGTCGGTGAGCGAGAGGTTGCGGAGGCCGTGCTCGGCGGCGGCGGCGAGCGCCGCATCGACGACTTCGATGCGGCGCTGCTTCTGCGTGCTGGGGCGTGCCATGCAGCCAGTATGCCAGCCGGCACAACCGGGATCGCCGCTCCAGCCGGTCACCCCAGCGAGTTTCTTGACATCTGAGTAAATTAATTTACTCTGGAGTAAAAGAACTCGCCACGCCACCCGAGCACGCACGCGAAAGCGGTGACCCGGGGGGCGCGTGCCCCAACGCAGCAGGAGATGACATGGCCGTCGACACCCTCTACACCGGCGGACGCATCCGCACCTTCGACCCGGCTCAGCCGTGGGCCGAGGCGCTCGGCGTGACCGGCGACCGCATCAGCTACGTGGGCTCCGCGGCCGATGCTCCGGCTGCCCGGCGCACGATCCAGCTCGAGGGCCGCCTCGTGACCCCGGGCGTCGCCGACACCCACAATCACCTGCTGCTCGGCTTCGACGACCTGGCGGTCAGCCTTGACCAGGTTCAGAGCCTCGACGTCGTGCGTCAGCGCATCGCCGAGTTCGCCGAGACGCACCCCGAGCTCGACTGGATCTGCGCCGAGAACGCGCTCTACTCCGTGGTCGAGGGGCGCCGTCCGAACGCCGACGACCTCGTCGGCACGACCGACAAGCCGGTCTTCATCACCACCTACGACCAGCACTCGGTGTGGCTGAACCGCCCGGCGATGGCGAAGCTCGGGATCCTGAACGGCGGCGACATCGCCTGGGGCAACCCCGAGATCGACCCGACCACGGGCGAGCCGACCGGCTGGGTCACCGACTTCTACACGAGCGCCATGACGATCGACGGTCTCGCCGAGCTGCAGCGGGACATCCCGATGTACTCGCCGGACCGGCGGTACAACAAGATCGTGAACAGCCTCGACATGGCGGCGAAGGTCGGCATCACGACCGTCGTCGAGCCGCAGGTGCCGCTCGCGGAGCTCGACCTGTTCGCCCGCGCCGAGCTCGAGGGCCGGCTCACGTCCCGCACGATCGCCGCGATCTACCACCCGGTCGGCGCCGACGGCGACTTCCGCACGCGCATCACCGACGCGATCCGCGAGACCCCGCAGCACGAGCGCTTCTCGCTCGGACCGGTCAAGCTCTACGCCGATGACGTGATCGAGCCGCACACCGCTGCGATGCTCGAGGACTACGCGAACCGTCCGGGGCACCGCGGCCACACGAGCCTCGAGCCCACCGAGTTCACCAAGCTCTTCGTCGAGCTCGACCGCCTCGGCTACCAGGTGCACACCCACGCGACCGGCGACTGGGGCATCCGCCTCACCCTCGACTCGATCGAGGCCGCGCAGCGGGCCAACGGCGCGCGCGACGCCCGCCACGGCATCGTGCACGTCGAGTGCCTCGCGCCCGAAGATCTGCCGCGCTTCGCCGAGCTCGGAGTGGTCGCGGCCATGCAGCCGCGGCACTCCTCGCCCGACCTCGTCGCCGGCACCTGGATGGAGAACGTCGGCGAGGCCCGCTGGGATCGCGCGTGGCGCTACCGCTCGATGATCGAGTCGGGTGCCCGCGTGACCTTCTCGAGCGACTGGCAGGTCGGCGAGATGGATCCGCTCGTCGGCGTCTACGCAGCGATGACCCGCGCCCGCCTCGACGGCTCCGATGCCTGGACCCTCGGCGAGCGGCTCGACCTCGACCGCACGCTCGAGGCCTACACGAAGGGCGGAGCGGAGGCGTTCCATCGCGAGGACTCGGTCGGCATGCTCAAGACCGGCTACCTGGCCGACCTCGTCGTCTGGTCGGGCGATCTCTTCGGCATGGAGCCGGCCGAGATCCTCGAGCAGAGCGCCGATCTCACCGTCGTGGGCGGATCCCCGATCCACGATGCCCGAGGCGAGCTCGACGGCTCGGCCGCGGCCGCCGGGGCGAAGGATCCCGGCGGGGCCGGGCAGAGCTGCGGCGAGCCCGCGGATCCCCACCACGGCCACTCCCACGCGCACTGATCCGCCAGACCTGAACCGAGGACCCACGATGTCAACGCTGCCATCCCACTCCGCAGTCGCTGCGGGAGATGACCAGATCGCGCACGCGATCACCCACGAGCCCGGCCGCCTCAAGCGCACGCTGAAGCTCCGCCACCTGGTGTTCATCGGGCTCGCCTACCTGGCGCCGCTCGCGGTGTTCGACATGTTCGGGATCGTCTCAGAGGCGACGTCCGGCCACGTGCCGCTCGCGTACCTCGTGGTGATGATCGCGGTGCTGTTCACGGCGTTCAGCTACTCGCGCATGGTGCGGTTCTTCCCGATCGCGGGGTCCGCCTACACCTACGTGAAGGAGGCGATCAATCCGCACCTGGGCTTCCTGGTCGGCTGGGCGGCGACGCTCGACTACCTGCTGCTGCCGCTGCTCAACGCGGTGCTGTCGGCGATCTACATGGGCGCGCTGCTGCCCGAGGTGCCGTTCTGGGTGTGGGTCGTGCTCACCGTCGGGATCAGCACCGCGCTGAACCTCGTCGGCGTGAAGCTGGCGGCGAGCATGAACATGATCCTCGTCGGCATCCAGCTGGTGGTGGCGCTCGCCTTCGTGATCTTCACGCTCGTCAACATCGCCCACGGCGAGAACGGGGCCGCGTTCTCGGCGACGCCGTTCTTCTCGGGCGACCTCCAGCCCGCGGCGATCACCGCGGGGGCCGCGATCCTCGCCGTCTCGTTCCTCGGCTTCGACGCCGTCTCGACGCTGGCGGAGGAGGCCGAACGGCCGACCCGTGACGTGCCCCGTGCGATCTTCATCATCGTGATCGCGGCCGGCGCCTTCTTCATGACCGTGACCTACGTGATGCAGACGCTGTTCCCGGACGTGTCCGAGCTCGGCAACATTGTGGGCGCATCGCCGACCATGGCGAAGTACATCGGTGGCGCCGCCTTCCAGGCCTTCTTCGTCGGCGGATACATGATGTCGGTGCTCGGCTGCGGGCTCACGCAGCAGATGAGCGCGGCGCGGCTGCTCTACGCGATGGGCCGGGACGGCGCACTGCCGAAGCGCCTCTTCGGCGGCGTCAACGCGCGCACCGGCGTGCCGGTCGCCAACGTACTGCTCGTAGCCGTGATCGCGCTCGGCGCGCTGTTCATCGGGCTCGAGCAGGTGACCTCGATGGTCAACTTCGGCGCGTTCGTCGCCTTCGCGTTCGTCAACCTGTCGGTGATCTTCTCCTTCTTCAAGTTCCTCAAGCGCCGCGGGCCGGGCCCCTGGCTCGCGTTCGTCGTGGTGCCCGCGATCGGCGTCGCGATCAACGTCTGGCTCTGGTTCAGCCTCGACGGCCTGTCGATGATCGTCGGCGGGATCTGGGCCGCGATCGGCCTCGTCTACCTCCTGATCAAGACCCGGGGCTTCAAGGCCCCGGCACCGGATCTGACGGGACCCATCAACATCGGCATGTACGAGTAGCGGTCCGCCCCGGGTCCCTCCCCGGGGCGGCTCGATTCGCCGCCCCCTCCGCCCTGGATTAGTCTGGGGATGCTCCCGAGCGGGCGGAGAAGACCGGCATGAAGATCCTGATCGTTGAAGACGACGAGCGCGTCGCGGACGCGCTGGGGGCGTTCCTCCGCCAAGCCGGGTTCGAGATCGACCGGGTCGGCACCGGCGCCGCCGCGCTGGAGGCGCTCGGCGCGGACACCGACGCCGTCCTGCTCGATCTCGGCCTGCCGGACATGGACGGCCTCGACGTCTGCCGCCGTATCCGCGGCCTCTCCGGAGTGCCGATCATCGTGGCCACCGCGCGGAGCCACGTCGAGGAGCGGATCAAGGGCTTCCACGCGGGCGCCGACGACTTCGTCGTGAAGCCTTACGACGTGCGGGAGCTCGTAGCGCGCATCGAAGCGGTGACTCGACGCTCGCGCACGCTGCCGTCCGATGCCGGGCACAGCTCGGGGGTCTCCGTCGACGGGGTCTACATCGATCTCGCGAACCGGCTGGTGCTGGTCGACGGGTCGCCGGTCGATCTGACACCGAAGGAGTTCGACATCATCGCGGTCCTGGTGCGGTATCCGGGGGTCGTCGTGCCCCGCGACCGGATCATCCGGGAGGTCTGGGGCAGCGACTGGAACGGCTTCAGCCGCTCGCTCGAGGTGCACGTCGGATCGGTCCGGCGCAAGCTCGAGCGGCCCTCGCTGATCGCGACGGTCCGCGGGGTCGGCTATCGGCTGACGGGCGTCTGACCCGTGCGGCAGCGGCTCATCCTCGTCCTCCTGATCCCGATGACCGTGATCCTGCTCGTCCTCGCGGGTGCCTACGCGTGGAGCGTGGCCCGCGCGGTCCAGGAGGAGGTGTCGAGCCAGCAGCTCGGCGACCTCAGCTACTTCCAGAGCGGCGTGCGTCAGGCGCTGCGCGCGGGCAGTCCCGACGTCGTGGCGGGCGAGATGACCCGCTACAGCGAGCTCTACGGCACGAGCATCGCGGTCTTCGACCGTTCCGGTGCGCTGTGGGCCTCGGGCGGGGGACGGTTCGACGAGCTCGGAGGGGACCTCCGGGGACAGATCGAGCTCGCGCTCTCGGGCCGGCGGAGCGATCCCGGACCGCCCGTGCTGCCCTGGTCGATGGGCGAGCTGGTCGCGGTGGAGCCGGTGTTCGACGACGGCAACGTGATCGGGGCACTCTTCATCTCGGCGAACGCCGACCGGGTCCGCGCCGAGATCCTCACGCACTGGGGCGTGCTCGCGGCGGCGTGCGCCCTCACCATCCTCCTGCTCCTGCTCGCCGTGATCCGCCTCGCGAACTGGGTGCTGCGCCCCATGCTGCGGGTCGACCGAGCGATGGCGGCGGTCGAACGCGGGGAGCGCGACGCGCGCGTCGCCGACGACACGGGCCCGCCCGAGATGCGGCGGATGATCCGGATGTTCAACCAGATGGCCGAGGAGATCGAGCGGGTGATCCAGCGGCAGGAGGCGTTCGCGATGAACGCCTCGCACGAGCTGCGCAATCCCCTCGGCGCGCTGCTCATGCGGGTCGAGTACCTCGCGACGGGCCTCGACGATTCGTGGGAGGAGGACGTCGAGAAGACCCGGGCCGAGGGGCGCCGCCTGACCCAGATCCTGGATGCGCTGCTCGGGATGGCCCGATCCGGTCGGCAGGATTCGTCGTTCGCCGCGGTCGACCTCGTCGAGCTCACCGCGAGCCGGATCGCCGCGTGGGCGCCCGTCTCGACCGACCGAGGAGTCTCGGTGGAGCTCCGAGGGGCCGCGCGGGTACTGAGTCTCACCGACCGGACCTCCGTCGAGAGCGCGTTCGACGCGGTGCTCGACAACGCGCTGAAGTTCGCCCCGGCGGGATCCGCGGTCGAGGTGACGGTGGAGCGCGATGCGGAGGGCTGCGGCATCGCGATCCGGGATCACGGCCCCGGTCTCGAACCGGACGAGCTGGAACTGGTGACGAGCCGGTTCTGGCGCAGCCCCCGCGACCAGAACGTGCCCGGATCAGGTCTCGGCCTGGCCATCGCGTCCGATCTGCTGGGCGATCTGAACGGCGGAGTGCAGGTGCAGTCGCCCGAGGGCGGGGGACTGCGGGTCGTGCTGCGCCTGCCGGGAGAGGAACGCTGATGCGCGGGGGAATGACCGTTCGGACCCGGATCCTCGGGGCGCTGCTCGCGGCGTTCGCCGTGCTGCTCGGAGCGACCGGGTGCGCGGACTCCGGATACGACCGGACGCAGCAGTACTTCATCGCGGGCGGCGGCATCGCCGGCATCTACTTCAACTACGGGGATCAGTACGCGCAGGCTCTGCATCGGGAACTGGGGATCAACGTCTCGGTCTCCGAGACGAACGGATCGGTCGACAACCTGCAGCGGGTGGCCTCGGGGCGGGCGCTCCTCGGTTTCGCGCAGGCGGACACCGCGGCCGACGCGATCACCGGGACCGGCAGTTTCGACACCCCCCTTCCGCTGCGCGCCATCGCCCGGGTCTACGACGAGTCGGTGCAGGTCGTCGTCCCCGCGGACTCCGACGTGCGTGAGATCGCGGACCTCGCGGGACGCACCGTCTCGCTGGGCTCGGCGACCTCGGGGGTGCAGGTGATCGCATCGCGGGTGCTCACCGCCTCGGGAGTCGCCCCGGACCGGATCGAGAATCCGGCGCTCGGCCTCGACGAGTCCATCGCGGCGCTGCGCCGAGGGGAGATCGCGGCGTTCTTCTGGGTGGGCGGATTCCCGACCCCGTCCATCGAACGGCTGGCCCGGACGCAGCGGATCCGCCTGCTTCCCATCGACGCGGCGACGGTCTCCCGGGTCAACGCCCGGCACTCGGGGGTCTACCGGCTCACCGAGTTCCCGATCGGCACGTACGGCTCCGAAGCGCCGACGACGACCATGACGGTGCCGAACTACCTGGTCGCGGCCGAGGACGCTCCGGAAGCCCTGATCGCCGACGCGACACGGACGCTCTTCGCGTCGCGTGCGACCATCGCGCGCAAGGTGCCCGCCGCCGAGCTGCTGGATCGGCGCGATGCGATCTTCACCGCGCCGCTCGATCTCCACCCCGGCGCGGCGAAGTACTACGTCGACGCGCGAAGCTGATCCCGCCTCCGGAGACCGAATCTCAAGAAGCGCTCAAGCGGATGCTCAAGAAGTGCTCAAGAGCGCTGACCCCGGGGCGCCGCCGCATCTAGCTTGAGTGGCCAAGCGGTTCGACGGCGAACGCGCTTGCCGCACTCCGTCTCGGGGCGGCAACGCACCCCGGATCGTTCAGACAGGCAGCAGGCCCGGGACGCGAGACTCGCGGAGCGGGTCGCGATCCAGAGACGGAGACGAGATGAGTGCGAGCGAACCGCTGGTGGTCGTGGAGAACGTGCAGAAGCACTACGGCGAGTTCCAGGCCCTGACCGATATCGATCTCTCGATCGACGCGGGCGAGGTCGTCGTGATCATCGGACCATCCGGCTCCGGCAAGTCGACGCTGTGCCGCTCGATCAACCGGCTCGAGACGATCACGAGCGGATCGATCCGCGTCGACGGCAAGGAGCTGCCGGCCGAGGGGAAGGCGCTCGCGAAGCTGCGGGCCGAGGTCGGCATGGTGTTCCAGTCCTTCAACCTGTTCGCGCACCTCACCATCCTCGAGAACGTGACGCTCGGCCCGATCAAGGTGCACGGAGTGGGACGCGAGCAGGCCGAGCGGGAAGCGATGGAACTGCTCGCACGGGTCGGCGTCGACAAGCAGGCCTCGAAGCTCCCCGCCCAGCTCTCCGGTGGGCAGCAGCAGCGCGTGGCGATCGCCCGCTCGCTCGCGATGCACCCCAAGGTGATGCTGTTCGACGAGCCGACGAGCGCCCTCGATCCCGAGATGATCAACGAAGTGCTCGACGTGATGGTCGGACTGGCCAAGGAGGGCATGACCATGATCGTCGTCACCCACGAGATGGGATTCGCGCGCCGCGCGGCCGACCGCGTGGTGTTCATGGCCGACGGACAGATCGTCGAGCAGGCGACGCCCGAGGAGTTCTTCACGAATCCGCAGAGCACCCGCGCCAAGGACTTCCTCTCGAAGCTCATCACCAACTGACCCGCTCGGGTCGTCCGGCTCGGCTCCGCCCTCCCGCGGTGCCGAGGCTCCGGCGCATCCGAATCTCCGACCCACCGAAAGGAATCAACCATGCGAACCCACAAGCTCCTCGCGACCGGTGCGCTGATCGCCGCCGCGGCGCTGACGCTCACCGGCTGCAACGTCGGCAACCCCAACGACGCCAAGGGCGGCGGCACGGGGAACGGCAGCACCGAGTCCGTGATCCCGAAGCCCGCCGAGAACGTGAAGATCGACGGCAGCCCGACCTTCGACAATATTCAGAAGCGCGGCAAGGTCGTCATCGGCGTCAAGGAGGATCAGCCGGGACTCGGGTACCTCGACAACGTGACGAAGGAGCGCAGCGGTTTCGACGTCGACATCGCGCGCTGGATCGCCGCTTCGCTCGGCTACGGCGAGGACAAGATCGAGTACAAGGCGATCGCGTCGGCGAACCGCGAGCAGGCGATCGTGAACGGGGATATCGACTACTACGTCGGCACCTACTCGATCAACGACAAGCGCAAGAAGGACATCGACTTCGCCGGTCCCTACTTCATCACGGGCCAGGGCCTCCTGGTGAAGAAGGGCGGCACGGACTACCAGTCGCTCGAAGAGCTCGACGGCAAGACCGTGTGCTCGGCGACCGGCTCGACGCCGATCCAGAACATCAAGGAGAACTTCCCGAAGATCAAGACGCAGGAGTTCGACCTCTACTCGGCCTGCGTCGAGAGCCTGGTCAACGGCCAGGTCGATGCGGTGACCACCGACCAGGCGATCCTGATCGGCTACGCCGCGCAGGATCCCGACAACCTGATGGTGACGACGGGCCCCTTGCTCACCGAGGAGAAGTACGGCGTGGGCCTCGCGAAGGGGGATGACGCGCTCCGTGCGCACATCAACACCCTCTTCACCGATGGCGGCGCGACGTGGAAGAAGATCTTCGACAAGAACCTGGGCAGCTCGGGGATCAAGGTCGACCAGCCCAAGGTGGACGCCTACTAACCGCCGAGGCGCTCGGGGCGGGCGCGGTCCCCGCGCCCGCCCCGAGCCGCCCGCACGAGAGGAAGACGGATGGACGTCATCTTCGGGAACCTCGATCTCTGGGGGACCGCTATCACGAACACCCTGCTGGTGTTCTTCGGGGGAGGGGTGCTCGCCCTGGTGCTCGGCGTGCTCGTCGGGGCCATGCGGGTGTCGCCCGTCCCGATCGCGCGGGGCGTGGGCACCCTCTACGTGAACCTCATCCGCAATACGCCGCTGACGCTCGTGTTCTTCTTCTTCGTGCTCGGCTATCCCGCCCTCGGGCTGCCGAAGATGAGCACGCTGCTGCTCGGTGTCCTCGCGATCGGCATCTACACCGCGACCTACGTCGCCGAGGTGCTGCGCGCAGGCATCAACACCGTGCCGGTCGGGCAGGCTGAGGCGGCTCGGGCGATCGGGCTGCCGTTCGCCCAGGTCATGAGCCTCGTCGTGCTCCCGCAGGCCTTCCGGTCGGTGGTGCCTCCGATGATGAGCGTGTTCATCGCGCTCTTGAAGAACACCACCGTCGCGGCGGGCTTCTCGGTCGCCGAGCTCGCCGCGCTGCGTGCCACCATCAACGACGCCGCGGGGCGTCCGGGCAGTCCGATGGAGGTGCTGCTCTGGGTCGCATTCGTGTTCGTGGTGCTCGTGATGCTCCTGAGCCTCGCGCAGAACCGTCTCGAGAAGAAGTGGAGGATCGTGCGATGACCTCTGTGCTGTACGACGTCCCCGGCCCCCGGGCGATCGCGCGCAACCGCGTGCTCGCCGTGGTCACCGTGCTGGGAGTCGGGGCGATCATCGCCTTCATCGTGTACCGGTTCGCCCTCTCGGGGCAGTTCTCGGCGACGAAGTGGGGCCTGTTCACCTACGCGACGATCTGGGAGCAGATCCTCGCCGCCCTGGGGAAGACCCTCGCGGCCTTCGGGCTGGCGGCGGTGCTGAGCGTCGCCCTCGGATTCCTGCTCGCCATCGGCCGTCTCTCCGACCATCGCTGGGTGCGGATCCCCATCACCGCGATCACGGAGCTGTTCCGTGCGGTGCCCGTGCTCGTCATGATGATGCTGCTCTACTACGGCCTGCCATCGGTCGGAATCAGCATGGAACCCTATGCGGCCGTCGTGATCGCGCTCGTCGCCTACAACGGATCGGTGCTCGCCGAGGCGCTGCGCGCGGGGATCGAATCGCTGCCGCGCGGACAGAAGGAGGCCGGGTACTCCATCGGCCTGCGCAAGAGCGGGGTGATGCGCCTGATCCTGCTGCCGCAGGCGGTGCGGGCCATGCTGCCGGTGATCGTCTCGCAGCTCGTGGTCACCATGAAGGACACCGCGCTCGGGTTCATCATCACCTACCCCGAGCTGCTCTACCTCGCGAAGCAGCTCAGCAGCAACGTCCAGTTCGGGCGCCCCCTGCTGCAGTCGGCGTTCGTGATCGGCGGCATCTACATCGTGATGTGCCTGCTCCTGTCGGCCGTGGCGAAGTGGCTCGAGGGGCGGACTCGCCGCAGCCCGAAGCGCCCCGGCGGCCCCGCTGCGACGACCGCGACCATTCCGGTGCAGCCCGACGACCCCCGACTGCACCGCGACGGCACGGTCACCGAGGTGATCGCCGTGCAGGGCGAGCAGTCGTGACCCCGAGCGTGGGCGGCGCGCGGCGCCGCCCACGCGGGTGACCGCCGTGGAGGGGTTGCTTCCCGCCGACGGCGACGCGGGCGTGCTCGCACTGCTGCTCGTGGCCGCATTCGCCGCCGGCTGGATCGACGCCGTGGTGGGCGGCGGCGGACTGCTCCAGCTGCCGGCGCTGCTGCTCGTGCCCGGGATCACCCCCGTTCAGGCGCTCGCGACCAACAAGCTCGCATCGGTGTTCGGCACCGCTACGAGCAGCATCGCGTATGCGCGGCGGGTGCGTCCGGACCCGCGCACCGTGCTCTCGATGGCGGGCGTCGCCCTGCTGGGCGCGTTCGGCGGCGCGTCGCTCGCCGCGTTCCTGCCCGCCCCGGTGTTCAAGCCGATCATCCTCGTCGCCCTGCTCGTCGTCGGACTCATCACCCTGTTCCGGCCGACGCTGGGGGAGGCCACGCGGTTGCGGTATCGCGGGCTCCGGCACTTCGCCACCGCCGGCGCGATCGGCGCCTCCATCGGGTTCTACGACGGACTGCTCGGCCCGGGCACGGGCACCTTCCTCGTCATCTCCCTCGTCGGCGTGCTCGGCTACGACTTCCTGCGCGCGACCGCGACGGCCAAGGCGGTCAACTTCGCGACCAATCTCGGCGCGCTGCTCTTCTTCATCCCGCTCGGCGCCGTGCTCTGGCCCCTGGGACTCGCGATGGGAGTCGCCAACATCGGCGGGAGCCTGCTCGGATCCCGCATGGCGATCGCGCGCGGGTCGCGGTTCGTTCGGGTGCTGTTCCTCGCCGTGGTGGGCGTGCTGACGGTCAAGCTCGGGATCGACATCTGGGTCGAAGCGTTCCTCGGAGGCGGGTGAAGCGCACCCCGAACGCGCACGGGAGGGCCGGGACCGCGCGCGATCCCGACCCTCCCGTTGTCGCTGCTGCGTCGGTGTCAGCCCGCGTAGGTCTCGACGGCGACGACCTTGACCTCGATCTGCTTGCCGTTGGGGGCTTCGTAGCTGGTGGTGTCGCCGACCTTCAGCCCGAGGATCGCCGTGCCCAGAGGGCTCTCGGCACTGTAGACGTCGAGGTCGGAGCCGTCGGCGAGCTCGCGGTTGCCGAGCAGGAAGCGCTCTTCGTCGCCCCAGATCTCGGCGGTGATGATGGTGCCGATCTCGACGACGCCGCTGGCCTTCGGGGCCTCGCCGACGACGGCGTGCTTCAGCAGCTCCTCGAGGTCGCGGATGCGCGCCTCCATCTTGCCCTGCTCGTCCTTCGCGGCGTGGTAGCCGCCGTTCTCCTTGAGATCGCCCTCTTCGCGAGCCGCCTCGATGCGGGACGCGATCTCTTTCCGGCGGGGCCCGGTCAGCTCGTCGAGTTCGCCCTTGAGACGGTCGAACGCCTCCTGGGTCAGCCAGGTCTGCGTGGTCGCTGCGGCCATGCGTGATCCTCTTCTCTGGATGCGCGGGCCCGACTCGGCCCACGAATGCGCGCGGAACTCCCGCGCGGGTTCTGAGCAGCCTAGCAGCCGGGTCCGACAGTGTCGGGGAGCCGCACGGACGGACGTGGAGCCGGGCCGGTCAGGCCGCGTCGAGGACCCAGCACTCCTTCACCTGGCCGGCGGTCGCCTCGTAGGTGGTGGCGAGCTCCTCGGTGAACCGACGGGTGCGCTCCTGGGACACGGGCAGCTCGACGACCTTCCACCCGACGGTCGCGAACGAGGGCGAGAGCGCCTCGACCGCGCAGGCGACGCGGGTGCCGGGAGCCGCGGTGACCTCGAAGCGGACGGTGACGGTGCTGCCGCCCTTGTGCGGTGCGCCGATGTCGCGGTACTCGACCTGCGAGCCGGACTGCCAGCCGCTGAAGAGGAGTACGCCGAGTCCCGCGAGCAGCAGCACGCCGGCGATGATCCATGCGAAGCGACGGTCGAACCGGCGCTGGGTGCCGCGACCGTAGCGATCTTCGAGCGTCTGCGCGCTCGCTGCCGCCTCGGACACGGATCCTCCTCATCTCGGGCAACTAGACTGTGTGCCCGATGCAAGCGTACCGGGGCTCCCTCGGACGCAGATGCGAAAGGACGCCATGACGCTCAGGTTGATCGCGGTACACGCGCATCCCGACGACGAATCGAGCAAGGGCGCCGCGACGTACGCGCACTACCTCGACCGCGGCGTCGAGGTGCTGATCGTCAGTTGCACGGGCGGCGAGCGCGGTGACGTGCTCAACGAGCTCGTGCAGCGCGATCCCAAGAGCCGTCGCGATCTCGCGGGGCTGCGCCGCGACGAGATGGCGCGGGCGCAGGGGATCATCGGCTTCGAGCATCGCTGGCTCGGCTACCAGGACTCGGGTCTGCCCGACGAGGGCGATCCGATTCCGGCGGGATCCTTCGCCGACATCCCGGTCGAGGTCTCGGCCGAGGCGCTCGTCCGTGTGGTGCGCGAGTTCCGTCCGCACGTGATGATCACCTACAACGAGCAGGGCGGATACCCGCACCCCGACCACATCCGCTGCCACGAGATCAGCAAGCGCGCGTGGGAGCTCTCGGGCGACGCCGAGTCGTATCCCGAGGCCGGGGCGCCGTGGGCGATCCGCAAGCTGTACTACGAGGAGATCTTCAACGCCGACCGGGTGCGCGCGGTCTACGAGACGCTGCTCGAGCGCGAGCCGGGGTCCGAGCTCGCGACGCAGTTCGCCGAGATGACCGAGTGGATGGCGAAGCGTCCCTACAACGGCACGGCCAAGGTCGATGTCGGTGCCTTCTTCGAGCAGCGCGATGCGGCGCTGCGCGCGCACGCCAGCCAGGTCCCGCCAGACAGCCCGTTCTTCTTCTGGCCGAACGAGCTGCAGCGCGAGGCCTGGCCGTACGAGGACTACCGTCTCGCCGCATCGCGCATCGCGCGTCGCGACGAGCGAGTTCGAGGCCGATCTGTTCCAGGGCGTCGAAGAGGAGACCGCATGACCACGCTCGCCACCGTTCTCACGGCAGCGATCACCCTTGCCGAGAAGGAGAAGGAGTTCGATCCGAACACCGCGTCTCCCGGAGTCGCGGGATTCATCGCGGTCGCGGTGCTCGCGGTCGCGGTGATCCTGCTGCTGCTCGACCTGAATCGCCGGCTGCGCCGCAGCCGGATCCGCGGCGAGGTGCAGGCGCAGCTCGCCGCCGAGGCCGAGGAAGCCGCCCGGGCGGCGGGCGGAACGGGCGCCGCGAACGAGGCCGCCGGAACCGACGCGGGCGACGGACCCGGGACCGGGTCCGCTCCGCAGGATCCCGAGCCTCGGAGCTGAACCGGGTGACCCAGCGCGATCCGCGGGCCGTCCTCTCAGAGGTCTTCGGCTACGAGTCGTTCCGCGGCGACCAGGAGGAGATCATCCGCCACGTCGCCGCGGGCGGCGACGCCGTCGTGCTCATGCCGACGGGCGGCGGCAAGTCGCTGTGCTACCAGATCCCCGCGATCTGTCGCGAGGGTACGGGCATCGTGCTCTCCCCGCTCGTCGCGCTCATGCACGACCAGGTGGCCGCGCTGCGGCTGGCGGGGGTGCGCGCGGGCGCGCTGAACTCGGCGATGGATCCCGAGGAGCGCCGCGAAGTCGAGCGCGCCTACCGCGACGGCGAGCTCGAACTGCTCTATCTGGCGCCCGAACGCCTGAGCGCGCCCGGTACCGTCGAGCTGCTGCGGCAGGGTCGCATCGCGCTCTTCGCCATCGACGAGGCCCACTGCGTCTCGCAGTGGGGGCACGACTTCCGGCCCGACTACCTGCGCCTCGGCGCGCTCGCCGAGCTCTGGCCCGACGTGCCCCGCATCGCGCTGACCGCGACCGCGACCCCGGCCACCCACCGCGAGCTCACCGAGCGCCTGCACCTCGACCGGGCCCGTCATTTCGTGTCGAGCTTCGACCGGCCGAACATCCGCTACCGGATCGAACCGAAGGCGCAGGTGCGCCAGCAGCTCGTGCGGTTCATCCGCGAGGAGCACGCGGGCGAGGCCGGGATCGTCTACGCGCTCAGCCGCAAGCGTGTCGAGCAGACGGCGGCCCAGCTGCGCGAGGCCGGGATCGACGCGGTGCCGTACCACGCGGGGCTTCCGGCCGAGGAGCGCTTCGCCGCGCAGACGCGGTTCCTGCGCGAGGACGGCGTGGTCGTCGTCGCCACGATCGCCTTCGGCATGGGTATCGACAAGCCCGACGTGCGGTTCGTCGCCCACATCGACCTCCCGAAGTCGGTCGAGGGGTACTACCAGGAGACGGGTCGCGCGGGGCGCGACGGCCTGCCCTCGGAGACCTGGATGGCCTACGGCCTCGCCGATGTGGTGCAGCAGCGCCAGTTCATCGAGTCGTCGGACGGCGACGCGGCGGCGCAGCGCAACCAGATCGAGCACCTGAACCACATGCTCGCGCTGTGCGAGACGACCGACTGCCGCAGGGTCTACCTGCTGCGCTATTTCGGTGAAGAGACGGGGCAGCCGTGCGGCAACTGCGACGTCTGCCTCGACCCGCCGAAGCTCTGGGACGCGACGATCCCCGCGCAGAAGCTGCTCTCGACCATCGTGCGCATCTCCAAGGAGCGCGGCCGCACCTACGCGGCCGGGCAGCACATCGACGTGCTCCGCGGCGTCGGTTCGGAGCGTGCCAGCCAGATGCGGCTCGACGAGCTCTCGACCTGGGGCATCGGGCAGGACCTCTCGGTCGCCCAGTGGCGCGGCGTCGTCCGGCACCTCATCGCCACCGGGCTCCTCGAGAGCCGGGGGGAGTGGGGCGTGCTCGCGCCGACCGAGGCCAGCCGGGCCGTGCTCTACGGCGGCGAGAAGGTCGAGATGCGCGAGGAGGTGCTCGCGCGGAAGCCGGGCGGTTCCGGCGGTGCGAAGGCGAAGGCCGCGCAGGATCTCGAGCCCGAGCAGCTCGACCGCTTCGAGCGCCTGCGCGCCTGGCGCAGCGCCGAGGCGAAGGAGCAGGGGGTGCCCGGCTACATCGTGTTCGGCGATGCGACGCTGCGCGCGCTCGCCGTGCACACGCCGGGCGACCGCGACGCGCTGCTCGGCATCAGCGGCATCGGCCAGGCCAAGCTCGACCGCTACGGCGACGCCGTGCTCGAGGTGCTGTCGGCGGGGTGATCCCGCGCGCACCGCGCCGGGTCAGGCCGGCCCGGCCTCCACCGCGTCTTCGTCGACGGCGTTGAAGGCGAGCCACTCCTCCCAGGTGGCGCCGGTGCCGCTGACGCGTTCGGGGTGCTCGATCGCCGCGGCGAGCCCGAGCAGGTAGTAGTCGAGGTGCCGCAGGTGGATCTCGGTGGTCCGCTCGCGGCTCGTCGGCAGGTTCGGACGCAGATGGGTCACGCCGAGCATGAGGTCGGCGGCCGTGTACCCCCGGGGTACGAGCCCCGCGGAGAGATCCTGCGCGATGAGCGCGTCCAGCGCGGCATGGAGCTCCTCGGCGAGCTCGTCGATCTCGTGCGAGGTGCGCACGTGCCGCCCGAAGGTGATCATGAGCGGTGTCGCGGCCTCGCGGATGTGGCGGCGGAGGAACCGCGCGACGCTGGATCCGGAGCCTTCGAGGCTCTCGCTCGCGATGCGGATCACGTCGCCGAGCGCCATGATCCGCAGCTGGAGCACGAGCTCCTCCTTGCTGGGGTAGCGCCGGTAGATGCTCGCGATCCCGATGCCCGCGTGCTCGGCGATGGCCGACATGGGGGCCTGCCAGCCGCGCTGCACGAACACCTCCCGCGCCGCCTGCAGCAGGATGCGGTCGTTGTCGCGTGCCTCCCGCTCGCGGCCGCGCAGGCGCTCCTCACCGGTCATGGGTTCCATCGTAGCGATCGGGCTGTTAGCATCTTGAACGGAACGAATCATTCCGTTCCGGATGATCGCCAGAGTCGATCCCATCGCGCCGACCCGAGGAGCCGTGTGACCACCCAGACCCAGGCCTCCGGGCCCCATACCGCGTCCGTCCCCATCGCGGGCACGGCGATCCCCGCAGCACCCGCGGGATTCACCGCTGCGCTGGCCTCGGCCGTCCTCGCCTTCTCGATGATGCAGACGCTGCTCGTCCCGGCACTCCCCGTGCTCTCGACCGAGCTCGGGCTCGACGGTGCGACCGCGGGGTGGATCCTCACCGCGTACCTGCTCAGCGGCGCGGTCGCGGCCCCCGTGATCGGCGCGCTGGGCGACCGGCACGGGCACCGGCGGGTGCTCATGATCGCGATGCTGGTCTTCGTCATCGGGGGAGCGGTCGCAGGACTCGCGGGGTCCCTCCCTGTGATGCTCGTGGGACGCGTGCTCCAGGGCGCGGCCACCGCCTCCTTCCCGCTCGCGGTCGCGATCGTGCGCGACCGGCTCGTCGGCCGGCGGCAGGCCGTCGCCATCGGCTGGCTCTCGGGCACCATGGGGCTCGGGGCCGGTCTCGCGCTCGTCGTCGGCGGCGCGGTCACCGACCTGCTCAGCTGGCCGTGGCTCTTCGCGCTCGGCGCCGGCCTCGGCCTCCTCTCCGTGCTCCTGATCGCGTGGCGCGTGCCCGCGGGCGAGCGGGGAAGCGCGGAGCCGCAGGACTGGGCCGGTGTCGGCCTGCTGGTCCTCACGCTGCTCCCGCTGCTGCTCGTCATCTCGCAGGGTGCCCGCTGGGGCTGGACCTCGCCCGCGGCGCTGGGCCTCGCCGCGCTCGCCCTGCTCGGCCTCGCGGGTCTGGTGCTCGTCGAGCGCCGGCTCGCGCACCCGCTGATCGATCCCGTGCTCGTGACCGATCGAGCGCTCGCCGCGACGAACGCGCTCACCCTGTTCCTCGGCTTCGTGCCCTACGCCTTCTACGTCGGCCTTCCCGTGCTGCTGCAGTCGTCCGCGAGCGGAATCGGGGCCGTCGGGCAGGGCCTCGGGGTCACGGCGACCGGCGCGGCGCTGCTGCCGGGCGCCGTGCTCGTCTTCCTCGGCGGACGCTTCACGCCCTGGCTGCTCGGCCGATTGAGCGGGCGTGCCGTCGCCGCGATCGCGCTCGGCGCCATGTGCGCCGGCGGCATCGGCATCGCGCTGAGGCCCGGATCCCTGCTCGCCGTGATCCTGTTCTTCGCCCTCGTCGGCCTCGGCAACGGCATCGGCTTCGCGGTCGTCGCCGAGCTCATCGCCGGGCACGTCGATCGGGCGGGCCTCGGCGCCGCGCTCGGCGTCAACGGCGTGCTCCGCACGGTCGGATCCGCCTTCGGCACCCCCGTCGCGACGCTGATCCTGACCTCGATCGGGATCGCCGCGAGCGGCGTTCCCAGGGAGGAGACGTTCCGCACGCTCTTCCTGATCGCGGCGGGAGTCTCGGCCGCGGGAGTCGTCCTCGCGTTCGCGATCCCGGCGCGGAGGCGCGTCGAGACCTGAGTCTCGCTAGCGCAGGGAGACCGGGTCGAGCGAGACGAGCAGGGCTCCGGCCCAGTGGCAGAGGAAGGCGAGCACCGTGAGCGTGTGGAAGATCTCGTGGAATCCGAAGACCCCGGGCACGGGGTTCGGCCGCTTGAGGCCGTAGACGACCGATCCGGCCGTGTAGAGCAGGCCGCCGGCGACGACGAGGATCATGGTCGCGGGGTTCGCCTGCCAGATATCGCCGAGGTAGATGACGGCCGCCCAGCCGAGCGCGACATAAAGAGGGACGTAGAGCCAGCGCGGCGCAGAGATCCAGAACACGCGGAACCCGATCCCGAGCAGCGCGCCGGCCCACACGAGGACGAGCAGCAGGACCCCTTTGTCGAGCGGCATCGCGGTCAGCGCGAGCGGCGTGTAGGTGCCGGCGATCAGCAGGAAGATGTTGGCGTGATCGAGACGGCGGAAGACCTGCTTGGTCTCCGGCTTCCAGTTGAAGCGATGGTAGAGGGCCGACACTCCGAACAGCAGCGCGCTCGTCAGCAGGTAGACCGCCGCGGCCCACTTGGCCACTGGGCCCTTCGCGAGGCAGATGAGCACGATCCCCGCGGCCACCGCCACGGGGAACGTCCCCGCGTGGATCCAGCCGCGCCACGTGGGCTTCGTCGCGGTCGGATGCGGGTGCTCGAGAGCGTCCTCGAGCAGCGGCAGCGAGAGACGATCCGGATCGGGCAGACGGCGCTCGCGACCGGACGAGGAACTGGCTCGCTGGCTCATGCTCCGAGTGTACGGAGCCGACAGTGCGAAAGCTGCATATGTGTCGACCACCTGCAAAGACGAGCCGCGGATAGAATCGACGAGTGACGCCCGAACGAACCGCTCCGCGACCCGGGCCCCTCTATCGGCTCTACCAGCGCCGGCTGCGCCGCGAGATCGATCCCGAGCGCTCGCCCCACCACATCGCGGTGATCGTCGACGGCAATCGGCGGTGGGCCAAGCAGCGCCTGCAGGAGCGCGTCGCATTCGGGCACCGCGCCGGAGCGCGCAAGATCCCCGAGTTCCTCCGGTGGTGCGAGCACGCCGGCATCCGCGTCGTCACCCTCTACCTGCTCTCGAGCGACAACCTGAAGGGGCGGCAGGAGCAGGAGCTCACCGACCTGTTCGAGATCATCGGCGACCTCGCCAGGCATCTCGGGTCCCACGGCGACTGGAAGGTGAAGCACGTCGGCAGCTGCGACGGGCTCCCGCCGGAGCTGGCCGGAGCGCTGCACGATGCGGAGGTGCGCACCAGGGACCACACCGGGCTGCACGTGAACCTCGCCGTCGGATACGGCGGACGCAGCGAGATCACGGCGGCCATGCACAGCGTGATCGACGAGCACCGGGCCGCGGGCGGCACGCTTGACACCCTCGCCGAACGGCTCACCCCCGAGACCATCGGCGAGCACCTCTGGACGCGGGGGCAGGCCGATCCCGACCTCGTCATCCGCACCTCGGGGGAGCAGCGGCTCAGCGACTTCATGATCTGGCAATCCGCGCACTCCGAGTTCTACTTCGTCGAGGCGCTGTACCCCGACCTGCGCGAGGTCGACCTGCTGCGCGCGCTGCGCGACTACTCGCGCCGTCAGCGCCGCCTCGGCAAGTAGCGGAGCGCGGGCGGATGTCGGCGGTCGCCGATACGATTGCGGGCATGAACGAGACGCATCACGCCGCACGCCTGCCGTCGCTCCAGGGTCGCCGGGTGCTCGTCACCGGCGCCACGGGCGGGGTCGGCAGCGGCATCGCGCGCAGCTTCGCCGAGGCGGGCGCAGCGGTCGCCGTCCACTACCGTTCGAACGCCGCCGTCGCCGAGCAGCTGGTGACCGAGATCGAATCGACCGGGGGGCGGGCTGTCGCGGTCGGCGCCGACCTCTCGCTGCCCGGCGCCGCACAGGACCTCGTGGCGCGCAGTGCGGTCGAGCTCGGCGGGCTCGACGCCCTGGTCAACAACGCCGGGATCCAGCCGGTCGAACCGCTCTCCGAACTCGGCCGTGAGTCGTGGGACGCGATGTTCGCTACCAACGTCGGCGTGGTGTTCTCACTGAGTCAGGCGGCGGCGCAGGTGTTCGAGGGCGGCGGATCGATCACGCACATCGCCTCGGTCGAAGCGCACCGGCCGGCGGGCGGGCACGCGCACTACGCCAGCGCCAAGGCCGCGCTGCTCATGCACGCGCGAGCGGCCGCGCTCGAGCTCGGGCCCGCCGGTATCCGGGTCAACACGGTGTCGCCCGGCCTCGTCGAGGTGCCTGGTCTTGCCGAGAACTGGCCCGAGGGCGTGGCCAGCTGGCTCGCGCACGCTCCGCTGGGGCGCCTCGCCACACCGCGAGATGTCGGCGACGCCTGCGTGCTGCTCGCCTCCGACGCGGCCGCGTTCATCACCGGGCAGGACCTCGCGGTCGACGGCGGCATGCTCGCCACTCCCGGCTGGTAGCCGTCTTCCGACACCCGAGACCGAGCGAGAGGACTCCGATGAGCAACCCGATCGAGGCCGCGATCCTGCGCGCCGACGCCCTGCTGACCCCCGAGGGCGCCGTCGGCGGCGAGCCCGGCAGCGTCGAGCTCGAATTCGACGCCGGCGGCCGCATCGCCTACGTCGGCCCGGCACGGCCGGACTCGACCCCCACGCACGACCTGAGCGGCCACGTGCTCATGCCCGGCCTCGTGAACGGTCATACGCACTCCGCCATGACCCTGCTGCGCGGTGCCTCCGACGACGACGGGTTCATGCCCTGGCTCGCCGCCGTGCAGGGGCTCGAGCAGCACCTGACCCACGCCGACGTCGCCGCGGGTCTCGAACTCGCCATGGTCGAGATGATCGCGAGCGGCACCACGACGTTCGCCGACATGTACCACTGGGACGAACCCCTGTTGCGGCTCGTGCAGGCGAGCGGCATGCGCGTGCTCGCGGCTCCGGCCGCGTTCACGGCCGACGCCGTCGGGTTCCCGGGCGTCGCCCCGTGGACGGGTGCCGAAGCGCTCGACCAGACGGAGCGCCTCGCCGAGGTCTTCGCGGACGACCCCCAGATCCGGCTCGCCTACGGCCCGCACGCGCCCTACACCTCGCCGCCCGAGTTCCTCCGCGAGATCTCCGAGCGCGCGCAGCACACCGGGCTGCCGATCCACATCCACGTCTCCGAATCGCCGGCCGAGGTCGAGCAGATCCGCGAGCAGTACGGGGCGACGCCGGGCGACCACCTCGACGCACTCGGCCTCTTCGACGCCTCCGTGCTTGCGGCACACTGCGTGCACCTCACCGATCGCGAGATCGAGCGCTTCGCCGAGGCAGGGGTGGCGGTGAGCCACAATCCGGTGTCGAACCTCAAGCTCGGCAACGGCGTCGCCCGCCTGCCCGAGATGCTCGAGGCCGGGGTCCGGCTCTCGCTCGGCACCGACTCCGTCGCGAGCAACAACACCCTCGACCTCTTCGAAGAGATCAAGACCGGCACGATCGTGCACCGCGGAGTCCGCCACGACGCGGCGGCGGTACGCGCCTCCACCGTGCTCGACATCGCCACCCGACGCGGCGCCGAGGCGGTCGGGTTCCCCGAGACCGGGGCGCTCGAAGCCGGACGCCTGGCCGACGTCATCGCGCTCGACGTCCGCGGCGCCTCCGCGATCCCGCACGCGTCGCTCACCTCGCACCTCGGATTCTCGGCCCGGGGCACCGACGTGCGCCACGTGTTCATCGGCGGGCGCCACGTCTACGCCGACGGCGAGCACCTCACCCTCGACGCCGCGGGCATCCGAGACCGGGCCGCCGCCGCGGCCGCCCGCTTGCGGGCGTCCTGAGCCGCGTTCCGCCCCTACGATTGAAGGATCGGGCCGGGTGCGCCACGCACCGGGCCGACCTCCGCTTCCGAACCGAAAGGTGACCGCAATGGCGCCCGTCCGTCTCCCCGCCGATGCCGAACTCCCGCTGCTCCGCGCCCGCGTCGCCGACCTCTCCGACCGCGCGCTCGTCGTGGGCGATCCCGGCCGCGCGGCGCGCGTCGCCGAGCGCCTCGACGACGTGCAGCAGCTCACAGCGAACCGCGAGTACCACGTGTACTCGGGCACGCACCGCGGGGTCCCGGTCACGGTCGCCTCGCACGGCGTGGGCGCCGCCGGCGCGGCCGTCTGCTTCGAGGAGCTCGCGCGCGGCGGCGTCACCCGCATCATCCGCTCCGGCACCGCCGGCGGCATCCAGCCCGAGGTCGTCGACGGCGCGATCGTCGTCGCGACCGGTGCCGTGCGCGCGGACGGCGTGAGCCACCAGCTCGTGCCCACCGAGTTCCCCGCGATCGCGACCCCCGAGCTCGCGGTCGCGCTCAAGGCCGCCGCCGCCAAGACCGGTCTCGAGGTGCACTCGGGCATCGTGCTCACGGGCGACATGTTCTACCCGAGCGACGTGATCACCGGGATCGACCACCGCATGTGGCAGCGCGCCGGTATCGTCGCGGTCGAGATGGAGGCCTCCGCCCTCTTCGTGATCGCTTCGCTGCACGGCATCGAGGCCGGCGCGGTCTTCGCCATCGACGGCAACCCGCTGGCCGCGAAGGACGACGCGATGGACGGCTACGACCCCTACCGAGAGATCGTCACGCGCGCGGTCGACGGTGCGCTCGACACCGCGCTCGACGTGCTCATCGCCGGCTAACCGTCGGCTCTTCACCCGCTGCGGCGCGTCCGGGATCCGTCCGGGACGCGCCGTTTCGCGTCCCTAGGAACGGGATCGGAACCGAGTGTCCGGGAGTTCCCCGCGGCCGGCGCGAATCCGCACCTTCGGCACCGCCTCGGTGGGTGGCGCCATCGGCAGGGTCATGCGGAACTCGGTCCCCTCGCCCTCGCGGCTCGCGACCTCCATGCGCCCGCCGTGCGCGATCACGATCGCGCGGGTGATGCTCAACCCGAGGCCGATCCCGGGGACCGCGTTGCGAGTCGCCGTCGAAGCCCGGAAGAACCGGGTGAAGAGCATGCCCTGCTCGTCCTCGGGGATCCCGATACCGGTGTCGCGCACGGCGAGCACGACCGCACCGTCGACGGGCCGGACCTCGGCCGTGACCCGGCCGCCGCGCGGGGTGAACTTGATCGCGTTCGATAGCAGATTGTCGAGCGCCTGGCCGATGCGCCGCTCATCGATCGAGACCACGACGGGACGGCCGGGGAGCTCGGTGCGCAGCTCGACGCCCTCGCGCTGCGCATGCGGTGCTGCGGACTCGACCGCGGAACGCACGCTCTCGGAGAGATCCGAATCGAAGCACTCGAGCGGGAACCGGCCGGACTCGACCTGCGCGGTGAAGAGCAGATCGCCGACGAGCGCGAGCAGCCGCTGGGCGTTGCGCTCGATGATGTCGACGAACTCGCGCTGCTCTTCGGCGAGGGGACGCTCCGGGTCGCTGCGCAGTAGATCCAGGAACCCGATGATCGCGCTGAGCGGAGTGCGCAGCTCGTGCGAGATCATTCCGACGAATTGGTCCTTCATGCGCGCGACCTCGACCGCGCGGGTCTCGTCGGTGACGACCAGCAGGTAGCCGCGCTGCTGCCCCGTGCCGTCCTTGCGCGGGGTGACCGTGATCCTCGCGGGCACGGTGAGCCCCGTCGCCGTCGAGATCTCGAGGTCGGCGTCGACCGTCGAATCGGCGTCGGCCCGGGCGAACAGCGCTCGCACGCCCTGCGGCAGATCCTCCGGCGCGTGCGCGTGCACCAGATCCGGGTGCTCCTCGGCGAGCATCGCGAGCACATCGGCGGGGAAGAAGCGATCGATGCGGACGCCGTCGAGCGCCTCGGCCCGGGTGAGTCCGAGGAGCCGCTCGGCTCCCGGGTTCCAGGCCTCGACGGTGCCGCGGCAGTCGGTCGCGATGACGGCCTGGGCGGTGATCGCCGCCCACAGGCTCTCGAACGATTCGAGCAGCGCACGGTACCGCTGCTCGCTCTCGCGCAGCTGGGCGATCATCTCGGCGTTCTGCTCGAGGGCGCGGGTGCGCTCGGAGACGAGCCGCTCCGCCTGCTCGATGCGGATCCGCTGCTGACGCGAGAGGTCGTGGATCGCGGCCGCGACCGCCGCGTAGACGAGCGGGGAGACGACGCCGCGGAGCCAGTCCGCCGGGCTGTCGGGCGGGGTCGCGAGGTAGGGCATCAGGATGGTGAACGAGCTGAGCAGCACCGCGGCGACGACGTACCGGAACTTCGGGGCGGTCGCGAGCCACACCACCGGGAGCAGTACGAGGGCGCCGAACATCGAGTGCGCGCCGCCCGTGCCCGCGCGAAACAGCCCCAGCCCGACGATGTCGACCACAGGGATCAGGAGCACCGCGAACCCCTCGTGCCCGCGATGCGCGCGCAGCAGGGCGGCGTACGCGGTCGCCGCGAGGATCACCGCGCTGCCCGCGAAGGCCGCGCCCTCGGAGACCGGCTTCAGACCGGGGACCAGGTGGACGAGCGCCAGCGCGACGAGGAGCGCGATCGTGGTCGGTGCCTGTTTGAGCAGCGGCCCGGGACGGTCGAAGACGCGGAGCAGCCGGTTCCGCGGAGCCTCGCTCATGCCGCGAGTCCGACGACGAGCTCGTGCACGGCCGCAGAGGTGACCGGCTTCGGGAGCGCGGCGTCGGCCTCGGGGTAGTCGGCGGGGTCCAGCACCGAGCTGATCACGATGAAGCAGTCGGGGAACCGCTCGCGCAGGCGCTGCGAGCACTCCTCGCCCGTGAGACCGGGGAGACGGAGGTCGATGATCGCGAGCGAGGGGGAGATCTCGGCGAAGGCCGCGATGGCGGATTCGGCATCGGCCGTCGCGAAGACCTCGAAGCCCTCGCGCTCGAGCAGCAGGCGGAGCAGGGCGGACTGGTCCGTGCTGTCCTCGACCGTGAGGGCGAGCGGCGCGCTCATCGCAGGAACAGCTCTCGGACGACGACGATGGCGGCCACCACCGCGAGGGCGATCAGGGCCTGGGGCACGAGGCGGCGTTCCCGCCGTGCATCGCGCGCGATCTCGTCGAGCTCCGGTGCTGGACTCATGAGACGACCCTTCCGACCTTCTCGGTCTTGATCCAGGATGCGTCGGCTCGGCGCCATTCCTTGATGTACGAGTCCACAGTAATCGCGCAGAGCAGCGATCCGTAGCCGAATACGTAGATGCAGAGCCTCGCGATGAAGCGACCGCCGGGCAGGCGTTCGGTCCATCGCGCCGCCCAGGCGCCCAGCATCGAGATCGGGCCCCAGAGGTACAGGATCGACGCGTACACGAAGCGATCCTCGCGGGTGAGGGTGCCGAGCCAGTCGGTGAGCAGGGCGTCCGAGAACCGGGGAAAGAGCGCGATGGCCATCATGACCATCGCGCCGAGCCCGGGGAACAGGAGCGCTTCGCGCCAGGATCGGCGGCCGGTGCGGCCGTCGAGCTGCACGGCGTAGAGGATCGAATAGAGGTAGGTGCAGGCCGCGAGGATCCACATGAAGCGGAACACCGCCTCGGCGATCCCGCTGTGCAGCAGGAGGAGCGAGAAGAGCGCGACCGAGGCGAGCAGCATCCAGACGGGCAACAGCAGGATGCTGAACCAGCTGAGGCCGAACGAGAGGCTGCCGAGGCGGTGGATCCGGCTCGGACGGAACCAGACCCTGCGGTAGATCGAGGTGAGCTGGACGTTGCCGCGAGCCCAGCGCAGGCGCTGCTTCCACAGCGCGTCGACCGTGCGGGGTTCTTCCGCCAGCACCACCGCGTGCGGCTCGAACACCATGCGCCGGCCGTGCAGCTGCCCTTCGAACGTCGTCATGGTGTCCTCGGCCAGGGTGCCGGTCGGGATCCGGCCGCCGATCGCCTCGAGGTTCGCCCGCGAGTGCAACTGTGCGCCGCCGGCCAGGCAGGCGACCGCGCCGAGCACGTTCTGGGTGCGACGGGAGGCCAGCTGGGCGAGCACGTACTCCATGCCGATGAACCGGGTGAGGTAGTTGCGGTCGTGGCTGCCCTCGGCGATGTACGCGGTCACGGCGCCGACGCGCTCGTCGGCGAGGTGCCGGCTCATCTTGCGGAGCGAGTCGCGCGCGAAGATCACGTCGGCGTCCATGATGAGCACGGCCTCGGTCCACGGATCGGCGAGCACGCGCGAGATGCCGTGGTTGAGCGTGTGGGCCTTGCCCTCGCCGCCGACCTCGCGCCGCAGATGCACGACCCGCCTCGGGTATCGAGCGGCGCGATCGAGCACAACGTCTGGTGTGCTGTCGGTCGAGGCGTCGTCGACGACGAAGATCCGGAGCCGCTCCGCAGGGTACTCGAGCGTGAGGAGGCGGTCGATCGACGCCCCGATCACGAGCCCCTCGTTCCAGGCCGGCACGATGACGGCGATGTTCGGCGCGTACGGCGCAGCGCGGCGGTAGTGGTTCTTGAACGCGTGGATCGGCAGCACCAGGAACTGGAACGCCGTGTTGAACACCGGAGTGGTGCCGAGCAGCACGCAGATCAGCAGGAAGACGATCAGTGCGATCTCGAAGCCGTTCGGCGCGTTCACGCGAGGGCCTCCGCAGCGTCGAGCAGTTCGCGCACCCGCCGGTATCGCCCGACCTCGGCCGCATCGTGGCTGTCGGTCGACGCGACGATTCCGGCGCCGGCCTCGCGCAGGGCGACGAGGGTGGCCGGCTCGGGACAGCCCCACTTCTCGTTCACCTCGACGAGGGTGTCCGTCGCGGCTGCGGCGGAGGCCCAGGCCGCGAGGCGCTCCGCTCCGAGCCGGGACTCGCTCAGGCCGATCTTGGGCAGGATCGAGAAGCAGTGCGCCAGCTGATTGCCCGGGTGGCGCTCCATCGCCGCGACGAGGGCCTGCACGAGGTCGTCGAGCGCGTCCTCGTCGTTCCACCCGGCGGCGAGCCGCGCGCGGATCTCGGACGGGCCGAGGGGGCCGTCGGCGCCGGGGAACTGGTGGTCGGCGATGAGGATCCGGTCGATGCCCGCGGGAAGCGCGGGGATGTCGAGCGCGCCCGAGCGGTCGAGGATCTTCGCCTCGACTCCGGTCAGCACGGTGAGCCCGTCGGGTACGTGCAGCGCCGAGACCGCCGCGAGGTACTCGGGGACCCAGCCGGAGCTGCGGCGCACGTGGTCGACCAGCCGCAGCGTGTCGAGTCCGGCGGCCGCGGCCGCGGCGACGTTCTGTTCGAGGGACGAGACCGCGTCGTCGGAGAACGTCGAGTGGACGTGGTGGTCGCCGCGGAGCGCCGCCGCCGACGCGATGCTCACGCGTCGTCCTGGTGTCCGGCGTGCGCCGACTCGAGGACCTCGTCGACCTCGACGATCACGTCCTCGAGGAACCGCACCGAGGCGACCTCGCGGAATCCGACCCGCTCCGGCAGCGTCTCGCCGAGGAACAGGTCGACCATGAGCGAGGGGATATCGACACCGGCCGCGATGGTGAGCGGCAGCGCGCCGGGAAAGCGCGGGTTGACCTCGAGCAGCATCGCCCGGCCCGCGCGGTCGCGGCGGAGCTGGACGTTCGCGACGCCGACGAGCCCGATTGCACGGGCGACCGCAGCGGCGGTCTCCTCCAGCTCGGGATCGCGCATCGTGCGGCCCGCGATAGCGACGCCCGAGTCCACGCGGGCGCGCGTGCGCGGGACGGCCGCGACAATCCCGCCGTTTGCGTCGGCGATGACGTCGACCGAGTACTCCTCGCCCGGGAGCAGGTCCTGCACGATCAGGCCCTCGTCGGTCGGCAGCGTCTCGAGCGCCGCACGGTCGGCCACCAGGCGGATCCCGCGGCTCCCAGCGCCCTGACGGGGCTTCGCGAAGACCGGGAACTCCCAGTCCACGGCGAGCGCGTCGGGGCCCGCGAGGACGGTGCGCGGCGACCGGCCGGTCGCGGCGCAGCGATCGGCGAGCGCCAGCTTGTCGAGCGCGACCCGCAGCGTCTCGGCCGGGGGCGCGGCGAGCACCGCGGGGGCGAGTTCCTCGCGGCGCTCCGCGAGCGCGAGGAGCTCGACGTCGACCGTCGAGATCACGAGATCGAGCCGGTCGGCCTCGACCAGGGTGGCGAGGGCGGCCACGAACTCCGGGTCGCGACCCGGCGGCACCAGCCGTCGCTGCTCGGCGGGCACCAGGTACAGGCCGCTGGCCCAGCCGTCCATGTCGGCCGCGAACACGGTCACGTCGTCGCGGCGCAGCAGCGATCGGATCACGGCGACTCCTGCGGGGCCGCCGGCCCCGGTCACCAGAACGCGGGCGGTCATCAGTTCTCCAGTCGCAGGTGCTCGGAGGTGCTGGCGAGCTCGGCGCTCTCGCGCACCACTTCGAGGGGTTCGACGGCGGTTCCGCCGCCGAATCGGGTCCAGTAGCGCGCGGTCGCGGTGACGAACTCGGGCGACAGGTAGTCGCGGCTCGAGGTCTGCGAGTCGAAGCAGCGCAGCAGCTCGAGCTTGCGCTCGAGGAAGCGCTCGATGCGCACGAACCGCGTGGGCCGGTAGTCGATGGTGGCCGACGGGCTCTGGTAGCAGGCGACCGTGGGGACGCGCCTGGTAGCGACGACGGTCGCCTCGCTCACCGCGCGGTGGTCCTGGTGGCGGTCGTGCCCGGAGTGCGTGTAGACGATCGTCGGGGCGACCTCCCGCACGACCTCCTCGATGAGCCGCACCGTGGTGCCGCTGTTCGGGATCTCGGTGTCGACGAGGTCCTGCAGGAACAGGCGCGCCCCCAGCAGCTCGGCGGCGGCGAGCGACTCGTGCTGCCGGCTGTCGGCGTCGCCGCCTCGCGCCCCGCGCGACATCGTGAGGATCGTGATGCGATCGCCGGCTTCGGCGTGCGCGGCGAGGATCCCGCCCGCGCCGATCTCGACGTCGTCGGGGTGCGCGCCGATCGCGAGCACTGTTTCGGCCGCGCGTCCGCGCTGCCGGTCGCGTCCCTCCGTCGCGAGTCGCTGCACCGTCTCGATGAGCTTCGCGTTGTCGAGGGGCTTCGTGAGGAACTCGTCGGCCTGCGCGCGCAGCGCCGACACCGCGTACTCCACCGAGACGTGCGCGGTCATCACGACCACGGGGACGCCCGGAATGCTGCGGCGCAGCTCGGTCAGCAGTTCGATCCCGTTCAGACCCGGCATCTCGATGTCGGTCACGACCACGTCGGGCCGGACCGCTGCCGCCTGCTCCACCGCGCGGAGGCCGTCCGCTGCGACGTCGACCGTGCATCCGGCGCGCCGCTCGAGGATCGTGCGTACCAGCAGGGCGACGTCCGGATCGTCATCGACGACGAGCACTCGGGGGGCGTCGTTGGCCATCGGCAGCGGTCTCCTCAGCGGGTCAGTTCGGCGATCCTGTTCGAGAACTCAGGGTATCGCTCCGAGAGCTCGGCGCGATCCCCGAGCCGGAATCCCTCCCAGTCGAAGCCGGGGGCCATGGTGGTGCCGACCAGGGTCCAGTCGCCCGTCGAAGACGAGCCCTGCATCACGCCGGCGGGTACGGCGAACTGGGGCAGCAGTCCGGCTGCGGGGTCCGCGCCTACCAACTGCTCCTCGGCGTGCCCGTCCGGGTACAGCAGGAGCAGGCGGAGCGGGGAGCCCGCGTACCAGTGGTAGATCTCGACCGATTCGAGCGAATGCAGCGCCGAGAAGTCGTCGCCGGCGAGCAGGAAGTAGATCGCGGTCGAGTGCGCGTCGAGGTGGGCCTGCCGGAACAGCCCGCCTTCGTGGGGGAGGGGTTCGAGGCCGAGCGCGGCGACCCAGCGGGCGGCCTCGGCGGGGATCCCGGGATCCTGCGTCGTGGCACCCGTCGCCTCGGACCCGCTCATGCGAGCTGCGCCGTTCGTGTCTGCTTGAACCGACGGCTCATGAGGATCAGCACGATCAGCGTCACGATGTACGGGCCGGCATCGGTCAGCTGCTGCGGCAGGCCGAAGGACTGCAGGCGGAAGCCGATCGCGTCGGCGAAGCCGAACAGGAGCGCGGCTCCCAGCACGCCCACGGGATGCGCGCGGGCGAGCATGACCACGACGACGGCGATCCAGCCGCGGCCGGCCGACATGTTCTCGGTGAACTGGACGACGTTGCCGAGCGCGAGCTGCGCTCCTCCGAGACCCGCGAGGGCGCCCGAGGCGAGCACCGCGAGCAGCTGGTAGCGCTGCGGGTTGACGCCGAGCGTGGCGGCGGCGAGCGGACGCTCGCCCACGCCGCGCAGGCGCAGGCCCACGGGCGTGCGGAACAGCACGACCCAGAGCACGGGGACGAGCAGCAGCGCGAGGTAGCCGATCGGCGTCAGCGAGAACAGCGGGCCGATGCCGGGGATGTCTGCGAGACCCGGGATGCGCCAGGTGGGGATCCCGTCGATCTTCGGATCCTTGAACACACCCTGGACGTGGAAGATCGCGAGGAGGAGGAAGCTCGTCATGCCGACGGCGAGGATGTTCATGGCGACGGCGAGCACGATCGGATCGCCCTTGCGGTACACGGCGCCGTAGCCGAGGATCATCGAGAACAGCATGCCGGCCCCCATCGCCGCGAGCGAACCGAGGATCCAGCTGTGGGTGCCGTAGGAGACCGCGACACCGGTGAACGTGCCGATGAGCAGGATGCCCTCGAGGCCGATGTTGAAGATGCCGACCCGCTCGCAGATCATGCCGCCGAGCGCGGCGAGCAGGATCGGGATGAGCGAGCGGAGGACGGAGGCGACCAGGTCCTGGTCGAACAAGGCGAGCAGGTTCATCGTTCGCCTCCGGTCTCGGTGGTCTCAGCGGTGGGGGCGGAAGCGGGCTGCACCGCGACGGCGGCCGGGGCGGCCGGGCTCTGCGGCTCGGGTCCCGGTGGATCCTCCGGGGCGGCGTCCTGCCGCTTCTTCCGGAACCGGGGCAGCGCCACGCGGTAGGCGAGCAGGATGATGACGAGCGCCTGGATCACCGCGGCGATCTGCGGGGACAGCCCGAGGTCGCGCCCCATGGCCTCGCTGCCGACGATGATGGCGCCGAAGAAGAGGCCGGCGATCGCGACGCCGAGCGGGCGGTACAGCGCGAGCAGGGTGACGAGCAGCGCGGTCCACGCGTAGTTCGTCTGGACGATGTGGCCCTCGATCATGCGCGTGTTCGGGGCGCCGATGACGATCAGCACGCCGATGAGTCCGGCGATGCCGCCCGAGAGCGCCATGGTGCGCAGCACGAGCGGGCCCGGCTTCACGCCGCCGTAGCGCGTGAACTCGGGGTTCTGGCCGGCGAGCCCGGCCTCGAAGCCGTAGCGGGTGCGGCGGTTCACGAAGATCGCGCCGATCACGAGGACGGCGACGATCACGAGCGACCAGTTGACCTGGGTCAGGATCATGGTGACGGGGCTCATCGGGCCGAACGCGCGACGCACGGCCTCGGCGGCGGGGCCGGCGGGCACGAGCGCGGTCAGCTGCACCCCGGGGTCGATCTGCTTGCTCGCGACGAGGTCGGTCGAGGGGTCCTTCAGCTGGAACCGGATCACCCAGGAGGAGAAGTAGCGGGCCGGGTAGTTGAGCAGCAGCGTGGCGAGCAGGATCGGCACGCCGAGCGAGTTCTGCAGCAGCGCCGCCAGCAGGCCCCACGCGGCGCCCGCGAGCACGCCGGTGACCATCGCGCAGAGCGCGACGAGCGGACCGGGGCCGGGCATGTAGACCGCGACGAAGCCGCCGGCGAGCGCGCCGAGCACGGCCTGGCCCTCGGTGCCCAGGTTGATGATGCCTGCGCGGAACGCGAGGGCGATGCCGATGCCGATGCCGATGATCGGGATGGCGCGGCCGAGGGTGTTCGCGATGCCCATGCCGGTGCCGAACGAACCCGACACCATGGCGCGGTAGCCCGAGATCGGGTCGACGCCGGCGACGAGCATGAACACGGCGCCCACGACGAGCGCGAGCACCACCGAGACGGGGATCGGGCCCGCGAGCCAGCGGCCGACGCGCGGGAGCACGCCCGAGCCCGGCCGATCGTTCACTGCCTGGGTCACTGCGCGTCTCCGTTCTGTGCGCCGCCGGCGCGGACTGCGGCGCCCGCGGGCCGGTGCCGTTCCTCGGGTTCGTGGCCGGCCATGTAGAGGCCGAGCAGCGCCTCGTCGGCCTCGGCGCGGGGCACCTCGGCGACGATGCGGCCCTCGAACATCACGAGAATGCGGCCCGAGAGGGACATGATCTCGCTGAGCTCGGCCGAGATGAGCAGCAGCGCTCCGCCGGCGTCGCGGTACTCGCAGAGCTCGCGGTGGATCGACTCGATGGCGCCGATGTCGACGCCGCGAGTGGGCTGCTCGACGACGAGCACGGGGGAGCGGTAGTCGAGCTCGCGCGCGACGACGACCTTCTGCAGGTTGCCGCCCGACAGCGTGCCGACCGGGGTGGTCGGGCTCGCGATCTTGACCCCGAAACGGGCGATGAGGCGCTTCGCGTGCTCCGTCATCGCGCTGCGCGACAGCAGGCCGCGGCGCATGATCGGGGCGCGGCGGTGGTGGCCGAGCGCGAGGTTGTCGATCGCGTCGGCGGTGCCGGCGCTGCCGACCGCGTGGCGGTCCTCGGGCACGTAGGCGATGCCGCCGTCGCGCCGCGCGGCGATCGACGCGCGGCTCAGATCGACGCCCGAGACCGAGACGGAGCCCGTCGCGACCGGACGCATGCCGATGATCGCCTCGGCGAGTTCCACCTGGCCGTTGCCCGCGACGCCCGCGATGCCGACGACCTCGCCCGCGCGCACCGCGAGGGCGGCGTCGGCGACGCTGTCGCGGCCGCCGTCGCCCGAGACGGTCAGATCTCGTACCTCGAGCACGGTGTCGCCGGGCTCCTGCGCGGGCGGCGGCGTGGTGAGATCGACGTCGCGGCCCGTCATATGACGGGTGATCTCGGCGGGGGAGCTGTCGGCCGTGACGAGCTGCGCCACGTTGCGGCCGTCGCGCAGCACGGTGACGCGGTCGGAGATCGCCATGACCTCGTTCAGCTTGTGGGTGATGAGGATGATGGTGCGGCCGTCGGCCTTGAGCGCGCGGAGCACGTCGAAGAGCCGCTCGGTCTCCTGCGGGGTGAGCACGGCGGTGGGCTCGTCGAGGATGAGGACCTTGGCCTCGCGGTAGAGCGCCTTCACGATCTCGACGCGCTGCAGCACGCCGACCGGGACCGAGTCCACGCGGGCGGTCGGGTCGAGGGCGAGGCCGTAACGGTCGGCGATCTCGGAGACGAGACGGTTGGCCTCTCGGCGATCGATGAGGCCGCGCTTGGTCGGCTCGCTGCGGAACACGACGTTCTCGGCGATCGTGAGGGAGGGGAAGAGCTTGAACGACTGGAAGACCATGCCGATGCCGGCATCGATCGCGTCGAGGGGAGAGGCGAAGTGCTGCTGCTCGCCGCGGATGAGGATCTCGCCCTCGTCGGGCTGGTAGACGCCGGCGAGCATCGACATGAGGATCGACTTGCCGGCGCCGTTCTCACCCATCAGGGCGTGGATCTCGCCCGGGGCGACCTCGAAGTGGACGTCGTCGTCGGCGAGCACGCCGGGGAAGCGCTTCGTGATGCCGCGCATCTCGACCTCGGGGATCATGCTCGCTCCTTCGAAGGGGGTGGTGCTGAATGACGGAGCGGCGCCGTTCCTCACGAGGAACGGCGCCGCAGCGTGCTACTTGGTGGGGTCGGTGACCTTGACGGTGCCGGCGACGATCTGGTCGCGCACCTCGGTGACCTTCTTCAGGACGTCGGCGTGCTCCATGACCACGCAGCCCGAGTCCTTCGCGCCGTCGGAGAGGCTGACGATCGACATGCCCTGCTCCTTCAGACCGAACGAGGAGGTGGCGTCGGTAGCGCTCTTGCCGTCGATGATCTCGCCGACGACGGTCTCGACGACCTTGTCGACCGCCTTGACGGTGCCGTCGACCACGTTGCCCGGGGCCATCTGGCACTGGTTCGCGTCGACGCCGTAGGCGAAGAAGTTCTTCTCCTTCGCGGCGTCGAAGATGCCGCCGTTGGCGGCCGCGCCCACGGCGAACACCTGGTCGGCGCCGGTGCCGGCGAACGCGATCGCCTGCTCCTTGGCGCGCGCGGTGTCGGCGAAGGGGTTGTCGCCGCCGATGATCTGCGGCGCGACGGTCTTGACGTCGGCCTTGGCCGCCTTGGCGCCCTCGTCGAAGCCGCCCGAGTACTTCTTGAGCAGCGGGATGTCGAGCGACAGCACCGAGCCGACGGTGTTGGTCTTGGTCAGGAGGCCGGCCTCGTAGCCGAGGAGGTAGGAGGGCTCCTGCTCGCGGAAGGTCGCCTGGTAGAGGTTCTTCGGAGCGTTCTCGACGGTGGTGTCGATCAGCAGGAACTTCTGGTCGGGGTACTGCGTGGCGAACTCCTTCGCCATGTCGCCGAACTGGAAGCCCAGCATGACGATGACCTTGGGCTGCTGCGCGACGGCCGACTCGAGGTTCGAGCGGCGGTTCGCCTCGTCTTTCGACTCGAAGGTCTTGGCGGTGCCGTCGTTGTCCTTCGCGACCTTCTCGATGCCGGTCTTTCCCGACTTGAGGAACTCGTTCTGACCGATGGGATCGCTCGTGATGTAGACGAACGAGGGGCCGTCGGCCGAGGTGCTCCCCGAATCGGCGGCGTTGCCCGAGCAGCCGCTCAGCAGCAGGGCGCCGGCGGCGGCGCCGGCGACGAGAGCCGCAGTGGCGCGGCGCTTGGTGAAGAACATGCAGGGTTCCTTTCGTTGCATGGTTCAGGCGCGCAGCTCGCCCAGCGGGGTGTCCCGCAGGGTCTCGCCGCGGCCCGGGAGAATGACCCGGCGCTCGGTGACGATCGCAGTGATCAGTTCGTTCGGGGTGACGTCGAAGGCGGGGTTGACGGCCGAGATGCCCTCGGGGGCCGTGCGGACGCCGCCGAAACCGGCGACCTCGTCCACGCCGCGGTCCTCGATCTCGATGTCGGCGCCGCTCGCGGTGCTCATGTCGACCGTGGACTCGGGCGCGACCACGATGAAGGGGACCCCGGCGTGCTTCGCCGCGAGGGCGAGCGAGAAGGATCCGACCTTGTTGGCCGTGTCGCCGTTCGCCGCGATGCGGTCGGCGCCGATGAACACGGCGTCGGCGATCCCGCGCGAGAGCAGGAACGGACCGGCCGAGTCGACGAGCAGGCGGAACGGTGCGTCCATGCGCTGCAGCTCCCACGCGGTGAGGCGGGCGCCCTGCAGCAGCGGACGGGTCTCGAGCGGGAACGCCTCCTCGAGGGAGCCCTGCTCGAGCAGCGTCTGGATCACGCCGAGCGCGGTGCCGCGCTCGACCGTGGCGAGGCTGCCCGTGTTGCAGATGGTCATGACGCGGACGCGGTCCTTGCCGGTGAGTTCGCGCGTCAGGTCGGCTCCGTACAGGCCCATCGAGATGCATGCGGCGATGTCCTCGTCGCGGATGCGGAGGGCCTCTGCGAGCACGGCGTCGGCGCCCGCGTCGAGCGCGGTGAGCGCACGGTCGACGCCCCACGACAGGTTCACGGCAGTGGGGCGCGCTTCGCGCAGCAGTGCCGCCTGGCGGCGGACCTCGACGGTGTCGAGCTCCTCGTCGCCGCCCGAGCGCTGCACGCTCGCGGCGATCAGCGCGACGCCCAGAGCACCGGCGACGCCGAGAGCGGGAGCCCCGCGCACGGCCAACCGCTTGATGTCGTCGATCAGTTCGGGCAGTTCGGTGACGCGGTGCACCTCCACCTGATGCGGAAGGAGCGTCTGGTCGATCAGTTCGATGGCTCCATCGATCCAGTCGATCGTGCGCACGGAGGACCCCGTTTCTGTGTGCGTGTCGTCGGTGTGGCGCGCCCGCCGCGACCTGATGCGGGGCGGAGAGCGCAACCACGACAGAATATCTGATTCCCAGCCGTCTCCGGGCACGGTTGTGGGATGCGTGCGCGCGAGCGTTCCGAGGGGTCGCGAGCGCCGCGGCGCAGCCTGTCGTTCGCACCCCGGACGCACCCCGGACTCGAAACGTTCATCCCGCACGATGCGTGTCGTGGAGCGGCTTCGCGGCGTACGAGCGTACCGTGTGGTGCATCGGGCAAAGCGCCCGGTCGAGGAGGCCAATTCCCCCTCGGTGGCAACGGCCTCCGCGCAGACGGGATCCGCAGATCCCCGAGCAAGGGAGCCCCCGTGGCCGAAATCCACTCCACCAGCGCCGACGCCGTCCGGACCGCGGAAGCCCCCGCGGCAGACACGCACGAGCGGTTGCCGCAGGCCGAGCGCACCTACGTGCTCGACACCTCGGTCCTGCTGAGCGATCCCGGCGCGCTCTTCCGATTCGCTGAGCATGCGGTCGTGCTCCCGGTCGTGGTGATCACCGAACTCGAGAAGAAACGGCACGATCCCGAGATCGGATTCTTCGCGAGACGCGCGCTCCGGCTGCTCGACGGGTTGCGCGAGCAGCACCTGCGGCTCGACTTCCCGGTTCCCGTCGGCGACCAGGGCGGCACCCTGCGGGTCGAGCTCAACCACTCGGACCAGCAGACGCTGCCGAGCGGCATGCGGCTCGGCGACAACGACACCCGGATCCTCGCCGTCGCGCAGAACCTGGCGGCCGAGGGGCTCGACGTGACCGTCGTATCGAAGGACCTCCCCATGCGGGTGAAGGCCGCCGCGATCGGGCTCGGGGCCGAGGAATACCGGGCCGAGCTCGCGCACGACGACGCGTACACGGGCATCGCCGAGCTCGAGCTCGACGACGAGCGCATGGCGGACCTGTGGGATGCGGAACGGCTCGACGGCGTCGCGGAGGCGCGCGAGCTGCCCTTCGGCACCGGGCTCGTGATCACCTCGCCGCGGGGATCCGCCCTCGGCCGGGTCGACGGACGCGAGGGCGCCGTCCGTCTCGTCCGGGGCGACCGCGAGGTCTTCGGGCTGCACGGCCGCAGCGCCGAGCAGCGGCTCGCGATCGACCTGCTGCTCGACCAGTCGGTCGGGATCGTCTCGCTCGGCGGCCGCGCCGGCACCGGCAAGTCGGCGCTCGCGCTCGCCGCGGGGCTCGAGGCCGTGGTCGAGCGGCAGCAGCATCGCAAGGTGATGGTGTTCCGGCCGCTCTACGCGGTCGGCGGACAGGAGCTCGGCTACCTGCCCGGCGATCAGCAGGAGAAGATGGGCCCCTGGGGGCAGGCGGTGTTCGACACCCTCGGGTCGATCGTGTCGCAGAACGTGCTCGACGAGGTCGAAGCGCGGGGCATCGTGGAGGTGCTGCCGCTGACCCACATCCGCGGGCGTTCCCTGCACGACGCCTTCGTGATCGTCGACGAGGCGCAGTCGCTCGAACGCAATGTGCTGCTCACCATGCTGAGCCGCATCGGTCAGCGCTCCCGCGTGGTGCTCACGCACGATGTCGCGCAGCGCGACAACCTACGGGTCGGCCGCCACGACGGCATCGCCGCGGTGATCGAGAAGCTGAAGGGCAACCCCCTGTTCGGGCACGTGACCCTCACCCGTTCGGAGCGCAGCGATATCGCCGCGCTCGTCACCGAGCTGCTGGAGGACTGAGGGGCTCCCGCCGGGGCGGGCGTAGGCTGAGATCGTGAGCGCTCAGACGATCGACGACCTCCTGCCCGCCCCGATGCTCCAGCGGTTCCGCGAACGGGCGGCCGGCTTCGACGCCGACAACCGTTTCTTCGCCGAGGACTTCGACGAGCTCCGGGGCTCCGGATATCTCGCGGCCGCGGTACCCGTCGAGCTGGGCGGTGCCGGCCTCGGACTCGAGCAGCTGCTGCGCGCGCAGCGCCGGCTCGCCGCCCACGCCCCGGCGACGGCGCTCGGGGCGAACATGCACCTCGTCTGGGTCCAGGTCGCCCGGTTCCTGCACGATCGCGGCGACACGAGCCTCGACTGGGTGCTGCGCGACGCGGCGGCGGGCGAGGTCTTCGCCTTCGGCGTCTCGGAGGCCGGCAACGACGCGGTGCTGATGGACGCCCGCGCGACCGCCGAGCGCGACGGCGACGGCTACCTCGTCTCGGGCACCAAGATCTTCACGACCCTCTCGCCCGTCTGGACCCGTCTCGGCCTGCACGCGCGCAGCGAGGGCCCCGGGCAGGAGCCCGAGCTGATGTTCGGCTTCGTCCGTCGCGACGCCGCCGGGGTGCGGTCCCCGGAGCTGGCCTCCGCAGGACTGAGCGAGGGGCGCATCGAGCACCCCGGCACCTGGAACCCGCTCGGCATGCGCGCGACGCAGAGCTGGACCACTCGACTCGACGGGGTCCGGGTCGCCGAGACCGACGTGGCCGCCCGCTTCGCGCCGTTCGACGGCGCGCAGCCGCTCGTGCTCGGTATCTTCTCGTCGTTCTCGCTGCTCACCGCCTCGGTGTACGCGGGCCTCGCCGACCGGGCTCTCGAGCTCGCGACAGCGTCGGCCCGGCGTCCGGCCGGCGACGGCGACGGGATCCGCCTGGACGACCCCGACACCGGCACCCGTCTCGCGGCGGCGGTGCTCGACCACCGGGCGTCGCTCGACGCGATCGAGCTCCTCGCCCGCGACGTCGACGAACAGCGCGCCCGAGACGACTGGTTCCTCGCGCTCGCCGCCGCGAAGAACCGCGTCACCGACGAGGCCCGTCGCACGGTCGACGTCGCCATGCGAGCGGCGGGGGCGAGCGGCTTCCAAGCGGATTCCGAACTCGCACGGCTCTACCGCGACGTGCTCGCCGGGATGTTCCACCCGTCGAGCTCGCGCGCGCTCACCGCGACGGCGCTGCGCGGTCTCGCCGGCTGAGCGCTCAGCCGGCGGCGGGCGCGCCCGCCGCGCCGGACCGCAGCTCCGCGGCGTAGCCGCGCAGGGAGCGCTGGTAGCGGGGGAGCTGCGGGATCAGCGCCTCGATCGCGACCGCGAGCGCCTCGTCCGGGCGACCGGCCGAGTGCAGCGCGAGTGCGAGGAACGCGTCGGTCGACGCGCCGAGTTCGGGATCCCCGACCGACGCCCGGAGCATCGCGACCGCCTCGTCGAAGCGGCCCAGGTTGCGCAGGGTCGAGGCGTACTGGATGTCGAGCTGGGCGCGGGCGTTGCCGGTCAGTCCGAGCTCGACCGCTCGCGCGTACTGCTCGGCCGCCTCGGCTTCGCGGCCGCCCGAGTCGAAGGCTCCGCCGAGTTCGAACGGCCCGCGCGGATCCTCCGCGGGGAGCTCCGCGGCGAGGACCGCGATCCGCTCGATCACGGTCGCCTCGTCGGTATCGGCATCGTTCCAGACCGCGTCGACGCGCTCCTGCCAGTCGTCGTGCGCTCCGGTGCTCATGCGCTGCGCTCCAGCTGTTCGGGGGCGGCTGCGGAAGGCCCGGACGGATCGCCCGCTTCGGCGGGGGCATCGGAATCGTCCGGTGCGATCCCGGGGATCGCGGAAGCCGCTCGTGCCGCGGCGACCCGCACGGCGACCGCGGGCCAGAAGGTGTCGGCCCAGATCTCGTAGCCGCGGTCGTTCGGGTGGAACGCGTCCTCGGCGAACTCCGTGAGGATTCCGCGCAGGCCCCGGGCGCGGGTCGCCTTGTAGATCGGCACGACGGCGAGCCCGCGTGCCTCGGCGACCCGGCGCAGAATCGCGTTCGCCTCGTGCACCTTGCGGTCGTTCCAGGGGAGGTGGAAGCAGGGCACCTCGCCCAGCACGGTGTGGCCGGGGAGCGCGTCGAGGATCCGCGAGAGATTGCGGTGGTACGCGACCGGGTCCCACTCGGCGATGTCGTTCGCGCCGATGTCGAGGGTGACGAGATCGGGCGCTTCGCGCAGCGGCTCGACCGCCTTCGGCAGCTGGTCCCGCGCGCACAGGAACGAGGTCGCGCCCGAGACGCACAGGTTCGTCACTCTGATCGGCTCGCCCAGCTCGGCCTCGATGCGGTCGGCGAGCTGCCCGACGTAGCTCCGGCCCGGCACCGAGGCGCCGATGCCCTGTCCCGTCGAGTCCCCGAGCGCCAGGTAGTGGAAGCGGCCCGACTGCTTGCGGCGCCCCCGCCACCAGTTCGCCGTCACCGGCTGCATGTCGGAGAGCGCCATCACGGGCCGGTTCGCCCAGTCGAGCGCGCGCTGCCAGCCGGCCATGCGCGCGACGCCGGCGACCGCGGCGGTCGAGAGCGCGCGCGCACCGGCGATGGGGGATCGTGCGGGCATCATGCGATCGAGCCTACTCCGCGGACGATTCCTCGAGATCCCATTCGGCGGTGGCCGTCAGGTTGGCCCGCGCGCTCGCCGCCGCGGCCTCCGGGTCGCCCGCGCGGATCGCGGCGAGCACCCCGTCGTGGCCGCGCGGTTCGTCACGGCGGAACCCATCCCGGGCGAGCGCCGTGCGCATGGATTCCCGGAGTCTGGGGAGCAGCGCGGTGTAGACCTCGAACAGGATCGGGTTGTGGGCGGCGCTCGCGATCGCCTCGTGCACGGCGACGTCGGCCTCGACCCAGTGCGCGTCGTCCGCCGCGGCGCGCACCCGCAGTGCGGCCTCGATCCGGGCCCGATCGTCGGCGTCGGCGCGCATCGCCGCCAGGCGGGCGAGCTCGGGCTCGAGCGCGGCGCGCGCCTCGAGGATCTCCGCGAGGTTCGCGCCGGATCGAGCTAGTGCGCCCGGCACTTCGCTGCGGGCCCGGACGAAGGTGCCGTCGCCGCGACGGATCTCGATCATTCCGGTGTACTGGAGCGCGCGAAGGGCCTCGCGCAGGGTGCCTCGGGCGACGCCGAGCGCCGCCACGAGTTCGGGCTCAGGCGGGATCCGTTCGTCGAGCGGCCAGCGGCCCTCGACGATCTCGGCGCGGAGGCGGTCGACCACCTGATCGCTCAGCGAGGACCGGTGAACGGGGTCGAGAGACATGTGTGCCAGGATAGTCGAGGTCCAATGGTTGGACGTTTGACCTTTGAGGAGGAACGGTGCGGAACTCGCAGTCCCCGGCGTCGAGCAGGTCGGTCATGCTGCTCGTGGCGCTGCTGCTCGTCGCGGTCAACCTGCGCCTCGGCGTCACGAGCGCCAGCGCGCTGCTGACTGCGCTCACGGCGAGCGGGGCGCTGACCCCGGTCGCGGCGATCATCGTGCCGTCGCTGCCGACCGCGGTGTTCGCGATCGCCGGGTTCGGCACCGCCCGCCTCTCGGCGCGGCTCGGCGTCGAACGGACCCTGCTGGCCGGACTCGTCGCGCTCGTGGTCGGTCTCGCGATCCGCGGGATCCCCGAACCCGCGGTCGTGGTCGCCGGAACCGTGATCGCGACGGGCGGCCTCGCGATCGTGAACATCCTCCTTCCCGCGGTCGTCCGAGCCCACTTCGGTGCGCGGATCGGTCCGGTCACCACCGCCTATTCGACGCTCATGTCTCTCGGGTCCGCGGCCGCCGCGGCGACCGCCGTGCCCGTCGCGTCCGCGCTCGGATCGCCCTCGCTGGGGCTCGCCGCGTGGGCGCTGCCAGCGCTCATCGGACTCGTCGCCTGGCTGCTCGCGATGCCGCGTCCGCGGGAGCGGTCCGGGCCGCCCGCGCTCGCCGCTGCCGGAGGAGCCGCGGTCGACGGTCGTCGGATCCCGCTGCCGGCGGGCACGTTGCTCCTCGCCGCCTACTTCTCTCTGCAGGCGCTGCTCAGCTACGTGGTGATGGGATGGCTGCCGAGCATCGCGCAGGACGCCGGGATCCCCGCCGAGCGAGCCGGGCTGCTCCTCGGCATCGCGATGGCGGTCGGGGTGCCCGCGACCGTCGTGGTCGTCTCGCTCGCCGGCAGCCCGCGCCGCATGCGCATCGGTTTCGTGCTGGTCGCCGCGGCCAGCGTCGGAGCGCTCGCCGGCCTGCTGCTCGCACCGGCCGCCGCACCCGAGGTCTGGGCGGCGCTGATCGGGCTCGGCATGTGTGCGTTCCCCCTCGTGCTCGCGCTCATCGCCGGGTTCGGGGACGGCCCTGCGGAGACGGCGCGGGTATCGAGCGTCGTGCAGTCGGCGGGCTACTCGATCGCGACCCTCGGCCCGCTCGGGGCGGGAGCACTGCACCAGTCCACCGGCTCCTGGTCGATCGTGCTGGTCGCGCTCGGCTGCTGCGCCGCACTGCAGGGCGCTCTGGGCCTCGCGCTGACCCGCGTGGTGGCCCGCCGTCGGGGAGCGGCCGAACCGAGCTGACGAGCGGAGTTACCCCCTGGACACCCGGTGGCTACCGCGAGGCCACCGTGGGGAGACGGTGCGGCCACTCCTAGCTGGTGGAGTATCGGGGACCCCGCCCATCGGCTGGGAGAATCCCGCATATTCGAAGGAAGTCAATGACCCGGTCATTCCCTGCAGTTCGAACGAGACGCAGCACCACCGCGCTCGCGATCGCGGCGCTGATCGGCGGGCTCGTCGCGCCCGCCGCCGTGTCCGCAGCCTCCGCCGCCCCGACGACGCCCGAGGTGCCGAACGCCCCGCTGGTGTCCACGGGCACCACCTGGAAGTACCTCGACGACAACACCGACCCGGCGCGCGGCGATGCGAACCTCCGCGTCTGGACGACGCCGAACTATGATGACGGGAGCTGGAAGTCGGCACCGACCGGCTTCGGCGTGAAGAACAACGCGCTCGTCCCGGTCGGCCCCTTCACGCCGGTCACGAAGCTGAACCACTACATCGACGGCACCGCCAAGCCGACGATCCCCACCTACTTCTTCCGCACGACCTTCTCGCTCGACCAGGGGGTCGCCAAGCAGATCGAGTCCCTCGCGAGCACCGTCGTCTACGACGACGCGCTCGTCGTCTGGGTCAACGGCACCAAGGTCGCGACCTTCGAGGGCGACCGCATCACCGAGACGACGAATCTCGAGTACGCGGGCTCCGGCAAGGGCGACCCCCAGACGAGCACGTTCTCGGTCGACGGCAAGCTGCTCCATGACGGCACCAACACGATCGCGGTGGCGCTGCATCAGGATCGCGACAGCTCCTCGGACGCCTACTTCGATATGCCGTCGCTCACCGCGGTGAAGAGCGCCGCTCCCGGCGAGGTCGTGCAGGCCGCGCCCGGACGCGTGATCCTGACGCCGACCGCGACCCCGACCACCTCGCAGGCGTTCTCCTGGCAGGCGGGCGACGTCTCCCACACCGTCGGCAAGGTCGAGCTCGGCCCGGCGGGCGGCGGCGACACCCGCACCGTCGACGCGTACTCCGCGGGCACCGTGAACAACAACGCGAAGCCGCACTTCTCGGCGACCGTCGACGGCCTGGCACCGGCCACGGCCTACCGCTATCGGGTCGGCCTGCCCGGCAGCTGGAGCGAGTGGTTCGAGTTCACCACCGCGGACCCCAAGGCCACCGACTTCCAGTTCGTCTACTACGGCGACGCGCAGGTCGGGCTCGACACGACCTGGCCGAGCGTGGTCAAGCAGGCCGAGGCGAAGGCGACCCGCTCGATCGGCTCGGTGCACGCGGGCGACCTCATCAACACGGGTACCAACGACACCGAGTGGAACAACTGGTTCAAGGGAATGGCGCAGTCCGCCACCCGCACGAACGTGATGGCGGCCCCCGGCAACCACGAGTACACCGGCGGCGACAACATGCTCAAGTCGTGGAAGGCGCACTTCGAGTACCCGCTCAACCAGCCGAACACCGGCACCATCGGCGAGCTCGCGAAGCTCGCGCAGGGCGACTCCGACGTCGCGCGCCAGTACGCGGCGTACTTCGCGCACTGGACCGAGTTCGCGGCCGAGACGGTCTACTACACCGACTACCAGAACGTGCGGTTCATCACGCTGAACGCGACCCGCGACACCGCCTTCCTCAAGCCGGCGAACCTGCCCGCCTGCACCGGTGCCGAGTGCCCGAGCACCAAGGTGCAGGAGCTGTGGACTCAGTACCAGGCGGCATGGCTCGACCACGTGCTGAAGAACAGCCAGTCGAAGTGGAACGTCGTGACCTTCCACCAGCCCGTGTACTCGACCTCGTCGGGTCGCGATGAGCCGGTGCTGCGCAAGTACTGGGTGCCGGTGTTCGAGGAGAACGGCGTGGACCTGGTGCTCATGGGCCACGACCACACCTACGGCCGCGGTTACAAGAACAGCGACAAGACCGGCACGACCGGCCTCACCACCGGCCCGGTGTACGCGGTCTCGAACTCGGGGGCGAAGCACTACGACCTCGCCACCGAGGAGAAGAACGTGTGGACGAACAACGGCGCCACCCAGGTGATCCGCGGCGAGAACGTCACGACCTACCAGGTGATCGACGTGAGCGGCGATCAGCTGGTCTACCGCTCGTACCTCGCCGAGAAGGTCGACGGAGCCCGCAGCTTCACGCTCGTGCCCGATGCCGCGGGCGAGCGTCCCGTCTACGCCCCGAACGAGGTCCCCGCGGTCGGCGGTCTGTACGACGAGTTCACCGTGACCAAGTACGCGACCGGTGAGAAGTGGGTCACCGAGGCCGGCGTCGAGACGCCCGCCGGTCCGAAGCTGTCGCTCGGTGCCGCATCGGTGCCGCAGGGCGGCAAGCTGGCCGTGTCGGGATCGGGCTTCGTGCCGGGCACGAAGATCGGCATCGAGCTGCACTCGACCCCGGTCCCGCTCGCCGAGGCCACCGTCGGCGACGACCGCGCCTTCTCGCAGGAGGTCGCGATCCCGGCGAACGCCGAGGCGGGCGAGCACCGCATCGTCGCGAAGCTGCCGAACGGCGCCGAGGTCTCGGCTCCGCTGAGCGTGACCGCGGTCGACGGCGGTGCCGCGGCCGGCACGGACGGCGGATCGTCCGCCGCCGCGAACGGCTCCGCGAACTCCGGGTCCGGATCGGACGCGGGCTCGGGCGCCGCGGCGAACGCCGCAGCGTCCGGTTCGTCGGACGTCACCGGGACCGCGAGCTCCGAGGCGACGATCGAGTCCAAGGGGAACACCGACGGCGCGAACCCGGGCGCGGGCAAGACCGACGGCCTTGCCACCACCGGCGGTGCCGAGTGGCTGCCGCTCGGCATCGTCGGCGCCGGGCTGCTCGCCGCGGGAGCGATCCTCGTGCTGGCGCGCCGCCGGGCGGCCGTGCAGCAGTAGGGATCGTGCGGTCGGAACGGCCGCGTGAACGAGGACGGGCCCCGGGATCTTCGATCCCGGGGCCCGTCCTCATGCGGTGTCGACGCGTTACTTCGCGACGCCCGGGTGCGTCATCGAGAGCAGGTCGAGTGCCTTGTCGAGGTCGGCCTCGGTGACCTCGCCGCGCTCCACGTAGCCGAGGTCGACGACGGCCTCGCGGACGGTGATGCCCTTCTTGACGGAGTGCTTCGCGATCTTCGCCGCGGCCTCGTAGCCGATGAGGCGGTTCAGCGGGGTGACCGTCGACGGGCTCATGCCGGCGAGGGCCGCTGCACGCTCGAGGTTCGCCTCGAGACCGGCGACGGTCTTGTCGGCGAGCACGGTCGACGCGTTCGCGAGCAGGCGGATCGACTCGAGCAGGGCGGTGCCCATGACGGGGATCTGCACGTTCAGCTCGAAGGAGCCCGAAGCGCCGGCCCAGGCGATGGTCGCGTCGTTGCCGATGACCCGCGCGCAGACCATGAGCACGGCCTCGGGCACGACCGGGTTGACCTTGCCCGGCATGATCGAGGAGCCCGGCTGCAGATCGGGGATGTGGAGCTCGGCGAGACCCGTGTTGGGGCCCGAGCCCATCCAGCGGATGTCGTTGTTGATCTTGGTCAGCGAGACCGCGATCGTGCGCAGCGCGCCCGACGCCTCGACGAGGCCGTCGCGGTTCGCCTGCGCCTCGAAGTGGTTGCGCGCCTCGGTGATGGGCAGACCGCTCGACTGGGCGATCTCGGCGATGACCTTCTCGGGGAAGCCGAGGGGGGTGTTGATGCCGGTGCCGACGGCGGTGCCGCCCTGCGGGACCTCGGCGACGCGGGGAAGCGCGGCGTCGATGCGCTCGATGCCGTAGCGGATCTGCGCGGCGAAGCCGCCGAACTCCTGGCCGAGGGTGACCGGGGTTGCGTCCATGAGGTGGGTGCGGCCCGACTTGACGGCGGTCTTCCACAGTTCGGCCTTGGCCTCGAACGCCTCGGCGAGGTGCGCGAGGGCCGGCTTCAGCTGCTCGATGAGCGCGCCGGTCACCGCGATGTGCACCGAGGTGGGGAACACGTCGTTCGACGACTGCGAGGCGTTGACGTGGTCGTTCGGGTGCACGGGGGCGCCGAGGTGCTTCGTCGCGAGGGTCGCGAGGACCTCGTTCATGTTCATGTTCGAGGAGGTGCCCGAGCCGGTCTGGTAGGTGTCGACCGGGAACATGTCGTGGTGATCGCCCGCGATGATCTCGTCGGCCGCGGCCACGATCGCGTCGGCGATCGCGGCGTCGAGGATCCCGAGATCCTTGTTCGCGATCGCTGCTGCGCGCTTGATGCGCGCGAGTGCGACGATCTGCGCGGGCTCGAGGCCCTTGCCCGAGATGGGGAAGTTCTCGACGGCGCGCTGCGTCTGCGCGGCGTACAGCGCGTTCTTCGGAACGCGGACCTCGCCCATGGTGTCGTGCTCGATGCGGTACTCGGTTTCGGTCACTGTCATCCTTTTTCTTCTCGTCGTCCTGCTCGCGGACTTCGCCGCGCCGCAGGACCGGTCTGGTGGGGTCTGGACGGGTTCAGTTCAGGGGTGCGAGCTCGAGCGCGAGCGGCCCGACGGCGGTGTAGGGCACGGCGCGTCCCTCGGTCAGCCGGTACTGGCAGCCGACGATGCCGAGCTCGCCGCGATCGACGGCATCGCTGATGGTGCGCGAGGTGCGCAGGAGCTCGTTCACGGTCGTCGCCAGGTGGATCCGGCCGATGGCGTTCGCGTCGACCTCGTCGGCGACGGCGTAGGGGGTGTCATGGCGGTCGCGGAGCCAGAACTGCTGCACCGAGGGCTGGATCGGGGCGAGCGTGTTGCGCACCGAATCCGTGACGGGCGACGGCGTGCGGCTCGACTGGTCGATCGCGGCGGCGACCGCGCCGCAGGAGTCGTGCGCGAGCACGACGATGAGCGAGGCGCCCAGCGCCGAGACGGCGTACTCCATCGAGGCGGTGATCGACTCGGCGACGACGTGCCCCATGTTGCGGGCGATGAACAGGTCGCCGAGGCCGCAGTCGAAGATGATCTCGGCGGCGAGACGGGAATCTGAGCAGCCGAACAGCGCCACGTCGGGCTCCTGCGAGTTCACGAGCTCGGATCGGCGCTCGACGTCCTGGTTCGGGTGCTTCGAGACGCCGCTGACGAACCGCTCGTTCCCGGCGATGAAGGCGTCCCAGGCCTGCTGGGGGGTGACGCGCGGCGTGCTCATTTCGCGGCTCCGTTCTGCGCGGCCTGCGTCGCGACGGCGTCGGCCAGCTGCTCGATGGTCTGGGTGGGGGCGGTGCCGTAGACGAGGAACGTCGAGGCGCCGATGACGCTCTGGTACCCCGTGCGCAGATTGCTCTTGTCGGGGCTGCGGCCGGGGTGCACGTACGCGGTCCAGTCGAACCCGCCGATGGACTGGGTGCCGGTCGCGGAGGTGTTCTCGAGCTGTTCGGCGATCCAGGTCTCGTTGACGGGCGACCCGTCGGCGGTGAAGGCCTGCACGACCGCGGCGTACTGCTTGTCGGGGGTGGTGTATCCGATGTACCAGTAGGTGATGCCGCCGGTCTTGGAGGAGCGCAACTCGGCCTGCTTCGCGTTCCAGCGGTCGGGCAGCTTCGGCGCGACGAGCGGCTGCCCGGCCGTCGGTGAAGCTTCGGAGGCGAGCTGCGCGACGTCGACCGAGCGGTCGGCGAAGTCGCCGCCGGTGCCGTGCGGCACCATCAGGTAGATGCCGAACACTACGGCGACGCTCACGATGAGCGAGAACACGAGGTTGTTGACGGTCTTGCGCTGCCGGTAGAGGCGGCTGTCGCGCGCCTTGCGGGCCGCGGTCTCGGACGGGGTCTCGGGGCGGCCGAGCTCCGCGACGACGACGGGGGCCTTGGTCTTCTTCGCCATCGGGGTGATCAGGCCTCCGGGCTCTCTGCGGGTGCCGCGTCGCCGCCGCGGCGCGCGGCCTCGAGGCGACGACGCGCACCGAGCAGCCACTCTTCGCAGCGGGCGGCGAGGCGTTCGCCGCGCTCCCAGAGCTCGAGGGACTCCTCGAGGGTGCTGCCGCCCTGCTCGAGTCGGTTCACCACCTGAACGAGTTCGTCGCGCGCCTCTTCATAACTGAGCGCGTCGGGATCCGGTCTATCGGAAGCGGCCATGCCCGCCAGTCTACCCGGGCCGTACTGGGGGCGGGCTCTGGCTGCTCGGGAGTGATCCGATCCGGGGGCCGACGATCGTCGAACCGCTGCGATATCACGAGCGCTATCTGCGTGATAGCATGTGTGTTATCGAAAGGAGTACCCGTGTCCACGATTCTGGTGAGGTCGCTCGACGAGTCGGTCAAGCTCCGCCTCGCCGCGCAGGCTCGGCTGCACGGCCGGTCGATGGAAGCGGAGGTGCGCGAGATTCTGACGCGGGCCGTCGCCAGGCCGAACATCGGCGTCGCGCTGGCGGACGCAGCTCGCGAAGCCGGCGGGATCGACGACCTGGTCCTCCCGCGACGCGACGACGTCGCGCGCGCGGTGGAGTTCGAGTGATCGTCCTCGACACGAACGTCGTCTCCGAGCTCATGCGGGTCGACCCGGATGGGCGGGTGCTCACGTGGATCACGACTACTGAGGAACGGGTCGCGATCACGGCGGTCACGCTCGCCGAACTGCTCGCCGGATTGCGCAGGCTGCCGGACGGGCGCCGAAAGATCGCGTTCCGCGACCGGGTGGACGCCGTGGTCTCCGAATATCGCGGATCCGGTGCGGTGCTCGCCTTCGACGAGGACGCGGCGGGGGAGTACGCCGAGATCCTCGCGATGCGCGAGCGGACGGGGCTTCCCATCGCGACTGCGGACGCCCAGATCGCGGCGATCTGCGCGGCGCAGGGCGCGATCTGCGCGACCCGAAACACCCGGGACTTCACGGGTACGGGCGTCGAGGTCTTCGATCCGTGGTCGGGCGAGTTCGCGCTGAGCTGACCGGGGTCGCGTCGGACCTCAGACGGTCGCGCCGTCCGAGGTCGCCGCGATGCGGCCACCGGCCAGCGACAGCCTGAGCGCTGCGCCGGCGGGCGCATCGGCGGGATCGCGGAGCACCGAGCCGTCGGCCAGCTGCGCGATCGCGTAACCGCGGTCGAGCGTGCCCTGGGGCGAGAGCGTCGTCAGGCGCGCGCGCAGCTCGAGGATCGTACGATCGCGTTCCTCGACTGCTCGGTCGACGAGCTCCGTGCCGCGCGCGATCCAGCGCACCAGTTCCTCGGCGCGCTCGTCGACGATGCGCTCCGGCTGCTGCATCGACGGGCGGGAGCGCAGCTGGGCGATCCGATCCGTCTCGTGCGCCAGCAGGTGCCCGAGGCGCGAGCTCATGCGGCTGCGCGCGCCGTCGATGCCGGCGAGCTCCTCGCCGACGTCGGGCACCACGCGCTTCGCCGCGTCGGTCGGGGTCGAAGCGCGCAGGTCGGCGACCTCGTCGAGCAGGGGCCGGTCGGCCTCGTGTCCGATCGCGCTCACGATCGGCGTCGTCGCCTCGGCCGCCGCGCGCAGCACCCCCTCGTCGCTGAACGGCAGCAGGTGCTGGAAATCTCCGCCGCCGCGGGCGACGATGATGACCTCGACCTCGGGATCGGCGTCGAGCGCGCGGATCCCGGTCGCGACCTCGGTCGCCGCGCGGTCGCCCTGCACCGCGCTGTAGTGGATCTTGAACCGGACCCCGGGCCAGCGCAGCGTCGCGTTGCGCACGACGTCCTTCTCGGCGTCGGAGTCGCGGCCGGTGACGAGTCCGATGAGCCCCGGCAGGAACGGCAGCGGACGCTTGCGCTCCGCATCGAACAGCCCTTCGGACTGGAGCTGCTTGCGTAGCCGTTCGAGGCGTTCGAGCAGCTCGCCGATGCCGACGTGCGACAGTTCGAACACCTGCATCGTGAGGGATCCGCCCTTGACCCAGAAGTTCGGCTTGACGAGCGCGATGACGCGGTCTCCCTGGGCGAACTCACCGGTCAGCCCGCGCGCGACCGACTGCCAGATGGTGAAGCTGACGGTCGCGTCCTGCGAGAGGTCCTTGAGCTTGCCGTAGACGTGCCCGCCGCGCACCTGCCACTGCGTGATCTCGCCCTCGACCCACACGGTTCCGAGGCGCTCGATCCAGTCGCGGATCTTCTGGCTCATCAGGCCGACGGGCCAGGGCGCCTCTCGGGTCGCCGGTGCGGTGGGCTCGGGCATGGGGCCAGCCTACTCGGGCGGCCGTGCGGAGCCGCCGCGCAGGGCGGGCATTTACACTGGTGAGCATGAACGCGACCACCTCGGATGCGCCGCAGATGCCGGACCAGCGCACCATCGGAGCCCCGGTGGTGAGCCTCGCGATGCCCCGTCTGCGCCGCGAGGTCGGCCGGTTGAAGGATCTGCCCGTCGGCGGCCCCAAGCAGGTGCTGCTCGCCGCCCCGCGCGGCTACTGCGCGGGCGTCGACCGTGCGGTCGTCGCGGTCGAGAAGGCGCTCGATCGTTTCGGCGCTCCGGTCTACGTGCGCAAGCAGATCGTGCACAACGTCCACGTGGTGCGTACGCTCGAGCAGATGGGGGCGATCTTCGTCGAGGAGGTCGACGAGGTTCCCGAGGGAGCGAACGTCGTGTTCTCGGCCCACGGCGTCTCTCCGGCGGTGGTCGAAGCGGCCGCCGATCGGGGGCTGCACGCGATCGACGCGACCTGCCCGCTCGTCACCAAGGTGCACCGCGAGGCCGTGCGCTTCGCGAAGCAGGATCTCGAGATCCTGCTCATCGGGCACACCGGGCACGAGGAGGTCGAGGGTACCGCCGGCGAGGCGCCCGAGCACATCACGATCGTGAACTCGCCCGACGACGTCGACACGCTCGAGGTGAACGACCCCGAGCGGCTCGTCTGGCTCTCGCAGACCACGCTCTCGGTCGACGAGACGATGGAGACGGTGCGCCGACTGCGTGAGAAGTTCCCGAAGCTGCAGGATCCGCCGAGCGACGACATCTGCTACGCCACGCAGAACCGCCAGGTCGCCATCAAGCAGATCGCGCCGCAGGCCGATCTCGTGATCGTGGTCGGGTCGGCGAACTCCTCGAACTCGGTGCGGCTCAAGGAGGTCGCGCTCGAGTACGGGGCGAAGGCCGCGTACCGCGTCGACTTCGCCTCGGAGGTGCGGCAGGAGTGGCTCGACGGGGTGCGCACCGTCGGCGTGACGAGCGGCGCCTCGGTGCCGGAGGTGCTCGTGCAGGAGCTGCTCGACGACCTCGCCGATGCCGGATACGCCGACGTGCGCGCGACGGTCACCGCGGAGGAGGACCTGGTGTTCTCGCTGCCGAAGGAGCTGCGCCAGGACGCCTCGGGCAAGCGCGACGAGCGCGCGCTCGGTGGCCGCGTCCGCGGCTGACCCCAGCTCCTCCGGCGTATCGTTCGCGTATGCTCCGAGCGCTACGCCGCGGCAACACCCGCTCCGATGGAATCGGAGCATGCACACCGAAGCACGACGCAATCGAATCCCGATCCTGCTGGCGCTGATCGCGGCAGCGGCCACCGTCACCGCCGTGGCGCTCGCCGGCTGCTCCGGCAAGCTGCACGCGCCGGGCGGCACCACGATGCCCGTCGGAGGGCCCGGCGCTGCGCAGCCTGCCGAGCAACCGCAGCAACCGCAGAAGCCCGAGGGCGACGGCTCGATCCAGGGCGACAACGGCATCGCCGTCGATGCCGATCACGCCGCGATCACCGGGCTGAAACCCGAGCTGCACGCCGCGCTCCTGCGCGCCGCCGAGGGCGCGAAGGAAGCGGGAGTCGAGCTGCGGGTCACCTCGGGGTGGCGCAGCCGCGAGCTGCAGCAGCAGCTCCTCGACGCCGCTGTGCAGCAGTACGGCAGCGAAGCGGAGGCGAGCAAGTGGGTGGACACCCCCGACCGCTCGCTGCACGTCACCGGGGACGCGGTCGACGTCGGGATGCTCGACGCCTCGATCTGGCTCGGCGACAACGGGCAGCGCTTCGGCCTCTGCCGGGCGTTCGAGAACGAGCGCTGGCACTTCGAACTCGCACCCGACGGCGGAACCGGGCAGTGCCCGGCCCTGCTGCCCGACCCGTCGTTCCGGCGCTGATGGCCGGGGGCCTCGGTCGCTCTTCCGGTCGGCTCGTCCCGGTGCCGCACCGGCCTCGGGACCGCAGCCGTCGTCAGGGCTCGCTGACGCGGGCGATCAGCTCGCTGAGCAGCGCTTCGGCCACGGGAGCGGGGAGCCGCTCGACGAGCGCCATGAGCGGGGCGAGCCGGCTCGGGACGGCGCTGCCCGATCCGCCGCCGGCCCCGGCGAGACGCAGGATCCGCCAGGCCGCCGCCGGGCCCGGGACCCGGCCGCCGGGGCCGTAGCCCAGCAGCCGCATCGCCGTGAGAGCGGCAGCGGGGTTCGCGGGAGCACGACCCCGCACCCGCTCCGCGGCACGACGCAGGGCCGCACCGAACTCGGGCACGGCCGCGTCGAGCACCGGCGTGATCGTGAGGTGCGCGCTGTGCGGGATCCGAACCCCGTCGGACTGGACGTACCCCGGCTGATGCTGGATCCGGAACCCCTCTTCGGCCATCGCGTCGGCCAGGTGGTGCGGGTCCACCCGTTCGTCTTCGGGCACCGACGCATCTGCGATGAGCGCGATCGCGGGGCCGACGGGCGCCCCCATCACCGCGATCCCCTCGATCGCGGCGGCCGCCGCTGCGATCCCGCGGGTCGCGGCGACGGTGCGCGCGGTCAGCTCGGCGTACCCCTCGGCTCCGAGATGCTGCACGATCGCCCAGGCCGCAGCGAGGGGCGACGCCGAACGGGAGCCCAGCAGTGTCGGGTTGACCACGGGGTACCCGGGCCAGCGGGTCGTCGCGAAGAACTGCGAGCGGTGCCGTGCACGACCCCGGTGCAGCAGCACCGAGACGCCCTTCGGGGCGAAACCGAACTTGTGCAGGTCGGCCGACAGGCTCGTGACGCCCGGCAGCCGGAAGTCCCAGACCGGAACGCCCGGCCACCAGGGCAGGGCGAGGCCGCCGAAGCAGGCATCGACGTGGCAGTCGATGCCCCGGGCCCGTGCGGCGTCCGACACCTCGCGGATCGGATCGACCGCCCCGCTCGGGTACGCCGGAGCCGAGACGACGACGAGCGCGACGTCGTCGTCGAGGCGCGACAGCATCGACTCGGCGCTCACCGAGCCGTCGTCGGCGCAGGGCACCGGATCCCAGTCGAGATCGAAGGCGCGCGCCGCCTTCTGGAACGCGGCGTGCGCCGTCGCCGGAGCCAGGAGCCGCGGCCGGGCGTGCGCGCGATCCGGAGACGCGGCGCGCCAGCGGTCCCTGGCCGACTTCACTGCGAGCAGGCAGCTCTCGGTGCCGCCGCTCGTGACGCTGCCTACGACCCGGCCCGGACCGAAGCGCGGCCCGTGCACGGCGGACCGGACGAACGCGACGAGGTCGCGCTCCATCGCCGCGATCGAGGGGAAGGCGGTCGGATCGAGCCCGTTGAGGGGGCGCGCGATCTCGGCGGCGCGGTGCGCGAGCTCATCGATCTCGGGTCGGCCCGGATCGTAGACGTAGGCGAGGATCCGGCCGCCGTGGGTGGGCGCATCGTGCTCGCGCAGTTCGCGCAGGCGGTCGAGTACCCGAGCGGGGTCGAGACGGGGTTCGACGGTCATGCGGGCTCCTCGGTCGCGGTGATGTCGTGCTCGCGCAGCCGGTATCGCGCCAGCACCGCGAGGCTGGCGAGCATGAGCAGCGCGGGCAGGAAGCTGAACGAGAGCGCGATGCCCGAGATCGCCGACCCCGGCTGCTCGACCCGGACCCCGGCCGTCGACTCGACGTAGCCGGTGAGGGCGAGCACGATCGTCAGCACGGTCGAACCCAGCGCCATGCCCGTGGTCTCGCCCGCGGTCCAGACCCCGCCGAAGATCCCGGCGCGGTCCGCGCCGCCGGCCCGGTCGTGGCTGATGACGTCGGGGAGCATCGCCATGGGCAGGGTCTGCATGCCGGCGTAGGCGGCGCCCGCCAGGGCGACCGGGGCGAGGATCCACCACCCGGGAGCCCAGGTCATGCCGATGAGCAGCACCGAGGCGAGCAGGAACAGCACGCTCGCGAGGCGGAACGCGCGCTCCTTGCCGATCCGATCCGCGAGGACCCTCCACAACGGGGAGACGAGCAGCGCCGGCGCGATGAGCGCGACGAACAGCAGCGTGACCGCGCCCTCGTCGCCCAGGATCCAGCGCGCCACGAACTGAGCGCCGGCCAGCATGAGCCCGGTCGCGAGCCCCTGCAGCACGAAGGTGCCGAGCAGTGCGCGGAACGGCTGGCTCTCCCGCAGCGCCGCGAGGCCCTCGCGGTAATGCTCGAGCAGTCCGGATCCGAAGCGCCCGCGGGGCGCGGTCGACGCGGTCGGTGCGGCCGGCGCCGCGGGCGCCGGGATGCCGCGCGGGGCGACGCGCGTCGCCACGAGCATGCCGGCCGAGAGCACGATCCCGGCGACGATCGCCATGACCAGGTATCCGACGAGCGGCTGCTCGGGGAACAGGCCGCGCAGCTCCGGACCGCCCGCGCCGAACAGCAGGATCGCGACCGTCAGCACGATCACACGCCAGGTCAGCAACCGGGTCCGCTCGCGGTACCCCGAGGTGAGCTCCGCGGGCAGCGCGATGTAGGGCACCTGGAACAGACTGAAGCAGGTCGCCGCGAGTACGAAGGCGACGAGCACCCAGAGCGCGGCGAGCACGGGCGGGGTCCCGGCCGGCACGGCGAAAGTGAGCGCGAACGCGATCGGCAGTCCGATCGCGCCGAGCAGCATGGGGCCGCGGCGCGATCCGGTGCGCTGCTTCGTGCGATCGCTGAGTCCGCCGATGAGCGGGTCGATCAGCACGTCCCAGACCTTCGCGAGCGTGACGATGGCGCCGGCTGCGAGCGCGGTGACCCCGAGCGAATCGGTCAGGTAGTAGACGAGCACCAGGCCCGGAAGCGTGGCGAAGCCGCCCGTGCCGAGCGACCCCGCGGCATAGCGCATCACGGTGGAGCCGGGCAGGCGATCGCCCGGGCCGGAGCCCGCGCCGGTGCCGGGATTCGTCGCTGAAACCATGCGCTCAGCGTAGCGGCAGCCCGTGCCGCCCGGTGGCGCGCGGCGGACGTGCCGATACAATCCCGCCGTGCCGAAACGCTTTCTGAACTCGCTGGTGCTCGTCGTGGCCCTCGGTCTCCCGCTCGGGCTGACCGCTCCCTCCGGCGATACCGGCCTGATGGCCGCGGTCCTGCTCTCCTCGGCCTTCGGATTCCTCATCGCGGCGAACAGTGGCTGGGCGGTGTCGTTCCGCTACATCCCGGTGATGCTCGCCGCGTGCGCGGCTGCGAGCCTGCTCTCGGGGCCGTGGTGGCCGGTCGTCATCGGAGCCGTCGCGCTCGCCGCCGGGCTCGCCCAGGGCGCCGGATGGGGAATGCCGGTCGCAGCGGCCGGCGTGATCGCCTGCAGCATGGCGCCGTCGGCGCCGGATGCCGCGCTCGGGCTGCGGCTCGTGGTGCTCGCAGCTGGCGCGGTGTACGCGGCGGTCGTCGCCCGCGCGCTCGGACTGCCGCGCCTGCACCGGGCGTCGCGCGTCGGCAGGCTGCGGAGCACGGTCTCGGGAGTCGGCTTCGCCGCGATCGCCGGTCTGGCCGCCGCGCTGTCGCACGGTCTGCCGCAGGGGTACTGGCTGCCCGCAACGGTGTTCGCCGTCGTGATGCCGTCCGCCGGGATGTCGTTGCAGCGGCGGGCCGTACAGCGCATCGCGGGCACGCTGCTCGGGGCCGCGATCGCGCTCGGGATCTCGCTGCTCGAGCCGCCCCAGGCCGCGGTGCTCGCCGTGATCCTGCTGTGCGCCTACCTCATCTGCTTCTTCCTGAGGCCGCTGTGGCTGATCACCACGCTCGTGACGACGGCGCTCATGCTGCTGCTCAGCGGGAGCCGCGACATCGGCGGGATCGCCGAGAGCCGGGTGCTGCTGACCATCACCGGCATCGTGCTCGTGCTCGCCGGGGCAGGGGCCGGCTGGGTGATGTCGCGCGCGATTCCGCGCTCGGTGCGTGAGTACGCGACCCACGAAGTCGCACCCGCGGTCACGGTCGAAGCGCCGTCAGCGGATGCCGAGGTGCCGCCCGCGGGTGCCGAGGTGCCGTCGGAGCCCGCCGACCGGCCCCGACGGTGATCACTTCGACGGGGTGGTGCGCAGCGCGTCCATCATCTTGGTGAGCGCGTCGGGATCCTGCAGCGCGGTCATGAGTTCGGGCGATCCGGCCATGGCGGCGATCGTGATCACCATCACGAGCAGGAATGCGGCGACTCCCGCGATGAGGGGCACGAAGAAGGTGAGCCTGTTCGCGCGCAGGCGGCGCACCGACAGGATCAGGCTGACCGCGTAGAGGCCGAGCACGGCGATCGCGCAGATGATGCCCACCGGCTCGAGCCAGCCCGGCGCCGTGTAATCGGAGACTCCGAGCAGCTCCGCCATGGTGCGCTGGCTCAGGGGGAACCGGTACAGCTCGAAGGCGATGTTCAGCGCACCGAAGGCGCCGATCACGAGCAGGAAGATCGTGATCACGCGATCCGCGGTGCGCGGCTTCGCCTGCGCCCGAGGCGGCTGCTGCGGCAGCGGGGCGTGCGCCGGAGCGGGCTGCTGCGTGTACGGCTGCTGGCTCTGCGCGCTCTGCGCACTCTGGGTCGGGGTCGAAGCAGTCGTGCCGGGCGTCGCCGACGCGCCACCAGCGCTGCCGGACCGCGCGCCGAGGTTGTGCGGCACCCCGGGCAGGCGCGTCGGAACTTCGGCGTCGGACAGCGCCTCCGCCGATGCCGGCGGGCTCGTCGGCCGGGCACCGACCTCGCCGAAGCGTGCCGTGTCCGGGCCGGAGCGGGATCCGGCCGGGTCGGCCGCACTCGCCTCCTGCGGCGGAGTCCAGCTCCAGCCCTCCGGTGCGTACTCGCCGTAGGCCGGTCGCGGTCGCGGATCCGCCGGGGCCGCCTGCGGCTCGGCCTGATCCGCCGGCTGCTCTGCCGGTCGGTCCTCGGGACGGGGATCCGTCACGCGCTCACCGACCTGCCGGCGGAACCGAGCTGCTGCGCGGCCTCGACGATGCGCGCGGCCATCGAGGTCTCGGCGGCCTTGCCCCAGGCGCGCGGGTCGTACTGCTTCTTGTTGCCGACCTCGCCGTCGATCTTGAGCACGCCCTCGTAATTGCGGAACATCGAGTCCGCGACGGCGCGCGTGAACGCGTACTGCGTGTCCGTGTCGATGTTCATCTTGATGACGCCGTTCGAGACCGCCTCGGCGATCTCCTCGGCCGTCGAACCCGATCCGCCGTGGAAGACGAGGTCGAGCGGCTTCGCGGCGGTGCCGTACTTCGCCTGCAGGCCGTCCTGGATCTCCTTCAGCAGGGCGGGGCGCAGCTGCACGTTGCCGGGCTTGTAGACGCCGTGCACGTTGCCGAAGGTGAGCGCGGTCAGGTACCGCCCCTGCTCGCCGAGGCCGAGCGCCTCGACGGTCGCGATCGCGTCGTCGAGGGTCGTGTAGAGCTGGTCGTTGATCTCGTGGCTGACGCCGTCCTCTTCGCCGCCGACGACGCCGATCTCGACCTCGAGGATGCTGCCGATCGCGTGCAGGCGGGGGAGGAGCTGCTGGGCGAGCTCGAGGTTCTCGGCGAGCGGCACGGCCGAGCCGTCCCACATGTGCGACTGGAAGTAGGGCAGGCCGCCCTCGCGCACGCGCTCCTCGCTCGCGGCGACGAGCGGCAGGAGGAAGCCCTCCAGCGCGTCCTTCGGGCAGTGGTCGGTGTGGAGGGCGACGGTCACGTCGTAGGCCTTCGCGACCTCCTCCGCGTACTTGGCGAACGCGATCGCGCCGCCCGCGCGGTTCTTCACGGTGTGCCCGGCGAAGTAGTCGGCGCCGCCGGTCGAGACCTGGATGATGCCGTCCGATCCCGCCTCGGCGAAGCCCTGCAGCGCCGCGTTCAGCGTCTGGGAGCTCGAGACGTTGATCGCGGGGAATGCGAAACTGCCGCTCTTGGCGGCGTCGAGCATGGCGGCGTACTGTTCCGGGCTGGCAACGGGCATCGGTGCTCCTTGGCGTCGTGACGTGTCGGCGCATGGCCGCTATGCCCCTCAGTCTACGCGGTAGGCTGGGAACCATGACCGAATCCCACTCGCTTGGCAACTGGCAGCCCGACCGCAACCTCGCGATGGAGCTCGTCCGCGCGACCGAGGCCGCGGCGATCCGTGCGACGCCGTTCATCGGCCGCGGCGACAAGAACGCCGCCGACGGCGCCGCCGTCGACGCCATGCGCCGCTTCCTCTCGACCGTCTCGATGGACGGCACCGTCGTCATCGGCGAAGGCGAGAAGGACGACGCCCCCTGGCTCTACAACGGCGAACGCGTCGGCAACGGCGAGGGCGCGGCGTGCGACGTCGCGGTCGACCCGATCGACGGCACCCGCCTCACCGCCGAGGGCCGGCCCGGCGCGCTCTCGGTGATCGCGGTCGCCGACCGCGGCAGCATGTACGACCCCTCGGCCGTCTTCTACATGGACAAGCTCGTCTGCGGACCCGACGGCGTCGGCGTCGTCGACATCCGCAAGCCGATCGGCGCGAACATCCGCGACCTCGCCAAGGCGAAGGGCGTCGACGTCTCCGATATCCGCGTCGCGGTGCTCGACCGTCCGCGCCACGAGCAGCTCATCGCCGAGATCCGCGAAGCGGGCGCGGGCACCCGCCTGCTCATGGACGGCGACGTCGCGGGCGGCGTCAACGCGGCCCGCTGGGACTCCCGCATCGACCTGTGCGTCGGCATCGGCGGCACCCCCGAGGGCATCATCACGGCCTGCGCGGTGAAGGCGCTCGGCGGCGTGATCCAGGGCCGCCTGTGGCCGAAGGACGACGAGGAGCGTCAGAAGGCGATCGACGCCGGGCACGACCTCGACCGCGTGCTCGAGGCGAACGATCTCGTCGCGAGCGATAACGCCTACTTCGTCGCGACCGGCATCACCTCGGCGGACTTCGTCGAGGGCGTGCAGCGTCGCGGCCCGTTCCTCCGCGCCGAGAGCATCGTGATGCGCTCGCACTCGGGCACGATCCGCCACATCGTCAGCGATATGGATCCCGACCGCTGGAACTAGTGCTCGGCTGAGCCCCTTGGCGGGTTCTCCGACGACGCCCCTTCGCCGCCCGTTCCGGGTCGACGAGGGGGCGTCGTTCGTTGCGCCCGGGTTCGGGTTCATGTCCATGTCCGGGGCCGGGCTTCCGCGCCCGACGCGACCCAGAATCCCTTTTCGAGTGAACAGTTGTACATGAAATGAGCCCCCATTTCATGTACAACTGCTCACTCGAGCACGTTCGCACGTTCGCACGTTCGCGCGTGGCGCGTCGCGCATGTCACGGGAACCTCCGAAGGGGGCCAGGGCGCCGGGTTACACTGCGCCGCATGGCTCTTTTCGGACGAGGGACGCACGACGGAACCGAGAACGACGATGCTGCGCGGGGCGAGGAGCGTGATGCGCGAGACCACGCGGCCGATCACGCCGCCGATCCCGCCGCGGCACCGGTCCGGCGGGACGAGCGACTGGCCGAGGGGCTCGGACTCTGGGCGGAGCGGAAGGATCGGCGGACGCTGGCGGAGGTGCTGCGGCGCGCGCTGACCGGTCAGCTCCTGCTCGACATCTCGGATTCGGAGATCGCGGATCCGAGTTCCGGTCTGCAGCGGGGCGACCGGATCGCGATCGCAGCCCAGACCGACAACGCGGGGAGGCAACTGCTGATGGCGTTCACCGAGAATGAGGAGCTCACCCGATATCGGGGGCGTCCGGGGATCTCGCTCGTCCAGCCCACCGCGGCGGTGCTCGCGCAGGCGGCCCGCGACTTCGAGGGCATCGCGATCGATCCTCGGGCGGAGCACGCCTGCATCGTCTATGCGGAGGAGATCCTGCAGCACTTCGCCGACGACCCCGAGGCTCTCGTGCGCGCGACCGCGGCGACCACGACCGCGGCGACCGCGACCGCCGCGACCACGGCAACGGCAGCCGCGACGCCGACGGCAAACACCAACGCCCCGACGGCGGAGCGGTCGCCGTCGGATCCCGGATCCGGGTTGTTCGAGTCGCTGGTCGACGCTCCGCTGTTCGTGCCCGTCATCCCGGAACGGGATGCGTCGGGCGCCGAGACCGGGGCCGCTCGCGTGATGTCGGCCCAGGACGATCAGGGGCGGAGTTTCGCCGTGGCGGGGACGTCGCCGGCAGAGCTCTGGGCCTGGCGCGCCGAGGCGGAGGCGCATCGGGTCGCGCTCGCGCAGCTGGCGGATCTGGTGCAGGGGAACGGCCTCGCGGGCCTGCAACTGAATCCCGGCGGGCCGGGGGTGTTCGTGCCCGCGGAGGAGCTGAGACCCTTCGCGAGCACGGCCGGAGCCTGAGCCGGAACCGGAGCCGGAGCCGGAGCCGGAGCCTGAGCCGGAACCGGAGCCTGAGCCGCTAGTCCTGTCCGCTCGCGGATCCGGCGCCCGCGCCGTCGTCCGCGGCATCCGACATCGTGTCGGCCTCGGTGTCGCCGTCGGTGGTCGGCCAGAGGGAGAGCGCGGCCGATCCGTGGTCTGCGCCCGACCCGGATGCACCTTCGGCTTCTTCGAGTGCTTCGGCGTCGGCGAAGACATCGCCGAGGGCGGCCGAGTCGAAGGTCTCGACCGAGCGCAGCGTGCGGGTGACGGCGCGGGTGCGCACGCCCGCCTGGTGCACCGTGTTCTGCGCGGTCTGGAGCTGCTTCTCGAGCTTTTCCCAGACCTGGCCGTACTTCTGGAATTCGGACTTGGCCGCGCCGAGCACCTGCCACACCTCGGAGCTGCGCTTCTCGATGGCGAGGGTGCGGAACCCGAGCTGGAGGCTGTTGAGCAGCGACATGAGCACCGTGGGCCCCGCGACCGTGATGTGGTACTCGTTCTGCAGCCGGCTGGCGAGGCCGGGCCTGCGGATCACCTCGGCGAAGAGCCCCTCGGTCGGCAGGTACATGATGGCGAAGTCGGTGGAGTGCGGCGGTTCGATGTACTTGTCGCGGATCAGCTTCGCCTGCGTGAGGATGACCCGCTCGACCACCTTGCTGGCGGCCTCGATCTGGTCCTTCTCGCCGCCCTCCTGGGCCTCGAGCAGACGCTCGTAGTCCTCCTGCGGGAATTTGGAGTCGATGGGCAGCCAGACCGGGGTCTCGCCGTCGCCCCGGCCGGGCAGTTTGATGGCGAACTCGACGCGTTCGGCGGATCCCGGTCGCACGGCGACGTTCTCGGCGTACTGCTCGGGGGTGAGCATGTCTTCGAGCTGGCGCGCCAGCTGCACCTCGCCCCAGCTGCCGCGCGTCTTGACGTTGGTGAGCACGCGCTTGAGCCCGCCGACGTCGGACGCCAGGGTCTGCATCTCGCCGAGACCCTTCTGCACCTGTTCGAGCCGGTCGCTGACCAGCTTGAAGGACTCGCCGAGGCGGCGCTCGAGCGTGCCCTGCAGCTTCTCGTCGACGGTCTCCCGCATCTTCTCGAGCTTCGCCTCGTTGCCCTGGCGCAGTTTCTCGAGCTCCTCGCGCAGCGTCTGCTGCAGTTCGGCCTGCTTCGACACGTGCGTCTCGGTGAGGTGCTGGATCCGCTGCGCGTTCTCGTCGAGGGCCGACTTGAGGGTCTCGCGCAGCTTCTCGTCGACGGAGACGCGGACCTGCTCGAGCTTCGCCTCGTTCGCCTCGCGGAGCACCTCGAACCGCTGCTCGATCGAGGCCTTGAGCTCGCCCTGCGCCTCGGCAGCGGACTGCGCGGCCCGGTGCTGGCGGTCGCCCAGCTCCGATAGGGATCGGGCGAGGAGGTCGCGCAGCTCGCGCTGCGCCGCCGTGCGGGATTCGCGCTCGCGAATGAGCTCCTGCGCCTGCGCGGCCCCGCGCGTCTCCTGCTGCTGATGGCCGCTCGCGATGACCTGCGCGAGTTCGCTGCGCTGCGTCGCGAGGTCCTGTCGCAGCTCGCCGGTGAAGGCGCGCATCTCGCCGCGCACGGCGTCGGGCGAGCCCGAGCCGGAACCCGCGCCGCCCGTGCGCCGGACGAGCAGCACGAGCACGAGCGCGAGGAGCACGATCGTGAGCGCGCTCAGGATGATGAGGAGGAGTTCCATTGATGCACCGGTTCGCCAGAGGACAGGGGGATTCGAAGTAATTGGAGGCTAGCGGGCACCTCCGACAACGACGGGAGCCCCGGGCTCGCGCAGCGCGCGAGCCCGGGGCTCCGATCCCGAGAGGCGCCTCAGAGCACCTTGCTCAGGAACTCCTGCAGGCGCGGGGTCTGCGGGTGGTCGAACACCTGTGCCGGATCGCCCTGCTCGCAGACCACGCCGTCGGCCATGAACACGACCTTGTCGCACACCTCGCGCGCGAAGCCCATCTCGTGGGTGACCAGCACCATCGTGATGCCGGTCTTCGAGAGCTCGCGGATCACCTCGAGCACCTCGCCGACCATCTCGGGGTCGAGGGCCGAGGTGGCCTCGTCGAAGAGCATGATCGCGGGTTCCATCGCGAGGGCCCGGGCGATCGCGACGCGCTGCTTCTGGCCGCCCGAGAGCTGGGCCGGCCGCGCGTCCGCCTTCTCCTCGAGACCGACGCGGCGCAGCAGGGCGAGCGCCTGTTTGCGCGCTTCCTCCTTCGACCGCTTGCCCGTCTCGACCGGTGCGAGCATCACGTTCTCGACCACGGTCATGTTGGGGAAGAGATTGAAGTGCTGGAACACCATGCCGACGTGCCGACGCACCTCGTTGATGTCGACCTTCGGGTCCATGATGTCGAAGCCGTTCGCCACGACGGTGCCCGCGGTCGGCACCTCGAGCTTGTTGAGGCAGCGGAGGATGGTCGATTTGCCGGAGCCCGAGGGGCCGATGAGCGAGACGACCTCTCCCGGGGCGACCTCGAGGTCGATGCCCTTGAGCACCTCGTTCGAGCCGAACGACTTGCGCAGCCCGGTCACGCTGATGCCGGCGCCGCTGACGACGACGGGCACCGTTCCGGAGGTGAGTTTCTGGCTCACTTGTTCACCTTCTTATCCACGATGTTGGCGACCCAGGTCAGGAGGGTGATCACCACGAAGTACATGATGCCCACGATGATGAGCATCTCGGTCGTGCGGTAGTTGGCCGCGTAGATCTGCTGCGCCTGGTAGAGCAGCTCGGCGAAGCCGATGGTGAGCAGCAGGGAGGAATCCTTCAGCGTGATGACGAACTGGTTGATGATCGCGGGCGTCGAGATCTTGACCGCCTGCGGCACGACCACGCGCTGCATCGACTTGCCCCAGCCGAGGCCGAGGGATCGCGCGGCCTCCATCTGGCCGGGATCCACGGCCTGGAGACCGCCGCGCACGATCTCGGTGAGGTAGGCACCGGAGTTCAGCGCCAGCGTCGCGGTACCGGCCCAGAACACGTTGCCCGTGACTCCGGTGAGCTGCGGCAGACCGAAGTAGAACAGGAACGCCCAGACCAGCACCGGGGTACCGCGGAACACGGCGACGTAGACCGAGGCGATCCCGCGCAGGGTGCGCGAGGTCGAGATCTTCATGAAACCGAAGATGAGGCCGAGCACCATCGCGATGATGAACGCCATCATGGTGATGCGCAGGGTGTTCCAGAGGCCCTCGCCCAGCGCGGGCATCGAATCGACGAACAGCTGGATGAACCCGGGCTGCGCCTTGGCGCCGCCGTCGGCGGTCGCCGAGGTGTCCTTGCCGAGGTAGGTCTCGAGCGTCTTCGCGTAGCTGCCGTCCGCCTTCATGCGGGCGAGGCCGTTGTTGAACGCCTCGAGCAGGTCGGCGTTCTTGCCCTTCGCCACGGCGAAGCCGTACTGACCGCCGGGGATCTTGGCCGTGACGACCTTGAGCCCGTTGCCCTGCTCAATGCCGTACTTGAGCACCGGGTAGTCGTCGAACACGGCCGCGGCGGATCCGTTCTTCACGGACTCGATGAGGCTGGTCGACTGGTCGAGCGCCTTGACGGTGAAGCCGTACTTCTCGGAGAGCTTCTTCGCCTCGGACTCGCCCTCGGATCCGCCCTTGGCGACGACGGTCTTGCCCTTGAGGTCCTCGTAGCCCTTTACATCGCTGTTCTTCGCGACGGCCATCTGGACGCCGGAATCGAAGTAGGGATCGGAGAAGTCGAACGTCTGCTTGCGCTCGTCGGTGATGGACATGCCGGCGATGACGCCGTCGGCCTGCCCGGAGGTGACCGCCGAGACCGCCGCCTGGAACCCGAGCGACTGGACGTCGACCTGGAAGTTCTCCTCCTTCGCGATGCGGTTCAGGAGGTCCATGTCGATGCCGACGAGCTTCCCGTCCTTGCGGAACTCGAACGGCGCGAAGGTCGTGTCGGTCGCGATGGTGAACTTCTTGCCGCCCAGATCCATCGCGGCCGGCGCCTCGCCGCCGCCAGCGGTGCCGCCGGTGCCGAGGTACTTCTCGAGGATCTTGTCGTACGAACCGTCGGACTTGAGCGCCGCGAGGCCCTCGTCGAACGCGGCGAGCAGGTCGGCGTTCTTCCCCTTCGCGACGGCGAAGCCGTACTGGCCACCGGGGATCTTGTCGGTCACGACCTTGAGGCCGTTGCCCTGGGCGATGCCGTACTTGAGCACGGGGTAATCGTCGAACACCGCGGCCGCGGATCCGTTCTTGACCGATTCGATGAGGCTGGTCGACTGGTCGAGCGCCTTAACGGTGAAGCCGTACTTCTCGGACAGCTTCTTGGCCTCGGCCTCGCCCTCGGAGCCGCCCTTGGCGACGACGGTCTTGCCCTTCAGATCGTCGTAGCCCGTCACGTCGCTGTTCTTCGCGACGGCCATTTGCACGCCCGAGTCGAAGTAGGGATCGGAGAAGTCGAAGGTCTGCTTGCGCTCATCGGTGATGGACATGCCCGCGATGACGCCGTCCGCCTGGCCGCTCGTCACGGCCGAGACGGCCGCTTGGAATCCGAGGGACTGGATCTCGACCTGGAAGTTCTCCTTCTCGGCGATGGCGTTGAGGAGGTCCATGTCGATGCCGACGAGCTTGCCGTCCTTGCGGAACTCGAACGGCGCGAAGGTCGTGTCGGTCGCGATGACGAACTTCTTGCCCTTGAGGTCGGCGGTCTTCGCTGGCGCGGCGTGCGCGGGGCCCGCGGACGGGGGCGCGGCCTGCGCGGCGGATCCCGCGACCAGCATGACGAGGCCCGCGATCACCGCCCCGATCGCCAGCCGCAGGCTGAATGGATGCTTGCTCTGATGCACTGAGGGCTGCTCCTTCGTTGGAGGCTCCGCGGTCTGCGGGCCGTGGGTCCAGGGTAGGCATATCTCAGCGAACTCGCAGCCCGAGCGGATCTGCGGCGCGCCCGATCTCGGACGGGGGAGGAACCCCACCCCGGTTCCGGGGGTGCACCGGATGGGCGGGATCGCGGCGGCCCGGCAGACTGATTGCCATGACCGCTCACGAACTCATCGAATCCGGCCAGGTACCCCGTGCCGTCGGTTCGCATCCGCCCTCCGAGCCCGCCGCGCTCCGAGCGACCGGATACTGGGGCCTCTGGCGCGCAGCGCCGAAGACCCTCGGGATCCTGCTCCTCGCGATGCCCTTCTCGATCGTCGCCTTCGCCGTGCTCCAGACCCTGTTCCTCGTCGGCCTCGGATCGATCGTCCTGGTGTTCGGCGTCTTCCTCGTGGTGGGGGCGCTGCTCGCCGCCCGCATCTTCGGGGATGCGTGGGCCGGCCTCATCGGTGCCGCAGTCGACCGGCCGATCACCCGCCCGGTGCCGCCGCCGACGCGGCCGGGCGGGATCCTCGCGCGCCTGCGCGGGCAGCTCTCCCACGGTGCCGGATGGCGTGCCCTGCTGCACAGCGGCCTCGTGCACATGCCCCTCTCCGTCGCGCTCTGGGGCATCTCGCTGATGTGGACCGTGGTCGCGGTGTTCGGCCCGACCGCCTGGATCTGGAACCGCCTGACCCCGAGCAGCGGGAAGAACCTCCACCTGAGCACGGTGATCTGGGATTCCCTGTTCGGCCCGTCGATGCCGGTCGATCCGCTGACCGGCGACGCGATCCTCTACGGCGTGCTCGGCCTCATCTTCCTCGCGACGCTGCCGCTCGTGCTGCGCGGCCTCGCCATGGTCGACTGGGCGGTCTCCCGCGCCCTGCTCGGGGAGACCGCCGGCGATCGCCTGCAGCGCGACGTCGTGCAGCTCGAGATCGCCCGGGAGCTCGCCGCCGCCGAGGAGCACCGCACGCTCGGTCAGCTCGAGCGCGACCTCCACGACGGACCTCAGCAGCGGCTCGTGCGCCTGCAGATGGATCTCGCCGCGGCCGAGCGCCGCATGGCCGATGATCCGGCCGCCGTGTCCTCGCTGCTCGCCGAGGCGCGCAGCACCGCGGGCGCCGCCCTCGACGAGCTGCGCGCGTTGTCCCGCGGGGTCGCCCCGCCCCTGCTCGCCGACCGCGGCCTGCGCGCCGCACTCGAGGCGATCGCCGACAGCGCGCCGATCCCGACCCGCATGACCTGGGCCGTGGGCGAGGGCGTGACGCTCTCCGAGGTCACCGAGCGCACCGTCTACTTCATCGCGGCCGAGTGCCTGGCGAACGCCGCGAAGCACTCGGGTGCCGGGCGCTTCGACCTGCACCTCGCGGACGACGCCGGCTGGGCGATGCTGACCGCGAACGACGAGGGCCGAGGCGGCGCCATGCTGCTGCCGGGCCACGGACTCTACGGGCTCGACCAGCGGGTGCGCGGGGTCGGCGGATCCATCACCCTGTCGAGCCCCGACGGCGGTCCGACCGTCATCGTCGCCCGGATCCCCGTATCGTTGGGAGCGTGACCGACTCGCATCAGACCGAAGTCCTCGTGCCCGCGCTCCGTATCGCGCTGGCCGAGGACTCCGGCCTGCTCCGGGAAGGCCTGATCCGCCTGTTCGACGAGGCCGGGTACGAGACGGTCGTCGCGGTCGGCGACGCGGATCAGCTGCTCGCCGAGCTCGAGCAGCACCCGGTCGACCTGGTGGTGCTCGATGTCCGCATGCCGCCCGGGTTCCGCGACGAGGGCGTGCGCGCAGCGCTCGCGATCCGCGAGCGCTGGCCTGATCGCTCGGTCCTGCTGCTCAGCCAGCACGTCGAGCTCGTCTACGCGGGCGAGCTGCTCGCCGGCGACCCGTCCGGCGTCGGGTACCTGTTGAAGGATCGCGTCGCCTCGCTCGACGAGTTCCGCGACGCGGTCGCGCGGCTGCGAACAGGAGGGACGGTGCTCGACCCCGAGGTGGTGCGCGGCCTCATGCAGCGGCACCGCGACCCGGTCGAACGGCTCACCTCCCGCGAGAGCGAGGTGCTGGGCCTCATGGCCGAAGGGAAGAGCAACCCCGAGATCGGCGAGGCGCTCGTCGTCGGCGCCGGTGCCGTCGAGAAGCACATCTCGTCGATCTTCCAGAAGCTCGAGCTCACCGACGCTTCGGCCGGGAGCCGTCGCGTGCTCGCCGTGCTGACCTGGCTGCGCAGCGCCGGCGAAGCGGGCTAGCCGGGTTCGCCCGCGCTGCGGCCTGGCAGGCCTAGAGCTTCAGCGGGATCGCCTTGAGCGTCTGCAGGCGCAGGCCCGTCGCCTTCGCGAGCGCCGCGACGTCGTCGACGCCGTGCCGAAGCGCCGCGTCAGAGATGATCGCCGCGCAGGCCTCCGAATCGGCGAGCGCGTCGTGGTGGTGGAACTCGCCGTAGCCCGCGGCCGCCGCGGCGAGCGGGAGCCGGTGCGACGGGATGTCGTAGGTCTTGCGCGAGACCTGCACGCTGCAGAGATAGCGGAACTTCGGCGTCGGCGTCACCGTCGCCGCGCAGGATCCGCGCACCACGCCCATGTCGAAGCCCGCGTTGTGCGCCACCACGATGTCGGACCCGACGAAGTCGACCAGCTCGGGCAGCTGAGCCGCCCAATCGCGCGCGCCCTCGACCATGTCGGGCGTGATCCCGTGGATCTTGATGTTCCAGTGCTGGAACTCGCCGTGCTCGGCCGGCGGCTTGATGAGCCACTCGGCGCGCTCGACCACTCGGCCCGCACGGACGCGCACGAGACCGACGGCGCACGCCGAAGCGGCATGGCTGTTCGCGGTCTCGAAATCGATGGCGGTGAAGTCGACTGTCACCCGAAGATCCTGACACACGCCACCGACAACTCCGTGCGAGGCCTGTGCTCGCGGCTCGGATCCTGTGGTTCTGGAAAGCCGCACCGATGTCTGCGCAGTGGGGCAGAATGGCCGGTATGCGCGGCGCTCGCCGCCGGAAGGAGGCGCGGCATGATCCCCGCGATCAACTACTGGGCCGTCATCGCGGCCACCCTCTCCACCATGGTCGTCGGCGCGGTCTGGTACTCCAAGGGCGTCATGGGCACCCGCTGGATGAAGCTCACCGGCGTCCAGCCCGAGGGCAAGCCGGCGATCGCGATCCTGCTCCCGCTGCTCGTCACGCTGATCGTCAGCTTCATCACCTCGTGGGCGCTGGCCTGGGTGGTCGGGATGATCGCCATCCCCGGTCGCTCCACCGTGATCGTCAACGCGGGCGAAACAACGGTCGGGCAGGGCGACTTCTCCATCGACCGCTTCGCGTTCTTCGGCACCGCGCTCGTCGCCGGGCTCATCCTGTGGGCCGGATTCACGGCCGCGCGCTTCATCACGCACGACGCGTTCGAGGGCCGTCCGGTCAAGCTCACCGTGCTGAACGTCGTGCACGAACTCGTCACCATCGTCGTGCTCTCGATCGTCATCGGGGTGTGGCCGCCCGCACTCGCGTAGACTGAACCCCCGTGGCTCTGACTATCGGCATCGTAGGACTCCCCAACGTGGGCAAGTCCACCCTTTTCAACGCGCTCACCCAGAACGACGCGCTCGCCGCGAACTACCCGTTCGCGACCATCGAGCCGAACGTCGGCGTCGTCAACCTGCCCGACCCGCGGCTCGACAAGCTCGCCGAGATCTTCGGCAGTGAGCGGATCCTGCCCGCTCCGGTCAGCTTCGTCGACATCGCCGGCATCGTGCGCGGCGCCAGCGAGGGCGAGGGGCTCGGCAACCAGTTCCTCGCGAACATCCGCGAGGCTGACGCCATCGCGCAGGTCGTGCGCGGTTTCTCCGACCCCGACGTGATCCACGTAGACGGCGCGGTGAACCCGGCCAGCGACATGGAGACGATCAACACCGAGCTGATCATCGCCGACCTTCAGACCCTCGAGAAGGCGCTCGTGCGCTACGAGAAGGAACTGAAGAACAAGAAGATCGACGCGTCGGTCGTCGAGACGGCGAAGGCCGCGCAGGCCGTGCTGAACGAGGGCAAGGTCCTTTCGCACTCCGGCATCGACCTCGAGCCGATCCGCGAGCTCGGCCTGCTCACCGCGAAGCCGTTCCTCTACGTGTTCAACGTCGACGAGGAGGTGCTGCAGGACGACGCGAAGCGCGAAGAGCTCGCCGCCCTCGTGGCGCCCGCGAAGGCGATCTTCCTTGACGCCAAGATCGAGAGCGAGCTCATCGAGCTCGACCCCGCCGACGCCGCCGAGCTGCTCGCGTCGATCGGTCAGGCCGAGAGCGGTCTCGACCAGCTCGCCCGCGTCGGCTTCGACACCCTCGGGCTGCAGACCTACCTCACGGCGGGCCCCAAGGAGGCGCGCGCCTGGACCATCAAGAAGGGCGCGACCGCGCCGCAGGCTGCCGGCGTCATTCACGGCGACTTTGAGAAGGGCTTCATCAAGGGCGAGATCATCTCGTTCGAAGATCTTGTCGAGACCGGCTCCGTCGCCGAGGCCCGTGCCAAGGGCAAGGCCCGCATGGAGGGCAAGGAATACATCATGCAGGACGGCGACGTGTGCGAGTGGCGCTTCAACGTCTGACCCGCACCGCATCACGCGTCTGAACGAGGGCCCGCCCGACCGGAAGGTCGGGCGGGCCCTCGTGCTTCCCACATTCTCGACCGCCTGATACCAATCCTTGGTACTCTCGGTGCATGGCGCAGAATACTTCGATCAGCTTGGACGACCACTTCTCGGAGTTCCTCGCGTACGAGGTTTCGACGGGGCGCTACCGATCCGCCAGTGAGGTCGTCCGCGCCGGCCTCCGGCTGCTCGAAGACCGGGAGCTGCAGCTGTCCGCCGTGCGGAACGCGCTCATCGCAGGCGAAGAGAGCGGCGCTCCCGAAGACTTCGACTTCGACGCGTTCATCTCGGCGAAGAAGTCGTGACCCGCTTCCGACTGTCCCCGGCCGCAGTTCAGGACCTCTCCGAGATCTGGAACTACACCGAGCGTCTGTGGGAAGTGATGCAGGCCGAAGCGTACATCGGTGAGATCCGGGAGGCGGTCGGACGGATCGCCGAGCGCCCCGACCGCGGTCGACCGTGCGATGAGATCCGCAGCGGATATCGACGGTACGTCGTCGACTCGCACATGATCCTCTTCCGACAGAGCGGGATCGGTGTCGACGTGATCAGAATCCTGCACCAGCGCATGGATCCCACGCGGCCCCTCTAGCATCGGATGGGGGAAGGAGTACACGTGGCCAAACGCAAAACCCCCGAACAGAGAGCCGACGAAGAACGCCGGTACGCGCTCGCGAGCGGCGCGTGCACCGACGCGGAGTTCGAGCCGTTCTTCACCGATCCGAATCAGGCGATCCGCAACGCGGCGGCGCTGAACCCCGACGCGAGCGCGGCGGTGCTCGACCGCTTCGCCGACGACCGCTTCTGGAGCGTGCGGGTCGCGGTCGCCGAGCATCCGAGCACGGCGCGCGCAACCCTGCTGCGGCTCCTCGAAGCGGATCCCCGCAAGCGCGGCGTCGTCCACCACGCCGCGCGCGAACGGTTGGAGGCGGACGGGGTCCGCTTCGACGACGACGGTGCACCGATCGGAGCATGATGCGTACGCGACCGGAACCGCAGCCGGAGCCCCTGCCGCCCCTCCGCAGACTCGGAATCCACGCCTCCGACTACGCGTGGGCGGTGTCGAGCATCTGGGACGGTGCACGGCGGCCGCACCCGCCCGAGCGGTTCCGGCGCGGGGACCTGGCTCCGGTGATCCTGGTGCCCGGCGTGTTCGAGAGCTGGACCATGATGCGGCTCATCGCCGAGCGGCTGAACCGTGCCGGTCATCCGGTGCACATCCTGCCCGAGCTGCGACGCAACACCGCCCCGGTCGAGACGGGGGCCGGTCTCGTCGAACGCTGCCTGCGGGACAACGATCTCAGCGGCACCGTGATCGTCGCGCACAGCAAGGGCGGATTGATCGCGAAGCAGGTGCTGCTCGGGGCGGAACAGGACCGCGTGGCACGGGTGATCGCGATCGCGACCCCCTTCGCCGGTTCTTCGCTCGCGCGCTGGATGCCGACGCGCGTGCTGAGGTCGCTGCAGCCGGACGATCCGGGGATCCGGGCGCTGGTCGCGCGTACCGAGGCCGACGCGCGGATCATTTCGATCCACCCCCCGTTCGACCCGCACATCCCGGACGGCTCGCGCCTCGACGGCGCCGAGAACGTGCCGACTGCGGAGTCCGGGCACTTCCGCATCCTGGGTTCTCCGGAGGTGCTCGACGCGATCGAGCGCCTCGCCGGTCCCGGTCCGGCGAACGGATCCTGAACACCTGCTCCGAGGCTCTGGCGCGATCCTCCGCGGAGGGGCATGCTGAGCGCATACGCACGCCCGACGACAGGAACGGATCCCATCATGGCCGCATCGCTCGCAAGCTACATCTCGCTTCCCGGGACGACGGGGGAGGCGATGGAGCACTGGCACGACGTGTTCGGCGGAGAGCTCCAGATCATGCGCTACGGCGACGTCCCGCCGATGGAGGGCATGCCCTTCACACCCGATCCGCAGGCCGTCGCCCACGCGACCCTGGTGCTGCCGGCGGGAGTCATCGCCGGCGGGGACGCCATGGAGGACGGCAACGACTACAACGTGCGCGGCAGCGCCTACTCGCTGCTGTACACGACCGATACCGCCGGGGAAGCGCGGGGCCTCATCGCGAAGCTCGTCGACGGCGGCGGGGCGATGGGGATGCCGTTCGAGCGGGCGCCGTGGGGCGGCTGGTACGGGCAGGTCTTCGACCGCTTCGGCGTGATGTGGTCGTTCTCCACCGACAACGACTGATCCGGGCGGCGTCACCCGTCTACAGTTGACGGGTGACTGCAACGCTCGTGGCCAACGGCCTCGCGGGAGGGTACGCCCACCGCACCCTGTTCGACGGACTCGATCTGACGGTCGCGCCCGGGGACGTGATCGGCGTCGTCGGTATGAACGGGGCCGGCAAATCGACCCTGCTGCGGATCCTCGCGGGGGAGCTCGAACCGCAGGGCGGCAGCGTCTCTCTCGCGCCGGCCGACGCGTTCGTCGGGTGGCTCCCGCAGGAGCACACGCCGGTCGAGGGCGAGACGATCGGCGCCTACGTCGCACGCCGCACGGGCGTCGCCGCTGCGACGGTCCGCCTCGATGCGGCCTCGGCCGCGTTCGCGGATCCTGATGCGGCCGCTCCCGGCGCGCCCGATCCGGCCGACGAGTACTCGGCCGCGCTCGACCGCTGGCTCGCCGCTGGGTCCGCGGACCTCGAGGATCGACTGCCCGCGGTGCTCGCCGAACTCGGGCTCGAGCTCGGCACCGAGGCGCTCATGACCGCGCTGTCCGGCGGGCAGAAGGCGCGGGTCGCGCTCGCCGCGCTGCTCTGCTCGCGCTTCGACATCGTGCTGCTCGACGAACCGACGAACGACCTCGACCTCGACGGGCTCGCCAAGCTGGAGGCCTTCGTGCAGGGGTTGCGCGGGGGCGTCGTGCTCGTCAGCCACGATCGCGAGTTCCTCGCGCGCGCGGTCACCCGCGTGCTCGAACTCGATCTGGCGCAGCACACCAACCGCGTCTACGGCGGCGGCTACGAGGCCTATCTCGAGGAGCGGGCGATCCTGCGCCAGCAGGCGCGGGACGACTACGAGGAGTTCGCGGCGAAGAAGGCCGACCTCGTCGGCCGTGCCCGGACGCAGCGCGAGTGGTCGAGCAAGGGCGTGCGCAACGCGATGAAGAAGGCGCCCGACAACGACAAGATCAAGCGCAAGGCATCGATGGAGTCGAGCGAGAAGCAGGCGCAGAAGGTGCGCCAGATGGAGAGCCGCATCGCACGCCTCGACGAGGTCGAGGAGCCGCGCAAGGAGTGGCGTCTCGAGTTCACCATCGGATCCGCGCCGCGCTCCAGCTCGGTCGTGGCGACGCTCAACGAGGCCGTCGTGCGCCAGGGCAAGTTCGTGCTCGGCCCGATCTCGCTGCAGGTCGACGCCGGCGAGCGGATCGGGATCACCGGACCCAACGGCGCCGGCAAGTCGACGCTGCTGCGCCTCCTGCTCGGCGACCGGGATCCCGACGCGGGCTCGGCGAGCCTCGGATCCTCGGTCGCGATCGGGCAGATCGATCAGACCCGCACGCTGCTGACCGGATCCGCTCCGCTCACGGAGGCGTTCGAATCCCTGGTGCCCGAGTACACGAGCGCCGAGGTGCGCACGCTGCTCGCGAAGTTCGGGCTCCGCGCCGATCACGTGCTGCGGCCGCTCGATGCGCTCTCGCCGGGGGAGCGTACGCGCGCCGGACTCGCGCTGCTGCAGGCGCGCGGCGTCAACGTGCTCGTGCTCGACGAACCGACGAACCACCTCGATCTCGAGGCGATCGAGCAGCTCGAACAGGCGCTCGAGGCCTACGAGGGCGCGCTCCTGCTCGTCACCCACGACCGGCGGATGCTCGAGAACGTGCGCCTCGACCGGCGCTGGCACGTCGAGGCGGGACGGGTCGAGGACCGCATCGTCTGAGCCGGGGGCCGGCACTCGCGCCGGCGGCCGGCTCACACGGCCGCGCGGATCCGTTCGGCGAGCTTCTGCGCGACCTTCTTGTTCTTCGGCCCGTCGAGCAGTGCCTTCGGGCGTCCGGGCATGTTCGCCAGGTAGATCGCGAGCCGCGAGCCCTGGGGCGTCGGGGTGATCTCGATCCCCGTCGCGAGCTCCCAGCTGAGGAGCGTCTTCTTCGTGATCACGGCGAAGGCGAGGCGGTCGTCGCTGACGCCGGCGAGCTGATGCCCGGCTTCGGCGACGACCCGCTCGACGGCCGCGGCGACCGAGGCGGGGTCGTTCGGCAGCTCGATCTGAGCCTCCGCCGAAGTGTCGACGAAGTCGAACGACGGGGCCAGCGCGGCACCGTACTGGTCGACGAAGCGGGAGTTCAGGATCTTATCGAAGACTGACATGGGCGCAGTCTACGTTCGACCGGGGGATCCTGCACCCGCCGAATGCTCGGGCGGACGGCCCGGATAGCCTGGTCCTCATGCCCACTCCGAGCGAGATCATCGATTTCTCCGACGACCCGGCGCCTCCGGGCGCATCGCCGTGGGTCGGCCCGAGGGCGCCGGAGCGCATCGAGATGGTCCCGGCGGATCCGAGCTGGCCCGCGCAGTTCGACGCGGTCGCCGATCGTGTGCGCGGCGCGCTCGGTCCGCGCGTGCTCGAACTGCACCATGTCGGGTCGACCTCGGTGCCCGACCTCGATGCGAAACCGATCATCGACGTCGACCTCATCGTGGCGGACCCGTCCGACGAAGCCGCCTGGTTGCCTCCGCTGGAGGCGGCCGGATTCGAATTGCGGGTTCGGGAACCGTGGTGGCAGGAGCATCGGATGCTCCGGTCGGGGGATCCCGTGACAAACCTGCACGTGTTCGGGCCCGAGTCCGCCGAGCCGTGGAAGCATCGCGTGTTCCGGGACCACCTGCGCCGCGACGTCCGGGACCGCGAACGCTACGCTTCGGTCAAGCGGGCGGCGGCGGAGCAGGCCAATCGGCGAGGCGAGACCACCATGGACTACAACCTGCGCAAGCAGGACGCGATCCGCGAGATCTACACCCGCGCGTTCCGCGCCGCCGGGCTGATCTGAGGCGCCGTCGAGCCCGGCCAAGCCGGTATTCTGGTGGCGGCATACGAAACGAATCCACGGAGGGCCGCGCGAGCATGAGCGATACGACCGAGACCGGCACGGAGATGCCGCCCTGCCCCGAGTGCGGAAGCGAGTACGCGTACGAGTCGGGCGCGCTGCTGGTCTGCCCCATGTGCGGCCATGAGTGGGCCCCGGTCGATGGCGCGGCGGACGGCGCCGACGGCGACGCGGCGGACGGCGAGCGCGTCGTGCGTGACGCGGTCGGCAACGTCCTCTCCGACGGCGACACGGTTACGCTCGTGAAGAGCGTCAAGGTCTCGGGCGGCGGAGGCGGCGCGATCAAGGTCGGCACGAAGGTCACCGGCATCCGGCTCATCACCGACGGCGTGGGGGATCACGACATCGACGCCCGCGTTCCCGGCTTCGGCAAACTGCAGCTCAAGTCGAGCGTCGTCAAGCGGGTCTCCTAGATCCCGCGGGTCGGGCCGGTGATGGATCCGCAGCGAACGAGCGTCCGGGACGCGGTCGGCGCGGCCTACGGCGCCCGGGCCGCTGAGTACACCGAGCTGCTCGGTTTGGTCGAGTCGCTCGCCGCGCGGGATCGCGACACGATCTCGGCGTGGGGCACGAGCGTCGTCGGCCCCGTGCTCGACGCCGGCTGCGGGCCGGGGCACTGGACCGAGCACCTGCGGGCGCTCGGCGTCGATGCCACCGGCATCGACCTGACCCCGGAGTTCGTCGACATCGCGCGGAGCCGATTCCCCGAGGCGCGGTTCCGCGTCGGCGCGCTCGAAGCGCTGCCCGTCGGGGACGCCGCGCTGGGCGGACTGCTCTCCTGGTACTCCGTGATCCACACCCCTCCCGAGGACGTTCCGGCCATCCTTCGGGAGTTCGCCCGCGTCCTCAGGCCGGGCGGCTCCGTGCTGCTCGGCTGCTTCGAGGGGCCGCGGCTCGAAGCGTTCGATCACGCGGTGACCACGGCCTACTTCTGGCCGGTTGCCGAACTGCGTCGAGAGCTCGAGCGCGCGGGCTTCGCGGTCCGCTCGGTGCGCACCCGGACGGATGCGGGCAGCCGTCCGCACGCGGAATATCTCGCGGAGCGCGTCGGAGCGGCGGCGGCATGATCCGCCTCCGACTCGAAACCCGTATCGCTGCGACCCCGGCCGAGTGCTTCGCGCTGAGCCTGTCGGTCGACGCGCACACCTCCTCCATGAGCGACTCCCGCGAGCGCGCGGTCGGGGGAGTGACCTCCGGCGAGATGCGTGCGGGGCAGACGGTGACCTGGCGCGCGGTGCACTTCGGGATGCCGTGGCGCATGACCTCGCTCATCTCGGCGTACGAGGCGCCGCACCGATTCGTCGACGAGCAGGTCTCGGGTCCGTTCGCGCGCTGGCACCACGAGCACCGATTCGAGCCGGACGGCTCCGGCACACGCATGCTCGACCTGGTCGAGTTCGCGGCACCGCTCGGCCCGCTGGGACGCATCGCCGAGCGGATCGCGCTGCGCCGCTACATAACGCGCCTGCTCGAGCGGCGCAACGTCTGGCTGCGCGAGACGCTCGAAGCGCGGCGCTGACGGCGGATCTCACCGATACGGCTGGACTAGGCTCCGTTCGCATGAGCAGCAATCCCTCTGATCCCGCTCCGCCGGTGCCGGCGCGAAGGACCGCGCGGCGGCGGAGAACGGATCTCTGGGTCTGGCTCGGTCTGGCGTTCGCGCTGGTCGTCGGTTTCTGCGTCTCGATCCCGCTGGTGAACGACGCCTACGCTCGCGGCCTCGAACGAGCTCTGCTGGAGACGCCCCTGCCCGAGCACACGGAGCGCGTCGATTCCCTGTCGCGGGCCGGACGGTTCGCCGGTGCAGGCAATGGCATGGAGTATCTGGGAGCGATGCTCGTGCGAAGCGATCTGCCGCTCGATCGGCTCGCGTCCTACTACCGGGGAGCGGGTGACGAGCGAGGCATGCGCGTCTCCGTGCGCGCCGCGAGCGAGCGAACCGATTCGCGCTTCGAGCCGGGGGTCGAATTCGGGCGCGATCTCGACGCACCGGACCTGTTCCTGGTGACTTCGACCGGAGGCGGACCGGGCGGCCTGTACGAGCAGCTCGATCTCCGCGGGCACTGAGCGTGCCGCCGCGCCCGGCTCGCGAGCTCCGTGACCCGGCTACGCCGTCCGATCCACCGCGAACGCCAGGTGCGGCATGTCGACGCCGCGGTAGTGCTTCACGAACCGGCTGCGCACGGTCATGCCGAGCCGGATCGCGACGTTCATCGAGGCGAGGTTCGTGTCGCGCACCTGGGCGTAGACGCGATCAGCGCCCAGAACGGTGAAGGCATGATCCCGGCATGCGGCCGCGGCCTCCGTCGCGTAGCCGTGATGCCAGTGCGCACGATTGAAGAGGTACCCGACCTCGAGCACATCGGCTCCGTCGATGCGCTGCCGCGTGATCCCGCACTGGCCGATCACCGGAGCACCGTCTCGCGCGCCGTCGGGTCCGCCGGAGGGCGACGAGCGCAGCTCAACCGCCCAGAGGCCGAACCCGTCGACCCGGTAGCGCTCGATCTGCCGATCCAACCAGTCGCGCACCATGGCCTCGTCGAACGCGCCCTCGTAGGCCGCCATCGCGACGGGATCCTGCAGGATCGCGCGCAGCGCGGGCAGGTCGGCCGCCGTCATCTCGCGCAGGCGGAGGCGTTCGGTCTCGAGGATCATCCGCCCAGTCTCGCACCGTCGGCTCGGCGTCACCGTGCAGTAGCGTGACACCATGCGCACACCCGACCGCCGGGGCCGCGGCAACCGGACCGAACCGTTCGGCTTCCCCGGCGATCTCCCCGCCGAAGCCGTTGAACGGATCGGGATCCTCGCCGCGAGATCGGTGAGCGTCGACCGCGAGCTGCGGAGAACCCTGGCGCCGCGCCTGGCTGCGACCCACGCGGTCGCCCGGGGAGCGAGGGAGGACGCGGCCGGGCGTGCGCGCTGCGCCGCGCCGAGCCGAGGTGCAGCACCGGAACGTCCCGGTCGGGGCACGCGGATCCTGTGGGGCGCGCTCTGCATCGCGCTGATGGTCGCGCTGATCGCGCTCTCCTCCACGTTCGGGCCGATCAAGCACTTCGCGTCGACGAGGCCCGACGTCCCCTGGGCGATCGCGATGGTCGCAGGGATCGTCGCACTCTCGACGGCCGCATTGCTGCACCTGCTGCCGTCGCCGCGACGGGGGTATCCGCTCTACGTCGCCGAGGTCTGCGCGTGGCTGTGCGCCGGGATGCTCGTACTCGTGATCCTCTATCGCGCCTTCGGCCTGCACTGGCGCGAGACCGAGTACGCCCCGGAGCAGATCCGACTCTGGTTCCTGTGCGCCACGAGCGTCGCGCTGCTCACGGGGCTGCTCGCGTGGCGGTGGCGGCGCGGACGCGCACGGCTCTCGCAGGAGGAACGCCTGCGAGGGGCCCAGCAGCCCCCGCCGCCCGGCGCGGAAGCGTTCGTCGCGGCGCTGCGCACGATCGTGGAAGCCGCGGGCGGGATCCCGCAGGCGGTGAGCGACGACTGGCGCGCGCGCCTCGACCGGGAAGCGCGTCGTGCCGCGGGCGCCGGAACCGGAGGCGCTCCGGCGAGAGCGGAGGCCACCGGGATCCTCGCCGCGCTCGCCGCAGCGGACGGGCTCGACCCGGTCGAGGTCCTGGCTCGGATCCACGCGGACGGCGGTCGCGACGTCGAGCGCGTCGCCGCTGCGCTCCGCTGATCCCGCTGCTAGCCTGACCGGCATCATGAGCCTGAGCTATGAGACCGCGGAGGAATGGGCCGAGGAGCTGTCGCTGTCCGTCGACCCGGATCTCGAGACGCTCGAGGCCTACGCGCTGCAGCGGCACCCGGAGGTGGTCGCCGCGCTCGGACCGCAGGGCGCGGTGCTCGCCGAGCGGATCCGGCCCGGCGCGAACGGGAGTCGGGGAACCCTCTCCTGCATCGCGGGCCTCCTCCTCTTCGGCGCCATCGGCGTCGCGCCGATCCTGGGGGTCGCGATCTACGCGGAGGCGCCGGGGGTACTGTTCAGCAGTGTTCCGCCCGTCGCGGCGCGGACCGCCATCCCGATCTCGAGCTGGTGCTTCGGGATCACGACGGCGGTGCTGCTCGTCGGGGCGATCGTCTGGCTCGTGCGCGGCGCGCGCTGGAACCCGGCGCTGCTCGGCTACGCCGTGCTCTCCTTCGTCATGTCGGGCTTCGCGACGATCGGACTGGCCAACGTGGCTGCGCGCGACGAGTTCGCGGGATTGGCCTGCTGGCTCTGGCCGGTCCGGGCCGCGCTGATCGTCGCCGCGGCCGTCGGGCTCGCGGTGCTGCTGCGCGTACGGCACCGGGCGCCCGACGACGCGGGTGCGTCGGATGGGGCGGATCGCGGGCAGCCGGATCAGGGTGAGCAAGCCGGACCCGACGCGGTGGAGCTCGTAGCGGCATTGCCGGAGGGGGATCGGGAGCGCGCGCTCGCGGATCGGAACGCGGCACTGGACGCGCTCGGGCGGCGCGGCTTCCTGACCGGCGGCACCGTCGGGCGAGCGCGGGCCGTGCCGCTCGGGGGTCTCGGGGCGTTCCGCTGGACCGGGAATCCCGACGCCGGGACGGCGGCGAGGGGATGAGTCCGGAGCGAGGCGTCGAACCGCTCGGGGCTGCGGAGATCGTCGCCTTCGTCCGGGAACGCCCGGACGGCGTCGTCTCGACGCTCGGCCCAGACGGGGCGCCGCAGGCCGCGTACCTGCCGTTCGCGGCGACCGACGCGGGCGATCTCGTCTTCGACGCGCGAACGGTATCGCGCAAGATCGCCAACCTCGCGCGCGACTCCCGCGTCGCGGTCGTGATCGGAGGCGCCGACGGCGCCACGCTGCAGGCCGAGGGCACGGCCGTCGTGACGAGCGGGTCGGATCGCACCGCGGCGGCGGACGCATACGCCGCCGCGTTCCCCGAGTTCGCCGATTCCCTCGGCCGGGACGATATCGCGGTCGTACGGATCCGGCTCGACTGGGCGCGCCTCGGCGATTACCGGACCGACCCGCCCCGGATCGCCGAGACCCGAGGGGTGCGAGCGGAGCCGGAGACCGGCTAGGCTGGCCGCAGCAACCGAATATCCGGCCCATTCGCCAGCGCGGGAGAGCCGCTCGAACATCCGTCGAGCGGCACCGAAGGAGCAAGCTTCCCCGCCAATCTCTCAGGTCCAGTACCGCGCAGGCGAGGCCACTCTGAAAAGCGGGACACCGATGTCCCCGCCGACGGTGAAAGCGCGACGCCGCGCGAAGCTCTCAGGCCAATGACAGAGGGGGAGTTCTCGCTCGAGCACGGTGCTCGGGCGTCCGAATGGACCGGAGAACTCGTCGTGACCGAACGCCGTACCCCGCTCTTCCCCGCCCACGAATCCGCCGGAGCCGTCTTCACCGACTTCGGCGGCTGGCAGATGCCCGTCCGCTACACGAGCGACCTCGACGAGCACCACGCCGTGCGCCGCGCCGCCGGTCTCTTCGACATCTCGCACATGTCCGAATTCCTTGTCGAAGGGTCCGACGCCGGCGCCTTCCTCGACGGCGTGCTCGCGGGCCTCATCTCGACCATGCGCGTCGGCAAGGCGAAGTACTCGCTCCTGCTCAACGAGCACGGCGGGGTCGTGGACGACCTGATCGTGTACCGCACTGCCGAGCACACCTTCCTCATCATCGCCAACGCGGGCAACCGCGATGCGGTCGCTGCGGCGCTCGCCGCCGCAGCTGCGTCAGGCTCCGGCGAGCGCACGGTCGAGGACGTCTCCGACACCTACGCGCTGATCGCAGTGCAGGGGCCCGAGGCGCAGCGGATTCTCGAAGCGGTCGACACCCTGGTGCCCGACGCCCCGCTCTCGGAGCTGGGCTACTACGCGAGCCTCGGCGGCACCTTCGGCGTTCCGGGCGCGTTCGACGTCGCCCCGGTGCTCATCGCACGCACCGGTTACACGGGCGAGGACGGCTTCGAGATCCTGATCCCCGCGATCGACGCGCTCGACCTCTGGTACACCGTGCTCGAAGCGGGCGAGCCCTTCGGCCTCGTCCAGGCCGGGCTGGCGGCGCGCGACACGCTGCGCCTCGAAGCGGGCATGCCCCTGCACGGGCACGAGCTCTCGCCCGAGATCCTGCCCGCGCAGGCGGGCCTCGGCCGCGTCGTGGCGCTCGGCAAACCCGACGACTTCGTCGGGCGCGCGGCCGTCGAGGCCTTCGACGCCGCTGCGGCGCGCGTGCTCGTCGGGCTCACCGCCGAGGGGCGCCGCGCGGCGCGCGCCGGTGCCGAGATCTACGCCGGCGGCGTCGAACCGGGCGCAGACGGCGCCGAACCGATCGGGATCGTGACGAGCGGGGTGCTCTCGCCCACGCTCGGCCACCCGATCGCGATGGCCTTCGTCGATCCCGAACACTCCGAGGCCGGCACCGCGCTCGGCATCGACGTGCGGGGGCGCGTGCTCCCCGCCACCGTGACCCCCCTCCCGTTCTACACCCGAAAGCAGGCCTGACATGAGCCTCCCCGCAGAGCTGAAGTACACCCGCGAGCACGAGTGGATCCGCCTCGACGGCGACGTCGCCACCGTCGGCATCACCTCGCACGCGGCCGACCAGCTGGGCGACGTCGTGTTCGTCGAGCTGCCCGCGGCCGGCACCCGAGTGAGCCGCGGATCCGTGATCGGCGAGATCGAGTCGACCAAGTCGGTCGGCGAGCTCTTCGCACCCTTCGACGGCGAGGTCGTCGAGGCGAACGACGCGGTCGTCGATGCGCCCGAGCTCGTCAACCAGGATCCCTTCGGCGAGGCCTGGCTCGTGCGCGTGCGTCCCGACGCGCTGCCCGACGACCTGCTCGACGCCGACGCGTACGCCGCCGAGATCGACGGTTGAGGCGCGCGGTGCCCGAACAGTTCTCATCGCGCCACATCGGCACCCGCGCGGCTGACCGGGAGCGCATGTTCGCGCAGCTCGGCGTCGCGGGCGTCGACGGCCTTGACGCGCTCATGCGCGCCGCGATCCCCGAGACGATCCTGATCGACGCCGCGGCGGACGCCGATGCGCCGAGCGCGATCCCCGCGGCGGCCACCGAGGCCGAGGCGCTCGCCGAACTGCGCGAGCTCGCCTCGCGCAACACCGTGCGCCGATCCATGATCGGTCTCGGCTACTTCGGCACGCGCACCCCGTCGGTGATCGCCCGCAACGTGCTCGAGAACCCGCGCTGGTACACGGCCTACACGCCTTACCAGCCCGAGATCTCGCAGGGCCGGCTCGAAGCGCTCATCAACTTCCAGACCATGGTCGCCGACCTGACCGGGCTCGCGACCGCGAACGCGTCGATGCTCGACGAGGGCACCGCCGTCGTCGAAGCGATGCTGCTCGCGCGGCGCGCCTCGCGGGCGTCGTCCCAGGTGTTCCTGCTCGACGCCGACGCCCTGCCGCAGACCCGCGCGCTCGTGCACCACCGGGCGGAACCGCTCGGCATCGAGGTGCGCGAGATCGAGCTCGCAGACGCGGATCCCGCGTCGCTGCCGGAGGCGTTCGGCGTCATCGTGCAGTATCCGGGTGCGTCGGGCCGCGTGTGGGATCCCTCGCGGATCCTCGCGGCCGTGCGCGACGCGGGAGGTCTCGGCGTCGTCGCGGCGGACCCGCTGGCCCTCGCGCTGCTCACGAGCCCGGGCGAGCTCGGCGCCGACATCGCCGTGGGCACCACTCAGCGCTTCGGCGTGCCGCTCGGTTTCGGCGGCCCGCACGCCGGCTACCTCGCCGTGCGCTCGGGCCTCGAACGCCAGATGCCGGGCCGCCTCGTCGGCGTGAGCGTCGACGCCGAAGGCGCCCCCGCCTATCGGCTGAGCCTGCAGACGCGCGAGCAGCACATCCGCCGAGAGAAAGCGACCTCGAACATCTGCACCGCGCAGGTGCTGCTCGCCGTCATGGCGTCCATGTACGCCGTCTACCACGGGCCCGAGGGGATCCGCCGGATCGCGACCGAGGTCGCCGGGAACGCGCGGGCCCTCGCCGGTCTGCTCGCCGAGCGCGGCTTCGAGATCGTGCACGAGAACTACTTCGACACGATCCGCGTGCGGGTGAGCGGCGATGGCGATCCCGCGGCCGAGGTCGTGGCGCGCGCGCACGAGGCCGGGATCCTGCTCTGGCGCGTCGACGCGCAGACCGTGCAGATCGCGGTCGACGAGACGACGACCGGCGAGGACCTGGTCGAGGTCGTCGGGGCGTTCGTGGGCGGCTCGTTCGCGTACGCGTTCGCGGTCGACGGCGACGCCCTGCCCGAGGCGCTGCACCGCACGAGCGAGTACCTGACGCACGCGGTGTTCCACGCGCACCGATCCGAGACCTCGATGATGCGGTACCTGGCCGAGCTCGCCGACCGCGACTACGCGCTCGACCGCGGCATGATCCCGCTCGGATCCTGCACCATGAAGCTCAACGCGGCGACCGAGATGGCCGCAGTGAGCTGGTCGGAGTTCCAGGAGCTGCACCCGTTCGCGCCCGCCGAGGACGTCGCGGGAACGCTCGAGCTGGTGCGCCAGCTCGAGTCGTGGCTCGCCGAGGCGACCGGCTACGACACCGTCTCGCTGCAGCCCAACGCGGGCAGCCAGGGGGAGCTCGCGGGCCTGCTCGCGATCCGCGGCTACCACCGCGCGAACGGCGACACCGAGCGCGACGTCTGCCTGATCCCGTCGAGCGCGCACGGCACCAACGCGGCCTCCGCGGTGCTCGCCGGCATGCGCGTCGTGGTCGTCGCGTGCGACGAGCACGGCGACGTCGACCTCGACGACCTGCGCGCGAAGATCGCAGCGCACGCCGAGCGCCTCGCGGCCCTCATGATCACCTACCCGTCGACCCATGGCGTCTACGAGCGGGCGGTCACCGAGATTTGCGACGCCGTGCACGCGGCCGGCGGCCAGGTGTACATCGACGGGGCCAACCTCAACGCGCTCGTGGGAGCGGCCCGCTTCGGCGAGTTCGGCGGCGACGTGTCGCACCTCAACCTGCACAAGACGTTCTGCATCCCGCACGGCGGCGGCGGCCCCGGAGTCGGCCCGGTCGCGGCGAAGGCGCATCTCGCACCGTTCCTGCCCGGGCACCCGCTCGCGCAGTCGACCGAGCACGCCCTGCTCGGCGACCCCGAGGGCGGTATCGCCCACGGCGGCGGACCGATCTCGGCAGCCCCCTACGGCAGCGCCGGGATCCTCCCGATCTCGTGGGCGTACGTGCGCATGATGGGCGCCGACGGGCTCGCCGAGGCCACCGCCTCCGCGGTGCTCGCGGCGAACTACGTCGCGTCGCGGCTGCGCGAGCACTATCCCGTGCTGTACTCGGGCCCCGACGGGCTCGTCGCGCACGAGTGCATCCTCGACCTGCGCCCACTGAAGGACGAGACCGGCGTGACCGTCGACGACGTCGCCAAGCGCCTCATCGACTACGGCTTCCACGCGCCGACCATGTCGTTCCCCGTCGCGGGCACGCTCATGGTCGAACCGACCGAGAGCGAGGACCTCGCGGAGCTCGACCGTTTCGTCGAAGCGATGATCGCGATCCGCGCCGAGGCCGACGCCGTCGGGCGCGGGGAGTGGCCCGCCGAGGACAACCCGCTGCGCGGGGCGCCCCATACGGCGCGCTCCGTGATCGTCGACGCGTGGGCGCACCCGTACGGGCGCGAGCTCGCCGCGTACCCCGTGCCCGGGATCGTGCGCCGCAAGTACTGGCCGCCCGTGCGCCGCATCGACAACGCGCACGGCGACCGCAACCTCGTGTGCGCGTGCCCGCCGCCCGAAGCGTTCGACGCGGCGTTCGACGGGGCGTTCGACGCCTGATGGGTTCGGGCTCCGGTGGGTTCGGGTTCCGGTGAGTTCGGGTTCCGGTGAGTTCAGGTTCCGGTGAGGCGGGTCCGCGCGGCGAACTGCCGCGCGGGCTCGCCGACGACCCGTTCGACTATCGCGTGACGAAGTCGGGCGAGGTCAGGATCACGCGCGGTGGGCGTGTGGTGTCGGTGCTCGGAGGTGCGGCGGGGGAGCGTCTCGCGGCACGGCTGGGAGTCGACCCGATCCAGGACCAGTTGCTGCTCGCGAAGGCGACGGGCAACTACCGGCGGGGCAACGAGCGGCGCTGAGCGGTGCGCGCTCGCGCTCGCGCTCCGCGCACAGGGTCGAGTGAACGCTTGTACATGAAAAGACCCCTCTTTTCATGTACAAGCGTTCACTCGGCCTGCTTCTCGGAAGTCGTCGGCTCCCTCAAACTTCCCTCACATGGAGCGTTCGAAGCGTGCGCGCACCTCCTTGGCTCCAACGATTGTGGAATCCACTGCGACCGCCATGATGCGGCGCCAGGATCGTACGCATGACCAGAGCACTGAGCCGGATCCCACCCGAGCTGAGAGACCGTCCCCTCCCGGTCGGGCGCCAGGGTGCGGGATGCCTCAGCAGAGGCGTCACGCAACATCCCAGATTCACGCGTTCTCATCGGGGCATCGCCAGAGTTCTCCACCCCGGTTCACCCTCTTCGGGTCAAGATGGAACTCGAATGCCGACCGATTCGACGCGCATGCGTGCGCTGGCTGCCGAGTATGCTCCGCTGCTGCGACCGGGCGAGGGTTTTAGCCATACCTGTGCGCTGCTCATCTACGGGGTCCCGATCCGAGCGCCATTGGCGGTGCACGTCGTCGCACAGCTTCCCGCCGGGCAAGTGCGACGGCCGCACGTTCTCGGACATCGGACTTCAGCGCCACTCGCCCTCCGCGACGCGAAGGGCCTCCGGTGCGTTTCACCTTTGACCGCGCTCATCCAATCGGCCAACCTGTTGTCCTTCCGCGAACTGGTGGTCGCGATCGATGCGTTGGTTCTGCCGCGCGGTAGGGAAGGTGAAGCGAGTGCGGTGGTGCCTGTGCGGGATCTCGTCGAAGCCTTGCGTCAGAGACGGGACCGGGGCATCGTTCGGCTCCGGGCAGCAGCCGAGGTCGCGCGAGAAGGTGCGGAGTCGAGATACGCGACCCTCTTGCGGTTCGAGCTGGCCGGAATGGGGCTCGACGACCTCGACCTGCAGGTCGACGTCTGCGACGACGAAGGGTACTGGATCGGGCGGTTCGACCTCGTCGATCGCACCCGGAAGCTCATCATCGAGTACGACGGTGAGCAGCATCGAACAGATCGCGTCCAGTACCTGAAGGATCTCCGCCGACTCGAACGGGCGAGAAAAGCCGGCTACCGGATCCTGCGGCTGCACAAGGAGGACTTTCGGCCGGAGCGGTTGAACGCGACGCGGCAGAGGCTGTGCAAGTTCCTCGGTCGCGCTCCGGTTCCGATCGCCCCGCACCTTGCGAGGCTCTTCGCGGAATGCTGATGGAAGTGCTGATGCGAGTGCTGCACCGCGCCGGCTTCTCCAGAGGAATGGGGTCCAGAGTCAAATCAGTGCCGAGACAGATCCTGGCCGGAGACGGGCCGAGCCGAGTCGGGCCGGGCCGAGCCGAGCCGAGCCGAGCCGGGCCGAGCCGGGGCGAGCCGAGCCCGGCCGAGCCGAGCCCGGCCAGGCCGAGCCGGGCCGGCCTGGGCCCCGCGCATCGGGCCCACGCCCTGGGCCCGGACGGCCTCGGGCTACGCCGCGAGCGCCCGATCCGAGATCGACTCCCGCGATTCGATGCGGCCATCGACCACTGTGACGAGCTCGTCAAGGGCTCCGGCGTGCACAAGGTCGTGGGTCACCAGCAGGGTCGCCGTGCCGCGTTCGTGCACGAGACGGGAGATGAGGGCCATGATCTCGGCACCGCGTTCCTGGTCGAGCGCGCTCGTCGGCTCATCGACCAGCAGCACCTCTGGGTCGTGCACCAGACCCCGAGCGATCGCGACACGCTGCCGCTGTCCACCCGAGAGCTGATGGGGACGCTTGTCAGCATGAGCGGCGAGCCCGACCGCATCGAGCAGCTCGTCCGCCCGAGCGCGAACCGCGGCCCGTCGTTCGGCACGACCGGAGCGACTCCCGCCCAGTTCCGCCATCGCGAACAGCTGCTCCCGCGCGGTCAGCGACGGCAGCAGGTTCGACTGCTGGAACACGATCCCGATGCGCTCGCGGCGCAACGAGGTCGCTTCGGCGGGAGAGAGCGCTGCGGCGTCGATCGCGTCCGCGCCGTCGCCGATCAGCACGCGCCCGGAATCTGGCCGGATCAGCGTAGCGGCGACGGCGAGCAGGCTCGACTTGCCAGAGCCGGACGGGCCCGTGATCCCGACCACGGAGCCCGATCGGGCCGTGAGCGAGACACGGTCGACCGCCGTGATGCGGTCGTCGCCGTCGGGGAAGGTGAGGGTGACGTTGTCGAGCTGGATCATCGGTGGCTCCCGAGTGCGGTGAGGGGGTCGGCTGAAGTGACGGAACGGAGAGCGAACGCGGCGCCGGCGAGACCGAGCACCGCCATGATCACGGCGGGGAGCGCCGTGGTGAGTGGGCTGAGCAGGAACGGCAGGGCGCCGCCCGCCAGGGTGCCGAGCCCGACGACGAGGGCGAGCCCGACGCCGATGCCGAGTACGAGCACCACGAGCGCCTGGCCGAGCGCGTCTCGCACGAGCGATCCGGTGGTGGCGCCGAGCGCTTTCAACACCGCGATGTCTCCGGCACGCTGCATGGTCCAGACGGTGAAGAACGCACCGACCACGAGCGCCGAGATACCGAAGAGCATGGCGATCATGAGGCCGAGCGAACCGATCTCCGACTTGAACGTCTCGAGCGCGCCGAGGCTCGCGAGCGTCGGCTGGGCGACGGTCTTCGTCGACGACGCGACCGCGTCCCAATCGGGCGACCCCGACACGGCGAGCACGGTCACCGCGTCTCCGCCGGATCCGCCCATGCGCTGCGACGCGGCCTGCCACGAGGCCGGGGTCATCGCCACGACCGGAGTGTGGCTGTACCAGGCATCCCCGCCGACCTTCGCGACGCGGTACTCAGAGCCCGCGATCGAGATCCGGTCGCCGACCGAGGCGTCGAGATCCTTCGCGGCGCCCGCTGACAGGCCGACCTCGTCATCCTCCGCGGGAGCGAGCTCGGTGAGGTCGGTCTGCTCGCCGGCACCGGACGGAGCAGAAAACCCGAACAGCGCGACTCCGACCGGTGACCCGCCCGAGGAGACGGAGGCACCAGCGGAACTGGAGGCACCAGCCGAACCGGAGGCCCCAGAGGACTCCGCAGCGCCCGAGAACCCGGCCGATCCAGCCCCGCCGAGCTGCGCCCGGCCCTGCGCGATGCCGACCGGCAGCACCGACGAAACGCCGGGGGCCTCGCGCCATGCCTGCACGGTCTCCGCGTCGATCTCCGAGGTGCCGAACGACGGCGACCCCGATGCGGGATCCTGCAGCACCAGCCGATCGCCGGGAAGCCCCAGCACCGCCGAAACGTTCTGCGACGCGAGCCCGCCGGTCAACCCGGCGAGAAACCCGACGAGGAGGGTGATGAGGGCGACGACGGCCCCGATGAGCAGGAATCGTCCACGGGCGAACCGCAGGTCTCTCCAGGCGACGAACACGAGTGCTTCCTTCCGGCCGCTCGAGGTGAGCAGCACCATTCCAGGCTCCTCGCACGGCGCTCCCGCGTCATCGCCGCTTCGGTCGGTATTCCCGAGTCGAAAGGATGGCCCGCGCTCCAACTTTCGGAGGATGCGTCGCCGCGGCCCCGCGCCTACGCTGGAGATCCATGGCCCACGCGACTCTGACTCCGGTGTTCGTCGGGCTCCGCGTCGGCCTGCACGTGCTGCTCGTGGGGCTCGCGGCGTTCGCCGTGGTGCCCGGGTTCGTCACCGAACGCTCGAGCGCGCCGGGGGCGCTGCTCATCGCGATCCTCTTCGTCGCCGTCTACGCGGGAGGAGTGCTGCTTCCCCGGAAGCGGGTTCCCGCGACGCTCTGGGTCGCCGCGCTCACCCTGCTGTGGGCGGTGCTCGTGTGGCTCGCGCCCGAAGGCGCCTACCTCGTGTTCCCGCTGTTCTTCCTCTACCTGCACGTGCTGCCCGGCGCGGGCGGCATCATCGCCGTCATCGCGTCGACCGCGATCGCGATCCTCGCGCTCGGCCTGCACCTCGGCTTCAGCGTCGGCGGGGTCATCGGCCCGCTCGTCGGCGCCGGTGCCGCGATCCTCATCGGACTCGGTTACCGGGCGCTGGCCCGCGAAGCCGCCGAACGACAGGAACTGGTCGACGAGCTACTGCGCACCCGGGAGCGGCTCGCGGCGACGGAACGCGAACAGGGCGCGCTCGCCGAACGCTCCCGCCTCGCACGAGAGATCCACGACACCGTCGCGCAGGGGCTCTCCAGCATCCAGATGCTGCTGCACGCAGCGGAACGCGACGACCCGGACGGCCCAGGAGCCCGGCACGTGCGCCTGGCCCGGGAGACCGCGGCCGACAGCCTCGCCGAGACTCGGCGGTTCATCCGAGAGCTCGCACCTCCGTCGCTCGACGACGGCTTCGCCGCCGCGCTCCGGCGCCTCGCCGAGGATCAGAGCCGCCGCTCCGGCCTCGTGATCTCGGTCGAGACGCCCGACGAACTGCACCTGCCCATGAGCACGCAGACCGCCCTGCTGCGGATCGCGCAGGGCGCCGTGTCGAACGTCGTACGCCACGCCGCCGCCGGCCGGGCCCGGATCCTGGTCGAGGCGATCGATGGCCGGGTCACGCTCTCCGTGCACGACGACGGCGTCGGCTTCGATCCCGAGCACGTCGCAGCCGGCGGCGGCTCGGCGGACAGCTTCGGCCTGCGCGCCATCGCCGAGCGCGCCCGCCAGCTCGGCGGCACCCTCGTCGTCGAATCCGAGCCCGGACGAGGCACCCTGCTGTCCGTGACCCTCGAGAGGGGAGACGCATGATCCGGATCGTGCTCGCCGATGACCACCCTGTGGTGCGCGCCGGCATCCGAGCCCTGCTCGAGGGCGACCCCGAGCTCGAGATCGTCGGGGAGGCCGCGACGCCGGACGACGCCGTCGCGCTCGCCGCAGCCGGCCGCCCCGATGTCGTCCTCATGGACCTCCAATTCGGGCAGGACCAGACGGGCGCCGACGCGACCCGCAGGATCCGGGCCCTCGCCGGCGCGCCGGCCGTGCTGGTGCTCACCAACTACGACACGGACGGGGACATCCTCGGCGCCGTCGAAGCGGGCGCCAGCGGCTACCTGCTGAAGGACGCTCCGCCGGCCGAGCTGATCGCGGCGATCCGCGCCGCGGCGGCGGGGGAGAGCGCACTCGCACCGGCCATCGCCGGGCGCCTGCTCGCCCGGATCCGCACGCCGCATGCGAGCCTCAGCGCCCGCGAGACCGAGGTGCTGCGCCTCGTCGCCGACGGCGAGAGCAACAGCGCCATCGCGACCAGACTGCACATCTCCGACGCCACCGTGAAATCGCATCTGGTGCACATCTTCTCCAAGCTCGGCGTCTCGTCGCGCACCGCCGCCGTCGCGGCAGCGCGCGACCTCGGCGTGCTGCGCTAGAAACGCTGAGAGCGGGGCCCCGGCCGAAACCGGGACCCCGCTCTGCAGGATCGGAGCTCAGGAGCTCAGGAGCTCAGGAGCTCAGAACTGATTCATCGTGTTGTCCTTGCCGCCGGCCTTGAGGGCCGCGTCGCCGGCGAAGTACTCCTTGTGGTTGTCGCCGATGTCGCTGCCGGCCATGTTCTGGTGCTTGACGGTGGCGATGCCCTGGCGGATCTCCTGGCGCTGCACGTCGCGGACGTAGGTCAGCATGCCCTCGTCGCCGAAGTAGCCCTTGGCGAGGTTGTCGGTCGACAGCGCCGCCGTGTGGTAGGTCGGCAGGGTGATGAGGTGGTGGAAGATGCCGGCGCGGGCCGAGCCGTCGCGCTGGAAGGTGCGGATCTTCTCGTCGGCGATGCGGGCGAGCTCGGTCTCGTCGTACTCGACGCTCATCAGCTTGTCGCGGTCGTACGCCGACACGTCGGCGCCCTCTTCGACGAGCTGGTCGAAGGCCTGCTGGCGGAAGTTGAGGGTCCAGTTGAACGAGGGGCTGTTGTTGTAGACGAGCTTCGCGTTCGGCACGACCTCGCGGATGCGATCCACCATCGAGGCGATCTGCTCGACGTGCGGCTTCTCGGTCTCGATCCAGAGCAGGTCGGCGCCGTTCTGGAGCGAGGTGATGCAGTCGAGCACGACGCGATCCTCGCCGGTGCCCTTGCGGAACTGGTAGAGGTTCGAGGCGAGGCGCTTCGGGCGCAGCAGCTTGCCGTCGCGCTTGATCACGACGTCGCCGTTGCCGAGCTCGGCCTCGGAGATCTCCTCGACGTCGAGGAAGGAGTTGTACTGGTCGCCGAGGTCGCCGGGGGTGCTGGTGACGGCGAGCTTCTGGGTGAGGCCGGCGCCGAGTGAGTCGGTGCGGGCGACGATCACGCCGTTGTCGATGCCGAGCTCGAGGAACGCGTAGCGGACCGCGTTGATCTTCGCGATGAAGTCCTCGTGCGGCACGGTGACCTTGCCGTCCTGATGGCCGCACTGCTTCTCGTCCGAGACCTGGTTCTCGATCTGGATCGCGCAGGCGCCCGCCTCGATCATCTTCTTCGCGAGCAGGTAGGTCGCCTCGGGGTTGCCGAAGCCGGCGTCGATGTCGGCGATGATCGGCACGACGTGCGTCTCGTAGTTGTCGATCTGCGACTGCAGGAACTCGACCGCGGTCTCGTCGCCGGCGGCGCGGGCGTCGTCGAGCTGGGTGAAGAGCAGGTCGAGCTCGCGGGCGTCGGCCTGGCGGAGGAACGTGTAGAGCTCTTCGATGAGCGCGGGCACCGCGGTCTTCTCGTGCATCGACTGATCGGGCAGCGGGCCGAACTCCGAGCGGAGCGCGGCGACCATCCAGCCCGAGAGGTACAGGTAGCGCTTGTTCGTCGTCTTCAGGTGCTTCTTGATCGAGATCAGCTTCTGCTGGCCGATGAAGCCGTGCCAGACGCCGAGCGACTGGGTGTAGACCGAGGAGTCGTCGTCGTACTCGGCCATGTCGCGGCGCATGATATCGGCGGTGTACTGGGCGATCTCGAGGCCGGTCCGGAACCGGTTCTGCGCACGCATACGGGCCACGTGCTCGGGGTTGATCGCATCCCAGCCGGAGCCGTTCTGGTCCTTCAGGCCTTGTGCGGCTTCAATGTCGTTCTGGAACGCGGTCATGATGACTCCTTGACGTGGATCTTCGGTGATTGATTCCACAATGACCGAGCCTGAGCACCCGAATCGGCCATTTCGGGGGTGAAGATTTGACGTATTTCTACTCGACGGAAAATTTCCGGGTTGCGAGGCGGCCTGGAGCGAGGCGCCGGCCGCACTAGGATCGCGGCATGAGCGGACTCTCGGATCGGGCGCAGCTGCGACTGCGGTGGGGGATCGCGGTCCTGCTGGGAGGCGCCGCGGGCGCGATCGCGGGCCCGGCGCTCGGCGTCGCCGCGGGGTTGCTCGCGGGTTGGGGAGCGCTCGCGTGCGTGAGCACCGTCTGGGCGCTGCTGCAGGTGTGGCCCATGGACGCCGAGGCGACGCGGGCGCACGCGACCGCGGAGGATCCGGGCCGGCGTATCGCGCGCCTCATCGCCATCGCTGGCAGCGTCGCGAGCCTGGCCGCGGTCGTGATCGTGATGATCCAGGCGCGCCACGCGAGCGGAGCCGCGACCTACTGGCTCGCGGGCATCGCCGTGGTCAGCATCGTGGCGTCGTGGGCACTGATCCAGGTCAACTACCTGTTGCACTTCGCCCGCAGCTACTACGAGGATCGCGGCGACGGCGAGATCAAGCGCGGCATCGACTTCAACCAGCAGGAACCGCCGGAATACACCGACTTCGCCTACTTCTCCATCGGGCTCGGAATGACCTACCAGGTCGCCGACACGAACGTGACGCGCAACGAGATCCGTCGCATCGTGATCGCCCAGACGACGCTCGCCTACCTCTTCGGAGCGGGGATCCTCGCAACCGTCATCAACCTGGTGTCGGGTCTCGGCTGACGCGCAGCAGGGGCGCCCGGACGCACCGCGCTGCGCATGATCCGCGCCGCGCGGGCGCCCCGCGACCGGCGGCGTCGTGTGAGGATGGAGGCGAACCGGATCGACGGCAGCGAGGGAGCACCGGAATGCACGACACCCAGCAGTGGATCACCGACGGCGGCATCGAGACCGCGCTCGTCGACCGCCTGGGGCAGGATCTGCCCGAGTTCGCCGCGTTCGTGCTGCTCGACAGCGCCGAGGGGCGCCGGGCGCTGCGCGAGTACTACGCGCCCTTCGTCGAGATCGCCGACGCCGCGGGCCTGCCGATCGTGCTCGACACCCCGACCTGGCGTGCGAACCCCGACTGGGGCGCGCTGCTCGGCGCCGACGACGCGCACCTCGAACGGATCAACGAGGACGCGGCGGCGTTCGTGCGCGAGGTCGCCGACGAGCTCGCCCCCGATGCGGACGTGATCGTGAACGGGTGCGTCGGCCCGCGATACGACGAGTTCGAGGCCGATCAGCGCATGACCGCCGAGGAGGCGCAGAGCTATCACGCGCCGCAGGTCGCCGCGCTCGCGGCGGCCGGTGCGGATCGGATCACCGCGGTGACGGCGCTCGATGCGGCGGAGGGCATCGGCGTGGCCCGCGCGGCGATGGCGCTCCGGGTGCCCGCGTACGTGTCGTTCACGGTCGGGGCCGACGGGCGGCTGGCCGACGGATCCTCGCTCGCGGAGGCCATCGCGATGGGCGATGCAGCCACCGGCGGCGGCATCGAGGCCTATCTCGTCAACTGCGCGCACCCGTCGGAGGTCGCCGCGGGCCTGGACGACGGCTCCGCCGCCCTCAGCCGGATCGCCGGGTTCCGGCTGAACGCCGCGCGCGACGGCGACGACGGGGCTTGCGATGGGCCGGCGCGTTTCGCCGCCGGGGTGCTCGCCCTGCGGGATCTCGCGCCGAACGCGCGGGTGTTCGGCGGCTGCTGCGGCACGGATGCGCCGCATATCGATGCACTCGCAGGACTCCTGCGGGGTGCTCCGACTTCGAGTCGCTAGGCTGTCCGGGTGACTGATCCGCTGATTCCCGAGCTTGTCGAGACCGAGGTCGAGGTACCGGAGCGCAATCCGCACCTGGTGCCGTGGATCACGGTCGGCGCGATCGCCGTCGTCGCGATCGTGGTGTCGATCCTCCTGGTGACCTTCGGTCGGGCCGAGAGCATCGCCCCGACCGCAGATCCGAAGCCGTCGACGTCCGAGACGACCTCGCCGTCGCCGTCCACGACCCCCAGCGAGACGCCGACCCCGACCGAGACACCCAAGACCGACGACGTGCCGGTCGTCACGATGGGACCGTCGCAGCGGCTCGCGATCGAGCCCTGGGGCGTGCAGGCGCAGCTGTCGAACAAGTTCGGCAGTTCGCAGTACTCGATCGATGCGCAGCAGAATCTCGTGCTCACCTCGCCGCTGATCGAGAAGCTGCCCGAGTCCTGCGCGGCCATGCGCAAGCAGTTCGGCATCACGAAGGGCACCGACGGCAAGTACGTCGTGCTGCGGCCCGGCGAGAAGTGCGCCGAGGCGCCCGAGCTCTACGACGAGATCTGGGGCCAGCTGGCCGAGACCGTCAAGACGATTAAGCCGCTCTGAGCGCAGAGCCCCGCGCGGCCGGGCCGCGCTACCTCGCGACGGCGAACAGCGCGGGCCAGATTGCGACCGCGAGCGGATACCCGACGAAGCTCACGATGTCGAGGATCCAGTGCGCCACGACGAGGGGGAGCGACCGGCCCCAGCGCTGGTAGCACCAGCCGAAGACGAGGCCCATGACGACGTTGCCGATGAACCCGCCGAAGCCCTGATACAGGTGGTAGGTGCCGCGCAGCAGGGCGCTCGACACGATCGTGGCGACGGGGCCGACGCCGAGGCGCTTGAGCCGCTCGAAGAGGTAGGCGACCACGATGAGTTCCTCGGTCAGCGCCGCTTTCAGCGCCTGCAGCACCAGCACGGGTACGGTCCACCAGGCGGCGTCGAGCGCGGTCGGGATCACGGTCGCGTTGATGCCGATCGCCTTGGCGATCACGTAGAACGCCAACCCCGGGATCCCGATGGCGGCGGCGAGCAGGAACCCGCCGCCGGTCTCCCGCGCCCACCAGGGGCCGCGCGGGGAATCGGACACCCGGACCGGGGCGCCGAGACCGAGCGCGCCCAGCCGCGGAGCCCGTTCGCGCCAGAGCAGGAAGACGACCAGGGCGACCGGGGCCAGGCCGAAGCCGAAGGAGAGCAGCTGGTAGATCAGGTCGAACAGCGGGCGCTCGTCGAGCGGCGTGTTGATGGTCGCGGTCTGCGAGGACAGTGCGGTGTCGCGGGTGAGGCGATCGGCGATGGCGACGATCGCGTAGACCGCCGAGGCGCCGAGCGAGAGCGCGAGGACGATGGCGATCTCCCAGCGGAGCCGGGCGGGGGAAGGCTGCGGGGCTGCGGAGCCCGGAACGCGTTCGGAGGAGAGCACGCGCTCAGCGTACCGGCGCAGGGCTCGGACGAATTCGCGAGAACTGTTCGAACTCGACAAAACCGTCTCCGCGTTCTGGGGGTCGCATTGTGACTTCCTGGACCTTCGTCACGATTGGGTCGCGATTCGCGCGCGTTGGCCGTTTGTGCAGACGCCTTCCGATTAGGCTCTGGTCGGTTGAACTCCGCGGAGTGCGATGGGGCGTTTTCGATGCCCGGGGCACCTCTGCGGAATCTGAACAAGGAGGAATATCTTGAAGCGAACTCGGATCGGCCTGGGGCTCATCGCCCTCGCCGCAGCGGGCTCACTTGCACTCGCGGGCTGCTCGTCGTCGAGCACCGGCGGAGACAAGGGATCGACGCCCAAGGGCGACGCGTCGGCCATCATCACCGCGAACGGATCGGAGCCGGAAAGCGGCCTGATCCCCAGCGACACCAACGAGGTGGGCGGCGGAAAGATCCTCGACGCGATCTTCGCCGGCCTGGTGTACTACGACGCGAAGGGCAAGCCCCAGAATGACGTGGCGGAGTCCATTGATACCAAGGACTCGAAGGTCTTCACCATCAAGCTGAAGGCCGACCAGAAGTTCACCAACGGTGACCCGGTCGACGCCGACTCGTTCGTCAACGCGTGGAACGACGCCGCGAAGCTGTCGAACGCGCGCAAGAACTCGAGCTGGTTCGCCAACATCGAGGGCTTCGACGACAAGAAGGACGCGAAGCTCTCGGGCCTCAAGGTCGTCGACCCGACCACCTTCGAGGTCACGCTGAAGGAAGCCCAGTCGGACTTCCCGTTGCAGCTCGGCTACTCGTCGTTCTACCCGCTGCCCAAGTCGGCGTTCGACGCCAAGGGCAACGTGACCAAGGAGTTCGGTCAGAACCCGATCGGCAACGGCCCCTACAAGGTCGCCGACAACGGCTGGGTGCACAAGCAGAAGATCGACCTGGTCAAGAACGACGAGTACAAGGGCGACCGCGCGCCGAAGAACGGTGGCGTGACCATCAAGTTCTACGACTCGCAGGATGCGGCCTACGCGGATCTGCAGGGCGGACACCTCGACGTCCTCGACGCGATCCCGGATTCGGGTCTCGCCACCTTCCAGACCGACCTGGGCGACCGTGCGGTCAACCAGCCGGCTGCGATCTTCCAGTCGTTCACGATCCCGTCCCGCCTGCCGCACTTCAGCGGCAAGGAGGGCGAGCTGCGTCGCGCCGCCATCTCGATGTCGATCAACCGCGATCAGATCACCGACAAGATCTTCTACAAGACCCGCACCACCGCGACCGACTGGTCGTCGCCGGTCATCGACGGGTACAGCAAGAGCCTCAAGGGCGGCGACGTCCTGAAGTACGACCCGAAGAAGGCCAAGGAGCTGTGGGCCGAGGCCGACAAGATCTCCAAGTGGTCGGGCAAGTTCCAGATCGGCTACAACGCCGACGGCGGCCACCAGGGCTGGGTCGATGCCGTGACCAACGACATCAAGAACACCCTCGGCATCGACGCATCGGGCGCTCCGAACCCGCTGTTCGGCGACTTCCGCCAGTCGATCACCGACCGTAAGATCCAGACCGCGTTCCGCTCGGGCTGGCAGGGCGACTACCCGGGTCTGTACAACTTCCTGGCCCCGCTCTACAAGACCGGCGCGTCCTCGAACGACGGCGACTACTCGAACCCCGAGTTCGACAAGCTGCTGGCCGAGGGCCTCGCAGAGAAGGACGTGGAGGCCGCGAACGGCAAGTTCCACGAGGCGCAGGAGGTCCTGAACAAGGATCTGCCGGCGATCCCGCTGTGGTACTCGAACGTCTCGGGCGGCTTCGGCACCAGCGTCGAGAACGTCACCTTCGGGTGGAACTCGGTTCCGCTGTACTACGAGATCACCAAGACGGCCGCGAAGTAACGCTGCCTGATGAGGCCCCGGGCGCACCCGCCCGGGGCCTCACCCCGTCACGCCGCACCCGGCAGACCAGACGGGCCACGAGCCCGGCGCAGCGCAGACATCGACGTCTGGAATTCGTTTTGCGCCCCGACTGCGAGAGAATACGCAACATGTCTACTCAGTTCGAGCGGGGGAGGGGACCAGCCACATGCTGAGATACGTCCTCTTCCGCATCCTGCAAACGATCCCGGTGCTCCTCGGCACCACCTTCCTGATCTACTTCATGGTCTTCGCCATGCCCGGCGACCCGGTGCTCGCGCTCTTCGGCGACAAGACGCCGAGCCCCGAGGTGCTCGCGCAGATCAAGCACCAGTACCACTTGGATCAGCCCTTCATCGTGCAGTACCTGCTGTACATCGGCGGCATCTTCCGCGGCGACCTCGGCATGACCTTCTCGGGTCAGCAGGTCAGCGAGGTGCTCGCGACCACCTTCCCGGTGACCATCCGCCTCGCCCTCATGGCGATCGTGATCGAGCTCGTGCTCGCGATCTCGATCGGCCTCATCTCGGGCCTGCGCAAGGGCAAGTTCTTCGACAACATCAGCCTCATCATCGGCCTGATCATGATGAGCGTGCCGATCTTCGTGATCGCGTTCGTCGGCCAGTACTTCCTCGGCATCAAGTGGCCGATCTTCAGAACGACCGTCGGACCGGGCGCCCCGTTCCAGGATCTGATCCTGCCGGCGCTGGTGCTCGGCATCTCGCTCTACGCGACCAGCATGCGCCTCACGCGCGCCTCGGTCATCGACACCCTGAACCAGGACTTCGTGCGCACCGCGTACGCCAAGGGCCTGAGCCGCGGGCGGGTCATCCCCGTGCACGTGCTGCGCAACTCGCTGATCCCGACCCTGACCAACACCGCCACCAACTTCGGTGTGCTCATGGTCGGAGCGACGATCACGGAGGGCATCTTCAACGTGCCGGGCGTCGGCAACACGCTGTTCCGCGCGATCAAGCTCGGCGAGAACACCACCGTGGTCTCGTTCGTCACCGTGATGGTGCTGATCTACCTCTTCGTCAACCTCTTCGTTGACCTGCTCTACGCCGTGCTCGACCCGAGGATCCGTTATGCCTGAGTCCACGACCCCCAAGCTCGAACACTACGTAGCCCCGGTCGACGAGACCCCGGTCGCCGCGGTCGACGCGCCCCAGCTCGACGAACGCCGCTCCGGTCTCTGGATCGACGCCTGGCGCGACATCCGCAAGCGTCCGATGTTCTACATCTCGGCGGCGCTGCTGCTCGTCGTGCTCGCCGCGGCGTTCTTCCCGCAGTGGTTCACCTCGGTGGATCCCACCAAGTGCGATCTCGCGCAGAGCCTCAACGGGCCGAGCGAGGGCCACCCCTTCGGGTACAACCGCCAGGGTTGCGACATCTACTCGCGCGTGATCCACGGCACCTCGACCTCGCTGTCGGTGGGCCTCATCTCGACGCTGCTCGTATTCGTGCTCGGCACGATCATGGGTGCGATCGCCGGCTTCTTCGGCGGCTGGGTCGACGCGGTGCTCTCGCGCATCGGCGACATCTTCTTCTCGATCCCCTACATCCTCGCGGCGGTCATCGTCATGGGCATGTTCAAGGAGTTCCGCAACATCTGGACCATCTCGCTCGCCATCGGCCTCTTCGCCTGGGCGTCGAGCGCGCGCGTGCTGCGCGCCGAGGTGCTGCGCGTGAAGCCCGCCGACTACGTCACCGCGTCCAAGGCGCAGGGGCTCGGGCCGTGGAAGACCCTGTGGCGCCACGTCCTGCCGAACTCGATGGCCCCGATGATCGTCGTCTCGACGCTCTCGCTCGCGGCCTCGATCGTGGCGGAGGCCTCGCTGTCCTTCCTCGGTGTCGGACTCGGTTCCGACGTCATGTCGTGGGGCAACGACATCTCGCAGGCGCAGGCCGATCTGCGCACTGCTCCGATGAACCTCATCTACCCGTCCATCGCGCTGTCGATCACGGTGCTCGCCTTCATCCTGCTCGGCGAACTCCTGCGTGACGCGCTCGACCCGAAGGCGAGGGCGCAGCGATGAGCGAGCAGCAGCCGATCCTCAGCGTTCGCGACCTCAAGGTCGCGTTCGGCACGAAGAAGAAGCAGAACGAGGTGCTGCACGGCGTCGGTTTCGACGTCTACGCGGGCGAGACCGTCGCGATCGTCGGCGAGTCGGGCTCCGGCAAGTCCACCACCATGCACGCGGTCATCAACCTGCTGCCCGGCACCGGCAAGGTGACCGGCGGTTCGGTGCAGTGGAACGGGCGCGAGCTCGTCGGCATCGGGCGCAAGGAGATGGAGTCGATCCGCGGTCGTGAGATCGGCCTCGTGCCGCAGGACCCGATGTCGAACCTGAACCCGGTGTGGTCGGTCGGCTTCCAGGTCGAGGAGGCGATCCGTGCGAACGGGCTCGCCTCGGGCAAGAAGGCCGTGCACGCGCGCGCCGTCGAGGTGCTCGAGCAGGCCGGCCTGCAGAACGCCGAGCAGCGCATGAAGCAGTACCCGCACCAGTTCTCGGGCGGCATGAAGCAGCGCGCGCTGATCGGCATCGGTCTCGCCGCGAACCCCGAACTGCTGATCGCGGACGAGCCCACCTCGGCGCTCGACGTGACCGTGCAGCGCGTGGTGCTGAACCACCTCGAGAAGCTCACGAAGGAGCTCGGCACCGCCGTGGTCTTCATCACGCACGACCTCGGCCTCGCGGCCGAGCGCGCGGAGAAGCTCATCGTGATGTACAAGGGCAACATCGTCGAGTCGGGACCGAGCCGCGAGATCCTGCAGAACCCGCAGCACCCCTACACCCGTCGACTGGTGTCCGCCGCCCCGAGCCTCGCATCGCGTCGCATCGGGACGGATGCGAGCCTGCCCGCGGCCCCCACCTCGACGTTCGACGTCGCGGCGCTGGCCGAGAGCACGGAGCGCAAGATCGGCGAGCCGCTGATCGAGGTCGAGGGCCTGCGCAAGGTCTACAAGCTCCGCAAGGGCAACTTCGGTTCCGAGGACTTCGTGGCGGTCGACGACGCGAACTTCACGATCAACCGCGGCGAGACCCTCGCGCTCGTGGGCGAGTCCGGTTCGGGCAAGTCCACGATCGCGAAGATGGTGCTGCAGCTCGAGGACCCGACCGCCGGAACGATCAAGATCGAGGGCCGCGACACGTCGAAGCTGAACGGCCGCGAGCTGTTCAACCTGCGTCGCACGCTCCAGCCCGTGTTCCAGGATCCCTACGGCTCGCTCGATCCGCTGCACAACATCGGCAACACGATCATGGAGCCGCTGAAGATCCACAACGTGGGCGACGCGGCGAGCCGCAAGGCGCGCATGTACGAGCTGCTCGACCAGGTCTCGTTGCCGCGCGAGGTCGCGACCCGATACCCGAACGAGCTCTCGGGCGGTCAGCGACAGCGCGTCGCGGTCGCCCGCGGTCTGGCGCTCAAGCCGGACATCCTCGTGCTCGACGAGGCCGTGTCGGCGCTCGACGTGCTGGTGCAGGCGCAGATCCTCGATCTGCTCGCCGAGCTGCAGCGCGATCTGGGCCTGACCTACCTCTTCATCACGCACGACCTCGCGGTCGTGCGCCTGATCGCGGATCGCGTGTGCGTGATGCAGCAGGGCAAGATCGTGGAGCAGGCGACCACCGACGAGGTGTTCGAGAACCCGCAGCAGGAGTACACCAGGAACCTGCTGGCGGCGATCCCGGGCGCGGGCATCGAGCTGGGCGTGGCGTAGTACCAGACACTCCGACGCCGCAGCGGGGCGGGATCCTTCGGGATCCCGCCCCGCTGTCGTATCCGGGTACCGAACGTGTCACGATTGCGACAACCCGGTTCGCGGGGGCCCGCGCGGCTCGCTATGATCGGGCTGTCTCTCCGCGTGGCAACGTCGCCGCATCGATGCGTCGACGTGAATGCGGACTCAACCCATGTAATGGAGCAAGAGTGAAACTTTCACGGACTGGAACCGGCGCACTCGCACTCGTCGCCTCGGGAGCACTGCTGCTCACCGGCTGCGCGCAGGGCGGCAGCGGAGGAAACGGCGGAGGCGGCGGAGCCGTCACGGTCGGCACGACCGAGGTCGTCACGGCCCTCGACCCGGCGGGCGCGTACGACAACGGCTCGTTCGCGGTCATGACGAACGTCTACCCGTTCCTGCTGAACAACCCCGTCGGCAAGTCGGAGGTCGAGCCCGACATCGCCGAGTCGGCCGAGTTCACCTCGCCGACCGAGTACACGGTCAAGCTCAAGAAGGACCTCACCTTCGCGAACGGCCACAAGCTGACGAGCTCGGACGTGAAGTTCACGTTCGACCGCCAGCTCAAGATCAACGACCCCAACGGCCCCGCCAGCCTGCTCGCGAACCTCGCGAGCGTCGAGGCGAAGGACGACCAGACGGTCGTCTTCACCCTCAAGGAGGGCAACGACCAGACCTTCCCGCAGGTGCTGTCGAGCCCGGTGGGCCCGATCGTCGACGAGGAGGTCTTCTCGGCCGACAAGCTCACGAGCGACGCCGACATCGTGAAGGGCAAGGCGTTCGCCGGCCAGTACACGCTCGATTCGTTCGACAAGGGCAACCTCGCCGCATACAAGGCGTTCGACGGCTACCAGGGCCTCTGGGGCAAGCCGAAGAGCAGCTCGGTCAACGTGAAGTACTTCGGCAACGAGTCGAACCTCAGCCAGGCGATCCAGACCAAGGCCGTCGACGTCGCGTTCCGCTCGCTGTCGGCGACCGATATCGAGAAGCTCGGCAAGACCAAGGGTCTGAAGGTCGTCAACGGCCCCGGCGGCGAGATTCGCTACATCGTCTTCAACTTCAACACGCAGCCCTTCGGCGCCAAGACGCCCGAGGCCGACGCGAAGAAGGCGCTGGCCGTGCGCCAGGCCGCTGCAGACCTCGTCGATCGCGCGAAGATCGCCAAGGAGGTCTACAAGGACACCTACACCCCGCTGTACAGTTACGTGCCGCAGGGCCTGACGGGTGCGGTGGAGCCGCTGAAGAGCCTCTACGGCGACAAGCAGGGCGGTCCCAGCGCGGACGCCGCCAAGAAGGTGCTCGCCGACGCCGGCGTCCCGACCCCGGTGAAGCTGCAGCTGCAGTACTCGCCCGACCACTACGGCAACTCCTCGGCCGAGGAGTACGCGCAGGTGAAGTCGCAGCTCGAGGCCGGCGGCCTGTTCACCGTCGACCTGCAGTCGACCGAGTGGGGCCAGTACTCGAAGGACCGCGTCGCAGACGTGTACCCGGCGTACCAGCTCGGCTGGTTCCCCGACTACTCGGACGCCGACAACTACCTGTCGCCGTTCTTCGCCAAGGAGAACTTCCTGGTGAACCACTACGACAACGCCGAGGTGCAGAAGCTCATCTCCGAGCAGCGGGTCACCCCCGATGCCGCCGAGCGCACCAAGAAGATCGAGCAGATCCAGGAGCTCGTGGCGGGCGACCTCTCGACCCTGCCGCTGCTGCAGGGCTCGCAGGTCGCGGTCGCTGTCGACGGGGTCGAGGGCGTCACCCTCGACGCGTCGTTCAAGTTCCGCTTCGGGACGCTGCAGAAGTAGACGCGATCCGGTGAATCGGGCGGGGAGCACGGCTCCCCGCCCGATCCGCCATGCGAACCATGACTGTCGACACGCAGGCCGCTCCGGCGGCCGTCACGTCCCGCACACGCTCCGGGGGAGGGCTCGGCCGCTACATCCTGTGGCGGGCCGTGCTCATCATCCCGACCGTGTTCATCCTCGTCTCGCTGGTGTTCGTGCTCATGCGCACCATCGGCGACCCGATCACCTCCTCGGTGGGCGGCAAGCTGCCGCCCGACGAACTGGCGAAGCGCATCCACGAGGCCGGCTACGACCGCCCGGTGATCGTGCAGTACTTCGAGTACCTCGGCCAGATCTTCACGGGGAACTTCGGTACCACGATCAGCGACCACCGCCCGGTCACCGAGGTGCTCGTCACCTTCGGCGCCGCGACGCTCGAGCTCGCGATCTACACCCTCATCGTCGCGTTCATCGTCGGCATCCCGCTCGGCATGCTCGCGGCCTACTACCGCGACCGCGGACCCGATGCGGCGCTCCGCGTCTTCGCGATCCTCACCTACGCCACCCCGGTGTTCTTCTCGGGCCTGCTGCTGAAGCTGATCTTCGGCGTCTGGCTCGGGTGGCTGCCGACCACGGGCCGCGCTTCGGTCGGTACGGAGCTCAAGATCCAGCTGCTGCCGAACCCATCCGGGATCTATCTGATCGATGCGTTCCGGCTCGGCGATCCGGAGGCGATCGGCGACGTGCTCGCGCACGCGATCCTGCCGGCGCTCACGCTGGGACTCATGACCGCCGGTGTGTTCCTACGGCTCGTGCGCACCAACATGATCGGCACGCTCGGCCGCGACTACATCGAGTCCGGTCGCTCTCGCGGCGTCCGCGAGTTCCGCCTGGTCTCGAAGCACGCCTACCGGCCGGCGCTGATCCCGATCATCACGGTGATCGGCCTGCAGATCGCGCTGCTCCTGGGCGGCGCGGTGCTGACCGAGAGCACCTTCGAATGGAAGGGACTCGGGTTCCAGCTGGCCCACTATCTGAGCGCACGCGATTTCACGGCGGTGCAGGGCATCGTCGCGATGCTGGCGGTGATCGTCGCGCTGAGCAACTTCGTCGTCGACGTCGTCGCCGCGCTCATCGACCCGCGAGTGAGGTATTGACATGACGACGGAAGCGATCCTCACCGCGCCCCGCAAGCAGGAGCGCGGCTGGCGCACGTGGCCGCTGATCAAGCAGATCCGGCAGAGCGTCGGCTGGCAGCGCGCCATGCTGCTGACCGGCCTCGTGCTCGTGCTGCTGTTCGTGGTGATGGCGGTCTTCGCGCCCCTCATCGCGCCCTACGGATTCAACACCCTCTCGGGTCCCGGCGGCGACTTCGGTTCGCGCATGCCGCCGTCGGCCGAGCACCTGTTCGGCACGACCGTCGCCGGCTACGACGTGCTGTCTCGCGTGATCTGGGGCTCGCGCACCGCGCTCCTCGTGATCATCATGGCCGTGGTCAGCTCGCTGTTCCTCGGCACCCTGCTCGGCATGGTCTCGGGCTACCTCGGCGGCGCGCTCGACCGGGTGCTCGTGATGCTCACGGACGCGATCTACGCGTTCCCGTCCCTGCTGCTCGCGATCGTCATGTCGATCGTGATCTCGGGCGGGCAGTCGAGCATGTGGGGCGGCATCTGGTCGGCCGCGCTGTCGATCACCGTGGTGTTCATCCCGCAGTACTTCCGCGTGGTGCGCAGCGAGGTGGTACGCGTCAAGGCGGAGGCGTTCGTCGAATCGGCCCGCGTGGTCGGTGCGGGGCACTGGCGGATCATGTTCCGGCACGTGCTGCGCAACTCGACGCGTTCGCTGCCGCTCGTGTTCACGCTGAACGCCTCGGAGGCGATCCTGACGCTCGCGGGCCTCGGCTTCCTCGGCTTCGGCATCGAGCCGAACTCGGCGGCCGAGTGGGGCTACGACCTGAACAAGGCCGTCGCCGACGTGACGAACGGCATCTGGTGGACGAGCCTGTGGCCGGGCCTCGCGATCGTGCTGATCGTGCTCGGGCTCACGCTCGCGGGCGAGAGCCTGAACGACCTGGCGGATCCGCGACTGCGCAGCCGTCGTCGGGCGAAGGCCGGCAGCGGCGCGGTCGCGGCGACCTCGGTCGGCGCGCTGCTCGCGGCCGAGCCGGCGCAGGGGACCGCCCGAGGCGCATCCACCGATGGGACCATCGCGGACGAAGGGAGCGAGCGATGAGCGCGACGACGCGGAACGGCACCGGAACGGTGCTCGAGATCCAGGATCTGGGCGTCACCTTCGCGACCGACCACGGCCCGGTTCGAGCGGTCGACGGCGTCTCGCTGTCGATCTCGCCCGGCCGCGTGCTCGCGGTCGTCGGTGAATCGGGCTCCGGCAAGACCGTGACGGCGCGGACCGTGCTCGGGCTGCTGCCCGAGACCGCGGTCTCGCAGGGCGCGGTCGTGCTGCGCACCCGCGACGGTTCGGGATCGAGCGAGATCCTGCGGCTCTCGGACGAGCAGCTGCGCGAGGTGCGCGGACGGGACGTCGCGATGGTGTTCCAGGAGGCCTCGACGGCGCTCAACCCGGTCTTCACGATCGGGTGGCAGATCGCCGAGGGCCTGCGGGCGCACGAGAAGCTCTCGAAGAAGGAGGCGCGAACCCGGGCGATCGAGGTGCTCGGCCGCGTCGGGATCCCGGATCCCGAGGAGCGGGTCGACTACTACCCGCACCAGCTGTCGGGCGGCCAGAAGCAGCGCGTCATGATCGCGATGGCGCTGTCGCTGAACCCCGGCCTCATCGTCGCCGACGAGCCGACCACCGCGCTCGACGTCACGGTGCAGGCCGAGATCCTCGACCTGCTGCGCAAGCTGCGCGACGACTTCGGCACGGCGATCCTGCTCATCACCCACAACATGGGCGTCGTCGCCGACCTGGCCGACGATGTCGCGGTGATGTACCAGGGCGAGCTGGTCGAGCAGGCGCCGGTGGCGGAGCTCTTCGCGAATCCGCGCGAGCAGTACACGAAGGACCTGCTCGGCGCGGTGCTGCGGCTCGGCGATCGGAGCATCCGCACGCAGGCCCGCGAGGCCGTGCCCGAGGGCGCCTCCGCTTCGGGGGCGACCCGGGGCGAGGTGCTCGTGGCCGCGCAGGGGCTCGAGATCCAGTACCCGGGTCGGCTCGGCCGGCCGGGGTTCCGCGCCGTCCGCGGGGTCGACTTCGAGATCGCGGCGGGCGAGGTCTACAGCCTCGTCGGCGAGTCGGGTTCGGGCAAGTCGACCATCGGCCGCGCCATCGCGGGGCTCACTGCGGCGACCGGAGGGTCGCTGCGGGTGCTCGGGCACGAGATGGTGGGCGTGAAGGAGCGCCGGTTCCGCGCGGCCCGCCGCGACATCGGATTCGTGTTCCAGGATCCGGGGTCGAGCTTCAACCCCCTGCTGACCATCGCCGACAACGTCGCCGAACCGCTCGTGGTGCACCGCATCGCGCGGAACCCGCAGGCGGCGCGGAAGCGCGTCGACGAGCTGCTCGAGGCGGTCCAGCTGCCGCGCAGCTACGGCGACCGGTTCCCGCACGAGCTCTCGGGCGGCCAGCGCCAGCGGGCCTCGCTCGCGCGCGGGCTCGCGCTCGATCCGAAGCTGCTGATCGCCGACGAGCCGACCTCGGCGCTCGACGTCTCGGTGCAGGCACGCGTGCTCGAGCTGTTCGCCGAGCTGCAGCGCGAGCTCGGCTTCGCGTCGCTGTTCATCACGCACGATCTCGCGGTGGTGGACGCGCTGGCCGACCGGGTCGGCGTGCTGTACCACGGCGAGCTCGTCGAGGTCGGCGGCTGCGCCGAGGTGCTCGGCGCGCCGACGCATCCCTACACCCAGCGGCTGCTGGCGTCGCTGCCGGTGCCCGATCCGGTGGAGCAGGCAGAGCGGCGCGAGGCCGCCCGGCTCGCGCGGGAAGTGCCGGGGGCCTAGGCCCGGTCCGCATCGGCGTCCCGACGCGACCCCCGCCCCGTTTGTCCGGTATCCCGGATGATGGTGGCGGGGGTCGCGTTGTTGCGGGCCTCCGGAGGGGATGGAATGGGAGCACTGCTGGCCGGAGCGACGCCGCTCTGCCGCAGGATCCGCTCCGCGGATCCCTCACCACAGACCCCTGCGAAAGGACCGATCATGGCTCTTCCCGGCGCCCGCCCCGTCCGCGCCCCGCGCGGCACCGAGATCTCGGCCAAGAGCTGGCAGACGGAGGCCCCGCTGCGCATGCTCATGAACAACCTCGACCCCGAGGTCGCCGAGCGTCCCGACGACCTCGTCGTCTACGGCGGCACCGGCCGTGCCGCCCGCAGCTGGGAGGCGTACGACGCCATCACCGAGACCCTGCGCGACCTCGAGGAGGACGAGACCCTGCTCGTGCAGTCGGGCAAGCCGGTCGGCGTCTTCCGCACCAACAAGTGGGCGCCCCGCGTGCTCATCGCCAACTCCAACCTCGTCGGCGACTGGGCGACCTGGCCCGAGTTCCGCAAGCTCGAGGCCGAGGGGCTCATGATGTACGGCCAGATGACCGCCGGGTCCTGGATCTACATCGGCACCCAGGGCATCCTGCAGGGCACCTACGAGACCTTCGCCGCCGCGGGCCGCAAGCTCCAGGGCCAGAAGCGCATCGAAACCGTCGAAGGCAAGGGCTCGCTCGCGGGCACCATCACCCTCACCGGCGGCTGCGGCGGAATGGGTGGCGCGCAGCCGCTCGCCGTCACCCTGAACGACGGCGCCTGCCTCATCGTCGACGTCGACAAGACCCGCCTCGACCGGCGCGCGGGCAAGCGCTATCTCGACGAGGTCGTGGAGGATCTCGACGAGGCGCTCGCCAAGGTGCAGCAGGCGAAGGACGAGAAGCGCGGCTGGTCCGTCGGGCTCGTCGGCAACGCCGCCGAGGTGTTCCCCGAGATCCTGCGCCGCCACCGGGCGGGCGAGGTCACGATCGACCTCGTGACCGACCAGACCTCGGCGCACGACCCGCTGTCGTACCTGCCGATCGGCTACACGGTCGAGGAGCGCCTCGAGCGCGCAGAGAGAGATCCCGAGCAGTTCACGAAGGACGCTCAGGCCGCCATGGCCGCCCACGTGCGTGCCATGGTCGAGTTCCAGGACGCGGGCGCCGAGGTGTTCGACTACGGCAACTCGATCCGCGACGAGGCGCGCAAGGGCGGCTACGACCGCGCGTTCGAGTTCCCCGGCTTCGTCCCGGCCTACATCCGCCCGCTGTTCTGCGAGGGCCTCGGCCCGTTCCGCTGGGCCGCCCTCTCGGGCGATCCCGAGGACATCGCGGTCACCGACGCGGCGCTCAAGGAGCTGTTCCCCGAGAACACCCACCTGCACAACTGGCTCGACGCCGCCGCCGAGCGGGTCGAGTTCGAGGGCCTGCCCGCCCGCATCTGCTGGCTCGGCTACGGCGAGCGCCACCAGGCGGGCCTGCTGTTCAACAGGCTCGTCGCCGAGGGCAAGGTCAAGGCCCCGATCGTGATCGGGCGCGACCACCTCGACTCGGGCTCCGTCGCATCGCCCTACCGCGAGACCGAGGCCATGGCCGACGGCTCCGACGCGATCGCCGACTGGCCGCTGCTCAACGCGCTCACCGCGACCTCCTCGGGCGCGACCTGGGTGTCGATCCACCACGGCGGCGGCGTCGGCATCGGCCGTTCGATCCACACCGGCCAGGTATCGGTGGCCGACGGCACGGAGCTCGCCGCCGAGAAGCTCGAGCGCCTGCTGACCAACGACCCGGGCATGGGCGTCATCCGTCACGTGGACGCCGGCTACGAGCGTGCGGCCGAGGTCGCCGACGAGCGCGGCGTGCGGGTGCCGGTCAAGCCGACCATCCGCAACCACGACCGCGCCTGGTAGGCCGCGGCCCCGTACCGTCGCTGAGCGAGCGAAGTACCACCGCTGATCGAGCGAGCGGAGCGAGTCGAGATCGAGAGCATCGGTTTCGGCTCGCTTCGTTCCCCCTCCCGTCTGAGAGAGTGATCCCATGAGCAAGACCCTGCTGATCCGCAACATCGGCGAACTGACGACCAACGATGACGCGAACGGCGGCCGCCCGCGCGACGCCGCCGTGGTGATCGAGGGGGATCGGATCGCCTGGGTGGGAGCTTCGGCGACCGCGCCGGCCGCCGACGAGCACTTCGACGCCGCCGGGCGCGCGGTGCTGCCGGGCTGGGTCGATTCGCACACGCACATGGTGTTCGCGGGGGACCGCACGGCCGAGTTCGAAGCGCGCATGGCCGGCGAATCCTACGCCGCGGGCGGCATCAACGTGACCGTCGGGGCGACCCGGGCCGCGACGGATGCCGAGCTGCGCGCGAACCTCGAGCGGCTCGTCGGGGAGGCCCGCCGCTGGGGCACCACGACGATGGAGACGAAGACCGGCTACGGCCTCACCGTCGAGGACGAGCTGCGCTCGGCGACGGTCGCGAGCGACGTCGTCGACGCGGTCACCTTCCTCGGCGCGCACGTGGTGCCGTCGGGCTCGGAGCCGGGGGAGTACCTCGACCTCGTCACCGGCCCGATGCTGGACGCCGTCGCCCCGCACGTGAGCGCCGTCGACGTGTTCTGCGAGACCGGGGCGTTCGACGCGGCCGCGTCGGCCCGGGTGCTCGAGGCCGCGGCCGCGCACGGCCTCGCGACGCGCGTGCACGGCAACCAGTTGGGGCACGGCCCCGGCGCGCGGCTCGCGGTGGAGCATGCCTCCCTGAGCGTCGACCACCTCGGCTTCCTGTCGGACGACGACATCGACGCCCTCGCTTCGTCGTGGGGCGAATGGGCGGGGGGCGCCGGTCGGCGCGGCACCGTCGCGACGGTCCTGCCGGCCTGCGACCTGTCGACGCGGATGCCGTTGGCGCCGGCCCGGCGCCTCCTCGACGCGGGCGCGCAGCTCGCGATCGCGTCGAACTGCAACCCGGGCACCTCCTACACGAGCTCGATGGGCTTCTGCGTCGCGACCGCCGTGCTGCAGATGGGCCTCACGATCCAGGAGGCCGTGCGCGCGGCGACCTTCGGCGGTGCGCTCGCCCTCGGCATGCATGTGGACGGCTGGATCGATCCCCGGGGCGCCGCGCAGCCCGCGGTCGGTACGATCCGCGTCGGCGCCCGCGCCGACCTGCACCTGCTCGAGGCCCCCTCCGTCACCCACCTGGCCTACCGGCCGGGCATGCCGCTCACCGCCGCGGTCTGGCGCGCCGGGATCCGCGAGGTCTGAGGCCGGGCCCGTCACCCGGGCAGAATGGAGCCATGACGGCTCTGAAGCGCGCGCTGCGCGCCTACCCGATGGTCGCGACCACCCTGCTCGTCGCCGCGGTGGGCCTGGTGCTCCTCGCCACACCGGTCGGAGCGGCGGCGCCGATCCTCGTCGGCGTCTACGCGCTGCTCATCGCTGGCTGGCAGGCGGTCGGCATGATCCGGTCGCTGATCGGCGGCAAGGCGGGGCTCGACATCCTCGCGGTCACCGCCATCGTCGCCGCGGTACTGGTCGGCGAGCCGTGGGCGGCGCTCGTCGTCGTGCTCATGCTCACGGGCGGCGAAGCACTCGAGGACTACGCCGAGAACCGCTCCAAGCGCGAACTCACCGCGCTGCTGCAGCGCGCGCCCCGGCAGGCCACCCGCGTGCACCCGGATCCGGACGCGACGGGCGGGGAACGCCTCGAGACCGTCGACATCTCCGACATCGCGATCGGCGACGTGCTGCTCGTGCGTCCGGGCGAACTCGTCCCCGTCGACGCGGTGCTGCTCGACCCCTCCGCCCAGTTCGACGAGTCGTCCCTCACCGGCGAGAGCCTCCCGGTCGAGCGGCGATCGGGCGAGAAGGTCGCGAGCGGCGTCGTGAACGGTGCCGCGGCGATCCGGATGCGGGCCTCGGCGCTCGCCGCCGACAGCCAGTACCAGCAGATCGTGGCGCTCGTCTCCGAGGCGCAGCAGAGCCGCTCCCGGACCGTGCGGCTGGCCGATCGGTACGCCGTGCCCTTCACCGTGCTGTCGCTCGCCATCGCGGGCATCGCCTGGGCCGTCAGCGGCGAGGCCGTGCGCTTCGCCGAGGTGCTCGTCGTGGCGACGCCGTGCCCCCTGCTGATCGCTGCTCCGGTGGCGTTCCTCGGCGGGATGAGCCGGGCCGCGAAGTCGGGCCTCATCGTGAAGGGCGGTGGCACGCTGGAGCAGCTGGCGCGCGTGCGGTCCGCGGCCTTCGACAAGACGGGCACGCTCACTACCGGACGGCCGCAGCTCCAACGCGTCGTGGCCGCCCCGGGATTCACCGAGGATGACGTGCTGCAGCTCGCGGCGGCGGCCGAGGTGTACTCGTCGCACGTGCTCGCGGGTGCGGTGGTCGATGCGGCGAAGGCCCGAGGGCTCGCCGTGCTCGCCGTCGAAGAAGCCTCGGAGAGCGCGACCAACGGGGTGGCCGCCGAGCTCGCCGCGGTGGGAACCGCAGCGGGCGGGCCCGGTGCCGCTCGGCCCGGGGCCGCTCGGCCCGGGGCCGTCGTCCGTGTCGGAAAGCCGGCATGGGTCGCCGAGACCGCGGCCGATCTGACGCGGGTCGACCTGGCGCCCGGCGAACTCGCGATCTACACGGCGTTGGACGACCGCTTCGCCGGCGCGATCGTGATGCGCGATCGGCTGCGCGAGGAAGCGCCCGAGACGCTCGCCGACCTGCGTTCGCTCGGGATCGAGCGGATGCTCATCGTGACGGGCGACGTCGCTGCGACGGCTCGGCCGATCGGGGAGCGCCTCGGCATCGACGAGGTGCACGCCGAATGCCATCCCGCCGACAAGGTCGCGATCGTGGCGCACGTGCAGCCGCGGCCCCTCCTGATGGTCGGCGATGGGTTGAACGACGCGCCGGTGCTGGCCGCGGCGGACGTCGGCTTCGCGATGGGCGCGCGCGGCGCGACCGCGGCGAGCGAGTCCGCTGACGTCGTCAACCGCTTCGACCGGGTCTCGGGCGTCGCCGACGCGGTGCGGATCGGCCGGGACACGGTGCGGATCGCGATGCAGAGCATCTGGCTGGGCATCGTCATGAGCGTCGCGCTGATGCTGGTCGCGGCATTCGGGTTCCTGCCCGCGCTGCTCGGCGCCTGGCTGCAGGAGGTCGTGGACCTCGCGGCGATCCTGGGCGCGCTGCGCGCGATCGCGCCGCGACGGGCCTGCTAGCTCCTTCGAGGGCACTCGGGCGCGCGCCCTGCCCCTCCCTCCCTCCCTCCCTCCCCTCTTCGTCGAGGTGCCCCGTCTTGCGGTTTTGGGAGCTCATATCGGCAACGCGGGGCATCTCGACGAAGGACAGCGCGCGTGGTCGGCTGCTCAGAATTCCTCCACAGCACGCGAATATGCAAGAAGCGCCTGTGCGCCTGGGGAGGAACCGCGTCGGCGCCGGAGCCTGGTGCAGTCTTGCTTCATGACTCGAACCCCACGACCCCTCCCAGCCGGATATCCGGCCCGCGCCGTGACCTACGCGGACGCGCTCCGACTCGGCGTCTCGAAGGGCATGCTCAGGCATCGTCGATTCGTCCGCCACCACCGTGGCGCATACCGGCGTCGGGCGATGGGGGCGCGGCGCACCGACGCCGCTCAGTACCCGGAAGATCGTCTGCGGGTGCGCGCTGAGAACTACGCACCGCTCCTACGCCAGGGCGAGGCGTTCAGCCACACCACGGCGCTCCTGCTGCTCGAGTGCCCGATCCGGTGCGCGGAAGAACTCCACGTGACCGCGCCCAGCGGGCTCAACGGCGCACGCGCTTCGGCCGTCATCGGGCATCGACGGGGTGGGAACCTTGGGGTGGTCCGTGATGGCCACGGACTGCCGCGGGTCACGGCCACGACAGCGCTGCTGCAAGCCGCCTCGCTCCTCGACTTCCGAGAGCTGGTGGTCGCCATCGACTTCCTGATCCTGCCGCGTGGGCCCGCCGGGCAGAAGACGCCGTTCGTGGGGCGGGGAGCGCTTCGACGGGTACTCGAAGAGAGTTCGGGGCGTGGGGTACGAAAGCTGCGCGATGCATTCGAAGTGTCCCGAATCGGTGCAGAGTCACGGATGGAGAGCCTGCTCCACTTCGAGCTGGCACGGCTGGGCCTCGACGACCTCGAGATGCAGGCCGACGTCTTCGACGCGAACGGGCGATGGATCGGGCGATTCGATCTGGTCGATCGCGCACGTCGGCTCATCGTCGAGTACGACGGGGAGCAGCATCGACTCGATCGCGAGCAGTACCTGCGAGATCAGGTCCGTCTGGATCAGGCTCGGGCTGCGGGGTACAGAATTCTGCGCCTCCATCGGGAGGATTTCCACACGGCGGGCATCGCGCGGACGCGTGGACGGCTCTGCGCGTTCCTGGGCAGGGCACCGCGGGCGCTCCCTGCGAACCTGATGCGGCGTTTTGCGGAGTCGTGAGTATCCGCGCGGGAGGACCGAGCGCGCCGTTCTGCCTGGCCTACACCCGCGCGCTGCGCCCGTGGATGCGGGTCGAGAGCGTTTCGGCCGTGCGGCGCACCTCTGCCGCGAGACCGGGGTACGCGTCGTCGGGCACGCGCGATTCCGGGAAGGTGACCGCGATGGCGGCCACCGGCCAGCCGCGGTGGTCGAGCACGGGCACGCCGACCGAGGCGAGGCCCGCGGTGACCGAGCCGCGCTCGAGCGCGTAGCCGCGGGTGCTCGTGTCATCGAGCACGGTGCGGAGACGCGAGTAGCGGTCGATGCCCTCGAGGTCCTCGTGGCGGTGCACGAACGACTCCCGATCCGGGAAGAGTGCGCGCACCTGCGCCTTCGGCAGGGCGGCGAGGATCGCCCGTCCGCTCGCGGTGAGCTGCAGGGGCAGACGCACATCGACATCGGTGATGAGGGGCGGGGATCCAGGCGCGCGCTCTTCGATTACGTAGAGCACGTCGCGGCCGTGCGGCACCGCGAGGTGGCCGCTCATGCCGAGCCGGTCGACGAGGCCGGCCAGCAGGGGGCGCCCGATCCGCGTGAGGGGTTCCTGCCGCGCGTAGGCCGAGCTCAGCTCGACGGCGGCGAGGCCGAGGCCGTAGCGGCGCTCCTCGGGCAGGTGCATGACGAAGCCGTGCTCCTGCAGCGTGGCCAGCAGGTGGTAGACGGTGGATCGCGGCAGGCCGAGCTGCGTCGCGATCATGCTCGCGGCCATGGGGCCGCGCGAGCTCGCGAGCAGGCTCAGGATCCGCAGGGTCTGGTCCGCGGCGGGAACCTTCGGCGAGTCGTCAGACATCGTTCGTCCTCTCAATCACTGTTCCCCCAGTGCGGACCCCCGGCGCGCGGCACCGTTCCGGCGGCCCCGCGTCTGACGGGGCCACCGGGCATCGAGCGGGTCTCCCCGCACCGGTTCCGCTGCGGACAGTCTGCCCGCAGCGGTGCGGGCTCAGGCGAGCGGCGCGCCGAGTGCGCTCTCGACCGCGTCGAGCACGGCACCGCTCTCGACGAAGCGGTGCGCCGCCGTGATGGTCGGCGACAGGAACGAATCGGTGTCGGGCGCCGAGATCTCGGTGCGGAACAGGGCGTGCACCGCGGCCGTGGCGGGCGCCGGGGCGCCGTGCTCGGGCTGAGCGGCGCGGAAATCGAGTGCGCGGGTCGAGGTGAGCAGTTCGATGGCGAGCACGCGGCCGAGGCCGTCGATCGCGCGACGCAGCTTGCGACCGGCGGCCCAACCCATCGACACGTGATCCTCTTGCATGGCCGAGGACGGGATCGAGTCGACCGATGCCGGGGCGGCGAGCCGCTTCAGCTCCGACACGATGCCGGCTGCGGTGTACTGGGCGATCATGAGGCCCGAGTCGAGCCCCGCGTCGGCCGCGAGGAACGGGGGCAGCCCGTGGTTGCGCGACACGTCGAGGAACCGGTCGGTGCGGCGCTCGCTGATCGACGCGAGGTCGGCGACGGCGATCGCGAGGAAGTCGAGCACGTACGCGACGGGTGCGCCGTGGAAGTTGCCGTTCGACTCGACGCGACCGTCGGGCAGCACGACCGGGTTGTCGACCGCCGAGCGCAGCTCGATCGACGCGACCTGCGCCGCGTACGCGGCGGTATCGCGGGCGGCGCCGTGCACCTGCGGGGCGCAGCGCAGCGAGTACGCGTCCTGCACGCGGGTGAACACGCCCTCCTGCGGGCGCTGGATCAGGTGCGAGTCCGCGAGCACCGCGGCCATGTTGGCGGCCGCGGCGGCCTGGCCCGGGTGCGGGCGCAGCGCGTGCAGGTCGGCGGCGAACACGGCGTCGGTGCCGGTGAGGGCCTCGACCGATGCAGCCGCGGCGACGTCGGCGATGCGGAGCAGATCGGCGAGGTCGGTGAGCGCGAGGCTGAGCATGCCCAGCATGCCGTCGGTGCCGTTGATGAGGGCGAGGCCCTCCTTCTCGACGAGCGAGATCGGCTCGATTCCGGCCGCGGCGAGGGCCTCGGCCGCGGGGATCGGGGCATCGTGCGGATCCCGGGAGACACGCACGTCGCCCTCGCCGAGCAGCGTGAGCGCGCAGTGGGCGAGGGGGCTGAGGTCGCCCGAGCAGCCGAGCGAGCCGTACTCGTGCACGACGGGGGTGATGCCCGCGTTGAGGATCGCCGCGTAGGTCTCGGCGACGACGGGGCGCACACCGGTGCGGCCCGAAGCGAGGGTGTTGAGACGGAGCAGCATGAGCGCGCGGACGACCTCGCGCTCGACCTCGGCGCCGGTACCGGCCGCGTGCGAGCGGATGAGGCTGCGCTGCAGCTGCTGGCGCTTCTCGACGGGGATCTGGACCTTGGCGAGCGCGCCGAAGCCGGTCGAGACGCCGTAGTGGGGGCGGGTGTCGTTCGCGAGGTCGTCGATGACCCGGCGGCTGGCGGCGATGCGTTCGAGGGCGCCGGCGCCGATCTCGACGCGGGCGTCCTTGCGGGCGACGGAGACGACGTCGGCGATGGTCAGGGAGGTCTCGCCGAGGATCACGGGTGCAGTGGTGTTCATGGATTCGATCCCACCGCACGCGCGGCCCCGGCGGCAGGGCATGCGCCCGCGAACCGTCCGGTATCCCGGACGGGCTCCGCGATCGTCCCCTCCGAACCCGCCGTCGAATCTTGCTACGGTCGCCCCATGAGCACTGACGCCATCACCGCAGCCCGCGCCCTCGCCGCGCGTCCCGCCGTCGATCCGAAGGGATTCGAGACGGCCGCAGCCGCCGGCCTCTCCGTCGATCCGGCCTGGCCGCGAACGGGAGGCTGGCCCGCCGACTCCGGGCAGGAGGCGGACCTCGCCCTCGTCGGGATCCCGGTGTCGCAGACCTCGCTCTCGCCGACCAACGCGCACGAGACCCCGGCGGCGATCCGGGCGGCGCTGCGCCGTTACTCCGGCCACGCGGTGGCCGAGGGCGCGCCGGGCACGCGGGGAGACGAAGCGGAGCTGATCATCGAGGAGGCCCTGCGCATCGTCGACGCGGGGGATCTGCACGACCCCGATTCCGAGGCGGGGGAGCACGCGGCGACCGAGGCGGTCGCCGCGCTCGCGCGCCGGGCGCAGCTCGTCGTCGCGCTCGGCGGCGACAACTCGCTCACGGTACCGGCCGCGCTCGGCGTGTACGGCGACGAGCTCGGCACCGCCGGGCTCATCACCCTCGACGCGCACCACGACCTGCGCGATGGCCGCAGCAACGGATCGCCCGTGCGCCGCCTCGTCGAAGCGGGGCTCGATCCGCGCCGGATCGTGCAGATCGGCATCGCCGACTTCGCGAACTCGCGCGCCTACCGGCAGCGGGCGAAGGACCTCGGCATCACCGTGATCCACCGCGACGAGCTCCACGACCGGCCGCTGCGCGATATCGTCGCAGAGTCGCTCGAGATCGCGGGCGCCGCAGGCGGCCCGATCCACGTCGACCTGGACGTCGACGTCTGCGACCGATCGGTGGTGCCCGCCTGCCCGGCGTCGATCCCCGGGGGCATCCAGGCGCACGAGCTTCGACGCTTCGCCCGGCTCTTCGCCGAGGATCCGCGCGTGCGCGGCATCGACCTCGCCGAGATCGACGCCACCGCGGACTCCGCCGACGGTCGCACGGTGCGCCTCGCGGCGCTCTGCGTGCTCGACGCCGCGGTGGGCCTGGCCCACCGCCTCCAGCGGTAATCCCTCCGCTCGGAACGACGCACGCCGACCTCAGAACTGAAGGACCCGAAGGACCCGAAGATGGACACCACGCTCGATACGGGTGCGCCCGCACCCACCACGCTGAAGCGCGGCCTCACCGCCCGGCACATCCGCTTCATGGCGCTCGGCTCCGCCATCGGCACGGGCCTCTTCATGGGCTCGGCCGGTGCGATCCAGGCCGCCGGCCCTGCGGTGCTGCTCGCCTACATGATCGGCGGCGCCGCCGTGTTCATGGTGATGCGCGCGCTCGGCGAGATGGCCGTCCGGCATCCGGTCTCCGGCTCATTCGCCCAGTACGCCTCCCGATACGTGGGCCCGTTCGCCGGATTCCTCACCGGGTGGACCTACACGTTCGAGATGTTCGTGGTCGCGCTCGCCGACGTCACCGCGTTCGGCGTCTACATGGGGTTCTGGTTCCCCGACGTCGAGCGGTGGATCTGGGTGCTCGCGGTCGTCTTCTTCATCGCGGCGCTCAACCTGATCAGCGTCAAGGTGTTCGGCGAGCTCGAGTTCTGGTTCTCGCTCATCAAGATCGTCGCGATCATCCTCATGATCGCGGGCGGTATCGCCATCATCGTCTTCGGGATCTCGACCCAGAGCGAGAATGCGGCCGGCCTGCACAACCTCGTCGACCACGGCGGCTTCATGCCGAACGGTGTCTGGGGGCTGCTCGCCTCTTTCACCGTCGTGATGTTCGCGTTCGGCGGCACCGAAGTGATCGGCATCACCGCGGGCGAGGCCCAGGATCCGAAGCGCGTGATCCCGAAGGCCATCAACTCGGTCCCGGTCCGGATCCTGCTCTTCTACGTGCTCACCCTCGGCATCATCATGTGCCTGCAGCCGTGGAACACGATCGACGGCAAGGCGAGCCCGTTCGTGTCGATCTTCGAGACCCTCGGCCTCTCCGGTGCCGCGCACGTGCTCAACGCCGTGGTCATCACCGCCGCGCTCTCGGCGATCAACGCCGACATCTTCGGCGCCGGGCGCATGCTGCACGGTCTCGCCGAGCAGGGGCAGGCGCCGCGAGCGTTCATGCGCGTCACCCGCACCGGCGTGCCGTGGTTGACGGTGCTCACGATGGTCGCAGCACTGCTCGTCGGCGTCGTGCTGAACGCGCTGTTCCCCGACCAGATCTTCTTCCTCATCGCCGCTCTCGCGACCTTCGCGACGGTGCTGGTCTGGCTCATGATCCTCGTCGCCCACGTACGCATGAAGCGCGAGATCGCGCGCGACGGCCGCCTGCCGAGCGAGTTCCCCGTGCCCCTGTGGCCGGCGGCCTCGATCGCCACGATCGTCTTTATCGGATTCGTCATCGTGATGATCGGCGTGATGGAGGACACCCGGCCCGCGCTCGTGGTCGGGATCATCTGGATCGCGCTGTTGCTCGTCGGGTACTTCGCGCTGGTGCGGGGCAAGGGGCGGCAGCGGCACGAGCTCGTCGACGAGACGGCGCCGATCGGCGTGATCGTCGACGACTGAGCCGTCCTGCCGAGCGGGTGCGGATCCGGTGCGTGATGTGCGATTCACTCCCATCCGTTACAATTGCACGTCGGCCTTGTGACGTCCGGCGCGTTTCGCGTGCCTCCGATGTCCCGGCATCCCGCTCCGCCGACGCCGTCTCTCCGTCTCGTTAGGACACCACTGCTTATGGCTCTTGCCACCCGCGAAGACCTCCGGAACGTCGCAATCGTCGCGCACGTCGACCACGGCAAGACCACGCTCGTCGACGCCATGCTGCGCCAGACCAACTCCTTCGACGCGCACGCCGAGGTCGACGATCGGGTCATGGACTCGAACGATCTCGAGCGCGAGAAGGGCATCACGATCCTCGCGAAGAACACCGCCATCTCCTACGAGGGCGAGCACGCGAAGAACGGCCCCATCGTCATCAACGTGGTCGACACTCCGGGTCACGCGGACTTCGGTGGCGAGGTCGAGCGCGCGCTGTCCATGGTCGACGGTGTCGTGCTGCTCGTCGACGCGTCCGAGGGCCCGCTGCCCCAGACCCGCTTCGTGCTGCGCAAGGCGCTCGAGGCGCACCTTCCCGTGATCCTCGCGGTGAACAAGACCGACCGTCCCGATGCCCGCATCGAGGAGGTCGAGGGCGAGGCCCAGGACCTGCTGCTCGGCCTGGCTTCCGACCTCTCCGAGGATCACCCCGACATCGACGTCGACGCCGTGCTCGACGTGCCGACCGTCTACCTCTCGGGACGCGCGGGCGCCGCGTCGCACGAGCGTCCCGGTGACGGCGAACTGCCGAACAACCCGGATCTCGAGCCCCTGTTCGAGGTCATCATCGACCGCGTCCCCGCGCCGAGCTTCGATGACGAGCACCCGCTGCAGGCGCACGTCACCAACCTCGACTCGTCGCCGTTCCTCGGCCGTATCGCGCTGCTCCGCGTGCACAACGGTTGGATCCACAAGGGCGAGACCGTCGCGTGGGTGAAGCAGGACGGCACCGTGCAGAACGTGCGCATCACCGAGCTCATGCTCACCAAGGCGCTCACCCGCTACCCGGCCGAGAAGGCGGGCCCCGGCGATATCGTCGCGATCGCCGGCATCGAGGACATCACCATCGGCGAGACCATCGCCGACGCCGAGGACGTGCGTCCGCTGCCGACCATCACGGTCGACGAGCCCGCCATCTCGATGACCATCGGCGCGAACACCTCGCCGCTCGTCGGCAAGGTCAAGGGTCACAAGCTGACCGCCCGCATGATCAAGGACCGCCTCGATCGCGAGCTCATCGGCAACGTCTCGCTGCGCGTGCTCAACACTGAGCGTCCTGATGCCTGGGAGGTGCAGGGCCGCGGCGAGCTCGCGCTCGCCATCCTCGTCGAGAACATGCGTCGTGAGGGCTTCGAGCTGACCGTCGGCAAGCCGCAGGTGGTCACGAAGCAGGTCGACGGCAAGACTCACGAGCCCTACGAGCACCTCACGATCGACACCCCCGAGGAGCACCTCGGTGCGATCACGCAGCTGCTCGCGGCGCGCAAGGGCCGCATGGAGAACATGGTGAACAACGGCACCGGCTGGGTGCGCATGGAGTTCATCGTCCCGTCGCGCGGCCTCATCGGCTTCCGCTCGGAATTCATGACCACGACTCGCGGCACCGGTATCGCGAACGCGATCTCGCACGGGTACGACGAGTGGGCGGGCCCGATCGTCACCCGGAACAACGGGTCGATCGTCGCCGACCGCGCGGGTGTCGTCACCCCGTTCTCGCTCATCAACCTGCAGGAGCGCATGACCTTCTTCGTCCAGCCCACCGCAGAGGTGTACGAGGGCATGGTCATCGGTGAGAACTCGCGTTCCGAGGACATGGACGTGAACATCACCAAGGAGAAGAAGCTGACGAACATGCGTTCGTCGACGGCCGATTCCTTCGAGTCGATGACCCCGCCGCGCGTCCTGACGCTCGAGGAGTGCCTGGAGTTCGCCCGCGAGGACGAGTGCGTCGAGGTGACCCCCGAGGTCGTCCGCATCCGCAAGGTGGAGCTCGAGGCGAGCCTGCGCGCACGCGCGGCGTCGCGCCTCAAGCAGCAGCTCGCGAAGTAGCGCGTCCGCGCTCCTGCGAAGCCCCGCCCGTCGGTTCTCCGGCAGGCGGGGCTTCGTCGTTCGAAGGGGCGTAGGATCGCCCCATGGCACTCATGCACGAGACGACCCTGGTCCCCTCGAAGGTCGAACTGCTGGCGGCTTGGCTGCCCGCGCAGCCCTGGTTCCACGGCGATGCGACGAAGCTCGAGCGGGTGGGCGCGTACCGGCTCGACGACCCGGCGGGCGAGGTCGGGCTCGAGGGGCACCTCTTCACCGCGGGCGATGACACCGTCTACCACGTGCCGCTCAGCTACCGCGGGGCACCGCTCGAAGAGACGGTGGAAGGCGGAGGCGCCTTCCTCGTCGGCGTGATGCAGCACGGCGTGCTCGGCAAGCGGTGGGCGAGCGACGCCATGGGGGATCCGGTGTTCCGCTCGGTGATCGCCGAGGTGATGGCGCACGGCGGGCACGAGGCCGCGGAGTTCGCGCAGGATGCCGCGGGCAACGTCGTCGAGCGCGCGGTGCACACCCGGATCCAGGGCAGCGGCTCGCCGCGGGACGCGGTCCCGGACCTCGCCGACGCGAGCGTCGTCGACCTGGGGGAGTCGAGCCGCGCGGAGAACGGCACCGCGATGCTCGTGCTGCACCGGATCGCCGTGCCGGGCCGCGAACCGGGCGACGCCTATGCGCTGCGGGTGAGCTGGCCGGGGCAGGCCGATCCGGTGGTGCTCGCCGAACTCCGGTCCTAGCGGAGCGCCGGCCGCACGGGCGGGCGCGCGGCGACCGGCCCGGGTGGGCCCGAGCCCGGGGACCGCGAGGCCCCGCCGCGCGACTAGGCTGGTGCTGTGACCCGACATTTCCTGCGCGATGACGACCTGAGCCCGGCCGAGCAGCGGGAGGTCCTCGACCTCGCCGCCCGACTGAAGCAGGACCGGTTCGCGGAGCGACCGCTCGAGGGCCCGCGCACGGCGGCGGTGATCTTCGACAAGACGTCGACGCGCACCCGCTTCAGCTTCGCGACCGGCATCGCCGACCTCGGCGGCTCCGCCCTCATCGTGAACCCGGGGGAGGCGCAGCTCGGCGTGAAGGAGACGATCTCCGACACGGCCAAGGTGATCTCGCGCATGGTCGACCTGATCGTCTGGCGCACCTTCGAGCACGCCGGGCTCGAAGAGATGGCGGAGCACTCGCGGGTGCCCGTGATCAACGCGCTCTCCGACGACTTCCACCCCTGCCAGATCCTCGCCGACCTGCAGACGATCCGCGAGCAGAAGGGCGAGCTCGCCGGCCTCACGGCGACCTACGTCGGCGACGCGGCGAACAACATGGGGCACTCCTACCTGCTCGGCTTCGCCACGGCGGGCATGCACATCCGCGTCGCCGGCCCCGCGGGGTACCACCCCCGCGCCGACATCATCGCCGAGGCCGAAGCGATCGCCGCGGGCACGGGCGGCAGCGTCACCGTGCTCGCCGACCCGGCGGCCGCGGTCTCGGGGGCCGACGCGGTGATCACCGACACCTGGGTGTCGATGGGTCAGGAGAGCGAGAAGGCCGAGCGCATCGAGACGTTCGGCGCCTACCGGGTGACCCCTGAGCTGATGGCGCAGGCGAAGCCCGACGCCATCTTCCTGCACTGCCTGCCGGCCTACCGCGAGTACGAGGTCGCCCCCGAGGTGATCGACGGCGCGCAGAGCGTGGTGTGGGACGAGGCCGAGAACCGATTGCACGCGCAGAAGGCGCTGATGACCTGGCTGTTGAAGGAAGACGCATGACCGAGAACACGAACCGCGCCGCCGAGGCCGGAGCCCTCTGGGGCGGACGCTTCGCCAGCGGCCCCGCCCCCGCGCTCACCGCGCTGTCGAAGTCGACCCACTTCGATTGGGCGCTCGCGCAGTACGACATCCGCGGTTCCCGCGCGCACGCCACGGCGCTCGCCGCCGCGGGCTACCTCGACGACGACGAGCTGAAGCGCATGCGGGACGCGCTCGACGAGCTGTCGAGCCGGGTCGCCGAGGGAGCGTTCCTGCCCGGCGACGAGGACGAGGACGTGCACTCCGCGCTCGAGCGCGGGCTGATCGACATCGCGGGCGTGCAGCTCGGCGGCAAGCTCCGCGCGGGCCGCAGCCGCAACGACCAGATCGCGACGCTCGTGCGTCTCTACCTGCTCGACCACGCCGACGCGATCCGCAGCCTGCTGCTCGACCTCGTCGGCGCGATCCTCGACCAGGCTCTCGCGCACCCGGACGCGATCCTGCCGGGGCGCACCCACCTGCAGCACGCGCAGCCGGTGCTCCTCGCGCACCAGCTCGCCGCCCACGCCTGGCCGATCGTGCGCGACCTCGAGCGTCTGCGCGACTGGGGCCACCGCGCCAGCGCCTCGCCCTACGGCGGCGGCGCGCTCGCGGGCTCCTCGCTCGGACTCGATCCGCGACTCGTCGCGGCGGAGCTCGGCCTCGGCGATCCGCTCGAGAACTCGATCGACGGCACCGCCGCGCGCGACGTGGTCGCCGAGTTCGCGTTCATCTGCGCGCAGATTGGCATCGACCTCTCCCGCTTCTCCGAGGAGATCATCCTCTGGAACACCAAGGAGTTCGGCTTCGTCCGCCTGCACGACGGCTACTCGACGGGATCGTCGATCATGCCGCAGAAGAAGAACCCGGACATCGCCGAGCTGGCGCGCGGCAAGTCGGGCCGCCTCATCGGCAATCTGACGGGGCTGCTCGCCACCCTCAAGGGTCTCCCGCTCGCCTACAACCGCGACCTGCAGGAGGACAAGGAGCCGGTGTTCGACTCCGTCGCCCAGCTCGAACTGCTGCTGCCTGCGTTCACCGGCATGGTCGCGACCATGAGCTTCGACACCGATCGGATGGCGGAGCTCGCGCCGCAGGGCTTCTCGCTCGCGACCGACGTCGCCGAGTGGCTCGTGAAGCAGGGCGTGATCTTCCGCGACGCGCACGAGATCTCGGGCGAGCTGGTGCGCTTCTGCGAGGAGCGCGGGCTCGAACTGCACGAGCCGAGCGACGAGCAGCTGAGCCAGGTCTCTCCGCACCTCACGCCGGGCGTGCGCGACGTGCTCACGATCGAGGGGTCCGTCAACTCGCGTACCGGTGCAGGCGGCACCGCCCGCGTGCGGGTCGACGAGCAGCTCGCGCGCCTCGCCGAGCGGATCGGCGAGTTCCGCAGCGTCTGACGTTCGGAGATGCAGTGAGGGGGTGCCGGTCGACCGGCACCCCCTCACTGCGTTGCAGCGGCTGCGCGGATCAGCTCCGCACGGAGGCCCGCAGCAGCGGCCGCGTCGCGAGCAGCGCGGCCGCGACGACGAGGATCCCGACCGCGACGGTCGACAGCGTCACCGCGAGCGAGAGCGGTGCGACGATCACCGCGATCCCCACCAGCGGGAACAGCAGCACCGCCGCGAGGATCGCGGATCCCACCGAGGCGAGCAGCAACGGCAGCATGGTCGCCTTGCGCCGTGCCGCGTCCTGCACCGCGATCGGGGTGCCCATGATGTCGAGCGAGCGGGCGACGTCCCGCCGGTCGAGGATCTGCGCGGCCTGGTTCACGCCCACCGAGCAGGCGACCATGAGGAACGTCCCGATGACCGTGATGGCGATGCCGGTGCGGATGTCTCCGATGAGGAAGCGTTCGGGGCCGACGAGATCCCCGGCTTCCGCGTCGGCCATGCTCATGAGCGCGATCCCGGACCCGGCGAACACCGCCATGAAGCTCGACATGGCGACGCCGGACACCTGACGCCAGGCCGCGCGGGGCGATTCGAGCACCAGCCGCGCCGCGATCAGGTCGGCCGGGCGCTGCGCGCGGCGGGCCTTGCCCTTGCCGAAGAGCGAGAGCACCCAGGCGCCGATGAGGTCGAGCGCGAGCAGGGCGATGCCGAAGCAGATACCGAGCCCCGCGATGAGGGCCATGACTCCGCCGGCCTGGCCGAGGCCGCCGATGTTGCTGACGACGAACGAAGCGATCAGGATCGCCGCGACGGCGACGAGCGCCTGCACCCACGGCACCTTGGGCGCCGACTGCTTGAGCGCGACACCGAGGGGCGAGATGATGACGCGGCGCAGGCTCGAGATCGCGCTGACGGTCGCGACGAGCACGACGCCGAGCACGAGCAGGCCGGAGGCCCAGAGCGGGAGCGCGACGCCCGCCGCGCCGAGCGCCTCGCCGCGGAACGGGATCAGTCCGATCAGCGGTGACAGCGCGTAGGCGAGCCCGGTGCCGAGCAGCGAGCCGATCAGCGCGATGCCCGCGGCCTCGACGACCGCGAGACCGGCGGTGCCGCGGCCGGTCGCGCCGAGCAGCCGCAGGATCGCGAGGCGCTCGTCGCGACGGCGGGCCGAGAGCCGGGCCGCGGCGGCGCCGAGCGACAGCAGCGGCACGATCAGCAGTACGAGCGCGATCACGGTGAACGCCCAGTACATGGGTGCGAGGTCGTCGGAGTAGCCCCAGAAGGTCTGCGCGCCGCCGAGCACGATGGCGAGCAGCGCGGTCACGCTGAGGAACGCGACGGCGGGCAGCACGAGGGCGCTCGCGCCCTGCCGGCTGGGCCGGGATAGCAGGGGGAGGACGCGGAGGATCACTGGGGGACCCCCGCTGCGGACACCTGCTGGGTGGGCTGATCCGCGACGATCCGACCGTCGCGCACGGTCACGACCCGCTGGCAGCGGGCCGCGACCGAGGGATCGTGGGTCACGACGACGAGCGTCTGACCGCGTCCGACGGTCGAGCCGAGCAGCGCGTTCATGACCTCGTCGGAGGTGACGGAGTCGAGGGCGCCGGTCGGCTCGTCGGCGAAGACGATGCGCGCGCCGGTGACCTGCGCCCGGGCGATGGCGACGCGCTGCGCCTGGCCGCCCGAGAGCTCGCCGATGCGACGGTCCTCGAGGCCCGCGAGGCCGAGCGCCGCGAGCCACTGGGCGGCGGGACCGATCGCCTGGCGACGCGGGGTGCCGTTCAGCATCAGAGCGAGGGCGACGTTCTCGACCGCGGTGAGTTCGGGCACGAGCAGGCCCTGCTGGAACACGAAGCCGAAGTGCTGCCGGCGCAGCCGGCTGCGGTCGGCATCGGAGAGGCCACTGATCTCGCTGCCCGCGTAGTGCACCGAGCCGGTGTCGGGGGTGCGGATCCCGGCGAGCGCGTGCAGCAGGGTCGTCTTGCCCGACCCTGAGGCTCCCATGATCGCGGTCGCGGTGCCCTCGGCGAAGGCGATGGAGACGCCGTCGAGCGCCCGGGTCGGTCCGTACTGCTGCGTGAGGCCGACGGCCTGCAGGATCGTGTTCGTCATGGGATCCAGCCTCGCCGTGCGGGCGCGGCGGCGGATCGACCCGCGGTGCCGATCCTGTGGCACCGGGGTCTGACTCGGCTATCGTCTGGGACATGCGCACCATTCCGGACTCTCTCGACCCGCAGGTCGTCGCGGGGATCGACGCGCGCCTTTCGGGCGTCGAACGGGAGCACGGGGTCCGGATCCCGTGGGCCATCGAGAGCGGCAGCCGCGCGTGGGGCTTCCCCTCCCCGGACAGCGATTACGACTGCCGGTTCCTCTACGTGCGCCCGTCCGACGACTACCTGTCGCTGTGGCCGGGCCGCGACGTGATCGAGACGCCCCTCGACCGGGTGTTCGATGTCAACGGCTGGGACCTCGCGAAAGCGGTCAAGCTCATCGCGAAAGGCAATGCGGCGGCGCTCGAGTGGTTGCGATCGCCGATCGTCTACACCGGCGACCCGGCGTTCCGAGACCGGCTGCTCGCGCTCGCCGACGAGATCGTCGCGCGCGAACTGATCGAACGGCACTACCTCCACGTCGGCAGGCAGCAGCTGAGCTCCGGGAGTTCGCTCAAGCGCTTCTTCTACGCGCTCCGGCCGGCGGCGGCGCTGCGCTGGCTCGCCGACCACCCGGAGTCCGCGCTGCCGCCGATGGATCTGCCGACCCTGATCGCCGAATCGTCGGTGGGCGCCGACATCGCGGACGCGGTCGCGGAGCTGATCGCGGCCAAGGCGGTCACCCGTGAGCTCGGCGACGCGGCGCGCCCCTCGGTGCTGGTCCGCTTCACGGAGGAGGAGTTCGGCCGCGCCGAACGGCGCGATGCGGTGCTCGGCGACCCCGAGCGCGGAGCGCGGTGGGACGAGGTGCGGGCGCTGGCCGACGCCTGGTTCATCGAGGAGCTCCGCGCCGGGAGCCGGACGACCCGCTGAACCCGGTACGATGTCGAGCGTGACTGCAGTAGATGAGCGCGCCGAGATCCTGGCGGCCCAGCGCAACGACGACAGCTTCGAGACCCTCTGGGACGAGCTGGAGTGGCGCGGGCTGATCCATGTCTCGACCGATGCCGGGGCCCTGTCCGAACTCTTCGAGGGCGCCCCGTTCACCTATTACTGCGGTTTCGACCCGACCGCACCCAGCCTGCACCTCGGCAACCTGGTGCAGCTGCTGCTGCTGCGCCGCATCCAGCTCAAAGGGCATAAGCCCCTCGGCCTGGTCGGCGGCTCGACGGGTCTGATCGGCGATCCCCGACCCACCGCCGAGCGCACGCTGAACAGCCGAGACACCGTGGCCGAGTGGGTCACGCGCCTCCAGGGGCAGGTCTCGCGGTTCCTCTCGAGCGAGGGCGACAACGCGGTGCGTCTCGTCAACAACCTCGACTGGACGGCCCCGCTGTCGGCGATCGACTTCCTGCGCGAGATCGGCAAGCACTTCCGCGTCGGCACCATGCTGAAGAAGGACGCCGTCTCGGCCCGACTGAACTCGGACGAGGGCATCAGCTACACCGAGTTCAGCTACCAGATCCTGCAGGGCTTCGACTTCCTCGAGCTCTTCCGCCAGTACGACTGCAAGCTGCAGTCCGGCGGCAGCGATCAGTGGGGCAACCTGACGAGCGGCACCGACCTGATCCGCAAGGTTGAGGGGCAGTCGGCGCACGCGATCGGCACCCCGCTGATCACGAACTCGGACGGCACCAAGTTCGGTAAGAGCGAGGGCAACGCGATCTGGCTCGATGCCGATATGTGCTCGCCGTACACCTTCTACCAGTTCTGGCTCAACCAGGCTGACGCCGACGTGATCGACCGGCTCAAGGTCTTCACGTTCCTGTCGCGCGCCGAGATCGAGGACTACGCGCGTCAGGTCGAGGAGGAGCCGTTCCGCCGCGCCGCGCAGAAACGACTCGCGCTCGAGGTGACGACGCTCGTGCACGGTTCGGTCGCGACTCAGGGCGCGATCGACGCCTCCGAGGCGCTGTTCGGCCGGGGTGATCTGTCGACGCTCGATCTGCAGACGCTGACCGGCGCGCTCGGGGAGCTCAAGACGGCGGAGGCCGTTGCGGGCGCTGCGATCGTGCAGCTGATGGTCGACGCCGGGCTCGTGGCCAGCCTGGGTGAGGCCCGTCGCGCGATCGCGCAGGGCGGGGTCTACGTCAACAACGTGCAACTCGTCGCGGACGACGCGGTGCTCGCCGAATCCGATCTGCTGCACGGGCGTTTCGCCGTGCTGCGCCGCGGCAAGAAGACGCTCGCGGGCGTCCGGGTCGCGCAGGACTGAGTCCCCGGGGCGCGAGCATGCGGATCGCACTGATGCAGGCGGAGGCGGCTCCGCTCGATCCCGAGAAGAACCTCTCGGCGATCGACGCGGCGGCTGCCGCCGCGCTCGATGCCGGTGCCGAACTGCTGCTCGCGCCGGAGCTCTTCGTCACCGGGTACGTTCCGCGCTCGCTCGCGTCCTGGTTGACTCCCGAACGCGTGGCCGAGTTCCCCGCGGAGCTGTCGCGGATCGCCGCCGCACGGGGGATCGCCGTAGCCGCGGGGTTCCCCGCCGCACGGATGGATGGCGGCTTCGCGATCGCCGCCGGCCTCTGGGACCGCGGGGGAGCGGAGGTGCTCCGCTACGAGAAGGTGCACCTGTGGGGAGCTGAGGAGCGCCTCGCCTTCATCGCGTCCGACGCGGAGCCGCGCATCGCCGAGTGGAACGGCCGTCGGGTCGCGTTCCAGATCTGCTACGACATCGAGTTCCCGGAACCTGCGCGGGCGCTGGCCGCTCGCGGGGCCGACCTGCTGCTGGTCCCGACCGCCATCGACGGCGAGTCCGATTACGTCGCCGAGGTGCTGGTGCGGGCCCGTGCCGCCGAGAACCGCCTCGTGGTGGCGTACGCCGATCACGCGCGCTCGGCGGATGCCCCGCTCGACGAGCCGACCGCGGGCTTCGCCGGGCTCAGTACGGTGGCCGGCCCGGAGGGGGTCGTGCTGGGGACGGCCGGGCGCGGCAGCGAAGTGCTGATCGCGGACATCCCTGATCCCAACGGAGCGCGGCCGGGGAGCGCCGATTACCTGGCGGATCGGCGTCCTGAGATCTACGGTCGCTGGTCCTGAGGTACGGCTTCCTGCGGCCGTGAAGGCGGAATCCGCGGGAAATCAACGGGACACGCCCGAGATCGTGCCTTGTGTTGCGGGTGGGGTGGGGTGCGCGTAATGTATTCCCTTGTCAGCGCGACAGTGCGAGACGCGGAAGCGGCTCGGGCGGTTGGCGCGGATGGATCCCTCTGGATCATCGAAACCCCGACTTGTTGT
>NZ_MRAV01000008.1 GCF_002752355.1 Leucobacter sp. OLIS6
TTCGGCAGCGTCAGATGGGTATAGGGGACAGGCTGCGGGGGACGCGATCGCGCTCGTGCGCGGTGCCTGGGACGGGGGAGTCGGGATGTGCTGGGTATCCATGGTCACGCGCTCTTTCGCATCCGCGGATCGACGATCGTGTAGACGACGTCGATGACGAGGTTCAGGATGAGGGTGATGGCGACGAGCACCATCACGACGGACTGCACCGTGAGCAGGTCGCGGTTGCCGACGGCGTCGAGCAGCATCGAGCCGAGGCCGGGGATCACGAAGACGCGCTCGATCACGACCGCACCGATGATCAGGGCCGCGATCTGCACGCCGGTCACCGTGATGACGGGGATCGCGGCGTTGCGCATGCCGTGCTTGAGCAGAGCCTTGGTGGGGCTGAGACCCTTCGAACGGGCGGTGCGCAGGTAGTCCTCACTCATGATCTCGAGCACGGCCGAGCGCACGTAGCGGGTGAGGATGGCGCCCTGCACCGAGGCGAGCGCCAGCACCGGGAGGATCAGGCGCCGGATGAAGTCGCCGAAGTTCTCGCCGGGCGGTGTCCAGCCGCCGGCCGGCAGCCAGCCGAGGCCGACCGCGAAGACGAGCACGAGGAGGATGCCGGCGAGGAAGCCGGGGATCGCGACGCCGAGCTGCGATCCGGCACCGATGAGGATCCCCGAGGCGTTGCGGTGCTTGACCGCGGCGATCGTGCCGAGGGGGATCGCGGCCAGGAGCGCCACGACCATCGCGGTGAGCACGAGGATCAGACTGACCTGCAGGCGGTCGACCACCAGCGGACTGATGTCGGCGCGGGTGACGTACGAGGTGCCGAAGTCGCCGCGCACGAGGCCGCCGACCCAGTCGAAGTACTGCACGACGAGGGGGCGATCGGTGCCGAACTCGTGCCGCGTCCTGGCGAGCAGCTCGGGGCTCGCGTTCACGCCGAGTGCGACCTGCGCCGGATCGCCGGGGACGAGGCGCATGAACAGGAAGACGACGACGGTCGCGACGAGGAACGTCACCGCGAACCGTGCGAGGTTGATGAGTATCCGGATGGCCATGCGTGATCCTCTGGACGGTGGGGGTGCTCGGCGTGGTGCCGCGCACGGGATTCGAGAAGGGGGCGACGGGGCGGACGCGGTGCGCGGCCGCCCCGTCAGCGGGTCACTTCCAGGAGAGGCCGGTGAGGTCCAGCGACTCGACGATGGAGTTCTTCGGCATGCCGGTGAGGTCCGACTTGGTGATGACGATGTTCGGGAACAGGAACAGCACGCCCGATGCGGCATCGTCGACGATCTGCTTCTGCACCTCCTGCATGCCCGAGATGTAGCCCTGCTCGTCGGCCGCGTCGGCCTTCGCCGCGATGGGGGCGATCTTCGCGTTGTCGTAGCCGATGTAGTAGTCCGGGTTGTTGAACACCGTGAGCAGGTCGCGCGCCTCGACGGCGAGCACCGTGGTCATCTGGAAGTCGTGCTTGGTGAACACGTTGTCGAGCCAGACCGCCGGGAACTCGGACGACTGGATCTTGACGTCGATGCCGACCTCCTTGAGCTGCGACACGACGATCTCGGACACGGCCTGCGCGTAGGGGCGGGTGGGCACGGTGTAGGTGATCGAGAGGTTCTCGGCGCCCGCCTCCTTGAGGAGCTGTTTCGCCTTCGCGGGGTCGTGCGGGTACTTCGCGTTGAGGTCGACGTAGTAGGGATCGGTCGGGGTCGCGTAGGTGGCGACGAGCGAGCCGTAGCCGTTCCACGCGGTGTCGATGATGGCCTGGCGGTCGAGCGCGTAGAGCACCGCCTGGCGCACGCGCTTGTCGTTGAACGGGGCGACCCGGTTGTTGAACGAGAGCGAGACCTCGCCGCTCGAAGTGCCCGAGGTGACGGTGAACTTGCCGTCGTCCTTGAAGGTGTCGACGAGCTCGGGCGCCTGCAGGTTGACGATCGCGTCGACGTCGCCGGTGCGCAGCGCGTTGGTGGTGGCGGTCGCGTCGGCGAAGTACTTCAGCGTGACCTCCTTCACCTTGGGCGCGGTGCCCCAGTAGTCGTCGCGGGTCTTCAGCACGATGTTCTCGTTCTGCTTCCACGACTCGACCGCGAAGGGGCCGGTGCCGACGGGCGTGTTCGCCAGGTCGGCGACGCCGGTGGAGGAGAACATGGCGCCGACCGGGGTGGCCATGTCGAACAGCCACGCGTTCGACGGGTGGCTCAGGTGCACGGCGACCTCGGTGTCGTTCTTGACCTCGACGTCCTGCACCACGTCCATCTTCGCCTTGAGCGTGGTGGTCCAGTCCTTCTTCACCCGGTCGAGGCTGAACTTCACGTCGTTCGCGGTGAATTTCTCGCCGTTCGAGAAGGTCGCGCCGTCCTGCAGCGTGAAGGTGTAGGTCTTGCGGTCCTCGCTGATCTTCCACTCTTTCGCGAGGAGGGGGACGATCTTGCCCGACTGGTCGACGCGCACGAGGCCCTCGTAGACGTTGGTCATGAGCGCCTGCGGGATCGCGGATCCGGCGGTCTTGGTGAAGTCGAGGTTCACGGGTGCGCCCGTGAGCGCGACCGTGACCGCGGTCTGGCCGGAGCCCGCGCTCGAGCCGGATCCGGTGCTGCCGCCGGATCCCGCCGAGCAGGCGGTGAGGGCGAGTGCGCCGGCCGCGACGAGCGCCGCGGCGAGGGTGAGGGGAGTCTTGCGTCGCATCATTGCTTCCTGTCGCAGGGTGGGCCGACCGGCGGTCGGCTTCTCGGTGCTCCGGCTCGGGGTGTGCTGCCGGGGTGGCTCGAACGGTGCGGGTGGCACCCCTCGGCGGTCATCTTCATCGACGTTCGCCTTCGAGTCGTGAGGTTCGAACCAGGATACATGGTAAGACCACTGCTCGCAGCGTTAGGATGAGGGACATTTCCGGCAGACCCGTCGTCTCGACGGGCGGACCGGGCCAGACTTCGCGAAGGAGCACCGTCGTTGTCCACTCCGCACAGCTTCGCCCCGGCGGTCCCCATCCATACATACCAGCGCATCGTCGAGCAGATCGAGCACGCGATCGTGTCGGGCGAGATCCCAGTCGGGGCCCAGCTCGCCAGCGAGCGCGAGCTCATGGTGCAGTTCGACGTGAGCCGCCCGACGGTGCGCGAAGCGTTACGGGTGCTCCAGAGCATGGGGCTCATCGAATCCAAGCCGGGCACCCGCGGCGGTCCCCAGGTGCTCGCGCCCTCGCCCGACACGCTGCGGCGCTCGCTGCGCGCCATGCTCGGCACCGCCGCGCTCGACCTCGCGGAGCTCGTGCAGTACCGCGTCGTGCTCGAGGGATCCGCCAGCGCGCTCGCCGCGCTGCAGCACTCCGACGCCCAGCGGGAAGAGATGCGGGCCGCGGTCGAGGGTATGCAGGCCGCCGCCGAGGCCAACGCCGAAGAGTTCGCCGACCTCGACCTCGCGTTCCACACCCTCGTCTGGAATGCGAGCGGCAACCGGATCTTCGCGCTCAGCGGCGAAGCAGTCTCGGGGGTGCTCCGCGGTCTCATGCACCGCGACGCCGAGGGCATCCACCACGACAACCGGGTCAAGCTCGAATCCGCAGCGATCGACCGCGGGCTCTTCGACGCGATCGCCCGCCGCGATGCCGTCGAAGCCGGCACGATCGCGCGCCGCGCCGTTGCGAACCGCTTCGGCCCGTTGCTCGAACCCGGGCAGCAGGAGGCGCTCGCGCTGCTCGCGGGGTAGCGGGCCCAGGGGCGCTAGGGGCTTCGCGGCGCGGGGAGCGCGAGCCGCTCAGCCGCGCCGCGGTGCCGTGACCGCGGCGAGCACCGCGCCGAGCGCGACGAGCGCGGCGAACCCGAGCACGGCGACGGGCAGCCCGACGAACCCCGCGGCCGAGCCGAGCGCCAGCACCGGCAGCGCGCTGCCGAGGTAGGTGACGGTGTAGATCGAACTGACCGTCGCGCCGGTGCGTGAGACGGGGACTGAGGCCACCGCCCGGCCGAACGCCGACTGGAATGCGAGCCCCTGGCCGGCGCCCGCGGCGATGCCGCCCGCGACGACCAGCGCGAGCGCCCCGGTCAGGGGAGCGAGGCCGAGCAGCAGGATGCCGACGGCGAGCACTGCGAGCCCGACGGGCTCCCGCCAGGCGCCACGCAGGGGGAGGAGCTGGATCGACGCCGACGCCAGGAGGGTCAGCGCCGCGAGCAGTCCCACCGCCGAGCGGGACTCGACGGGCAGCAGCGCGGCGAACGCCGACGGTGCGAGCGAGAGGCAGAACCCGAAGAGCGAGAAGCTGAGGAACCCGATCACGGCCGCGCGGCGCACCGCGGCGGCGGAGCCCGCGCGCTGCTCCGAGGCGGGGGAGGCTCCCGGTGTCGTGGCGGCCGGAATCGATCCGTGCGGGTCCGCGGGGAGCGGCTCGGCGTCCTCCGGACGGCACGCTCCGTGGGGCGCGACCGCGAGAATCACCGGGGCGAGCAGCGCCAGTGCGAACGCGACCGAGAAATACGGGGTGCGCAACGGATCGCCGGTCTCGGAGAGGAGGCCGCCGAGCACCGGTCCGAGCGCGACGCCGCCCGAACTCGCCAGCAGGGTCAGGCGGCCGGCGGTCCGGGGACGCCCGGCGAGCAGCACCCGGAACGCGCTCGACGCGGTGCCGGTCGCGGCGGCGATGGCGAGTCCCTGCACGGCGCGCGCCGTGCAGAACCAGCCGAGGTTCGGCGCGAGCGCGAGGCCGGCCGTCGCGAGCGCAGCCACCGAGAGCGCGGTCACGAGCACCGTGCGGCGGTTGAGGCGATCGGCCAGCCGCCGGAACAGCGTCAGCCCGACGAGCATGCTGAGCACATAGCTCGAGAAGGCCACCGCGACGCCGAAGGAGTCGAGGCCGAGCCGCACTTCGAGCAGCGGGAAGAGCGGCGTCGAGAGGTTCGCGGCGATCAGCAGGAAGCTCAGCGTCAGGGCGGTCAGTGCGACCCGGATCCTGGGTCTCACCGCGGCCGGGGCGGCGACGGCGAGGTGCGGGGCGGCGAGAGCCTGGGGTGCGCTCAAGGCGGGTCTCCTGTTCGGGCGTGCCCTTGTGGGGCTGTCCGTGATCCGGTTCGCGCGGGGTGCTGCGCTCCCGGATCTCGTGGTGTCGGGTGCACTGACCGTGCCCCGCTCATATTCAAGGGAGTCCGAGCGAATCGCGCAAGCGAAGTTTCTTGAATTGAGCGATATGCTTGATCCAGAACTCTCAAACTGGGCAGAAGGTGAGCAGAATGAGCGACCTCGATCTGACCGACCGCAGGATCCTGCGCGAGCTGGACTCCGACGCGCGCATGCCGGTGGCGATGATCGCCCAGCGCCTCGGGCTCGCCCGCGGCACGGTGCAGGCCCGCCTCGACAAGCTCGACGCGGCGGGCGCACTCCGGCTCGCGAGCACCCGCATCACCCCGCAGGCGCTCGGCCGCCCCGTCGCGGCGAGCGTGCAGGTCGAGCTCGACCAGCACAGCATCGCCGAGGCGATCGCGGCGCTCGCCGATATCCCCGAGGTCCTCGAATGCTTCGCTCCCGCGGGCGACACCGATCTGCTGCTGCGCGTCGTCGCCCGCGACCCCGACGACCTCTACCGGGTCAGCGAGGAGATCCGGCTCTGTCCCGGAATCCGCCGCACCTCGACCAGCCTGTTCCTGCGCACCGTGATCCCCTACCGCGTCACCGGACTGCTCGCAGAAGGATGATCCGCGTGCGCTGCGGAACCGGGGCTCGACCTGGGAGAATGGACCGGGCGATGAGTTTCGAGCGCGAGGGCGGAAGATGACGGAACAGGCGAACGGCTTGGCCAGCAGGGTCACGGGGCAGGTGCACGTGATCGGCGCGGGCCTGCTCGGAGCGAGCGTCGGCCTCGGGCTGCGGGCCCGCGGCGTCGACGTCACCCTCGAGGACGTCTCGCCGACCACCGCGGCGCTCGCCGCCGACTACGGGGCCGGTCGGGCCCGCGCCGAAGGCGAACCCGATCCCGCGCTCGTGGTGGTCGCGACGCCGCCCGACGTGGTCGCCGACGCCGTCGAGGGCGCGATCCGCCGGTTCCCGAACGCCGTCGTCACCGATGTGGCGAGCGTCAAGCTCGCCCCGCTCCACGAACTGCAGCGCCGCGGCCTGAACCTCGACAACTACGTCGGATCGCACCCCATGGCGGGACGCGAGCGCGGAGGCGCGATCATGGCCCGCGCCGACCTGTTCGTCGCACGCCCCTGGGTGGTGTGCCGCGACGCCGACACCTCCGCCGAGACCCTCGCGCTCGTGGAGGCCGTCGCGCTCGACCTGGGCGCGGTGCTGCTCGAGATGACGCCCGAGGCGCACGACCGCGCGGTCGGTCTCGTCTCGCACCTGCCGCAGGTCGTGTCGAGCCTGCTCGCGGCCCGCCTCGTGCCCGCGGACGAGCACGCGATCGAGCTCGCGGGCGGCGGACTGCGCGATACGACGCGCATCGCGGCGAGCGATCCCGAACTGTGGGTGCAGATCCTCGGCGCCAACCGCGAGCCGGTCATCGAACTGCTCGACGCGTTCCAGCGCGACGTCGCGACGTTCACCGACGCCCTGCGCGCCGCCGATGCGCCCGGCTCGAAGCGGAGCATCGCCGACCTGCTGGCGAGCGGCACGAACGGCGTCGCCCGGATCCCCGGCAAGCACGGCAGCGCCGCCCGATTCGCCTCGATCACGGTACTGATCGACGACCGCGCCGGGCAGCTCGCGAGCCTGCTCACCGAGCTCGGCGAGCTGGGCATTAATATGGAAGATCTGCGCCTGGAGCACTCGCCGGGTGCGCAGATCGGATTCGCGGAGATCGCGGTGCTGCCCGAGGTGGCCGAACGGGCCGTCGCCGATCTGCAGAGCCGCGGATGGAGGACGCTATGACCGAACGGGTCGACCCCGCGCTCGGCGCACCCGAAGCCGTCCCCGCGCACACCTCGTCCCTGCTCGCCGCGATCGACGGTCCCGCGGGCAGCGGTAAGTCGAGCGTCGCGCGCACCGCGGCCGAGCGCCTCGGCTTCGGCATCCTCGACACGGGCGCCGCGTACCGGGCGCTCGCCTGGGCCGCGCTCCGCACCGGCATCGATCTCGACGACGCCGCGGCGGTCGAGAACCTGCTCGACCTCTGGCGCTACGAGATCACGCTGCGCGGCGCGCAGCGCGTCGTCGTGCGCGTGCCCGCGTTCGACGGCCTGCCGTCCGACGAGATCGACGTCACCGCCGAGATCCGCGAGCACTCCGTCAGCGGCCAGGTCAGCCGCGTCTCCAAGCACCCGGCGGTCCGTGAACGGCTGAACGCCATGTTCCGCACGATCGTCGCCGAGTCGGGCCTGCCCGGCGTGGTCATCGAGGGTCGCGACATCACGACGGTCGTCGCTCCCGACGCGCCGGTGCGGATCCTGCTGACCGCCCGCCCCGAGGTGCGCGCCCAGCGCCGTGCCGCAGAACTCCCCGGTCTGAGCCCCGAACAGGTGCTCCAAGACCTGATCGCCCGCGACGCGAAGGACGCGCTGGTGGTCGACTTCCTGAACCCCGCACCCGGGGTCACCCTGGTGGACACGAGCGAGCTCGACTTCGAGCAGTCCGTCGCCGCCGTCACCGACATCATCCGAGGCGCGCAGGCCCACCAGGCCAGCGCCCGCCCCGAGGAGGAAACCGCATGACCGAGTCGAACGAACTGCACGACGAGGGCGAGACCGAGGTCTTCGACCTCTCCGCCATCGACCCGAGCGAAGTGATCGAGGGCGGCGCCGACGTCACCGACGAGGAGCGCCTGCGCTCCATGCGCTCCGGCCTCGACGACTTCGAGCTCGAGGCCGAGGACCTCGAGATCCTCGGCGCCGACGGCGAGTTCCTCGGCTTCACGCAGCCCGAGGCGGAGGCGCTGCCGGTCGTCGCGATCGTCGGACGCCCGAACGTCGGCAAGTCGGCGCTCGTGAACCGGATCCTCGGCCGCCGCGAGGCCGTGGTCGAAGACGTGCCCGGCGTCACCCGCGACCGCGTGAGCTACCCGGCCGAGTGGGCCGGCACCCGATTCACCCTCGTCGACACCGGCGGCTGGGAGCCCGACGCGAAGGGCATCGACGCGTCGGTGGCCGCGCAGGCCGAGGTCGCCATTGAGCTCTGCGACGTCGTCATGTTCGTCGTCGACTCGCGCGTCGGCCCGACCGCGACCGACGAGCGCGTCGTGCAGCTGCTGCGCCGCACCAAGAAGCCCGTCTTCCTCATCGCCAACAAGGTCGACGACGCCGTGCAGGAGCCGCAGGCCGCGCAGCTGTGGTCGCTCGGCCTCGGCGAGCCCCGCCCCGTCTCGGCGCTGCACGGCCGCGGCGTCGCCGACCTGCTCGACGACGTCATGAAGGCGCTGCCCGAGGAGTCGGCGGTCGCCCGCCCGAAGCTCGGCGGCCCCCGCCGCGTCGCGATCCTCGGCCGTCCGAATGTCGGCAAGTCGAGCCTGCTCAACAAGGCCGCCGGCGAGGAGCGCGTGGTCGTGAACGACCTCGCGGGCACCACTCGCGACCCGGTCGACGAGCAGGTCGAGATCGCCGGCCGCGTGTGGACCTTCGTCGACACCGCCGGCATCCGCCGCCGCGTGCACCTCTCGCAGGGCGCCGACTTCTACGCGTCGCTGCGCACCGCCGCCGCGCTCGAGAAGGCGGAGGTCGCGGTCGTGCTGCTCGACGTGACCCAGGAGATCAGCGACCAGGACCTGCGCATCATCGACCTCGTGCTCGAGTCGGGCCGCGCGCTCGTGCTCGCGTTCAACAAGTGGGATCTGCTCGACGACGAACGCCGCCGCTTCCTGGAGCGCGAGATCGACCAGGACCTCGCGCACGTCGCCTGGGCGCCGCGCGTGAACATCTCGGCTCGGACCGGCCGCCACCTCGAGAAGCTGGTTCCGGCGCTCGAGACCGCGCTCGACTCGTGGGACACCCGCATCCCGACGGCGAAGTTCAACGCCTTCGTCGCCGAGCTCGTGCAGGAGCACCCGCACCCGCTGCGCGGCGGCAAGCAGCCCCGCATCCTGTTCGGCACGCAGGTGCAGAACCGCCCGCCGACGTTCGTGCTCTTCACCACGGGCTTCCTGGATCCCGGCTACCGCCGCTTCATCCAGCGCCGCCTGCGCGAGCGCTACGGCTTCGAGGGCACGCCCATCGTCATGAACATGCGCATCCGCGAGAAGCGGCCCCGCGCCGGCCGCTAGTCCCGGTTCGAGCTTCCTCGCAGCGCGGCAGCAACGCGCTCGACGAGAGCACACCCAATCGACGAGGGGACGGGTTCTGCGCGCGTGGCTTGCCGTTCTCTCGTCGAGAGGCCGTTCTTTCGTCGGTGGGGCGTCAGCCCGTCCGTGGGCCCCGCACGGCACGATCGCTAGGGTGGGCGCATGGAGTTCGTGGAATCCGATGACGGATCGTGGGTCGCCTTCGAGCTGATCGGTGCCGATGCGACGAGCGCCGACGCCAGCACCGGCGCCGACGCGCCCGCCACCAGCACCGCCACCGCCACCCCGGCGGATCCGGTGATCGTGATCCCCGGCGGCCCCTGCCGCGGGCCCGAGTACCTCGACGGCCTCGCCGGGCTCGCGGAGGTGCGTCCGCTCGCGGTCCTGCACTTGCGCGGCACCGAGCCGACGGGCGGCCTCTCACGCGGGTGGTGGGCGGACGCCGCCGACGCGATCGCGGTCGCCGATCGGCTCGGCCTCGAACGCTTCGACCTGCTCGCTCACTCGGCGGGCACCCGGGCGGCCCTCGCGCTCACCGCGCGTTTCCCGGGCCGGGCCCGATCCCTCGCGCTCATCACGCCGGCCGCGGCCTGGCTCACGGGCACTCCGCACGACGGCGACGAGGTCGGCGCACGCCGCGACGATCCGCTGATCGACGCGGCGCTTGCCTCGATGGAGGTCGAACCCGCCGACGAGGCCGCGTTCCAGCGCGCGTGGGAGACCGAGGCGCCCGCAGGCTACGCCGCCTGGGGTGACGCGGAGCGCAGGCACGCGACGATCGGCGGTATATCGCTCGCCGCCGCGACCGCCTGGTTCCGGGGGACCCCCGAGGACGCGGTCGAGCGGATCCTGCGTGCCGAACGGCCGCCCGCCCTCGTGCTCGCCGGGGCGGAGGACATCCTGAGCGGGGTCGAGACGGTGCGCGCCTACGCGGCGGCCCTGGGCGCCGAGCTGCGGACCCTCGACGGCTGCGGGCACTACCCGTGGGTGGAGCGGCCGGCGGGGTTCCGCGCGGCGCTCGACGATTGGATCGCCGCCCGCTGAAACCTGCGCCCGACGGAACCCCCTCGCCGGCCGCGGTTTTCGCGCGGCGCGGACGGGCCGCTAGCCTCGAGGGATGACGGACGGCACCCGCGAGTTCACCCGCCTCGAGCGCGGGATCGATCGGCTCGCCCACCGGATCCTGCGGGGCGCGCCCCGCCGTGGGGCCCGAGCGGTGCTCGTCGAGTGCGCGGTGTTCCTGCTCAAGCAGGCGTGGGCGTGCGTATTCGGTGCGCTGCTGCTCGCCGTGATCGTGGCCGCCCGCCTCTGGTATCCCGAGGACGCCGCGCTGGCCCGCAACGACGCCCTGACCATCGCGGCGATCGTGATCCAGATCGGTATGCTCGCGTTCCGGCTCGAGAGCGGCCGGGAGCTGTGGGTGATCGTGCTGTTCCACATCACCGGAACGGCCATGGAGCTGTTCAAGACCGACGTCGGATCCTGGAGCTACGACGGCGAGGGCGTGCTCCGCATCGGCGCGGTGCCGCTGTTCTCGGGGTTCATGTACGCCGCGGTCGGTTCGTACATGGTGCGCGTGTATCGCCTGCACGATCTGCGCTTCGCGCGGTATCCGAAGGTCTGGCTGACGGCGATCGTCGCCGCGCTCATCTACCTGAACTTCTTCGGGCACCACTTCGTGTTCGACTTCCGGTGGATCCTGCTCGCAGCCGTCGTGGTGCTCTGGTTGCCGACCGTGATGCATTTCCGCGTGTGGCGTACGACGCTGCGGGTGCCGATCCTGCCGGTGTTCGTCGGGGTCGCGCTCTTCATCTGGTTCGCCGAGAACATCGGGACCTGGGCCGGCGCCTGGTTCTACCCGAATCAGACCGACGGCTGGCACCTCGTGTCGCCGCAGAAGATCGTCGCCTGGTTCCTGCTGATGATCATCTCGATCGTGCTCGTCACCTTCGTGTACCCGCCGAAACCGCCCGAGGCGGGTGAGCCGGGCGCCGGGGATGCGGAACGGCCCGCCCCCGAGAGGGAGCGGGCCGTCGACTGAGGCTGCTGCGGTCGGCCGCGGCTCACCAGCCCCAGTAGGGGATCGACGCGAGGGCGCCGAAGGTCACCGCGGCGATCCCGAAGAGCGCGGCGAGGGCGGTCGCGCCGAGCATGATCGAGTTGAGCACGACGCCCCAGATCGCGAGGGTGCGGTCGGCGGTGCGGCGGCGCAGGGCGATGATGCCGAAGACGAGGCCGACGATCGGCGCGATGAAGGTCCAGCCGGCGACCACCGAGACGATGCCGAGCACGAAGCTCGTGATCGTGAATGTGCGGGTCTGATCGGGGTTCGGCGCGGGGCGGGGAGCCCCCTGGTACGGCGCCTGCGGGATCGGGTGCGCGGCGGCCGCCGGCGGCAGGTCGGCGTCGGGTCCGAGCGGCGGCAGCGGGATCGTCGGCTGCTGGGCGGTGGACTGCCCGCCCTGCAGCGTCACGGTCGGCTGGGTGCCGGTGGTGTCGGGCATGACCGCGGTGGCGGCTGCGGGATCCGCCACGACGGCGGTGTCGGTCTGTGCCTGGTCGTTCGAGCTGGCGGTGGCGTTCATGACGCGTTCCCTTCGGTGTGGCTCCGGCCTCGATGGTCGTCCGGTGCGTGATGATTCCACGCTACGGATCCGTCGAGCCCGTGCCATCGGACCGCGGTATCGACGGGATCGTACCCGGGTACCCGCTCGGATCGGGGGAAACCCCGAGGCGACCCTGAGAGCCCGCAATCCCGACGGACCTGCCTGGCGCGTGCGTGCGTCCACGCCTCTTGTGCCTCTTCGAGTGGCGCCAAACCGCTGGAATCTTGCGGAATAGCAGCCGTTTGTCGCCACTCGACGAGGCGTGCGAGCGCGTACGCGTGATTCAAAGTGGCCTCCGCATCGGGCAGAGGAGACGAGGCCGGGTGCCCGCAGCACGGGTGCCCGCGCATTTCGTCGAGTGGCGCCAAACAGCTGGAATCGGCCAGAATAGCGCCAGTTCGCCGCCACTCGACGAAAGCCGAAGAGGGAGAAGTCAGCCTCAGTGCTGCGCGTCGGAGACGCTCGTGCCCCTCGGCGTGAGGAAGAAGATCGTGACCGCGACGGCGACGAGCACACCGCCGCCGATGATCCCGGTCCACTGCATCGAATGCGTGAACGCGATCCCGGCCTCGTGCGCGAGCTCGGGCAGGCCGAGCTTCTGCGCGACCGCGATGGCGCCGCCGAGCGACGACTCCGCATCGGCGACCGCCGCGGGGTCGGGGGTTCCCGGCCAGACGAATCCCGCGAAGTTCGCGCGGTACCAGAGTGCTGCGACGCTGCCGAGGATCGCGACGCCGAGCACGCTGCCGAGCTCGTACGCGGTCTCTTCGAGCGCCGCGGCGCTGCCGGCCTTCTCCTCGGGGCTGCCCGACATGATGAGGGCCGATCCGATGGCGAGCGCGCCCGTGCCGACGCCGACGAGCGTGATGGCGATGAGCACGGTGAGGGTCGAGAGGGTGCCGGGCTGCACGCCGATGAGGATCATGCCGACACCGGCCGAGGCGATGCCGCCGGCGAGGACCGCGCGCGGGCTGGTCCAGCGGGCGAGCGCGGGGGCGAGCAGCGCCGAGATCGCGCCGCCGATCGCGGCGGGGAAGAGGCGCAGGCCCGTCTCGACGGGGGTGGCGCCGTCGACGAGCTGCATCCACTGCGCGAGAAGCAGCAGCGCGGATCCCATGGCGAAGCTCGATCCGAGCGCGCCGATGATGCCGGCCGAGAACGGTCGGCTGCGGAACAGACGCAGGTCGAGCAGGGGCGCGTCGCTGCGCAGGCAGCGCACCGCGAACCAGCTGAGCAGCGCGAGCGAGGCGAGCAGGGCGGCCCAGGCGGTGGGGTTCGCGAGGGATGCGCCGACGCCGAACTCCTTGACCGACCAGATGAACAGGGTCATGCCCGCGAGCGAGAGGATCACGCCGAGCGGGTCGATGCGGCCCGGGTTCGCGACCTTCGACTCGGGCAGCACGAAGATGCCCGCGACGAGCGCGACGACCATGAGCGGCACGTTGATGAGGAACGCCGATTGCCATGAGAACTGCTCGAGCAGCGCGCCGCCGATGAGCGGGCCGACGGCGGCGCCGAGACTCGACGCCGCGGCCCAGATGCCGAGCGCGAGGGTGCGTTCGCGCGGATCCTTGAACACGACGCGGATGAGCGACAGCGTGGTCGGCATGATCATCGCGCCGCCGAGCCCGAGGAACGCGCGGAGCGCGATGACGGCCTCGGCGTTCGTCGCCCAGAGCACGAGCAGCGAGGTGCCGCCGAAGATCGTGTAGCCGATGAGGAGCATGCGCTTGCGGCCCCAGCGGTCGGCGAGCGCGGTGCAGGTGACGAGCAGGCCCGCGAGCACGAGCGAGTAGACGTCGACGATCCAGAGCACCTGGTCGGCGCTCGGGCGCAGCTGCTCGGTGAGGTCGGGGATCGCGATGTTGAGGATCGTCATGTCCATCGTGATCACGAGCAGGCTGGCCGTGAGCACGGCGAGCGTGCCCCAGCGTCGGGCCTTCGAGTAGGGCTGCGGTGCGGTGGCGTGGGACTGAGTGGTCGATGCTGCTGCGTCGGTCACGAGCGGGGTCCGTTCTGGTGCTGCGGGGCGGGCTCCGTGGAGCGGGGGCGTGCGGGGTGGGCGAGTGCTTCGAGATCGCCGACGATGACGTCGAGATCGAGCGGCTCGTCGTGGAGCCCCGCGTGGATCATGGCGCCGTCGACGTAGATCGCGACGGCGCGGGCTCGGTCGGGCGGGAGGCGTTCCGAGAGGATCGCGACCGCGCGGTCGAACCAGCGGCGGGCGAGGGCGCGCCGGGTCGGATCCGATGCGCCGGCGCTCACGAGGATCAGGTCGGCCTGCACCTGGCGCGGGTCGACGAGCCAGGAGCGCACGAAGGGGGCGAGGTCGGCGACGGTGAAGTCGTCGGCCGAGGTGATCTCGGCGAGCAGGTCGAGCGCCGCGTCGGTCTCGGCGACGAGCTGTTCGAGCGCCGACTCGCGGAGCTCGTCGAGCGAGGCGAAGTACTGGGTGGTGGATCCGAGCGAGACGCCCGCGCGCGCGGCGACGCGGCGGTGGGTGAGGGAGGCGGTGCCGCCCTCGATGATGAGCTCGGCGGCCGCGGCGATGATCGCGCGCTTGCGGCCCTCGGGGTCGCGGCGGCCCGGTGCGGGCGCGTCGATGACGGGCTGCTCGGTCACGACCGACCCCTTTCTGTACGTTTGTACATCAATTGAACGTGTACAAGCGTACAGGAACGCGCGGCGCCCCTGCCCGAGCAGTTCCTGTGCATCGCCGCCGGTAGGCTTCGGGCATGACACCGACGTCCTCCGCAGCGTTCTCCGACGCGTCCCCGGCGGCTCACCGGAGCGCAGCCGGATCCGCACGGTCCGTGCGCCCCGCGGGATCGCCGACCGCGCTGCTCGCCTGGTTCGCGCCCTACGCGATCGTCTCGGCGGTGCACGTGATCCTCCGCTTCGCCGAGCACCCGCTCGCGGAGCCCACCAAGCTGATCCTGATGCCCGCGCTCGTGCTCGCCGTGCTCGGCGCCGCCGCAAGGATCCGCCCGTTCCCGCGCGGCGTCGTCGCCGTGCTCGTCATCGGGATCCTCGCCTCCTGGCTCGGCGACGGCGCGGGCACCTTCTTCCCGACGCTGCCCGAGCTGCCGATGATGCTCGCGTGCTTCGGGATCGCGCACCTCGCCTACATGTGGGTGTTCTGGCGCGGGGCGGGGATCGCGGCGCGACCGCGCGTGCCGCTCTGGGCCGCGGCCTCCGCGCTCTGGTGGATCGTGCTCATCGCGATCCTCGGCCCGCACACGGGCGCGCTCCTGATCCCGGTCGCGCTGTACGGCCTCGTGCTCGGCGGCACCGCGACGCTCGCGTCGCGCTGCGGCCCGGTCGTCGCCTGGGGCGGCGTCTGGTTCCTCGTGTCGGACTCGATCCTCGCGTTCCGCCTGTTCCTGCCCGACGCCATGCCGGACTGGACCAGCGGCATGGTCATGCTGACCTACTGCCTCGGGCAGGGGCTCATCGCCGCGGGAGTGGTGCGCGCGGCGGGGCGCGGCATCGAGCGCGCCTAGATCGGGAGCCGCTTGAGCAGCTTCTTCGGGCCGCGGGTCGCCGCGACGCCGACCGCCTCGACGCGGGTGCGCAGCTCCTCGTCGGCGGTCACGACCGACACCCGCAGACCGCGCTCCACGAGGGCGCGGGCCTCGGCCACGATCGTGTCGTCGCCCAGCTCGGGCGCCCCCACGACCCGCACGTCGCCCGCCGACTCGACGTCGCGGGCCACGCCCTCGGTCACGACGACCCACTCGGGGTAGGCAGCGTCGATGCCGGGCAGCGCCGCGTCCGACAGCCCGACGAGCCCCGGCGCGACCGGCGCCCCGCCGAGCGCCAGGATGCGATCCCGCAGGCGTACAGCGGCGGCGCGGCGATCCTTCCACCAGCCGTCGGGCACCGAGCCGATCACGTTCGCCGCATCGACCACGATCGCGGGCGGCGCGGTCAGCAGCGGGCGCAGCAGCGGCCAGCTCGCGGCGAACCCCGGGTGCAGCGAATACTCCTCGACGCGGTCGAGCGGCACCCACTCGAGCGCGTGGCTCTCGGCGTCGGCGATCACCGGCTCGAACGGGCGCGCGGCATCGGCGACGATCGTCGCGTAGGTCCAGCCGCCGCGATCCAGCACGTGCCGGTAGCGGGGGAGCACCCCGTCGAGCGGCACGCCGGCCTCCTCGTTCGACTCGCGCACCGCGGCCGCAACCGCGTCCTCGTGCTCGTGCCGCGCCCCGCCGGGAATGCCCCAGGTGCCGCCGTGATGGCTCCAGTCGGCGCGGTGCTGCAGCAGCACCCCGCGCCCCGGATCGTGCAGCAGCAGACCCGCCGCGCCGAACCGGCCCCAATAGCTGTTGCCGTCCGCCGCCGTGACCCAGGCGTCCCCGGGATCCCTGGTGTCGCTCATGCGACCAGCCTATTGCGGCGGGGCCGTTTGGAAACGTCCGGCGTCAATCGCCGCAACGAACGCTCGGTAGTCCGCCAGCGACTGCGCCGCGTACTCCTGCGCCCAGGACGCCATCGCACGATCGAACACGTCGTTCGACCCGAGATACCCCGCGATGAACCCGGCCCCCGGGCTCTGCGCGTGCGCCCGCGCCAGCTGGTGCCCGCACGCGCGCACGTAATCGAGGAACGCCGGCGGATCCAGCTCCGACACCTCGATCGACGCGTTGAAATCGCGGAACTGCCGCACGTAGAAACCGCGACCGTCGAACTGCAGATGCCCCAGGAACGCGTCGGAGCTCGACTGCAGCACCTGCTGGAACGTGACCACGCGCTCGCCGCCGTCGGCCGGCGCATCGAGTGCCGTGATCCCGCGGCCCGGCCGCCGATCCAGCCGGCCGTACTCGTCGAGCACGGAGCGGCCGGCCTCCTTCATCTGCAGGATCAGGGGTTCGCCGTGCGGCCCGGTGAGCACCGCGATGGAGCAGCGCGTGCCGACGCTGCCCACGCCGACGACGCGGCGGGCGACGTCCGTCGGGGTGTACTGCGCGAGCAGCAGCGCGATGTCGGGCGCGGCCGAGCGCCGGTACGCCGAGACGAGCTCGCTGAAGCGGTCCTCCTGCGCGGGATCGACGTGCACCAGCGTCGGCGGCTGCTCCCGGATCTGCTGGGTGCCGTCGGGTGCCGCCTCCATGATCTTCGCCGCGACCCGCGACGAGGTGCGCTTCGCCGCCCGCTTGAGCGTGCGGTTCAGCGCCTTCACCGAGCTCGCGCTCATGCCCGGCAGCTCCGTCGCGAGGCTCCGCTGGTAGTAGCGCTCGAGCGCCGTGCGCTTCGCGAGCGCGCGCATCGTGATCCGGTACGAGGCGGCTGCCGCGAGCGTCGCCTCCTCGGCGTCGGCCGCGCCGAAACCGTTGTCGGCGGCCGCGATCGACACGCTCGTCACCAGCCGCTTCACGTCCCACTCCCACGGCGCGATCGCGGCCTCGTCGAAGTCGTTCAGATCGAACACGAGGCTGCGATCGGGCGCCGCGAAGATGCCGAAGTTGCTGAGGTGCGCGTCGCCGCACGCCACCACCAGGCGGCCGCTGTCGGGGGAGTCCGCGAGGTCGGCGGCTTGGATCGCCGCCGTCCCGCGGTAGAACGCGAACGGGCTCTCGGCCATGCGGCTCATGCGCAGGGGCACCAGGTCGGGCAGGCGATCCGCGTTCTGCCGCTCGATGATCCCCAGCGGATCGCGCCCGGGATCCGCGTCGAACTCGGCGTGCGCCGAGCGCGGGGTGCGGGATCGCGCCGCGCGCCCGTCGGCGCGATGATCGGCGAAGCTCGCCACCGCGTCGTGCTCGAAGCGCAGGCGTCCGGGAATGTGCGACATCTTCGTTCTCCTCGCGGGGTGGCGCGGCGCGCGGCGGCGCTCGGTAGCGGGCGGCCGCGCTCGGTGGCGCGCGGCCGCGCTCGGTGGCGGGTGTGGGCTCAGCTTAGGGGAGCGGCGCGGCGGCGTGCCGGCACGGTCGTAGTCCCGCGCTGAACCCCGTCCCGCCGGTCGAGCGAGGAGCGCAGCAACGGGCCGAAAGCCGAAACCGATCCTGGACACCCGCGTGCGACGCGCGCATGCTGGGCGCATGGCTGCTTTCACCACTGCGAACGCGTTCAGCGGGTTCAGCGTCGACGACATCGATGCGGCCCGATCCTTCTACGGGGACACCCTGGGGCTCGAGGTCGCGCCCAACGCGATGGGGTTCCTCGACATCCGCCTGCCGCAGGGCGGGTCGATCCTCGTCTACGGCAAGCCGAATCACACGCCCGCGAGCTTCACGATCCTCAACTTCCCCGTCGACGACGTCGAGGCCGCGGTCGACGAGCTCAACGCGAAGGGCGTCGTGACGAAGATCTACACGGATCCCGACTTCGGTACCGACGCGAAGGGGATCGCGCACGGCGCCCCCGGTCGCGGCCCCGATATCGCCTGGTTCCGCGATCCCGCCGGCAACGTGCTCGCGGTGCTCGCCGCGGGGTGATCCGGGTTCGCTGAGAATTCGCGCGATCCGCGCTTGACTTCGAGTGCGCTCGAAGTCGTAGCGTTGGCCCCATGCAGCAGACGATCGAGACCCGGTCCATCTCGGAGGCGGCGCACGAACTCGGGCTGACGGCCCACACGCTCCGCTACTACGAGCGCGAGGGGCTCATGCTCGCGCCCGTCGATCGGGTGTCGTCGGATCGGCGGTACACCGACGCCGATATCGCGTGGCTCGGGTTCCTGCGCAAGCTGCGATCCACGGCCATGCCCATCGCGACGGTGCGCCGCTATGTGGAGCTGGCCCGCGCGGGCGAGCGCACGAGCGCCGAGCGGCTGGAGCTGCTGCGCGAGCACCGGGAGACCGTGCTGGCGCGCCTCGCCGAGCTGGACGACGCGCTCGGCGCCATCGACCTCAAGATCACCCTCTATTCCGAAAGGCTCGACGCATGAAACACGCAACACTCGGAACTCTCTCGGTCGGCCGGATCGGCCTCGGCTGCATGGGAATGTCGGCGTTCTACGGCGGTGCGGGCACCGACGACGCCGAATCGATCCGCACGATCCACCGCGCCATCGACCTGGGCGTCACCCTGTTCGATACGGCCGAGCTGTACGTATGGGGCGAGAACAATAATGAGGAGCTCGTCGGGCGGGCGCTCGCCGGCCGCCGCGATGACGTGGTGCTCGCGACGAAGTTCGGCGTGAAGCGGAGCGCCGAGGGCGGCCGCGCCGTCGACGGGACCCCCGAGAACGTGCGGCGATCCGTCGAGGGGTCGCTGCAGCGGCTCGGCACGGACCGCATCGATCTGTACTACCAGCACCGGATGGATCCCGAGACGCCGATCGAGGAGACCGTCGGCGCGCTCGCGGAGCTCGTGGCGGAGGGGAAGATCCTGCACTACGGCTTGTCGGAGGCCGCGGAGGAGACCATTCGGCGGGCGCACGCCGTGCACCCGGTGACCGCGCTGCAGACGGAGTTCTCGCTGTGGACGCAGGAGCCGGCGCGGCAGCAGCTCGCGGTGCTGCGGGAGCTCGGGATCGGGCTCGTGCCGTACTCGCCGCTCGGGCGTGGATTCCTCACCGGGGCGATCCGTTCTGCGTCTGCGCTGGGTTCCGATGATTTCCGTCGCAGCAACCCGCGGTTCACGGGGGAGAACCTCGACGCGAACCTGCGGATTGTCGAGGCGGTCGAGGCGGTTGCTTCGGAACTCGGAGCGACGCCCGCGCAGGTCGCGCTGGCGTGGGTCGTCGCGCAGGGCGACGACATCGCGCCGATTCCCGGCACCAAGCGCGTCTCGCGGTTGGAGGAGAACGTGGGTGCCGATGCGCTTGCGCTGTCGGCCGAGCAGCTCGCGTTCTTGGACGCGGTGCCGCCCGCGGTGGGGGACCGGTACGCGGACATGTCGAGTATCGGGCGGTAGGCCGCCCTTGCTTCTCGCCGGGTGAGCGAGCCTGCGGGCGGCGTGCTGAGCGAGCCTGCGGGCGGCGTGCTGAGCGAGCCTGCGGGCGGCGTGCTGAGCGAGGAGCGCAGCGACGAGTCGAAGTATCGAAACCCGGCCCGCCTCGCGTTGATCGACCGGACCCAAATTGACCTTTCCCTGCCCAGCTATGGTCAATTTGGGTCCGTTCGATGCGCCCGCGACGGCGCTTCCGCTCCGACGCGGCACGCGCGGGATCCCCCGGTTCGCGGTGCGTCGAAGTTGTGGCTAAGATGGAGGGGTTGCCTCGGTGCGAGGCTCGCTCTGGCGGGTCGAGTTCGAGAAACAACGGGCTGTGGCGCAGCTTGGTAGCGCACTTGACTGGGGGTCAAGGGGTCGCAGGTTCAAATCCTGTCAGCCCGACCATGAAGTAGTCAAAAACCCCGGAAAATCAACGATTTTCCGGGGTTTTTCGTTGCCCAAATCTGGCCGAATTGAACCTCTGTGCCCGCTAGTGTGCCCGCAGACCTCGCCACGAAAGGCCGAACACGCCCGGGATTCTGCGCTCCTTTCGTGGATCCCACCTGACGCTGCTTCGCTACAGAAGACGCTTACTGACGCTTATTGCCACCCTGCGCTTGCTGGTCTCGCGAGTGTCTCAAGAACGCTTTGTTCCCAGGTTCAACTGCTGATGTGGCGATGGTCTGATCCAGGCCTCAGCTTCTGCGAGGAAAATGAGATCCTGCACTCGACCCACACTTAGAGGATTCAACCATCGCCAGTAGCGTGTACGCGGTCTGCGACATCCTTGGGCACCTCGACGCGCTGGAGCGAGCGCTCGAGGTCGTCGACCTGGACGGCGACCCCGGAGCCCAGCTCGTGTTGCTCGGCGACTACGTCGACCGAGGGCCTAGCTCGCGGCAAGTGCTCGAGCGAGTCTGTTCCCTGCAGCAGGAGCACAGTGAGCGGGTCGTCGCGCTGCTGGGCAATCACGACTGCTGGATGCTGGACTGGCTCGACGCGGAGGACTGAGGACTACGACTGGCTGCACTCGGACATCGGCTTCGTCACGGTGCACTCGTTCGTGACGGAGCAGTTCGTCGATACGATCCCCACGAGCGCGACTAGCGCTCAGATCAACGCGATGATCAGGCGCGAGCTCCTGGCCCGTCACGGCGCGCTGATCTTCTGGCTGCGCGGCCTGCCGCTGCTGCATGAGGAGGATCACGCGATCTACGTGCATGCCGGCGTTGACGAGGAGGCCGGCCAGCTCTGGCGCGTCGCGACCCCGGAGCACGTGCTCACCGAGAAGTACCCGGCGAGCACTGGGCCGTTCGTGAAGACGATCGTCGCTGGCCACGTCCGGACCTCGGAGCTGCACGCCGACGGCTCGCACGAGGTCTTCCATGATGGAGCGTCGCACTACTACATCGATGCCGCCGTCGAGGAGACTGGGCGGCTGAACGTGCTGAAGTACGACGTCGAGAGCCGCGAGTTCAGCTGGCGGATGACGCCGGCGGCGTCTCCGCCTTCCGAAGCCCGGTGATGGTCAGTCGTCGAGGCCGAACTCGTCGGTCACCTGCTCGATGGTGAACTTCTGGCGCAGCTTCGCCGCGGTGTTCTGATTCGCGAACATCCCGTTCTTCCAGACTGCCTGCTCGCGCGGCACAGTCTTGGTCCACTCGACGGGCACGACCCACTCCGCGCTGTCGTCTTCATCGTCGCCCTCGTGGCGGTAGGTGCCGACAAGCGGGAGGCTCTGCAGCGGGGTCTCGACGCCGTCGACGTCGACGAACGCCTCGTCGAAGCGGCGGGCCTCGCTGATCACAGTCCCGACGCCGACGTAGCCAGCTTTGGGGATATGCACGAAGACGCGCGCGCCGATCGGCAGGTTCTTCAGGGTCCGGGAGAACCATGCCCCGCCGCCGCCCGACACGAAGCCGTACTTCCGCCCGTCCGCCCATTGTCGGGTGCCGCTGTCCTCCCCGAACGCGACGTACCAGTCGCTGCCGTTCCATGCCTCGCGGGTCTTCGTCTGGCGGGCGGTCGCAGCGCCGGGAGCCTGCTGACCCTCGTTCTCGACCAGCCAGGTGCGGGCGAGGTATTTCGCACCATTGTCTTCGAAGTGGCGGAAGAAGACGACGTTGATCGGCACCGCGAAGCTCTCGTTGAGGAACCGCACGATGCGCTCGGTGGCCGCGTCGACGCTCGCGGCGACGATGGTGAACGTCTGCGTGCTGTTGACCTCCTCGGGGAGGGTCTCGTTGAAGCACTCCGCGAAGGCTTCCTCGAGCGCGACGCCGGGCTTGTACGCCTCAAAGATGGCTTGGATCTGCGTGCGGCCGAGCCCCGCGACCCAGGAGCCGTAGTCCAGGGCTTGGGCCGTGACGTCGCGTGGAGTCTTGTCGCGCTTGAGCTCGATGACGTGTACCGCGGCGGTCTCGTCGAGCGCGAGCAGGTCGATGAACCCGCCGAAAGCTGTGGGGACCTGGCGGCCGATGATCAGGAGCGTCTCGCCGAGCATCGACGGGTCGGACTCGATGTACGTCTCGAGGTGGGACTCGAGGCCGATCGAGGTCGGGACGATGCGGCTGAGTCGGCCGCCGTCTGCGCGCCATAGGCCCATTTCAACTGCCATTGCTGTTCATCCTCCACCACCGCGAGGCGTCCGGTCGCCTGGCAATGAGCCTATCGAGAAGTGCTCTGCGGCCGAGCGAGTCGGCTGTACTTCCAATGCCGGGCTGCGATCTAATTATTAGCAGGCATAGTCAATTCATAGCTTGCCTGGCGCGCCGCGCTCAGGTGTCGCCGTTCGACAACGAAGAAGCCTTGCGCACAACTCAATTGAACCGAGTGATTCGAGTTGAAACAGCTCACCGGATCCGGCGCGCAATTGCGCCGGGCATCATCAAGATCGAGAACACGGCGGAGGTCGACCTCGGACGCGTCATAGCTCGTGGTCGGCTTCAGCTGTCGGTCGTGCCCGATGAGGCCGTCATGGCGAGCAGACGATGCCCACCACTCCCGCGACAGCGGCGAAGACGCCGCTCATGAGTGTCCCCAGCTTCCGCGCGCTACCTCGCCAGGGTTCGGATCGGAACGACCAGCCTAACGTCCTCGGACCTCGCAGCCGCTCCTAATTGGTGAGGCGGTGGACGCCTGACCCGACTAAACTGCCCCCTCGCCAACGAGGTGCTGATCTGGGACACTCCCGGTTGTGGCCTCCCAATCGCACACCGACCACGGCCCATAGACTGGACGACGTGCTCGGCGCATGCCGGGCCACTGTTCTGCAAGGGGACCAACGATGTAGCGCCCCGGCGGCTGCAGTTGCGCGCGTTAACGGGAGGTGCATGGGATGGCCGAGAGCACGACGGAGAACCTGTTCCGGGAGTTTTACGGACCGTCGACCTTCATCGAGAAGCGTGACATTCCGAAGAAGTTCGGCTTCCAGTCGAAGCGTGATGGATCGACCGTCGACGGCTTCCCCGACTTCTTTAAGGACATGGGGTCCTGGTTGATCGTGGTCGAGGCCAAGTCTGGTGACCTGGGGCCGAAGACCGACCACCTCGCAGCCGAGGCCGACATCCGCGGCTACATGATGACCAACGCGGTGCCACACGTCGACATCATCGGTATCGCCGTGTCTGGTCAGACGCTCGAGTCGCTCCACGTCAGCTACTTCTTCCGGAAGGGCGGCACGGAGGAGATCGAGGAGCTCGACGACCCGCGAAGCCTCGTGAGCATCGACGCCCTGACGAAGCACTACGAGGCTGCGGCCCATGGTGACCCGCTTTCGGATGCCGAGTTGCGCCGGTTCCTCGTGCAGCTCAACGAGCGTTTCCATAAGGACTCCCGCGTGCGCGACACCGAGCGGTCGTTGTTCTTTTCGGCGCTGATGATCGCTCTCGATGACCAGCCGTTCCGCAACGTCTACACGTCGATCAGCGAGCCGGAGGACCCGCGTTTCGTCGAAGCGCGCTACCTCAACGATCAGATCGTCGACGCCGTCAACCGTCAGCTCGACAAGAAGATCAACGCCAAGTCGAAGGATATTGATTGGAAGAGCCGTTTCAACTTCATCACGAACGTCGACATCCCGCTGGATGAGTACAAGGCGATCATCGGCGACATCGACGAACGTGTGCACCAGCCGTCGAAGCGCACCACGAAGCGCGACATCCTGGGCCGCGCGTACAAGATCTTCCTTTCCCGTGCCGGGAAGATGGACAACAAGAACATCATCCTGACGCCCGATCACATCAAGACGTTCATGGTCGATCTGGCGCGCCTCGGTCGCGATGACGTCGTGCTCGACACCTGCATGGGTTCGGGCGGCTTTCTGATGGACGCGATGGAGCAGCTCGTAGACAAGGCCCATGGAGACGAAGAGCGTATCGAGCACATCCGTGAGCATCAGCTCATCGGCATCGAGATCGATGCTGTGCTGTTCGCACTGGCCTGCTCGAACATGTTCCTTCACGGCGACGGCCGTTCGAACCTGATCTACCGTGACTCGCTCGTGACCAGAGGGAAGAGCTTCACCGTCGTCACTGCCGACAAGAACTTTCGCGACTACATCAAGGGCCTGAAACCGACCAAGTGCGTCATTAATCCGCCGTACGAGAACGACAACCCGGTCAATTTCACGATGTCGGCGATCGAGTACCTCGAAGAGGGTGGCCAGCTCGTCATCATCATGCCGGTGAACACACTCTCGAAAGACACGAAGACCGCAAATGCGATCCTGGAGCGGGCGCAGCTGGACTTCGTGATTGACATGCCCCAGCAGCTCTTCTTCGAGCAGGGGCGCGCGGTGAGGACTTCGATCTTCGGCTTCACCAAGACGAGCAACGGTCACGAGCCGGACGCCATGGTCACTTTCATCGACATGGAGGACGACGGTCACGAGGTCCGGGCCGGCCGTGGCAGGAAAGACACTGGGCGATGGGGCGAGATCTCACGGCGGGCGAAGACGGCAATCCGCGACGGTGTCGAGAGCCGCGAAGCCCGGTCCTGGCGCACCCCGATCTTCGACGCTGCAGGAAACCTTGATCCTCGTGGCGTTCGCCGTAACCCCTGGCCCCAGGCCCAGACGCATGACCTCAACACGGCTGTCGCCGACTGGCAAGAGGCCCGTGCGCTGCGGGACGAGGCGCTGGAGCGCATGACGCAGGCGCTCGGCGAGGCAGGCATCGGCGGATTTGATGTCTGATTGGCCGCTCGTCTCTCTCAGCAGTCTCCTCGCGCAGCACGAACCCGAACAGGTCGTTCCCGGCCCGGATGATGTCGTGCGCTTCGCCGGCGTTCGCTGGTATGGGGCTGGGCTTTTCGTCCGCGAGGAACGCAAAGGTGTCGAAGTCAAGGGCAAGTGCTACGCGCTGAAACCTGGGACCCTCGTCTACAATCGCCTCTTCGCGTGGAAGCAGTCATTCGCCGCGGTCGGTAGTGACTTCGACGGGGTCGTCGTGTCCAACGAGTTCCCCCAGTTCGTCGTCGATTCAGAGTTGGCGACACCGGAGTACCTCGCGCTCTATTGCTCCTCTCCGATGTTCGGAGAGGAAGCGTTCGCGCTGTCCACTGGGGCGACCGCCGTGAGTCGGAACCGGCTCAAAGAGGAAGACTTCATGAGGATGCGGGTCTCGCGCCCGCCAGTGCCCGTCCAACGTCGCATCGTCGAGGTCATGACCGCGGTGGATGAGTACATCAACACGTTAGAGGCCGAAGAGTCCGCCCTCGTTGTGCTGCTTGCGGCGATGCGTCAGTCCATGCTTTCGGAGTCTCCGCGGGTTCCACTGGCTTCTGTCTGCGAGATCAAGTCTAAGCTGGTCGATCCCCGGGACGAAGACTACGCCGACCTCATTCACATTGGCGTCGATTCCATCGAGAAGGGCACGGGTCGCATCGTCGGTGCGCGCACTGCTCGCGAAGACGCCATGATCAGTGGCAAGTACCTCGTAGGCGAGGACGACGTCGTGTACGCGAAGATTCGCCCGGCGCTTCGAAAGGCCGCGTTCCCGGGCTACGTCGCGCTGTGCAGTGCCGATGCCTACCCGCTCTCGCCCCTCAACGGTACCCCGCCTGAGCTCCTACGCGAGGCCCTGCTAGAGGACGGATTCACGGCTCAGACGACTGCATTGTCCACGCGACTGAAGATGCCCAAGGTGAACCGCAAGGAGCTGTTCTCGACAACCGTTGCGATGCCGCCCAGTGACGAGGACCGCCTAAACGTTGTCAAGAGACTTGGTGCCGTCCGTGCTCAACTCGAAGCTTCATCCGCAGAACTCGCCCGCGTTCGAACCGCGAGGGCAGCACTGCTCGGTGCGCTCCTGACGCGCAATATCGAGGTCTCGCTCTGCGAGGGCGATGAATACCGTGCAGACGCGACAGAAACGCGCATCTGACGCCTCTGCACACTGGTCAACGCCGACTTCCAGCGCGCCGTTCCTGATGAGATCGGCCAGCTGGGGGACCTGATCTGCTCGAAAGGAGGCGTCGGGGAGGCCAGGTCGAGCGCGATCATCGCGCACCGCCCACGGCTTCGCCGGGAACGGGCACCCCGGTGGCGACCTCGCGCGCGACTGCTCCTGGCAGGCCGAATGCCCGCAGCGCCGCGAGCGTGAGCCACACGAGGCTGGCCACGAGCAGCGCAAGCTCGGTGTGCTCAGGTCCCTGGGACACGGTTCTGAGCATCGGCCCCGGGCGCTCATGCGACACCGCCCACGGCCGCGTCTTCTACGTGCACGACGTGATCCGCTTTGTAGAGCACGCTTAGAACACCTGCCCAAGGGCCTTCACTCTTCTGAGGAGACCATGCGGCCCGCGTCGTAGACGACATGGTCTGCCTGGCGCAGCAGCGCGACGTCGATGATCGTCATCGCCGGGAGCGGCACGACGCCCGTCTGGATGGTTTCAAGTCGCTTGTAGGGCGTCATCCAGACGAAGCAGTCCGCACCGGATTGCAGGATAGCGTCCACGAAGACGGAATCGTTGAGCCACACGTGCGGCCTGCCTTCGCCCGGCTGCCCGAACGCGCCCAGGCCTTCGAAGTACGAGGTGGACTCGTCGAAGACGATGAAGCCCAGGTCGTGCCCCGGGCGTTCTGCGCGGTAGGTCTCCGCGTTCCGAGCATGCTGGTCCACAGTGGCTGTGAAGTGCCGGACGTACGCCCGGTAGTTGTGGTCCCGCCCTGCAGGGAGGCCGCTGTCGGCCAGGGCTAGGACTCTGACGTCGGGTGGCACGTCGAGACCCGCGGCTTCGATCTCTCGGAGCAGCGAGGCCTCTCGGGCCCGGGTCTTGTCCTTCTTGCCCGAGCCCGCGTGGTCGTCGACCTGCATGGCCTCCAGCAGGAGCGACGCTCCGTTGTCCTCGAAGTCCGGCCGCTCGCGCTTCTCGAAGCCTCCGTCGCGGAGGGCCGAGAGGAACCGATGAGCCAGAGGGCTCTCCTCGGGATAGAAGCACACCTCCGCGTCGTCGATGTCGGCGGCGTGGTCGACGATGTCCTGCTCGTCCTTGTATGCGCGCTTCATGTGTCTTCCGCCGGAGCTGCGTCCTTCGCCAAGGATGCCGCTAGGCCGCGCTGTCCGGAGATTCTCGTGTGAGCGAGTCGAGCACTACCCTGCGGTCGTAGAGGCAAATGGCTCGGCGCAAGAGCGCCATGTTGTTCTGAGATGTCGTCTCTGGACTCTCGTATAGCTCGACCAGAGCCTCACGGAGATCGGCTGCGCTGTAGTCGTCCGGATCGAGCAGAACCAGGCACTCGAGCTTGAAGTACATCGGGTAGTCAGAGTCGAGCACCTCGCGCGGGGTCTTCAGGACACCGCTCACCTCGCGGTCAAAGCGAGCCTTGTTCTGAGCGGACGCCGACACCCGACGCTCGGCCAGTTTGCGAACTACATCAGGGAGCTCCGCGAAATCGATGCTCCTGTCCGGTGCGATGCGCCCCAGCTCGTGCAAGTACTTGTGAACGGGCAGATATGAGGTATGTCCCGGGCGGATGCCATCGGGGATGCCCGAGGTCAAGAGGTTTCCAGCATCAAACCCCCTCTTTCGAATGCCAAGTACATCGCGCTCCACGTCCTCCCTACGCAAGGAGCGACCGATGGTCGAGAGGTTCTGTAAGTCCTTCTCCGAGAACGCACCGACTCCGAAGACCACGCGGTATTCGTCCGCCTCGTCGGCATCGATCGGGATCGCACGCACAACCTCGCGGTTCTGCGAAGGTTCCGGGTGGGTGACGAGGTCGAAGACGTGCTTGCGCAGTTCTCGCAGGATGGCTGCGGGGAAGGGGCGTTCCAGGTGCGAGAGGACTTCCCATAGCCACTTGAAGCTGTGGGTCTCGATCCGCGTGATTGGAAACCGGAACCCGCCGCGCTCGATGCTGGTCTGCTCGACCACGGTCTGGAAGCCGGTGTCCTCGTTCCATTCGACGAAGTAGATCCGTCGGCCGAGCTCGCCGAGACGGTCCGGGCCGACGGCAGTTGCAATATTGTCCAGGATCTCGTTCAGGTACTCGTCGCTGAGGCTGTACCCGACGAAGATCACCGGGTGCTCGGCGAAAATGGTCAGGAGCTTTGCCGCGAGGTAGTGGTTTCGGTTTGAGAACCGTTCGTAGTCGCCCTTGGTGAGGATCAGCGACAACGGCTGCGTCGCTGCGCCATGGATCTTGTACGTCTCCGCGATAAACTGCGCATCGCTCATCATCAGCTCGTCCTGGCCGACATAGGCCTGGAAATTCGAAAAGAGCTGATCGGTCAGCGAGTCGTAGTTGGTGGTGATCACGCCATCGACCACGGCCGTGCGAAGATGAACGATCTCCTCCGCGAGCGCCACATCATCGACTCCGGGCACTCCATCGACAAGCGCGTCATTCGCGCGGATGTAGGCGGCGATCGCGACTTTCAGTCCGCCCTCGTCGTCTCTGACGATCTCTGCGTTCTCCTCGCGCTGCAACGTATAAGCCGGATCCTTCCACCAATGCTCGTGGAAGGCGCGTGCGATACTCGTCGCCGCTGAAGGAAGATCGCCGTTGGCTGACGCGAGATGGTAATTGAAATCCACGCCCGCTTCTGAAGCGAAGTGCCGCAGTAGCCCGACCCAGTCCGGAAGACCGAGGTATCTGCGTGATATGCCACTGCCCATGAACAGGTACGGCAACGCGCCGTGAGATACGAGCGATTCTCGTAGCCCCGCTGACGCCGTGTCCTCGATCGTCTGGCGGTCGTCGGTGAGGCCTGAAGTCATGCCTCAAAATTGTAGATGAGCCCTCTGGCAATCGAACGCTGCACGAGCGCTGACGCCGCCTTCCGGACGGCGGTGATGTATCTCGACTCGGTCATCGGCACCGTCCTGCTCAGCGCCGGACCCCCTCGAGAGTGGTCTGATGGTTCGGCGCTCAGGCCATCGCTGTGCGCTGGGCGTGCTCGCTGCAGCAGGGGGTCGCCCCGTGATTGTGGCGCTCTGTCCCTGCATTAGCCGGCGCGGCCGAGGGATGATTGCAGAGCACAGCGCGGCAAGAACGATGGCCACCCTCATGGGCTCAGATCGATCGAGGTATGCCTGCAAGGGCTCACGGACGCTGTGCCCGCAGAAGTGCCCGTTAAGTCTGGGATGGGACCGGAAACGCCGGGAACTGGCAGGATCCGCGATCGCCCGCGATCCTTACTCTCGTATGGCATCTACGGGTATTGGGTGTGTGTGACGTAGATCACGTCGATGGCTCAAGCGGTCGCAGGTTCAAATCCTGTCAGCCCGACCGAAAGCCCTGGCGAGAACGAGTTCTCGCCAGGGCTTTCGGTCGTTGCCTGGGACCGATCCGCGCTTCACGCGCGAGCCAACACATTCAGCACCCGCACCAACCCAACCTCGGTCTGTGGCGCGAACCGGAACCCGCCCTCACTGGCGACGATCCCGCCGGCCGCGATCTGCGCGTCCCACCAGTCCTCCACGAAGCCGGGCGCCCATCCGCCGGTGGTGAAGCCGTAGGGCTGGCCCGTGTACGAAGACGGAATCATCATCGCGTAGCAGGGATGCTCGTAGCTGCGATTCGCCGGGTCCTCGTACAGGAAGTCCTCCCGTGAGCGAGCCGTCGTCAGGGCCGAGTACAGCAGAAACATGGTCGCGTACATGAGATGCGAGTCCGCGTCCGCGTGCAGGGCGAAGAAGTCCTTCTCGCGCACGATCCGCCTGCCGATCGCGCGGATGCTCGCCTCGCCATCATCGAGCACCGGGTCGAGCGCCGCCAGGCCGCGCAGCACGATGGGGGAGAAGGATCCCTCCTCGACCGTCTCGAACTCCTCGGCGAGCGCCTCTTCGGGATCCTCCGCGAAGACCTCTTCCGGCACCAAACCGCGAATGAACGTCGCGAAGTCCGGCGCGAGGAACGAAACGCGATAGTCGTCCTCCTGATCCACGATCACGACCGCAGGCTCGCCCTGCGGGCCGCACTCCCGATAGTCGAGCATGAACTCGCTGTGCCCCGCGGTCGGAGTGTCGGCGAAGCACACGCCGATCTCGGGATACCCCCACTCGGACTGCATGAACGGCGACCCGAGATCACCGAGCAGCGACCACGTCGCGGTACGACCGATCGCGTACAGCCCGGTCACGGCCACGTGATCCTCCGCCCAGACGTGCACGCCCTCCGTGGGGAAGCAGTTGCGGCGGAGCGTTCCGCCGTTCCGCGTGCGGCACAGCTCCACGTACGCGGCGGGCAGCCGGTACCCGAGCTCCGCCTCGACCTCGGCGACGAGCTCGTCGCTCGGCGCGGGCTCCGTATACTTCTCGCGCCCGTACGCGGAATCGTCGAACAGATCGGCAAGTTCGCCCGCGCTGAAGATCGTCATGCCCGGCAGTCTGCCACGGCCGAGCGAGCAGGCGCGGCCCCGCTAGAAGCGGGCCGCATCCCGCACGCCGTCGGCGTCCCGCCCGCCGTCGGCATCCCGCACACCGGTGTCCTCCGTCGCGGCCCAGGCCGCGAGGAGCTGGAGGCGTTCGGCGGTGGGCGAGTGCGGCTCGGCGACGTACGCCGAGAGCCGGAGGCCGGGTGCGGATTCGAGCGCGAGCTCCTCGAACCCGAGAGTGAGCTCGCCGACGCCGTGGTGGCGCAGCACCTTCGCCCCGCTGCGGTGGATCCCGACGTCGTGCGCCGCCCAGCGGGCGCTGAACTCGGGGCTGCGAGTGCTGAGCTCGCCGATGAGCCGGGTCAGTTCGGCATCGTGGGGCGTGGCGCCGGCCTGGGTGCGCAGGATCCGCACGCTGGTCGCGGCCGCGTCGTCCAGGTCCGCGTAGAAGTCCTCGGCGCCGGGGTCCAGGAAGATGAAGGCCGCGATGTTGGGCGGCGACGCGGCCGAACGCCGCGTCGGGCTGGTGCGCACCACGTCGAACAGCGCTCGACCGAGGGCGTTCGCCGCGACGAGGTCGAGCCTCCGGTTGATCGCGATCACCGGCATCGCGGCCATCGAATCGATGAGCAGCTGGACCTGCTGCGACACGGGTGCGGACGCTCGGCGCTGTCGCGGGGCGCGGCTCGGGCGCCGGGCGGTGCGCGCCAGATCGTAGAGATACGCCCGCTCGTCCTCGTCGAACTGCAGCGCCCGGGCGATGGCGTCGAGGATCTCATCGGAGACGCCGCTGAGGTCGCCCTTCTCGATGCGGGTGTAGTAGTCGACGGAGACTCCCGACAGGATCGCGACCTCCTCCCGGCGCAGCCCGGGGACGCGACGCACGCCGCTGCCGCGGGGGAGCCCCGCGAGGTCGGGGGTGATCTTCGCACGGCGGGTCGCCAGGAAGTCCCGTACGCGCTCGTCCTTCAGTGCCATGCCTCAACGGTAGAGGCGTTCCGCCGCACGAGCCAGGTTCTGGGAGAACCCGGCACGGGCCCGTTCGAAGGGGGTTCCAACGGAACCTTCTTCGTCGGGGTGAGCCGTTCGACGATGGTGCTGCACCCGGCAGCAGGGCCCGCAGGAAGCGGGCCGGATCGCACCTTCGCGACTGCCGCCGCGACCGAGGAGAATCATGACCGAGCGCATCGAGATCCAGACCCGCAACGGCACCGGCACCACCCTGGCGGCCGTGGTCCACTTCCCGCCGGTGTTCGACGCCACCCGCAGCTTCCCGGCGATCGTCGTCTCCCACCCGGGCGGCGGCGTCAAGGAGCAGACCGCCGGACTGTACGCGGGCAAGCTGGCCGAGGCCGGCTTCATCACCGTCGCCTACGACGCATCGTTCCAGGGCGAGAGCACGGGCGAGCCGCGCCAGCTGGAGAACCCTTACATCCGCACCGAGGACGTCAGCGCGGTGGTCGACTACCTGACCACCCTCGACTCCGTCGACAGTAGCCGCATCGGCGCCATGGGCATCTGCGCGGGCGCCGGCTACACCGCGAATGCGGCGATCAACGATCCCCGGATCCAGGCGATCGGCGGCGTCAGCCTCGTGAACATCGGCCAGATGTTCCGCAACGGCTGGACGAACGACGTTCGGGACGCGGACGCCGCCCCGCTGCTGCAGATGGGTGCGGACGCTCGCACGAGCGATGCCGCGGGCGGCGACAACCCGTTCCCGCTGGCTCCGATGCGCGAGGAGGATGCCCCGAACGAGGAGCTCCGCCAGGCGTGGGAGTACTACCACACGCCGCGCTGCGAGCACCCGAACGCCCCCGGCTTCATGACCACGCGCAGCCTGTCGCAGATCGCCTCCTACGACGCGTTCCACAAGGCCGAGGCGTTCCTCACCCAGCCGCTGCTGCTCATCGCGGGCAGCGAGGCCGGATCCAAGTGGATGAGTGACGATCTGTTCGAGCGCGCGGCGAGCACCGACAAGTCCTTCCACATCGTCGAGGGCGCGAACCACATGGACCTCTACGACGGCGAGCGCGAGGTGGCCGAAGCGGTCGCCGAGCTGGTCCCGTTCTTCGCCGACAAGCTCTAGACTCCACACACCGCACCATCGAGAGGAACACGAACATGGCTTCCTGGACCGCGGACGAACTCGCCCGCATCAACGCCGAGACCTACTTCACCGTCGGGGCGACGCTGTCCGACGGCACCACTCCCAAGACCGTGGACATCTGGTCGGTGCCGGTCGGGGACCGGATCTTCATCCGCTCCTACAACGGGACCGCTGGCAAGTGGTACGGCCCGGCGCTGGCGAGCGGGCGCGGACGGATCAGCGCCGGCGGCGTCGAGAAGACCGTGCGCTTCGTGGCCGTACCGACCGACGACGAAGCGACGAACCAGGCCGTCGACGCCTCGTTCCGGACGAAGTACGCCGGGAGCCCCTACGCGATCACGATGTCGGAGGCCCCGGTACGCACCAACACGCTCGAGGTGATCCCCGAGGACTGAACCGCCGAACCTCAGACGAACCCCGGTCCCGGAGCGCCGCGAGCGCTCCGGGACCGGCCGGAGAAAGGGCCCGCCCATGACTTCGCTCTCGCCTTCGCGCCTCATCCCGATGCGTCCCCGCGACCCCGGGGAGGACGGGCGCGCCGCCTCCACACTGGAGCTGTTCTTCGACCTCGTCTTCGTCGTGGCGGTGAGCATCGCGTCGGTGCAGCTGCACCACGCACTCACCGCGGGGCACGTGGTGGACGGCATCGTCGACTACGCGATCGTGTTCTTCGGGATCTGGTGGGCCTGGATGAACTTCACCTGGTTCGCCACGTCGTTCGCCACGGACGACTGGCTTTATCGGGTGCTGACCATCGTGCAGATGGGCGGCGTGCTCGTGCTCGCCGCCGGGATCGGGCCCGCGTTCGAATCGCACGACTTCTCGGTGCTGATCTACGCCTATGTCGTGATGCGCCTGGCGCTCGTCGCGCAGTGGTTGCGCGCGTCGCGCTCGGCCGGGGCCGCGCGCAGCGCGACCCTGATCTACGCGGGAGGGATCGCCCTCGTGCAGGCGCTCTGGCTGGGGTCGCTGCTGCTGCCGGCCTCGGCGTTCCCGTATGCGCTCGTCGTGCTGATCGCGGCGGAGCTCGCGGTGCCGATCATCGCCGAACGCACGGGCGCGACGCCCTGGCATCCGCACCACATCACGGAGCGCTACGGGCTTTTCACCCTGATCGTGCTGGGCGAGAGCCTGCTCGGCTCGGCGAACGCGATCATCGAGGCGCTCAAGGATTCGGAGGAGCTCGGCCCGCTGATCTCCATCGCGGTTCTCGTGCTGATCGCGACCGCCGCCCTGTGGTGGATCTACTTCTGGCCCCCGCACCACCACGCGATCAGCAGCTTCTCGCGGTCGCTGGCCTACGGGTACGGCCACTACTTCATCTTCGCGGCCGCGGGCGCGTTCTCGGCGGGCGTCGAGGTCGAGATCGACGTCCTGACCGGGCACAGCGAGCTCCGGCAGCCCTGGGCCTCTTTCGCGTTCACGGTGCCGCTCGCCGTCTTCATCATCGGTATCTGGCTGCTCGCGATCCGGCCGCAGGCGGACCGCGTGGTCAACACCGTCGTGCCGATCGCAGGGATCCTGGTGCTCATCGATCCGCTCATCCCGGTTCCGTTCGCGCTCACCACGGTGATCCTCGTGCTCACGGTCGTGGTGCTCGTCTGGCGGCGGCCGGTCGACGCCGCGCCGGGGGAGGGGGAGCAGGAACGGGAGCGGACACCGGGGAGCTCCACTGCGTAGAGTCGAACCGACGCCCCGCCGAACCCCGAGGAGGACGCCCGTGGCCAAGCGCAAGACCCTGCCGAAGGACTTCGACGAGCAGCTGCGCTCGTCCCCGCTCGACGATGTGAAGGCCGTCTTCGACAAGACCCTGCTCGATGCGCGCGGCGGCTACGGCAAGCACACCGCGATCGGCTTCGTCGACTGCCCCGACGGGCTGATCCTCTGGCTCGCGGAGCAGGGCCTCGACGTCGACGCGGCCGACACCTACGACCGTTCGCCGCTGTGGGAGCGGGCCTCGCTCGGGCGCGACGCGCAGATCCCGCTGCTGCTGTCGCTCGGTGCCGACCTCGAACGACCCGACCGCTACGGCGATACGCCGCTGCACGCGGCCGCGGGGAATCAGCGCGCGGCGACGGTCCGGATGCTGCTCGCGCACGGTGCGGATCCGCGCCGCCTCAACGAGAACGACGAGGATCCGCTGCTCAACGGGCTCCACCGCACGCAGAACATCGGGATCCCGGCGATGGCCGAGATAGCGCGCCTGCTGCTCGACGCTGGAGCGGAAGCGAACGACGAGGCTCGCGCGCAGGTCACGCGAATCGGTACGGGGTTCGAGTTCCATCGCGCGGGGTTCAACCGCGACTTCCTCGCCGAGACCGACGCCGGGCTCACCGCGCTGTACGAGCTCCTCGGTGTCGAACCGGTGCCGCGGCGCGCGATGCACGACGGTGTCTCGCCGATCACCGTCCCTGCGGGGGCCTGGCAGGATCAGCACCAGGCGATGTGGGAACTGCTGGTGCCGTCGAGCGGGCCCGCGCAGACCGCGCAGGGCGAAGCGGTTCGGATCACGGGGAGGATCGCCCGCGAGATCCTCGACAACGGCAGCCCGAACTGGGATCGGCAATTCAAGCGGATGCTCGCCGCCGTGCCCGAGCACCTCGCCACGGGGATCCCGCTCGAGGCGAGCGAAGCCGAGGAGGCACGTCGTCTCGCGCACGCGCTCCGCGGCGGGAACGACGACGGCGAACGGGTGGATCGGCTGACCGAACTGGCGGTGTCGTGGGTGGCGCGGAACCCGGAGCCGATCCCGCTCGGCGTGGTCGGGTACGACCGGTGATCACCACGGGGCAGATCGCCGCTCGCTCCGAGAGGGATCGGCTGCCGCTCCTCACGCTCGAGGAGTTCTTCGACGGCAACGGGCGGGAGGACTCCTTCGCCCCGAACCGCTGGGGCTTCGGCAGGCCGCCGCTCGCCGAGATCGCCGAGCGCCTGCGTCAGCTGCGGGCCGATGTCGACGTCGCCTGGGTCCGCGTCGAACTGCATGCCGATACCGAGGTCGACGAGCCGGACGGCGCGGTCCTCGGCGAATCCATCGTCATCGGAACCACGGCACCCGCCGCCGAGCTGGAGGCGCGCCTCGACGTGGACTGGCTGCGCAGCGACGGCATCGTCGAATCCGATGATTCGTCGCTGGAAGACTTCTGCGAGGTGCCCGCCGTCGAGGGACACGAACGCATCGTGTTCCTGGTCTCGGACTGACGCCGCCCGCGCTGAGGACTCCCGATCACGGTCTCGATCACGGCCCCGCAGCCCGCCGCGCTCGCCTACGCTGAACGCATGCAGTCCCCGCACCCATACTCCGTCGGCGGCGACGCCGGTTCCCCGGCGCACATCGATCAGTACGCGCTCGACGCGTTCCGGTTCCCGGACGGCGGCGGGTTCCCCGATTCGTACCGGGAGTTCGTGCGGAGCTTCGGTTGGGCGCGGACGTTCGGCCTCTGGCTGATCTACCCGCCCGTGCTGCCCGGATACGCGGACGGTCGCGGGCGGGCCGAGAATCTCACCGCACGATTCCGAGCCGGCTACCGCGACGGCCGAGCCGAGGGCTTCGACTGGATGGTCGAACCGGACGGCGACTGGGCGCTCACCGAGACGCTCGAAGTGTTCGGCTGGAGCGAGAACGGCGATGCGTTGCTCTGGGACGTCTCGACGAGGGACGACCGTGGCGAGTTCCCGGTCTGGGAATCCCGCGGCTGCAACGCGCTCGCGCTGCTGGGGCCGGATCTCGACGTGGCACTGGCGCAGCTCCGGGAGCGCCCCGAGGTGCAGCCCGGTGCCGGTGCCGGTGCGCGCGTCGACATCGAGCGGCTCGCGCCCTCGCGCATCTGAAGCGCGGCACCGCTCCGGGCCCGTCGCCGGCGTCGCAGTGCCCCTGAGTGATCCGCGGCGCACCGGCACCGGCACCGGCACCGGCACCGGCCACGAGTTTCCTGGCAGCGAGCTGGATACTCCAGTACGCTTCGCCTATGCGACGCATCATCGGGGCCGCCGCGGCACTCCTTCTCGTTCTGACCGGATTGGTCATGACCCCCTCGGTGGCCACGGCGGACGAGCCGGTCACCGCGACCACCACGAAGCTCACGGTGAGCCCCGGAGTCTCGATACCGGGAGACACCGTGGAGTTCACGGTCGACGTCACCGCGGGCGACGGGACACGCCCGCCGGGGTACTACTCCATCAGCATTCCCGGTTGGGGATCGACCGGCGGACGTGTCAGCGACGGAGCCGCGGTGGTCCAGTACGTGGCAGGACCCAACTGGCCGGAGATCGCACCGGGCACCTACACGGCGACCGCGCGGTTCACCCCGGACAACACGTACGCCGAATCGACCTCGAACCCGGTCACTTTCACCGTCGCGCCCGAGCGGGTCGCGACGCACACCGCGGTGAGCCTGTCGCAGAACCCCGTCGACCCGGGACAGAGCACTCTGGTGACGGCCACGGTCGGCAGCACCGTTCCGGGCCGGGTCGCAACGGGGGTCGTGTCGTTCTCGGTGAACGGCCAGCACCTCGCCGACGTCTCGCTGTTCGGCGGCACGGCCTCGACCCCGTTCGTGCCGTGGGCCGCGGGGAACTTCGTGATCACCGCGTCCTACGCCGGTGAGCGGACCATGGCGCCCTCATTGTCCACCGCGATACTCACGGCGGTGGCGCCGCAGCCCGTGTCGACGTTCACGACCATCTCGGGGTCGCCGGACTCCGCCATGCAGGGCGACCCGGTCGAGCTCACGGCGAACGTCTCGGCGGTGCTTCCCGCCCTCGCTCGGAGCTCGGATCCGATGCCCACCGGAACGGTCGAGTTCCTGGAGGGAACCACCTCCCTCGGGACCGCGACGCTGGACGACGGGACCGCATCGTTGACCCTCTCGGACCTCGCTCCGGGCACGCACCGGATCACCGCGCAGTACTCGGGCGCGGACGGCTTCGAAGCTTCGGAATCGGAGGATCCGTTCACCGTGACGATCACCGCGCATCCGTCCGCGATCTCGAGCCGCACGACCGTCTCGGCGTCGCCCGAGCGAGTGGAGGCCGGATCCGAGGTCGCACTCGTGGCGGACGTCTCGCCCCTGCCGGTCGAGCGCCCGGCTCCTGCCTCCGCACGCGCGGCGGACGCGTCGGCGCCGACCGGATCGGTGGAGTTCTTCGCCGACGGCGCCTCCGTCGGCACGGCGCCGCTGAGCGACGGCACCGCCACCCTCAAGACATCTTCGCTCGCGATCGGCGCGCATCGGATCACCGCCGCCTACCGCGGGGACGACGTGTTCGCCGCCTCGGAGAGCGACCAGGCCGCCACCGTCACGGTGGTCGCGAAGCCGAGCATGAAGCCCACGCCCACGCCGAGCGCGACCACGGCCCCGAGCAAGACCCCGGGAGGCGCGAAGCTGGCCACCACGGGCGCCGATCCGACCGGACCGCTCGTTCTCGGCGGGGTGTTCCTCGTGGCGGGAGCCGTGCTGACGCTGATCCATGTCCGGCGGCGAACGGCAGTCGCCGCCCGATCGACTGCGCAGTAGCCGACGCCGCGACGGAACGACGCAGCCCCGGTCGGGATCCAAGATCCCGACCGGGGCTGCGGTATTTCGGCGGCCGGAACGGCCGGAGAACCGGGAGCCTGGATCCTACTCCGGCAGCTCGTCCACGGTCACGTCGATCTCGACGCTGCGGCCCGTGGCCTTGTTGAAGATGAAGATGGCGGTGCCGACGACGAGCCAGATGAGGCCCGCGATCTGCGCCTCCGCGCCCGCGTTGATCAGCACGTAGGTGATGATCACGAAGCCGACCGCGGGCAGCAGCGCGTGCGAGATCCACTTCTTCGACTGCTTGCGGCGCAGGTAGAACCACATGACGGTGAGGTGCAGCAGCGCGAAGGAGGTGAGCGCGCCGAAGTTGACCATCGAGCTCATGGTGCCGATCTTGCCGGCGAAGAACAGCACGAGGATCGCCGACAGCACGCCGACGGTGAGGATCGCGTAACTGGGCACCTTGCGCGAGTTGATGTGGCCCAGGTACTTCGGGAGCTGGCGGTCGCGGGCCATCGAGTAGAGCAGGCGGCTCGTGGCGGCCTGCGCGGCCATCGAGTTCGCGATGCCGACGGCGAGCACGTTCACGACGAAGAACGCGTTCACGATCCCGGTGCCGGCGACCGCGCGGATCTGGTCGAAGAAGAAGTTGCCGACCGCGTCGTCGGGCACGGGCTTGAAGTCTCCGGCGAGCATCGATGCGAGCCAGGTCTGGCCGATGAACAGGCAGGCCACCACGAGGAGGCTGATCACCATCGCCTTGCCCGGTGCCTTCGAATCGCCCGTCGATTCCTCTGCCATGGTCGAGATGCCGTCGAATCCGAGGAAGCTCAGCACGGCGATCGAGAGGGCCGCCGCGAGCAGTGCGGGGGTCACGTACTCGGAGTTCCAGATCGGCTTCGTCGACCACTCGGCCTGGGGCAGCTGGCCGCCGTTCAGCCCGATGATCGCGATCACGACGAACGCGACGATGAAGGCGAGCTCCATGACCAAGAAGATGCGGTTCATCCACTTGAGCGAGGTGACGCCCGTGAGGTTCACGACGACGTTGACCGCGACGAAGATGATGCCCCACATCCAGCGCTCGGTGCCGGGGAAGATGCCGACCATCGACTCGGCGGCGATCACGTAGAGCAGCGTCGGCACGAGCAGGTAGTCGAGCAGCATGAGCCAGCCGGCGAAGAAGCCGAGGTTCGGGTGGATCCCGCGCCCCACGTAGCTGAACACGCCGCCGGCGAGGGGGAACGCCTTCGCCATCTGCGCGTAGCTCAGCGCGGTGAAGATCATCGCGATGAGGCCGATCGTGTAGACCAGCGGCACCATGCCCATGGACGCGTTGTAGACCGATCCGAAGATCGCCCACGGCGCGATCGGCACCATGAAGATGAGGCCGTAGACCACGAGGTCGGCGGTCGACATCGACCGCTTCAGCTCCTGCTTGTAGCCGAACCGCGCGAGGTCGGCTTCGTTGCGGGCGCTCTGCGCGCTCGGGGTGCTCGGGGCGTGCTGGTTCATGCGCTGACCTCCGTGGTCGCGGTCTCAGTGCCGGCGAGGCGGTCGGCCTCGGCGAGGAACTCGGTGACGATCGCCCGGAACTCCTCGGGCTTCTCGAGGTGGGAGCAGTGGCTGGCGCCCGCGATCACGACGGATCGGGCCCCGGGGATGTGCTCGACGAAAGGCTGCCAGGTGATGGGCTGGGCCTCGTCGAACTCACCCGCGAGCACGAGCGTCGGCACTTCGATCCGCGGCAGGCGATCGATGATCGTCCAGTCGCGCATGGTGCCGATCACGTGGAACTCGTTCGGGCCGTTCATGGTGTGGTAGACCGTGGGATCGGCATTGACGTTCGCGACGGAGTCCAGGTAGTCCTGCGGAGTCGGATCCAGGCGCACCACGTGGCGGCGGTCGTACTCGTGCGACGCGGCGAGGTACTCGGGGTCGTCGTAGCTGCCGTCGGCCTCGTGCCGTTCGAGCGCCTCGCGCACTTCGTCGGGCAGCTCATCGCGCAGCGCTGCGGCGGCCTGCGACCACAGGTCCATCGCGGCGGGGGAGTTGCAGATCTGCAGAGATGCGACGTTCGCGGGCCGGAGCACGGCGATCTCGGCGCCGAGCATACCGCCCCACGACTGGCCGAGCACGTGCGCACGCTCGATGCCGAGCGCGGCGAGCACGGTGTGGAACTCCTCGACGAAGAGCTCGGGGGTCCAGAAGTCCGTGGGAGCGTCGGGCTCGTGCGTCGAGCGCCCGCAGCCGTACTGGTCGTAGTGCACGACGGTGCGGCCGGTGGCGTCGGCGAGCTCGGCGAGCGAGCGCAGGTAGTCGTGGGAGAACCCGGGTCCGCCGTGCAGCACGACGAGGGGGAGCGCCCCCTCGCGCGGGGCGTCGGGGCGGGTGATGCGCACCCAGGTGTGGCCGGATCTGAAGGGAACCCGGGTTTCGTCGACGGTCGACACGAATCTTCTCCTCGCTGAGCCATTTCGTGATGGGGGACAAAAGGCATAGTAGGGAGACCTTTTAGAAAAAGAAAGCCCACGCGCCCTAGGCTGAAGGATCAGGAACCCCGGGATTCGAAGGAGGCGGGTCGATGAGCGAAGCGTTCGAGCCGCGCACCCGCGCCGACGAACTGCGGGATCGCCTGCTGACGGCAGTGCTGATCGGCGAGTACCTGCCGGGATCCCGGCTGCCGAGCGAGCGCGAGCTCGCCGAGTCGCTCGACGTGGCGCGCGAGACCATGCGGCAGGCGCTGCGCATGGTCACCGAGGCCGGCCTGCTCGAGGTGCGTCGCGGACGGGGCGGCGGCTACTTCGTCACCGCCGCCCGCATCGACGAACGCAGCGCCGCCGCGCAGTTGCTGCACCGGCGCCTCGCCGAGATCGAGGACGCGATCGACGCGGGCAGCCGAATCCAGGGGGCGATCTGCGAGGCCGCGGCCGAGCGGCGCACCGCGGACGACGTGCGGATCCTCGAGGCGCGCCTCGCCGATTTCGTCGCCGCCGCCTCGGGACGCGAGAAGCAGGCAGCGGATTCGCGCCTGCACCTCGCCATCTCGGACGCCGCGCACATCCCGGCGCTCGCCGACGCCATGCTGTTCCTCGACCGCCGCGTGAGCCTCTCGGCGCCCCAGCATCCCTGGGGCGCGATCGAAGACCAGGCCGCGATGGAGGCGCGGGCGACGCGGGACCACACCGAGCTCGTGCGGCTGATCGTCGCGGGTGAGATCGCGGCTGCCGGAGCGGTCGCCCGGCAGCACGCGATGATCGACCGCGACCTCATCGAGCAGGCGCGGAAGCGCGCCGAGGCGACGGCGGTCGACCTCAGGGCGCGGTGATCCCGTAGGCCTCGGCGACCGCGACCGGCAGCTCCATGCGGGCGGTGGCCCACGGATCAACGACCTGGCTGATGCGGGCGTCGCCGACGAGTGAGAGCAGCATGAGCGCATCGGTCGCGTCCAGCTCGCTCCGCTCGACGAGCAGGTCGCGCATCATGCGGGTCGACTCGGTCACGGCGTCGCGCAGCTCGGGGGCGGAGGCGATCGCGATGAGGTGCTCGGGGGTCGCGAGGAACGGCAGGGGGAGCGGCCGGCCGGGGATCACGGTGATGCGCAGCTCGACGACGGCCGCGATCTCGAGCCCGCACACGGCGACCTCCCCGTCGGCCATGGCCGCGTGCACGTCGCCGACCGCGAGGTTCGCACCCGCGACGGCCACGGGCAGGTAGAGGGTGGTACCGGCGGCGATGCGGCGAGTGTCCATGTTGCCGCCGTGGCCCTTCGGGGTGCCGGTCGGCACGGACTCGTCGGCGGGGGCGGTTCCGATCACGCCGATCATGGGCGAGATCGGGATGCTGAGGCGGTCGCTGAAGCGGATCAGCCCGTCGCTCACGGGGATGCGGCGGGTGCGCTCCTCGACTGTGCCGGGGAGCACGCCGAAGTCGGGGTGCGTGGTCATGGTGCCGACGGAGTCGACCTCGATCGAGAGGATCTCGACCTTGAGCGTGTCGCCCGGCTGCGCGCCGCGCACCGCGATGGGGCCGGTCGCGGGGTTCACGTCGTCCCAGCCGACGGAGCTGAACAGCTGCGATTCGTCGGTGATGGTGTTCGAGAAGCAGTCCATCGTGGTGATGCGCACCTCGTCACCGGAGTCGATCGTGAGGACCGGCTCGTGCTCGGGGGCGAGCGACAGGACGGCGTTGTCTGCGGGAAGGACGTGCACGGTGGGCTCCGGTTTCACTCGGGAAGGCGCCGCGAGGCGCCCGAAGAGGTACAGCTACTAGACCTATGCAAGCACGCGGAGCGGTCGCGCACCACTCCCGGGTGCTGAATCAGGCGGGATCGGTCGCCGGCGCGGGGCTCGCGGTGCGTGCCAGCACCGCCGCCTCGGTGCGGGTCGCGACGCTCAGCTTGCGGAGGATCGCCGACACGTGGACGCTCGCCGTCTTCGCGCTGATGAACAGGCGCTCGCCGATCTGCCGGTTGCTGAGCCCCTCGGCGACGAGTTCGAGCACCTGGCGCTCGCGCGCGGTGAGGTCGGCGACGCCAACTCCGGTCGCGGACCCGACGAGGGCGGCGGCCGTGCCGGTACCCGAGCCCGGGGTCGTGCTCGCTCCCGTGCCCGCGTCGGATGCGCGGCGCAGGCCGGCGGCGTCGAGGAACTCAGCGGCCCTGCGCCGCAGGCGGTCGTGCCCGAGTCGTTCAGCGCGGGCGAGGGCTTCGGCACCGAGCTCGGCCGCCGCGGCTCGGTCCCCGGTGGCGGCGCGCGTCCGCGCGAGTTCGAGGCGCACGATGGGGGCGAACACCGCCGGGATCCCGTCGCCGTCCGCGAGGCGCACCGCCTCGGCGAGCATTGCGGCGTCGGCGTCGAGCACGGCGTCGATCACGGTGCCCCAGCCGGGAATCTGCAGTTCGACCGGGAGCGAACGCCAGGCGGCGCGGAGCGCTGCCGCGGTAGTGCCGGCGAGGTCGGTGTGGCCGTCGGCACGCAGGTCGGCGACGACCCGCGCACCTTCGAGGAGGATGCGGATCAGCTGCGCGGTGCGCGTGCCGTCATCGTCGAGCGTGCGCTGCAGCGCCTCCGCGGCGCGCAGAGGGTCGCCGTCGCCCAGCGCGATCAGGATCTCGACGCTGCGCAGCGAGTACCAGACCTGCCGTTCCACCTCGGCGGTCGCCTCCGCCCGCGGTCGCCACTCGGCCAGCAGCGCTTCGGCCTCGGCGATCCGTCCGCGCCAGACGAGGGTGCGGATGCGCGACATGGTCGAGTAAAGGCGGAAGATCTGCAGCGTGCGCACCTGCAGGTCGCGCGCCGTCGCGGCCTCGGCCCGATCGATCTCGCCGAGCTCGATCAGCGGCTCGACCATGTTGTGCGACAGCACGGAGCCGGTCGCGCGCTCGACGCCCAGGGTGCGCGAGTGGGCGACGCCGAGCTCGGCGACCTCGACGGCCTCGCGGAAGCGGCCGAGCAGGTTGAGCGTGTCGGCGTAGTTCACGCGGTGCCTCAGCTGACTGTCGTGGTCGATCGCGTGCTCCCACGACAGCCGGAAGTCGGCGAGCCCGGCCGTGACCTGACCCAGGTGCACCCGCGCGCAACCGCGCAGGTTCGCGGCGACCGACATCGCGTTCTCCGAACCGGCCGCCTCGGCGATGCGGAAGGCCTCGTCGGAGGTCGCGACGGCCTGCTCGAGCCGAGCGCCGGTGAGGTGGCGTCCACCGAGGAAATTGAGCAGGGTAGCGCGCAGCTGCGCCTCGCCGGGGTCGCGGTCGATGACCTCGAGTGCCTCCAGCAGCAGCGGCACGGTGCCGTGCCGCCCGAGATTCTGCAGGTAGAGCGCGCGATCGCGCAGCAGGCGCGCGTGCGCCGCGGGCTCCGCCGTCGCAGGATCGAGCTCGTCGAGGGCGAGCGTGACCACGGCGAGCGCGCGCTCGCCGTCCCCGCCGTTTCGCAGGATGGACCCGAGTCGGGCGAGGAACGAGATGCGTTCGGTGCCCGCGACGGCGCCCGCATCGGGCACCTGGTCCCAGAGTTCGAGGGCGAGCTCCCCGAAGCGGGCTGCGGTGGAGAACGCGTAGGCGTTCTTCGCCTGCTGCATGGCGCGCACGGAGGCGGCGAGGGCGCGCGGAGCGTCGCGCGCCTGATGCCAGTGATAGGCGAGAGCGGCCTCGGACCCGCCCGTGTGCTCGAGCAGCTCGGCATAGTTGCGGTGCAGGCGGGCGCGCTCGCCCGGGAGCAGATCGTCGTGCACCGCCTCGCGCAGCAGCGCGTGGCGGAAGCCGTACGCTTCGCCGTCGTGGATGGTGAGAATGCCGGCGGTCATCGTCTCGCGCAGCGCATCGTCGAGCCGTTCGTCGCCGCCCGCGAAGAGCTCGGCCAGTAGCTCGTGGGCGATGGGGCCCTCGGCTCCGGACGCCAGCTGCACGACACGCCGGGCGTCGTCGCCGAGACCGTCGAAGCGGGCGAGGAGCACGTCGCGCAGCGTGTCGGGCAGCGGCCCCTCGGGCTTGCAGAGCAGCTCCTCGATGAAGAACGGAACGCCCTCGCTGCGCTCGACCAGGCGCACGAGCTCGGCGTCGTCGACCGCCCCGCGCAGCCCGAAGATGAGATCGCGCACGGCGATCGCGTCGAGGCGGGCGAGCGGCAGGCGTTCGAGGAGCCGGGCGCGCTCGGCCTCCGCCAGGAAGGTGCGGATCGGCCCGCCCCGACGGACCTCGTCGACGCGGCAGGTGAGGAGGAACAGCACGGCCCGCCCGGCGAGCGCGCGGAGGAGGAACGACAGCATCGACAGCGTTGCGGCGTCGGCCCAGTGCAGGTCTTCGACGATCACCACGACGGGGCGGGTCGCCGCCGCGGCTTCGAGGAGGTTCGCGATGGTCTCGCCGAGCCCTTCGGGCCGGATCGAGGAGCGGTCGATCGGCCCGGCGGCGCGTTCGGGCAGCAGCAGCTGCAGGGCGTCGCGCCCCGGCCCCGCGGCCTCGTCCGCGGCGTCGCCGAGCGCGTCGAGGACGCCACGCAGGATCGCCGGGAGCGGGCCGTAGGGTGCCGGCGTCGAGCCGTAGTCGAGGCACCAACCGGTGAGGACGGTGGCTCGGCCCGCGACGGACCGCCGGAACTCGGACGTGAGCCGCGATTTGCCGATGCCGGCCTCGCCCCCGATGAGCTGCGACGCGGCCTCGCCCGCCTCTGCGCGGCGCAGTGCGTCGTCGAGGCACGCGAGCTCGGCGTCCCGGCCCACCATGGTGGAGGAGGCGGTGGCGAGTGACATGGTCTCATCCTGCCACCCGCTACCGACATCGGCGGCGACGCCGCTCACGCGGGATGCGGGGTGCGGTCGCTCGTGTTCCCGACGCGCTCGCACACCGCACGAGCGGACCCGCGGGGAGCGGCAGCGTGCGAGGCGGCCGGACGCGGTGCTGCCGTGCGGGGGCCGGTGGTGCGCTGCCCGGTGGTGACGGCGGCGGTCGGGACGCGGCGGGCGGCCAACGCGGCCAGCGTGCGGCGCACGATCCCGATGCGCGGAACGACCTGATCCGGGCGTTCGGCCGCGAGGCGCGCCCGTTCGGCTCGCGCTGCGGCCTGCGCGATCTCCTGCTCGGTGACGCGGTATCCCATGTAGGTGTTGAGGTCCATGATGCTCTCCCTGTCTCGGTAGGTCCTACGTTCCTCGCTAAGTCCCCTCGGCCCCATCGGGCAGGTGCCCTATTTCCCGCCGGGGGATCCTTATTCCGCGCCCCGGCTCCGCGCCCTTCGCCCTTCGCCCCCACCCTCCCCAACGCTTCTTCCTCGGTCGAGTGAGCAGTTGTCCATGAAATACGGCCTCATTCCATGGACAACTGTTCAGTCGACCGAGAAATCAGGCGCGAACGCGAGGGGCTCTGGCGGGCGGGGGTATTACGGTGCGGTAAGGATCCGGCCGATCCGCAGCTCGGCGTGCCTATCCTGAGCGCATGAACGGTCGCAGGGCGCTCGCCGCCGCGGGAGGCGCCGCCGCCGCGCTGCTCGGCGTCGGCATCGGCGAGCTCGCCGCGGCGGTCGTCGCGCCCGCCTCCGGGCCGTTCGCGGTGATCGGCGGAGCGCTCATCGACGCGGCGCCCGCCTGGGCGAAGGACACCGCGATCGCTTGGTTCGGCACCTCCGACAAGGCCGCACTGCTCACCGGGATCGCCCTCGCGCTGCTCGCAGTCTCGGCGGTCGCGGGGCTCTGCGAGGCCCGCTGGAGTCGCACTGGCATCGTCGCCTTCGCTGCGATGGGACTCGCGGTCGGCGGACTGTCGCTCACGCGGGCCGAGGCCACGGAGATCTCCTGGGCGCCGTCGCTGCTCGCCGGCTTCGCCGCCGCGGGCGCGCTCCGGCTCCTGCGGGATCGGCTCCCGGAGCCCGCGCCGATCGCGCAGGCGGAGCCGCACCAGACGGAGCCGGCCAAGACCACCGACCCCTCTCGCCGCCGTTTCCTTGCCTGGGCGGGTGGCACCGCCGCGGTCGGCATCGCGCTCGCGATCGCGAGCACGGCCGCGCGGGCCGGATCCGCCGCGGTGGCGAACGTGCGCAAGGCGGTCCGGCTGCCGCGCCCGGCGACGCCCGGGCCCGGGATCCCGGCGGGCGCCGAGCTCGACGTGCCGGGCATCACGAAGCTCATCACTCCGAACTCGGAGTTCTACCGGATCGACACGGCCCTCGTCGTGCCGACGGTGGATCCGGCGAGCTGGAAGCTGCGGATCCACGGCATGGTCGCGCGGGAGGTCGAGCTGAGCTGGGACGAGCTGCTGCGGTTGCCCATGACGGAGACGACGGCGACCCTGTCGTGCGTCTCGAACGAGGTCGGCGGCGATCTCGTCGGCAACGCCGTCTGGCTCGGGGTCCCGATCCGCGAGCTGCTGGCCCGTGCGAAGCCGAGCAGCGGCGCCGATATGGTGCTCTCGACCTCGGTCGACGGCTTCACCGCGGGGACGCCGCTCGAGACGCTCACCGACGATCGCGACGCGCTGCTCGCGATCGGGATGAACGGCGAGCCGCTGCCGTTCGAGCACGGTTTCCCCGTGCGCATGGTGGTGCCGGGACTGTACGGCTATGTCTCGGCGACGAAGTGGGTCACCGATCTCGAGGTGACCCGCTTCGACCGGGCCACCGCCTACTGGACGGATCGCGGCTGGTCGGCGCGCGGCCCGATCAAGCTGGAGTCGCGCATCGACGTGCCCCGGGCGGGGCGAGCGCTCGCCGCGGGGGAGACTGCGATCGCGGGGATCGCCTGGCAGCCGCACGTCGGGGTCGCGGCGGTCGAGGTGCGGATCGACGACGGTCCGTGGCGGCGCGCGACGCTCGCCCCGGCGATCTCGGACGACACCTGGGTGCAGTGGCAGATGCCCTGGCGGGCCGAACCCGGGCAGCACGAGATCCGCTGCCGCGCGATCGCCCGCGACGGCACCGTGCAGACGGGCGAGGTCGCGCCGCCCGCGCCGAACGGTGCGACGGGCTGGCACACGATCCCGGTGACCGTCGGAAACTGATCCGGCGTCGAAGACCCGGGGCCCGATTCGGCGCCCGGCCCGCCGGATCAGCGGCCCAGGCCGCGCAGTTCGCGGCGCGAGCGCAGCCCGAGCTTCGCCAGTACGTTGCGCATGTGGAACGCCACGGTCGCGGGCGAGAGGTAGAGGCGCTCCGCGATCTCGCTGTTGGTCAGCCCGGATCCGGCCAGCACCGCGACCTCCCGTTCGCGGCCGCTGAGGCCCCCGAGCGCGCGGTCCGCCTCGGAGGCGGGGGCATCGCGCAGCCGCGAGATCCGGCGGAGGGCGCCGTGGGCGCCGAGCGGCCCGAAGCCCTTCGCGGCGACAGCCAGCATGCGATCGCCTGCCGCCCGCTCGCCCGAAGCGAGCAGCAGCCGTCCGGCGTCGAACGCGGCCTGGGCGCGGGGCCCGGGCAGCCCGTCCTTCGCCGCGCGCCGGTACGCGCGGATCGCGCGATCGTGCAGGCCGTACGCCTCCGCGACCCGGCCTTCCAGCCAGTCGAGGCCGCCGAAGATCGGTTCCCACGAGTCGCCGGCCAGCTCGGTGAGCCGTGCGAGCTCGCGGTCCGCCTCCTCGGCACGGCCCAACGTGGCGAGCGCATCGACCCGGTAGGTGAAGATCGATGTTCCGGCCAGCCAGCGGGGTCCGATCCGCTCGTCCGACAGGATCTCGAGCACCTCCTCGGGCCGATCCTGCGCGCGGGCGCGGACCACCGCGGCGAGGAGCTCGAGCTCGACGCCCATGGTGTCGTAGGCCGTGACCGTCACCTCGGCGGCCGTGCGCAGGTCGCGCTCGTACCCCTCGGCGTCGCCGGCGGTGGCGTGCAGCACGGCGCGCAGCAGGTAGGAGAGCGGCCGGGCCGATACGTCGATGCTGTCGAGCACCGTCGCGATCGCCTCCTCGAGGCGTTCGGCGGCCTCGGCGGTGCGGCCGAGCAGCCAGGCACAGTAGGCCTGCTGCACGCGGGCGTGACCGACGCTCCATCCGGCGACGCCGGAGTCGCGCAGCCGGGCCACGCGTTCGAGGTCGGTCGCGGCCTCCTCGATCCGACCGATGCCGCCGAGGTGCCCGGCACGGCAGACGAGCGCGTCGGAGAGCGCGGGGGAATCGACGGCTGCGTCGATCCGTGCGCCGAGCTCCTTAAGCTCCGCTGCAGTGCGCTCGCGGAGCCCGAGCCGTTCGGTCGAGAGCACCAGCAGGGCGGTCGCACGCAGTCCGACCTCCGCGGGCGAGGGGAGCGGGAGCAGACGGCGGTCGGCGACGGCCTCGGGGCGCGCCGCGAGCGCGTCGGCGAGGTCGCGTGTGCGATCCAGTAGCGCGGGCAGCGGACCGTAGTCGCCGGTGGTGAGCTGGATCATGACCGCCAGCATCGCGGTGTGCAGTTCGAGGGTGCGGGCGTCCGGGTGGGCGACGGGAGCGGCGAGCAGGCCCGCGGCGAACTCCGCCGCCCAGGGGATGTCGCCGGTGATCTGCCGGGTCTGCAGCAGCGCGAGGTCGCGCAGCGGCGAGCTCGGCATCCGTTCGAGCTCGGGGAGCAGGTCGAGCACCGAGGGGCTGACGAGCTCGGCTGCCGCGAGGACGCAGATCTCGACGACGAGCTCGTCCCGCAGCTGCGGGTCCGCCAGCGTGGACGCCCGGCGCAGGTACTCGATCGCCCGGTCCGGCTGTCCCTCGGAGACCGCCCCTGCGGCGGTCGTGCGCACTTCGGCGAGGAGCAGCGGGTCGAGCTCCTCGGCCGCGTCGAGCCGGCAGACGAGCGCCCGGTGGGTGCTCGCCAGGGTGTCTGCGGCGGCGGTCAGCACCTCGCGGCGCTTCGCCGGATCGATGCGGGTCGCGACGTCGGCCGCGTACAGATCGTGGAACGGGGCGATCCGCTGGTCACTCGCGGTGACCAGCAGCCCTGCCGCGAGTGCGCCGGCGATGTCCGCGGACTCGCCCAGGCGGTGCGCGACTCCGAGCAGCTCGGATCGCTGCAGCGGGCCGTGCAGCACCGAGGCGATCTCGACGACGGAGGCGATCGCGGCCGTGCCGCCCGTGCCGACGGTGTGGAACGGGTTCTCGGGGACGCTGGGGAACTGGACGTCCTCATCCCAGTGGCTGCGGTCCGGCGCCGTGCGCTCCATGCCCGCGACGAGGGCGTCGATGTGCACGGGGAGTCCGCCCGAGAGATCCCTGATCCGCTCCGCGAGCCGGAGCGAGATCTCGCGTCCGTGCACCTGCGAGGCGTACTCGCGCACCTCGGGGGCATCGAGCGGGTCGAGCGTGAGCGGTCGGACCTCGCCCCAGGCGGTCGGGTCCGCGGCCACGATCGATTCCGCGAGTCCACCGACCCGGGGCGCGTGCCCGCTGAGCACGACGAGGAGCCCGCCGTGCGCGACGCGGCCGAGTACGAAGCGGAGCACGCCGGCCGAGGCGTCGTCGATCCACTGCGCGTTATCGACGACGACGCAGAGCGGTCGGCCCGAGGAGACGCCGCGGGTGAGCGCGGGCAGGAGCACGCGCCCGGCGGAGAGCAGGTCGAGCGCGGTCGGTGCGTCGAGCAGGCCCTCGCGGATCCCGGCGGCGCGGGCTACCTTGTCGGCCAGCGCGAAGGGGAGCGACTGCTCGAAGGCGTCGGCCGTGGTGGCGATGATCCGGGCCCGGCCCGATCCGGCCTCGATCAGCTGCCGCACCCAGGTGCTCTTGCCGACCCCCGGAAGGCCCGTGACGGCGACCAGGGCGCTGCGGGTTCGCCGTGCGGCGCCGAGCACGGCGCCCGGATGATCCGCTGAATCGAGCGCGGGATGCGGGATCGCGGCGGACGCGGGAAGCATCGGTGGTCCTCTCGAACGTGCGGGTGCGGCGGTGCGTGTGCCGATGTTACTCGCAACCGCGCCCATCAGCGACGGATAGGTTTCGCGTCCCGCACGGGAAGGAGCCCTCGCCGCGACCTAGATTCCGATCGGAAACGTCTCTCGATGAAAGGACCGATCATGCTCGGCCTCCGTCCTCCCGCCCGCAGGCGACGCGCGCTCACCGCGGGCATCACCGGCACGACGCTGGTCGCCGCCGCACTCGTCGGAGGGTTCGCCGCGGCGACTCCCGCCGCGGCCGCGACCGAAGTCGCCCCCTTCGCCATCGGATCGCTCTCGGGGCAGGAATGGACCGTGCCCGCGGGCGTGCACGCGATCACCGTCGACGTCGCCGGTTCGGCCGGCGGCGGCGGCGGATCCGTCAATTTCCCGGGTACCGACTGGTCGATCACCTCCGACGGGGCGGGCGGTGCCGGCGGACGGCTGCTCGCCCGGGTCCCCGTCGAGCCGGGGCAGAAGCTCGTCTTCTATACGAGCACCATGGGCGGCCCCACGGGATCGAAGTCGAACCCGGGAGGCGGCGGCGCCGGCTGGCTGCGCGGCGGCAACGGGAACACCGGCTCGCTCGAGGGGCGCGCGGGCGGCGGTGGTGGCGGCGCGAGCGCCGTGCGGATTCGCACGGCCGCCGGCGACCATGAGCTGGTCGTCGGTGGAGGCGGCGGTGGCGGAGGCGGCCTCGGGGGTGCTTTCGTCGGCTACCGCGGCGGCGTGGGCGGCGCCTCGGGCCAGGCGGGTGAGAACGGCACGGGCGCCGGTCACGGCAACGGCGGGGGCTTCGCGGGCAACGGCGGCAACGGCACCGGCGGCGGCAACGCCGGCACCAGCTCCTCCGGCGGTGGCGGTGGCGGCGGCGGAGCCGGCATCAACGCGGGATTCGGCGGTGGCGGCGGCAAGGCCGGTGGCGGCGGTGGCGGCGGCGGTGCCGGCGGGCAGAGCTGGATCGACACCGGCGCCGGTGTGCAGCTGCTGCAGGATCAGCGCTACTGGGGTGGCAACGGCTTCGTGCAGCTCTCGTACACGGTCGAGCAGGGGACCTCGCTCTCGGCGGTCTCGACGCAGAGCCGGTCCGTCTACGGCACTCCCGCGACGATCACGGCCACGGTCGCGAACACCGAGGGCGGCGCGGTGCCGACCGGCACGGTCACGGCGTCCGAAGGCGGCACCGATATCGCCACGGCTCCTGTGGCCGAGGACGGCACCGCGAGCTTCCCCGGACTCGTCACCGCGGTCGGCTCCCACGCGCTCGAGTTCGCATACGATCCGGGCGATGCGCCGTTCGCACCGGCGACCGGAACGCTGACCCAGATCGTGGATCCGGCCCCGACGCACTTCGCGGACCTCGCGGGCGCCGCGCCCGCGCAGGTCGGCGGACCCCTGACGATCACCGGCCGCGTGCTGGTCGGTCCGGCCCCGCAGACCGAACCGGAGACCGGGACCCCCTCCGCTGCGGCGAACGACGCCCGTGCCGCGGATTCGGCGGCTCCGACCGGCTCGGTCACCGTCTCCACCGGGGGCGGGGTGCTGGGGACGGTGCCGATCGCCGAGGACGGCTCCTTCGAGTTCCACCCGGCCTGGGCCGCGGGCACCTCCGAGTTCACGGTCGACTACGCGGGCGACGCCGACTATGCGGCGGCACCGCAGGGCACGGTCTCGGTCGACGCCGCGAAGGGGCGCACGACGACCGCGCTCGGACTCGACTTCGGCTCGATCCAGGCCGGGGGCACCGCCACGGCGACCGTCTCGACGAGCGTCCTGACGCCCGCGGTCATCGAGCCCGACGGCTCGGTGCAGCTCACCCTCGACGGCGCTCCCTACGGAGCCGGGATCCCCGTCGGCGATGCGGATCCCGCCACCGTGGAGCTCGAGAACCTGGCCGTCGGGACGCATGTGCTGCGCGCGTCCTACGCCGGAGACGCGTCGTTCGAGGGATCGAGCAGCGCGGAGGTGAAGATCGTCGTGGCCGCCGCGCCTCCGGTGCCGCAGGTCCCGAAGCCGACCCCGGCGCCGCTCGTCGCGGGCGGACCCGCGGTGCTGACCCGGACGGGGATCGACTTCGAGTCGGCGCCCGCGGCGGCGCTGGGCGTGCTCGCCATCATCTGCGGAGCGGCAGCGGTGACTGCGGCCGCGGTCCGTCGCCGGAGCGCGTCGGCACCGCGTCGATAGCGGCGGGAGACCGCGCCGCGCTCGGTGCGGATCAGGCGCTGGCCCGGTGACCCCGTCACCGGGCCAGCGCCACGGCGCCCGCCGAAACGGCGAGCAGGGCGAGATAGGTCCAGGCGTGCACGCCGTCGGGGATCCGCGGAGGCCTCCGGCGCAGCAGTACGATCACGGGGATCGCTCCGACGAGCAGCGCCAGCGCCGAAGGGACGTCGACCGAACCGACCAGGCCGGGGACGGCGGCCGTCGCTGCTCCCGTCTGGCCGAGGCCCGGCGGGAGCAGCAGCGAGACCGCGAACGCCGGGGCGACCACGGCCACGGTGAGCGGGTTCGCGAGGGTCGCCGCTACGGCCATCGAGGTTCCCGCGCGGCGCATCAGGGGGACCGTCATCACGCTGCCGCCGACGCCGAGGAAGGCTGCGACGGCCCCGATGCCGAAGCCGAGCGAGTCCGGGACGCCGCCGGCCTTCCGCGCCCGCGGCGTCGCGTCGCGCTCGGCGGGCTGCGCGCGGCGTAGGAACCCTGGGCGCAGCAGGAGATCGGCGATCGTGATCGCGACGTAGGCGACGAAGCCCCAGCGGATCAGCCACTCGGGCGAGAACCGCCCCGCAGCGGCGCCGGCGGCACCGCCCGCGGCGAGCAGTGCGACCAGGAGCCCGCGCCCGCGCAATCGCGCCAGGGTCCGCCGGTCGGTCGAGACCGTCGCGACGATGCCGTTCACGAGCATGACGAGCGCGGACGTCGCGGTGGCGACGGGGATCGCCCGAGCGCCGAGGTCGGCGTCGAAGAGCGCGATCACCGGGACGGCGACGAAGCCGCCGCCGAAGCCGAAGAGCGCCGTCGTGATGCCGACGGCGATGCCGATGAGAGCGATGAGGGCGAGGGAAGCGAGCACCGGTCCAGTCCATCGCGCACGAGCGATTGCCGGCAATCGAAGGTCGGACACTCTTCTTCGAGTTCCGGCCAGATCGAGCGTAGGGTGGGACCGTGCTCAACGGATCGCTCGAAGCCGTCGATCGGCTCCCGGTCGACGTGCTGCCGATCGGGACCGAGTACCCGCCCGACTTCCTGCTGGCCCGGCACGCGCATCGCCGGGCGCAACTGCTGTACGGCGTGCACGGGGTGATGCGGGTCGATACCGACGACGGATCCTGGGTCGTCCCCGAGGATCGTGCCGTGCTGATCCCGCCCGGAACGCCGCACGAGGTGCGGATGGACGGGGTGACGACCTGGAGCCTCTACATCGAGCCGGCCGCGGTCCCGTGGTGGCCGACCCGGTGCACCGTGGTCGAGGTGGGGGCGCTCCTGCGGGAGCTGTTGAGCGAGGCCAGCCGGTTCGCGATCGACTACGACGTCTCGGGGCGCGACGGAGCGGTGATCGGGCTGATCCTGCACGAGCTCCGCGCCGGGGCGCCGCTGCCCTTCCACGTGACGGTGCCCTCAGAGGAACCCTTCCGCGAGCTGTGCCGCGCGTTCCTGAGCCGCCCGGACCTCGCCGTGACGAACGACGAGTGGGCGGCGAGCGCGGCGATGAGCGGGCGGACGTTCGATCGTCGGTTCCGTGAGGCGGCCGGGGCCTCGCCGGCCGCCTGGAGAGCACGGGCGCGGCTGCTGGCCGCGCTGCCGATGCTGGAGCGGCGCACGGTGACCGAGGTCTCGGCGGAGCTCGGCTACGCGTCGCCCGCATCGTTCACCGCGGCCGTCACCCGAGCGTTCGGCGTGCCGCCGTCCCGGCTGCGATCGAGCGCACGCCCGGCCGGGACGGCGGATCCTCAGCGCGCCGAGCGACGCGCGCCGACGAGCTCGACGATGCCGACCGCGGCGGCGAGCACGGCCACGACCGCGGCGAACACGAGTCCCGCCGGGCGCAGGCCGGTGGCGACGGCGAGCAGCCCGACGCCGATCGCCGGCACGGCGAGCATGAGATAGATTCCCGCGAAGAAGGAGGACGAGACCTCGCCGCGGTGCGCCGGGGGCACCTGCTCGACGGTCGTCGCGATCCCCGCGTTCAGGCAGAGGCCGCCCGAGACGCCGAGCAGCACGGCGGAGACGAGGAGCGCGGCGAGCAGGGCCGCCGCGAGCGCGATCGCGAGGGCGGCCGCGGCGAGGACGAGGCCCGCGCAGCCGACCGCGAGCGCGGTGCGCGGGCGCATGCGACGGGCGATGAGCTGTCCGACGGCCATGCCCGCGAAAGCGATCGCGACGACGGAACCGGCGAGCAGGTGGCTGGAGAGGTGCAGCTCCTTCGCCAGGAACAGTGCCGAGACGGCGGTGAGCACGCCGGTCACGGCGAATCCGGTGCCTGCGGCCAGGACCGCTCGGACGAACGCGCCGCGGATCTCGGATGGCACCCGGAGGCGGCGCGGGCGGATCCGGAGCGTGCCGCGCGCGTCCGGCGCGGGGGCCGGGGTCCAGGCCGCGAGTCCGATCAGTGCGAGTGCGCAGAGCGCGAGGTGCGCGATGAACGGTACGGCCAGGGGCAGGGGTGCGACGTCGGCGAGGAGACCGGCGAGGAACGTTCCGAGCGCGAGACCCCCGGTGTTCGCGGCGACCGCGAGCGTGCCCGCGGTGGCCTTCCGCTCTGCGGGCAAGAGATCGATGACGGCCGCGGTGCCCGTGCCGCTCATGAGGCCGGCGCCGAGGCCGGAGATCACGCGCGCGACGATGAGGAGCGGCAGGGACGGCGGGAGCAGGAACAGGATCGCGCTGAACAGGGCGAGCGCGACGGCGATCAGCAGCACGGGTCGGCGTCCGAGATCGTCGGACAGGCGGCCGAACAGCGAGAGCGCGCCCACGACGCCGAGCGCGTAGACGGCGAAGAGCACGGTCACGGTCAGCGGCGAGAAGGCGAGCTCCGCCGAGTAGATGGAGTAGAGCGGGGTGGGGATGGTGGTGCCCATCATCGTCACGGCGAAGGCGAAGGCGGTCGCGACGACGGCCCGCCGGGGCGCCGCGGAAGCGGCGACGTGCGGCGGCGACGAGAGCGTGGTCGGGGATGGCATGGGAGCGCTCCTTAGAAATGAGACAAGATGCCTCGAAATAGTAACACTCATTCAATCCACGGTGTCTCATTATTAGGCGATGACTTTGCGGTGCACTGTGTCCTGATATTCTGGGCGAATAACGAGACAGATCGTCTCGTTGCTTTTGAGGAGGTCTCCCAGCATGGAGGAGCGAGTGCTCACCCCGGTTCCCGAAGTCGTCGATCAGCTCCGAGCCGGGCGGGTCGTGCTCGTTGCGGACGACGCGTCGCGCGAGAACGAGGTCGATGCGATCGTCTCGGCGGAGCTCGCCACCGCGGCGAGCATCGGGTGGATGGTGCGGCAGACCTCCGGGCTGCTCTGCGCGCCGCTCACCTCGGAACGCGCCGATCTGCTCGAGCTTCCGCCGCTCGTGGCGGAGAGTGAGGATCCGCGCGGGACCGCCTACACCGTGACCGTCGATGCACGGTCGGCCGGCAGCACCGGGATCTCCGCGACGGACCGTGCGCGCACCGTGAACGTGCTCGCCGACCCGCAAGCTGGGCCGCGGGATCTGATCCGTCCGGGGCACGTGCTCCCGCTGCGCGCGCATCCCGACGGGGTGCGCGGGCGCGGCGGGCATACCGAGGTTACGATCGACCTCCTCCGTCTGGCCGGCCTGCGTCCGATCGGGGTGCTCGCCGAACTGGTGGACGACGAGGGGGAGATGCGCCGCCTGGATGACGTGCTCCGGAGCGAGCGCTTCGCGGGAATGGCGATCACGACCGTCGCCGCCGTGCGGGAGCACGTCAGCGCGGGCGGAGCGACCGGGGCGTAGGGGTCTCGGCAGCCCCGGTCGCGTGGGCCGCTACTCGCGGTAGTCGCCGACGCCGGCGCGCCAGTAGCCCTGGATGTGCAGATCGGCGAGGGCCAGGCCGCGCACCAGTCCGCGGAACCGCTGGGCTGCTCCGGCCTCCGCGGCGAACCAGACCCCCGCGTCCGGCTCGAATCGCTGCCGGGTCGCGGTGTCCATCAGTGCGGATCCGGGGGCGGCGCCGACCTCGCGCCGGAGCCAGGTGATCCCAGCCCCGCGCGAGAGCGCGATCTCCTGCCGGTCGGCGTCATCGGCGAGCTCGACCCAGGCGCGGATCGGGCGGTGGCCGCGCTCCCGCTCGAGGATCGCGGCGATCGCGGGCAGAGAGGTCTCGTCGCCGAAGAGCTGCATCGAGGCGGCGTCCCGCCCCGGCGCTCCGCTGGGGCGGGGGCCGCCGACACGAGCGGTCTCGCCGACGGCGCAGCTCTCGGCCCAGCGCGGCATCGTACCGCCGTCGTGCAGGAACACGTCGATATCGACCTCGTTGCTCATGGGGTTGAAGCCGCGCACCGTGTAGGCGCGGCCGTGCTCGGTCGATCCGCTGGGGTCGCGCGGGTCGGGGACGAAGAGCTTCACCCAGGATCCGGGGGTGCCGTGCACCGCGGGCGCGAGATCGTCGTCGCCTCCGAGGGTGAGGCGGAGCATGTGCTCCGTGATCTGCTCGCGGGCGGTGACGACGACGTCGCGCGAGACGGTGGGGCGGCGCGCGGGTCGCGTCGCGTTCGCGGGTGCGGAGGGCATGCGGAACTCCTTTTCGAGGCAAGGTGTATTGCAACAGTAGCTCGACCTTTTCGGAACATCAAGCACCGAAAGTGCTAGGGTCGGGGCATGACCGAACGCACCCGCCCACTCGGCCGCCCGCGCAGCGAAGACGCCCGCCTCGCCGTGCTCCGAGCCGTCGACGACATGCTCGTCGAGGAAGGCTACGCGGCCATGACCATGAAGGGCATCGCCGAACGCGCGGGGGTCGGTCGCCAGACCGTCTACCGATGGTGGTCCTCGAAGGCCGAGATCCTGCTCGAGGCGAGCGCTGCCGACGCGGCGCGCGAGCTGACCGTGCGCACCGGTACGGACGCCGAGTCCGAGGTGACCGCGTTCCTCGTCGCACTGACGACCTTCCTCACCCGGTCCGACGCGGGCCTCGCCTACCGCGCACTGCTCGGTGAGGCCCAGCACGACCGGAAGGTGGCCGAGCTGCTGAGCGGAACCGACGTGCTGGGAGACGCCGCGCGGGCGGTCATCGGCAGCGCTCGGGCGCACGGAGCGCTCGCCGCCGAACCGGACACCGACGCCCTCGTCGCCGAGCTCGTCGGGCCGCTCGTATACCGGATCCTCGCCGAGGGCCGCACCGCCGAGCGCGCCGAGCTGCAGCGCATGGCTGCACGCTTCCTCGCTCGGTAGCCGCGGATCAGGCCCCGCGCGGCAGGCGGTACCGCTCGAACACGATGCCGGGTTCGAACCGCCGGATCTCGGCGAGCTCCGCGCGGACCGGCGACGCGAGCTCCGGGAAGAGCGCGGCCCCGCCGCCGAGGATCACCGGGCACCGGAGCAGGCGGACCTCGTCGACCAGGCCGAGGCGCAACGCCTGGCCGGCCAGATCGGCACCACCGATCGACACCGTCCGGGCACCGTCCTCGCCCTGCGCGCGCTCGACCTCTGCGGGGAGCGGGGCGTCCGCGAGCCGCGCTGCGCCTTCGACCCGGACCCCGCCGCGGCTGAACACGGTCTTCGGTAGCGCAGCCCAGACATCCGCGAACTCGGCGCTCGCGGGAGTCGAACGCATGCCGGGATCGGTCTCCCAGACGCGCATCGTCTCGTACAGGCGCCTGCCGAGCAGGTAGGCATCGAGCGAACGCACGTGGTCGAGCTGGAACGCGAAGAGCTCCGGACCCGGCGCGCCCCAGTCGAGACTGCCCGCACGATCGGAGATGAATCCGTCGAGCGAGACGCTCATCGAGATGGTCAGCATTCCTCGATGGTGCGCCCGCTGCGGTTCGTGCGCAACCGGAACGGACGCCCGCGCGGTCGAATCCTGAGTGCCCGCTGGGAGATGGAGCGGAGTCGCGTCACGATCGGGGCCGATATCCGTGTTACCTCCGTATGCCCGAACAGGACTCATCAGGGGGAACGATGCAGTACGAACGACGGAACACGCGACGAACAGTGGGGAACGGAACAGGGGAAGGCGGATTCCGCCGGCTGAGCGGCCTCGCGGGGGCGCTCGCGCTCGCCGCAGGGCTGCTGGGGGTGTCGGCGCCGGCCATCGCGGCGCCGGTCGCAGCGGCCTCACCGACCGTGACCTACCCGAACGCGATCTCGAACATCTCGATCGCGAAGGACAGCGGCGGCTCCGGCTCGCTGAGCCAGTGGGAGCAGGTGCGGATCTCGGCCGACTGGGCCGTGCCGAACGGCGCGCAGGCCGGCGAGACGTTCGGCATGGCGCTGCCGCAAGAGTTCAGCCGGTACGGAACGGGCTCCTTCGAGCTCGCGGATCCGTCGACCGGCACCGTGATGGCGACCTGCCAGGCGAGCGACGGCTCCGGCCCGCAGGTCGTGTGCACGCTGACCTCGGCGGTGAACGGCCTCGAGAGCGTCGGCGGCGGCTTCTGGATGCAGGGGGTCGCGACGCAGTCGACCACCAGCGAGACGGTCGAGTTCGAGGTCGGCGGGAAAGTCGAGATCGTCGACCTGCCCGGCGGGGGCGGGATCACGCCCGAGGATCTCACCGAGCCGGATCAGCCCTACAAGTTCGGCGGTGCCACCGCGAAGGAGGGACGCATCGAGTGGGTCATCGGGATTCCGCGCAGCTCGGTCGCCGCGGGGGCGTTCACGGTGAAGGACGCCCTCGATCCGAAGCAGGAGAACCACAGCTACACGGGTGAGGTGCAGCTCAACCAGCGCCCCGTGCAGAACGGTCAGTTCGTGGGCGAGTGGACGCCCGTGGATCCCGCCCGCTACTCGGTGAAGTTCGCGCCCGACAACAAGTCGTTCGAGTTCTCGGCGCAGGGACTGCCCGCGGACGGCTTCAGCTACCGCCTCAACTACTTCACCCAGGCCGACGGGCAGGTGCTCGAGGGCGACGTCTTCGGCAACACCGCGACCGTGCAGGACACGACCACCTCGTCGAAGTTCACCGTCAAGAACGAGGGCGGCGGGACCGCGAGCGGCAAGCAGTTCACCCGTTTCACCATCGTCAAGCGTCTCGACGGGGCGCAGGCGGCCGCCGCGCAGGATCAGGCCTTCAGCGTGAAGTACTCGGTCAAGGGGGCGAACGATGCCCCCAAGACCATGACGCTTCGACCCGGTCAGCCGGTGAAGAGCGACCGTGCTCCCCTCGGATCGACCTTCGTGATCGAGGAGGTCGATCTGCCGAAGATCGACGGTGTCGCCTGGGGGACTCCCGTGCTCACGGGAACCGGGGTGCGGCCGGTCGACGGCGGCGCCTACGAGGTGACTCCGGGGACGACCGCGGGAGTCGAGCTCGTGCTGACGAACCTCGCGAACCCGGTCGTGCCGCCCACACCCACTCCGCCGGTTCCGACGGTGCCGCCCACGACGGTGCCGCCCACCGCCTCGACCCCGCCCGCAACGCCGAAGCTCGCGACCACGGGCGGTGACGCGCTGATCTCGTTCTGGATCGCGGGAGCGGCGGCGGTCGCGCTCGGCCTGGGCGCGACCGGGTTCGCGCTGCGCCGGCGTCTGCGCTCGGAAAAATAGTTCACCGGATCGGGAATGCCGCCGCGGGGGACCCCGTTGCCTTGTATGCATCTGGATAGAAATCTCGGAAGGATCGTCATCCTATGACCACGTACAACGTCGGGTTCCTCGTCGGCAGCATCTCCTCGACCTCGATCAACCGTCGCCTCTCGAAGGCGCTCGTGAAGCTCGCGCCGCAGGCCGATCTGAATCTCACCGAGATCCCGATCGCCGGTCTGCCGTTCTACTCGGCCGACCACGACGCCGCGATCCCGGCCGAGGCCGCGGACTTCAAGCGCCAGATCGAGGCGTCCGACGCGATCATCGTGATCACCCCCGAGTACAACCGTTCGGTGCCCGGTGTGCTGAAGAACGCGCTCGATACGGCGAGCCGCCCCTGGGGACAGAACAGCTTCGCCGGGAAGCCGTCCGCGGTCATCGGCACATCGATCGGTGCGATCGGCACCGCGGTCGCCCAGCAGCACCTGCGCTCGATCCTCTCGTTCCTCGCTTCGCCCGAGCTCGCTCAGCCCGAGGCGTACCTGCACATGACCGAGGGCCTCATCACCGAGGACGGCGAGGTGACCAACGAGTCGACCGCGGACTTCCTGCTCTCGTGGCTGAAGGCGCTGCACACGCACACCGCGAAGACGCTCAGCCCGGTCAGCTGACCGGTCGAGCGCCCACGCGCTCGGTCGTTCGGGCCCGGAACCGCGCGGTTCCGGGCCCGAACGCGTTTTCGGGAGCCCGCATGCGCCTCGGCGGTGCGGGTGCGATCGCGGCGCTCGGCCTGCGGTGAACTCGCGGCGGCCGGGTCTCAGCCGCGGGGAATCGCGTCGTCGCCCTGCCAGCCGGTCGTGACGTCCACCCAGTCCTCGGCGCCGCTCAGGCGCTGCAGCTCGTCGATCGGGATCTCGACCATCGAACTCGGCGTGCCCGCGGCCGGATAGACGCGGTCGAACCGGCGCAGCGAGGCGTCGAGGAAGATCCGCGCGCGATCGTTCGCGGCGAACGGGCAGACGCCGCCGATCGGGTGCCCGGTCAGCTCCGGCACTTCGTCGCCGCGCAGCATGCGGGCCTTGCCGCCGAATCGGCGCTTGAACCGGCCGCCATTGACCTTCGCGTCGCCCGCGGCGACGACGAGCACGGCCCGGCTCGGGTCGGTCGGATCGGTGAACCCCAGCGTCTTCGCGATGCGCGCCGGCTCGGTGCCGAGCTGCTCGGCGGCCAGCTCGACCGTCGCGCTCGAACCGGTCGTCTCGACGATCGCGCCGGTGAAGCCGCGGGCGTCCAGGTGTGCGCGCACGCGTGCGGTATCCATGCTCACCGCTCCCGCACCACGCGGCCCTCGTCCCACACGGCGACGGGGGACTCCACGACCTCGCCGTCCTCCTGGAACACCCAGAAACGATCGAAGTCGCGGGCGAACCAGCGGTCGTGCGTCACCGCGATGACGGTGCCGTCGAACGCGCCGAGCGCCTGCTGCAGCGCCTCGGCCGATTCGAGGTCGAGGTGGTCGGTGGGCTCGTCGAGCAGGAGGAGCGTCGCGCCGCCGAGTTCCAGCAGCAGGATCTGGAACCGCGCCTGCTGGCCGCCCGAGAGCGACTCGAAGGTCTGCTCGGCGGCCTGCGCGAGCTCGTAGCGCGCCAGCGCCCGCGCGGCGGCCTCGCGGTCGCGGCCGGCGCGGTGCTCGTCGCCGCGGTGCAGGATCTCGAGCAGCGTGCGTCCTGCCAGATCGGGGCGGCGCTGGGTCTGTGCGAACCATCCCGGGCGCACGCGTGCGCCGAGGCGGGCGAGCCCCTCGTGGGCGACGGGCTCGATCGGCAGATCACCGACGGGCTCGTGCTCGAGATCGGGATCTGTGCCGCCCGCGGCCAGCAGGCGCAGGAAGTGCGACTTGCCCGAGCCGTTCGCGCCGAGCACCGCGATGCGATCGCCGTACCAGGCCTCGGCGTCGAACGGGAACATGAGATTCGTGAGCTCGAGCTGCTCGCAGACGACCGCGCGCTTGCCGGTGCGTCCGCCCGCGAGCCGCATGTCGAGCCGCTGCTCGCGCGGCTGCTCGTGCGGGGGTCCCGCCGCCTCGAAGCGCGCGAGCCGCGTCTGCGCCGCCCGGTAGCGCGAGGTCATGTCGGAGTTGTACGCGGCCTTCTCCTTGTACATGAGCACGAGCGCCCGGAGCTTGGCGTGATCCTCGTCCCAGCGTTTGCGCAGCTCATCGAGTCGGGCGAATCGGGCTTCGCGCGCCGCGTGGTAGCTCGCGAAGCTGCCCGGATGGATCCAGGCGGTGCTGCCGAGCGCTCCGAGCTCGAGCGTCGCGATCGCGGTGGCCGAACGCGCCAGGAGTTCGCGGTCGTGGCTCACGAACAGCACGCTCTTGTCGGAGGCGCGCAGCTGGTCCTCGAGCCAGCGCTTGCCGGGCACGTCGAGGAAGTTGTCGGGCTCGTCGAGCACGATCAGCTCGTCGGGCCCGCGCAGCAGCGCCTCGAGCACGAGCCGCTTCTGCTCGCCGCCCGAGAGCGTCTCGATCGGTCGCGCCGCGGCCCGATCGTAGGGGATTCCGAGCGCCGCGGTCGTGCAGACGTCCCAGAACACCTCGGCGTCGTAGCCGCCGGCCTCGCCCCAGGCGGCGAGCGCGTTCGCGTAGGTCATCTGCGAGGTCTCGGTGCCCTTCTCGAGCATGTTCCGCTCGGCGCGGTCCACTCGGTCGGCGGCTTCGCGGACGCGCGGGGAGGAGACGCCGAGCAGGAGCTCGCGGACCGAGGAGCCGGTGATGAACTGGCGCATCACGCCGAGGCCGCCGGATCGCGCGACGGCACCCTCGTCGGGTTCGAGTTCGCCCAGGGCGATGCGCAGCAGGGTCGACTTGCCCGCGCCGTTCGCGCCGATGAGCGCGACGCGCTGACCGGCGCCGACGCGCAGCGAGACGTCGTTGAGCAGCGGGCGGCCGTCGGGGAGTCCGTAGCTGATGCCGGAGAGATCGAGATGGGCCATCCGACCACGCTAGCAAGCGGGACGGGATCGCGGATCGTGGATCGCGACAACATCGCACCGGTGGGACGTCGCAGGACGACGAAGCCGGGCGCCTCCCGCGGCCTACTCCTCAGAGAAGGTGAGGACTTCCCGTGATTCGATGCTAGCGTGGGAGATCTTGCGCGTCGGCGTGAGGGGAGGAGCACCGCAATGTCGCACGACCGAGGTCGGGAACCGGATCCGCACGCGGTGCTCGACCTGCACGACGTCACGTTCCGCCGCGAGGGCACCGAGATCCTGCACGGCATCGACCTGCGGGTCGACCCGGGTGAGCGCTGGGCGCTGCTCGGCCCGAACGGGGCGGGCAAGAGCACGATCCTCGGCTTCTGCGGCGCGGTCGAGCACCCGACGAGCGGCACGGTCGACGTGCTGGGGAGGCGGATCGGCCGGGTCGAGCTGCAGGCGCTGCGTCGGGAGATCGGCCACGTGAATCCTCGGCACGCGGTCCGCTCGGCGATCACCGCGCGCGAGGTCGTGCTGACGGGGATCACTGGGACGGTCGAGCGCGTCATGCGGTGGACTCCGGAGCCCGACCAGGTCGAGCGCGCCGACGAGATGCTGGAGCTCGTCGGGCTCGAGAACCGCCGCGAGGTGGTCTGGCCCACGATGTCGCAGGGCGAGCGGGGTCGTGCGCTGATCGCGCGCGCACTCGTGTCGGATCCGCGGCTGCTGCTGCTCGACGAGCCCACCACGGGCCTCGATGTCGCGGCGCGGGAGCAGTTCCTCGAAACGCTCGACGATCTCTCCGAGCACCATCCCGAGCTCACGACGGTGCTCGTCACCCACCACCTCGAGGAGCTCCCGGCATCGACCACTCACGCGGTGGTGATCGCGCACGGGGCGATCGTCTCGGCCGGTGCTGCTGCGGAGGTCGTCACGACGGAGGTCATCTCGCGGGCGTTCGAGCACCCGATCGAGGTGACGCGCGAGGGCGGGCGCTGGGGTGCGCGCGCCAGGCGGCGGGAACGCGCCGCGAGCTGATCGCGGCGGCAGGCGGGGACGCGCGGATCAGTCGGTGCAGCTGCGGTACGCGTAGTCGGCCGAGCCCGGCGTCGTGAGGTCGTGGTCGCGCAGGATCATGGTCGGCGGCCGGTCGGCGCTCGCGCACGCGTCGTCGAAGCCGGCCTCGCCGAGCTCGTCGGTGTATTCGATGTCGAGCACGGCGTCGTAGACCGCGGTGTACGCGCCGCACTCGTCGAACTCCGCGCACGACTCCGTTACCGCGAAGTCGTAGCCGAGCTCGCGCAGGCGCCTCGACTGATCCGCAGTGTTCTTCTGGCCGATGGCGAGACCTGCGTCGTGCGCGATGCGCGCGTACTCGGCCGCGAGTGCGAGGTTGTCGTCCTGCCGCAGGGCGCCCTCCGATCGGGTGTACGAGTCGAGGTTATCGATCTCCACGGCGTCGTAGCCGGCGTCGGCGCAGCCGACGATCCACGCGCCCACGAGGTCCGAGAGCGCCTGACGCTTCGCCGCGGTCGACGTGTCGAAGAGGTACTCGTCGGGCCAGCCCGGGTCGGCGAGCGGGCCGCCGCCGTGCTGCACCAGCAGCTCCGGGTGCTCGGCGGCGAACCGCTGCGACGCATCGGGCTGGGTCTGGAAGCCGTTCACGTAGCAGATGTCGTAGCCCGCGCCGGCGGGCTCCGCCGTGCGGTCGCGGGCGATCGTGGTCGCCCCGGACGGCGGGTCGTAGGGGCCGCCGAGCTGGTAGTCGAATCCCGCCGACGGATCGGGCGGGCGCACCTCATGGGCGGTCGCGGCGCATCCGACCGCGCCCAGCACCGCGGCCGTCGCAACGACCGCGAGTGCGATCCGGGGCGCGCTCGCGAAGCGCCGTCCGAGCATCGGGACTCCTACTGCTCGGCGAGCGCGATGCCGGTCACGGGGCCCGGCAGCACCGCGACCTCGTCGACCGCACCGCTCGCGAGATCGACGGCGCTGATCCGACCCGACAGGTCGGCGACGTACACGACCGCGCGGGCGCGGTCGACGGCGAGTCCGATCGCCTCCTGGAACCCGCGCGCGAGGATCTGCGGGGCTTCACCGTGCTGTCCGACCGCCGGGATCGGTGCCCGGTTCAGCGTGTTTCCGTCGGGTGCTGCGCCGCGATCGGTCCAGTAGAGCATGCCGGCGGCGAGGTCCAGCTCGAGGTCGATGGGCTCGGGCAGGTGATGCCAGAGCGTCTCGATGTCGGTGCGGGAGCCCGCATCCGCGCCGTCGGGGAGTTCGAGTCCCGCACGGAGGATCCGACCGAGCCCGCCCTTCGCCGGGCCCTTCTGCGTCCAGTAGAGGAAGCCGCCGACCGGATCGACGGCGATGCCGACGCAGGGCTCCTCCGCGGCGGACGGACCGGTGCCGTCCGTGCGCACGAGCGCGGTGAGACCCGATCCATCGGCCTCGCAGCGGGAGATGCCACGGCCCTCGCGATCCGACCAGTAGAGGCGGCCGGTGCCCGGATCCCGCGTCAGCTGCTTGCCGGTGGTGAACGCTCCGCGGGCGACGAGCTCCCGCGGGGTTCCGCCCGACAGCGGGACCGCGTGCAGCGAACCGTTGCGCTGCTCGAAGCTCGGCTCGCGACCGGGCGCGGAGTCCGGATCAGGGCGTCCCATGAGCGTCACCGCGACCTCGTCCTGCCCGGGGATCACGACGATGCCGTCCGGGCACTCGTCGGCGAGGTCGGCGATGCTCGTGACCTCGCCCGAGGCCGGATCGACGCGGTGGACGCCGCCCGGCTGCAGCGTCAGAGCGAGCAGCTCGGGAGCCCGTTGCTCGTGCTCCACCGTCTCCGCGACGGCGGCGGTGATGCGATCCCGGCGCGCTGCGCGGGCCGCATAGGTGTCGGCCGAGCCGTAGCTCGCTTCGACGGCTTCGACCAGTCGGGAGAGGTCGGCGGGATCGCCGCTCGGCCGCTCGAGCGCGATGTCGTTCAGGGCGGTGCCGACGTGCTCCATGATGTGGCGGAGCCCGCCGGGTCCGCCACCGAGGTGACTCGCCTCGAACACGCCGATGGACGCCCAGCGCAGGCCGAGCGAGTGCTGCACGATCGTGTCGAAGTCGGCAGGGTCGACGATGCCCTGCTGCACGAGCCACATGGCCTCGTCGAGCACCGCTTTCTGTACCCGGTTGCCGACGAAGCCGGGGATCTCGCGCGCGAGGGCGACGGGGCGCTTGCCGAGCGCCCGGTAGACCTCGACCGCGCGCCGTACGATCTCGGGCCGGGTGGCCGGTGCCGGGACGACCTCGACCAGGGGCATGATCGCCGGCGGGTTGTAGGGGTGCCCGACGACGATCTGCTCGGCCCGCGCATTGCCCTCGGCGAGCAGGGACGGCAGCAGGGAGGAGGTGGAGGAGGAGATCACGGCGTCGTCGTTCGCGGCCGCGGCGATCTCGGCGAGCAGCGAACGCTTGACCTCCAGGCACTCGGGGCCGTTTTCCTGCACGAAGGCGGCGCCGCGCACGGCGTCCGCGATGTCGTGCGCCACGCGGTAGGGCGCGTCCTGCGGCACGGCGTCGGGGGAGACGTCGAAGATGGCGACCTCCCAGCCTGCTCGATGGAACAGCTCGGCCCAGGACAGGCCGATGACTCCGGCTCCGATGATCGCTGCGCGTGCCATGTTCGCTCCTTCTTCAATGGGTCAGTGGGCTCGACCTTCGGGCCCTCCGCCTGCTCGGCGGGGGAGGCCCCGCACCGCGGCGAGCACGGTGTCGCGGCGCAGCCGATCCGGGTCGTCGACGAGGGCGCCCTGCAGCACGCTGCCGACGTGCGCGGCGATGACCACGCGGGTCGCCTCGTCGGCGTCGACGAGCTCGCCGTCGGGGCCGGCCATCCGGACGACGTAGGGGGTCAGGCGCCGGCGCATGTCTTCGGCGTGCTCGTGCAGCGCGTCGGCCACGGCGCCGTCGTGCGGCGCGCGCAGGGCGAAGGCCGCGCGCAGAGAGTACCAGTGGGCGTCGGCCGGCACCGCGGTGAGGAATCGGTCGACCGCGTCCTCGACGCCCTCGTCGACGGGCGCCGGGTCCAGCGTTCCGATGGCGGCCAGCAGCTCCTCCGTCTTCGCTTCGTACAGCGCGAAGAGCAGCTCGTCGATCGACGCGAAGTTCGAGTAGAAGGCGCCGCGGGTGAAGCTCGCCCTGCGGCAGACCTCGTCGATCGCGAGGCGGGTCGTGCCGGTCTCGGCGGTGAGCTCGGCGGCCGCCTCGATGAGGCGCGCTCGGGTGTTCACGCGCCGTCGCAGCTGCTCGCTCATCTTCGCCTCCGTCGCCCTCGCGCACCGTCGGAATCGGTGTCATACTGGGTTCAATACATAATGTACCCGATTTGAGTGGAGTAGGCATCATGAGTTTCGCGCTTCCGTCCGGCATCGCCGACCGTCCCGTCGTCGTGATCGGGGGCGGTACCCTGGGGCGCCGCATCGCCGCGGTGTTCCGCAGCGGCGGCGCGCCCGTCCGGCTCGTCGATCTCTCGCCCGAGCAGCGCTCCGCCGCCGCCGAGTACGTCGAGGCCACGACCGAGGAGCTGCGGGCGAAGCTCGATCCCGCCGCGGTGCGCGCGGTACGCCCGTTCGAGACCTTCGCGACGGCCGAGGACGCCGTGCCCGGAGCCTGGCTCGTGATCGAAGCGGTGCCCGAGCGGCTCGACATCAAGGTGCCGCTGTTCGGCCGGCTCGACCGCATCGCCGATGCTGACGCGCTCCTCGCGACGAACTCCTCTTCGTACGCGTCGAGCGAGCTGCTCGCCGAGGTCGATCACCCGGAGCGCGTGCTCAACATGCACTTCGCGATGCCGCCCGCGAGCATGGCGGTCGAGCTCATGGGCGACGGTGCGACGGCTGACGGAGTGCTGGACCTGCTCGATCGCGAGCTGCGAGTGTTCGGACTGCTGCCGTTCATCGCGCAGCGCGAGAGCGTCGGCTTCATCTTCAACCGCATCTGGGCGGCGATCAAGCGCGGGTCGCTGGCGGTCGTCGCCGAAGGCGTCAGCACCCCGGAGGACGTCGACGGCATCATGCGAGCGAACATGGGCCTGGCCGCCGGGCCGTTCCAACTCATGGATCAGGTCGGCCTCGACGTGGTGCTCGACATCGAGGAGCACTACCTCGCGGCCTATCCCTGGCTGCCGACGGAGTCGCGGGATCTCGTGAAGTCGTACGTCGACGCGGGCAAGCTGGGGCGCAAGAGCGGCGAGGGCTTCTACTCGTACGGAGCGGACGCGGCCTAGCTCGCACCGTTCGGGTCGCGCCGCTCAGACGGCGACGCCGCCCAGGAGATCCGCGAGCGCATCGAGTGCGGGAGACCGCCATCGCTTCGCGTGGTGCACGAAGGAGATCCGCCAGGCCGGGAGCTCGGGATCGACGGCGACGCGCACGACGCCCTCCTCCGCGGGCACGGCCGGCCTGGGGAGCAGTGCCACGCCGAGGCCGGCTCGGACGAACGAGACCGCCATTCCGGCGGTCGTGGTCTCCGTCGAGACGCGCCTCGTGAAACCCGCGGATCGGAACGCCTCGTCGGAATCGCTCCGTTGTCCGAAGCCCGTCGCGAAGTCGACGAACGGTTCGTCCGCGATCTCGGCCAGCGAGACGGAGGCGCGCGAGGCCAGCCGGTGGGAAGCGGCCACGACGAGGTCGACCGGGGCGCCCGGGAGCTGCAGTTCCCGCAGCTCGGGGTGACCCGAAGCGGTCGAGGTGAACGTCGCGTCGAGCCGATCCTCGAGGAGATCGCGCAGCAGCCCCTCCGAACCGGTCGGGGAGGTGAGCAGGCGCAGATCCACCGCCGGATGCTCGTATCGGAACCGGCCGAGCAGCTCCGGAAGGTCGAACGGCAGCTCGGCCGCGAGGATCCCGACGCGCAGCAGGCCGCCGACGGCGCCGGTCGCCGCCCGAACCGCCGCAACCGCCGCTCGTTCGGCCGCCAGCAGTTCCCTTCCGCGAGCGAGCAGCTCCACGCCCGCCGCGGTGAGCTGCGATCGTCGGGTGGTGCGCACGATGAGCGGGGCGCCGAGTTCGCGTTCGAGCGATCGCACTCCCGCCGAGACGGTCGATTGCACGACGTGGAGCTTTTCGGAGGCTCGGGTGAAGCCGCCGAGCTCGGCGACGGCGATGAAGTACTCGAGCTGACGCAGGTCCATATTCATATTATCGGTGATCCCGATAAGAATTATGCAGATTAGTCGTTGGACACGATGAGTGCGCGGCGTCGAGAGTGGAGGCGTTCAACGAAACGGAGTCCCGATGACCGCGCCCCTCGCACTTCCGACCGACCAGAACACCGGATCCCGCCGACACGGGGCCGGGTTCTGGCTCGTCGCGTTCGCCTTCCTCGTCGGAATGGCCTTCTCGACCGTGCCGACCCCGCTGTACCCCCTGTACGCGCAGCGGGATGGGTTCTCGCCGTTCGTCATCACCGTGGTCTTCGCGGTCTACTCGCTCGGTGTGGTCGTCAGCCTCGTGCTCGCCGGGCACATCTCCGACTGGGTCGGCCGCAAGCGGATCATGATCCCCGCGCTCGCCGTCGAAGCGCTCGCCGCGGTGATCTTCCTGCTCTGGCCGGATCTGCCGGGACTGCTGCTCGGCCGCTTCGTCAACGGGCTCGGCGTCGGCATGCTGACCGCGACAGCGACCGCCCATCTGCACGAGCTCCATCGACGGCACCGCCCCGAGAGCGGCCCGGGCAGGTTCGAGGCGGTCTCCACCGCGGCCAACATCGGCGGCCTCGGCATCGGACCCCTCGTCGCAGGGGCGCTCGCGGAGACGGTGCACGCACCGCTCGTCGTGCCCTACGCGGTGTTCCTCGTCCTGCTCCTGCTCGCCATCGCCGCAGTCGCCGCGACCCCCGAAACGGTCGAACTGCGCCCCGTACGTCCCGCCTATCGGCCTCAGCGCCCGGGATCCGCCGGCGCGGGGCGCCCCTTCTGGACGGCGGTCGGTGCGGCGTTCGCGGCCTTCTCGATCTTCGGCGTGTTCACCTCCGTAGCCCCCGGGTTCGTCGCGGGGGAGCTGGGAGAGACGAGCCGACTGCTCGCGGGAGCCGTGGTGTTCGCGGTGTTCGGCGCCGCGGCGATCGCTCAGACGGCGACGGGTCGGCTCGGCGCGAACACACGCCTTCGTCTGGGGATCGCGGGGGAGATGCTCGGACTCGTCGTCCTGGTCGCTGGGATGGCGCTCGGCAGCCTGCCCGGTTTCTTGATCGGCGGAGTCCTCGCGGGCGCCGCGGCCGGGATCCTCTTCAAGACGGCGGTGGGCACCGTCGTCGCCTCCACCCCGGAGGACGGGCGGGGTGCCGCGCTCGCGGGACTGTTCCTCCTGTCCTACGTCGGGCTGATCGTGCCCGCGCTCGCGATCGGACTCGCAGTGACCTTCATGCCCGCGACGATCGCGATGACCGGACTCTCCGCGGTGCTCATCGTGCTCCTGCTCCGGGTCGGTTCGACCGCGCGTGGTTCGGCCGCACCCGTCCGGGCCGCACGCTGTTAGCGTTGGCGCATGGAGCAGAGCGAGTACCGCACGCAGCACGTCGAGGGGCCGCTGACACTGAACGCGATCTTCCTCGTGGCGCGCGTGGGCGACGGCCGCGCAGCGGTGGACACCGTGCGCGCCGTGCTCGCCGGGCTCGAGGACCTCGTCAAGACGGTCGGGTTCCGAGCCCCGCGGGCGCGGCTCTCGTGCACGGTCGGGATCGGTGCCCGCGTCTGGGCCGCGGTGGTCGGCGAGGATCGGCCCGCCGAGCTGCGTCCGTTCCGCGAGATCGCCGGCGCCGTGCACACGGCGGTCGCGACACCGGGCGACCTGCTGTTCCACATCCGGGCGGATCGCGAGGATCTGGCGGTCGAGTTCGCGCGTCTCCTGCTTACGCGGCTCGGCTCGGCCGTCTCAGTCGTCGACGAGGTGTCGGGGTTCCGGTACTTCGACTCGCGGGACCTGCTCGGATTCGTCGACGGCACCGCGAACCCGATCGGGCCGGACCTGCCCGCTTCGGCGCTGGTGGGGGACGAGGATCCCGGCTTCGCCGGAGGCAGCTACGTCGTCGTGCAGAAGTACCTGCACGACCTGGACGCCTGGCAGGGGCTGAGCACCGGAGACCAGGAGGCGATCATCGGGCGGACCAAGTCCGACAACATCGAGCTCGACGACGCGCCGGACGGCGAGCAGCAGGCGCACAAGTCGCTCGCGACAATCGAGGACGAGCACGGCGAGCACGACATCGTTCGGGACAACATGCCGTTCGCACGCCCGGGTGCGGGTGAGTACGGCACCTACTTCATCGGCTACTCGCGGCACCTCTGGGTGATCGAGCGCATGCTGGAGCGCATGTTCGTCGGAGAGCCCGCGGGTAAGCACGACCGGCTGCTGGATTTCTCGACCGCCGCGACGGGCAGCGCGTACTTCGTGCCGACCCCCGAGATGCTGGCCGCGCTCGGCGACTGAGAGGCGCACGGGTCGACGCGATCCGTCCCGCTGGGCGGCTCAAGCGCCGTCCGGATCGGTTCAGCCGCGCGGCGCTCGAGCGCCGGGCCGCCGTTCGAGCCGACGCAGCAGGAGCCGGTAGGCGAGCGCGCACGTGGTCAGTACGAGCGCGCCGGCGAGGACGGGCGTGAACAGGTACTCCCATCCCTCGTGCGTCATCAGGATGGCGATCGGGGTGCCTCCGGCGGGCGGATGCACGACCCGTGCTGCGGCCATCACCGCCATCGCCATGCCGACCGAGAGGCCGAAGCTCCACCATGCAGTCGGCAGCACCGAGTGGATCGCGAGCCCGCAGAGCGCCGAGAGGAAGTGCCCGCCGATCACGTTGATCGGCCGCGAGAGCGGGGCGTCGGGTAGCAGGAACACGAGCACGCACGAGGAGCCGAACGCAGTGATCAGGATCGGGGTGCCCGCGAGGTCCCCGGTCATCCCGAGCACGGCGATCGTCAGCGCCCCGGCGACCGAGGCGCCGGCGATGGTGTGCCAGGGGATCGACGGCTGAGTGGGGCGGATCCGGGACCAGAGCGAAGGGCGGTGGCGCCGGGTTCGGGCGGGTGCGATCGGGAGAGACGCGGTGTCGGTCACGGGATCCTTTGGTCGGTGCGCGGACGGGGTGCGGCCGCTCGCGGCGCCCCCCTCGACTACGCTACGGCCGCAGGATGCCGCGGACCACGAACCAGGGATTGCCGCAATACAACGCCTGGTTGTGCGTACACTGGCGACGTGTACAGTCCCCGCCTGCCCGACCTGCGGGCGCTCGAGCTGCTCGAAGCGATCGCCCGCACCGGATCGATCACGCTCGCGGCGGCCGAGCTCGGCGTCACCCAGCAGGCCGCGTCGCTGCGCCTGCGGCGGCTCGAGCAGCGGGTCGGACGCGAGCTCGTGGTGCGGTCGTCGCGCTCGTCGCGCCTCACGGGGGACGGGTCGGCCATCCTCGGTATCGCGCAGCCGGTGATCGCGGCGGCCGCCGCGATGGACGAGGCGCTGGGACTCCTGCTCGATGTCGAGGAGCGGGTCGCGGTCGCGGCCAGCCTGACGGTCGCCGAGCACTTCCTCCCGCAGTGGATCATGTCCTACGTGCGCAACGGCAACGAGGTCGGCTCCGTGCGAGTGCGCGCGACGAACACGCGCGAGGTCGTGCGCCTGGTGTCGGACGGCGAGGCCGACCTGGGATTCGTCGAGGGCAGCGAGCCGCCGCCCGGGCTGCGTCACGCGTTCCTCGCCGCTGACGAGCTGGCCGTCTATGTGTCGCCCGCGCACGAGTGGGCCCGCGGCCGCCGGGTGAGTCCCTGGACGCTGGCGTCGACCCCGCTCGTCACGCGGGAGGCCGGGTCGGGATGCCGGTCGGTGCTGCTCGCGACGCTGCTCGCGCACGGCGTCGAACGTGAGCGATTCGCGGCCCCGGCGCTTGAACTGCCGAGCAACACCGCGGTGCTCGAGGCGGCCGCGGCGAACGTCGCGCCCGCGGTCATCAGCACCCGGCCGGCGCAGCCCTACCTCGACGACGGCCGGCTGGTGCGGATCGGGGTGGGGCGCATCGCGTTCCACCGGGAGCTGAGCGCGGTCTGGAAAGCGGGACAGGAACCCGCTTCGCGGCCGGCCCGCGAGCTGCTGCGCGCGGCCCGCGAGTCGCGGTCCCGCGCCTGAACCGGGTCGGCTCTGCGTCGTCCCGAATCTTCTGCATATCCCTGGAAAGCCGCGCCTCCAGGGATTTTTTGTGCGCATGATGCGGTTCTCGCGTGCTCGGAAGCGGCGTGGGCTGGAGAGGGAAAACGTGTGTGCTAGGTTGATCTGACGTAGGTAAGGGTCGCCTAATATTGGCGCCGACCTGCGCGCCGGCCACGCCGGCCGGCGCCCGCGCACCGCACCCGAACAAGGAGCCTCACCATGTCCGTGCCCCGTCTGCTCGCCGTCTCGACCCTGGGCGTCGCCGCCGTTCTCGCGATCACCGGATGCTCCGGCGCGAAACCCGCCGCCGAGGCCGAGAAGCCCGCGGCCCAGAGCGTGACGGTCGAGGACAACACCGGCAAGCACACCGTCCAGACCCCGCCGAAGTCGGTCGTCGCGACCGACAACCGCACCTTCCAGACGCTGAGCGACTGGGGCGTCGAACTCTCGGCCGCCGCCGTTTCGCTGATGCCCGACACGGTGTCGTACAAGACGCAGAAGGGCCTCGTCGATCTCGGCACCCACCGCGAACCGAACCTCGAGCTGCTGGTCGCCGCGAAGCCCGATCTGATCATCAACGGGCAGCGCTACCAGAGCTTCCACGACGAGATCGTGAAGCTCGCGCCCGACGCCACCGTGCTGGAGCTCGACCCGCGCGACGGCGAGCCCTTCGACAGCGAGCTGAAGCGCCAGGTCACCGTGCTCGGCGAGGTGTTCGGCAAGCAGGCCGAGGCGAAGCAGCTCGTCGCCGACTTCGACAAGGCGGCCGATCGTGCCAAGAAGGCCTACAAGAGCTCCGACACGGTGCTCGCGGTGAACACCTCGGGCGGTGCCATCGGCAACATCGCGCCCACCGTGGGCCGCACGCTCGGCCCCGTCTACGACCTGATCGGTCTGACCCCGGCGCTCAAGGTGGACAAGTCCTCCGAGGGGCACAAGGGCGATGAGATCTCGGTCGAGGCGATCGCCTCCGCGAACCCCGACTGGATCCTCGTCATGGATCGCGATTCGTCGTTCGACAAGGCCGAGCGCGGTGCGGACTACAAGCCGGCGGCCGAGATCCTCGAGAAGAACGATGCGCTCAAGAACGTGAAGGCCGTCGCCAACCAGCACATCGTCTACATGCCCACCGACACCTACCTGAACGAGGGCATCCAGACCTACACCGAGTTCCTGAACGACTTCGCCGATGCCCTGGAGAAGTCGAAGGCCTGATCGAGATCGGGACGGGCGGGCCGCGACTCCCGGAGTCGCGGCCCGCCCCATCCGCACCATGACCACCACCACCGCCCAGACGTCCGCCCGCTCGCGCGGACGCCTGATCGACCCCGCCCTCGCGATCGGCGTGCTCGTCGTCGCGGGGCTGCTCGTCCTGTCGCTCTTCACCGGGGTGTACGACATCGCGGGCGGCGCGGACGGCGCCGAGATGTTCGCGATCACGCGGGTCCCGCGCACCGCGGCGCTCATGCTCGCCGGCGCCGCCATGGCGATGTCGGGGCTCGTGATGCAGCTGCTCACCCAGAACCGCTTCGTCGAGCCCACGACCACCGGCACCACCGAGTGGGCCGGACTCGGGCTGCTCCTCACCATGATCGTCGCGCCGCAGGCGCCCATCGCCGTGCGCATGCTCGTCGCGGTCGTCGCCGCCTTCGCGGGCACGATGGTGTTCTTCCTCTTCCTGCGACGGGTCTCGCTGCGGTCCTCGCTCATCGTGCCGATCGTCGGCATCATGCTCGGCGCCGTCGTCGGCGCAGTCACGACCTTCATCGCGCTGCAGACCGACACCCTGCAGAACCTCGGCGTCTGGTTCGCCGGCAGCTTCACCACGGTGCTGCGGGGGCAGTACGAACTGCTCTGGATCGTCGCGATCGTCGCCGTCGCCGTCTTCATCGCCGCGGACCGCTTCACGGTCGCGGGCCTGGGGCAGGAGGTCGCGACCGGCATCGGCGTCGACTACCAGCGCGTGATGCTCCTCGGCACGGTGCTCATCGCGGTCGCCACGGGCGTGGTGACCGTGGTCGTGGGCAACCTGCCCTTCCTCGGACTCATCGTGCCGAACCTCGTGTCGCTGATCCGCGGCGACGACCTGCGCAGCAACCTGCCGTGGGTGTGCCTCACGGGCATCGGGATCGTCACGGCGTGCGACCTCATCGGGCGCACGATCATCATGCCCTTCGAGGTCCCGGTATCGCTGATCCTCGGGGTCGTCGGCGCGGTCGCCTTCGTGCTGCTGCTCGTCGGACGGAGGCGCCGTGCTTGAGTCCGCGCAGCGCCGGACCCCGCTCCGCGGCGGCGCACGACGGCTGCCGGGAACCGCCCCGCGCAGTTCGGGCCCGTTCGCCGGGCACGGATCCTCCCGGCGCACCGTCGTGGTGATCTCGGCGCTCCTGCTGCTCTCGGGACTCATCGTCTTCGGGCTGCTCGCCCACGGCAACCCGATGCCGCCGGGCAGCGAGGGCTTCTGGCTCATCGCCGAGCGGCGGCAGCAGAGCGTGCTCGTGATCGCGGTCGTCGCCGTCGCGCAGGCCACCGCCACCGTCGCGTTCCAGACCGTCGCGAACAACCGGATCATCACCCCGTCGATCATGGGCTTCGACGCGCTCTACACCGCGGTGCACACCACCTCGGTATACCTCTTCGGCATCGCCGGGATCGCGCTCCTCGCCGGTCCCGTGCAGTTCCTGCTGCAGATCGGGCTCATGGTCGGGCTCGCCGTGCTGCTCTACGGCTGGCTGCTCAGCGGCAAGCGGGGCAATCTGCAGATCATGCTGCTCGTCGGCATCGTGATCGGCGGGGGACTCGGGGCCGTCTCCACCTTCATGCAGCGCATGCTCACGCCGAGCGAGTTCGACGTGCTCGCGGCACGGCTCTTCGGGAGCATCTCGAACGCCTCGGCCGACAGTCTGCCCTACGCGATCCCGCTGGTCGTGATCTCGACGGCGGTGCTCTGGAGCGGGTCGCGCCGCCTCAACGTGATGGCGATGGGGCGGGACGTCGCGAACAGCCTCGGCCTGCAGCACCGGCGGGAGCTGATGCGCACGCTGTTCTTCGTCGCGATCCTGATCGCGACCTCGACCGCCCTCGTCGGGCCGATGGTGTTCCTCGGCTTCCTCGTCGCGGCGCTGGCCTACCAGCTCGCCGACACCTACGACCACCGGGTCGTGCTCCCGATCGCGGCGCTCACCGCCTTCGTCGTGCTCGGCGGCGCCTACTTCATCATGAAGCACGTCTTCAGCGCGCAGGGCGTCGTGTCGATCATCATCGAGGTCGTCGGCGGCACGCTCTTCCTGATCGTCATCCTGAGAAAGGGACGCCTGTGACCCGCAAGACTCCGGCCGTGCTCGTGAGGGGCGTCCGCAAGCAGTACTCGGACGAGGTCGCGATCGGTCCGCTCGACCTCAGCGTCCCGGGGGGAGGGATCACCGCGCTCGTCGGGCCGAACGGCGCCGGCAAGTCGACCCTGCTCACCATGATGGGGCGGCTGCTCGGGATGGACGACGGGACGATCGAGGTGGCCGGGTTCGACGTCGCGCGGACGAAGTCCAGGGATCTCGCGAAGGTCGTCTCCGTGCTGCGGCAGGAGAACCACTTCGTGACCCGCCTGACGGTGCGGCAGCTGGTCGGGTTCGGACGCTTCCCGCACTCGCGGGGCCGGCTCACGACCGCCGATGAGGAGATCGTGAGCCGGGCGATCGACTTCCTCGAGCTCGGCGAGCTCGAGGGCCGATACCTCGACGAGCTCTCGGGAGGGCAGCGGCAGCGCGCGTACGTCGCGATGGTGCTCGCGCAGGACACCGAGGTGGTGCTGCTCGACGAGCCGCTCAACAACCTCGACATGAAGCACTCGGTGCAGATGATGAAGCACCTGCACCGCGCGGCGGAGGAGCTGGGGCGGACGATCGTGATCGTGCTGCACGACATCAACTTCGCCGGCCACTACGCCGACCGGATCTGCGCGATGAAGAACGGCGCGGTGATCGAGTTCGGGACGCCTGCGGAGATCATGACCGACGAAGTGCTGAGCCGAGTGTTCGACACCGAGGTGCGCGTGATCGAGGGCCCGGCGGGGCCGCTCGCCGTCTACTACTGAGTGTCCTGGGGCGCTGCGCAATTACCGGAACTGGATCGCGAATCGGTAGCATGGGCCTCCCATGCGAGCTCCCACCGCGCGATCCGATCGGATGAACCCGCGCAGGATGCTGCCGATCGCGGCGATCTCCGCGATCATCGGCACGCTGGTGTGGCTGCTCTGGGCGCTGCCGATCAGCGGCTCAGTCCGCGACGCGCACCCGCAGGTGCTGGGCGAGCCCATCGCGGTGACGCTCGAATCGGGGGAGCGCGCCGGGATCTGGACCGACAGCGCAGCCGCTGCGCTCGAGACCCTCGAGTGCACGGCGATCGACGAGCGCGGGGGTGAGATCGGCCTGCGCCGTGCGCCGGCGCTCTCGTGGGACGACGCCCTCTGGTGGGCGACGCCGCGCAGCGGATTCGAGCAGGTGCGTGCGTTCACCGCTCCGAGTGCGGGTGCGGTCGAGGTACGTTGCGTCGACCGGATGGGCGTGTACGGCGGCGGCTTCCTGATCGCCGGGGACAGCTTCGGATCCGGATCGATCGGTCTCGGGCGCACCGGCGGGAACGACTTCGCGGTGGGCACCATCCTGGTCTTCTGCGCGGTGGTCTGCCCGTTGCTCGCGGCGTTCCTGCTCGTGCTGTCGGTGATCGGCGCAGTGACGCGGCGGGCCGGGCGCTGACGCCCGGCCCGCCGAGACTGATCCGCACGCCGATCTAGCCGCGGCTCCGCTCGAGCTTCGCGAGCTCCGTGCCTTTGGCATCGAGCACCGTCAGGGTGTCGCCCGAGACCTTCGCGGAGGCGAGCTGCCCGAGCTTCGCGTCGATCCCGGGGCATGCCATGAGTGTGCTCACGGCCTCCGAGAACGTGATCGCGTCGGCGTGCTCAGACTTCCAGCTGCCGCTGAGTCCGTTGCAGCCGTCGTTCCCCGTGAAGCGGCCGTCGCCCGAGATCGACAGGTTCGGCTTTCCCTGGTCGGTCGATCCCCAGGAACCGAGGAAGGCCTCGGAGGCGGGATCCTTCGTGTCCGTGCTCGCTCGGTCGAGCGTGCCGAGCTCCGCTCCGCCCTCGCCGAGCACGGTCATGGTGGAACCGGAGACGGTCGCGGTCCGCGCGCCGGAGAGCCAGGTGTCGACGCCGATGCAGGCCATCTTCGTCGACGCGAGTTCTCCGAATGCGATGGTGTCCCCTTCGAGCTTCCAACTGCCGGTGAGCCGATTGCAGCCGTCGGTGCCGGTCAGCGTGCCGTCCCCGGCGAGCTCGATGGCGGGGGCGGACTCCTTCGCGGCGTCGCCCCAGGATCCGGTCACGTCCGAGGGCTTCGACGTGGCGGTCGGCTTCGGCGTCTGGTCCGTGCTGGATGAGCCGGCGCAGCCGGCGAGGAGCAGGGCTGCGCTCGCCATGGCGGCGACCGCAGCGGCGAGCCCGATGCGCCGACCGGTCGAGTGCGGGGCGGGGGTGGGTCGGGTCATGATGCGGTTCCTTCGATGTTCGCGGGGGCGGGGATCTCTTCAGGACGATAGCGGGGCAGGCGGGATGCCGGGAGCGCGGCGATCGCGCTCAGCCCGGCGAGCACGAGGAAGCCGATCTTGAGGGTGCGCAGGCGCTGCTCCTCGTTGATCGCGACCGCTGCGTCGATCTGCGCGGGGGTCGCGCTCGTCTCCTCGAACTTGGTGCGCAGCTCGTCGTTGCTGATGAAGTTCACCTGGTCGAGCTGCACCTCCTCCGCGAGGGACTTCGGAAGATCGTCGTGCTCGGTGACCGCCTGGGTGAACCCGAGGCTCAGTACGGTGACGAGCAGTGCGCCCATGACCGCGGTACCGACGGCGCTCGCGAGGTTCTGCGTGGTGCCGCGGATCGAGCCGACGTCGCCCGCGAGCTCCTTCGGGGCGGCGGTGACGAGCACGTTGAACACGAGGGTGACGAGGGCGCCCTGACCGATGCCGAAGACCACGAGACCGAGGATCGTGGGCAGCGTCTCCCAGTTGTTGGTCACGACGAACGCGAGCCAGACGAGCGCTGCCGTGGTGAGGGCGAAGGAGAAGAGCGCGATCGTGCGCGGGCTGTACCGGTTGTAGAACCGGACGATGAGCGTCGCGGTCACGAACACCGTGAGGTTGAACGGCATCATCGCGAGCGAGGTATCGAACGGGGTGCGGCCCTGCACGACCTGGATGTAGGTCGGCACGGTGAAGTTCACGGCGGCCTCCATCGAGACGATGATGAACATCGCGTAGATCGCGGCGCGTTCGGTCGGCTGCGCGAGCACGCCGAGGTCGACGAGGGGGACCTTGCCGAGGCGCATGCGGCGGCGGGTCCACATGAAGAAGGCCTGGCCGAACACGACGCCGAGCACCACGAACACGGGTGCGGGGGAGAGCCCGAGCACCGAGAACGGGGCTCCGGGCTCGGCGAGCAGGATTCCCCAGGCGTTCAGATTGTTGAAGCCGAGGGTCAGCAGCACGATCGCGGCGCCGATGAGGGCGGAGGCGACCAGATCGATGCGGATGCTCGGGTTGCCCCGGTCGCTGCGGAGCCGGAAGCTCAGCGCGAAGACGATGGCGGCGAGCCCCAGGGTGATGAAGAAGATGGGGCGCCACCCGACCAGCGTGCCGAGCGTGCCGCCGATGAGGAACGCGCTGATGCCCGAGAAGGCGCGTGCCGAACCGAGGGAGCCCACGGCGGTGGCCTGCTGCGCGCCGCGGTAATTCTCGGCGATGAGCGCGACGAGCGCCGGCACGATGATGGCGGCCGAGGCGCCGGCGAGGACCTGCCCGCCGATCGCCCAGCCGATGCTGCGGGAGAGGATCATCATCAGCGAGGACACGGCGAACACCGCGATCACGATCCGGAAGATCAGCACCCAGCCGATGCGTTGGCCGAGCTTGGCGCCGGTCATGACGAGCGCGGCCACCGCCAGGCCGTAGACCACGATGGTCGTGCTCGCCGTCGTCGGCGGGACGCCGAAGTCCTCGACCATGCCGCCGAGCGAGATCGGCAGGGCCGCGACGTTGAACGACATGAGGACCTGGGCGAGGAACAGGCCGATCATCGGCGCCCAGGACCGGCGCTCCTCGGCGCCGGCCGAGGGCGCCTTGGCGGAGCCGTCGCTCCGTCCGGAATCCGTGCGTGTGGTCATCGGAGGACTCCTTCGGTGGTTGTATCGATGTCGGAGCCGACCCCGTGCGGGGCCGACGCGAAGAGGTTGAGGCCGAGCGCCCGCGACAGGTAGGCGCAGGCCCGCTGCCCGCGGACGCTGTTGCCCGCGCTGTCGAGCCGGGGCGAGAACGCTCCGACCGCGCCCTTGCCCGGGGCGATGGCGACGATGCCGCCCGCGACACCGGACTTCGCGGGGATCCCGATCTCGAAGAGCCACTCGCCCGAGCGTTCGTACATGCCGCAAGCGGCGAGCAGAGCGAGCGTGTCGCGGCTCGTCTCCGCCGAGACGACCTGCTCGCCCGTGATCGGGTTGACGCCGCCGTCGGCCAGGGTGGCTCCCATCACGGCGAGGTCGTCCGCGGTCACCGAGAGCGAGCACTGCCGCGTGTAGATGTCGACGGCCTCCCTCGGGCCGATGGCGAGCCGGTCGTAGCTCTGCAGCAGGCGGGCGAGCGCCTGGTTCCGGTGGTTCGTGAACGATTCCGAGCGGTACACCTCGCCGTCGAGCAGGAGCGGGCGGCCGGCGAAGCGGCTCAGACCGTCGCGGATCCGCGCCCACCGCTCGTCCGCGCTCGTGGCGGGCATGAGCGCGGTGGTCGCGATCGCACCCGCGTTGACCATCGAGTTCATCGGGCTGCCGCCGTTGAGCTCGATCGCGACGACCGAGTTGAACGCCATGCCGGTGTTGTCGACGCCGACGACCCTGCGGATCTCGTCGTGCCCGATGGCGTCGCAGACGAGGGCGAAGACGAACGCCTTCGAGATCGACTGGATCGAGAATCCGATTCCGGTGTCGCCGGCCGAGTGGCATCGGCCGTCGATGCTCGTGAGCGAGAGCCCGAACCAGGCGGGATCGGCCTCCGCGAGCACGGGGATGTAGTCCGCCACCGTGCCGTCGTCGATGCCCGCGTAGCGCCCGTGCGCATGGGCGACGAGGTCGCCGACGCGGTCGTGCTGCGGCAGCGCTCCCGTCGAGCTGCGCTGCGCGATGTCTTTCACGTCTGCTTCGAACATGTCCTCATCATCCCGCTTCCCGGGACGATGTTCGAGTGATTGGGGACGGAGAATTCACAAACTCCCTATCGTGGGGGCATAGCGAAGGAGCCCGAATGCCGTCCGAACTGCACGCCCTGACCTTCGACGCGGCCGATCTCGGGACCGAGCCGGTGTTCGGGCGGATCCTGCTCGATCCGGATGGCGACGAGTTCTCGCTGATCTGAGCCCCGCCGCGGTACCGCTCAGCGCCAGAGCACCGCGATGCCGGCGTTCAGCAGCGACAGCGCTCCGATGGTCCAGAACGGCGCCTTCGTCGGACGGCCGGCGCGTTCGCGCGTGATGACGACGCCGAAGGCGCCGCCGATCGTGAAGGCGATCACGAGCTTGACGGCGAGTTTGACGTAGTCCAGCTCGATGCCCGCGGGGAAGGGGATCGCGAGCACGAGTCCGGAGATGATCATGATGCCGAGGCCGGTGCGGAACAGCGTGGTCGTGGTAGTGCGCCCGCGGGCCGCCTGCGCGGCCCAGCCGCCGAAGAGCAGGGCGAAACCGACGAGGTGCACGAGCACGACGAGTTCGCGGAGGACGAGCACGGGATCCATGGCGATCACCCCTCGGCTCGGTGCTCGTGACGGGGCTCGCCCGGATCCCGGCGTGGGCGGGAGCGGGGCAGCAGGGCCGCGGCGGCGATGAGCCAGACCCCGCCGCCGAAGCGCACGATCGGGAGCAGCGCCTGCAACGGTTCGAGCGCGAGCGAGAGGAACGAGAGTTCGCCTGCGGCACCGAGCACGAGGCCGGCGACGGCGAGCCAGCGCGGCACGAACCGGAGGATCAGGGCCGGCACGGCGATGCCGGCGATGAGCAGGCCGAGACCGGTGGCGTAGGCGACACCGCCGAGACCGAAGGAGAAGCGGGCGATCAGGGCCGCCGCGTCGGGCGAGCCGAGCGCATCGGGGAAGCTCAGCGCCCAGGTGACCAGGGCGGAGGTCGCGAGCGCGATGGAGGCCGCGATGCCTCCGAAGAGGCCGATCGCGGGGCCGGGGACCCGCACTCCGAGACGGAGCTGGCGTGCGTACACCGACGCCGTGAGGATCCCGAGGGGGACCGCGGACCCGAACTGGAGCATGGCTCCGACGCGGACGGCGACGGGGTTCGCGGCGTACCACGCGGAGACTTCCGCGGGAGACGCGAACGGCGCAGGAGTCGAACCGGAGCCGGCGATGAGCGTCGAGACCGCTGCGACGGTCAGCGCGAACGAGACGAATGCGAGCGGCGCGAGAGGTGGGCCGCCGGCACGGCGGTGCGGGCGAGGGGCGGAGGCGTAATCAGTCATGGCGTTAATCATGCATAGTGTGAATGATTCTGTCAACGAGGGATATGATGGTTCCGTGATCCCATCCCGACGCCCGCCCCGAACCGGGTTCCTCGTCTCGCAGCTGGGCGGTTTCGCGGCCGCCCGATTCGCCGAGTTGATCAAGCCGGTCGGGCTCACCCCGGCCACCGCGGGCGTGCTCCGCATCATCGCGACGGACCCCGGACTCAGCCAGCGCGAACTCGCCACTCGCCTCGGATCGGTCCCCAGCCGGGTGGTGGTCCTGGTCGACTCGCTCGAGGGCGCGGGTCTCGTCTCCCGCACTCGAGACCCTGCGGATCGCCGCCACCACCGACTGGATGCGACCGACGCCGGACGACGGGTGCTCGGCACCCTGCGCACGGCCGCCGAGACGCAGAGCCGCGACATCCTCGAACCGCTCGAACCCGAGGAGCGCGAAGCGTTCTCGGCGCTCGTGGCAAAACTCGCCGCGGCCCACGGCCTGGATCCCGACGTGCACGTCGGATACGGCGGGAAGGGTTCGGGCGATGCCGCTCGCGGATGAACTGCTCGGTGCCGAAGACGCGGAGGCGCTGATCGCGGCGCTCGCCGCAGTCGAACCCGCCGTGGAATTCGCGGAGCTGCGTGCGGTAGCGGCGCGACTGGGTGAACTGACGCTCAGCGCCCGGGCTCGCGCGCTCGCGGATGCGCTGGACGCGGATCTCGACGGAGGAGCGGACCGGCTCAACGCGGTGGTCCGCAGCGCCCTGGCGGATCCGGGATTCGCCGGCTGGATGCTCTGGGGCGTCGGCCTCGCGGTCGGACGCCGAGCGATCGACGACGGGAGCGACGCGGCGTTCGACGACGGGCTCGCACTGCTGCGCGAGCTGACGCCGCGCATGACCTCGGAGTTCTCGGTACGGCTGATGCTGCGGCACGACCTGCGCCGGGCGCTCCGAACGATGGCGGACTGGACCTCCGACCCCGACCCGCACGTGCGGAGGCTCGCCTCCGAGGGCACCCGGCCGCTGCTGCCCTGGGGCGAACGCGTGCCGGGCCTCGTCGAGGATCCGGGCCTCACCCGCGGGATCCTCGACGCCCTGCACGACGACCCGGACGAGGTGGTGCGGCGCTCGGTGGCGAATCACCTCAACGACCACAGCCGGGCGCACCCGGGGTACGCGGTCGAGGTCGTCCGCGGCTGGCAGCAGCGCGGCGGCCCGCACGTCGCCCGCACCGCGAGCCACGCGCTGCGCACCCTGGTCAAGCGCGGCGACGGGGACGCCCTCGCGCTGCTGGGGTTCCGCGCCGCCGAGGTCGAAGTCTCGCCCATCGAGTTCGTCTCGGCGGAGATCGAGCTGGGCGGTGCGGTGAGCTTCGGCGTCGAGATCGAGAACGTCGGCGCGGAGCGCGCCGAGCTCGTGATCGACTATGCGCTGTTCTTCCCGGACGCGCGCGGGAGGGAGCGCACGAAGGTGTTCAAGCTCGGGCGGCGGACGCTCGCGCCGGGCGAACGAACCCGCGTCGACGCGTCGCGGTCGTTCCGAGCGCTGACCACCCGGAGCTACTACCCGGGCGACTACGCGGTCGCGCTGCAGGTCAACGGCGTCGCCTTCGAGCGGGCGGCGTTCGCGGTGCGGGAGGCGCCCGCGCCGGCCTGACGGCTCAGGCTCGGGCCAGGTCCTCCAGCTCGCGGCGCAGCATCGCGATGGCCCAGGAGCGATCGGCGCCGGCCGGAGCGTGCAGCAGGTGCAGCGCGATCCCGTCCGTCAGCGCGTGCAGCCGGGCTGCGGCCCGCGCGGTCTCGTCGGTGGTGAGGTCGGGCGCGACCCGCTCGACCGCCCGAAGGCAGCCCTCGGCGAGCGCGCGGTGGGCTTCGTCCCGGACCTTTTCGAGCTGGGGGAGCGCGCGGCTCTCGGCGATGAGCGCGACGTTGACGTCCATCTCGACTCGGCTCTCGGGCGTGAGCGGCAGCAGGTGGGCGAAGATGCGAAGCGTCGCGTCGATCGGGTCGCCGCCGTGGTCCTCCGCGGCGATGCGTCGGACCACGCGGTCGATCATGAGTTCGGCCGAGTAGATGAGCAGGTCGGCGCGAGTGGGGAAGATGTGCTGGAGGGAGCCGACCGAGACCTGTGCCTCGCCTGCGACACTGCGTACCGATACCGCGCTGAGTCCGCGCTCGGACATGACGGCCCAGACGGCCTGCGCGATGTGCTCGCGCCTCTCCTCGGGTGTCGAACGGCGGCTCACGGGACTCCTTGTCCAGATTAATACGAGTGTATTAGGATTGCGGAGATTCAGACCAAGGGAGTCTTCCGCATGATCTATGCAATCATCATCGGCTGCGAAATCGCGTTCTGGGTGCTCATCGCCGCGGGCCTCGCCGCTCGGTATCTGCTGCGCCGGCCGCGCCTCGGCGCCGCGCTGCTCGTGCTCACCCCGGTGGTCGATCTCATCCTGCTCGCGGCCGCCGCGATCGATCTGCGCGGCGGCGGACGTGCGGACTTCGCCCACACCCTGGCCGCGATCTACCTGGGGTTCTCCGTCGCCTACGGGCACCGCATGGTCAAGTGGGCCGACATCCGCTTCGCGCACCGCTTCGCCGGAGGCCCCGCACCGGTCCGGCTGAGCGGCTCGGCCTACACGCTCAAGTGCTGGAAGGACGTCCCGTTCACGCTGCTCGCGGTCGGCATCGCCGCTGGGCTCCTCTGGCTGCTCACGGCGATCGCCCCGGACCCCGCCCAGGTCGCCGCGCTCGGCGACACCTACCGGATCCTCGGCATCATCCTGGGCATCGATGTGATCTGGGCGATCAGCTACACGATCTGGCCGAAGCAGGCTCCGGCGGAGGCCGTGCAGCGCGCCTGATCAGTCGTCGACGCGCGTCGGATCGAGCACGTCGACGACGAGCCTCGGCGATCCCGGTGCGCGCCAGACGAGCACTCGGGATCCGACCCCCGGCAGCTGCGGTTGGAGCAGCTTCCGCAGACCGGCGAGGGGTTCCCACTGGGCCGACGCCGCAGCGGAGCCCGCGATCTCGACCGTCACCTCGAACGCGGCCACGTCGCCGTCGTCGCCGAGATTCACGAAGCGGTCGACGATGCGGCCGTCCTCGGCGATCACGCTCCCGAGCTCCCGCAGCCACCGGGCCGAAGCGTCCCGTTCCCGCCGCGCCCGCCGGAACGCGGTCGCGAACGCGAACCAGGCGGCCGCGACGAGCGCCGCGATGAACACCGTGAAGAGGACCGAGAACCAGGTGCCGGGCGTCGGCATCGTCCACAGCTCGACGGCGCCGACGGTGCCGAGCGCGGTCGCCGCGGCGAACACGAGTGCCAGGATCGCGCGTCCGAGGCCGCCCAGCCGGCGGGGCAGCGGGAGTTCCTGCGGCGGCGCGGCCGGATCGAGCGCGGCGACGAAACGCACGACGCACAGGCCGCTCGGCTCGTCCCCGGGATTCATGCGGGACGCTGCCCGAAAGTCGCGGGGTCGACGGGCCGCTGGGCACGGGGCAGCTTCTCGACGACGAGGAGGTAGGACTCGGTCACGAGGTCCTCGACGAGCTGCCGTTCGAGCCGGCCGCCCGGGTTGAGGGTGATCCAGTGCTTCTTGTTCATGTGATACCCCGGCGTGATCTCGGCGAACACCTCGCGCAGCACCTCGGCGTCGGCGGGCCTCGCCTTGAGGATCACGATCGGAGCGCCGGTTCTGACGGTGTGCGCCATGAACATGAGGTCGCGCACGCGGTACACCTCGAAGTCGGGGCCGAACGGGTACTCGACGTGCGCACCGGGAAGCTCCTCGGCGCGGTCGCTCGCCCACTGCTGCAGTACGTCGTCGCGCATCGCGCCTCCTCCCGGATCAGGATCCGGGCTCAGTGTATTGCGGCCCGGACCCCTGCGGGAGGCCGCCCGCGGCGGGCGGCCTCCTCGGAGTCGTCTACTGCACCGACCAGCCGCCGTCGGAGGCCAGGATCGCGCCGTTGATGTTGACGGCGTCGTCGGACAGGAGGAACGAGATCGACGCCGCGAGGTGCTCGGCGGTCGCGATGGTGGGGATCGACTGCTGGAACGGCCCGAGGCGGCCCGAGCCGTACTCCGACATGTGCGGCGGCATCGGGATCCCCGTGGCGACGCCGCCCGGTGCGACCGAGTTCACGCGGATGCCGAGCGGCCCGTACATGAACGCCGCCGACTTCGTGACCCCGACGATGCCGTGCTTGCTCGCGGTGTAGGCGTTGCCCGAGGCGTTGCCACGCAGACCCGCCTCGCTCGACACGTTGAGGATCGCGCCGCGTCCGGACACGACCATCGCCGGGATCACGGCGCGCATGAGCTTGAACGGCGCCGTCAGGTTGATGGCGATCACGCGATCCCACACCGCGTCGGGGGTTTCTCCGGCGGGGGAGAAGTCGTCGTTGATGCCGGCGATGTTCGCCAGACCGTCGATCCGCTCGCCGGCCGCGGCGACGACCCGGTCGATCGCGTCCTGCTGCGTGAGGTCGCCTGCCACCGTGACGATGTCGGCGTCCGGGAGCTCCGCGCGGAAGGCGTCGAGCTTGTCCGCTGCGATGTCGCAGGCGACGACCCGGCCGCCCTCGCGGGCGATGCGGGAGGCGGTGGCGCGTCCGATGCCGGACGCGGCGCCCGTCACGATCACGGTCCTGCCCGCGAAGCGGCCGGGCGTGATCCGCTCCGCCCAGCCGACGGGGGCGTCGTCCTCGGGGATTCGGCCGTCGTTCGCGGCGCGCACGAGGTCGTCGACGACCGACTGCGGCATGGCGCCCTGACTCATCGCCACGAGCTGCTGCAGCGGGAGTCCGAGGACGGGGGTCAGGCTGCTGGGGTCGGCGCCCGACTGCGTGAGCAGCCCGCGGATCAGATCGCCGCCGACCGGATCCTCGAGCCAGGTGCCGATGGTGGATTGCGCGGTGAGTGACATGAGTGCTCCTTCGTCTCGACGGACGCCGATGCTCGGTCCAACACGTTTCGCAACGGTGCGTCCATGTATTCGGGATCATACGCCCCGAAGCGCCCCGATACGCTGAACGCATGCCGAGACCCCGCAGCGAACAGGCGCGCAGAGCCGTGCTCGAGGCGATGCGCCGTGCCATCGCGGCGGAGGGGTACGAGGCGCTGACCATCGAGGGGCTCGCGGAGGCCGCGGGCACCTCGAAGCAGACCATCTACCGCTGGTGGCCCTCCAAAGCAGCGATCCTCGGTGAAGCGCTGCTCGACGAGGAACTGCCGAACGCGCTCCCCGAACTGCCGGAGACGGCGGGTGGAACGGATCTCGCCGACGAGCTGACGGCCTGGCTCGACCGCGCGGCGGAGCACCTGGCGGGCTCGGAAGGGCTCGGTCTCACCCGTGCGCTGATCGCCGTGACGGCGAGCGACCCCGAGGTCGGGGCGGCGCTCAACGAACGGCTCGCCGGGCCGATCCGCGCGGGGATCTCCGCGCGGGTCGAGCAGGCGAAGCGTGCGGGGCGCGTCCGTGCGGACGTGGACGGAGCCCTGCTGGCGGACCAGCTCATCGCGGTCTCCGCGTACGCGGCGCTCTCGGGCCGGGTCCTCGGGCGTGCTGAGGTGCGTGCGACGGTCCGCACCGTGCTGCGCGGCATCGCTGCCGACTGACCGCGCGGAGCCGGGATCCCGCCGACGGGACGACCGGTTCGCGGCGCGGAGATTCCGGCACTATGCTCAACGGGCAGTCCTCGCAAGGGAGTCGGAGTTGTTGGGCATCATCGAGATCGTCGCCGTGATCATCGGCGTCGCGGCGCTCGTCTATCTGGTGTACGCCCTGCTCAAAGCGGACCGCTTCTGATGGAGTGGATCCTCGCGGCGGTCGCGCTACTCACCGTCATCGTCGTTCTCGGTCTGCTCTACCGTCCCCTCGGCGACTACATGGCCTGGGTGTTCACCTCCGATCGGCACTGGGGGGTCGAACGGCTCGTCTACCGCTTGTCGGGTATCGATCCCGACCGTCAGCAGACCTGGCGGCGGTACCTCGCCGCGGTGCTGCTGTTCTCGGCCATCGGCTTCGCGCTGCTCTACCTCATCCTGCGGTTGCAGCCGGTGCTGCCGTTCTCGCTCGGGCTGCCGCCCATGAGTCCGGACCTCGCGTTCAACACGGCGATCTCATTCGTGGGCAACACCAACTGGCAGTCCTACTCGCCCGAGCACACGCTCGGCTACGCCGCCCAGATGGGCGGACTCGCCGTGCAGAACTTCGTCTCGGCCGGGGTGAGCATGGCCGTGGCCGTCGCGCTCATCCGCGGCTTCGCTTCGCGCGGACGGCGCAGCGGGCTCGGCAACTTCTGGGTCGACCTCGTGCGGGCCAACATCCGCATCCTGCTACCCCTCTCGATCGTCGCGGCGGTCGTGCTGATCGCCGGCGGCGTGATCCAGAACTTCGCGGGCTTCACCGACATCACGACTGTCGCCGGGGCCGGGCAGACGATCCCGGGCGGGCCCGTCGCCTCGCAGGAGGCGATCAAGATGATCGGCACCAACGGCGGCGGCTTCTTCAACGCGAACTCCGCGCACCCCTTCGAGAACCCGACCCCCTGGACCAACATCCTCCAGACGATCCTCCTACTGCTGATCCCGTTCGCGATGCCGCGGACCTTCGGCACCATGGTCGGCGACCAGCGGGCCGGCTACGCGCTCCTGCTCACGATGGCCGTGCTGTTCGTGCTCGTCTACATTCCGCTGACGGCATTCGAGTTCGCAGGCGTCGGTACGGCCCCCGAACTCGCCGGCGGCGCGATGGAGGGCAAGGAGCAGCGCTTCGGGATCATCGGGTCGACGCTGTTCGCGACCGCGACGACCGGCACCACCGGCGGCGCGGTGAACTCGATGCACGGCTCCTACACCGCGCTCGGCGGCCTCATGCTCATGTTCGACATGATGCTCGGCGAGGTCGCGCCGGGCGGAGCGGGCTCGGGCCTCTATGCGATACTCGTGCTGCTCGTCATCGCGGTGTTCCTCACCACGCTGCTGCTCGGGCGCTCGCCCGTCTACCTCGGCAAACGCCTCGGGGTGCGGGAGCTCAAGATCGTGAGCATCTCGATCCTCGTGATGCCGACGCTCGCGATCGGCGGCATGGCGGTCGGGTTCGCGATCCCCGCCGTGCACGACGAGATCATCGCGAGCACCGGCAACGCGGGATCGCACGGCCTCTCCGAGGTGCTCTACGCCTTCATCTCGGCGGCCATCAACAACGGATCGGCGTTCGCCGGCCTCTACGCGAACACCCCGCTGCTGAACATCACCCTCGGCGTCGTGATCATGCTCGGCAGGTTCCTCCCCATCGTGCTCGTGCTCGCCCTCGCCGGGTCGCTCGCGGCGCAGGGCAAGGTCGCCACCACCGTCGAGATGCCCCTGCATCGGCCGCAGTTCATCGTGCTGCTCGTGAGCCTCATCATCTTCATCACCGTGCCGATGTTCGTCCCGATCATGCTCGCCGGCCCGCTCGCCGAGGGGCTGAACGGATGAGTTCCCAACTCGCCCGCGAGAAGCGGCGGAACGCGGTCATCGCCCTGCGCACGCTCGGGCCGGTGCTGCTCGACGCCCTGCGCAAGTTCGACCCGCGCTATCTCTGGCACAATCCCGTGCTGCTCCTCACGGAAGTGGGTGCCGCGCTCACCACGGTGATCGCGGTCCTCGACTCCATCGCGGGCACCGAGCAGGCCTCCGGCGGCACGCAGATGCCCTTCGGGTTCACCTGGGCGCTCGCCGGCGGATTCTGGGCCTGCCTGTTCACGGCGACCCTGGCGGAATCGATCGCCGAGGGGCACGGCCGTCAGCAGACGGAGTCGCTCCGCCGATCGAACGCGACCGATACGGCGCGCCGGGTCGCCGGCTACAGCCGGTCGAAGGATCCGGCGGTCCGGCGCACCGGGGTCGAGCTGGTCGACTCGCGAGCGCTCCGCACGGGCGACGTCGTGGTCGTCGAGGCGGGCGAGACGATCCCCTCCGATGGGGAGGTGCTGTGGGGTGCGGCCGAGGTCGACGAATCCGAGATCACCGGGCGTCCGGGCGCGGTGATCCGCGAGGCAGGCGGAGACCGCACGTCGGTCATGGGCGGCAGCCGCGGGCTGTCGGATCGGCTGGTGGTCCGGATCAGCGCGCCGCGCGACGACAGCGCGGCGGCTCGCACCATCAGCCTGGCCAGCAAGTCGCGGCGCAAGAAGTCGCCGATCGAGGTGGCCTTCAGCACGTTGCTCGCCTCGTTCTCCATCTCGTTCGTCCTGCTCGTGCTCACGCTCAACTCGGTCGTCTCGCCGGTCGCCGAGCCGGTCTCGATCCCGGTCCTCGTCGCCCTCGTCGTCTGCCTGATCCCGACCGAGATCGCCGCGCTCATGTCGGTGACCGGCATCGCCGGGATGTCGCAGCTGCTCCAGCGCGGCGTGCTCGTCACCTCTGCGAAATCGCTCGAGACCGCGGGCGACATCACGACCGTGCTGCTCGACAAGACCGGAACCGTGACCCGGGGCAGCCGCAGCGCGATCGCGTTCGTGCCGGTCGGCGGCACCGACCTCGAGCAGCTGATGCGCGCCGCCGCCCTCGCCTCGATCGGCGACCCGACTCCCGAGGGTGCCTCGACCGTGCGCCTGGCCGAGGAGGAGGGGGTGCGGATCGCCGCCGACGAGGCTGCCGGAGGGCGCACCGTGCACTTCAGTGCGGCGACGCGGATCTCGGGCATCGACCTGCCCGACGGGACGAGCATCCGCAAGGGCGCGGTCTCGGCGGTCGTGGCGTGGCTGAAGCAGCAGGGGACCCAGCCGCAGCGGCAGATCATCCTCGATCTGAAGGCGGGTACGAAGCGCATCGCGCAGTCGGGCGGCACGCCGCTCGTCGTCGCGGTCAAGCCGGCGTCGGGCATCGGCCACGCGCTCGGGCTCATCCACCTGCAGGACGTGGTCAAGGACTCGGTGCCGAAGAAGATCTCGACGCTGCACGCCCTCGGGGTCCGCACCGTGATGGTGACGGGCGACCATCGGCTCACGGCGAAGGCGATCGCCGCCGAGGCGGGGATCGACGAGTACGTCGGGGATTCCACGCCGGAGGACAAGCTCGCCCTCATCCAGCGGGAGCAGGAGGACGGGCACGTCGTCGCGATGAGCGGCGACGGCATCAACGACGCGCCCGCGCTGGCCCAGGCCGACATCGGGATCGCGATGAACACCGCGACGGCCGCCGCGAAGTCCTCGGCCAACATGGTGATCCTCGACGACGACCCCACGCACCTCGTCGACATCATCAAGGTGGGACGCCGACAGATGGCGACCCGCGGCGCGCTCATGACCTTCAACTTCGCGAACGACGCGGTGCGGTACTTCACGCTCTTCCCGGCGCTCTTCGTCGGCACCTTCCCGGGCCTCGACGCGCTCAACATCCTGCGCCTCCACTCGCCGGCATCGGCGATCCTGTCGACCGTGATCTTCAGCAGTCTCGTCATGGGCGTCCTGATCCCGCTCGCGCTCATCGGTGTGCCGTACCGCACCGAGAACCTGCGTTCCGCACTGACCCGCAACCTGATCTACTGCGGGCTCAGCGGCCTGCTGGTGCCGATCATCGGCATCAAGCTCATCGACCTCGTCGTCAGCCTGCTGCCGGGATACTGAGAGGGGACCGGATATGCCACGACCGATCAACCGCGCCGCGCGCGGCACCTGGATCGCGCTGCGCCTCATGCTGATCTTCACGGTGCTGCTCGGCGTCGCCTACCCGCTCCTCGTCACGGGGATCGGCCAGCTCGCATTCCCGTGGCAGGCGAACGGCTCGCCGTTGCGCGGCGGCGAGGACGACCGCGTCGTCGGCTCGGCGCTGCTCGGACAGAGCTTCTCGGACGCCGACGGGAAACCGCTGCGGCAGTACTTCCAACCGCGCCCCTCCGCGGCGGGGAACGGCTACGATGCCGCTCAGTCGGGCGGCTCGAACCTCGGACCCGAGAGTCCGGAGCTGGTGCAGCTGATCGGCGAGCGGAAGGCGCAGGTGGCGGAGTTCAACGGCGTACCGGAATCCCGGGTGCCCGTCGACGCGGTCACGGCATCGGGTTCCGGTCTCGACCCGGACATCAGCTCCGCGTACGCGCGATTGCAGGTGCGGCGCGTGGCCGAGGCCCGCGGGCTGCCGCAGGCCGAGGTGGAGCGGCTGGTCGCCCGGCACACGTCCGGGCCCGACCTCGGGTTCATCGGCGAGGCGCGAGTCCACGTGGTCGAGCTCAACCTCGCGCTCGACGAGGCCGAGCAGCCGTAGCGGGAGCGCGGGGACGACGACCCGGGCCGTGGGTCACGGCTCGGCGAGGCGCTCCCGGTACCAGGCGACCGCGTCGGGACTCGCGTCGGTGGCCGGACCGGGATCCTCGCCCAGAGCCGCCCAGATGGCCGAGGATTCGTACCAGTGATCGTCGGTGAGCAGGCGCGTCTGGTGCGGACTGAGACCCAGCCCTTCCACTCCACGCGCGAACGCTTCGGACGAGACACGGGGCACTTCGATCCCGGTCAAACGCTCGCAGAGCTCGATCAGGTTCACGGGATCCGGGTGGGCGAGGTGGAAGGTCCGCGCGCGGAACGCCCCATCGGGTTCCTCGGCGAACCGGATGGCGGCTCCCGCCGCGGCCCGGGCGAGCGCGGGTGCCGCGATCACGGAGCTGCGCACGGCGCGCAGTTCGTCGGGTGCGCCGAGCCGCGACGCGACCCTCGACAGGGTCGGGACCACCCAGCGGTCGCCCGCGCCCGTGGTGAGCGCGGTGCGCAGCACCGCGCCGCCGGACGCGCGCACGATCTCCTCCGCCGCGACCCGGGTGCGCGAGGCGACGGACTCCGGATGCGGTTCGAGCGCGCCCTCGGCCTGGCCCCGGTGGGGTCCCGATCCGTAGATCGAGAGCGTGCTGAGCGCGACGACGGGGGCGCCGTGCGTCCGCGCGGCCCGTACCAGCCGCTCGGCACCGCCGGCATTCACCGCTTCGGCGGTGCGTGCGTCGGCGCCGACGTACGCGGCGCAGAGCAGGTAGACGTCGGCTCCCATGCGCGCGACCGGGAGCTCGCCGGAGAGATCGGCCGAGACGTGCTCGACCCTGTCGTCGCCGGCGGCCGTGCGGGGGTGGGCGGCGTCGGATCGCGATAGCGAGACGACCTCGTGCCCGCGTGCCGAGAGCTCCGCGACGGCGTGGGAACCGAGGAAACCCGTGCCCCCGGTGACAAGAATCCTCATACTCGTTCCTTTTCCGGCTGTGATGGATAGACTCGTCTGGATTGCATCACGCGGTTCCGATCGGAACCGCCTGGACCCCTGGGAAGGAACCCGTGGCACGACAGCAGCGCGCGATCAGGACTCGCGCCCGTATCATCGCCGCGGCCGGCGAGTGTTTCTCCGAGAGCGGCTACCGGGCGACCCGTGTCGCCGACGTCGCCGAACGTGCCGGGGCCGCGCTCGGCACCCTGCTCTTCCACTTCCCGGCGAAGACCGATATCGCGAACGCGGTCATCGAGCAGCAGCATCGCATCGTCATGGAGGCGGCCACCGCGGTCGAAGAGATGAACTCGCCCAGCGGTATCGACGACATCATCGTGGTGTCGGCGAAGCTGGCGAATCTCATCTCGACGAACCCCACGGTGCGGGCCGGGCTCCGACTGAGCACCGAGTCCGTCGACGATCTCGGCATCAGCTCGGCCCAGCCCTACCTCGACTGGACACGGCAGTGCATCCATCTGCTCGAGAAGGCGCGGGCGGCCGGCGAGGTCGCCGAGGGCGTGAACCTCGAGCACTTCGCAGAGGTCATCAACTCGGCCTTCACCGGGACCCAGTTCATGTCGTCCGCGGTCTCGGGCAGCCAGGACCTGCCCGAGCGGCTGGCGAAGCTGTGGCCGATCCTGTTCTCGCAGGTGGTCGACGCCGACTACAGCACGCCGGTGGTGCAGGAACTGCTCGATCGTCATGCCGGCCTCATCGTCGCCGAGACTCCTGCGGAGGCCGAATCGTCCTCCGTCATCGAAGGGGCATAGAGCTCGATCACTGCCGCGGGGTCGGCCTCCGCACCGAATTCGGTGCGGAGGCCGCCCCCGCGGTGCGTTTCGTCCTCGACGACGCGCATGAAGACCGTGCGCGACTCGTCCAGGTCGAGGAACCCGCCGAATCTCGCGTCGATGCGGAACCGTTCCCCGGCAGCTCGGTCGTCCGCGAAGTAGGTGCGGAGCCCGGCAGCGATGAGCAGCATGCCGGGCACGTGATCCACCGGGTGATCGAAGAACAGCGGATCCACGGTGCCGTAGCGGAGCAGGCTCGTGCGCTCGCTCGCGGGCACGACCTCGAAACCGCGGGGGAGTGAAACCCGTGGGAGCGCATCGGAACGTGCGCGGTCGCGGCGCATCCGCTGGTAGACCGACTCCTGGACCACGCGCAGATGCCCCTCGCCGACCGTGAGTTCCTCGCCTTCGGGCCCGATGAATCTGACTTCGGCGATCAGCGAGGAGAGGCGTTCGCCGCGAGCCTGCAGCGTTCGAGTGATGACCTCGACGGACGAGGCGGATCGGACACGGCCCAGTCCCGCTTCGAGCACCATCCGATCCATGATGAAGGCCGTGCCGTGCGGAACGGCGTGAGCGAGATGCGCGTAGGCGATCACCGCCTGGCGAAGCGCCTCGGCCGTGTGCAGCCCCGCGTCGGCGCGCGAGGTCCAGTGCTCGTCCGCGTCCCACCGTCGGTGCGGGGTCAGGCTCAGCGGATCACCATCCGGCGGGAGGCGGTATTCCGAGAAGAGGACGCCATCGGGTCTGTGCTTGTGGACCAGGTCTGGCGAGACGGGGCCGGATCGGGAAGCGAAAGACATGAGTGCCGTCCTCGGTGAATGGGTTCCCGCGGTTCGTCTGGCTCGAGATGGTGCGTGGGAACCACCGGATCTCCGGTGCGATGAATCAGGAAGTCGCGACGAGCGCACCGCGGAGCCGCAGCAGCTCGTCCTCCGAGAGCCCACCGGACCGCAGGTACGCTCCGGCGTCGCCGTGCTCGTGCTCGATCCAATCGAGGGCAGCGGTGATCGCGCGCTCGGGTGATTTCGTGGCGAGCTCCTCGAGCTTCGGAGTCAGCGGGATCCCGGTGGCGGAGATGTATCCCAGCAGCGTCTGAGCGAACGGCCCGGCGAGATTGTGCTCGGTGAGCACGTAATCGGCCACGATCGTCTCGCGCGAAGCGCCCGCGACCGAGAGCAGCAGCGCCGCGGCGAGGCCCGTGCGGTCCTTGCCTGCCGTGCAGTGGAAGAGCACGCCCGGCCGGTCGGTGCCCGCGGCATCGACGACGGCGCGGGCCAGGGTCGCGAACTGCGCGGGGCTGCTGGTGAGGATCGATAGATAGAGCTCGTCGAGCGTCGGGACCGCGTCGAGCAGCGCGGTCAGCCGCTCGGGATCGATGCCCGCGCCGTTCGGCAGTCCCTCGGCGGGCATCAGGCTCTTGGCCATCTCGTCCATGGCGCCGCCGAGCACCGGGAGCGCGACGAACGCGACGCTGCCGTCGTCCGGCAGCGTATCGGCCGAGCGGGCGCGCTCATGGTCGGTACGCAGATCGACGACGGTGCCGATGCCGAGCTCCGCGAGACCGATGAGGCCGGTGTCGGTGAGCCCGGCGAGTGCGTCGGCGCGAAAGATGACCGGGGCGATCCGTCCGCCGTGCTCGGTCGAGAGACCACCGAGGCCGCGGGCATTGTGGGTGACCGGAAGAACGTCTGTGAGGTTCATGTGCACCAGCTTTCGTCGCTGAACTCAGCCTATCGATTGAGGCTCGAGCCGCGGGGGATCGGAGATACTTGAGCCCATCATGACCGAAACCAAGCGGCCGGGGTACCGAACAGTCGAACCGTTGCCCGTTCAACGGAGGGGCGTCGATCGCGCGGTCGACGTCGGCTTCGCACTGCTCCTCCTGGTCTGCGGCCTGCGCTACTTCTCCCGGCACGAGCTCGCCGGTGAGGGGACCTTCGTGCTGCTGCTCGCGATCGGCACCGGCGTGAGCTACGCGGCCGCGGTCCTCGGGCGCGGAGGCACCGGGGCGCGCCAGTCAGCGGGGCTCCTGCTCGCCACGGGCTTCTGGCTGCCGCTGACGATCGTCGCCCCGTCGTTCGGCTGGTGCGCGTTCGCACTGTTCGTCGCGGTCCATCGTGTGCTGCGGGGCCGGGCGGCGCGGTGGCTCTCGGCAGTGATCGTCATCGCGGTGAGTCTCGGCCTGCTCATCATGTCGAACGGGCAGGATCCGGGTCTCGTGCTCGGCCCGTTCTTCGGCGGGCTCGTGCTCGCATCGGCCTACGCCGCGCTCGATCGCGCGCTGTCGGAGCAGCGCCGCCTCAACCGCGAACTGATCGAGGCTCGCGAAAGACTCGCGCGCAGCGAGCGCGAGGCCGGCGCGCTGGCCGAGCGCGGAAGGGTCGCGAGCGAGCTGCACGACACCGTCGTGCAGCGGACCGCGAGCGCCCTCCTGCTGCTCGAGACCGACGGGTTGCGGCCCGAGGGCTCATCTTCATCGGTCGAGGAGGCTCGGGAGACGCTGCGCGAGGCGCTGGTCGAGACCCGGCAGCTGCTGCATGGGCTGGCGGACCCCCGCGAGACCGCGGCCTCGCTCACTGCCGCGTTGAGCGCGCAGGCGAACGCCTCGGGCGCCGGATTCGGAGTCGTCGGGGACGAACGGGCGGTGCCGGAGGCGGTGGCGCACGCGCTGCAGCGGATCGTTCAGGAAGCGCTGATCAACGCGAGGAAGCATGCATCCGCGCGCACCGTGCGGGTGACGCTCACCTACTTCGCCGGCGAGGTCGGCGTGGACGTTTCGGACGACGGTGAAGGCTTCGACGCGGGCGGGGGCGGCGACGGCTTCGGGCTCCGCGCGATGACCTGGCGCGCGGAGAGCCTCGGCGGAACGCTCACGATCGAATCCGGGCCCGAGCGGGGAACGGTCGTCGCCGCGATCCTGCCGACCCCGTCCGGAGGAACTCCATCATGATCCGGATCCTGCTGCTCGACGATCATCCGGTGCTCCGCCACGGACTGAGCGCGCTGCTCGGCACGCAGCCCGACTTCGAGATCGCTGCGGACGCGGGCTCGGCGGACGAGGCCGTCGACCTCGCGGGCCGAGCCGAGATCGATGTCGCGCTCGTCGACCTCGACCTCGGCGATGACCTCCCCGACGGGATCGCGGCCACCCGCGGCATTCTGCGCGCGAGTCCGGGGACGCACGTGCTCGTGTTCACCGCGTACGACTCCGACGCCGACATCGTGCGCGCGATCGACGCGGGAGCCGCCGGCTATCTGGTCAAGGACAGCCGTCCGGCCGAACTCTTCCGGGCGATCCGATCCGCGGCCGCCGGGGAAGGCGCGCTCGCGGGCCGGATCTCGGAGCGGCTGCGCGATCGCAGCAGGCACCCCGACGACATCCTCACCGCGCGCGAGCTCGAAGTGCTCGCGCTCGCGGCGTCGGGGCTCTCGAACCGGGAGCTCGCGCAGGCGCTGGTGGTCAGCGAGGCGACGGTCAAGACCCACCTGCACCATGCCTTCACGAAGCTCGGAGCCGAGAACCGGCAGGCCGCGATCGCCACGGCCGTGAAGCGCGGGCTGATCCGGATCTGAGCCGGTTCCGGCCCCGGGCGTCTGGCTCCGGCGAGGGTCACACTCCGGCGGAGGGCACCACCGGGGTTCGTCGCCGGGACCGCAGCGCCGTGCGGGTGATGTGCGCGAGGTCCGCCGTGAGGGCGCCGACCTTGGTCCCGATGCAGAGGCTGAGGAAGATCATCGGCGCGGATGCGAGAGCCGACGCGTCGAAGCTCGCCAGCGCCACGAGGCCCACGGTCCCCGGTACGAGCAGCAAGAAGGCGGACTGGAACGACACGGTGGCGGGAATCGCGAGGGTGAGGCGCTCGAGCGCTCGAGCCGCGACGAACAGTAACGCTGCGGTGAATCCGGTCGCGACGGCGTTTCCGAGGACCGGAGTGAGGAGCACGAGCACCGCGTAGGTCCCCGTCATCACCGCGGCGCTCACGAGCGTCAGGCGGAGCCCGGCACCGAACGCGAGACCGATGCCGACGGCGAGGAGGACGACCCCGATCCAGGAGAGCCAGAGCGGCGGCAGCGCCTCCCACCCGGATCGTTCGCTCACGGAATGAGCGGCTTCGGCGACGAGCGCAGCGGATCCGGAATCGATCCGGAGCCCGGTGAGGTGCGCGCCGGCGAAGACGCCCGCGGCCATGAACGCGAGCATGATCAGGCCGTACACGAGACGCGAGGCGCCCGTGACGATGTCGGTGGAGGTCAGCTCGAGGAGACCGTTGGTGATGATCGCCCCCGGCACGAGGATGGCGATGGGGGCGCAGACCGCGAACAAGGGGACCGGGCCGAGCCCCAGCCAGCCGGCGAATGCGCCGACGGCGACCGTCGAGACGAGCGCCGAGACGAACGGGGCGATGGCTGCGGCGGACCGGACCCGCGACATGGCGTTGGTGATCGTGCCGACGAGTGCGCCGACGAAGAACGCCAGCAGGATCGCCCACCACGGGCAGCGCACGAGAGCTGCGAGACCCATCGAGAGGATCGCGATCCCGACGATGTTCGCCGCGGCGGGCAGACGCTCGCGGATCGAACGGATCTCGGCGATGCGTCGCGGCGCGTCCGAGAGCGCCTGGCGTCCGGCCTCCAGATCCCGGGCGAACCGGTTGGCGTGGGCGGACTGCCGGAAGGTGAGCGGTTTCGCCCCGGCGTACGCGATGCTCGTGGACGCCGAGATGCCCGCGCGGCTGACGAGCACGAGTTCGGGCAGCACCGCGAAGCGGAGATCCGAGCCGGTGCCGCTGCGTCGCTGCACCTGTTCGAGCGAACCGCGCACGTCGGTCACGGAGGATCCTCCGTCGAGGAGGAGCGCACCGAGCTCGCCCAGCACGATGTCTTCAGCCACCTTCAGCCCTGTTCTCCCGGAGCCGCAGCGGCTCTGCCGATGCTGCGATTCTAGCGGTGCGGGCGAGCTTCAACCGATCGGTTGATGCCCGGTCGGTGTGCCGATTCCTAGCGTGGAAGGTGTCGCAGAGCCCTCCCTGGCTCCGACCCGCTCCCGGACCGAATCTGCAAAGGAACCCGCATATGACCGCTCGTATTTCGACCTCACGCGGATGGATGCTCGCCGCTACGACCGCGACCGTCGCCGCGGCCTGCCTGCTGCCCGCGGGCGCGGCGCTCGCCGTCGGCGGCCCGGCGCCGACGGCCGCGGTGTCGGAGCTCGCTCCCGCCGCCTCGACGCCCTCCGACGTGCTGGCCTCGACCCCGTGGGTGACCTCGGCCGCGGTGGATCAGGACGGCGTCGCGGTGGCACTCGACGATCCGCGCGCGGCGAACTTCGTCGGCAACGCGTACTTCAAGGCCGACGGCACGTACACGATGTTCAACCTGGACGACTCGCCCAAGCTCCGCGGCGACTGGACCGTCGCGGCCGACGGCTCGTCGCGCTGGATCAACGCCAAGGACGCTGCGGGCAACGTGCTGTTCGAGCGCACCGTGCCGATCGTCACCCTCACCGGCACCGACTTCACCTACCGGGTCGTCGATGCGGCGGACGCGAGCAAGTGGGTCGACATCGTCCACACGCCCACCACTCATATCGAGCCGGGCACGGAGGCGGCCACGATCTCCGCGGCGACCGCGGCGCTCGCCGCCACCCCGTGGGAGACCACGAGCTCTGTGGATCAGGACGGCGCCGCGGTGGCACTCGACGACCCGCGCGCGGCGAACTTCGTCGGCAACGCGTACTTCAAGGCCGACGGCACGTACACCATGTTCAACCTGGACGACTCGCCCAAGCTCCGCGGCGACTGGGAGATGCGCGTCGTCGGCGGGCAGCTGGTGCGCTGGATCAACGCGAAGGACGCCGACGGCAACGTGCTGTTCGAGCGTGAGGTCCCGATCGTGAAGCTCGACGGTGCCGAGTTCACCTACCGCGTCGCCGGCGCCGGAGGTGCGTACGTGGACATCGTGCACACGCCGACCGACCACGCGGAGCCCGGAACGGTCGATCTCGCGGCCGCTGCCGCAGCGCTCGCAGCGACCCCGTGGGAGACGACGGGTGCCGTCGACCAGGACGGGAAGCCCGTCGCGCTCGACGACGCTCGGGCCGCGAACTTCGTCGGCAACGCCTACTTCAAGTCCGACGGCACGTTCACGATGTTCAACCTGGACGACAGCCCGAAGATGCACGGCGACTGGGAAATGCGCGTCGTCGACGGCAAGCTCGCGCGCTGGATCGCGGCGAAGAACGACGCGGGTGCGGTGCTGTTCGAGCGGATCGTTCCGATCGTCGCGCTCACCGATGCCGAGTTCACCTACCGGGTGGTGGACGCGACGGACGCGAGCAAGTGGGTCGACATCGTGCACACTCCGACCGCGCACCCCGAGCCCGGCACCGGGACCGGCGGTTCGAACGGCGGGAGCAACGGTGGTGCGAACGGCGGTTCGAACGGCGGTGCGAACGGCGGCGCCAATGGCGGTGCGAACGGCGGGTCGAACGGCGGCGGCAACGGACAGGGCGGGAGCGCGCAGGGTGCGAAGGATCGCCTCGCCGTGACCGGCGGCCAGTCGGGGGGCGCCGGTATCGTGGCGGCGGCGATCGCAGCGATCACGGGCGGCGGGCTGCTCGGCGGTCGCGTCCTGATGCGGCGCCTCCGCGGCTGATCGCGGTGCTCGGCCCGCTCCTCCGGTATCGCGTCCGTGGGGAGCGGGCCGAGGCGTTCGCCCGGCTACGCTTCCGGCCGCCGAGCTGCCCGACGGTCGAGGATCCAGCCGGGGAGCATGACCAGCAGGCCGGCGATCGAACCGATGACCGTCTCGACGAACCGCTCGACGAGGATCGGTCCGTCGAGGGGGATCACGAACGAGAGGCTGGCGAACACCATGACGGTGATGAAGACCAGTCCCGCGGCGTAGGCCCGTACGACGAACAGCTGGGTGAAGAACTGGCAGACGACGATGATCGCGATCACGACGGGAGCTCCGAGCTGCAGCGGCTCGAGCAGCCAGACGATGACCAGCCCGACGGCGGTGCCGATCACTCGTTCGATCGCGTGTCCGGCCGATGGTCGGGCGCGCGCGGGCGCGATCACGCACACGACCGTGAGCACCGCCCAGTAGGGTCGTGAACCGCCGAACGCCGACGCGAGGGCGTAGGCGAGGACCGCGCCGGTCAGATTCTCGGCGACGCTGCGCCACACTCGGGAGTCGCGCAGCGCCGAGAAGTCGATGCGGGGAGTGCGGCTCAGGTCCTTGAAGAACGGACGGGCCAGCGCGTGCGATACGCGCGCGTGCCCCGGCCACGCGCGCCGGACCGCCCAGCCCGAGAGGCTGATCAGCCAGGCGAGCACCGTGGCTCCCGCCGCGACCGCGATGCGGAGCAGGATCTCGGACTCCGGAACCGGGATCGCCGTGCAGACGAGCAAGGCGATGATGTGGAAGAACGGGGGAGCGGGGATCATCCCGATCACCACGTTCGCGGGCACCGCGACCGCCAGCACGATCAGCGTGGCGGCACCGACCGCCGCGATCGGTGCGTCGGTTGCGGAGAGCAGGATTCCCGTGCTGATCGCAGCGAGGATTCCGATCCCCGCGAGACCGACGGTCCGGGCTCGCACCCGATACGGCTCGTTGAACCCGAAGACCGCGCAGAACGACCCGAACATCGCGTACGAGGCGAGGTCGAGTCGCCCGAAGAGCGCGAGGGCGCAGAGCGCGATGCCGAGCGAGAGCGCGGTGCGCAGGGCGACCTCCGCGCCGTGCGCGCGAGGGAGCCACCTCTGGACCTTCTGACGCGTACTCACCCGTCCATTCTTCCGTGAACGCGCGGACGAGAAGACCGGACGGGGAACGACTTGCGTCGTAGGCGGTAACCGGTTACAGTGGATCTGGGATCGCGGTTCGGCGATCTCCAGTCGTGAGGCCTCAACCCCCCCTGGGGCTCCGGCAGGGTGGCCCATGCGTGGCGACGAGGACCCCAGTCTGCATATCCGCATGGGCCACCACTCTTCGAGAGCTATTTCCCCGTGGTGCCTTCGAGCGTCTCGGCCAGGGCTCGCAGGTGCGCGCGGCTGAGGGCTCGTGCGCGGTCCGGATCGCGGTCGGCGATCGCCTCGACGAGGCGGGCGTGCGCTTCGTGGTCCGCGTCGTCTCCGAACGCTCCTCGGGTGCGCAGCATCTCGATCATCGCGTCCCGCAGACGGGGCGTGAATCCGTCGAAGAGTTCGGCGAGGATGGGATTCTGGGCGGCGGCGACCACGCTGCGGTGGAACCCGGTGTCGGCGTCGACGTGCGCGGCGAGCTCGCTGCGACGCTCCGCGCGCAGGCCGAGGGCCCGGCGGATCGCGCGGAGCTCGCCCGGGGTGCGGCGTTCGGCGGCGAGTGCCGCCGCCTCGCCCTCGATCGCGATCCGTGCTTCGATCACCGCGATGATGTCGCTGCGGCGGACGACGGCGTCCCAGCCCTCGGGGGCGTCGAGGGCGGTGACGAACACGCCCGATCCCTGGCGGGAGGCGAGGACGCCGCGGCCGGCGAGCTGGCGGATCGCCTCGCGGACGGTCGATCGACCGACGCCCAGCTGCGGAGCGAGCGTCGTCTCGCCGGGGAGCTTCTCACCGAGGGCCCATTCGCCCGAGCGGATCCGTTCGAGCAGCAGTTCCGCCGCCTGATCGGCCAGGGGTGTGCGTTTCACCTGGGCCATGATCTTCTCATCTCTTCTGCTTGTCTGAGGAGTTGTGCTACTCTCGGCACATGACGTTCCACGGGTTCCTCCTTCTTCGCCGCCGCGGCGGGGACCTGTGCGATCGGCACCCCGCTGCGGAGTGATGCGCTGCGCCGATCGACCAGACCGATCGAAGAAGGAAGCCCAGACGCCATGTCCACGTCAACATTCAACCGCATCGATACGCCCGCCGGGCCCGTACCCGCCGATGCGCCCCACTGGAATCGGCAGCGCCGTTCCCAGATGCCCTCGCATCGGTACCGCGACGCCTATTCCAGGGTCGAGGTTCCCGAGCTCGAGCGCGAATGGCCGGGCCGCCGGCTCACCCGCGCGCCCCTGTGGGTGCCGGTGGATCTGCGCGACGGGAACCAAGCGCTCGCCGAGCCCATGGATCCGGAGCGCAAGCGCCGGTTCTTCGAGCTGATGGTGGCGATGGGGTACACCGAGATCGAGGTCGGATACCCCTCGGCGTCCCAGACGGACTTCGACTTCGTGCGGCTGATCGCCGATGCGGATATCGCGCCCGCCGATGTGACCGTCGTGGTGTTCACGCCGGCGCGGCGCGACCTCATCGAGCGCACTGTCGAGTCGATCCGTGGGATCTCGAACCCGATCGTGATCCATATGTACGCGGCGACGGCGCCGACCTGGCGGGAGTCCGTGCTGCGGAAGGGGCGCACGGAGTTGAAGCGCATGATCCTCGACGGCGCGCGCGATCTGCTGGAGCTCGCGGGCGAGCTGCCGAACGTGCGGTTCCAATTCTCTCCCGAGGTGTTCAACCTCACGGAACCCGACTACGTGCTGGAGATCTGCGACGCGGTGACCGAGCTGTGGGGCGCGACGGCCGAGCGGCCCGTGATCCTGAACCTGCCGGCCACGGTCGAGATCGCCTCGCCGAATGTGTACGCGGATCAGATCGAGTACATGCATCGGAACCTCGCACGCCGGGACGGCGTGATCCTGTCGGTGCACCCGCACAACGATCGCGGCACGGGCATCGCCTGCGCGGAGCTCGCGGTGCTGGCCGGGGCGCAGCGCGTCGAGGGGTGCATCTTCGGGAACGGCGAGCGCACGGGGAACGTCGACATCGCGACCCTCGCGCTGAACCTCCACGCCCAGGGTGTGGATCCGATGATCGACTTCTCGGATATCGACGAGATCAGGCGGACGGTGGAGTACTGCAACCGGATCGAGGTGCATCCGCGGCACCCCTACGTCGGGGACCTGGTGCACACGGCGTTCAGCGGAACCCACCAGGACGCGATCCGGAAGGGGTTCGCGGAGCACCGATCCCGGGCCGCGGCCGAGGGGCGGGCCGAGCGCGAGATCGCGTGGCGGGTGCCCTACCTGCCGATCGACCCGGCCGACATCGGACGCAGTTACGATGCGGTCATCCGGGTCAACTCGCAGTCCGGCAAGGGCGGGATCGCCCACCTGCTCGAGTCCGAGTTCGGGATCGAGCTGCCGCGACGGATGCAGATCGACCTGGCGCGGTACGTGCAGCTGCACGCCGACGCGACCGGCACCGAGGTGACCGCGGCCGAGGTCCACCGGATCTTCCAACGGGTCTATCTCGGTACGGGAGCGGCGGACCGGGGCATCGAACTGGAGGAGTACGAGGTCGCAGAGGTCGCGGGAGCGGCGCGAGCCCGGATGTCGATCCGCGTGGGGGAGACCCGCTCCGTTCACGAACGGACTGCCGAGGGTCCGGTCGAGGCGCTCGTATCCGCGCTCGCCGAGCGGGGAACCGCGCTAGAGGTGCTGGAATTGCACCAGGCCAGCGTGCGCTCGGGGACCGACAGCGAGGCGCTCACGCTCATCGAGTATCGGCACGCCGGAGGGGCCGGCTGGGCCGGTGGGCGGGCGGAATCGGTTCTCTCGGCGAGCCTTGCGGCGGTGATCGCAGCGGCGAATGCGGTCGGCTCCGGATCCTGAGCGCACTCACCGGACGCGCAGCTTCGTCTGGTGGGCTGAAGACCCGAACACCGACAGAGAGGGGCGAACATGGGAATTCTCGATGACGCCAAGGAGACCATCGGCGAGGCGGCCAAGCAGGCCGGACGCGCGGTGGAGGACACCGTCGACAAGGTGAAGGACAAGGCCGAGGAACTGAAGGCCGAGGCCGAGGTGAAGAAGGCGGAGGCCGAGCGCGATTCGGTGAAGGCCCGCAACGAGGCCAAGGATCAGCTCCGCGACTGAACCTGATCGTGCGAACACCCCCGCTCCCGTTTTCGGGAGCGGGGGTGTTCTGCGTTCTCGGGTCGTGCCGGGGATTTCGCCCATCGCCATTCTTTTGCGCGAATCGCTTGACAGCCGGAGCGATCATTCAATAGTGTCTGTATGAATCAAGTCACGAGAGGGAGGTGCGTAAGATGCCTAAGTTTGATATCAAAGTTCCATTCGTCGGGAACTCCTTCGGCTCCGCCGCTCCCTGTGGCTCCTTCTGCCGCATGGCAGATTAGGTCGGCCGCCGCTCCGCTTCCGGGGCCGCGAGGCGACTCGTCACCGAGATCGGCTGGGAACCGTCGGGTTCCGTGATCCCGGACCTTCCGGTGCGCGCCGCACTCCTCGTCCGCATGCGCGCGGGGTGCAGGTGGCGCCGGACCGGGCGGCGGTGAGCTCTTGCTCCCGCTGACCGCGCGGGCGTCCCGCTCGATCGGGGCGTCCGCGCCGGGAACCTGACCCGGCTCGCCGGGTCCCCGGATCGAATCTCGAATCGATGATCCGTTCCGGCGAATTCGCTGCTGCGCGATATCGCCGACCCGAAAAGGGTCTATTCGTCGCGCCGATTTCCAAATACTCCACGCATTCTTCGAAAGAAAGTCACGATCGTGAATTCCACTCTTCTCACCACCGATCGACCCGCTGAGCCGCAATCGGCTGCGCGAGCGGTCGAACCCGATCGCGCCCCGCCTCGGCAGGGCGCCGCGACACCGGAGGTCTGTTCGGGCGCTGAGTCCGCGCGGCGCCGGGCGCTCGAGCGCCGGGAGGCTCAGCTCGCGGCGCAGCGGGCGCGGGCCGAGCACGAGGCGCTCCGCGACGGCTACGCGCCGAGCCTGCACCTCTTCTGATCCGAACGGTCCGACGGCGCGACGCCGAGGATCGTCGCCGGAACGGCGAAGGCCCGTCCGGGAACCCGAGGGTCCCGGACGGGCCTTCGCCGTTCCCGTCCGGGGGCCCGGTGCGTGTCGGTTTCAGCGCGATCCGCCGGGCGGGCCGGCGGTGAGGAGGATCGCGTAGAGGGCGACGACCGCGAGCAGGATCAGCGCCGCGAGCACCCACGGGCGGTGCAGGAACCAGCGCATGAGACGGTCGTACCAGCGATCGTCCCGAGGATCGTCGGTCTGCTCCAGGCGCCAGGAGCCGGCGAGGCGGCCCGAACGGTGCAGCCAGATCTCCGTGGGGATCGTCGCGTAGGGGATCACTGCGCTCGCGATCGCGAGGATCGCGACGCCCGGGTTCCAGCGCTGATGGATCGCGACGAGGATCGCCATCGCGCCGTAGGACAGGAAGACGAAACCGTGGATGCCACCGGCGATCGTCACCACCACCGGGTTGACGCCCGAGGCCCGGGAGATCAGCGCCCCGATCAGCAGGGTCCAGGTGATCGCCTCGGCGATCGCGAGCGAGCGGAACAGGCGGGCTGGTGCGGTGAACAACGGGGCTCCTCGAGTCTCGGCAGTGTCCCAACGCTATCCCGCCGAACCGCCCGATCCTCACGAACCGCTGGGAAGCTCGACACGCGATTGATTGACACTTGACAACCATTTACCGCGGTGTCACTATTGATCGCTCGCAAGCAATTGCACGCCAGTGTCGGCGCCCGTCCCGCGCCAGCGGTGCCGGGCGCCGACCGTTTCCGCACCCCCATCAGAAGGACTGGCAATGTCAGAAACCTCAGCGCAGGCACCGGCCGCTCAGGCCGGCGCGGCCGATGCGCCGAAGCCGATCATGTCGCACCGGCAGATCCTGTTCGTCATCTACGGCCTCATGGCCGGCATGTTCCTGTCGTCGCTCGACCAGACCATCGTCGGTACGGCCATCCGCACCATCGGCGACGACCTGCACGGGCTCGATCAGCAGGCCTGGGTGACCACGGCCTACCTGATCACCTCGACCATCTCCGTGCCGATCTACGGCAAGCTCTCCGACATCTTCGGACGCCGGCCGCTCTTCATCTTCGGCATCTCGGTGTTCATCCTCGGCTCGGTGCTGTCGACGTTCTCGACCTCGATGATCATGCTCGCCGGGTTCCGAGCCTTCCAGGGCATCGGGGCGGGCGCCCTCATGTCGCTGCCGCTCGCGATCATGGCCGACATCCTGGCTCCGCGCGAGCGGGCCAAGTACCAGGGCTACTTCTTCGCCGTGTTCGGCGTCTCCTCGCTCATCGGCCCGCTGGTCGGCGGCCTCTTCGCGGGAGCCGACCAGATCCTCTGGATCGCCGGTTGGCGCTGGGTGTTCCTCATCAACCTGCCGATCGGCATCATCGCGCTCGCGATGGTCATCGCCTTCCTGCACCTGCCCAAGGTCGCGAAGCACGACAATCCGCGGATCGACTGGTGGGGCGCGACCGCGGTCATCGTCGCGCTCGTGCCGCTGCTGCTCGTCGCCGAGCAGGGGCGCGAGTGGGGCTGGGCATCCGCGGGTGCGATCGCCTGCTACGTGATCGGCGGCGTCGGCGCGATCGCCTTCGTCCTCATCGAGATCGCGATGAAGAACGACGCGATCATCCCGATGCGGCTGTTCCGTTCCAGCCCGTTCTCGATGGCGACCGTCATCGGCGTGCTCGTCGGCTTCGGCATGTTCGGCGCCATGATGACGATCCCGCTCTACATGCAGATCGTCATCGGGCTGAACCCGACCGAGTCGGGCCTCGCGATGCTGCCGATGGTGCTGGGCCTCATGATCTCCTCGATGGCCGCCGGCCAGATCACGGCGCGCACGGGGAAGTACGGCTTCTTCCCGCGCACCGGCACGATCGTCACGGCGGCGGGCTTCCTGGTGCTCGCGTTCGTCACCGACACGACTCCGGTCTGGTACCTCATGACGGGCATGTTTGTGGTCGGCCTCGGCCTCGGCCAGCTCATGCAGTCGCTGACCATGGCGAGCCAGAACGCGGTGGAGGCGCCCGACATGGGCGTCGCGACCAGCGCCGCGACCTTCTTCCGTCAGATCGGCGGCACGCTCGGCACCGCGATCATGCTGTCGGTGCTGTTCACGCTGCTGCCGACCAATATCCAGCACGCGACCGCCGACCGGCACACGCTCGACGCCGGACTCAATGCCGCCCTGAACCCCACGGTGGCGAGCGCCCCGGCGAACCGGGCGATCATGGACCAGATGTGGAACCCGATCGTCGACCCGATCAAGAAGAACGTGCAGGCGCAGCTCGATGAGGGCTCCGCGAAGGCGAAGGCCGCCGCGGGCGAGGCCGTGACGAAGGCGGTCACCGAGAAGGTGCAGCAGGGCGTCTCCGCCGGAGCGATCCCCGCGGAGGCCGCGCAGACGGTCATCGATCAGCAGGTCGCAGCGGCCACCCCGGCCGCGGAAGAGCAGGCGCTGCAGGCGGTCGCCGACAAGGCGCACGCCAGCGTGGCCGACGGCAAGGTGTCGGTCGACTGGAGCAATGCCTCGCAGCGCGACTACTGGAGCGCGCAGCTCTCGAAGACCCTCTCGAAGGAGATCGACAAGAAGGCCTCCGGCGGGTCGAACGGGTCCAGCGCCTCGACGAGCGACACCTCGTTCCTCAACGGCGCCGACCCGCGGCTGAGCAAGCCCTTCATGGTCGGCTTCACCGAGGCGATCGTCGTGATCTACTGGATCGGTTTCGGCGTGCTGCTGCTGGCGTTCGTGCTCAGCTGGTTCTTCAAGGCCCCGCCGCTGCGGCGCACCTCGGCTCTGCAGGAGCAGGCCGACGCCGCGGGGAGGACCGAGACCGGGACCATCCGGGTGCAGGGCGTCTGAACCCGGCTCCGGTTCGCACCGAGGGGCAGTGGATCGCGGATCCACTGCCCCTCGGCGCATCGTCTTCGATATTGGTTGCGAATCCATCGTTTGACAACCGGATCGGTTGCGATATGCTCGAATGGCTGGCGTAACCGCGTGCAACGAGGCGGGTCCGAAGCGACTTCTCAGCGGGCCGGCAATCATTTGGAGTGATACCCGTGACCGCGACCGGCCACATCTCCGACGCCCCGGCGTCGACCCGTCCCACCCGTCGGCTGCGCTACTTCCAGCAGCGTCCGCGGCTGCGCCGCTTCGTCTACGTCGCGGGTTACGAGGGCCTCAGCGTGCTCTGCACGGTGCTCGTGCTGAACGGCCTGCTCGGCCACGGCGGCGGGCAGTCCACGTTCACCGCGATCCTGCTGTCGACCACGGCGACCGTGTGGAACTACATCTGGAACACGATCTTCGAGAGCCTCGAGCGCCGCGTCGGCACCGAGGGACGCGGACCTGCCGCACGCGCGATCCACGCGATCGGCTACGAGGGCGGTGCGCTGCTGTTCACGGTGCCCATCGTGACGATCGTGCTGGGCGTGACCCTGCTCGAGGCCGTCGTCATCGAGGCCAGCATGCTGGTCTTCTTCCTCGTGTTCACGGTCGTGTACGCCTGGGCGTTCGACCGGGTCTTCGGTCTGCCCGCCTCCGCGCTCGGCGGCGAAGCCGCGTGAACTACGATGGGTCGGCGTGACGCCGACCCCACTGGAGCTGCCCGCGCCCTGGACGGACCGCGGAGACGATTTCGTCCTGCGGATCAGCGCGGTGGACCTCGGGGTGCTGCGCGCCCCGCGCCGTCTCGCGACCTGGGCCGGGGTGCTCCTCGCGACGCTGCTGCTCGCGCTCGTGATCGGCCTCCCCGGCGGGGACTGGGCGGTGGCGTTCGGAACCGCCGTGTTCATCGGGGCGTCGACCGGCATCGTGCTCTACCTGGCGACGTTGCGGACCCAGAGGCGCATCCTCGAGCTCGCGTTCGGTCCCGACGCGGTGCGCGTCGGAACCGAACACGAGGGCGAGTCCGGCGGCGCGAGGAGCGGCACGACCGCGATCCCGTACCGGGAACTGCGCCGGCTGCTCATCGCCCACGACGGCGCACCGACGCGGATCCGCATCGCGACCGACGCGGGGACCCGCCGCTGGACGATCGGCCAGCTCTATCGGCACAACCGCGTCGAACCGTTCATCGACGAGCTGCCTGGGCCGCTCGTCGAACGCCTGCGGAACGCGGGGCTCGTCGGCGGAACCGCGGTGCGGCGCGGGGTCCGCGTCACGGATTGGCGTCCGCGGCGCCGGTGACGCGAGGCCTCGGCCGGGCGGATGTCGGTGGTCCCGCATACCCTGCGCTCATGGGACGAATCATCTTCGACACGGCGACCGCACTCAACGGCTGGATCGCGGACCGCGACAACTCGCTCGACTGGCTCTTCGCGGTCGAGAACGGCGATGCACCCGCCGACGGGCTCTGGCCCGCCAGTGCGCAGGTGCTCGTCGAGGGCTCGACCACCTACGAGTGGGTGCTCGAGCACGAACGGCTGCTCGAGCAGCCCGAACGCTGGGCGGAGCTCTACGGCGACAAGGTCACCTTCGTGTTCACCTCGCGCGAGCTCCCCGTGCCCGCGGGCGCCGATGTGCGCTTCCTCTCGGGCGACGTCTCCGCGGCGCTACCCGAGATCCGCGCGGCCGCGGGCGACGGCGACATCTGGGTGGTGGGTGGCGGCGAGCTCGCCGGCCAGTTCCTCGATGCGGGCGCGCTCGACGAGATCGCGCTCTCGGTCGCGCCGGTCGCACTCGACGGCGGTGCCCCGCTGCTGCCGCGACGGCTCGACTCCGACCGCCTGCGCCTGCGTTCGGCGCGCGCGGTCGGCCAGTTCGCCCGGCTCGTCTACGACGTGCGGCCGATCACGGGCTGACCGCCTCGGGCGGGTTCGCCGTGAGCGTGCGCACGGCGGTTCCCAGCTCCGCGCGGCGAGCGTAGGGTGAGGGCATGGCACGCATCGTGATTTTCGGAGGACACGGCAAGATCGCGCTGCTCGCGGCGCCCCTGCTGACCGCGCGCGGCGACACGGTCACCGCGGTGATCCGCAATCCGCAGCACGCGACGGAGGTCGCGGCGACGGGGGCGATCCCGCACGTGGCCGACGTGGAACAGCTCGACGCGCACGGCATCGCCGAGATCCTCGTGGGGAACGACGCCGTCGTGTGGTCCGCGGGTGCGGGCGGGGGCGATCCCCGACGCACGCTCGCGGTCGACCGCGACGCGGCGATCCGTTCGATGGAGGCGGCGCAGCTCGCGGGGGTGCCCCGCTACGTCATGGTGTCGTACTTCCGGTCCTCACCCGAGCACGGGGTCCCTCCCGAGAACTCCTTCTTCCACTACGCGGAGGCCAAGGCCGCGGCCGACGAGCACCTGTGCGCGTCAGCTCTCGACTGGACGATCCTCGGCCCCAGCGCGCTCACGCTCGGCGAGGCGACCGGGCACATCGACGTCCGCGCCACCGAGTCCGGCGACGTCTCCCGCGCCGATGTCGCCGCCGTGATCGCGGCGACTCTCACCGATCCGTCCACGGTGCGCAAGACGATCCGCTTCAACTCCGGGCAGACGCCGATCGCGGAAGCGCTCGGCGCGGCCGAATAGCGAGGGCGTTCCGCCTGCGGGCGCTACACCCGGCAATCACCGGGCGCCGGGCGCTCTACTCAGCGGGCCAGTCCACCGCATCGTCGTACTCCGGATGCTTGCGCAGCCAGGCGGCGACGTAGGGGCACAGCGGCACGATCCGTTTGCCCGAGGCACGCACCTCGGCGAGCGCCTCCGAGACGAGGCGCGAGGCGAGGCCCTGTCCCGCGAACTGCGAGAACGTCTCGGTGTGCACGAAGAGCAGCCGCTGCCCGGCGTCCCGGGGCAGGTACTCGGTGAAGCCGGCGAGCTCTCCGCCGACGGTGACCGCGTAGCGGCGCTGCTCGGGCTGGTGCACGACGCGGACCTCGGCGGCGGACGCTTCGGGGTCTGCGCGCTGCGGTTCGGGCGCGGTGTTCGGATCCTGGACCATTGCGGCTCCCTTCGAGACGATACTGCCGGCGGGCGCACCCGGCTGAGCCCGTGGAACCAAGCGGGTGAGCGGCAGCACCGGAGCGGGGAGCGGCGGCTCCGGCTCTCCGTCGGGCAGCCCGAACGGGTCGTCCGGCGCAGCGCCCTCGATCGTGCGCTGCCAGTCGGCGCGCGCCCGCTCCACCTCCTCGTGGGTGCGCCCCACGAAGTTCCACCACATGACGATCCGCTCGGCGAACGGCTCGCCGCCGATCAACAGGATCCGTGCGCCCGAGTCTCCCGCGCGCACCCGCAGGACGGCCTCGCCGACGGGGGAGAACCCGAGCTCGTGCGCCTCCAGCGGATGCTCCGGATCCGATGCGGGGTCGGGATCCGATGCGGGGCCCGCAGCGGATCCGTCCGTGCCGGTGCCGTCCGAGGCGCCGCGCGTGATGCGCACGGAGCCCTGATCCACGAGCACGCCGTGCTCGTGCGCCGGGTCGACCGGCAGCTCGACCGAAGCGCCCGGGTCGAGGGTGATCTCCGCACCGACCAGCGGCGTGTGCGTGGGGACGGGGGACGTCTCGCCGAGCAGGGAGCCGAGGAACACGCTCGCCCGCCATCCCTCGCCCGCGCGCACGGGTGGGGCGTAATGGTCGAACCGCCGTTCGCCGTGCCGGGCGGACTCGGGGAGCGCGATCCAAAGCTGCGCCCCGTGCAGGATCGAGGTGTCCGGGGTCGAGCGTTCGGAGTGGCTGATGCCGCTGCCCGCGGTCATGAGGTTCAGTTCGCCGGGACGCACCATCGCGTGGGCGCCCGAGCTGTCGCGGTGCTCGATCTCGCCCGTGAACAGCCAGCTCGCGGTCTGCAGCCCGGTGTGCGGATGCGCGGGCACGTTCATGCCGCCCGTCGCATCGACCGCGTCGGGGCCGTAGTGGTCGAGGAAGCACCAGGCGCCGATCAGCGAGCGCTGCCGCTGGGGCAGCGTGCGGCGCACGGTCATCGCGCGGACGCCGCCGAGCGGGACCGCGCGCGGCTCGAGCACCTCGATTCCCGCGGGAGCGGGCCCCGCCGTGCAGACCCGCTCCAGGGGCTCGGGATCCTGGTCGCTCATGCGGTGCTCCGTTCTGCTCCTACGCGCGCTGCCGCGCCGTCGTCCGTTGCGTTCGAACCGGTCGGCCGGGGATCGACCCTGCCCGAACCGGTCATGACCGGGCCGCGATGTCGCGACCCGCCGCTCTTCCCGAGAACAGGCAGCCGCCCAGAAATGTTCCCTCGAGCGCGTTGAACCCGTGCACGCCGCCCCCGCCGAAGCCCGCGGCCTCGCCGACCGCGTACAGGCCGGGCACGACGGAACCGTCCGCGCCGACCGCGCGCGAACCGAGATCCGTCTGGATCCCGCCGAGCGACTTGCGGGTGAGCACGTGCAGCTTCACGCCGACGAGCGGCCCGGCCGCGGGGTCGAGGATCCGGTGCGGCGCCGTCGTGCGGGTCAGCCGGTCGCCGAGGTAGCTGCGCGAGTTCCGGATGCTCATCACCTGAGCGTCCTTCGAGAACCGGTTCTCGATCTCGGCGTCGCGTTCCCGCACGACGCGCGCGACGGCATCGGGATCGAGCAGCGGTTCGTCGGTGAGCCCGTTCATCAGCCCGACCAGTTCGGGCAGGGTCTCGGCGACGACGAAGTCGGGACCGCGGTCGAGGAACGCCTGTACGGGCCCCGGGGCTCCGCGCCCGACGCGGGTCTTGATCAGCAGTTTGCGGTCGCGATTGGTCACATCCGGGTTCTGCTCGGACCCGGACAGCGCGAACTCCTTCGCGGCCATGCGGCTCGTCACGATGAACCAGGAATGATCGTGCGGGGCGATCGCGGGATCCGTGCGGAGCATCCGCAGGGTGCCGAGTGTGTCGTGGCCGGGGAGCGCCGGAGGAGGCAGCCGTCGCCCGATCGCGTCGAGCCAGAGGGGCGATGGGCCGGGCAGGATGCGGATCGCGTGCCCCGGCCAGACCGGAGCCCAGTTGCGGACGCCCTCCGTGTAGTGCCACATGCGGTCGCGGTTCACGAGCCGGGCACCGGCGTCCTCGGCGATGCCGAGCATGCGCCCGTCGACGTACGCGGGAACCCCGGTCACCATCTCGCGAGGCGGGGTGCCGAGTCGTTCGGGCCAGTACCGGCGCACGAGGTCGTGGTCGCCGCCGATGCCGCCGCTCGCCACGACGACGGCCCCGGCGCGCAGTTCGAAGTCGCCGATGCGGTCGCGATTGGATGCGGTGCCGCGGGCTCCCGCGTGCGGGGCGAGGATCGTGCCGGCGACGCCCACGACCGTGCCGTCCTCGACGAGGAGCCGGTCGACCCGGTGGCGGTGGCGGATCTCGGTCGTCCCGTGCTCCACGGCTTCGAGCGCGGCCGCGACGAAGGGATTCACGACGCCGGTGCCGGTGCCCCAGGAGACGTGGAACCGGGGCACAGAATTACCGTGCCCGCCCGCGCGCAGGTCGCCGCGTTCGGCCCAGCCGACCATGGGGGTGAGATCGATCCCCGCTTCCCGAATCCAGTCGCGCTTCTCGCTCGCCGCGAACTCGACGTAGGCTCGTCCCCATTTCGACGCCCAGTCGTCCTCGGCCGCGGAGCCGTCGTCGCCGGGGGCGAAGCGGTCCCACTGCGCGCTGCCCTGCCAGTCCTGCCAGGCGAGGTCGAAGGAATCGCGCACGCCGAGGCGGCGCTGCTCGGGGGAATCGACGAGGAAGAGTCCGCCGAAGGACCACCAGGCCTGTCCGCCGAGGTCCTGCGCCCCCTCCTGGTCGAGGATGAGCGTGCGCAGTCCCGCCCGCGCGGTCTCCCGCGCCGCGACCAGGCCGGAGAGCCCGGCCCCGATGATGATGACGTCAGCGTCCATGGCCCGAGTCTAGGAGCAAAGCGTGGGCGGTGGGCGATCGAGGATCGCCCACCGCCCACGGTACGGAATGGTCCGGTTACTCGACGAGCTTGCCCTGCACCGAGTCGTCGGCGTCGGCGTACGCGAGCTCACGGAACGAGTCGGGGGCCTCGGGCAGCGCTTCGAAGACCGGGCCGCCCTCGGGGGTCCAGACGAAATTGCCGCGCAGCGCCTCGCTCTGCTCCGGGAAGTCGGAGCGGTTGTGGCAGCCGCGGGTTTCGCGGCGCTCGACCGCGCACTCGAGGGTGGCGCGGGCGGCGAGGAGGGAACCGGCCAGGTCGAACGCGTGGGCGAGGTCGTCGAAGCCGGCGATGTCGGGGTGCGCGGTGACCCGGGAAGCGCGGTCCTCGAGCTCGGCCAGCTTCGCGAGCCCGGCGTTCAGACCTGCCTCGCTGCGGACGACGCCCGCGTGCTCGGTCATGAGGTCGCGCACGGCGCGCTGGAGCAGGCGCGGGCTCTCGGCCGCGGCGTCGGCGGCCTTCGCGGTGCGGCCCGAGGCGTCCTGGCCGAGCAGGCGCTGCATCTCGGTCCGGGCCTCGGCGACGGCGGCGGGGTCGCGGTGCACGTCGGTGATGCCCGAGACGTACTCGGCGGCGTCGGTGCCGGTGATGCGGCCGTAGACGAGCAGCTCGATGAGGGAGTTGCCGCCGAGGCGGTTCGCGCCGTGCAGGCCACTCGACGCCTCGCCGATCGCGTAGAGGCCGTCGACGCCCGTGCCGTGATCCTCGGGGCGCACCCAGACGCCGCCCATCGAGTAGTGCGCGGTCGGGGCGATCTCGATCGGCTGTTCGGTGATGTCGAGCATCTGCAGGTCGATGAGGTTGCGGTAGACGCGGGGCAGCTTCGAGAGGATCTGCTCGCGGGGGAGGTGCGAGACGTCGAGGTAGACGCCGCCCTTCTCGGTGCCCCGCCCCTCGGTGATCTCGGTGTAGCTCGCGAGCGCGACGCGATCGCGCGTCGAGAGCTCCATGCGCTCGGGGTCGTAGCGTTCCATGAACCGCTCGCCGAGGGCGTTGCGCAGGATCCCGCCCTCGCCGCGGGCGGCCTCGGAGACGAGCAGGCCGGCCGCGTCCGCGGGCTCGAGGATCCCGGACGGGTGGAACTGCACGAGCTCGGCGTCGCGGATCCTGCCGCCCGCGAGAGCGGCGAGGCGGAACGAGTCGCCCGTGTTCTCGTCGCGGCGGGAGGAGGTGTTGCGCCAGATCCGGGTGTGACCGCCGGCGGCGAGGATCACGGCGTCGGCGTGGATCACCACGGGCGAGCCGTCGACGATGTCGAAGCCGTACGCGCCGAAGATGCGACCGTCGCTGACGAGCAGGCGGGTGATGTAGACGGTGTCGATGATGGGGACGTTCAGCTCCCGTGCGCGGCGCATGAGGGTGCGCTGGATCTCGAGGCCGGTGTAGTCGCCGGCGTACGCGGTGCGGCGGTACTTGTGCGCACCGAAGAAGCGCTGGCTGATGCGTCCGTCCGCCTCGCGCGCGAAGGGCATCCCCCAGCGCTCGAGGTCCTCGATGCCGCGGGCAGCGTTGCGCGTGACCACCTCGACGATGGCCGGATCGGCGAGGAAGTACGACTCGCGGAGCGTGTCGGCGGCATGCTGCTCCCAGCTGTCCTCGGGGTCCATAGTGCCGAGTGCGGCGTTGATGCCGCCCGCTGCGAGCGTGGTGTGCGCGTCGTGCGCGCGGCGCTTGCCGACGGCGAGCACCTGCACGCCGCGCTCGGCGAGTTCGATCGATGCGCGGAGGCCGGCTCCGCCGGTGCCGATGACGAGGACGGAGGTGGCGAGGATGCGCTCGGTGCGGGTGCCGGAGGCGGGTGTCGTGTTCATGGAACTCACGCTAGATTCGCCCAGGCGATTACTCCAATGAATAGATTTCATGATGATGATGCACGTAGGCTATCGCCATGAATCTGGAGCAGTTGCGCGGTTTCGCCGAGGTCGCGCTGACGGGGCATTTCACGCGCGCGGCGGAGCACCTGCATCTGGCGCAGCCGTCGCTGAGCCGTCAGATCGCGACGCTCGAGTCCGATCTCGGTGTGGAGCTGTTCCATCGGGCCCGAGGGAACGTGACGTTGACGGCCGCGGGGGAGCGGCTGCTGCCGATCGCGAAGCGGATGCTCGCGGATGCGGAGGCGGCGCGCGGAGAGATGGCCGAGCTCGCGGGGCTGCGTCGGGGCCGGATCCGGCTGGGGGCGACGCCGACGCTCTGCACGAGCCTGGTGGTGGAGGTGCTGGTGGAGTTCCGGGAGCGGTATCCCGGGGTGGACGTCGAGATCCTGGAGCGGGGTTCGCGGAGTCTGATCGAGGCGCTTCTCGAGGGGACGCTCGATCTCGCTCTGATCGTGACGAGCGTCGGTTCGGGTGCGGCGCGCGCGGTGCTCGAGCGCGAGGCGGTGCTGAGCGAGCGGCTCGTGCTCGTGTCGTCCGCCGCGGAGCCTTCGCCGGTGCGGGGAGTGACCGCGACGCTCGAGGAGGTCGCGGCGTTGCCTCAGGTCGGGTTCCCCGAGAACTACGATCTGCACGCGTCGATGACCGCCGCGTTCCGCGCCGCGGAGTTGGAGCCGGTCACCGCGGTCTCGGGGGCGGAGATGGACGCTTCGCTGCGCTTCGTCGAGCGGGGCCTGGGTGTCGCGGTGGTGCCCGCGATGGTGGCGATCGAGCGCCCTGGACTGCGCGCGATCCCGCTGGCCGGAGCGGAGTTCTCGCGCACGGTCAGCCTGGCGCGCCGCGCCGATATGGCGCCGACGCACGCGGCCGATGCGATGCAGCGCATGATCGAGGAGGTGGCGGTCTCGATCACGGCTCCCGGTGCGCCGGCCGCGCCGTTCGTCGCGCTGGAGGCGCGCAGACGGGGGTGAACGGTGCCCGCGTGTCGCCGTGTTCGCGCGCGGAGAAACCCCCAGGATTCGTTTGGTTCAGTACGGTTTCGGGCTCCCTCGGTTGGTTGCAGCTTCACGTTGAATCGGCGTCCGGCGAGTTTGGCATTAGCCTGGATCGGTGAGTACATCGTCTTTCTCTGCCCTGCCGCTGGCCGTACAGCGAATCGTGACCACGGGACTCGAGGGTGAAATCGACCAGATCAGGGGTCGCATCCGTTCCGAGGAGCAGGCCTCCGCTCCGGACCGTGAGGCGATCGAAGCCTGGCAGAACGACATCAAGCGCGTCGACGAACTGTTGGGATCCTTCCAGGTCAGCACCGGAGCGCACCGCCGCTGACGGAGTGCTGCTGACAGCGTGCTGCTGGCGTGCTGATGGCGGCTGCGTGTGTTGATCCGCGCCCATGTCGCCGGCGCGTTGAGGCGTCCCCTGCGGTGAGCCGCAGAAGGTAGCGCTGGCGGCGTCTCTCGCAAAGCCGCTTCGGCAGCGCGAGCCGGGGAGACCTCTCGGGCGCTAGCGTTGGAGCACGCGGAGGACCGCGTCCGCGGCTGCGCCGACGATGCCCGAAGCGAGTACGACCGCCCACGGCGGGATCCGCCGTGAAACGATACCCGCGAGTGCGAGCATCGAGACCGCGATCGCCAGCGGGTCTGGTGTCCCGTGCGGGAACCAGGATGATCCGATCGCGCTGTACAGGGCGGAGGCGAGCAAGCCGACGACGGCCGCATTCACGCCGCGAAGCGCACGGTGGACGGCGGCGATGTCGCGCACTCGAGCCCAGAACGGCAGCACTCCGATGAGGAGCAGTGCGCCCGGGAGGAAGATCGCGACGGTCGCCAGTATCGCGGTCAGCGTCCCGCCCGGAGAGATCGCCCCGGACGCCCCGAGGTAGCTCGCGAAGGTGAACAGCGGTCCCGGCATCGCTTGCGCTGCTCCGTAACCGGCGAAGAAGTCCGAAGACGAGACGGTCCCGCTGTCGAGGAACGCGGCTTCGAGCGCGGGGAGGACCGTGTGTCCACCGCCGAAGACGAGCGCGCCTGCGCGATAGGTCGCGTCGATCCCGGAGAGCATCGCGCTGCCGGAGACCGAGGCCAGTACCGGGAGGCCTGCCAGGAGCGCAGTGAAGACGGCGAGAGCCGCGATCGCGACGCCTGGCCGGATGGTGACTCGGAGCGGAGCGCTGCCCGACGCGACGGCAGGCGGCTCTGACGCGTGGGTTGAGGGAGCCTGCTCGTTCCGCACGCACGCGCCGATGGCGGCTGCGAGCGCGATCACCGCAGCGGGAACGAACGGGTTCGACACGAGCACAGCGCAGAGGAACGCCAGCACCGCAAACGCGAAGCCGAGCCGATCGGGCGAGAAGGTGCGGGCCATGCCGGACACCGCGTGCACGACGACCGCCACGGCTGCCGCCACGAGTCCGACCAGCCAGCCTGAGCCGAGCACCGCCGCGATCGTCGGAGCCCCTGCGGCGAAGAGCCCCATGAGCACCGCCGAGGGAAGGGTGAAACCGAGCCAGGCCGCGACGAAGCCGGGGAGCCCCGCCCGGTGCAGTCCGATTCCCATGCCGAGCTGGCTCGACGCTGGACCGGGCAAGAACTGGCAGATCGCCAGCAGCTCGCCGAAGGCGCGGTCGTCGAGCCATCGCTTTCGCGTGACGAATGCCGTGCGAAAGTAGCCGATATGAGCGGTCGGCCCACCGAACGAGGTGAGCCCGAGCAGCAGAAAGATGCGGAACACCTCGAACACGGCACCAGTCTGCCCCGAATCGGGGTTCCGGAGTGACCGGCCAGCGCGCATTCACCGTGCGTTCATGCGGTCGAGCACGATCGGGCCTCGACAACGGCGAGCTCCTCATGCTGCGAGCCTGGAGGGTTGCGATCGGACCGCCCACTCGGCGACCGGATCGAGCGTGAGGAATCGTCGGGCGAGGAGGGCGAGGGCGTGCGCGGGATCGAGGTCCAGCGCCTCGCCGATGCGCCGCTCGGCGACCGACGGCATCCCGCAGAGCCACCAGAACCATCCGATGAGTGATAGCGGACCTGCGCGCCACTCCGCCGGAAGTTGCGACGCCGCATCGCTGAGGATCGGAAGCAGAGTTCGAAGACGAGCGCGCATGCGCGGGGTCGAGACGATGTCGCTGAAGAGGTGCCAGATCGATACCGCTTCGCCCTCGCTGCGTTCTGCGGCAGATGTGCGATCGACGCAGGTGGCCGCGAGTGCGGTCGCGCCGTACGTCTCCACGACGGAATCGATGAGCACCCGGTCCGAGACGGCGACCATCGCGAAGACGAACCATCCCTGCGGAGTCGAGACGGCCTGGGCGAATCGCGCGCACCATTCCGCGGTCGGCGCGAACCCCGGCGCCTCGGCGGTTTCGAGCAGATCGATGGTCTCGTACGGCCAGGTCTCGGAGGCAGCCGGCGGCCATGGCGCTCCGAGTGCGAGTTCGGAGCAACGAGCCGTGATCTCGGCGGCGAGGCCGGGGCGGCGCACGGGAAGGTCGCTGGGGTCGGCGGGGATATCGGCGGGGTCGAGGCCCAGCGCGTCGCGCGCAGTTTCGATCTGACTCAACGGCCGTTTGGTGCGTGCCGGGGAACGATCGAGAAACCCGATCCAACCGTCTGCCGCCATGCAGGCGAGCTCACGGGGGTGCCACCCCGAGCGTCGCAGCCGACGCAGGAGCTGCTCGGCGAGCGCGCGGAACGGCGCCTCGCCACGCGGCCCGAAAGGCTGATCCGTCGTGATGACGACCGCGGGCTCGCGGTCGCTCGAACCGGAACGTTCGAGCAGGGAGAGCACTGACTCGATAAGAGCCGTCGCGATGCCCGGAGCAGGCTGCCGTGGGAGCGGGATTCGCGCTGCAACACCGGCGCGGGACTGCGCGAAGTCGACGATGAGCAGGCAGTTGCGCGGTGCCTCACCGATGAGCCAGGGCAGGGTGGCGAGGAAGTCGGCGGTGGTGCGGCAGCGGGTGATCTGCAGCGCTTCGGGAGGGGAATCGGTGTGCATGCCCTCGATCCTGGATGCGCGGGACCCGACGGACTTGCCGATCCACAGGCCGTTCCCGGGAGGACACGCTCGATCCGGATCAGATGCCTGGTGTGGAGGACGATTGGTGCGGAGGACGGTTGGGGTGGAGCGGCCGGGGCGCGGAGGTCAGCAGCGAAAGCACCTCGCGCGGGCCGGCCTCGCATCTCGCCTTTGCCGACCTCGTTTCCGCTGTCGCCCGGCTGCGTCCACCCCATTCAGCCCTGACGCAGGCGCGCGCCGCAGGCGTCGCGTCGCTGACCGAACCCGGCCAGTCGCCGAGTGAACGCGTGTACACGAAAAGCGGCCGCATTACGTGTACACGCGTTCACTCGAGGGGCGCAGCGGGAAGGGGAGGGCAGGGCGAAAGGGGCGGGTCACGTCGTCACGTCGCCACGTCGCCGGCCCGCCACCGAGCGAGCGACCTGAAACCGAGCAACGCACGAACGCACGAACGCACGAACGGACGAGCGCCCGACCGCCCGAGCCCGCGCCCCGCACAGGAGTGCGGGCCCGCACTCAGGCCCGCACTCAGGCCTGCTGCTGGGCTTCGACCTGCCGGAGGTCGGCCTCCAGGGCGACCCAGGCGAGCATCGCGCACTTCACGCGCATCACGAACTTCGAGACGCCCTGGAACGCGACCGCGTCGCCGAGCAGGTCCTCGTCGGGCTCCGATTCGCCCCGGGACTGGATCATCTCACGGAACGCGTCGATGCGCTGCTGCGCCGTCTCGAGCGTCAGCCCCTCGTCGCGCGCCATCTGCGAGAGCACGGACGCCGACGCGGTCGAGATGGAGCAGCCCTGGCCCTCCCACGCGAGCGAGTCGATCCGGCCCGATGCCGGATCGACGGCGATGCGCAGCGTGATCTCGTCGCCGCAGCTCGGGTTGAACTCGTGGTGCGAGGCGGTGAGGTCGCCGTCACCGCCCGCGAGCTCGCCGCGACCGATCGGCCGCTTCGAATGATCCAGGATCAGCTCCTGGTACAGCCCGTCGAGTCCGCTCATCGGGAGACCTCCACTCCGAAGTACCGCTGGGCGCCGCGGAGCGCGTCGAGGAAGCGATCGATCTCGTCTTCCGTCGTGGTGACGTGCACGCTCGCTCGAGTCGAAGAAGCGATGCCGAGCGCCCGGTGCAGCGGCTGCGCGCAGTGGTGGCCCACGCGCACCAGGATGCCCTGCTCGTCGAGGAACTGGCCCACGTCGTGCGCGTGCAGGCCCTCGACCGATACCGAGGCGAGTGCCACGCGATCCTGCGTGCCCTGCGGGCCGAGCAGGCGCACGCCAGGGATCTCGAGCACGCCGGCGACGAGACGCTCCACCAGCTCGTGCTCGCGCGCGGCGGACCGCTCCATGCCGATCGCTGCGGCGAAGTCGAGCGCGGCACCGAGCCCCACGGCCTGCGACACCGGCTGGGTGCCGGCCTCGAAGCGGTGCGGTGCGGGCAGGAAGTCGGCGCTCTCCATCGTGACCCGCGTGATCGTGGATCCGCCGGTGCGCGCCGGGGGCAGTGCGGCGAGCATCTCGGGGCGTCCGTAGAGCACGCCGATGCCGTTGGGGCCGAGCGCCTTGTGGCCGGAGAACGCGGCGAAGTCGACGCCGAGCGCATCGAAGTCGACCGGGATGTGCGGCACCGACTGGCAGGCGTCGAGCACGGTGACGGCGCCGACCTCGCGTGCGAGTGCGGCGAGCTCGGCGACGGGGGCGACGAGGCCCGTCACGTTCGAGACGTGGCCGAAGGCGAAGACGCGCGTGCGCGGGTTCAGCGCGGCGCGCGCGTCGTCGAGGGTCCAGGTGCCGTCCTCCCGCGCGGGGATCCAGCGCAGGCTCGCGCCGGTCTTGGCAGCGAGCCGCTGCCAGGGGATGAGGTTCGCGTGGTGCTCGGCCTCGGTCACGAGGATCTCGTCGCCGGCGCTCAGCGCGAAGCGCTCGGAGCCGGCGACATCGAGCCCGGCGTTCGCCTCGCCGATGCCGAGCGCGACGATGTTGAGCGCGTCGGTGGCGTTCTCGGCCCAGACGATCTGCTCGGCGGAAGCCGCGCCGACGAAGCGGGCGACGGTCGCCCGTGCCCCCTCGAACGCCTCGGTCGCCGCGCCGACGGCCCCGCTCGTGCCGCGGTGCACCGCCGCGTTCGAGTGCTCGAGGAATGCCCGTTCCGCGTCCAGCACCGCCGCGGGACGTTGCGACGTCGCCGCGGAGTCGAGATAGGCGACCGGGCGGCCGTCGACTCGGGGGAGGTCTGCGAAGTACGGGAAGGCCGCGCGGAGTTCGGCGACCCCGTCGGCGGTGAGAGGAGGCAGCATTCCTCCATTGTCCCACCCGCACCGCGGTGTTCCGCTCGAAGCGGAACACCGCCCTACACTTGAGCGGGTGACCGCTGCCGTGCTGTACGAGATCCTGCAACTCGCGGGGATCCTGGCCTTCGCCATCTCGGGCGCCCTCGTCGGCGTCCGCAGGGGCCTCGACATCCTCGGCGTGATCGTGGTCGGCAGCTTCACCGGCGTCGGCGGCGGAATCCTGCGCGACATGCTGCTCGGCGTGCACCCGCCGGTGTCGTTCACGCACTGGCCGAACCTGGCGGTCGCCGTGGCCGGCTCGCTCGCGGTGTTCTTCGTGCACCCGGGGATCACCCGGATCCGCTACTTCGAGGTCGTGTTCGACGCCTTCGGCCTGGGCCTGTTCACCGCGAACGGCGCGGCGATCGCCTTCGCTTCGGGGCAGACCCCGCTCACGGCGATCCTCGTCGGCACCATCACCGCGATCGGCGGCGGCGTGATCCGCGATGTGCTGGTCAACACCGTGCCCGGAGTGCTCACGCGAGAGCTGTACGCGGTCTCCGCGATCCTGGGCGCGGGGATCGCGGTCGGCGTCGTCGCGCTCGGCGGCAGCGAGACGCTCGCCACGGTGGTCGGTGGCGGGTGCGCGATCGTGCTGCGCCTCGCCTCGCGGAAGCTGGGCTGGCACCTGCCGAAGCCCCGCCTGCGCGAGACGCCCGCGGACGGCGTCTGATCGAGGGCGCCCGGGTCGCCCGATGCGTTCGGTGCATCCAGGGTCCGCGAGTCCGGATCAGTGCGCCGATCGGCGCTCCGACTCGGGCGTGAGGAACCAGTTCGCGATGCCCGCGGCGAGCGCCAGTGCCGCGGCGACCAGCGGCACCACGAGCGCAGCGGAGGTGCCCGCCTGCTCAGCGGCGGTGCCCGTGATCGCGGACGCCGCGGACTGGCCGACGACGATGCCCGATCCGAGCATCGTCATCACGGTCGCCGAGCGACCCGCGGGGCTGCGCAGCGCACCGAGGCTGTACATGGTGACGAGCAGCGGCCCGATGCCGATGCCCATGAGCGCGAGGCTGGCGAGCAGCCGGGGGATGTCGTGCGCGGTCTGCAGCAGCAGCGTGCCGGCGAGGATCATGGCCGCGCACACCGGCCAGCGCAGGCGCAGCGTGAAGCTCGGGGGCAGCATGGCGATGGCGATCGCGAAGATCGCGGATCCCACACCCATGACGCCGTAGAGGATCCCGGCCTGCTCGACCGCGCCCCGATCCTTCATGAACGAGGTGAGCCCGGTGAGCGTCGAACCGAAGAGCACGCCGACGGTCGCGATGCCGACGACCACGACGAGGAGGCGGGGCCGCCACAGCTCCGACACCGGTGCGAGGGTCGCCGCGCGCTCCTCGGCGGACTTGGCGGGCGCGCTCGTGCGGTGCAGAGCGAACAGGGTGATGAAGATCGCCGTGAGCACCGCCGCGCCGATGACCGGTGCGCCAGCGCCGAACCAGGTGGCGAGGAGCCCGACGACGACCGGGCCGAAGACGAAGATCGCCTCATCGACCGCGGACTCGTAGGCCATTGTCGTGCTCATGACCCGGGGGCGGCGCTCGACCGGGAGCTCGCCGACCAGCGCGACGAGGCGCGAACGCGACATGGGCGAGGCCTGCGGCGCCGAGGCGCCGACGAGGAAGGCGCCGAAGAACATGACCCAGACGGGCAGGTCGCTGTAGGCGAGCCAGGCGAAGAGCAGCAGCGCGACGCTGTTGACGGCCCCGGCGATGAGCAGGGTGGGTCGCTGGCCGAAGCGGTCGGCGGCGGCGCCGATGAGCGGGCCGACGCAGGCCGTGCCGAGGCCGACCATCGCGGAGTTGATGCCGCCGAGCTCGACCGACCCGCGCGCCGCGACCACGAGGGTCAGTACGCCGATCACCATCATGGCGAAGGGGAGGCGCGCCACCATGGCGAGCGGGAAGTACCCGATCCCTGCGAGGGAGACGAGGGTCGGGGACTGAGGCGATTTGTGCATAGCCGACCGAGTATAGCAGCGCGGTCCCGTCGTCCATCGGGCGATGGGCGACGGGACCGCGACGGGTGCCCGGGGCGGGGGACGCCTACTGGGCGGGCAGCGCGATGCCCTGCTGCGTCAGGAACGCCCGGAATGCGGCGGCGTCGTTGGGGGCGCCCGTGAACGGGACGCCGTTCACGACGGCGAAGGGGGTTCCGGCCACCTGGAGCTGCGGATCCACCGCGTTCGGCACGTGCGTGGACAGCGTGTACTGGTTCATCGCCTGGGCGAACGGCACGAAGCGCTGGTCGGTGATGCAGGACTTGAGGGCGCTGCTCGCGCCGCCGGTCGCGCGCTCGACCTGGGCGATCAGCTGCTCGTCGGTGAGGCCGCCCGTGTTCTCGGGGGGCTGCACTTCGGCGGTCAGCAGCGACCGGTACAGCGGCCAGGCGCCCTTGGGATCCTCCTGCACCGTGCAGGCGAACGCGCCCGCCGCGCGCGACGAGTACTGGGTGCCCGCCGACACCTTGTCGAGGAAGGTCAGCGGGTGCACCTCGAGGGTCGCGGAGCCGCTCTGCACGACCTGCTGCAGCAGATCGGCGTTCGTCTCCTCGAAGATGCGGCAGACGGGGCAGCGGAAGTCGACGTAGAGCAGGACGTCCGCGGTCTTGCCGTCGCGCGCGACCTTCGAGGGGACCGGCGGCTCACCGGAACCGAGGGCGGGGGTCTCGGCCGGGACCAGATCCTTGCCGAACACGACGCCGCCGCTCTGCATGCCCTTCGGCCCGGATGCGTCCGCGCTCGGCGAGGCGCCTCCGGACCCGTCGTTCCCCTGGGATCCGCTGGACGACTCGGAACCGCCGGACCCCTGGACCATCGCCTGCCCGACGCCCACGACGAGGGAAGCGCCGAAGAGCGCGATGCCGAGCACCATGGCGAGCGCACCGGTGATGATGCCGGAGAGGGAGAAGCCCTTCGGCTGCTTGCGCACGAGCGCGACGATGCCGAGCACGAGACCGGCGAGGCCGACGAGGATCGCGAGCCCCGAGACGGCGGCGGCCGGGAAGCCGCCGACCGCGGCGAGCACGACGATGGCGCCGAGGCCGAGCAGCAGCCCGAGCGAACCGAGCGCCAGCGCCGCAGTCGACAGTCCGCTCCTGCTCTGCGCCGCCGCAGCGTAGGGGTGCGGCGGCGGAACGGGGGCACCGGGCGGAACGGACGCGCCGGGCTGCGGCGCGGGAACGGGCGAGGGCTGCTCGTCGGGAGTCGGAGGCTGGGAATCGCTCATGGCGGCAATTCTGCCAGGCGGAGCTGCGCGCCTACGATTGACGCATGCTCATCATCGCGGGGACCCCCATCGGCAACCTCGGGGACGCGTCGCAGCGCCTGCGCGACACCCTCGCTTCGGCCTCTGCGATCGCGGCGGAGGACACGCGGCATACCGGGCAGCTGCTGCGGCTGCTGGGCATCGAGACCCGCCCGGAGCTGATCGCCCTGCACGATCACAACGAGCGCGACCGGGCGGCCTCGCTCGTCGATCGAGCCGAGCACGAGGACATCGTGCTCGTGAGCGACGCGGGCATGCCGACCGTGTCGGATCCGGGCTTCCGCGTCGTGCAACTCGCTGCCGAGCGCGGGGTGCTGGTCACCTCGGTGCCCGGGCCGAGCGCGGTGCTCACCGCTCTCGCGCTCTCGGGCCTCCCGACCGACCGCTTCGCGTTCGAGGGATTCCTGCCCCGCAAATCGGGGGATCGCGCCCGCGCCCTCGCGGCCCTCGCGCCCGAGCGGCGCACCCTCGTGTTCTTCGAGGCGCCGAGCCGGATCGCGGACGCCCTCGGCGCCATGGCCGAGGCGTTCGGCCCCGAGCGGCCCGCGGCCGTCTGCCGCGAGCTGACCAAGCTCCACGAGGAGGTGCGGCGCGGCGGGCTCGCCGAGCTCGCGAGCTGGGCCGAGGACGGGGTGCGCGGCGAGATCGTCGTGGTCGTGGCCGGAGCCCCCGAGTCCGTCGCCTCGCCGGCCGACGCGCTGGCCGAGGTGCAGCGTCGCGTCGCGTCGGGCGACCGCCTCAAGGACGCGTCCCGCGAGGTCGCCGAGGCGACCGGGCTGTCGGCTCGCGAGCTCTACGCCGCCGCGCTCGCCGCACGGAGCGCCTGAACCGTCAGAGCGTTCCCGGCTACGCCCCGCGACCGCCGGCCGCGTAGTCGTCGGCGGCCTCCTGGCCGCTGAGCTCCCGGATCGCGGCCATGATCCGCTCGGTGGCCGCCCTGCGTGCCCGACCGCCGGGCAGCGCGGCCAGATCGTCGAGCGGGATCGGCGTGCCGAACCGGAGTTCGACGCGCGGTGCGCGCCCGGTCGCGGGATCCCGCAGCGAGCGATCGGTGCCGATGAGGCCGACGGGAACGACGGTCGCGCCCGTCTCGAGCGCCATCCAGGCCGCGCCTCCGCGCCCGCGGTAGAGCCGGCCGTCGCGCGAGCGGCTTCCCTCGGGGAACACCGCGAACACCCGGCCGGCCGCGAGCACGTCCCGTCCGGCGTCGAGCGCGGCCTGCGCGGCGGATCCGGCGGAGCGATGCACCGGGATCGCGCCGATCCCGCGGAAGAACCAGCCGCCGATGCGCGAGGAGAACAGCGACTCCTTCGCGAGGAACTGCACCTGGCGCGGTGCGAACGAGGGGATCAGGATCGTGTCGAGGCCGCTGAGGTGGTTGCTCGCCAGCAGCACCGGACCCGCCGCGGGGACGTGCTCGCGGCCGGAGACCCGGGGGCGGAAGCGCAGGCGGAGGAGCGGGCGGAGCACGGCGCGGCCGATGAAGAAGACGGGCCCGGGGCGTGCGGAGTCTGCTGCGGGATCGGACACGCCACGAGCCTAATCGCAGGTGCGCCCCTCGGGCAGGGTGACCGATCCGGCCGGTCCGGGTGATCCTCGGACGGACCCTGGCACGACGCTCAGGCGGGGCCGGGGAAACTCCGGCATGATGGAGGAAAACCGTGCCTCGACCGTAAGGATCCGTGTTCGTGAAGCGTCTGAGCCTCCTCATCCCCGCAGCCCTCGTACTGCCCCTGGCCCTCGCCGGCTGCACCGCTCAGGCGGCCCCCGGCATGCCGAAGGATTGCACGCCCGCGGGCGACGCCAGCAAGTCGGTCCAGGTCGAGGGCGACTTCGGCAAGACGCTGAAGCTCACTTCCAAGACCCCGCTCAAGGCCAAGGAGCTCGAGCGCTCGGTGCTGATCGAGGGCAAGGGCGACACCACGGCGAAGGACGGCGGCGTCTCCGCCGCGGTCACCCTGTTCAACGGCCGCACCGGCAAGGTCGTCCAGGCGATCCCCGAGACCCCGCTCATGAACGACGCGCAGCAGCTGCCGAACTGGGCGTACCAGGCGGTGCGCTGCTCGGTGAAGGGCCAGCGCGTCGCGATGGCGATGCCCGCGACCGACCTCGCGAACGGGCAGCCGGCCTCCTCGCTCGGGATCCCCGACCTCAAGGACGGCGACTCGATCGTCGCGGTCATCGATGTCACCAAGCAGCAGCCGGGCACGCTCTCGGAGGGCAAGCTGCTCAAGAAGGCCGAGGGCACCGCGAAGAAGGCGCCCGAGGGCTTCCCGACCGTGAAGCTGGCCGAGAACGGTGAGCCGACGATCACGATCCCCAAGGGCGTGAAGGCGCCGACCACCCTCAAGACCGCGACGCTCATCGAGGGCAAGGGCGAGACCGTCAAGCCTGGCGACCGCGTCTACGTCAACTACCGCGGCGTGATCTGGAGCACGGGCAAGGAGTTCGACTCGAGCTGGAGCCGCGGCAAGCCCACCGACTTCCTCACCACCGGCGTGATCGGCGGATTCCAGAAGGCGCTCGAGGGCCAGAAGGTCGGTTCGCAGATCATCTCGGTCGTCCCGGCCGCGAAGGACCAGGGCGGCTACGGCCCCGAGGCCCTGCAGCAGCAGGGGCACAAGGCGGACGACGTGATGGTCTTCGTGCTCGACATCCTCGGAACCGTCCACGAAGGATAATCCCGTGCGCCGCATCGTGATCCTCGGCTCGACCGGTTCGATCGGCGAGCAGGCGCTCGACGTGGTCCGCCGCAACCCCTCGCGATTCCAGGTCGTCGGCCTGGTCGCGGGGTCGCAGGCGGACCGCGTCCGCGCGCAGGCCGAGGAGTTCAACGTCGAGCACACCGGGCTCGGCGCCGACGAGGCGGTGCAGCTGATCCGCGAGGTGCCGGCGGACGTGGTGCTCAACGGCATCACCGGATCGGTCGGGCTCGGCCCGACCGTCGCCGCGCTCGAAGCGGGGCGCACGCTCGCCCTCGCCAACAAGGAATCCCTGATCGTCGGCGGCGATCTGGTGACGGGGCTCGCGGCACCCGGCCAGATCGTCCCGGTCGATTCCGAGCACTCGGCGATCGCGCAGGCGCTCCGATCGGGCTCCGAGCACGAGGTGCGACGGCTCGTGCTCACCGCGTCCGGCGGGCCGTTCCGCGGACGGAACCGTGAGTCGCTGCGCGACGTGACGCCGGCGGAGGCCCTGAACCACCCGACCTGGAACATGGGACGGGTGGTCACGACGAACTCGGCCACCCTGGTCAACAAGGGCCTCGAGGTGATCGAGGCGCACCTGCTCTTCGGCGTCTCGTACGGCGACATCGAGGTGGTGGTGCACCCGCAGTCGGTCGTGCACTCGATGGTCGAGTTCATCGACGGATCGACCATCGCGCAGGCCTCGCCGCCCGACATGCGCCTGCCGATCGCCCTCGGGCTCACCTGGCCGGCGCGCCTGGCCAACGTCGGGGCGCCGATCGACTGGACCCGCGCGACGAGCTGGGACTTCGAGCCGCTCGACGCCGAGGCGTTCCCGGCCGTCGACCTCGCCAAAGAGGTGGGGCGAGCGCGCCGCAGCTATCCCGCGGTCTACAACGCCGCCAACGAGGAGGCAGTGGATGCGTTCCACGACGGGCGCATCGGCTTCCTCGACATCGTCGACACCGTGCGCGACGTGCTGGAGGCGCACGAGGCGCCCGCTCAGCTCACGCTCGACGCGCTGCCCGAGATCGAGCGCTGGGCGCGCGAGCGCGCACAGATCGTCATCTCGGCGCGCGCGGGGCGGCGCTGATCCTGCGACTCCTCCGTCGCGCAGGATGACGGTTCGACTCCTCCGTCGCGCAGGATGACGGTGAGGGTTCTTCGTCGCGCAGGATGACGGCGGCTATCGCTTCGGCGCTCGGGGCTTCTTCGGCTTCGGTGCGGGGAGCGCGTCCGCGGTCACCCGGGTGAGCTCCTCGAGCCAGTCGCGATCCTCCCAGCGGTCGCCGCTGATCAGGTAGTACATCTTCGAACCGGGGTAGGCCTCGGATTCCTCGACGGGGCCGAAGCCCTCGAGCCAGGCTCGTCCCTCGGGCGTCGGCTTGATGAGCAGCTCGTCATCGCAGATGAAGGCGATCACCTTCTCGTCGCGGTAGAGCGCGTACTCGCCGAACATGGCCTTCGTGCGGAAGATCGGCGCGTGGCCGAGCTGATCCAAGAGGAACTCGATCGTTTCGGGCCTGGTGCTCATGCTCGGAGTGTAGTCCCCGTGATTCGCAGCGGCCGCGGATCCTGGCCACAGCCCGGCCACAGCGCGTGGGCGGTACGCTGAACCGGTGTTCGATGTGCTGCTCTACGTGCTCGGGATCCTGATCATCCTCGTCGGGCTCGCCGTGTCCATCGGACTGCACGAGATCGGCCATCTGGTCCCCGCGAAGCTGTTCGGGGTCAAGGTCACGCAGTACATGATCGGCTTCGGGCGCACCATCTGGTCGCGTCGCAGGGGCGAGACCGAGTACGGCGTCAAGATGATCCCGCTCGGCGGCTACATCTCGATGACCGGCATGTTCCCGCCCGCCAAACCGGGTGAGGCCCCGCGGGAGTCGACCACCGGGTTCCTGAACTCCGTGGTCCAGGAGGGTGCGCCGCGTCGGGGCGTCGCCGGCATGGTCGACGAGGCGAGGCTCGCGAGCGCCGAGACCATCGAGGCCGGCGAGGACTCGCGGACCTTCTACCGGCTGCCGGCCTGGAAGCGCATCATCATCATGCTCGGCGGGCCGTTCATGAACCTCGTGCTCGCGTTCGTCTTCTTCGCGATCGTGCTGTGCGGATTCGGCGTGCCGCAGAACAGCACGACCCTCGGCTCGGTGAACGAATGCCTGAAATCCGCGTCGCAGAGCGGGGAGACCGCGTGCAGCGCGAACGACCCCGAGGCGCCCGCGGCCGCGGCCGGCCTGCGCCCCGGCGACGAGATCCTGTCGATCGACGGCACCGCGGTCCGCGACTGGAACGCGTTCCGCGACACGGTCAGCGCGTCGCCCGGCCGCACCCTCTCGATCGAGATCCGGCGCGACGGCGAGACGAGGCAGCTCTCGCTCACTCCCGTCACCAACACGCGCGTCGTGACCGACGCGAACGGTCAGACGGTCAAGAACTCCGACGGCTCGGCGAAGACCGAGCAGGTCGGCATGGTCGGCGCGACTCCGGCGTCGGAGCTCGTGCAGCAGTCGATCACCGAGGTGCCCGGCTTCGTCGGCGACAACGTCGGCCGCGTGGTCGGGGTCGTCGTCGGGCTTCCCCAGCGCATGGTCGACGTCTGGAACGCGGCCTTCGGTCCGGAGCAGCGGGATCCGAACGGTCCCATGAGCGTCGTCGGAGTCGGACGGCTCGCGGGCGAGATCGTGAGCACCGACGCACCGGTCGCGGCGAAGGCGCAGGTCATGTTCGGCCTGCTGGGATCGTTGAACGTCGCGCTGTTCGTGTTCAACCTGGTCCCGCTCATGCCGCTCGACGGCGGCCACGTCGCCGGCGCGATCTATGAGGCGATCAAGCGCGGCATCGCCCGCCTGCGCCGCAAGCCCGATCCGGGGCCCGTGGACACCGCCAAGATGGTCCCGATCACCTTCGGCGTCGTGATCATGCTCGGCGCGATGACCGTCCTGCTCGTCTACGCGGACCTGGTGAAGCCCATCTCGTTCTTCGGCTGAGCGGAACGCCGGTCGCGCTCGGAGACGCCCAGGCGGTGCTCGGTAGTGTGGTCGCATGTCTGACGATCCGACTCCGGTCGCACCGGCCCGTCGCCGGCCGGCCCGCCGTACCCGGCTCGCGATCACGCTGAGCGTCGTCGCGCTCCTGCTCATCGGCGGGGGAGCGGCCGCGGCCTTCGCGCTCATGCCGCACCCCGTCGAGTCGAAACCGAAAGCCTCCTCCTCCGCGACCCCGTCGCCGAGCGCCTCGTCGAAGCCCACCGCCACGGCCGTTCCGAAACCGATCTCGGTGATCGCGATGGGTGACATGCTGCCGCACGACTCGGTCAACCAGAACGCCAAGCAGGCCGACGGCACCTGGAACTACGGCCAGTTCTTCACCGGTATCAAGAAGGAGCTCGACGCCGCGGACGTCCGCTTCTGCAATCAGGAGGTGCCGAGCGCGGGCGTGGAGTTCGGGATCAGCGGCTACCCGACGTTCAACGCGCCGACCGAGTTCGCGCGCGACCTGCGCAAGACCGTCGGCTGCGACCTCGTGAACACCGCGACGAACCACACCGCCGACAAGGGGGTCGAGGGGATCGCCGCGACCCGCAAGGCCTGGGACGCGCTGAAACCCGCCATCGTCGATGGCGCGAACCGCAGTGCGCAGGAGCAGCAGACCGTGCCGATCTTCGAGAAGGACGGCGTGAAGATCGCCCTCGTCTCGTTCGCGGAGTACTCGAACGCGCCGATCGACGGCGTCTCCCTGAACCTCATGAGCAACGACGCACTCGTGACGCAGCTGATGGCGCAGGCGCGGAAGCAGGCCGACGTGGTGATCGTCTCGGCGCACTGGGGCACCGAGGACTCGCACGAGGTGAACGATCAGCAGCGCGGATTCGCCCAGAAGGTCGCGAACCTCGGGGCCGACGTGGTGATCGGAACCGGGCCGCACGTGCTGCAGCCCGTTGCCTGGCTCGACCGCTCGGGCGGTGGACGAACCCTCGTCTGGTACTCGATCGGCAACATGCTGAACACCCAGATCGAGCTCGACCAGCGCACCGGACTGATCGCCGGCTTCGAACTGGCCCGTGCGAAGGCCGGGGGACCGGTCACCGTGCAGAACCCCACCGGAGTGCTCACCTACATGCACTACGACTGGACCGCGGACGACGAGGCGGCGAACCGCCTGGACGCGCGCAAGAACCTCTCGATCACGCCGCTCGCCGATTCCGCCGCGCTGCTGTCGCGCACCCGCTTCGGCGTGACCCCCGCGCAGCAGGCGGAGGCGTCCGCGAAGGTCCTCGGCCCCGAAGTGAAGCTGGAGTCCCGCTAGCGTGCGCGCGGTACGTGTCCTGTCCGCCGTCGCCGCCGGCGCGGTGCTCGCGAGCACCTTGCTCGCCTGCGCCCAGGAGCCCGAGCGTTCGGCGGCGAAGCCGAGCAGCGTCGCACCGACCGAGAGCTCGCCGTCGCCCTCGGCGAAGCCGACGACGCCCGCCTTCGACCGAGCGGCGCACTCCATCGACGATCCGCAGTCGATCTGGGTCGTGAGCAACAAGCGACGGGCGCTGAAGCCCGTCGATTTCGCTCCGAACGACCTGGCGATGCCCGAGGGGGTCGAGAACGAGTTCGCGCAGCCGCTGCGGGCGCCCGCGGCCACCGCCGTGGTGCGGCTGATCCGGGGAGCCGAGCAGGCCGGGCTCAAAGTCCGGATCATCAGCGCCTACCGCGACTACGCGACCCAGGTGACGCTCTACGACCGATACGTCGAGCGTGACGGGAAGCAGCAGGCCGACACCTACTCGGCGCGCCCCGGGCACTCCGAGCACCAGACCGGCCTCGCGGTCGATCTCGACGACTTCGGGGACTGCTACCTGGCCGCCTGCTTCGGGCAGACGCCGTCGGGCACGTGGATCGCCGCGCACGCAGCGGAGTACGGCTTCGTGATCCGGTACCCCGAGGGCAAGCAGGGCATCACCGGATTCATGCCGGAGCCCTGGCACCTGCGCTACGTCGGTCCCGAGCTCGCCGCCGAGATGAAACGCACCGGGGTGGCGACGCTCGAGGAGTTCTTCGGGCTTCCGGCGGCTCCCGACTACGCGAAGCCGTAGCCCGGCGCCTCCGCAATCGAGGGCGCGCACAGTCCGCGCCGGTAGAATCCTGCTCGTGGCAGCAATCAACCTGGGCATGCCCTCGGTTCCCGAGGTCCTCTCCCCGCGACGCACATCCCGCCAGATCCGCGTGGGTTCCGTGATGGTGGGAGGCGACGCGCCGGTCTCGGTGCAGTCGATGACCACCACGCCCACGACGGACATCAACGCGACGCTGCAGCAGATCGCCGAGCTCACGGCCGCAGGCTGCGACATCGTGCGCGTCGCCTGCCCGAGCCGCGACGACGCCGAGGCGCTGCCGATCATCGCGAAGAAGTCGCAGATCCCGGTGATCGCCGACATCCACTTCCAGCCGAACTACGTGTTCGCCGCGATCGATGCGGGCTGCGCGGCGGTGCGCGTGAACCCCGGCAACATCCGCAAGTTCGACGATCAGGTCGGCGAGATCGCGCGGCGCGCGAAGGCCGCCGGCGTCTCGCTGCGCATCGGCGTCAACGCCGGATCCCTCGACCCCCGACTGCTGCAGAAGTACGGCAAGGCGACGCCCGAGGCGCTCGTCGAGAGCGCGGTCTGGGAGGCCTCGTTGTTCGAGGAGCACGACTTCCACGACTTCAAGATCTCGGTGAAGCACAACGACCCGATCGTGATGGTCAAGGCGTACCGCCAGCTCGCCGAGCGCGGCGATTGGCCGCTGCACCTCGGAGTCACCGAGGCGGGTCCCGCGTTCCAGGGCACGATCAAGAGCGCGACCGCGTTCGGGATCCTGCTCTCCGAGGGCATCGGCGACACGATCCGCGTCTCGCTGTCGGCGCCCCCGGTCGAGGAGGTCAAGGTCGGCCTGCAGATCCTGCAGTCGCTGAACCTGCGCGAGCGGAAGCTCGAGATCGTCTCCTGCCCCTCGTGCGGTCGCGCCCAGGTGGACGTCTACACCCTGGCGGAAGAAGTCACGAAGGGGCTCGAGGGCATGAGCGTGCCGCTGCGCGTCGCCGTCATGGGCTGCGTCGTGAACGGCCCCGGCGAGGCTCGCGAAGCGGATCTCGGTGTCGCGTCCGGCAACGGCAAAGGCCAGATCTTCGTCAAGGGCGAGGTCATCAAGACCGTGCCCGAGCACGAGATCGTCGCGACCCTGATCGAGGAGGCCAACCGGATCGCGGCCGAGATGCCGAATGCCGAGTCGGGCGCCCCCGAGGTCGTCACGCTGTAGCGGCGAGCGGCTCCGCGTCGTCGGCCTCCCGGGCCGAGAGCGAGATCCTGCCCGTCGCGATGTCCGCGGCGGTCACGCGCACCTCGATCCGGGACCCGGGCGTCGCGTCGGCGATCTCCGCGCTCGCGACGACGGGCGGATCGTCGAGCAGCAGGCGGGCCCGGCTCGGGCTCGCGTCCACCACCAGCGCGGTGCGCAGCTCGCCCAGGCTCGGCGCCAGCAGCGCCGCCTCGATGCGATCGAGTGCCGAGGCCTCGGCTCGCGAGGCGCGCTGGGCCGAAGCGCGCATCAGCTCCGGGAGCTCCGGGAGGCTCGCCCGCGCCCACTCCGGAACCGGGGTGCCGGCGCTGATCGCCGCGCATATCGTCAGGCCCCACCGGTCGACGAGGCGACGCAGGGGAGCGGTCACGTGGGCGTACGGTGCGGCGATCGCCGCCTGCGACGGCTGCTCCGGCGCCGCACCGTCGAACGGCGTGTAGCCGGCGCCGCGGAACAGCGCCGAGGCTGCCTGCAGCAGGGGCACGGACTCCGGGGCCGCGCCGTCGATGCCGTGCAGGAACTCGCCGTACTCGATGTCGGGCGCCCACGGGTGGCCCAGCGCGGCGACCTGAGATCGGAAGCGGGCGATGGCCGCCTCGTCCGGTTTCGGCATGGTGCGCAGGATCCCGGTGCCTCCGGCGAGCATCAGTTCCGCGGCGGCCATGCCGGTGAGCAGCGACAGCTGGGCGTTCCAGTCCTCGACCGCGAGCACGCTCCGGCGTTCGATCCGATATCCGTCCGAGGGGTCCTTGACGACCTCCTCCTCGGGCATCGGCAGGCTCGCCCCGCCGCGCGCTCGTTCCTGCGCTGTGCGGAGCCCGCCCACCTCGCGCAGGAGCATCAGCTGCTCGTCGGCGCGTCCGTCGTCGACCTCCCGCTGGGCGCTCGCATAGTCGCGCTGCGCGCGGGAGCGGATGAGCGCCCGCTCCACGCGCGCGTCGGTCTGCGCGCCATCGGCGTCGAGCTCGATCGTCCAGACATAGGCGGGGCGCTCCTCGGCGGGGAGGAGCGATGCCCGCCCTTCGCTGAGCGAGCGAGGGTGCAGCGGGATCGAGCCGTCGGGGAGGTAGATCGTCTGCCCGCGGAGGCGCGCCTCGGTATCGAGGGCCCCGCCCGGCCGGACGAAGCCCGGCACGTCGGCGATCGCGTAGCGCACCGTGTACCCGCGGCGGGCTCTCGAGAGGTGGAAAGCCTGATCGAGGTCCTTCGATCCGAGGGGATCGAGCGTGCTGAAGGGGATGTCGCGCAGGTCGATGCGCGGCTCGTCGGGTCGGGTCGACGCCGCCTCGGCGAGCGCCTCGGGCGAGAACTCGCCGGGGAGCTCGAGCTCGTCGCGGAGCGCGGCGAGACTCTGCTCGAGCGCGGCGCGCTCGTCGGCGGCGTTGGGAATCCGGGGGAGTGAGATGTGCCGGCTGGGCATGGGGTCAGCCTAGTCCTGTCGGATCCGCGCATGATTTGCGCATCTATACATTCGGTGTATACGCTCGGTGTATGAGCGGAATGAATAGTTCGAACGCCCTGCTCGGCATCCTGGGGACGGGGCCGGGCTACGGGTACGACCTGAAGCACGACTACGACCGGCTGTTCGGCGCCGAGAAGCCCCTCGCCTTCGGGCAGGTGTACGCGACCCTGGCGCGTCTGCTCAAGCACGGCCTGATCGAACTGCTCGGCGACGAGGCCGGCGGCGGCCCCGATCGCAAGCGCTACGAGATCACGCCCGCCGGCCGGGAGCGCATCGCCGAGTGGCTCTTCGCCGTCGAGGTGCCCTCGGCCGCGCTCCAGAGCGACCTCTTCGCGAAGACGGTGATCGCGCTGCTCCTCGACGACGACGCCGAACGCCTGCTCGACGCACAGCGCTCCGGCCACCTGGCGCGCATGCGCGACCTCACCAAGCGCAAGATCGGCTCCGACCTGCCGACCGTGCTGCTGTGCGACCACGCGCTGTTCCACATCGAGGCCGATCTGCGCTGGATCGATCTCACCTCCGCGCGCCTCGGCGCGCTCCGCGAGGAGGTGCGCGCGTGAGCTCGGCACCTCCCATTCTGCGGCTCCGCGGCGTGCGCAAGCGCTTCGGCCTCGACACGGCCCTCGACGGCGTCGATCTCGATGTGCGCGCGGGCGAGGTGCTCGCGATCATGGGCCCCTCGGGGTCCGGGAAGTCGACGCTGCTGCACGTCCTGGCGGGCGTGTACGCACCCGATGAGGGATCCGCGCACTACCTCGACACGCTCGTGAGCGAGCTGGGGGAGGCCGACCGCGCCCGGCTCCGGCTCGAGGAGTTCGGCTTCGTCTTCCAGTTCGGACAGCTGCTGCCCGACCTCACCGCGCTCGACAACGTGGCGCTTCCGCTGCTGATCGCCGGCCGCCCGCGTCGGCAGGCGGTGCGCCAGGCGAAGTCCTGGCTGGTGCAGCTCGGTCTCGCGGACCACGCGGGCAAGCGTCCCGGCGAACTGTCGGGCGGGCAGGCGCAGCGCGTCGCGATCGCGCGTGCGCTCGTGACCGCACCGCGCATCGTCTTCGCCGACGAGCCGACCGGCTCGCTCGACTCGCTCTCCGCCGAGCAGGTCATGGCGACCCTGCTCGAGCTCGCGAAGGGAACCGGCGCCACCGTGGTCATCGTCACCCACGATCCCCGCGTCGCCGCGTACGCGGACCGCGAGGTCGTCGTGCGCGACGGACGCATCTCGGGCGTCGGGATCCTCGCGTGAACGCGTTCCGCCTCGGCTGGCTGTTCGCCCGCACCGAGCGGTCGGGGCGGGGCCGGCTCGCCGGCGTCGCCGTGGGGGTCGCCGTCGGCGTCGCGCTCATGCTCCTCGTGGTGGCGGCCTACAACGGGCTCAACAGCCGCAACGAGCGCTCGACCTGGACCTACCTGTCGGGCGAGCACGCGAACGCCGAGCGGACCGAGCCGCTTGGCCCCGATGAGGCCGTCGCGCTCACGAGCGGCCGGGTGGGGGCGGCGCCCGAGCCGTTCCGGGGCGCCGGGATCACCCGCCTCGACGTGGCGACGTCGCCCGACACCGCGCTGCGGATCCCGGGCGTCGAACGGATCCCGCGACCGGGGGAGTACCTGGCATCGCCGGCGCTCGAACGGCTGATCGCCGAGAACCCCGCCGACCAGTTGGGGGACCGGTACGGGAACCCGATCGGCACCATCGACGACTCGGGGCTCGCGAGCCCCGACGCGCTCGTCGCGGTCGTCGGCGCCGACGTCGATCAGGTGAAGAACCGGCTCGGGGCGACGCTCGTGCACGGCTTCGGTACGTTCACCTTCCCGAGCCAGGGCTACGAACTGGTCACGCTCGCGGGCGGGTTCGCCGTGATCTTCCCGGTCGGCGTGCTCATCGTGATCCTCACGAGGCTCGGGCAGGCCGCGCGCTCCGAGCGGATCTCGACGATCCGCCTCATCGGGGCGCGCCCGAGCCAGGTCGCGGGCGCGACGGCGGTCGAGACGGGGCTCCCGAGCCTCGTCGGAGCGATCCTCGGTGTCGGCCTGTTCTGGGCACTGCGCCCGATCGCCGCGATGGTGCCCGTCGAGGGGATGCGTTTCTACTCCGACGACCTCGCCGTCTCCGGCGCGGTTCAGTCGGGCGTCGCCCTCGGCGTGGCCGTCATCACCTGCGCGATCGCCTACGTGACCGCACTGCGAACCGGATTCGGTCCGCTCGGCGCCAGCCGCGAGCGGCAGGAGCGTCGCCCGCGGATCCTCTCGCTGCTCCCGCTGGTGCTCGGCGGTGCGGTGATCGCCGGAACCACGGTGCTGACCATCTCGGGGGTGCCGATCCCGTATACCGGCGAGCTGCTCGTCGCGGGATTCGTCCTGATGACCACGGGACTGCTGTTCGCCGGTCCGTACCTGACCGGGCTCGTGAGCCGCGCGGGTGCGCGGGGCAGCGGGCGACCGTCGGTGCTGCTCGCCATGAACCGGATCACCCGTCACCCCCGCGCGACCTTCCGCGCCGTCGGCGGCATGGCGCTGGCCCTCTTCGTCGTGACCACCTTCGTCGTCGGGGCGACGACGGAGCGCGAGGCGGAGTTCGCGGTCGCCCCGCCGGCGGAGCTCCTGAGCCCGAACGTGCTCGTCGCCTCCGTCGCGCCGGGGGAGCCGGACACCGATTCGCGCCTCGAACGCGGTCTCGCGCAGATCGCGCGGACGCCGGGTGTGAACGCCGCGTTCGTGGGGCGCTCCTTCGAGGGCATCACCGGAGAGGGGACCGAGCAGATCTCGGGCCTCGTGATCCCGGCCGACGGCGCCCGCGCGATCGGACTCGACCCCGAACCCGGAGCCGAGTTCATCGCGATCGAGGATCCGGGCGGGTACTTCGGCAACTTCGAGGTGACCGGCGAGCCCGCGCGCATCTCGACCGTCTCTGCGGCGGACGCGATGGCGATGAACCCCATGCAGGTGCTCATCGGGACCGACGGCTCCGCAGCCGCGCTCGACCGGGCCCGTACCGCCGTGGTCGAATCCGACCTCCCGCTGCAGGCGGGGCCGACGACGCGCGCCGAGGACGCCGGCATCGGCATCGGAGCGGCGAGCTGGGCCGCGAGGTACTCGATCCTCGCGGGGATCGGCGTGCTCATCGCCGCCGCCATCTCGGCGATCTCGCTCGCGATCTCGACGGCCGCCGGGATCATCGATCGGCGGCGCGTACTCGGTCTGCTCCGGCTGAGCGGTGCGCCCGCCCGACTCGTCAGACGCATGATCGTGATCGAGACGGCCGTGCCGCTGCTCGCGGTCATCGTGCCGAGCATCGGGCTCGGGTGGCTGTCGGCGTGGGGACTCGTGACCGGGCTTTCGGAGGGGCGGCGCACGGTCTCCGTTCCGGATCCCGAGGCGTTCGGTGTGCTCGGCGTGTGCCTGCTGCTCGTCGGTCTCGCGGTCGCGGTCGCGTTCGCGGCCTCGCGGCCGGGGCGCGGTGCGGCGGCGACCAGGTTCGAATAGGTGCGCGGGTCTCCCCGTCACCGCCCGGCGGAGGTGACGGGGAGCACCAGCGCCGAGCGGACGCAGGCTCGAGCCAGCGCAGCCGTCGGATCGACGATCTGAGGGCCTGCATCGATCCGCTCGCTCAGGATCGGCAGCTCGGTGCAGGCGGTGACGACCCGCGTCGCCCCGCTCCGCGCGAGCGCTTCGAGTACCGGCGACAGCAGCTCGACTCCGCGTTCGATCTCGCCCGCTTTCACCGCGGTGATTGCGGCGATGACCGCGTGCTGCTCCGCGTCCCGCGGATGGAGGACCGCGACACCGTTGCCGATGAGTCGGTCCGTGTAGATCCCGCTCGCCATCGTCGCCGCGGTTCCGAGCACCGCGACCGCGCCGCGGGGCGGCTCGGCGCCGCTCCCGGCGGTCAGGATCTCGTCCACCGTCGAACCGATCATGTCGAGAACGGGTATTCCCGCCCGCCGTCGCACGGCGCCGAGGAACAGGTGCGCCGTGTTGCAGGGCACGGCGATGAAGTCCGCCCCGGACTCCTCGAGGAGGCGGGCGCCCGCGATCAGACCGCGCACCGGGCTCGGCCCTCCGCGGAGGAACGCTTCTGCCCGGTCCGGGATCGAGGGATCCGACCAGATGAGCGTGCGGAGGTGATCCTGATCCCGGTGCGCGGGCGTCGCCTCGACGAGCTTGCGATAGAAGTCCGCGGTGGCGGCGGGGCCCATGCCGCCGAGTACGCCGACGACGGGTGCGGAGGATCCCATGACCGTCATTCCCGTCTCCCTCCGCACCTCGCCACCGGCTCCGCGCCGGCCTCTTCACGCTAGATCCGTGCGGCGTTCCAGCGCATCCCCGCGGGCACGCGGGTCATCGATGCTGAGCCGCAGCAACGGTGAGCCTCGCAGCGCGCCGTGCCGCGGGGGGCGCTGCTAGCGTGAGCCGCGCGCCGGGAACGGATGCGGATCGGAACGAGGGGGAGCGATGGAACGACCGACCACGGCGGGTGATGACGGGATCGTGATCCTCGCGCTCCGCGAGGACGAGCGACTCGCCGGCAGTGCGCGCCGGGGCGCGCTGCGCGGCCTGCGTCTCGCGGTGAAGGACAACATCGATATCGCGGGCGTCACGACGACTCAGGGCTCACGGTTCGCGGGAGAGGTCGCCTCCGCGACCGCGCCCGTGGTCACGGCGCTCGAGCAGCGTGGTGCGACCACTGTCGCGAAGGTCAACCTGCACGAGTTCGCCTACGGCACGACGAGTGCGAACCCCTGGTTCGGTGCAGTGCCCAATCCGGCGCGGCCCGACCGGATCCCCGGCGGATCCTCCGGAGGCAGCGCTGCTGCGCTCGCCGCGGGCATCGCCGACCTCGCGCTCGGCACCGACACGGCGGGATCCATTCGCATGCCCGCCGCGTGCGTCGGGGTCGTCGGCCTCCGACCGCGTACCGGAAGCCTCGATCGCTCGGGAGTGCGCCCCCTCTGCCCGAGCTTCGACGCGGTCGGGCCGCTCGCTCGCACCGTCGCCGACGTCGTGCTCGCGTGGGACGCCCTGGTCGACGGAGCGCCCGGACCTGCCGCGGTCGTCCGCGACAGGAGCCGAAACGGGGCGCACCTCGGCGGGGACGCCTCGCAGGGTCCGCGGATCGGACTGATCGGGTTCGACCTCGACCCCGCGACCGGCATGGCGCACGCGCTGGACCGGGGCACTGGGTCGGACGGGCTCGGGTCGGCGCTCGGGAAGATCGGCGCGCGCACCGATCCGGACCCCGGCATTGACTGCGCCGGGCTCGACCGCGTGCTGGAGGACTTCTGGCCCGCCTTCCGCTTCGAAGCATCGCGCACGCACGCCCGGTGGTTCCCCGCGCGTGCCGCGGAGTACGACCCGAGCGTGGCGCGCAAGCTCGCCGGCGCAGCCGGCGTGGAGACCGCGGTGCACGCGGCATCGCTCGCCGCCCTCGTGCGGAGGCGCAGCGCGCTGCTCGCCGACTGGGACGCGAACGGCATCGATGCCGTGCTCACCCCGACGCTCGGCTGCCCGGTGCCTCCCGTCGGGAGCGACGAGTTCGCCGTGCAGGACGCCCTCGGCCGCTTCGCGGCGCCGTGGTCGGCGCTCGACCTGCCCGCCCTCGCCATCGGCGGAGTGCAGATCGTCGCCCGCACCGAGGCCGATGCGCTCGCCCTCGGTCTGCGGCTCGAAGCCGAAGGGCTCGTCGCGCGGCCGGCTCCCTGAGGCGCTAGCGCGCGAGCGCCCGTTCGAATGCGCGCCGCAGGGCATCGATCGCGGCGCCGGTGGCCGCGCGCGGCGCTGCCGGCGAGACCAGCGCGTGCAGGCTGCGGGAGAAGTGCAGGCCGACCGCGTCGACGGCGACCGCGGTCGGCGGCGCGGCGTTCGCGACGGTCTCGGGGACGAGCGCCGCCGCGGATCCCGAGGCGACGAGGTCGACGAAGACGTCGAAGTCGTCGGCGTAGGCGAGCGGGCGCGGGAGGATCCCAGCGGTGCGGAATGCGTCGGCCATGACGGTCGCGTCGCTCGAACCCGGGTGGTGCAGCGCCCAGGGCAGGCCGGAGAGCGTGTCGGCCTGCAGCGCGCCGTCGCGGTGCAGGTCCCACTCGCGGGGCAGCAGCAGTCGGTAGCGTTCGACGCCGAGGTCGACCTCGGTGAGCGTCGCGGGCCAGGCGAGCCCGGTGCTCGAGCAGCGGTAGACCACGGTGAGATCCGGGGTGTCGCCGTCGGCCAGCGCCCGGATCGCTGCCGAGGGGTCGTGGACCGAGAAGCGCACCCGGGTGCCCGTCTCGGCGAGACGCGGGTCGTGCAGGATCTCGGGCGCGACGACGCGGGCGAGGCTCGCGTAGAGCGCGATCGTGAGCTCGTCGACGTTCGCCTCGTGCGCGCTGCGCGCCGCCTGCAGCACCGCATCGAGGTCCGCGAACACCGGGGCCGCCCGGCGCGCCATGGCGAGCGCGGCCTCGGTGGGGCGCGTGCTGCGCGCGGTCCGTTCGAACAGGGGGAGCCCCGCCGCAGCCTCGAGCGCCGCCATCTGCTGCGACACCGCCGACGCCGTGTAGCCGAGACGGTTGGCGGCCCCGGCGAAGGACCCGTGGCCGATCACCTCGACCAGGGTCCGCAGATGAACCGGATTGAGCATCAGCGCTCCTTATTGTCAGCGTGTCGGATTGCGGCGGCCGGGGGGATTGGCCGCGGCAAACAATGGACTCTATTGTTGCTTGCATTGGCATCGACGCCAAGAGGTGAGGGAGGAACGCTGATGGTCAAGCGCCTGTTGACGCATCCGAGGATCCTGACCGACACCGGTCGCCCGCTCGACGGGGTCGACGCGATCCTCGTCGACGACGGGCGCATCGCGGCGCTCGGGTCCCGGCACGACCTGCGAGCGGCGCATCCGGGGGTCCCCGAACTCGCACTGCCCGGTGCGGTGCTCGTTCCCGGTTTCCACGATGCGCACATCCACTCAGGCAACGTCGCCCGCGGACTCGCTTCCTTCGACCTGCGCGCGGCGGATACCCTTCAGGACGCGCTCGACGTGCTCCGAGCGCACCTCGACGCGCACCCGGGCGACGGCTGGGTGACGGGCGGACGCTGGGACAGCAACCGATGGCCGACCGGGGTTCCCACCCGTCACGACCTCGATGCGGTGTGCGCGGACCGCCCGCTCGCGCTGCCGAGCCTCGACGGGCACTCCATCTGGCTCAACACCCTCGCGCTCGAGCTCGCCGGCATCGACCGGTCGACCCCCGACCCGGTCGGCGGAGACATCGCCCGCGAATCCGACGGCGCGACCCCCGCCGGGGTGCTCCGTGAGACCGCCGTCGACCCCGTCCGCGAACTGTCCGAGCGCGAGCAGGACGCGGCGCTGCCCGAACTGCTGCTGCGGGCGCAGGCGCACCTGCACTCCCTCGGCCTGACCCGCCTCACCGATCTCGACGAGCAGCCCACCCGGGAGGCGTTCGAGGCTCTGCGCGCCGACGATCGGCTCCGCATCCGCGTGCACAAGGGCACCCCGATGCCCGACCTCGAGCGAGCGATCGCCGAGGGGCGGCGTACGGGCGCCGGCGACCGGTGGATCACCGAGGGGCCCGTGAAGCTGTTCTCCGACGGCGCGCTCGGCTCCCACAGCGCCCACATGCACGCCGACTTCGCCGACGATCCGGGCAACCGGGGCATCGAGGTGATGACGGTCGAGCAGATCGCCGATCACGTCGCGCGCGCGAACGCCGCGGGCCTCGCCGTCGCCACCCACGCCATCGGCGACGAGGCCAACCGGCGCGTGCTCGACGCGTACGAGCGGAACGTCGCGCTGACTCGGGAGCGCGGCCTCCGCAACCGCATCGAGCACGCGCAGCACCTGATCCACGAGGATCTGCGGCGCTTCGCCCCACTCGGCGTCGTCGCCTCGCTGCAGCCCTTGCACTGCACCACCGACTTCGAACTCGCCGGACGCCGCATCGGCGAGCGCCGACTCGCCAACTACGCCTGGCGGTCCTTCCTCGACAGCGGCGCGATCCTGGCATTCGGGTCCGATGCCCCGATCGAACCGGCGGACGTGCTTGCCGGGATCCGAGCAGCGGTCACGCGGCAACGCGCTGACGGCGCACCGGCGGGCGGTTTCGAGCCCGAGGAGCGGCTGACCGCGGGCGAAGCGCTCGCCGCCTACACCTCGGGCGCCGCGCTCGCCGCCGGCCTCGAGGGCAGCGCGGGGCGGGTCGCCATCGGCTGCGACGCCGACTTCGTCGCGCTCGGTGCCGATCCCACGACCGTCGACCCCGCGGAGATCGCGGGGATCGCCATCGCCGGCACGATCGTCGACGGCGAGGTCGTGTTCGCGCCCGGCGGGTGAGCCGGGACCCCGAGACCCGGCCCCGCGACCGCGAGGCCGTCAGCCCACCGCGCCCGGCACCCGCCGGGCCCATCGAAGGAGTCGCAATGACGCAACGCCCGACCACCATCCGAATCGCCTCGGGGATCATCGCCGCCGGCGCCCTGCTCGTCGGTCTCACCGCCTGCGGCGGCCAGAGCCTCTCCGACGTCAAGAAATCCGAGAACGCGGCTGCAGGGGGCACCTACTCGAACGACGGCGCCCTGCCGGCGCCGTCGGAGGAGAAGGCCAAGGACGTCATCGAGCGGATCGAGGTGGACCAGGCGCTCGCGAAGCAGGTGCCCGACAAGATCCGGAAGAGCGGACTGCGGGTCACGACCTCGGTCGGGTACCCGCCCATGGAGGAGTGGGCGACGAACGGCACCGACATCATCGGGGTCGACCCCGCGCTCGCGAACGCGATCTCCCGCAAGCTCGGGCTGAAGATGACGATCCAGGATCAGGAGTTCAACTCCATGATCCCCGGCCTCATCTCCGGCCGCTACGACCTGCTGCTCTCCTCGATGACGGACAACGCGGAGCGCCGCGAGACGACCACCTTCGTCGACTACGTGAAGGCCGGCAACGCGTTCCTCGTCGCCACCGGCAACCCGTCCAGGGTCGCGGTCCCCGCCGACCTGTGCGGCAAGACCGTCGCGGTCGTCGAAGGAGGCTCCTCGGCGCTCCTCGCGGAGCAGTTCTCGAAGGACTGCGCTGCGAAGAGCAAGCCCGCCTACGACGTGCTGAAGCTCGCGGGCGACAGCGAGGCGAACCTCGCCGTGCAGAGCGGCCGAGCGGTCGCCACGATCACCGACTACCCGGTCGCCGTCGCGCACGCGGCCGATCCGGCCTCGAAGTCGGAGGCGGTGCGCATCGACGGCGACGAGAGCATCTGGGGGATCGGTGTCGATAACTCGAACGCGGAGTTCGCGAAGGTGGTGCAGGGTGCCGTGCAGTCCCTGATGGACGACGGCAGCTACGAGAAGCTCCTCGACGCCTGGGGCGTCGGCGAGATGGCGCTCTCGAAGGCGACCATCAACGGCGGGGCCTGAGCGGCAACGCCGAGGGGAGGAACATCGTGTCCGCAGCATCCGGGGTCCGAACGGCCCCCATCGTCTCCACCGACGGCACCCGTATCGAGATCGCCCGGCAGTGGCATCCGAAGCGCTGGATCGTCGGCGCCTTCGCTCTCGCGTTCGTCGCCTGGGCGGTCTCCATCGTCGTCTTCAACGAGAACATCCGCTGGAACCGCGTCTGGGAGTACCTGTTCTCCGCTCGGATCCTCGAGGGGGTCTGGGTCACCATCTGGGTGAGCATCGTCGCGACGATCCTCGGTCTCGTGCTCGGCGTGATCCTCGCGGTGATGAAGCTCTCTCAGAATCCGGTCCTGCGCTGGATCGCCGAGGGTTACATCTGGTTCTTCCGCGGGACCCCGGTGCTGGTGCAGCTGATCTTCTGGTTCAACCTCGCCTTCCTGCTGCCGTACATCACGCTGCAGATCCCGTTCACCGACATCGGCATGCGGTGGGACACCAACGCAGTGATCTCGGGGTCGGTCGCGGCACTGCTCGGCCTCGGCCTGAACCTCGCCGCGTACTTCGCGGAGACCGTGCGGGCCGGGATCCAGGCCGTCGACCGGGGGCAGACCGAAGCCGCGCTCGCGGGCGGCCTGACGCGTGCGCAGACGATGCGGCTCATCGTGCTGCCGCAGGCGCTGCGGATCATCATCCCGCCGACGGGCAACGAGTTCATCTCGATGCTCAAGACGACCTCGCTCATCGTCGTCGTGGCAGGCAACGACCTCATGACCCGCGCCAGCCAGGTCTACAAGCAGAACAACCTGATCATCGAACTGCTGATCGTCGCGAGCCTCTGGTACATGCTCATGACCGCCGTCGCCACGTTCCTGCAGTCCCGGCTCGAGAAGCGGTTCGGCCAGGATCGCGTGCGGCTCGTGCGCGGCGAGACCTTCAGCCAGCAGATCGTCCGCGTCGCGACCGGCGCGATCCGCGTGCCGCGCCGCGGCGACGTCAAGGAAGGAGCGGGCGCATGAGCGACGCACTCGTCCACGCGAGCGGCGTGGTCAAATCGTTCGGTGATCACCGGGTGCTCACCGGGGTCGACTTCGCGGTCAGGCCCGGCGAGGTCAGCTGCATCATCGGGCCGTCGGGGTCCGGCAAGTCGACGTTCCTCCGCACCATCAACGGGCTCGAGACCGTCGACGACGGCAGTCTCGTGGTCGACGGCGAGCAGGTCGGGTTCCGGCTGCAGGGCGGGCGCTACCACCCCTGGACGGGGGCCGAGTGGGCGCGGTTCCGTTCCCGCATCGGCATGGTGTTCCAGCGTTTCAACCTCTACGGCCACATGGACGCCACCGAGAACGTCGCGGCCAGCCTGATCCACGTCAAGCGGATGCCCCGTCGCGAAGCCACCGAGCGCGCGCTCGAGGAGCTCGCGCGGGTCGGCCTCGCCGAGCACACGCACAAGCGGCCGCACCAGCTCTCGGGCGGCCAGCAGCAGCGCGTCGCGATCGCGCGCGCACTCGCGATGGATCCCGACCTCATGCTGTTCGACGAACCGACGAGCGCACTCGATCCCGAACTCGTCGACGAGGTGCTCGAGACGATGCGCGGACTCGCCGAGCGCGGCATGACGATGATCGTCGTCACGCACGAGATCGGCTTCGCGCGCGAAGTCGGGGACACCCTCTCGTTCTTCGATCGCGGTCGCGTGCTCGAATCGGGCACCCCCGAGGAGGTGCTCTCGGGCAGCGGGTCGGAGCGCACGCGGGCGTTCGTGGACCGGGTCCGGTGAGCGCGCAGGCGCGACCCCGCGCGCAGGACCTCGGGATCCCCTCCGGGTCGTTCCCGCGGGGCGAGTGGAACGCCATCACCGACGTCCCGGGGGTGCGGGTCGGGCACACGACCGTGCAGGACGACCGGCTGAGCACGGGCGTCACGGCGATCGTGCCCGACGCGCTCGGCGCCGACCGGCGCTGGCTGCCCGCCGGGCTCTCGGTCGGCAACGGCTACGGGAAGCTCATCGGCGCGACGCAGCTCGTCGAGCTCGGCGCGATCGAGACGCCGATCCTGCTCACGAGCACGCTCTCGGCATTCCGCGTCGCCGACGCGCTCGTCGGGTACCTGCTCGAGCAGCCCTGGCACGCGGGCACGACCACCCTGAACCCGATCGTGGGCGAGACGAACGACGGATTCCTCTCGGACATCCGGAGCCGTCCGGTCGGCGACGCGCAGGCACGCGCGGCGCTCGACGCCGCGGCCGGCGGGGAGGTCGCCGAGGGCGGCGTCGGGGCCGGCACCGGCACCGTCGCGCTCGGGTACAAGGGCGGGATCGGGACCGCCTCGCGTCTCGTCGAGATCGACGGGCGCGCCTGCACCGTCGGGGCGATCGTGCAGAGCAACTACACCGGCACCATGCGGCTCGCCGGCGTCGCGCTGCCCGCCGACGAACTGCTCGACGCCGAGCCGGCGGAGACGATCGGCAACTCGTGCATGATCGTCGTCGCAACCGACGCCCCGCTCGACGGGCGCCAGCTCGGACGCGTCGCGAACCGGGCCGTCTTCGCGCTGCGCGGCACCGGATCCGACTTCGCGCAGGGGAGCGGCGACTACGCGATCGCGTTCTCCGTCGGAGAAGGACCCGCCCCCGACGACGAGGCGCTGTCGCCCGTCTTCCTCGCGACCATGGAAGCGGTCGAGGAAGCGCTCGTCAACTCGGTGCTGCGAGCCGAGACCCGGGTCGGGTTCGAGGGGCGCACCGCCCGGGCGATCCCGATCGACCGGGTGCGGGAGCGCTTGCTGCGCGCCGGAGCGGTCGCGGCTCCGGTCGCTCCCTAGACTGAGGCCGTGAGCGAGAAAGACGACCCCAGGATCACCGAAGCCCTCGACGCGGCGATGGAGGCGGCCGGCGTGCGCGAGCAGCGCGCGCTGGTCCGTCGGATCCTGCGGGCCGGCGTCGGGCTGGGCGCGGACGGGACCGAGCGGCTCGATCTCAAGATCACGGCCGCGGCGGTGGAGGAGATGCGGGCGGCATTCCGCCTCTTCGCGCCGTTCGTCGGGACCTCGAAGGTCACGATCTTCGGGTCCGCGCGCACTCAGGTGCAGGATCCCCTCTGGCTCGGTGCGGAGGCCGTCGCGCACGGGCTCGCCGAGCAGGGGTGGATGGTCGTCACCGGTGCCGGCCCCGGGATCATGGAGGCCGCGGCGACCGGTGCGGGCCCGGAACACTCGCTCGGCGTCTCGATCCGGCTGCCCTTCGAGGAGCAGCCGAACGACCTGGTCACTCTCGACGGGCACCACGTGTCGATGAAGTACTTCTTCACCCGCAAGCTGATGCTCGTGAAGGAGTCGCTCGGCTTCGTCTGCCTGCCCGGCGGGTTCGGCACGATGGACGAGACCTTCGAGCTGCTGACCCTGCAGCAGACCGGCAAGATGGTGCCGGTGCCGATCGTGCTGCTCGATCGGCGGGGCGGCACGTTCTGGCGCGGACTGGAGCGCTTCGTCACCGAGGAGCTCGCGGGGTCGGGCATGATCGCTGCGGGGGATCTCGACCGCGTGCTCATCACCGAGTCGCCGGAGGAGGCGATCGCCGAGATCACCGGCTTCTGGCGGAACTACCACTCGCTCCGCTGGGTCGGTCCGGAGCTCGTGCTGCGATTGCGAGCCGAGCCGAGCGACGCCGAGATCGCGGAGCTGAACGAGCGCTTCGGCGAGATGTGCCTGTCGGGCGGCTTCGCGCGCACGGTGCCCCTCGCCGACGAGCGCGACGAACCCGAGACCGCCGAGCTGCCGCGGATCGTCTTCACCCCGCAGCGGCGTGCCGTCGGTGAGCTGCACCGCCTGATCCGGGCGCTCAACCGTCTCGCGTCGGCCCCGGACGAGGCGACGGTGCCCGATCCGGTCTGAGCAGGCTCCCGTGACGACCGGGTTCGCGTGCTCGTGGGTTCGCGTGCCCGGACGGCGTCCCGCCTGCGGGTCGCCGTCGGACTGAGATTCGTGTTCCGACTGAGATGCGGGCGGCATTTCTCAGTCCGAGCGAGGATCTCAGTCTGAGGAGAAATCCGGGAATACGTCAGGGGCTCGCGACCCCGCCCACGCTCCGTCCACAGGCGTCCTCGGCCACGGGCCGGTCAGTAGGACAACAGCCAGCACTCCCGCAGGATCGCGGCCCAGCAGGATCGCGGCCCAGGGGACCCGGTTGCCTGTGAAGCTCTCGGCCCGTAGACCTACGCCGAGACGTACTCGGCGAGGTGCTGGCCGGTGAGCGTGCTGCGCTGCGAGACGAGGTCGGACGGCGTCCCCTCGAACACGACAGTGCCGCCCTCGTGGCCGGCGCCCGGACCGATGTCGATGATCCAGTCGGCGTGCGCCATGACCGCCTGGTGGTGCTCGATCACGATCACGCTCTTGCCCGCGTCGACCAGGCGGTCGAGCAGACCGAGCAGCTGTTCGACGTCGGCGAGGTGCAGTCCGGTGGTCGGCTCGTCGAGCACGTAGGTGTCGGCGTCCTCGAGCATGTGGATCGCGAGCTTGAGACGCTGGCGCTCGCCGCCGGACAGCGTGGACAGCGGCTGCCCGAGCGAGAGGTACCCGAGCCCGACGTCGACGAGGCGCTCGAGGATCTTGACGGCCTTGGGCACCTTCGACTCGGCGCGCGCGAAGAACTCGTGCGCCTCGCTCATGCTGAGCGCGAGCACCTCCGCGATGTTCTTGCCGCCCTCGCCCGAGGAACCGCCGAAGGTGTACTCGAGCACCTCGGCGTTGAACCGCTTGCCCTCGCAGACTTCGCAGGGGCTCTCCATCGTCGCCATCATGCCGAGGTCGGTGAAGATCACGCCCGCGCCCTTGCACTCGGGGCAGGCGCCCTCGGAGTTGGCGCTGAACAGGGCGGGCTTGACCCCGTTGGCCTTCGCGAAGGCGGTGCGCACCGGGTCGAGGAGCCCGGTGTAGGTCGCCGGGTTGGATCGACGGGAGCCCTTGATCGCACCCTGGTCGACCGACACGATCCCGTCGCGGTTCGAGACCGATCCGTGGATGAGCGAGCTCTTGCCCGAGCCCGCGACGCCCGTGACGACGCAGAGCAGCCCGAGCGGGATGTCGACGTCGACGTCCTGCAGGTTGTGGGTCGAGGCCCCGCGCACCTCGATGGCGCCGGTGGCGGATCGCACTGAATCCTTGATGCGGGCGCGGTCGTCGAGGTGCGTGCCGGTGAGGGTGCCCGAGGCGCGGAGCCCGTCGACGGTGCCCTCGAAGCAGACCTCGCCGCCGTTCACCCCCGCGCGCGGGCCGAGGTCGACGACGTGGTCGGCGATCGCGATCATCTCGGGCTTGTGCTCGACCACGAGCACGGTGTTGCCCTTGTCTCGGAGCTTGAGCAGCAGCGTGTTCATGCGCTGGATGTCGTGGGGGTGCAGGCCGATCGACGGCTCGTCGAAGACGTAGGTGGCGTCGGTGAGGCTGGAGCCCAGGTGGCGGATCATCTTGGTGCGCTGGGACTCGCCGCCCGACAGGCTGCCGGTCGCGCGGTCGAGCGAGAGGTAGCCGAGTCCGATCTGGACGAACGACTCGAGGGTGTCGACGAGCTTCTCGATGAGCGGGGCCATGCCTGGGTCTTGCACGGTGCGCACCCAGTCGAGCAGGTCGCTGATCTGCATGGCGCAGGCGTCGGCGATGGACGTTCCGCCGATCTTCGACGAGCGGGCGCTCTCGTTGAGGCGGGTGCCGTCGCAGGCGGGGCAGGCGTGGAACACGATCGCGCGGTCGACGAAGGCGCGGATGTGCGGCTGCATGGCCTCGCGGTCCTTCGACAGCATCGACTTCTCGATACGGGTGATGAGGCCCTCGTAGGTGAGGTTGACGCCCTCGACCTTGACCTTGGTCGGTTCGGCGCGCAGCAGCCGGTCGAGCTCTTCGTCGCTGTAGTCCTTGATGGGCTTCGACAGGTCGAAGAGGTCGCCGAAGATGCGCCCCCACCAGCCGTCCATGCTGTAGCCCGGGATCTTGAGCGCGCCGTCGGCGAGCGACTTGTCGGCGTCGTACAGCTCGGACAATTCGTAGTCGGAGACGGTGCCGCGGCCCTCGCAGCGCGGGCACATGCCGCCGAGCACCTGGAACTCGCGTCGCTCCTTCACCTTCTTGCCGTCCTTCTCGAAGGTGACGGCGCCGGCGCCGCTGACCGATGCGACGTTGAACGAGAAGGCGTTGGGGGAACCGATCTGCGGCCGGCCGAGGCGGGAGAAGACGATGCGGAGCATGGCGTTGACGTCGGTCGCCGTGCCGACGGTCGAACGGGGGTTCGCGCCCATGCGCTCCTGGTCGACGAGGATCGCCGTGGTGAGCCCCTCGAGCACGTCGACGTCGGGTCGCGCCTGCGATGACATGAAGCCCTGCACGAACGCTGGGTAGGTCTCGTTGATGAGGCGCTGCGACTCGGCCGCGATGGTGCCGAACACGAGCGAGCTCTTGCCCGAGCCGGAGACACCGGTGAACGCGATCAGCCGGCGCTTGGGCAGCTCGACCGAGACGTTCTTGAGGTTGTTCTCGCGGGCGCCGGAGACCCGGATCACGTCGTGGCCGTCGGCGGGGTGCGGGGGGCGTGCAGCTGCGCTCATGCCGAAAGAGTAGCGTGCGCCTCCGACATCGGGCTTCTCGATTCCTGATCGGGTGCTCGGGCGTCACCCGATCAGCGTTGCGAGCCTCCGGACGGCGAACTCATAGCCCTGGATCCCGGCTCCCGCGATCACGAACGCGGCGATCGGCGAGACGAAGGAATGGTGACGGAACTCCTCGCGCGCGTGCACGTTGGAGAGGTGCACCTCGGCGACGGGGAGCGCGACGGCCGAGAGCGCATCGCGGATCGCCACGGAGGTGTGCGTGTACGCGGCCGGGTTGATGACGATCGCGGCGCAGTCCCCGCGAGCCGACTGGATCGCGTCGACGAGCTCGCCCTCGTGGTTGCTCTGCACGGCCCGCACTTCGAGGCCGAGCTCCGCTCCGACGGACGAGACGAGCGCCTCGATGCCGGCCAGGGTGTCGTGCCCGTAGACCTCGGGTTCGCGGGTGCCGAGCAGATTCAGGTTCGGCCCGTTCACCAGCAGGATCCGCTTCGACATGCTCGCTCCGTCTCGGGAGCCGTTCCGATGCCGCTCGATCGCGGGCCGTGCTCCTGCCCCCATCGTATCGTCGCGGTCGCTCGGCGCCCGCTGCGCTACCGTTGTCGGGTGAGCGAGACCCCGAACGAGACCCCGCAGCAGCCCCTCCCGGCGAAGAGCTTCGACCCGCGGACCTTCCGAGAGAAGCCGGTCTCCTTCGTGCGTCGCGGCCGGATGACCCCGTCGCAGGAGCGCGCATGGGACGAGCTCGGCCCGCGGTTCCTGGTCGATCTGCCCCGCGATCACGCCGTGACGAGCATCGCGAAGGACGCGATTCTCGATCCCTCGGCGGTCTACGGGCGCACGGCGCCGCTGACGGTCGAGGTCGGTTCAGGACAGGGGCACGCCATCGTGCACGCGGCGTCCGAGCATCGGGATCGCGACTATCTCGCGATCGAGGTGTTCCAGGCCGGTCTCGCACGCACGATGATCCGGGCCGAGTGGGCCGACACGACGAACCTGAAGCTGGTCGAGGCGAACGCCCCCGAGGTGCTGGAGCACGCCCTGCCCGCGGGCTCGGTCGACGAGATCTGGGTGTTCTTCCCGGACCCGTGGCACAAGGCTCGGCACAACAAGCGCCGCCTGATCTCCGAGGACTTCATGCGGATCGCAGCGCGGGCGCTGCGCCCCGGCGGCGTGCTGCGCCTCGCCACCGATTGGGAGGACTACGCCGAGCAGATGCGCGAGGTCGGCGACGCCGCCTCCGCCGCCTTCGAGCGCGCGTTCGACGGCGACTGGGCCCCTCGTTTCGACGGGCGGGTGCTCACCGCGTTCGAGCAGAAGGGGATCGACAAGGGGCGCGAGATCCGCGACCTCGCCTACCGCCTGCGCTGAGCGCCCGCGGCCGAGGGTGCCGGAGCTCCCTCGTGCTGCAGCAGCCGCCGTTTGAGATCCGCTCCGAACAGGTAGCCGCCGACCCCGCCGTCCCGACGGAGGATCCGGTGGCAGGGGACGATGAGCCCGATCAGGTTGGTGGCGCAGGCCGATGCGGCCGCGCGCACGGCGTCCGGCCGTCCCGCGCGTTCGGCGAGCCCGGTGTACGTGACGTGCTCTCCGGCGCGCACCCGACGCAGCGCGCGTCGGACGCCGCCGCGGAACTCCGTTTCGGGCTGGGAGACGCGGATCCCGTCGATCGCATCGAGTCGGCCTGCCGCATAGGCGCGCAGGGCCCCGGCGATCGGATGCTCGTCGTCGGGCCGGTCGTCGAGCCCGCGGAGGGACAGCTCGGGTGCGCTCGCCGAGAGCCGTTCCCGGAGGAGGCGGTGGCCAGGGTCGAACTCGGTATCGAAACCGCCGGCGCGGACGACGCCGTCCTCAGGGGCCCAGATCGCGCGGAACGGGCTTCCGGCGATCACGACGGTGGTGTGGGCGAGCGGTGCTGCGGTCATGACGGGTCCTTCCGGGTCGGGGTCGCGGTCGATTCGAGGAAGTCGGCCCAGAGCAGCTGCGCGGCGTACCCGCGGAACGGTCGCCAGCCCTCGGCGCGCCGCACCGCCTCGCGCGCCGTCCCGACTCCGAGCGATCGGTGCAGGATCAGGTCGCCGGCGGGGTAGGCGTCCGGATCCCCGAGCCCCCGCAGCGCGATCAGCTCCGCCGTCCAGGGGCCGATGCCGCGGAGCTCGAGCAGGCGGGACCGTGCCTCGGCGCGATCGGCGCCCGGACCCAGGTCGAGGCCGTCCGCGATCGCGGCGGCGAGCGTCCGGAGGGTCTCCGCCCGACTGCGCATGATCCCGAGCGCGGCGCGCAGCTCCTCGAGCGGAGTGTCGGCGATCCGCGCGGGATCCGGTGCGCCGAGGAACCCGTCGGCTCGGGCGAGCGGCCGATCGTCCGGCCTCGCGAAGGCGGCGGCGAGCCGCCCCTGCACCGTCCGGGCCGCGGCGAGCGAGACCTGCTGGCCGAGCACCACGCCGAGCGCGAACTCGGCGGGGGTGCGGGCGCCGGGCGAGCGGAGCCCCGGCCGGGCCGCGATCAGGGGCGCGAGCAGCGGGTCCTCGCGGAACGCGTCGCCCAGCAGGCCGGGGTCTGCGTCGAGGTCGAGCAGGCGGCGCAGGTTCTCGATCGCCGGGAGGGTGTCGGCGAGGGAGGGCAGTTCGAGCCCGACCGGGACCGCGACGGAGCCTGCGCCGACGGCGGCGACCCTGCCCCAGTCGATGCGGGCGACGGCCGTGCCGCCGGGCGCGTCGATCGCGTGGCGCGTCGGTTCCGACGGATCTGTCGGGACCTCGTCGCGCCCGGGCACCGCGTGCGCGGCGAGGTACGCACGCACCTGGGCCGCCGCGAACGGCGCTCGCGTGCGGAGCCTGAGCGCGAGCGCGGGACGCTCGTCGGAGGTCGCCGTGCCGGACCCCCGGGCAGTCGGTGTACGAGCGGAGTCCCGGACGAGCGACGACGGCGCGACGCCGAACTCCTCGCGCATGGTGTCCCCGAACTGGCGGACGCTGCCGAATCCTGCGGCGAACGCGATGTCGGCGAGCGGCAGATCGGTCTGTTCGATGAGGGCGCGCGCCGCGTGCGCCCGCCGGGTGCGGGCGAGCTGCAGCGGACCCGCACCGATCTCCTCGACGAGGATCCTGCGGAGGTGCCGCTCGCTCACGGCGAGCTCGGAGGCGAGCCCGGGCACTCCGGCCTCGTCGATGGCGCCGTCCCGGATCCGGCGGACGGCCCGGGCCGCGAGGTCTCCCCGGGCGTTCCAGTCGGGGGAACCCGGGATCGTGTCGGGGCGGCACCGCTTGCACGCGCGGAACCCCGCGGCCACGCAGGCGGCGGCGCTGGGGAAGAACCGGCAGTTCTCGGGCTTCGGCTTACGCGCCGGGCAGGAGGGTCGGCAGTAGATGCCGGTGCTGGTCACGCCGAGGTAGAGCCTGCCGTCCCAGCGCGCGTCGCGCCCGGAGATCGCGCGATAGCTCGCGGCGAAGTCGAGGCCCTGGGCGGGGTGGGATGGGGCGTCGCTCGTCATTCCTCCATTGTGGTGGCGGCAGGGGCTCTCGACACGCGGTTTTCGGACATCTCGGTGGAGGACGGACGATCGCCCGGCTGCCGCAGCAGCTCGACCACCAGGGCCGTCGCCAGGACGGCGACCAGGGTCCACACCACGCCGGCGAACGACGCGGGCCGGCTCAGGAACACGAGGAGCACGCCCAGCGCCGCGACGAGGGACAGGATCGCGGGGCGCAGCCGCTCGATCGCCCGGCCGAAGCCGCGGGGATCGAGCCCGGCCCGGTCGCGCGCCGCCCGCAGCGCACCGAACCCCGCGGCGCCCGCCGCGCGCGCGGCGACCGCGATGCGGGATCCACCGGCGATCCACGCGCCCGCCGCGATGCAGATCGCGAGCGCCACCAGTGCCAGGAGCGAGGACCGCATGACGAGGGTGAGCTGCTCGAACAGCGCATCGGCCGTGGCCGCGGGCATGATCGAGGGGCTCACGGACCCGATGAAGAACTGCCGGCCGATGCCGAGGCCCGACGCGAGCAGCAGCAGCGACGCTGCGAGTGCGGATCCGGCCCACGCGATGGCGCGCAGCCGGCCCCGTGCCACGAGCACGCCGAGGGCGAGCAGGCCCAGCGAGAGCCAGGGGAGCCAGGTGCCCGCCGCGGTGGCGAGCTGGTAGACGGTGCGGACGAGCACGAGGGAGTCGGAGGCCGCGAGCGGGATGCTGCGGTGGACCTCGGGAATGGCCGAAGCGAATCCGAAGCCCTGCTGCTGGAGCGAGCGCTTGACCTCGGCGACGACCGAGTCGAGCTGCAGCGAGAGCGTACCGTCGTCGCCGAGCCGGACGGCGCTCGACGGGTCGTCCTGGATCACCGCGATGGCCCGGCTGTGGGTCTCGCGGAGCGCGGTCGACCACACCCTGGCGAACTCGGGCGAGCGCACGACGCGGTCGACCGCCGTGGAGATGAGCGATTCGACTCCTGCGACCGCGGGCGCCGTGAGCAGCGGGAGCGCAGCCTTGGCCTGGGGCGGCAGATCGAGCTGTTCGATTCCGCCGAGCAGGTCGCCGACGAGCCCCTTCACGTCGACGTGCTGCGCGATCGCCTGCTCGGCCTGCGCCGAGATGTAGTCCTGCACCGCCGGACGGGTGACGACGGGGGCGAAGGTCTCGACGAAGCGATCCGTATCGACGAGCTCGGCGCGCGCCCAGCTGCCGATGACGGCGACGGGGGCGAGGAGTGCGCCGATCGCGATGAGCGCGATCACCCCGGCTGCGCGCAGTCGACCCCGCTTCGGGCCGACGCGGCCGGCCCCGCCGCTGCTCCCAGCGGCCTCGAGCTCGCGGTTGCGGGTCTCGAGCTCGGCGATGCGCTCGCGCAGGGCATCCGCTTCGCGGGATTCGTTCATCGGTGATCCTTCCCAGGGGGCGGCGCACACCGCACGGGTCCATACTGGCAGCGTGCAGCGGTCGTCGGGGCGACGAGTCACCCGGAAGGCACCCGCGGGTGCCCCGGGACCGGGGGCCTCCGGTCAGACCTTCTAGGCTGGGCAGATGAACACAGCAGCGGAGACGCCGGCACCGGGTCGGCTGGCGGTCGAGATCGTCGCGCAGGACCTCGACGGCGTGCGGATCGCCCTCGCCGAGGGCGCGGACCGCGTGGAGCTCTGCACCGCGCTCGTGACGGGCGGCCTGACGCCGAGCGCCGCGCTGATCGAATCGGCGGCGGAGCTCGCGCGCGACGCCGGACGCGAGGGCTTCGTGCACGTCCTGATCCGCTCCCGTCCGGGCGACTTCGTCTACAGCGCTGAGGAGCTCGGACTCATGCGTCGGGATGCCGCCCACGCGGTCCGTCTCGGTGCGTCCGGCGCGGTCGTCGGCGCGCTCGACCGGTCGGGCGAGATCGATCTCCCGGCCGTCGCGGCCTTCCGCGACGCGGCCGGTGCGGCCGAGGTCACCTTCCATCGCGCGCTCGACCTCAGCACCGACCCGGTAGCCGCGCTGGCGGCGCTCGCCGAGCTCGGCGTCGCGCGCGTGCTGACCTCGGGCGGCGCCGCGCGCGTCTCGGAGGGCATGTCCGTGCTGCGGGCGCTCGCCGCCGCGGGAACCGGTGTGCAGATCATGGCCGGTGGGGGAGCGACGCCGGGCGACGCCGCTGCGTTGCGCGCCGCCGGAGCGGACGCGCTGCACCTGTCCGCTCGACGCACCCTGACCGGCGGGCCGACCGGGCCGGGCGGCGGCGATTCGTCCTACGACGCGACCGACGCGGGGATCGTGCGGGCCGCGGTCGCCGCGGCGCGCGCCTGATCCTGGATCAGGCCTCGGCCCGCAACCGCTCGACGATCGCGAGGATCCGGCGCTCGCGCGTCTCCTCACGCTTCGCATCGGCGACCGCGCGGGCGTCCTCCTTGCGCGCGGTGAAGGACTGCGCTTCGAATCGGGCGCGCACGAGGGGATCCGCGTCGAGCGCCGCCGCGAGCTCCGCGGGGATCTCGACCTCGCGCGGCGCCTCGTCGAGCTCGATGCGCGCCTCGATCTCGTCGCCGATCTCGACGCCGAGCGCCGCGCGATTCGCCTTCGAGATGCCGATGAGGTTCTGCCCGCCCATCACGCCGAGGCGGAGACGGACGGAGGCGGTTCCGATGGTGACGCGCACGGCGGCGCGTTTGCCGCCGCCGAGCTCGGCGACCTGCGCGTCGCTGAGCACGATGGCGGTCGCGGGACCGTGCGGGTCGAGGACGGTGCGGACGGTGAGGGTCATCGCTTCAGTATGCCCCTCGGTCGGGCTCCGCGGGAGCGCGCCCGGTCATCCGGCGGCCTCCTCATCATCCCAGCGGGTCGCATCGAGCGCTTCGGCCACGGCCTCCCGAGATCCGGCGCCGAGCTTCATGAGGATCCGCGCGACGTGGGTCTCGACCGTGCGCCGGGAGTTCTGCAGCCGTTTCGCGATCTGGGCGTTGCTGTAGCCGAGGGAGACGAGCTCCGCGACGTGCTGCTCGCGCACCGTGAGCGCGGGGTGTCTGGGGGTGGGAACGAACATGCCGCGCCGGGCGAGGCGTCGCGCGGTGTCTCCCGCGTTCTCCCGCCCGGGGGCGCGCAGCTGGTCGATGTGCTGCGCCAGCAGGGGAGCGATGGGGGCGGCGAGGGAGGAACCGAGTTCCCGGGCCCGAGCGAGCTGCTCGGGTGGCAGCGGCGGTCCACCGCAGAGCTGGATCGCGTGCAGAGCCCGGAGCTCCATGAGTCCGAATCCGTACTCCCGAGCTCGCTGCGCGATCGCCTCGGCCTCTCCGCGCTCGGTACCGTCGGGGGCCCAGAGCCGCGCGAGCAGGAGATGGTATCGGCTCGGGACGTCGAGCAGCCGGCTCGTCCCCGTCGTCCACCCGGCGATGCTGGCACGGGTGACCCTCGCACCGGCGAGGTCTCCGCTCGCCGTCTGAGCGAGGGCGAGCGAGGCGAGCAGCAGTCCCTCCGAGCCGGTACCGGTGAAGTCGTCCAGCTCCGAGCACGCGATCGCCAGGCACTCGGACGCTCGCGTCCAATCGCCCTGCATGAGCGCCAGCAGGCCCCGTCCGGATGAGACGACCGTCTCTCGGAGTCGCGGACCGCCGGCACCCCGGGCGATCGCCTGCTCCATCACCCCGTAGATGAACGCGGCTTCGCGACTGTGCCCGGCGAACACGTCGACGAGGCACCAGACTCCGATGATCTCGCCGGCGGCGAGCGGATAGTCGGCTGCGACCTGCACGGCGAAGCGGAGCTGCTGCCGAGCGATCTGCCGCGCCTGCCGGGTCTCGCCCCGCTGGCCGTGCAGCAGGATCGAGGTCGGGGCGAACGGGAGGAACCCCGGGGTGCCCTGCGTGGCTTCGGAGAGACGCCGTTCGAGTTCGGTGGCGGCGACCATCTCACCGCCGTAGCAGAGCGCGATGCCGCGCTGCGCCTCGACACGGATCCCGGCGGTCGTCGCCGCTGCTGGCGGGCCCGCGGCGCCGAGCCGATCCGCCCAGTCGAGCGCGGCCACCGCGTCCTCCCAGCGCCCGACCATCAGCACCGCCGCGTCGGCGAAAGCGATTGCGAGGTCCGCGGCCAGGCCCGTGCGTTCGGCGCTCGCCGGCATGGTCTCGATGAGGGCCCGTGCGGCGGCCTCGTCGGCGGCCACGGCCTCGGGATCGCCGAGGTACCGGAACGCCTCGAGCCGGTTGACGAGCGCGGCGATCCGGAGCGACGGGTCGAGTCCGGGGCGCCGGAGCAGCGCGGAGGCGATGCGCACCCGGAACCCGTGGTCGACGAGCGGGCGAGCGAATCGGAACGCCGGCTCGAGGAGTTCGAGCGGGACCTCGCGATCGCCGTGCAGACCCCAGTCGACGACCGTCAGCAGGTCTTCAGTGGGGATCGTCCCTCCGCCGGTGGTGCGTTCGAGGTCCTCCGCGATGAGCGGCTCGACGGCCCGATCGTAGAGCTCGCGGTACTGCTGCCTGATACGGACCCGGTTGAGCATCGTCTCCGCCGTCTCGCCGTAGATCGGATGGGCGAGCTCCAGCACGGGTCTGCCGTCGGTCCGGTAGACGATCCGAACCACCTCTTTCTCCAGCAGTCGTTCGAGGGCGTCGGGCGAGATCGAGTCGTCGAGCAGGTGGAGCGGTGCCGGGGAGCAGAGCGCCGTCGTCTCGAACGCCGTCCGTTCGTCGGCCGGGAGCCGGGCGATCTCGGCGCGCAGGACGTCGTGCAGGGAGGTGCCGGGCGGGAGCGAGCCGGGCCAGACCCGCAGACCGTGCCGGTCCTCGAATGCTCCGGACCGGTCGAGCGCGCCGATGAGTTCGGCGAGGAACAGCGGGTTCCCTCCGGTCGACTGGTGCAGACGGTGGATCGTGTCGGGAGCGAAGGGCTTTCCGGGGAGCATCGCGGCAGAGAACTCCGCGGTCTCCGGCTGCGTCAGCTCGGGAACCTCGATCCGCCGCAGCTCTCCATCGCGCCAGGCTCGGGCGAGCAGGGCGGAGGGGCCCGGGACGCTGCGGCAGGTGAGGAGGACGCGGACATCGGGGAGCGCCAGCAGCAGATCGGTGACGGCCTCGCTCATCGGGTCGAGCTGGGGCGTGTCGTCGATCAGGACGATGAGCGGAATCCCCTTCGCGCCTCCCGTGCAGGCGCGGACGAGCGACCGCGCGACCTCTTCGGGAGAGTCGCCCGCCGGCCCGCGGAGCGCGCGCAGCGCGGGCGCGAAGACGGCGAGCGGCGTGCGCTGCGTCGCGGTCGTGGCCGCGAATCGAGCGATGCGGGTGTTCGGACGGGCCTCGAGGAAGCCGAGCGTCGCTTCTCTCGCGAGGCGGGTCTTCCCGGAACCCGCAGCGCCCACCATGATCGCGCTCGCGCCGTCGGGTTCGAGCGCGCCCCGAGCTTCGGCCAGTAACGCGCTCCGTCCCCAGAACGGTGCCGAGTGCGGCGAGGCCGGAACGAAAGCGGGGTCCGCGGAGGATCCGATCTCACGCCCGACCTCGTTCTCCGACACCATCCCGCACCACCCGCCTGAGGACCCGGTGAGCGGCACTGCCCGTGGATCGACGGCTCAATGGTACGTCCGAAACATGACAATTCATGTGAATCGTTGAGTAGCCATGACCCCCGTTCGGCGAGCAAGGATCCGCAGATCCGGTCACCTCGGTCGGCGACGCCCCCGTGCAGTCGCTGCCAGCAGGGCGAGACCGCCGAGCAGGACGGTCACCGCTCCCGCCAGCGCAGCGGTGGGCGCCGGCGCCCCGGTCGTCGCGAGGCCGCCGCGGTGCGTGCCGCCGTCGGCCGCCGTCGCTTCGGCCGCCCCGCCGGCGCCGGTGCTCCCGTGCGAACCGTCGCTCCCGCTCCCTGCAGGACCGCCGTCGCTGCCGGCGGACGCGCTCGCCGCCGCATCGGCCGTGGAAGAGGCGCTCGAGTCCGACCCCGCGGTGACGGTGAGCTCGGCCGGATCCGAGACCGCGGCGCCGAAGGGGTTCTCGAAGACGGCGCGGAAGAGCGTTCCGGAATCCGCGGTGCCGAAGTCCGCCTCGAAGACGGTGCCGGTCGCTCCCGGGACCACGGCCCAGTTCGCGCCATCGTCGGAACTGCGCTCCCAGCGCACCGAGAGCGGGGCGGAGCCCGTCGCGGAGGCCTCGAAGACGGCGCGGCCACCCGCACGGATGCTGCGGTCCTCCGGGTGCGCGACCACGCTCGGCGCCATGCCGCGAACGGTGAGGACGGCCGCTCGGGTGGTCCAGCTCGCCGCACCCGCGGTGAACACGGCCCGGAACTGCGCGCCGGTATCGGCGAGCTCCGCGCGGGGCAGCGTGTAGCTCGCGGCGGAGGCCTCGGCGATCGGGGCCCACGGCGCGGACTCGCCGCTGCGCCGTTCCCACCGCACCCCGTCGGCGGCGATCCCCGAGATCCCGGCGGTGAAGGTGGCATCATCGCCCTCCGTGACGACGACGCCCTGGGGGTTCGTCACCCGCACGGCCGGCTCGATCCGGGTCAGTCGGCTGCCGATCGCCGAGGTGGTGTACACCGCGTGGGTCCTCGGGTTCGCGGCGATGAAGAACGCGCCGTCGACGCCGTCGACCCGTTGCGCGAGCTCGCCCGTGCTGCGGTCGAGCACTCCTACGGTGCCGGTGAAGGGCGCGGTGATGAACATCGCGCCGAGCCCGGGGTCCTCGTCCTGGAAGTAGGTGTTCGCGAGCGGGATCGAGGCCGAGGCGACACCGGTGCCCGTGTCGAGCACGGTCGCGGCGGCCTCGCCCTGGAGCGCGATCACCGCGCGGTTCCCGGAGGACGTGAGCGCGATCTTGTGCGGGAACCGTCCCGTGGGCCAGAGCGCGCGGCTCCCGCCGGTACGCGTGTCGATCGCCTGCACCGCGCCCGCGTTGTATCCGGCCGCGTACACGGTTCCTCCGTCCGCGGAGACGGTGAGGCTGTCGACCCAGGACGGGGAGCCGAGCGTCGGGAGCTCCACCGGAGCGGTCGGGACGCTCAGATCGAAGACCCGGATGCCTCCCGGACTCGCGAAGCTCGAGACGTACAGCCGCGAGCCGTCCGGGGAGATCGCGAGCCCGGCCGGCGAGATGCCGGCGGGCAGCACCGTCGGCGTGCCGGTCGCGCCCGGGGCCATCACCGCGATCGAGCCCGGCGCGTTGTTGCCGCCGTAGAGCGTGACGTAGACGACTCCGCTCGGACCGACGAGCACCTGATACGGCTGCTGCGGCAGGTCGACCGTGCGCAGAGTGTCGAGGCTCGCGCCGTCGATGACCCGGAGCAGGCCGGCCGAGCGGGACGCGACGTAGACGAGGTCGCGGTCGGGGTCGACCGCGATGCCCTCGTTCGCCCGGCCGATGTCCGCGGACCCGGTGACCTCGTACTGCGGCGGAGGCGTCGGAGCGGCGGCCGCGGCGTTCGCCGCGGCCGGGTTCGCCGCGAGCGGCGCTGCGATGAACGCGGCGACGAGTGCCAGCACGGCGGCTCGCGTGCGGGCGCGACGGAGGAGGGGAGTCCGGGGCATGGTGGGATCCTTCGGAGAGCGACGGTGGGCGATCGGGCTCGATCCGAACCGGCAACCGCCGGAAGACGATAACAGGCCCGGCCGGGATCCATTCCCGGCCGGGCGTGCCGGAAGCCCCGTTCCCGGCCGGGCGTGCCGGAAGCCCCGTTCCCGGCTAGCGGAGGTCGCCCGCGCTCGGCACCACGACCGCGTAGAGGTCGCCGATCGTCGCGAGCGCCGAACGGTGGAGCTGTTCCGCGGGCACGTCGCCGTACGGTGTCGGCAGCGATCGGGTCGCGGTCGCGTCCGCGACCACCGTCGGGCTGTTGCCGCGCAGGAACGCGCCCTCGGCGGTGAACGTGACGCACATGTGGGTCATGAACCCCGCGATGACGACCTCCTCGTGGCCCGCGGCATCGATCAGGTCGCCGAGCTCCGTACCGACGAAGGCGTTCGGCGCGTGCTTCACGACGATGGGTTCGCCGTCGACGGGCGAGACGGCGGGGTGGATCGCGCCGATCTCGCTGCGGATGTCGTACGGGGTGCCCGGCCCGTCGTCGTGCACGACGTGGATCACCGTGGCACCGGCGGCGCGGGCCCGCGCCAGCAGATCCGCAGCAGCCTCGAGCGCCGGCGCCCAGCCCTCGAGCTCCATCGCTCCGGTCGTGTAGGTGTTCTGGAAGTCGATGAGGACCAGGGTGGCGTCGGCGAGCGATGCGGGTTTCTGGGGGAGTCCGCTGAGCGAGCGGAGGGTGGCGGAGGCGGTCATGGTCGGCCTTTCGTCGGGATCGTGGGTGCTGCGGTCCAGTATCCGTGAGCTGAAATAGCATGAACAGGTGAAATCGGGTCACTTCGCGTGCGAAGCGGCCGAGCCTCCGAGGAGTCCCATGCCCGCACCATCGGTCGCCGTCGTCGCCTTCGATGGCATCAGCCCCTTCCACCTCTCGGTGCCCTCGCTCGTGCTCGGGCCCGAGAACCCTCCCGGCGAGGCGGAGCCCTGGCCGATCGAGATATGCGCGGAACGCCCCGGCCCGCTGCGGACCTCCGCCGGGTACGAGATCCTCGTCCCGCGCGGACTCGAAGCGACGGAGACCGCCGACATCGTCATCGTTCCCTGGTGGGGCGATCCCGCGACGCCCGCGCCTGCTCCGGTCGTGTCCGCGATCCGCGCAGCGCACCGGCGCGGTGCCACGATCGTGGGCCTGTGCCTCGGCGTGTTCCCGGTCGCCGACGCCGGAGTCCTCGACGGCGAGGACGCGACCACGCACTGGAAGTGGGTCGAGACCTTCCGGCGACGATTCCCCGAGGTGCGGCTGGATCCGGCTGCGCTCTACGTCGATGCGGGCGCCGTGCTGACCGGTGCGGGCGCCAGCGCGGGGATCGACACCTGCCTCCACCTGCTCGCCTCGCGGGTCGGGCAGAGCGCCGCGAACCGGGTCGCGCGCCGCATCGTCGCATCGCCGCACCGTCGAGGCGGGCAGGCGCAGTTCATCGAGCAGCCCGCGGTATCGGAATCGGACGACCCGGTGGGGCGCGCCTGCGAGTGGGCGCTCGCGCATCTCGACGGTCCGCTCCCGATCGACGAGCTCGCGGCACGCGCGCACCTGAGCCGGAGTACGTTCACCCGGGCCTTCCGCCGCCGGACCGGCAGCTCGGTCGCCCGATGGGTGACTCGGCAGCGGGTGTCGCGGGCGCGCGAGCTCCTCGAGCGCACCGATCTCGCCGTCGAGGCGATCGCCGATGCCTGCGGGTTCAGCGGGGCCGCGATCCTGCGCGAGCATTTCCGTGCCGAGCTCGGTACGACTCCTGCGAGCTACCGCGAGGCGTTCCGTGCGGGCGCGCTGAGCTGAGTCTTCAGGGATCGCCGCGGGTGCGCACGAAAAAGCCGGGCCGGTCCGCATTTCTGCGAACCGACCCGGCTGATGTCTCGTGCCCCCGGAGAGATTCGAACTCCCGACCTACGGTACCGGAAACCGGCGCTCTATCCCCTGAGCTACGGAGGCGACTCCGCAAGCCTAGCGCACTTCTCGGGGCCCGCGCGCGCCGGTCGTCCGACGGCCGGTAGGATCGGTGCTTGTGACGCCACAGGAACTTGCCACCGCCATCGCCCGGATCCTCACCGACCTCATCGCCGCGCGCGGCGTGGAGGTCCCGGTGACCGACGCGGACACGCAGGTGGAGCGACCGAAGAGCCGAGAGCACGGCGACTGGGCGTCGAACGCCGCGATGAAGTTCGCGAAGCGCATCGGCACCAACCCGCGCGAGCTCGCGACCGAGATCGCGCAGCGCATCGCCGAGATCGACGGCGTGGCCGCTGCCGACATCGCGGGCCCCGGCTTCATCAACATCACCCTCGACGCCGCGAGCGCCGGCGAGACCGCGCGCCGGGTCGTCGAGCAGGGGGAGGCCTACGGGCGCGGCGACGCGCTCGCCGGGCAGAAGATCAACCTCGAGTTCGTGAGCGCGAACCCGACCGGACCGCTGCACCTCGGGCACACCCGCTGGGCGGCGCTCGGCGACTCGATCTCGCGCGTGCTCCGCGCCGCGGGCGCCGAGGTCACGAACGAGTACTACATCAACGACGCCGGCGCGCAGATGAACAAGTTCGGTCGCTCCGTGCTGGCCGCCGCACTCGGCGAACCCGCACCGGAAGACGCCTATCCGGGCGCCTACATCCAGTCGCTCGGTGCGCACGTGCTCGCCCAGCAGCCCGATCTCGCCGAGATCGCCGCGCAGGATCGCGACCGCGCGCTCGAGCTCGCGCAGGAGATCGGCTACCAGCAGCAGCTCGCCGAGATCAAGGAATCGCTCGAGCGGTTCAACGTGCACTTCGACGTGTTCTTCTCGGAGCGCTCGCTGCACGCGCCGGGCGAGAACGGCGAGAAGAGCCCCATCGACGCGGCGGTCGACCGCCTGCGCGAGCAGGGTCACGTCTTCGAGGCGGACGACGCGATCTGGGTGCGCACGACCGACTTCGGCGACGACAAGGATCGCGTGTTCACCCGCGGCAACGGGATCTACACCTATTTCGCGGCCGACGCGGCCTACTACCTGACGAAGAAGGATCGCGGCTTCGGCGAGAAGATCTACCTGCTCGGCGCGGACCACCACGGCTACATCGGCCGTCTGACGGCGATCGCCGGCGCTGCCGGCGACGACATCGAGACCGACATCACCGTGCTCATCGGCCAGCTCGTCAACCTGAACGGCGCCCGCCTGTCGAAGCGCGCCGGCAACATCGTCGAGCTCGACGATCTGCTCGAGTGGCTCGGCTCCGATGCGCTGCGCTACTGGCTCGCCCGCTACCCGGCGGACTCCCCGCTCGCGCTCGACGGCGAGAAGCTGCGCAGCCGGACGAACGACAACCCGGTCTTCTACGTGCAGTACGCGCACGCCCGCACCTGCGCGGTCGACCGCAACGCGGCCGCCGCGGGCATCGACCGCAGCGCCTTCGCGCCCGAGCTGCTCACGCACCAGACCGAGACCGAACTGCTCGGCAAGCTGCAGGAGTATCCCGGGATCGTGGCAGGCGCCGCAGAGCTGCGCGAGCCGCACCGCATCGCGCGCTACCTCGAGGAGCTCGCCGCCGCGTTCCACCGCTGGTACGACAACTGCCGCGTGATCCCGCTGGGCGACGCCCCGGTGGAGGACCTGCACCGCACCCGCCTGTGGCTGAACGACGCCGCGGGGCAGGTGCTGCGCAACGGGCTCGACCTGATCGGCGTCTCGGCGCCCGAGCGCCTCTGATGGGCCCGGCACGATGACGGAGCAGCGGGAGCGCCGACCGCGCTGGTGGCTGAGGATCCTCTGGATCGTCGTCATCCTCGCGGTGCTCGCGGGCGCGGGCGAGATCGCGCTGCGCGCGATCCTGCCCGGGATGATCTCGACCGCGGTGCGCCAGCCGCTCGAGCTGTCGAGCGATCACCCGGTCGACGTGCGGCTCGACGGTTCGGTGCTGCTGCACACGATCACGGGCAAGCTGGGCGACGTCACCGTCACCGTGCCGGACGCCCCGCTCGTCGAGGGCCTCCAGGGCGACCTCACGGTGCACGCGGATTCGGCACCGTTCAGCCTCATCTCCGGCTCCGGAGAAGTGCGGGGCGCTACGGCGTCGATCACGGTGCCCAAGGACAAGATCGACCAGACCATCTCGCTGCTCACGAGGGGCATCGCGCAGACGGGGACGGTGCGCGAGGGCGCGATCGACGTCGGCCGCAGCATGGAGATCTTCGGGCAGAAGGTATCGCTCTCGGCGACGCTGAAGCTCGGGGTCGAGCAGGGCGATGTGAAGATCACTCCCGAGGGTGTCAAGGCCGCCGGATTCGACCTCACGGCGAAGCAGATCGACTCGTTCGGCGGACCCGCCGTGCGGGCGCTGACCCAGCCGCAGACGGTCTGCGTGCGCGACCAGTTGCCGCGGGGGATCGAGCTCACCGGCATCCAGCTGTCGTCGACGGGGGCGGTGCGCGTCGACGCGAAGATCTCACCGACTCTCGTCAGCGATCCGAAGCAGCGCGAGAAGGGCAGCTGCGGCTGACCCGAGGTCCGCTCAGCGGTCGAGCGCGCGCAGCGCGATCCAGGCGGTCGCGCGATCGTCGGCGTGCTCCATCGAGAGTCCGGTCAGCTCCTCGACCCGGCGCAGGCGCGAGACGAGGGTCTGCCGGTGGATCCCCAGCAGCTCCGCGCTCGCCCGGTGCCTGCCGTTCTCGGCGAGGAACACTCGCAGCGTCTCGGTGAGCGCGCCGTGCGCTCCGCTCGCATCACGCAGGGGATCGAGCGCACGGGCGAGTTCCGCCCGCGGTTCGGCGGCGAGGGAGCCGAGCACCAGCTCCACCGAGGCGAGCCGGGCGTAGTGCACGACCGTGCGCGATTCGTCGAGCGCGGTGTCGAGCGCCTGGCCCGCCTGCGCGGCGCCGCGGGCGAGCGCGTCGGCGGGGGACGGGGTCCCGAGGCCGAGGTGCAGGCGCTGACCCGAGACCGGGGTGAGCTCGTCGACCCGCTTCGCGAGCTCGTCGACGAGGTCGTCGCGCACGAAGCCGAGCACGCGGCCCTGCGATGCGGCGAACACGTGCTCGGCCCCGAGCTCGTCGAACCATCGGCGCAGCAGGCGTTCGGCGTCGATCGTGCGGGTGCGGGCACCGAGCGCGAAGGCGGTGAGGCTGCGGTCATGCACGCCCCAGCGGCGCAGCAGTTCGAGCGCGGGCGCGCCGCCGTCGAGGATCGTGCGCATGAGCGATTCGCGGCCGAGGTGCTCGGTGACCGAGGGATCGTGGGAGCGGAGCAGGAGGTCGAAGAGGGCCGCGGCGAGCGAGGCGAGGTCGCGCGAGCGGCTGACCGTTCCCGAGCGGGTCGAGATCACGAGGTACCCGGCGAGGTCCCGATCCGAGCCGACCTGGTGCAGCTGCAGGCCCTCGTGCCGCACTCGGACGGGGCGACCGAGCGCGACCGCGGTCGCGTCGGAGACGTGCAGGCGGCCCGCGCCGGCGCTCGTGATCAGCTGGCCCTGCGCGTCGAGCAGCACGGCCCAGCCGTCGATGCGGTGCGCGAGCTCGGCGATCGCCGCGGTCGCGCCTCCTCGCCGGGCCGCCTGGGTGAGCACCTTCATGCCGGCGGCCACGAGCCGGTCCGACGCGGCGAGATCGTCGGCGAGCAGGGCCGTGAGCGTCGCGTGCAGGGCGACGCCGCCGAGCGCGCAGCCCAGGATCGCGGTGGTGCCGTGCGCGGCGAGCCGTTCGCGCAGGGCCGGGTCGTCGGCATCGGTCACGAGGACGGCCCGCGAGAGGGCATCGGCCTCCGTGCCGCCGGCGTCCAGGCGTTCGAGGAGCGCCGCCGCGTCGCCCGTCACGAGCGTCGCGTAGGCGGGATGTCCGACCACGACGACCTCGTCGAACCGCGCGACCCCGTCGACCGGGGTGCGCTCGGACAAGCGCTGCGGGACGCAGCTGCCGGCGACCGCGCGGGCGACGGCTGACAGGGTGAGCGGCACACGTCGAATGTACCAAACGCCTGGTCCTCGATCCAGAAATCATCATTCGGCGCAGTGACACGGCTCTCGAACCCTCCGTAGCATCTCCTCAGTCGCCCGTCCGGCTCCGGCCGCGACAGCGAGACAGACCCAGTGCAGCCGCCGACGAAGGAGTGCAAGATGCAGGCCGTGGTGTTCCGAGATACCGATACCCGCGTGGAAGTGGTCGATGCCGACCTGGCCGCGCCGAAGGCGGGGGAGGTGCGCGTGAAGATCGCCGCAGCGGGCGTCTGCCACTCCGACCTGCACGTGAAGCGCGGCGAGTGGGACGCCCCCGCTCCCATGGTGATGGGGCACGAGGGCTCCGGTGTCGTGACCGAGCTCGGCGAGGGCGTCACCTCGCTCGCGGTCGGCGACCACGTGGTGCTCAGCTGGGTGCCGCCGTGCGGCGAGTGCCGCTACTGCCTGCAGGGCCACGAGGCGCGCTGCCAGAAGGTCGTCGAGGTCAACAACGCGCACGGTTCGCTGTTCGACGGGACCTCGCGCCTGAGCAACGCCGAGACCGGCGAGCCGCTGCACCACTACCTGAGCGTGTCCTCGTTCGCGGAGGAGGTCGTGGTCCCCGTCTCGGGCGCGATCAAGGTGCGCGACGACGCGCCGCTCGACGTCATCGCCGTGGTCGGCTGCGCCGTGGCCACGGGCGTCGGCGCCGTGCTCAACACGGCCGCCGTCGAGCCCGGATCCACGGTCGCGGTGATCGGCTGCGGCGGTGTCGGCCTCAACGTGGTCCAGGGCGCGAAGCTCGCCGGGGCCGAGCGCATCATCGCGATCGACGTCGTGCCCGAGAAGACCGCCATGGCGCTGCAGTTCGGCGCGACCGACCGCATCGACGCCTCGCAGCGCGACGCCGTCGAGCAGCTCTTCGAACTCGTGCCCGACGGCGTCGACTACGCCTTCGACGCGATCGGCCGCACCTCCACCACCGAGCAGTCGATCCGCATGCTCGGGCTCGGCGGCGCCGCCGTGATCGTCGGCCTGCCCCCGACCGGCGCCAAGGCCTCGTTCGAGCCGCTCGTGCTCGCGGAGGCCGACCAGCGGATCCTCGGGTCGAACTACGGATCGGTGCGCCCCTCGATCGACATCCCCGCCCTGGTCGACCGCTACATGGACGGGCAGCTGAAGCTCGATCCGCTCATCTCGGGCCGACGCCCGCTCGCCGAGGCCGCCGAGGCGCTCGACGATCTGGAGGCCGGCGGCGTGCTGCGCACCCTGCTGATCCCCTGATCCCCGCGTCACCGAAGCCACTCGAAGGAGAGTCCACCACCATGTCCACCACCACCTCCCAGCAGCCGGTCGACGCCGGCCTGCGCCACGGAGTGATGTCGGGGCCCGAGCTCGCCGCTCAGGCCATCGCCAACATCGCCCCGAGCGCGGTGATCGCGTTCACCGCCGCCTCGATCTTCATCGGGGCCGGGAACGGCACGATGCTGTCGTTCCTGCTCGCCACCATCGTGATCGTCTGCGTCGGCTACTGCGTCGCCGTCTTCGCGAAGAAGAACGCCTCGGCGGGGTCCCTCTACACCTACGTCGCGAAGGGCCTCGGCCCGACCGGCGCCTACACCGCCGGCGTCGCGCTGATCATCGGCTGCTGGGGCATAGCGGCCGGCTCGCTCGGCGGTGCCGTCTCGTACATGTCCGATCTGCTCCGCCTGCTGGGCGTCCCGGCTTCGGGCGTCGTCTGGCTCGTGGTGCTCGCGATCGTGATCGGCGGCCTCGCCACCTTCTTCACGATCCGCGGCATCCGCATCTCGGCGCGCGTCTCGCTCGTGCTCGAGCTCGTGTCGGTCGCGATCATCCTGATCCTGCTCATCACGGCGCTCGTCGTGCTCGGTCCCGACGCCTGGGACCCCGCCCAGTTCAGCTTCGAGGGCGTTCCCTTCCAGGGCGTCGCGGCCGGCATGGTGCTCGGCATCCTCGGCTTCGTCGGCTTCTCGTCGGCCGACGCGCTGGGGCGCGAGGCGAAGAATCCCTACACCGCGATCCCGCGCGCGATCATGTGGAGCGCGGTCGTGGTCGGCGTGCTCTACGTGTTCGCCGCGTACACGCAGATCGCCGTCCTCGGCGACGACCTCGCCACCGCGGCGAGCCCGCTGCAGGCCATCTCCGAGAAGATCGGGATGCCCGGCTGGTTCACCCCGCTGCTCACCTTCGGCGTCGCGGCCTCGTTCTTCGCCGTGGTCGTCGCCCCGCTCAACGTGGTCGGCCGCATCGTCTATGTGATGGGCAAGGAGGGCGTGGTGCCCGAGCGCTTCGGTCGCACCCACGACACGCACCTCACCCCGCACCGCGTGCTGCTCATCGCGGGCCCCGCCGCGATCGTGCTCGACGTGATCCTGCTCGCCTGCGGCGTGCAGCCGATGGACATCACCGTGTGGGTCGACACCTACGGCACCTACGGGTACATGGTCGCGTACGCGCTCGTCGCGATCGCCTGCGTCGCCTACGTGCGCCGCGAGCGGATGCGCAGCGCACTCGTCACGCTGTGCGCGGCGATCGCCGTGATCGCCATGGTCTACGTGTTCCTCGCGAACGTGTTCCCCGTGCCCGCGTTCCCGCTCAACGTGATCCCGTACATCTTCCTCGTGACGATGATCGCGGCGCTCGCCTGGTTCCTCCGCCTGCGGAAGCGGGATCCGCAGGTGCTCGACCGCATCGGCAACACCGAGACCGACATGCTGGAGGGTGTGGGCTGAGTCAGACCACGCTGCCGCCGAGGCGCGGATCCGCGACCCGTCCGTCCCAGCGCTGCTCGGGGGCGTACAGGTCGAGGACCGCGCCGAGGCGTTCCCGCTCCTGGGCGCGCCGCGCGGCTCCCTTGGAACTCGCGGCCGCCAGGTCGACGAGCAGACGGATCGCGAGCAGGATGCCCGACGAGGTATCGCCGAGCTCCCGGTCCTCGGTATCGACGACCACCTGTTCGGCGGCGAAGGCGCTGAGCGGCGAGTCGGAGCTGTCCGTCAGCAGCACGACGGTCCCTCCGGCTGCGACGTACTGCCGCGCGATCTCGACCGTGTCCCGCCGGTAGGGGCGCGTGCACACCGCGATGAGCGCGTCTCCCGTGCGCACATCGGACAGCAGATCGAGCGCCTCCAGGCTGGGCGGAGCCGCCAGCATCACCTGGCTGAAGCTCGCGCCGAGCGCGCTCGCGAGCTTCGCCGCGTAGCCCTGCGAGGCGCCCCGTCCGAGCACGAAGCGCCGACGACTGCCTGCGATGAGCGCGGAGGCCCGCTCGAACGAGGGATCGGATTCGAAGGCCTCGACCGCGCGCTCGAGCGCCGCGCGCTCCGCCTGCAGGATCCGCGACTTCAGCGCGGAGGACCGGCGCCTGGGCTGCGGTGCGTGCTCAGCGGGCTTCGGCATGGTCCTCCTCACGGCCCGCGGGCCTCGCATCGAATCGCTGGATCAGCGGCGGATCCGTCGGTGTCAGTTCCAGCACGAATTCGCACTGCCGATCGCGCCCGATCATACGCCAGCGGGCGCTCGCCGCGGTCGGGTGGCGGATCCCCTCGGGGGCGAGGCGCGCCTCGGAGCCGAGCTCGTCGCGCACCCGGAGGAGCGCGGCGCGGCGATCGCCGATCGGCAGATCGAGGGCGACGCACGGAGCGAAGGCGTCCCGTTCCGCGTTCGACCAGCGCGCGTCGTCGTCTGGTCGTTCGGCGAGGAGCCGGGTCAGCGTTACGGCGGCCTCGGTCTCGGCCCACGGCCGCGGGCTCGGATCGGGGAGCTGCGCCGCCGAGCGGGAGAAGGCCTCGCCGGTCGGCTCCCAGGCTCCCGAGTAGCCGCCGTTCTCGAGGCCGCACACGATGACCTCGCGATCGAGCCCCCAGCGCAAGTGCGCCGAGAAGCCGGGGTACCCGCCGGAGTGCGAGACGACGCGGCCGAGCTCGGGCGTAAGCTCGACGAATAGGCCGTAGCCGTAGCCGACGACGGCGGTCGACGGGGCGGACGGCTCGGGCGGGAGCGTCCGGTGCAGCTGCTGCATCTCGCGGCGGCTCGCGGCGGCGAGAACGCGATCGTCGTCGGGGCGCGAGAACGCGCTCGCCAGCCAGGCGGCCCAGTCGAGCAGATCGGCGGTCGACGCGAAGATCCCGCCGATGGCCGAGAAGGCGCCCGGCCCGGTCAGCGGCTGCGGCTCCCACCCGGCGGCCCGCCGCGCATGACCGGTCGCGAACGGCCTGCCCGCCGGCACGGTGAAGCGCACTCCCGTGAGACCCAGCGGGTCGAGCAGCTCGGCCTCGACCTGCTGCGGCAGCGGCCGTCCGTCGAGACGCTCCAGGATCCGGCCGAGCATCGCCCACCCGAGGTTCGCGTACTCGAAGCCGGTGCCCGGCTCGCGCACGAGCCGGATCCCCGTGGCGAGCAGCTCGTCGAACTCCGGCGGCGGCATGGATTCGAGCCGGTCGGCCCAGGCGTCGTCGGTGGGCAGGCCCGCCGACATGGTGAGGAGCATGCGCGGGGTGATCCGCGCGCCGGGTCCGGCCGGGCGGAACACCGCATCGGGCAGCAGATCGACGACCGGGCGATCGAGATCGAGCGCGCCGGCATCGCGCAGCTGCAGCGCACGAGCCGCGGTGAACGACTTGGTGACCGAGGCGATGCGGAAGACCGTGCCGGCGTCGGGAGGGAGCCCGTCTCCGCGGTCGCCGGACCCGGCGAACGCGTTCCGGGCGCCGACGCGAGCCGCGAGCGCGATCGCCGGCGTCGAGCCGGATCGGACGCGGGAGGCCGCGAGCTCGGCGATCAGGTCGTCGGGGTCCGCCGCGCCGGTTCCGGCGCCGGAGTGCTCGTGGAGCGTCAGGGCATCAGACACGGGTCAGGAACTCCTCGAGGATCCGCTGCCCGCCGTCGATCGAGGCGACCGGTGTGCGCTCGTCGGCACCGTGCGTGCCCGCGGGTCTGCGCCCCTCGGGATCCGCGGTGAGCGGCGCGAAGCCGTACCCCGCGATGCCGAGCGCGGCGAACGCCTTCGCATCGGTCCCGCCGCCCATGCAGACGGGAGGCACGACCGCGTCGGGGTCGTGGGCGATGATCGCGTCGCGCATCGCATCGAACCAGGGCGACGGATGCGGGGCGCTGACGGGGGACTGCCGATCGACGAACTCCCAGTCGATGCCGTCGCCGATGAGTCCGCGCAGCGTCTCGACGGCCTCGTCCTCCGTGCCGGGCAGACAGCGCACGTCGACCAGGGCCTCGGCGTTGCCGGGGATCACGTTCACGGTCATGCCGGCGTTCATGACCGTCGTGGTCGCGGTGCAGCGGATCGTCGCGGCGGCGACGTCTCCGGCCGGGCCCAGCCGATCGATCGCGGCGAGCACGCCGGCCTCGGTCTCGAGCTCGGGCTCGTTGCCGAGCGCTCGGTCGATCGTCTCGATGTAGCCGCGAACGGTGTCGGTGAGCCGAAGCGGCCACTCGTGGGTGTTGATGCGGTGGCACGCCGCGATCAGGCGCTCGAGCGCGTGCCCGGGGTGCGGGCGCGACGCGTGCCCGGGGTCGCCGCTCGCGCGCAGCCGCAGGTGCAGGGTGCCGCGTTCGCCCGTCGCGATGGGGTAGCAGCGCACGGTGCGGCCGTCGGAGGCGACGAGCTCCGTCGCGTCGCCGCCGGACTCGCCGATCGCGAACCGGACCCCCGAGAACAGTTCGGGCCGGTTCCGCACGAGCCAGAGCGCGCCGTGCTCGCCGCCCGATTCCTCATCCGCGACGAACAGCACCACGATGTCGCGCCGCGGGCGGGTGCCGGTCCTCGCCCAGTTCAGCAGCGTCGCGAGGGTCATCGCGACCATGTCCTTCATATCGGTCGCGCCACGGCCCCACACGTAGCCGTCGGAGATGCGGCCGGCGAAGGCGGGCACGGTCCACTGCGAGGGCTCGACGGGCACCACGTCGGTGTGGGCGTGCACGAGCATCGCGGGGAGCGTGGGGTCGGTGCCCGGCACGCGGAGCACCACCGAGGCTCGCGCGGGCGAGGGCCCGACCAGCTGCGGCGCGTAGCCCGCCCGTTCGAGCGAGGCCAGGATCCACGCCGCGAGGTCGGCTTCGCCCGCGCTGCGGCCTTCTCCGTAGTTGGACGTGTCGAAGCGGATCAACCGGGCGCACAGCTCGGCGGCGCTCATCTTCGAGGCGGTTTCCGGTCTGGACATCTTGCTCCTGCTCTGGCTCACGGAGGTCCGGCCTCCATTGTTTCCGACGCGGGGCGATCCGCGCACCGGGCGCAGCGCAATCCGTACCGAAAATGCATCTTGCGATTCCTATCATTCACGGATAGCTTGACGGTGGCAAGTGCGAAACGGAGTGAGTTTCGGCTTGATTCTGCGGATCAATGAGGATCTGACCTTGTTCGAACCGCAATAGATCCGATGCCAGTTCTCACATTTGAGAAACGTAAACACGAAGGAGTGGTTCGATGCGGGCACAACGGGAGCAGAAGACGCGGCCGACGGTCGCCTGGCGGAGGCGCGCGCTCGCCCTGACAGGAGCCTGCGCGCTCGCCCTCGGCGGAGTGGCCGCGGGCACGGGAGCCGCCCAAGCGGGGGCCGCGGCGAAGCCCCCGGTCATCCGGGTCGCGCTGCTGGGCGACGTCGACACCCTCAACCCGTTCCTCTCGGTGCTCTGGACGAGCCTCGAGATCATGCGGCTGCAGTACGAGCCGCTGGTCGAATGGAGCGCCGACGACAACACCGAGGCGCCGGGCATGGCCGAGAAGTGGGAGTCGAGCGCCGACGCCACCGAGTGGACCTTCCACCTGCCGAAGGACGCGAAGTGGTCGGACGGGCAGCCGATCGTCGCGGACGACGTCGTCTGGACCGTGCAGGCGATCCAGAAGAACAATGCGCTCAAGATGGCGAACGGATCGCTCGTCGAGAACATCGCGTCGATCGAGGCGCCCGATGCCACGACCGTCGTGATGCGCATGCGCTCTCCGCAGGCGGCGAACCCGGGTACCGATCTGCCGATCGTCCCGAAGCACGTCTGGTCGAAGGTCTCCGACCCCGCGGGCTTCGCCAACGACAAGGACGTCGTCGGCTCGGGGCCGTTCACGGTCTCCGCGTCGTCGAAGACCAACGGGGTCGAGATGATCCCGAACCCGCACTACCGCCGCGGCGAGGCGAAGTCGGGCGGCGTCGCGTGGGTGCCGTACAAGAACTCGGACGCCGCGGTGCAGGCGCTCAAGACCGGCGAGATCGACATGATGAGCGACCTCACCGTCGCCCAGTTCGACGCGCTCAAGGGCGCCTCGGGCATCACCACGGTCTCGGGCGCGGGGCGCGGCTACTCCTCGATCGCGATCAACCCCGGTGCGAAGGACATCGACGGCAAGCCTCTCGGTGACGGCAACCCGGTGCTGCATGATCCCGTGGTGCGCCAGGCCATCGTGCGGGGGATCGACAACGAGACGCTGCGCAAGAAGGTGTTCCAGGGGCACGGGTCCCCGGGTTCGGGCGAAGTGCCCCCGATCTATCCGAAGTACCACTGGGACGTCGCCCCCGAGAAGCTGCCGCTGGCCTTCGACCAGGCGGAGGCCAACCGCATGCTCGACGAGGCCGGGTACCGGAAGGGGGCCGACGGCATCCGGCTCGACAAGACCGGCAAGCCGATCAAGCTCCGGCTGATGGGGGACGCCTCGAGCGCGAGCCACCAGCAGGTCGCCGACTTCCTGAAGCCCTGGATGAAGGACATCGGCATCGACATCGCGACCACCATGCTCTCGGCCGCGCAGGTCAACGACGAGTCGGTGATGGGGCGCTACGACCTGTACTTCACCGGGTGGACGATGGGGCCGGACCCCGATTTCATGATGTCGCTCAACACCTGCAAGTCGCGACCGAACGCCGACGGGTCGGGTGCGACGAGCGAGTCGAACTGGTGCTCGCCCGAGTTCGACGCCCTCTACGCGAAGCAGCACTCGGAGCTCGACCCCTCCAAGCGCGCCGCGATGGTGATCGAACTGCAGCAGATGATCTACGGGGCCGCTGTCAACAACGTCATGTACTACGGCGACGCGTTCCAGGCGTACCGCTCGGACCGTTTCACCGGTATCCAGAAGCAGCCGGCGAGGACGGGCGTGATCCTGGCGCAGAACGGCCCGTGGGGGCTGTACTCGGCGACTCCGGTGTCGGCCGACGCGGGCGATGGAGCGGGTTCCGGCGGCGGAGCCGTCTGGTGGATCGTCGGCGGGGCGGTCGTGGTCCTCGCCGCGGGCGGCTTCCTCGTGCTGCGCCGACGCTCGACGACCACGGACGATCGGGAGTAGGACCATGACCGACGTCGTCCTGACCGGCGGGGCCCGCACGGGCCCCGCCGGGGAACCCGCGCCCGCGCCGGACATCGATGAGCCGCACCGCGGCGGCAGCTGGCTGCGCTTCGCCGCGATGAAGGCCGGGGGAGCCCTGGTCTCGCTCGTGATGGTCGTGGTGCTCGGCTTCTTCGCGTTCCGGATCCTGCCCGGCGATCCCGTCCGCTCGCTCGCTCGCGGCCGCCGGGTCAGCCCCGAACAGCTCGATGCGATGCGCATCGAGATGGGACTCGACCAGCCGCTCATGGCGCAGTTCTGGCGCTACCTGACCGACCTCTTCCGGGGGGACCTCGGATACTCGTACACCTACAACCAGCCCGTCTCCGAGCTCATCGGGGAGCGTCTGCTGCCGACGCTGCTGCTCACCGGTACCGCGTTCGCGATCTCGGTGCTGCTCGGGCTGTGGCTCGGGCAGCGCGCCGCCTGGCGGCGCGGCTCGTTCTTCGACCGGGCGCAGACGGGCACCGCGCTGACCCTCTGGTCGGTGCCGACCTTCTGGCTCGGGCTCCTGCTGCTGCTCGTCTTCGCGGGTACGCTGCACTGGTTCCCGACGGGCGGCATGGTCTCGGTCGGATCCGGCGCGACGGGCCTCGCACTGGTGCTCGACGTCGCGCACCACATGGTGCTCCCCGTGCTCACGCTCGCCGCGGTGGTCTACGCGCAGTACCTGCTGGTGATGCGCACCTCGCTGCTCGAGGAGATGACCTCGGACTACCTCGTGACCGCCCGGGCCAAGGGGCTCAACGAGGACGGGGTGCGCCGGCGCCACGCGGTGCCGAACGCCCTGCTGCCGACCGTGACCCTCATCTTCCTCGCGCTCGGCGGGCTGATCGGCGGCGCGGTGACGGTCGAGGCCGTCTACTCGTGGCCCGGCCTCGGATACCTGACCTTCCAGGCGCTCCGCGCGCCGGACTTCCCCGTTCTGCAGGGCACCTTCGTGGTCTTCTCCGCGATCGTCATCCTGATGAACTTCATCGCCGACCTGCTGTACCGGTCGCTCGACCCGAGGCTGCGCACCGCATGACCGCATCACCACGGCTCTCCACGCCGCTCACCGCCCGCGGCGTCGCCGCATCCCGCAGGCGCGCCCGCGCCGCCGAGGTCTGGCGCGAGTTCCGCGCCCAGCGCTCAGGCCTCTTCGGGCTCGTCGTCCTGATCGTCGTGATCGCGTTCGCGCTCGCGGCACCGCTGCTGTTCCCCGCCGAGACGCTCGACGTCACCCGGATCTCGACCGCGCCGAACCAGCCGCCCACCTGGGCGCTGCCGCTCGGCACCGACCCGCTCGGCCGCAGCGTGCTCGCCCTGCTCGTCTGGGGCGCTCGCGCCTCGCTCCTCGTCGGCTTCGCTGCGACCCTCGTCTCGATGGTCATCGGCACGGCGATGGGCATGGCCGCCGGGCACTTCGGCGGCGCGACCCAGGCGGTCCTCATGCGCGTGATCGACTTCTTCCTGGTCGTGCCCTCGCTCGTGCTCGCGATCGTGCTGTCGAGCGTGCTCGGGCCGGGCGTCGTCACGATCATCGTCGCGATCGGCGTCACCTCGTGGGCGGCCACCTCCCGGCTCGTGCGCGCGCAGACCCTCACCGTCGAGTCGCGCGGCTACATCGAGCGGGCCTGGGCGCTCGGCGCCGGCGACGGGCACGTGCTCCGCCGGCACGTGCTGCCCGCCGTGCTGCCGCTCGTGCTCGCGAACACGACCCTCACGGTCGGTTCGGCGATCATCTCGGAGTCGACGCTGTCGTTCCTGGGTCTCGGCGATCCCAGCACGATCTCGTGGGGCTCCATGCTCAAGCTCTCGCTCGACACCGGGGCCGCGACCGGCGGCTACTGGTGGTACGTGCTGCCGCCCGGCATCGCGATCGCCGTCGTGGTGCTCGCCTTCACACTGGTCGGCCGCGCGTTCGAGTCCGTGATCAATCCCACCCTGCGAGGTCGATGATGCCCCAGCTCGTATTCGAAGACGTCCGGATCAGCTACACGACCCACGACGACCGCGGCGGTCGCGGCACGGTGGAGGCCGTGCGCGGCGTGAGCCTCGTGCTCGAGCCCGGATCCACCGTCGGCCTCGCCGGGGAGTCCGGCTGCGGCAAGTCGACGCTCGCCATGAGCGTCCTGCGCCTGCTGCCGGCCAACGCCCGCATCGAGGGGCGCATCCTGATCGGCGACGAGTCCGTCGCCGACATGCGCTGGGGCCGACTGCGCGCGGTGCGCTGGACCGAGGCGGCGATCGTGTTCCAGGGAGCGATGCACTCGCTCAACCCCGTGCAGCGCGTCGGCGACCAGATCGGCGAGGCGCTGCGGTTGCACGCGAGCGGCGACCGCGCCGCGTACCGCGACGCCGACCGCCGGCGCGCTCGCGTCGCCGAGCTGCTCGGCCAGGTGGACCTGTCCGCGGCGAAGGCCGCGTCGTACCCGCACGAGCTCTCGGGCGGGCAGAAGCAGCGCGTCATGATCGCGATGGCGCTCGCCTGCGAACCCGAGATCGTCATCGCCGACGAGCCCACGACGGCGCTCGACGTGATCGTGCAGGACCAGATCCTGCAGCTGCTGCGCCGCATGGTGCGCGAGCGCGGGCTCTCGCTCCTCATGATCAGCCACGACCTCTCGGTGCTCGCGTCGACCTGCGAACGCATCGCGGTGATGCAGCACGGCGAGATCGTGGAGGAGGGGCCCTCGGCCGAGGTGATGGCGAATCCCCGGCACCCGCACACGCGGGCGCTCGCCGCCGCGTTCCCCACCATCGGCGACTGGTCGTCGCGGCTCTCCCTGCCCGGCTTCACCGCGCCGGACGCGCCCGGGCCCGGCGGCCCCGGATCCCGTCCCCGACCGCAGCCCAGCGGTGCCTTGGCGACGCCGACCCGCGTGCTGCCGCTCGAGGACGCCGTGATCGCGGCCCGCGGGCTGAACGTGGTGTTCGGTCGCGGCGCGCGGGCCCACACCGCGGTGCGGGACGTCGACCTCACTTGCCGCCCGGGCGAGATCATCGCCCTCGTCGGCCAGTCGGGTTCGGGCAAGACCACGCTCGCCCGCACCGTGCTCGGGCTGCAGCACCCCAGCTCGGGCGAGCTGCTCTATCGAGGTGATCCGCTGCCGACCCGTCGCCGCGATCTGAAGGAGTACCGCAGGCGGGTGCAGTTCGTGCTGCAGGATCCGTCGGCCGCGCTGAACCCCAAGCAGACGGTCTACGAAGCGGTCGCCGAAGGGCCCCGGTTGCACCGCATGCCGGGAGACGAGCGGGAGCTCGTCGCCCGCGCGCTGGCGGACGCGGAGCTCACTCCTCCCGAGCGGTACCTCGAAGCGATCCCGCAGGAGCTCTCGGGCGGCCAGCGGCAGCGCGTCGTGATCGCCGGCGCCCTCGCGCTCGGCCCGGAATTCCTGGTCGCCGACGAACCGGTCGCGAGCCTCGACGCCTCGGTGCGGGCGGGCGTGCTCGCGCTCATGCTCCGGCTGCGCTGCGAGCTGGGACTGGGCGCACTGGTGATCACGCACGACCTCGGCCTGGCCTGGAACATCGCCGACCGCGTCGCGGTCATGTACCGCGGCGAGATCGTCGAGCACGGCACCGTCGAGCAGGTGCTGCTCGATCCGCAGCACGAGTACACGCGTCGGCTGCTCTCGGTGGTGCCGTCCCGGCAGCTGCGCGAGACCGAGGACCCGGATCCGGACCGGGTCGGCACCGCACCGGCCGACACCGAACCCGCCGACACCGAACGACCGAAGGAGACCGCACGTGCAGACCGCTGAGACCGCTGAGACGGCCGCACCGCTCGAACCGCTGCGTCCGGGAGACCGGGTCGGGCTCGTCTCGCCCTCGAGCGCGGTGCCCAAGCGGCGCCTGCGCGAGGCCGTGGCCCTGCTCGAGAGCTGGGGCCTCGTGCCCGTCGTCGGCGAGCACGCCCTCGATAAGCACCCGCGCGCGGGCAGCTATCTCGCGGGCGAGGACCGCGACCGGGCCGAGGACCTGCGCCGGGCGTGGACCGACGACTCGCTCGCCGCCGTGTTCTGCATGCGCGGCGGCTACGGCGCCGCGCGCGTGCTCGACCTGCTCGACCCCGAGGAACTGCGTGCGGCGCGGCCCAAGCTGCTGATCGGGTCCTCCGACATCACCGCGCTGCACGAGTACTGGGAGCACGAGATCGGCACGCCGACCCTGTTCGCCCCGATGCTCGCGACCGGCGACCTGATGGACGATCCTGGCAACGTCGCCGCGCTGAAGCGGGCGCTGTTCACCCCGACCCGGGGCCGCGTGCTGACCGCTCCGGGCGCGGATCCCATCGTTCCGGGCACCGCCGAGGGGCGGCTCGCGGGCGGCAATCTCAGCCTGCTCGTCATGACCGCCGGGGCGCACCCCGCCGACCGGGTGCGTGCCGACGGGCGGATCGTGCTGCTCGAGGACGTCACCGAGGATCCCTACCGGATCGACGGGTTCCTGCTCACGCTCCTGCGCTCCGGGTACTTCGAAGGCGCCCGTGGGATCGCGCTCGGCACCTGGGTGAAGTGCGGGCCGCTGCCCGAGATCCGAGCGATCGCGGAGGAGATGCTCGCGCCGCTCGGGATCCCGCTGCTCTGGGGGCTGCCGTTCGGGCACGGCTTCGGAGTGGACTGCGTGCCGCTCGGCCTGCGGGGGCGACTCGTCGCCGAGGGCGCGAACCCGAGGATCGACGTTGTTGAGTGAGCGGCCGGACTCCGGCGTGCACGGACCCTACTCGGACGGGGTGCCGGTGCTGAGCTGGTGCGGCATCGGGGCCGACGGCCGGGCGTTCGGGCGCGGCGTCGATCACCCCTTCGACGGCGGAGCCCGGGGGAGACCGGGCGAGACGCTCACCGCTCGGGCGTTGGCCTCGGGACTCGGAAGCGGGGCCGAGCCGAGCGACGGGGGCGACGGCGGGGTGCGCTTCCACGCATCCCGCGCCGTCGTCGATGGTCAGGAGCTCCGGCTTGCGGTGATCGCCCGCGCGTTCTCGGCCGCGGACGCCGTCGAGGCCGCGCGGGCGATCTCGGATGCGCTGTTCGGATCGCCGGTCGGCGCCGAACCGGGCGAACCCGCGGTCACCTTCCGCGCGCTGGACGCCGACGGCGGGATCCTCGCCGAGCGCGGTCCCGAGCTCGTCCGCTACGCGGCGAGCACGATCAAGCTCGGCGTCGCCGTGGCGGCGCTGCTCGCGGCGGATCGCGGCGAGCTGGACCTCTCCGAGACCGTCGTGAGCCGGCACCGGTTCCCGAGCGCGATCCCCGGAGCGGGGGACTTCGGGTTCACCCCCGATGAAATCGATGCCGGGTTCCCGGCCGACGGCGCTCCGGTCACCCTGGGCGAATGCCTCGCCCGCATGATCGAGGTCTCGTCGAACGAGGGGACCAACCTGCTGGTCCGACGGCTCGGGCTCCCCGCGGTGGCCGAGGCGTTCGCCGTGACGGGCGCCCGCACCGCCCGCATGACCCGGCTCATCGGCGACTACGCCGCCCGCGATGCCGGGGAGACCCACGAGGCGAGCGCGTCGGACCTCGCCGCAGTGATGCGGGCGATCGTCGCGGGCGATGCACTGTCGGCGGAGTCCGCCGCCCTCCTGGCGGCGCACCTCGCGCGGCAGCGCTTCCCGGTCATCGCCGACGGGCTGGACGAGTGCGACGACTGGGGATCGAAGAGCGGCTGGGTGACCGGGATCCGGCACGACGTCGCCTGGTTCCGGCACCGTGGCCAGCAGCGCCCGAGCGTGCTGGCCGTCTGCACCGCGGGTCTCGAGACCTCGGCGGCGCTCGAGACCATCCGCGCGGTCGGATCCGCGGTGGAGCACCGCATCCTCCGCGCATCGCGGGACGCCGGAACCCTGCTCGGCAGCGGTCGCTGATCCGGGCGCCGCCCACCGACACGACATCGCACACGAAACGGAGAACACGAGAAACATGCAGCAGACCCAGCACGCGGTGGTCGTCGGCGGGGGCCTGATCGGCCTCTGCACGGCGCACGCACTGCTCCGCGACGGGCATCGGGTGACCATCGTCGAACGCGACCGCCTGGGAGCCGGCGCGGCCACGGGCAACGCGGGGGAGCTGACCCCGCAGCAGGTCGCGCCCCTGGCCTCGCCGAACACCGCCCGAGACGTCGTCGCCGGGGTGCTGACCCGATCCTCCTATCTGTCGATCGCGATCCCCAGGCTGCCCGCGCTCGCGGGGTTCGGGCTGGGGTTCCTCCGCGCGTCCGGGCGGAAGCGCGCCGCGCGGGGCGCCGAGGCGCTCGCGCAGTTCTCGCGGGCGATCCTGCCCTCGCTGCACCGGCTCGGCGCGGACGGCGTCGATCTCTCGGGCGGCGGCAGCGGATACCTCATGACCTGCGCGGACGGCGGCGAACTGATCGCGGCGCACGGGAAGTACCGCATCCGCGCCGAGCGCGGCTGGGGCGTCGCACCCGGTCCGATCCTGCGGGGTGGAGCGCTGCGCGAGCGGGAGCCGGCTCTCGCGCCCGGCACCGAAGCGGGGTTCCTGCTGCCCGAGGAGTTCTCGCTCGATCCGGTGACCTTCGTGGCGAGCCTCGCCGCGCACGTGATCGAGGCCGGTGCCGAGGTCCGGTCCGGGCTCGAGGCCCGCCGGCTCGGCGACGGCGCCGAGATCGTCTGCGTCGACCGCGAGGGCACCGAGACCCGCGTCTCGGGCGACCGGGTCGTGATCGCAGCGGGCGCCTGGACCACGCCGATCCTGCGCCGATCCGGGATCCGGTCGGCGAGCATCGTCTCGGGCAAGGGCTACAGCTACACCGTGCCGGTCGCACGGATGCCCGCGACGCTCGTGCACTCGATCGACCGGCACTGCGTCGCGATCCCCATGCACGACCGGCTCCGCATCGTCGGCATGATGGAGTTCGACGGGCATCCGGAACGGTTGCACCGCGACCGCCTGGACGTGCTCACGCGAGCCGCCCGCGGCCTGATCGCGGGCGCCGACTGGGAGCACCGGACCGACGAATGGGTCGGGGCCAGACCCATGACCGCGGACGGCATGCCGCTGCTCGGCGCGGTGCCCGACCGGCCCGAGGTCATCGTGGCCGCGGGGCACAACATGCACGGGCTCTCGCTCGGTCCGGTCACGGGCGAGGTCGTCGCCGACCTCGTGGCCGGACGCGAGCCGACCGCGGACGGTGCGCCCCTCGACCTCGCGCCGTTCCGCGTTCGACGCTGATCGCGTCACATGCCGCCACACCCCGGCGCGGCCCGCTAGGCTGGACGAGTTCGTTCTGAGAGATGCTCTCCGTTCGCACGGCTTCAGGGGCCAATCCGGGTCCGCTCGCCACCACCAGAAGACGCTGGTGAGCGAGCGCCGACGAGCACCATCCAGATCCACCCCCAGGAGCGAACGATGACCGATGCGATGCGATCGGACGACCTGAACGCCATCGACCAGCGCGTGTTCCCGCCCGCCGCCCGGCGCGGCAGCGAGTGCGGCCAGCTCAAGCTCGGCGGCATCCGCGCCACCGAGCTCGTTGAGCGCTTCGGCTCGCCGCTCTACGTGGTGGACGAGGACGCCGCCCGCGCCCGAGCGCGCGAGATCCGAGGGGCGCTGCAGCGCGAGTTCGCCCGGATCGGCACCGAGGCCACCGTCTACTACGCGGGCAAGGCGTTCCTCTGCGTCGAGGTCGCCCGCTGGATGAGCGAAGAGGGCCTCAACATCGACGTCGCCAGCGGCGGCGAGCTCGCCGTCGCGCTCGCGGCCGGAGTCGACCCCGCGCGCATCGGGTTCCACGGCAACAACAAGTCGGAACACGAGATCGCGCGCGCGGTCGCGGCCGGCGTCGGCACGCTGATCCTCGACTCGGTGCAGGAGATCGCCCGGGTCTCCGCCGCGGCGACCGAGGCCGGGATCCGCCAGCGGGTCCGCCTGCGCGTCAACAGCGGCGTGCACGCCTCCACCCACGATTTCCTCGCGACCTCGCACGAGGACCAGAAGTTCGGGCTGCCGCTCGATCGCGCGGTCGAGGTCGTCGCCCTCATCGCGGCTGAACCGGCCCTCGACTTCGCCGGACTGCACTGCCACATCGGATCCCAGATCTTCGCCACCGACGGGTTCCGCGAATCGGCCCGCCGCCTCGTCGGCGTCTACGGTGCGCTGGCCGAGGTGCTCGGCGCCCCCGTGCCCGAGCTGAACCTCGGCGGTGGCTTCGGCATCGCCTACACCCCGGCCCAGGCCGAGGAGGAGCCCGAGGTCGCGGCGATCGCGCGCGAGCTCGCCGACATCGTCGCCGCGAGCTGCGCCGAGGCGGGGATCCCGATCCCCAGGGTCGCGTTCGAGCCCGGGCGCAGTGTGATCGGTCAGGCCGGCGTGACGCTCTACACGGTCGGCACGACCAAGCCGGTTTCTCTGCGCGGCAGCGACGCCGACGCGGATCCGGCCGATCTCGGGCACGCCGAGCGGCTCTACGTCAGCGTCGACGGCGGCATGAGCGACAACGCGAGGCCCGCGCTCTACGGCGCCGACTACCACGTGCGCCTCGCCAATCGGCGGAGCGAGGCGGGGGCCGCGCTCGTGCGCGTCGTGGGCAAGCACTGCGAGTCCGGCGACATCGTCGTGCAGCGCGACCTGCTGCCGGGCGATGTGGCCCCGGGCGACCTGCTCGCGGTCGCCGCGACCGGCGCCTACTGCTGGTCGCTGTCGAGCAACTACAACTACGTGCCCAGGCCACCCGTGGTCGCGGTGCGCGAAGGCGATGCCCGCACGATCGTGCGCGGCGAGACGGAGGACGAGCTGCTCGCGCGAAGCGTGTTCGAGCCGCTCCCGAACGGAGGAAGCAAGTGAACGGATACCGCGATCTCCGCGTCGCACTGCTGGGCTGCGGCTCGGTCGGGGCGCAGGTGGCCAGGCTGATCCTCGAACAGGGCGACGAGCTCGCCGCTCGGGTCGGGGCACGCCTGCAGCTCGCCGGCATCGCCGTGCGCAGCCTCGATGCCAAGCGCGACGTCGAGCTGCCGCAGGAGCTCTTCACCACGGACGCGGAGCAGCTCGTGCTCGGCGCCGACGTGGTGGTCGAGCTCATGGGCGGCGTCGAGCCCGCGCGCACGCTGATCCTGCAGGCGCTCGAGGCCGGGGCCGACGTGGTCACGGCGAACAAGGCGCTCATCGCGGCGCACGGCCCCGAGCTGGCGGACGCCGCCGAACAGGTCGGCGCGCAGCTCTCCTACGAGGCCGCCGTCGCCGGCGCGATCCCGATCATCCGCCCGCTGCGCGAGAGTCTCGCCGGCGATCACATCACGCGGGTCCTCGGCATCGTCAACGGCTCCACGAACTACATCCTCGACCGCATGGATCGCTTCGGCGACAGCGCCGAGGACGCGATGCGCGTGGCGAGCGAGCTCGGCTACCTCGAGGCCGATCCGACCCTGGACGTCGAGGGCTACGACGCGGCGCAGAAGGCGACCATCCTCGCGAGCATCGCATTCCACACCGAGGTTCCGGTCGACGCGGTGCACCGCGAGGGCATCACCTCGATCACCTCCGAGCAGATCCAGGCGGCCCGCAACGCGGGCGCCGTCATCAAGCTCCTCGCGATCGCCGAGCGGGTCACCGCGACCGATGGGACCCAGGGCGTCTCGGCCCGGGTCTACCCGGCGCTGATCGACCGCGACCACCCCCTCGCGGCCGTGCACGGCGGCAAGAACGCCGTATTCGTCGAGGCCGAAGCGGCGGGCGAGCTCATGTTCTACGGTGCGGGCGCCGGTGGCGTCGAGACCGCGTCCGCCGTGCTCGGCGACCTCGTCTCGGCCGCGCGCCGGCACGTGGTCGGCGGCCCCGGCATCCCGGGATCGGCGCACGCCGATCTGCCGATCCTGTCCGTCGGCGAGGTGCGTACGCGCTACCAGGTCATGCTCGACGTGCGCGACGAGCCCGGCGTGCTCGCCGCGATCGCAGGGATCCTCGCCGATCACGGCGTCTCGGCGGCGAGCGTCGAGCAGTCCGTGCCCGAGGACGCCGCGGGCACGGCTACCCTGGTGATCGGCACGCACACGGCGCGCGAGGCGGATCTCGCGGCGACCGTCGACGCGCTCCGCGACAGCGACGTGGTGACGGCCGTGACGAGCGTGCTCCGACTCGAGGGAAACTGATGACCGCTGCTGCTCCGCGCGCCGTCCGCGTGCGCGTCCCCGCCACGAGCGCCAATCTCGGCCCCGGCTTCGACACGCTCGGGCTCGCGCTGGCGCACGGCGACGAGCTGACCGCGACGACCCGCCCCGACGGCGCGATCCGCGTCGCCGTCTCGGGCGTGGGGGAGGGCGAGGTCCCGACCGACGCATCCAACCTGGTCGCCCGTTCGGCCGCCCATGTCTACTCGCGCCTCGGTCGCGAGCTGCCGGGCCTCGACATCGTCGCGCACAACCGGATCCCGCACGGGCGGGGCATGGGTTCATCGGGCTCGGCGATCGTCGCCGGCGTCATGATCGCCGCGGGACTGCTCGCGAGCGATCCGGAGTCGCCCGTCGAACTGAGCGAGGACGAGCTGCTCGCCTTCGCGACCGAGCTCGAGGGGCACCCCGACAACGTCGCCCCCGCGCTCTTCGGCGGCCTGACCATCGCCTGGACCACCGACGAGGGTCCGCGTTTCAAGCGGCTGCTCGTGCACCGGGGCGTCGCCCCGCTCGTGCTCGTGCCCACCTTCACCATGTCGACGGAGCTCGCCCGCAGCCTGCAGCCGAAGGAGGTGCCCTACGCCGACGCCGTGTTCAACGTGTCGCGTTCGGCGCTGCTCGTCGCGGCGCTCACGCAGAGCCCCGAGCTGCTCTTCGCAGCGACCGAGGATCGCCTGCACCAGGACTACCGCGGCGAGGCCATGCCGCAGACCCGCGACCTGATCCGCGCCCTGCGCGCGGCGGGGCACGCGGCGGTCGTCTCGGGCGCCGGCCCCTCGATCCTCGTGCTCTCGCCCGGCCCCGCCGAGCGCCTCGCCGCGGCCGAGCTCGCCGCGCAGCACGGACCCGAATGGCGGCGGCTGCTCCTGGCCGTCGATATCAAGGGTGCTACAGTTGAAGGGATCCCGGCGGTTCCAGCGGCGGCATAGCCACGCAGAACTACGAGGTTCGCATCGCGAACCGAGGATCGTTTTCCCCACCGAGACCACGGTCCGGTGTCCTTGACGCACACTCGTGCGTATTTCGCGGGAGGAACTGGGCTCGCCCAGCGGCCCCCGCATCACGTTCCCGAAAGGAAAACCCGTGGAGCAGAACTCCGAAGAGACCACGGCTGCGACCGCAGCCGACGCCGCGCCCGCTGAGGCGACGGCACCCGCACGGCGCCGCACCTCGCGGCGCGTGAGCGCAGCGGCCGGTGCTCCGGTCGAGGCGCCCGTCGAGGCGGCGCCCGCTGCCGAGGCCGCTCCCGCCGAGGAGGCGCCGAAGAAGCGCGCCACGCGCAGCCGCAAGAAGGTCGCGGACACCGAGGCTCCGGCCGAGGCGCCCGCCGCCGAGACCGCCGCTGCCGAGGCGCCCGCCGCGGAGGCCGCACCGGCCAAGACCCGTCGCACCCGGACCACCAAGGCCGCTGCCGCCGCCGAGGCTCCGGCTGCCGAGGCTCCTGCCGCCGAGGCCGCTCCCGCCGAGGAGGCGCCGAAGAAGCGCGCCACGCGCAGCCGCAAGAAGGTCGCGGACACCGAGGCTCCGGCCGAGGCGCCCGCCGCCGAGGCGCCCGCCGCCGAAGCGAAGCCGGCCGAGGTCGCCGAGCCCGTTCAGGCCGAGGCTCCCAAGAACGATCAGGCGGACGCCGGCGAGGCCAAGACCGGCGAGGGCGAGGGCGGAAGCACCCGCAGCCGCAACCGTCGCAACCGCAACAAGCAGAACGCCGACGCGGCGAAGAACGACGCCCAGAGCGCCGACGCCGAGACCGAGTCCTCCGACGACGCCGAGAAGTCGAACGGTCGCGGCAACGGACGCGGCGGCAACCGCAACGGCAACGACGGTGCGGGCACCGACAACAACGCCCGTTCGAGCCGCACCCGCCAGCGCGAGCGCAAGCGTCGCGGCCAGGGCGACGACCTCGAGCCCGAGCTGACCGAGGACGACGTCCTGCTGCCGATCGCCGGCGTGCTCGACGTGCTCGACAACTACGCGTTCGTGCGCACCACCGGCTACCTGCCCGGCACCGGCGACGTCTACGTCTCGCTCGGCCAGGTCAAGAAGTACCACCTGCGCAAGGGCGACGCGATCGTCGGTGCGATCCGCCAGCCGCGCGACGGCGAGGGCGGCGGCCGCCAGAAGTACAACGCGATCGTCAAGATCGACTCCGTCAACGGGCGCACGCTCGAAGAGAACGAGAACCGCGTCGAGTTCGCCGACCTGACCCCGCTCCCGCCGCAGGAGCGCCTGCGGCTCGAGACCGGCGCAGAACAGCTGACGCAGCGCGTCATCGACCTCGTCGCGCCGATCGGCAAGGGCCAGCGCGGCCTCATCGTCGCGCCGCCGAAGTCGGGCAAGACGGTCGTGCTGCAGCAGATCGCCGATGCGATCTCGAAGAACGCGCCCGAGGCCCACCTCATGGTCGTGCTCGTCGACGAGCGTCCCGAAGAGGTCACCGAACTGCAGCGCTCGGTCAACGGCGAGGTCATCGCCTCGACCTTCGACCGCCCGGCGGAGGACCACACCACGGTCGCCGAGCTCGCGATCGAGCGCGCGAAGCGCCTCGTCGAGCTCGGCCACGACGTCGTCGTGCTGCTCGACTCGCTGACCCGCCTCGGACGGGCCTACGGCGCGGCCTCGCCCGCCTCGGGCCGCTCGTTCGGCGGCGTGCTGGACGCGGCCGCGCTCGCACCGGCGAAGAAGTTCTTCGGTGCCGCACGCAACATCGAGAACGGCGGCTCGCTGACCATCATCGCGACCGCGCTCGTGGAGACCGGTGCGAAGGCCGACGAGGTCGTCCTCGAGGAGTTCGCCGGCGCGGCCAACATGGAGCTGCGCCTCGTGCGCGAGCTCGCCGACAAGCGGATCTTCCCGGCGGTCGACCTGAACGCGTCGTCGACCCACCGCGAAGAGGTGCTGCTGGGCGTCGACGAGCTCCAGGCCACCTGGAAGCTGCGTCGCGCGCTCGGCGACACCGGTCGCGAGCAGGCGCTCGAGAGCGTGCTGCGGAAGCTGGGCGAGACCTCGTCGAACGCCGAGTTCCTGCTGCTCATGCAGAAGTCGCAGGGGCTGTCCTGAGCATGTTCGAACAGGTCGAGGGGCTGCTCGTCGAGCACGCCGATCTGCAGGAGCAGCTCGCCGATCCCGAACTGCACGCCGACCCCGCACGCGCCAAGAAGGTCAACCGGCGCTACGCCGAGCTGAGCAAGATCAAGGCAGCGCACGAGCAGTGGGTCCAGGCCGGAGAGGACCTCGAGGCGGCTCGGGAGCTCGCGAAGGAGGACGACGCGTTCGCCGAGGAGATCCCGGCGCTCGAGGAGCACCTGGCCGAGTCCCAGGAGAAGGTCCGTCGACTGCTGATCCCGCGCGATCCCGACGACGCCCGCGACGTGATCCTCGAGATCAAGGGCGGCGAGGGCGGGGCCGAGTCGGCCCTGTTCGGAGCCGATCTGCTGCGCATGTACATGCACTTCGCGGAATCGAAGGGCTGGAAGACCGAGATCCTCGAGAAGGACGAGAGCGACCTCGGCGGCTACAAGAACGTGCAGGTCGCGATCAAGTCGAACGCCAGCGATCCGTCCCAGGGCGTCTGGGCGCACCTCAAGTACGAGGGCGGGGTGCACCGGGTGCAGCGCGTTCCCGTCACGGAGTCGCAGGGACGCATCCACACCTCGACCACGGGCGTGCTCGTGTACCCCGAGGTGGACGAGCCCGAAGAGGTCGCGATCAACCAGAACGACCTCAAGATCGACGTCTATCGTTCGAGCGGCCCCGGCGGCCAGTCGGTGAACACGACCGACTCCGCCGTGCGCATCACGCACCTGCCGACCGGCATCGTGGTCGCCATGCAGAACGAGAAGTCGCAGCTGCAGAACCGCGAGGCGGCCATGCGCGTGCTGCGGGCGCGCCTGCTCGCGCGGCAGCAGGAGGAGGCCGCTGCGGAGGCCAGCGCGCACCGCTCGAGCCAGATCCGCACCATGGATCGCTCCGAGCGGATCCGGACCTACAACTTCCCGGAGAACCGCATCGCGGATCACCGCACGGGGTTCAAGGCCTACAACCTCGACGCCGTCATGAACGGCGCGCTCGACGCGGTCATCGAGTCCTGCATCCGCATGGACGAGGAGAGCCGACTGGCCGATCTCGGCCAGTAGCTCCCGCGGAGGATCACGCGAACGAGAAAACCCCGCGCAGTGCATCGCCGAGGCGATCCGTTGCGCGGGGTTCTCGCGTTCGTGCGCTCCCTCAGGCCTGCGCGACGCTCTTGCGGGCCTCGGTCTCCAGCCAGATCCGGCGGCTGGTCCGCACGTGAGCGAGGGCCCGCTCGGCGGCGAGGTCGGGGTCGCCGCTGCGGATCGCCTCGAGCAGGGCGACGTGCTCGGTGTGCAGCGGCTGCGGGTCGTCGTTCTGCCGGAGGAGCCAGTGGAGCCGGCCCTCGAGCGGCTCCATGAGCGAGGTCAGCAGCGAGTTGTGCGCGCTCGCGGTGAGCAGGTCGTGGAAGCTCTGGTTGCAGCGTCCGACCGCCTGTGCGTCCGAACGGGCCGCCGCGTCCTCCGAGTCGGCGATCGCCCGGGCCAGGCCGTTCAGCTCCTCCGGCGTCGCGCGCTCGGTGGCGCGTCGTGCGGCGAGCACCTCGAGCGCGGTCCGCACCTCGAAGAGCTCCTCGACGTCCTGCTGGGTGAGGGGAGTGACGACCATCCCGCGATTGGGGAATGCCGACACGAACCCCTCGCCGCGCAGGATGTTCAGCGCGTCACGGACGGGGATCCGCGAGACCCCGAGCTCGGCTGCGAGGGTGCGTTCGACGAGACGCTGACCCGGCACGAAGTCGCCCTGCAGGATGCGCTCCCTGAGCACTGCGGCGACCTGGTGGTGCCGGGTGCTCGCGTCGTCCGGCGTCGCCGCTCCCGTGGGGGCTGCGGAGCTGTGTTCCTGCTTCATGGAGTCCAAGCGTAGCCCGCCGGACGCTGCGGAACGATCGCGTCGTCCGGCGGGCTTGAGATTCGGCCTAGCGGATGTCGACCCGGGGGATCGACGCCAGGAGGGTCTGCGTATACGGGTGCTTCGGGGCGTCGAACACCTCGTCGATGGTTCCCTCCTCGACGAAGCGGCCGGCGTTCATCACGACCACGTCGTCCGCGACGTGCCGCACCACCGAGAGGTCGTGCGAAACGAAGAGGTAGGCGAGGTCGAGCTCGCGCTGCAGGTCGTCGAGCAGGTTCAGGATCTGCGCCTGGATCGAGACGTCGAGCGCCGAGACGGGCTCGTCGAGCACGAGCACCTCGGGCTCGAGAGCGAGCGCCCGGGCGATGCCGACCCGCTGGCGCTGTCCGCCCGAGAACTCGCCGGGCTTGCGCGCGGCCATCTCGGCGCTCACGCCGACCCGGTCGAGGAGCTCGTCGACCTCGGAGCGGACGTAGCGGCCGGTGATCCGGAGCGGCTCGGCGACGATCTCGTGCACGGTCATGCGCGGGTCGAGCGCCGAGTAGGGGTCCTGGAAGACCATCTGCATGCGACCGCCGAGCTGCCGCCGCTTCCGCGCGGGCAGGCGGGTGATGTCCTCGCCGAAGGCGCGGATGCTGCCGCCCACGATCGGGCTGAGCCCGAAGAAGGATCGGATGAGGGTCGACTTGCCGCAGCCGGACTCCCCGACGAGTCCGAGCGTCCGGCCGGCGACGAGGCGCAGGCTCACACCGCGCACCGCCTGCACGCCCCTGCCGCGGCGCACTGCGCCGGGTCGGCCGTAGGTGATCTCGAGGTCCTCGACCTCGATCAACGGTTCGGTCATCGTGCTGCGTCCTCTCCGGCCGGAGTGCCCGGGGCACCGCTCGGCGCGAGCTCGTCGGCGAAGTGGCAGGCGGAACGCGATCCGCTCGGTCTGAGTTCGAGCATCGGTCGCGCGTCGGTGCAGACATCGCGGCCGCGCGCGATCTCGCAGCGCGGCGCGAACGGGCATCCGGCGGGGCGGAGTCTCGGTGAGGGCGGGTTACCCGGGATCGCGTAGGCGCGCTCGTCGCCCTCCGAGATGAGGCTCCGCAGCAGCCCCTGCGTGTAGGGGTGGGTGGGGCGGAGGAAGATCTCGCGCGTGGTCCCGGTCTCCACGATCCGGCCCGAGTACATGATGATCATGCGCGAGGCGTTCTGCGCGGCGAGCGCGAGGTCGTGGGTGATGAGGATCAGGGCCGAGGAGAGTTCCTCGCGGGCCTGCGCCAGTGTGCGCATGACCTGCGCCTGCACCGTGACGTCGAGAGCGGTGGTGGGCTCGTCGGCGATCAGCAGCGCCGGGCCGTTCGCCATGGCCATGGCGATGACGGCGCGCTGCCGCATGCCGCCCGACCATTCGTGCGGATAGGCTCTGGCGCGCTTCTCGGGTTCGGGGACCCCGACCGTGCGCAGCAGCTCGTGCACGCGTTCCCGCGCGTCGGACCGGGAGATGTCCTGGTGCAGACGCAGCGCCTCGGCGAGCTGGGGTCCGACTCGGCGCAGCGGATTGAGCGCGGTCATCGGGTCCTGGAAGACCATGCCGAAGTCGCGACCGCGCATTCGTCGCATCTCGCGGTCGCGCAGGCCGATGAGGTCGCGTCCGCGCCAGCGGATCGATCCCTGCGCGATCTCGAGCCCGACGGGGAGCAGGCCCATGACGGCGAGGACGGTCAGGCTCTTGCCCGATCCGGACTCGCCGACGATGCCGAGGACCTCGCCCTCTTCGACGGTGAACGAGACGTCGTCGATGAGGCGGACGGTCTCGCCGTCGGGCCCCGTGGTCGTGATGACGAGGTTCTGAACCTGCAGCAGCGGGATGTGCTCGTGCATGTCAACGCACCTTCCGGAGGGGCTGGGTGTTCTCTGCGGTGTAGCGCTGGCTGAAGAACTGGGTGCCGCCCACCACCAGGAAGATGGCGAGGCCGGGGATGATCGTCTGCCAGGGGGAGAGGCGCAGGTACTTCTGGCCCTCGAGGACGAGGCCGCCCCAGGTCGGGTCCGGCGGCTGGATGCCGAGGCCGAGATAGTCGAGCCCCGCCTGCAGGATGATCACCGTGCCGATGCTCGTGACCGCGAGGATGAACATCTGCGGCACGACGTGCGGCAGGATGTGCGTGCGGATCACCCGTCCGGCCGATGCGCCGAGCATCTGCGGTGCGACGACGAAGTCCCGGTGCCGGAGCGACAGTGCCGTGGCCCGCGCGAGCCGGGCGAAGCTCATCCAGTGGGTCAGCCCGAGCACCAGGATCATGAGCAGCGCGCTCGGCCCGAAGATCGCGGAGAGCGCGATGAGCAGCAGCACGGCCGGGAGGGCGAGGCTGACATCGGTCACGAGCGCGATCGCGCTGTCGAGCCAGCCGCCGAAGAACCCGGCCAGCAGCCCGAGCACCGTGCCGACCAGCATGTTCAGCAGCACGATCGCGAGGGTGATCCAGAGCGTCGTGGTCCCGCCCGCGGCGAGCCGGCTGAGCAGATCGCGGCCGACCGCGTCGGTGCCGAGCGGGTGCCCGGGATCGGCGAACGGCGAGAGGCGCACGGCGTCGAGGTTCTGCGTGTAGGGATCGAACCCCGGCCAGAAATGTGCGGCGACGACGGCGATCACCGTCGCGACGACGATGCCGCCGCCGATCGCGGAGAGCGTCCGGCCGCTCCCGCGGCTCCGGCGGCGTCGCGGTGCTACGGGGTCCACCTGTGCGAGGGTCACGGTGTGTGTCATGAGAGCTTCACCCTGGGGTCGATGAGCGAGTAGAGGATGTCGACCGCGACGTTGACGACGACGAAGATGAGCGAGACGACGAGGAGTCCGGCCTGGACCACCGCGAAGTCGCGCTGCCCGACGGCGCCGATGAGTGCGCTTCCGACACCGGGCCAGGCGAATACCTGCTCCACGATGATGGTGCCGCCGAGCAGACCTGCGAGATTGAGGCCCGCGACGGTCAGAATCGGGAGGAAGGCGTTGGGGAGCATCTCGGTGAGCACCACCGCGGTGTGGCTCTTGCCTCGGGCATAGGCGGTGCGCACGTACTCCGCCGTCGTCTGCTCGCTCAGCGCGGCATCGAGGAGGCGCACGTAGAGCACGAACTGGGCGGTGGCGATCGTGGCGACCGGGAGCACGAGCGACGGGGTGCCGCTGTAGCCGAGGCTCGGGAGCCAGCCCAGCGCGACCGAGAACAGGAGCACGAGCAGCACGCCGAAGAAGAAGTCCGGGACCGACTGGCGGAGCGATCCGCTCCAGACGAAGAGCGCGCGCAGCGTGCGGCTGCCGCGGATGTGGATCAGCGCCGCGGCGGCCACGGCCAGGACGAGACCGATCGCGAACGAGGTGATGGCGAGGGTCATGGTCGCGGGGAGGCGCTCGGCGATGATCTCGATGGCGGACTGTCCGGGATTCTTGTAGGAGACTCCGAAGTCGCCGCGGAGCAGGCCGCCGAGGTAGTTCAGGTACTGGACGCCGATCGGGTCGTTGAACCCGAGCTTTCCGTTGAGATCGTGGATCTGCTGCTCGGTCGCGCCCTCGGTGAGGATGAGGGCCGCGGGCTTGCCCGTCGCGCGGCCGAGCAGGAACGCGATGGTGACCGCGATGAAGAGGGTCGCGACCGCCTGCAGGATTCTGCGGAGGAGATATGTGGCCATGGGCGCTTTCCGTCTGAAGCGGTGGGGGTGGAAGGGAAGGGTGGTGGGGCCGCGCGTCCGCGCGGCCCCACCACCGGCTCAGCCGTCGGCTCGCGAGATCTCGGCCGCTCGGTAGATCCCGTCGACCGCGGGAGTCCACTTCAGCGCCTTGGACGAGGCGTAGGCGTTCTTGATCTCCCAGAGGGGGATGCTCGAGACGTGCTCGGTGTTCCACTCCCAGATCTGCGTGAACACCTGGTCGCGATCCTTGTCGCCGGCCGCCTGCTGAGCGGTGTAGAGCTTCGCCATCTCGGGGCTGCGCGCGTAGTCCTCGGGTCCGCCCGCGAGCAGCTGGCTCACGACCACGTCTCCGTCCATGCTCGAGGGGGACCAGAAGTTCAGGTACAGGCCCGTGATCTGATGGTTCGCGATCGTCAGGCTGAGACTCTGCTGCTCCGAGCCGACCAGTTTGATGTTGAGGCCGACGTCCTTGAGGTTGCCCGCGATCGCCTGCGCGACGTCCGGGTCGGTCGGGTCGCCGCCCGAGCTCGCGTACTGGAAGGTGATCGGTTCGCCTGCGTAGCCGGACTCGGCGATGAGCTGCTTCGCTGCCGCCGGGTCGAATTTCGGGGTCGGGTACCCGTCGACGTGGCCCGTGACTCCCTTCGCGACGGGCTGTCCCGTCGGGGTGCCGTAGCCCTCGAGCAGCTGCTCGATGATCTTCGAGCGGTCGATCGCGAGCGGGAGCGCCTGGCGGAGCTTCTCGTTCTTCAGCGCTCCGGCGGTCGTGTTGACTCCGACCAGGGCGACCTTGTTCGAGCGGGCATCGATGACCTGCGCATCGCTCGCCCCCTTGAGCACGGGCACCTGGCTGGCCGGGATGAGGGCGGCGTCGAGGGTGCCGGACTCCACGCCGGTGGTCCGGGCGTCGGCGGCTCCGACGAAGGAGAAGGTCACGGTGTCGAGCTTCGCCTTGTCGCCCCAGTAACCATCGAACCGCTTCACCTGGTAGTCGACGCCGTGGTTCCACGCGACGAACTGGAAGGGGCCGGTGCCGACGGGGGCGTCGGCGAATTTCGCCCCCTTCTTCTCGTAGTCGGCCTCGGGCACGATCCCGATCGTGGCGACCTGGTTCAGCCAGGCGCTGAAGGGATTCTTGAGGGTGAACTTGACGGTGTCGTCGCCGACGGCCTCGACCGAGTCGATCATCGCGATGGCGACGCGGTTGGTCGAGGTCTCGCTGGCGAGGATCTTCTCGTAGGTGTAGACGATGTCGGACACCGTGAGGTCGGTACCGTCGTGGAACTTGACCCCGTTGCGGATCTTGAACTCCCAGACCTTCTTGCTGTCGTCCGAGGACCAGGACTCCGCGAGGCCGGGCGTGATCGACCCGTCGGAAGCGATCCGGGTGAGGCCGTCGAACACGGCGTAGTACATGTTCCACGCCGAGAGCGAGCGCATCATGATCGGGTCGATGTTGCCGGGTTCCGTCGGCATCGCGAGGGTTGCCGCGCCGCCGGACGCCGCGGCGCCGCCGCTCTCGGTCTTCGCGGCATTGCCCATGCAGCCGGTGAGCAGCGCCGCGCTGATGGCGAACGCCGCTCCCGCGCCGAGGAGGCGCCTGAGCTGTCGTGTCTTCGTTGACATGGTGGGGGTGGTTCCTCTCGTGCGGCGCGCGGTCCGTTCCGCGCGCTCGGGGTGGGTGGAGGGGGGACTGGTGGAGCTGTTCGGCGGGGCGGCTCAGGCCGCCGAGATGAAGACGCCCATCTGCGGGAGGCCCGGAACCGGGATCTCGGTGCGCTCGTGCGTCTCGAGATCGATGACCGCGATCCCGTCCCAGGGGCCGCGGCTCGTCGATCCGCCGGTGAGGACGGCCTTGGGACGCCCGTCGGGGGAGCCGAGCCATTCGACAGGGTTCTCGTGCCCCTTCTCGAGCGGGACGAGGACCTCGGCGCCGGAAGCGAGGTCGCGGATGGTGAGGCTCGGGCCGAGGGTGGCACCGCCGATCGGGCCGACGCCGACGACGAGCAGACGGCCGTCGGCGGTGAGCCCGACGCCGTGCTGGTGCGAGTCGCCCGTCATCGGGGCGGTCGTGTAGCTCCGGGTCTCCGGCGAGTAGGTGACGAGACCTTTGCCCTGGTAGGGGAGATACAGGGTTCCGTCCTCTGCGACGGCGGCGTAGTGCGGCTTGTAGTGCGACATGAGGCCGCCCTCCGTGCCGAACGGAGCGACCTCGGTGCGGATGACTTCGTGGCCGGGCACGGTGATGGTGTGCAGCGTGAACGAGTCGTGGTCGATCGTGTAGACCTCGTGGCCGCTCGGCGAGAGCTGCACATCGAAGGGGCGCAGCCCGACCTCGAAGGAGTCGGTGAACGCGCCCGCCGCGGTGTCGAAGCGCTCGACGGTCGAGGTGCGCCCGTCGCGGTGGACGCCGGCGTAGACCGCTGATCCGTCGGGGAGCACGACGACGCCGGTGCCGCCCGGGCGGTACTCGCCGGTCGCGATCTCGGTCGGCTGGTCGAGGTAGGGGACGAGGGCGATCCGTTCGCGGGAGCGGAGATCGACGACGGCGAGGCCTTCGGCGGTCGTGACGTAGGCGCGATGCGAGGGTTCGTGGACGGCGATGGCCCAGGGGGCCGCGCCGACGACGGTCTCGGTCTGCACCGGGTCGGCCTCGGTGGCCAGATCGACGAACGCGATCCGGTCGGAGTGGCTCTCGGTGACGACGAAGATCGTGCCATCGCCGGTGCCGGGAATGCTGCGGGTCAAGGTCTGTCCTCCGGTGTCGGGTGCCCGGCCGGCGATCCTCGTCCCGTCAGGGCCCTTCGGAGTACCGCGTCGGTGCAGTCTGTTTGGTATGCCATATGTAGTATGGCACTGCCGTTGAAGGCCTCGCAACCGTTCTTCGATTCCTTTCTCCTGTGACGTATTGGCTTCGGGGTTCGTCGAAATGGCATGCCTGAGGCGGCCCTTGGGCTCTCGAGAGCGACTGCATCGCGATGCGACGCCCGATACTCTGGATCCATGTCCGATGCCGCACTGCCCCTCGTAGGCCCCCTCGTCACCCTCCGCCTCCCGCGCGCGGCCGACGCCGAACCGCTGCTCGCGATCCTGCAGCAGCCCGAGGTCTCGGAGTGGTGGGTCGGCTACTCGCTCGAGCGCGTGCGCGAGGAGTTCGTCGAGGCTCCCGGAACAGCGCGCATCATCGAGGTCGAGGGGGAGTGCGCCGGCGCCATGTACGTGCTGCGCGGCGAGGATCCCGAGTATCCGACCACGGTGATCCACATCTTCATCGGGACCCAGTTCCGCGGCCGCCGCATCGGCGAAGAGGCCCTCGCCCTCGCGATCCGCGCGGAGTTCGCGGACGGCATCACCCGGATCACGCTCGACCCCAACATCAACAACGAGGGCGCGATCCGCAGCTACGAACGCCTCGGCTTCCAGCGCATCGGCGTGCTGCGCGACTACCAGGTGCGTCCCGGCGGCCACCTCGAGGCCGCGCTCTTCATGGATCTGACCCGCAGCGACTTCCCCGACGGGCCGCCGCTGCCGCCGCGCGCGTAGCGGAGGGACCGTGCCCGCGGCCGCCCGGGACGGATCGGGACACGCCCGGAGCGTCCCTCGGGCAGGAGTAGCATTGCGCCCATGACTCGTGCCCGTTCCCTGCTTCCCTGGGCGGTGTGGACGGTCGCAGCGCTCTCCTACGCGGTCGCGATCATCAATCGGTCCTCGCTCGCGGCCCTCGGCCCTGCTGCGCAGGATCACTTCGGCATCGACGCGACCACGCTGTCGGCGTTCCCCGTGATCCAGCTGATCGTCTACGCAGGCCTGCAGATCCCCGTCGGGATCCTGCTCGACCGCGTGGGTGCGACGACCATGATCCTGATCGGCGGCGCGCTGATGATCGTGGGCCAGGTGACCATGGCGACCGTGCCGGACGTCGGGCTCGCGATCCTCGCGCGCGTCCTGGTGGGCGCGGGCGACGCCTGCAGCTTCATCAGCGTCATGCGGATGCTGCCAGAGTGGTTCCCGGCGCGCCAGCTGCCGACGGTCAGCCAGCTCACCGGTCTCGTCGGCCAGGCGGGCCAGCTCGTCTCGGTGACGCCGCTCGCCCTCATGGTGTCAGGCTTCGGCTGGGCCTCCGGGTTCCTCTCCGTCGCCGCGGTCGGCTTCCTGGTGACGCTGCTCGCGGCGCTCGTGCTGCGCGACAGTCCGGGCACGGGCACCGCGTTCGAACGGATGATCGGGCGCACCGGCGGGATCACGCGCCGTTCCGCCGCCTACCGGCCGCAGGGCAGCGCTTCATCCGTCGAGATCGCGCCGCCCGCGACGGGGCTCATCGAGATGCCGCAGGGCCGGGTCCGCCGGGGTCTCGGGTTCTGGCAGCGCGCCCGCCGGCTGCTGCGGCTGCCCGGCGTGCGGCTCGCGTACTGGGTGCACTTCACGTCGCCGTTCGCGTCGAACACCTTCATCCTGCTCTGGGGCACGCCGTTCCTGGTCGGCGGCGTCGGACTCTCACCGGGCACCGCCGCGGGTCTGCTGAGCCTCACGATCCTGTCGTCGATGGCGGCCGGGTTCCTGCTCGGTCCGGTGACCTCGCGCTTCCTCGAACGCCGCGTCGGCATCGCCGCGAGCATCACGGTCGCGATCGCCCTCGTCTGGATCGCGGTGCTGCTCTGGCCAGGGACCCCGCCGACCTGGCTGCTCGTGCTGCTGATGGTCGTGATGCCGATCGGCGGACCCGCGTCGATGATCTCGTTCGAGGTGGGGCGGTCCCACACCCCGCGCAGCTTCTCGGGGTTCGGAACCGGACTCGTCAACACCGCCGGTTTCACCGCCACGCTGCTCGTGATCCTGCTGATCGGCCTCGTGCTCGACGTCCAGGGCGCGGGTTCGCCCGAGAACTACTCGCTGGACGCGTTCCGGGTAGCCTTCGCGGTGCAGCTGCCGTTCTGGGTGCTCGGGCTCGTGTTCATGGGAATCGAGTACCGCAAGACGAAGCGCTGGATGGACGAGCAGGGGCGGCGGCTGCGCTGAGGCAGGTTCGGCGCTGAGGCCCGGCCTGTGTCGCGCCGACGCTGACCCGCAGCGGCGACCGCGTGCCGCCGCAACCCTCAGATCACGTAGAAGTCGGCCTCGTCGGGCACCTCGAGCGGCGCCCCGCGGCGCGGACGACCGGTGGCGGGGATCCCGGTGAGCGTGGTCCAGGGGCCGGCCGAGCGCACGACGACGGCGTTCGCGCCGACCGCGCTGTCGTGGGCGATCTCGATGTCGCCGAGCACCTGGGCTCCGGCGCCGACGACCACGCGGTCGCCGATCGTCGGGTGCCGCTTGCCGCGGTCGTGACCGGTGCCGCCGAGAGTGACCCCGTGGTAGAGGTGGACGTCATCGCCGACGACGGCGGTCTCGCCGATCACGACGCCCATGCCGTGGTCGATGAAGAGGCGCCTGCCGATGGTCGCCCCGGGATGGATCTCGACGCCCGTGAGGAATCGCGCGAACTGCGAGAGCGCGCGGGGGAGGAACCGGAATCCTCGCCGCCACAGGGCGTTCGCCGCGCGGTGCCACCAGACCGCGTGCAAGCCCGAATAGATGAGGAACACCTCGATCGGCCCGCGCGCGGCCGGGTCGTGCGCGCGCGCCGCGGCGATGTCCTCGCGGACGCGTGAGAAGGGTGCCATGTTCGGTGCAACCCGATCGGCGGGCCGACGATTCCCCGTGCCGGGGAGCCGCCGACCCGCCGGTCGGAGCGTCTCAGACGCTCAGGTCCTCGTAGAGCACGGTCGAGAAGTAGCGCTCGCCGAAGTCGGGCACGATGACCACGATCTTCTTGCCCGCGTTCTCGGGTCGCTGCGCGACCTGGGTCGCGGCCCAGACGGCCGCGCCGCCCGAGATGCCGGCGAGGATGCCCTCGTCGGTGCCGAGCGCACGGGCCTTCGCGATGGCATCGGGCAGCGCGACGTCGACGACCTCGTCGTAGATCTCGCGGTCGAGGATCTCGGGAACGAAGTTCGCGCCGAGGCCCTGGATCTTGTGGGGGCCGGCCTTGCCCTCGGTGAGGAGGGGCGAGTCGACGGGCTCGACGGCCACGACCCGCACGCCCGGGTTCTGCTCCTTGAGGTAGCCGCCCGCGCCCGAGATGGTGCCGCCCGTGCCGATGCCCGCCACGAAGATGTCGACCTGGCCGTCGGTGTCGTTCCAGATCTCCGGGCCGGTGGTCGCCCGGTGGATCGCGGGGTTCGCGGGGTTGCCGAACTGGTTCGCGAGGATCGCGCCCGGGGTGCTCGCGACGATCTCCTCGGCCTTCGCGACCGCACCCTTCATGCCGAGGGGACCCTCGGTGAGCACGATCTCGGCGCCGTATGCGGCGAGCAGTTTGCGGCGCTCGATGCTCATGGTCTCGGGCATCGTGAGGATCACGCGGTAGCCGCGGGCGGCGCCCACGAACGCGAGCGCGATGCCGGTGTTGCCGCTCGTGCCTTCGACGATGGTGCCGCCGGGCTGCAGGGCGCCCGACTCCTCGGCCGCGTCGATGATCGCGATGCCGATGCGGTCCTTGACGCTGCCGGCCGGGTTGTAGAACTCGAGCTTCGCGAAGACCTCGGCACCGGCCCCGTCGGTGACGCGGTTGAGGCGCACCAGGGGAGTGTTGCCGAAGGCCTGGGTGATGTTCTCGTAGGTGCGTGCCATGGGCTCCCTCTCTCAGCGTGCGGGCCATGCGGGCCCGAATGTTGCGCGGCGCCTCCGGCGCCCCACCGAAGCATATCCAAGCATTATCTGAGATGTCATCCTTGCTTATGAATTGTGACGAGGCGCTCAGGCGAGCCAGGGAGGGGGCGATCCCGACCTCGGAATCCTGTGCCAGAGTGGTTCGGTCCGGATCCGGTCGGGTCCGATCCGATCCGAACCCAGGAGGTCCCCGTGGGCGCACCCGTCGCAGCGGTTCTGAGCGAGCTGCGTGCGCAGCTCGAAGCCGCAGGGATCGAGGATCCGGGCGCGGACGTCGAGCTCATCGTCGCGCACGTGCTCGACGTCGCCCGCGGCCGGGTCCAGGCGCTCGCGATCCTGGGCACCGAGATCGGGGACGCCGCGCTCGCGCGGATCCGGGACCTCGCCGACGAGCGGGCACGCCGGGTCCCGCTCCAGCACCTCACCGGTCGGGCGCCGTTCCGCGGGATCGAGCTCGAGGTCGGCCCCGGCGTATTCGTGCCGAGGCCCGAGACCGAGACCGTCGCGCAGTTCGCCATCGACGCGCTCCGCGCCGTGCCGGATCCCGAACCGCTCGCGGTGGACCTCTGCACCGGCAGCGGCGCCATCGCTCTGGCGCTCGCGAACGAGGTGCCGACCGCCCGCGTGCGCGCCGTCGAGAAGAGCCCCGAGGCGCACGCCTGGGCCGCGCGCAACGTCGCGCGTCTCGGCGACGACCGCGTCGAGCTGCTGCTCGGCGACGTCTCGGACCTCGATCCGGAAGCCGGCGAACCGGTATCGGGGCCGCTCTCGACGGCGTTCGACCCGTTGCTCGGCCGCGTGCACGTGCTCGTGTCGAACCCGCCCTACGTCCCCAGCGGCATGGTGCCGCGGGATCCCGAGGTGCGGGACCACGATCCCGAACTCGCGCTCTACAGCGGGACCGACGGCCTCGACCTGATCCGCGTCATCAGCCGGGCCGCGCGTCGACTCGTGGTGCCCGGCGGGCTGCTGGTGCTCGAGCACGCCGAGGGGCAGGGGCGCGCGATCCGCGAACTGCTGGCGGCGGACGGGTGGCGGGCCGCCGCCACGCACCAGGACCTGACGCTGCGCGATCGCGCGACCACCGCGATCCGCTGAGAACCCGCGGAGCGCCGGGGCGGGAAGTCCGGCCCGAGGACTAGAATCGTTCCTCATGGCCGACGTCTTCGATTGCAGCGACAGCGCACAGCTCCTCTCGGGGACGCGCAGCGCCCGACAGGCACTGGGGCTCGGCAAGCTCGTGGTGCTCCCCACCGACACCGTCTACGGCGTCGCCGCCGACGCGTTCAACCCGGCCGCGGTGCAGCGCCTGCTCGACGCGAAGGGGCGCACGCGCCAGTCGCCCCCGCCCGTGCTGATCCCCGGCACCGACACGCTGCACGCCCTGGCAGCGGCGGTCCCGCAGCCCGTGCTGGCCCTCGCGGAGGCCTTCTGGCCCGGGCCGCTCACCATCGTGCTGCCGTCCCAGCCGTCGCTGAGCTGGGACCTGGGGGAGACCGCGGGAACCGTGGCGCTCCGCATCCCGGACCAGCCGCTCACCATCGAGCTGCTGCAGGAGACGGGCCCGCTGGCCGTGTCCTCGGCGAACACCACGGGGGATCCGGCGGCGACGACGGCCGCCGAAGCGCAGGGCATGCTCGGCGACTCGGTCGCGATCTACCTCGAGGCCGGTCCGGTGGATGGCGACGGCACCGCGTCCACCATCGTCGACGCCACGCGTCTCGACGACGAGGGCGGCACCCTGCGGATCCTGCGCCAGGGCGGTGTCGGCCGCGAGGCCATCGCGGAGCTGCTCCCGCAGGTGACCATCGAGGACTGAGATGCTCTCCTTCCTGCTGGTCGCGCTCGCCGCCGCCGCGGTGACCGCGGTCGCCTCGGCCGCTCTGCTGCGCCTCAGCCGACGATTCCGTCTGGCGCCCGAGGTGCGCGAGCGGGACGTGCATCGCACGCCCACGCCGCGGCTCGGCGGCATCGCGATGTTCGTCGGCATCATCGTGGGCTGCCTCTTCGCGACGACGCAGGACGACTTCTCGACGCTCTTCGCGCTCTCGACCCAGGTCTGGGCGATCCTGGGGGCGTGCACGCTGATCGCGGCGGTCGGCGTGCTCGACGACCTCTTCGATCTCGACTGGATGATCAAGCTGGCGGGACAGCTCGCGGCGTCGGGGCTGCTCGCCTGGCAGGGCATCCAGATCGTGTCGCTGCCGTTCGGCGATACGCAGATCGTGGCGTCCGCGACCATGAACTTCGCGCTCACGGTCTTCCTCATGACCCTGGTCATGAACGCGGTCAACTTCATCGACGGCCTCGACGGTCTCGTCGCGGGCTTCGCGATCATCTCGAACTCGGCGTTCTTCCTCTATACGCAGCTGCTCACCGATCGCTCGGGGGAGACGCCGGCGGTGACGCTCGCCGGGCTCATCGCAGCCATCGTGGTCGGCGTGTGCGTCGGATTCCTGCCGTTCAACTGGCACCGCGCCAAGATGTTCATGGGCGACACCGGCGCTCTGCTGGTCGGTCTGCTGATGGCGACCTCGACCGTGTCGGTCACGGGACAGCTCAACCCGGCGGTGCTCGACCAGAAGCTCGTGCTCGCGAGCTATATCCCGATCATCCTGCCCGTGGCCGTGCTGGCGCTCCCGCTCGCGGACTTCTCACTCGCCGTGCTGCGCCGCCTGCGGGCGGGGCAGAGCCCCTTCGCGGCCGACCGCAAGCACCTCCACCACCGACTCCTCGACATGGGGCACTCGCAGGTGCAGGCGGTCTCGATCTTCTACCTCTGGACCGCGGTGATCTCGCTGGCCTGTCTGCTCGTGTTCACCATGCGGAGCTTCGCGCTGCCCTTCGCGGTGCTCTTCGCGGGTACCGCGCTCTGCCTCGTGGTGACCCTGGTCCCGGCCTCGCGATTGCGCGCAGGTCTGGCCCGGCGCGGCTTGCTACCGTTGAGGGCGGGGAAGACCCCCGCCGACGAAAGGACCCCCGAGTGAACAGCACCGCCGACCACGACGCGACGGCAGACGCCGCGCCGCAGATGCCGGCCTCCCAGCCCGTGCTCCTGACCGCGCTGAAGTGGGGGATCCTGGCGACGGTGGTGCTCATCGTGCTGTTCGGCGGTATCGGGTTCCTGGTGGCGGGCGCGCCCGGCCTCATCGGCGGAATCATCGGAACCGCGATGGGCGGCGTCTTCCTGCTGCTGACCGTCGGCAGCATCGCCTTCGCCAACCGGTTCATCGAGAGCCCCAACTACGTGATCCTCTTCTTCGTCGTGGTGCTCGGCAGCTGGGTGCTGAAGTTCCTGATCTTCATCGTCGCGACGGTCATGCTCAAGGGACAGCCCTGGCTCGACACCACCGTGCTTTTCTTCGGTGTCGTGGCATCGGTGCTCGTCTCGCTCGTCATCGACGTGCTCGTGATCGCCAAGTCGCGTATCCCGTACATCTCGGATCCACGATAGGGTTGAATCCGGCAGGATCCTGCGCCTGATCGGTTTCGCCAGAGGCCGAATTTTTGATAGGATCCTAGTGTTCCCTTGCCGCGGCATGCTTCTGGCTGCCGCGTGAGCGACGGGGGCACGATCATCGTTCGACGCTGTGTGAGCCGAGCTCGCACCCCGAATCAGGAGAATGGCGCTGTCCGCTAACGCTATGCAACTCGTGGCCCCCAGTCTTTTCGCAACTCAGGAGGGCGGCGGGTTCCACCCGCCGTCGATCGAGGAGTTCTTCCCGGAGGGCGTGCTCTTCGTCGGCACTCCGTTCGAGATGAACCGCATCATGATCATCCGCGTGATCATGCTCGTGCTTCTCCTCGTGGTCTTCTGGCTGGGCACTCGCAAGATGCGGGTCATCCCGACCCGCGGTCAGTCCCTCATCGAGATGGGCCTCGACTTCGTCCGGGTCAACATCGCCGAGGATCTGCTCGGCAAGGTCGACGGCAAGCGCTTCCTGCCGATCCTGACCTCGATGTTCTTCCTGATCCTCGCGTTCAACTTCACGGGCATCATCCCGGGCTTCAACATCGGCGCTTCGGCCGTGGTGGGCCTGCCGCTCGTGCTCGCGCTCGTGTCGTACGTGACCTTCATCTACGCCGGCATCAAGAAGAGCCCGAAGAACTTCTTCAAGAACTCCCTGTTCCCGGCAGGCGTGCCCTGGCCGGTCTACCTCATCGTGACCCCGATCGAGCTCATCTCGACCTTCATCATCCGTCCGGTCACGCTGACGCTCCGACTCCTCATGAACATGGTGGTCGGTCACCTCCTGCTGGTGCTCTTCTTCAGCGCCTCCTGGTTCTTCCTCATCGAGGCACCGGGGCTCATGAAGCTCTTCGGCATCGGCACCCTCGCGTTCGGCTTCGCGTTCACGCTCTTCGAGATCCTCGTCGCCGTTCTGCAGGCCTACGTCTTCACGCTTCTCACCGCTGTCTACATCCAGCTCGCGCTGGCTGAAGAGCACTAAAACCAACCGGGTTCGGCAACCGCCGCGCTCAACACACGGAAGGAAACACATACTGTGTCTGTTCTCGCTGATATCTCGGGCAACATCGCAACCGTCGGCTACGGCCTCGCCGCCATCGGCCCCGCCATCGGCGTGGGTATCGTCGTCGGCAAGACCATCGAGGGTGTTGCTCGTCAGCCCGAGCTGGCCGGCCGCCTCCAGGTCCTGATGTGGATCGGTATCGCGTTCACCGAGGCGCTCGCCTTCATCGGTATCGCGACCTACTTCATCTTCACCAACTAATTCGCTTCCCTACGTCTCGGAAGGGAGGCACTGATGCATAACGCAGTTATCGCAGCTGCCGAGGGAGCCCGGAATCCGCTGATCCCGGAGACCTACGACATCGTCTGGTCTGGGCTCGCGTTCCTCATCATCCTCATCGCATTCTGGAAGGTCTTCCTTCCGAAGATGCAGACGATGCTCGACGCTCGCGCGGAGGCCATCGAAGGCAACATCGCCAAGGCCGATGAGGCTCAGGCGAAGGCCGAGGCCGCGCTGCAGGAGTACACCGCTCAGCTGGCGGGCGCCCGCCAGGAGGCCGGCGAGATCCGCGACGTGGCACGTGCCGACGCCGCGAAGATCGTCGCGAAGGCCAAGGAAGACGCCACGACCGAGCAGACCCGCATCGCGCAGGCTGCTCAGGCGCAGATCGAGGCCGAGCGCCAGAGCGCTGCCGTCTCGCTCCGCAAGGAGGTCGGCACCCTCGCGATCGACCTCGCCTCGGGCGTCGTCGGCGAGTCGCTCAGCGACGACCAGAAGGCCTCGGCCCTGGTCGACCGCTTCCTCGCCGATCTCGAAGCATCCGAGAAGGCGGCCAAGTAATGGGCAGCGCGTCTCGTGCGGCACTCGCCGCGGCCCGCGGTGAGCTGAGCCCCGTGCTCGGCGCCGGGGTCGGGGCCGAGCTGCTGGGTGCAGCGGCCGAACTCGACCGCACCCCGGCGCTGCTCAAGGCGCTCGGCGATGCGTCCGCTTCGGCTGCCGCGAAGGGGCAGCTGGTGGATCGCGTGTTCGCCAGCGTCTCGGGCGGCGCGCGCGGCGTGCTCCGCGCCGCTGCGGCGGGCACCTGGTCCGACTCCGGCGAGTTCGTCGAGGGTGTCGAGGAGCTCGGCATCCGTGCCGAGGCCAACGCCAGCTCCTCGCTCTCCGACGAGCTCCTCGCGGCCGCCTCGGTCGTCGAGAGCAGCCACGAGCTGGAGCTGAAGCTCGGTGACAAGCTCGGCGATCCCGCGGCCAAGGTCGCGCTCGCGACGCGCCTGTTCGGCGGCAAGCTCTCGGCTGCCGCCCTGGGCATCGTCACCCACCTGGTCGCGAACCCCCGCGGGCGTCGCGTCAACGCAGCGCTCCGCGCCGCGGCCGACGTCGCAGCCGACCAGGGCGGCAACGCACTCGCGACGGTCACCGTCGCCGCGCCGCTCGCCCCCGCCCAGCAGGAGCGCCTCGCGGTTCTGCTCGAACAGAGCGCCGGCCGTCCGGTCCGCATCACCACCGTGCTCGATCCCGAGCTCGTCGGTGGCGTGCGCGTCCAGCTCGGCGACAACGTGATCGACGGCAGCGTCCGCGCTCGCCTCGAGGACCTCCGCCTGCGACTCGCGGGTTAGGGCTCAACTTTTCACCCCGGGGGCGGCGCTTCCGGACCAGACAGAGGAAACGAAATGGCAGAACTCTCAATCAGCCCGGACGAGATTCGCGACGCTCTCAAGGACTTCGCGTCGTCGTACGAGCCGGCTCAGGCAGAGAAGACCGAGGTCGGCACCGTCACCGACGCAGCCGATGGCATCGCGCACGTCGCGGGCCTGCCCGGTGTGATGGCCAACGAGCTCGTCCGCTTCGCGGATGGCACGCTCGGCCTGGCGCAGAACCTCGAAGAGGACGAGATCGGTGTCGTGGTGCTCGGTGAGTTCACCGGCATCGAGGAGGGCCAGCAGGTCACTCGCACCGGCGAGGTGCTCTCGGTTCCCGTGGGCGAGGGCTACCTCGGCCGCGTGGTCGACCCGCTCGGCAACCCGATCGACGGCCTCGGCGAGATCGCCGGCGTCGAGGGCCGCCGTGCGCTCGAGCTCCAGGCTCCCGGCGTCATGCAGCGCAAGTCGGTGCACGAGCCGCTGCAGACCGGCATCAAGGCGATCGACGCCATGATCCCCGTCGGCCGCGGTCAGCGCCAGCTGATCATCGGCGACCGCCAGACCGGCAAGACGGCCATCGCGATCGACACGATCATCAACCAGAAGGCCAACTGGGAGTCGGGCGACGCCACCAAGCAGGTGCGTTGCATCTACGTCGCCATCGGCCAGAAGGGCTCGACCATCGCTTCGGTGAAGGGCGCGCTCGAGGACGCGGGCGCGATGGAGTACACCACCATCGTCGCGTCTCCGGCATCCGACCCCGCCGGCTTCAAGTACCTGGCTCCCTACACCGGCTCGGCCATCGGCCAGCACTGGATGTACGCGGGCAAGCACGTCCTGGTCATCTTCGACGATCTGTCGAAGCAGGCCGAGGCGTACCGCGCCGTGTCGCTGCTGCTCCGTCGCCCGCCGGGGCGCGAGGCCTACCCGGGTGACGTCTTCTACCTGCACTCCCGCCTGCTGGAGCGTTGCGCGAAGCTGTCCGACGAGCTCGGCGCCGGTTCGATGACGGGTCTCCCGATCATCGAGACCAAGGCGAACGACGTCTCGGCCTACATCCCGACCAACGTGATCTCGATCACCGACGGCCAGATCTTCCTCCAGTCCGACCTGTTCAACGCGAACCAGCGTCCCGCGGTCGACGTGGGCATCTCGGTCTCCCGCGTGGGCGGCGACGCTCAGGTGAAGTCGATCAAGAAGGTCTCCGGCACGCTCAAGCTCGAGCTTGCCCAGTACCGCGCCCTCGAGGCCTTCGCGATGTTCGCGTCCGACCTCGACGCGGCCAGCCGTCGTCAGCTCGAGCGCGGCGCACGCCTCACCGAGCTGCTCAAGCAGCCGCAGTACTCGCCGTACCCCGTCGAGAAGCAGACCGTTTCGATCTGGGCCGGCACCAAGGGTCACATGGATCAGGTCCCGGTCGAGGACATCCTCCGCTTCGAGAGCGAGTTCCTGGAGTCGCTCGAGCGCAACTCCGAGGTCCTCACCACGCTGCGCGAGACCAACGTGCTCGACGACGACACCGTCGCAGAGCTCGAGGCCAAGATCGCCGAGTTCAAGCTCGAGTTCCGCACCTCGGCCGGCGTCACGCTGGCCGAGCAGTTCGCGTCGCTCGGCAAGGACGAGATCAAGCAGGAGCAGCTGGTCGTCAAGAAGTAGTCGAGGTTCCGGCGGGGACGCACGTCCCCGCCGGCCCTCCTCCACTTCGACCAGCCCGCCCCAACCAGACACAGGAGAGACATGGGAGCGCAACTTCGGGTCTACCGGCAGAAGATCCGTTCTGCCCAGACGACCAAGAAGATCACCCGTGCGATGGAGCTGATCGCGGCATCTCGCATCCAGAAGGCTCGTGCCCGCGTCGCGGCGTCCGAGCCCTACACCACGGCGATCACCCGCGCGGTGTCCGCCGTCGCGGTGCACTCGAACACGGACCACCCGCTGCTGACCGAGCCGGAGCGCGTCGAGCGCGCCGCAGTGGTCATCTTCACCTCGGACCGCGGTCTCGCAGGCGCCTTCAACTCGCAGGTGCTGCGCGAAGCCGAGGAGCTCAGCGAGCTGCTGCGCGCCGAGGGCAAGGATGTGAAGTACTACCTGGTCGGCCGTAAGGCTCAGGGCTACTTCACCTTCCGCGCCCGCGCCTCCGAGCGCGTGTGGGCCGGCGGCACCGACAGCCCCGCGTTCGAGACGGCTCAGGAGATCAGCGAAGCGCTGCTCGAGGCCTTCAACACCGAGACCGCTGAGGGCGGCGTCGACGAGATCCACCTCGTCTACAACCGCTTCATCAGCATGGTCTCGCAGACCCCCGAGGTGCACCGTCTGCTGCCGCTCGAGGTCGTCGAGGGCGTGGCCGAGGCGAGCGCTGGCGCGAACCCGCTGTACGAGTTCGAGCCCGACGCCGACACCGTGCTCGACAAGCTGCTTCCGGCCTACATCGAGTCGCGCCTGTTCAACGCGCTGCTCGAGTCGGCCGCTGCGAAGCACGCTGCGACGCAGAAGGCGATGAAGTCGGCGAGCGACAACGCCGATGCGCTGATCCGCGATTACACCCGCCTCGCGAACAACGCGCGTCAGGCGGAGATCACCCAGCAGATTTCCGAGATTGTTGGCGGCGCTGACGCGCTGTCCGATTAGCAAACGCGAAGAGAGAGAATCATGACCGAAACCGCCGCTGTGGCGACTGAGGCCACCACGAAGGTCGCCGGGCGCATCGCTCGCGTGACCGGCCCCGTCGTCGACATCGAGTTCCCGCACGACGCGATCCCGGCCGTCTACAACGCGCTCGAGACCACCATCGACTTCGGTGAGGGCTCGGAGCCGTTCAAGCTCGTCCTCGAGGTCGCCCAGCACCTCGGCGACAACGTCGTCCGCGCCATCGCGCTGAAGCCCACCGACGGCCTGGTCCGCGGCCAGGAGGTCTTCGACACCGGCACCTCGATCACCGTCCCCGTGGGCGACGTGACCAAGGGCAAGGTCTTCAACGTGACCGGCGACGTGCTCAACCTCCCCGAGGGCGAGACCATCGAGGTCAGCGAGCGCTGGAGCATCCACCGCGAGCCCCCGGCCTTCGACCAGCTCGAGTCGAAGACGCAGCTCTTCGAGACCGGCATCAAGTCGATCGACCTCCTCACCCCCTACGTGCAGGGCGGCAAGATCGGCCTCTTCGGCGGTGCGGGCGTCGGCAAGACCGTCCTCATCCAGGAGATGATCCAGCGCGTGGCTCAGGATCACGGCGGCGTGTCCGTGTTCGCCGGCGTCGGCGAGCGCACCCGTGAGGGCAACGACCTCATCCACGAGATGGAAGAGGCCGGCGTCTTCGACAAGACCGCCCTCGTGTTCGGCCAGATGGACGAGCCGCCGGGGACCCGTCTCCGCGTCGCGCTCTCGGCCCTCACCATGGCCGAGTACTTCCGCGACGTGCAGAAGCAGGACGTGCTGCTCTTCATCGACAACATCTTCCGCTTCACGCAGGCCGGGTCCGAGGTCTCGACGCTGCTCGGCCGCATGCCCTCCGCTGTGGGCTACCAGCCGAACCTCGCCGACGAGATGGGTCTCCTCCAGGAGCGCATCACCTCGACCCGCGGTCACTCGATCACCTCGCTGCAGGCCATCTACGTGCCCGCCGACGATTACACCGACCCGGCTCCGGCGACCACCTTCGCCCACCTCGACGCGACCACCGAGCTCTCGCGAGAGATCGCCTCGAAGGGTCTGTACCCGGCGATCGACCCGCTCACCTCGAGCTCGCGCATCATGGATCCCCGCTACTTGGGCGCGGACCACTACCGCGTCGCCACCTCGGTGAAGCAGATCCTCCAGAAGAACAAGGAGCTCCAGGAGATCATCGCGATCCTCGGTGTCGACGAGCTCTCCGAAGAGGACAAGATCACCGTGGCGCGCGCACGCCGCATCCAGCAGTTCCTGTCGCAGAACACCTACATGGCGAAGAAGTTCACCGGTGTGGAGGGCTCGACGGTGCCGCTGAAGGAGACCATCGAATCGTTCGATGCGATCACCAAGGGCGAGTTCGACCACGTCGCCGAGCAGGCATTCTTCAACGTCGGCGGCATCTCCGACGTCGAAGAGAAGTGGGCGCAGATCCAGAAGGAGAACGCGTAATCATGGCCACGCTCAACGTGAGCGTCGTTTCGGCTGAGCGCGAGATCTGGAGCGGAACCGCCTCCAACGTCAGCGCGAAGACGGTCGAGGGCGAGATCGGCATCTACGGTGGGCACGAGCCGCTTCTGGCTCTGCTCGCCGAGGGTGCGGTCCGCGTCGCCGGCACCGACGGTGAGAAGATCACCGTCAACGCCGAGGACGGGTTCCTCTCCGTCGACCACGACACGATCACGATCGTGGCGGGTCGCGCCGAACTGGTCGCCTGATTCCGACCGTTCGCACCTTCCAACGCCGGGGCCGGCCGCAGCTTCACTCGAAGCAGCGGCCGGCCCCGCCGTTTCCCCACCACCAGAAAGTCGCACCATGCTGATCCTGCTCCCGCCCTCCGAGACGAAGCGCACCGGCGGAGACGCGCCCTACCGGGCCGAGGACCTGGCGCACGACGCGCAGCTCGCGAGCACTCGCGCCGCCGTACGCACCGCGCTCGAGGAGCTCTCCCGCAACGAGGAGCTCGCGGCGAAGGCTCTCGGCCTCGGTGTGAAGGCTCGGGGTGAGCTCGAACACAACCGCGTGCTCGAATCCTCGGGCGCGCTGGAGGCGATGGATCGGTACACGGGCGTTCTCTACGACGCCCTCGACGCGATCTCGCTCGATGCCGACGCGCGGGACTGGATGCGCGAGCACGTGGCGGTGCAGTCCGCGCTCTTCGGGCTGGTGCGCGCGGGGGACCGGATTCCCGCCTACCGTCTGTCGGCGGGAAGCCGTCTGGCCGCGCTCGAGGCGCCGCTCAAGCGAAGCTGGATCCGGGCTCACGCCGACATGGACTGGGCGGCTCACGGGTGGATCCTCGATCTGCGATCCAACGACTACGCGGCGCTCGCACCGCTGCCGGAGGGCGTCGGAACCAAGCTCGAGGTGGCCCAGCGCAGCGCGGACGGAGCGGTCCGAGCGCTCAACCACTTCAACAAGACCGCCAAGGGCGACCTCGTGCGGCGCCTGGCGCGATCCGGTGCCGAACTGGACGGCCCGGAGGCGTTCGGCCGATGGGCGCAGACGCAGGGGCTCGAAGTGCAGCTCGGTGACCGGCCGGGCAGCGCGACCCTCGTGACCGAGCTCGGCGCACCCGCCGGGGTGACGGGCGGGGCGGGCTCCAAGCGGGCCGCACGGTAGGATGTTCGAGTGATTGCCGAGGAGAGACGTTGACCGGACGTGGGGAGAACGCCGTTCGGCGTCGCATCGGCTATCGCCCGGGCTCGGATCTCGAGATCGAGCTCTCGTGGCACGCCATCACCGACGTCGGGCGCCGACGCGAGGTGAACCAGGACAGCTACGTCGTGATCCCGCCGATCTTCGCCGTCGCCGACGGCATGGGCGGGCACTCCGCGGGGGAAGTCGCGTCGGCTGCGGTCGTGCGCAGGCTCGCCGAGCTCGGAGGGAACCGCGCCGTCAGCGAGCGTGACATCGACGGCGCCCTCGAGGACGCGGTCGAGGACATCGAGCTCGACGCGGGCGGGACCGATCTGGGCGCCGGCACCACGGTCACCGGCGTGACCCTGGGGTCCTGCGCCGAAGAGCCCACCTGGACCGTCTTCAACATCGGCGACTCCCGCGTCTACCAGTACTTCAAGGGCGCGCTCAGCCAGATCACCGTCGATCACTCGGTCGTGCAGCACCTCATCGACACCGGCGCGATCACCCCCGAGGAGGCGGAGTTCCATCCGCACGCGAACGTGATCACCCGGGCCGTCGGCTTCAACGAGGCACCCTCGCCCGACTACACTGCGCTCGCGTTGATTCCCGGGCAACGGATCCTCATCTGCTCCGACGGGCTCACCAAGGAGCTCACCGAGATCGGGATCCAGCACTTCCTCGCCACGACCGACACCGCGGAGGAAGCGGCGAAGCAACTCGTGCACCACGCCATCGAGAACGCGGGACGCGACAACGTCACCGTCGTCGTGATCGACGTGCACGCCGTGGGTGAAGCACGGGACACGAGCGATCTCGCGATCGCCGGGGTCTCGCTCGACTCGGTCGGCGGCGAGAACCCCGCAGAGGCCCGGACCGACGCCGATACTGAGACCGCTGTGAGCGAGCCCGTCGAGGTCATGGAGATCGAATCCGAAGCCGAGGACGCCGGTACCGTCACGGACGCCTCGGACGACGAGGGCCCCGACACGGTGCCCGTGCGCGTCCCGCTCGGCTGAGCATTCCCCTTCGCCTCACCCGGCCCTCGAACGGGCCCGAATCATCCACTCTCGCGGAGGTAAGGATGATCCCGGCCCGTTCGATGACGGGAACGGGACGCAAACGCCGAGAGCGGGCGTCCTCCGGAGGAGTGACGCCCGCTCTCGAGTCGAGACGCTGACCTACGCGAGCTCGGCGGCGAACGCCTCGTCGAGTACGGCCAGGACGTCGGCGGCCAGCGCATCGGTGAGCTTCAGCGACGGGAGGAAGCGGATCACGTTGCCGAAGATGCCGGCGTTGAGCAGCAGCACGCCGGCCTGCGCCGCGCGGGCGATGACGCGCGAGACGAGCTCGGGGTCGACCTCGAGCGTGCCGGGCTTCACGATCTCGATCGCCAGCATGGCACCCTTGCCGCGCACCTCGGCGATCACGTCGTACTTCGCGGCGAGGGCGCGGAGGCCGTCGCCGAGCACGCGCTCGATGCGCTTCGCCTCGGCGAGCAGGTCGGCGGACTGGATCTGCTCGAACACGGCGGTCGCCGCGGCGCACGAGACGGGGTTGCCGCCGAAGGTGCCGCCCAGGCCGCCCGGCTGCGACTGATCCATGATCTCGGCGCGGCCCGTGACCGCGGCGAGGGGCAGGCCGCCGGCGATGCCCTTGGCCGAGAGCACGAGGTCGGGCTCGACGCCGAACTGCTCGATCGCGAACACGGTGCCGGTGCGGGCGATGCCCGACTGCACCTCGTCGGCGATGAACACGATGCCGTTCGCGCGGCACCACTCGGCGAGCGCGGGCAGGTAGCCGTCGGCGGGAACGACGAAGCCGCCCTCGCCCTGGATCGGCTCGACGACGAGGCACGCGAGGTCCTCGGCGCCCGCCACCTTCTCGAGGTAGGTGATGGTGCGCGCCGCCGCCTCGGCGCCGGACAGGCCGTCGCGCAGCGGGTACGAGTTGGGCGCCTTGTAGACGTCGCCGGCGCGGGGACCGTAGCCCGCGGCGTACGGAGCCGCCTTGTGGTTCATGGTCGCGGTGAGCATGGTGCGGCCATGATATGCGTGCTCGAGCACGGCGACACCGGGGCGGCCGGTGAACTTGCGCGCGATCTTGACGCCGTTCTCGACGGCTTCGGCGCCCGAGTTGACGAGGACGGTGCGCTTCTCGCCGGTGCCGGGCACGGCGGCCGCGAGGTGCTCGGCGACGCGCACGTAGCTCTCGTAGGGCGTCACCGTGAAGAGCGTGTGCGTGACGCTCTGCAGCGCGGCGGTCGCCGCAGCGACCACGGCGTCGTCGGTGTGACCGATCGTGGTGACACCGATCCCGCCGCCGCAATCGATGAACTGGTTGCCGTCGACGTCGACCAGGATCGAGTCGTGCGCGCGGTCGATGTACACCGGCAGCACGCTGTGCACGCCCGGCGGGACGACCGCCCGGCGGCGCTCGTGCAGCTCCTGCGAGCGGGGCCCGGGGATCGAGGTTACGACGCGGCGTTCCTGGACGATGGTGTCATTGCTCATGGTGTCGATCCTACTCCCGGGTCTCTCGACGTCGACCTACTTGGGCGGCCGCGCCGCACGGTACGCTCGCTGCATGATGGGGAACCACGAGTACGCGGTCGGCGTCGAATGGACGGGCAACCGGGGGACCGGCACCAGCGGGTATCGCGAGTACGGCCGGCAGGTGCTGCTGTACGGCACCGACAAGCCGCCGCTCGAAGGTTCGGCGGATCCGACCTTCCACGGCGACGTCGATCGCTGGAACCCCGAGGAACTGCTCGTGGCCGCGCTCGCGCAGTGCCACCTGCTGTCGTACCTGCACTCGGCGGTGCGCGCGGGGGTCGTGGTGACCGACTACGTGGATCGTGCCACCGGCTCGATGCGCCAGCAGGGTGAGGGCGGCAGCTTCGTCGAGGTGGTGCTGCATCCGGAGGTGACGGTGGCGGACGCGTCGATGGTGGATGCGGCACTGACCGCGCACGCGGAGGCGAGCCGCAACTGCTTCATCGCCGCCTCGGTGAACTTCCCGGTGCGGCACGAGCCCGTGATCCGGGTGGCCGGCTGAGCGAACCGGATGAGCATGCTACTCTCGCGGCAGCAGACATACTGATCATGTCAAGCGAGAGGATGCACGCGGTGCCGGTGAACCAGGACGGGGCGCCCCGAGCGGGGCGCGAACTGCGCTATCAGCGCGTCTACGATCTGGTGACGGGACTGATCGCCGACCAGGGGCTCGAGGCGGGCGCGAAGCTGCCCAGCACCGCGGAGCTGTCGGCGATGGCCGAGGTCAGCGTGATCTCGGTGCGCCGCGCGCTCGACGAGCTCGCGCACGACGGCATCATCGTCCGGCATCAGGGCGTCGGCACCTTCGTCGCGCAGCGGCGGCTGGTGAGCCAGCCCGGGTCGCCGGGCACACTGCTCGGCACGATCTCGGACGGCATCTCGCCCGTCGAGTTCAGCACCGAGCTGGTCGGGATCGCGGTCGGGCTCCCCGGTCCGGACCATGTACGCGCGCTCGGCATCGAGAGCGGACAGCCGGTGTGGGAGATCGCGCGCGTGCGCTCCCGCGGCGGGGTGCGCGCGGTCGCCGAGCTCGCCACGATCCCGCTCAGTCTGGCGCCCGCGCTCGACGAGGATCGGCTCGCGGCGGGCGAGTCCCTCTACGGCCTCATCGAGGAGCGTGCGGGGATCACCGAGGCCTACGCCGAGCAGTTCTTCCAGGTGGACCGGCCGACCGCGTGGGAGCGCGAGCAGCTGGGCATCGGAGCCGACGATACGGTCATGCGGGTGCGCGGTGTGAGCTACTCCGACGACGACGTGCCGTTCGACTCCTACCTGCAGACCTACCGGGCCGACGATTTCGTCTTCTACGTCTCGGGCAAGCGCGGGCCGCGCCTGCTGCCGCCTCCGACCGGAGCCGGTCGCTGGGACGTGCGCCCGTTCGGCGCGCCGAGCGCCGACTGAACCGCAACCCGACACCCGGCGCTCGCCGCCCGTCTCAGGCCGCCCGGGCGGGATCGGGGCTCGGAATGCTGTCGATGAGCAGTCGTGTGTAGGGGTCCCGCGGTCGGTGCACGACCTCGTCGGGGGTCCCCGATTCGACGATCCCGCCGTCGCGCATCACGATGATCCGGTCGGCGTACTCGGCCGCGGTCGAGAGGTCGTGGGTGATCATCAGGATCCCCATCCGCTCCCGCTCCTTCAGCTCCGCGAGCAGCCGCAGCACTCCGGTGCGCACCGACACGTCGAGCATGCTCACCGGCTCGTCGGCGAGCAGCAGGGCGGGCCGCAGCACCAGTCCGGCTGCGATCGCCACGCGCTGCCGCTGGCCGCCGGACAGCTGGTGCGGGTACCGGTCGATGAACTGTTCGGCGGGGGAGAGCCCGACCGCTTCGAGCGCTGCGAGCGCCCGTTCCCGGCGTTCGGCGCGGTCGCGGCACACGCGGAACACGAGCAGCGGTTCCTCGATGGTGTCGGCGACGGTGAAGCGCACGTCGAGCGACTCGTACGGGTCCTGGAAGATCATCTGCACGCGTTCGCGAAGGCGCCGCCGTTCCGCGCGGCGGATCCCGAGCGCCGGAGCGCCGTCGACCGAGACCGAGCCGGTCGCGCCGGGCAGCATGCCCATGATCGCCTGCAGGGTCGTCGTCTTGCCGCAGCCGGACTGGCCGACGAGCGCGACGAGCTCGCCCTCGGCGACCTCGAACGACACGTCGGACACCGCCCGCCGCGTCCCGCCCCGACCCGAGTACTCGACCGAGAGGTTCTCGACGGCGAGCAGTACGGGCGCGGGATCGGGGATCGGCTTCGCCGTCACCTGGGCGATATCGGGCGTCGATTCGAAGAGCGTGCGCGTGTAGGGGTGCGCGGGCGCGCGATAGAGCTGTTCGACCGTTCCCTCTTCGAGGATCTCGCCGTCGCGCATGACGGCGGCTCGGGTGCAGCTCTGCGCGACCACCCCGAGGTCGTGGGTCACGAGGATCAGCGCGAGCCCGAGGCGTTCGGAGAGCTCCACCAGCAATCGCAGGATCTGGTCCTGCACCACGACGTCGAGCGCCGTCGTCGGCTCGTCGGCGAGCAGCACCTTCGGCTCGCAGGCGAGCGCCATCGCGATCACCGCGCGCTGCTTCATGCCGCCCGAGAGCTCGTGGGGGAAGCGGCGCTCGGTGCCTTCGGGGAGGCCGACGAGGTTCAGCAGTTCGCGCACCCGGGCGTCCTCGGTGCCGACGGAGCGACGATGCACGCGGAGCGCTTCGAGGATCTGCCACCCGACGGTGTGCACGGGGTTGAACGCGCTCATCGCTCCCTGGAACACCATCGCGATATCGGTCCATCGGTGCGGACGGACGGTGCGGTCGCCGCCGGCGATGATGTCGACGCCGTCGAGCAGCACGTGCCCCGAGACGGTCGCGTTCGCGGGCAGCAGGCCGAGCGCGGCGAGGATGGTCGTCGTCTTGCCGCACCCGGATTCGCCGACGAGCCCCAGGCGCTCACCGGGGGCGAGGCTCAGCGAGAGCCCCTTGACCGTCTCGTTCTCGGCACCGTCGTCGGTCCGGAACCAGATCCGGAGGTCGCGGATCTCGAGCGCGGGCCGTGCCGCGTCCGTCGGGGTGGGGGTCATCGTCGCTCCTCAGTTCCGGCGGCGGGATCCTCGCCCGCGCTTCGCTTCCGCGGCGCCGGTGCGGCGGCGCGTTCGAGATCGTCCTGGGCGCCCTGCCGCAGCGCCCAGGTGCGCAGCCCGAGGTGGGAGACGCGCAGGCGGGGGTTGAGCGCGTCCTCGATCGCTCGGCCCAGCAGATAGCAGCCGACGATGAGCAGGGCGACGGCGACGCCGGCCGGCACGATCGCCCACCACGCGCCGGTCGAGACGGCCGCGCGGTTGAACGCGCGCTCCATGATCGTGCCCCAGGTGATCGCGTTCGGATCGGAGAGGCCGAGGAACGCGAGGGCGGTCTCGTTGAAGATCGCGACGGTGACGGCGAGCACGGCGCTCGCCGCGAGCAGCGGGCCGAGCTGGGGCAGGATGTGCCGGAGCACGATGCGGAGGTGCCCGGCGCCGATGGCCTCGACCCGCCGCACGTAGGTGCGTTCGCGCAGACTCTTGACCTGGGAGCGCACGATGCGGGCGGTGCTCGTCCACATCAGCGCGCCGATCACGATGATCACGTGGTCGAGGCTCGGCCCCCAGACCGCCGCGACGACGATCATGAGCACGATCTGCGGGATCACGAGGAAGTAGTCGGTGATGCGCATGAGCACGGTGTCGACCCAGCCGCCGAAGTAGCCCGAGAGGATGCCGACCGTCGCCCCGATGAGGATCGAGATCGCGGCTGCCGCGAACCCGACGAACATCGAGATGCGGCCGCCCTCGAGCACGAGGCTCAGCACGTCGACGCCGCCGTCGTCGCAGCCGAACCAGTGCGCCGCGCTGGGTGCTTCGAAGACTCCGCAGCTGACCTCGCGGCTCGAGTACGGCGTGAGGAGCGGCGCGAAGATCGACAGGAGCAGGAAGGCGAGGATCACGGCGAGGCCGATGATGGCGCCCGGTTCGCGGATCGCGCGCCCGAACGCGCCCCTGCGGCGGTTCCTGGGGCGTCGCCCCCGGGGGAGCGAGACGAGGGTGGTTCCCGGATGCGTCATGGTGATGCCCTGGCCCTTCTAGTCCGAGACTCGCGGATCGAGCCACGCGTAGGCGAGGTCGGCGAGGTAGTTGAAGACCACGACCGTGATCGTGATGACGAGGAAGCCGCCCTGGAGCATCGGGTAGTCGCGGTGGAGCACGGCTTCGTAGAGCGCGCGTCCGATGCCGGGCCAGGAGAAGATGACCTCGATGAGGATCGCGCCGCTCACGACGCTGCCGAGCGCGAGCGCGATCATCGTCACCGTGGGCAGCATCGCGTTGCGCACCGCGTAGGCGCGGATGATCCGGCCGCGGGAGAGCCCCTTCGCCCGCGCGGTGAGGATGTAGTCCTCGCCGAGGGTCTCGAGCACCGAGGAACGCATGATGAGCAGGTTCTCGGCGTAGAGCGTGAGCGCGAGCGTCGCGACGGGGAGCACGAGGTGCGCACCGCGGTCGACGAACTGCTCCCACGGGGTCGCGAGTTCGGCGAACGGGTCGCTCATGCCGGCGGAGGGCAGCAGCCCGGCGAAGGCGATGAGCAGCATCATGCCGAGGAACTGGGTGGGGAACGCGTAGAACGCGACCGACACGTTGGTCATGACGTGGTCGAACGGGCTGCCGCGCCGCACCGCGCTCAGGATTCCGAGCAGGATCCCGATGGCGAGCGCGATCACCGTGCCGGTGAGCACGAGGGGGAGCGTGTTGGCGAAGGCGTCGGCGAGGTTCGCGGTCACGGGCTGCCGATTCGCGTACGAGACCCCGAGGTTCCCGGTGAAGAGCCCCTTGAGGTAGAGCAGGTACTGCTCCCACATCGGCCGGTCGAGACCGAACTCGCGGGTCAGCGCCTGCTTCAGCTCGGGCGAGGCGTTCGGGACGCGCGAGATGCGGGTCACCGCGGAACCGGGCAGCACGCGGAACAGCACGAAGTTGAGGGTCACGGCCACGAACACGGTCACGATCGCGAAGATCGTTCGCCGCCAGACGTATCTCCTGCGGTGCATCTCGCCTCTCTTCCTCGAGGGGGCTGTGCGATCGAGAATCCGATCGCGAAGTCTTGTCACCTAGTATGCTCAGTCTACTAAGATAAGTGAAGTTGCAATTTCTTCCGTGTTGCCACCTCCCTCGACGATGAGAAGCAGGGGAACCATGAATCTGAGAAGACGTCTGCTGGCGATCGGCGCGGTGCTGGTCGCCGCTGCTCTGGCGCTGACGGGATGCACCGGGAACAGCGCGAGCCGCAACGTGCTGCGAGTCGGCACCACCTCGCTCGTCGATTCGCTCAACCCGTTCGTCGCCGACTCCGACTACTCGAGCGTGCTGTTCCAGTACATCTACCCGCACCTCACCGAGTACGACGAGCAGCTGCGGATCGTGCCGTCCTTCGCCCGCAGCTGGGAGACCTCGGCCGACGGCAGGACCTGGACCTTCCGCACGGTGCCCGATGCGAAGTGGTCCGACGGGAAGCCGCTGACGGCCGAGGACGTCGCCTTCACCGCCAACATGATCCTGCGCTACAAGGACGGCCCCACCGGCATCCTCTCGGGCTGGGTCGCGCACCTCGAGCGTGCCGAGGCCCCAGATGCCAACACCGTGGTGCTCCACTACGCCTCGCCCGTGGGCAACGTGCTCACGCAGATGCAGGCCCTGCACATCCTGCCCAAGCACATCTGGGAGCCGCTCGCGACGGGGGACGGCATGCGCATCACCTCGTACGAGAACGCCGCGCCGCTCGTCTCGGGCGGGCCCTTCATGCTCGACACCTACCGCAAGGACCAGATCATGCTGTTCTCGCGGAACCCGGAATGGTGGGGCGAGAAGCCCAGGATCGACGGCTTCGGATTCCAGTTCTTCGCGAACGACGACGCCATGGTGACCGCGCTGAAGAGCCACCAGCTCGACATGATCGGCCAGATGACGCCGCCGACGGCCGTCAAGACCCTGAAGCGCGCCGGCATGACCGTCGAGATCGGACCGAGCGTCACGATCAAGAACCTCATCATCAACACCAACCCGAAGAAGCCGAAGCACCGCGAGCTCCTGGACCCCGAGGTGCGCAAGGCGCTCGAGTACGCGATCGACCGCACCGAGATCGTCGACCAGACCTGGCTCGGCTACGCGCAGCCCGGATCCACCGTGCTGTCGCCGGCCTCCGGGTACCACGACCCCGCGATCACGGGCCTGCCCTACGACACCGCGAAGGCCAATGCGATCCTCGACGGCCTCGGATACGCGAAGGGTTCCGACGGGATCCGCGTCGCGAACGGCTCGCGCATGGACTACGAGCTCGTGTTCCCCACGGAGGAGAACGGATCCGGGGATCGCGCGTTCCAGACGATCCAGCGCGGTTTCGAGGACATCGGGATCCGTCTCGTGCAGCGCAAGATGGATCCCGACGCCGCGACCGACGCCATCAACGGGCCCGACAACGAGTACCTCGACTACGACTTCGCGATGTGGAACTGGACCCCGCCCGTCGACCCCGACTTCCTGCTCAGCACGCTCACCTGCGCCTCTCGCGGGCACAACTCCGACAGCGGCTACTGCAACCCCGAGTACGACCGGCTGTACGCGCTGCAGGGCACGCAGATCGATCCCGCGGCCCGACGTGCGACGATCGACCGCATGCAGCGGATCCTGTTCGACGACCGTCCCTACGTGGTGCTCACCTATCCCAAGGTGATCGAGGCGCACGACCCGGCATGGACGGGCTTCGTGCTCTCGCCCCTCGTCGGCTCGATCAACAACCTGTCGACTCGGACGCTCATCCAGGTGCACCGGACGGAAGGCTGAACCGTGCAGATCGAACTCGTCGTCCTCCCGGATCCCGAGCGGACCGACCCCCTGAACGAACCGGCGGCGGCCGGCCTCGACGCGCTCGCCGCCGCGCTCGGCGCGGAGCCCGCGAGCATCACCGACTGGCTCTCCGCGGCGAAGGGCGAGGCCGAGCACGCCCGAGCGGTCGTGCCCGGTCCCGATGGCCCGCATCTCGTGATCGGGGTCCGCGCCGAATCGCCGCAACGGGGGCCGGGCGCCCCGTCGGTCGCCTCCCGCGCGTGGGCCTCGGGGCTGGCGCTCGGCGGGTTGGCGGCCGAGGTCGCCGATGGATCGCCCGCCCGCATCTGGTGGGAGTGCGGAGATCCCGTGCTCGACGAAGCGCTCTGGCGAGGGGTCCGGATCGGCGAGCAGCGTCCGGGATCACCCGAGCGCGTCGCACCCGAGCCGGTCTTCGCTGCCGGCGAGCCGGTGCCGAACGACTGGAGGCGCCGGGCCGATGCGATCCGCTGGGTCCGCGAGCTCGTCGAACTCCCGCCGAACCTGCTGGGCCCCGCCGAACTGGCGCAGCGGATCACCGAGTACTGCGGCGAGAACGCCGCGGTCGAGGTGGAGGTCTGGGACGCGGTGCGGCTCGGCAGGGGCGACTTCGGCGCGGTGCTGGCCGTGGGCGGCGGCAGCTCCCGGCCGCCCCTGGTCGCGCACCTGAAGGTGCCGGGGGATCCCGGGCTCCCGTCCATAGGCCTCGTCGGCAAGGGCATCGCGTTCGACTCCGGCGGACTCAACCTCAAGCGGGACGCCGGCGAGATGTCGTGGATGAAGTCGGACATGGCCGCGGCGGCGACCGTCGCCGCCGCGATCCGGCTCGCGGCGGACGAGCGCGGAGCGGGTTCCGGTCCGACGATCGAAGCGATCCTTCCGCTGTGCGACAACGCGGTTTCGGGTACCTCGGCCCGTCCGGGCGATGTCGTGCGTCATCCGGGCGGGGAGACGACCGAGATCGTCGACACCGATTGCGAGGGCAGGCTCGTGCTGGCGGACGGCCTCTCCTGGTTGCGGGAGGCCGGGTACGACTCCCTCGTCGACGTGGGTACGCTGACCGACGGCGGCGCGGGGCTGCGGCGGACCGGGATCTGGTCGAACGACGACGAATTCGCGGCGCGCGTGGTCGCCGCGGGCGAGCGGGCCGCGGATCCGGCCTGGATCCTGCCGCTGCCCTACGGGGAGGATCAGGCGCTGGAATCTCGGGTGGCCGATTCGCGGAACGCCCCGCTCGACCGTCCCGATACGGGGCGGCACGCGGCGGCCTATCTCGCACGGTTCGCGGGCGCGCGCCCGTGGGCGCACCTCGACATCGGCGGTACCGCCTACCTGGAGTTCCCGATCGCGGGTTTCGGTGAGGGGCCGACCGGGACCGGCGTGCTGATGCTCGCGGAGCTGCTCGCTCACGACGGCGTCGCGCATCGGAGATGACCCGCTTCCTCGCCAAAGCATACTTAGTATGATAAGTTGATCGCGTCCGGAACCGACGACTCGTCCCTCCCCGTGAAAGGCATCGACATGGACCTCACCTTCGCTTCGGCGTTCTCCGACCGAACCCCGCGCTCCCGCGAGCTCTTCGAACGGGCCAAGCTCACCATCCCGGGCGGCGCGGGCAGCACCGCGCGGCTGCCGCGCAACGGGTGGAACCCCTACCCGCTGTTCATGGAGCAGGGGCTCGGTTCGCGCATCACCGACGTCGACGGCAACGAGTACGTGGACTACCTGCTCGGGCTCGGCCCCGACATCCTCGGGCACCGCCACCCCGACGTCACCGAAGCCGTGACCCGGGCCATCACCGAGTACGGCACCAGCTTCGGCCTGCCGTACGAGCTCGAGATCGAGGCCTCCGAGAAGGTCGTCGCGACCGTGCCCGGCGTCGAGCAGGTCCGTTTCGCGAACTCGGGCTCCGAAGCCGTGGGCCAAGCGGTGCGCATCGCCCGCGCGACCACCGGCCGCCGCATCATCGTGCGCTTCGAGGGGCTCTACCACGGCTGGCAGGACAGCGTGTACTGGTCGAACCACGTCGACCTCGATCAGGCGGGTCCCGCCGACCATCCGCGCCCCGTGGCGATGGGCCTCGGCGTGCCCGCGGAGCTCGAGAGCACGCTCGTCGTGCTCACCTGGAACGATGCGGAGAGCTTCGTCAAGCTCATGGCGGAGCGTGGCGAGGAGATCGCGGCCGTCATCACCGAGCCCGCAGTGCTCAACACCGGCTGCATCCTGCCGGAGCCCGGCTATCTCGAACTGCTGCGTTCCGAGACGCAGAAGTACGGCGCGATGCTCATCTTCGACGAGGTCATCACCGGCTTCCGCATCGCCCGTGGTGGCGCTCACGAGTACTACGGGGTGATCCCCGACCTCACCACCTACGCGAAGGGCATCGGCGGCGGCTTCCCCGTCGCGGCGATCGGCGGAACGAAGGAGGCCATGCGCCTCATCGCCGACGGCACCTACTCGCACTCGGGCACCTACAACGCCAATGTCGTGCAGTGCGCGGCGGTGTCGGCGACGATGGACGTCATCGCCCAGCCCGGCCTGTACGAGCGCCAGCGCGCGCTCGGCGAGCGCCTCGCGCGAGGCCTCGAATCGATCGCCGACGACAACGGCATCGATGCCTACGTGACGGGTCTCGGCACCGTGTTCCAGCTGTGGTTCGCCGACGGGCCCATCAAGAACTGGCGAGACGCGGTCGCGCACACCCGCGAGGGCGTATTCACCCGCTGGTACGAGGAGATGATCGTGCGCGGCGTGCTGTTCCACCCGCTGCAGTTCGAGAACCTGTTCGTCTCGCTGGTGCATGATGATCGTGACATCGACGACACGCTCGAGGCCGCCTCCGGCGCCATGCGCGTGCTCGCTCGGGAGTTCGCGAAGGCGTGAGACGACGGGGAGCAGACGGCATGGCGCACGAACGGCCGATCGCGATCGGCCTCGATCTCGGCACGTCGAGCGCGAAGGCGCTCGCGGTCGAGGTGGCGACCGGGCGCGTGCTCGCCCGCGTGCGCCGGCCGTACCCCACATCGCGGCCGGAACCCGGAGCGGCCGAGCAGGCCCCGGGCGACTGGATGGCCGCGGTGGTCGGGGCGCTCGGCGAGCTCGCGCAGTCGACGTCCGCGCAGGAGTGGATCGGGATCGGACTGTCGGCCATGCTGCCGACGCTCGTCTGCCTCGACGACGCGGGGGAGCCCGTCGGGCCGGCGGTCGTCTGGGAGGACATCCGCGCGGAAGCCGATGCGTGCGAGCTCGCGGAGCGCCATCCCGAGGCCGCAGCCTACGCCCGCACCGGGCAGCACCTGGACGCCCGCTACCTGGTGCCGATGTACCGCCGCATCGTGCGGCGCGACCCCGAGGCGGCCCGCCGCATCTCGCGGATCGCCGGAGCGAAGGATTACGTGTTCGCGCGCCTCACCGGGCACCTCCTCACCGACCCGAGCACCGCGGTGGGCTCGGGCGTGAGCGCCGTCGCGGACGGCGCGCACGCCTCGGGCGATTGGCCGGAGCTGCCGGAGGTGCGTCCGGCGACCGAGACGCGGGGGCTCGTCGAAGGGGTCGCCCGGCTCGTCGGGGCGCCGAGCGGGATCCCGGTCGCGCTCGGCGCCGCCGATTCGGTGCTCGGCGCCGTCGCGCTCGGAGCGCGACCGGGGCGCGACGTCGCGATCATCTCGGGTACGAGCACCGTGATCCTGGGAACCCGGACGGGCCCCGAGGCGGATCCCGGCGGGCGCTCGCTCGTGACCCCGCTCGCCGACGGCGGATTCGGCTGGGAGATGGATCTCGTGGCGACGGGGTCCGCGTTCGCCTGGCTCGCCGGCCTCACGGGCGCGTCGTCGGTGGAGGCGCTGCTCGCGGAAGCCGGATCGGTGCATCCCGCCGAAGCGCCCGAGGTCCTGCCGTACCTCGGTCCGGGGGAGCAGGGAGCGCTCTGGGAGCCGGGGCTCTTCGGCGGCTTCGCCGGCCTCACGCTGGGCAGCACCCGCGGTCAGCTCATGCGCGGACTCCTGACGGGGATCGTGCTCGAAGCCCGCCGCTGCATCGCGGTGATCGATCCGCCCGCCGACGGCAGGCTCCTCGTCGCCGGGGGTTCGGCGCGGTCGCCGGTGCTGCTGCAGGACCTCGCGGACGCCTGCGGTCGAGCCGTCGAAGCCGACCTGATCGAAACCGACCACTCGGCGCTCGGAGCGGCGGATCTCGTCGCGTCGACCTGCGGCTTCGACCCCGCTTCCCGCGGCCACGGCGATCTCCGCCGGTTCGAACCGCGGCCCGAGCGCGGGGAGCTCTGGCGAGGGTTGGCGGCCCGGCAGGAGCGCGCGATCCTGCGTGAGCGGGAGCGCGTGGCGGGAGCGGGTCGATGAACGGCCTCGAGCGAGGACTCGAAGCGGCGCTCGCCCGGGGGGAGGAGCTGCTGCTCCGCGCCCCCGTCGCCGGTGGAACGATCGCGCTCCGGACCCCGGAGGCGCAGTGCGCGGCGGCGTTCGGCACGGCGGGCCCCGGCGGGTCCCCGATGCCGCTCGACGCCCGCCTCGAGATCGGATCGATCTCGAAGAGCGTCGCCGGGCTCGCCGCGGCCCGGCTGGCGGTCGAGGGACGGATCGACCTCGACGCGCCGGTGCGCGCGCTCCTGCCGTGGCTGGAGCTGCCGGTCGGCGCCGGCGAACCGAGCCTGCGGCACCTGCTCGGCCACACCGCCGGCTGGATCGCCGGGAGCGACGCGCTGCCCGGCGACCGGGCGCAGGCCCTGGCGCTCGGCGAGACCGTCGCCGGCAGCCGGCCCGGCGCGTTCTTCCACTACAGCAACATCGGGTACGTCGTGCTCGGTCTGGCGCTCGAGGCCGCCTGCGGGCTGCCCTACCCCGAGATCGCGCAGCGGCTCGTGCTCGAACCGCTCGGTATCGACGGAGCGGTGACGAACCTCACCGGAGCCCGGCGCGGCGAGCTCTGCCGGGGAACCGTGCCGCTCCGGGACGACGCGCCCTGGAGCCCGGCCGACGGGATCGCCGAGGCGCCGTGGCTCGAGCCGGCGGGAGCCGACGGCAACGTCGTCGCTACGGCCGACGAACTGCTGCGATTCGCTCGGGCGCTCACGGATCCCGGATCGTTCGCGGCCTCCGCGCCCTGGCTGCCCGAGGCCGTCGCCGTCGCCGCCGCACCGTCGGCGCCGAGCGGCGAGGGCGTGCTCGACGTCGGTCCGCACCTGCCCGCGCCGGGGGATCGCTACGGCTTCGGGATCAACGCGGAGCCGACCGCTCGTGGAACGGTCCTCACCCACGGCGGCGGCATGGTCGGTTACGGCGCGTTCCTCGTCGCCCACCCGGAAGCCGGCATCTCGGTCGCGGTGCTGCTGAGCGGGCCGGGGGAGCGTCCGTACGCCGAACTGCTGGCGCGCGAATGCCACGCGGCGGCGGCGGGTGCGGATGCCGCGCCTGGCGGCGCGGATCCGATCGGGGCCCTGCATGCGCCCCGCGCGCCGCTCGACCTCGACCCCGCGAGCACGGACGGCGTCGCCGGTACCTACCGGAGCTACAGCCCCTGGGTGCCGCACCTCGAGGTCGGCCGGGACGACGGAGGGCGTCTCGTGCTGCGGGCCTATGCCGGAGTCGAGGCCCCGACCGAGGACGTGCCGCTCGTGGCGCTCCAGGGTGAGGGCGCGCGGTCGTTCCGGGTCGGCTCGGACCCGAGGCTGCCCGAGCGGATCCGGTTCGAGGGGGTGATCGACGGTGTCGCCCAGGTGCTCGTGCGCGACGGCGGTCGGTTCGCGAGGGTCGCCGACCGCTGAGTTACCGGCCTACTCGTCGGGGACGAGGATCGGGGTGTCGCGGTTGAGGCTCTCGCCGCGGAAGTACGGCTTCGAGCCGGGCCGCAGCGCCCACAGCCCCATGAGGATGAACCCGAGCACGATCGAGCCGACGCCGATCACGAAGGCGCCGCCCACACCGAACAGCACGGTGTACCCGTAGTCGACGTCCCACATGTCGATGGCCGACTGCACCAGCGCGTAGGCGAGCATGAGGCCGCCGAGCAGGGGGAAGATGCCGCGCATCCAGAGGTTGCGGGCGCTCTCCTTCAGCGTGCTGCGGAAGTACCAGACGCAGGCGAACGACGTGATCGCGTAGTAGAGCGCGATCGCGAGGCCCATCGAGCTGAGCGAATCGGCGAGCATGTCGGTCGACACGATCGACATGACGACGTAGTAGACGATCGAGGCGATGCCCATCATGAGCGTCGAGAACCACGGGGTCTTGAGCTTCGGGTGCACCTCCGCGAACTTCGCGGGGAGCGCCCGGTAGACCGCCATCGAGAGGGTGCCGCGCGCGGTCGGGAGGATCGTGGTCTGCGTCGACGACGCGGCTGAGACCATGACGGCGAGGATCAGGAACCAGCCCCACGGCCCGAAGAGCACGTCGCGGAGCACGGTGAAGACGTCGTCGAGGTTGGACTCGTTGGTGAGGCCGAAACCGGTGTCGCCGAAGCCCGCGAACATCATGACCGCGATCGAGACGCCGACGTAGACGAAGATGAGCACGACGATGCTCGAGATCGCCGCGCGCCCGGGGGTCTTGCGCGGGTTCTTCGTCTCCTCGTTGAGCGCCAGGCAGGTGTCCCAGCCCCAGTAGATGAAGAGTGCGAGCAGCACGGCCTGCATGAATCCGTGCCAGTTGGTGAGCTCCGCCGGGTTGAACCAGTTCCAGTCGAATGCGATGGAGTCGGGGTTGCTGCCGTTCAGCGCGTTCACGAGCGCGAGGACGCCGAAGAGCAGCAGTGCGCCCATCTGGACGACCATGAGCACCATCTGCATGCGGTCGCCGATCTGCACGCCGAGCATGCTGATGCCGACCATGAGCGCGATGAACACGACCGAGGTGATCACGACGATCGTCTGGTTGTTCGCGAACTCCTCGTTCCCGAGCAGGTACCAGAAGTAGCGGCCGGTGATCTCGCCGACGTTCGCCATGACCATGACGCCCGCCACGGCCACCGCCCAACCGCCGATCCAGCCGGTCTTCGGGCCGAAGGCCTTGGCGCCCCAGACGAAGGTGGTGCCGCAGTCGGGCGCCTCGCGGTTCAGCTCCTGGTAGGCGAACGCCGCGAAGACCATCGGGATGCAGGCCACGACGAAGACGAGCGGGGCCTGCGCGCCGACGGCGACGATGACGTAGCCGAGGGTCGCGGCGAGGGAGTAGAGGGGAGCGGTCGAGGACAGACCGATGATCGTGGAGCCGACCACGCCGAGGGTGCCCTCGTTGAGGCCCTTGCCGACGTGGATGTGCCCCGTGTCGGTCGCGTTGCTCAATGTCGTCTTCGCCATGTGCTTATCGTTTCTTTCGCCTTCGAACGCAAACCCCGGAAGTCTACACAGCCGGAGGGGCCTCGATCACCCCGCTCGGAGGATCCGCTCGGCGGCGCGCCGCCCCGAAGCCATCGCCGCGGTGACCGTCGCCGGATCCTCCTGCCAGGTGGTCTCGCCGGCGATGTGCAGCACACCGCCGATCGGTGCGGCCAGACGCTCGTGATCCTCGGGCGTCGAACCGACGGTCATGTAGGCGTAGGACCCGCGGGAGTAAGGGTCGTCCTGCCACCGGGTGATCCGGACGTGCTGCGGTGCGGGGACCGCGTCGCCGAAGATCTCGCCCAGGGATGCCAGCACGGACTCGGTGATGCGCTCGTCGCTCCAGTCGCGGATCGCGCGCGCGCAGGATCCGGCCGCGAAGGTGAGCAGCGTCGGCGTGCCGTGCAGCGCGGTGAGGTCGTACCAGGAATGCCACCAGGCGCCGGCCGGACCCTGACGTCGAACCGCGTAGACGCCGTCGTCCCAGAACTTCCGGTCGAAACGCAGGAACACCTTCTCGAACGCGTTCATGGTGAGCCCAGCGAGCGCATCGGCGTTCTCAGCGGGCAGCGGGGGCTCGATCCGGAGCTCGTCGGAGCGCAGCACGCCGACCGGAACGGTGAGGACGGCCGTTGCCGCCGCGAACTCCGCGCCGTCGACGGTCGTGACCACGACGCCGTCCTCGCTCCAATCGACGCGCGCGACCGGGTGCTCGAGGCGCACGTCGAGCCCCTGCGCCAGGCGGGTCGCGAGCTCGTCGTAGCCGCGGGGGAACACGACCTCGTCGCCGTCGACCGCGTCGTCGTCGAGCCCGTGCGCGTCGAGATCGGCCGCGTCCGCGCCGTACTGCTCCTCGCTGCGGTGGTGCAGGTACTCGCGCACCCGAGCCGCGCGATCCGCGTCCCAGGTCAGGAACTCGAGCGCCGTGTCGACGGCCGTCGCGTAGGAGGTCGCCGGGGCCGCGGCGGCGATGACGCCGCCGAGCACGCGATCGAACTCCGCGACGTCCGCGATGAACGCATCGGCGGCCGCATCGCTCAGGCGCGCGCCGTCGGGGCCGTAGTATGCCACGGGGCGGCCGCCGGCCTGGTAGCTGCCCATCGTGAACTCGACGGTCGGCATACCGGCCGCCTCCGTCTCGGCGTAGACCTCGCTGCCGTCGATCCCGTGGATCCACGACGCGCCGAGATCGGTGACGCGCCCGTCCTCGCGCTCGGTGTGCACCCGGCCGCCGATGCGGTCGCGCGCCTCGAGCACGACGACGCTCCGCCCCGCCCGCAGCAGCTCCGCGGCCGCCGAGAGTCCTGAGATGCCTGCGCCGATGACGATGGTGTCGTGGTGGGTGCTCATGCCCGTGAGCCTAGTGCGCCTCGGTAACACTGCGGATCGGGGGCGGTCCGATCTCTTAGGATGGAGACCATGGCCAAGCCCTCCCCGTTCTTCATCACGACGCCGATCTTCTACGTCAACGACGCCCCGCACATCGGGCACGCGTACACCGAGGTCGCCGCGGACGTGCTCGCCCGCTGGCACCGCCAGGCGGGCGACGACACGTGGTTCCTCACCGGCACCGACGAGCACGGCCAGAAGATCCTGCGCACCGCGACCGCGAACGGCGTCGCCCCCAAGGAGTGGGCCGACCGTCTGGTCGAGTCCTCGTGGAAGCCGCTGCTCGATCTGATCGACATCTCGAACGACGACTTCATCCGCACGACCGACGCGCGGCACGAGGCGGGCGTCGCGAAGTTCTTGCAGAAGCTCCACGACGACGGCCACATCTACGCGGGCGAGTTCGAGGCGCTGTACTGCGTCGGCTGCGAGGAGTTCAAGCCGAAGAGCGAGATCGTCGACGGCACGGGCGAGTTCGAGGGCCAGAAGGTCTGCGCGATCCACTCGAAGCCGCTCGAGCTGCTGCAGGAGAAGAACTACTTCTTCAAGATGAGCGCGTTCCAGGACCGCCTACTCGCGCTCTACGAGGAGCGTCCCGACTTCGTGCATCCGGCGAGCGCGCGCAACGAGGTCATCGCGTTCGTGCAGCAGGGGCTCGAGGACCTCTCGATCTCGCGCACCTCGTTCGACTGGGGCATCCCGATTCCGTGGGACTCCTCGCACGTCACCTACGTCTGGTTCGACGCGCTGCTCAACTACGTCACGGCCATCGGCTACGGCGCGGACGACGAGCAGTTCCAGCGCCGCTGGCCCGCGAACCACCTCGTGGGCAAGGACATCCTGCGCTTCCACGCCGTCATCTGGCCGGCCATGCTCATGGCGGCCGGGCTCGAGGTGCCGGATCACGTGTTCGCGCACGGCTGGCTGCTCGTCGGCGGCGAGAAGATGTCGAAGTCGAAGCTCACCGGCATCGCGCCGAACGAGATCACCGACACCTTCGGCTCCGACGCGTTCCGCTACTACTTCATGCGCGCCATCTCGTTCGGCCAGGACGGCTCCTTCAGCTGGGAGGATCTGGCCGCGCGCTACCAGGCGGAGCTCGCCAACGGCTTCGGCAACCTCGCGAGCCGCGTGCTCGCGATGAACGCGAAGTACTTCGAGGGCGTCATGCCGCAGGCCGCCGACGAGACCGCGGCCGACGCCGCGATCCGCGAGCTCGCGGCCTCGGTCGCGTCCCGCGCCGACGAGCGGATCAGCGCGTTCGCGGTGCACGAGGCGATCGCCGCGATCTGGGAGCTCGTCGACGCGCTCAACGGCTACATCACCGAGCAGGAGCCCTGGGCCCTCGCCAAGGATCCCGATCAGCGCGACCGTCTCGCGACCGTGCTCGCGACCGCGACCGAGGGCCTGCGCGCCCTCGCGCAGCTGCTCGCTCCGGTCGTCCCGGTCGCGACGGCGAAGCTGTGGACCGCGCTCGGCGCCGACGAGGCCCTGGGCGCGCTGAGCGCGCAGCCGATCCGCGAGGCCGGCACGTGGGGCCGTCTGCCCGCGGGCACCCCGCAGCAGAAGCTCGACGTGCTGTTCCCGCGCATCGAGACCGACGGGAAGTAGGCGCCGCATGAGCGACCACTCCTCAGCGGAGCCCGACGCGGCAGCGCCGCAGCCGCCGGCCGGGGGGCTGCGCAAGCGCTCCACCGACGGCTCCCTTCCGGGCGCGCAGAAGCGCGACCTGCAGCGTCCGGCCGACCCGGAACCGCTGCCGATCCCGGTCTACGACAATCACACCCACCTCGAGTTCGAGGACGGATTCGAGCAGCTCGATCCCGCCGAGTCGCTCGCCCGAGCCGAGGCCGTCGGCGTGCGCGGCGTCGTGCAGGTCGGCACCGACCTCGAGACGAGCCGCTGGAGCGCCCAGATGGCGGCGGCCGATCCGCGCGTGCTCGCCGCCGTCGCGCTGCACCCGAACGAGGCGCCCCGCCTCGCCGAGCGCGGGCTGCTGTGCGAGCACCTCTCCGAGATCTCCCGCCTCGCCGCGCAGCCGCGCGTGCGGGCGGTCGGCGAGACCGGGCTCGATTTCTTCCGCACGGGCGAGGACGGGCGCGAGGCGCAGCTCGAATCGTTCGAGGCGCACATCGACATCGCCAAGGCGAACGGGATCGCGCTGCAGATCCACGACCGCGACGCCCATGACGACGTCGTGGCGACGCTGCTCCGCGTCGGCGCACCGGAGCGCACGGTGTTCCACTGCTTCTCGGGGGACGTCGAACTGGCGAAGATCTGCGCCGAGCACGGCTGGTACCTGTCGTTCGCCGGCACCTCGACGTTCAAGAACGCCCCCGCGCTGCGCGAGGCGATGCGCGTCGCGCCGTCGAGCCGGATCCTGGTCGAGACGGACGCGCCGTTCCTCACCCCCGAGCCGTTCCGCGGACGCCCCAACGCGCCGTACCTGCTGCCGCACACCGTGCGACGCATGGCCGAGACGCTCGAGCAGCCGCTCGACGAGGTCTGCGCTCTGCTGGCCGAGAACACGGAGCGGGTCTACGGCTCGTGGCAGATGGAACCGGAGACCCGATGAGCGACGACGCAGCACCCACCGCACCGGCGCTCCTGGGACCCATCGAGGTGCGCGAGCTCGCCGAGCGGCTCGGCGTCTCGCCGACCAAGAAGCTCGGTCAGAACTTCGTGATCGACCCCAACACGGTGCGCAAGATCGTGCGCCTCGCCGGCGTCGAACCCGGCGACCGGGTCATCGAGGTCGGGCCGGGCCTCGGCTCGCTCACCCTCGGCATCACCGAGGCCGGCGCCGACGTGACCGCGGTCGAGATCGACCACCGGCTCGCGGCCGAGCTGCCGAGCACGGTCCGCGCGATGCAGCCGGGGGTCTTCGCCGATCCCGATGCACCGCGGTTCCGGGTGATCCGCAGCGATGCGCTCGAACTCACGGCGGAGCACATCGCCGAGCTGCCGGCGGCACCTGAGGTGCTCGTCGCCAACCTGCCCTACAACGTGTCGGTGCCGATCCTCATGCAGTTCCTCGAGCTCATGCCGTCGCTGCGCGCAGGGCTCGTAATGGTGCAGGCCGAGGTCGGCTATCGCATCGCGGCCGGGCCGGGATCGAAGGAATACGGCGCGCCGAGCGCGAAGGCCGCCTGGTACGGTGAGTGGGGGATCGCGGGCACCGTGAGCCGCCGGATCTTCTGGCCCGTGCCGAACGTGGACTCCGTGCTCGTGTCGTACGTCCGATCCGACGAGCCGCGCGGCTCCGAATCGGAACGCGTGCTGACCTTCTCGCTCGTCAACTCGGCCTTCGCTCAGCGTCGCAAGATGCTGCGCCAGTCGATGCAGCCGGTGCTCGGTCCGCTCGAGCGCGCGGTCGAAGTGCTCGAGGCCGCGGGCGTTGATCCGATGGCCCGGGCAGAGCAGGTGTCGATCGATGACTTCCACCGCATCGCCCGAGTGCATGCCGCATCCGAGGTGCGCTAGCGTAATCACATGGGGACGACGCAGACGCAGACGGTAACGGTCCGGGCGCCTGGCAAGATCAACGTCTTCTTCCGCGTCGGGGCTCTGCAGGACGACGGATACCACGACGTCGCGTCGCTCTACCAGGCGGTGTCGCTCTACGAGGAGGTCACCGCGGCGCCCGCGGACGACTTCTCGGTGCGGTTCACCGGGCCCATCGACACGAGCGGCCTGCGCACCGATGACTCCAACCTCGCGATCCGCGCGGCGAAGCTGCTCGCCGAGCGCACGGGCGCTGGCCGGGGTGTTTCGCTGACCGTGCACAAGCGCGTACCGATCGCGGGCGGCATGGGCGGCGGATCCGCCGATGCGGCGGCCACGCTGCTCGCCTGCGACGAGCTCTGGGGGACCGGCCTCGGCCGCGCCGGCCTGCTGCCGCTCGCGGCGTCGCTCGGCGCCGACGTGCCGTTCGCGCTCGAGGGCGGGACCGCGGTCGGCACCGGCCGGGGCGATGAGCTGAGCGCGGCCCTCGCCAAGGGCTCCTTCCACTGGGTGCTCGCACTGTCCGACGGCGGGCTCTCGACCCCGCTCGTCTACCGCACCCTCGACCAGCACCGCGACGAGCACTCGGCCGACATCGTGCCGACGCCCGAGCAGGTGCGCGTCGATACCGCCGTGCTGCAGGCCGTGCGATCCGGCGACGCCGGATCGCTCGCCGACGCGATGCACAACGACCTGCAGGCCGCGGCGTTCCGGCTGGCACCCGAGCTCTCCGAGCTGCTCGAACTGGGGGAGTCGCGCGGCGCGCTCGCCGGCATCGTCTCGGGATCGGGGCCGACCGTCGCGTTCCTCGTCTCCGACGCGGTCGCGTCGGCCGAGCTCCAGGCGGTGCTCGCGCGAGCCGGTGTCCGCACCCTCACCGCGACCGGCCCGGTGCCCGGCGCGCGCCGGATCGACTGAGCGGTCCGGAACCGGACCGGCGAGAGACGAAGCCCACCATGCGATCGACCACCGGTATCCGGACACGGCGGATCCTCGCGTCCGCGGCCGCGATCCTCGCCGCCGTCTCGCTCGCAGGGTGCGGCTCGGTGGACGCCGGAACCGCGGGCCGGCAGGCGACCGAGCGCGAGTTCCGGAGCGATCCCGCGGTCGAGTCCGTTGATCTCACGAGCCTGAACACCCTGCCCTGGATCGGGTCCGTCGACGGCACGGTCACCGCCAAGCCCGGTCTGAGCGACGACGAACTCTCCGCGCTCGTGGACCGCATCGGCGCGTTCGAGAGCGAGAAGCGCGGCGGCGCGAGCGTGAGCCTGAAGGTCGCGGCCGATACCGTGACGCTGCGCGTGCTCCCGGATCGGGCTCGGAACGCACGGTTCGTCGCCGCGGCGAACGAGCTGCGGACCGACACGGGGATCGTGTCGGCGGAGCTCGAAGTGCGGTCCGGCGACGGATCGAAGCTCACCGCACGTACCTCGACCGCCGAGCGTGCATTCGCGCTCGCCATGGAGACGCCGGGCCCGCTCCGGGAGCGCGCGAGCGAGACCCCGGTCGAGCTCGATGTCTCCTCGGTCGACGGCGTATCGCTCGAAGGCGACCAGGGCGGGACCTGGATCGCCGACGCCCAGCGGGTGTGGGCGACGGTCGGCCTGCGGGCTCGTGTCACCGTGCTGGAGGCAACCCCCGAGGCCCTGGACCTGCAGGTGGCCGAGGAAGCGGACGTGGCCGCGGCGCGTGCGGCCGCGGAGGCGGCGCTCGGACACCGACCGATGGCGCTCACCGTCGAGAGCCGATCCCTGCAGCTCCGAGACGGGGCGAGCGGGGACACCACCCGGGTGACGCTCGCGAAACTGCCCGCCGAGACGCGGAAGGTCATCGACTTCGTCTGGACCGACGATGCGGTGCTCCAGCTGCATCTGAAACCGGGCACCGCGCTCGCTCCCGTCGCCACGGCGCTCCTCGCGGTGCCCGAGGCCTCCGGCTTCCGGACGCTCGCGCTGATGATCGACGGTCGCGATCTCGGTTCCGGCGGCTCCGGGGCGCCGATCGGGGTCTTCGCCGAACCTGCCGATCTCGTGCCGCGCGCCACCGGTGTCGACCGACTGCTGGCCACAGGGACCGTCGCGGGCACCGATACCGCGCGGAAGCGCATCGACGTGATGCTCCTCGAGAATGCGGGACCAAAGGAACGCGCCGCGCTCGCTCCGGTGCTCAAGTCCTTCGCTCAGCCGGCGGACTGGGTGTGCGTGAAAGGCGGGGAACCCGCGGTGCGCACGCTGTGCGTCACCGCGGCGGAGCGCATCTCGATGAGCGATGTCGAGGAGGCCTATCGGTCTCAGGCGGAGGATTTCCTCGCCCGCTGGAATGCGGCTCCGTCGCTCGGGACCGCCCCCACTGCGGAGTAGCCGGGGAATGCCCGGGATCCCGGCGGTGTTCCACACGGTATGACCGCGTCGCAGCCTGATTCGGGTCCCCGCTCCGCCGCAGCGGCCCCGGGGATCACGGCGGACGTGTGGTTCGACACCCGATGCCCCTGGTGCTTCATCGGCAAGCGCCGCTTCGAACGCGCGGTCGCGGGTTTCCGCGCGGACCACCCCGACGTGCCCGTCGCCGTGCGGCACCGCAGCTTCGAACTCGCGCCCGGCATCGCCGACCGCTACTCCGGGACCGAGAGCGACTATCTGCGCCAGTACGAGGGGGTACCCGACCACCACTCGGCGCGCATGCTGCCCGAGCTCGAGCGGTTCGCGGCCGACGCCGGGATCGAGATGCGCTTCGACGGCCTGCCCCTCGTCAACACCCGCAGGGCGCACCGGGTGTTCCAGCTCGGCGCCGCCCGCGGCATCGGCGAGGAGGTGCTCGACCGCCTCTTCGTCGGCTACTTCACCGAACACCGTGACCTTGCGGACCCCGGCACGCTCGGGGCGCTCGCCGCGGAGGCCGGGCTCGACGCGGCCGATGCGCGCGCGGCCGCGGACGATCCCGAGTGGGACGCCGTGGTCGATCTCGAGCAGCGCCGGGCAGGAATGCTCGGGATCCAGGGCACGCCCTACTACTTGCTGAACGCCCGGTTCGCGATCCCCGGGGCGACGGGCGAGCCCGAGTTCCGGAGCGCCCTCGAGACGGTGCTCGCGAAGATCGCGCCGGGACTCCCGGATTCGTCGGCTTCGCGGGAATAGTCGAGCGCCGGGGCATGCTGTACCCGTCGTGAATGAAACGATCCGCGTCGACGTCTGGTCCGATATCGCCTGTCCGTGGTGCTTCCTCGGCAAGCACCGGTTCGCCCGAGGGCTCGAAGCCTTCGCCGAGGCGAACCCGGGAGTACGGGTCGACGTGGAGCACCACAGCTACGAGCTCGCCCCGGACACCCCCGAGGACTTCTCGGGCAGCGAGTACGACTTCCTCGCGAAGCACAAGGGCATGCCGATGCCGCGGGTCGAGGAGATGCTCGGCGAGATGACCAAGCTGGCGGCGAGCGAGGGGCTGACTTTCGACTTCGACCGCCTGCAGCACGTGAACACCCGGCGCGCGCACCGGATCCTGCACCTCGCGAAGGATCGCGGCGTGCAGTCCGACGTGCTCGAGCGGCTCTTCCGCGCCTACTTCTCCGAGGGGCTCGACCTCTCGGATCCCGATCGCCTCGCCGACCTCGCCGCCGAGGCCGGGCTCGATCGCGCCGAGGCGCGGGCTGCGCTCGACGATCCCGCCTACGGCGACGCCGTCGACAGCGACATCACCCGCGCTCGCATGCTGGGCGTGACCGGAGTACCCTTCTTCCTGTTCGACCAGAAGTACGCGGTTCCCGGCGCGCAGGGCGCCGAGGTCTTCACCGATGTGCTGGGACAGGTCCTGCAGCTGGGCCGCAGCGGCGACGGTGCGGGCGAGAACGGTTCCGATGGTTCGACGGACGAAGGGGAAGCGCGATGAGCGACACCACCAAGGAGACGGCACTGAGCGACGAGGCGGCCTCGGCCGTGATCGCGGCGGACGCGGTGTTCGAGAGCGGTTTCGGCGCGGCCGGATTCGCCGATGCCGAATCGCGGGAGATCCTGAACCTGCTCGGTGACGACGCCGCGGCGGGCGGGTCCTGCTGCGGCGGGTCCTGCTGCTCCGTCTGAGGCGCGACACGCACCTGTTCGACACGCGGGCGGTTCCGCCGTCCGTCGATCAGGTGTGCCCGCGACTCGGGACGGGGCCCGCGGCGACCGGGCGCGCGTCATAACACGACTTCTTCGAACGCTGTTCAGTGCTTCCCAAGGTCCGGTTCCTAGCGTTCTCGGCACGGGGCGAACGTCCCGCGCCGCGGCCACCGCGGTGTCCTGCCACGAAGGAACCACTCCTCTCATGACGAACACCAAACGACCCACCGCAGACGCCGGACTCCTCGTACTGCGCATCGTCGCCGGCGGTGTCTTCGCCGCCCACGGCGCGCAGAAGATCTTCGAATACACCATCCCCGGAACCGTCGACGCGTTCGCCGGCATGGGGGCTCCGCTGCCGGCGCTCATCGCGCCGCTCATCGCCTTCCTCGAACTGATCGGCGGCGTACTGCTGATCCTCGGCCTGCTCACCCGGCCGGTCGCGCTGCTGCTGGCGCTCGATATGCTCGGCGCGCTGGTGCTCGTGCACCTGTCGGCCGGCCTCTGGGTCGGCGAGGGCGGTTACGAGTTCGTCGCCGTGCTGGGCGCCGCGGCGCTCGCGCTCGCCCTCACCGGGGCCGGCCGTTTCGCGCTCGACCCGGCGGTGCTGCGCGGCAAGGCCGCGGTCTTCGCCTGATCCGAGGATCCCGGCCGGCGCTCGATGGGGGCCTCGAACGCCGGCCGGGATCAGCCCTCGACGGTCGTCACGACCGCCGAGGGCGTCAGTGCCTCGACCGCGAGCAGCAGCAGCGAGAGCACGAGCATCGCGGGATACTGGGCGATCAGCTGATCCGAGGTCCAGTAGAGCGCGAGCGTGCCGCCCGAAACCACGGCCGCGACGGCCGTGACCCGGCGCGACGACCGGGGTGCGACGCCTCGAACGCGGAGCAGACCGAGGAGTCCGCCGACCGCGAGCATCGCGAACGCGGCTCCCAGCAGCAGTTCGAGCATCGGGATCCCGATCCCGAACACCGCGGGGATCCCGCGCATCAGCGCCCAGATCGGGGCGAACCATTCCGGCACCCGGGTGTTGCGCTCCGCGCCATCGGCGACGAGCAGGATGTCGGACGTCCCGAATCCGGCGCGCACCTTGACGACGCCCTCGATCGTCCAGAGCACTGCGAGGACGCCCGCGATTACGACGGCCGCCGCCCGGCCGGCGGACGCGAGCACGGTCGGCCTCCGCGCGGAGGCGGCGGCCCCGATCATGCGAGCTTCGCCGCTCCGAACACGGCCTTCGCCTTGTCGCAGTGGATCACGACGTCGGTGTACTCGGACAGGTCGACGCCCGAGAGGGTGAACTTCTGCGCGGCCGCGTCGAACTTGATGGCATCGATCCGCATGCCGGCTTCGACGGCGGCCTCGTCGGTGCCGCGGGTCAGATAGACGTGCAGATCGGGTCCTTCGTCCGAGGAGAACCCGCTGAGGGCGAGCTCGGTGCCGGTGACTTCGACCGTGCCCGCGACCTGCTTGCCGTTCAGGCCGGTGAACGAGCCGGACTTCCGCATCGTCGCGGAATCGCTCGAGGCGCTCGGCGTGCTCGATTGGCTGGAGCTCGTGCTCGGCTTCGCGTCGCCGGACGACATGGAGTCCTTCGACCCGCTGCTGCAGGCGCTCAGCGAAACGGCGAGTGCCGCGGCCGAGAGGACGGTGAGTGAGGCGGTGACGATCCTGCGCATGATGCGCTCCCATCTGTTCGACGAGTCCGCCGGTGCCGACGGACGCCTTCGACGCTAGGCAGCGGATTCGCTCGCGTGGCCGGATGTTTCCGAGCCGTAAGGAACCGGGTCGGCGCTCACCCGGCGGAGGTAGGGTCGGGCCATGGAGGCCGCAGGATCCGGAGGGAGGCGACGCCCATGAGCGAACCGTCGCAGCACGAACCGCAGCGCGGCGCGGGCCCGGAAGAGGTGCGCGTCGAGCTGGTCGAGGACGATCCCACGGTGCGCGGAGCGGTCGAGCAGTACCTCGGGGCGCACGGGTACCGGGTGCGAGCCCACGCGAACGGGATCGCCGCCCGGACGTCGATCCTCTCCGCGCCGGCTGGCGAGCGGGCCGACGTGCTCGTGATCGACCGGATGCTCCCCGGCCTGAGCGGCGACGAGCTCGTCCGCGAGGTGCGTGCGCGCAGCCAGGTCCCGATCCTCATGCTGACCGCGCTCGCCGAGACGGAGGACCGGGTCGAGGGGCTCGAGCTCGGCGCGGACGACTACCTGGCGAAGCCCTTCTCGCTGCGCGAGCTGACCCTGCGCATCGGATCGCTCGCGCGGCGCTCGCGAACAGCGGCGGCAGCGGTCGATCGATTCGCGGTCGGCGACTTCGAGATCGACTCGGGGCAGCGCCGGGCTTGGGTCCGCGGCACGGAAGTGCTGCTGACCTCCCGCGAGTACGACCTGCTGCGCTTTCTCGTGCGGCATCCCGACCGGACCCTCGGTCGGGATCTGCTGATCTCGGAGGTCTGGGGCTGGAGCTTCGGCGACCCCTCGACGGTGACGGTGCACGTGCGCAGACTCCGCGAGAAGATCGAGCACGATCCGGCGGATCCTCGCTACCTCCGCACCGAGTGGGGTGCCGGGTACCGCTTCTCGGCGACGGGACGCGAGCCCGAGGCGGCGGTCTGATGGGCGCCGGGATGATGCCGCTCGGACTCACGGATGTGCTCGTGATCGCGGGCACCGCGCTCGGCTGCGCGGTCGCGGTCGGGGCGCTCGCACTCATCGTGCTCCGACTGCTCCGCGGCCGACCGCTGTTCGTCCACTTCCTGATCGTGCCCTGCGCCGCGTTGCTCGCGACGACCGCGTCGGTGCTCGCGATCTCCGTCGAGATGTACCTGTCGCCGCACGACCTCACCGTGCTGGTCTGGGTGCTCGGGGTGTCGACCGTGTTCGGCGCGGGGCTCGCGTGGGCGCTGGCGCGGTTGGTGAAGCGGGGGTTCTCGCGGGCGACCGAATCGGCCCGCGCCATCGGCGACCCGCCGATGGGCGGTGGGTTCTCGGCTCCCTCAGAGGCTCCGGCCGGATCCGGGCTCATGCCGGGCGGCGAGCCGAGTGCGGTTCGTGCGGGGGCGGCCGAGGCCGCGGAGTTCGCCGAACTGACCCGGGAGCTCGCGGAGGTCTCCGCGCGCGTGCGCGATGCGCGGGCGGAGCTCGAACGCCTCGATTCGGCGCGGCGACGGTTCTTCGCGTGGATCTCGCACGACCTGCGCACCCCGCTCACCGCGCTGCGCGCGATGTCGGAGGCGGCGGCCTCGACCGGGGCGTCCGCTGAGTACCGCCGATTCGCGGAGCGCGTCGGGGAGCAGGCCGTCTCGATGTCGAGACTCGTCGACGACCTGTTCGAGCTGTCGCGGCTCGGGGCGGGCACCCTCCGCCTGCAGACCGAGCAGATCGATCTGCTCGACGTCGTCTCCGACGCGGTGGCCGAGGTACGGGTCGCGGCCGCGCAGCGAGGGGTGCGGATCGTCGCACGCGAGATCGCCGGGCAGGCGGTCTGGGCCGATCCGCATCAGCTCGGAAGGGTCGTCACGAACCTGCTCACGAACGCGGTACGGCACGCGCCGCAGGGCACGGCGGTGCTGATCTCCGTGTCGGCGCTGCCCGGGGAACGGGTCGTGCTCGGCGTGCTCGACCAGGGCGGAGGCGTCGCCGTCGAGGACCTGGACCGCATGTTCGACGTCGGATGGCGGGCGAGCGCGTCGCGCGGCGGATCGGGCGATGCGGCGAGCGCCGCGATCGCTCCCGGATCCGGGCTCGGCCTCGCGATCGCGCGCGGGCTCGCGCGTGCGCACGGGGGCGACGTGACCGCGGAGCACACGGATGCCGGGTTCCGGGTGAGCGTGGAACTGCCGGTGCGGGCCGGGTGAGGGGACAATCGAGTAGACGGATCGAAGTGTTCGATGCGCTCGCCGCTTCCTCTTGGGGTCGGGCAAATAGTCCTTTTGTGGGCGCAGGTGGATCTCCCTGCGCTGCCGACCCGATCGCGTATCCGCTCAGCCGGATTTGAACGCTCAGCCGGATGAGTTCTGGCAGATTTGTCCGGCTGAGCGTTCAAATCCGGCCGAGCGAACGCGCAAGGGTGAAACGAACCTCATGGCGGTGCACTGCGCCGTGCCCGTCGCGGCCGGCGCCGGGGGAACGACGGCGCCGGCCGCGAGGTCTCAGCGATCCACCCCGACCGGGGCGGGGCTCGGCTCGGCCGAGGCCCGCTCGCGCATGCCGCGCTCGTCGTCCAGCCAGTTCGCTCCCTTGTTGCGGAGGAAGAACACGTACACGACGAGGGAGACGGCGATCACTCCGGTGACGTACATGATGAACTGCGGTACGTGTCCGGTCTCTCCCGCTGCCTGGTAGAGCAGGGGAGCGGTGCCGCCGAACACGGAGTTCGCGAGCGCGTAGCCGAACCCGACGCCGAGCGCGCGGATGTGGGTGGGGAAGAGCTCCGCCTTCACGACCGCGTTGATCGAGGTGTAGCCGGTGAGGATCACGAACCCGATGACGAGGATCGCGAACGCGAGCACCGGGTCGCTCTGCGCGGGCAGGGCGGTGAGCAGGAACCAGGTGTAGAGCACGCCGCCGACGCCGAAGAACACGAGGAGCGTCTTGCGTCCGACGCGGTCCGAGATCCAGCCGCCGAGCGGTTGCAGCACCATGAGAATGGTGAGCGCGACGAGGTTGATGATCGTTCCGGAGAGCACGTCGTCTCCGGCGAAGGCCTTCTTGACGATGCTCGGGCCGGTGACCGAGTAGGTGTAGAAGGCGACCGTGCCGCCCGCGGTCACGAGGAAGCAGAGCAGCAGCGGACGCCACTGGTGCAGCAGGAGCTCCCGCATCGAGCCGGAGCGCTGCGACTGGCCGGTGCGGACCGCCTCGAGCGTCGACGTCTCGAGCGTCTCGTCCATGGTGCGCCGCAGCCACAGGACGACGAGTGCGCCGACGCCGCCGATGGCGAAGGCCACCCGCCAACCCCACGCCGCGATCTCCTCGGGGGGCATGGTGACGACCATGATCATGAGGGTGAGCTGGGCGAGCACGTGGCCGCCGACGAGGGTGACGTAGTGGAACGAGGAGAGGAAGCCGCGGTGGCCCGCGATCGCCGTCTCCGACATGTAGGTCGCGCTCGTCCCGTACTCGCCACCGGTGGCGAAGCCCTGCAGGAGTCGCGCGAACACGAGGATCACGACCGCCCAGACACCGACGGATCCCGCGGTCGGGGAGAGCGCGATCAGCATGGAGCAGGCGGCCATCATCGAGACCGACACGGTGAGCGACAATCGGCGCCCGTGCCGGTCGGCGAAGCGGCCGAAGAACCAGGACCCGAGGGGACGCATGAGGAACGTGACGGCGAAGATCGCCCACACGTAGACCGTCGAGTTCTTCTCGTCGGCGGGGAAGAACTGCATCTCGAAATAGCTCGCGAAGACGGAGTAGACGTAGACGTCGTACCACTCGACGAGGTTACCCGCCGAGCCCTTGAGCGTGTTCGAGATGGAGCGCCTGATGGTCGGCGAGGTCGCCGTCGTCGTTGACATTGACAGTCCAATCGTCATCAATCGGGGTGCGCGCCCGGAGGGGCACTCGGTCATTCTGGGCGCGGAAGCGGCGGTCCGCGGGATTCCTTAACGCGGCCTTTACACTCGTGCGCCGCGGGATCGCGCGGTTCTCCCCGCGGTGCCGACGGCGCCCCGCCGAGCGGCGGGCGGCCCGGGCATACTGGGGAGCATGCGTATTCTCGTCGCCGAGGACGACCCCTCGGTGTCGGCCGCCCTCGCGGCCGCGCTCACCCGCGCTGGGCACCGCTGCGACCAGGTGGCCCGGGGAGCCGACCTGCTCGATCAGTACGCGGTCGCCGACGCCGTCATGCTCGATCTCGGGCTGGAGGACATGGACGGACTCGAGGCGCTCCGGCGCCTCCGGGAGCTCAGCCCGGTACCGGTGATCGTCGTGACCGCGCGCGGCGACGAGCGATCCACGGTGCAGGCTCTGCGTCTCGGCGCCGACGACTACCTGGTGAAGCCCGTGCGGCTGCACGAACTGCTCGCGCGTCTCGGCGCGGTGACCCGGCGCTACGCGCGATCCGCTCCCGAACGGATCGAGGTGGACGGGATCGTCGTGGACGCGGCCGCGCACCGTGCCACCTGGGACGGCACCGAGATCCCGCTGACGCCGACCGAGTTCGCCCTGCTGACGGAGCTGGCCCGCGACGCCGGAACGGTGGTCGAACGGCAGAGCCTGCTCGACCGGGTGTGGGGCGACGGGTACGTGTCGACCTCGCGAGCCTTCGACGTCCACCTCGCGCAGCTGCGGCAGAAGCTGCCGATGCTCACGATCACGACGATCCGAGGGATCGGCTTCCGACTCGAAACCGGCTCATGAGGCGTCGGGTCCTGATCCCGCTGCTCGTGCTCGGTCTCGTCGCGGTCTGCGCGATCCTCGTGCCGACCTGCTCGGCGATCGCGGATGCGCGCACGCAGCAGCTGCAGCTGCAGCGCACGGGCGCCGTCGAGCAGGTGGTGCAGCGGGCCCGGGCCGTGCTCGGCGGATCCGGGTCGCCCGCGACCCTGCAGCGCTACTTGGAGCGCTTCCACTCGACCTACGGAGAGGCGGTGCTCGTGGTCGACGGCTCGGGGGAGCGGCTCGCCGAAGCAGGCGGGATCCCCGGGAACGCTGCGACCGAGCGCGCGGCCACCGCGGCCCTCCGCGGTCTGCCGCAGTGGACGCTGCCCACGGTCCTGCCGTGGAGCCCGGACTCGGCGCTCGTCGCCCAGCCGATCGCGACCGCCAGCAGTGCTGCCGAGGGCGCCGTCGTGCTGCGGGTCGACCAGGCTTCGGCGAAACGGGACGTGCTGTCCGGATGGATCCTCGTCGGTGTCGTCGGTGCCGCGCTGCTCGTCGCGCTGCTGCTCGCCTCGAACCTCTGGACCCGCTGGGTGATCCGACCGGTGCTGGCGCTCGACGCCGCGACGCGGGCCGTCTCGGAACACCGGGGCTTCGATGCGGCCGCGGTCACGGGCCCGCCGGAACTGCGTCGCCTCGCGGCCTCGTTCGAACGGATGGCGGGCGAGGTCGAGGACGCGTTGGCGCAGCAGCGTGGGCTCGTCGCCGACGCCTCGCATCAGCTGCGCAACCCGCTCGCGGCGATCAGGCTCCGGGTCGATGGGCTGCCGCGCGACGATCCGGAGTCGCGCTCCGAGGCCGAGGCGGTGGAGAACGACCTGGACCGGCTCGAGCGCACGGTCGACCGGATGCTCGTGCTCGCCGAAGCGGAGCATCGGGCGAATTCGGAGCCGAGCCGTTCGCCGGTCCGGGTCCGCTGCACGGTCTCAGCCGCGTCGCTCGTCGATCCCTACCGCGCGGCCCTCGCCGGCTCCGGCATCGACGTGCTCGCGAGCAGCGCCGAAGCCGAGCTGCCGTTCCGGCGCGGCGATCTCGAGGAGATCGTCGAGATCCTGGTCGACAACGCCCGCAAGTACGCGGGGTCCGGAGCCCGGATTCGGGTGGAGGTGCGCGGGTCGCCCGCGGAGCTGGTCGTCGCCGACTCCGGCTCGGGCCTCGCCGAGGCGGAGCTGGCTCGCGTCGGCACCCGGTTCTGGCGCTCCGAGATCCACCGCGCGCTGCCGGGCACGGGCCTCGGGTACGCCATCGTCGAGCAGTTGGCCCGGTCCAACGGAGCGGGCGTCGAGGTCTCCCGGGCTCCGGAGGGCGGACTGCTCACCCGCGTGCGGATGGGCGACGCATGACCGCCGTGTCGAGACGCGCTGCACTGCTCGGGCTCGCGGCCGGTCTCGCGCTCCCGCTGGTGGCCTGCGCGAACCCGTCGTCCGGGGCGCGGGTACGGATGGCCTGCGGAGAGCCCGGAGGGCTCTACCTGCAGTTCGGGGAACTGCTGCGCGACGTGCTCGAGCGGCGCGGGATCGCGCTGGACGTCCTCGCGAGCAACGGCAGCGCCGACAACCTGGCCCTGCTCAGGCGAGGGGACGCCGACCTCGCGCTCGCGCTCGCCGATTCCGCCGAGCAGCAGGGTGCGGGACTCACCGCCATCGGTCAGGTCTACCAGAACTATCTGCAGTGCGTCGTGCGCGCCGACGGAGGCGCGCGTCGGATCACCGACCTCGCCGATCTCGCGGGTCGACGGGTCTCCATCGGTGCCCCCGGCTCCGGCAGCTCGCTCACGACCCGCCGCGTGCTCCGCGCCGCGGGGCTGCTCGACGGCCCCGAACCGCCCGAGCTCGGTCAGCACCCGCTGGAGGATGCGCTGCGCGCGCTCGAAACGGGCAGGATCGATGCCTTCTTCTGGTCTGGCGGGATCCCGACCCCGAAGATCGCCGAGCTCGGTGCACGAACGCCGCTCGCCCTCGTCGACCTCGCTCCGGCGCTGGCACGGCTCTCGTCCGGCGATCCGGACCAGTACCTCCCGGCCCGGGTGCCCGCGGGCGTCTACGGGATCCCGGTTCCGACCTCGACCATCGGGATCCCCAACCTCCTGCTCGCGCGGCCCGAACTCGCCGACGCGACGGCGCAGGGCGTCGTCGACGCCCTGATCGACGACGCGCCGTCGCTCGTCCCCGCGGGCAGCGTCGGGGTGCAGTTCCTCACCGGTGCGAGCCTCATCGACACCGGGACCCTGCCGCTCCACCCGGCGGCGAAGCGCCGCTACCGCGAACGCGCGGGCTGATCCGGATTCCCACCGACGCCCCGGGGTCCGGCGGGGTAGCGTGGAGCCATGCAGATCTCCGGCCAGCCGACGGGCGACCTCACCTACTCCGACGTCTTCCTCATTCCCCGTCGCTCCGCGGTGGGGTCCCGCTTCGCCGTCGACCTGGCGCCGGGTGACGGCACCCCGGCGACGATCCCGCTCGTCGCCGCCAACATGAACTCCGTCTCGGGCCCGCGCCTCGCGGCGACCCTCGCCCGCCGGGGCGGCCTCGCGGTGCTCCCGCAGGATCCGCCGCTGCCCGTCGTCGAAGAGGCAATCCGCTGGGTCAAGGAGCGCCCCGCCTCCTGCGACGCCCCGATCGTCGCCGGCGCCGGCGACACCGCGGCCGACGCGCTGCGTCGCGTGCCGCCGAGCGAGCAGCACGGCCTGGTCGTCGTCCGCGGCGATGCCGGGCGCTACGCCGACGGCACCGCGGGCGCGAGCGGTGCATCGGCCGTCGGGATCCCCGTCGCCGAGGTGCTCGGCGTCCTCCCCGCGCACCGCCTCGCCAGCGTCCCCGAGGACGCCCGACTCGGCGACCTCGTACGCGGCGAGCTCCCCAGCATCCCGGTCGCCGACCTCGGCGAGGGCCGCGCGGCGTTCGATGCCGTGCTCGCGGCCGAGGAGGCGCTCGGCGCGCCGATCCTCTGCGTGCTCGACGGCGACCGCGTCGTCGGCACGATCACCTCGCGCAGCGCACTGCGCAACGCGCTCTACGCTCCTGCCGTCGACCACGACGGACGCCTCGCCGTCGCCGCGGCCGTCGGTATCAACGGCGACGTCGCGGGCAAGGCCTCGGCGCTCGCCGCGGCCGGTGCCGACGTGCTCGTCGTCGACACCGCTCACGGGCATCAGGAGGGCATGATCCGCGCGCTGCGCACCATCGCCGACCTCGACCTCGGACTCCCCGTCGCAGCGGGCAACATCGTCACCGCCGACGGCGTGCACGACCTCGTGAACGCCGGCGCCACGATCCTCAAGGTCGGCGTCGGCCCCGGTGCCATGTGCACGACCCGCATGATGACCGCAGTCGGACGCCCGCAGTTCTCGGCCGTGCTCGAGACCGCCGAGGCCGCGAGCGAGCTCGGTGCGCACGTCTGGGCCGACGGCGGCGTCCGCTACCCGCGCGACGTCGCGCTCGCGCTCGCCGCAGGCGCCGCGTCGATCATGATCGGCTCGTGGTTCGCGGGCACGATCGAAGCGCCGGGAGAGCTGGTCGCCGACCCGAGCGGACGCCTCTACAAGGAATCCTGGGGCATGGCCTCGACCAAGGCGGTGCAGGCGCGCTTCGGCGGTCTCGACCCCTACGAGCGCGCCCGCAAGGAGCTGTTCGCCGAGGGCATCTCGTCGTCCAAGATCTACCTCGACCCGCAGCGTCCGAGCGTCGAGGACCTGGTCGACATGATCACCTCGGGCGTCCGATCGTCGTTCACCTACGCGGGCGCGGGCAGCGTCGCGGAGTTCCACGAGCGCGCGCACGTGGGCCTGCAGTCGGCCGCGGGGTACGAGGAGGGCAAGGCGCTTCCGGTCTCGTGGTGAGCGCCGTCCTCGCGGCATGACACGATGGGGGTATGACTTCCGAACTCCGTTCCGCGAGCGCGTCGGCGAATCTCGGTCGCACCGAGACCGCCGAGCGCGCCGCGGTGATCGACCTGCACCGGATCCGCGTCGAGCTCGATGTCACGGCCGCGCCGGACCCCGCCGTCGCCGTGTTCCCGACCGTCACCACCCTCGAGTTCGACGCGCGCACCGACGCCACCTGGATCGACTTCATCGGCGATTCGGTGGGCCGGGTCGAGGTGAACGGCGACGAGCAGCCGGTCCGCTACGACGGAGCCCGCATCCGCATCGACGGCCTCGGCGGTACCGCCGAAGCTGCCGCCGCCGCGGTGGTGCGCGTCGAAGCGCTCGGCGTCTACAGCCGCAGCGGCGAGGGCCTGCACCGCTACGTCGACCCGGCCGACGGCGAGACCTATCTCTACACCCAGTACGAGCCGGCGGACGCCCGCCGGGTGATGGCCTGCTTCGAGCAGCCCGATCTGAAGGCCGAGATCGCGTTCTCGGTGCGAGCACCCGAGGCCTGGACCGTGCTCTCGAACACGGTCCCGACAGGGGAGCGGGTGGCCGACGCCCCGGTCGAGTTCGCGCCGACGAAGCCGATCTCGAGCTACATCACGGCCGTCGCCGCCGGGCCGTACTTCGGCGTCCGCGATTCCTGGACCAAGGGCGACGGCTCCCTCGAGATCCCGCTCGGCGTCTACTGCCGAGCCTCGCTCGCCGAGCACCTCGACGCCGACGAGATCCTCGAGGTCACGAAGCAGGGCCTCGACTTCTTCCACGAGCGCTTCGGCTTCGACTACCCGTGGGGCGTCTACGACCAGATCTTCGTGCCCGAGTACAACCTCGGCGCGATGGAGAACCCGGGACTCGTGACCTTCACCGAGTCCTACGTGTTCCGCGGCGCCGCGACCGAGTCGCAGCGCGAAGGCCGTGCGAACACGATCCTGCACGAGATGGCGCACATGTGGTTCGGCGATCTCGTGACGATGCGCTGGTGGGACGACCTGTGGCTCAAGGAGTCGTTCGCCGACTTCATGGGCGCGTTCGCCGCGTCGCGCGCCACGCGCTTCACCGACGCGTTCGTGACCTTCGCGAACCGCCGCAAGGCGTGGGCCGTCGAGCAGGATCAGATGCCGACCACGCACCCCATCGTCGCCGATATCCCCGATCTGGAGGCCGCGAAGCTGAACTTCGACGGCATCACCTACGCCAAGGGCGCGGCGGTGCTGAAGCAGCTCGTGGCCTTCGTGGGGGAGGACGCCTTCTTCGCCGGGGCCCGCCGCTACTTCGCGGATCACGCCTACGGCAACACCGAACTGAACGACCTGCTCGTCGCGCTCGAAGAGGCCTCCGGCCGCGACCTCCGCGCCTGGTCGGCCGCCTGGCTCGAGACCACCGGTCTGTCGACGCTCGAGCTGGATCGCGGATCCGATGCGGCGGAGGAGCCGGGCGCGCGGATCCTGATGAGCGACCCGCGCCCGCACCGCATCGCGGTCGGCGGCTACGCGCTCGCCCCGAACTCGGGCGCCATGATCCGCCGCGAGCGCGTCGAGCTCGACCTGGTCGATGCCGAGACCCCGCTGCCGGTCGACCCGAAGCTGCTCCGGGCGTACGACCTCTGGATCCTGAACGACGAGGACCTGAGCTACGCGAAGGTCCGCCTCGACGCACCCGCGCGCGCGGCGGTCACCGGCCACCTCTCGGCCATCGACGACCCGCTCGCGCGCGGTCTCGTCTGGGCGGCGCTCTGGAACGCGACGCGGGACGGCGAGCTGCCGGCCCGCGAGTTCCTCGCCGTCGTGGCGAAGCACGCGGGCGCCGAGCGCAATGTCGGGTTGCTCGAGACGGTGCTCGGCAACGCCGCGCTCGCCGTGCGCAGCTACGTGCGCGCCGAGCATCGGGTCGACGCCCAGTGGGCGCAGCTGGAGCTCGCGCTGCAGCAGCTCGACGCGGCCGAGCACGGCAGCGGATCCCAGCTCGCCTGGGCTCGGGCGTTCGCCGCGGCCGCCGAGCGCGACGGTTCGGAGTTCGAGCGGGTCGCCGACATCATGCGCGGGGACGAGGACGCGGTGCCGCTCGGTCTCGCGCTCGACGCCGATCTGCGGTGGCGGCTGCTCACCGCGCTCGTCGCGACGGGCCACGCGGGGGAGTCCGAGATCGCGACCCAGCTGGCGAGCGACGACACGGGCAGCGGTCGCGCCTGGGCGGTGCGGGCCCGGGCCTCCGTGTCCGACGCCGAGGTGCGCCTCGCGGCGTGGGAGCGCGCCTGGAACGACCTGGAGCTCAGCAACGAGCACCTCGACGCGACCATCGCGGGCGCCCGGGCCGGCGGCCGCGACGAACTGCTCGGCGAGCTGCCGTCCGACCCCGAGAACGGCTACTTCGCGCGGATCCTGCCCGCCTGGGAGACCCGCAGCATCGAGATCGCGAAGCGGCTCGTGCTGGGACTGTTCCCGGAAGCCCCGAACACGGACGCGGTCGACGCCTGGCTCGACGCCAACGCGGATGCGCCCGGCTCGCTGCGCCGGCTCGTGATCGAGCAGCGCGACCGCCTGGCCCGCCGCATCCGCGTGCGCGCCGCCCAGTCGGCGTGACCTCGGCCGACCGTCTGGAACAATAGAAGGCGATCCCCAGTCGGGGACCCGAAGCAAGGAGCGAACGTGCAGTTCATTTCGACCCGCGGCGGCCTCGAGCCGTCGGAGTTCAGCGCGATCCTGCTCGAGGGCCTCGCGCCCGACGGCGGCCTCGTCGTGCCGGCGGAGCTGCCGCGCGTCGACGCCGCGACGCTCGAGTCGTGGCGGAACCTCGACTACGCAGGCCTCGCGACCGAGGTGATCTCGCGCTTCGCGACCGACATCCCGCGCGACGACCTCGCGGCCATGTGCCGTGCGGCCTACTCGGCCGAGAACTTCCCGACCGAGGGCGTCGTCCCGCTCACCGAGCTCGACGGCGGCGTCACGCTCGTCGGCCTGTCCGAGGGACCGACCTTCGCGTTCAAGGACATGGCGATGCAGTTCCTCGGCCAGTCGCTCGAGTACGTGCTCGCGCGCACCGGCCGGTCGCTCAACGTGCTCGGTGCGACCTCGGGCGACACGGGCTCGGCGGCCGAGTACGCGCTGCGCGGCAAGGACCGCGTCGCGGTCTTCATGCTGTCGCCGCAGGGGCGCATGAGCGCGTTCCAGCGCGCGCAGATGTACTCGCTGACCGACGACAACATCCACAACATCGCGGTGGAGGGCGTCTTCGACGACTGCCAGAATCTCGTCAAGGAGCTCTCGGGCGACCTCGCGTTCAAGCAGCAGCACCAGCTCGGCACGGTCAACTCCATCAACCTCGGCCGTATCACGGCCCAGACCGTCTACTACGTGTGGTCGTGGCTGCGCGCGAGCGACGCGGTCGCTCCCGAGCAGCGCGCCGGCTTCGAGGTCTCGGTCACGGTGCCGTCGGGCAACTTCGGCAACATCCTCTCGGGCTGGTACGCGAAGCAGCTCGGTGTGCCGCTGCGCCGCCTCGTACTCGCCGCGAACGAGAACAACGTGCTCGACGACTTCTTCCGGACCGGCGTCTACCGTCCTCGCAGCGCGGCGAACACGCACGCGACCTCGAGCCCGTCGATGGACATCTCGAAGGCGTCGAACCTCGAGCGCTTCATCTTCGAGCTCGTCGGGCGCGACGCCGACCGCCTGCGCGGGCTCTGGGCCGAGCTGTCCGAGCGCGGCGAGTTCGACCTCTCGCACGAGCAGGCCCGATTCGCCGACGAGTTCGGCTTCGCGAGCGGCACGAGCACGCACGCCGACCGGGTCGCGACGATCCGCGCCGTGCACGACGCGACCGGCATCACCATCGATCCGCACACCGCCGACGGTGTGAAGGTGGCGCGCGAGCACCAGGAGGCCGGCGTGCCGATGCTCGTGCTCGAGACCGCGAAGCCCGCGAAGTTCCCCGAGATCGTGGTCGAAGCGATCGGCGCGGCGGCACCGCTGCCCGACGACCTCGCGGCGATGCTCGAACTGCCGCAGCACGTCACCGAGATGGCCGACGACGCCGAGGCGCTGCGCGCCTTCATCGCGGAGCGCGCCACCGCCTGATCCGCGACCGATCCGCGGCGGCCGGGCGAGGCGCCGCCGCGGTGTCGGCGGTGCCGCCTACGCTGGGGGACCACAGGTCCACCGACGAAGGGCAAGGTGATGTTCGGCCGCCGTGAACGACGGGAACTCGAGGGGCGCATCGCCGACCTCGAATCGAGGCTGCCGGAGCCCGAGGCATCGGGGCGGCCATCGCGGAGCGGTGCTGCGGCCGCAGCGCGGGCCGCCTGGGGCGACGGCTTCGGTCTGCTCGCCACGCGTGCGCTGCAGATCATCATCGTGCTCGTGCTCACCGCCGGGGTCGTGCTCGGCCTGCGCGTGCTCAGCACGGTCGTGATCCCGATCCTGCTCGCGCTCATCTTCGCGAGCACCTTCGCGCCCGTGATGCGCTGGCTGCGGGGACGAAATCTGCCGCCCGCGCTCGCGACCGTCATCGTGCTGCTCGGCATCGTCCTGATCCTCACCGGGATCGGCTGGATGATCACCTGGGCGGTCATCGACCAGTGGGACGACCTCTCGGACCAGGCCATCGAGGGTTACGCCCAGGCCGCGGCCTGGGTGCAGACCCTGCCGTTCGCCCCCAGCTCCGAGCAGCTGCTCGAGTGGCGCGACGCGCTCGTGCACTTCGCGACCAGCGCCGAGTTCGGTTCGGGCGCGCTCGCGGGTGTGGGCGCTGTCGCGAGCTTCGTGACGGGGCTCATCCTCATGGTCGTCGTGCTGTTCTTCTTCCTCAAGGACGGCGCGGTCATCTGGCGCTTCCTGCTGCGCCCCTTCCGCGGCGAGGCGCTCGCGCGCGCCGAGCGCATCGGCGACAAGGCCGTCGTGACCCTCGGCTCCTACGTCCGCGGCACGGCGGCGGTGGCCGCGGTCGATGCCATCGGCATCGGCATCGGCCTCGTGATCCTGCACGTCCCGCTCGCGCTGCCGCTCGCGGTGCTCACCTTCCTGCTGTCGTTCATCCCGTTCATCGGGGCGACGCTCGGCGGTACCCTGGCGGCGCTCGTCGCCCTCGTGGCGAACGGTCCGATCTCGGCCGTGATCGTCGTCGGCGTGGTGGTGCTCGTGAACCAGCTCGAGGGGAACCTGCTGCAGCCCGTGCTCATGGGCCGCACGCTGAAGCTGCACGCGCTCGTGATCCTGCTCGCGCTGACCATCGGAACGGTGCTGAGCGGGGTGCTCGGCGCGGTGCTCGCGGTGCCGATCGCGGCGGTCGCCTGGGGCATCATCCAGGTGTGGGACGGCCCGTCCCTCCCGGCGCGCTGGGCGCGGCCGAACACCGAGTGAGTGGATCAGCCTGAATGAGCTGAACGTGAGGAGTTCTGCCTGCAACGAGTAGGTAAGCCTGGCGCCGCCGTCAGTGCGTTGATTCTTCTCCGTCAAAGATCACCTTTGACGCGTAGCCGCTTGCGGAAAAAGTCCACTGGCTGATCGTTTTCCATCTTCTAGTGGTTTGTGGACCGCGGTACGTCGCGATGTACTCGTCCACGCCGTCAGTTTGCGAAAGAGGAAGACGAAGATTCTCTGGGTCATAGAGATTATCCTTGGCTAGGACCGTGCCAAGGCTCCTGCTTCCAACAGTTCCGTCGCGAAGCTTCCAAGTCAAGTGGACATCGCTTGCCGTAAAGTCCGATGTGTTCGCAAGTTGAACAAGAACAAAGGGCGAACCATCCGGGTCTGATCGTGATTCAGCATCGACATAGATGCTTGGCTTGGTGGCGAAAGAGAGCGCTTTGGTAGCCTCTCTGGCAGCAGTTTCACTGCTTGAAGAAGCGCGCCATGAGAACAGGGCAGCTGCAGCGGTCGCCAGAGCAGTTACTGCTGCGGCAAAAAGGGACAATGTCTGAACGGAGAACCCGTTGCTCCAAACGTGACCAGCGAAAAAACCTAGCAGAGTCGTTGCTAATAGTGCTGATATTAGAAAAACACGGCGTATCCACATGCTCATATTGTATTTGGTTTTCTGATCCGACAAGACCGGACCACGAGGGCGACTAGTTCAGTCCAGAATTAATGGTGTCTCTTCATCGCGGCGGTCGCCTGGGGCATCATCCAGGTGTGGGACGGCCCGTCCCTCCCGGCGCGCTGGGCGCGGCCGAACACGCGCTGAGGAACCCCGGTCGACCGGTCGGGCCGGCGCGTCGCCGGTTCCGATACGCTGAGCCCAGGACCGCGGCCACGCCCGCAGACACTTCGAAGGAGACGCGTCCATGATCCGATTCCTGCTGGGACTGGCATCGAACCTGGTGCTCGCCGCGGTGGCGCTCATCGTCGCCTCGCTGGTCGTCGACGGCGTGCACCTGCATCTCGGCGGCTTCCTCGTCGCGGTCGGCGTGCTCGCGCTCGCTCAGGCGATCCTCGCGCCGTTCGTGTTCAACCTGGCCCGGCGCTATGCCTCCGCGGTGCTCGGCGGCATCGGGATCGTCTCGACGTTCCTCGCCCTCTGGATCGCGACGCTGTTCCGCGGCGGGATCACGATCGACGGCGTGACCGCGTGGATCGCCGCACCCATCATCGTCTGGGTGGTGACCGCGCTCGGCGGCTGGGTCATCATGGGCGTGATCGTCGAGCGGTGGCTGAAGCGCCGCGAAGAGGACCGGCTGCTCGATCGCCGGGAGGCGAAGCGCCGGTGATCTCCGCCGGCCTGGGCAGCGCGCTGCTCGTCGCGGAGCGCGCGTCGCTCGTCGTCGACGGCGCGACGCTGCTGCCCGAGACCTCGGTCGCGATCGACGCGGGGGAGTGCGTCGCCCTGCTCGGACCGAACGGTGCGGGCAAGACGACGCTGCTGCGGCTGTTCTCGGGCCGGGTGCGTCCGAGCAGCGGGCGCGTGCTGCTGCGCGGCAGGCCGATCGACGAGCGCGAGGCCGCGACCCGGCGGGCGATGGCGATGCTGATCGAGCCGCCCGCGCTCTACCCGGACCTCACGATCTCCGACCACCTCGCCCTGGTGACGGCGCTCTGGGACGATGCGGGGCCGGTCGAGGACGCGCTCGCGCGGTTCGAGCTCGGTGCGCTCCGCGACCGCTTCCCGCACGAGCTGTCGAGCGGGCAGCGGCAGCTCGTGCACCTGGCGCTGGTGTTCGCGCGGCCGGCGGAGATCCTGCTGCTCGACGAACCCGAGCAGCGCCTCGATGCGGACCGCCGGGGGCTGCTCGCAGCCGCGATCCTCGAGGCCCGCGAACGCGGCACGGCGGTGGCCTGCGCCAGCCACGATCCGGCGCTCGTGGAGCGCGTCGCCGACCGCCGGGTGCGGGTCGGAGGATGAGCCCGCGCTCCGTTCCGGGCGGAGGGTCCCGTGCGCGTGCGCGCGCGATCCTCGCTCGCCGCGCGACGCGATCCTCGGACGACGGCGCCGTGTACCGCGCCTACCTCGTCGTGATGACTCTGCTGGTGGTCGTAGCGCCCGTACTGCGCGCCGCGACGCTCGCGCTCGCGGACGCGTGGCCGAGGCTCGGCAGCGCGGGGGCGGGCGTCGCCGGCGTCGCGGTCTGCGCGGTGCTCGTCGCTTGCGCGCTGCTCGGCGCGCAGCGGGGACCCGCCTCCGCGTCGCTGCCCGAGATCGACCTGGTGCTGTCGGGACCCGGGTCGCGGGCCCGATTGCTCGCCCCGACGGTGCTCCGCGCGTGCGCCGTGTCGGCCGCGCTGGGGGCCATCTGCGGCGGCATGTTCGGCATCGCGACCGCGCCTCCCGCCGCGTGGGCGCCCGCCATCGCGGTCGGGGGCGGGCTCGGCCTGTGCGCCGCGGCGGTGCTGCTCGCCGGGCAGGCCGGCCGCGGGGTCCGCGCCGCGCTCGCGACGGGCCTGGTGCTGCTCGGGGCGGGAGTCGCGCTGCTGCCGAACGCTTGGATCTCCACGCTCGCAGTGGCAGCCGCCGCGCTCGGGTTCGCGTCGGTGGCTGCTGCGCCGGCGTTCGCCGCGCGGATCCCGCTGCGGACGCTGCGGGATCAGGCTGCTCGCTGGGAGGACGTCTCGATGCTCGCGCTCTCGGGCGACCCGGCGATCGCCGCGGCCCGGCTCGGGGCTCCCGTGAGAGTCGGGCGGCGCTGGCGCTGGCGGGTTCCGCGTCGCGCGGTTCCCGCGATCCTGCTCCGCGATCTCCGGGGTGCGCTGCGCGCTCCGGCGCGGAGCGTTCTCGGGGTGGTCGCGCTGATCGGCGCGGGCGCCGGACTCGCGCTCGTGACGGGCGGGCCGGGAGCACCCCTGGGCGCGGTCCCCGACGCGGAGTCGGCGGCGCTCGCCGGTGCGGGGCTGGGCGCGGGGCTCTACGCCGCACTGGGGCCGCTCTGCCGCGGCCTCGGAGCCGCCGCCGAGGGGATCGGAGGGCCCGGGCTGCTCCCGCTGCCCCCGGGCCGCCTGCTGGCCGCGCACGCGATCCTTCCGAGCGCGCTCGCGATCCTGCTGCCCGTGCTCGGTGCGATCATCGTCGGTGCCGCGGGCTGGAGCGGTGCCGGCGGTGCGGTCGGTGCCGAAGGCGCGGTCGGCATCGCCGGGCCGATCCTTCTCGCCGTCGTCGCACTGGCTGCGATGGGGCAGCAGCTGCGGATCCTCGCGGTGCTGAAGGGGCCGCTGCCTCAGCGCCTGCTGGCGCCGATCCCGACCCCGGCAGGCGACCTCTCGGCGCTGAACGTGCTCGTGTGGACCTTCGACGGCCCCGTCTGCGCGGCCGTGATCGGCGCACTGCTGGCCGCGTTGACGGTGGGCGCCCCGCAGGCGCTCCTCCCGGTGTCGCTCCCGATCCTGCTCGGGCTCGGGTTCTGGATCCGGGCCCGGTACCGCACCGCGCGAGGGCGCTAGTCCCGGTGCGGCCGGCCGGTTCCGGCCGGCGGCGCTAGAGCTCCAGGCGCGCGGCTCCGGCGTCACCGAGCCGGGGGAACGCCAGGAGTTCGCCCCCGGTGGTCGCGAGCGCCTCGCGCACCCGCTGCTCGAACAGGGCCAGGCCGGGGCCGGACAGCATGCCGTCGTGGGTCAGGAACACACGGCGCGGCGCGTTCGCCAGCACGAAGTCCATCACGTCGCCGATCGTCGACCAGGGCGAGCCGATCGGCACGCCGAGCACGTCCGCGCGGAAGGGCGGTCGCGCGAGCGAGTCGCCGCCGTAGGCGAGCGAGCCGTTCACCCGAACCCCGATGTTGTCGATGACGGGGATGCTCGCGTGCAGCACTTCGTGCCGATGCCCGTAGAAGTCGAGCTCGAAACGGCCTGCGGTTGCCGAATCGCCCTCGTGCACCACCACGGCGTCGGGGATCCCCGCGGCCCGCAGCGCCTCGGCGGTCGCACGGGTCGTGAAGACGCCAGCGCCGGGTGCGGCGGTACGGATCGCGGCCAGGTTCGGCGCGGACCAGTGATCGCCGTGCTCGTGGGTGATCACGACGCCCGCGATGGTCGACTCGGCTGAAACCGCGTCGATCGCCGCAGCGAGCTCGGCCTCGGTCGTGAAGGACCCGGGATCGATGAAGAGGGCGTGACCCTCGTGCTCGAGCACCAGGCCGGCATGGGAGAGACGGAATCCGCGCATGCCGTGATCCTAGACCCGGGGGATGCGTGTGAGCCAAGGGCCCGTCGGGCTTCGGGCGGGTCATGCAGCCGGGCACGACCGGGCGCGGCCGGGCTCGCAAAAATGGCGGAATCACGGGCGACGCGCCGTGGAACACGGCCCGATTTGTGGCGCTTTGAATCCGTGTGTCAGAATATACGAGTTGCCGCGGCACGGGGGAAGCCCCGGGAAGCGCAACCAGCTCGGCCCCATCGTATAGCGGCCTAGTACGCCGCCCTCTCACGGCGGTAACGCGGGTTCGAATCCCGCTGGGGTCACCGAGAAACGAAAGCCTCGCCTTCGGGCGAGGCTTTCGTTGTTTCTGCGTGTGCTCGTGTTCGGGGGTGCGGCATTCATCGGGGCCTGAGCCTGCCCCTGCTGTGGGGCCCGGCCCTGGTGTCTGCCGCTGTGCGGCGCTGCCCCGGTCGGGCGGTGCTCGGTTGCGTCCCCCTTTCGAAGCCGAGGCCGAAGCCGAGCCCCCCCCCGGAAACACCGCAGGGGACGTCCGAACGGACGTCCCCTGCGGTGTGATTCGATCCCGCAGCTAGCCGATGCGCTGCGCGCCCTCGGGCAGCACGGTGCCCGCCGGCACGCGCACCGTCACGTATCCGTCGGCGTCGACTGCGTCCGCGGCCACAGCGGCGCCGGCCGGAGCCGGGGCAGCCGCTGCATCGGCGAGTCCCGCGGGTGCGACCGCGTATGCGAGGACCGGCGCGGGCGCGTGCGCGGGGGCGTGCGCCTTCGCGGGCTCGGCGTGGTGGCTCATCTTGTCGATCCAGGCGAGCGCGAGCGCCGACACGATGAAGGCGAGGTGGATGATGACCTCCCACATCACGCCGTCGTTCGAGTAGATGACGTTCTTGCCGTTCTTCACGAGACCACCGTCCATGCGTCCGACCTCGATGAAGGTCTTGAGCAGGTGGATCGACGAGATCGAGATGATCGAGATGGCGAGCTTGACCTTGAGCAGGTTCGCGTTGACGTGCGACAGCCAGTCGGGCTCATCGTGGTGGCCGTCGACGCGGATCTTCGACACGAAGGTCTCGTAGCCGCCGATGATCACCATGATGAGCAGGTTCGCGATCATGACGATGTCGATGAGCGCGAGCACGCTCAGCATGACCTCGGTCTCGGTGAACTTGCCCTTGATCACCGACTTCTCGATGAGGTGCCACAGCTCGACGAAGAACAGCACCACGTACACCGCCTGGGCGATGATGAGGCCCAGGTAGAGCGGAGCCTGGAGCCAGCGGCTCGCGAAGATGAAGCCCGCGAGCGTACGGGAGGCGGCCCCGGGGCCGCGCGCACCGGAGCGCTCGATCGGGGTCTGAACGGGGCGGGAGCTCACGGGGATCCTCTCGTCGGGTCTGGACATGCGCGGCATATCGTATCGGAGCCGCCTGCGTGCGGACCCGCTACACTGGTGCGCAGCGAAGGGGAGTATTCCGTTTCGCTCGTATCGTCAATACGCCGGGCGCCGTCGCCCGGCCGGTACGGGCGCGATGCGATCCGACAGGGTCGCACCGGGAAGAGACTTTCGGCCGTTCCGCGCACCCGCGCACGCCCGAAGGGAATTCATTGACCACCGCACTTCCGCTCTGGTTCGAGATCGGCTCCATGGTCGTCCTCGTCGCGATCCTGCTCGTCGACCTCCTGATGATCATCAAGCGCCCGCACGTCCCCTCGATGCGCGAGGCCAGCATCTGGGTCGGCGTCTACGTGCTGCTGGCGCTGCTGTTCGCCGGATCCCTGTTCCTGCTGGGCGACGCCCAGCACGGCAGCGAGTTCCTCGCCGGCTGGCTGACCGAGTACAGCCTCTCGATCGATAATCTGTTCGTGTTCGTGCTGATCCTCGGCCGCTTCGCGGTGCCGCACGCCTACCAGCAGCGCGCGCTCATGATCGGCATCGTGCTCGCGCTCATCTTCCGAGGACTGTTCATCCTCGCGGGCGCGGCGATCATCGAGCGCTTCATCGCGGTGTTCTTCATCTTCGGTCTGTGGCTCATCTGGACGGCCTGGCAGCAGGTCAAGCCGGGAGCCCATGAGGAGGAGGGCGACAGCTGGATCATCCGCCAGGTGAAGAAGGTGATGCCGTTCAGCGACCACTACGACGGCGGCAAGCTGCGCACCACGGTCGACGGCAAGCGCATGTTCACCCCGTTCCTGCTGGTGCTGATCTCGCTCGGCGCGACCGACCTGCTCTTCGCCCTCGACTCGATCCCCGCGATCTTCGGCATCACGCAGAGCCCGTTCATCGCGTTCACGGCGAACGTGTTCGCCCTGATGGGCCTGCGCCAGCTCTACTTCCTGCTCGGCGGCCTGCTCGAGCGCCTCGAGTACCTCAAGTACGGTATCGCCGCGATCCTCGCGTTCATCGGCGTGAAGCTGATCCTGCACGCGCTGCACGAGAACGAACTGCCGTTCATCAACGGCGGCGAGCACGTGCCGGTGCCCGACATCGACACGTGGACCTCGCTCGGCTTCATCGTCGCGGCGATGGCGATCGCGACGATCGCGAGCGTCGTCAAGGTGCGGCGCGAAGCGGCGGCGGGCGGAGAGAAGCTCCACCTCGGCGCTGCGGAACCGCACGAGAAGCCGTAACCGGCGAGCGACGGCACCCGGCTCTCGGGAGCCCGCGCTGACCACCGCGCGGGCTCCCGAGTGGTAAGCTGACCGGCATGCGTTCACGGCAGCTGCTTCTTCCGTGCCGCGACGGGGCCTAACCATCGGTCATCCCCGTCGCGGAGTTCTGGCATGGCCGAAACACCGAACCCCGCGCAGCAGCACCGCATGTCAGCGCAATCGAAGCGGAGAAGCAGACATATGACCGAGCAGTCCACGCCGTCCGCACGGCGCCCCCGTACCCTGGCCGAGAAGCTCTGGGACGACCACGTGGTCGTCAAGGGCGAAGACGGCAACCCGGATCTCATCTACATCGACCTGCACCTGATCCACGAGGTCACCAGCCCGCAGGCCTTCGACGGTCTGCGTATGGCCGACCGGCCGCTGCGCCGGGTCGACCTGATGATCGCGACCGAGGATCACAACACCCCGACGCTCAACATCTCGAAGCAGATCGAGGACCCGACGAGCCGTACGCAGATCGAGACCCTGCGTCGCAACGTCGAGGAGTTCGGCGTCCGCGCCCACCCGCTCGGCGACAAGGAGCAGGGCATCGTCCACGTGGTCGGCCCGCAGCTCGGCCTGAGTATGCCCGGCATCACGGTGGTGTGCGGCGACAGCCACACGTCGACCCACGGCGCCTTCGGGGCACTCGCCTTCGGCATCGGCACCAGCGAGGTCGAGCACGTGATGGCGACGCAGACGCTGCCGCTCAAGCCCTTCAAGACCATGGCGATCAACGTCGAGGGCGAGCTGCGTCCCGGCGTCACCGCGAAGGACATCATCCTGGCCGTCATCGCCGAGATCGGCACAGGCGGCGGACAGGGCTACGTGCTCGAGTACCGCGGTTCGGCGATCCGCAACCTGTCGATGGACGGGCGCATGACCATCTGCAACATGTCGATCGAGGCCGGCGCGCGTGCCGGCATGGTCGCGCCCGACGAGACGACCTTCGCCTACGTCAAGGGCCGCGACCACGCCCCGCAGGGCGCCGATTGGGACGCCGCAGTCGAGTACTGGAAGTCGCTGCCGACCGACGAAGGAGCGACCTTCGATCGGGAGGTCTTCATCGACGCGAGCGCGCTCGAGCCGTTCGTCACCTGGGGCACCAACCCCGGCCAGGGCGTGCTGCTGAGCGACACCGTACCGGTGCCCGCCGATATCGCCGACCCGAACGAGCGTGCCGCCGCCGAGCGAGCCCTCGAGTACATGGATCTCGAAGCAGGGACCCCGATGAAGGAGATCGCGGTCGACGCGGTGTTCATGGGTTCCTGCACCAACGCACGTCTCGACGACCTGCGCGACTTCGCGAGCATCATCAAGGGCCGCAAGAAGGCCGACGGCGTGCGCCTCATGGTCGTGCCCGGCTCGGCGCGCGTGCGCCTCGAGGCCGAGGCCGAGGGGATCGACAAGATCGTCGAGGAGTTCGGCGGCGAGTGGCGCTTCGCGGGCTGCTCGATGTGCCTCGGCATGAACCCCGACCAGCTGGCTCCGGGGGAGCGCTGCGCATCGACCTCGAACCGCAACTTCGAGGGTCGTCAGGGCAAGGGCGGCCGCACCCACCTGGTCTCGCCGCTCGTCGCGGCGGCGACCGCTATTCGGGGCACGCTGTCGAGCCCGTGGGACCTGCAGGAAGACGCCGCGAAGGGCATCGCGCACGAGCAGGTGGAGGCCTGATCATGGACAAGTTCACCACCCTGACCGGGATCGCGGCTCCGCTGAAGCGATCCAACGTCGACACCGATCAGATCATCCCCGCGGTGTTCCTCAAGCGCGTCACCAAGACCGGCTTCGACGACGCACTGTTCCATCACTGGCGCCAGGATCCCGAGTTCGTGCTCAACCAGCCGCAGTACCGGGGAGCTCAGATCCTCGTGGCCGGCCCCGACTTCGGCACCGGCTCCTCGCGCGAGCACGCCGTCTGGGCGCTGCGCGATTTCGGGTTCAAGGTCGTCATCTCGGCGCGCTTCGCCGACATCTTCCGCGGCAACTCCGGCAAGCAGGGACTGCTCGCCGCGCAGGTCGCCGAGGCCGACGTGGAGCGCATCTGGGCGGTGCTCGACGAGCAGCCGGGCGCCGAGATCACGGTCGACCTCGAGAACCGCACCGTCGTTGCCGGGAATATCTCAGTCCCGTTCGAGATTGATGATTACACTCGGTGGCGGCTGCTGGAGGGGCTCGACGATATCTCGTTGACGCTCCGCGACGAGCAGTCCATCACCGATTTCGAAGCCAAGCGTCCCTCGTGGATGCCGACCACTCTTCCCGTGAGGAACGCGTGAGCCAGAAGACCGAGACCCCCCAGAGCACGACCGACGCCATCGACGGTCTGAAGCAGGACGCCCAGAAAGCGGGTGCCCGCGTCGGACTCACCTCCGACGAGATCCTGATCAACGGCGGACGTCCGCTCCGGGGGCGCATCGAGGTGCGCGGCGCGAAGAACCTCGCGCCCAAGGCGATGGTCGCGGCGCTGCTCGGCAAGACGCCGAGCGTCCTGCGCAACGTGCCCAACGTCTCCGACATCCGGATCGTCGCGGGGCTCCTCGCGCTGCACGGCGTGCAGATCACGCGCAGTGACGACCCGGGCGAGTGGCACCTCGATCCCTCGAACGTCGAGCAGGCGCATCACGCCGACATCGACGCGCACGCGGGCTCCTCGCGGATCCCGATCCTCTTCTGCGGTCCGCTGCTGCACCGCCTCGGCGAGGCGTTCATCCCCGATCTCGGCGGCTGCCGCATCGGCGATCGTCCGATCGACTTCCACCTGGAGGCGCTCCGCAAGTTCGGCGCGGTCGTCGAGAAGCTCCCGAGCGGGATCAGCCTGAGCGCGCCCGACGGCCTGCACGGCGCGAACATCGAGCTGCCCTACCCCTCGGTCGGCGCGACCGAGCAGGTGCTGCTCACGAGCGTGCTCGCCAAGGGGCAGACCGAGCTGCGCAACGCGGCCATCGAGCCCGAGATCATCGACCTCATCTGCATCCTGCAGAAGATGGGCGCGATCATCACGGTCGAGCCGAACCGCGTGATCTTCATCGAGGGCGTGGAGGAGCTCCGCGGGTACGACCACCGCGCGATCTTCGACCGCAACGAAGCCGCGAGCTGGGCTTCGGCCGCGCTGGCGACCCGCGGCGACGTATTCGTCGGGGGTGCCAAGCAGGAGGAGATGATGACCTTCCTGAACGTCTTCCGCAAGGTCGGCGGCGACTTCGACGTGCACGACGACGGGATCCGCTTCTGGCACCCCGGCGGCGAGCTCAAGCCCGTCACCATCGAGACCGATGTGCATCCCGGCTTCATGACCGATTGGCAGCAACCGCTCGTCGTGGCGCTCACGCAGGCCGAGGGCACCTCGACCATCCACGAGACCGTCTACGAGAACCGCTTCGGGTTCACCGATGCGCTGAACCAGATGGGCGCCGATATCGAGGTCTACAAGGACGGCCTCCACGACGACGCCCGACGCGTGAAACGTCGCGAGTTCGAGCAGGCCGCCGTCATCACCGGTCCGTCGCCGCTGAGCGGTGCCGAGATCGAGGTCCCGGATCTGCGCGGCGGCTTCAGCTACCTCATCGCGGGCCTCACCGCCGAGGGGCAGACCAAGGTGACGAACCTCGGCATCATCTCGCGCGGATACGAGAACTTCATCGAGAAGCTGCGGCTGCTCGGTGCGGATTTCGTGTACGAGGGCTGAACCCGCGGTATCCACAGTTCTCCGCGCGCTGTCAGCGGAGGCATGCGGCATCGGCGATAATTGATGCATGCGTGAAACGGTGAAGCTGAGGAGCCGCTCCTCGGCCGAGAAGCGGCGGCCATCCATGTTCTGGGTGCTCGCTTCCCTGATCCTGCCGCTGTGGTCCCTGATGGTGCGCTACCGGTTCACTCGGGAGTCCCGTCTGCCGCAGACCGGGCCCTTCATCCTCGCGCCGAACCACTACAGCGAGATCGATCCGGTCGCCATGGGCGCCGCGGTCTGGCACCTCGGACGCCTGCCGCGGTTCATGGCCAAGGCCAGCCTGTTCAAGGTGCCGGTGCTGGGCTGGCTGCTCCGGTCCTCGGGGCAGATCCCGGTGGAGCGTGCCGGCGCCTCGCGCGGGGGCAACAACCCCATGGGCGACGCCGGCGGACTGATCCAGCGCGAGGCGGGGGTCATCGTGTACCCCGAGGGCACGCTGACCCGCGACCCCGAGCTCTGGCCCATGCGCGGCAAGAGCGGGGCCGTGCGGCTGGCGCTCGAGACCGGGATCCCGCTGATCCCCGTGGCGCACTGGGGCACGCAGGAGCTGATGCCGCGGTACGCGAAGCGCATCCACCCGTTCCCGCGCAAGACCATCCGGGTCTCGGTCGGTGAGCCGCTCGACCTGAGCCGGTTCCGCACGGGGCCGATTGACCAGCGCGTCGTCACCGAGGCGACCGAGGTGCTCATGCAGGCCATCACCGCGCTGCTCGCCGAGCTGCGGGGCGAGCAGGCGCCGCCGGAGCGCTGGGATCCGAGCAAGCACCAGCAGAGCGAGACGGGGCGTTTTTGAGCACCAAGTCCACCCCCGCAGCGGGGTCCGGATCCAAGCGACCGAACCCCAACCGGGGCCGCAAGGTCGCCGTCATCGGTGCAGGCAGCTGGGGGACCACCTTCGCCAAGGTGCTCGCGGACGCCGACTGCGATGTCACCATCTGGGCGCGCCGCCCCGAGGTCGTGCACGAGATCTCGGTCGCCCGCCGCAACAGCCAGTACCTACCGGGCATCAACCTGCCCAAGGGGCTCAATGCGACCGAGTCGCTCGCCGAGGCGCTCTCGGGGGCCTCGCTCGTGTTCCTCGCGGTGCCGAGCCAGACCATGCGCCAGAACCTCGAGGACCTGGAGCCCTACCTCGAGCGGCGCAGCGTGCTCGTCAGCCTGGTCAAGGGCGTCGAGCGCACCACGACCATGCGCATGAGCGAGGTCATCGCCGACGTGCTCGATCTCGAGCCCGAGCGCATCGCCGTCGTCTCCGGCCCGAACCTCGCCCTCGAGATCGCCAAGGAGCAGCCGACCGGTGCGGTCGCCTCCTGCGCCTCGCTCGAGGTCGCCCAGGAGATCGCCACGGCCTTCTCGACCTCCTACTTCCGCGGCTATGTCAACACCGACGTCACCGGGACCGAGCTCGGCGGGGTGCTCAAGAACCTCATCGCCCTCGCCATCGGAATCGTCGACGGTGTCGGGTACGGCGAGAACACGAAGGCCGCGATCATCACGCGCGGGCTCGCCGAGATGACCGAGTTCGCGGTGGCCTCGGGCGGCGACCCCACCACCATGTCCGGTCTCGCCGGGCTCGGCGATCTCATCGCCACCTGCCAGTCGCCGCTGTCGCGTAACAATACCGCGGGGCGTCTCATCGGTCAGGGGTACAGCCAGGCCGAGACCAAGGAGCAGATGCAGCAGACTGCCGAGGGCATCACCTCGGTGCGCCCGGTGCTCGAACTCGCGCGCGAGCGCGGGATCTCGATGCCCATCGTGGAGCAGGTCCAGATGGTGCTCGACGGCCGCATGGCGCCGCGCGACCTCGGCCCGCACCTCGCCACCGAGGACGGCGTGCCGCAGCCCGAACTGTCGCTCGGCGGCGATCGCCGCGGAGCCTGGAAACGATTCATCGACCGAGTGAAGGGGGAGCGCCCATGAGCGCCCGTCGTACCGTCGTCCTCCTCTTCGGAGGCCGTTCGAGCGAGCACGAGATCAGCTGCGTCACTGCGGCGGGCGTGCTGCGCGCGATCGACCGCGAGCTGTTCGACGTGATCCCTGTCGGGATCACGAAGCGCGGTGCGACCGTGCTCGTCCCCGAGACGGAGCTGCTCTCGTTCCGTCTCGAGGCGGGCGCGCTGCCCACCGTCGCCGACAACGGCACCCGGGTGCTGTGGCCGGCGTCGATCGATACGCGCAGTCTCACGGTGATCGAGCAGGAGGGCGGACTCCGCTCGCTCGGTCACGTCGACGCCGTGATCCCGATGATGCACGGCCCGTTCGGCGAGGACGGCACCGTGCAGGGCATGCTCGAACTCGTCGACCTGCCCTACGTCGGCAGCGGCGTGCTCGGTTCTGCGCTGGCCATGGACAAGCACGTGGCCAAGACGGTGCTCGCCGACGCGGGCATCGCGGTCGCGCCCTGGCGCACCGTGACCCGGTTCGAGCTCGAACGCGATCCCTACCTGGCCGAGCGCCTCGACGATGGCCTCAGCTACCCCCTGTTCGTCAAGCCCGCCCGAGCCGGATCCTCGGTCGGCGTCAGCAAGGTGTCGGAGCGAGCGGGCATCCCCGCGGCGCTCGACCTGGCCTTCGCCGAGGACTCGGTGGTGCTCATCGAGTCCGGCGTGGTCGGCCGCGAGGTCGAGATCGCCGTGCTGCAGGGACGCGGCGGTGCGGCCCCGCGCACCAGCAGCGTCATCGGCGAGATCGTCTTCACCGGACGTGAGTTCTACGACTTCGAGGCGAAGTACCTCGGTGCGGCCGGCGTCGAGCTCGCGCTGCCCGCAGAGGTGACCGATGCCGAGTTCGAGGCGATCCGCGACGCCGCCGTGCGCGCGTTCGAGGTCGCCCAGCTCGCCGGGCTCTCGCGCATCGACTTCTTCCTCACCGCCGACGGCCCCGTGCTGAACGAGATCAACACGCTCCCGGGCTTCACGCCCGTGTCGATGTATCCCCGGCTGTGGGAGGAATCGGGCCTCAGCTATACGGACCTCATCACCGAGCTCGTGGAGCTCGCGATCGAGACGCACCGGTAGGCGGAGCCCGCTCCTCGGGAGAGAACGCAACGCCCGGACGCTCGCGCGTCCGGGCGTTGCTGCGTCTCTGGCTGTGCGACCGCCGTGCGTTCAGCCGGATTTGAGCACTCAGCCGGACGATTTCGTTCCCGCGATCCGGCTGAGCGTTCAAATCCGGCTGAATGCGCGCGCCGCCTCGGCGCCTGCCAGCAGCTTTCGCCGTCCACAACGCGGGAACACGAGGAAGCCGTCCACAGATCTCACTGATCCGAGGCATGAATCGTGCGCCGCGGGCAGCCTGGGACGATGCATCTCGAACACCTCCTCAGATCCACCGGCGGAATCGCGCGAATCAGTCGCCTGATCGAACTCGGCTGCTCGCGCCGCGAACTCGCGGACCGTCTCGCTTCGGGGCGATGCATTCGCCCGCAGCGGGGATGGATCGCGCTCCGCGAGACGGATACCGATCTGCTGTTCGCCGCCGAGCATCATGTCGTGCTCAGCTGCGTCACTCAGGCGAAGCGAATGGGACTCTGGGTGACGGATCCTCATCCGGTCCACCATGTGGCGGTACCGCGCCGGAACGCCAAGATCCGCGGTCCGTCTCCGGTGGTGCACTGGCACCGGCCGCTCGTTCCGAGGCGCGCGTTCGTTCTCGAAGATTCGGTGGAGAACGTGCTCGCCCTGGTCGCTCACTGCCAGCCTCGAGAAGAGGCGCTGGTGGTCTGGGAATCGGCGCTCAACCGGGGCTTGACCGACCATTCCGCGATGGCTGCGCTACCGCTCAACGGTCGCGCCCGAAGCGTTCTCGAGGCGTGTACGCCCTTCTCCGATTCGGGACTCGAGACCAAGGTCAAACACCGACTGCGCTGGCTGGGTGTGCCGATCCACGAGCAGAGCTGGGTGCACGGGCGTCGCGTCGACCTGCTGATCGGGAGCCGGCTCGTGGTGCAGATCGACGGTGCTCATCACACCGGTGCACAGCGGGATGCCGACATCGCCCATGACGCGCAGTTGGCGCTGCGCGGGTATCGGGTCATCAGAGTGAGCTACTTCCAGGTGATGCGCGAGTGGGAGGCCGTGCAGCAACTCATCGTCGGTGCGATCGCACGGGGCGAGCATCTTGCACGATAGCGGTGGAGGGGGCGGCGCCGGAGTCGGGATCGGCGCCGGAGAGCTGCTGTTGAGAGGCTCCGCCCTGCGCACTCAGCCGGATTTGAACACTCAGCCGGACGAATTCGCACCGAGGAACCGGCTGAGCGTTCAAATCCGGCTGAGTGAACAGGGCGGAACGCAAGAAGAGTCGAAGTCGGGCGGTGAGGCAGGAAGCAGGTAGAGAGACCTCAATCAGGCGGCGAGGCCGAAGCCGGGCAGCGAGAGGAGCCGAACAGGAGTCAGCCAGGCAGCGGGAATGCCTGTGCGAAGGGCCAGGCCAAAGGGCAGGGCGAAGCGCGATCCTGGCGCCTCATCTTCGGGGTGCGTCTACTGCAGCTTCGACAGGTCGAGCGTGTCGGAGACGCTGGAGCACTTGCGGGTCTGGGGGAGCAGCTTGGCGACCGCACCCAGCTCCTGCACGGCCTCGGTGCCCGAGGCCTTCTTGGAGTCGACGATCACCTCGAGGCCGGGGCTGCGCCCGTACGCCTCGAAACGATAGAGGGGAGCGCGCGACCGATCGATGATCCAGTCGACGCCGTCGACCGCGACGCACTCCTGCGTGGTCGGTCCCGTCGATTCGATCCCGCAGCGCAGCAGCACGGTGGCGGGATCGCCCCACGCGCCGGTCGACTGGGCGTTGGTGGTGCGCTTCTCGAAATCGCCGATGGTGGCGGGAAGGCGCACGGTCACGTCGGCGCAGCGCGGGTTGTTCGCGTCCTTCGCCGGATCCATCGGCACCTCGCCCGCGCATCCCGTGAGCCCGAAGCTCAACCCCACCGCCACGACGGCCGTTGCCGAAAGCGCGAACGCGCGCCGAGGTCCTGCGGGGAAGGAAAAGGATCGCACCCGTCCAGCGTAGCCTCCCCGCGGGGACCGAGCCTGAGCGTGCCGGGTGACCGGACAGCGGAACCCGACGACCGCCCCGATAGATTGATCCCATGCAGAATCCGTCAGCCGACCGCTCCGAGACCGGCCCCACGGTCGAGGAGCTCGGCGAATCGGGGCTGCTCGCACGGATCCTCGCGCGGCTGTCTCCGGCTGCGACCGCGACGGTCGGGCCCGGCGACGATGCGGCGGTGCTGCGTCCGCGCGGCGAGATCGTGGTCACGAGCGACACGATGGTCGAGGGGCCGGACTTCCGGCGCGCCTGGCACAGCGGGTTCGAACTCGGGTGGAAGCTCGCGGCCACCAACCTGTCGGACGTCGCCGCGATGGGGGCGCGACCCATCGGTCTCACCGTCTCGATCGCCTGCCCGGCCGACCTGCCCGTCGCGTACCTGGAACGGCTCGCCGAGGGCCTCGACGCGGCGTGCCGCACGTTGGCGCCCGGCTGCGGCGTGGTCGGCGGGGACCTGGGCCGTGCTCCCGTGCTCACCGCCGCCGTCACCGCGCTGGGGGATCTCGGCGGCCGCCGTCCGGTGCTGCGTTCGGGCGCGCACGCGGGCGACGTGGTGGCGTACGCGGGCGACCTGGGGCTCGCGGGTCTCGGGCTCTCCCTGCTCTTCGACCGGGCCGCGACCACCCGGGGCGAGGCGCACGGCCGCACGCTGGGCGAGCTGTGGGCCGAGCATCCCGAAGCGCTCGCCGCGCAGTTGGCGCCGTCGCCGCCGATCGGGCTCGGAATCGAGGCCGCGAAGCGCGGTGCGACGGCGATGATGGACGTCTCGGACGGGCTCGCGCTCGACGCGGCCCGCCTGGGGGAGGCGAGCGGCGTCACGATCGACCTGGATCCGCGCCGGCTCGAGTCCGCGTTCGGGGAGCGGGACGACGAACGGATCCCGCTCGACGCGATGCTCAGCGGCGGCGAGGACCACGGCCTGCTGACGGTGTTCCCGGCGCTCGTGCGTTTGCCGGCCGGGTTCTCGGCGATCGGTCGGGTGCGTCCGCGTTCGGCGGCACTGCTGGTCGGTGGACGCCCGCACGAACCGCGCGGCTGGGATCCCTACCTGGTCCGCTGGCCCGGGGACGGCTAGCGCTAGGCCGGCTCGTGCGGAGCCGACTGCGGCACAATGGACGGGCGGCCCGCCGCCGGCGGGCGCGAATCTTCGCGGGAGGCGCCATGACCATCGAGCCGACGACCACCGAGATCATCACCACCGGGACCGCGGATCGCACGCTCGCGGCCGACCGGGCGACGCTGCACCTGCGCGTCTCGGTGACCGACGCGAACCGCGAGGACGCCGTTCGGCGTGCGGCCGAACTGCACGCCGCGCTCGTGCGTCGTGCCGAGGCGCTCGTCGAAGTCGGGGACGCGGAGCGCTTCGAGGCGGATCCGCTCACGACCTCCAGCAGCTCGTGGGAGCAGGACGGGTCGCGACGCACCGAGCACTACGCCGGCGCGAACGTGCGGGCGCTGCTGCTCCGCCTCGACCTCGTGGGCGAACTCACCGCGGAGCTCGCGACGACCGGGGTCGACCCGAGCGTCGAGTGGCGGCTGAGCGACGAGGTCCGCCGCAGTGTCGAGAGCGAGCTGCGCGGCGAGGCCGTCGCCGATGCGCGGGCCCGCGCGGAGGACTATGCGGCGGCGATCGGAACGACGCTGGGCGCGGTGCTCGAGGTGCGCGAGCCGGGATCCGCGGGCGGCAGCGGGGGAGCGGCCTTCGCCGATGCGCGCTTCGCCCGTGCGGCGGCGCCCGCGGTCGTCGTGACGGAGGGGCAGCTGGAGGTGTCGGCGAGCGTCACGCTCGTCTTCCGTTCAGCCTGAGCGGCGCGGCCTCAGCCGTCACCGGCCACGCGCAGGGCGGCCCAGAGCTCGGCTCGGGTGTCCGGGTCGTCGAGGCTGCGCTGCAGCAGGCTCTCGGCGGTCTGGATTCGCGCGCGCAGCGTGTGGCGGTGCACGCCGAGCGCGGCGGCGGCGGGGCTCGTCTGGCCGTGGTGGGCGAGCCACACCCGCAGGCTCGAACCGATGGAGTCGCCGTGCTTGGCGTCGTGCTGCCGCACGGGCGCGAGCAGCCCTTCCGCCGCACGCCGGGCTTCGGGGTCGGCGTCGAGCAGTCGCAGCACCCCTGCCTGCATCGACGGGCGGTACTCGACGGTCTGGCCGTCGTCGGCGACCCGCGCGCGCTCGAGCGCCTGGTCCGCCTGCTCGATGAGGCGGTCGAGGTCGGCCATCGCGCCGCGTTCGGAGACGCCCGATGCGATGCCGTGCTCACGCACGACGCGCAGCACGGGCGAGAGCTCGGCGGCCTCGCAGATCACGATCGCGCCGCCGCCGTGCGGAGCCGTCAGCACGCCCGCGCGTCCGGCGGCGATCGATCTCAGATCGTCGATCGGAGTGCCGGCGGGCACCGAGGACCGCTCGAACGAGTCGGTGAGGATCACCGCGATCTGACCGCGCGGGAGCCGGGGCAGGATCCCCGTCGAGATCTCGGCGGCGAGCTCGCCGCGGCCCGCGAGCAGCAGGCGCACGACGGAGCCGCGCAGCGCGGTCTCGGCGGCGTCGACGCCGATGCGATGCTCGAGCTGCACCGTCGCGAGCGCGGCCACGAGCCCGATGAGTGTGCGTTCCGCGGTGTCGGGCACGCCGGAACCCTCGACCAGCAGCACGCCCATGAGGCGCTGCGCGCGCCCGAGGGTCTGCAGCTGCACGCCGACGCCGTCCCGGTCGCGGGAACGCCCGGATCGGATTCCACGCTCCACGAGCTCGCGCGCCTCGGACCGGATCCACTCGGCGCTCAATCGGGTGCGGGCCGAAGCGGGCGCCGCCTCGATGATCCGCCCGGAGCGGTCGGTGAGCGCGACGCCGCGGCCGAGACGGCTCGCAGCCTCGCGGATCGCAGCCGCGAGCCCGTCCTCCTGGAGGGCTGCGGTCGAGACCGCCCGCTGCGAGTCCAGCGCCCAGACGTCGCGGGCGCGGGCCTGCGCCTCGAGCAGCTGGGCCGCGGTCTGCACGATCGCGATGAACGGGGTGTCGTAGGGGACGCGGATCAGCGGGAAGCCGCGCCGATCGCAGGCCGCGACGAGCGTCGCGGGCGTCCGCTCCCAGACCACGCCGGCCGCGACGCCGAGCGCGGTCGCACCGGCCGCGATGAGGCGGTCGACGTAGTCGTCGGCCTGCGCCTGCGTCGGGGGCGCCGGGAATTGCGCCCCGGTGGTGAGCAGCACGGTCCTCGGCGTGAGGAAGGGGGAAGGGTCTGCGAGGTCGCTGCCGTGGACCCACTGCACGGGGCGTTCCCCGGCGTCGTCGGCGGTACCGGCGATGAGCACGAGACCGAGCTGATACTGGCGCAGCAGTTCGCCCAGTTCGATGGTCGCGTGGACCGTCTGGGCGACCGCGGATGCGGGGATCGGCACGGGTTCCTCCTGGCGTCCGGCGAGTCTCGACAGAGTGGCGAAAGATTCTCGCCCTGTTCACCATTCTGGCACGCCAGTGGCGTAGTCGCCGGTCCTAAGCTGACTGCAGTACGCGCGACGATCCGTCGCGACGCCAACTGAGTCAAGGAGGAACTCAATGACCGACGCCACCATCATCGGCGGACCCTCGCTCCCGCAGGAGCGCAAGCTCGTGACCGCGATCCCCGGTCCGAAGTCGCAGGAGCTGCTCGCTCGCAAGAACGCGGCCGTGGCCTCGGGCGTCGGCGTCGCGCTCCCCGTCTTCACCGTCGCCGCGGGCGGCGGCGTGCTCGTCGACGTCGACGGCAACTCGCTGATCGACCTCGGCTCGGGCATCGCCGTGACCGGTGTCGGCAACTCGGCCCCCAAGGTCGTCGAGGCCGTCAAGGCGCAGGTCGAGCGCTTCACCCACACCTGCTTCACCGTGACCCCCTACGACGGCTACGTCGAGGTCGCCGAGAAGCTCAACGAGCTGACCCCCGGCGATCACGACAAGCGTTCGGCGCTGTTCAACTCGGGCGCCGAGGCCGTCGAGAACGCGATCAAGATCGCTCGCCACTTCACCAAGCGCAACGCGGTCGTCGTGTTCGACCACGCGTACCACGGCCGCACCAACCTCACCATGGGCATGACCGCGAAGAACATGCCCTACAAGGACGGCTTCGGCCCGTTCGCCCCCGAGGTCTACCGCGCCCCCGCGTCGTACCCCTACCGCGACGGTCTGACCGGCGCCGAGGCAGCCGCCCAGGCGATCCTCCAGATCGAGAAGCAGGTCGGCGCGGCCAACACCGCCGCCGTCATCATCGAGCCCATCCAGGGCGAGGGCGGCTTCATCGCCCCCGCCGAGGGCTTCCTCCCCGCGATCCAGGAGTGGGCGACCGCCAACGGCGTCGTCTTCATCCTCGACGAGGTGCAGACCGGCTTCGCGCGCACCGGCGACATGTTCGCCGCCGACCACGAGGGCGTCATCCCCGACCTCGTCACCACCGCGAAGGGCATCGCCGGCGGTATGCCGCTCTCGGCGGTCACCGGTCGCACCGACATCATGAACTCGGCGCACGCGGGCGGCCTCGGCGGCACCTACACCGGCAACCCGACCGCGGTCGCCGCGGCGCTCGCCACGATCGAGACCTACCAGGAGGAGAACCTCGTCGAGCGCGCCCGCGAGATCGGCGCGATCATCGAGGAGTTCTTCACCGAGCTCGCGAAGTCCGACGACCGCATCGGCGACATCCGCGGCCGCGGCGCCATGCAGGCCATCGAGCTCGTCGAGTCGGGCTCGAAGACCCCGGCCGCCGCGCTCACCGGCGCGATCGCCAAGTACGCGGGCGAGCAGGGCGTCATCCTCCTCACCTGCGGCACCTACGGCAACGTGATCCGCTTCCTCCCGCCGCTGTCGATCTCCGACGAGCTGCTCCGCGAGGGCCTCCAGATCGTCGCCGACGCGCTGGCCGCCAACTAACGACGCGCACCGAGCGGGCGGCGCGGATCCGGGCTCGAACACCGATCCCGGATCCGCACCGCCCGCTCGACCCGCAGTTCAGAACACCGAAAGGACACCCCTCATGGCACTGAAGCAGAACGAGCAGGACCTGCTCGACCGCGTCCAGTCGGGCCTCGGCATCGCCGGCACCTGGCAGCCCTCCTCGTCGAACGCGACCTTCGACGTCAAGGATCCCGCCACCGGCGAGGTCATCAAGTCGATCGCCGACGCCAGCGTCGAGGACGCCGTGCGCGCGCTCGACGCCGCCGTCGCCGCTCAGGACGCCTGGGCCGCGACCCCCACCCGCGAGCGCTCCAACATCCTGCGCCGCGCCTTCGACCTCCTCATGGAGCGCAAGGAGGAGTTCGCGCTCCTCATGAGCATCGAGATGGGCAAGCCCATCAGCGAGGCCCGCGGCGAGGTCAACTACGGCGGCGAGTTCCTCCGCTGGTTCTCGGAGGAAGCAGTGCGCGTGCACGGCGACTACCGTCAGAACCCCGAGGGCACCGGCACCATGATGGTCTCGCACCTGCCCGTCGGCCCGTGCTACTTCATCACCCCGTGGAACTTCCCCCTCGCGATGGCGACCCGCAAGATCGCCCCCGCGCTCGCGGCCGGCTGCACCGTGGTCATCAAGCCCGCGGCGCTCACCCCGCTGACCACCATCTTCTTCGTGCAGCTGCTCGAAGAGGTCGGCCTGCCCGCGGGCGTCGTCAACGTGGTCCCCACGTCGAAGGCCAGCGCCCAGTCCAGCGCGCTGCTCAGCGACACCCGCCTGCGCAAGCTCAGCTTCACCGGCTCGACCCCCGTGGGCGTCAAGCTGCTCGAGGCCGCTGCGCAGAACGTGCTCCGCACCTCGATGGAGCTCGGCGGCAACGCCCCGTTCGTCGTCTTCGAGGACGCCGATCTCGATAAGGCCGTCGAAGGCGCGATGCTCGCGAAGTTCCGCAACATCGGCCAGGCCTGCACGGCCGCCAACCGCATCATCGTGCACGAGTCGGTCGCCGACGAGTTCGCGAAGAAGGTCGCCGAGAAGGTCGCGGCGTTCAAGATCGGCCGCGGCGCCGAAGAGGACGTGCAGATCGGCGCCCTCATCGACGACAAGGCCGTGGCCAACTCCGCTCGACTCGTCGCCGACGCGGTCGAGAACGGCGCCACCGTCGTCACCGGCGGCGAGATCATCGACGGCCCGGGCAACTTCTTCCAGCCCACGGTCATCGACAAGCTCAGCCCCCAGGCCGCGATCATGCGCGAGGAGATCTTCGGACCGGTGCTCGGCATCATCCGCTTCTCGACCGAGGACGAGGCCGTCGAGATCGCCAACAACACCGAGTACGGTCTCGTGAGCTACGTGTTCACCGAGAACATCGCGCGCGGTCACCGCATGATCGAGAAGCTCGAGAGCGGCATGATGGGCCTCAACACGGGCATCGTGTCGAACGCGGCGGCTCCGTTCGGCGGCGTCAAGCAGTCGGGTCTCGGACGCGAGGGCGGTGCCGAGGGCATCCACGAGTTCCTCTCGACCAAGTACACCCTCATCCCGCGCTAAGTCCCGGGAGCGCAGCGGGCGTCGGAACCTCCGGGTTCCGGCGCCCGTTCGTCGTTTCCGGGGCGTTGCGGCAGCGCGGGCTCAGCGCGCGGCGAGCTCCGACCACCACAGCACGGTCTCGCCGTAGCGCTTCTCGCGGATCCGGACGAGGCCCTCGGGCCAGCTCGGTTCAGGGCTGCGGCTCGACCGCTCGACGAGCACCACGCCGTCGGGATCCAGCAGGGGCGGGAGCGCCGCGATGTTCGCCGCGAGCTCTTCCTCGCCCAGGTCGTAGGGGGGATCGAGCAGGATCGCGTCCCAGGCGGCGACGGGCGCCTGCTCGTCGAGGAAGTGCTGCACCGACTGCCGCGCGACGTCGACCTCTGGGGAGGCGCTCGCCGTGCGGAATGCGCCGAGCACGGTGCGGGCGTTGCGGCCCGCGACCTGCGCCGCCTGCGGATGCTTCTCGACCAGGGTCGCGCGAGCCGCGCCGCGGCTGATGGCCTCGAGGCCGAGCGCGCCGGATCCCGCGTAGAGGTCGAGCACGCGCGCGCCCTCGATGAGTCCCCAGGAGTCGAGCGCCGAGAAGATCGCCTCGCGCACCCGGTCGCTCGTCGGGCGCGTGCCCGCCTTGGGGACTTCGAGTCGCAGCGATCCCGCACTGCCCGCAATGATTCTGGTCACCGGATGAGCGTACCCGGTCGGGCTCGATCGCTTCCCGGGCGGTTCCCCGTCATGCATTCGGATATCTGCACGGATTCGGATCGCTCCTGCTCGACACGTCCGAATCAGTGCGGATCTCCGAGGCGGTGAGGCGGGGAGAGCAGGAAGGCAGGGAAGGCAGGGAGCCCCCGGGGGACGGATCAAGATCGACTCCGGTGTCGGAGGTGCCCGATAGCCTGGAGACGTGAACGACACGAGCCTGGAGACCCGACTCGAGGGAGTCGTGGGCGGCCGCACGGCCCAGGCCCTCCAGCGCGCGTTCGAGATGCGCACGGTGGGCGAGCTGCTGCTGCACGTGCCGCGGCGGTACTCCCGTCGGGGCGAGCTCACCGCGCTCACCGGTCTGCCGGTGGGCGAGCAGATCACCGTCGTCGCGCAGGTGCTCGACGTGCGCGAGCGCAGCATGCAACGCCGCAACGGCAAGCTGCTCGAGGTGCGCATCACCGACGGCACCGGCTTCCTCTCACTCACCTTCTTCAACCAGGCCTGGCGGGCGAACGAGCTGCTGCCGGGCAAGCGCGCCATCTTCGCGGGCAAGGTCAGCGAGTACCGCGGCCAGCTGCAGCTGCAGCATCCCGACTACGAGCTGCTCGACGACGACGCGGTGACGAACGGCGCCGAACTCGACGAGGCGGCGGCGAAGGCCTGGTCCGAGACGCCGATCCCCATCTACCCCGCGACCGGGCAGCTGCCCAGCTGGACCATCCAGCGAGCGGTGGGTCTCGCGCTCGACGCGCTCGGTCCCCTCGAGGATCCGGTGCCGCGGTCGATCCGCGACGCCGAGGGGATCCTGGACCTGCGCGAGGCGTTCGTGCTCGTGCACCGACCGCAGCGCACCAACGACTGGCAGCGGGCGCAGCAGAGCCTGCGGTTCCGCGAAGCGTTCGAACTCCAACTGGCGCTGCTCGATCGCAGGCGCCGCGCAGGTATCGCTCCGAGCGCCCCGCGTCCACCGAAAGCCGGCGGGCTGCTCGACCGCTTCGACGCGGCGCTGCCGTTCGAGCTGACGGCAGGGCAGCGGGCGGCCGGATCCACGATCACCGAGGAGCTCTCGCAGCCGCATCCCATGCACCGCCTGCTGCAGGGCGAGGTGGGCTCGGGCAAGACCCTGGTCGCGCTGCGAGCCATGCTGCAGGTCGCCGAGGGCGGCGGGCAGAGCGCCCTGCTCGCGCCGACCGAGGTGCTCGCCGCGCAGCACCTGCGGTCGATCGTCGAATCATTGGGCCCCGAACTGGCGCCGCTGCTGAACCCCGTCCTGCTGACCAGCAAGATGCCGACCGCCGAGCGCAAGCGCGCGCTGCTGTCGACGGCCGCGGGCTCCGCGCGCATCGTCGTCGGCACGCACGCGCTGCTCAGCGAGAACGTGACCTTCGCGGATCTCGGCCTCGTCGTCATCGACGAGCAGCACCGCTTCGGGGTCGAGCAGCGCGAGACGCTCCGCCGCAAGGGCGACGAGCCGCACGTGCTCGCCATGACCGCGACCCCGATCCCGCGCACCGTGGCGCTCACGGCCTTCGGCGACCTCGAGGTGACCGCGATCCGCGATCTCCCCGCCGGGCGTCAGGGCATCGAGACCTTCGTGGTCCCCGTGTTCGAGCGGCCGAAGTGGGCCGACCGCGCCTGGCTCCGGTCCCTCGAGGAGGTCGCGGCGGGGCGGCAGGTCTACGTCGTGTGCCCCGCGATCGCTGCGGGCGCGAAGGAGGAGGGCGTCGAGGATCCGGGGCCGGTCGAGCCGGAGGCCGGCGGCGGGGGAGCCGCGCCGCAGATCTCCAACGTCGAGGACACGCTGGCGGAGCTCCGGGCGCGCGCCGACTTCGCCGGGATCACGACCGCGGGCCTCACCGGCGCGATGAAACCCGACGAGAAGGACGCCGTCATGCGCGCCTTCTCCGCCGGCGAGATCCAGCTCCTCGTCGCCACCACCGTCATCGAGGTCGGGGTCAACGTGCCGAACGCGTCGATGATGGTCGTGCGCGACGCCGACCGCTTCGGCATCTCGCAGCTGCACCAGTTGCGCGGCCGCGTCGGCCGGGGCGAGCATCCGGGGCTCTGCCTGCTGCTCACCACCGCGGCCGACGGCACGGTGGCGCGCGAGCGCCTCGACGCGGTCGCGGGCACCCGCGACGGCTTCGTGCTCGCCGAGGTCGACCTCGAACTGCGGCGCGAGGGCGACATCCTCGGAACCGAGCAGTCGGGCGGACGCTCGACGCTGCGCCTCCTGCGCGTGGTCGAGCACGGCGAACTGATCGCGCACGCGCGCGACGTCGCCGCCGCGCTGCTCGACGCGGATCCCGAGCTCCGCGGCGCCCCGCTGCTCGCCGCGCTCATCGCGGGGGATCAGGACCACCTCGACAACCTCGCGAAGTCCTGACGGGCCGGGGCTGGTCCGTCGGCGTGCTCCGGACGGGCGCGACACGCCGTCGCGTCGCAGGATCTGCGAGCAATCGTGCATCTCGATCCGGAACCGCTGAACGAATTCTGCGCGAAGCCGCAAAATGCCGTGGCGTCGATATCGGAGCCTCTAGGCTGGCCGCATGACCAGAATCGCCGTCGTTCCCGGTTCCTTCGATCCGGTGACCCTCGGACACCTCGACGTGATCCGCCGGGCCGCCGCGATCTTCGACCAGGTCCACGTGCTCGTCGTGCACAACCCCGACAAGCACGCCATGCTCCCCATCGCCGAGCGGGTCAACCTGCTGCAGCGCTCCATCGACGAGGACGAGACGATCCCGAGCAACGTGGTCGTCGCCTCGTGGTCGGTCGGCCTGCTGGTCGACTACTGCGTCGAGGTAGGGGCGTCGGTCCTCGTGAAGGGAATCCGCTCGCAGATCGACGTGGCCTACGAGACCCCGATGGTGCTGATGAACCGCAGTCTCGCGAACGTCGAGACCGTGTTCCTGCTGCCGGATCCCGGTCACGCCCACGTGTCGAGCTCGCTCGTGCGCCAGGTCGCCGCGCTCGGCGGCGACGTCGCGTCCTACGTGCCTCCCGCCGTCGGCCGCTACCTCGAGAAGACGCGCCCAGCCTGATCCGGTACCCTGGATCGGTGAATCACCCCCGCGTCTATCAGGAGAACATCCGCGACCTCATCAATCGCCCCGGCGAGATGCGGGAGCGGGAGCGCACCCTCGAGGTCCCCGACCAGCTCGGCGAGGCCCTGGCCCGCATTCCGGCGGGCGAGCAGCTCGACCTCGCGGTGCGTCTGGAATCGGTCCACGAGGGCATCCTCGTCTCCGCAACCGCCCGCACGACCATGCATGCAGAGTGCGGTCGCTGCCTCACGCAGTTCGCCGAACCGTTCGAAGTCGATTTTCAAGAGCTTTTCGCGTATACTCCTTCGGAGGCCGACGAGTATGAGGTTCACGGTGATCACGTGGATCTTGAACCTCCGCTCCGAGACGCGGTAGTGCTCGCACTACCGTTCCAGCCTGTGTGTCGCCCGGACTGCCCGGGGCTCGATCCCGAGTCCGGTGAGCTGCGCGAGGCCGGAGCTGCAGCCGTGTCCAGCGTGGATGTTGATCCGCGTTGGGCGATGCTGGCCGATTTTGTGGCCGACCCAGACCGTGGCGAGGGCGAACAGCCCGCGCCGGATAGCAAGTAGGAGAGAACATCATGGCTGTTCCCAAGCGGAAGTTGTCGCGTTCGAACACCCGTCACCGCCGTTCGGCGTGGAAGGCCGAGGCCCCGAAGCTGGTCAAGACCGTCGAGAACGGTAAGACCGTCTACAGCCTCCCGCACCGCGCTCGCGTGGTCGAGGATTCGCAGGGCACCCCCCTGTTCCTCGAGTACAAGGGCCGCAAGGTCGCCGACGTTTAAGGTGCAGGCACCTGAGATGCCGCCGGGATCCCCTTCGGGGGAGCCCGGCGGCTTTCTTTCATCGTTCGGCGTCGCGATCGATCCCGAGCTGCTGCAGCTCGCGCTGACGCACCGCTCCTGGGCATACGAGCACGGGGGCGCGCCGCACAACGAGCGTCTCGAGTTCCTCGGCGACTCGATTCTCGGCCAGGCGGTCACGGTCAAGCTGTACCGCGACTACCCCGACCTGTCGGAGGGTGAGCTCGCCAAGCGGCGCGCCGCGCTCGTGTCGACGGTCGCGCTCGCCGAGGTCGCCCGCGGTCTCGGCCTCGGCGCCGAGCTGCGTCTCGGCAAGGGCGAGGAGCTGACGGGCGGTCGCGATAAGGACTCGATCCTCGCCGACACCGTCGAGGCGACCATCGGGGCCGTATATCTGTCGACCGATCCCGAGACGGCCGCGCAGTTCGTGCGCCAGCTCGTCGCGCCGCTGCTCGAGGATCCCGACCGTTTCACGGTCGCGCTCGACCCCAAGACCTCGCTGCAGGAGGAGGCGGCCGCCCGCGGCCTGCCGCATCCCGCGTATGACGTCACCGGCGAGGGACCCGACCACGATCGCCGCTTCACCGCGCGCGTCGAGCTCGCGGGTGCCGTCGGCACCGGCCGGGGCACCAGCAAGAAGGCCGCCGAGCTCGCGGCCGCCCGCGACGCCGTCGCGCAGCTGCGCAAGAGCAAGTAGCCGAGGCGTTCTCGATGCCCGAGCTTCCCGAAGTCGAGGTCGTTCGCGCGGGCCTCGCGCCCGCGTTGAACGGCGCGAGCGTCGTCGCCGCCGAGGTGCGCGATGCGCGGGCGCTGAAGCGCCACGTGCCGCTCTCGGTCGAAGCCGGGGTCGGCGGAGTGGGCGTGAGCCTCGACGCCGCCGCGACGTCGGCGCGCGCCGCGGACTTCGAACGCCGCATCGTCGGCGCCTCGTTCGCCGCGCCGGCCCGGCGCGGCAAATTCCTGTGGGTTCCGATCGCCGGCGGCTCTCCGGTCGCGCTGCTCGCCCATCTCGGCATGAGCGGACAGATGCTGCTGCGCGCTCACGACGCCCCGGACGACGCGCACGTGCGCGTGCGGCTCTGGATCGAGCACCCCGAGCACGGTGAGCTGCGCCTCGACTTCTCCGACCAGCGACTGTTCGGATCCCTCGCCATCGACGGGCTCGTGGCGACCGACGACGGTTTCGCCGCCGGTCGCGGTGCGGCGGAGCCGCTGATCCCGGGGCAGGCGGCGCACATCGCGCGCGACCCGCTCGATCCGGCCTTCGACGACGCGCTGTTCATCGCGCGACTGCGCGCCCGCCCGGTCGCGGTGAAGCGCCAACTGCTCGACCAGGCGCTCATCAGCGGCGTCGGCAACATCTACGCCGACGAGGCGCTGTGGCGCGCGCGGATCCACCCCGAGACCGCGGGCACGCGCATCGGCGCGGCCAAGGCGGCCGAGCTGCTCGCGCACGTGCGCGAGGTGTTCGCGAAGGCCCTCGCGGAGGGCGGCACGAGCTTCGACGCGCAATACGTCAACGTGAACGGGCAGGCGGGGTACTTCGCCCACTCCCTCAACGCCTACGGCCGCACGGGGGAGGCGTGCCCGCGCTGCGGCGGCCCGATCACGCGCATGGCGTTCATGAATCGCGGATCGCACTTCTGTCCGCGGTGCCAGCGGAAGCGGGTGTAGCTCGCTCGCTCGGGCGCGCTGATGCATTCCGTGTCGCTCGGTGCGCTGCGGAGACGGAGGTGGAGCCGACCCGATTCACCACCCGCTCTATCCTGATGCCATGGGGAATGCTGCCGTCGACGCGATCGCGAGGCTCGAACGAGCGGGGTGGTCGGTCGATCCGCCGCCGCCCGGAACCGAGTTGCCGAGCGCGCTCGCGGGTGCCTCGGAAGCGCTGACCGCCTGGGCGTCCTCGTTCTCCGCCCTCTCGAGTTCGGATGACGCGGTCTGGTTCCTGAGCCGTAACGACTATGCGGCGCAGCCGGAGGACGGGTTCGCCTGGAACGCCTTCGAAACGCTCAGCCTGGAGGCCGCCGGCACCGCCCGAGAAGCGGCCGAGATCTCCGAGTACTGGAGAGCGCACCGCCCGGTCCTGCTCAGCGTGCGCGACCACTACGCCTATCTGGCGGAGCGCTCCGACGGTGCGATCGTCCACGGGTCGGAGCCCGAGTTCGAGGAATCAACGGTCGTCGCGGCGAACCTGGGGGAACTGCTCGGTTCGCTGGCCGACCGGACTCCCGACACTCACCCTCTGGTGGAGCAGCTGCTCTTCGCGCCGTAGCGCACGCGCCGTGCGAGCGGGATCCGGGAGGAGATCGTCGTGCGCCGGCTCGGAGCTGCGCTATCGTGCAGGCATGCCCTGGAGCCCCGCGGAACGACCCGCCCTCATCGTGATCGACGTGCAGCGCGGTTTCGACGACGACGCGTTCTGGGGGAGACGCGACAACCCCGCGTGCGAGGCGAACATCGCCGCGCTCATCGAGCACTGGCGGGCGCAGGAGTGGCCGCTCGTGTTCGTGCAGCACGACTCCGCGAACCCCGATTCCCCGCTGCGCCCGGGTCAGCCCGGCCACGACTTCAAGGACTGCGTCACCGGCGATCCCGACCTGCTGGTGCGGAAGCAGGTCAACTCCAGTTTCTATGGAACCCCCGATCTCGACGCCTGGCTGCGCCAGGAGCGCATCTCGCAGCTCGTGATCTGCGGGATCACGACGAACCACTGCTGCGAGACCACCGCGCGCATGGCCGGCAACCTCGGCTACGACACGGTCTTCGCGATCGACGCCACGCACACCTTCGACCGCCGCTCGCCGGACGGGAACCTGATCGACGCGGCCGCGCTGTCGGAGACGACCGCGACGAACCTGCACGGCGAATTCGCGACGGTGCTGCGCACCCGCGAGATCATCGCCGCGGCAGAGTGAGCGGCGGGACGCGCGCCGTCTCCTCGCTCGCTACCATCCGGCGGCCGGTGGGGTCGCGGGTCTCGGGCTTCGGTTCGAGAACCCGGACTCGAATCGCGGAATAGACTTGCGGACCATGGGCGAACACGGTGGAGCGGGCTGAGCGGTGCGCAGGATCTTCGGGAAACCGGTCGTCTGGGCGGCCCTGCTCATCGCCGCGGCATCCGTGCTCTTCGCGACCGGGAGCTTCGGGCTCAGCGATGACTGGATCGTGCCGTTCCTGCTCACCCTGCTCGGCGGATGGTTCGCGGGCAACGCGATCCTCGACGGGCTGAACCGGGTCGAGCCGTTCCGTATCCGGATCATGCTCCACGTCGGCGCGACCGCCGCGATCGCGCTCACGATCTGGGCGATGTTCCTCTGGACGAAGCCGCTCGCGCAGACCGGGATCCTGCCGGATTCGGGCTGGGGCGTGTTCTTCGCGCTCCAGATGGCCGGGCTCGTCACCGTCGCCTGGTTGGCGCTCGCACTGCTCCACACGGTCACGGCGCTCGTCAAAGTCGGCAGCAAGCCGGTCGAGCGCCGCCTGCCCGAGTGGGAGGCCGCCGAGAGCGACGGCGCGATCGTGCGGTTCTCCGCTGCGCCGATGCGGTTCGGCGCGCTCACCGGCGTGATCGTCGGCACGGTCATCGTGGCGAGCCTGCTGGGAGCGGGACTCATGCTCGCATTCCCGGCGGTCATGAACGTGGGCCCGATGGTGGTGATCATCGCGTTCGCGCTGGTGATCGGGCTGCCGCTCTACGCGATCATCAGTGCGATGTTCCGCGCCCGCAGCCGCCGCTGCTCGATCCTCTTCGGAGACCGGCGCCTGCGACTCGAGGTCGGAGACGACGTGTTCGAGTGCGGCTATGCGCAGCTCGACGAACTCCTCTGGCGGCGGGGATCCGAGTATGCGCGGATCGAGCTCAGCGCGCGCGGAGAACAGCGATCCCTCATCGTCGGAGTCGCGAAGCAGCCGCCGGAGGTCGCACCGAACCTGCCCGAGCTGCCGCGCCGGACGAAGCGGCTGCTCGAAGCCGCCGGGCTCGAGGACGTCTCGAGCGCGCGCGAGGTCCGGTCGGGGCTGACCCGCTACCGGCGTCAGGCCGTGCCGGCGTCCGCCACCGGCTGACGCAGGATCGTGCGCAGCTTCTCGGGGGCCGTGCGGCGCGGATCCCCGAGGTAGACCTCATGATGCCGGCCCGTCATGCGGAGCCCCTGCCCGGGGATGAACCGCTCGTGCAGCTCTGCGAGCGTGTCGGTCTCCTCGTCGTAGGAGCCGATGTGCAGGGTTTGCACGCAGCGGCCCTCGGTGAGGGACTCGCGCCGGACGTCGCCGATGCGGGCGGCCGCGTCCTTCTTGGCGCTCGCCGCTGAGACCGCCGCGACGAATCGCTGTTCGTCGATCCAGTCGGGTATCAGCAGCATCATGGTCCAGTCCCACCGCGACTTGTCGCGGGCCGAAGTGAAGGAATCCATGTCGTCCGCCCACCAGAGCGCCTCGAGCGGCGGTACGACGTAGTCGCGGTCGAGTTCGCGCGCGCTCGCGAACTTCATCGCGTAGGCCACAGGATAGAGAGCGGCGATCGCATCGGCGGCGACCTCGGAATTCGGGTCGCCGTGGCCGTCGATCATGAGGTACCAGCGCTCGGGGACGTCGACGATCTCGAACCGGCCGCGCGGGACGCGGTAGGACGCGAGGGTGCGCTTGAAGTCGATCTTCTCTGCCATGGCGTCATGGTAGTTCCCCCCCCGACATCGAACGGACTCAAATTGACCTTTCGGTGCCGTGAATGGTCAATTTGAGTCCGTTCGATGGGGCATGGAGGCGCGCAGGGTGCGCCAGATGCCGGATCCGACCGCGATGAGGAGCAGGGATGCTCCGGCCAGGAGCAGCGGCGCCGCGGTCCAGCCGAACGTCATCGAGAGCAGCAGACCGCCGAGGAGCACCGCGACCCCCGCGTTCGTCAGAACGAGCGTCTGGCAGGCGACCCGCGCCCGCCGCTCGGCGCGCTCGGGAGACCGCTCGTCCGGCTTCAGGACCCGCTTCGGGTCTCCCGAAGCCCAGAACAGCGCGCAGCCGAGCACCACGAGGATCGCGAGCGGTGCGAACACCGTCGCCCGCGGCCCGCAATCGTCGGCCGTACCCGACAACCCGAAATGCACGGGCACGGTCCCGGGGAGGCCGGGGAACGCGATCAGGATCGCGAGCGTCACGCCGACGATCCAGACCAGGGTCGCGACGCGGAGCGCGCCGAACGCACGGTGCGCGCCGAACGCACGGCGCGAACGGCTCCCGGCGCGCCCGGGCCCCGCGCCGTCAGGCATGGTGCCTGTCGGACACCGAATCGCGGGACTCGCGGTACTCCCGCGACGCGGCGATCACCCGCGGGATCAGGCGGCTCAGCTCGGCCAGCTCGGAGCGGCCGACCGCGGCGCCGACGTGGTCCGCCCACGCGTGCTGCTCGGCCGCCATCGCGGCGACCGCCGAGCGGCCAGAGGAAGTCGGTTCCAGCAGCTTGGCGCGCTGGTGCTGCGGGTTGTCGAGCCACTCCGCCCAGCCGGCCTCCACCACGTCGTTGGCGACGCGCTGGACGCTCTGCCGCGTGAGGCCGAGGCCGATCCGGCGCGCGATCTCGGCGACCGGGATCGGTTCCTCGAGCACGGCGCCGAGCACCTGCCACTGCGCCGGGGTGAGCTGATGCGGTGCGCTGATCATCGCGGCCGCGCTCAGGAACTCGCCGTTCAGTTCGAACGCCGGTAGGACGAGCGCGGTGAGCGCGTCGCCCTCAGGACTTCTGCCAGGCATCGGCGGCCTCCATCCAGGCCTGGAAGTACCGCGGATCGGCCGTCAGGTTGAGCTGCTCCCACGCGTCGATCACGTCGTCGGGGAACAGGCCGACGCGCCGCATCACCTCCGCGGTGAACGGGACGGGGCGGATCCCGCTCGCGGTGGTGATACCGCCGTCGGTGACGACGGGCGCGTCCCGGTAGCGCTCGCCGCCGGCGTAACCCGTCATCTGCAGGTACTCGGCGGCGTTGGAGGTGTGATCGCGTTCGTCGAGCAGGCCGGTGCGGGCGAGCAGGAAGGTGGCGCCGCAGATCGCCGCGACCGGCACCTCCCGGTCGAGCAGCGCGCGCGTGGTCTCGGCGAGCCGCTCGTGGCCGGACTCGTAGCGGTCGCTGCCGGGGATCACGAGCGCGGCGAGGGATTCGTCGTCGACGATGTCGTCCAGGTCGACGGACGGCGCGATCGGCAGGCCGCCCATCGAGGTGACGGGGGTGAGGCCGTCGCCGACGATGACGAGCGAGAACCGGCCCGGTTTCACCTGTTCGGCGTCGGAGAGCTGCGTGGTCAGGTACGCGTACTCCCAGTCGGCCATGGTGTCGGTCGCGTAGAGGGCGATCTTGGCGGGGTGCATGGGGGCCTCCTCTGGCTTGTGCGTTCATTTTGACAGCATGCTGTCAAATGCGCAACGGTGAATGCGACCGCGATCCGCGCGGCGTGCCCGGGCTGCGCGGGGTGAAACCGTACTGCTAGCCTGGCCTCATGGTGGACCTGCACCCGGTCGAGCCCGGCATTCGCCTCGACCATCCGTGGATGCGGCGCTCACGCTGGGGGATGGCCTGGCGCACCTGGCTCGGGGTGCTCACCGCGACCATGGCCGGTCTGCTGCTCCTGCTCGGGCCTGATGGAGGGCTGGGTGGATTCTCCGGACTCTCGGGAACCGCAACACATCCCCTCGTGTTCATTCCACTGCTCGCCGGTGTGATCGTCTTCGCACTGGGTCCGCGCCTGCGTCGATACTCGGCGATCACCCAAGGGTTCCTGCTCGGGCTCACGGTCGCCGCGGTGGTCGCCCTCATCGCCCTGGGCGCCAGCGCGTTCGACAGCTGGGGCGCCGTGTTCCTCGTCTACTGCCCGCCGGCGTTCGTCGCCTGCGCGGTCGCGCTCCCGCTGGCGATCTGGAGCACCACGCAGACGGGATCCCGTGTCTGCTGGCCGGTGGCCGGCGTGGCCGCGCTGTTCTATGCCGCGGTATCGCTTCTCGTCATCGGCGGGGCGTTCGACGCCCCCGATGTCGTGGACGGCCTGTCCTCGTGAACTCGGTCACGACCTCGAGGACGGTGCGGAGGCCCCGGTCGAGCCGGATCGCGGTCTCCGCCCCGTATCCGAGGGCCAGCGCGTCGTCGGCCCGGGGAAGCCGTGCGAACTGGGCGACGGTCTCGACGAGCACCCCGCGCGACTCCAGTGTCGCAGCCGCCTCGGCGCCGCCGATCCCATCGGGCAGGGCGAGCACCGCGTGCAGGCCGCCGTCGAGCCCCGAGAGGCGGTCGGCCAGGCCGTATTCGGCGAACCGTTCGAGCAGCAGCGCGCGGCGGTGCCGGTATTCGCGGCGGGTGCGGGCCACGTAGCGGCGCAGCCCGCCCGAGGCGAAGAACGCCGCGAGCGCCGACTGGGTGACGAGCGGCACGGTGGGACCGAGCGCGCTGCGGGTGCGCGTCAGCCGCTCGTGGATCGGGCTCCCCGCGGTGGCGACGAGGTATCCGCAGCGCAGTGACGGGGACAGCGTCTTGTTCAGGCTGCCGATGTGGACCACGACCCCGCCCGGGTCGAGCGCGGCGATCGCGGGCAGCGCGGCGCCGAGGTGGCGAAACTCGCTGTCGTAGTCGTCCTCGATGATCAGTGTCCCGGCGCGCGCGGCGTGCGCGACGAGGGAGGTGCGCTCGGCCGCGGTCATCCGGCCGCCGAGCGGGAACTGGTGGCTGGGCGTGACGAGTACCGCGTCGGCTCGCGGGCGCACGGCGCTCAGCAGTTCCGGCCGCAGGCCGCGGTCGCCGACGGGAACCGGTTCGACGCGCAGGCCGGCGGTCTCGAACACGGCGGACGCCTCGGGGTATCCGGGATCCTCGGTCGCGATGCGCGCACCGGCGCCCAGCGCGAGCGAGACGAGCAGCAGCGCGTCGGAGGTACCGGAGGTCACGATCACGTCCTCGGTCGCGCAGGGCACGCCGCGCGAGCGTCGGACGTGCAGCGCGATCTGCTCGCGCAGGCGCTGCTCGCCGAGGGGCGGCGGCGCGTACGAGCGCAGCGGCTCGCGGGCCGCGACGGCGAGGGCACGCCGCCACTCCTCGGGAGGGAGCGGCGGAGCGTAGGGGTGCCCCGTGCGGAGGTCGATCGGGCCGCGGGCGTCGGAATCGGGCGGTGCCGGCCGCGATCCCTCGCCTGCGCGTCGGGGATCCCTGCCGACCGGAGCGCCGGGTGACCCTTCCGTACCGGCCGGCGCAATTTCCGCCGCCGCCGCCGGAACTGCCGCCGGAACGATGCCGGCGGCGATCCGCGTCGCGGATCCGAGCCGGGCGTCGAGGTAGCCCTCGCCCCCGAGCTGCTCGTAGGCGCGCACGACGACCGACCGGGCGACGCCGAGCGATTCGGCGAGCGCCCGGGACGAGGGGAGCGCCTCGCCCTCGGCGAGGTCGCCCGAGAGGATCCGGTCGCGGAGCCGGCGGACGAGCTGCGCCGCGAGCGATTCGCCGGTCCCGCGGTCGAGCGCGATCCAGATCGATGCATCGAGCATGGCGGCCTCCCGGGCGCATCGTGATCCCGTATTGCCAGGATCGGTCCTCTCGAATCGTAGCGAATCGGACTTCTTCGAGGACCGCTTCCGGGGCGATCCTGGAACCGGCGCTCACGCCGAACGACCCCAGGAGGATCCCGGAATGCCCAGTCTCGTCTCGCAACGCATGCCCGAGAAGATGTCGACGGAACGCGCGGCGCTCGACGAGCTGCTCGGCTCGACCGTGCTCGCACACGTCGGCCTCGTCGTCGACGGGCGAGCGGTCGTGTTCCCGACCGGCTTCGCCGTGATCGACGACCGGCTGGTGATCCACGGCTCGACGGGATCCCGCTGGATGCGCGCGATCGCGGAACAGGAGGTCAGCGTCACGGTCACGAAGGTGGACGGCGTGGTCGTCGCGCGCAGCACCTTCGAATCGTCGATGCTCTACCGCAGCGCCATGCTCTTCGGCCGGTTCGAAGCGATCGATCCGGCCGACAAGCCGGCCGTGCTCGACGCGCTCTCCGACCGCTTCATCCCGAACCGCAGCGCCGAGGTGCGGTCGTCGAGCAAGAAAGAGCTCGCGGCGACGGTCGCGCTCGCCCTGCCGATCGACCGTTGGTCGCTGCGCGTCTCGGCCGATTGGCCCGAGGACGAGGAGTCCGACATCGCGGGCGACGCCTGGGCCGGATTCGTGCGGTTCGGCGCACCCAGTGCGATCGCCGAGGCGGCTCCCGATCTGCGCGACGGCATCGAGCCGCCCGCGTCGGTGCACGAGCTGCTCGCGCACCCCGAGCGGATCGTCTAGCTCCTCCCGGAGGTCCGGATCGGCGCGGGATCATGCCGATTCCGCGCCGATCCGGTACCGTTTCCCCAGTGCGTCCGCGCGATCCCGAGGGGTTGCGCGGCGCGGCAGGCGGCGACGAGCGGAAGGACGGGGCGCATGCACCTCAAGAGCCTCACGCTCAAGGGCTTCAAGTCGTTCGCCCAGCCCACCACCTTCCAGTTCGAGCCCGGGGTCACCGCGATCGTCGGCCCCAACGGCTCTGGCAAGTCGAACGTGGTCGACGCCCTCGCCTGGGTCATGGGCGAGCAGGGCGCGAAGTCGCTGCGCGGCGGCAAGATGGAGGACGTCATCTTCGCGGGCACCTCCACCCGCGGGCCGCTCGGCCGCGCCGAGGTGCGGCTCACCATCGACAACTCCGACGGTGCGCTGCCGATCGAATACTCCGAGGTCACGATCAGCCGCACCCTGTTCCGCAACGGTTCGAGCGAGTACGCGATCAACGGCGAGAACTGCCGCCTGCTCGATGTGCAGGAGCTGCTGAGCGATTCCGGTCTCGGCCGCGAGATGCACGTGATCGTCGGCCAGGGGCAGCTCGACGCGGTGCTGCGCGCGACGCCAGAGGACCGCCGCGGCTTCATCGAGGAGGCCGCCGGGATCCTGAAGCACCGCCGTCGCAAGGAGCGCACCCTGCGCAAGCTCGACGCGATGGAGACGAACCTCACTCGCCTGAACGATCTCGCCGGAGAGATCCGCCGTCAGCTGAAGCCGCTGGGCCGGCAGGCCGAGGTGGCCCGCCAGGCGCAGGGCATCGCCGCCGAGGTGCGGGACGCGAAGGCGCGGCTGCTCGCCGACGACGTGTTCCGCCTGCGGAACGAGCTGGAAGCGCTCGCGAAGGACGAATCCGAGCGGCATGCGGAGCGGATCGTGCTGCAGGAGCAGATCGAGCAGAAGCAGCTGCGGATCCAGAAGCTCGAGCAGGACCAGCAGAGCGAGGAGCTCGACGCCGCACGCCGCGTGACGATCGCCCTCGAATCGTCGCAGTCGCGCCTGCGCGGTCTCTACGCGCAGGCGCAGCAGCGGCTGACGTTCCTGGCCACGCAGGCGGAGGATCCCGAGCAGATCGGCAGATTGACGCGCGCGAGCGTGGAGGAGGCCGGCGCCGAGGCAGGCCGCCTCGAATCGCTGATCCCCGAGGCGGAGGCGTCCTGGGAGAACGCGACCGCCGCAACGGCCCGAGCCCAGCGCGGCCTCGACGCGATCGACGAGCACCTCGCGGCTCAGAGCGCGCTCGTCTCGAAGCACGATCTGGAGCTGTCGCAGCTGCGTGGACGCGTCGACGCGGCGCAGCAGAAGCGCAGCGCGGTGGAGCAGGAGCTGCGGCGCCGCGAGCTCGCGGTCGAGCAGGCCGAGGCCCGGGCCGAGGAGGCCGCGCAGCGCTTCGCGGAGTTCGAGGCCGAGTCAGGCGGATCCGAGCCCGCCGAGGGCGGACTCGATGATGCCTATCGCGCCGCGCAGGAGGCCGGGACCGCGGCGGAGCAGCGGCGCGACGAGGCGCGCGAGCGCGTGCACGGCATGGAGCAGGAGCTCGCCGGCCTCGACGCCCGCATCAGCGCGCTCGCGCGATCCCTCGACCAGCGGGACGCGTCGGCCGAACTGCTCGGGCAGCAGCCCGCGGGGATCCTCGGCCGCGTCTCCGACCACGTGCGCGTGCGCGAGGGATCCGAAGCGGCGGTCGGCGCCGCCCTCGGCCTCTTCGCAGACGCCGTGCTCGCCAGCGACGCCGCTGCCGCCCGCGCCGCGGTCTCCGCAGCCCACGAGCGCGACCTCGGACGCCTGCGCGTCGTCGTCGCGGGGGAACTGGACGTGCGCCCCGCACCGGACACCGACGCACCTCGGCCGACCGGGGCGAGTCGCGCGCTCGACGCCGTCGAGTCCGCTCCCGAGGGCGTCATCGCCCTGCTCGCCCGCAGCTACATCGCGCCCGACCTCGTCGCCGCGACGGCCGCGGCCCTCGAACTCGCCGAGCACTGGCCCGCCGAGAGCGCCACCGTCGTCACCGAGTCCGGCGACGTCGCCACCCGGTACACGACCGCGGGCGGATCCGGACTCGCGCCCTCGCGCATCGAGCTGACAGCCGACCGCGACCAGGCCGTCGAACGCCGCACGGCCCTGCAGACCGAGCTCGACTCCGCGAGCGTCGAGCTCGCCGAACTGCGGGACCGGGCTGCCCGCGCCAAGCGCGACGCCGAACTCGCCTATACCGAGCTGCGCGCCGCCGATGCCCGTCTGGCCGAGACCGCGAAGGAGCGCAACCGCCTCTCCACCCGCGCCGAGGCGGGGGCCGCCGAGGCTGAGCGCGCGCGCCAGGCGCTCGCCGCCGTCGCAGGATCCGAGCACGAGGCGGGCGCCGCGGTCGCCGAAGTCGAGAACGCGCTCGAACTCGCCGAGGCGAGACCCCGCCCCATCCTCGACGCGAGTTCGCGCGACGGCGCCTTCGCCGAGGTCGAGCAGGCCCGCAGCGCCGAACTGGAACTGCGGCTCGCCCTCGAGACCGCGCGCGAGCGCGCCCGCGCCGGGCGCGCGCAGGAGCGCATGCTCGCCGAACAGTACGCGGCCGAGCAGCGCGCGGCCGCGGAAGCGGCCCGCCGGTCCGTGCTGCGGGCCCGGCAGGTCGCCCGCGCCGAGCGCGTCGCCGGGGCGCTGCCCGCCGTGATCGACGCCTGCGACCGCTCGCTCGCCGAGGCCAGGCTCGCTCAGCAGGCCGCCGAGCAGGAGCGCGCGCGGCACAGCCAGGAGCTGACACTGCTGCGATCCGAGGAGTCGGAGCTGCGGCAACGACTGCAATCGCTCACCGAGCGGGTGCACGGAGCCGAACTGAAGAGCTACGAACGGAAGCTCCAGCTGTCGTCGCTGCTGGAGCGCTCAGGCACCGAGCTCGGGCTCGTCGAGGACGTGCTGATCGCCGAGTACGGGCCGGACCAGCCGATCCCGGAGCTGCCGGATCCCGCGGGGGCGGGGGCTGCGGGGGGCACCGCAGGCGACCGGGACGACGCGAACGCCGAGGACGATCCTGACGAGGACGTGCCCATGACCGCGCTCGAACGCGAGCTGGAGGCGGAGCTGCGCCAGAAGCGCGAACGCGAGCGTGAGCGGGCGGAGCCCGTGCCCCGCGCGACCGCCGAAGCGGAAGCCCCCGCGGGGCGGCCGTTCGTGCGCGCCGAGCAGGAGCGCCGACTCGCGAAGGCCGAGAAGCAGCTGGCCCAGCTCGGCCGGATCAACCCGCTCGCGCTCGAGGAGTTCGCGGCGCTCGAGCAGCGGCACCGCTTCCTCTCGGAGCAGCTGACCGACCTGGCCAAGACCCGGGCCGACCTGCTGAAGATCATCGAGGAGCTCGACGCGAAGATGCAGGGAATCTTCGCCGACGCCTTCGCCGACACGCAGGCCGCGTTCGCCGAGGTGTTCCCGATCCTGTTCCCCGGCGGATCGGGCGAGGTCGTGCTGAGCAACCCGGAGGAACTCCTGACGACCGGCATCGAGATGACGGTGAAGCCCGCGGGCAAGAAGGTCGAGCGGCTATCGCTGCTCTCGGGCGGGGAGCGTTCGCTCGCGGCCGTCGCGTGGCTGATGGCGATCTTCCAGGCCCGACCGAGCCCGTTCTACATCGTCGACGAGGTCGAGGCGGCGCTCGACGACGCCAACCTGGGCCGGCTGCTGCAGGTGTTCGAGCGTCTGCGCGAGAATTCGCAGCTCATCATCATCACGCACCAGAAGCGGACGATGGAGATCGCTGACGCCCTCTACGGCGTCTCGATGCGGCAGGACGGCATCTCGGCCGTCGTCGGCCAGCGCATCGCCCGCGAGGACTGACCGCGGGGGAGCGGCCTGGGTGGTTTGGCCGGTCTGGCCGGTGCGGCCTGGCCGGTGCGGCCGGTCTGGCCGGTGCGGCCTGGCCTGGCCTGTGCGGCCGGTGAGTTGTCGACTCCTCAACAACGATCTGCACAGAACTCTGGAACAGAAACGGCCGGATCAGGGCCAGAAATGTCGGAGGTCCGCACCAGAGTTGACCCATGAGCATTCCCTTCCCGACGGACAGCGAGCAGCACCGGCTGCTGTCCGAAGTGGTGCGCGAACTGGAAGAGGTCGAGGGCCGGCTGCGTGCCCTCGACGCGCGCAAGGCTGAGCTGCTCGCGGAGGCGGATCGCCTCGCCCGGGCCGAGCAGGAACGGCTGCCCGGCATCGGCGGCGCGGGCGAGATGGCGCACCGCACCGTCGCGGCGGAGGTCGGCTTCGCGCTGGGGATCGCCGACCGGACCGCGGAGCGCCTGATCGAGCACGCGGCCGCCCTCTGCTCACAGTACCCAGCGGCGCACGCGGCGCTCGCCGACGGCCGGATCGCCCTGGCGCACACCTCGGCGATCGTGGAGGCGGGGCACGCGATCGATGCGGAGATTCTCGCGGTCAATCCGAGTGCCAGAGGCGAGTACGCCGCCGCGGTGCTCGCGTATGCGGAGCAGCAGACGCCGAACCGCACACGCCGCCAGGCGAAGGTGCTCGCAGTCCGGTACGCCGAGCGAAGCTTCGAACGGCGGTGCGCACGTGCCCTGGCGGAACGCCGAGTGTGGGTATCCGAGCTCGACGACGGTCTCGCCGAATTGCATGCGGTCCTCAGCGCGCCGATTGCGCACGCCCTGTTCGATCGGCTCACCCGGCAGGCCCGCCATGTGCAGGGGGAAGAGAACCCAGAAGAGCGGCGGCTCCTCGGGCAGATCCGCGCCGACCTGCTGGGCGATCTGCTGCTGAACGGTACACCCGCGAACGAACGCGGCGCCATCGAGCTGGGCGCGGTGAAGGCCCGCGTGCAGGTGACCGTCCCGGTGCTTTCGCTGCTGCCGTCGCGCGCGCAACCCGCCGACCCGCTTCAGGAAGACGCCGCCGCTGGGCACCCGGCATCCGGGAGCGCGAGAGAGCCGGTCGCTGCCGCGGGACTGGTCGGCGCAGCGGTCCTCGCCGGATACGGCCCGATCGACGGCGCCTCTGCGAGGATGCTCGCGGGTCTCTCAGCGGGGCTCGACCGGATCGCCTGCCATCCGCAGACAGGAGCCGTCCTGGGAGTCGATCGATACCGTCCGTCGGCGGAGATGAGGCGCTTCCTGAGTGCGAGGGATCAGCGATGCAGATTTCCCGGGTGCAACATCGTCCCGCATCGAGCGGATCAGGACCACACGATCGACGCGGCCCGCGGCGGACCGACCACGGTGGCGAACCTCTCAGTGCTGTGCCGTCGGCACCACATGATGAAGCATCATGCCGGCATCGGAATGGTGCAGCGGCCGGACGGAGAGATCGAGTGGACGTCACGGCTAGGGCGTCGGCGCAGGGAGCAGGCTCCTGCGCTGCTGGGGCGGGCCGAAGGGGCAGCTCACGGCACTGCGCCAGCATCCCCCGAAGACGCTTCGGGGTCGAGCTCTGCGGAAGGGAATCGTCGCTCGGCGATGCGCCGTGCGACTCAGCCCGACCTCGCTGCGAGCTCGGGTCGAGCCGAAGAACTGCAGCGCTCGGAGCCCGGGGAACCGCGCCGCGCAGCGTGACGGTGCGGTTCGGGGGAGGCGGTCCCGGGCTGTCCCCGGGCGGTCTCGGTTAGTCCCCGACGGCGACGGCCACTCTCCGCGCCTGCCTGCCTGCCTGCCTGCGGGGGCCTGCAGGGGCCTGCGGGGGCCTGCAGGCCCTGGTGGTTCCTCCTGCAGTCAAGCCCCTCGCCCGTCCGGCGTCCGGTGCCTCGTCCTCCTCAGCACGCGCAGGAGACGGAGTCCATCGGCGCGGTGAGCGGGTCTTTGGCACGCACGATCGGGCCGTGATCGTTCTCGACGGGATAGCCTTCGCGGGCCCAATACTCGAAGCCGCCGATCATCTCTCTGACCTGGTAGCCCAGCCGCGCGAATTCGAGGGCGGCGCGGGTTGCGCCGTTGCAGCCGGGGCCCCAGCAGTAGGTCACGATGGGCATGCCGATGGGGAGCTCGGCGGGTGCCCGGTCGGCGATCTCCGCGGTCGGCATGTGCATCGCGCCCGAGATGCGGCCCTGCACCCACGCCGCGGTTCCGCGCGAGTCGATCAGCGCGAACCGTGTGCCCCGTTCCTGGTCGGCGTGCACGTCGGATGCATCGGTTTCGAACGCGAGTTTCTGCGCGAAGTGGGATACGAGGAGTTCGTGCGAAAGCGGGGGAGTCGTCATGTCTGAAACGCTATTCGCGTCGTTCGGTGATCTGAAGACGTGCTTCACGGTGTTCGGTGCGGGTTGCCGGCAATTTCGTGGCAGTATCTGCACATGGCCGCGAATAGTGTATTCGAGCCGGATCAGGTCGATTCGGCGATCCTGAACGTCCTCCAGAGCAACGGCCGTCTGAGCATCGCCGATCTGGCTCGTCGCATCAGTATGAGTCACAGCGCCGCCGCCGAGCGCGTGCGGCGACTCGAGGAGGCCGGGGTGATCAGCGGCTACTGCGCTCAGGTCGATCCCGAGCGGTTGGGGTTCGCGATCCTCGCCTATTTGCGTCTGCGCTACCCCAGCAGCACCTACGAGCCGTTGCATGCCCTGCTCGCCGGGCTCCCGGAGGTCGTCGAGGCGCACCACGTCACCGGAGACGACTGCTTCATCATGAAGGTCGTCGCGACGAACATGAAGCACCTCGAGCAGATCAGCGGGAGGGTCGGAACCCTCGGCAGCGTCACCACGAGCGTCGTGTATTCCTCGCCGCTGCCGCGGCGCCCCCTGCTCCCGCCGTCGTGAGCCCCGGGCCGGGCTGGGCCGAGCGGCCGGCTCGTCCGGCCCGGGTGATCTCTCTGAGCAGCAGTTCAGGCGAGCAGCTCGCACGAGCAGCGCAGAAGAGCCGCTCACACGAGCAGCCCTGACGACCAGCGCAGCCGAGCCACTCAGCCGATGAGCTCAGACGAGCCGCTCAGCCGAGCCGCTCCGCGGGATGGTTGACGGGCGATTCGGGCGCGCCGGTCTCGTGCAGGGCGACTGCGTTCTGCGCTTGGATCCGCACGTATTCGATCTCGGTGCGCGCCGAAAAGTAGGCGATGTGCGGGGTCAGCACGACGTCGTCGCGGCCGAGCATCGGGTGGTCCGCGGTAGGCGGTTCCTGCTCGAGCACGTCGAGCGCGGCGCTCGAGAGGTGTCCGGCATCGAGCGAGGCGGCGAGTGCCGCGTGGTCGACGAGCGCTCCGCGGGAGACGTTGACGAGCACCGCTCCTGCGGGCATCGCCGCGAGGAATTCGGCGTCGACCATCCGCTCGGTCTCGGGGGTGAGGGGTAGGTGCAGCGAGAGCACGTCCGCTGCGCCGCGCACTTCGTCGAGGTCGGCCCGGCGTACACCGAGCCGCTCCAGTTCGGCGCGCACCTCGGGGGTGTCGGGAAGCATGGGGTCGTATCCGACGATCGATCCGAACAGGGGGCCGGCGAGGCGCACGAGCTCTCGGCCGATGCGGCCGAGGCCGATGATGCCGAGCGTCGTCTCGCTGAGGCGCGGCGGCGCTTCGGCGGCGCGATCGTTCCAGCGTTCGGGCGTCGCGGACGCGCGGTAGAAGCCGAGCTGGCGCACGGCCGACAGGAGGATCGCGAGCGCGTGGGTCGCGACCTCTTCGGTCGCGGCGCCGGGCACGTTGGTGACCCAGATGCCGCGTTCGGTCGCTGCGTCGATGTCGACGTAGTCGAAGCCCATCGACATCAGCGAGATGAGCCGCAGCCTAGGCAGCGCGTCGATGACCTCGCGCGAGATCGCGGCGTAGCCGGGCAGCAGCACGGTCGCGTCCCGCGCCTCGGCGATGATCCGCTCGGGGTCGCGCGTGCCGAGCACGCGCACCTCGAAACCGTGCTCTTCGAGGAGCCGGATGCCCGGCGTGGGGTCGGTGTCGTCGACGTCGGTGTAGACGGCGACGGGGCGGGGTGCGTCGGTCATGGCTCACGCCTCCTGGCCGGCCGCGAACGCGGCCTGGTCGATGTGGATCAGCTGGAGTCCGCCGGCGGCGACGGCGGCCGCGACCGCCTCCGACAGTTCGGCGCCGGTCGCGGCGCGGCGGCCGGTGCCGCCGAACGCGGTCGCGACGGCGGCCCAGTCGGGCTGCACGAGGTCGACGGCGACGGGTGCGATGCCAGCGTCGACCTCGTTCTGCTTGATCTCCGCGTAGCCGCCGTTGTCGACGACGATGACGGTCACGTCCTCGCCCTGCTCGACGACGGTGATGAACTCGTTCATGGAGAACATGAGGGCGCCGTCGCCGACGACGACGAAGGAGGGCCGCTGCGGCGACGCGATGCGCGCGCCGAGCGCGGCGGGCAGGCCGTAGCCGAGGGTCGCGTAGGTCGCCATGTAGGGGGTGGAGTTCGGTTCGGCGACGCGCAGGGTGTTCAGCAGGCCCCAGTAGGCGATCTGCGAGGAGTCGGTCGCGACGATCGCGCTCTCGGGCAGGGCCGCCGCGATGCTCCGGGCGAGCGCGGTGTTCTCGGCCGAGAGCTCGGCGGATTCGGTGCGCACCGCGGCGAGGGTCTCGGCGACGCGGGCTTCGGCGCCGGCGGCATCGCGGGGCGTGCCCGAGCCGAGCGCCTCGAGGAGCGCGGTGAGCGCCGCCGAGGCGTCGCCCACGAGGCCGACGTCGGTGCGCTGGTTCTTCTGGATCTGGCTCTCGAGCAGGTCGATGCGGATCACGCTGCCGCGGGCGTTGAGCTTCGGGGCCCAGAGCTCGGCCTCGCCGAGCTTGGAGCCGACGACGAGCAGGACGTCCGCGTCCTGCGCGACGCGCCGGCCTGCGGCGAGTCGCAGGTTGGATCCGGCGGCGAGCGGGTGCGACTCGTCGAGCACGCCCTTGGCGTTGAGCGTGGTCACGACGGGGGAGCCGAAGCGCTCGGCGAGGGCGCGCAGCTCCACGGCGGCGGCGCGGGATCCGCCGCCGGCGAGGATCGCGGGGGACTGGGCCGCGGCGAGCAGTTCGGCGGCGGCGGCCACGGACGCCGCGTCGGGGGCCGCTGGGGCGGCGAACTCGCGGGGGGCGAGCGCCGAGTCGGACAGCTCGGTCTCCTGTTCGAGCACGTCGAGCGGGACCTCGATGTAGACGGGGCGGGGGCGCGTCGTCGCGAAGAGCTCGAAGGCGTCGTGGACGGCCTGCACGGCCTCCTCCGCGGTGCGCACGCGGCGGCCCCACTCGACGATCGCGGAGGCGGCGCCGAGCTGATCCTTGGTCTCGTGCAGCGTGCCGATGTCGGCGAACTCGGCGCCGATCGCGGGGCCGGGCGAGAGCAGGATCATGGGGCGGGATTCGCAGTAGGCGGTGCCCGCCGCCGACAGCGCGTTGAGCAGGCCGGGGCCGCTCGTCGTGATCACGACGCCGGGCTTGCCGGTCTGCAGCGACCAGCCGTCGGCGCCGTAGCCGGCGCCCTGCTCGTGCCGGGTGGTGACGGGGCGGATCCCGAGCGCTCCGAGCGGGCGGTAGAACTCGAGGTTGTGCGTGCCGGGAATGCCGAAGACGGTGTCGATGCCGTAGGCCCGGAGGGCCTCCATGACGACCCAACCGGTCGTGCGCTTGCGGGTGGTTTCCATGCGTTTCCTCGCGTTCGTGGTGGTGCGTTCGGGGAAGGGAGCAGGTTCCGCGCGGCGCGCGGAACCCGCTCGGGGTCAGCCGTCGGTGCGGGTCATCCGTCGGTGCGGATCGCGGTCGTGTCCGTGCGGGCGTTGAAGGATCCGGTGACCGGGGCGATGTCGGAGTGCTGCGGGGCGAAGCGCACGCCGATCCAGGCGACGACGGTCAGCAGGCCGAAGAAGGCGACCACGGACCAGAAGTTGCCGCCGGTGGCGAGGAGCAGCGCCGACGCGATGGCGGGCGACAGGCCGCCCCAGACCGCGGCGCCGATGCCGTACGAGAGTGACATCGAGGTGTAGCGCGACTGCGGGCGGAACATCTGCGCCATGAGCGTCGACAGCGGGGCCCAGGCGCCGCTCAGGGTGACGCGGATCAGGATCACGAAGATCCAGATGAGTGCGACGTTCTTCGACTGGATCGAGAGCACGAGCGGGATGATCACGACGAACGAGGCCAGGATGCCGAAGTACATGACGGCCTTCGGGCCGATCTTGTCGCCGAGGGCGGCGAGGGGCAGCGTGACGAGCATCTCGATGAGCGACGCGATGGTGAGGGCGCCCAGGATGATGGTCGGGTCGAGGCCGATCTCGGGGGTGTCCGCGTAGTTCTGCACGAAGGTCGTGGCGATCACGTAGCCGCCGGACGACATGGCGATGATGCAGAAGCCGAGCAGGATCGGGGACCAGTTGTTCTTCAGTGCGAACAGGAGCGGCGTGGACTGCTCCTTGCCCTCGACCTTCGCCTCGAAGACCGGGGTCTCCTCGACCTTGAAGCGCACCCAGAAGCCGACGGCGATGAGCACGATGCTGAAGAGGAACGGCAGGCGCCAGCCCCAGCTCAGGAGCGCGTCCTGACCGAGGGAGGAGAGCGCCCAGAAGGCGCCGGTCGCCATGAGCGCGCCGAGGGGGTTGCCGACCTGCGTGAAGCCGCCGTAGAAGTTCTTCCACTTGCTGGGCGCGCTCTCGACGGCCATGAGGCTGGCGCCGCCCCACTCGCCGCCGACGGCGAGGCCCTGCGCCATGCGGCACAGGATGAGAAGGATCGGGCCCCAGATGCCGATCTGGGCGTAGCCGGGCAGGACGCCGACCAGAGTGGTCGCGACGCCCATCAGGATGAGGGTGATGGTGAGCGCGGGCTTGCGGCCCAGCTTGTCGCCGACGTGGCCGAAGATGATGCCGCCGAGGGGCCGCATGAAGAAGGCGACGGCGTAGGTGCCGAACGATGCGAGCGTGGCGAGCCCGGGATCGAGGTCCTCGGGGAAGAACACGTGCGGGAAGATGATGGCCGCCGCGGTGGCGTAGACGTAGAAGTCGTACCACTCGATCGAGGTGCCGACGAGGGCGGCGAAGCCGCCCCGCAGCGCACGACGGTGCGTGTTCTCGGGGACTGTGGGGGCTGATGCTGACACGTGCGAGCTCCTTTGCTGGGCAGCGAATTCGGTACGAGCGTAATCGCGATCCGCGGTGCCGCAAGACGGAATTACGCTCTCGGGGACTCGATATTGCTGATCTGTCGGCCTGTTCTGCCATTTCGGTTGAAACCGGTGCGTCAAACACGGCTTCGGCGGTGTTTCTGTCGCCATCGACGGCGAGCGATCTGCCACAATACGGACCATGAACGCGTTCGACGAGGACCTCATCCGCGCCCTGCAGTTCGACGGGCGCGCCCCGTTCTCGGCCCTGGCCAAGCAGCTCGGGGTGCATCGCACGGTCGTCGCGCAGCGGGTGCACGAGCTCCTGGAATCCGACGAGATCCGGATCATCGCGGCGGTGCCCCCGCGAGCCCTCGGGCTGCCGCTGCAGGTGCACCTCATGCTCCGGATCGCCGGACCGACCCAGCCGGTCTTCGAGCAGCTGCTCGAGCACGGCAGCGTGGTGTTCCTCACCGAGACCATCGGCCAGTACCAGGCGGTGGTCGAGATCTGGGCGCCCGATCACGAGGAGGTCGGACGCACGGTGCGCGCGATCCGCTCCATCGACGGGATCGTCGAAGTGCAGTTCGGGCTCTACGACCGCGTGCTGCGCCGCCTGCGCCTCGGTGAGGATCCCGAGCTCGGCGAGATCGTGTTCGACGACTTCGACATCGCCCTGCTCGCGCGACTGCAGGTCGACGGGCGCTCGACGTTTGGTGAGCTGGCGCGGCACACGGGACGATCAGCCTCGGCCTGCCGCGCGCGCGTGCTGCGCCTCCTCGACGCGCAGATGGTGCGCATCGGCGCGGTTCGCGGCCGCCGGGTCGAGACGGGCGCGGTGCTCGCCGGGATCGGGATCGTGCTCGTCGGCGAGCAGGGCGCGCAGGAGGCCGTCGAGGAGATGCTGCTCGACATCCCCACGATCGAGTTCGCGGCGCGCACCACCGGGCGCTACGAGATGGTCGCGACCATCGCGGCGCGCACCATCGCCCAGTGCACCGAGATCATCCGCACGGTGCGCGCACACCCCGGGGTCGTGCTCGCCGACTCGTGGGTGCACGCCGCGCTGTGGTGCGAGCGCTACGAGTGGGGGATCGAGCGCCTGGCCCGCCTGCGCGGGGCCTGAGCGCGGGACGCGCCGGCGGGTCCGCCGCCGATAGACTCGTGCCATGGCAGAGCGCTCCTGGTCCTTCTCGAACGTCTTCCAGAGCATGTTCCGCGGTGCCGAGCAGATCACCGAGGACACCTGGGACGATCTCGAGACCGCACTCATCTCGGCGGACTTCGGTCCCGACATCACCGAGGCGATCCTCGGCGAGCTGCGCGCGCAGGTCGATCGGCACCGGGTCACCGAGGTCAAGGAGCTGCGGCGCATGCTGCGCGAATCGATCGAGGAGCGGCTCGCCGCGTTCGACCCGACGCTCCACCTCTCGGAACGCCCCGCGGTGATCCTCGTGGTCGGCGTCAACGGGGTCGGCAAGACCACCACCATCGGCAAGTTCGCCCGGTACCTCAAGACCTTCGACAAGAAGATCGTCGTCGGCGCGGCAGACACGTTCCGCGCCGCCGCTGTCGAGCAGCTCGCCACTTGGGCCGACCGCGCGGGCGTCGACATCGTGCGTCCGCAGCAGCAGGGGCAGGATCCGGCGTCGGTCGCGTTCCAGACGGTCGAGCGCGCCAAGAACGACGACTTCGACATCGCGATCATCGACACCGCCGGTCGTCTGCAGACCAAGGGCGGTCTGATGGACGAGCTCTCGAAGGTGCGGCGCGTGGTCGAGAAGCAGGCGCCCATCGCCGAGGTGCTGCTGGTGCTGGACGCGACGACCGGGCAGAACGGGCTCGCGCAGGCGGAGGCGTTCATCGAGCACGCCGGGGTGACCGGCCTGGTGCTCACCAAGCTCGACGGTTCCGCGAAGGGCGGCTTCGTCCTATCGGTGCAGCAGAAGACCGGTCTGCCCATCAAGCTCGTCGGACAGGGCGAGGGCATCGGCGACCTCACCGGTTTCACCCCGCACGTGTTCGCCCAGCAGCTCATCGGCTGATCCCGGCCCGGGCGACGGAATGAGCGACGAGGAGCGCGAGCGGCTGGCCGACGACCTGGCCGAGGCCCAAGCCGGCGCGGAGCGCGGGGACCTGGAGCGCACGAAGCGGGCGATCGACGAGCTCCGCATCCTGCTGCCCCGCGTCGTCGCGGTGTTCGGCGCCGCGAGCGAGGCGCACCGTTCGGCGATCTCGTCGCTCGCGACGGGGCTCAACCGCATCGACGAGACCGAGCGTTCGCGCGAGCTGTTCGAAGCGCTCGGCGAACTGGTCAACGACGCGATCCGAGAGGTCGGCGGGGATCCCGAGACGCTCGACGAGGGCGCGTTCGAGGAGTACCTGAGCGCGCACGGGCTCGCAGCGGTGGTCGGCGCGAGCGCGGAGACGGCGAGCCGCGACCTCGACGCGCTCGAGACCCTCGCCGGGCAGGCCGAACGGCGGCTCGGGCCGTCGCACCCGCTCACGCTCTGGATGCTGTCGCTGCGCGCTCAGCAGCGCGCCCGATTCGACGGGGCCGACGGGCTCGAGGCGTTCGACATGCTGATCGCCCGGGCGCTCGCGCACGGCGACGGCTCCCTGCTCCACCTGCGCGCGATCGCCGACAAGGCGACGGCGCTGTCCCGGCTCGACTTCGACGCGGAGTCCGCGCAGCTCTGGCGCCGCGTGCTCGAGGGCCGCCGCATCGAGCTCGGGCTCGAGGATCCCGACACCCTCGACGCCTGGTTCTGGCTGGCCCGGACCCTGGCCTGGTCCGAGGACGCCGTCGAGGCGGCGGACGAGCTCGACCGCCTGGTCCCGGCGATGGAACGGGCGCTGGGGCGCGATGCCGACGACACGCTCGAGGCGATGCGGTTCCGCGTCCGCGTCCTGCGGCGGCTCGCGGACGACGGCGACGACCCGCGGAGCAGTGCGGAGCACCTGCTGGGGCTCCTGCGCGAGATCCTGGGCCGCGAGACCGTGCTCGCCGGGCCGGATGCCGAGACGCCGCTGCGCACCCGCTTCGAGATCATCGAGCTGCTGCGCGAGAACGGCCAGACGGAGGACGCGCTGACCGCCGCGACCGCGGTTCGGGAGGACGCCGTCCGCGCACTCGGCCGCACCTCCGTACTCTCCGTGGAAGCGGGCCTGCGCGAGCAACGCCTGCTGCGGACGCATCTCGACGGAGCCGGTGCCGGAGCCGGAGCCGAGCCCACCGGGAGCACCGAGACAACCGAGCCCACCGCCTCCGGCGAGGCCCGGGACCGCGCGGTGCTGCTGGCCGAGGAACTCTGCGACGCCGCCGAGGACGCCTGCCGGGAAGCGGTGCAGCGCTCCGCCGCGCGCGATGAGCTGCGGATCCGCGGGCGGGCGCTCGCGGAGGCCTGGATCATCCGAGCCGACTGGTTCCCCGAGGGCTCGCAGGAGGCTGCCGACCTCTTCGAGGCGGGCGCCGCGCGCATCGACGCGCTCGGCATCCCGTTCCGAGTCGACGCGATCCGCCTCTACGACCGGCTGGCCGGCCTGCTCATCTCGATCGAGCGGCCGGCGGACGCGCTGCCGCCTGCGGAACGCTCGCTGCGGCTCGAGCAGGACGAGTATGCGCGGCTCGCCGCGGGCGACCCGGATCCCGCGGGGGAGGTCGAGCTCCGGGGCAGCGCCACGCGGATCGCGCAGTCCCTCGAGAACGTGGGGATCGCGTTGCGCCGCATGGGACGCGCGATCGAAGCCGAGCCGCGCCTGCGCAGTGGGATCGCCGAGGCCGTCGCGGCGGGGGCGTCGCCCGGAGCGCTGGACGACCTCCGCACGCTGCACGCGCTCGCCCTGCAGGAGCTCGACCGCTTCGACGAGGCCGCGGCCGAGCTGCGCGAGATCGCCGAACGTAGCGGCGACCCCCGCCGGGCGATCGACCTCGCCGTCGTCTACCTGAACGCGGACCGGCCCCGCGAGGTCGAGACCCTCTTGAACCCCGTGCGCGCCCGCCTGGAGCAGGAGGGGCGGCTCGAGACCCCTACCGGGCTCAGCGTACTGGGCAACCTCGCGCTCGCGGTCTGCCAGCTCGACCGCCACGCCGAGGCGATCGCCCAGTGGGATCGCCTGTACGAGCTGCAGGTCCGCGTGCTCGGCGCTCTGAACCGGGACACGCTCAAGACCCTCAACAACCGCGCCCTCGAAGAACTCCACCTCGGACGGTACGCCGCATCGGCGCACCGATTCGAACGCGTCGTCGAGCAGCGCACCGAGGCGCTCGGTCCGCGCTCGCCCGAGACGCTCGGCGCGCTCGCGAACCTCGCACGCGCGGTCCGTCTCTCGGGCGATCTCGTCCGCGGGAAGCAGCTCTCGGAACACGTCGTCGCCGAGTCGCGCGAGGTGCTGGGCGAAGCCCACCCCGAGACGCTCGGCCGCATCAGAGAGCTGGACCGCGTGCTCGAGGAGATCGGACGTTCGGCGGACGGCCCCGCGGGAGCGGAGGCGCTCGCAGCGGAGCGTCGCGAACTGGCCGAGGGGGTCACGGCCGCGCTCGCCGCGGATGCCGCGGACGCGGATCCCGCCGACGCGCACGCGGTCGGGGTCCGGGTGCTCCGCTACGCGGATCACCTGCGGAGCATGGATCGCGTGGCCGACGCGCTCGTCGAGTACACCCGCGCCCGCGACGGGCTCGCGGGGGATCCCGGGCTCGACTGGCTGGCCGCCGAGCGCGGCATCGCGGATTGCCACCGCCGGATGCAGGCCTACCGCGAGGCGGCCGACAGCTATGCGCGGCTCGTGCCGCAGATCGAACGCCTGCTCCCGCAGGAGCCCTGGGCGCTCGCGGATGCGCTCGACCAGCAGAGCTTCGCGCTCGCGCAGCTGAACCGGGTGGACGAGCTGGTGCCGCCGCAGGAGCGGGCGATCGCGATCGCCGAGCGCCAGGGCGATCGGCCGGAGCAGGAGATCAAGTACCGGACCTGGCTGGGCCGACGGCTCTCTGGGCGCGGGCAGCACGGGCTCGCCCTCGAGGTGTACCGTGCCGCCGCTGCGCGCTCCGAGGCGCTGCTCGGGGAGCGGCACCGGCTCACGCTCGACCTCTTCGACGACGTCGCCGAGGCGCTGATCGCGACCGGGCAGGATCGGGAAGCGCTGCGCGTCTACCGCCGCAATCTGCCGCGCATGATGAAGGAGCTCGGGGCGAACGCGAAGCCGGTGAAGCGGGCCATCGCGAGCCGCGACGCCGCCGCGAAGCGTGCGAGCCGCCCCGTCAGCATCACCATCGGCGTGGTGGCGGCCGCCACGATCATCGTCGTGGCGATCCTCAATCTGCCGCACTGATCCGGGTGCCGCCGCGGCATCGGAGCGGTTTCGCGGCGTCGGCAATTTCCGGTACTCTGTCGCGTAATGCGCGGCCCGGCGTCGGAGCCCCTGCGCCCCGGATCCCGGAAGGACCCTCGTGCCCGCACAAGAAGAAGATCTGCCCATCCTCATCTTCCTCGCCATCGGCGCGCTGGTGCTCGTGCTCATCGTCGTGCTCGGCGTGCGCAGCAGCCGTCGCAAGAACCGCGCGATCGAGCCGTCTTACGAGCTCGCAGTGCAGTGGGACGCGGGTCAGCCCCTGCTGGCGACCTCGTCGATGAACGCCTACGAGGGCAAGCGCCAGTGGGAGATCTTCCAGCAACGCTTCGTTCCCGGGACGGAGGTGCCCGGGCTGCCGCTCGGCGATCCCGGCGGCAAGGAGCTCCCCGTCGAGCGGGGCGCGCTCCGGGTGTCCCGAGTGGCCCGCGAGGTCCGCGAGGGCTATCCGAACGCGCGCGTCGGATTCGTCGCCTACTTCGCCCCCTACGAGCAGTCCGAGTTCCCGATGGCGCTCCCCGCGGGCGGTCGCGGTATCGCGCGGGTCGAGCTCGACGGCGCGGGCGTGCGCGTGCTCGCCGCCGACGGCTCGCTCGTGTGGGACGCCGCGTGGGCGGACTGCAGGGTCGCGGGGCGCGAAGCCGCCATCCGCGTGCACAACGGCCGGTCCCAGCTCGACTTCGAGCGGGATCGCACCCCCGACCACCGCACGCTGGAGGCCGTCCTCGTGAAGTACGGCAACTACTGGCCGATGGGTGCGGTGTAGCTTTCCGCGAAAGATCCATATTTGACCGCAGAATCTGCGGAGAATTCTCGATCTGATCGCGAATCGCGAAACCGCAGGGTGGGCTTCGCCGAAGAGGAGTAGACCAGAAGCATGGCCTGACGGTCGGCTCGATCAGCGGCCGCCGGACCGGATCGCCGCCACCCGCGCGGCGACGTTCGAGAAAGGCGCACCATGCAGAACCTCACCGTGCTCGGGACCGGCGTGCTCGGCTCCCAGATCATCTTCCAATCGGCCTACGCCGGCAAGGACGTCGTGGCCTACGACCTCAGCGACGAGATCCTGGCGAAGCTGCCGGAGCGGTGGGACTACCTGCGGGCCGCCTACCTCCGGGATCTGCCCGACGCGACCGCCGAGAAGCTCGACGCCGCCGTCTCGCGGATCCGGGCGACCTCCGACCTGGCGGACGCGCTGAGCGACGCCGACATCGTGATCGAGGCGGTGCCCGAGTCGCTCGAGATCAAGCAGCAGACCTGGGAGAAGGTCAGCGAGCTCGCACCCGAGAAGACGATCTTCGCCACGAACTCGTCTACCCTGCTGCCGAGCGCCATCGCGCCGTTCGTCGACCGGCCGGCGAAGTTCCTGGCGCTCCACTTCGCGAACGAGGTGTGGAAGTTCAACACGGGCGAGGTCATGGGGCACCCGGGCACCGATTCCGAGGTCTTCGAGCAGGTGGCGCGGTTCGCCGAGGAGATCGGCATGGTGCCGATCCGGATCATGAAGGAGCAGCCCGGCTACGTGCTCAACTCGCTGCTCGTCCCGTTCCTCGACGCCGGTGCGGCGCTCTTCGTGAAGGGCGTGGCGACTCCCGCCGACATCGACAAGACCTGGAAGATCGCGACCGGTTCGCCGTCCGGCCCCTTCGAGATCTTCGACGTCGTCGGCATGATGACCCCGTACTACCTCGGCAAGGACAGCACGGATCCGGTGAAGCGCGAGTTCGCCGAGATCCTCAAGCGGGACTACATCGACCGGGGTCGCCTCGGCAAGGGCTCGGGGCACGGCTTCTACGACTACGAGTAATCGGACGGGTTCGCGGTCAGCCCGCGGAGCCGCTCCTCGAACTCCTGGCGGGAACGTACCGCGCCGAGGGCGCCGGCTCCGTCGCCCGAGATGATCGCCCGCGCCGTCGCCAGGCTGCGGGCGATCAGGCGTTCGGCGGCGGCAGCCGTATCGGGCGTGGATGCGAAGTCCCGGGCGAAGCCGTGCGCGTCGTGCGGGCGATCCCTCCGATAGAGGTGGAACAGCGGCACCGATCCCGGTGCGCGCACGTTCCATCCGTGCGTGAACAGACGCAGGGCCTGCACATACTCGTCGGCGATCATCACGTCGCGCACCTGCTCGAGCTCGCTGCAGAGCGCGCCCGCCGAGAACTGGAACCCGCCGGACACGAGCAGTCCGGTGGCACCGGCCGATGCGGCCGGGCCCCCGTCCTGCCGCGGCAGACCGTACTGATCGGTTCCGGCGGGAACGATCAGGTGCGGCCCGGCCTCCCGCAGCTCGACGCGGTGCTCGTCCAGCGGGGTGAAGGCGCCCGGGTAGCAGCTCAGCACCGCGCGCGGATCGTCGAGCGACTCCCACCGGTCGATCAGCGCCGTGTCCCAGCCGGGTGCGAAGCGGGTGTGCGCGTCGATTTGCAGCGCGAAGGACTCGTCGACGCGCATGCGGTCGGTCATGCGCCGAGCCCAGCCGAGTCCGCGCGCGCTCGACCACTCGGTGCGGAACACCCGCACACGCGGGTCGCCGCGCAGCGGCTCCAGCTGCTCGGCGGTCTCGGGGCCGAACTGCTGCACGATCGCGAAGCGAATCCGCTCGGGTCGATCGGCCTGCTCCCAGGCCGATGCGACGGTGCGCAGCAGCTCCGGATCGCGATAGCTCACGACCCGGACGAGGATGGTCGACGCGGACACGGGGCTCCCTCGTCGTCTCAGGCGCCGCGTCGGGAACGCGCACGGCGGAGCAGCAGCGCGCCGGCACCGGTCAGCGCGAGCGCGCCCGCGATGACGGTCGCGGCGCCGGCGGCCGCCCCGCCGGTGGTCGCGAGGGATTCGGACCGCCCGGCGCCGTCCACGGCGGGCGTCGCAGGCTTCGCGGAGTCGGGAGCGGGGTGCGGGGCGGGCTTCGGCCGGGGATCCGGGTCCGGCTTCGGTTCGGGTTCGGGCCTCGGGTCGGGCTTCGGTTCCGGCTCGGGCCTCGGGTCAGGCTTCGGCGGGACCCGGTCGATGGTCACCTCGGGCGCGGCGGCGCACGCCCGGCCGCCCGGAACCTCGACGAAGTCCGGCGTCCCCGCTGCTCCGATGGTCCGTGCCGGAGCCTCCGCGCAGGCGGTGTTCCGCAGTACGCCGTCGGCCGACCCGAGATGGACGGTCGAGAACGAGAGCGCGAAGCGCCCCTCGGAGTCGTAGGCGCCGCGTCCGTTCAGCACGCCGTTCTCGACGGTGAACGCGCCGGCCGGCAGACCGTCCTGCGCGGGGGCCGCCGACCCGCGCTCGACGCGGAAGTCCGCGGGGATCGCCCCGCCGGCCTCAGCGATCGTGTCGGCGAGGTCGTCGGAGAGCGAGAACGTGGTCGCGGTGGATCCCTTCGGGCGGGTCACCTCGATCGTGTAGCGCACCGCCGGGTCCGCCGTGGTCACGCGCGTGCGGTCGACCGTCTTGCGGATGATCGGCGCGGGCTGCGCGGCGATCACGGGAACGCCGACCGCGACGCTCGCGCCGTAGTCCCAGCGGTTCTCGCCGCCGCGCATCGCGACGGTCGCGTCGACGCCGAGGTCCCCGTCGCCGCCGCGGGCGAAGTCGATCGCGAAGGTCGCGACGAACTCCCGCACATCCGCGGTGTGCTCCGCCTCGAAGACGATGGAGGCGCCGTCGCGCCGCACCAGCAGATCCGGCAGCGGCGAGGTCTCGAGATCGTCGAACACGGAATCGAGGTCCGCGACGTCGTCGGCGATCGCCGAGAGGTCCACGGTCGCGCGCATCGCGGTCAGCGGGTAGAGCCCCGGCCGGGTGAACTCCGAGAAGGGCACGCGGAGGCGGTAGACGATCCGTTCGCCGGCAGCCGTGACGGTGCGGGAGCTCACCGAGAGCTCCGCCCGCATCTCCGCTCCGTAGACGGAGGTCGCGCGCCCGATCGCGGTGTACTCGGTCCCTGCAGCGGTCGCGGTCGCCGTGCCCGTCGGCAGCAGCAGCGCGCCGACGATCGCCGCCGCTCCGGTCGCGGCCGTCGTCTGGATCTTCTTCGAAGCCAAGAGCTTCCCCCACTCGTTCGTCGTGCGATGCCGCCTGATCTCGGGCGGCATCGGGTGCGAGCGGAGGCGGTGCCCGGCCGCGTCCGGCTTCGGTACCGGGAGAGAACAGTATCAGTCCGGGTGCCGGATCCGAATCCGAGTTCGCAGCTGCTCCGGAACCGCTTCGGGCCCGATTCACGCCCCGGCGGTGGGGCCGGGATCGGAGCCGGACCCCGTCTCGGGGTCCGGCTCCGATCCCGCCTCGCCAAGGGGGCGGAGGAACGCGACCGCGATGAGCGGCAGCGTGGCGGCGACGCCGAGTCCGAGCGCGAGCGGAGCCGCGGCGCCGTCCGAGTGCGGCACCAGCGCCGCCGCGACGAGCACGGAGACATCCGCGATCCCGAGCGCGATCCAGTGCCGCCGTCCCCAGCGGGCACCGGCCCGAGGGAAGCAGAATTCCCAGGGCGCGGGGATCGCGAGCAGGAGCAGCGGCGCCGCGAACGCGAGCTGCGCGGCACGCGCGTCGGGGGCGGCCGCGAGCAGCACCACGAGCGCGCCGAGGCACCAGCCGAGCACCGCGGTCGCGAATCGGGTACCGATCGGCGCGCGCGCCGGATCGGTGTCGGGGACCGGTTCCCGAGCCCCGCGCCGCGCGCCCGAGACGAGCGCGCCGAGCACGACGAGGTTCACGAGCAGGAGCACGAGCCCGTCGGGGAGCCAGCCGTCCGCGGCGATCAACGCCAGCAGCTCGACGAGCGAGGCGATCGCCACCGCCAGTGCGAGCCGTCCCGGCCACCGGGGGAGCTGTGCCGAGCCGCGGGCATCCGCTCCCGGCTCCTCCACGACCATGCCCTCACCATACGCCTCCCGCGGCCGGGTAGGATGGGCCTGCTATGGCTACTTTCGGAAATCTCTCGACGCGCCTCACCGACACCTTCAAGAACCTGCGGTCGAAGGGCAAGCTCTCGGCGGCCGACGTCGACGGCACGGTGCGCGAGATCCGTCGTGCCCTGCTCGAGGCCGACGTCGCGCTCGACGTGGTCAAGGACTTCACCGGCAAGGTGCGCGAGCGCGCCCTCGGCGACGAGGTCAACAAGGCGCTGAACCCGGCGCAGCAGGTCGTGCAGATCGTCAACGAGGAGCTGATCGGTATCCTCGGCGGCGAGCAGCGCCGCCTGGAGTTCGCGAAGAACCCGCCGACCGTCATCATGCTCGCCGGCCTCCAGGGCGCGGGCAAGACCACGCTCGCGGGCAAGCTGGCCAAGTGGCTCAAGGGCCAGGGCCACACCCCGATGCTCGTCGCCTGCGACCTCCAGCGCCCCAACGCCGTCACCCAGCTCGGCGTCGTCGCCGAGCAGGCCGGCGTCGACATCTACGCTCCCGAGCCGGGCAACGGCGTCGGCGATCCGGTGAAGGTCGCCAAGAACGGCGTGGCCGAGGCGAAGCGCACCTACCACGACTTCGTGATCGTCGATACGGCCGGTCGTCTCGGCGTGGACGCCGAGCTCATGAAGCAGGCCGCCGACATCCGCAAGGCCGTCGATCCCGATGAGGTGCTCTTCGTCATCGACGCCATGATCGGCCAGGACGCGGTCGCGACCGCGAAGGCCTTCCAGGAGGGCGTCGACTTCACGGGCGTCGTGCTCACCAAGCTCGACGGCGACGCGCGCGGCGGTGCCGCGCTCTCGATCCGCGGGGTCACGGGCAAGCCGATCCTCTTCGCGTCCACGGGCGAGGGCCTCGACGAGTTCGAGCCCTTCCACCCCGACCGCATGGCCAGCCGGATCCTCGACCTCGGCGACATCCTCACCCTCATCGAGCAGGCGCAGAGCGCCTTCGACGAGGAGGAGGCGCGCAAGGTCGCCGAGAAGATCGCGAGCGACTCGTTCACGCTCGACGACTTCCTCAAGCAGATGCAGCAGCTGCGCGGCGCCGGATCCATCAAGAAGATGATGGGCATGCTGCCCGGCATGGGCAAGATGAAGGATCAGCTCGACAACTTCGACGAGCGCGAGATCGTCCGCACCGAGGCCATCATCCAGTCGATGACGAAGGCCGAGCGGCAGAATCCCAAGATCCTCAACGGCTCGCGCCGCCTGCGCATCGCGAAGGGCTCGGGCATGACCGTGACCGACGTGAACCAGCTCGTGCAGCGCTTCGAGCAGGCCGCCAAGATGATGCGGACCGTCGCCAAGGGCGGCGTGCCGCAGATCCCCGGCATGGGCCCGGTGCCCGGCATGGGCGGGTACGGCAAGAAGAAGCAGCCGCAGGGCAAGGGCAAGGGCGCGAAGCGCTCGGGCAACCCAGCCAAGCGCGCGCAGGAGGCGACGGGCGTCGCCGCGCGTGCCGAGTCGAGCGGCGGATCGGGCTTCGGTCTCGGCGGCGGCGCAGGCGCAGGTGCAGGCGCAGCGATGCCGACCGAGGCCGACATGGAGCAGCTGCAGCAGATGCTCGGGCGCGGGCGCCGCTGATCCCGCATCCGCAGTGCCGCTGACCGCGACCGAGCACCCGCTATGAGCGTCCCCGTCGACGATCGCCTGGCGCAGTTCCGCGCGGAGTGGCCGCGACGCGTGACCTGGCGCGAGGTCGGCGAGGCCGACGCCGGGGTATTCCGGCGCGCGCTCGGCGGTGCCGCGCTGCTCCTGCTGGCGGCGCTCACGGGTGCGCTGGCGTTCTCCGCGCTCAGCGTCGGAATCCCGGCGTCCTGGCAGATTCCCGAGGCGCTCGACGGGACGCTCCCGTTCGTGGCGTTCCTGCTCATCCTGGTCACGATGGCGCTCGCGGTGATCGGGCTCGTGGCCCTCGCCCGCCCGTTCGAACTCCGACGGCTGATCGCGTTCCGGCGGTTCGCGCGCGAACGGGATCTGAGCTGCTCGCTCGAAGGCCTGGCTCCGGTCTCCCGGGGCGTGTTCTTCGCCGAGCCGAGCGAGACGCAACGCGCGACCGCACGGCTCCGGAGCGGCGCGCGCGGCAGGCCGACGGGCGCCGGAGATACGCGACCGCGCTTGTTCGGCACGCGGTTCGCACTCTGGCGCGCGACCTCGGGATGGGAGCCCGACCTGCAGATCGCGGTGGCCCGCTACCGCGGAGGCAAGAGCGACCCGAAGGGACCCCGGATCGCCTTCCGCTTCCTCCAGCTCCGGCTCCCGCGCACCCTGCCGCACCTGCTGCTCGATTCCCGTTCCAACGGGAGGATCCGCGGGACGCTCTCGGGTTCGCAGCGGATCTCGCTCGAGGGCGACTTCGACCGTTGGTTCGTCGCGCACGCGCCGGGTGGCTACGAGCGGGACGCGCTCGAGATCCTCACCCCCGATGTGATGGCCGGGCTCATCGACTACGGACGGCACTGGGACATCGAGGTCGTCGACGACCTGCTGATCGTGGTCTCGAACCGGTTCCGCCGCGGCTCGGACCGCGACGAGACCACGGCACTGCTGCGGTTCTCGGAGACGGTCGCCGAGGCGTTCGCGCACCAGACCCGCACCTACTCGGATCCTCGCGCCGACCGGCCCCGGACCGAGGTGGCTCCGCCGGGACGCCGATTGCGGCGCGTCCCCGCGGTCTGGGCGACCGCGATCGGGCTCGCGGTGCTCGTGGTCTGGCTCGGGTATCCGCTCGTGCTGAACTGGCTGCTCGACCTGAACTGACGCGTGCTACCGACCACTGGGGGCGAGCTGGGGCGCGGTGCTCCAAGCCGCTTCCGCGGCGCGCTCGAGACGCTGCTGCGTCAGGTGCACGTCAGCGGGGTGCGCGAAGAACTCGCGCAGGATCTGCTGAGCACCGCTGTCGGGGTACGCGCCGAACCCGCTCGGCGCGAGATCCGAGAGGTCGAACCGGCGGGCGTTCGACCCGGTTCCGCCCGGTCCGGGGCGCACCAGCTCGTTCGCCGCTCGTGCCGCCTCGTTCGGGGCGCTCGAAAGATCGGCGTCGTTGTGAGGGGAGATCCCGCCGACGGCGATCCAGAGCTCCGCCGCCTCGGCTCCCGCGAGATAGCGCAGGAGAACGGCTCCGCCGTCCGAGGGCTTGAGCTGCACGGCGACGGTGCCGCCGATGATGGACGCCCCGGGCTCGGTCGCGGGGGAGGGGAACGGTGCGGCGGCCGCGGACTCGGGGACCGCGGAGCCGCCGGAGAGCACGCGCTCCGCGAGCCGCGGCGAGCCGAACACTGCGTCGAGCGAGTCCCCGAACGATTCGTCGGCGGTGTCCGGCTGCAGCGCACCCGGGGTCCGGCGCAGCTCGGCGAGCCGGTCGAGCGCGCGGGCGACCGACGGGTCGGTCCAGGGGATCTCGTGCCGGCTCAAACGCTCGTACTGCTCGGCGCCGGCCTCACCGAGATAGAGGTTCTCGAACCAATCGCCGACGGGCCAGCCGGACTTCGCGCCCACCGATATCGCGGGGGCGTCCGAGGCGGGCCGGTCGCGGAGTGCGCGCAGGAATGCTGACCAGTCGCCGGTCCCGGGCGCCGCGCCCCCCGCATCGGGGTACCAGAGCTGCGAGGAGGTGCTGCCCGCGAACCAGACTCCGTACTCGGTGCCGTCCACCGTCGCGAGTGCGCGCCATGATGGCGCGGTGTGCCGGGCGACCCGGTCGCGGGTCTTGTCGTCGAGCGGGGTCAGCGCTTGGTTCGCCACGAGCTCCCCGAGCAGCCCGGGCTGCCGGATCAGGGCGACGTCGGGCAGGTTCGACGCATCGACCGCGTGGTACACCTTCGCGGTGATCCGCTCATCCGCGTCGGTCAGCTTCACCCGGGCCCCGGTGCGCTGTTCGAACCGGGCGATGACCGGGGCGAAGGCCTCCCGCTCCCGCTTCGACCACCCGGTGAGCAGGGTGATGCGCTGGCCGTCCAGACGCGGGAGCGCCTCGTCATCGCCTTCCGCGCCGGACCGGACCGCGGAGGGGTTCGCGTCCGCGGATGGGTTCGCGTCCGCGGAGGCGCAACCGCCGAGGCCGAGCGCGCCGAGGCCGAGCGCTGCAGCGATGCCCAGCGTCCCGATGCGCCGAAGGCGCGCTCGACGGGTCTGGCGAGGGGGCCGGATCATCCGCGTACGCTCCGCTCGAACGCGTCCGCCTCGGAGTCGACGACGGCGCGGAGCGCGTCGCGGGTGCCGCCGAGCCGCGAGTAGGTCTCGAGCTGGCGGTCGGCGCTCGTGCCGGTCTCGGCGATCCGGGCGACCTGTTCGAGCTCGTCGACGCAGCCGAGATCCACGGCGACCGGAGCGAGCCGGTCGAGCAGCACCGACACGCGGTCGCGCAGTCGGGCCTGCGAGCCCGCAGCATCGTAGATGACCTCGGCGTCGAGGCCGAAGCGCGCCGCGCGCCACTTGTTCTCGCGGGCGAACCAGGGCGGCAGCAGCGGCAGCGTCTCGCCGCGGTCGAGCCGCCGGGCGCAGTCCTCGACGAGGCACTGGGTGAGCGCGGCGAGGGCCCCCAGCGTTTCGAGCGACGACGAGCCGTCGCAGAAGCGGACCTCGATCGTGCCCCAGCGGGGTGCCGGTCGCACGTCCCAGCGGGCCTCGGTCGGCTCGGCGATGACCCCGGTGCGGGTCAGGTCCTCGATGACCCGCTCGAAGTCCTCCCAGCTCTCGACGTGCGCCGGGAGTCCGGCCGAGGGCAGCTGCTGGAACATGAGGGTGCGGTTGGAGCGGTAGCCGGTCGCCTCGCCCGCCCAGAACGGGCTCGACGCCGAGAGCGCCTGGAACACCGGCTGATAGGTGAGGAGCGTGTGCAGGGTCGGGATCACGCGCTCCCGGTGGTCGATGCCGACGTGCACGTGCACGCCCCAGATGAGCATGTTGCGGCCCCACCACTGGGTGCGGTCGACGAACCGCCCGTAGCGATCGCCGGGGGTGATGAGCTGGTCCTCCCAGCGCGAGAACGGGTGGCTGCCGGTGCCGATCACGCGAACCCCGTGGGCGCGCGCCTGGTCGAGCAGGTCCGAAGCGAGCAGGCGGAGCTCGCCGATGGCTTCGCCCACGCGACGGTGCGGGGCCGAGACGAGTTCGACGGTGTTCTGCAGCAGCTCGCTGGTCGCCTGCGGAGCGCCCGGGCTCGGGGGCCAGCGCCGTTCGAGCTCGGCGAGGATCGGCGGGGCGACGTTCGCGAGGGAACGGCTGACGGGATCGACGAGGGCGAGCTCCCACTCGATGCCGAGCGTCGAGCGGGGGGACCGCGCGAAATCGATGGTCATCTGGGGCTCCTCCCGGACGCGTAGCAAAATGCTACCGGGTCGGATCGGCCGGTCGGTGAACAGTACTATTGCACACATGAGTGCTGACTATCTGATCGGGACCGATATCGTCGCGCGGGACGTGTGGACCACCGTGCCGCTCGACTGGGACGACCCGGAGGGTGAGACGATCCGGGTCTACGCGCGCGAACTCGTCGCGGCCGAGCGCCGCAACGACGATCTGCCGCTCATGGTGCATCTGCAGGGCGGTCCCGGCGGCAAGGGCACGCGCCCGCTCGGTCGTTCTTCGTGGGTGGGCGCCGCGCTGAAGCGGTTCCGTCTCGTGATCCCCGACCAGCGGGGGACCGGCCGGTCGACGCCGCTCTCGGGCCGCGAGTTCGCCGAACTGCCGGCAGAGGAGGCCGCTCGGCGGCTCTCGCTGCACCGCGCCGACTCGATCGTCCGGGACTTCGAGGCGATCCGGGCGCGGCACTACGGCGGCCGCCAGTGGTGGACCCTGGGGCAGAGCTACGGCGGGTTCCTCACCATGCACTACCTGTCGACCGTTCCCGAGGCCATCGTCGGCTCCGCCGTCACCGGCGGCCTCGCCGCGCTGGAGCCGGATCCCGACGAGGTCTACCGGCGCACCTTCCCGCGCATGGTCGAGAAGAACCGCATCTTCCGCGAGCGCACCCCGCACCTCACGGATCGGGTCGCCCGCATCGCCGACCTCCTCGAAGCGGAGGACGTGCGCCTGGCCGACGGTGATCGCCTCACGGTGCGCCGTTTCCAGACCCTCGGCATGGGCTTCGGCATGGGGCCCGGCTACGACCGCGTCCACTGGGTGCTCGACGAGGCGTTCGCGGACGAGGCCGAGACGCGCCTGAGCGACACCTTCGTTGACGCCGTCGGTGCGGGATCCGCGTTCACCGCGGATCCGCTCTACATGGCGCTGCAGGAGGCCATCTACGGCCCCGGCCCCTCGGCCTGGGCCGCCCAGCGCGAGCGCGATCGACGCCCCGAGTTCGCGGAGTCCGCGCGCCCGCTGCTGTTCACCGGCGAGACGGTCTTCCCCTGGATGTTCGACGAGATCCGCGCGCTGCGCGGGTTCCGCGCCGGCGTCGAGCTGCTGGCGGAGCGAGCCTGGCCGATCGAGATGTACGACCCCGAGCGGCTCGCCGCGAACGAGGTCCCGGTCGAGGCCGCCGTGTACTTCGACGACCTCTACGTCGATTCGGGGCTGTCGCTCGACACAGCCTCCCGCGTCGCGGGCGTGAACGCCTGGGTCACCAACGAGTACGAGCACGACGGTGTGCACCATGACGGAGTCGCGGAGCGCCTGTTCACCGCCCTCGAGCACCGGCTCGGCGGCACGGTCAGCGAGAGGAAGCGATGAGCGCGCACGATCACGGAATCGAATTGAACGGCCTGGGGGCGGCGGTCCGCGCCGTCGACTGGGAGTCGAGCACGGCGAACTCCCGCTCGCAGCGCCGCGACCCCCGCATGCCGCTGCTCGCGACCACGCCCGGGTTCACCGAGTGGATCCAGACGGGGTGGGGCGACGCGGATCGCACCCCGCGGGTGGAGTCCGGCGCGATCCCGGCCGCCGAGGCGCACCGCCGTCGGCTGTCCGGGGCGCTGCCCGGGCGGACCCTGGTGGTCACCGCCGGGCGCGCGCAGCTGCGCATGAACGACACGTTCTTCGACTTCCGCGCCGACAGCGACTTCCTCTGGCTCGTCGGCTACGCCGTCGAGGACGGCGTGCTCGTGCTGCGGCCCGTCGCGGGCGGGCACGACGCGACGCTCTACATCACGCCGCCCGCGCGTCCCGGCGACGCGGCGTTCCACGCCGACGCGGCGCACGGCGAACTGTGGGTCGGACCGCAGCCCGGCGCCGCCGAGCTCGAGGCCGCGCTCGGGATCCGCGTGCGTCCGATCGCCGAGCTGGACGTCGTCGACGACGCGCTGATCGCGGGCGCGGCCGTCGTCGCGCGCGGCGCCGGTGCCCAGCTCGACGGACGACGGCGCTCGGCGGAGCTCGCACGCGTGCTCTCCGAGCTGCGTCGGATCAAGGACGCGTGGGAGATCGCCGAACTGCGCAGCGCGGTCGCGAACACGATCGACGGCTTCGTCGAGGTGCGGCGTGAGATCCCGCGCGCGATCGAGCGCGGCGGGGAGCGCTGGCTGCAGGGCACCTTCGATCGCCACGCGCGCACGGTGGGGCAGGCGCCCGGCTACGCGACGATCGTCGGATCCGGCGCGCACGCGCCGATCCTGCACTGGGTGCGGGCCGACGGCGAGATCGATCCGGAAGCGCTGCTGCTGCTCGACATGGGCGTGGAGAACCGAAGCGGCTACACGGCCGATGTGACCCGAACCATACCGGCGAGCGGACGGTTCAGCGACGTGCAGCGGCAGGTGCACGACCTCGTCGAGCGCTCGCACCGGGCGGGGCTCGCCGCGGTGCAGCCGGGCAAGCCCTGGGCGGACTTCCACGCGGCATCGATGGAGGTGCTGGCGCAGGGCCTCTCGGACTGGGGCGTGCTCCCAGTGTCGGTCGACGAGGCGCTCTCGGAGACCGGGCAGCAGCACCGCCGGTTCATCGTGTGCGGGGTAGGGCACCACCTCGGACTCGACGTGCACGACTGCGACGCCTCGAGCTACGAGGCCTACCTCGGCGGCACGATCGAACCCGGAATGTCGCTCACGGTCGAGCCGGGCCTGTACTTCCACGCCTGGGACGAGACGATCCCGCCCGAGCTGAGGGGTATCGGCGTCCGACTCGAGGACGATCTGATCGTCACCGAGACCGGTACCGAGGTGCTCAGCGACGGGCTCCCGATCGACGCCGCGGGGATCGAACGCTGGATGGCGGAGACGGCCTGATCCATAGCGGATCCGAAAAATCCCTGATCCTGACAAAAATTGCATTTCTTGTCGGTTCGTGGCAGGATTGACGGGTTCGCGCGATCCGCGCGTCAGCTTCGCGCCGCGCCGGCATCGCTGGTCGAGTCGCGGCGTTTTTCATCATCGGGCCGAGCGCCCGAACTCATCACTGAAGGAGCATCATGGCAGTCAAGATCCGCCTGAAGCGTCTCGGCAAGATCCGGGCCCCCTACTACCGCATCGTCGTCGCCGACTCGCGCACCAAGCGCGACGGTCGCGTCATCGAGGAGATCGGCAAGTACCACCCGACCGAGCACCCCTCGTTCATCGAGGTCAACTCGGATCGTGCGCAGTACTGGCTGAGCGTCGGCGCGCAGCCGACCGAGCAGGTCGCAGCCATCCTCAAGCTGAGCGGCGATTGGGGCAAGTTCACCGGCGAGGGCGAGACCGAGTCGAAGATCCTCGCTCCCGAGGCCAAGGTCGCCTTCGAGGCCGACTCGGCCAAGAAGCCGGTCCTGCGTCCCAAGGCCGAGAAGCCCGCTGCACCCGCAGCCGACGAGGCTCCCGCTGCCGACGAGGCCGCGGCTGAGACGGCAGAGGCCTAAGAATGGCCGCCCCCGCGCTCGCCGAAGCACTCGAACACCTGGTCAAGGGGATAGTCGATCACCCCGAGCAGGTGCGCGTCGATGCGCGCGAGACTCCGCGGGGTGAGCTGCTCGAGGTGCGCGTGAACCCGCGCGACCTGGGCCGCGTCATCGGACGCGGTGGTCGCACGGCGCAGTCGCTGCGCACCGTGATCGGCTCGCTGGCCGACGGCCATCGGGTTCGCGTCGACGTGGTCGACACCGATGCCGAGGGCGGATCCGACACGTCGGACGCCCCGAACGTCGAGGCTCGCGCGTGAGCGCAGCATCAGGCCGCGCGAAGGCTCCCCGACCCGCTCAGGGTGCGGGGAGCCTCCGCGTTGGTCGGCTCACCAAGCCTCACGGGCTCAAGGGCGGCGTCAAGGTCGAGCTCTACACCGACAACCCCGAGCTGCGCTTCGTGCCGGGCGCCGTGTTCCAACTGCAGGTCCCCGAGGACTCGCAGTGGTTCGGCCGCACGCTCACGCTGCGCGAGCTCCGCTGGTTCAACGAGACGCCCGTCGCCTTCTTCGAGGAGCTGCCGGACCGGACCGCGGTCGAGAGCGGCGTTCGCGCGATCCTCTGGATCGACGAGGACGCCGTCGCCGCCGGCGCCGAGGAGAACGCCTGGTACGACCACCAGCTCGTCGGCCTCTCGGTGCGTCGCGAGGATCCCGAGCTTGGCACCGTCGAGCTCGGCACCGTCGCCGAGGTGCAGCACTTCCCGGCGCAGGACCTGCTTTCGGTGCACACTCCCGGCGGCACCGTCCTCGTCCCGTTCGTCGAGGCGATCGTGCCGAGCGTCGACCCCGAGGCCGGCGTCGTCATCGTGACCCCGCCGCCCGGACTCTTCGACGAGAGCGCCGCGATCGAGGCCGGCGGACCCGCTTCGGGCGGTTCCGCGAACGCCGACGAGTCGCCCGCCGAGGGGGAGTCGGGGCCGACCGCATGAGGATCGACGTCGTCTCGATCTTCCCCGGCTACTTCGACGCGCTCGAGCTCTCGCTGCTCGGCAAGGCCAAGAGCCGCGGGCTCATCGACCTGCGCGTGCACGATCTGCGCGAGGCCGCGCACGACAAGCACCGCACCGTCGACGACACTCCCGCGGGCGGCGGCGCCGGCATGGTCATGAAGCCGGAACCGTGGGGCGAGATGCTCGACGGCATCCTCGCGGATGAGGATTCCGGCACCGAGCCGCTCATCATCTTCCCGTCGCCCGCCGGCGACGTGTTCACCCAGCGCATGGCGCGCGAGCTCGCGGAGGAGCGCCACCTGGTGTTTGGCTGCGGCCGCTACGAGGGCATCGACCAGCGCGTGTTCGACGAGTACGCCGAGCGCGGTCGCGTGCGCCTCGTGAGCATCGGCGACTACGTGCTGAACGGCGGTGAGGTCGCGACGATCGCGATGATCGAGGCGATCGGTCGCCTGCTGCCCGGCGTCGTGGGCAATCCCGAGAGCCTGGTTGAGGAATCCCACGAGGAGGACGGCCTGCTCGAGTACCCGAGCTACACGAAGCCCGCCGAGTGGCGCGGCCGCGAGGTGCCGCCCGTGCTGCTGAGCGGCAACCACGCCGCCGTCGAGCGCTGGCGTCGAGAGCAGCGCGTCGAGCGCACCCGCCGCGTGCGCCCCGAGCTGCTTCCCGAGGAGCTGCGCGAGGCGTAGTCCCCGTTCTCAGCCGACCGAGGCGAGCGCGAACGGGAGTACCGCGGGGGCACCCGCTGCGCGGAGCAGTCGGGCGCCGACCGTGATGGTCCAGCGACTGTCGATGAGGTCGTCGACGAGGAGCAGCGGGCCGGGGGCCTGCGCGACCGTCTGCGCGAGTTCGGGGGAGACGTCGAAGCGGTTCCAGACCGAGGCCAGGCGGAACGCGCTGTTGCCGCCCGGGCCCGTGACCGGGATCGAGGGGTCGACGTCGAGCGCGCCGAGGTTCGGCAGACGGCCGCGTTCGGCGATCGCCGCGGCGGTGCTCGAGACCAGCTGCGGTCGCCCCAGCGACGGCATCGCGACGACGCCGACGGGGCGCTGCTGCCACGGCCAGTCGCGCAGCGCGGTGAGCGCGCCGCTCAGCAGGCGTTCGTCGATCGGGCGGTCGGCTGCCCCCGCGGCGAAGATCTCGCGCAGGGCGCCGCCCCACCCGAGATCGGTGAGCCGTGCGATGGTGCGGCCCGGCTCGGGGCGCTCCTCGACGGCGATGCGTCCGCGCACCGGCAGCCCACGACGGTCGGCACCGGTGGGCCACTGCCCACGCGGCTCGACCGGGACCCCGACGAGCGCGAGTCGACCGGATGCCTGCTCGGCGGCGGCGCTCGGCACGTCGCTCGGGTACCAGGCGCCGGCGCAGACATCGCAGCGGCCGCACTGCGCGGCGTTCGGGTCGTCGAGGTCGCGCTGCAGCAGCTCCATGCGGCAGACCGCGCCGCGCTCGTATTCGAGCATCGAACGCTGCTCGGCCTCGCGCGCGGCCGCGATGCGGGCGTAGCGCTCGGCGTCGTAGTGCCACGGCGCGCCCGTCGCGATCCAGCCGCCGGACACCCGGCGCACGGCACCATCGACGTCGAGCACCTTGAGGAGCAGTTCGAGCTGGGTGCGGCGGATGTCGACGCGGGCCTCGAGCGCTGGCGTCGAGAGCGGTTCGTCGCCGAGCGCAGCGATGACCGCGGCTGCGCGTTCCGGGTCGGGCATGGAAGCCGTGGCGAAGTAGCGCCAGATCTCGGCGTCCTCGGTGCCGGGCAGGAGCAGCACGTCGGCGTGGTCCGTGGCGCGGCCCGCGCGGCCGACCTGCTGGTAGTAGGCGACGGGGGAGGACGGCGCACCCAGGTGGACGACGAAGCCGAGGTCCGGCTTGTCGAAGCCCATGCCGAGCGCGCTCGTGGCGATGAGCGCCTTCACCTCGTTGCGCTTGAGCGCGGCCTCGAGCTGCTCGCGTTCCTCGGGGTCGGTGCGGCCGGTGTAGGCGGCGACCGCGTGGCCCGCGTCGCGCAGCAGTTGCGCAGTGTCTTCGGCGGCCGAGACGGTGAGGGCGTAGACGATGCCGCTGCCCGGCAGCTCGGCGAGGTGCGCGACGAGCCACGCGAGCCGCTCGCGCGAGGAAGGGAGGCGCAGGCACCCGAGCCGGAGCGATGCGCGCGCCAGGGATCCGCGCAGCGTGAGCACGTCGTCGCCGAGCTGCTCGACGACGTCGGCGACCACGCGTGCGTTGGCGGTGGCGGTGGTGGCGAGCACGGGGACGCTGCGATCGAGCTCGGCCAGCAGAGCGGCGATGCGGCGGTAATCGGGGCGGAAGTCGTGCCCCCAGTCGGAGATGCAGTGCGCCTCGTCGATGACCATCAGTCCCATGCGCGCGAGCAGCGCGGGCAGTTGCTGCTCTCGGAACCGCGGGTTGTTGAGACGCTCGGGAGAGACGAGCAGCACGTCGAGCTCGTCGGCCGCGAGCTTCGCCTCGATCTCGTTCCACTCGTCGGCGGTGGCCGAGTTGATCGCGGCGGCGCGCACGCCCGCGCGTTCGGCCGCGGAGACCTGGTCGCGCATGAGCGCGAGCAGGGGGGAGACGAGCAGGGTCGGACCCGCGCCGCGAGCCCGCAGCAGCGCCGTGGCGACGAAGTAGACCGCGGACTTGCCCCAGCCGGTGCGCTGCACCACGAGCGCGCGCCGGTGCTCGTCGACGAGCGCGCTGATGGCCTCGAACTGGCCGTCGTGGAACACCGCGTCGGGGCGGCCGGTGAGCCGCCGGAGCAGCGCGAGGGCGTCGTCGTGCGTGGACGCGGCGGGGGTGCTCTGCGGTTCGGGGCTCATGCCTCGATCATGTCAGTCGCCGCCGACATCGGTCCCGGATCGCGCGCAGGCGCGCTCGAACCCGGGAACCCGGGCGGGTCGGGGAACCCGGCAAGAGGCCCGAAGCCGGCGACCGGCGACACGGCACTCGGATCTGTGGCATAATAGATCCTCGTGCCACGGTGCGGTACTGCCGCAAGGGTCCGCACACACCGTGCAGCACTCATCATCTTTTCAAATCTTCAGAATCCGCGCCCCGACTTGCGGCGGCCGCAGAGAGAGACCATCATGCAGAAGCTCGATCACGTCGATGCCGCGTCGCTCCGGAGCGACATCCCCGAGTTCCGCGCCGGCGACACCGTCAAGGTGCACGTCAACATCGTCGAGGGCAACCGCTCGCGTGTCCAGGTGTTCCAGGGCATCGTGATCTCCCGCCACGGCGAGGGCGTCCGCGAGACCTTCACCGTCCGCAAGATCAGCTTCCAGGTGGGCGTGGAGCGCAAGTTCCCCGTGCACTCGCCCGCGATCGACAAGATCGAGGTCGTCACCCGCGGTGACGTCCGTCGTGCGAAGCTCTACTACCTGCGCGGCCTCACCGGCAAGAAGGCCAAGGTCAAGGAGAAGCGCGACTTCTAAGCCGCGACTCTGTCGGGCGCGCGCCGCGCCCGACACCCCGCTCACAGGCTCCCTCCGGCAACGGATGGGAGCCTGTAGTGTCTGTGCCAGAACCGTGCACGCATCCCGATCCACCCCGACCTCCGGAGCCGCCTGACATGAGCGAAGCCGCCACCCACGACGCAACGGCCGCGAAGCAGCGGCGCGGCGGACTCTTCGGCTTCCTGCGAGACCTGGTGATCATCCTCCTGGTCGCCTTCCTCATCTCGTTCCTGCTCAAGACCTTCCTGGTGCGCAGCTTCTACATCCCCTCGGGGTCGATGATGCACACGCTCGAGGTCAACGACCGGGTGCTCGTGAATCAGCTCGTGCCGAACGTGGTGCCGCTGAAACGCGGCGACGTGGTGGTGTTCAAGGATCCTGGCGGGTGGCTCACCCCGACCGGGGCGAAGGACCCGACCCCGTTCGAGCAGGTGCTGCAGACGGTCGGCCTCGCGGCCGACACGAGCAACCAGTACCTGGTGAAGCGCGTCATCGGCATCGGCGGCGACACGGTCGAGTGCTGCGACGCGAACGGCCGCATGAAGATCAACGGCGTGCCGATCAAGGAGCCCTACGTGTTCCTGAGCGACGGCAACACCCGCGCCTCCGGCATGGACTTCAAGGTGACGGTGCCCGAGGGATCCATCTGGGTGATGGGCGACAACCGCTACGGCAGCCGGGATTCCCGCTACCACCAGGATGATCCGGGCAAGGGGTTCGTGAAGGAGAGCGAGGTCGTCGGCCGCGCGTTCGTGCTGAACTGGCCGCTGAACCGCTTCACCTGGCTGGGGGACTACCCCGACACCTTCGCCGGCGTCGTCGCCGAGACCGAGCGCCAGAAGCAGAAGCAGTAGCCGATGGCCGGGGTCTCGAAGGAACCGACCCTCGAGCTCGAGCACGAGTGGTTCGCCGCCGGGTCGCGGCTCGTGATCGGCGTCGACGAGGTCGGCCGCGGCGCGATCGCCGGCCCGGTCGCGGTCGGCGTCCACGCGGTCCGTGTGGGTACCGGGAGCTTTCCCGAGGGGCTCCGGGACTCCAAACTCATCAGCCAGAAGAAGCGCGAGGCGATCGCCGCAGGGATCGACGACTTCGGCCCCGGCGCCGTCGGCTTCTCGACCGCGCTCGAGATCGACGAGCACGGCATCACGGCGATGCTCGGCGCCGCCGCTCGACGGGCGCTGCTGGCGCTGCACGAGAGCGGCATCGATGTCACGGACGCGGTGATCCTGCTCGACGGCTCGCACGACTGGCTCACCCCGGCGCTGCGCGCGCCGCTCGACGTCCGCACCCGCGTGGGCGCCGATCGGGACTGCGCCTCGGTGTCGGCGGCGTCCGTGCGGGCGAAAGTCGCGCGGGACGCGCTGATGCTGGAGGCGCACGAGGCGCATCCGCACTACGCCTGGGCCTCCAACAAGGGCTACGGGGCGAAAGCGCACTACGACGGCATCGCGGCCCACGGCCTCACCGAGCTGCACCGGGCGAGCTGGATCAAGCGCTGAGCCCCAGCATCCCGTGCACCCCGCGCGGTAGGCTGGATCCGTGACTTCCGTGCTGCAGAACGACGCTCCCATCGGCGTGTTCGACTCGGGCGTCGGCGGGCTCACCGTGGCGCGGGCGATCCGCGACCAGCTGCCGAACGAGTCGATGATCTACGTGGGCGATACGGCGAATACGCCGTACGGCCCGCGTCCCATCGCCGAGGTGCGCAGGTTCTCGCTCGAGATCCTCGACGACCTCGTCGCGCAGGGGGTGAAGATGCTCGTGATCGCCTGCAACACCGCGAGCGCGGCCATGCTGCGCGACGCGCACGAGCGCTACGACGTCCCGGTGGTCGAAGTGATCGGGCCGACGGTGCGCAGCGCCGTCTCCATCACCCGCAACGGCCGGGTCGGCCTCATCGGAACGCAGGGCACCATCCAGTCCCGCGTGTACGACGACCTGTTCAGCATGCGTCCCGACATCGAGCTGACGGGGCAGGCGTGCCCCGAGTTCGTCCCGCTGGTCGAGGCCGGACGCACGAGCGGGCCCGAGGTGCTCGAGGTGGCGGAGCGCTACCTCGCCCCGCTGCTCGATCGCGAGATCGACACGCTCGTGCTCGGGTGCACGCACTATCCGTTCCTCCGCGGTGCGATCCGCCAGGTCGTGGGGCCCGATGTCGCCCTCGTGTCGAGCGACGTCGAAACCGCGGTGGAGGTCTACCGCACGCTGACCGATCGCGGTCTGCTCCGCTCTGAGGACGCCGGCGAACCGCTCGTCCGCTACGAGGCCACCGGCGCCGATACGGCCGGATTCGTCGAGCTGGCGCGCCGCATGATCGGGATCGGCATCGACGCCGTCGACCGCATGCCCACGGGCGCGATCCGCCTGCCCTAGCCGGCCCAGACCCCGCAGATTTCCCGGGAGCCCCCCGGAATCCTCACCCGAAGGAGCACCATGACCGACACCATCAGGTTCGACGGACGTACCCCGGCGCAGACGCGCCCCGTGACCATCGAGCGCGGGTGGAGCGCCCAGGCCGAGGGCAGCGCCCTCATCTCCTTCGGTGACACCCGTGTGCTGTGCACCGCGTCGTTCACCCCCGGCGTGCCGCGCTGGCTCATGGGCAAGGGGACCGGCTGGGTCACGGCCGAGTACGCGATGCTGCCGCGCTCCACGAACGAGCGCATGCAGCGCGAATCGGTCAAGGGCAAGATCGGCGGGCGCACGCACGAGATCTCGCGGCTCATCGGACGGAGCCTCCGTGCCGTGGTCGATACGAAAGCCCTCGGCGAGAACACCCTCGTGATCGACTGCGACGTGCTGCAGGCCGACGGAGGCACGCGCACCGCGTCGATCACGGGCGCCTACGTCGCGCTGGCCGAGGCGCTCGCCTGGGGCCGCGCGCAGGGCCACATCGCCCGCAAGGCGAAGCCGCTCACCGACAGCGTCGCGGCGATCTCGGTCGGCATCGTGGGCGGGGTGCCGCTCAGCGACCTCGCCTACGTCGAGGATTCGAAGGCCGAGACCGACATGAACGTGGTCGTCACGGGCTCGGGCGACTTCGTCGAGGTGCAGGGCACCGCCGAGGGCGCGCCGTTCAAGCGCGCCGAGCTCGATGCGCTGCTCGACCTCGCGCTCGTCTCGACCACCGAGCTGGGTGCGATCCAGCGCGCGGCGCTCGCGGACATCGACGGGATCGACGAGCTGATCGGCCGCCGCGCATGAGTCCCGCGCAGGTCGTGCTGGCGAGCCACAACGCGCACAAGCTGCAGGAGCTGCGGCGGCTCATGGAGCCCCTGATTCCGGGCATCGAGCTGATCGGCTACGACGGGCCCGAGCCCGTCGAGAGCGGGGTCACCTTCGCCGAGAACGCGCTCATCAAAGCGCGCGCGGCGGCCGCGCACACCGGGCTCCCCGCCATCGCCGACGACTCGGGCATCTCGGTCGAGGTGCTCGGCGGGTGCCCGGGCATCTTCTCGGCGCGCTGGGGCGGTCCCGCCCGCAGCGATACGGCGAACGTCGACCTGCTGCTCTGGCAGCTCAACGACCTGGCGGACGAGCACCGCTCCGCGGCGTTCGTCTGCGCCGCGGCGCTCGCGCTGCCCTCGGGCGAGGAGGCCGTGCAGATCGGCAACTGGCCCGGGAGCGTGCTCCGGGCCCCCGCCGGCGCGGGCGGCTTCGGCTACGATCCGGTGTTCCGTCCCGAGGGCGAGACCCGCTCGGCCGCGGAGCTCACGCCGGCCGAGAAGGACGCCGCTTCGCACCGCACCCGCGCCTTCTCGGCGCTCGTGCCCGAGATCCTGAGCCGAGTGGCGGGAGCCGACTGATGACGCAGGACCCCACGACGCCCGTCGGCGACGAGGCCGGCGGACTGGTGCGCCCCGCGGTGAGCGCGGAGGACGCAGCACGGATCTCGGGCGAGCTCTACGGCATCGAGGCCGCGGCTGTCGAGCTCGGCAGCAACCAGGACCGCAACTACCTGCTCACCCACCCCGATGGATCCCGCAGCGTGCTGCGGATCGACAATCCGATCTTCGGGCAGGAGGCCCGCGACGCCCAGCACGCCGCGCTCGACGCCTACCGGGCGGCGGGCGTCCGGGTGCCCGCGGTGCTCGCCGGACTCGACGGCGCGCTCACGCAGACCTGGGGCGGCTACGCCGTGCGGCGCAGCGAATTCGTCGACGGGGTCCCGCTCGTCGACGCCGGCTACCTCGCACCCGTCGTGCTCGAGGAGTTCGGCGCGCTCGCCGCGGCGTCGGTGCGTGCGCTGGAGGCTCTCGACCACCCGGGTCTCGACCGCCCGCACATGTGGGACATGCGGGTCGCATACGACGAGACCGTGCGGCTCGCTCCGGCGATCACCGATCCCGTGCTCCGCGATCGCGTGATCCTCGCCGCGCAGGCGGCGCACGAGGCGCTCGCCGCGGTCGCGGACGCGCTGCCGGTGCAGGCGATCCACGGAGACCTGACCGACGACAACGTGATGGGGATCCGGGGCGACGACGCCCGGGTGCACCCCGGCACCGTGCTGGATCTGGGCGATCTCTCGCTCGGGTGGCGGGTCGCCGAGCTCGCCGTCACAGCGTCCTCCATGCTCCACCACGAGCCGGCCAGGCCCGAGCGCGTGCTCGGCACCGTCGCGGCGTTCCACCGCGGGGCCGAGCTGTCCGCGGCGGAGGCCCGCGCGGTGTGGCCGCTCGTCGTGCTGCGCGCCGCGCTGCTCGTCGCGAGCGGCTGGCGTCAGCTCGAGATCGACGGCGGCAACGAGTACGCTCGCGAGCGCGTGGCGGGCGAGCAGGCGATCTTCGACGCCGCGACCCTGATCCCGCTCGTCGAGGCCACCGAGCTGGTGCTCGCCGAGGTCGGTCTGCTGGGCGCCCCGCACGGCACCGAACTGCGCCTGCTGGCGACGCCCGCGCCCGCGGCGGCGGGGACGCTCCCGCTGCGTTCGCTGCTGCCCGATCTCCTCGGCGAGGTCGCGATCCTCGACCCCGGGGTCGAATCGGAATCGCTCGACGCCGGGGCCTGGTTGGCGGCCGACGCGGAGGACTCGCTCGCGGCGTCGGCTCTGAGAGCGGGCGCCGCGGCGGCCGTGCTGCCGCACGGCGTCTACCGACTGACGCGCACGGCGATCGACACGGTCGACGGGGCGCGCACCTGGCCCGCGAACACCGAGATCCGCATCGCCGCGGGCGACGCGCAGCGCGCGATCGCACCCGCCGCGGGCACCGTGCTGGCGGTAGGGCCGGACGCGCTCCTCTTCGCGCTCGCGGACGGATGGCTGCTCGGGATCAGCGGCATCGTGCCGACCGTGGTCGGCGGCGAAGCCGTGGCCGCGGGGACCGTGATCGGGGCGGTCGCGGCGAGCGACGCCGGCAGCGGGGTACCGCGCACGGTGACCGTCGGCCTGCGCCGGCCCGATGCGCTCCCGCTGACCGAGGACCACTTCGCCTCGGCGCAGCTCATCGCGCCCGAGCGCGTGCCCGCGTGGCGGCGCCTCGCGCCGGATCCGGCCGGGCTCCTCGCGCTCCCCGAACTGGGGCAGCGGGACGAATCGAGCGACGAGCAGGACCGCCGCTCGCGCATCTTCGCGAGCGCGCAGGAACGCTACTACGAGCGTCCGATGCAGATCGAGCGGGGCTGGCGGCACCACCTCATCGACACGACCGGCCGCGCATACGTCGACATGGTCAACAACGTGACCGGGCTCGGTCACGGGCACCCGGGCGTCGCCGACGCGGTGAACCGGCAGATCCGGATCCTCAACACCAATTCGCGGTTCCTCTACCGCGAGCTCGCGGAGTACAGCGAGCGGCTGCTCGGACTGCTGCCCCAGGGCACCGGGCTCGACACCGTGCTGCTCGTCAACAGCGGATCCGAGGCGGTCGACCTGGCCCTGCGCCTCGCGCAGGCGGCCACCGGGCGGCGTACCATCGTGTCGCTGCGCGAGGCCTACCACGGCTGGACCATGGCGTCCGATGCCGTGACGACCTCGGCGTACGACAACCCGCACGCGCTCGAGTCCCGCCCCGACTGGGTGCACGTGGCCGACGTGCCCAACGAGTACCGCGGCACGTACCGCGGGCCGGGCACGGGGCCGAGGTACGCGGCGGCTCTCGGCGCCGACCTCGCCGCGCTCGCGGCCGAGGGTCGCGACGCCGCCGGGTTCATCTGCGAGTCGGTGCTGGGCAACGCCGGCGGGGTCCGGCTGCCCGAGGGCTACCTCGCCGACGCGTACGCGCGCGTGCGCGCCGCCGGCGGCCTCTGCATCGCCGACGAGGTGCAGGTGGGTTTCGGGCGCATGGGATCCACGTTCTGGGGCTTCGAGCAGTCGGGCGTCGTGCCCGACATCGTGACCATCGCGAAGCCGATGGGCAACGGGTTCCCGATCGGCGGGGTCATCACCTCGCAGCGGATCGCCGATGCGCTGGCCTCGCAGGGGCAGTTCTTCTCGTCGGCCGGGGGCAACCCGCTGTCGTGCCGGGTCGGCATCGCCGTGCTCGACGCGATGCGCGACGAGGGACTGCAGCAGAACGCGGCCGTGGTCGGCGAACGGCTGCGACTCGGTTTCGAGGCGCTCGCCGCGCGTCACACGCTGATCGGTCCGGTGCACGGCACCGGCCTCTACCTGGGCGTCGAGCTCGTGCGCGACCGCGAGACGCTGGAGCCCGCGAAGGAGGAGGCCGTCGCGATCTGCGAGCGCCTGCGTGAACTGGGCGTGGTCGTGCTGACCACCTCGGAGCGCTCGAACGTGCTCAAGGTGAAGCCGCCGCTGTGCCTCACCGCCGAGAGCGCCGACTTCGTCGTCGCCGCGCTCGACCGGGTGCTCACCGAGGGCTGGTAGCCGGCGGGGCTGCTGCGCGACCGCGCCGCGTCAGCGCAGCAGCCCCAGCGCCGTCTCGGTGAGGATCGCGAGTGCGACGAGCACGAACACGGTGCCCGCGACGATGTCGATCCACGGCGAAGCCCGCTGGAACCAGTTCTGGAAGCGCCGTGCGGATGCCGCGATGGCGAACCCGCAGAACCAGGCGAGCCCGATCAGTACGAGCAGTGCGACGATGGCGCCGCGATCCCACCAGCTCGCCTCGGGCGGCAGCATCTGCGAGAACAGGGCGGTGAAGAACAGCAGGGCCTTGGGGTTCGAGAGATTGGTGATGAGGCCCAGGCGGAGCGGCCGGGTGCTCGGGGCGCCCGCCGTCTGCGCCGCGGCCGGATCCCGGAGGCTGCGCATGCCGGCGCGGATGCTCTGCGCGCCGATCCAGATCAGCACCGCCGATCCGGCGAACTGCAGGGCGGGGAGCGCCCAGGGGATCGCGCGGAGCAGCGCCGAGAGACCCAGCACGGAGACCAGGATCCAGGCGAGATTGCCGAGCATGATCCCGATCGCCGCCCGGAGCGCGGCCGAGCGGTCCCGGATGCCGATGCGCAGCAGCAGGAAGAGGTCGGGGCCGGGCATCGCGATGGCCGCGATCCACGCAGCCGCGAGGGCGAGCCAGTCGGCTGCGGTCAGGGCGGTTGCGGGCATCCATCCATCCTGCCAGGCCGGAATCGCGTGCCGTGCCTTCGCGGCGATAGGCTCGGAGCAGGCGACGCCGCACGACCGGCGCGATGATGCGGCGGGAGGCAGCGGTGACTGGTGCGGGACGGGGTCTTCCCGCGGCGGGGTTCCTGCTCGCGATCGCGTCGGCGGCGAGCTTCGCGCTCTCGGGCATCTTCGCGAGCGCACTGCTCTCCGCCGGGTGGTCGGCCGGAGCCGCCGTGACCGCGCGGATCACGCTCGCCGCGCTCGTGCTCGCAGTGCCGACGGTGTTCGTGCTGCGCGGCCGCTGGAGCCTCGTGCGCGCCGCGTGGCGTCCGCTCCTGCTCTTCGGACTGCTCGCGGTGGCCGGTTGTCAGCTGGCGTTCTTCCTGGCGGTGCAGTTCATCCCGCCGAGCCTCGCGCTGCTGATCGAGTTCCTCGGCCCGGTGGTGCTCATGCTCTGGAGCTGGGCGCGGACCCGGGTGGCACCGAGCGGGATCACGCTCGCCGGTGCCGGGGTCGCGGTGCTCGGGCTCGTCGCGATCTCGGGCGTCGTGACCGGCGGCTCTCTGAACCCGCTCGGGATCCTGTTCGCGCTGATCGCCGCGGTCGGCAACGCCGCCTACTACGCGACCGGGGCGTCGGCGGATCACGGGATCCCGCCCCTGCCGTTCGTCGGTCTGGGGCTCGGGGTCGGGTCGATCGTGCTCATCGTCGTCAGCTCGGTCGGGCTGCTGCCGTTCGCGGTCACCTCCGAACCCGCGGTGATCGGCGGGGTCGGCCTGCCGCCCTGGGCAGCGGTCGCGGGGATGGTGCTCATCTCGACGGTGCTCTCGTACATCCTCGGGGTCGCCGCCTCCCGCAGGCTCGGCGCGACGGTCGCGAGCTTCACCGGTTACTCCGAGGCGCTCTTCGGTATCTTCTGGACCATCGTGCTGCTCGCAGTGATCCCGTCGCCCATGCAGTGGCTCGGGGCGGCGCTGATCGTGCTCGGCGTCATCGGGGTCAAGATCGGCGAAGTCGTGCGCGAACGCAAGACGGATCCCGATATGGTTGACGCATGAAGCATCGCCTCCTCGCCGTGGTCGCCGCCGGCGCGCTCGCCGTTTCGCTGACGCCGCTGGCCGCCGCACCGGCCGAAGCCGCTCCGGCGCGGTACAAGAACTGCACCGCGCTCAACAAGGTGTACAAGCACGGTGTGGGCAAGAAGGGCGCGAAGGACCGGGTGCGGGGCAAGACCAAGCCCGTCACGACCTTCAAGATCGACACCGCGCTCTACACCGCCAACCGGCACCTCGACGGCGATAAGGACGGCGTATCCTGCGAGAAGAAGTAGGCCCGTGACCACGCTCGTCTGGTTCCGGGACGACCTCCGCATCGCCGATCACCCGGCGCTCTCGGCAGCGGCGGAGGACCCGGAGGGCATGATCCCGCTCTTCGTGCTCGACGAGGAGAGCCCCGGATCGCGGCCGCTCGGCGGCGCCGCCCGCTGGTGGCTGCACGGATCGCTCGCGGCGCTGCAGCGCGAGCTCGCCGACCGCGGCGTGCCGCTCGTGCTGCGCCGAGGCGCGGCCTCCGCGGTGATCCCCGAGATCGTGGCCGAGTGCGGGATCACCCGGGTCGTCTGGAACCGGAGGTACGGCGACGAGCGCCACGCGGACGCCGAACTGAAAGCGACGCTCCGCCGCGCGGGGATCGACGCGCGATCCTTCGTCGGGGGAGTGCTGCACGAGCCCGGCACCATCCTGAACGGTGAGGGGCGGCCCTATCGCGTCTACTCGGCCTTCTGGCGCGCCTGCGCGGCGGCCCCCGAGCCCGCGGCACCGCTCGGCCCTCCCGCTCGCTGGATTCCCGGGCCGCACGTGCCGCAGGGCGATGCGCTCGACGACTGGAATCTCCGCCCGACGGAACCCGACTGGGCCGGCGGACTCGCCGCCCGCTGGGAACCCGGCGAGCGCGCCGCGCATGACGCGCTCGAGCGATTCCTCGACGAGCGGGCGGCCGGCTATGCCGACGGGCGCGACTACCCGGCGAGACCCGCGACCTCGGAGCTCTCGCCCCACCTGCGCTGGGGCGAGATCAGCCCGCGCACGGTCTGGCACCGGTCCATCGCGTCCGGGGCGGACGCGGGCACCTTCCTCTCCGAGCTCGGCTGGCGGGAGTTCGCCTGGCACACCCTGTTCCATGCGGGCGGCATGCACGAGCGCGGCATCGACGCGCGCTTCGACGCCTTCCCCTGGCGCTCGTCCGCGGAATCCGCCGACGACCTCGCTGCCTGGCAGCGGGGCCGCACCGGCTTCCCGCTCGTCGACGCCGGCATGCGCGAGCTCTGGACGACCGGCTTCATGCACAACCGTGTGCGCATGGCCGCGGCGTCGTTCCTCACCAAGAACCTGCTCATCGACTGGCGGGAGGGCGAGCGCTGGTTCTGGGACACGCTCGTCGACGCCGATGCCGCGAGCAACCCGTTCAACTGGCAGTGGGTCGCGGGGTGCGGGCTCGACGCGGCGCCGTACTTCCGCATCTTTAATCCGCAGACCCAGCAGCGGCGCTTCGATTCCGACGGCCGGTACGTCGACCGGTGGGCGCCCGACAGCCTGATCGTCCCCGAGATCGTCGACCTGCGCGAGAGCCGGATCCGCGCGCTCGCCGCCTACGACGCGATCAAGTGAATCATCGCGCGCGGTCGCCGATCGCCGCGTCGATCGCCTCGGCCGCGGTGCGATGAACGAACGCGAAGCCCGAGCGCTCGAGCGCCTCCGGGCGCACCGCCGCGTCCGCGAGCAGGAGGGAGTCCGCCGCGTCGCGTCCGAGCCCGAGCCGGAGCGCCCACGCGGGCGCGGGCAGCAGGAACGGGCGGTGCATCGCCGACGCGAGGGCACGGCCGATGTCGTTGGCGCTCGCGATCCCGGGGCCTGAGAGGTTCACCGGGCCCGTGAGCCCCGTCGCGATGACGTGGCGGATCGCCGCAACCTCGTCCTGCAACGAGATCCAGGGCCAGATCTGCCGTCCGCCGCCGAGCGGGCCGCCGAGCCCGAACCGAGTCAGCGCGATCATGGGCTTCAGCACGCCGGCGGGGTGGAGCAGGGGAGCGGTGCGGAGCAGGGCGACGCGCGCATCGGGACCGGCTTCGAGGGCGGTCTGCTCCCACTGCGCAGTGAGCTCCGCCAGGAACGTCCCGCCGGTGGGGCTCTGCTCGGTCAGACGCGCCCCGGGAGCCGAACCGTAGATGCCGACCGCGGACGCTGACACGAACTGCGGGGCGGCGCGGCCGAGCTGCCGGATTGCGCGCGCGATCGTGCGGGTCGGCTCGACCCGGGAGGTCAGGAGCTCCTGCTTCCGGCGCGCCGTCCAGGGGAGGCGTCCGATGCTCGCGCCGTTGAGCGAGACGACCGCCCGGGCCCCCTCGAGCACGGCGGGGTCGAGGGGGGCGGACCCGGGCCGCCACTCGATCTCGTCGCCCGAGCGGACCGGCCGCCGCACGAGCCGGACGACGGGGATGCCGTCCGTCGCGAAGGAGTCGGCGAGCGCCCGGCCGATGAGGCCGGATGCGCCGGAGATGATGACGCGTGGTTCGTTCATCGCGAGGGGTCCTTTCGTGCGAGCCGGGACGGCCACCATACCGGGCGCCCGATGTCGAACAGGAGCGCGGGGACGAGGAAGGCCCGCACGAGGAAGGTGTCGAGCAGCACCCCGAACGCCACGATGAAGGCGATCTGCACGAGGAACAGGATCGGGATCACCGAGAGCGCGGCGAAGGTGGCGGCGAGCACGAGCCCGGCAGAGGTGATCACGCCGCCGGTGGCCGACAGGCCTCGGATCACGCCGTCCCGAGTGCCGTGCATGCGGGACTCCTCGCGGACCCGGGTGGCGAGGAAGATGTTGTAGTCGATGCCCAGGGCGACGAGGAACACGAAGCCGTAGAGCGGCACCGCGGGGTCGGCCCCCGGGAAACGGAAGACGCCGTTGAACATCAGGGCCGAGACGCCGAGGGCGGTGCCGAAGGAGAGCACGGTCGTGAGGACGAGCAGCACCGGTGCGACGATCGACCGCAGCAGCAGCATGAGGATCACGAGGATCACCGCGAGGACGACGGGGATGATCAGGGTGCGATCGTGCACGGACGCGTCGTTCGTGTCGATCGCCGTAGCGGTCACGCCCCCGACGAGGGCCTGGGTGCCCGCCGATGCGAATGCCGCTCGCAGGTCCCGGACCGTGCGTTCGGCCGCGTCGGAATCCGCGGCGCTCGTCAGCGTGCCCTGCAGGAGCACGCGCCCCTCGACCTCGGTCGGCGAGGGGGCAGGGGTGCCCGGGGGACCCTGCGCGACGATGCCGTCGCCGGTGACCGTCGCGGAGCCGGACGGGGCGTCCCGAGCGACCACGGTGACACCGTCGATGCCGCTCTGCTCCAGCATCGTGTCGGCCGCCCCGCGCAGCTCCGCGGTCGGCACCACGACGGAGACCGGGCTCCCGGAACCGCCGGGGAAATGCTCGCCGAGCACGCGCTGCCCGTCGCGAGCGCCGGAGCTCGTCAGTACGAGATCGGACTGGGAGACGCCCTGCGCCTGCAACTGCGTCACGCCCGCGGCACCGATCAGCAGGAGCGCGGTGGTGACGATCCAGATCGTCCGCGGCCTACGGCGGATGAGCCCGCCGAGCTTCGCCCAGACACCCCGGGTCGGCACGCCGCCCTCCGCGGCGACGACATCGGGCTCGAAGTGCGGCCGCTTCGGCCAGAACGCGGCGCGGCCGAACACGAAGAGGAGCGCCGGGAGCAGCGTGAGCGCGGAGAGCATCGCGAACACGATGCCGATCGAGGCGACGGGCCCGAGGGCGCTGTTGGACTTGAGATCGCTGAGGAGGAGGCAGAGCAGGCCCGCGATCACGGTTCCGCCCGACGCCACGATGGGTTCCCAGGAGCCGCGGAGCGCCCGGAATGTCGCCGCCGCCTTGTCCTGATCGACGCGCAGCGCTTCGCGATAGCGCGATACGTAGAGCAGTGAGTAGTCGGTCGCGGCGCCGATGACGAGGATGAAGAGAATGCCCTGGGTCTGCCCGCTGAGCAGCAGCACGCCGCTCTTCGCGAGCCACCAGACGCTCAGCAGCGCGACGGTGAGCGCGAACAGGCTGGTCGAGAGCACCGCGACGGGGAGGAGGAGCGAGCGGTAGACGACGATGAGGATCACGAACACCGCGAGGAGCGCGACGAGGAGCAGGATCCCGTCGATGCCCGAGAACGCTTCGACGAGGTCGGCGGTGAAACCGGCGGGGCCGGTCACGTGGGCCACGATCCCGTCGGGCGCCTGCGCCGAGAGCTGCGCGGAGATCTCGTCGACCACTGTGCTCACCTTCACCGAGGTGTCGACCGGCACGAAGGCCTCTGCGGCGAGACCGTCCTTCGACGGGATCACGGGCGAGACCCCGTCGGCGACCCCGGTGATCCCGCTCAGATCCTGCACCGAGGTCGACAGCTGCTCGAGCTGCTCGGGGGTGATCTCGGAATCCGATGCGAAGACCACGACCGCGGGGATGGCTTTCGAATCGGTGAAGTCGCCGAGCATGCCCTGCACCTGCGTGGCGTCCGCCGAGGACGGCAGGTAGGCCGTCTGATCGTTGGAGGAGACCTCGCTCACCTTGCCGAAGTAGGGGCCGCCGATGCCGGCGCCCGCGAACCACACGAGGATGATGAGCGCTGGGAGGACGACGCGCAGCCAGGTGGGAACTCGGCGCTGGGGCGCCGAGCCGGAGGGGTCCGAGGTGGCCGTGCGGAGGTCGTGCTGCTGCTTCACTTGGATCATCTCCGTCAAATCGATATCTCTCGGTTGATAGTTTCCCTGGGTGTAATTTAATCTGATGTCCTCATCAGCGCAACACTAGGATGACGCCATGTCCGAAGAACGCGACGAGGTCCCGTCCGACCCGATCGCCGCCAGCCTCTACGAGGTCGACTCGAGCGATCCGCGCAGCGAACTGGTCGACCGATCCGGTCTGCCGCCCGAGGCGATCGGTCAGATCGGTCGGCTCATGGCCTCGCTGTCCGCTCTGCGCGAGGTCGAGCAGCGGGTGTCTGACGCCTCGCAGAAGTACATGCGGCTCAGCGGGCAGGACATGCGGGCGCTGCACTACCTGATCGTCGCCAAGAACCGGGCCGAAGTGGCGACCCCCGGTATGCTCGCCGCGCACCTCGGCATCTCGGCGGCCTCGACCACCAAGCTGCTCAACCGCCTGGAGCGGGGCGGCCACATCGTGCGCAACGTGCACCCGGCCGACCGACGGGCCTTCGCCATCGAGGTGACGCGCGAGACCGAGGCCTCGGCCATGCAGACGGTGGGGCGTCAGCAGTCGAAGCGATTCCACGCTGCCGCCCGGCTCACGAGCGAGGAGCGTGAAACGGTGATCCGCTTCCTCGACGACATGGCGGCGGAGCTCTCGCTCGACGGAGCGGACTGGGCGGAGAACGATGAGGATGGGGAGTGATCGGCGAGGTGTGATCACTATGCACAATACTTGTGCATAGAAAGGGTGCATGCGAGGATCGGGGTATGACCGAACCCGAGACCCATCGCGACCTGCACCTCGACGAGCGCGCCGTCCGCGTCCTCGCGCACCCGCTCCGGTCCCGACTGCTGGGCGAACTCCGCCTGCACGGGCCCGCGACGGCGACTCGGCTCGCCGAGACGCTCGGCACCAACACGGGCGCCACGAGCTACCACCTGCGTGCGCTCGAGACGGTCGGACTGGTCACCGATACGGGGGAGGGCGCCGGGCGTCGACGCCTGTGGGCGGCGAGCACCGAGTCGCACTCCTGGACCAACTCCGATTTCGCGGGCGACGACGACGCGCAGGCCGCACTCGGGTGGCTGCGGCGCGACTACGTGCGGCAGTTCGCGGTGCGCGCCGAACAGTGGCTCGACGCCGAACCCGAGTGGCCGGCCGAATGGGTCGACCTCCTCGGGCACGGCGACTCGCTCCTGGTCGTCACCCCCGCGCAGCTCGCCGCCTTCCGCGCGGAGCTCGACGCGCTCCTCGAGAAGTACCGGGCGGCCGGCGAGGGCGATCCCGGCGCTCGGCGGCTCCACTTCGTCGAACAGACGATGCCCATCGACCCGAGCCCGCCGGTCGCCGTCGAAGGCGGCAGCGCGAGCGAGGAGTGACCATGAACCCGGTCGCGGCGGCGGAGCGCCGCCTGATCCTGCTCACCGGGCTGCGCTGGCTGCCGGTCGGATTCGTGCTGGGCGTCACCGTGCTGCTCCCGCTGGAACGCGGACTGACGGTCCCCGAGATCGGCGGCCTGCTCGCGATCCAGGGTTTCGTCGTCCTCGCCCTCGAACTCCCGACCGGGGCGCTTTCCGATACGATCGGCCGCCGGCCCGTGCTCGTGGCCTCGGGTGTGCTCGCGATCGCCGCGAGCACGCTCTTCCTGCTCGCGGACTCCTGGGGCGTGTTCGCGCTGTCGCTACTGCTGCAGGGCGTGTTCCGGGCGCTCGACTCCGGCGCGCTCGAATCCTGGTTCGTCGACACCGCCCACGCGCACGACCCGGACGCGAACCTCGCCCGGCCGCTGGGTCGGGCGGGTGCGGCGCTCGGCGGCGCCATCGCGATCGGTGCGCTCCTCGGCGGCGGACTCATCGCATGGCATCCGATCCCCGCCGGGTCAGCGCTCGTGCCCCCGCTGCTGCTCGCGATCCTCTGCTACACCGCATACGTCGTGCTGGTGCTGGTGCTGGTGCGCGACGCACCGGGGCCGGGCCATGACGGCTCGCGTACCGCGGGCCGGACGCCCAGGCATCCGCTGGCCGCCGTGACGCGCACTCTGCGTGACACGCCCCGCACGATCGCGGAGGGTGCTCGGCTCGCACTCCGATCCCGCGTCCTCGCGGGACTGCTGCTGGTCGAAGTCTTCTGGTCGGTCGCGATGATCGCGTTCGAGACCTTGACCCCGCTGCAACTGGAACAGCTGCTCGGAAGCGAGCAGGATGCGGCCGCGGTGTTCGGCCCGGCATCGGCCGCCGCGTGGGGGCTGTACGCGGTGGGGTCGATCCTCGCCGAGCGCCTCTCCGCGGTCTTCGGCCCGGCCTGGACGGCGATCCTCAGCCGGCTCCTCAACGGGGCGTTCGTCGTGTGGATGGGCCTCTCGGCGGGCGTGATCGGCATCCTCATCGCCTACGGTCTCACCTATCTCGCCCACGGCTCGGGCGGACCGGTGCACGCGGCGCTCCTGCACCGGGAAGCCGGCCGCACGACCCGCGCGACCGTGCTCTCGCTCAACTCGATGATCTCGGGCGGCGCGTACAGCATCGGCCTGCTCGTGCTCACGGGGTTCGCCGCGTCCACCTCAGCCGCGACGGCGACCGTCGTCGCCGGTGCGTTCAGCCTGCTGGGGGCGCTCTGCTACCTCCCCGCGCTCGGACGGGACCGGAGGGAGCGCGGGGGCTATCGGACGGGAGCCGCGGGTCTCGGTCCCGCGCGGGATCATCAGGATGCTGAGCCGGTCCCCGGCCCGTAGAGCCGGGCGACGTCCTCCGACCCGAGCCACCCGGCATAGGTGGGCCCCTGGGGCCACCCCGCGGGGGAGTCCTGCCACTCCTCCTGCCGCCCCAGCGGCAGCACGTCGATCAGCGGGAAGGTGTGGGCGACCTGCTCGACGCCGCGGCTCGTCGTCGACCAGGTCCGGTAGACCGTGTCGCCGTCGCGGAGGAACACGTTGAGTGCGAAACCGCCGCCCGCCGGGGCATCCACGTCCGCCCCGAACGGACTGCCGGCGGTCGAATACCACTCCATCCGATTCCCGACCCGGTCGCGATAGGCGAGGGCCTCGTCGATGGGGCCCTGCGTCACGATCACGAAACGCGCGTCTTAGGGCTCCAGGAACTCCAAGCGCGTGAACTGCGAGGTGAAGGACGTGCATCCGCCGCACTGCCACTCGGAGTCCGGGAACCACATGTGATGGTAGGTGATGAGCTGGGAACGCCCGTCGAAGAGGTCTACGAGGCGCACGGGGCCGCCGGCGCCCTGCAGGGTGTAGTCGGGCAGTTCGACCATGGGTAGCCTGCGGCGCTGCGCGGCGATGGCGTCGAGCTCGCGCGTCGCGGCCTTCTCGCGGAGGCGCAGCTCGGCCAGCTCGCGCCGCCAGGTCTCGTCGTCAACGACCGAGGGCATGGCCGGTGGCGGGGTCTCGGGTGACATCGGCGTCTCCTTCCGCTCTCCGACCATTCTCCGCCGGTGCGCGGGAAGGTCAAGGGACGCTTCGGTCCGCCCGGCTAGCATGAGGGGATGAGCGATGCGCCGATCCTCGTGAGCTCCTGCCTGGCGGGCATCCCCTGCCGCTACGACGCTCGCGCGCGACCCGACGACGCGGTGATCGAGGCGGTCCGCGAGGGGCGCGCGATCCCCGCGTGCGCCGAGCAGCTGGGGGATCTGCCCACGCCCCGTCCCGCCGCGGAGATCGTCGGGGGCGACGGGGAGGACGTGCTGCGCGGTACGGCACGGGTGGTGAGCATCGACGGCGAGGATCTGACGGCGCCGTTCGTCGCGGGCGCCGAGGCGGTCGCGGAGATCGTCGAGCGTCACGGCATCGAGCGGGCGCTGCTGCAGGGGCGCAGCCCGTCCTGCGGCTGCGGCACCATCTACGACGGCACCCACTCGGGGGCGCTCGTCGACGGCGACGGCGTGCTGACCGCCGTGCTCAAACGCCGGGGGCTCTCGATCGAGCCGGTTCGCGGGCGCCGCCAGGAGTAACCCGACCGATCGGTGGTGCGCAAGAAGGGACTTGAACCCTCACGTCCGAAGACACTGGAACCTAAATCCAGCGCGTCTGCCAATTCCGCCACTCGCGCGCGTGCCGCGCGGGACGGCACCGCCCCAGCCTAGCGCGGCCCGTGAGGATTGGAGTGCCCGCGCGGCGCGAGCCGGGGTCCGCCGGGAGTAGGCTGGATGCCACTTGCAGCCGCGCATTTCGGCGCGCGCCGACGAGGGAGACGAAGGAGCCCGAGTGACCCGCACCATCAAGCTGGCAGTGATTCCCGGCGACGGCATCGGACCGGAGGTGATCGAGCAGGCGAACCGCGTGCTCGACGCCGTGCTCGACGGCGGCGACGTCGTGCTCGAGCGCACCGAGTTCAAGCTGGGCGCCGAGCGCTTCCTCGAGACGGGCGACACGCTCCCCGAGGCCGAGCAGGCGGCCATCGCCGAGCACGAGGCGATCCTGTTCGGCGCCGTGGGCGGCGTCCCCGGCGACCCCCGTCTGAAGGCTGCGAACATCGAGCGCGGACTGCTGCTCAAGCTGCGCTTCGACTTCGACCACTACGCCAACGTGCGCCCCTGCGCGCTCGTGCCGGGCGTGATCTCGACGCTCGCGAACCCGGGCGACGTCGACTTCGTCGTGGTGCGCGAGGGCACCGAGGGCCCCTACGCGGGCAACGGCGGACGCCTGCGTCCCGGTACGACCGCCGAGGTCGCGACCGAGGTGTCGGTCAACACGGCCTACGGCATCGAGCGCGTCGTCCGCTACGCGTTCCGGGTGGCCGAGAGCCGTCCGCGCAAGACGCTCACCTGGGTGCACAAGACCAACGTGCTCGTGCACGCCGGCGCGACCTGGCAGCGCATCGTCGAGGCGGTCGCGGCCGAGCACCCGGGCATCGCGGTCGACTACATGCACGTCGACGCCGCGACGATCCACATGGTGCAGAACCCGTCGCGCTTCGACGTGATCGTGACTGATAACCTGTTCGGTGACATCCTCACGGACCTGGCCGGCGCCATCGGCGGCGGCATCGGGCTCGCAGCCAGCGGCAACATCAATCCCGACGGCACGTTCCCGAGCATGTTCGAGCCCGTTCACGGATCTGCTCCCGACATCGCGGGGAAGCAGCTGGCGGACCCGACCGCGGCGATCCTCTCCGCAGCCCTCATGCTCGACCACCTCGGTCTCGCCGCAGACGGCGATCGCATCCGCGCAGCGGTGCGATCCGATCTGGCCGGCGCCACCGATCGCGGCGACGCACCGCGCTCGACCACCGCCGTCGGCGACGCGGTGATCGCGCAGCTCCCGGCCCGCGCCTAGCGCCGCCGGTTACGACTCAGCACCCGTTCCAGGAGAAAGCACGCACATGACCGCTCTCGCATTCACCCGCACCGAAGCCGATCGACTGCCCGACGCCGAGCGCGAGGCGATCCTCGCCGACCCCGGCTTCGGCAACCACTTCACCGATCACATGGTCTCGATCTCGTGGAGCGTCGACGCGGGCTGGCACGATGCCGAGGTCCTGCCGTACGGGCCGCTGCAGGTGGATCCGGCTTCGTCGGTGCTGCACTACGGGCAGGAGATCTTCGAGGGGCTCAAGGCGTACCGCCGTCCCGACGGGTCGATCGTCACGTTCCGGGCCGACGCCAACGCGCGGCGCCTGAACACGAGCGCCGATCGGCTCGCCCTGCCCGAGCTCCCCGAGGAGCTGTTCGTGGCTGCGGTGAACGAGCTGCTGCACGTCGACGCCGACTGGGTGCCCTCGGGCGCCGACCAGAGCCTCTACCTGCGCCCGTTCATGATCGCGGACGAGAGCTTCCTCGGGGTGCGCGCCGCCCAGAAGGCGCGCTTCCTCATCATCGCGAGCCCGGCCGGCGCCTACTTCACGGGTGGCGTGAAGCCGGTGTCGATCTGGCTGTCGAAGGACCTGGCCCGTGCCGGCCGCGGCGGCACGGGGGCGGCGAAGTGCGGCGGCAACTACGCCTCCTCGCTGCTGCCGACCCGCATCGCCGCCGCGAACGGCTGCGCTCAGGTGCTCTTCACCGACTCAGCCACCGAGGACACGATCGACGAGCTCGGCGGCATGAACCTCTTCATCGTGCGCGCCGACGGCACGCTCATCACCCCGCGGACCAACGGTAACATCCTCGACGGCATCACGCGGTCGAGCCTGATCCGTCTCGCCGAGGCGCGCGGGCACCGGGTCGAGGAGCGCGACGTGACCGTGCGCGAGTGGCGCGAGGGCGTCGCCGACGGCAGCATCACCGAGGCCTTCGCCTGCGGCACCGCGGCGGTGATCACCCCGATCCAGGCACTCATCGGCGAGGAGGGCACCCTGCTCGACTTCGGTGCGGGCGCGCCGGGCGAGCTCACCATGTCGCTGCGCGAGGAGCTCACCGGGATCCAGTTCGGCACGGTCGAGGATCCCTTCGGCTGGGTGACCGAAGTGGTTCCCGCGAGCGCCGGGGCGGCCGCCTGATGCGGGTCGCGCGCTTCCGCACCGACGACGCCATCACCTTCGGCGTCTTCGACGAGGCCGAGCACGGCGGCGGCGAGGAGCTCGTCGAGCTCGTCGCCGATCCCATGGTGGCCGGGTACGAGACCACGGGTCGCCGGTTCCGCCTCGACGAGGTGAAGCTGCTCGCCCCCGTGATCCCGCGGTCGAAGATCGTCTGCGTCGGCAAGAACTACCAGGACCACGTGGCCGAGATGGCCGGCGTCACCGGTATCGGCGGCGCGGCGCCCGAGGAACCGCTGCTCTTCCTCAAGCCGAACACCTCGGTGATCGGCCCCGACGACGCGATCGTGCGCCCGTCGATCTCCGACCGCGTCGAGCACGAGGGCGAACTCGCCGTCGTGATCGGTGCCATCGCGAAGGACGTCCCCGAGTCCGAGGCGCTCAAGTACGCCTACGGCTTCACGTGCGCGAACGACGTGACCGCGCGCGACCTGCAGATCAGCGACGGCCAGTGGGCGCGGGCCAAGGGCTTCGACACGTTCTGCCCGCTCGGCCCGGTCATCGAGACCGATCTCGATCTCGCCGACGTGCGGGTTGAGACCCGGGTCAACGGCGAGGTGCGGCAGAGCGCCTCGACGAAGGGCCTCATCCACTCGATCCCGAAGATCATCGCGCACGCTTCGCAGGCGTTCACCCTGCTGCCGGGCGACGTGATCCTCACCGGGACTCCCGCGGGCGTCGGGCGGCTCGAGCCGGGCGACACCGTCGAGGTCGAGGTGCAGGGCATCGGGGTGCTGCGCAACACCGTGCGCTGATCCGTCGAGCCGGGCTCGGTGGCGCGTCTGCGAACACCGGGCCCGGAGGATGCGACAATAGACGGCGATGGATCCCAACAAGCTGAACCACGACGCCGACGCGCCCCGCCTGATCAAGACGCGGCCCCGTGCCGACGGCGATGCGGCGCGCCCGCAGACGCGTCCGCGCACCGAGGGCTGGACGCAGCTGACCGGGCCCGACGGTCGCCCGACGCTGCAGTTCGCCTCGCCTCGCGTGAAGCAGCCCGACACCCACCTGGCCGACATGACGCTCGCCGAGCGCGAGGCCAAGATCGCCCTGATGGGCCTGCCGAAGTTCCGTGCGAAGCAGGTCTCGAAGCACTACTTCGAGCACCGCACCACCGATCCCGAGCAGATGACCGACCTGCCGAAGGACCGCCGCGAGGAGATCGCGGCGGCGTTCTTCCCGCCGCTCCTCACCGAGGTGAAGCGCCTCGTCACCGACGACGGCGACACCATCAAGTTCCTCTGGCGCCTGTTCGACGGTGCGCTCGTCGAATCCGTACTCATGCGCTACCCGGGCCGCATCACGCTCTGCGTCTCGAGCCAGTGCGGCTGCGGCATGAACTGCCCGTTCTGCGCCACGGGCCAGGCCGGCCTGACCCGCAACATGTCGACGGCCGAGATCCTCGACCAGATCGTGCAGGCGAACCGCGTGATCGCCGAGGGCGGCCTCGGCCGCAGGCGCGAGGCGGGCAACGGTGCGGAGCCCGAGCGCGTGAACAACATCGTGTTCATGGGCATGGGGGAACCCCTGGCCAACTACAAGCGGGTCATGAACGCGGTGCGCCGCATGGTCGCGCCGTCGCCCGAGGGACTCGGCATGAGCGCGCGCGGCATCACGGTCTCGACCGTGGGCCTCGCGCCCGCCATCAAGAAGCTCGCCGACGAGGACATCCCGGTGACCTTCGCGCTGTCGCTGCACGCGCCCGACGACCAGCTGCGCGACGAGCTGATCCCCGTCAACAGCCGGTGGAAGGTCGACGAGGTGCTCGACGCCGCGCGCGGCTACTACGAGAAGACCGGTCGGCGCGTCTCGATCGAGTACGCGCTCATCAAGGATATGAACGACCATGCCTGGCGCGCCGAGCTGCTGGCGCAGAAGCTCAACGAGCGCGGCCGCGGCTGGGTGCACGTCAACCCGATCCCGCTGAACCCGACCCCGGGCTCGGTGTGGACCTCGTCCACCCGCGAGGTCACGCGCGAGTTCGTCGACCGGCTCAACGCGGCCGGGATCCCGACGACCCTGCGCGATACCCGCGGCAAGGAGATCGACGGGGCCTGCGGCCAGCTGGTCGCCACCGAGCAGGACAAGGCGGACGCCGCGGCGTTCGCCGACGCCGCGAGCTGAGGTCCACCCGGAGGCGCTGACCGCGTAGCTCGCTCAGCGCCCGAGCGCGCTCGCGAGCAGTTCGACATCCGCCTCGGTGTTCCAGAGGTGGAACGCGACGCGAGCGTTCCCGGCGCGGCCCGAGGCGACGATGCCGGCCGCGGTGAGCGCGGCGAGGTCGGATCCCTCGGGGTCCGCCCAGGTCACGATCGCGGATTCGCATTCCGGCAGACCGAGCACGCTGCGGGCACGATCGGCGAGTCCGACTGCGTGGGCCTGCGCGATCCCGGGCTCCAGCTCGGCGAAGAAGCGCAGTGCGGCCTCGGCGCCCGCGATCGCCTGCCACGCGGGGGAGAGATCGAAGCGCCCGGCTCCCGCGGCGAGCGGGGTGTGCCCGGCGTAGCAGGAAGCCCAGACATCGTCGGCGGAGCACCAGCCGGCGGCGATCGGGGTGAGCGCGTCGTCGAGTCCGGCCCGCACGGTGAGGAAGCTGACGCCGCGCGGCGCGCAGAGCCACTTGTACGCGTGGCAGACGGTGAAGTCGAAGCCGGCGGCGCCGACCGGGAGCCAGCCGAGGGACTGCGTCAAGTCGACGAGCGTGCGCGCGCCGACCGCCTCCGCGGCCGCGCCGATGGCGGCGTGATCGGCGATCGCGCCCGTGGCGGACTGCACGAGCGAGAACGCGACGAGCGCGGTCTCGGGGCGGATCGCGTCGGCGAGGCGGTCGAGCGGCGCGTACCGCACTCGCACGCCGCGGGCGGAGAGCTGCTCGAAGGGGTGCGTGAGCGACGAGAAGTCGCCCGAGACGCACAGCACCTCGGCCCCGTCGGGCACGGAGGTCGCGACGACCGACACCAGCTGGGACACCTGACCGGCGACCGCGACACGGTCGGCGTCGACCCCGGCGATCCGGCCGAAGTGCTCGCGGCAGCGCTCGACGAGGCCGCCGATCGCGCGGGCATCGAGGCGACCCGCGGACCAGGCGTCGATGGTGTCGTGCACGGCGCGGGCGGTCTCGAGCGTCGGCAGTCCGCCGGTGCACGCGGAGAGGTATCCGCGCACCTCGGGGAAGGCGTCGGCGGGGATTCGGGCGGTCGTCGCGGTCATGCCGCCAGGCTAGGAGCCGCCGCTTCATAAGAAAAGAGAATGCTTCTTATCTTTTTGTTTCCGTTGGCTTATACTCTTGGGCATGACCACGCAGCGCACCGGCGACCCGCTCGGCTCCATCGACTCGACCGAACTCCGAATCCTGCACGCCCTCGCCACGACGGGTTCGCTCACGGCGGCGGCGGCGAGCCTCGGGCTCAGCCAGCCGGCGGTGAGCCAGCGCATCAAGCGGGTCGAGACCCGTCTCGCGGTTCCGCTCATCGAACGCCAGGGGCGCGGGATCCGGCTCACCCCCGCCGGTCAGATCCTCGCGGACCACGGCCGCACCGTGGTGGCCGAGATCGACGCGGCGCTCGCTGCGATCGACGACCTGCGCGGGGAGCGCGGCGGAACGCTGCGGCTCGTCGGTTTCCCCTCGGCCTCGGCGACCATCGTGCCCGCCGTCATGCGCCGACTCGCTGCCGAGGCCCCCGACGTCTCGCTGCAGTACCGCGAGGCCGAGCCGCCCGCCGCGGTCGCGATGCTGCGCGACGGCGAGGTCGACTGCGCCCTGATCTTCGACTACGCGGGCGCTGCGGAGCGCCCCGCCGGCAGCGTCTTCACGCCGTTCTGGCGCGAGGAGGTGAAGCTCGTCGTCTCGCAGGAGCGCGCGGGCGAGCAGCACGAGGCGCACCTCGGCGAGTACGCCGCGGAGCACTGGATCGCCGGCTGCGAGAAGTGCCGGGGTCACCTGCTCACCGCGGCGGCCGAGCACGGCTTCGAACCGGACATCATCCAGGAGACCGATAACGTCCCGGCGATGCTCGCCATGGCCGCGGCCGGCGGAGCCGTCGCGATGGTGCCCGATCTCGCCCTCGCGGCGGCGCGCACCCTGCCCGACGACGCGTGCGCGCTGCCCATCGTGCCCCCGCGCACCCGCACCATCGGGCTCGTGTCGATGGACACCGCCAACGAGAGCCCGCAGGTCCGCCTCGCGAAGCGCATGCTCGGCGGCGTCGACGGATCCTGCTGGGGGCTGGAGTCCGTCGCGTGAGCGGCGGGACGCAGCAGACTTCGAGCGCGGCACCGGACGCTGGCGCGATCCTGGACCCGGGCGCGGTCGCACGGATCCAGCGGCGCACCCTCTGGGTGCTGGCCGCCGGCACCGTGCTCGGCGGTCTCGGCGTCGGCGCGGCGCTGTCCGTCGGCGCCCTGCTGCTCGCGCAGGTGAGCGGCAACGACGCCATCTCGGGACTCGCATCCGCGGTGTTCAACGCGGGTGCGGCGGCGGCGGGGATCCCGCTCGCCCGCGTCGCGATGCGGCATGGGCGCAGGCGTGCGCTCGTCACGGGCAGCATCGTCGCCATGTTCGGTGCGCTGGTCGCCATCTTCGGCGCGGTGATCTCGGTCTGGTGGGTGCTCGCCGCAGGCCTCGCCGCGCTCGGCGTCGCCAGCGCGGTGCAGCTGCTCTCGCGATTCGCCGCGGCCGACCTGGCGCGTCCCGAGAACCGGGCCCGCGATCTGTCGCTCGTCGTGTGGTCCATCACCGTCGGCGCGGTCGTTGGCCCGAACCTCATCGGTCCGGGCGCCGTGGTCGGATCCGCGCTCGGCATCGCGCCGCTCGCCGGGGTGTTCGTCTTCGCGTTCATCGCGCAGGTGCTCGCGGCGATCGTCAACGCGGTCGGGCTGCGCCCCGATCCTCTGCTCACCGCCCGAGCGCTGCCGCAGGCCGATCCGACCGGGCCGATCGGCGTCGACGGCGGGTCCGCCCGCGGCGACCGCGTCGCCCAGATCCTCACCATCGTGGTGATCGCCATCGCCCAGGCGGTCATGGTCGCGCTCATGGCGATGACTCCGCTGCACCTCATGCACCACGAGGGCACCCCTGAGATCGTCGGGATCACGCTGAGTCTGCACATCGCCGGCATGTACGCGCTGTCGCCCGTGTTCGGCCTGCTGGCCAGCCGCATCGGACGCATTCCGGTGGTGGCGACGGGCCTCGTGATCCTGCTCGGCTCCGCGGCGCTCGCCTACTTCGCCGGCGCTTCGCACGTGCTCGTGCAGATCGCGCTCGTGCTGCTGGGCCTCGGGTGGAGCGCCGTGACGGTCGCGGGCGCCGCGCTGCTCACCGAGCTCACCCCGCGGGCCGAACGGCCGCGCTGGCAGGGCCGATCCGACACCTTCATGAGCGCGTCGGGCGCCGTCGCCGGGGCGCTCTCGGGGCTCGTCTTCGCGGTCGGCGACTTCCCGTTCCTCGCGGTGGTCTCGGCGCTCATGCTGGCGATCGGCGCCATCGCGGCGGTCCCGCTGGCACTGCGATCCCGGGGCACGGCCGGCCCCGGTCGAGCCCCGCAACCCGGCGGCACCCGGTAGACTGAGCGACGATGTCTGAGACCCGTGAACCCCTGTTTTCCACTGCGACCGGCGCCGACGTCCGCGTCCGCTTCTGCCCGTCGCCCACCGGCACCCCGCACGTGGGCATGGTCCGCACTGCGCTGTTCAACTGGGCGTACGCCCGGCACACCGGCGGCACCTTCGTCTTCCGCATCGAAGACACCGACGCCGCTCGCGACAGCGAGGAGAGCTACGGCCAGATCATCGATTCCCTGCGCTGGCTCGGGCTCGACTGGGACGAGGGCATCGACGCCGGCGGACCCGACGGCCCCTACCGCCAGTCGCAGCGCGGCGAGATCTACCAGGGCGTCATCGCGCAGCTGGTCGAGGCCGGGCACCTCTACGAGAGCTTCTCGACGGCAGAGGAGATCGACGCGCGCAACGAGGCCGCCGGTCGGCCCAAGCAGCTCGGCTACGACAACTTCGATCGCGATCTGAGCGACGAGCAGCGGGCCGCGTTCCGCGCCGAGGGCCGCCAGCCCGCGCTGCGCTTCCGGGTCCCCGAGGTCGATCTCTCGTTCACCGACCTGGTGCGCGGCGACATCACCTTCCCGGCGGGTTCCACCATCGACTTCGTCGTCGTGCGCCCCAACGGCGCCCCGCTCTACACGCTCGTCAACCCGGTCGACGACGCGCTCATGGGCATCACCCACGTGCTGCGCGGTGAAGACCTCCTGTCGTCGACGCCGCGCCAGATCGCGCTCTACCACGCGCTCGTCGAGATCGGCGTCGCGAAGGCGATCCCGCGCTTCGGCCACCTGCCCTACGTCATGGGCGAGGGCAACAAGAAGCTGTCGAAGCGCGATCCCGAGTCGAACCTGCTGCACCACCGCGACCGCGGATTCATCCCCGAGGGCCTGCTCAACTACCTGTCGCTGCTCGGCTGGTCGCTGGCGCCCGACCGCGATGTCTTCTCGCGCGACGAGATGGTGGCGGCGTTCGACGTCGAGAACGTCAACCCGAACCCCGCCCGCTTCGACCAGAAGAAGGCCGACTCGATCAACGCCGACCACATCCGCCTGCTCTCCGAGGACGACTTCGGCCAGCGGATCCTGCCCTACCTCATCGCGGGCGGGGCGCTGCCGGTCGAGCCGAGCCCGGCGCAGCTCGAGATCGTACGCGCGGCGGTGCCGCTCGTGCAGAGCCGCGTCACGGTGCTGTCCGAGGTCACCGGGCTCATGGGTTTCCTCTTCACCACCAGCGATGCGCTCGTCTACGAGGAGGACGCGCTCAAGTCGCTCAAGGACGATGCGCCGCAGGTGCTCTCGGCGGGCCTCGCCGCCCTCGAGGCGATCCCCGAGGCCGAGTGGGCGACCGAGCGGATCCAGACCGCGCTGCAGACCGCCCTCGTCGACGAGCTCGGTCTGAAGCCGCGCATCGCCTTCGGTGCGCTCCGCGTCGCCGCCTCCGGCCGCCGCATCTCGCCGCCGCTCTTCGAATCGTTCGAGCTGCTCGGCCGCGACGAGTCGCTGGCGCGGCTGCGCCGACTCGCCGACCGCCTCGCATCGGGGGAGTGACCCAGTCATGACCGCGCCGGATCGCACCGAGGGCGAGGCTCCGATCGGCGTCGCCGTCATCGGCGGCGGTCCGGCCGGTCTGTCGGCGGGCCTGCAGCTCGTGCGGGCCAACCGCAGGATCGCGATCCTCGACAGCAACCGGCCCCGGCACTCGGCGACCCTCGAGTCGCACGGCTTCCTCACGCGGGACGGCGCTCCGCCGCTCGAGCTTCGGCGGCTGGGGCGCGAGGAGTTCGAGCGCTACCCGACGGCCCGTTTCGCGCAGGTCATGACCCGCGAGGTGCAACCGCTCGCTCCGGATGAGGCCCGGGCGACCGGGTTCCCCGACGGGATCGGGTTCCGCGTGCGCGGCACCGGGGTTCGGGGCGCGTCGGACGTCGAGTTCCTCGCACGACGGGTGCTGATCGCGGCCGGGCTCACCGAAGATCTGCCGGCGCTCCCGCTGATCCGCGCCTACTACGGCACGGCGCTGCACAGCTGCGTCGAGTGCGACGGCTTCGAGAAGACCGACAAGCCGCTCGCGCTCATCGGCGAGACGAGCGACGTCTTCGCGCGGGCCCTGCTTATCAGCCGCTTCAGCTCCGACCTGATCGTCTTCACCAACGGTGCCGATACCGTGCGGCCCGAGCAGGAGGCGCAGCTCTCCGCCGTCGGGATCCGGGTCGAGCGCCGCGCGATCGACGACATCGTGGGCGAGAAGGCCGAGATGACCGGGGTCCGGCTCACCGACGGGACCGTGATCCCGCGTGTGGGCGGGTTCGTCCGCCCCCGCTGGCACGCGCCCGTCGAGTTCCTCGGCGAGCAGGCGATCGAGCGCGACGACTGGGGGCTGATCCGGGTCGACGAGCGCGGCGAGACCTCGATCCGCGGGGTGTACGCCGCGGGCGACATCGTGCCGCCGGGGCCCCAACAACTGATCATCGCCGCCGGGAACGGCGCGCAGGTGGCTGCGAAACTGAACATGGACCTCATTCGAGGCGCACTGGGCGTAGGGAAGATCGATGACTGAGACGGAGCAGCGGGTGGAGCAGCGGGCACCGGGATCCGAGGATTCCTCGCGGTATCTGACGCCGGGTGCGCGCGGTGCCGCGGTGGGTGCGCGCTACGCGACCATCTCGACGATCTTCGCGGGTATCCTGCTCATCTCGAACGTGGTCGCGGTGAAGCCCATCGCCTTCGGCGCGATCCCGTTCGGCGACTTCGCCCTACCGCTGGTCTTCGACGGCGGCGTGTTCCTGTTCCCGCTCGCCTACGTGCTGGGCGACGTGCTCGCCGAGGTCTACGGGCTCAAAGCCACGCGACGCACCATCTTCACGGCGTTCGCCCTCGCGGCGCTCGCCTCGCTGACGATCCTCGCGACGCAGGTCTCCCCGCCGGCCTCCGGTTGGGAGAACCAGACGGCGTTCGAGGCGGTGCTCGGCTTCGTGCCGCGCATCGTGCTGGCGAGCCTCACCGGTTTCCTCGCCGGGCAGTTGCTCAACGCCTGGGTCATGGACCTCATGCACCGGCGGTCGAAGGGGCGGTTCCTGCGCTCCCGGCTCATCGTCTCGACGCTCGTCGGCGAGTTCGCCGACACCCTGCTCTTCTGCACGATCGCCTTCGCCGGCATCATCACCGGGCTCGATTTCGTGATGTACGTGGTGCTCGGCTACCTGGTCAAGTGCCTCGCGGAGGTCGTGCTGCTGCCCGTCACCACCCGGGTTATCCGCTGGGTGCGCCGCGCGGAGGATCGCGCGGCGGCACGTCCGGCGGAATAGCCGCCGCTCAGTTCCAGGCCGCGGCGGCGGTGCGGGCGAACTCCGGCCCGTAGAGACGGCCGAGCGTCTCGTCGCGCAGTTCGGCGAAGTCGCCGTCGATGATGCTCTGCCGGATCCGCTCCACCATGCGCACGATGTAGCGCTCGTTGTGGATCGTGGCGAGCGTCGAGGCCAGCATCTCCTTCGCCTTGAAGAGGTGGTGGAGGTACGCGGCCGTGTAGTTCTCGCACGTGTAGCAGTCGCACTCGGGATCCAGCGGCTCGAAGCGGCGGCGCTGCGCCGCGGCTTTCGCGTTGATCCGGCCCGAGCTCGAGTACATGGTGCCGCCGCGCGCCTGCCGGGAGGGGGCGACGCAGTCGAAGGTGTCTGCGCCGGCCGCGATTCCGGCGAAGAGATCGTCGGGCTCCGAGATGCCGAGCAGGTGCCGCGGCTTGTCCTCGGGCAGCTCGTCGGAGACCCAGCTGACGATGGTGCCGAGCTGCGACTTCTCGAGCGCGCCGCCGATGCCGTAGCCGTCGAAGCGCTGCCCGGTCGCCTCCGCGCCGGTCAGGCGGGCCAGCCCGCCGGCGGCCTGGCGGCGCAGATCCTCGTACTGCGCGCCCTGCACCACGCCGAAGAGCGCCTGGTAGGGCCGGTGGGCGCGATCGGCGGTCTGCCGCGCGTGCTCGTCGAGGCAGCGCACCGCCCAGCGCTCGGTGCGGGCGACCGAATCCTCCTGGTAGGGGCGCGTATTCAGCAGCGTCGTGCACTCGTCGAAGGCGAAGATGATGTCGGCGCCGAGCTGGTGCTGGATCCGCATGCTCACCTCGGGAGTGAAACGGTGGGTATCGCCATTGATGAACGACTTGAAGGTGACGCCGTCCTCGTCGACGTGCGCGAGCCGATCCTTGGTCTCGGCGATGACCTCGGCGCTGGCGTGCTCGGCTTCGGCCATCGAGATGACCTTGCGGAAGCCGACGCCGAGCGACATCACTTGGAACCCGCCGGAGTCGGTGAAGGTCGGTCCGTCCCAGTTCATGAACCGGCCGAGCCCGCCGGCCTCGTCGACGAGGTCGCTGCCCGGCTGGAGGAACAGGTGGTAGGCGTTGGCGAGCACGGCCTGTCCGCCGAGCTCGCTCACGGTCGCGGGCAGGAGCGCCTTGACGGTGGCCTTGGTGCCGACCGGGATGAACGCCGGGGTCTGGATCTCGCCGTGCGGGGTGCTGATGGTGCCGGCACGGCCGAGCGGCCGACCGTCGGACCCCGAGGCTCCGCCGGTCTCGAGCCGATGGTCGACGGTGAAGCCGAAGTCGGCGGGGGAGGGCGGGGGAGTCTGCGCGGGGCGTTCGTTCACCCGACCATCTAAGCACCGGTCCGCCGCAGGAAGCTTCGGCGTCTCCTCTGAGCCGGATCGACCCCGCGCGTTCACCTCCGCGTCATCCCGGGGTCATGCTCGCTCGCCATGATCGAGGAGTTGCAGTGCGCTGTGCTGCGCGACGACCCGGAAGGAACCCCGTGCCCCGTACTCTCCCGCAACGATCGCGGACGCTGATGGCCGCGCTGCTGCTCGGAACGCTCGGACTGGGAGCGGTCGCGACGCTGACCGTTCCCCCGCAGCCGGCGCAGGCCGCCGACTACACGGGGGCGCAGGCCGGCGACCTGGTCGACGTGCGCATCGGCGACGTGCGGCCGACCCAACCGGCGCTCGGCTACGACGAGGTCTTCTACAAGCTCGGTCGTTACACAGTGGGCAAGGACGCCATCAACAAGAAGTTCGGCGACTGGTGCGAGGCGAACGGCCAGGGCGACGTGGCCGGCGCGAAGCCGGGTGCGCGACTCGACGATCCGACGAGCTTCACCTGCACGGTGGCGCTGGGCGCCGAGACCGCCGATACGATCGCACCGATGAAGACCGTGGTGGTGGGCCCGGGCGGCTCGCTCTACCTCACCGACGGCCACCACACGCTCACCTCCTTCGCCGAGACGCCGGACGGCGGGCTCGACCTGCACGTGCGGCTCCGAGTGCTGGGCAACCTGAGCTCGCTGAACGAGCAGCAGTTCTGGGCGAAGATGATCGAGAACAAGTGGACGTGGCTGCGCGGCCCCGAGGGCGACGCGGTGACTCCCGAGCAGCTTCCGAAGAACGTCGGACTCGCGAACTTCCGCAACGACAACTACCGCAGCGTGCTCTACTTCGGGCGCGACATCGGGTACGCCTCCGGTTCGCTGCCGTTCCAGGAGTTCTACTGGGGCTCCTGGGTGCGCGACGCGAAGCCCGTCGATCTCTCCGGGTGGGATCGGGGCGACTTCACCAGCTACCTGGCGACGGTGCGCGCGCTGACCACGGCTCAGACCGGACTGGCTGACGGCGCGATCGTCGACAGCGGCTTCACCGCGGCGCAGTTGGGCAAGCTGGGGCAGTGGAACGACGGCAAGGCCGAGGGCAAGGGCGAGTGGAGCAAGCTGGCGAAGCCCTACTCGGACGCCAAGCCGGGCAAGATCGCGTATGCGCTCGAGTACCGCGCGGCGAATCTGCCGGTGGCACCTGCTGCGCCGACCGTGACCGCCGCGGCGGGCGAGGCGGTCGTGAGCTGGAACGTTCCGGCCTCCGGCGATCGCCCGGTGACCGGGTACACCGTCCGGCTGGATCCGGTGCGGCCCGCGGTCGCGGACTCGGTCGCCGCGGATGCCTCCGCACCGATCGTGGCCGAGGTCGCGGCACCCGCGACGAGCCACCGCTTCACCGATGTGCCCGCGGGGGAGTACACCGCCACCGTGACCGCGCACAACCTGGTGGGGGACTCTCCGCTCTCGCCCGCATCGGACGCGGTCTCGGTGCCGGCGAAGCCGGACACCGGGGCGAGCGCCGACGCCGATTCCGGATCTTCCGCGGGCGCCGATGCGAGCGGTACCGCCGATGGGACCTCCTCAGGGTCCGCGAACGCTGGTGGGTCGAACGCTGGCGGCTCGGCTGACGGCTCGAACGCGTCGGATTCGACTCAGGCGTCCGGCTCGGCGAACGGTTCGCACAGCGGCGCGAACGCACAGTCGGCGAACGGCACGAGCGCCGGAACGGCGAAGCCCGGCGGTTCGCTTCCCGTCACGGGCGCCGCGGACGGCACCGGGCTGGCGGTCGCGGGTGCTTTCGGGATCGCGTTCCTCGGCGGCCTGGTGCTGCTGATCTCGGCGCGAAGCCGTCGGGCGGGGTGACCTCAATCGCTGGACGTGCGCGCCGAGGGCCCGGGAATCCGCGAGATTCCGGGGCCCTCGGCGTTCGGGCCGTGGGGGACGAGCGGCAGGATCGGTCATGTGACACGCCCGGGATCCTGCGCCATGTTGCGGGGCCCCCGGCATCCGCGTAATGTAATCCCTTGTCAGCGCGACGGAGCCGGACGCAGAAGCGGCCGGTTCCTTTTCATGCGCAGCGAGCATAGGAAACTGTGCGAAGCAAGACAGGTTGTCTTTCGGAAAGCTTTGGCGAGTACGGGGGGCGTCTGGTCCTTGAGAACTCAATAGTGTGCACTTGATTGTCAAATGCCAATTTATTATCCCGTCCATCTGCGCCCTTTGGGGTGTGGGTG
>NZ_MRAV01000009.1 GCF_002752355.1 Leucobacter sp. OLIS6
CAGTTGCACCGCCGCCATCCCCGGCCCCCGGCACCGCCCGACCCGCGACTACAGCACGCTGCGGATGAAGCCGCGGGTGCGCTCGTGTTCGGGCTCGTCGATCACCCGCGCGGGCGGCCCGCTCTCGACCACGACGCCGCCGTCCATGAACACGACCTCGTCGGCGACCTCACGGGCGAAGCCGATCTCGTGGGTCACGACCACCATGGTCATGCCCTCGGCCGCGAGCTCCTTCATCACGTCGAGCACGTCGCCGACGAGCTCGGGATCGAGCGCCGAGGTCGGCTCGTCGAACAGCATGAGCTTCGGTTTCATGGCGAGCGCCCGGGCGATGGCGACGCGCTGCTGCTGCCCGCCGGAGAGCTGCGACGGATAGTGGTCGGCCCACGCGTCGAGGCCGACGCGGCGCAGCAGCTCCCGCGCGTTCGCGATCGCCTCTTCCTTGCCGCGCCGCGAGACGACCATTGGCGCCTCGATGATGTTCTCGAGCGCGGTCTTGTGCGGGAACAGGTTGAAGCGCTGGAACACCATCCCGATGGATCGGCGCTGGCGCGCGACCTCGCGGGGGTGCATCTCGCGCAGGTGGTCCCCCGCTTCGCGATAGCCGACGATCTCGCCGTCGACGGTGATGCGTCCGCCGTCGATCGATTCGAGGTGGTTGATGCAGCGCAGCAGCGTGGATTTGCCCGAGCCGGACGGCCCGAGCAGCACGGTCACCTGCCCCGCGTGCACGTCCATGGAGATGCCCTTCAGCACCTCGAGCGGGCCGAAGTGCTTGCGCACTCCGCGCAGTTGCACGAGTGCCTGATCGCTGAGCTCAGCCATTGCTCCGCGCTCCCTTCTTCCTGCCGCCCTGCAGCTGCACGGCGATCGCCCCGGTGAACTCCTTCGCCTTCTGCAGCGGGGTGGCCGGCGCGTTGCGCTCGACTCCCCTGCCGAAGTGGCGCTCCAGGTAGTACTGCGGGACCGACAGCAGCGAGACGATGAGCAGGTACCAGAGACTCACGACGATGAGCAGCTCCACCTGTTTGAGGTTCTGCGCCGATATCTGCGTCGCCCGGGTGTAGACCTCCATGACCGCGATGAGCGACAGCAGCGAGGTGTTCTTGACCATCGAGATGAGCTCGTTGCCGAGCGGCGGGATGATCACGCGCATCGCCTGCGGGAGCAGGATCCGCACGAAGGTCGCGAGCGGGCTCATGCCGAGCGATGCGGCGGCTTCGCTCTGGCCGGAGTCGACGGACAGCATGCCGGAGCGGACGATCTCGGCCGAGTAGGCCGCCTCGTTGAGCGTGAGCGCGATGATGCCCGCGACGAGCGGGGTGAGCAGCGTGTTGGTGTCCTGCTGCCAGAAGACCACGTCGGTGAACGGGATCCCGATCGAGATCTTCTCGAAGATGAGGCCGAAGTAGCCCCAGATCACGATCTGCACGAGCAGCGGCGTGCCGCGGAACAGCCAGACGTAGAAGGACGAGAACACGACCATGACCGGGTTTCCCGAGAGCCGCATCGCAGCGAGCACGACGGCGAGCACGGTCGAGATCAGCATCGAGACGGCGGTGATGACCAGCGTGAGGCCGACGCCGAGCACGATGTCCTGTTTGAAGAGGTACGTGCCGACGACCGAGTAGTCGATGTTCTTGTTGGTCGCGAGCGCCTGGGTGAACCAAGCGGCGAAGAGGACCAGGACGATCGCCCAGATCCAGCGGCCGGGCCGCCGGAGCGGCAGGGCTTCGATGTCGAAGCTCCTGTCGCGCTCCGGGGCCGTCGTTGCGGTGGTGCTCATTGCTCGGCTCAGCCTTCCGCGCCGGCGCCGTTGACGATGGCCTGGTCGACGGCGAGGTGGCCCAGGTGCTGCTTTTCGAGGATCTTCTGGTAGACGCCCTCGTCGATGATCGCCTGCATGGCGAGGCGCAGCGCCTCGGTCAGCTCGGTGTTGCTCTTGAGGGTGCCGATGCCGGTGTAGACGGGGCTGAAGCCCGCCGGGTTCTCGGGGTCGGCGACGCCCTCGAAGTCCTTGCCGTCGCCGGCGGTCGCGACCGTGTAGGCGGCGACGGGCGCGTCGGTCACGTAGGCATCGACCCGGCCGGCCTTGAGCGCGGTCTGGGGATCCTGCGCGGTGGGGAGTTCCTGCACCTCGATGCCGGACTTGCCCTTCGCGGTGCACTCGGTGACGAGGTCGCGCAGGATCTGCCCCTGCGTCGCCGACTTCTGCACGGCGACCTTGTGCCCGCACAGGTCGAGCAGCGTGCCGATCTTCGCGGGGTTGCCCTTCTTCACGACGATCGTGAAGCCGGCGTGCAGTTCCTCGACGAAATTGAGGGTCTTCTCGCGCTCGACGGTGTCGTTCATGCCGGACATGATGATGTCGAACTTCTTGGCCTGCAGGGACGGGATCACGGTCTCGAACGCCTGGTGCGAGATCTGGATCTTCACACCGAGCTTCTCGCCGAGCGCCTGCGCGAGGTCGGGATCCAGCCCGACCTGCTGGTCGTTCTCGATCATGATGAACGGCGGGTACGGGATCCCGGCGGCTGCGCGGATGACTCCCGACTTCCGGATCGATTCGGGCAGCGCCTTCGCGGCGGCCTGGTCGACGCCGGAGGTGAGCTTCTCGGTCTTCGCCGCATCGGCGGGCGCCTCGCTCGCCGAGCAGGCGCTGAGGCCGAGCATCGCTGCTGCGGCCGCTGCGGCGGCGATGACGGTCATGGTCTTCTTCATGGTGGTTCCTCTTCCTCGGGGAATCGTTGCGTGATGAATATCGGAGGGGGTCAGGCCCAGGCTCCGGGCCCGCCCGAGAGGTGCGGGGCCAGGAACTCGGCGTAGCTCTGCCGGCGCACGGCCAGGCGCGCGTCGCCGTCCCGGCAGAGCACGACCGCGGGCTTGAGGGCGCCGTTGTAGTTGTTCGAGAGGGTGTAGCCGTAGGCGCCGGTCGCGGCGAGCACCACGGTGTCTCCGGCCTCGGGCCCGGCGAGGCGGGCGGCATCCACCAGCAGGTCGCCCGACTCGCACTGCCGGCCGACGAGCTGCGCGGTCGTGTCGGGCTCCCGGTCGGCGCGTTCGGCGATGACGGGCGTGAACTTCGTCGCGGTCAGCGCGGCGTTCATCTGGTCGGCGAGCCCGCCGTCGACCGCGACGAAGGTCGCGGCCGTGCGCTTCACATTGTTGACCCGGTACACGGTGACGCCGGCGCGGGCGACGAGCGAGCGTCCGGGCTCGATCAGGATCCGGCTCTCCGCCGGCAGCAGGCGGCGCGCGACTTCGATGAGCGTATCGAGGTAGGCATCGATCGAGGGGGCTTCCTGCCCGTCGTGATACTCCGCGCCGAGTCCCCCGCCGAGGTTGTAGATCTCGAACTCGCCGATCCCTGCGATGGCTTCGACGGCCCGCGCGAACGGTTCCAGGTCGAGGATCTGCGAACCGATGTGCAGGTGCACGCCCCGGACGCGGATCGTGGGGTGATCGCGCAGCCGCTCGATGAGCGCCTGCGCCTGCGGGATCGGCAGGCCGAACTTGGACTTCGTGCCGCCCGTCGAGACTGAGCGGTGCGTGCGAGGATCCACCCCGGGGATCACGCGCACGAGCACGTCCTGCGGTCGGTCCAGCAGCCCGTCGAGGCGTTCGATGTCGGCCTCGCCGTCGACGACGATCAGACCGATACCCGCCTCGAGCGCGAGCCGCAGCTCCTCGTCGCTCTTGGCGTTGCCGTGCAGGTGGATGAGTTTCGGGTCGACGCCCGCCTCGAGCGCGAGCAGCAGTTCTCCCGCACCGGCGACGTCGATGCCGAGCCCCTCGGCCTCGGCGATCCCGTAGGCCGCGAGCACCGGCAGCGATTTGGAGGCGAAGGTGACCTGGCTGTTCGGCCAGCGTGCGGCGAGGCCATCGCGATACTCCCGCATGCGCTCGCGCAGCCCCTGCTCGTCGATCACGTAGAGCGGGGTGCCGTGCTCGTCGGCCAGCTCGGGGACGGAGCATCCGCCGATCTCCAGCGTTCCGTCGACGCGGACCTCCGAGTACTTCGGGAAGATCCTCGCCATCCGCCGGTCGTAGAAACCACTCACGCCCCACACTCCTTCGTTTTCGGTGACGGTATGAATGTAGGAGCACGAAACCGCGGCTCGATCATCGGATTCGCTAAAGTACGAACATGGAATCATCGATTTCGAGCATCATCGCGACATCGCCGTTCTCGAGCGGGCTGCCGCTCTCCGAGCTGCTCGCGCAGCTCGGTCCCACGACGCTGCGACCGGTCGCCCAGGCCGATTCCACCGAACGCGAAGCAGCACCGCCCGTGCAAGGCGTTGCGTTCCTCGATGCCGACGCCGTCGCACAGCAGTCCGCCGGGCAGCTGCTCCTGCTCACCTCGCACGCGATGCTGCCCGACGAACGCATCGAGGAGCTCTGCACCGCCGCCTCCGCTTCGCGCGCGAGCGGGATCGTGGCGCGCACGATCCCCGCCGATGCGCCGCTCGCCGCCTCGTGCGCACGCCACGCGATCCCGCTCTTCGAACTCCACCCGCAGGTCGACTGGCGCCAGTTCGATGCGCTCGTGAGCCGCCTGCTCGGCGAGCACGGATCGGGCCTGCAGCTCGGCCCGACCTCGGGCGACAAGCTCTTCTCGCTCGCCAACTCCATCGCCGGAGTGTTCCGCGGCTCGGTGGCGATCGAGGATCACCGGCGCAACATCCTCGCCTACTCGGCGATGCCCGACCAGGCGATCGACGATCTGCGGGCCAACGGGATCCTCTACCGCCGGGTGCCCGACAAGTCGATCAACGAGGTGCGCTACCGCCAGATGTTCGCCGCGCAGGGCGTCGCGCGATTCCCCCGCAGCGATACCGAGGCACCGCGAGCGGCGATCGCGATCCGGGCGGGCAGCATCCCGCTCGGATCCATCTGGGCGATCGACCCCGATGGCGAGGACCCCTCCCTCCCGCTTTCGCCGGCGAAGCAGGAGGTGCTCGAGCAGGGCGCCCTGCTCGCAGCCGACTACCTCGTCGACGCCTGGCGCTTCGACCACGGCGACTCCCGCTCACGCGAGGCCGCGCTGCGGCGAGCGCTGCACGGCGCTCCGCAGGAGAACGATCCGACGGTGCTCGGCTTCAGGCCGACCCAGCAGGTGATCCTCGCGGCGCTGCTGCCCGGCGGCGATCGTTCCAGCGATGCCGAGCTCGGCGAGATCCGGACCGGGGCCGCACGGCACCTCTCGGTGTATTTCCCCGGCAGCGTGTGCGTCGCGCTCGACGGCGTCGTGGTGGCGCTCGTACCGAGCGGATCGCCCGAGGAGGTGGGGCGTTCGTTCGCGCGGTTGCTGCCCGAGCTCCGACGGTTGACGGGAGCCGAGTGCCGGGTCGGCCTCGACGAGCCGCGCCGGTTCCGGCGTTCCCTCGCCGGGCGTCACGAGCGCGCACGGTTGGTGGCGGAGTGCGCCCGGGAGCGGGGGCTCGAGGTCGCGACCACGCGCGAGGTGCAGGCGCAGCTCGTGCTGCACGAGTGCGGCACGGCGCTGCGCGGTGCCCGGCTCTCGACGGAGGACGCCGACGCGCTGCTCGAACCCGATGCGGCCGACGCGCGCACGACGCTGCTGGCCTGGCTCGAGGAGCAGGGCAGCGCGCCGCGGGTCGCCGCGCGACTGAACCTGCACGAGCAGACGGTGCGCTATCGGGTGCGGCAGGCCGTCGCCCGGTACGGGCTCGACCTCGACGACGCCGACCGCATGCTCGCGCTCTGGGTGCAGTTGCGCACTTCGGCGACGGACCGCCGGGGATAGGCTTCCCCCATGGCCGCATCAGACACGGAATCCGCCGACCCGAGCGCGGCGGAGGCACGGACCGAGGCGGGCTCGCCCGCAGCGAGCGCGGCCGCAAAAACGGGCGCGGTGGTCGGCACGACGGCCGGCATCGCGACCCTCTTCCTGCTGCTGCGCCTGCTCGCGGTCTCGGAGTGGAACTGGGGCACGGCCGGCGCCGTCGCCGATTCCTTCGATTTCGGCGACGCGCTGCCCATCGCGTTCGGCACGCTGTTCGCGCGTCCGGAGCTGACTGGCGCACTCATCGCGCTCCTGCTCCCGCTCGCGCTGCTGCACGTGCTGTGGCCCATCGGCGGCCGCGTCGGGCCCCCGAGCCTCGCCCGGGTGCTCGCGGCGGTAGCGCTCGTCACGATCGCCTATGTGTGGATCCGCACCTTCCACTCCTGGTGGGTGGGGATCGGCGCACTCGCCCTCGGCGGGATCCTGGTCGCCGCTCGGCTCATCTGGACTCGCGGCGTCGGGCACCGGATCATCGCCGGCATCATGCGGAGCGTCGGCGGAATCGCAGTGATCGGCGTGCTGCTGCTCGCCGTCCTGGTCGACACCCCGTGGGTGTCGAAGGAGCGGCTCGAGACCGGCGGCGGCCCGCTCGAGGGGTGGGTGCTCGAGGTGCAGCCGGGGTTCCTCAAGGTGCTCACCGAGCAGCGCGAGGTCGAGATCCTGCCGATCGCCGACGTGACCTCGCGCCGGATCATCGAGGAGTAGGCGATCCGGAACGCGTTCAGCGCGCGGCCATGCGGATCGCGCCGTCGAGCCGGATCGTCTCGCCGTTGATCATGGGGTTCTCGACGATCTGGGTGACGAGCAGCGCGAACTCCTCGGGCCGTCCGAGCCGGGCGGGGTGCGGCACCTGGGCGCCGAGCGAGGCGCGCACCTCCTCGGGCAGGCCGGCCAGCAGCGGCGTCTCGAAGACGCCCGGTGCGATCGACACGACCCGGATCCGATGTTCGGCGAGCTCGCGCGCGATCGGCAGGGTCATGCCGACGATCGCGGCCTTCGACGCCGCGTACGCCGCCTGCCCGATCTGCCCTTCGAAGGCGGCGACGGAGGCCGTGTTGACGATGACCCCGCGCTCCTCGCCGTCCGCGAGATCCTGCTCGCGCATCCGCTCGGCAGCGAGCCGCAGCACGTTGAACGTGCCGACCAGGTTGATGTCGACGACCCTTCGGAAGAGGTCGAGCGGGAACGGGCCCGAGCGGCCGACGACCTTGGCGGCGTCAGCGACGCCCGCGCAGTTGACGACGAACCGGAGTGCGCCGAGCCCGGCCGCGGCGTCGACCGCCGCGCGCACCTGATCCTCGTCGCGCACGTCTGCGGGGACGAAGCGCACGCGCCCCTCGTGCTCCGCGGCGAGCCGCTCCCCCGCGGGACCGGGCAGGTCGACCACCAGGACCCGGGCGCCCTGTGCGAGCAGCCGCTGCGTCGTCGCGAGGCCGAGCCCCGATGCCCCTCCGGTGACGATCGCCACCCCGTTCTCGATCCGCATGACGCTTCCTCCCCCGGATTCTCGGCCTGTTCGGAGCGTACCCCGGGAGCCTGCGCGCCGACAGGTCGGGTCGCGCTCACTGGGCATTCGCCCGAAGAACATCTGATGATGTGCAGGGTGACCTAAGATGAATGCGTGAATCTCGATCCGCTGCCCTCCGATGAGTTCATCTTCATCGACCCCAACTACCTCGACTGCGTACTCGGGGCGAGCGGCAGCGACGATCTCGACGGCCTCCGCGCATGGTGCGCGGCGCTGCCCGAGAACAGCTACGGGCACATCTTCATCGAAGCCGAGCCGGCCGAGCTCGCGGAGCCCGTCACGGCACCGCGCGGCGTCGGCATCACCCGGATCTCCCCCGCCGCTGCACGCGGCACGGCGCTCACCGGCGCCGTCGACGCCTGGCTCGACGAGTGGCTGCGCGGCGACCCGATGAGCGGCCGCCACTTCCTCATGTGGACCGGCGCACGCGACCTGCCGAACGTTCGCGAGTACTGGAACCGGATCGAGGCCGAACTGGCCGAGGTCTGGGCCTCGGCAGCAGAACGGCGACCGACGCTGTGAAGCGCCGGTCGCCGTTCCGATGGTTCGCGCGGCCCGAGGCCGCGCGGTGCCGCTGGGGCACCGATCAGGATCAGTCCGCGTAGTGCGAGAAGAGGAACCAACGATCCTTGTCGAGCTCCTGGGCCACCGCGATCGCGATGTCCTGGCTCACGGGATCGATGTCGTCGAGGCCCTTGACCGCCGCGTAGACCGTGGCGATGACGGCGTCGAGCTGCGCCACGACCGCGCGGACCGTGTCGGCCGACTGCTGGAAGCCTGCGCTCAGCTCGGGAGTCGTCGTCTGCGCGGCGACCGAACCGATGCGGGCGTCGACCGGCAGGCCGAGGGCGACGATCCGCTCGGCGACGGTGTCGGCACCGTCCTGCGCATGGGCGACGACCTGGTCGAGGAACTCGTGCACGCCGATGAAGTTCGCCCCGCGCACGTGCCAGTGGGCCTGCTTGCCGTTGACGGCGAGCGCCACGAGATCGCGCACGACCGGGCCGAGGTATCGCTCGACGCCCGCCGCGCGATCGAGGTCGCCCTTGGCGACGGTGACGGTGGGGTTCTGGGTGGAGGTCATGAAATCGGGGTCCTTTCCTTCTCCGAGTGCACGGGCCGGGATTCCAGGGGTTCGGATCCGTCCGTTGCCCACCACGCTACTCAGATTTCGCGCCGCCACAAGCAAGGAAAGGCTTGCCTGATCAGGACCGGACAGGCGCCCGAACGACGGAGGAACCGTGTCAGAACCACGTGCTGAGGCGCTCGAAGCCGTGCGCAATCGTCGCTCGCACTCGAGCGTCACCGAGGAAGCTCCCAGCTCCGCGGAGCTCGCCGAACTGGTGGCCGCGCTGTCGAGCGTCGCCGATCACTCGGGGCTGCGCCCCTGGCGCCTGATCGAGCTCCGGGGCGACGACCGGGACGTCATCGCGACGGGTCTCGCCGCGGCCGATGGCGGTGACGAGAAGGCTCGCGAGAAGTACGCGAAGAAGGCGAGGCGAGCCCCGCTGGTGCTCGCGATCGTCGTGAAGCCGCGACCGAGCGGGAAGGTGCCCGTGTGGGAGCAGGAGGCCGTCGCCTCGGGCGTCGCGCACCTGCTGTCGCTGCTGCTGCACGAGGCCGGCTGGGGCGTGATCTGGCGCACCGGCACACTCACCCGCACCGAGCCCGTGCACCGCGCCCACCAGCTCGCACCCGACGAGTACCTGCTCGGCTGGCTCTACATCGGCGGGATCCCCGAGAAGGACCGGAAGCAGAAGCCGCGCAAACCGCTGCGGGTCGACGAGGTGCTGGGCACCCTCGACTGACCGGTCGGATCCCGGCTTCAGCACCCGGCTTTAGTGCCCGGCTTCGACGACCGCGCAGGACCAGATGCCGATCAGCGCGATCCCTGCGAGAGCGAGCATGCCGCCGGCGAGGCCGCGAAGCCTCCGGGGGCCCGGCGGCGAGGCGAGGCGGATCACGATCATGATCGCGTAGACCAGAGCGATGGTGATCGCGATCACCGTCGCGAGCCCCCGGGATCTTCCGCTTCCGCCGAAGATCAGCAGGCCGAAGGGCACCAGCGCGAGCAGCAGGAACAGCCCGCCCATGACGAGCCAGATGCGCCCGCTCGACGTTCGCAGGGCCGGCTGGTTCGCCATCCGCGTTGGATCCGGTTCCGGACCGACGGACGGCTCCGCTCCCCGATCTTGCGCGGGATCACCCGCGCCGCCCGGTCCGTTCATCGTCTCCCCCTCAAACGGTCTGCCCCGGATGCGGACCCTCGCCGATCTCCTCGACGAGCTTCGCGCAGAACGCGGGCAGGTCGTCGGGGGTGCGGCTCGACACCAGACCCTGATCGACCACGACCTCCTCGTCCACCCAGTTGGCTCCGGCGTTCTGGAGGTCGGTGCGCAGACTCGGATAGCTCGTGAGCGTGCGCCCGTCGACCACGCCCGCCTCGATCAGGATCCAGGCCCCGTGGCAGATGACGCCGACCGGCTTGTGCTGCTCGAAGAAGGCGCGCGCGAAGTCGCGCGCGGCGGCGTCCATGCGGAGCTGGTCCGCGTTCTGCACTCCACCGGGCAGGACCAGCGCGTCGAAGCCGTCGACCGAGGCACCGTTGACACCGAGATCCACCCGCTGCTCATGCCCCTTCGCTCCGGTGATCGACCCGCTCTTCGGCGACACGAGACGCGCGTCCGCGCCCGCCTCAACGACCGCGTCCCACGGTGCGGTCAGCTCGCTGTCCTCGAAGCCGTCCGTCGCCAGGAATGCCACGTTCGTCCCCTGGATATCCGTCATCTGTTCGTTCCTTCCGCTCCGTTTCCGATCACCTACCGGTCCAGATTCCCAGCCCGTCACGCGGGCTTCCAGGGGGTGTCAACCCGATGCCGAGCGTGATACGCGGGTCGAGCGGCCAGAATTCTGCTCAGAGCAGAACCCCGCACTCCGCGCGCCCGCCGCGGTTAGCCTCCAGGCATGAGCAACGACGCACCTGAGACCCGCGACCGCCCCGCACCGCTGCCGCTCTGGCGCCACATGCTCGGCGAGGAGTTGAGGCGGCTCCGGCACGAGCGCGGCGAGACCCTGGGCGAGACCGCGAAGCACGCCGGCGTCTCGCCCCAGTACCTCTCCGAGATGGAGCGCGGCGTCAAGGATCCGTCGAGCGAGATGATCGCGGCGGTGGCCGGCGCCCTCGACGCGACGCTCATCGACCTCGCGCGATCGGTCGCCGAGAACCTGAGCGGCGACGCGAACCTGCGCGCGGCCGAGGCGGCACCGGCCGGACCCTCCGTCCGAGCCGCATTCGCGCTCGCGGCCTGAGGCCCCTTCCGACGGCCCAGCGCCCCAGCTGCCGGTTGAGCGAGCGGAGCGAGTCGAAACCCCACCGTCTCCTTCACCGCCGCGCGATCACCTCGTCGACGAGTCCGTAGTCGCGCGCCTCGGCCGCCGTGAACACGCGGTCGTGATCCGTGTCGGTGCGCAGCCGCTCGACCGGCTGTCCGGTGTGCTCGGCGAGCACCGCCTCGAGCTCCGCGCGGATCCGCACCGCCTCGTCGGCCTGCAGGATCAGGTCCGGGATCGTGCCGCGACGCCCCTGATTCGCGGGCTGGTGCAGCACCACGCGTGCGTGCGGCAGCGCCAGCCGCTTCCCCGGGGCGCCGGATGCGAGCAGCACCGCGCCGACGCCGATCGCCTGCCCGACGCAGATCGTGGTGACGTCGGATCGCAGGTACTGCACGGTGTCGGCGATCGCGAGCATGGCGCTGGGATCACCGCCCTCGCAATTGATCGTGAGCTGAATATCGGTGCCGGGGCTCGACGAGTCGAGATACAGCAGCTGCGCGATGATCGCGTTCGCGACGCCCGAGTCGATCGGGGTTCCCAGATAGATGATCCGCTCGGTCAGCAGGTGCGAGTAGACGTCCATGATCCGGTCGCCGCGCGGGCTCTCGGAGACCACGCTCGGGATCGTGTAGCTGCCGCTCATCGCGCGACCTCCGCCCCGATCGGTGCGCCGAAGCCCAGGCCCGCGGCCCCCGCGCCGCGGGGCATGATCTCGCCGAAGCTCTCGACGATGCCGTCGATGAATCCGTAGTCGCGGGCCTCCTCGGCGGAGTACCAGTGGTCGTGCAGCGAGTCTTCGAAGATCCGCTCGACCGGCTGCCCGGTGTCCTCGCTCGTGAGCCGCAGCAGGGTGTCGCGCGTGTGGCGCAGGTCGCCGGCCTGCAGCTCGACCTCGACGGTGGATCCGCCGATCCCCGCCGATCCCTGGTGCATGAGGATCCGCGCGTGCGGCAGCGCCCACCGCTTGCCCTTCGTGCCCGAGGTGAGCAGGAACTGGCCCGCGCTGTAGGCGATGCCGAGCGCGAGGGTCGAGACGTCGTTCGGTACGAGCCGCATGATGTCGCGGATCGCGAGCATGGCCGGAACGGACCCGCCCGGCGAATGGATCCAGAGGGCCATGTCGGCGACGGGGTCGGCGGCCGACAGCGCCGCGATCTGCGTCGCGAGGAGCATGCCGTTGTCATCGTCGAGGGCGCCGTCGAGCACCAGGATCCGGCGCTCGAACAGTTCGCGCCGGAACGGCTCGGTGAACACGGGTGGTTTCGGTGATTCGCTCATGCCGCCAGCCTGCTCCGGACGGGCCGCCGGCGGGGCGGATCCTGCTCACGGCAGCGCTGCCGAGAGCGGCGTCCCCGCGTCAGCGCCGATTCAGATGGCGGATCCGCGATCGGCTCGCGACGAACAGCAGCGCCCCGATCGCGAGCAGTCCCGCCGCGAACAGCCAGACGATGCCGCGCTGCTGCGTCATGAGCAGGACGCAGGAGGCGATGCCGAGGATTGGCACGACCGTCCACACCCGGAAGTGCGGGTGCTCGACGCGATCCCGGCGGAGCACCAGCACCGACACGTTCGCGCTCAGGAACACGATCAGCAGGAGCAGCACGACGGTCTCGGCGAGCGTCGCGAGGTCGCCCACCAGCGTGAGCAGCGCAGCGGCGATCGTGGTCACGAGGATCGCGACCCAGGGCGTGCGGCGCTTCGGCAGCACCCGCGAGAGCGCAGGGGGCAGGAGGCCCTGCTCCGCCATGCCGTAGGCCAGGCGGCTCGCCATGATCATCGTGAGCAGCGCGCCGTTCGCCACCGCGACGAGGGCGATCAGGCTGAAGACGACGGGCGGGATCCCCACCCCCGATGCCCGCACGACGTCGAGCAGGGGCCCGCTCGAGTCCGCGAGGCGTTCGGGCGGGACCGCGGTCGCGCTCGCGAGACCGATGAGCACGTAGACGGCGCCCGCGGTGAGCAGCGCGCCGAACAGCGCGCGCGGGTAGGTACGCGTCGGACGCTGGACCTCCTCGATGACGTTCGCCGACGTCTCGAAGCCGACGAACGAGTAGAACGCGATGATCGAACCGGCGAGCACCGCGCCCGCGACCCCAGCGCCGGGCGGCGCCTGGAGCACCCGCGACGGGTCCCCGCCGCCACCGGCGAGCAGGATCGCGACCACGCCGATCACGATCACCAGCCCGCTCAGCTCGACCGCGGTCATCACGAGGTTCGCGGTGAGCGATTCCTTGATGCCGCGCGCGTTCAGCGCCGCGAGGATCGCCAGGAAGACGACGGCGACGACCCCCACCGGCAGGTCTACGAAGGTGCCGAGATAGTCGCCGGCGAAGGCGATCGCGAGCCCGGCCGCGCTCGTCACCCCGGCGGCCAGCATGCTGAAGCCGACGAGGAACGAGACGACCGGGCTGCGGAAGGCGCGCTCCGCGAACACCGCGGCTCCGCCCGCTCGGGGGTACTTCGTGACGAGCTCGGCGTACGACCCCGCTGTCAGCAGGGCAAGCAGCAGCGCCAGCAGCAGCGGCGCCCACAGCAGCCCGCCCACCTTGCCGGCGAGCACTCCCATCAACGCGTACACGCCCGCGCCGAGCACGTCGCCGAGGATGAAGGCGAACAGCAGCGGACCCGTGATCGCCCGTCTCAGCCGGGTCGGTTCCTCGGGGGTGGCGGACGGAGCCTCCGCATCGTTCGTGCGCGTCATCGCGCCAGGATCGCAGGCGCCCAGCCTGCGGCACCAGGGCTTGACACCGGCACCCGGGCTTGACAACGGCCCCGCGGCGCACCGCGCCGGCTCGCGCGCCGTCGGGCAGCCGCCCCTGCAGATGTGCGCCGCCTGGGACCTCGCGGCCCGCAGCGGTATCGCGGTTCCCGTTCCGGAGCCCTCGCCATAGGCTGGCGATACCGCCACCCCGACACCCGACGGACCGGAGGAACCCGCATGCCGACCATCGCAGACACCATCGTCGCCACGCTGAAGGACGCGGGCGTGCAGCGCGTCTACGGCCTTCCCGGCGACTCGCTCAACGGCTTCACAGACGCGCTGCGCCGCGACGGCACGGTCGCCTGGCAGCACGTGCGGCACGAAGAAGCCGCCGCATTCGCAGCGGCCGCAGAGGCCGCGCTCACGGGCGAGCTCACGGTGTGCGCCGGAAGCTGCGGGCCGGGCAACACCCACCTGATCAACGGCCTCTACGACGCCAATCGCAGCCGCGTGCCGGTCCTCGCGATCGCGGCGCAGATCCCGGGGCCCGAGATCGGCAGCGAGTACTTCCAGGAGACCCACCCGCAGGACCTGTTCCGCGAGGCCTCCGTCTACACCGAGCTCGTGAGCATCCCCGAGCAGCTCCCCCACGTGCTCGAGATCGCGATGCGCGCCGCCGTCGAGCGGCGCGGCGTGGCCGTCGTGGTGATCCCCGGAGAGATCTTCCTGAAGGACGCGAGGGATGCCCGGCGCTCCGCACCCATCGCCCAGGCGCGGCGCATCGTCCGCCCCGCCGACGACGAGCTGCAGCGCGCCGCCGAGCTGCTCGACGACGCCAAGCGGGTGACGATCCTCGGCGGAGCGGGCGTCGAGGGCGCGCACACCGAGCTCATCGCGCTCGCGGAACGACTGCAGGCTCCGATCGTTCACGCCCTGCGCGGCAAGGAGTTCATCGAGTACGACAACCCGTACGACGTCGGCATGACGGGCCTCATCGGTTTCGCCTCGGGCTACCGCGCCATCGAGAACTCCGACGTCCTCCTCATGCTCGGCACCGATTTCCCCTACCGGCAGTTCTACCCGTCGAAGGCGAAGATCATCCAGGTCGACATCCGCGGCGAGCACCTCGGACGCCGCACCCCCATCGATCTCGGGCTCGTGGGCAGCGTGCGCGACACCGTGCGGGCGCTGCTTCCGCTGCTGCGCGAGCGGAAGGACTCGAAGCACCTCGATGCGGCGACCGCCCACTACGCCAAGTCGCGCAAGGGACTCGACGAGCTCGCCACGAACGACCGCAACCGCACCCCGATCCATCCGCAGTACGTCGCGAAGCTCGTCAGCGAGCTCGCGAGCGACGATGCCGTGTTCATCCCCGATGTCGGATCACCGACCGTGTGGGCGGCGCGCTATCTCGAGATGAACGGGCGGCGCCGACTGATCGGCTCGTTCAACCACGGCACGATGGCGAACGCGCTGCCGCACTCGATCGGCGCGCAGTCGGCGTTCCCCGATCGCCAGGTCGTCGCCCTCGCGGGCGACGGCGGACTCGCGATGCTGCTCGGTGAGCTGCTCACCGTGCGGCAGCTGCACCTGCCGGTGAAGATCGTCGTGTTCAACAACTCCTCGCTGAACTTCGTGGAGCTCGAGATGAAGGCCGCAGGTTTCGTCACCTACGGCACGGGGCTCGACAACCCCGACTTCGCGGAGGTCGCCCGGGCGGTGGGGTTCCATGGTCGCCGCGTCGAACGACCCGACGAGCTCGGGGACGCCCTCGCCGAGGCGTTCGCGCACGACGGCCCCGCGCTCGTCGATGTCGTCACCGCACGCCAGGAGCTCTCGATCCCGCCGACCATCAGCGCGGCCCAGGCGAAGGGCTTCACGCTCTACGCGCTGCGCACGATCCTGTCGGGACGCGGCGAGGAACTCATGGACCTGGCCGACACGAACCTGTTCCGCCGACTGTTCGACTGAGCGGGGCTACTCCAGCAGCTCGGAGAGCTCCAGCCAGCGCTCCTCGCGCTCGGCGGCCTCGGACTCGAGGGCGCTCAGCTCGTCGCCGATCGCGCCGAGCCCCGCGTAATCGCTCTGGTCGTGCGCGGCCATGCGCGCGTGCACCGCGGCGACCTCGCTTTCGATCTTCGCGAGTCGGCGCTCGATCGACTGCAGCTCCTTCTCGGCGGTGCGACGCTCCGCGCCCGCGAGCGCGGGCGTCGCGGGGGCCATGGGCGTCGCGGATCCCGCGGTCGACGCCGTGCCGGATCCGGTCGTCGCAGCGGGCGCGGATCCCGGCCCCGCCCCCGCGGCCTCCGCGGCGCGCAGCTTGAGGTATTCGTCGACGCCGCCGGGCAGGTGCCGCAGGCGTCCGTGCAGCACCGCGTACTGCTGGTCGGTGACGCGCTCCAGGAAGTAGCGGTCGTGCGACACCACGATGAGCGTGCCCGGCCACGAGTCGAGCAGATCCTCGAGCGCGGCGAGCATGTCGGTGTCGAGGTCGTTGGTCGGCTCGTCGAGGATCAGCACGTTCGGCTGGCCGAGCAGGATCAGGAGCAGCTGCAGACGGCGCTGCTGCCCGCCCGACAGGTCCTTCACCTGCGTTGAGAGCTGCGCGTTCGTGAAGCCCATGCGCTCGAGCATCTGGCCGGGCGTGAGGTCCTGTGCCTTCGAACCGCTGCCCACCGTGAAGCTCGTGCGCAGGCCGTCGATCACGACGCGCACCGGGTCGTTCCAGTGCTCCTCGAGCTCGTCGATCCGCTGGGTCAGCATGGCGACCTGCACGGTCTTGCCGCGCTTCACCGTGCCCGAGGTCGGCTGGAGTGTGCCGTCGATGAGCCCCAGCAGCGTCGACTTGCCGGCGCCGTTACGGCCCAGGATCCCGGTGCGCTCGCCGGGGGCGAGCCGCCACTCGACCTCGTGCAGCACCTCGCGCTCGGTCCCCGTCTCGGCGTCGCCGAAGCTGACCGAGGCGTCGAGCAGGTTCACGACCTCCTTGCCGAGACGCGCGACCGCCATCGACTGCAGCGAGACGCGGTCGCGGATCTCGGGCACATCGGCGATGAGCTCGTTCGCCGCGTCGATGCGGAACTTCGGCTTCGAGGTGCGGGCCGGCGCGCCGCGGCGCAACCACGCGAGCTCCTTGCGGGCGAGGTTCTGCCGCTTCTGTTCGACCACGGCCGCCTGCCGATCGCGCTCCACGCGCTGCAGGATGTACGCGGCGTAACCGCCTTCGAAGGGTTCGACGATGCGGTCGTGCACCTCCCACGTGGTGTTGCAGACCTCGTCGAGGAACCAGCGGTCGTGCGTGACGACCATGAGCGCTCCCTGGTTCGCCGGCCAGCGGCGCTTCAGGTGCCCGGCGAGCCACGCGATGGCCTCGACGTCGAGGTGGTTGGTGGGCTCGTCGAGCGCGAGGATGTCCCAGTCGCTCGCGAGCAGGCGCGCGAGCGCGACACGACGCTGCTGCCCGCCCGACAGGTCGGCGACGAGGCCGTCCCACGGCAGATCGCCGACGAGACCCGCGATGACGTCGCGCACCCGGGCGACACCGGCCCACTCATGCTCGGGCGCCTCGCCGACGATCGCGTGGCCGACGGTCTCGCCCTCGGGGAACGAGTCCGACTGCTCCAGCACGCCGATGCGGGTGCCGCCGCGCGAGGTCACCTGCCCCGAATCGGGCTCGCGGCGACCCGCGAGCATCATCAGCAGGCTCGACTTGCCGTCGCCGTTGCGACCGACGATGCCGATGCGGTCGCCTTCGGCGACGCCGATCGTGACGGAGTCGAAGATGATTCGGGCCGGAACCTCGAGGTGCAGGGCCTCGGCCCCCAGAAGATGCGCCATAACCAGGCAAGTCTACGCGGCGCCGCCTGGGCGGCCGCGCCTATGATGAGCGCATGGCTCGATGGGTCGCGCTGCTGCGCGGAGTGAACGTCAACGGCATCACCGTGCGCAGCGCCGAGCTGGCGGAGCTGTTCCGCGAGCTCGGCTTCGCCGAGGTGCGCACCGTGCTCGCGTCGGGCAACGTCTGCTTCGATACCGAGGATCCGGCCGATGCCGCGGCCGGCGGCGCTCAGGCTACCGAACTGAAGTCGCGGATCGAGCGCGCGCTGGGTGAACGCTTCGGCTACGACGCCTGGATCGTGCTGGTACCGCTGGACCGTCTCGCCGGCATCATCGACGCGTATCCCTTCGCGCAGGACGCCGAGCACCACGCGTACGTCGTGTTCGGCGCGGACGAGGACGCGATCCGCGCGGTGCTCGCGGATGCGCCAGAGGTCGCTCCCGACGCCGCGGAGCAGTTCGCACCGGGCGACGGGGTCGTCTACTGGCGATGCCCGCGAGGCTCGAGCACCGATACACCGTTCTCGAAGCACCTCGCCCGGGCCCGTTTCAAGACCTCCACGACGACCCGCAACCTCAACACGCTGCGCAAGCTGGGCTGAGCCGAGGCGTTTCCCGCGTCATCCTGCGCGAGCTTGCGAGTCGCAGGATCCTGCGACTCCTCCGTCGCGCAGGATGACGACGGACCGCCTCACCCGTCGAGCGCGCGCATCCAGACCCGCAGCAGCGCGATCATCTGCGCCCGCTGCTCGGGATCGAGCCCCTCGAGCAGGCGGGCCTCGTTGCGCACGTGCGCGGCGAACGCCTCGTCGATCGCGGCGACGCCCGCCGCGGTCAGTCCGACGACGCGCCCGCGGCCGTCCCGGTCGCTGGAACGCCGCTGCACGTAGCCCAGCGCTTCGAGCCGGTCGAGCCGCTTGCTCACGGCCCCCGTGGTGACCATCGTGTGCGCGGCGAGTTCGCCGGGCGCGAGCTCGTAGGGCGCGCCGGTGCGCCGCAGCGTCGCGAGCACGTCGAACTCCCCCTCGCCGAGCCCGTACTCGCGGTAGAGCGCGACGAGTTCGTCGCGCAGGCGTTCGGCGATCCGGTGCAGACGACCGATTACGCCCACGGGCGATACGTCGAGGTCGGGGCGCTCGACGGACCACTGGGCGAGGATCTCATCGACGCGATCGGGCTCCGGTGCGGTCATATGCTCGATTGTAGCTTCCCAGGAAGCTACAATCGCTTCCATGGAAGCAATCAAACGCGGATCGAACGCGAAGTGGATCGCACTGACGGCACTCGCCCCGATCGCCTGGGGCGCGAACTACCCCGTCATGCACCACTTCCTCCCGGCCGACGCACCGCTCTGGGGCGCGGCCCTCCGCGCACTGCCGGCCGGGATCCTCCTCTTCCTGTTCGTCCGCCGCCTCCCCACCGGCTCCTGGTGGTGGCGCGCTCCCGTGCTCGGGCTCATCAACTTCAGCGTGTTCTTCGTCCTCGTCTACGTCGCAGCGCAGCTGCTCCCCTCCTCCGTCGCCGCGTCGATCATGGCGGGCTCGCCGTTCGTGCTCGGCCTCCTCGGCTGGGCGATGCTCGGCAAACGCATGAACCTTCCGACGATGATCGGTGCGGTCTGCGGCATCGTCGGCGTGATCCTCATCGTCGGGCTCTCGACGGCGCGCATCGACGGGTGGGGCGTCGCCGCGTCCATCGCCGCGCTGCTCGTCTTCTCCCTCGGCTCGATCCTCACCCAGCGGTGGCGCGACGACACACCGGTGCTCGACCTCACCGCCTGGCAGCTGCTGTTCGGCGGCATCGTGCTGGTGGTCATCGCCGCCTGCGTGGAGGGCACCCCGCCCCAGCTCGATCCGAGCGGGATCGCCGCGATCCTGTTCGTCTCGCTCATCTCCACGGCGGCCGCCTACCTCTGCCTGTTCACCGGCCTCGCGCACCTCTCGCCCGGGGTCGTCGGCCTCGTCGGGCTCCTGAACCCCGTGACCGGCGTACTGCTCGGCACGATGGTCGCCGGGGAGACCCTGGCGCCCGCGCAGATGCTCGGGATCGCTCTCGTGCTCACCGGGATCCTGGTCGGCCAGTGGACCCCGCGCGGGTCCCGCGCGCTCCGCTGCGCACCCGGCGCCGCCTAAGCTGGAGCGACACCCGATCAGAGGAGCCGGCACCGATGACCCGACGACCCGGCGGTCCCCGCCAGCGGAGCATCACGCGCACCTTCGAGCGGGCGGCTCCGCCCGTACGGGTCGCGCTCGGCGCCCTGGCGCTCGCCGCGGGTGTGACGCTCGCGTTCACCGATCTCGACATCTTCGCGTTCACGCGCATCGCCGGGATCGCCCTGGTCGCCCTCGGCCTCGGCCTCATCGCGCTCGAAGCCGGCGCCAGCGCGTCCGCCACGCCGCGCGAACGCCGCGGCCCCTGGCGCTGGCTCGCGCCGGTCGCGCTCATCCTCACCGGCGCCGTCATCGCGATCCGGAGCGACTTCGGAGCCCCCGTCCTCGCCGCGCTGATCGGTATCGGCCTCATGGTCTACGGCGTGCTCTCCTCGATGCAGTCGTTCCGCACGCACGAGTCCCGGCGCCTCGCCGGGCTCCTGTCGGCGGGCGCCAGCATCATCATCGGCTTCGTGAGCCTCACCTGGCCGGTGCTCACCCTCGACTTCATCCGCATCGGTACGGCCGTCTGGCTCGCCTTCGTCGGCTTGCGCCTCCTGTTCGAGTCCCTGATCCGACGATGGGCGCGCCGCGCGGGCATCACGTGGAGCCCGAAGCTCCGGGTCCGGCACACCCTGGCCGCCGGCGGTGCGCTCGCGCTCGCGGTGCTGCTCGCCATCGGCAGCGGCTGGCTGCTCCGCAGCGACAACCGGCCGGCCCCCGGCAACTTCTACGCCTCGCCCGCGAACCTCCCGGGCGAGCCCGGCGAACTGCTGCGATCGGAGCCGCTCACGGCCGGCGTGCCGAAAGGCGCGCGGGCCTGGAGGATCCTCTACACGAGCACGAGCGGCGACGGTTCGCCGACCGTGTCCAGCGGCACCGTGCTCGCACCGCTGCACCCCGCATCGGGCGAGGCTCCCCTGCTGAGCATCTCGCACGGCACCACCGGCGTCTCGCGCCCCTGCGCGCCCTCGCTCAGCGCGACGCCCTTCGCCGACGGCGCGGCGACCTCGCTCACCGAGATGATCGTCGAGCACGGCTGGGTGGGTGTCACGTCCGACTACACCGGGCTCGGCACCGAGGGCCAGGAGGCCTACCTCATCGGCGAGGACGAGGCGCGCAACGTGCTCGACGCCTCCCGCGCGGCTCGTCAGCTCTCGGAGCTGCACCTCAGCCACCGCACCGTCGTGTGGGGGCACTCGCAGGGCGGGCACGGCGCGCTCTGGACGGCGAAGATCGCCGCGAAGTACGCGCCCGACCTGACCGTCGTCGGCACCGCGGCCATGGCTCCGGCGAGCGACCTCTACGGGCTCGCCGAAGTCGACAAGAGCAATGCGGGAGGCAAGGTCATCTCCGCCTACATCGCAGCCTCCTGGGACACGCACTACCCCGAGCTGAACCTGCGCGCCCACCTCACCCCGGGCTCGGCGCCCGGCGTCGACCGCATCTCGCAGCTCTGCTTCAACGACCAGGACGCGATCGCCGCGATCCTGCGGGGCACGCAGATTCCCAACCAGGTGTTCCCCGACAAGCTCCTCGCGGGCGAGCTCGGAACGCTGCTGCGCGAGAACTCGCCGAAGGGCCCGTTCGACTCGCCCCTGCTCGTCGCGCAGGGACTCGCCGACCCGCTCGTGCTCCCCCAGCTGCAGCGCAGTTGGGTGGGTGACCAGTGCGCGGCGGGCGTCCCGCTCGACTTCCGTACCTATCCCGGGCTCGGCCACATGGAGCTCGTCGGCCCGAAGTCGCCGCTCACCCCGCAGCTCGTGCAGTGGACGCTCGACCGCTGGAACGGGAAGCAGGCGCCGAACAACTGCGGGTCGCTGCCGGCGGGCTGATCCGTTTCGTCGGCCTGCGCGACGGACGAGTCGCAGGATCTCGTCCGGATCCTGCGACTCCTGCGTCGCGCAGGATGACCGGAGGGGTGACGACTCACCCGGCGGACCCCGGTCGCCTCAGGCGAACTGCGCGAGCCGCTCCTGCAGGCGCTGCTTCGCCTCGCTCACGGTGCGCCGTACGACCTCGCCCGCGCTGGGGATGTCGTGGATCAGGCCCTGCACCTGGCCCACGGTCCAGATCCCGGCCTCGATGTCTCCCTGCTCGAACACCTTCCGACCCCTCGCTCCCGCGACGAGCGGCTGCACGTCGGGGAACTGTCCGCCGTCGTTGAGGATCCGCACGACCTCATCGCTCACGGAGTTCTTCGCGACGCGCGCCGTGTTGCGCAGGGTGCGGAAGATGAGGTTGGTGTCGAGCTCGCTCGCCGCGACGATCCGTTCCTTGACGGCCTGCGCGATCGGCGACTCGACCGTACACATGAAGCGCGATCCCATGTTGACGCCGTCGGCGCCGAGCGCGAGTGCCGCAGCGAGTCCGCGTCCGTCGGCGAAGCCGCCCGAGGCGATGAACGGGATCTCGAGCGCGTCGGCAGCGGCGGGGATCAGCACGAGCCCGGGAACGTCGTCCTCGCCGGGGTGCCCCGCGCACTCGAAGCCGTCGATCGACACGGCCGCGACGCCGAGGCTCTGCGCCTTCAGCGCGTGCCGCACGCTTGTGCACTTGTGGATCACCTTGATGCCCGCGTCCGTGAACTGCTGCATGTGCGGCTCGGGGCTCGAACCCGCGGTCTCGACGATCTTCACGCCCGCGTCGATGATCGCCTGCCGGTACTCGTCGTAGGGCGGCGGAGCGATCGAGGGGAGGATCGTGAGGTTCACGCCGATCGGCTTGTCGGTGAGGGCGCGCGCCCGCTCGACCTCCTTGACGAGGTCGGCCGGCGTCGGCTGCGTCAGCGCGGTGATGATGCCGAGGCCGCCCGCCTCGGAGACAGCGGCGGCGAGCTCGGCGCGGCCCACCCACATCATCCCGCCCTGCACGACCGGGTACTCGATCCCGAGTGCCTCGGTGAACCGGGTGGAGAGGCGGGGGCGAGCGTCGGTCGCCACGGGGCTGCGGTCTGCGTTGTCCGTCATGGCTGACATCCTGGCGCGGTGGGCTCGGCCGGGGTCGTGTTCTGCGGCTTTTCTGTCGCAGGTGCACGAAGAATCCGGGCGCAGCGCCCGTCGCCGCTGGCGGGTTCCGCCGGTCGCGGGTGGCCCACGCGGTCAGCATCCTGATCCGCCCCGCCCGCTCCGCCGAGTGAGCAGTTGTACACGTTATGCGGCTTCATAACGTGTACAACTGCTCACTCGACGGGTAGGCAGCGGCGCAGATGCGCGCGCCCGCTTCCGTCCCCGCGCGCCGGGTCAGCGCCCGGCGCGCGGCTTCCGCAGGATCACCCAGGCGCCCAGCCCGACGACGAGCACCGCCGCGCCGCCGACCCCGGCTCCGATCCAGAGCCCGTTGCCGGCGCCCTTCGTCTCGGCGAGCCGCTCACCGCCCGCGGGTTCCGAAGCCGCAGACCCAGCCCCGGCGGGCGCGGCCTTGCCGCAGTGCGGCGTCTTCGAACCCGCGCCAGGCGCGGCCTCACTCGTGTAGGTGAAGGTGAACCGGTCGGCGACGGGGTGCCCGTCGGACGACACGACCCGCCACTCGACCTCGTACTTGCCGGTCGGGCCGAGCTTCACCGGGGTGGTGACCTGCGTGGCCGACAGCGTCGGGCACGAGGTCTCGTAGTACTTCCCGTCGGGGCCGATCACCTGCACGAGATTGCCCTCTTCGAGCCCCAGCGGCGAGTTGTTGAACTGCAGTACGACGGAGTCCACCGCACCCGTCGTCGTGTCGGGGGCGGGGGTCGCGTTCATGAGCGAGTCGTGCGCGAACGCCGCCGGCGCCGCGAACGGGACCGCGACGAGCGCCAGAGCGGCTCCGGCGAACGCGGCGCGGATCCCGTGCGCTCTCCCGCGGTCGATTCCCGGCCCATTCTCCCGACGCCGGATCACGCCTGCGGCTTCCGCGAGCGGGCGAACGCCAGCGCGGCGAGCAGCGCCCCGCCGGCTGCGAGCACGATCGCGCCGATGCTCAGACCGAGCGACACCGCGCCGGAATCGTTCCCGCCGTCCGACGAACTCTCAGCGGCCTCCCCGTGGTGCGCGTCAGCCTTCGCCGTCACCCCGGCGTGGTGGTCGCCCGCGGGCGGCGCGTCGTTGATCCAGAGCACGGGCGCAGGTTCGAGGGTGTCGTTCTTCGCGACCTCCTCGGGCGTCGCCTTCCACTCGACGACCTTGCCGTCGCTGTAGGTCTGGGTGACGGGGATCACGACGTGTCCGGTGTCGGGCACGGGTCCGATCGAGAGCGTGAAGGTCTGCACCTGGCCGGGCAGGATCCCCGATCCATCGGCGGTCATGGTGACCTCGGTCGGCGCTTCCTCGACGGTGTTCCCCATGACCTTGACCGGCTTCGGCAGCTTCTGCTGGGCGACCGCCGTCTTCCAGCCCGGGGTCGGCTGGTACGAGACGTGGGTGAAGGGGGTGTCCTTCGGCAGGTGCACCTCGAGCTTGGTGGTGCTCGCGGTGTCGGACTCGGTGGGGACGCGGAACGTGACGTAGCTCCAGCCGCCGGCCTCGACCTGGCCGGGATCGACCGTGACGTGCGCGGACGCCGCCATGGGGGCGGCGATCGCGAGCGTCGCACCGAGGCCGAGGGCCGCGATGGATCCGAGCAGGCGCTTCTTCGTGCGGGCGGCGGGGGTGGTGGGCGTGATGTGAGTGTTCATGAGCTTGCTGACTTTCGGTGTGCGCGCACGCCCGGCGCGAGGCCGGTGCGAGCGGTCGGCGAGACGTGTTCGGCGAGACGCGGCGAGGCGTCGCCGACGCGAGCCGCAGCGGTCGACCGTGCTTCGGAGGACCGCGCGTGCGCAGTGAGAAATGAGTGCGGGGTGCGGGCTACGCCGAACGGGGCGGTCCGCGCAGACGCATCTCCGTCAGCACGACGAGTTTCGGCGCGGTGAAGCGCCAGGCGGCCGCGATCCGCACCGCCGCGCGCTGCGGCGACGGGACCCAGTTCAGCACGCGCAGCAGGCGATCCCAGCCGAAGAGGTCGAGCAGCGCGCGCAGCGCCTGCTCCCCCGCGCCGAGCGCCGCGACGGTCACCGCTGCGCCGATGAGGTGGGCGATCCACATGCCCGCTCCAGCGTGCGCGGCGTGCGCGGCCGGCCCGACCGACGCGATCCCGGGCAGGAGCGCCTGCGCGGTGTGCGCCGCGTGGGCGCTCTGGGCGCCCTGCGCGGCTGCGGCCGCCGCGTCTGCAGCTCCGGGCAGCATCGTGGGATCCGTGATCCCGATCAGCAGCAGCCCGTGGAACACGAATTGGCTGAGGCCGACGGCGAGCGAGAGGCGGATCCACGACAGCTCGCGGCCCGCGAGCGCGACGCAGAGTGGCACCGCGAACACGAGCGTCAGCAGGATGCCGAGCAGCGGCGCCGGGCGGCCGTCCGCGATGGAGTGCGACAGCACGGCGACGAACACCGCGATCGCGGCGGCGACGAGTCCTCGACCCGTTCGATCCGCTCGCGATGACAGCACGTGTGCGAGTCTACGGCGTTCGCTGCCCGAGCGGGATCCGGATCCGCTCGGGCTGATGCGCTGGCGGCTGGGCTGTTTGGATCAGCACTCGACGACGTTGACGGCGAGGCCGCCCGTGCTCGTCTCCTTGTAGCGCTCCGACATGTCGGCGCCGGTCTGCCGCATCGTCTCGATGGTCGTGTCGAGCGGCACGACGTGCGTGCCGTCGCCGAGCAGCGCGAGCCGGCAGGCGGTCAGCGCCGTCGACGCCGCGACCGCGTTGCGTTCGATGCACGGGATCTGCACGAGCCCGCCCACGGGATCGCAGGTGAGGCCGAGGTGGTGTTCGAGGGCGATCTCGGCGGCATTCTCGATCTGGGCGACCGATCCCCCGCGGATCGCGGTGAGGCCCGCGGCGGCCATCGCGCAGGCGCTGCCGACCTCGGCCTGGCAGCCGGCCTCGGCGCCCGAGATGGAGGCGTTCGCCTTGAACACGGAGCCGATGGCGGTCGCCGTCAGCAGGAAGGTGCGGATCGCTTCAGGATCGAAGCCGCCCGGCACGGTCGCGAAGTAGAGCACGGCCGGCAGCACGCCTGCCGCCCCGTTCGTGGGAGCCGTGACGACGCGGCGCCCGGCCGCGTTTTCCTCGTTCACGGCGAGCGCGTAGAGCGCCAACGCTTCCTCAGCGGTGTCGCAGCCGTCGCGCTCGCGCAGCTTGCGCAGGCCCTCGGCGGCGCGGCGCTTCACGCCGAGGCGGCCGGGCAGCACGCCCTGCCCCTCGAGCCCGCGCTCGATGCAGGATCGCATCTCGGACCAGATCAGGTCGAGACCCGCCCGGGCTTTCTCCGCCCCGTGCAGCGCGACCTCGTCCTCCCAGGCGATGTCGGCGATGCGGCGTTCGCCGACCACGTCCATCAGCTCGGCGATGCTCGCGTAGCGGTGGCGGAGCTGCGGGGTGGCCGGGTCTTCGTCGCTCGCTGTGGTCGCGTTCGCTGCGTCGCCGTTTGCGGCGTCGGTCTCGGGATCCCCGACGCGTTCGATGAATCCGCCGCCGATCGAGAGGTAGGTCTCGCTGAGCAGCGTCTCGCCGTCCGCTTCGGCGGTGAGCACGAGGGAGTTCGGGTGGCCGTCGTGGCGGGAGAACGGGGCGAACACGATGTCGTGCTTGGTCATGGCGACGCCGTCAACGTCGATGGTGTCGCCGGTGTCGAGGCGATCCCATTCGCCGTGCACGAGGTCGGGGTCGACGGTCTCGGGCTGCAGCCCGCGGAGCCCGGCGATCACGGCGTCGGGCGATCCGTGACCGATGCCGGTCGCGGCGAGTGAACCTTGGAGGCGCACGACGAAGCGCGTGACTCGCTCGAGGTCGCCGGCAGCGGCGAGGCGCTCGCGGAACATCGCTCCCGCACGCATCGGCCCGACGGTGTGCGAACTCGATGGCCCGATGCCGAGCGAGAAGAGTTCGAGCGCTGAGACGTAGACGCCCCGATCAGTCATGCTGCGGCCGGTCCTTCCTGAGGCTGCGTCCGACGTTGGACACCAGTCATCGTAGTGCTGGAAACCTTGCCCACCCATCTCACTTCACAGGTGAAGAGACCTCACGGCCGGAAAACGAGCCCGGCTCAGTGCCCCACCAAGATCTTCCCGACCGCGATCCCCGCCGCCACCACGGCGACGCCGACTCCGCTGAGGATCATGCGGAGCGAGCTCGGCTGCTTGCGAATGCGGGCCACGATCACGCCGGTGAGGCCGAGGCGCACAATCACGTAGATCTCCGCCGCGAGCTGCGCCCACTCCCCCGGCGCGCCGAACAGCGCCGCCAGGCCGAGCACTGCGGCGGGGAAGACGCCCGAGGTGAGCACCGGCATCGAGTTCCGCAGCTCGTCGCGCGCCTCCTCGCGACTCAGCCGGTGGTCCGAGCGCACGCGCAGCCCGACGGACTCTGCGAAGGTGTGCGCCAGGAACGTCGTCGCCGAGGCGCCGAGCACGATCCAGAACGACCAGCCGCTCTGCGCGTCCTCACGCGACAGCGGGATGAGCGTCGCGAGCACGATGATGTTGCCGTACACATACGCGGTGATGCGGCTCGCGACGTCCTCGAGCGGCAGTTCGCCGCGATCGCGCCGCTTCCGTTTCCGCCCGAATCGCATGGGATCAGGCTACCGCCGTCCACACGGGCCGACGCCCACCGGCGCCAACACGCACCAGAGCACCCGCCCGGATCGCCCGTCACTGCCCTCAGAGCAGGTCGTCGCCGGCCTCTTCGAGCGGCCCTGCCCACCAGCCGGACGCCCCGAGCGCGCCCGGGTCGATGCGGGCGAGCGTCTCGCGCAGGATCCGCAATCGATCGACGTGCGGGACCGGCTCGCGCCGAGCCGCCTCGGGTTTCAGGATTCCGGCCCGCAGCGCCGCGAGCTTCGCCGCGGCCTGCTCGGCGGTGAGGATCGTGGGCCCGGACGGTGCGGGGCCCGCGGCCAGGTAGTGCGCGAACGCTTCGAGGAACCCTTCGGCGCTCGCGCGGTCCCGGTTCAGCGGCATGAGTGCGCCGGTCCGAGGATCGAGCACGGCGAGGCTGCGACTCCCGTCGAGTTCGACGATCAGCAGTTCCCCGTCGAACAGCGTGCCGATGACCCTGCCGCTCGCACCGTCGCCCGCCTCGATCCGACGCACCTCCCGCGCGCCGTCGGCAGCGGCACCAGCACCAGCACCAGCACCATCCCCAGCACCAAAGAACACCATCCCGAACGGCGGATCCACGTGCGACATGATCCTCACCCTACCGGCGCGCAGAGGCCCCGTCGGAGCCCGGCGCGAACACCGAACCTGACCGCCAGGTCCGAACTCCGGATCCCCCTTCCCCGCGCCGACTGAAGCTGAAAGGGTGGGAGCATCCGATTCGGAGAGGCTGTGATGCAGATGACCGATGAATACGATCTGATCGTGCTGGGCGGTGGGCCGGTGGGCGAGAACGTCGCGGATCGCGCCGTGCAGGGCGGCCTCACGGCGGTGATCGTCGAGAGCGAGCTCGTGGGCGGCGAGTGCTCCTACTGGGCGTGCATGCCGTCGAAGGCGCTGCTGCGCTCGGGGCAGGCGCTGCGGGCGGCCCGCCGGGTGCCCGGCGCGGCCGAGGCGGTCACGGGCGAGCTCGACGTGCCGGCGGTGCTCAAGCGCCGCGACGCGTTCACGAGCGACTGGGACGATTCCGGCCAGGTCGACTGGCTCAGCAGCGCGCATATCGATCTGGTGCGCGGACACGGCCGGATCAGCGGCGAGCGCCGCGTCACGGTGACGGACGCGGACGGCGGCGAGCGCACCCTGACGGCGCGGCATGCGGTGGCGGTCAGCACGGGATCCGATGCGGTCGTTCCGGGGATCCCCGGGCTGCAGGAGGCCGCCCCGTGGACGAGCCGCGAGGCGACGAGCGCGCAGGAGGTGCCGGAGTCGCTGATCGTGGTGGGCGGCGGCGTGGTCGCGGTCGAGATGGCGACGGCGTTCGCGTCGCTGGGCTCCCGGGTGACCATGCTGGCGCGCAGCGGCGTGCTCGGCGCGTTCGAGCCGTTCGCGGGTGAGCTCGTCACCGAAGGGCTGCGTGAGCTGGGCGTCGATGTGCGGACGGGCGTCTCGCCCGCGCGCGTGGATCGGGACGCCGCCGGGGTGACCGTGCGGGTGTCTCGCGACGATGCTGACGACGACGAGCTGCTCGCCGACGAGATCCTCGTCGCAACGGGCCGCCGCCCCCGCAGCGACGACATCGGGCTCGAGACGATCGGGCTCGAACCTGGATCGTGGATCGGCACCGACGATACGTTGCGGGTCCCGGGCACCGACTGGCTGTACGCGGTGGGCGATGTGAACGGTCGCGCCCCGCTGACGCACCAGGGCAAGTATCAGGCGCGCGCCGCGGGCGACGCGATCGCCGCACGTGCGCAGGGCGGCCCGGTCGAGGATCGCGCCTGGGGTCGCCACGCGGCGACGGCGGATCGCGCGTCGGTGCCGCAGGTGGTGTTCTCGGATCCGGAGGTGGCGTCGATCGGCCTCACCGAGGCGGCGGCGCAGCAGGCCGGACGCCGGGTGCGCGCGGTCGACGTCGATTTCTCCTCGGTCGCGGGTGCCTCGCTGCACGGCGACGGAGCGAGCGGGCGGGCCCGGATCGTGGTCGACGAGGATCGTCGGGTGCTGCTCGGGGCGACGTTCGTCGGACCGGAGGTCGCCGAACTCGTGCACGCGGCGACGGTCGCAGTGGTCGGCGAGGTGCCGATCCAGCGGCTCTGGCACGCGGTCCCGTCGTATCCGACGGTGAGCGAGATCTGGTTGCGGCTGCTCGAGGCGTACGGGCGGGATTCGGCGTGATCGCGCAACCCCCTCGTGAATGTCGGTGGGGTGCCGTAGTGTCTGAGCGATGATCGAGTTCCGCTCCGTATCGAAGAGATTCCCCGACGGCACCCTCGCCGTCGGGGAGTTCAATCTGGTCATTCCGGCCCGGCAGACTACCGTGCTGGTCGGTTCCTCGGGGTCGGGCAAGACCACCCTGCTACGCATGATCAACCGCATGGTCGACCCCAACTCGGGCACGGTCGAGATCGACGGCGAGAGCGTGCAGGATCGCGACCCCGTGGCACTGCGTCGCAGCATCGGCTACGTCATGCAGAACTCGGGGCTCATGCCCCACTTCACCGTCATCGACAACGTCTCGACGGTGCTGCGCTTGAACGGCGCGTCACGGCGCGAGGCGCACGAGCGGGCGCGCGAACTGCTCGACACGGTCGGTCTCGACCGAGCGCTGGCCGACCGCTATCCGAGCCAGTTGTCGGGCGGGCAGCAGCAGCGGGTGGGCGTCGCCCGAGGCCTCGCCGCGGACCCCAACATCCTGCTGATGGACGAACCCTTCGGCGCGGTCGATCCCATCGTGCGCGCCGAGCTGCAGCAGGAGCTACTGCGCCTGCAGCGCGAGCTCGGCAAGACCGTCGTGTTCGTCACGCACGACATCGACGAGGCGCTGCTCCTGGGCGATCAGATCGTCATCCTCGATGCCGGGGCGCGCATCGTGCAGCAGGGCTCCCCCGACGAGATCCTCGCGAATCCCGCCGACGGCTTCGTCTCGGCGTTCATCGGCGCCGACCGCGGCAAGCGCGCACTGAGCCTGCGGCAGACGCCCCACGGCACGATCGTGGTGGACGCCGACGGCCGTACGCAGGGCCGGCTCATCGCCGATCCGCCCGCCACCGCTCAGCACGGGTCCCGCGCGTCTGTGCCCGCAGTGACCGAGACCGCAGTGGCCGAGCCCGTCGTACCCGAGCCCGTCGTGGCCGAGCCCGGCACCGGTACGGGAGTGGGCGACTGACGTGACCTGGATCGGCGACAACCTCGGCCTCATCCTCGACCTCACCGCGGTGCACCTGCGGCAGAGCCTCATCGCGCTCGTGCTCGGCTTCATCATCGCCCTGCCGCTGGGCCGCCTCGCTTGGCGCTACCGCCTCGTGCGCGGACCCATCATCCTGCTCACGGGCCTGCTCTACACGATCCCCTCGCTCGCGCTCCTCATCCTGCTGCCCGCGCTCCTCGGCTACTCGGCGATCAGCGAGACCAACCTGGTCGTCGCACTCGCCATCTACGCCGTCGCGATCCTGGTGCGCGCCGTCGCCGACGGACTCGACTCGGTCGACGCCGACGTGCTGCGCTCGGCGACCGCCACCGGCTACGGTGCCGCGCGGCGCTTCTGGACCGTCGAGCTCCCGCTCGCCGGGCCGGTGATCCTCGCGGGCGTCCGCGTCGCGGCCGTGAGTACCATCGCGCTCGCCACGGTCGGCACGCTGATCGGCGTCAACAACCTCGGCTACCTCTTCACCAACGGTCTCGACCGTCGCCTGGTCGAAGAGGTCTTCGCGGGCGTGATCGCGGTCGTGCTGCTCGCGCTCATCATCGACGTGCTGCTCGTCCTGCTCGGCCGGCTGGTCATGCCCTGGCAGCGCGCGAGCACACAGAAGCGCACGCGGCGCGCGAGCGCCGACGCACACAGCACGCAGCCTCATTCGGAGGCGGTCGCATGAACCTCTTCGGCGACGCACTCGCCTGGCTGTTCGCCCCCGAGCAGTGGAGCGGCACCTACGGTATCCCGACGCTGCTCGGCCAGCACTTGCTCTACACGGCCCTCTCCGTCCTCATCGCCGCGGTGATCGCGGTCCCCGCCGGCTGGATCATCGGCCACACCGGCAAGGGCCGCGAGATCGCCGTCGCCATCTCGGGGGCGGCGCGCGCGATCCCGTCCTTCGGCCTCCTCATCCTGCTCGTACTGCTGTTCGGGGTGCTCCAGGTGCCGGCCGCGGCCCTGCTCACCTTCGTCCTGCTCGCGATCCCCTCGCTGCTGGCCGGGGCGTACACCGGGCTCGAAGCGATTGATCGCCGGGTCATCGACGCCGCGAAGGCCACCGGCATGACCCAGTGGCAGATCTTCTGGAAGGTCGAGTTCCGCCTCGGGCTCCCCCTCCTCATCGGCGGGCTCCGCGCCGCTACACTGCAGGTCATCGCGACCGTCACCATCGCCGCGTACGTCAACCTCGGCGGCCTCGGCTTCCCCATCATCCAGGGCATCCCGCTGCGCCGCTTCGACCAGGTGCTCGCCGGAGCACTCCTCGTCGCGCTCCTCGCACTCATCGTCGACCTCCTGTTCGCGCTCGCCCAGCGCACCGCCGTCCCGGCCGGTGTACGCGCGGCCGCAGGTTCCGGCGGTTCCTCCCGCGCCGCGCACCGCGAGCGCCATCGTTCTCAGCCGACCGCCTCGGCCGGCTGAACCCGACCACCGAAGAAGGGAACACCATGTTCACCGCTCGAATCACCCGTATCGCCGCCGTCGGCGCTGCCGCGGCCGTCGCGCTCGCGCTCGGCGCGTGCAGCTCCGCGAACCCCCTCGACGACTCCGGCAAGACGACCTCTTCGGGGTCCAGCGATACCGTCGTGGTCGGATCGCAGGCCTACTACTCGAACGAGATCATCGCCGAGATCTACGCGCAGGCCCTCGAGAAGGACGGCACGAAGGTCGAGCGCAAGTTCAACATCGGCCAGCGCGACGCGTACATGCCCGATCTCAAGTCGGGAGCGATCTCGCTCTTCCCCGAATACACAGGCAACCTGCTCGAGTTCCTCGACGGCAAGGCCACCGCCACGAGCCCCGACGACGTCTACGCCGCGCTCAAGAAGGCGCTGCCGAAGAACCTCACCGCTCTCGACTACGCCAAGGCCGCCGACCAGGACACCTACACGGTGCTCAAGAGCACGGCCGACAAGTACGGCCTCGAATCCATCGGCGACCTCTCGAAGCTGCCCGGCAAGCCGACCATCGGCGGCGCCCCCGAGTTCGAGAAGCGCCCCTACGGTCCCGCCGCCGCCAAGGAGCAGTACGGCGTCGACCTCGGATTCTCGGCGACCGGCCCGACCACGCTCGACGCGCTGCGCGCCGGCACCGTCCAGGTCGCCGACATCTATTCCGCCGACCCCGCCTTCGAGAAGGGCGACCTCGTCGCGCTCAAGGATCCGAAGAACATGATCCTCTCGTCGAACGTGGTCCCTATCGCCAGCAGCGACATCGCCGACAAGGTCTCGAAGACGATCAACGCGGTCAGCGCGAAGCTCAGCACCGAGGAACTCGTCAAGCTCAACGTCCAGAGCACCGTCGATAAGAAGCAGCCCGCCGACATCGCCAAGGCCTGGCTCGCGGCCAACGGGCTGAGCTGACCCCGCGCCCGCACCAGTACACTGATCCGGTAGTCCGTCTCGGCGCCCCGCTCCTCGCGGGCGCCGAGACGGACCCGTCGAGAAGATCAGGTACCAACGGTGAGCGACGAATCGCGCCCCTCCTTCGCCGCCGGCTGGTGGCCGACCCGGACCCGAGGCATCGTGCGCTGGTGGGACGGCGATGCCTGGACCGATCGCATCCTCGTGAACGGCCGCGAGACCACCATCGAGGACCGCAGATCTGCGCTGGGCGATCAGCTGTTCCTCTTCGAGATCACCATGATCCTGCTCGGCGTCGTCGCACTCATCGGCGGTGGGGCCGGGTTCCTCCCCGCCGGCATGTCCGGGACGCTGGTCGCGGGATTCACCGGCGCCGCGATCACGATCCTCGTCAACACCCGGCAGCAGCAGCGGCGCCTCTCGCGCACACGCACCGGTGAGCAGTACCCGCCGGCTCCCTGAGACCGGGCTCCGGCAGAACCTGCAGAACCGGCAGAACCGGCGGAACCTGCGGAACCGGCAGAATCCCGGCAGAACCGACAGAACCCCGGCAGCGCGCAGGGGCGGCCGCTACGGCGTCGAGATCGGCGCGTGCACCGCGACGCCCACCCCGGTGCCCGCCGCGGGCTGACCGGTGAGCATCGACTGCGTCGTGCCCGTGATCATGAGGAAGAGCGAGATCGCCGCGACGAACGCGAGCGCGCAGGCCGCTACGAGCGCGACCGCGACGAAGGGAACCGGCTGCTTGAGAGCGTGTGCGACTGTCATGCCTCCAGCATCGCCGCGCGCGCTCCACCGCGCATCGACCCGAGGTACTGACCCGCGTAGGACTCAGGTCTGATCCGCGCGGCCGGGACCGACCCCGGGACCGACCCCAGGCTTGACCCCACCGGCGCCGACACCCGAATCAGCACCAGCACCAGCACCAGCGCCACCGCCACCGCGGCCGCCCCCGCGGCCGCGCCCCAGCAGCACCGGACGCAGCAGCCGGACGACGAGCGCGAGCACGAGGAACGCGCACGCCCCCAGGATCCCGGCGTCCGCGGCGAACAGCCACCAGTTCTCGACGCTCGGCGGCGGATCGACCACGTACTTCCCGCCGATGTAGTCCATGCTCGCCGGATACCGCTGCGGCGCGTACCGGGTCAGGTTCTGCACGGTCCAGGGCAGCGGCCATCCGAACTCGACCCGCGTGAGCTGCGCCGCCGAATCGATCGTGGTCGGCAGGGTCCGCAACCACAGCGCGAGCCCGGCCCCGAACGGCATCAGACCGAGCAGCGGCAGCAGCCAGGACCGGACATGGCCCCGGCGCCGAGCCGGCGCGGGGTACGCGGCGGCGACATCGTCCGCGCCCATCGGGGTCCAGCTCACTGCGGATGCGGCGTCTCGCCGCCCTCCAGCATCGCCAGGATCTTCGCGAGCCGGTTCGCCCGTGTCGTCGCGTTCGACGCGGTCATGAGCCGGTGCAGCACCGAATACCGGTTCGCCCCGTTCAACCCCGCGAACACGGCCGCCGCGCTCGGCGACGCCGCCAGGGCGGCCACCAGGTCGTCGGGCACCTCCGCCTTCGACGCTCCCGCGTACGCGCGATCCCAGCGGCCATCGCCCTTCGCACGCTCGATCTCGGCGTTCCCGCGCTCGCGCATCCGCCCCGCCTCGATCAGCTCCGCGACGAGTCCGATGTTGCGCTCCGACCACATCGACTGCCTGCGCCGCGGCGTGAAGCGCTGCCGGAACGTCGCCGAGTCGAGGCTCCCCTTCTGCCCGTCGATCCATCCGCTGCACAGCGCCTCGTCGAGCGCCTGCGCGTAGCTCAGCGTCGTCGGCTCGGTGGTGCCCTTCTTCGCGAGCACCAGCCAGACACCGTCCGAGGTCTCCTCGTTCTCGTCGAGCCAGGCCCGCCAGGCAGCGGCATCGGCGAGCGTGAGCAGCGGCGGCAGCGGTGCGGTCATGCCTCCATCGTAGAGAGCGGAGCCGGGGCGCGGAACTGCGCGACCGGGCGCCTCGGACGCGGGACGAACATGGGGGTGCCCGCGAGCGGATCCGGCACGACGATCCCGTCGAGTCCGAAGACCTCGGCGACGAGCTCGCTCGTGAGGACGGCCTCGGGCGGCCCCTCCGCCACCACGGCCCCCTCGCTCATCACGATCAGATGCGTCGCGTACCGCGCGGCCTGGTTCAGATCGTGCAGCACGGCGACGAGCGTGCGCCCGCGATGCCGGTGCAGGTCCGCGCAGAGGTCGAGCAGGTCGAACTGGTGCGCGATGTCGAGGAAGCTCGTGGGTTCGTCGAGCAGCACGACCTCCGTCTCCTGCGCGAGCACCATGGCCACCCAGACCCGCTGCCGCTGACCGCCCGAGAGTTCGCCGACGAGGCGCTCCGACAGCTCCGCGGTACCGGTCGCCTCGAGCGCATCGGCGACCGCGGCTTCGTCGCTCTCGCGCCACTGCCGCAGCAGCGTCTGGTGCGGGAACCGACCACGCGAGACCAGATCGGCGACGGTGATGCCGTCCGGAGCGATCGAGGTCTGCGGCAGCAGCCCGAGCCGCCGGGCGAACTCCTTGCTGCGGAACGCGGCGATGTCCTCCCCGTTCAGCAGCACCCGCCCGGTGCGGGGCGGCAGGAGGCGCGCGAGCGCTTTCAGCAGCGTGGATTTGCCACAGGCGTTCGGCCCGACGATGACGGTGAATCCGCCGTCGGGGATCCGCACCCCGAGTTCCCGGGCGACGACGTGGTCGTCGTAGCCGACGGTCAGGCCCTCGGCGCGCAGACGGGCCCCGTCGACCGGAGCGGATGGACTGGAATGCGACACGGGTGTCATCCTTTCCTGGCCTCGCGGACGAGGAGCCAGACGAAGTAGCCGCCGCCGATCGAGACGGTCATGATGCCGACGGGCAGCGGCGTCGGAGCGAACAGCCGCTGCGCGGCCAGGTCCGACGCGATCAGCAGGAGCGCGCCGATCGCCGCGGACGCGGCCATCGCGGGGCCCGAACTGCGTGTCAGTCTGCGCGCGATCTGCGGGGCGACCAGCGCGACGAACGCGATCGGGCCCACTGCCGCCGTCGCGAGCGCGGTGAGCGCGACACCGATGAGCATCAGCAGCAGTCTCACGCGTTCCGCCGCGACGCCAGTGGCCCGCGCGGCGTCGTCGCCGAGCTCGAGCTGGCGCAGTGCGGGCCCGCCGGCGAGTGCGAGCGGCAGCAGGATCGCGCAGAGCAACGAGACCGGGATCAGCTGCTCCACTCGCGCTCCCGACAGGCTGCCGGCGCCCCACACCGCGGCGCGCATGGCGACGTCGAGATCGGCTCGCACGATCAGCAGCGTGTTCACCGATGCGAGCGTCGCCGAGACCCCGATCCCGACGATGATGAGCCGGAAGCCCTGGACGCCGCGACGGTACGCCAGGAGATAGACCGCCGCCGCAGTGAGGATCCCGCCGAGCAGCGACCCCGCGGCGCTCAGCAGATAGCTCCCGCCGGTCAGCACGATCGTGAGCAGCGCACCGGTGTACGCCCCGGTGGAGAATCCGATGATGTCGGGTGAGCCCAGCGGGTTCCGCGTCAGCGACTGGAAGATGGCCCCGCTGACCCCCAAGCAGGCGCCGAGCAGCAGCGCGAGCAGCACCCGTGGCATCCGCCAGTCGAGGACGACCAGGCGTGCTCGACGATCGCCGCCGCCGAAGAGCGCGGCGACGACGTCGGAGAGCGGCACCGTGACTTCGCCCCAGGCGAGCGAGAGCACAGCGATGACGATGCAGAGCAGGAGCGCGATGAGCGTGACCGCCGTGCTCCGCCGCCCGATGCGCCAGGCGTGCCGGTGCCCGCGGAGCACGACCGCCGAGTCGCGGAACCGCACGGCACCCCGAGCCGGATCCACCGGAGCCGCCGGAGCCTGAGCCGGACCCCGGGCGCTCACAGCCCGCTCGCCTTCGACCGACGGGCGAGCGCGACCAGCACGGGCGCACCGACCAGGGCGGTGACGATCCCGACCTGCAGTTCCTGCGGGGCGACGACGAGCCGGGCGACGACGTCGGCGATCGTGAGCAGCGCCGGCGCGAGCACGATCGTGAAGACGAGGATCCACCGCTGGTCGGGCCCGACGAACCATCGGCAGATGTGCGGGACCATGAGACCCACGAATCCGATGGGGCCGGCCGCCGCGGTCGCCGCTCCCGCGAGCACCGTCACCGCCACGATGACGAGCAGTCTGGTCCGGGCGATCCGCGCCCCCAGCGCACCGGCGAGCTCGTCGCCGAGCGCGACGACGTTGAGCGCCGGGGCGAGCGCGAGCGCGAGCAAAGTACCGGCCAGGATGACGGGTGCGGCGATGACCAGCACGTCCCAGCCGCGCGCCGATAGGGAGCCGGCGCCCCAGTCCCGCATCCGGTCGAAGGCGCCCGGATCGAGCAGCGTGATCGCGGAGGTCACCCCGCCGAGCAGCGCCCCCACCGCGACGCCGACGAGCGTGAGGCGGACCGGCGAGACGCCCCGCCCCGCCATGCCGAGGAACATGACGACTCCGGTCACGGCGGCGGCGCCGAGGAACGCGAACCAGATGTACCCCTGGATCGAGGCGGCGCCGAACCAGGCGATGCCGATGGTGACCGCGAATGCCGCGCCCGCGTTCACCCCCAGAATCCCGGGATCCGCGAGCGGATTGCGGGTGAAGGCCTGGATCAGGGCGCCGGAGACGCCGAGAGCGATCCCGACGACCAGGCCGAGCAGCGCACGGGGAATCCGCGTCTCGCGCACGATGAAGGCATCGTTGTCGTCGCGACCGCCCCAGAGGCTGTCCACGACCGCATCGATGCCGATGGGTTTCGCCCCGAGCGCGACGCTCGCGGCGATCACGCAGACGAGTAGGATCACCGCCAGCAGCAGCCAGACGAGCCGGGTCGGGACCGTGCGCGCGATCTGCCGGGGAGGTGCCGCGACGGTCATCCGATCTCGGCAGGGCGATCCCCCGCCAGGTCCTGCGTCCAGTAGCCGATCGCGTGGTGCCGGTCCCGCGCGAGACCGAGCCGGCCGCGCAGGTCGCCCCGGATCGCCCGACTGGCAGCCGCTTCGCAGGCGATCCAGGCGTACCAGGGTTCCCCGGGGTCCACGAAGCGGGCGACCTCGTCCGGGAGCGCGCTCGGGCCGATGCCGTTGCCGCTCCCCACGACCCAGTCCACGCGCAGGCGGGCGTTCGAGGCGAACTCCTGGACGTCCCCCGGATCGGCGACCTCGATGATCGCGGTCGCCGTGATATCCGCGGGGAGCTCCTCGACGATACGGCCGAGCCCCGGGAGGCCCGTCGCGTCGGCCACCAGCAGCATCGCGCGCGCGTCTCCGGGAGGGGCGTAGTAGGAGGAGCTGCGGTCCTCATCGAACACTCCGATGAGGTGCCCCGGCTCGGCCCGCTCGGCCCAGGCGGATGCCACCCCGCCCGGGTGCACCACGAAGTCGATGTCGAATCGCAGGCCGCCGTCGTGCACCGCCCGGACCGTGTAGTGACGCCAGGGCGGCTCCTCGCCGATCCAGCCTCGACCGTACTCGGGCGAGTTGAAGACGCGGAGCGCCGCCGCGGTCTGCCCCGGAGCGGGCAGTGCGATGTCGATGCGCTCGTCGCCGACGCCGTCGGTGTGCCAGAGCCAGCCGCCGACGGCCTCGAAGCGGATGCGGACGAGATTCGGGGAGAGCCTGCGGGTCGAGAGGACGCGGGCCGGTGAACAGGGAATCGCCACGGATCAGCCCTGCGCGACCTTCTGCAGGATGCTCTCGACGGTGTCGAGGCTGTCCTGCCCCCACTCGAACGAGGATGTCGCCGGTGCCTCGAACCCCGAGAACACCTTCCCGTTGCGAACCGCCGGCAACGACTTCCAGACGCGGTTGTTCTCGTAGCGCGAGAGCTGCTCGGGCTCCAGCACGACGATGAACCCGGCGTTGCCGAGCTTCTCGAGCTGCTCGTCGGAGATCCAGGCCCAGTCCGTGCTGGTCTTGGCCTCGCCATCGGTCGGGGTGCGGAACACGGCATCGATGTCGACCCACGCGGGTGTGGGCCACCCTCCCGGTGCGTAGCTCGCCCAGGTCGCGTCGTTGGTGTTCAGGGACACCACGGCGAGGGGATTCTCGTCGAGCACCTTCCGGTAGTGCTTGGAGATCCGCTTGGCGCGTTCGTCGTACGAGCGCTGCTGCTTCTGCGCGGTGTCGAGGTGGTTCGCCGCGTCGGCGATGCTCAGCGCGCGCTTCGACCAGGAACCGGTCAGATCGACCCGGAAGAGCGGCGCGATGGCCTCGAGCCGCTTGAGCGTCTCGGGTTCCGGGAACGCCGCGTCGACGATGATGAGGTCCGGGTCGAGGTCGAGCACCTTCTCGACGTTGATCTCAGCGTAGGTACTGACCTGCTCGACGCCCTTCAACGCGTCGATGTAGCGCTGGGGGCGACTTCCCGGCTCCTGGATCCCCTGCATCACGCCGACGGGGGTGACCCCCACGTCGACGAGCACGCTCGACGAGAAGAAGTCGGTGGCGACGATGCGCTTCGGGTGGGTCGGGATCCGCACGTCTCCGACGGAGTCGGCGACCGTGCGGGTCGCCGACCCGCTGTCCGAGGCATCCGCCGAGGCGGCGCAGCCGGCGAGGGCGGACCCGAGCAGCGCGAGGGAGGAGACGGTGGCGACGACGCGCAGGAGGCGCTTGCGGGCGCGCGGGATCGAGGGAGAAGAGGAGAGCACGATGGTCCTTCTGGACTGAGAACTTCGGTTGCTTAGGCAACCCTAACCATCATCAGACTATCGAGCCCGAATCCCGCTATTCCGTCCGATCGTGACGGTTTTCGTCGGACGCGGTCGGCAGAGCTGCGACTGCGCACCGACCCGAGAAGTACGCCGCGGGCGTGGTCCCGACGGCGACCCGGAAGTGATCGATGAAGGTGCTCGCGTTGGCGTATCCGAGCCGCTTGGCGACGGCGACCACCGGCGTCCCCGAACCGAGCAGCAGGAGCGAGGCGCGCACCCGGGCTCGGATCCTCCACTGGGTGAACGAGAGACCGGTCTCCGCCACGAAACCCCGCACGAACTCGCGCGCGGGCAATCCCGCCCGCTCCGCCCAATGCTCGGTGGCTCGGAAATCGTGCGGCGCATCGAGGATCCGCTCGGCGACGAGACGCAGCCGCGGACTCTCCGGCATCTGCAGATCCACCTGCGCGCTGGGAGCGGGCCGCAGCAGCTCGAGCGCGAGTCCCTGCACGCGCATTCGGGTCTCGGGGTCGAGCGGGCACTCCGCGTTGAGCAGCAGCAGCTCGCGGATCGTCGGGAGCATCTCGACCACGACGGCCTCCCGCGGCAGGTGCACCGCAGCGCCGCGCGCGACGAAGGTTGCGTGCAGGATCGTGTCCGCCGCCGCCTCGATGGTGTGCGACACCCCCTCGGGCACCCACACCGACCGGTGCGCGGGCACGGTCCAGATGGCGTCATCGGTCCGCACCCGGATCACTCCCGCGGTCGACCAGATCAGCTCGTCCCGCGCGTGCCGTTCCGAGGTCCAGGACCGCATGCTCTGCGTCGTGTGCCGCTCGGTGGTGAGGAGGAACCCGCGAATCCGGTCCCGCACCCGATCGCGCGCGACCGCACCAGCAACCGGGACGTTCACGCTCACGCCGAGCGCTCCGCGCCGAGCCGCCAGGCGCTCGCGGCGTGCTGCTGCCGCCAGAACTCGGCGAAGCGCCCTCCGGCCGCGAGCAGTTCCTCCGGTGAACCGTCCTCGACGATGCGCCCGCCGTCGAGGAACACGACGCGGTCGGCGGCGCGGATGCTGCTCAGCCGGTGCGCGACGATCACGCGGGTGCGCGGCGTCGGGTCGTCGGCGAGCGCCGCGGCCACGGCCGCCTCGTTCTCGGCGTCGAGCGCGCTGGTCGCCTCGTCGACCAGGAGCACGGGAGCGCGCGACACGAGCGCCCGCGCGATCGAGACCCGCTGCCGTTCCCCGCCCGAGAGGGATCCGCCGGCCTCGCCGACCCGGCTCTCCCAGCCGTCCGGCAGGCGATCCGCGAGGGTGTCGACGCGGGCAAGCGCGGCGGCTGCGCGCCAGCGATCCTCGGAAGCCGTGGGATCGCCGACGAGGATGTTGTCGCGCACGGTGCCGTCGAACAGGTACGGGTGCTGGAACACGACGCTGACGAGTTCGCGCCGCGACGCCTCACTCAGCTCGGCCAGCGGGACGCCGTCGACGAGCACGCTGCCCGCGCCCGGGCGGCGCAGGCCCGCGAGGAGCTGCAGCACGGTGGTCTTGCCCGAGCCCGAGGGGCCGACGATCGCGGTCGTCGTGCCCGGAGCGAGCTCCAGGTCGAAGTCCGAGAGCACGCGGGATCCGGCCGACGCGGCGGATCCGGTCGCCCCGTCGTAGTCGAAGCTCACCCCGCGGAGCGCGACCCGCGGCGCGGAGCCCCGAGCCGGTTCGCGTTCCCCCGCGGGATCGACGGGCGCCTCGAGCACCGTCCGCATGTTGCGCAGCGCACCGGTCGCCGCTTCGATACCGGGTGCCAGCTCGGCCAGCGCGGTGAACGGCTCGAGGTAGCGCACGATCACGAGCGTGAGCGCGATCGCCGCGGGTGCCGAGAGCGCGTCGGTCGCCGCGAGCCAGACCGTGGTGCCCGCGAGCAGCAGGAGCGCGAGCTGGGCCGCGAGGCCGAACAGCAGCTGGCCGGGCACCTGCAGCAGGATCAGCCGGGTCGTGGCGCGGTGCTGCGCGGCGAGGGCGGATCCCGCGAGGCTGCGTGCCGGATCGACGCGGCGCGCAGCCCGCAGAGCCTGCTGCGTGCGCGCGAACTCGACGATCCGCTCGGTCAGCGCGGTGTTCGCGTCGGCCGCCGCACGGTCGGCGTCCCGGCTGAGCCGGCCCGCGAGCCAGAAGGCGCCGAACAGGATCGGCACACCGGCCAGCGCCGCGAGCGCGAGCGGCCAGGCGATGGGCAGCAGCGCGACCGCGATGGCGATCGGCAGCAGGATCGCGCTGAGCACCGGGGTCACGAGATAGATGACGACGCCGACGAGGTCGGGACCGGTCGCGGCGACGGCCTGGCGCGCGGTCGCGGTGCGCTCGGCGTCGAACCAGGCGAGCCGCACCTCGGCGATGCGGTCGGCGACGGTGCGCTGCCCGCTGTCGAGCAGCGCGAAGCCGAGCGCGAATCCCCGCTTCGCGGCGGCGGCGTCGACCGCCCAACCGAGCACGGTCGCAGTGGCGAGCGCTGCGAGCCACGGCCAGGCCTCCGCGGGTCTCGGCCCGAAGAGCGCCGAGACCAGGGGCACGAGCAGCACGGCGCCGACGGCGCGCAGCAGGATGCCGAGCACGGTGAGACCGAGGTGGGCGCCCACCGCGCGGCGGCGGTTCGCGGGGAGCAGGCTGAGCAGGGTGCGGATCATCGGGTCTGCTCCGTTCCGGCGGCGACGGGTTCGGGGGTGGATTCAGGGGTGGACGAGACCCCGTTCGAGGCCCCGGACGCGGCGTCCCAGAGACTCCGGTATCGGCCGCCCCGGCCGAGGAGTTCGTCGTGCGTGCCGGACTCGGCGATGCGGCCGTGGTCGAGCACGACGATGCGGTCGGCCGAGGCGACGGTGTGCAGCCGGTGGGCGATCACGAGCACGGTGCGGCCCTCGGCCAGACGGCTCAGCGCCCGCTGCACGAGGTACTCGGATTCGGGGTCGGCGAACGCGGTCGCCTCGTCGAGGATCAGCACGGGAGTGTCCGCCAGGATCGCGCGGGCGATCGTGAGGCGCTGCCGCTCGCCACCCGACAGCGCGGCGTCGGGGCCGAGAACGGTGCCGTACCCCTCGGGCAGGCGAAGGATCCGATCGTGGATCTGCGCGGCCCGCGCCGCGGCCTCGACCTCGGCATCGCTCGCGTCGGGCTTCGCGAGGGCGAGGTTGTCGCGCACGGTGCCGTGCACGAGCTGGGTCTGCTGGAACACGAAGCCGACGCGGGCGTAGAGCTCGTCGGGGTCGAGCGCGCGGAGGTCGTCGCCGCCGACGCGGATGCGACCGGACTCCGGGTCGTGGAAGCGTGCGAGCAGGGCGGCGAGGGTCGACTTGCCGGATCCGGACGGGCCGACGAGCGCGGTCACGGTGCCGGGTTCCAGCGACAGGGAGACGTCCTCCAGCACGGGAACGCCCGGCCGGTAGGCGAAGCCGACGCGGTCGAACTCGACGCGGCCGCGCGGGACCCGAGGCGCGCCCTCGGCGGGCTCGCCTGCGTCCTCGGTCTCGAGCTCGGGCTCGTCGAGGGCGACCTGGATCCGTCGCGCGGCGAGCAGACCGGCCCGCAGGCCGCCGAGCCCGTAGCCGATCCCGAGCAGCCGGGATCCGAACGTCGTGCCGAGCAGCAGGAACGGCAGCAGCGCGATCGGCTGCATGGTCCCGCCCGTGATCAGCACGGTACCGAGCGCGCAGATGAGCAGCAGGAACGTGGCCGGACGGGTGACGAGGTCGATGAACGCCTTCTGCCCGCTGAGGGGCCGCTGCCAGCGGTCGAGGAACCCGATGTACTCGCCCAGCCGGGCGCGGAAGCCGGTGGCCGCCGCTCCCCCGAACACGCGGATCACCGGCTGGCCCTCCAGGTAGGAGCCCGCCTCGCTGTTCATACGTTCCGACCAGCGCAGCGCCTCGGCCGTGCGCGGCGCCGATTGCACGACCATGACAGCCATGGCGATCACGTAGACGAGCACCGGCAGGAGGAGCAGGAGCGCGATCCGCCAGTCGACCGCGAACAGGTAGACGAGCACCGCGACGGGCGCGACCACGGCGGCGACCGCGTCGGGCACGGCGTGGGTCACGAGGTAGTGCAGCGCGAGCGTGTCGTCCTGCACGAGCTGCTTCACCCGGCCGGACCCGCGCGCGTCGTACCAGCCGAGCGGCACGCGGGCGAGCTTGCGCAGCAGGCGCTGCCGCAGTTCCCGTTCGAAGCGCGCATCGACCGCGTGGGTCCAGACGAGCAGCGCGGTCGAGAGCACGACCCCCGCGGCCATCAGTCCGACGGCCCACCAGCCGAGCGCCCAGAGCCGAGACGCCTCGGCGCCGCCGAGCAGCAGGCGGGCGAGCTCGACGATCAGCACGAAGGGTGCGAGCTGCAGGAGGGTGACGATCCCCTGCGCGGCACCGGCCGCGACGAGCTTCGGACGCAGCGGGGCGAGCAGCCGCGATCCCGCGTTCGCCCGCCAGGATCCGCGCGCGGCCGCGGGTGCCTCGGCCGCCTCGGAAGCAGCCGCCTCGCCGACCGCAGCCGGTGCGGGATCCAGTACCGGATCCGGTGCGGGACCCGCCGCGATCGCCGCGGCCGCCGCTTCGGTCGTCCCGACCGCATCGGCGGCCGATGCATCCGCCGCGGGCTCCGTTTCGGGCGCGGCCTTGGAGCGGTTCGCGCCGAACGCGCGGCCGAAGTACCAGTAGGCCTGCGCGTGCGTCTCGCTCTTCGGGAATCCGAACTCGTCGCGCAGGCGACCGCGGAGGTGCTTGAGCGATCCCGACTCGGGCGCGGCCCACGCGTACCAGTCCGACCAGTCGCGCGACTCGATCGCGGCGGCGAGAGAGGTCTCGCCCTGACGCGGGACCCAGTGCACGCGAGCGCGCGGGTGCACGTGCAGCGGGATCCTCCGGTCGTCGGGGGTGTGCTCCTCGAGGTAGATCTCGATCGGCACTTCGTCGGGCACGGTCCCGAGGATCGCGTTGATCGCGGGGATCGACGCGCTGTCGCCGATGAGCAGGTAGCCGGCGGGCAGTTCGTCCGGCAGGTCGAAGCGCGAGGATCCGAGGGTCGTGACCGACACCCGGGTTCCCGGGGCTGCTGCGGCGGCCCAGGTGCTCGCCGGCCCGGCGGGCTCGTGCAGGACCATGTCGACCGCGAAGGTTCCGGCGGCCTCGTCGACCTCGGAGAGCGTGTAGGCGCGCTGCTGCTCGAACTCGGGCCGCTCGGGGTCGGGGAACCAGAAGCGCAGCCAGGCCGTCGGCGAGACCACCACGTCCTGCAGCAGCGTCGGAGCGCTCATGCGCACCCGCACGAAGTGGGGCGCGAGCGGTTGGACCTCGGTGACTATCGCCTCGTGGTCGCGGGCTCCGTACCCGCGCATCATCACTCCGGAGAACCCGCGCTTGGCCATCGCGCACCCTTCTCGGGGCCCACGTCGAACCCCGTAACTTAGCCAAGCCTAACTTACATCTGAGGAATGCGGTTCTCCGATCGCAGCGCCGCATCGATCTCCGCCACCGCATCGCGCCCGGCACGGTTCGCGCCGACCGTGGACTGCGACGGACCGTAGCCGATGAGGTGCAGGCGGGGTTCCGCGGCCACCCGGGTCCCGCGCATCTCGATCCCGCCCCGCTCATTGCGGAGCCCGAGCGGATCCAGGTGCGCGATCGACGGCCGGAATCCCGTCGCCCACAGGATCGTGTCGACCGAGGTGAACGAGCCGTCGGCCTCGCGCACGCCGTGCGGCTCGATGGCCGTGAACATCGGGCGGCGCACGAGCACGCCGCGATCCCGCGCGGCCCGCGCGTACGGGGTCCAGGCCAGCCCCGTGTACGAGACGACGCTGCCCGACGGGTTGCCGGCCTCGACGTCGGCGGTGACCCGCTCGATCGTCTCGCGCCCCTCGACCTCCGGACTGAAATCGCCGTCGAGGAACACGGGCTCGCGCCGCGTGTACCAGGCGACGCGCGCCACCCGCGAGATCTCCTCGAGCTGCTGCACGGCCGAGATCCCGCCGCCGACCACGGCGACGCTGCGACCCGCGAACTCGTCGAGCGAAACGTAGTCGCGGGTGTGCAGCTGCCGCCCGAGGAACCGATCGGCGCCGGGCACCTCCGGCAGCACGGGATTCCCCCAGGTGCCGGTCGCGTTGATCACCGCCCGCGCCCGCCAGAGCCCGGCGCTGCTCTCGATCAGCAGCTCGCCGTCGGGATCCGCGTCGGCGCGGCGCACCGCCGTCACCGAGACCGGGCGCAGGATCGGCAACCGCATCTTCGCTTCGAACGCGGAGAAGTATCCGGGGACCGCCTCGCGGCTCGGGGTGGCCCGGTCGACCGGGGTCTGCCGGAACCCGGGCAGGTCGAAGATGTGGTTCACGGTCGCCATCGAGAGGGACTCCCACCGGTGCTGCCAGGCGCCGCCCGGCAGCACCTCACCGTCGAGGATCACGAAGCTCCGCTCGGCCCCCGGGTCCAGCAGCGCACTCGCGAAGCCGTGACGCTGCAGGTGGTAGCCCGCAGAGAGGCCCGCCTGACCGGCGCCGATCACGACGACGGTCGCGCGGCGATCACCGCTCATCGCTGCGGCTGGATCACGAGCTTGCCGCGCGTACGTCCGGTACGGCTGGCGCGGAAGGCGTCCCCGACCTCCTCGAGCCCGAAGGTCCCGGCGACCTCGACCCGGAGGGCACCGCTGCGGGCGAGTTCGGCGAGCCGGGCCGTCTCGGCGCCGTCGACGCGCACCCAGATGATGCGTCCGCCGTGCTCCACGACCGAGTCGTCGGCGACCGAGACGTGCGGTCCATCGGCGCGGAGCACGGCGAGCGTGGCCTCGAGCTGCCCGCCGACGAAGTCCGCGACGGCGTCGACCGGGCCGCCCGCCAAAGCGCGCACGCGCTCCGCGAGCCCCTCGCCGTGCGCGACGGGCTCGGCACCGAGGCTCCGGAGGAACTCGTGGTTGCGTTCCGACGCGGTGCCGATCACCCGAGCACCGCGGGCCACCGCGATCTGCACGGCGAGACTGCCGACGCCGCCCGCCGCCGCGTGCACGAGCAGCACGCGGCCGTCCAGCTCGCCGAGGGCGTCGACGGCGCGCAGCGCTGTCCCGCCGGCGAGCGGCAGGCCCGCGGCCTGCTCCCACGACAGTTCGGCGGGCTTGAGGGCGACGGCCTCGGCGGGAACGGCTACCCGCTCCGCGAAAGTCCCCGCCGACACGGTCTCCTTGCGCGCGTACGCGAGGACCTCGTCGCCAACGCGGAACTCCGGAGTATCGGCGCCGACGGCCACGACCACCCCGGCGACGTCCCACCCCGGGATCACCGGGAACCGCGCGTCGATCATGCCGTCCAGGTACCCCGCCATGATCTTCCAGTCGACGGGGTTCACGGAGGCCGCGCGCACCTCGATCAGCACCGAACCGGCGAAGAGCTTCGGCTCCGCCACCTCTCGGACCTCGAGCCCGTCGAGTTCCTGGCTGTATCGGTCGTAGACGACGGCTCGCATGGCGGCTCTCCTCGTGGTTCCCGGGTCGATCCGGGCATCCCGGATCGGATGAAGACTGCGCTTCCCCGACCCCAACGTCGCCGGCCCCCCTGCCATTCCGAGGGTTTCGCCGGAATACTGGCGCCCATCGGCCGGTTGCCCCCAGCATCGACACCGACCGGGAAGGAGTCCCCGTGCGTCCCTATCTCGACAAGATCGCCCCCGAGGCGTGGCAGGCCGCCCAGGCCTTCTCCGCCTCGATCGCGGACGCCGCGACGCGGCTCGGGCTCACCCCCGCCGAGACGGAACTCATCAAGGTGCGCGCCTCCCAGCTGAACGGCTGCGCGTTCTGCCTGGATCTGCATTCCCGCGGTGCGCGCGAGGCGGGTGTGCCGCAGCAGAAGCTCGACCTGCTACCGGCGTGGCGCGAGACCCGGATCTTCGGCGAGCGGGAGGCCGCGGTGCTCGCCATCGCCGACGCCGCCACTCGGCTCCCGATGAGCGAGGACGCGCAGGCGGACCTCGCCGGCGCCCGCAATGTGCTCGGCGACGAGGCCTTCGTCGCGGCCGAATGGGTCGCCTCGGCGATCAACGCGTTCAACCGGATATCGATCCTGAGCGAGCACCCGGTACGACCGCGCGACGACGCGGGCAAGCTGCTGCGCTGACCCGCTCTCCCCCGGGTGATCGGGGCCGAGCTCGGCACGCCAGACCCGCAGGCTCACATAATGCACTATTGGTGCATTATGCTGCACACATGGATGCAGGTGCAGAGTCGCTGGCCCGGGTGATCGGAACCCGGGTACGGCAGGAACGGCTCGCTCGAGGCTGGACCCTCGACCAGCTCGCCGAGGCGGCCGGCGTGAGCCGCCGCATGGTCGTCAGTGTCGAGCAGGGGTCGGTGAATCCGAGTGTCGGCACGCTGCTCCACCTGAGCGACGCGCTCGGCCTCGGACTGCCCGCGCTGGTCGAGCCGCCCGAGCCGCGTGCGGCGAAGGTGACCCGCGCCGGCGAGGGTGCGATCCTCTGGCGCGGAGCTCCGGGAAGCCACGGCACGCTCATCGTCGGCACCGAACCGCCCGACGTCGTGGAACTGTGGGAATGGCTCCTCGTTCCCGGCGACCGCCACGACAGCGAGGCCCACTCCGAGGGCACTCGCGAGCTCCTGCACGTGCACGAGGGCTCCCTCGATATCGGCCTCGTCGGGCAGACGCTCCGTCTCGACGCCGGGGACGCCATCGCCTTCCTCGCCGACGCCGCGCACTGGTACGAGAACCCGAAGCCGGAGCCCGCGCGATTCACGCTCGCGGTCTTCGAGCCCGGCGTCGGCATGACCCGTCCCGGCGGTGCCGAATGACCCCGAAACTCGCCTCCGCACGCGTGCCGGCCTGGTCGATGGCGATCACCGCGATGCTCATGATCCAGGTCTCGAACGCGCTCTCGGTCGGCCTCATCGACGCCATCGGGCCCGCGGGCACCGCCTGGCTGCGCATGTGCTTCGGCGCGGTGTTCCTCATCGTCATCGCCCGCCCGTCGCTCCGCTCCATTCGTCGCGCCGACGTGCCGAAGCTCATCGCCCTCGGTGTCGTGACCGGCTTCATGACGGCGTCCTTCCTCGGAGCGGTGGAACGGATCCCGCTCGGGACCGCGGTCGCGATCGAGTTCCTGGGCCCGCTGACCGTCGCCGCGCTGGCGGGAAAGCACCGCAGGGCGCTGATCTGGCCCGCACTCGCGCTCATCGGCGTCGTGCTGCTCACCGAACCCTGGGAAGGCCGGATCGACCTCGTCGGCGTCGGCTTCGCGCTCACCGCGGCGCTCTGCTGGGCGCTCTACAACGTGCTGACGCAGCACGTCGGCGATCGCTTCTCGGGCATCAGCGGCCTCGCGCTCACGATTCCGATCGCCTCCCTCGCGATCGCACCGTTCGGGATCCCCCAGGCGATCGGCGGCGAGCTGACGTGGTGGATCGTCGCGGCAGCGGCCGGCATCGCGCTCATCACGCCGGTGATCTCGTTCGGGCTCGAGATGCTGGCGCTGCGCCGCATGACCCACCACGCGTTCGGCACACTGCTCTCGATCGAGCCCGCGTTCGGCGTGCTGACCGGCATCGTGGTGCTCAGCCAGACACCGAGCCCGATGCAGATCCTCGGCATCGCCCTCGTCGTCATCGCCGGCGCGTCGGCGCAGCGCGGTGGCGCCCGACCGCCCACCGCCGGGACGGCCTGACTGCGGAGCCGGGCCCAGCCCCGTTCCCCGATACTGGAGCAGTGATGAGCATGTTCACCGGCCTCAGCGCCTTCCCCCTCACGCCCCTGCGCGACGACCGGATCGATGAGGGAGCCTTCGTCGGGCTGATCGAGCGACTGCGCTCCGCCGACGTGGACTCGATCACGGCGCTCGGGTCCACCGGCTCGTACCCGTACCTCGATCGCGCCGAACGCGCCCGCGTCGCCGGGCTCGCCGTCGAGCACGCGGCAGGCGCTCCCGTCTTCGTCGGGGTTGGCGACCTGCGCACCTCGCGGGTCCTGCACCACATCGACGACGCGGAAGCGGCGGGGGCTTCAGGCCTGCTGCTGCCAGCGATGAGCTACCAGCGGCTCACCGACGACGACGTGTTCGAACTGTTCCGCACGGCGACGGAGCACACCGAGCTGCCCGTCATCGTCTACGACAACCCGGGCACCACGCACTTCTCGTTCTCCGTCGAGCTCATCGGTCGCGTCGCCGCGCTCCCCGGGATCGGCGCCGTCAAGATCCCGAGCGTGCCCGCCGATCCGGCGGCCGCCCGCGAGCGCGTCGATGCCGTGCGCGCCGCAGTGCCCGCGGACGTCGCAGTGGGCGTCTCCGGCGACGCGTCGGCGGCAAACGGCTTGAACGCCGGCTGCGACGCCTGGAACTCGGTGATCGGAGGCGTGCTGCCCGCGCCGGCGCTAGAGATCACCCGCGCGGCGCAGGAGGGACGCCCCGCCGGCGCGGTCGCGGCCTCCGAACGCCTCGCTCCGCTCTGGAACCTGTTCGCCGAGTTCGGCGGCAGCATTCGCGTCGTGGCCGCGATCGCCGAACTGCTCGGCCTCGTCGGCGAGCGCTCGCTGCCGCTGCCGATCCGCTGCCTCACCGTGCCGCAGCGGACTCGGGTCGCCGAGGTCGTGCGCGAGCTCGGACTGACGGCATAGGCCGGGGCGGTCCACCCAGCCCCGGACGCACGGCGCGGATACTCAGGGCGCGATTCCGGCGATCGCGGGGCCGGGCTCCACACCGGCCTTCGCACAGCATCCGGGCCGGCAGACGTCGAACCACGGGCCGATCGAGGTCGTGTTCGCGCGCTTCCCGACGGGACGGCCGATCACGCGCTCGCGAACGAGGTCGACGAGGGCGTCGACGAACGCCGGATGGATCCCGGGGGTCGCGACGCGTCGCGCCCAGAGTCCGGCCTCCTCGGCGCTCTCGAGCGCTTCCCGGTCCAGGTCCCAGAGCACCTCGAGATGGTCGCTCACGAAGCCGATGGGAACGATGATCACCGCGCTGCGGTCGCGCAGCTCCGCGATCGCGTCGTTGATGTCGGGTTCGAGCCACGGGGTCGAGGGTGCGCCCGAGCGGGACTGGTAGACGAGCCGCCAGGAGACGCCGGGCGCGGCTTCCCGGATCACCTGCTCTGCGACGGCGAGGTGCTGAGCCGCGTACCCGCCGCCGTCGATGTCCGAGAACAGCCCCGCTCCGGAGAGCTCAGCGTCGGCCGTCGGAATGCTGTGGGTGGTGAACAGGATCTCGATGCGCTCCCGGGCATGGCCCGCGCGCTCGGCCTCGGCGAGCGCGCTCCACACCCCCTCGATGAACGGCTGCACGAAACCCGGGTGCGAGAAGAACTGCCGCACCTTGTCGATCTGCAGTTCGTCCTGCAGGCCGGCGGACTCGAGGGCGTCCGCCCAGTCCTCGCGGTACTGCCGGCACGAGGAGTAGGAGGAGTAGGCGCTCGTCGGGATCGCGAGCATGCGCCGGACCCCGTCGCCGGCGGCCTGCGCGAGGACGTCGTCGAGGTAGGGCGCCCAGTTGCGGTTGCCCCAGTAGACCGGCAGGTCGATCCCGGCGTCCCGAAGCGCAGCGCTGAGCGCCGCGCGCAGCTCCCGGTTCTGCTCGTTGATCGGGCTCACACCGCCGAAGTGACGATAGTGGTGCGCGACCTCTTCGAGGCGCTCGTCGGGGATCCCGCGTCCGCGGGTGACGTTGCGCAGGAACGGCATCACGTCGTCCTGCCCCTCCGGCCCGCCGAACCCGGAGAGCAGGATCGCATCGTAGGCGACGGGCTCGGTCACGTGCTCGGGACCTGCCTGCGCCGCGGGCGTCGCCGAGGCTACCACCGCGCCGGGAGCCAGTGCGGCCGCGGTGGCCCGGCTCGGTTTGACCTCGCGTCGCGCTGAATCCTGGATCGTTTCGTTCACGTCGACTCCTGATGCTCTCGGCACGTGTCCGACTCCGAGTTCGGACACGCAGTATTTCTTTAGCTTGGCGAGAGATTAACCTAGCATGAGAAATATAGAATGGACGCATGACCTCGCGAGCCCCGCATCCACCGCACGACCGGCGCGCCTCGGTGGCGCCCGAACTGCTGGATTTCGGGGACCTGCCGGAGGTCGAGGCGGAGCAGGCGCTCGAGGTCATGGCCCAGCTCGAGCGCTGGCAGCGCGCCTCGCGCGAACTCGCCGAATCCTCCGCCAAATACATGCGGCTCAATGAGACCGACATGCGAGCGATCCGGATGATCATGCGCGCGCAGCGGCGCGGCGAGATCGTCACCCCAAAGGACATCGCCCGCGAGACCGGCATCTCGAGCGCATCGACGACCAAACTCGTCGATCGCCTGGTCGACGGCGGACATCTGACCCGTACCGCACACCCGAACGACCGTCGCACGGTGAGCATCCGGGTGACGGATCGCACCCGCCGCATCGCCCGAGACACGATCGGGCGACAGCACACGCGACGCCTCGCGGTCGCAGCTGCCATGACTCCGAATGAGCGCGCGACGGTCATCGCATTCCTCGCACGCCTCGCGGAGGCGGACGATCCCCAGGCCGCACTGTTCGAGGAGCACCCCGCATCCCCCGAGCGCCCGTGACTCGCGGCACCCGCCGAGCGGGCTACGCACCTCGCCGAGAACGAGAAAACCCCCGCCGGAGCGGGGGTTTTACTTTGCTGGGATACCAGGACTCGAACCTAGAATGACGGTACCAGAAACCGTAGTGTTGCCAATTACACCATATCCCAATGGTGAGATTCCGAAGCCCGGAGGACTGCGGCACCGAGAGACAACTCTACATCGAACCTCGGTAAAGTTCAAAACGCGGCCGCCCGGGCGCGCCCCGACGCGGGATACTGGAGCGGGACGAGCCCGGAGCACCCGCTCCCCCGCTCGCACGACCAGAGGAGCCACCCGTGATCGATCGCTTCGGCAACGTCATGATCTACGTCACCGACCCGCGCGCCGTCGCCGACTTCTGGGTCGGCACCGTCGGCTTCACCGAACTCTCGTCGCAGGAGCTGGACGGCAAGACGCTCTCGGTCGAGATCGCGCACACCCCCGACTCGGAGGCGGCGCTCACCCTGTTCGACCGCGCAGTGGTCGCCCAGATGTCGCCCGAGCTCGACCTCGCGACCCCGTCGATCCTGTTCGCGAGCCGCGACGTGCGCGCCATGCGCGATGAGCTCGAAGCGCAGGGCGTCACCGTCGGCCCGATCGCCGAGCACGGCGGGCAGACCACCTTCAACTTCGCGGACCCCGAGGGCCACTACTTCGCCGTGCGGGAAATCGCCGGCTAACGCAAGATCGCCGACTCACACGCGTCACCGACAAGTATCGGTGCGGGCGAGCACGGGGCCGCAGCTCAGCATGAGCCGCGGCCCCGTTCCGCATCGGAGCGCCGCCGCGACGACTCAGATCAGGTCGTCGACGGCGATCGGACGGATACCGTCGCTGTGCAGCAGGAACTGCGCGCGGACCGGCGGCCCGCCGCCCGCGGTCGCCGCTGAGAAGGCACGCGCCCAGCTGAGGTCGGCGTTCGAGAACTTCGCCGGTCCACGGCGTTCCCACACCAGCACGAGCGATGCCGCGCCGACCATCTTCGCGATCTCGCCGATGCGATCCCACAGCACGTCGATGACCGGGTCGTCAGCTCGCCCTTCGACTTCGGATGGGCCGTCGGGACTGATCGGGTAGTCGTCCATCGGCATGAGCGGGCCGACGATGCGCCGCGTGCCGTCGAGGAAGATCAGCCAGAACTGCCGCTGATTGGCCTCGCGGAGCAGGAGTCGCAGGACCTCCTGGAGGTCGTGGTCGGTGGCGAGGACGCGTTCCGGGTCGAGCCGGGAGTCTGAAGTTCTCATGTCTTCGACTCTGCCGTCCGGCAGGCGGGCACGGGGCCCGATCCGGGAATCTGTGGATGGATCGCGTCTGTGGAGGGCGATACTCCCTCCGCTCAGCTCCGCATCAGCTCTCGACCGGGTCCGCTCCGGGACTATCGAGCGAATCGATGTACCGCAGCACGATCCCCTCGCGCAGCGCCCACGGCGAGATCGTGAGGGTGTCGACCTCGAACACCTTCATCGCGGTGCGCAGCACGACCGCGCCGGCCATGATCTGGTAGCCGCGCTCGGGCGTGATCCCGGGCAGGTACTCGCGCACCGAGCCCGGCATCTCGCGCAGCGAGGGCTCCCACTCGCGCAGACCGACGTAGTGCAGCGGCGCCAGATCCCCGGTGATCGGATCCGACGGCCCGCCGATGAGCCGCGCGAGCGAGCGAATCGTCTTTGACGTCCCGACGACGCGCTTCGGGCGCGGACGCTCCGAGAAGAGTTCCTCGCGCACCCGGGTGAACTCGGCCCGCGCGTGGGCGCGCAGCAGGGAGACGGCCTCGCGCGGCGGCGGATCCTCGGCCAGGAAGTTGATCGTGGACCGCCCGGCCCCGAGCGGCAGCGACACCTGCACATCGGGGTACTCGTCGGCGCCCTGGGCGATCTCGAACGAGCCGCCGCCGATGTCGAACAGCAGGATCTCGCCCGCCGACCAGCCGAGCCAGCGCCGGACGGCGAGCATCGTGATCCGGGCCTCGTCCTCGCCCGTCAGCACGCGCAGCGTGATCCCGGTCTCGCGCTCGATGCGGGCGAGCACCTCCTCGCCGTTGGCCGCCTCGCGGATCGCCGACGTGGCGGTGGCGATCAGGTCGTCGACGCCGATCTCGGCGACCGTGTCCCGGGCCTCGCGGATCGCGTCGACGATGCGCACGACGCCCTCCTCGACGATGGCACCGTCGGAGTCGAGGTAGCGCATGAGCCGCAGCACCGAGCGCTGCGAGTGGTACGGCACGGGGCTCGCGCCCGGGTGCGCGTCCACCACCAGCAGGTGGACGGTGTTTGATCCGACGTCGATCACTCCGAGGCGCATGTCGAAAGCATAGTGCCGCCGCGGCCCGGAATAGCGCGGGGCGGATCCGGGTTGCACCCGCGGTGCCGATGCGCGCGCATCGCACGGTTCTCGAAAGGACTCCCATGCAGATCGCCCTCTGGATCGTCTCCGGCCTGCTCGCGGCCGTCTTCCTCATGGCCGGCATCGCGAAGATGTCGACGCCGAAGGAGAAGCTGGCCGAGAAGATGGCCTGGGTGAACGACTACTCCCCCGCGGGCGTGAAGCTCGTCGGACTCGCCGAGGCCCTGGGCGGCATCGGCCTGATCCTGCCGCAGCTCACCGGGATCCTGCCCGTGCTGACGCCGCTCGCGGCGACCGGCCTCGCCGTGGTGATGGTGCTCGCGATCGTCTGGCACGTGCGCCACGACGACACCAAGGCGATCGGCATGAACATCGTGCTGCTCGCAGCCTCGCTCTTCGTCGCCGTGTTCCGCTTCATCGGGTTCTGATCGGGCGCCCGGGCGACCCGCGCGACCCCGCCGACGTCGGACGGTCCTCGCGCGCTACCGCGCGGGGACGCCCGACGGGCCGCCGATCTCGCCCATCTCCCCGGGAGGGGCGGAGTCGTCGGCCTCGGTCAGCGCTTCGCGCTTGGTCTTCACCCAGGACCGGATCCCGAACAGCTGCCGGAACAGCGCCCGATAGACCACCGGGTAGATGATCCAGGAGTAGATCAGGTACCCGTGCGCGATCAGCAGGTCGACGAGGATGTCGCGCACCCGGCGGCCGTGGCGCGCGTGCAGCACGCCGATGATGCCGGGCACCGCGGTGAACAGGTAGAACAGCACGGCCATGATGATGGTCCAGTGCGGCCGCACCTCGCCGGTGATGAGGAACACGATGCTCAGCACGACGGACAGGCCGACGCAGGATTGCACGATCGGCGTCGCGAGGTACCAGAGCTGGCTCAGCTTCGCCATGATCCCGTGCGATCGGTCGCGCAGCACCGCTCCCGCGAGATCGATCACCTGCCAGCCGCCCTGCGCCCACCGCGTGCGCTGACGGTAGAGCATGCGCAGCGAGTTGAGCCCCTGCTGCGAGACGGTGATGCTGCGGGCCTGCTCACCGCGCCAACCGGCGTGCAGGAGGCGGAGCCCGATGTCCTGGTCCTCGGTGAGGCGGCCCGCCCGCCAGGGGCCGAGGCGCCCGCGGTCATCGCGCACGGCCACGCTGTCGAGCGCCGCGAGCCGGTTGAATTGGCCGTTACCGCCCATGTTCGCTGTGCCCCACGCCATCCGCCCGCGCTGCAGCAGGTTGCCGAACACCCCGAACTCGACGTCCTGGGCCCAGGTGAGCGGGGTCGTCCGGTTGTAGATGCGCACGAGCGACTGCACGCCTCCGACCTCGGGATCGCGGAAGTGCCAGCTCACGCGCCCGGCACGCGGATCCAGGCGCCCGTCGGCATCGACGATCGTGAAGATCACGCGCTCGACCGGCCATTCCGCCCACCGACCGACCCGCAGCACGCGCTCGTGCAGGTGCCGCCAGGCCGCGTTCAGCGCCTCAGATTTGCCCTCGCGGGCTTCGGGCGGCACGCGGGACAGCACGGTGAGCTCGGGCAGGTCGAGGCCCGCGAGGATCTCCCCCGTGCGGTCGTCGGATCCGTCGTCGATCACGAGGATCACCCGGTTGCGCACCTCGACCTCGGCCAGACGCCCCACGGAATCCGCGATCGTCACCTCCTCGTTGAGCGCGGGCACGACGAACACCCAGAGGAAGTCCGACTCATCGAGCTCCGGCAGGTCCCGATCGTCGTCGCGCTCGCGGCGCCCCTCGCTGCGGGATCGGTTGCCGAGGATCAGCGTCGACAGCACCGAGACCAGGATCAGGGCCAGCGCGATGGCGAAGATGGGCTGGCACCACGGGGGCGAGCCGTCGAACAGGTGCGCCATGGCGTAGGCCGTGCGGTCGATCTCGTCCTGCAGCGAGGCGGGCGCGACGATCGCCTGCACGAGCAGCACCGGACTGCTCCCGCCGCTCATGCGCCGCCCTCGATCGGGTCCGGGAGCCCGAGGCGGCGACGCACGCCCGCGCGCACTTCCCGCTCACGCGCGCTCATCGCTCCGGGATCATCGCTGAACACCGCGTCGAGGATCCGCGCGATCCGTGCCGACGCGGTGCCGTCGCCGTAGGGGTTCCGTCGGGATCCGCGCTCCGCGCGCATCGCCGGGTTCTCGATCAGAGCGCTCCCTTCCGCCACGATCCGCTCGGGATCCGTGCCGACGAGCACGAGGGTCCCCGCTTCGACGCCCTCGCTCCGCTCCGTCGTGTCCCGCGTGACGAGCACGGGGGTGCCGAGCGCCGGCGCCTCCTCCTGCACCCCGCCGGAGTCGGTCAGCGCGAACAGCGCCCGATCCATGAGGTGCGCGAACGCCACGTAGCCGCGCGGCTCGACGAGCCGCGCGTTGGGCAGGTTCGCGAGCGCGGCCAGCAACGGGCGGCGCGCGACGGGGTTCGGGTGCAGGGGCACCACGAAGCGGACCTCGGGGAACCGCTCTGCGAGCGCGCGCACGCCCGCGGCGATGCGGTCGAGGCCGATCCCCCAGTTCTCGCGTCGGTGCGCGGTGACGAGCACGAACGGGGCGTCGGGATCCGCGATGAGGTCCTCGAGGCCCGGACCGAAATCGAGCGGCTGCCGCGTCGCCCACTCGAGCATGTCGATGGAGGTGTTGCCCGTCACGACGATCCGGTCGTCGTCGATCAGCTCAGCACGCAGGTTCTCGCGATTCGTCTCGGTCGGCGCGAAGTGCAGGCCCGCGATGCGCGAGATGAGCTGCCGGTTGCCCTCCTCGGGGAACGGCGACAGCAGGTTCGAGGTGCGCAGCCCCGCCTCGACGTGCACGACGGGCAGCTGCAGGTTGAACGCGGCGAGCGCCGCCGCCGCCGCGGAGCTCGTATCGCCGTGCACGAGGCAGGCGAGCGCCCCGTCGGGACCGCGTCGGCCGTCGGAGCGATTGCGCTCGGGCACGGCCTGCACTCGCCAGATCCGGTCGATCCCCGTGATCACCCGCGCGACCATCTCGTTGAGCGTGGGCCGCCGGTCCTCACCCGAATCGGGATCGTGCACGGGATCCGCGACGCGCAGGTCGGCGTCGATCCGCTTCCCCTGTGCCTCGAACAGTTCTCGCACCATCTGGGTGTGCTGCCCGGTCGAGATGACGACCGGGCGGATCCGAGCGCCGTCGTCGAGCGCCCGGATCACCGGGATCATCTTGATGGCTTCCGGCCGCGTGCCGACGATGACGAGCACACGCTGCAGTCTCTCTTCGACCATCGGTCCCCCCGGATCCGCCCGCGGAGGTCGGATCCGCGGTTGGGGATATCTTCACGCGTCCGTGCCGAGCTGCCAAGGGGATCCGGGGAATCTCGCAGTGTGCGCATAGGATCGCCCCCGCACGGCGACGCGCTGGTCGCGGTGCGGGTGCGGGTGCGGGGCGCGTTGAGCGGCGAGCGCCGCGCGGGATCAGACCCCCGACAGCGGTCCGACGCGTTCCACCCGGATCACCGGTTCGCCCTCGGACTCGGACTCGCCGAGGTCGACGACACCTTCGATGCCCCAGTCGCGGTCGCCGGCGGGGTCGAGCAGCACCTGGCGGAACCGCCAGACCCCCTCGCTCACCGCCTCGGATCCGCGATCGATCTGCAGCAGGTTCGCGGCGCGCGCGTCGGCGTCGACCCCGATCTCCTCGTACTCGGTGAAGTATCCGTCGAGCGCATCGCGCCAGCGATCCTCGCCGAAACCGCCGGGCCCGTCGAGCTCCGCGAGCTCGTCGTAGCGCTCGAACGCCGCAGCCTGGACCCGGCGGAACAGCGCACCGCGGATCATGACCAGGAAGGCGCGCTCGTTCCCGAGCAGCGATCGCATGGCGGGAGGCGCGACGGGGCCCTCCGCGGAGGCGCGCTCCGCGGCCTCGTGAGCCGCTGCATCCGGGTGCGCGAGCTCCTCCCACTCGTCGATCAGGCTCGAATCGACCTGGCGGACGAGCTCGCCGAGCCAGTCGATCAGTTCGTCGAGCTCCTCGGTCTTCGACTGCTCGGGCACGGTGCGTTCGATGGCGCGGAACGCGTCGGAGAGATAACGCAGCACGCCACCCTCGGCGCGTCCCAGCCCGTAGAACGACACGAGGTCGCGGAATCCGAAGCCGCGCTCGATCATGTCCCGCACCACGGTCTTGGGGCTCAGCCGGTAGTCGCGCGCCCACGGCACCTCGGCCGTGTAGGCCTCGTAGGCCTCGTCGAGCAGCTCCTTGAGCGGCTGCGGGTGCGTGATCTGCTCGAGCCGCTCCATCCGCTCGTCGTACTCGATCCCCTCGGCCTTCATCGCCGCGACCGCCTCGCCGCGGGCGCGGTGCTCCTGCGCGCGCAGGATCTGACGCGGATCCTCGAGCGTCGCCTCGATGATCGAGATGACGTCGAGCGAATAGGTGGCCGAATCGGGATCCAGCAGCTCGATGGCGGCGAGCGCGAACGGCGACAGCGGCTGGTTCAGCGCGAAGTTCGCCTGCAGGTCGATGGTGAGACCGAGGAGGCGCTGGGTCTCGCCGGTGGCGGGGTCGACGTGCTCGCGCACCTCGACGATGCCGCCGTTGCGGAGGGTGCGGAAGATCTCGAGCGCGGTGCGAGCGTGCGCGAACTGGGCCGCCCGCGGCTCGTGGCTGTCGAAGATCAGCATCTGCATCGTGTTGAGGGCCTCGCCCTCCCATTCCTCGCCGCGGCCGATGACGCCGAGCACCATGGAGTGCGTGACCCGCATGCGGCTCACGAGCGGTTCGGGTTCGGACGCGATGAGCTTGTCGAGGGTCTGCTCGCTCCACGCGACGAAGCCCTGCGGCGGCGCCTTCTTCTTGACCGGCTTCGCCTTCTTGCCGCCCTTGCCGTCGGCGGCCTTGGCCGCGGCCTTCGCGACCGCGCGGGCGTTCTCGATCTCGTGCTCGGGCGCGAGCGCGATCACGTCGCCCTCGGTGTCGTAGCCGGCGCGGCCGGCGCGCCCGGCGATCTGGTGGAACTCGCGGGCGGAGAGGCGGCGCATCTTCTCGCCGTCGAACTTGGTCAGCGCGGTGAGCACGACCGTTCGGATCGGCACGTTGATGCCGACACCGAGCGTGTCGGTGCCGCAGATGATGCGGAGCAGGCCGCGTTGCGCGAGCTGTTCGACGAGGCGGCGGTAGCGCGGCAGCATGCCCGCGTGGTGCACGCCGATCCCCGAGCGGACGAGCCGCGAGAGCGTCGTGCCGAACCCGGTCGAGAAGCGGAAGTCGCCGATCGCGGCGGCGATCTCGTCGCGCCCCGCACGATCCACGATCCTGATCGACGCGAGCGCCTGCGCCTGCTCCACCGCGTGCGACTGGTTGAAGTGCACGAGGTAGGCGGGGGTCTCGCGATCGGCGATGAGCTGCTCGACGACCTCGTGCACCGGCGCGACCTCGTAGCTGAAACTGAGCGGGACGGGGCGTTCGACGCCGGTGACCAGCGCGGTGTCGCGGCCGGTCGCCTCGCTCAGGTCCGCGGCGAGCGCGGTGACGTCGCCGAGCGTGGCCGACATCAGCAGGAACTGCGCGTCGTGCATGAGCAGCAGCGGCACCTGCCAGGCCCAGCCGCGGTCGGGATCGGCGTAGTAATGGAACTCGTCCATCACCACCTGGGTGATGCCGCCGGCCTCCGGATTGTCGACGTCGCGGTCGCGGATCGCGAGGTTCGCGAGGATCTCGGCGGTGCAGCACAGGATCGGGGCGTCGGCGTTGATCGCGGTGTCACCGGTGACCATGCCGACGTTCTCGGCGCCGAAGATCCCGACGAGGTCGAAGAACTTCTCGCTCACCAGGGCCTTGATCGGCGCGGTGTAGACGGTGCGGCGGCCCGCCGCCACCGCGATGAAGTGCGCGCCGATCGCGACGAGCGACTTGCCCGTTCCCGTCGGGGTCGCGAGAATCACGTTGCTGCCGAGCGTGATGCCGAGCACGGCCTCCTCCTGGGCGGGGTAGAGGCTGAGGCCGCGCTCCTCGAGCGCCCACTCCTCGAACGCCGCGAACGCCTCCTCGGGATCGCCGTCGTTCTCGCGGACCGCGTCGAGGGCCTGCTGCAGGCTCATGTGTCGGGATTCTCCTTAGAGTCCGGCGCGGATTCCGCCGCCGCGGACGTCGACTGCTCGATCTCGGCGAACTTCGCCTGCATGGTCGGATTGCCGCGCGTGAGCCTCTTGATCGTAACGCCCTGCGCCTTGTCGTTCGCGAGGCGCAGGTTGTTCTCGGACTTCAGCAGGTTGTCTTTCACCTTCTGCATCTCGGCGATCGAGGTGTCGATGCGCTTGATCGCCTCCTGGAACTGCCGCGAGGCGAGGTCGTAGTTGCGCCCGAACGCGTCCTTGAACGTCTCGAGGTGCTCCTCGAACTGCGTGATGTCGATGTTCTGCGCGCGCACCTGCTCCAGTTCGGCCTTGTACTGCAGGGCGTTCAGCGATCCGTTGCGCAGCAGCGCGATGAGGGGCAGGAAGAACTGCGGCCGCACGACGTACATCTTCGGGTAGCGGTGCGAGACGTCGACGATCCCGTCGTTGTAGTACTCGCTGTCGGGTTCGAGCAGCGAGACGAGCACGGCGTACTCGCACCCCTTCTCGGTACGGTCCTTGTCGAGCTCCCGCAGGAAGTCCTCGTTCTTCTTCTTGGTGGCCGTCTCGTCGGCCTCGTTCTTCATCTCGAACATGATCGAGACGAGCTCGATGCCCCGGTCGTCGTAGTCCCGGAAGATGTAGTCGCCCTTGCTGCCGGTGCGCGCGTCGTTGTCCTTCTCGAAGTAGGCGTTCGGGAACGCCATGGCTCGGGCGCGGTTGAAGGTGTTCTCGCAGTGCAGCTCGAGCGTCTCGCCGATCATCTTCGTCGACAGGCGCGCCTTCATGTCGCGCAGGCGCTCGATCTGGTCGTCACGGTCCTGCAGCTGGATGGCGTAGCGCTCCCGCAGGGACTTCTCGGCGAGCTCCTTCTCGAGCGCAGCGCGATCCAGTTCGGCCCGAAGCTCGTCGCGCTGCTTCTCGACGGCGCCCACCGCATCGCTCACCGCGAGCTTCCGCGCGAGCTCGGCGCTCTCGAGCTGCGCCCGCAGTTCGTCGCGCTCCTTCTCGAGCGCGCCGCGCGCCTCGGCGACGGCGAGCTTGCGCGCGGTCTCCCCCGCGTCGAGCCGCGCCTGCAGCTGCTGGATCTCGGCGTCCTTCGCGGCCGCCGCGCGCTGCAGCTCGCCCGCGGCCCGCTCGCTCGCGAGTTCCAGGGCTTTCGCCTTGTCGCGTTCGGCGAGTTCGAGACGTTCGTGCAGCTGCTGCTCGAACGCGGCGTCGCGCACCTGCGCGAGGATGTCGGCGTACCCGGCCTCATCGATGGTGAAGGCCTTGCCGCAGTGCGGGCACTTGATCTCGTGCATCGCTCCGATCCTCTCTCGCGGGTGCTGTGGGCGGACCCGTCCAGATTGGCAGATCCCTCGGACATCGGACAGTCGGCCGCCGGGCGATCGCTCGGCGAACCGGAGTACGCTCGCTGACCATGGCCGACCCGTTGCTCTTCCGTCCCATTCGCCTGCGAGACACGGAGGTGCGCAACCGCATCTGGGTGTCGCCCATGTGCCAGTACTCGGCCGACGCGCGGGACGGCATGCCGACGGACTGGCATCTCGCGCACCTCGGGGGTCTCGCCCGCGGCGGCGCCGGGCTCGTGATCATGGAGGCGACCGGCGTCGTGCCCGAGGGCCGCATCTCGCCGTTCTGCCTCGGACTCTGGAACGACGCGCAGGAGGCCGCGTTCGCGCGCCTGGCCGAGATGGTGCACGGGCACGGTGCGAAGCTCGCCGTGCAGCTCGGCCACGCGGGGCGCAAGGCATCGACCTACCCCTGGATGCCCGGCGGTCCCGAGGGCTCGGTTCCGGTGAGCGCGGGCGGCTGGCCGACCGTCGCGCCGTCCGCCGTCGCCTTCGACGACTTCGCGGAACCCCGGGCGCTCGACTCCGACGAGCTGCCCGACCTGGTGCGCGCGTTCGTCGACGCGGCCTCGCGGGCGGTGCGCGCCGGGCTCGACGCCGTCGAGATCCACGCGGCGCACGGGTACCTGCTGCACCAGTTCCTCTCGCCGCTCTCGAACTTCCGCACCGACGCGTACGGCGGATCGCTCGAGAATCGGGCACGCCTGCTGCGCGAGGTCGTCGGCGCCGTCCGCGCCGAGCACCCCGCGCTCCCGATCCTGGTGCGGATCTCGGCGACCGACTGGATCCCCGGCGGCTTCGAGCTGCACGAGGCGCAGCAGGTCGCCGTGTGGATCGCCGAGGACGGCGCCGATCTCGTCGACTGCTCCACGGGCGGCAACGCGCCGAGCGCGCCGATCCCGGTCGGTCCCTCGTACCAGGTGCACTGCGCCGCGGCCGTGCGCGAAGCGGGGATCCCGACGGGTGCGGTCGGTCTCATCACCGAGGCTGCGCAGGCCGAGGGCATCCTCGTCACGGGCCAGGCCGACGTGGTGCTGCTCGGTCGCGCACTGCTGCGGGATCCGCACCTGCCGCTGCGCTGGGCGCACGAACTGCGGGCACCGGGTGCGGACGCGCTCGTCCCCCGGCAGTACTGGCGGGCCCGCTTCTGACCGTCCCTCCCCGATGTCGGCGGGCACCCCTAGAGTGATGCCATGACCGACCCCGCGCTCTCCGCCGGCACCGCCGACCTCATCGGCTGGCGCATGCGCTCGCTCGGCCTCTGGGCGGCGTTGCCCGGTGCTGCTGCCACGGAGCAGCCCGACGGCGCCGAGCAGCCCGACGGCGCCGAGCGCGTCCACGCGGTCGCGCAGGGCCTGCTCGCGCTCCAGGGGCAGGACTGGCACGCCTCGCGCTGGGCGCTCGGGCTCCGAGCGCCGGGCACCTCCGACACCGACGTGCGCGAGGCGTTCGCCCGCGGCCTCGTCGTGCGCTCCTGGCCCATGCGCGGCACCATCCACGTCGTACCCGCCGAGGACATCGGCTGGATGCAGCAGGCCACGAACCACCGGGTACTGCCCGGGGCGGCCAAGCGCCGAGCGGTACTCGGCCTCGACGACGAGTCGCTCGCGCGCATGACCGACGTCGCCGTCGCCGCGCTCACCGGCGGGAGGTCGCTCTCGCGCGACGAACTCGCCGAGGCCTGGGCCGAGGCCGGCATCGAGGTGCAGAGCGCCTGGCGCTACCACGTGGTCTGGTGGCTCTGCCAGAACGGCCTGCTCGTGCAGGGTCCCAGCACCGACGGCGGCGAGCCGCGACTCGTGCTCGCCGAAGAGTGGATCCGCGCGCCGCGCGCGCTCGACGGCGATGAAGCGCTGGCCGAACTGGCGGCGCGGTTCGCCCGCGGTCGCGGTCCGGTTCAGGATCGCGACTTCGCCTGGTGGACCGGCCTGCCCGTCACCGTCGCCCGCCGGGGCATCGCCGCGGCGGCGTCCGAGCGGCGGCTCGCACCCGTCGAGGTCGACGACGCGCGCTACTGGGCGGAGCCCGCGCTGCTCGACGGTCCGAGCACGATCCTCACGGGCGATACCGCGGCCGCGGCGGGCGTGCCCGAGGTGCTGCTGCTCCCCGGCTTCGACGAGCACCTGCTCGGCTACACCGAACGCTCGTCCGTGCTCGCCCCCGAGCACTTCGAGCGCATCGTCCCCGGCCGCAACGGCATGTTCCGAGCGACGGTGGTCGAGCGGGGACGCGTGCGCGGCATCTGGCTCAGGACGCCACGCGCGAAGGCGACCCGCATCGACGCGGAGCTCTTCCCCGGTGGCGGCAGGCTCGGCGCACGCGCGCTCCGGCCGCACGCCGCGGCCTGGGGCGCGTTCCAGGGCGTCACCGCGGAGATCGGCTCGGTCGGCACGGTCCGCTGACCGAACGGCTCCGCGGCGGACCGCGTCGCAAAGCCCGGCAGCACGGCCCGGGTTCCCTCAGCGCACCCGTCGGTACGCTGAGTGCATGGAACTCGCACTGCTCGCCGTGCTCGGCCTGGTCATCGTGGTCGGAGTATCCATGCTGTCCGGCCGCATCGGCGTCGCCGCACCCCTGCTCCTCGTCGTGCTCGGCATCGGCATCGGCTACGTCCCCGGCGTTCCGCCCGTGAACCTCGATCCCGAGATAATCCTGCTCGGTGTGCTGCCGCCGCTGCTCTATTCGGCCGCCGTCAACGTGCCGATCCTCGATCTGCGCCGCAACGTCGGCCCCATCGCGGGCCTCTCGGTGGTGCTGGTGATCGTGTCGTCCGTGGCGATCGGCGCGCTGCTGCACCTGGCGGTGCCCCAGATCCCGCTCGCCGCGGCGATCGCCCTCGGCGCGGTCGTCGCGCCCACCGACGCCGTCGCGGCGACCTCGATCGGCAAGCGTCTCGGCATGCCCCCGCGCCTCGTCACGATCCTCGAGGGCGAGAGCCTCGTCAACGACGCCACCTCGCTCGTGCTCCTCCGCACCGCCATCGCGGCGGTGGCCGGCAGCTTCGTCTTCTGGGAGGCCGTCGGCCAGTTCGCCTTCGCCGTCTCGGTCGCGGTGGTGATCGGTCTGCTCATCGGCGTGCTCACCGTCTGGCTCCGGTCGAAGCTCGTCAACCCGGTCTACGACACCATCGTCTCGTTCACCGTGCCGTTCATCTCGTTCGTGCCGACCGAGGCCGTCGGCGCCTCGGGCGTGCTCGCCGTCGTGATCACCGGCCTCTACTCGGGGCATCACGCGGCGAAGAAGTTCAGCGCCACCTCCCGCATCAACGAGCGGCTCAACTGGCGCACCGTGCAGTTCATCCTCGAGAACGGCGTGTTCCTGGTGATGGGTCTGCAACTGCACACCCTCGTCGACCAGGTCGGCGACAGCGAGGTCACGATCGTGCACATCGGACTCATCTCGGTCGGCGTCGTCGCGATCCTGATCCTCTGCCGCATGATCTTCATGATCCCGCTGGTGAAGTCCCTCGCCCGCGCGCTGCCGCGCTACGAGGCCCGGGCCACCGGCATGCGCAGGCTCGTCTCGCGGGCCCGCACCATCGAAGTGCCCGAGGAGAAGAGCGAGCGCTACGCGGCGAAGCTGCAGCGGGTCGAGCGCATGGCCCGGCGCACGGCTGCGGACCTGGAGCACGCGCAGACGCAGAGCTTCGGCTGGCGCGGCGCCTTCATCCTCGGCTGGAGCGGCATGCGGGGCGTGGTCACGCTCGCCGCGGCCCAGTCGATCCCCACGACCGTGCCCTACCGTCCCCAGCTCGTGCTCATCGCCTTCATCGTCGCCACGATCACGCTGCTCCTGCACGGGCTCAGCCTGCCCTGGGTGATCCGCCGTCTGCGCCCCGCGGGCCCCACCGCCGACGAGCGCTCCGACGAGCTCGTCTCGCTCGGACAGGACCTCGTGGAGGAGGCGACGACCGCGCTCGACGGGATCATCGAGCGCGAGCGCGCGCTCGCCGAGGCCGACCCGTCGCACCGAGTCCCGTCCGAGGCCGTCGCGAAACGCGTGCGGGCGAGCGCGCAGAACGCGCTCGCGCCGCTCGCCTTCGCGGTCGCCGCCGAGCAGCACTCGGGCGAATCCGACGCCGAACCGAGCGAGATGGAGCGGGAAGCCTTCGAATACCTGCGGCTCGCCCGCCTCGTGCTCGAGGCCCAGCGCGACGCGCTGCTCGAAGAGCGCGCCATCGGCCAGTACAGCTCGCAGGCGCTGCGCACGGCCGAGCTCGCGCTCGACGCGCACGAATCCCGGCTCACGCCGCCGCAGCATCACTGAGCTCGTGCCCGCCCGCTACGCTGGGTCCCGACGCGCCGCTGCAGGGCAGGCGCCCGGATCCGCGACCGCGGATCCGCACGCGACGAAGGAGCGCACACCCATGGCCGCATTCAGCACCGCAGACCTGGTCGACGAGCTCGGCGACGCCGTGCAGTCCGTCTCGCTCCAGTTCCAGAACATCGGCGGGCACGCGCGATTCAGCGGCCCCATCCGCACCGTGCGCTGCCACCGCGACAACGCGCTGCTCAAGGCGATCCTCTCGACGCCCGGCGACGGGGCCGTGCTCGTGGTCGACGGCGGGGGCTCGCTGGAATCCGCGCTCGTGGGCGACCTCATCGCCGCGCTCGGCGTCGAGCACGGCTGGGCCGGGATCATCGTCAACGGGGTGATCCGCGATCGCGTCGCCATCGGCGAGCTGCCCATCGGCATGAAGGCGCTCGGCAGCAACCCCCGCAAGTCGAGCAAGACCGGCGCCGGCGAGGCCGACGTGGTGGTGTCGTTCGGCGGCGCGACCTTCCGGCCGGGCGCGACCGTGTGGAGCGACGAGGACGGGATCCTCACCGACGGCGAGGTCTGACCGCTACGGGGCGATCCCCACACCCGCCGCGGCGAGCTCCTTGAGCGCTGCGGCCGAGGTCTCGGGCGCGACGCCCGCGATGAGCTCGGTCCGCACGGCGACCGCGAGGCCCGCGGCCAGCGCGTCGAGCGCCGAAGCGCGGACGCAGTAGTCGGTCGCGATGCCGACCACGTCGAGCGCGTCGATCCCGGCCTCCGAGAGCACGTCGACCAGGCGGGCTCCGCGCGTGGTCACTCCCTCGAACGCCGAGTAGGCAGGCTCCCCCATGCCCTTGCGCACGTGCACGTCGATGCGCCCCACGTCGAGCGCGTCATGGTACGCGGCGCCTTCGGTGCCCGCGACGCAGTGCCTCGGCCAAGTACCGGTGAAGTCGGGCTGCTCGCCGTCGGCCGCGAAGTGCCCGCCGTTCGACCCCTCGGGGTCGTGCCAGTCGCGCGAGGCGATCACGAGCGCATAGCCGGGATCGCTCCGCAGCAGCTCCGTGATCCCGGCGGCGACCGCGGCACCGCCCTCGACCCCGAGCGCGCCGCCCTCGGTGAAGTCCTTCTGCACGTCGACGATCAGCAGCCCGCGAGCCATGCGGCATCCCCTCGCTCGGTGTCGCCCGGATCCGCGCGTTCGCGCGCCGGACTCACCGCGAGCGTAGCGGGTTACTCCTCGAAGCGCACCGGGTTCGCGTGGTGCGCGAACACGATGCTCGTGCGCGTGCTCGACACGGCGGGGTGCACCGACAGGTGATCCATCACGAACTCGCGGACGTGATCGGCGTCGCGCGCCGCGAGGTGGATGATGAAGTCCTCGACGCCGCCGAGGAAGAAGAGCTGCATCACCTCGGGCAGCGACTGCAGCTCGTCGCTGAACTCCTGGATCCGCTGGCGCGCGCCCGAGCGGATGGTCACGCTGACCATCACCTGGAGGTGCATGCCCATGGCTGCGGGATCCACGCGCGCCGAGAAACCGGTGATGATGCCGCGGGACCCGAGGCTGCGCACGCGCGCCACGCAGGTCGATGCCGCGATGCCCACCCGATCCGCCAGTTCGGCGTTGGTAATGCGTCCGTTCAGCTGCAGCTCCTCGACAATCCGTCGGTCGACCTCGTCGAGAGCCACTTCAGAACGCAGATTCTTCGCCCGATCCATGCAGACTCCACTCGAAACAGTTGCTGGTACTGCAATCATTGACGATTTTCGCGAAAATTTCCACCGAAAGCCGCGAGATTCGAATATGCTTCCATGCGAGTGGTGACCCGCGCAGCGACGAGCGGCGACGATCGGCAGAGCGTCCGACCGGCTCCGAAGCCCGTGCGGCGCGGATCACTCGCTGTCCCAACGCTGTCATCACAGGAGCACAACATGCGCGTCGGTATTCCCACCGAGATCAAGAACAACGAGAACCGTGTCGCCATCACCCAGGCCGGCGTCTTCGAGCTGAAGCGCCGCGGCCACGAGGTGCTGGTCCAGGCGGGTGCCGGCCTCGGCTCCGCCATCACCGACGCCGAGTACGTCGCGGCCGGTGCCACGATCGTCGAGACCGCCGAGCAGGTCTGGGCCGACTCCGACATGATCCTCAAGGTCAAGGAGCCCATCGCGGCCGAGTACGACAAGATGCGCAAGGGCCAGGTGCTCTTCACCTACCTGCACCTCGCAGCGGACAAGACCCTCACCGAGAAGGTCCTCGAGTCGGGCACCACCGCCATCGCCTACGAGACCGTGCAGGCCGGCCGCGCGCTGCCGCTGCTCGCCCCCATGTCCGAGGTCGCCGGTCGTCTCTCGGTCCAGGTCGGCGCGCACTCGCTGATGAAGGCCAACGGCGGCCGCGGCATGCTGCTCGGCGGCGTCACCGCGACCCGTCGCGGCAAGGTCGTCGTCATCGGCGGCGGCGCTGCGGGCGAGCAGGCCGCTCGCATGGCCTTCGGCCTCGGCGCGGACGTCACCGTCATCGACATCGCCCTGCCCCGCCTCAAGCAGCTCGAGGACGAGTTCAACGGTCGCATCCAGACCCGCACCTCGAACGCGCACAACATCACCGAGGCGCTCAAGGAAGCCGATCTCGTCATCGGTTCCGTGCTGATCCCGGGCGAGAAGGCGCCGAAGCTCGTCACCGACGAGATGGTCGCGCAGATGAAGCAGGGCTCCGTGCTCGTCGACATCGCGATCGACCAGGGCGGCTGCTTCGAGAACTCGCACCCGACCACGCACGACGATCCCACCTTCCCGGTGCACAACTCGATCTACTACTGCGTGGCGAACATGCCGGGCGCGGTCCCCGAGACCTCGACCGCGGCGCTCACCAACGCCACCCTCCCCTACGTCGTCGCACTCGCCGACAAGGGCTGGGTCGCCGCGCTCAAGTCCGATGAGGCGCTCGCCAAGGGCCTCAACGCCCACGACGGCGTGCTGACCTTCAAGGGCGTCGCCGACGCGTTCCCGGAGCTCGCATTCTCGAGCGTCGAGGACGTGCTCGCGAACGCCTAAGCGTTCACGCACTGCGCAGGCGGGGTCCGTTCCGAGAGGAGCGGGCCCCGCTGCTATTCTCGGTCAGCCCCGAAACCCGCACATCGCCGTTCCCTCCGAGGAGTCTCATGGATCTGAAGTTCAGCTTCGCCGACCGGCAGCCGGCCGCGCATGACCACGACGCTGAGGGCGCCGCGATGCCGCCGGGAAGCCGCGCGCTGCCGTTCAGCACGGCTCCTTCAGCGACGAGCTCGGAGCTGATCCTGCGCGTGTCGCGCGCAGGCGGAGACGCCGCCGACAGCCCCGTGATCGGCGAGGCGCTCTCCGGCGACGGCGTGAGCTATGGACGCTCCGAGGTTCGCCTGCGCGGCGCCGCGGGCGATCTCGAGGCGCTGTCGGCGACCGTGCGATCGGCCACGGCCCGCGTCGTCGCCGAGCTCGGCGATCCGCTGTCGAGCTCCATCACCCGCCTCGAACTCGCGCTGGACGGCACCGAGGCCTCCGTCGCGGCCCTGCTCGCGCTCGATCCGGGATCAGGCCCGGGCGAACTCGCTCGCGCCTCGGAGGCGTTCCAGATGCGCACGGGGCTGGCCGTCGGCACGCCGGTCGTGCAGGCGGGCTGACCGGCCCGTCCGGCTCGTCACATCCCCGGGTCGACGACGCCCCGGCCGCTACCGTCGCACCACCATCGGAGTCCCCGTCACCGGGTCCTCGATGACGACGGACTCGATGCCGAACACCTCGTGCATGCGCTCGGGCGTGATCAGATCGGCGGGTGCGCCCGTCGCGACCACGCGACCGTCCTTCATCAGCACGAGGTGGTCCGCGTACCGGGCGGCTTGGTTCAGGTCGTGCAGCACGGCGATCACCGTCTTGCCGTCGGCGTTCAGCCCGCGCAGCAGGTCCAGCAGCTCGAACTGGTGCGCGATATCGAGGAAGGTCGTCGGCTCGTCGAGGAGCATGACGGGTGTTTGCTGGGCGAGCAGCAGCGCGACCCACACGCGCTGGCGCTGCCCGCCGGAGAGCTGGTCGACGGCGCGGCCCGCCAGTTCCTCGGTGCGGGTCGCCGCGAGCGCCCGCCGAGTGGCCTCCGCGTCGGCCGCGGTCCACCGGCGCAGCGGAGTGTGATGCGGATAGCGTCCGCGCGAGACCAGATCGGCGACGCGCATCCCCTCGGGAGCGACCGCGTCCTGCGGGAGCAGGCCCATCCGGCGCGCGAGTTCCTTCGTGCCGTATTCGGCGAGCGCCCGCCCGTCGAACAGTACCTCGCCGGACACGGGTTTGAGCACGCGCGCGAGCGCGCGCAGCACCGTCGACTTCCCCGACGCATTGGGTCCGAGGATCACGGTGAACGCGCCCGCCGGCAGATCCAGGTCGACTCCATCGACGACGATGCGATCGTCGTAGGCGACGACGAGCTCACGCGACTCGAGCGCAGGGACGGGGACGGGGACGGGCATGCGATTCCTTCGAACGAGAGTCCGCCCGGGAGCGGGGCGCTGACGCGCCGCGCTCCCGGGCGCAGCCAGAGTGTCAGCCGAGCAGCTGCTCGACCTGATCGATGACGAGCCCGGCGCCCACGACGCCGATGCCGACCATCCAGGTGTCGTCGTCGACGGAGAACGCGTTCTTCGCTTTGACCGCGGGGATGCCGCCCCAAAGGCCGGTGACCTTCCGCTCGGTGGTGGCCGCGGGATCGCCGCCCGGGCTGGTGTAGAAGACCACGTCGCCATCGATCTGCTCGTACAGCTCCGGGCTGAGCTCCATCATCGAGTACTCGTTCCAGGCGCGCTTCGCCCCCAGGTCGAAGCCCATCTCGGTGAGGAGGGTGCCGGAGAAGGTCCCTGGCCCGTAGAGCCGGAAGTTGTCCGAGCGGAAGCGAACGATCGACGCCGTCTTGCCCGACGCGCCGACGTCCTTCCCGACCGCGGCAGCCCGCTTCTGCACGTCGGAGACGAGCCCGTCCATCTTCTTCGACTGGTTGACCGCTGCGGCGGTCAGTTCGGCCTGTTCGGTCCAGTTCGTGCCGGTGTCAGCCGAGAACACCGTCGGCGCGATGGCGGACAGCTCGTCGTACAGGGCTTCGTGCCGCACCTTCGATCCGATGATGAGGTCCGGTGCGAGGTTGGCGATGGCATCGATGTCGGGCTCCGCGATGAACCCCACGGGCTTCGTGGTCTTCAGCTTGTCGGCGAGGTATGCGGGGAAGCCGCGGCCGGCGCCGATCTCGGGAGCGCCCACGGGCGTGATCCCGAGCGCGACGAGCGCGTCCAGCGGCGGAGAGTCCAGCACCACGATGCGCTCCGGCACCGAGTCGAACTTCTGCTCTCCCATGGCGTGGGTGACGGTGTAGCTCGATGCCGCGGTCGCGTCAGGCTCTGACTTTCCGTCGGGAGCGGCACTGCAGGCCGTGGCGAGCAATGACAGTCCGAGGAGGCCGGCCAGCACTGCCGGGATGCGGAGACGACGCAGGGAGATTCTCTTCATGAGACTTCATCCTATGAAGGTTTGGGTAGGCTAACCAAATATGTCTTCCGATTCCCTGATCACGCGTCGCGTCGCGCCGGCGAACCCGCGGCGGACGCGGCAGCCCTGGGGCGTGATCGTGATGGCCCCGGCGCTGCTGGCGATCGCGCTGGTGCTGAGCCTCGCAGTCGGCGCCCGTTTCGTCCCCTTCGATCAGGTGGTGCTGTCGCTACTCGGCAGCGGCGACCGGAACGTCGCGAACATCGTGGGCGAGCTACGGGTCGCCCGCACGGTGAACGGCGTGATCTGCGGCGCCGCGCTGGGCGCGGCAGGTGTCCTCATGCAGTCGTTGACGCGGAATCCGATCGCGGACCCCGGCATGCTCGGCGTGAACGCCGGGGCCTCCTTCGGGGTGGTCGCGGGCCTGTCCCTGTTCGGTGCGCTCGGCTCGGGCGGGATGATCTGGCTCGCGCTCGCGGGCGCGGCGCTGGCCTCGGGGGTGATCTTCTGGTTCTCCGGCTCGCGTTTCGCCGCAGCATCACCGGTGCGGCTGGTCCTGGCCGGCGTCGCGTTCTCCGCCATCCTCGGCGGCGCGACGCAGGCGCTCGTGCTCTCGGACGAGCGTGTCCTCGACCTCTTCCGCTTCTGGCGGGTCGGGTCGCTCTCAGCGCGGCCGGCTGACGAGGCGCTGCACCTCGCGGCGTTCGTCGTCGTCGGCGCGGTCCTGGCGCTGGCCCTTGCGCCCGCGCTCAACATGATGGCGCTGGGCGACGACAGCGCGATCGCCCTCGGAGCGCGTCCGGGCCTGGTCCGTGCCCTCGGGCTGATGTCGGTCGCCCTGCTCTGCGGAACCGCCACCGCAATCGCCGGACCGATCTCGTTCGTGGGCCTCGTCGTCCCCCACCTGCTGCGCCGGATCGTGGGACCGGACCTGCGCCTGATCATGCCGCTCTCGCTCCTGGTATCCCCCGCCCTGCTCCTGCTCGCGGATACGATCGGCCGCGTCATCGGACGGGGCGCGGAGGTGCAGGTCGGCATCGTCATGGCGTTCGTGGGTGCGCCCCTGCTGATCGTGTTCGTGCTGGGACGACGCCGGGTGAGGCTGTCGTGACCGCGCTCACCGAGCACGACCTCGTCCTCACGGGCCGCCGCTGGTCGGCACGGCTGAGCCGTCGAGCGCTGCTCGTCGGTGCTGCACTGGTGCTCGCACTGCTCGCGCTCTGCGTCACGGCGCTCATGGTCGGCGAGTACGTCGTCACTCCCCACGCCCTGATCCGCACGCTGCTGGGCGATCCGCCCGCTCGCTTGGACGGGTTCTTCGTGCTCGGTCGCCGCCTCCCGAGGGCGCTCGTGGCGATCGTGGTGGGCATCTGCTTGGCGGTCGCCGGCGCAGTTTTCCAGACCCTCACCCGGAATCCGCTGGCGAGCCCGGACGTCATCGGCATCAGCGGCGGAGCTTCCGTCGGCGCCGTGACGGTGTTCCTCGTATGGGGCGGTTCGATCGGTCAGGCTGCGCTCGGCGCGGTCGTCGGCGCGATCATCATGGCCTGCTGCATCGTGCTGCTCACCGCGCGCTCCGGTCTGCACGGAGTCCAGCTGGTCCTCACCGGCATCGCGCTCTCGGCGCTCGCGATGGCCGTGGTCGACTACGTCCTGACGCAGGTCTTCGTGGCGAGCGCGACGACGGCGCAGACCTGGCTGATCGGTTCGTTGCAGGGGCGCGGATGGTCGGATCTGCTGCCGGCCACCGCAGCGCTGGTCCTCATCGCGCCGCTTCTGGCCTGGGCAGCGCCCGGGGCCCGGCTGATGCCACTGGGCGACGCGATGGCCACCGCGCTCGGCGTGCGAGCGGAACGGTCGCGCTGGATCCTGCTCGTCGCGGCGACCCTGCTCGTCGCGGCCGCGGTCGCCACGGCCGGCCCCGTCTCCTTCGTCGCGCTCGTCGCGCCGCACATCGCGCGCCTGCTCAGCGGCACGACGAGCTTCGTTATCGCCGGGCTCGTGGGCGCCGTCCTCCTGCTCGCGAGCGACCTCCTCGCGCTGTACGTCTTCCCGGCGCCCATTCCCGTTGGCGCCGTCACCATCACCCTCGGCGGCGCATTCTTCCTGTGGCTGCTGTTCAGAGAAGGAGCCCGCCGTGGCTGAGAGCCCCCGCACATCGCCCAGCCCGGTCCGGCGGTCGCCGCGACGCACGAGACGGGTCGGCGCCCGCGTGTTCCCCGCGACCGTGACGGCGGTCGTCGACCTCACCCCGCACATGCGGCGCCTCACCCTCACCGCGCCGGAGTTCGCCGATTACGCCCCCAACGGTCCGGACGAGTACCTCGGCCTGATGATGCCGCGCGACGACAGCCGCGACCTGCGTCTGCCCGCGGACGACGCCGACAACATCCGCGCCGCCGTCGCGGGCCTCCCGGAGGAGGACCGCCCGGACCTGCGCTGGTACACGCTCCGCGCGCACCGGCCCGAGGCCCGAGAGATCGACGTCGACTTCGTCGTGCACGGCGACGAGGGCCCCGGCACCCGATTCGCCCGCCGCGCCGCCGTGGGATCCCGTCTGGGAGTTCGCGAGTGCACCGCCCTGTACGCCCCCGAGGCGGACGCTCGCACTCGTGTGATCGTGGGAGACGAGACGGCGATCCCGGCCATCGCACGTATCCTCGAGGTCGGCGGGGACGCGGGGGCCCGCGTGTTCATCGAGGTCGGCGACGATGCCGACCGGCAGCCGTTGGGCGACGCCGTGACCTGGGTGTCGCGCGGTGAGGATCGCCCCGGGAGCCGTTTGATCGACGCGGTGCAGCGAGCCGAGCTGCCGACGCGGATCGACTACGCCTGGGTCTGCGGTGAGCGCCTGGCGGTGCAGGAGATCCGGCGTCTCCTGGTGCAGCGCGGCGTCCCGAAGGGGCGGATCACGTTCTCGGGATACTGGCGGCTCGGCGAGGCCCGTCTGTGATCCGGATCGCCTTCGCGCATCCCCCGCCCGTGCACCGGCCCGTTGCCGGGCGGACCCGCGTCACCCGGCAACGGGAGAAGTGGTCAGGACGCCCCTGCGCGAGCCGATAGTGTGCTGCGCAGGGGGTTCTTGCATCCGAGACGAAGGAGTCCGACCATGGCCAGCGCGACCGACCTGTTCCTGTCCGGTGACCACGAGCACGCGAAACAGCTGGTGCACGCCGCGCTCATCGCCCAGGGCTTCGAGGTGTCGCTCACGCCGACGCGCGGGTTCCATGCGCGACGCGGCAGCCAGGCGCTCACCGTGCTGTTCGGCGGGCTCGCCGGCGGCAAGTTCCAGGTCACGTTCCTCATCGAGTTCATGGTGACCGAGCAGGGCCTGCTGGTCGCGCGGATCTCGCGCAACATGACGGGCGGCGCGCTCAAGGGCGGCGCGGTCGGCGCGGTGAAGACCTCGAACGCGTTCGACGAGACGGTCGCCCGCCTGCAGGAGGCGCTGATGCGCGACGGCGCGTTCGTCTCGCGCCTCGACCACCAGTAGCTCGGGACTCCGGCGCGGCGCACGAGTCGCGCGCGACGCTGCCCCGGCCGGCGTCAGTCCTTGGATCCCTGGAACCGCAGGATCCGGCTCAGCGCCTCCTCGACCGCGGCCTCGCCCGCCGCGAAGGACAGCCGCACCGTGCGGGTGCCGTGCACCGGATCGAAGTCGACGCCGGGCACGACCGCGACATCGGCGCCGTCGAGCAGTGCCCTGGCGTAGCCGAGCGAGTCGCCGAATCGTTCGAGCTGCGGTCCGAGGTCGGCGTAGAAGTAGAACGCGCCGTCCGAGGGGGCCGATTCGCCCCACCGCAACGCCGGTTCGGCGTCGAGGATCAGTGCGCGGGCGCGGGCGAACCCCGCGACCACCGCGTCGCGCTCGGCGTACCGCTCCTCGGAGAACGCGCCGAGCGCGAGCTCCTGCGCGGGCGCCGGCGGCGAGAGGGCGAAGTTCGAGGCGAGCGCCTCCATCGGGGCGATGAGCGATTCGGGCAGCACGGCCCATCCCAGCCGCCACCCGGTCATGCCCCAGTACTTCGAGAAGGAGTTGATGGCGATCGCCTCGGAGTCGAGCTCGACCGCGCTGACGCCACGGGCATCGGGACTGCCCGGCTCGGCGTACGTGATGCCGTGGTAGATCTCGTCGCTGATGAGCCGCACCCGCTGCTCCGCGCACCACTCGACGAGCGTCGAGAGCTCCGCGCGGCTGAGCATGGATCCGGTCGGGTTGGCCGGCGAGGCCACGATGAGGCCCGCGAGCGGCCCGTGGGCCGCGACTGCGGCGTCGAGCAGCGCGGGAGTCGGCTGATACCGGGTTTCGGGCCCGGTCGGGATCTCGACCACGTCGACCCCGAGCGAACGCAGGATGTTCCGGTACGCCGGATAGCCGGGGCTCGCGAGCGCGACCCGATCGCCGGGATCGAACGCTGCGAGGAACACCAGCTGGAACGCGCCGGAGGATCCGGTGGTGACCGCGACCCGCGCGGGGTCGATCGACACGCCGTGCCAGTTCGCGTAGTGCCCGGCGATCGCTGCACGCAGCGGCGCGGTCCCGAGCGGGCTCGTGTAGCCCGCGGGTTTCAGCATGCCGGGCGCGGGGCGCGCGCTGGGTTCGCCCGCGCACAGCGAGACGATGTCGCGACCCTCGGCACGCCGCCGCTCGACCTCGCCGGTGATCTGCATGACCTCGAAGGCGGGGATCACCGAGCGCCGGGAAGCGCCGAGCCCGTGCGGGGCATCGGCGGCGCTCGACGGCGGCTCGGCGGCCTCACCCTGCGCCCGTGCGGGGTGGGGCGGCAGGCTGGGAGGCGGGGTCTTGAAGGGTCCTCGGGCGGCCATCAGCGGCTCCTCTCGGGTGACGACACGGTCGGATTCCGGTGCGCGGATGCACCGCTCGGCACGGCTGCGCCCACGTGCCGGACGAAGATGATGAGCCAGGCGAAGATGACACCTGCCACGACGAGCTCGAACGCGGCGAGGTTGTAGTAGCCGAGCGGCCAGAACAGCAGCGCCGCGAAGACGATCGCCGCGAGCACCACGTCCGAGAACAACAGGAACACCCGTGTGAACCCGTCGAGCAACCAGCGCAGACCGATGAGGATCGCGCCGAAGACGACCGCCATCCCGGTGGCGAAGGTGTTGTGGACGATGAGGTTGAGGTTCACCGGCACGATCCCGACACCGGCGAGGCAGATCCCGATGATCTGGAACCCCCAGGCGACCGCGCGCGCGTTGCGGGTGCGGCTGGGCGGTGCAGCAGCGGCCCAGGCCTCGAGATCGATGAGCAGCGTGAACGCGAACGCGGCGAGGAGGAGCCCGCCGAGGAACAGCGTGAGATTGAACACGAGTCCGCTGACATCGGTTCCCGCGCCGAGCTCGCTGAAGTGGAAGTGCCACCACTCGGCGTCGGAGGTGGTGAGCATCGCCACCACGATGCCCCCGGTCAGGAACATCGACAGCAGCATCGAGAGCTCGGCGGTCGTGATCTTGGCCGCGGAGACGGTGACGAGGTACGCCGTACCCGCGGCGACGATGACGGAGGCCACGGTCGAGGTGAGCTGATCGAGCTGCACTCCGAAGAAGCCCTGCGACAGCACCGCGAACACCATGCCGATGCCGATCACGGCGATGCCGCCGTGCACGAGCGCGACGGCGGCGATTCCGACGAAGCGCTGCGTCCGGGCCGCCCGGAGCGACCAGGACGCCGGGGCTCGCATCGGTGCCCTCAGCTGCTCGGCGATCGAGCTCGCGATCGCCACCAGCCCGGCGAGCAGCGTGCCGATCGACCCCGTCGAGATCGCTCCCCAGAGGGGGTGGGTGCCCGGGCCGAACACGACGAGCCCGACGAGGATCGCTGCGGCGGCCGCCAGGGTGGCCGCGCCCAGGGCTCGGGCCTCGACTCGAGCCTGGTGCGAGTCGGCACCGCCGCTCGCGTCTCCCGGATACAGCAGCTCGAGGGCTGTTTCGATCGCACGCGGGATGCGAGCGCGAAGGCCGGCCCGGCGCTGAGCCGCACCCGTGTCTTGCGCGTCCGCGTTCATGCGTCCCATCCTGGCACGCACCGCCCGCCGGCGGCGATGCCGGCCGATGCGCTGGAACGGCCTCCGGCTTCCGGGGTCATGGCCTACCGTGAGAGGTCGAGCCGTGCTCTTCGAGCCGCAGGTATCCGCTCAGCGCCGCGACGCCCTCGGCGCTCATCGGCAGCCCGTCCCCGAGCCGGCTGGAGCTCACCAGGTGGGTGGCCCATTTCGCGCGGCTGATGGCGACGTTGAGGCGGTTTCGCAGCAGCAGGAACTCGAGCCCTCGGGGAACGTCGTCGGGGCTCGACGCGGCGAGGGTCACGACGGCGAGCAGGGCCTCCTGCCCCTGGAAGCGGTCGACGGTGCCGACGCGCACTTCGGCGCACCCGATGTCAGCGAGACGCTCCGCGACGCATTCCACCTGCGCGTTGTATGCCGCGACCACGATGATGTCGTCGGGAGTGAGCGCGCGCTCCCCCAGTCCGGTGTCGCAGCGCCCGCGTTCGAGTGCATCGCGCACGATGCCGGCGACCACCTCGGCCTCCTCGACCGAGTGCGTGGTGTTCGCGGAGTGCTCGACCTCGTGCCGGACCAGGCCCGGCCGGCCGATTCCGCTCGCGCGCACCGAAGCCGTGCTCGGATGGGCGCGCAGCCGGCCTCCGTACGCGAGCTCGGAGACCACCTCGGTGAGCTCCGGGCGCATGCGCCGGGTCTCGGCGAGGAAGTATCCCAGGTCCTCGGGCATCGTCTCGTGATCGCCGAGCAGCCAGCCGAGGGCGGAGGTGTCGACCGGTTCGGGGTGCGTGCCCTGGGACACCTGCGGCAACTGCTGCGGGTCGCCGAGCAGGAGCAATCGTTTGGCGCCGACCGATGCCGCGATGGTCGGGGCGAGCGAGAACTGCCCGGCCTCGTCGATCACGAGCAGGTCGAGTTCGTGGCGCGCGACGCGGGTCGGGTTGCTGAAGTCCCAGGCCGTGCCGCCGAGCACGCAGCCCAGGCTGGCCGCCTCGTGCTCGCGGAGGAACAGCCGATGGGTGTTGCGTCCGAGCGCCCGGAACGCCGGCTCCGCGGCGTCGTCGGCCCGACCGCTCTGCGGGACCTTGCCGACCTGTTCCGCTGAAAGGCCCGCGGCGACGACGCCCTCGAGGACGTGCTCGACCACCCGGTGGGACTGCGCGACGACGCCGATCCGCCAGCCGTCCTCCTCGACCAGTCGACGGATGACGCGCGCGGCGAGGTAGGTCTTGCCGGTGCCCGGAGGGCCCTGGACCGCGAGGGAGGAGCGGTCGAGTTGCCGCAGAGTCGCCGTGACGGCACCGATCGTGCGGGCCGCGTCGTCGCCGCCACCGGCGACGAGCGCGAGCTCGCTCGCCGGATCGACGATCGGAGCGCCGGCGCCGAGCACCGGCGCCGCTCTACGGATCAGGTCGACGACCGGGTCGCGCGGGAGTTCGCCGCGGTCGAGCGCCGCGGCGAACTCGCGTCCCCAGGCTTCGATCGCGCCCTTCTGCTGACCGGCGTGCGGAGGCGGTCCGGGCACGAGCGCGACGGGGAGCACGTCGAAGGGCGTCGCGTCGCGCGGCAGCAGCTCCTCCACGAGCACTTCATCGCCGTCGCGCTCGACCACCGTGACCCGGGAGGCGCTGCGGGCGCCGGGCTCGACGCCGCGGGTCGCGAACGGCGCGGGTGCCTCGTAGAGCAGGTAGGCCTGACCGCCCGGACGGAGCGAACTGCCGGGCGCGAGCGCACCGCGCAGCCGGATCCGCCGCCGCAGCGCGCGCGCCCGCGGTTCGTCCGGGACATGCCAGTCGTCGGAGACCCGGCTGAGCAGTGCGTCGACGACGAGCACATCGCGGGTGTCCGCCCAGTCCTCGACGGGGTCGACGAGCCGCGCGTAGTGCGCCCACCAGAACGACTTCTGTTCGCGCTGGTGGTAGTCGATCGCGCTCGAAGCGAGCGCCGCGGTCTTGGCGATCGCGGGGTCGGAGATCTGCGCGGCGTGCCGCCCGAGCGCCTCGGCGATCGGACTCAGCCGGAGCTCGGGCTCCTCGTCGTCCGCCGGCAGCGCCTCGGGGAACGGCTCGACGCCGTGCTCCTGCGCGATCCCCCGCAGCCAGTCGCGCAGCCGCAGCGTGGAGACGCAGTCGTAGCGGTTGTAGTCCGCGATCGCGGCGAGCCGGCGTTCGCCCTCGGCGCGCTCGGCCGGGTCCGCCGAACGGAGCTGCTCGCTCGCCTCGGCGAACTCGGTGACCGACTGCGCGCCGCTCGTCACTCCGTCGGCGTCGCGCAGCTCATCGCCCATGTAGAGCGGTTCCAGCTTCTTGATCGAGTAGGAGCGGGTGCCGATGCGCAGCGCCTTGCGCACGATCGGGTAGAGGTCCACCAGCACGTGCTCGCGCAGCAGGTCGTCGACCTCGGCTTCGCCCACCCCGTGGCGGGCCGCGATGCTCAGCAGGTGGGTGCGCTCGTACGCGGCGTAGTGATAGATCCGCATGCCGGGGAAGTCGATCCGGCGCTGGCGCACCAGTTCGAGGAATCGCAGCAGGGTGCGCTTCTCGGCGTCGAGATCGTGGGCCCAGAGCGGCAGGAAGCGTTCCTGCTCGTCGACCGAGCCGAAGAGGTAGTCGATCCCCCAGCGAGCGTCGTTCGCGTCCCCGGGCTCGCGGTACATCGGGTCGCCTTCGAAGTCGAAGAACAGGTCGCCGGGGTTCGGCCGCGGGATCGCTGCGAGCGCGGCGGCATCGATGACTCGGAACGGCGGGAGCTCGCCCGCCCGTGCGTCGAGCTGCACGCGGGCCTGTGCGGCGAGCCGTTCGAGCACGTGCAGACCGATGCCGGGCACCCGCTCGGACTCGGCGATGCCGCCGACCGCCCGGAATCCTTCGGCGGGCGGATCCACGGTGCCGTCGAGCTCGGCGACCGCTTCGATCCGGTCGAAGCCGGCCGCGACCAGGCGGTTGCGCTGGGCCGCGGTGATCCCGGCGATGAGCAGGGGGTCGCGGGTGCGCTCGACCTCGGGCAGGCACACCTCGCACCGGCCGCATGCCGCGATGCCCTCGGCGCCCCAGCCGATGGGAGCCGCCGACTCGCGCGCGCCATCGTCGCCGACCGCCGCGTAGCGGTCGAGCAGGATCCGATGCATGCGAGCGCGCCGCGCCCGGAACACGGGAGCGATGTCGGCGAGCCGATGCCGCGAATGCGCGCCGTCGCCGAGGATCAGCGTCGCCTCAGGAGCGACGGGGATCCCGGTTCGCTCGAGCTGCTCGGCATAGGCCGCCAGCTGCATGAGCGCGGTCGCCTTCGCGCGCCGCGCGAGCTTCGTGTCCTGCACCTCGTAGCCGTCGGAAGCGGTCAGACGCAGGAAGTCGGCGAAGCCGACGAAGCCGATGGCCGGCTCACCGGCGTCGGGATCGGCAGCGCGCTGGGCCGGGTCGAAGAACGTCGCTTGGAAGACCAGCGCCGCGCGAGCCTCGAGCGCCGCGGTCGTCTGCTCGGCGACGTCGAGCAGCTGGGCCTCACCCATGCTCTCGGGTCGAGGGATCTCGACGACGCCCGCCGCCCCCGTTCCGAGCTCCCCGCGGTAGGCCGCGAGGGTCCGTTCCTCGTGCTGATCGCCGAGACGGGCCGCCCGTGCGAGCATCGGATCGTCGTCAGGTGGCACCTCGACCGCGCGTCCCAGCTTCGCGTCGACCCGCCGCAGGAACGCGAACTCGCACGCGCTGGCCGCGGTCAGGTCGGTCGCGCTCGTGACGAGGCGCGCCTCTCCGTCAGCACCGCGCTGCACGAACATGCGTTCTCCCTCCGAGTCGCCTCCCGGCGATCGCCGAGGTCCATCCGACGCTATCGGTGCTCGCCGACATTCGCCGACGGCGGTGCCCGCTCAGAGACGGGCCAGGGTCTCGATGTCCTCCGAGAACGCCGACTGCTCCTCCTCGGAGACGGTCGCACGGGTGACCTCGAGCGCCGCGCGGTAGTCGGCGGTGTCGAGCCGGGTGCGATCGGTCTCGAGCACCGCGCCCTCGGCGCGCAGCACCCGCGCCAGCGCCTCCTGCGACGCGCGGCGGGCCGCGTACTCGATGTCGGCGGGGGTCAAGCCGTCGCTCTCCGCGACGAGGACGCCGAAGTCGATCGAATCCGAGATCTCGCCGGGCACGTACCGGCGCCAGATCGCCTCGCGCGCCTCCGCGTCGGGAAGCCCGATCGGCAGCACGTAGTCGAATCGGCCGTGGCGCAGGAACGCGGCGTCGAGCGCCCGGACGAAGTTGGTCGCGCAGATGAGCAGCTGGCCCTCGCGGTCCCGGAAATCGGCGACGATCTTGAGCAGCTCGTTCGTGACGCCCTGCGTCGGAGACGGCGGGTCGCCTCGGCGCTGCGACGCGATCTCCTCGACCTCGTCGATGAACACGACCGCGTGCTCCAGCTGCTCGATCCGTTCGAAGACGTTGCGCAGCGACGCCGCCATCCCGCTGCCGGCGTCGCCGAGACGCGACGGGAAGACTTCGACGAAGGGCCAGTCGAGGCGGGAGGCGACCGCCTTCGCGAAGGTGGTCTTGCCCGTTCCGGGAGGCCCGAACAGCATCACCGCGTGCGGCGGGACGACCCCGTAGCGATCGGCGAGGTCGGGTTCGGCGAGGGGCGCCACGAGGCGTTCCTCGAGCAGCTGCTTCTCGTGCCGCATGCCGGCCACGTTCTCCCAGAGGTGGCGCGGCAGCACGCGTCCGCCGACGTCCTTCAGCAGGTCGAGCTCGCGGCGCTGCACCGGCATCTGCCGCTCCAGATAGCGCAGCCCGTAGCGCAGCTGGAAGCCGTTCGAGGTGAGCAGCCCCAGCCGCCCGCCCTCGGGCATGAGCACCGAGAGGGTGGACAGGCCGAGCGGCGCCATCTTGCGCTCGAGCGCGTCGAGCAGTGCTCCCGACACATTCTCGGAACGGGCGTCCTCGGAGATCCCGAAGAAGACGACCCAGCCCTGGGCGTGGGCGGCCCGACCGACGGCGGCCGCCACGATCCGGTCGCCGCGCACCGCAACCACCGCGTGGTCCTCGCGGCAGGACGCCGTGACCTCCGCGAGCGAGTAGACCGGCTGGTCGACGGTCGAGCGCACCTCCCACCAGAGGCGCACGACCCCGTCGAGGTCGTCGTCGTGGAATTCGCGGATGCGGATGCGTGTCATGTGGGAATCATGCCAGAGCGGATCGCTCCGCCGATACCCGTCCGGTATCGCCGTTCCCGCGTCCCGGTCGAACCTTCCGCGCACGCGCTGCGCGAACGCGTCGCGCGCGCGGGCGCGCCAGCATGCAAGACTGGAAGCAGTTCAGGTCACGCCCGACCCCAGGACGCGAAGCCCGAAGGTGCCAACGACGATGCTCGACACTCTCCACAGACGCCGGTCCACGGCGGCCCTGGCGCTCGGCGCCGCGCTGATGATCGCCCTCGCGGGCTGCAGCGTGGCCAGTACCGGATCGAACACCGCCGGCGGCGCCGACGACGGATGCACCCCCGTGGTGGTCGCCACCTCGTCCGAGAAGGTCAACCTCATGGAGGCCCTCGGCGAGCAGTTCAAGAAATCGTCCGAGCACCAGGGGCTCAAGACGTGCGCCACCGTGCGCCCCGTCAACGTCGCCTCCGGCAAGGCCGCGCAGTATCTCTCGGACTCGACGAAGGAGTGGAAGCTCGGCGCCGACACCGCTCCGAGCGTCTGGTCCCCCGCATCGACCGTCTGGACCGACCGGGTCGCCTCCATCTCGGGCGAGCAGGTCGTGGCGGGCGCCGAGAGCTTCGCGAAGACCCCCGTCGTGTTCGGGGTCCCCGAGTCGATGGCGCGCGCGCTCGGCTACCCGGCCAAGCCCGTGAGCATCGCCCAGATCAAGGGGCTCATCGAGAACCCCGAGGGCTGGGGTGCGCTCGGCAAGTCGATCTGGGGCTCCTTCAAGATCGCGAAGACCAACCCCAACACCTCGACCACCGGCCTCTCGATGCTCCTGATGCAGAGCTACGCGGCCGCGGGCAAGGCGAAGGATCTGACCACGGGCGACGTGCAGAAGGCGGAAGCGTTCAACAAGGCCTTCGAATCGGGCGCGATCCACTACGGCGACACCACGGGCAAGGTGCTGCAGAACCTCGCCGACAAGACATCCGGCAAGGGCTCCTCCTACGTCAGCGCGATCGCGCTGGAGGAGACCTCGCTCTACAACTACAACATCGGCAACCCCGACTCGCACACCGTCCAGCCCGGCGAGACCCTCACGCCGCCGTCCGAGAAGCTCGTCGCGGTGTACCCCGCCGAGGGATCGATGTGGAGCGACAATCCGGCGGTCGTGCTGAACGCCGCCTGGGTGACGCCCGAGCAGAAGAGCGCGTCGCAGGCGTTCGTGAAGTTCTTGCACACGCCCGAAGCGCAGAAGCTGCTGCCGAAGTACGGCTTCCGTCCGCTCGACGATTCGGTCGACGTCAGCCAGTACCTGAACGACAAGGTCGGCATCGACCCGAAGCGCCCGACGGTCGCGCTCCCCCAGCCCTCGCCCGAGGTCGTCTCGGCCGCGCTCGACCAGTGGACCGCGATCCGCAAGCCGTCGGCGATCCTGCAGCTGATCGATATCTCGGGCTCGATGGACGAGGGCATCGGCGGCGGCAAGACCCGCCTCGACGGCGCGCTCGCCGGCTCGACCACGACGCTCGGCCAGGTGCGCCCCACCGACGAGATCGGTGTCTGGGCGTTCACCACCGGCCTCCAGTCCAAGATCGACGGGAAGAACGTGCCCGGCGTCGCCGTCGTGCGCCCGTTCGGCCCGCTCGGCGGTGACAAGGAGGGCCTGAAGAACGAGATCGAGGACCTCGCGAACAGCCAGCGCGCGGGCACTCCCCTGTACGACGCCCTGTCGTCGGCCTACGACTACATGAAGCAGCACGCCGAAGAGGGCCGGATCAACGCGATCGTCGTGCTCTCCGACGGCGAGGACACCGATTCGAGCACCACGCTGAACTCCCTGATCCAGCGCATCAACGCGGATCAGAAGGAGGGCGGCAACCGCAAGCCGGTGCGGATCTTCGCCATCGCCTACTCGAGCGCAGCGGACAAGTCCTCGCTCGAACGGCTCGCGAAGGCCTCCGGCGGACAGGTGTTCGACGCGAGCGACCCGACGAAGATCACCGAGACCTTCCAGTCGGTGATGAACAACTTCTAGGCGGTCACGGTGAGCACAATCGAACAGATCATCCAGGTCTGCGGCGACCGTGCCGTCTGCCTGGTCGACGGCGCCTCGATCTCGAACCCGGACGCGCTGGCCTCGGTGCTGCCGAGCGGCGCACGGGTCCTGGTGATCCCCGCCCCGGATCAGGCCCAGAGCGTCTCCTCCGGAACGGTCGCGACCCAGTTCAAGGCAGCGACCGGCGCCCAGACGGTCGTCGTCATCGAGGACCGGGCGAAGGACCGCTTCGGAGTCGCCTCGAACGGGGACGCGAACAGGATCGCGACCGAGCTGAACTCGCAGAATCTGCCCGACGGCGGCGAGGCCGTCGCCAACATCGCGAGCACGCTCGTCTCCGCAGGCCCCGCGCCCTCCGGCGGCCAGGGCGATGGCGGTGCCCCCTGGATCGTGGGTGCCGGAGTCCTGATCCTCGTGGCGGTCGGCGCGGCGGTCACGACATTGCTGATCCGCCGCTCCCGTAATGCGAAGCGCGCGGTCGGAGCCTCGCGCGCGCTCGAGAAGCAGCTCGAAGCCGCCCTGCACGGTGAGAACGGCGAGTTCGTCCGCGATGCGATCGACGAGCTCCGCCGCCTGGCCGGGGCCTACCCCGAGCTCGGTCCCCGTCTGAGCGGGCTGTCCGAGCATCTTTCCGAGCTGTTCGTCCGGGTGCGCAGCCGCGGAACGGATCAGCAGCTCCGGCTGCTGCTCGTCCAGTACCGCGACACCCTCTCCAAGCTTCTGAAGGCACTCGCCGACGACTACTACGGCGATGTGCAGCGCAACCCCCAGTACTGGAGCAACCCCCAGGGCCGGCTGACCGAGGTGCAGCGCGCCGTCGATTCCGTCGACCAGCAGGCCGTCGAGAACATCCGGCAGGTCAACGAGTCGCGGGACCTCGAATTCAAGGTCGCCCTCGACTCCCTCATCAAGGCCGTCAACGATGCGAAGCTGTCCGACGTGTACAGCGATCGCGACCCGAGCAACCCGCAGAGCTAAGGACCCGACATGACCGATCCCACCGGCACCGAACCCACCATCTCCGTCGACTTCGCGCAGCTGCTCGAACCCGCCGACACCCGCGCCGCCGAGGTCCCCGGCTCCGCCCTCGAGGCCGCCGTCGCCGAGGCGCCCGCGAGCGACATCGAGTCCGCGGCGAAGACGCCCGCCGACGCGGTGTTCAAGTTCCGCAGCCTGCTCACCGAGCAGCAGCTCGCCGACCTGCAGCGCGGCGCACCGGCGCTCGCGCAGAAGTTCGTCGCCGACGTGAACCAGATCGTCACCTTCGGCGGGCCGGTCATGCAGAAGCTGAACAGCGCCTCCGTGCAGCTGCTCGACGCCCAGCGGAACATCCGCGTGCCCGAGGCCGATGCCATCGTCAACGACATGCTCCGCACCATGGACGGCTTCGAGAAGAAGTGGCGCTCGCAGAAGCTCGAGGACGCGGCGAACGCGATCGTCGGCTGGTTCAAGAAGGGCAAGTACACCCTGAGCACCATGATCCGCGAGTCGAAGCCGATCTCCGACAAGATCGACCTCGCCGAGCTCAAGCTGCAGGAGATGGAGAACGCGCTCGCCGACAACATCGCCCGCGGTCAGCTGCTCCACGCCCAGACGCTCGAGCACATGGACGACGTCGTCGCCGTGCTCGCCGCGCTCGAACAGGTCATCGAGGTGCTCCGCACCGAGTTCGACGAGGCCGACACCGCGCTGCGGATGGCCGAGACCGCCGGCACCGAGTCGACGACCTACCAGGGCAAGGTCATCTCGGTGAGCGAGCTGCGCGAGATCCAGAGCAACCTCTCCCTCGTGCTCTCGGAGACCGAGAAGACCTGGGCCGACTGGCGCTCGCAGTTCTTCCTCGGCTTCGCGCACGCCCCCGCGACCCGCAACCTCGTCGTCACGACCTTCGCGCTGCGCCGCCGCCTCGCGACGTTCCGCACCATGGGCCTCCCCTCCGCACGTCAGTCGCTCGCCCTCTGGCAGCAGGCGGCGTTCGCCCGCGAGGGCGCCGAGATGGGCGCCTCGATCCAGGAGGGCACCAACAAGCTCATCCAGGGCGCGTTCGCCGAGACCGCGAAGTCGGTCGAGACGGTCGCGAACGCCTCCCAGATGCCCGTCATCACCGAGGAGACGATCTGGGCCGTGATCGATTCGGTGAAGGCGCAGTGCGCAGCCATCGTCGAGGCGGATCGCGCGGGCCGTGCCCTGCGCGCGCGCAACATCCAGGCGCTCGAGCGCGGCGAGTCCGTCATCGAGGACGCGGTCGTGGCCTCGCAGCGCGCGGTGGCGAACGGATCCCGCGGCGATGCGGCAGGATCCGTCACGCGCGGTTCCGGTGCCGGATCCACGACCGACCCGGGTGCCGACCTGCTGGGCAAGCTCACGAGCTGAGCCGGTGCCCGGGAACGACCCACGGGCCGCTCCCGGGCACGTCCGCTAGACTGGACCGAGAGGTCGCGCCGATCCCAGCGTCGGCGGGCCCCACGTCGCTGAATTTCAGAGCTCGCGCATCGCGAATGCGCCAGGGCCGACCGACTCTTCCGCGGCGAACGGATGCGCGAACCCGCGCACTCGCCGACTCGGCCACGCCCAGCGACTCGATCCCACAGCGGATCCTGCGGACGCGCGCCGGACCGACACGAAAGCAGCACTCGCTCACGTGACCACCGACCAGACCACGCCCTCGTTCATCGACCTTGGCGTGCCCGCACCCATCGCGCACGCCCTCGACAAGAACGGCAAGACCAGCCCCTTCCCCATCCAGCGCGACACGCTCCCCGACACGCTCGCCGGCCGCGACGTGCTCGGCCGCGGCCGCACGGGTTCGGGCAAGACCATCGCGTTCGGCATCCCGCTCGTCGCGAACCTCGCCGATGACGCCGCCAAGAAGCGCAAGCCGAGCCGGCCGCGCGCCATCGTGCTCGCCCCCACCCGCGAGCTCGTCACCCAGATCGCCGAGACCGTCAAGATGCTCGCCGACCCCGTTGGCGTCAAGGTCACCACGATCTTCGGCGGGATCCCCCAGCGGCGCCAGGAGGCCGCGCTGGAGGCCGGCGTCGACATCGTCGTGGCCGCCCCCGGCCGCCTCGACGACCTCATGAAGCAGGGCCTCGTCGATCTCGGCGGCGTCGAGATCACGGTGCTCGACGAGGCCGACCACATGGCCGACATGGGCTTCCTGCCCGTCGTCACGCGGATCCTCAACAAGACCCCCAAGCAGGGGCAGCGTCTGCTCTTCAGCGCGACCCTCGACAACGGGGTCGACAACATCGTGAAGAGGTACCTCCACGATCCGATCCTGCACTCGGTCGACGCGGCGGAGTCCCCCGTGCCCCAGCTCACGCACCACGTGTTCGAGGTCGCCGGCAAGGACCAGAAGGAAGCACTCATCGAGGCCCTGGCCTCGGGCACGGCGCGACGCATCTTCTTCACGCGGATGAAGCACCAGGCGAAGAAGCTCGCGAAGCAGCTCACCGCTCGTGGCATCCCCGCCGTCGAGCTGCAGGGCAACCTGTCGCAGAACGCCCGTGACCGCAACCTCGCCGAGTTCGTGAGCGGCGCGGCCAAGGTCCTCGTCGCGACCGACGTCGCGGCGCGCGGCGTGCACGTCGACGGCGTGGAGCTCGTCGTCCACGTCGACCCGCCCGTCGAGCACAAGGCGTACCTGCACCGTTCCGGTCGCACCGCGCGCGCCGGCAACGAGGGCGACGTCGTCACCCTCGTGCTGCCCGAGCAGCGGGGCGAGATGCGCCAGATCATGCGCGCGGCCAAGATCCGGGTGACCCCGAAGCCGGTGAACCCGATGGCGTCGAACATCGATCCCGAGGTGCTGTCGCTCATCGGCGAGGTCGCCCCGCGCATCGACCCGAAGGAGACCGAGCGTCGCCGTGCCGCCGCGCAGGCGGAGCAGCAGCGCGCCGCCGGTCACGCCCCGTCGGGCGAGGGCAAGTCCCAGGGCGCCAACGCGAAGCGCAAGCGCTCGCGCGGCGGCCGCGGACGCGGTGCCGGCGCCGAGGGCGGGACCGGCGCCGCCGGTGCCGCGAACGGGCGTTCGGGCGCGGGATCGAGCGAGGGCGGCGCGGGATCGCGCGGCCGTCGCGGCGGCAACGGCGGCCGCGGACGCGGTGGATCGGGCGCATCCAACGGTGGCGGTTCGGGCGCATCGCGCCAGGGCAGTTCCACCTCGGTCTACTCGACCAGCACCGGCGGTGGCCAGGCCCCCGCACCGCGTCAGCGCCAGCAGGGATCGCGCCGCGCCCAGCGCCCCAGCGGGCTGTAACGGCCCGCCCCATCGTCATCCTGCGCGAGCGTGCGAGTCGCAGGGTCCCGCGACTCCTCCGTCGCGCAGGATGACGATTCAGTCCCGCCCTACAGCGGATCCCCGTCGACGTAGCGCCAGCGCTCCGGGGCCGTCGCGGCGAGCCCGTCACGATCCTTACGGAACCGGCTGCGCTCGCGCTGCTCGAAGCGCCCCTCGGACGTCCGCCCGATCGCGGTGAAGACGACGAGGCCCTCGCGGTCGAAGGGACCGCCGCGCTCGGTCGTCTCGACGAGCAGCCGGCGCCACTGCACCTCGGGATCGAGTTCCAGCGACGCCGGGCGCGTGCTCGGGTGCCAGGAATCGAGCAGGTACGCCACCAGTCCGAGCGCGAAGGCGCTGTAGCGGGACCGCATCAGCCGCTCCGCGGTCGGCGCCGGCTCCCCCGCGTGCAACGGTTCGCAGCACTCGGCGTACCTCGTGCCCCGCCCGCAGGGGCAGGGCAGGGCCGAAGCCTCGCTCACAGCTCGCCGCGGAGCGTGCGCTGCATGGTGTCGAGGCGGATCACACCGAGCTCGAGCGCGTCCCGATGGAAATCGCGGATGTCGAACTCTCGGCCGGCCTCGCGCGCCCGTGCCGCGTACTCGTCGCGCTGCTCCTCCCAGATGCGCTGACCGATCTTGTAGGACGGGGCCTGGCCCGCCCAGCCGAGGTAGCGGTTCACCTCGAACTTCACGAATCCGTCGTTCATGTTGACGTTCCCGCCCATGAACTCGAACGCGTACTCCGTGGTCCAGGCGCCGTTCCCGTCGGGCCGCTGCTTGCCGAGGTGGACGCCGATGTCGAGCACCACGCGGGCGGCGCGCATGCGCTGCCCGTCGAGCATGCCGAACCGATCGGCGGGATCATCGAGATAGCCGAGCTGTTCCATGAGACGCTCGGCGTAGAGCGCCCACCCCTCGGCGTGGCCGGAGGTGCCCGCGAGCTGACGCCGCCAGCCGTTCAGCAGGCCGCGGTTCACGACCGCCTGCGCGATCTGCAGGTGGTGTCCGGGAACTCCCTCGTGGTAGACGGTGGTCAGCTCGCGCCAGGTGTCGAACTCGGTGACGCCCTCGGGCACGGACCACCACATGCGGCCGGGCCGCGAGAGATCGTCGCTGGGGCCGGTGTAATAGATGCCGCCCTCCTGCGTGGGCGCGATGCGGCACTCGAGGGTCCGGATCTCGGCGGGGATGTCGAAGTGCGTCGCGCCGAGCTCGGCGACGGCGCGGTCGCTGGTCTCCTGCATCCACCGCTGCAGCGCGTCGGTGCCGTGGAGCTTGCGCGAAGGGTCGGCGTCGAGCTTCGCGATCGCGTCGGCGACGATCCCGGGACGCACCGAGCCTCCGACGATCTCGGCGGCGATGCGCTCCTGCTCGTCGCGCATGCGTGCGAGCTCCTCGATGCCCCACTCGTAGGTCTCGTCGAGATCCACCGATGCCCCGACGAAGCGCTCGGAGGCGAGCGCGTACCGCTCGCGCCCGAAGCCGTCGGTCTCGGTCGCGCGCGGGGCCAGGTCCTGCTCGAGCGCGTCGGCGAGGTCGGCGTACGCGCTACCGGCGAGCGACGCCGCCTCCGAGAGCTCCTGCGCGAGCGACGTCGGCACCGCGTCGCCGGCAGCGGCACCGCGGACGGCGATCGCCTGGAAGAACCCCTCGGCGGATCTCCCGACGCCCGCGGTGCGGCGCAGCTGCGCCGCGACCTCGAGCACCTGGCGCCGGGCGGGGACGAGCCCGCGTTCGGCGCCGAGGTCGAGCGATTCGCGGTAGCCGGCGAGCGCCGCGGGAACCGCGCGCATGCGCTCGGCGAGATCGGCCCAGTCGGACTCGCTCTCGCTCGGCATCAGATCGAAGCTGTCGCGCACCTGCTGCGCCGGCGACTCGATGACGTTGAGGTCGCGCAGGGCCTCGCCGGCGTCGTGCTGGGCGAGCGAGAGCCGCAGCTCGGATGCCAGGTCGGCGCGGGTCACCGCATCGACCGCGTCGACCGGGGTCTCGGCCTCCACCGCGGCGAGGACGGCGCGCTGCGCCGCGGCGACCGCGTCCGCTCCCGCGGGCGAGAAGTCGGGCAGCAGGCGGTTGGATTCGGACCGCCCGAGATACGTGCCGGTGATCGGGTCGAGGGCGACGACATCGTCGACCCAGCGCTCGGCGATCCGGTCGATCTCGGTCTGCGGACGGTTCGGGCGCGGAGCGGTCTGATCAGTGGTCATGCTGTCGATGCTAACGATCCGGGGCCGCGTCCGGGCTGCGGGATCGCCGTGCGGCCGCTGCTTCCTGCGGGGGTCGTGGCGCCGGTTCGCGGGAAACGCTCAGGAGCGGCAGAATAGAGGGGTCCGCGGCGGCAGCCGCACCGATCCTGCGAGGAGACCGAAGTGAAGATCCGTACCCGCATCGCAGCCGCGGTGACCACCGCGCTCATGTCCGTATTCGTCGCGGTCCCGGCGTTCGCCCATGGCGACGAGGCGCACGACAACTTCTCCCACGCGGGCGAGCCGCTGCAGGTCGTCCCGATCCTGATCGTCGGCGTCGTGCTGCTCGCCGTCGTGCTGATCACCTCGACCCTGGTCGGCAACCTCTTCGAGAAGCCGAAGCGATGACCGTCGCGGATCGCCTCGCCTCCCTCGACCGCCGCACGCTCGCGCTCGACGTGCGCGAGGCGATCCTCACGATCACCATCACCCGTCCGGAGGTGCTGAACGCGCTCTCCCCCGAGGTGATCGCCGAGCTGCGCGAGGTCGTCGGCGCACTGCGCGACAGCGTCGGATCGGGCGCGGATCCCGACTGGTCGATCCGCGGCGTCGTCATCACCGGCGCGGGCCCGAAGGCCTTCGTCGCGGGTGCCGACATCGCGCGGATGCGCGAGATGACCGCCGAGCAGGCCGACGCCTACACCGCCGAGGCGCAGGAACTCACGAGCTGGCTCGAGACGCTGCCCGTGCCCGTGGTCGCCGCCGTCAACGGCTTCGCCCTGGGCGGCGGGTGCGAGCTCGCCATGGCCTGCGACGTGATCCTCGCCTCCGAGAACGCGGCGTTCGGGCAGCCCGAGGTCGCGCTCGGCCTCATCCCCGGCTTCGGCGGATGCGTCCGCCTGCAGCAGTACGTCGGCATCGCCGCAGCGCGCGAGCTCATCCTGACCGGCCGGCGCATCTCCGCCGCGGAGGCCGAGCGCCTCGGCCTGGTCTCCCGCGTGCTCGAGGATCAGGACGCGCTGCTCGCGGCCGCCCGCGAGATCATCGCGCTCGCGGCCCGGCAGTCCCCGACCGCCGTCGCCGCGGCGAAGCGCACCGTCCGTGCCGCGCAGGCGCACCCGACCGATGCCGGGCTCGCGATCGAGCGCGAAGCCTTCGTCGCGCGTTTCGGCACCCCCGACATGCTCGAGGGCACCGCGGCGTTCGTCGAGAAGCGCCGGCCTGAGTTCACCGAGGCCTAGTCCGAAGTATCTCCCGCATCGCGAGCGTTCAGGCACACGATGTGCCCGTCCGCATCGCGCACCACCGCCATGCGCTCACCCCACGGCTGCGTGATCGGGGCGTCGAGCACCGTACCGCCGGCCGCTTCCCAGCGCGCGACCGTCCCCTCAAGGTCTTCGACCGCGAAGGCGATGGCGACCGCAGCGTCGGAGGCCTCGGCGGGGCGCTCGTGCAGCATCAGCTCCGTGCCGTCGTCGGTGCGCAGCCAGGCCAGCTCACCGGAGCGACCCGTGAGTCGGAGCCCAAGCACTCCGCGATAGAGCGCGAGCGCGGCATCGATGCTCGACACCGAGACGATCAGGCGATGCAGGCCGGCGGACATGCCTCCAAACTCGCAATTCCGGGCCCGGAAGTCAACCGCGAACGCGAAGGCGGTGCGATCCGGGTGGATCGCACCGCCTTCCTCGGTTCCCGGGACCGCGCTCAGCAGCCCCGGAACGGCACTAGGACTGAGCGGCGGTCAGCGGATCCCGCACCACGCGGAAGGTTCGCACTTCGGGATCGGCCGCACCGCGCACGTAGCCGGTCGGCGAGGTCGCGACGGCCTGCAGGAACGCGACGGTCTCGGGCGTGATCTCCTCGCCCGGCACCAGGTTCGGGATCCCGGGCGGGTAGGCGGCGAGCGTGTCGGCCGAGACGCGACCGACCGCGTCCTCCGCGGAGACGATCTCGCTCTCGCCGAAGAACGCCGCGCGGGGCAGCATGCGCAGGGTGCCCGCTTCGGGCAGCGGCGGGAAGGCCTCGACCGCGGCGGTCTCCCCCGCGGCGCGCAGCGCCTCGGCTTCGCGCGCGACGGCGTCGAGGGAGCTCATGAGGCGGTCCACGTCGAGCCCGGCGCGGGCGCCGATCACCGCGACGATCACCGTCGCCGTCGACATCTCGAAGTAGACGCCGTGGTCGTCGATGAGTCGGTTGCGCACCCAGTGACCGCTCTGGCCCAGCAGCGAGACATCGATCGGGACGCGCAGCGGATCGATCGCCACGATGTCGCCGAAGTCGCCGAAGTCGTCGCTGACGACCGAGAAGCGGCCGTCAGCGCGCAGGCGGCTGCGGAAGTCCTCGGAGGCCGCGACCGCGCGGGTGATCTCGTCGTGCCCCTGCACGAGCGCGTGCCGGGACGCGTCGAGCGAGCCCATCAGGAGGGCGCTCGCGGAGGTCGAGGAGGTCATCGTGTAAGCGCGAGCCACGAGCGGTTCGAGCCGCTCCGCGAACTCGGTATCGCCCAGGTGCAGCATGGCGGACTGGGTGAAGGATCCGGCGAGCTTGTGCGTGCTCGAGATCACGAGGTCGGCACCGAGGCGGGCCGGGGAATCCGGCAGGTCCTCGTGGAAACCGAAGTGGGCGCCCCACGCGCCGTCGACGATGAGGGCGGCACCGGCCTCGTGCGCGACGCGGGCCAGACCCGCGACGTCGGCGGTCGATCCGAAGTAGCTCGGCGAGACGACGTAGACGCTCGACACCTCGCGGCCGGCCTCGGCCTCCTCGCGCAGCGCCGTCTCGAGCGATTCGGGAGTGAGGCCGTGCGCGATGCCGTTCTCGTGGTCGACGTTGGGGGCGACGAACGACGGGATCAGCCCGCCGAGCAGCACGCCGTCGCTGAAGCTCGAGTGCGAACTGCGCTGCACGAGCACCCGCTCGCCGAGTCCGCGCACCGCGAGCGCCGCGGTGCGGTTCGCCTGCGAGGCGCCGTTGGTCATGAACCAGGTGGTCTTCGCGCCCCACGCCTCGGCCGCGAGCGCACGGGCCTGCTCGAGCGGGGATCCGGGACCGAGGTCGATCCCGTCGAGCATCAGCGGGACGTCGAGCTCGACCGTGCGGGCACCGAAGATGTCGGCGAGGTGGGAACCGCCCGCGACGGGGTCGCATCCGTGGCCGGGGACCATGACGTGCAGCGGGGCGGCGTCGGCGTGCTGCTGCACCGCCTCGACGTAGGGGGCGTGCTGCTGTCGCTCGAGCCGGGCGATCGCCCGGATCGGGTGCTCGCTCGCACCGGTCTCGACGCGGGAGGCGGAGGTGGGTGCGGGAGTGATGTCGTCGTTGCGCAGCATCTCTCAACTCTGCTCCCGCTCGAGCGGCGGCGGAACCCCGGAATCCGCTCAGTCGAACCATATACACTCTGGAGCAAGGACGGGGATCTCCTCCGTCAGCGTCCAAAGAATGCGGGGCACGCATGATCGACCTCAGACAGCTGCAGGCCCTGTCCGCGGTCGCGGCGGAGGGCTCCGTCTCGCGGGCGGCCGTGCGGCTCGGCTGGAGCCAACCCACCGTCGACTACCACCTGCGCAACCTCGACAACCTCGTCGGCACGGCTCTCACGTCGCGCAGCACCCGCGGCAGCACGCTCACGGCGGCCGGCTCGCTCATGCTCGAGCGCGGATCCGAGATCCTCGCGCTCTCCGATCGCGCCCTGACCGACGTGCGCGAACTCGCCCAGCTCGGCCGGACCCGGCTGCGCTTCGGGACCTTCCCGACCGCGGCCGCGCACCTGCTGCCCGGGATCGCGGCGCGGCTCACCGAGCTCGGCATCGACCTCGATGCGGTGCTCACCGAGGTCGCCCCGCTGGTCGAGCAGGTGAACCAGAACACGATCGACGCGGCGCTCGTCTATACGGCGAGCGGCTACGGGCTGCCGTTCCGTTCCGAGGTGCATACGACGCGCATCCTCCGCGACCCGCTGCTGCTCGCGGTTCCCGAGCATCACCCCGCTGCGCAGCACGACAGCATCGACCTGCCGGCGCTGCGTTCGCTCCATGAGGAGGCCTGGGTCTTCGGCGCGACGCCGGGCGACACCATCGACGACATCGTGCGCGATCTCTTCACGGCCGACGGGCACACCGCCGAGGTGGCGCTGCGCACCGACGACTACTCGGTCGTGCTCGGCATGGTGGCGGCGGGTCTCGGCGTCGGCCTCGTGCCGAAGCTGGCGGCCGCGCATCCGCCGGCCGGGGTCGCGCTCCGGCCGCTCGACGATCCGCGCTTCGCACGGGAGATCCTGCTGGCGGCGAAGGGCCCCGCGAGCGGGCCTCCCCCGGCGGTGCGCCAGCTCGCCGAGGCGCTCCGTCGCACGGTCGAGTCGCTGGCGTAGCCCGCAGTTCACGGGCCCGGGGGCTCGGCCCCTCTGGCCCTTCCCCGGCTCTCATCCGGCTCGTGCCCGCCCCTGTCCTCCCGGCGCCCGCCCGGCGCCCTCCCGGTTCGTCGAGTGAACGCGTGTACATGAAATAGGACCGCTTTTCATGTACACGCGTTCACTCGGCAGGATCTCGAGCGGGGACAGTCCGGCCTGCGGAGGGCGACGGGCACACCCCGCAGGGTCCGGGTGTCCCGCAGGGTCCGGGCGTTCAGCCGGGTCCGGGCACTCAGCCGGATCCGAGCGCCCAGCCGGACCGATTCGAGGACTTCGATCCGGCTGAGCGTTCAGATCCGGCTGAGCGAACGGCACGGCAGCGTAACCAGCACTGCCGCGCAACCGGCACAACCTGCACAGCCGAACAACCTGCACAACCACTCAACCGGCACAACCACTCAACCGGCACGGCAGCGCAACCGGCCCAGCCGAACGCCCGGCACAGCCGAACAACCGGTACAACCGCGCAACTGGCATCGCTGAGCGAACGGCTCAGCTGTGCAGCCGGCGCCCATGACCCGCGGAACCCGGGGAACCCGCAGAACCCACAGACCCCGCGAGCACACCGCATGAGCGCCCGGCGCAGGCGGCGCAGGCGGCGCAGCAGCTCCCGAGACCCGTGAACGCGCGGAACCCCGCCGGCCAGAGCCGACGGGGTTCCGCGTTGGCGCAGTAGCGACGCCGGTCAGTGCCCGACCGGGACCTGCTGCGCCTGCGGCGCGGGGTCGCGCACGAACAACGCCACCACGATGCCGAGCGTCGCGACGGCCCCGCCGACGAGGAACGCGACGTGCGTGCCCGACGCGAGCGCGGCAGCGCCGACCGAGGTCGGGGATTCCGCGTGCGCGACCGACACCAGGGTCATGAGCGTCACGAAGAGCGCGGTACCCGCCGCGCCCGCGACCTGCTGCACGGTGCCGATCATCGCGCTGCCGTACGAGGCGAGCTGGTGCGGCAGCGATCCGAGCGAGACCGTGAACAGCGGCGTGAACGTGGCTGCGAGGCCGACGCTCATGACCACGTGGGTCAGGATGACGAACCACAGCGGCGTGCCGACGCCGAAGAGCCCCATGCCCCACAGGCCGATCGCAGTGATGATCGTACCCGGAATGAGGACCGGACGGGCACCGCGACGGTCGACGAGCCGGCCGACGATCGGGCCGAGCAGGCCCATGACGAGTCCGCCCGGCAGGAGCGAGAGCCCCGCTTCGAACACCGAGAGGCCCAGCACCCGCTGCACGAAGATGGGCAGCAGGATCAGGCTGCCGAACAGCGCGAGCGACGCGCAGGCGAACAGCAGTACCGAGAACGCGAACGGCCGCGAGCGGAACGTGCGCAGATCGAGCAGCGCGCGCTCCTGCCGCTGGAGGCTGAGCTGTCGGAGCACGAACCACACGAGCGAGACGGCGCCGATGACGACCGGGATCCACGGCGGCATGGAGGAGCCGCCGCTCGCCAGCTCGCCGACTGCGCTGAGCCCGTAGACGAGCCCGCCGAAGCCGAGGAGCGAGAGCAGCACCGAGAGCGCGTCGATGGGAGCCCTGCGGGGTTCGCCCACGTTCGGCATGCGGAGCGCGCCGATGATGAGCGCCGCGAGCGAGATCGGCAGCACGAGGATGAACAGCCAGCGCCACTCGAAGTGCTCGAGGATGACGCCGGAGATGGTCGGGCCGAGCGCGGGTGCGACCGAGATGACGATCGAGATGCGCCCCATGAGCCGGCCGCGGCTGGCCTCGGGCACCACGGTGATGACCGTGGTCATCAGCAGCGGCATCATGATCGCCGTGCCGCATGCCTGCACCACGCGACCGACGAGGAGCATCTCGAAGCCGGGCGCCGCGGCGGCGATCGCCGTGCCGAGGGTGAAGAAGCCCATCGCCGCGATGAACAGCGTGCGGGTGCGGATGCGCTGGATCAGCATGCCCGTGATCGGGATGACCACGCTCATGGTCAGGAGGAAGGCGGTGGTGAGCCACTGCCCGGCGGATGCGCTGATGCTCAGCGCGTCCATGAGGCGCGGCAGCGCTACGCCCATGATCGTCTCGTTCAGGATGACGACGAAGGCGGAACCGAGCAGCACCCAGACGGCGAGCTGCTCACGCGGCCCGAACGGGGTGGGATCGGTCGCGGCGGAGGGGGCTGAAACGGATTCAGCGGTCGAATCGGGCAGGGCGGAATCAGGGCGCGAAGCGGCGGCCACAGGTACATCGCTTTCAGATAGGTCGGAGGACGAGAGTTCACTCGGTCCTCCGAGGGAGTCGTTCTATGCTAACGGGAGGCACCGACATCGACGGAGGATCTCCGCCGTCGGCAGCGCCGGTGCGAGGGCGCACCCGCACGGGGTGCGCGGCGAAGGGAGCGAACGTGACCGAATCCGCAGGCAACAGCACCCGCCCGGGCAACGTCCCCGCCCTCGAACGCGCGACCAGCATCCCCTGGGAGGACTGGGTCGCGCTCTTCGAGTCGGCGGGCGCGAAGACGCTCGGCCACACCGAGATCGCCCGGATCGCACGGGAGAAGATCCCCACGTCCGTCGAGAACCCCGACTGGTGGGCCCAGGGCGCCGCCATCGCGTTCGAGCAGTACGCGGGCCTCCGGGTTCCCGGCCAGTCCTCGACCGGATCCTTCCGCGTGAGCGCGAGCCGCACGGTCGAGATGGATCGCGACGCCGCGATCGAATCCTGGGCCGGAGTCGTCGCCGGAATCGATCACCACCTCGGGCATCTCACCACCGGGCGCCGCCGCTCCCGTACCGAGAAGCGCACCTTCTGGCGCGCGAACCTCGAGGGATCGGGCGTGGTCGAGGTCTCCGCCGTCGCGAAGGACGAAGGCCGGTCGGTCGTCGCGGTCGAGCACAACGGCCTGCCCGACGCCGACAGCATCGAGGCCTGGCGCGCGCACTGGAAGGACCTGCTGGCGCAGATCTGAGATCCACGCCGGTGAGACCCTTCGCGTGGGCGACTCAGGCGAAGGGCTCGCGCAGCCGCGCGAGGAACTCCCGGGTCTCCTCGCGCTCGGGCGACTCGAAGATCTGCTCGGGCGGCCCGGACTCGATGATCCGGCCGTCCTTCAGGTAGACCACCCGATCGGCCACGCGCCGTGCGAACGACATCTCGTGCGTCGCCATCACGATCGTGGATCCCCCGGCCTTGAGCTCGCGCACGAGGTCGAGCACCTCGCCGACGAGCTGCGGGTCGAGCGCGCTCGTGATCTCGTCGAGCAGGAGCAGCTCGGGATCGGTCGCGAGCGCGCGGGCGATCGCGACGCGCTGCTGCTGCCCGCCCGAGAGGCGATCCGGGTACTCCTTCGCCTTCGCGGCGAGCCCGATGCGTTCGAGCAGGCCGAGTCCGACGCGCTCGGCCTCGGGCCGTGGGATCCCGAAGACCCGGCGCGCGGCGAGGGTGACGTTGTCGAGCACGTTCATGTGCGGGAACAGGTTGTAGTGCTGGAACACGACGCCGATGCGCGCACGCACCCGGTCGGCGTCGACGCGCGGGTCGGTGATGTCCTCGTCGCCCAGGAAGATGCGGCCGTCGTCGATCTGCTCCAGCAGGTTGACGGTCTTGAGCAGCGTCGACTTGCCCGATCCAGAGGCCCCGATGAGCACGACGACCTCGTGCGCCTCGACCTCGAGGTCGATCCCCCGCAGCACGGGGTGCTCGCCGAAGCGCTTGACGACGCCCTCGACCCGCAGCACCGGGGTCGCTCGTTCCGCGCTCATACGACGCCTCCGATCTGCTCGCGCTTCTGCGCCCGCGCCGAGATCCAGTCGGTGAGGCGGATGAACGGCCAGGCCAGGATCACGAACAGCAGGCCGGCGACCACGTACGGGGTGAAGTTGGCGACCGAGGCGACCTCGATCTGCGCCGCGCGGATCGCATCGACCGCGCCGAGCACCGAGATCAGGCCGACGTCCTTCATGAGCGACACGAAGTCGTTCATGAGCGCGGGCGTCACCTTGCGCACCGCCTGGGGCAGCACCACGAGGCGCAGGGTCTTGCCGTGGCTGAGCCCCAGCGAGCGGGCGGCGAGGCGCTGCGACGGGTGCACGGCGTCCATGCCCGCGCGCAGCACCTCGGCCACATACGCCGAATAGCAGAGCACCAGCGCGATGGTGCCCAGGATCTGGACCGGCACGCGGCCGGTGAGCCCGAGCCCGGGGACCCCGAAACCGATGAGGTACAGCACGAGCAGCACCGGGATCCCGCGGAACACATCGGTGTAGCCGGCGGCGAGCAGCCGCAGCGGCGTGAACACCGGTCCGCGCAGGGTGCGCGCGATCGCGACGAGGGTGCTCAGGATCGCGACGCCGATCACGGCGAAGAAGAGCACCTGGATGTTGAGCCAGAGCCCGACGAGCACCTTGGGGAGGGCATCGATCGCGGTCTGCAGATCGAAGAACGATGCGCGGACCTGCTCCCAGCCCGGGCTGTTGACGAGCAGGAGCACCACCGCGGCCAGGAACACCAGGGTGCTCACGACGCTGATCAGCGCCGAGCGGCGGCCGCGGGCGGCGCGATAGGCGCGGCGTTCCAGCTCGATCGAGCTCACCTCGGTGGTGCTCACCGGGTCACCCCATTCTCTTCGGGTCGCAGCGGGATCACTTCAGGACGGGAGCGCCCTGGTCGGCGATCCACTCTGCGGCGAGCTTGTCGAGCTCGCCGTCCTTGCGGAGCGCGTCCACGGCGTCGCTGACCTGCTTCGTGAGCTTCGAGCCCTTCGGCAGCGCGAAGGCGAACTCGTCGCCGCCGGCGCTGCCCGAGGGGAGCTGGCCGACGATCACGCCGCCGTCGAGCTGCGCGTCACGCACGTAGAACGCACCGGGCAGATCGGTGACCATCGCATCGATCTGGCCGCTCTTGAGCGCCTGCACGGTGTCGTCGACCGAGTTGAAGACCTTGAGCTCCTGCTTCGGAGCGATCTCCTGCTGGGCGACCTTCAGCGAGGTGGTGCCCGAGGCGACGCCGATCACGGCGTTCTTGAGGTCGGCGATGCTCTTCGCCTTTGCGGCGTCGGTCTTGCCCGCGGCGACCACGGCCTGGGTCGTCGTGTAGTACGGCGAGGAGAAGTCGACGGCCTTCTTGCGCTCCTCGCTCACCGAGAACTGCTGGATGTTCAGGTCGAAGTCCTTGGGGCCGGGCGCGATGGCGGCGTCGAAGCTGGTGCGGGTCCAGACGACGTCCTTCTTGTCGTAGCCCATCTTCTCGGCCACGGCGTACGCGACGGCGGCCTCGAAGCCCTTGCCGCTCTGCGGCTTGTTGTCGATCACCCAGGGGGCGTAGGCCGGCTCCCCCGTGGCGATGGTCAGCTTGCCCGGGGTGACCGTCTCGCCGGTGTCGGCGCCGCCGGCGCACGCGGTCAGGCCGAGCACGATCGCGGCGGAAGCCGCGACGACGGCGGAGATGCGGGTGAAGCGCGACGGGCGGTTCATGGGGCTCCTTCGAGGGGTCCGGGCCGGATCGAGGCAGACTCGGCCAGCGAACATTCTATTCGCCGGATCGGCCCGGTCGAGCATGGTGCGTCACGGAACGTCACACGTGTCGAACGGTGCCGCCGAAAGGCCCGATCAGGCCGCCGCGTAGCGCTCCTCGCCGGCGACGATGGTGCGCGCGCAGCGACCGGCGCCGTCCTCGACGAGCTGGGCGAGCGCGGCGTCGGGATCCCGCGCATCGATGTCGAACAGTGCGAGATCCGCGAGCGCCCCGACACCGAGCTGGCCGATGCGGCGCTTGCCGACGTGCAGTCCCAGAGCGGTCGCGCCGCCGAGGGTGACGGCGGAGAAGAGGCGCTGGTGCAGATCGCGCTCCGCATAGCCCTGCTGCCGGGCGACGCGGTAGAGCAGCGCGACATCGGCCAGCGGGTCGAGCGACGGCGAGGACGAGAGCGAGTCGGTGCCCACCGCGACGGCGTTGCCCTCGCGCAGGTAGTCCGCGACCGGCGGCATGTCGAGCCCGATGATCTCGTTCGAGCGCGGGCAGAGCGCGACGCTCGTGCCGCGGGCCCGCAGCAGCGCGCGGTCGGCGGCGCTCACGTAGACGCCGTGCGCGATGTGGCAGTCGGGCCCGAGCACACCGAGGTGGTCGACGAACTGGGTCGAGGACACCCCGATCCCCCGCGACCGCAGCGCGCGGAAGCTGTCCGCGCCGAGCTCCGGCCAGGTCTCGTGCCCCGGGGATCCCGTTCCGCGCTCGCGCTCCATGTGCGCTTCCGCCAGGTGGATGTGGAGCCGAAGGCCCTCCTCGCGCACGAGGTCCGGCAGTTCGAGCAGCGGCTGCACGTCGAGCGAGTAGGGCGCGTGCGGCGAGACGCCCGCACCGGGCGGCGTCGGGATCCGGCGGATGCGTTCGAGCACCTCGTCGCGGGCCTCCGGGGTCCAGTCCTCGTTGCTGGCGCCGTAGACCTCCCAATAGGCGATCCCGTGCATACCCGCGTCGTGCAGCGCCGAGAGCGCGGGCTCGTCGGTGACGACGTCGGCGGCGGCCGTGACGCCCGCGGCGAGCGACATGCGCGCGCCGTCGGCGGCGGCGGCGGCCCAGTCGTGCTCGCCGGCCTCGTAGGCGACGTCGAAGGCGTCGCCCCAGTCGTCGAACCCGGTGTAGTGCCGCTCGGCGACCTCGGTCATGCGGGTGTACTGCAGGTGCGTGTGCGCGTTGACGAGGCCCGGCGCGATCGCGCCGTCCCAGTGCTCCTCGCGGAACGCCGCGCCGCGTTCGGCCAGCGCCTCGAGCACCCAGCGGCGGTCGCCCACGTGCAGGATCCGGCCGTCGCGCACGGCGACGGCTCCGTCGCGGATGCGGGGGCTGGTCACGGGCAGCACCAGGTCAGCGCTGTGGACGACGATCTCGGGGGCGGCAGTCACGGTGTCGAGTGTATGGCCTGCGGCGGGTCCGCCCGATTCAGCCGGCGGAGCGGTACCGGTGCACGCGCCACGGCTGGGCCGCACCGCCCGGTCGCGCGCAGGCGGGTGCGGGGTCCGCACCGTCTCCGCGCGCCGCGAGCGCCGCGGCGGCGACCCGGAGCTCGTCCGCGGTGTCGATCGCGTGCACGCCCGGCTCGAGCTCGGCGCTCGCGAGCCGGTCGAGGGCCGCGAGCTGCGTCGCGAACGAGAGATCCATCACCTCGACGGGGTTGCCCTCCCCCGCCGTGTAGTTCACGCCGCCGCCATCGGCGAGGATCAGGATCCCGTGCTCTGCCGCATCCCTGCCGGGTGCCCTCCACTCGGCGATGCCCGATGCGAGTTCCCGTGCAGTCCAGCCCGCTTCACGGAGCTCGTCGAGCCCGAGCTCGTCGTCGACGCCTCCGGCGACGGCGACCGCGGTGCCGGGGCGCAGCGCCGCGAGCGCGGCCCCGTCGAGCGTGTGCCACACCCCGGTCGCGCTGATCACCACGTCGGCGGAGGCGCAGGCGTCGGCGAGCGGCGCCGCCGCGAAGCCGTCATGCACCGCGGAGAGCGCACGGACGGCGTCGCGCTCGACCACGGTGACGTGCGCGCCGAGCGCCGCTGCGAAGCGCGCGACGCCCTCGCCCACCGGTCCGTAGCCCACGACCGCCCAGGAGGTTCCCGCGACGGGCACGAGGGTACGTTCGAACGCGAGCGGCGGGGCACCGCACGGATCGAGCAGGTCCGCGACGGCGAGCACGCAGGACTGCCCCGTGCCGACGCGGTTGTCGAAGTCGGTCTTGGTGCGCGCGTCGTTCACGGCGATCACGGGCAGGCGCAGTTCGCCCGCCGCCGCCATCTCGTGCAGCGGACGCACGCCGCTCGTCGTCTCCTCGCTGGATCCGCGCAGCCCCGAGAGCGCCTCGGGTCGTTCCGAGTGGGCGAGCCGGATCAGGTGGGAGCCGTCGTCGACGAGCAGCTGCGGCCGCCAGTCGAGCACCCCGGCGGCGTGCTCCGCGTCGACGGCAGCGGCCTCGTGCCCGGGCACCTGCGTCTGCGGAGCGAACACCCGGACGCCGCCCGCGGCGAGCGCCCGCGCCACCGAAGGATCGGTCTCGCTCGCGGCGCTGAACACGGCGACCTCGGCACCCGCCCGCTGCAGCGCCAGGGCGAGCGCGCTGGTCTTGGGTTCGAGCACCAGACTCACGGCGACCCGGAATCCCGCGATGCTGCGGCGTTCGGCGAGTTCCGCGGCGAGTGCCGCAGTGACGGGCATGCCGAGCGCCGCCCAGGCGATGCGTGCTTCGGCGTCGGATTCGGGGGCCAGACCGGTGCGCACGGCGAGCGCCGCAGTGACCTCGGGCCCGTGGAGGGCGAGCACATCGCGCCGCAGGGCTTCGGAGCGCCAGTCGGCACCGAGCGCCTCGTGCACCGTCTCGGCCAGATGCGGGTCGGTTGCGACACCCGCAGTCGATGAACCGGGAGGAACGGGGATCACGGTGACGGGGAGGCCCGCCGCCGCGTCGTCGGTTCGCGCGAATGCTCGGACGGTGTCGGCGATGCCCACGCCGTCGCCGTCGGCGAACACGAAGTCGGGACGCGCTGCACCGGAACCGGCATCGGAGCCAGCACCGACGCGTACCCCCATGCGTGTCAGCACGCCCGTGAGCGCGGCGACGAGAACGCGATCGTCGATCCGGATCTCGGCCCGGCCGCCGGCGAGCAGCCGGTTGCCGGCGCGGGCGGCGAGGCGCACCGCTCGCTCGATGCGCTGTGCGAGCCCGCGCTCGGCGTCCGTGGCTCTGCTCTGCTCCGTCACTGCTGCTCCTTCGGGGCGTCGGTGCTCGGCGCCGGTCCGCTCGATTTCGGCTTCGACTTCGACTTCTGCTGTTCGGCCCGCCACTGCGCGCAGGCCGCCTGCGGTTCGCCCGTCAGGCCGAGGGCGGCGCGTGCCCGGGTGTCGCTCTCCGCCGCATCGCCCGGATCCCACCGGTAGGCGATCGCCGCGGCGGCGTCGAGCTTCGCCACGCGTTTCGCCTGCCCGGCATCGGCGGCGAGCGAGGCGCGCACCGCCTCGATGGTCGGAGCTGCGGTCTTCGGCCAGACGATGCCGGGCGAGCCGAGCTCCCCGGCGGCTCGTGTGCTCGCCGCGCCGACTTCGCCCATGGCCTCGGAGAACGGCGCGGTCTCTGCCTTGCCCGCCGAGGCGGTTCCGCGCGCGAGCACGAGCCGGAGACGGTCGAGTTCGACGTCGGCCCGATCCCAGGCCTGGTTCACCGGGCAGACCGCGCTGAGATAGCGGGTTCCGGCCTCCGAGGCGGTCAGCTTCCGAGGTTCGGGCTCGGGGCTGGCGCAGCCGGCGAGCAGCAGTGCGACCGCACCCGCTGCGGCGACCGCGGCGATGCGACGGCCCACGAGCGTCATCGCTCCCCCGGTTCGGGGATGCCGCTCGGGTCGACGGCATCGGACGCCGGTTCGATGACGCGATGCGCGAGGGCTCCGCCGAGCGCCGTGGCCAGACCGAAGACGGCGAACAGCAGGGCCGGACCCCACGAGGCGTTGCCCGACCATCCCAGGGACGCCTGCGCGAGCAGCGGCAGGAAACCGCCGACGACGGCCGCGAGGTTGTAGCCGAGGCTCACCCCCGAGTAGCGGAGTTCGGACGGGAAGAGCATGGTGAGCGCCGGACCGGCGACCCCGTAGGCGAGGATCACGGCGGCGAGACCGAGGCAGACCGCGAGCACGGCGGCGACCGGCTGCCGCGAGTCCACGAGCCAGAACACCGGGAACGCGACTACGGCGGTCGCGAGTCCGCCCCAGAGCGTCACACGGCCCGGACCGAAGCGCTCGGCGAGCCGGCCCGAGAGCAGCGTGACGCCGACCTGCACGACCGCGGCGATGAGCGTCGCGTTGACCATGAGCTGGCGATCGAGGCCGCGCGCGCCCGAGCCGAAGTTCACGAGGAAGGTGTTCATGAAGTAGAACCCGCCCACCCCGAGCAGCGAGACCAGGATCGCGATGCCGAGCCGGCCGGGAGCCCGCGAGATCACCTGGAGCACGGGCACCCGAGCGCGCCGCCCCGAACCGACGAGCTCGACGAACGCCGGCGACTCCTCGATGCGCCGGCGGAGCCAGACCGCGACGAGCAGCATCGGGATCGCCGCGAGGAACGGCACGCGCCATCCCCAGGCGTCGAAGTCCGCGGCCGGCAGCAGGAGCACGAGCGAGAAGGCTCCGCTCGAGAGCAGGGTCGCGATCGGGGACGACAGCTGGACGAGGGCAGCCAGGCGGTTGCGCAGCCGCGCGGGGGCGTGCTCGACGGCGATGGTCATTGCGCCGCTCCATTCGCCCCCGACCGCGACGCCCTGCACCAGACGCAGCAGCACGAGCAGCACGGGTGCCGCGATGCCGATCGATGCGAAGTCGGGCAGCAGGCCGATGAGCGCGGTCGCCGTGCCGATGAGCACGACGCTGAGGACGAGGGTCGGGCGCCGACCGATGCGATCGCCGAGGGTGCCGAACAGGATCGCACCGAGCGGGCGCGCGACGAAGCCGACGCCGAAGGTCGCGAAGGCGGCCAGCGCGGCGGCCTGGGGGTCGAGGGTCGTGAAGTAGAGGCGGTTGAACACCAGTGCCGCGGCGAGTCCGAAGAGGTAGTAGTCGTACCACTCCATGGCGGTTCCGGCGAGCGCGGCGACCGCGACGCGGCGGGCCTGGGTCGCCGAGAGCGCGGCGGGCGGCGGTGTGGGCGCCTGAGTGGTGGTCACGGGGCTCCTCGAAGGATGCGACGGCGAGCGCGGAGCGGCGCTGCGCGGGCGGGTGTTCCGGAGGTTCCAGGGTAGCGGGCGCCTCCGACACCGGTTCCCGATCCGGGGCGTACCCTGATCCCATGGCGAGATATCTCGATGAGGCGTCGGCCGCGGCCGACGGGATCCTGCTCACCCACGAACCGGAGCGGAACCGCTTCGTGCTGACGCGCGACGGAGCGCGGATCGGCGAAGCGCACTACACGCTGCTCGGCGAGGAGGCGATCGACTTCGACCACACGGTCGTCGATCCGTCGCTGCGCGGCACCGGCCTCGCGGGCGTGCTCGCGCAGCGCGCACTGACCGACCCGATCACGACGGGCCGACGCATCGAGGCGTCCTGCTGGTTCATCGCGGGCTACCTGCAGAGGCACCCCGAGCTCGCCGGCGGTGCAGCGGACGCCGCTGCCGACCCAGAGGGCTAGTCCTCCTCGTCGTCGCCCTTCTTGGTGCGGCGCTTCTTGAACAGACCGGCCTTCGGCTCCGCGTGCTCGCGCACGAGCGCCGTCAGGTCCTTCTCGATGAGCTGCTGGATCCGGGAGTCCCGGGCTTCCCGGTACTCCGCGCTCGCGCCCCCGCTGTAGTAGGGGTGCGTGGCGCGCTCCTTCAGCGAGTCCCCGATCTCCTCCCAGGCCGCAGCGCGAGCGCGCGTGGCGGTCTCCGTGAGGTATTCGGGATCGGCTGCACGGCGGCGCAGCTCGGCCGCGATGTTCTCGTAGACCTCCTGGCGGTGCCGCAGCGTGCGGTTGTCCTCGTTGCCGTACTCGGACTCGCTCCAGGCGCTGCGGCCGGTGTCGCGGATCTCGCCTCGGACACGGCTGATGTGCTTCGCATCGCGCTCGCGCTCGGCGGCCAGGTCCTCGGTCGCCTCGCGGACCATGTCGACGACCTTGGTCTCGTCGTAGTCCATGTGCTTCTTGAGGGCGTTCATGATGATGTCGTTCTTCACCGTCATGCGGACGGCGACATCGGCCACGAGCAGACCCTGCTCGACGATCTCTTCGACGGGGGCGAGCACCCGGCGCGGCAGCTTGCGCGGGGCGCGCGAGCCCGGACGCTTGCGCTTCTTCGACCAACCGAACACGCAGCCCCCTTTCCTCAGACGCTCGCAGACCAGTATTCCGCAACCGGGGTGCCTCGCGCACCATGCACCTGTGCATCCGGTGAGTCGCGGGTTGCCACCCCGCACCGAGTGTGCGAGCCTGGAGGGGCTTCGCTCTGAGTCGAAGCGCGGACGAGGGAGCAGTACCCGCCCAGCGACAAGACTGCCACGGAGGTGGACATGTCTGTCGCATGGATCGTCCTGATCCTCAGCGGAATGCTCGAGGCCGTCTGGGCTTCGGCGCTCGACGCGTCGAAGGGATTCAAGAAGCTCTGGCCGAGCGTGCTCTTCGTCGTCTCGGTGACGGCTTCGATGGTCGGCCTCGCCTGGGCGATGCGCGAGATCCCGGTCGGCACGGCCTACGCGGTCTGGGTCGGGCTCGGCGCGGTGCTCACCGCGGCCTGGGCGATGATCACCCGCAAGGAGCGTGCCACCGTGCTGCGGATCGCGCTGCTCGCGGGCCTGATCGCCTGCGTCGCCGGCCTGAAGCTGGTGAGCGCATGACCGCCCGGGGCCGCCGCGACGGCCGCACCCCGAGCCAGGCCTCCGCGTGGAGCGTGCTCCTCGCGAGTGCGGTGCTGGAGGCGATCTGGGCGCTCGCACTGCACGCCTCGCACGGGTTCACCGTGCTCGTCCCGTCGCTCGTGTTCGCGGTCGCGGCGCCGCTCAGCATGATCGGCCTCGGCTACGCGATGCGCGGGATCCCGCTCAGCACTGCGTACGCGGTCTGGACCGGAACCGGCGCAGCGCTGACCGTGCTCGCCTCGATGGTCATCGGGACCGAGCCCGTCTCGGTGCTGAAGCTCCTGTTCATCGCCGGGATCGTCGGCTGCGTGATCGGGCTGAAGTTCGCACCCGCGCCTCCGTCGAAGGCGGCGGGCACCGGGAGCGGGTCCGTGCAAGACTGAGGCCGTGGAGATCCTGCTGAAGCGGGCCTACGAGCCCGCAGCACCGTCCGATGGCACCCGCGTCCTCGTGGATCGGCTGTGGCCGCGCGGCGTGAGCCGCGAGCGCGCAGCGCTCGACGACTGGGCGAAGGAGGTCGCACCGAGCGCCGAGTTGCGTACGGAGTGGCACCACGATCCCGACGGGCACTCCCCCGAGCACTTCGCGGCGTTCGCCGCGCGGTACCGCGCGGAGCTCTCCGCGGGCGCGGCGCTGGCGGGGCTCGACCGGCTGGTCGCCCTCGCCCGCTCGGTGCCGCGGGTCACGCTCGTCTACGGCGCCAAGGATCCGGTCCGGAACCACGCGGTGGTGCTGCGCGACGCGCTGCGCGACCGCGCGGAGCAGACCGGTCCGGGTCTCTCCGGCGCGCACTAGTCAGCTTCGAGGATCTCGCGGAAGCGCCGCAGCGCGCGATCGAACTCGGCCTCGTCGGCTCCGCCGAGACCGATCACGATCCCGTGCTGCGGCGCGGTCGAGCCGCCCGGCGCACCGGATGCGCTGTGCGCGCTCGGGATCCCCTCCCGCCGCTGCCAGTACCGTTCGAGCGAGGCCCCGCCGAGCCCGGCACGCTCGATCCGCCGCACTGCGGCGGACTCCCGCTCCCGGCCGCCGGGACCCGAGCCGAGCTCGACCACGGCGTGCAGCCCGCCGTGGGTGGGTCGTACGCGGACCCCCGCGATACCGGCGAGCCGTTCGCCCACGAGCTCCCTGCGGATCGCGTACCGGCGCCGCATCCGAGCGGTGTGCCGGCGCAGCTCGCCCGTCGCCAGGAACTCGGCGAGCGCCGTCTGCACGACGGTCGAGACCGGGCCGCCCAGCTCCTCCCGCACGGGTTCGATGACCCCGCGCAGGCCGGAGGGCGCCAGGAGGTAGCCCGCTGAGAGCGCCGGCGCGATGGTCTGCGAGAAGGTGCCGAGCAGCAGCACCGCCCCGGCTGCGGGATCGTCGAGCGCCGCGAGGGTGGGCAACGGGCTCCCGCTGTGCCGCAGTTCGGAGTCGTAGTCGTCCTCGACGATCACCACACCGCGGCGTCGGGCCCAGTCGAGCAGTTCGCGCCGCCGCGCGAGCGGGAGCGATCCTCCCAGCGGATACTGGTGGCTCGGCGTGACGATCACCACGTCGAGGACTCCCTCGGGCAGTCGCGCGGTGTCGAGCCCGTCGGCGTCGGCGGGCAGTGCGAAGACCTGCGCCCCGTGCCGCGCCGCGACCCCGCGGAGCGAGGGATACCCGGGATCCTCGACCCCGACGGCGAGCGCCCGGCCGCGGGTCGTGCCGAGCGCGGTGAGCACGAGCCCCAGCCCCTCGCGCGCGCCGGCGGTCACGATCACGTCCTCGGCATCGCGCGCGGTCCCGCGCATACGGCGCAGGTGCTCCGCGATCTCGGCGCGGAGCCGAGGATCGCCGAGCTCGGGAGCCGCCAGGTGGGCGCGCGCCGCAGCGGTGCGCCAGGCCGACCGCCAGGCGGGCCGATCGACCGCGTCGCTGATCGGCATGCCGGGAGCGAGCGGCCCGGGCAGTCGCGGCGCGAGGTGCGAGGCTCCGGTCGGAGAGGGCGCCGGTGCCGTCCGTGAGTTCGAGAGCGCGCCCGAGCCCTCCGGAGCCGGAGCGGAGGGCGTGGACTGCCGCAGTTCCGGATGCACCGTGGTGCCTCGGCCGTGGCCGGCCGAGAGATAGCCCTCGGCGATCAGCTGCTCGTAGGCCGCGACGACGACGCCTCGGGCGACGCCGAGTTGGCGTCCGAGCTCCCGCGTCGCCGGCACGGATTCGCCGGCGCGCAGCACGCCCCGGTCGATCGCGTCCCGGATCTGGGCCGCGAGCTGCACGGGGAGCGGCGCATCCGCCGAGCGGTCCAGCGGCGACGAGAGCGTCAGCGAGGCCGCCCTGGCGGAACGCGAGCGGGCGCGCGGATCGGAATCGAGCATGCCTCGATTCTTGCACCTCTCTTCAATCTTGGTCTATTCGATTCCACAGAAGATGGATCTTGTCACGGACCAATTGAGTTCGTCAGGCTGTTCGGCATGACTGATTCCCAGAACCCCGGAACCCCCGACCTCCTCGACGCCATCGGCTCGCCGCTCGTGAAGCGCGGTCTCGCCGACATGCTCAAGGGCGGCGTGATCATGGACGTCGTCACGCCCGAGCAGGCGCGCATCGCCGAGGACGCGGGCGCCGTCGCCGTCATGGCGCTCGAGCGCGTCCCCGCCGATATCCGCGCGCAGGGCGGCGTCGCCCGCATGAGCGATCCCGACCTCATAGACGGGATCAAGGCCGCCGTCTCGATCCCGGTCATGGCGAAGGCCCGCATCGGCCACTTCGTCGAGGCGCAGGTGCTCGAAGCGCTCGAGGTCGACTACATCGACGAGAGCGAGGTGCTCTCGCCCGCCGACTACGTCAACCACATCGACAAGCAGTCGTTCACCGTGCCCTTCGTCTGCGGGGCGACGAACCTGGGCGAGGCCCTGCGCCGCATCGCCGAGGGCGCCGCCATGATCCGGTCCAAGGGCGAGGCTGGCACCGGCGACGTCTCGGAGGCGACGAAGCACATCCGCACCATCAAGCGCGAGATCGCCCGACTCGGGTCGCTCGACGCCGACGAGCTCTACGTCGCGGCCAAGGACCTGCAGGCCCCCTATGACCTCGTCGCAGAGGTCGCCCGCACCGGCAAGCTGCCCGTCGTGCTCTTCACCGCGGGCGGCGTCGCGACCCCGGCGGACGCCGCGATGATGATGCAGCTCGGTGCCGACGGCGTCTTCGTGGGATCCGGCATCTTCAAGTCGGGCGACCCCGCCGCCCGCGCGGCCGCGATCGTGCGCGCCACCGCCCGCTTCGACGATCCCCAGGAGATCGCCGCCGCTTCGCGCGGGCTCGGCGAGGCGATGGTGGGGATCAACGTCGCCGACCTGGCCGCCCCGCACCGCCTCGCCGAGCGCGGCTGGTGAGCCGAGTGCGCGCGGGGGTGCTCGCGCTCCAGGGCGGCGTCGCCGAGCACGCGCGCGTGCTCGAGCGGCTCGGCGTCGAGGTGGTCCTCGTGCGCCGCGAGCGAGACCTCGCGGGGCCCGACGGAACCCGCCTCGACGCGCTCGTACTGCCCGGAGGCGAGTCGAGCACGCAGGATCGCCTGCTGCGACTGCTCGAACTGGCGAGTCCCCTGCGCGCCGCGATCGCGGCGGGACTTCCGACGCTCGGCACCTGCGCCGGCCTGATCCTGCTCGCGCGCGACGTGCTCGATCCCGCTCCGGGCCAGCAGTCGCTCGGGTTCCTCGATATCGCCGTTCGCCGCAACGCGTTCGGCGCCCAGCTGGCCTCGACGGAGGCCGAGTTCGCGGTCGATGCCGCGGGCGTCTCGGGAACCGGCGCGGAGGGGGCGGTGCGCGGAGCGCTGATCCGCACTCCCGAGATCGTGTCGGTCGGCGCGGGCGCTCGCGCGATCGCCCGGGCCGACGGCCGGATCCTCGGCGCGACTTCGGTGGCCGCGAGCGGGTCCGGCTCAGGTGCGGACGTCTCCGGCGCGGGCGCATCCGGCGCAGGCCGCTTGGGCCGCTCGGGCACCCCGGGCGGCGGATCCTCGCTCAGGCTCGGCACGGTGACCGGGATCTCGTTCCATCCCGAGCTCTCGGGCGATCCCGCGGTGCACCGCGCGCTCCTCGAACTCGCCGCGGATCCCGATCGAGCCGACGCGGACGTACGGCTCGCCGCGGGCTAGAGGCCGACGACCGCCCCGGTGGAGGCGAGGCGCTGAGCCATGACCGCGATCGATTCGGGATTGTCGTCCATGAGCACGAACTTGCGCTTCAGCTCCGCCGCGGCGGCGCCGGCCGTGCCGCTGCCCGCGAACGGATCGATGACCCAGTCCCCCGGGCGGCTCGAGGCCTGGATCATGCGGCGCACCACGCCGACGGGCTTCTGCGTCGGGTAGCCGACGCGCTCCTTGCCCGTGGGCGAGACGATCGTGTGCCACCAGGTATCGGTGGGCAGCTTGCCCTTCGCGGCCTTCTCGGCGGTCACGAGGCCGGGAGCCATGTAGGGCTCCCGGTCGACGGCCTCGGCGTCGAAATAGTACCGGTCGGGATCCTTCACGTACATGAGGATCGTGTCGTGCTTCGTCGGCCAGCGCCGCTTGGTGCGGGCGCCGAAGTCGTAGGCCCAGATGATCTCGTTGATGAAGCAGTCGCGTCCGAACAGCCCGTCGAGCAGCACCTTCGCGTAGTGCGCCTCGCGATAGTCGAGGTGGAGGTAGAGCGTGCCGTCGGGCGCGAGCAGACGCCAGGTCTCGGCGAGACGGGGCTCGAGGAACTCCCAGTACTCGACGAAGCGGTCGTCGAAGCGCAGCGTGCGCTCCCGGACCACTTCGTAGGAGAGCCCGCGGAAGCCCAGGCGACCGCCCTCCTCCGCTTCGGGGCTCTCGCCCGTATTCGCACCCGCGGTATCGGGGTCGGTCTTCGGCTCGATGCGCGTACCGCGCACCCGTTCGTACTGGCGCGCGCGCCCGGTGTTGAAGGGCGGATCGCAGTAGGCCACGGTGAAGGACTCGCGGGGCAGCGCCCGCATCAGCGGCAGGTTGTCGCCCGCGAGCACGAGGTCGGGACTCGCAGGGGTCCAGTCGATCACCTGGCGCATGCTGTTCCCGATCTCCATCCGGATCAGCCTACCGGCGTCCGCGCGCGAATGCCGCGGCGGCAACCCGGATGTCGGCGGCGCCCGCTAGCGTGACCCCATCGCATCCCCGACGAAACGGAGCACGAAGATGACCTCTCTCGGCATGGTGACCCTCGACACCGGCAGGCCGCGTGAACTGGCCGCGTGGTGGGCCGAACGCCTCGGCGGCGAGATCGTGCAGGACCACGAGGGCTACTTCTGCGTCGTGCGGGCCCCGGAGGTCGCAGTGGCGCTCGGCTTCCAGCTGGTCGAAGACCCGACACCGGGCAAGAACCGCCTGCACCTCGACTTCGACCGCGGCACCGCGAGCCGCGACGAGATCATCGCGGCTTACGTCGCGGCGGGCGCCGAGCACCTCGGCACCCGCGGTGAGGCCGGGTTCCAGTGGGACACCTTCGCCGACATCGACGGCAACGAGTTCTGCATCGGCGACCCGCACTAGGCGGCCCGTCTCCGGGGTCGTGCCGATCATCGGCACGACCCCGGGATCCGACTAGAGGGAATCGACGAACGCTCGCGCGACCTTCTGCGGGTCCTGCTTCTCGATCTCGATCTTGGCGTTCATCTCGATCAGCTTCTCAGTGGTGAGCGCTGCCGAGACCCGGTCAAGGGCCTTCTCGATCTGGGGATCCGTGCGGTCGGCGCGCAGCACCGGCACGATGTTCTCGGCGAGCGCCATGTGCTCGGGATCCTCGAGAGCGACGAAGCCGTTCTCCGCGATCGCCGACTGCGTGGTGAACATGAACGCCACGTCGAGGTCGCCGTTCTTGAGGCCCGCGATGGTCAGCGGACCGCCGAGATCCACCGCCTTGAACTCCGTGAACCCGAGCCCGTAGAGCTCCTTCAAACCGGTCACCCCCGCACGGCGATCCTTGTTCTCGGGCGGCCCGCCGAGCACCATTCCGCTCGCGATCGGCTTCAGGTCGCCGATGGCGGTGAGCCCGTGCTTGTCGGCGGTGGCCTTCGTCACGACGAGCGTGTCCTTGTCCTCGGCCGGGGACGCTGTGAGCATGGCCAGGTCCTTCGGCAGTGCCTTCTTCAGCGCTGCCGTGACGTCCTCCGAAGAGAACACCTGCGACTTCGGCTCCAGATACGACAGCAGCGCACCGCTGTACTCGGGAACCAGGTCGATCGATCCGTCCTTCAGCGCCGGGATCACGACCTCGCGGCTGCCGATGTTCGGCTTCACCGTCGTGGTGAAACCGGCGTCCGAGAGCGCCTCCGCGTAGATATTGGCCAGCAGCACGTTCTCCGAGAAGTTCGCCGAGCCGACGGTGATGGAGTTCGAGTCCTTCGAACCGCCCGAACCGCCGGACCCGCCGAGCGAGTCACCGCTCGCGCATCCGCTGAGCGCCAGGAGCGCCGCTGCTCCCGCCGCGAGGATGAGGTGTCGTTTCTTCATCGCTTTCCCTTTCTTCGCCGCATGAGCGGTCGTTCGGTCTGTTCGTGCAGGCACTGCTTCACGCGTCCCCGTCCGCGCCCCCGACGCGGATCACCCGGGTCGTCGTCTCGTCCGCAGCGGCCGCCTGCCGCAGCGGCCGCCGAGGCATCGTGCGCCGCTGATGCCGGCCGACGAATCGACCGGCGATCGCGAAGATCCCGTCCGCGACGAGCGCGAGCAGCGCGACGAGGATCGCGCCGGCGGCCATCTGGCCGTAGTCGCGCAGCGCCAGACCGTCGAGCAGGAATCGCCCGAGGCCACCGAGTGCGATGTACGCCGCGACGGTCGCGGTGGCGATGACCTGGAGCACAGCCGAACGGAATCCGCCGAGGATCACCTTCGCGGCGATCGGCAGCTCGACGCCGAGCAGGATCCGCCACTCGGGCATCCCGATCCCGCGTGCCGCGTCCACGACTCCGGGGTCGACGCCCTTCACACCGGCATAGGCCGCAGTGAGGATCGATGGGATCGCGAGGATGACGAGCACGATCGCGGCCGGCGCGAAGCCGAGCCCGAGCAGCAGCACCATCAGCGTCAGGAGGCCGAGGGTCGGCAGCGCGCGCGACGCATTCGCGATGTTGATGACGATCCAGGATCCCCTGCGGGTGTGCCCGATGATCGCACCGGCCGGCAGCGCGATGGCCGCCGCGATCGCGATGACGACGAGGGTGTAGAGCAGGTGCTCGCCGACGCGCACCGGGATCCCGTCGGGTCCTGACCAATTGGTCGGGTCCGAGAAGAATGCCAGTATCTGTTGGAAGATCATCGTCGTTCCCCCGCTCGGATCCAGGGCGTGGCGGCCCGCTCGCCCCACACGATGCAGAGATCGACGATGAGGGCGAGAAGCACGCTCAGCAGGATCCCCCAGACGATCGGCACGAGGTAGTTGCGCTGGAACCCCTCGGTGAAGAGATCGCCGAGCCCGCCGACCCCGATCAGCGCCCCGACCGAGACCAGGCTGACGTTCGATACCGCGGCGACGCGGAGCGTCGCACCGATCACGGGGATCGCGAGCGGGAGCTCGACCGTGAACAGCATGCGGAACCGGCCGATCCCCATGGCCTCCGCAGCCTGCCGCGTCTCCACCGGCACCGCCCTCAAGGCTTCGACCACACCGCCGAAGATCAGCGCGAACGCATAGACCGAGAGGGCGATCACGATGTTCACCGGGTCGAGGATCCGGGTACCGAAGAGGATCGGGATGAAGATGAAGAGCGTCAGCGACGGGATCGTGAACAGGATCCCGCTGATGGCGAGCGCCGGTCCGGAGACACGCGGCGCCCGAGCCACGAGCATGCCCGCGAGCAGCGCGACGAGCAGGCCGAGCAGGGTGGAGGCGAGCGCGAGCACCACGTGGAGCCCGGCGAGGCCGAGCACCCGGGAGCCGTTGTCGATGAGCCAATCGATCACGGTCGTGCTCCGGCTCCGCCGCGCTGCGCGCCGACGCCGGCCGCAGCGAGTTCCGCCAGGCCGATCGTCCCCAGCACCCGGTCGCCAGCGCCCAGGACCGCCGCGCGCCCGCTCGGGCTCGTCAGGACCGCGTCCATCGCGCTGCGCATATTGTCGCCCGGCCGCACGGCACCCGCCCGGGAGCGGATCGACGCTTCGTCGCCGCGACCGTCATCGATCCAGCCGAGGAAGGCGCCGGCGGCGTCAACGAGTCCGCTCCAGCGTCCGGCCAATCCGGTTTCGCGCTCGCCGACCACGACGACGTCGAGCGGGCCCAGCGCATCGAAGGCCTCGGCGTCGAAGTTCTCGAAGGAGAGCGCCCGGTATCCGCGATCGCGTCCGACGAACTGCGCCACGAACTCGCTCGCCGGCGTCTCCAGCAGTTCTTCGGGCGCCGCGTACTGCGCGAGCACGCCGCCCGGTTCGAACACCGCGATGCGGTCGCCGAGACGGATCGCCTCGTCGATGTCGTGGGTCACGAACACGATCGTGGTGCCGAGTTCGGGTCCGAGCCGTGAGAACTCCTCCTGCAGTTCGGCGCGCACCACCGGATCGAGGGCCGAGAACGGCTCGTCCATGAGGATCACCCGGGGCTCTGCGGCGAGCGCCCGCGCGACGCCGACGCGCTGCTGCTGGCCGCCCGAGAGCTGCGAGGGGTACCGGCCCGCGAATTCCGGCGGGAGGCCGACCAGTTCGAGCAGCTGCATGGCACGGTCGCGGGCCTTCGATGCGGGAACGCCGTTCAGGCGGGGTACGGTCGCGATGTTCTGCACGACCGTGCGGTGCGGGAACAGGCCGGCGTTCTGAATGACGTAGCCGATGCCGCGCCGGAGCTCGGCTTTCGCGAGCGCGGCCGCGTCGATTCCGCCGATGCTGATGCGGCCCGCGGTCGGTTCGATCATGCGGTTGATCATGCGCAGGCTGGTCGTCTTGCCGCAGCCGCTCGGGCCGACGAACACGGTGGTCTGGCCTTCGGCGACGTCGAGCGAGAGCGAGCGGACCGCGACGGTGCCGTCGGGGTAGCGCTTCTCGATGTCCCGGAATTCGATCATGTTGCTCATCGCGCCGCCGCCTGGCGTTCGTCTTCGATTCGCCGTTCCATCCCGCGCTCCTTTGCCATAGAATGAAATTTAAGATGTTCATACAATGAAACACGAGGAACATCGCACCTGTCAAGACCCGCACGGCCCCGGCGCAGAGGCGCGCCGCTCGGAAGGAGCCCCATGAACGACGCGCAGCCACTGCTCCTCGGCGACCGCCCGATCACCATCGACGACATCGTGAGCTTCGCCCGAGGCCGAGGCCGGATCGCGTACTCCCCGGCGGGGGTTCGAACCATCGCCGATGCGCACGAGACCCTGCTTCGCCTCGCCGCCACGCGTCCCGTCTACGGGCTCTCCACCGGGGTGGGTGCCCGGCGCTCCGTCCCGGTCGAGCGCACCCGCGATTCGTGCCTCCGCCTCTGGCGCAGTCACGCGCTGCAGTTCGGCGGAGAGGTCGACTCGACGAGAGTCCGGGCGATGCTCCTCGTCCGTGCCCACCAGATCGCACGGGGAGGTTCCGGCGTGAGCCCGGCCCTGGCCGAAGCCCTGATCCGAGCGAGCGAACCGGGCCGACTCCCCCGGGTCCGTTTCGGCGGGGCGCTGGGCACGGGCGATCTCGGGGCCCTCGCTTCGACCGCGCTGCAGCTCACCGGCGACGGGGCGGACGGCGGTTTCGCGCCTTCCGACGGCCTTCCGTTCATGAGCAGCAGCGCACTCACCCTCGCAGATGCGACGCTCACCCTCGACGACCTCGATCGCACCCTCGACGCCGCGACGGTGCTGGCGGCGGCGACCGCCCGCGCGCTCGGGACCACGGTCGAGCACTTCGCCGCCGAGGCGTTCGCGCATCGCCAGCCCCCGGTTCGGAGAGCCGCGTCACGCCTCGCACCGCCCGCATCCGGTTCCGGCACGCGCGTGCAGGACCCGTTCTCCATGCGGCTGCTCCCGCAGTCGCTCGGCGCGCTGCGTCTCGTCTGGGAGCGCTGCCGTGACGCGGTCCTGCAGGACGTGAACGGAGCTCACGAGAACCCGAGGGTCTTCATCGAGGAGCAGCGGATCGCGCACACCGGCAACTTCTACACCGTCGAGATCGAGCTGGCCGTCGGCACCATGATCCGGGCGCTCGCCCAGGACGCGAGCCTGCTGCTCGCCCGCCTCGGACTCCTCATGGATCCCCGGTACACGGGAGCAGCCGAATTCCTCGGCGACGGCAGCGCCGATGCGACTGGGGCGATGATGCTCGAGTACGCGGCAGCCGATGCTCTCGCGCAGATCCGGGATCTCGCGAGCGCGCACGGCGGGCACGGCATCCACCTTTCGCTGGGTGCCGAGGAGCACGCGCCGTTCACCCCGCAGGCGGTGCGCCGGCTGGATCGCGCTGTCCGGAGCTATCGGATCATGCTCGCCTGCTTCACGATCGCGCTCCGCAGGCTCCCCGGAGCGTTCGACGGCGTCTCCGGGCTTCCACCGGCGCACGGAGGGCTCGAGGATCGCGACCTGAGCGTCGAACTGCTCGACGCCGTGAACGCGCTCGATAGGATTCGGTTCGAGCAGCCGCCGCAGAGCACGAAGGAGTCCCGATGACCCCGAGCACCCCCGAGACCTCCGCCGAAGGGGCCGACGGGATCGACTCCGGGGCCGGCCCCCGCGCGGTGCATCGGGCGCTGGAACTCCTCACGCTCATCGTCGACTCCGGCCCCCAGCCGCTCAGCGATCTCGCCCGCGCGAGCGGCCTGCCGACCAGCACGACGCTCCGGTCGCTCCGCGCGCTCGAGCACTGGGGGTACATCGCGCGGACCGATGACGGCGGCTACGAGGCGGGGCATCGATTCGCCCGATCGCGCTTCGACGCCGAGCCGAGCTCCGCCGAGCATCTCTTCGAGCGATCGGCCGACGTCCTGCAACGGCTCACCGAGCTCAGCGGAGAGTCCAGCTATCTCGCGGTCCGCGGCCCCGGACGCACCTGCATCTACCTGCGCGAGGTGCAGAGCGACCAACCGATCCGGCACGTCGGTTTCTCCGGCTGGGCCGGACGGACCGCACCGATGGACGGTTCGGCGGTCGGGGCGGTGTTCGACGGGCTGACGCCGAGCTCCGGATTCCTCGTGCTCGAAGCGCTGTCCGCACCCGATGCGACGGTCGTCGCGGCTCCGGTGCTCGATCCCGCAGGTGACATCGTCGCCTCGATCAGCATCGTCGGGCCCAGCTTCCGCATGGGTTCCGAACACGTCGCGGGGCTCGGTCCTCTCGTCGCGAACGCCTCGATCGAACTCACTGCGGCGCTGCGGTCCGATCCCTAATCGAGGTCGAGCGGCTCCTCGCCGTCCGCGTGCGGGGCGAGGATGCGCGCGATCTCGGCGCGGTCGAGCCCCTCGATCGAGTCCGGGGCCCATCGCGGGCTGCCGTCCTTGTCGATGAGCTGCGCCCGCACGCCCTCGGTGAAGTCGGGACGCGCGAGCAGTCGCCCGAGCACGCGGTAGTCGTCCGCCAGCACCTCGTCGAGGCCGAGCCCGTCGCGGCGGGTGCGCGCGAGCTGGGCCAGCGTCACCGCGACGGAGGTCGGGCAGAGCTCGCGCACCTGGTCCCCCAGCGCACGGGCCCGCGGATGCTCCGAGGTCTCGAGGCCGCGCACGAGCCGCTCCGCGGCGCCCACGGGGTCCGCGAGCACGCCGTCGGCGCCCGCGCGATCCGCTTGCCCCAGAGCGGCATCGGCGATCGGATCGAACCAGACCCGCGCGTCGAGCACGGGGGTCTCGACGACGGGCGCGGCCCCGGTCGAGCCGTCGAGGCTCTCAGCGGCGATCGCCCGGGCGGCGCTCTCGGGATCGTCACCCGCGGCGACCCTCCCGGCGAGGTCGGCAAGCCGGTCGCTCGGCACGAAATGATCGGCGAAGCCCAGCATCAGCGCGTCCCCCGCGCCCATCGATCCCGACGAGATCGCGAGCATCTCGCCCAGGCGTCCCGGTGCCCGCGCCAGCAGGAGGTGCCCGCCGACGTCCGGCACGATCCCGATCCGCGTCTCGGGCATCGCCAGCCGGCTGCGCTCGGTCACGATCCGCAGCGCGCTGTGCCCCGTCAGGCCGATCCCGCCGCCCATCGTGATCCCGTCCATGACCCCGATCACCGGCAGCTCGGATCGCGCGGTCGAAAGATCCGCCCGATACTCGGCCGCGAGGAACGCGAGCGCACCGGCGAGCCCGTCGCTCGACATCGCCTTCACGTCGCCGCCGCCGCAGAACCCGCGCTCGCCGGCGCCGTCGAGCCAGATCGCTGCGATACCGGGTGTCTCCGCCGCCCCTCGAATCGCATCGCGCACCAGTTCGGCCATGCGACGGGTCAGCGCATTGATCGCCCGCGGTCGGTTCAGCGTGATGCGCAGCAGGGCGCCGTCGTGCCGGACGATCACGGGCGGTTCGGCCCCGGTACGGAGGTCTTCGGTCACGTGCGATCCCTTCGGGGCTCGATGCTGATCCGGCGCTCCGCGATCCCGGTCAGGGAGTCGGATGCACCGCGTCGTACTGCTGGAACCCACGGTACACGCGCAGGAAGGCCAGCATGATGGCCATGATCACGAGCCCGCCGACCAGGGCAGGCGCCCAGAGCGCGAGGGCGGTCGCGATGAGGCCCGCGACCAGATCGCCGACCCGTGGGCCCCCCGCGACGACCACCGAGAAGAGGCCCTGCATGCGCCCGCGCACCTCGTCCGGTGCGGCGGCCTGCAGGATCGTGGTGCGGAACACCGCGCTGACGTTGTCGCTCGCCCCGGCTCCCGCGAGCGCGATCCCGCCGAGGACGATCGCCGGCACGATGGGCCCGCGCCCCGGCTCGGTGCCGTGCGTGATCGTGGTGACCAGGAGCACGACGCCGAAGAGCGCGGTGCTCGCTCCGAACGCGAGGATCGCGAGCGTGACCGCGCGGCCCTGACGGCGCACCTGGCCGAGCGGCCCCGAGAGCAGTCCGCTGAGCAGAGCTCCGACGGCGAAGGACGCGGTGAGCGCGCCCACCGTCACCGATCCCCCGCCCAGCAGTACGGCACCGGCGGCCGGATAGACGACGCGCGGCGTGCCGAAGATCATCGCGACGAGGTCGAACACGAAGGTCGCGCGGATGTTCGGTGCGCGTCGCAGGAACCGCAGGCTGTCCGCGACCGAGGACAGGCCGAATCCGGTGACCGCGACGTCGGGGCGGAGCTGCGGCAGACCGAAGATCCCCACGAACGCGGCCGTGAACAGGACCGCGTCGAGCAGGTATGTCCACGGGTACCCCCACGCGGCGACGGTGATGCCGGCGACCGCCGGACCGACGGTGACCGCGAGGCCCATGGTGATCCCGCCGAGCGCGGCGGCGGCCGGCAGCAGGTGGTTCGGCAGGAGCTTCGGCAGGATCGCGCCGCGCGCGGCGCCCATGATCGTCGCGGCGGCCGCGTTGCCCGCCGCGAGCGCGTAGTAGAGCCACAGGGTCTCGACGTCGAGGAACGCGATCGTGGTGAGCGCGCCGATGCAGATCCAGGCGATGATCGCGGTGACGAGCGCGACGAGCCGCCGGTCGTAGCGGTCGGCGAGGGCGCCGCCGAACAGCCCCGCGAGGATCATGGGGCCGAGCGCCCAGACGGCGACCATGGAGACGGCGAGCGTCGAGTGGGTCAGCGCGTAGACGTGCAGCCCGACTGCGACGATGGTCACCTGGGCGCCGATCTGGGCGACGGACGTACCGATCCAGAGCCTGGCGAACGCGGGGCTCTCGCGCAGCGGCGTGATGTCGACGAGCAGACTCCGCAGCTTCCGGCTCGATCTGCTGCCGGGTTCGTCTGCGTCGCTCACTCGTGCACGCTATCACGGGGGCTCCACGGTGGATCGGGAGCTCCGGCTGCAGGATCGCGCCCGCGTCCGGGCATGCCCGCGGGCGATGTCACCGCGACGCACTAGGCTCGCAGGCATGTTCGACGACCGTTACGACCGCGACGTCCTCGCCGATATGAAGCCCCGGCGCGGCCCGGTTCAGCGCACCCCGGTGACACTCGCGCGCGGGCTCGTGGTCGAGCACACCGAGTCCGAGTGGTGCGGCGCCGTGGTGGGTGTGCGCGAGGGCCTCGTGCAGCTCGAGGACTTCCGCGGCAAGGTCCGATCCTTCCCGCTGAACGACGCCTTCCTCATCGACGGCAAACCGGTCTCGCTCCTGCTGCCGCAGAAGCAGGCGGCGCGGCGACGCACCGCCTCGGGTTCGTTCGCGGTCGCCCAGGAACGGGCGAAGGTGGCCATGCCGAGCCGGATCTTCGTCGAGGGCAAGCACGATGCCGAACTCGTCGAGCAGGTCTGGGGCGACGACCTGCGGGTCGAGGGCGTCGTCGTCGAGCTGCTGCAGGGCGCCGACAACCTGGACGACGTGCTGCGTGACTTCGGGCCGGGCCCCGACCGGCGCGCGGGCGTGCTGCTCGACCACCTCGTCGCGGGCAGCAAGGAATCGCGCATCGCGCAGGCGATCGAGCGCGGCCCGCACGGCGCGCACGTGCTGATCGTCGGCCACCCGTTCGTCGACATCTGGGCCGCGGTGAAGCCCGAGCGCGTCGGCCTCTCCAGGTGGCCCGAGATCCCCCGCAGCATCGAGTGGAAGACCGGCATCTGCCGTGCGCTCGGCTGGCCGGGCGACGAGCCGGCGGACATCGCCGAGGCCTGGTCGCGGATCCGCGGGCGCGTCCGCAGTTTCCGCGACCTGGATCCCGCGCTCGTCGGCCGGGTCGAGCAGCTCATCGACTTCGTGACGATCGGGCACGACGCGCACTGAGCACGCGCAGCCCGCTGAGCACGCGCAGCGCGCACTGGGAACGCGCTGCGAGCGCCGCGAACGGCGGGTCCGCCGGCCGCATCGGCGGAGCGCTCCGGGCGTACCATTGGGGCATGGGCGCTCGAACCGGGCGCATGAAGTGCACAGAGTCGGAGGGACCGCGATGACCGGACCCGTGTTCCTGGTGATGCCGCAGTGGCAGGGGTCGCCGTCGTCGCGCGCGATGCAGCTGATCGACGGGGCCGCCGCGATCAAGGAGGACCTGCCCGAGTCGGCCAGGCGCGAAGTCCCGGTGCCGCTCGAGGCCGGCGACGCGCTCGGCACCCCGGCCGCCCGCCTGAGCAGCCTGCTCCGCGCTCGCGCCTCGGCGCTCGAGATCCTGCGCGAACTCGAGGGGCCCGCGATCACGCTCGGCGGCGACTGCGCCTCGACCCTTCCCGGGCTCGAACGCGTCGTGGAGCGGCACAGCGCCGAACGCGTCGCCGTGCTCTGGTTCGACGCGCACCCCGACCTGCAGCACCCGAGCACCTCGCCGTCGGGCGCGGTCTCGGGAATGGCGCTGCGGCACGCGCTCGGCGACGGCATCGACGACCTCGCGTTCCCGAATCCCGTGGGGGCGACCCACGTGACGCTGGTGGGTTCGCGCGCGATCGACGACGAGGAGGACATCGAGCTGGAGCGGCGCGAGCTGCACCGTATCGGCCACGTCTTCGACGCGACGGTCGATGCCGAGCCCGATCCCGCACCCCTCGCGGCCGCCGTGCGCGACCGGCTCGAGGATCTCGTGCGCGACCACGGGGTCTCCCACGTCTACGTCCACGTCGACCTCGATGTGCTCGACCCCTCGGAGTTCGCCGCGGTGCACGCCCCGGTCCCCTTCGGCCTCAGCGTCGCGCAGCTCACCGCGGCGATCCGCGCCGCGACCGAGACCGTCTCGCTCGCGGGCGCTGCGGTGTGCGAGTTCGCGCCGGCCGACCGGGCCGCGGCGGACGAGGATCTCCCGACCGTGCTGCGCGTGCTCGCGGCGCTGACGGCGCGCAGCCGGAACGACGGCGCGTGATCCGGCGCCCGCTCCCCCTGGCCCGCTTCGGATACGCCTACGCCACCGCCGTCGGCTTCGCGTGGGGCGCGCTCTGGAGCACGGGGCGGATCGAACGCGTCGACGGCCTCTGGGTGTTCCGCGGCATGCCGAAGTGGACCTTCGGTCGCGGCGGGAGCTGCGTCGGCGGCTGCTACCTGACCGACCGCAACGACGGCCCACGGGTGCTGAAGCACGAGCGCGTGCACCAGGAGCAGTGGCGCCGGTACGGGCTCGCCATGCCGTTCCTCTACTTCCTCGCCGGACGCGATCCGCTGCGCAACCGGTTCGAGATCGAGGCCGGCCTCGAAGACGGCGGCTACCGCTAGTTTCGGAGCCGCGGTCTCCGTCCCGCGATTCCCCCTAGACTCCTGCGCATGCGAACGATGCCGGAGTCCCCGATCGACGACGAGTTCCGCTTCCTGGCGGGCGACGCTGCGCGGGTGTCCCGCGACGCGCCGCTGCCGGAGGTACGGCGGGTCGATGCGCCGGTGTCGCAGGGCCGCCGGCTCAGCGGGCTCTCGTTCGAGCCGGACCGTGCGCCCGAGCTGGTGCTGCTGCACGGCGCCGGCCTGAACGCGCACGGCTTCGATCCGACGCTGCTGGCGCTCGGCCGTCCGGCGCTGGCGATCGACCTGCCGGGGCACGGACGCAGCGGCTGGCGGGAGGACGCCGACTACCGACCGGACCTGCTCGCGCCCGACGTCGCCCGCGCGCTCGACGCCCTCGCCCCCAAAACGACGGCGCTCGTCGGCCACTCGCTCGGCGGTCTCACGGCGATCCTGACCGCCTCCGCGCGGGCCGGCCGCACCCGTGCGCTCGTCCTCGTCGACATCACCCCCGGGGTGGTCCCCGCTCGGGACGCCGGTTCAGTGACCGAGTTCATCACGGGGCAGCGCAGCTACGCCGACCACGAGGAGATCATCGATCGTGCGATCGCGTTCGGCATCGGGTCGAGTCGGGAGTCGCTCGCCCGCGGTATCGCGCTGAACACACGCCGAAGGCCCGACGGCCGTTGGGAGTGGACGCACCACCTGGCGCACCTCGACGGTCTCGCCACGGGCGGGCCGGAGCCCACGGACGGTCCGGATCCCGCGGGTGCCGGCGCCGAGTCCTCGCTGGCCCGGCTCTGGCTGCCGCTGGAGGCGCTGCACGCTGCGGGGCTCCCGGTCGCCCTGATCCGCGCGGATGCCGGGATGGTCGATGCCCGGCTGGCCGACGAGTGGCGGGATCGCCTGCCGGGTTCGCCCGTGCGCACGATCACGGGACCGCACAACCTGCACGAGGCCGCGCCGCGGGAACTCGCGTCGGCGCTCGAGGAGCTCATCGGCTCGGCCTGAGCCGCCCCGCGACACGGATTCGAACCAAAATCGTATCTACCGACTGATCACAAGAGGTTAACAACCCTGGCTCGAACGCTCGGGTCGCGCTTGCCGGAGCGTAGCCTCTCCTATCGACGTCCGTGCACCGCCGCGCGCACGCTCACAGCAGTGAGACACCGAACCGCGGCCGCCGTCCCGGCCCCGCACGACCCTGGGAGACCCCGTGACCGTTCCCGTCATCGACGCACCGGCACCCGCGTACCGCAAGCGCAAACGGTCCAAGATGCCGTTCGTCATCGGCGGCATCGTGCTGGTCGTCGCGATCGTCGCGACCGCGATCGCCCTCTCGGTGTCGAGCACCGCCTCCGCCGCGAAGGAGGAGATCTCGATCGGCCTGGTGAACGAGCCGCAGAACCTCGATATCCGCAGCACCGCGGGCGTCGCCCTCGACCAGATCCTCATCGACAACGTCTATCAGGGCCTCGTCGGGCTGAAGCCCGGCACCGTCGACCAGATCGTCCCCGTGCTCGCCGAGCGGATGCCCGAGGTGTCGTCCGACGGCCGGACCTACGATTTCGCGCTGCGCGAGGGGGTCGTGTTCCACGACGGCGCGAAGCTGACGGCGCAGGACGCCGTCGCCTCGCTCACCGCCGCGCTGACTCCCGAGGTCGTCGGCGGCGCCGCGACCGTCACCGCGCCCGACGCGCACTCCGTCCGCGTCGTGCTCGCGGAACCGAACAGCCAGCTGCTGTGGCTGCTCGCGAACCGCCCCGGTCTGGTCCTCGAGGCCAAGGCCAAGAACCGGCTCAGCAATTCCGCGAACGGTACCGGCCCCTTCCGCTTCGAGCAGTGGAAGCAGGGCGACAGCCTCACCCTCGTGCGCAACGACGACTACTGGGGCGACGCCGCGAGCCTCAAGACGGTCGTGTTCCGCTTCATCCCCGACGGCCGGGCCGCCGTGAGCGCGCTCAAGGAGGGCGACCTCGACGTGCACGCCGCTCTGCTGCCCTCGCTGCGCTCCGAGTTCGACGGCAACCACGACTTCCGCCTCGAGCGCGCCGACGGCACCGATGTCTTCACGCTCGCGTTCAACTCGGCGAAGCCACCGTTGAACGACCTGCGCGTGCGCGAGGCGTTGAGCCGCGCCATCGACACGAAGGCCCTCATCGCGACCCAGCACGGCGACGGCAAGCAGATCGGCGGACCGATCACTCGGCTCGAGCCCGGCTACCAGGACCTCAGCGCGGTCAACGCGTACGATCCCGCGGCCGCGCGGAAGCTCCTCGCCGACGCCGGGCAGCAGAACCTCAGCCTGACCCTCACCGCACCGAACTTCTACGACCAGTCGACGATCGACCTCATCTCGACCCAGCTCGCCGACGTCGGGGTGAGCGTGAAGGTCAAGCGCGTCGAGTTCGCGACCTGGCTCGAGCAGGTGTACACGAACCACGACTACCAGCTCAGCTACGTCGACCACGCGGAGGCCCGGGACTTCGGCAACTACGCGAACCCCGGGTACTACTTCGGCTACGACAGTGCGAAGGTGCAGCGGCTCTACGCCGAGTCGCTGCGCGCGACGGATCCCACGACCGCGAACGAGCTGCTCTCGGCCGCCGAGAAGCAGGTCGCCGCCGACGCTCCCGCGAAGTGGCTCTACAACTACACCCCGACCAACGTGATCAGCACGAAGGTCACCGGATTTCCCCGTGCGAACACCAACTCGCGTCTGAACCTCGAAGGTGTCAGTATTCACGGGTGACCCGTTTCGTCCTGACGCGCCTCGGGCTGCTCGTCATCGCGTGGATCGCGGCGAGTCTGCTCGTCTTCGCGACGCTCCGGTTGCTGCCCGGCGACGTCGCGCAGGTGATCGGCGGCGTCCAGGCCTCACCCGCCCGGCTCGCCGAACTGCGCGAGCAGCTCGGACTGGATCGCCCCGTCGCGGTCCAGTACCTCGACTGGATCGGCGGCTTCTTCACCGGCGACCTCGGCACGTCCGCGCTGACCGGCACCCCCGTCGCGGCGGAGCTCGCGCAGAAGGCGCAGGTGACGATCCCGCTCACCCTGATGTCGCTGCTCGTACTGCTGGTCGTCGCGGTGCCGACCGGGGTCTTCGCGGCGTACCGCAGCGGCCGGGCGTCGAGCCGGGCGATCTCGGCGGGCGCGCTGCTCACCGCGGCGGTGCCGACGGTCGCGATCGGTCTGCTCGCGATCCTCGTCGGCGCCGGCTGGCTGGGCTGGCTCCCCGCGCAGGGATTCCCCCGCGACGGCTGGCAGGATCCGCTCCGCGCGCTGCGCGCCCTCGTGCTGCCCGCACTCACCATCGGTCTCGTCGAGGGCGCCGTGCTGTTCCGGTTCGTGCGGAGCGCCACCTTGACCGCCCTCGATGCCGACCATGTGCGCACCGCCCGAGCGCAGGGGCTGACGCGCCCGCGCGCGCTGCTCGAGCACGGCCTTCCCGGAGTCGGTCTCTCGATCGTCTCGGTGCTCGGCCTGCAGATCGCGGCGCTGATCGTCGGCGCCGTCGTGGTCGAGCAGCTGTTCTCGCTGCCCGGGCTGGGGCGCATGCTCGTCGGCGATGTCGGGAATCGCGACCTGCCGAAGGTGCAGAGCACCCTGCTCGTGCTCACGGGGGTCATCCTGCTGATCGGAGCGCTCGTCGACGTGATCCACCGGGCGATCGACCCCCGGCTCCGGAGCACCGCATCGTGAGCGCTCGAGCCCCGAAACGACTCGCGCCGGGCGGCGTCGCCGCCGCGGCGATCCTCGCCGTGCTCGTGCTCGTCGCGCTGCTGAGCCTCGCGTGGCTGCCCGCGGATCCGAATGCGGCGAGCGCGCAGCGGCTGTGGCTCGACCCCTCGCCCGCACACCCGCTCGGCACCGACGGCAGCGGCCGCGACGTCGCGGCGCGGCTCATGGCCGGGACGCGCGTGACGGTGGCCGTGCTGCTCGGCACCGGCGCCCTCGCCGCGGTCATCGGGCTCGCACTCGCGCTGCTCGGCGGCCTCGGTCCGCGCCGCCTGCGCGAGACGGTCGCGGTCGCGATCGACGTGCTGGTGGCGTTCCCCACCGTGCTCCTCGCCATGATGCTCGCGGCGGTGTTCGGCAGCGGGATCCCCATCGTGATCGCGGCGCTGGGCGTCGCGTTCGGCGTCGGCATCGGCCGGGTACTTCGCTCCGAGTTCCGGCAGGTCTCCGAGCTCGACTACGTCCTCGCGGCCCGCGCGGTCGGCCTCCCGCGGGCGACGATCCTGCGCCGGCACCTGCTGCCCGGTGTCCGACCGGTGCTCCTCGTGCAGCTCTCGCTCGCCATGGGGCTGTCGGTGCTCGCCGAGGCGAGCCTCAGCTACCTGGGTTTCGGGGCTCCGCCCGAGGTGCCGTCCTGGGGCCTCATGCTCGCGGAGGCGCAGCGTGTGATCCAGGTGCACCCCCTCGCCGCGCTGTGGCCGGGACTCGCGATCACCTCGGTCGCGCTCGCCTGCTATCTGCTGGGCGACGCCCTGCGCGATGCCCTCGACCCCGGTGTCGAGCGCCGCAGTCCTGGCAGCCGTCCCGTCCCCGGATCGGAGGTCCACCCGTGACCGCTCTGCCGCTCGTCGTCTCGGATCTGCGCGTCGCGATCCGAGGAACGGAACTGCTGCGCGGCGTCTCGTTCGCACTCGCTCCCGGCGACCGGCTCGGCCTGATCGGCGGCTCGGGATCGGGCAAGACCCTGACCGCCCTGGCGATCGCCGGGCTCCTCCCCGACGACGCCGAGACGAGCGGGTCGGTCCGGCTCGGCGAGCGGGAGCTCGTCGGAGCATCGGATCGGGCACTGTCCGAGATCCGCGGCGATCTGATCGGGATGGTGTTCCAGGAGCCGGGGACCGCGCTCAACCCGGTGCGGCGCCTCGGACGGCAGATGACCGAGGCCCTCGCGCAGCACTACGACCTGGATCGCACCGAGCGACGCGATGCCGCGCTGCGGCTCGCCCGTCGCGTCGGGCTCGACGACCCCGAGCGCATCGTGCGCGCCTACCCGCACGAGGTGTCGGGCGGTCAACGGCAGCGCGCCGCCATCGCCGCGGCGCTGTCGGCGGGGCCCGGGCTGCTGCTCGCGGACGAACCGACCACGGCGCTCGACGTTACGGTGCAGCGCGGGATCCTGGAGCTGTTCCGGGCCGTGACCGAAGGCGACGCCTGCTCGCTCGTCTTCATCACGCACGATCTCGCAGTGCTCGCCTCCGTCGCCGACCGGGTCGTCGTGCTCGACGACGGGCTCGTGGTCGAGCACGGTCCCGTGGACCGGATCCTCGCCGCACCCGAGCACCGGGTCACCCGCGCGCTCATCGAGGCGCTGCCCGACGGGAGCCGCGCATGACCGCAGCGCTCGTCGAAGCCGAGGGCCTCGTCACCCGCTTCCGCACCCCGCCCCGGCGACTGTTCGAGCGCGCGGGCAGCGTCGCGGCGCTCGACGGGGTCGAACTGCGCATCGAGACGGGAGAGAGCGTCGCGATCGTGGGCGAGTCCGGCTCGGGGAAGTCGACACTGCTGCGCGCGCTCCTCGGACTCGGGCACCTGGACGCGGGCACGGTACGGTTCGACGGGCGCCCCGTCGTGGCGGACCCGCGCGACCGGATGCTCTGGCTGCGGCGCCGCACCGGCCTCGTCTTCCAGGATCCCTACGCCTCGTTCAATCCGAGACGCACGATCGGGCAGACCGTCGCCGAGCCGCTCGAGGCGATCGGCGAGACCGCGGACGCCGCAACCCGCGTCGACGCGATCCTCGACCGGCTCGGGCTGCCCGCGGACACGGCGCAGCGCCTCCCGCGCGAATTCTCGGGCGGCCAGCGCCAGCGCATCGCCATCGCGCGGGCCCTGGTGCACGACCCCGAACTGCTCGTCGGGGACGAGCCGGTGAGCGCGCTCGACGTGCTGGTGCGTCGCAGGATCCTCGAGCTGCTCGCCGAGCTGCGGCGGGACCTCGGGCTCACGATGCTCACGGTCACGCACGATCTCGCGATCGTGCCGACCATCGCGGACCGGGTCGTCGTGATGCGGCGCGGCCGGATCGTGGAATCGGGGCCGGTCGCGCGGATCCTCGAGGATCCGCGCGAGCCCTATACCCGCGAACTCGTCGCGTCGCGTCCCATGCTGCCTCCGGGCACTTGGAGCGGACGCTGACGAGGCTGCCGCAGCGGCGACGCGCCGGCCGGGCCGGCACCTCGGTGCTGCCGAGTCAGCTGCCTAGGCGTGCTGGTCGAGCTCGCGCAGCCCGCGCAGCACGGCGTCGCGCAGGCTCGGCGGCGCTTCCTCTTCGCAGGCCCGCTTCACCGCGATCGTGAGGTGCTCGAAGACCTGCTGCTCATCGCGGCAGTCCGGGCAGTTCGCCAGGTGCTCGCGGATCGGGCCGCAGGCACCCTCGCTCAGTTCGCCGCGCAGCAGCTCCTCGAGGTTGTCGCGCGCGGTCTGGCAATCGCATCCGCTCATCGTCGTTCACCTCCCGCCGTCTGCTCGGGGGCCTCGGCGCCGCCGATCCCCTGTTCGCGCGCGTAGCTGCCCAGCGACTGACGCAGCCGCGCACGACCCCGGTGCAGCCGGCTCATGACCGTGCCGATCGGGGTCTCCATGATGTCCGCGATCTCCTGGTACGCGAATCCCTCGACGTCGGCGAGGTACACGACCATTCGGAAGTCTTCGGGAAGCGCGTTCAGCGCCTCGGTCACCACCGTCGAGGGCGTGCGGTCGATCGCCTCCGCCTCGGCCGAACGTGAAGAAGCGGCGGTGGTCGACTCGGCGCCGCCCATCTGCCAATCCTCGAGGTCCTCGACCGCGCCCATCAGCGGCTGACGCTGACGCTTGCGGTAGGTGTTGATGTAGCTGTTGGTCATGATCCGGTACAGCCACGCCTTGAGGTTCGTGCCCTCGGTGAACGTGTGGAACGCCTGGAAAGCCTTCAGGAAGGTCTCCTGGACCAGGTCCTGGGCGTCCGCCGGATTGCGGGTCATCTTCATCGCCGCGCCGTACAGCTGGTCGAGGTACGGGAGTGCGTCTCGCGTGAAGCGCTGCTCCAGCTCGTTCGCGGTCGTCTCGGTGGGGGTCACAGTCTCCGATCCTACGCGGACGCGCTGGTCGCGGGCTGCGCGGGCCGCGCGCCGCACCGCGGCACGACCGGTCCCGACCGCGGATCCGAAGCGCGGCATGCGGAGCGTCGGCGCCTCGTGCACTGCGATCGAGCTCACTGCGGCCTTCCTCTCGAACGGGTTCCGCGGCCGCCCTCGACTCCGCCGTCTCGGCGGCCCCGGAGGGCGATCCCACCGGATCGCGGGGTTGCGCCGGTAGAGTGAGTAACCGATGTTCATCGCAAAACATTCCCGAGGCAATGACGACCCGACCGGCATCGGCGAGGTCGACGACGACGCTGCCGTCGCGTGGGAGGCACCCGTGCCCGAAGGGACGCTCGACGCGGTCGTGCCCCTGCCGGGTTCCAAGTCGCTCACCGGCCGCGAACTGATCCTGTCGGCGCTCGCCGACGGACCGGGTGTGCTGCGGGCTCCGCTCCGCTCGCGCGACGCCGAGCTCATGACCGAGGCGCTCCGCTCGCTCGGCACCGGTATCGCGGCCGAGCCGCGCAGCGACGGCCGCGACGACGACCTCCGCATCGCCCCCGCGACCGAGCTGTCCGGATCCACGAGCATCGACTGCGGTCTCGCCGGCACGGTGATGCGCTTCGTCCCGCCCGTCGCCGCGCTCGCGCTCGGGCCCACCGCCTTCGACGGCGACCCTTACGCCCGCAAGCGCCCCATGCGCCCGGTGCTCGACGCGCTGCGCGCGCTCGGCGCCGACATCGCCGACGACGGCCGCGGCGCGCTGCCCTTCACGGTGCACGGCACCGGATCGCTGCGCGGCGGACGGGTCGAGCTCGACGCCTCGCTGTCGAGCCAGTTCGTCTCGGGTCTGCTGCTCTCGGCGGCCCGCTTCGACGAGGGCGTGCACGTGGTGCACACCGGCGACCGTCTGCCGAGCGTGCCGCACATCGAGATGACCCTCGACGTGCTGCGGGCTCGCGGCGTCGAGGCTGATTCCCCCGCCTCCGGCGAGTGGCGGGTCGCCCCCGGGCCCATCGCCGCGCACGAAGTCGAGATCGAGCCCGACCTCTCGAACGCCGCCCCGTTCCTCGCGGCGGCGCTCGCGGTCGGCGGCCGGGTGACCGTGCCCGGCTGGCCCGCATTGACCACGCAGGTCGGCGACCAGCTGCGCGAACTCCTGCCCGCGTTCGGAGGCGAGGTCTCGCTCGACGGCGATCGGCTCACCGTCTCGGGCGACGGTGTCCTGCGCGGCGTCGAGCTGCACGTCCCCGAGGCCGGGGAGCTCGCCCCGACCCTCGTCGGTCTCGCGGCGCTCGCGGCGATGCCCCGCCCCGACGGCACCCCCGGCGAACCCAGCACCATCACCGGCATCGGCCACATCCGGCACCACGAGACCGACCGCATCGCGGCGCTCGTCGCCGAGATCCGCGGGCTCGGCGGCGATGCCGACGAGCTCGAGGACGGCATCGTCGTGCGCCCGGCCGCGCTGCAGGCCGGCCTCTGGCACGCCTACGCCGACCACCGCATGGCCACCACCGGAGCCCTGATCGGGATCCTCGTGCCGGGCGTGCAGGTCGACGACATCGACTCCACGTCGAAGACGCTGCCGCAGTTCACGCAGCTCTGGGAGCGCATGCTCGGCAGCGGAACCTCTGACGAGAAGCTCGACGGCGCCGACGTCGCCGGCAACGGCCTGACCGCGGCTGCCGACATCCTCTCCGGCCTGCTCGGCGGCTTCGGGCGCGCATGAGCTGGCTGATCCCCGACGACGATGACGACGACGTCCCCTACGGCGAGTACGCCGACCACGCGGTCCGGCAGCGGCCGAATCCCAAGGCGAACCGGCCGCGCACCAAGCGGCGCCCCGAGCACTCCGACGCGGTGATCGGCATGGTCACGGGCGTGGATCGCGGCCGCTACGCGGCGCTCATCGCTGCGGACGCCGACCCGGATGACCCCGACGAGCGCGAGATCACCGCCGCCCGCGCCCGCGAGCTGCGCAACACCCCGATCGTGATCGGCGACCGGGCGCAGCTCGTCGGCGATACGAGCGGGGCCGAGGGATCCCTCGCCCGCATCGTCGGCATCGAGGACCGCCGCACGCTGCTCCGCCGCAGCGCCGACGACAGCGACCGCGTCGAGCGCGTCATGGTCGCGAACGCGGACCAGATGCTGATCGTCGTCGCGGCCGCGAACCCCGAGCCCCGCGTCCGTCTCGTCGACCGCTACCTGGTCGCCGCCTACGACGCGGGCATCTCGCCCCTCATCTGCATCACGAAGACCGACCTCGCCGATCCCGAGCCGTTCCTCGCGAACTTCGCCGCGCTCGAAGTGCCGGTGTTCCGCTCGCAGCCCGGCGACTGGGAGGACGACTCCCCCGGCGGCGTGCTCGCGCGGATCCGAGAGGCGCTCGCCGGCAAGACCACCGTGTTCGTCGGCCACTCCGGCGTCGGCAAGTCGACCCTCATCAACGCGCTCGTGCCCGAGGCCGAGCGCGCGACCGGGCACGTGAACGCAGTGACCGGGCGCGGCCGCCACACCTCGTCGTCGTCCGTCGCGCTGCGCGCCCGCACACCGGGCGCCGCGGACGGAGATTCCGGCTGGGTCATCGACACCCCCGGAGTGCGCTCTTTCGGTCTGGGCCACGTCACGAGCGAGGGGATCCTGCGCGGATTCACCGACCTGGCGCCGCTGCTCGACGAGTGCCCGCGCGGCTGCACCCACCTCGAAGATGCGCCGGACTGCGAGCTCGACGCCGCGATCGCCGACGGTCGGCTCGACGCGACGGGCGCCGGCCGCGTCGAGTCGCTGCGACGCCTGCTTCACTAGGCTGGACGGCATGACCGAACGCGTGATCCTCGAACCCGGAATGCCCGCCCCCAGCTTCACCCTGCCCGATCAGGACGGGGTCGAGCGCTCGCTCGCCGACTACCGCGGCCAGAAGGTCGTGCTGTTCTTCTATCCCGAGGCGATGACCCCGGCCTGCACCAAGGAGGCCTGCGAGTTCCAGGAGTCGTCGGCGCCCCTCGAAGCCGCCGGATACCGCGTGCTCGGCGTCTCGCGCGACGCCGTCGAGCGGCTGCGCCGCTTCGCCGACCGCGATTCCCTCGAGTATCCGCTGCTCAGCGACCCCGACACCGCCGTTCACCGAGCGTACGGCGCGTTCGGCACGAAGAACAGCTACGGCCGGATCATCGAGGGCGTCATCCGATCCACCTTCGTGATCGACGCCGATGGCAAGATCGAGCACGCGCTCTACAACATCAAGGCGACCGGCCACGTGGCGCGCGTCACCAAGCTCCTCGGGGTCTAACGACCGCCGTGCCGTGGGCGCGGTCGGGCGATGCGCCCGTCCGCGCCCACGCTCCGGATCAGTCCTCGTCGCCCTCGAGCGTCGGACGATCCGCCGGGCGCGCCAGCATCGCGGCGACGAAGCCGACCACGCCGACCGCGACGATGGCGAACCCGAACTGCCACGCGAGGAGCTGCAACTGCAGGATCCCCGTGCCCGCTGCGAACAGCAGCACGTGGATCGTGAGCGCGGAGCCGCGCGCCCAGCTCGGACGCCCGCGCAGGGCCCCGACGAGGGTCACGACCACCCAGATCCAGGAGATCGCGGCGGCGAGGACGAGGCTGAGGTTCTGCCCGAGCGTGCCCGCGGAGTTCATGGCTCCGAGGATCGAGAAGAACACCACCACGATCCCGAAGAACGCCTCGATGAGGAGCAGGCCGGTCAGCACCGCCCAACCGCCTCGAGAGCGCGGGTGAACGGTAGGTGAGCTGGGCATCACGGGATCCCTTCGAAAAGTTTGCCAGCAGACTATTGATTTGCGTCTGCGTCCATGAAACTATATATTCCGTCGAGTTTCGCGCACACCGACGTGAGCATTCTCAAGCCACGTATTCAGGACACGCGCGAGAGCAACACCACCCGAACCCATGGGTGTTTCGCGTGTGCGCAGCACCAAGGAGGACACCCATGGATTGGCGCGAACAGGCGGCCTGCCTCACCGTAGACCCCGAGCTCTTCTTCCCGGTCGGCAACACCGGCCCCGCCGTCGACCAGATCGAGCGTGCCAAGGCCGTGTGCGCCCGCTGCACCGTCACCGAGATGTGCCTCCAGTACGCGATGGACACCAGCCAGGACTCCGGCGTCTGGGGCGGTCTCAGCGAGGACGAGCGCCGCGCGCTGAAGCGCCGCGCCGCTCGCGCGCGCCGCGCCTCCTAAAGATTTTCCACGAACGGCCCCGGGGTACTCCCCCGGGGCCGTTCGCGTATCTTCGTGGCATGCGTGTCCGGGGCGGGCTCGCCCCGGACACGCATGCCACGAAGATGCACGCAGGGGAACCGGTACCCCGGGAACGAGCACACGGGAGCGCGCGCCGGAGCGGCAACGCGCGAGGGCGCCCATCCGGTCAGGATGGGCGCCCTCGCGCGTTCGGGTGCGTCCCCCGGATCAGTCGGTGCCGGCGTCGAATGCGGCCGACAGGCCGAGCTCGTCGGCGTCCTCGTCGATACCGGTGACGGCGTCGGCGATCTGCTCGGCTCCGCCGGCCTCGAGCTGGCCCACGACATCGGCGGTGGTCACGCCGACGAGGCCCATCGCCGCGTACTGCTCGAGCCGCGAGCGCGAGTCGGCGATGTCGAGGTTGCGCATGGTCAGCTGCCCGATGCGATCCTCGGGGCCGAAGGCCGCGCCCACGGTGCGCTCCATGGAGAGCTTCTCGGGGTGGTAGCTGAGGTTCGGGCCGGTGGTGTTGAGGATCGTGTAGTCGTCGCCGCGGCGCAGGCGCAGGGTAACCTCGCCGGTGATCGCGGATCCGACCCAACGCTGCAGCGATTCGCTGAGCATGAGCGCCTGCGGGTCGAACCAGCGGCCCTCGTACATGAGGCGACCGAGCTTGCGGCCCTCGTTGTGGTAGCTCGCGACCGTGTCCTCGTTGTGGATCGCGTTGACGAGCCGCTCGTAGGTGATGTGCAGCAGCGCCATGCCGGGCGCCTCGTAGATGCCGCGCGACTTCGCCTCGATGATGCGGTTCTCGATCTGGTCGGAGACGCCGAGACCGTGGCGGCCGCCGATCTCGTTCGCCGCGTAGACGAGCGCCACCGGGTCGTCGAACTCGACGCCGTTGATGGCGACGGGACGGCCGGCCTCGAAGCGCACCGAGACCTCCTCGGTGGCGACCTCGACGTCGTCGCGCCAGGCGGCGACGCCCATGATCGGCTCGACGATGTCGAGACCGGTGTCAAGGAACTCGAGGCGCTTGGCCTCGTGGGTCGCGCCCCAGATGTTCGCGTCGGTCGAGTAGGCCTTCTCGGCGGAGTCGCGGTAGGGGTAGCCGTGGGCGACGAGCCACTCGCTCATCTCCTGGCGGCCGCCCAGCTCCTCGACGAACTGCTTGTCGAGCCAGGGCTTGTAGATGCGCAGCGCCGGGTTGGCCATGAGGCCGTAGCGGTAGAAGCGCTCGATGTCGTTGCCCTTGTAGGTGGAGCCGTCGCCCCAGATGTCGACGCCGTCCTCCTTCATGGCGCGCACGAGCAGCGTGCCGGTGACGGCGCGGCCGAGCGGCGTGGTGTTGAAGTAGGTCTTGCCACCCGAGCGAACGTTGAACGCGCCGGTGGCGAGGGCGATGAAGCCCTGCTCGACGAGGGGGCGCTTCGCGTCGACGAAGCGGGCGATCTCGGCGCCGTACTCCTTCGCTCGACCGGCGACGCCGTCGATGTCGGGCTCGTCGTACTGGCCGATGTCGGCGGTGTAGGTGCAGGGCACGGCGCCCTTGTCTCGCATCCATGCGACCGCGCACGAAGTATCGAGACCGCCGGAGAAGGCGATGCCGACGCGCTCGCCCACGGGAAGAGAAGACAGGACCTTAGACATGCTTCCCATACTAGGGCGCTCGGGGGCGCCCGTTCGACGCGGGCGGGCTCTCGCTACGGGATCAGTCCGAGCTCGCGCACCGCGTCGCGCTCGGCGACGAGCTCGGAGACCGAGGCGTCGATGCGCTGTCGCGAGAAATCGTCGACGCTGAGGCCCTCGACCACGCGCCATTCGTCGCCGTCCGAGCGCACCGGGAACGAGGAGACGAGGCCCTCGGGAACGCCGTACTCGCCCCGGGAGACGACCGCGGCGCTGGTGCGCCGCTCGCCCGTCCCGAGCACCCAATCGCGCACGTGCTCGATCGCGGCGTTCGCCGCGGAAGCCACCGAGGATCCGCCCCGCACCTCGATGATCTCGGCACCGCGCTTCGCGACCCGCTCGATGTAGGCGCCGCGCGCCCATTCGGGGTCGACCGCGTCGAGCGCCGGACGACCGTCGACGGTGGCGTGGCTCAGGTCTGCGTACTGGCTGGCGGAGTGGTTGCCCCAGATGGTGACCCCGTCGATCGCGCGCACCGAGACTCCCGCCTCGGCGGCGAGCAGCCCCACGGCTCGGTTGTGGTCGAGACGCGTCAGGGCGCTGAACCGCTCGGCGGGTAGCCCGCTCGCGTGCTGCTGCGCGATGAACGCGTTGGTGTTGGCGGGGTTGCCGACGACCGCCACCCGAACATCGTCGGCCGCGTGCTCGCCGATGGCGCGGCCCTGCGGCCCGAAGATGGCGCCGTTGGCCGCGAGGAGGTCGCTCCGCTCCATGCCGGTGGCGCGGGGCCGCGAACCGACCAGGAGCGCGATGTTCGCGCCGTCGAAGGCGACCGCGGGGTCGTCGCTGATCTCGATGCTCTCGAGCAGGGGGAACGCGCAGTCGAGCAGTTCCATCGCCGCTCCTTCGGCCCCGCGCATGCCCTGCGGGATCTCGAGGAGCCGGAGCGCGACCGGGCGTTCCGAGCCGAGCATGTCGCCCGCTGCGATGCGGAAGAGCGCCGCATAGCCGATCTGCCCGCCGGCGCCCGTCAGCGTGATGGTGGTGGTCTGCGTCATTGTCGTTCCTCCTGGTGCTGCGATCGGGCGAGGGGTATCGGCTCGGGCCGGGCGGGGGGCCGGGGTGCAGCCACACGCCTCGCCCGGCATCAGCGGTCAGCGCGCGTCGAAAGTGCGGGGGTCCGGGCCGAAGTTGCGCTGCTCGTCGAGTGCGTCGATCGCCGCCATCTGGTCGTCGCTGAGCGCGAAGTCGAAGATCGCCGCGTTCTCGACCATGCGCTCGCGGCGGGTGGTCTTGGGGAACACGATCGTGCCGTGCTGCACGTGCCAGCGGAGTACGATCTGCGCCGGGCTCTTGCCGTGGGCAGCGGCGGCAGCGGTGATCGCATCGCGTTCGAACAGGTTGCTCTTGCCCTGCGCAAGCGGCCCCCAGGCCTCGATCGCGATGCCGTGGGCGGCGCAGAACTCGCGGAGCTCGCGGCGCTGGTGCAGCGGATGCAGTTCGATCTGGTTGACGGCAGGCACTACGCCGGTCTCGTCGAGGAGTTCGCGCAGGTGCTCGATCTCGAAGTTCGAGACGCCGATGGAACGAGCGCGACCCGATCCGATGATCTCGATGAGCCCGCGCCAGGCACCGACCGCGGTGCCTGCTGCCGGCACCGGCCAGTGCACAAGATAGAGGTCGACGGTCTCGAGGCCGAGGCGTTCGAGACTCTGCTCGAAAGCGGCGACGGGGTTCTCCTGATCGGAGTTCCACAGCTTGGTGGTGATGAACAGCTCGTCGCGCGGGATCCCGCTGGCGGCGATCGCGCGACCGGTCTCGGTCTCGTTGTCGTAGATTCGCGCGGTGTCGATGTGGCGGTAACCGACCTCGAGCGCGTCGGTGACGATCCGCTCCGTCTCGCCGGGATCCACCTTGAACACGCCGAGTCCGAGTTGCGGGATCCGATTCCCGTCGTTCAGCTTGATCTCGGGGATCTGCAGAGCGGTCATCGCTGGGTCTCCTTCGGTCGCACGGCGCGGAGCGGGGCGAGCTGGGCTCCGCCGTTCCGCAGTCTACGCCGACGGGATCGGTGGGCCGACAGAAGCCCTGCGTCGGGGTGTCGCGACGGCCGGCCGGCCCGAATCGTGGCCCCCGCTCGGGTGACTTACGTGTGAATGCCGCGCGTCGCGATACCGCAAAACGCGCCGAACCCCCACAATATGCACCATGAGCAGGTCTCGTGAGGCGGCGGTACCCGGCCAAGCGCCGGATCTCTACCGTGCTGCGAAGCAGGAGGATCTCCCGGCGGTGCGGCGACTGCTCGCGGCCGGGGTCGAGGTCGACGTGCGCAATCACCACGATCGCACGCCCCTGTTCGCGGCCGCGACCCGCGGCTACGCCGAGATCGCGCGCGCTTTGCTCGCGGCGGGTGCTGACCCGAACGCGTTCGACGAGCGCCACGACTCGCCGTTCCTGGAAGCGGGCGCGGGCGGCTTCGTCGAGGTGCTCTCGGCGTGTCTCGATCACGGCGCTGACGTGCGCAGCACGAACCGTTTCGGCGGCACCGCGCTGATCCCCGCGTGCGAGCGGGCGCATCTGCCGGCGATCCGGCTGCTGCTCTCCGCGGGGGTCGACCCGAATCACGTCAACCGTCTCGGATGGACCGGCCTGCACGAGGCGATCATCCTGGGCGACGGTTCGGGGCGGTACCTCGAGGTGGTGCGCACGCTGCTCTCGGGCGGGGCGGATCCGACGCTGCCCGACGGCGACGGCACCTCGCCGCTGCGGCTCGCGCTGGATCGGGGATACGTGCAGATCGCGGATCTGCTCGAGGATGCCGCGGTCCGTTCCTGATTCCCTCGATCGCCCGTGCGGGATCCGTGCCGTGCACGGGATAATGGGGACGCTATGTCTGAACCGCGCATCGAGTTCCCCGCCGACCTCCCCGTCTCGCAGATGCGCGACGAGATCCAGTCGGCGATCCGCGACCACCAGGTGGTGATCGTCGCGGGCGAAACCGGCTCGGGCAAGACGACGCAGCTGCCGAAGATCGCGCTGGCGCTCGGCCGCGAGCGCATCGCCCACACGCAGCCGCGACGGATCGCCGCGCGCACCATCGCGGAGCGCATCGCGGAGGAGCTCGGTTCGGAGCTCGGCGGACTGGTCGGCTACCAGGTGCGGTTCACCGACCAGGTCTCGTCCGAGACCCGCATCCGTCTGATGACGGACGGCATCCTGCTGAACGCGATCCATCGGGATCGCGACCTGCGCGCATATGACACGATCATCATCGATGAGGCGCACGAGCGCTCCCTCAACATCGACTTCCTGCTCGGGTATCTGAAGACGCTGCTGCCCCGCCGCCCGGATCTGAAGGTGATCATCACCTCGGCGACCATCGATCCCGAGTCGTTCGCAGAGCACTTCGCTTCGGCGGACGGGAAGCCGGCGCCGATCATCGAGGTGTCGGGGCGCACATATCCGGTGGAGCTGCGCTATCGGCCGCTGGTCGAGGAGATCGAGACGCCCGACCCGAAAGGCGGGGCTCCCAGGGTCCGGAAGGTCGAGCGGGATCTGTTCGACGCGATCGGCGACGCCGTCGAGGAGCTGGGACGCGAGGCTCCCGGCGATGTGCTCGTGTTCCTTTCTGGTGAGGCAGAGATCCGAGATGCTGCCGATGCGCTGAACGGTCGGCTCCGCTCTTCTGCTCGGACGAAGCCGACCGAGATCCTCCCGCTCTACGGCCGCCTGAGCGCGGCGGAGCAGCACCGCGTCTTCGAGCGGCGTCCCGGCGCGGTCTCGCGACGGGTGGTGCTCGCGACGAACGTCGCCGAGACCTCGCTGACGGTGCCCGGGATCCGATACGTGGTCGACGCCGGCACCGCGCGCATCTCGCGCTACTCGGCGCGCAGCAAGGTACAGCGCCTGCCGATCGAGGCGATCTCGCAGGCGAGCGCGAATCAGCGATCCGGGCGGTCGGGTCGCACGAGCGCGGGCATCGCGATCCGCCTCTATTCGCAGGACGATTTCGAGTCGCGTCCCGAGTTCACCGAGCCCGAAGTCCGTCGCACGGGCCTCGCGTCGGTGATCCTGCAGATGCTCGCCCTCGGGCTCGGCGATATCGCGAAGTTCCCCTTCCTCACGCCCCCGGATCAGCGCGGCATCGCCGACGGGCTCGGTCTGCTCACCGAACTGGGCGCGGTCGAGGCGATCTCGACGCGGGACGCGGGGCGCGGTTCGCGGCGCGGCGGCGAGTCCGTCCGCGGGGCTGGTCGAGCGAAGGGGTCGCACCGCATCACCCGGATCGGGCGGGAGCTCTCCCGGCTGCCCATCGAGCCGCGCTTCGCGCGCATGGTGGTCGAGGCCCGCACGCACGACGTGGTCCCGGAGGTGCTCGCGATCGTGGCGGGGCTCACGATCCAGGACGTGCGCGAGCGCCCGACCGAGCAGCGCGGCCGCGCGGACCAGCTCCACGCCCGCTTCGCGGACCCGCAGGGCGATCTGATGACACTGCTCAATCTGTGGAACTACGTGCGAGAGCGGCAGCAGGAACTGTCGTCGAGCGCGTTCCGCAGGCTCTGCCGCGACGAGTTCCTGAACTTCCTGCGCGTGCGGGAATGGATGGATCTGTTCCGTCAGCTCTCGCGCATCGCGAAGGCACCGAAGCTGGAATCGGGCTCGCACCGAGCGCAGGCTGCGGCCACCGCCGACCCCGCGCTGTCTGCAGACGCCGCGTTCGCGTCTTCCGCGCCGTTCGAGCCGATCCACCGGTCGATCCTCGCGGGTCTGCTGTCGCAGCTCGGTGTGCGCGACGATCGCCAGGATCGCAGCGCTCCCGCCCGCGGGCGTGGTGCCGCGGGATCGGCGAAGCGCAAACCTGCGCAGGAGTACGTGGGTTCCCGGGGTACCCGATTCGTGCTGTATCCCGGATCGGTGCTCGCGAAGAAGCCGCCGGAGGTCGTGATGAGCGTCGAGCTCGTCGAGACCTCGCGCCTCTTCGCGCGATCCAACGCGGTCGTGGATCCGGCCTGGGCGGAGGAGCTCGCCGGGCCTCTCGCGAAGCGGCAGCTCTCGGAGCCGCACTGGTCGCGCAAGCTCGGCGCTGCCGCCGCGTACGAGCGGGTCACGCTGTTCGGCGTGCCCATCGTGGATCGCCGTCGCGTCGCGCTCGAACGCTTCGACGCGGTGCACGCGCGGGAACTGTTCATCCGGCACGCGCTCGTCGAGGGCGACTGGGATTCGCCGCAGGCCTTCGACCGCGCGAACCGGCAGCTGCGTCGCGAGCTCGAACAGCTCGAGGAGCGCACGCGACGTCGCGACATCGTGAGCGACGACGAGGCGATCTTCGAGTTCTACGACGCCAGGATCCCGGCCGAGGTCACCTCGACGCGCAGCTTCGAGGGCTGGTGGAAGCGCGCGCAGCGGGATCAGCCGAAGCTGCTCAATCTGCGCCGCGAGGACCTGCTCGACGATTCCGACGCCGCGGGCGTGGACGAGCGCGAGTTCCCGCGCGAGTGGCGCAGCGGGGACCAGACGTTGCGCCTGCGCTATCGCTTCGACCCGACGGCCGACGACGACGGCGTGACGGTGACCGTGCCGCTCCCCCTGCTGCCGCGGCTCGACGGCGGAGAGTTCGAACGGCTCGTCCCCGGCCTGCGCGAAGAGCTCACGACGGCACTGATCAAGACGCTGCCGAAGGCGATCCGCAAGCACGTGGTGCCCGCGGCCGACTGGGCGCGCACCCTGCTGGCCGCGATCGGCCCCCGGCTCGACAGCACGGCGACGGGAGACGGCAGGAACGGCGCTGCTGCTTCCGGCGCCGACGCCGGTTCGCTGACCGAGCTGCTCGCCTCCGAGATCCAGCGGCGCACCAGCGTGCGGGTTTCGGCCGACGACTTCGACCCGGCCCGCCTGCCCGCGCATCTCACCCCGACCTTCCGGGTGGTCGACGGCCGGGGCCGCACGATCGGCAGCGGGAAGGACCTCGCCGCGCTGCAGCAGGCGCACCGCTCGCGCGCGGAGTCCGGTGTTGCGCGAGTCGCGCAGGCTGCCCTGCCGAAGAGCGAACTGGAGCGCAGCGGAGCGACGACGTGGGCGTTCGGCGAGATCCCGAAGCATGTCGACACGGCCTTCGCCGCGGGACGCGGCTCCGGGCGTGGAGCGGGAGTGGTGCGCGCCTACCCCGCGCTCGTGGATCGCCGCACCTCGGTCGATCTCAAGCTCGTCGCGGACCCCGCGGAGCAGGCCCGGCTCTCGCGACGCGGAATCCGCCGACTGCTCGCCCTGAGCTCGCCGTCGCCCGCCAGCTATGTGCGGGAGCACCTCTCGAACCAGGAGAAGCTCCTGCTCGGGGCGGGCCCCTACCGAACGCTCGACCAGGCCATCGCCGATGTCTCTCTTGCGGTGGCCGACCGGGTGATCCGGAGGCACGCCCCCGACGGGCTCGTCTGGAGCGCCGCCGCGTTCGAAGCGATCGCCGACGACTACTCGCGCGCGCTGATCGACGAGATCTACCGGGCCATCGCCCTGACCGCACGGGTGCTCGACGGAGCCAGGCTCGCGCGCAAGGCGATCGACGGTGCGAAGTCGATCCAGGTGCTCGGGCAGGTCGCCGGAGCGGCCGCCCAGGTGGATGCGCTCGTGTTCGACGGTTTCGTCTCGCGCACCGGACTCACGCAGCTCGAACGCCTCCCCGTCTACCTCGAGGCGGTCGTGCTGCGCATGCAGGGCCTGACCGAGAACGCGGGACGCGACCGGGCCTGGCAGAACGACATCGACCGTGTCTCCGCCGCGTACGCCGAGGCCGGGGGCATGCTGCCCCTGCCGGTCGACGCTCCGGAACGCATGGAGCGGGTGCGCTGGATGATCGAAGAGTTGCGCGTCAGCCTCTTCGCGCAGCGCCTGCGCACGTCGGAGCCGGTGTCCGCTCAACGGATCCTGAAGGTGCTGCGGGACGGATAGGACGCGCGAGCGCACTCGCTCAGTCGGCCCCGGCACGACGGGCACCTCCTCCGCAGAACGAGAATCGCCGCCGGTTGCGCAGCGGCGGCGGCGGGACTCCGAACGCGCGAAGCCGACGTTCGAAGGTCGAGAGGGAGACGGTGTCGCTCGGGCTCCAGCGGATGAGTCGCTTGGTCGTACGGCCACGGATCCAGTCCTCGCGGCGCTTCTCGTCGTAGAGCGCGTCATCCGCGCTCCGGCTACCGAGCAGGTCCGGGTCCGTGTACTTCTGCCTCCCGTCGACCTCGCCGAGCACCCCGACATCGAGCAGTTCGAAGTCGACCCGGTAGTGGCCCCCGCCTGGCGCAGCGACCCGGACCTGCGTGCGGACGTCGTATCCCAGGGTGACCAGGCGGTACCGGCTCACGCTCTCCGCCACCGATTCAGCACCGCAGTCGGTGATCCGCAGAAGCCTCGCCGCACGATCGACGCCTCTGCGGTCGATGCTGTCCGCGAGCCGCGCCAACCACCGTTCCCTGCATTCGTGAACGTGCGGTCCCGGCTCGAGCGCCGAATGAGACTCGGCGGGGACGAGAGCGCGGAGAGCAGCGTCGGCCGCGGCGAGCGCCAGCTCCGGTCGGTGCCGGCGAGCGAGGTCGGTGACGGTGCGATCGAGAGTCGTCACCCGGATCCCCTCGACCTCGATGATCTCGGCGGAGCGGATCCGTGCGCGGCTGCGCCGCAGGAGCGATGAGTTCTCCGCGCTGCGAGCGCCCGCAAGAATGATCTCGGCTCGAAGGTCGGGAGGACGATAGAGCGGAAGCCCGTGGAGGACCGCCGCAGAAGTCCCCGACCAGACGGCGTTCGGCCCCTGCCTCGGCGCGAGCGCCAACACGCGCGCCAGCAGTTGCTGTTCCGACCTCCAGTTGTTCCAAGTGTCGAGTCGGGTGTAGACGCCGTGCGACACCCGGAACAGGTGCCCGGAGACTCGTGCCCGGCGCAACGATGCGAAGGTCCAGCCCTCGTGCAACAGGCGCTCGGTCGATCTGAGCTCGACCCGGGTCTCGGCGAGATGATTGCGAAGTTTCATGTCAGCAGCGTCGCAGCGTCGTACAGTTTCGGCCGCTCGTCCACAGGCTGGCGAGCGCCGACGCGTCCGCCCCCGCACGACCACTCGGTGTGCGCGGCAAACCCGCCCGTCCCCGGTGGTCATCGAGGAACGGCCGAACTGTCGAAGGACGGTGGGGCTCTCGAGAGAGCCCTCGGCTCAGCCGATTCTGCCCGGGCTCCCGACAGCTGCACCGTTCCTCGACAGCCGCGCCGACCGCCCTTCCGAACCGGGCTAAGCTGTTCTGCATGCAGCAGGCCCCAGCGATCGGCATCGACATCGGCGGCACCGGCATCAAGGGCGCCGCGATCGACACGGCCACCGGCGAGATGCTGACCCGCCGCCATCGCGTCCCCACTCCCGAGGGCGGGCACCCGGGCGACATCGCGGCGGCCGTCGCGGTCATGGTCTCGGGGATCCGCGACGAGCTCGCCGCGAACGGTGCGCTCCCCCGCGAGACGGCGCCCGCGGTCGGCATCACGCTGCCCGTGGTCGTGCAGCACGGCATCGCGCGCACCGCCGCCAACATCGACAAGAGCTGGATCGGCACGGACGCCGTCCGCCTCTTCTCGGACTCGACCGGGCTCCACTGCCTCGTCGTCAACGACGCGGATGCGGCGGGCATCGCCGAGACCGCGTTCGGCGCGGCGCACGGCGTCGACGGCGTGACCATGGTGCTGACCTTCGGCACCGGCATCGGCGTGGCGCTGATCCACGACGGCTGCCTCGTCCCGAACTTCGAGCTCGGCCACATCGAGCTCGACGGGCATCACCCGTACGAGCGCTTCGCGTCCCCCAAGACGATCGAGCGCGAGGGCATCACGATCCAGGAGTGGGCGAAACGCGCGGAGCGCCTGTTGGAGCACCTCGAGTTCATCACTCGGCCCGACCGCTTCGTGATCGGTGGCAGCATCTCCAAGTCGTCCGACGAGTACCTGCCGTTCGCGAAGGTGAACGTCCCCGTCGTGCCCGCGCACTTCCGCAACAACGCGGGCATCGTGGGCGCCGCGGGACTCGCCGCGCAGGCGCACTGACACCGGCCCAGAGCCCAGAGACGCGGGCCGGCCAGGGCGCACCGAGGAACTCCGGATCACGAGGTGTTTCCACTTCGAAGCAGCGGATTCCGCACCGATATACGCCTCACTCGGACGATACGTTCTGCGAGAACCCGAAGATCGCTCTGGCGCCGACCCCCACCCCCACCACTAGAATCTGCTGGTGGGCATCTATCGTGATCTGAGTCGCAGCCCCGGAGTCTTCCGCATCCTCATGGCGCAGCTGACCGCTCGCTTCCCGTTCGGGATGCTGTCGATCACCATGCTGCTGCATATTCAACTGGGCTACGGCAACTACACGTCGGCCGGCGTCATCCTCGCCGCCGAGAGCGTCGGGCAGGCCGTCTCCGGCCCGCTGACGAGCCGTCTCATGGGCCGTTGGGGCATGCGTCCGGTGCTCACCGTCACGACGCTCGCCTGCTCGGCGTTCCTCACCGTGATCGCGCTGACCCACTTGCCGCTCGGCATCGTCACCGTGCTCTCGCTGCTCGTCGGGCTCACTACACCCCCGGTCACTCCCGCCGTCCGCACCATCTACCCGAAGATGGTGCCGGGCAAGCAGCTGACCGCGCTCTTCTCGCTGGATGCCTCCGCGCAGGAGATCATCTGGATCATCGGCCCCGTCGTCGCCGTGTTCGTGTCGACGCAGCTGAACACCACGCTCGGCCTGCTCACCGCCGCGGCGTTCATGCTCGGCGGCGGTCTCTGGTTCATCCTGAGCCCTGAAGTGGGACGCGTGCGGATCCCGCGTGCGCGGCGGCGCTTCGGCGCGATCCTGTTCCGCCCCACCGTGATCGTGGCGACCGTCACCGGATTCTTCTTCGTCGCGTCGTTCGCCGCGATCGAGGCCGGGATCGTGGCCGCGTTCGGGCACGAGGGCGTGGAAGCCGGCGTGCTGCTCGCGATCTTCTCGGCCGGATCGATTGTCGGCGGCCTGCTCATCGGTCACCGCAGCATCTCGAAGTGGTCGCTGTTCTGGCGCGTGCTGATCGTGGCGCTCGGCACCGCGCTCTGCCTCGTCGCGCTGAACCCGTGGTGGCTCGCCGCGGTGCTCTTCGTCGGCGGCCTCGGCACGGCGCCGACGTTCACCGCGATCTTCTCGATCGTGAGCTCGACCGTGAAGTTCTCGGAGTCGGCGGAGGCCTACGGGTGGGTCGGCACCGGGCAGCTCGTCGGCGTCGCGCTCGGTTCCGCGTTCGCGGGCATCGCGATCGACCAGGCGGGGCCGAACGGTGCGATCCTCGTATCGGCGATCCTGCTGATGCTGACCGCGGTCACCGCGGCGATCAGCGTGCCCTGGATCCCCGATCTGCGCGGTCGCGACGCGAGCCCGCTGCCCGACACCGAGCCGGTGCAGCTTCCCGACGCGAGCTGATCGCTGCCCGGTACCCGGCAAAAGCCGGGTACCGGGTACCGGGCACCAGACGCCAGACACCGGGCTTCGGCAGGTTCAGTTCGATCCGCTCCAGGCGGCCGGGATCAACGCCCACAGCACCTCCGCGCCGTCGGTGCCGGTGGTCCAGGTGTGCGGCGAGCGCCCGGGGAACGTCAGCGTGTCGCCCGTGACGAGCCGTTCTTCACGGTCCGATAGCCGCAGGTGCAGCGCACCCGAGACGACGTGCAGCACCTCGAGGTCGCAGTTGACGGTGTAGAGCGCTTCGCCCCCGCTGGCGTTCGGCGCGAGCGAGGAGCGAATCAGTTGCACCCTCGATTCCGAGCGGGGCGTGACCTGCCGCTCGAGCGCGCCCTGCCCGCCCATGTTGATGCGCGGGGCGTCGTCGAGCGCGATCCGCTGCACCTCCGGGGGCTCGAACAGGCTGCCGATCGAGATCGAGAGCGCTTCGCAGATCTGCAGCAGCGTGGCGAGGCTCGGCGAGGTGGCGTCGCGTTCGAGCCGGCTGAGGAACCCGCGGGTGACGCCGGTCGCCTCGGCGAGCTGCTCGAGGGTGAGGTTCTGGGCGAGACGGCAGGCGCGCAGCTGGGCTCCGATCCTGATGTCGCCGGACCCGGCTTCGGGATTCACCGCTCGCATGGCGCCTCGTTTCGTGTCGTGATCGCAATCGACTCGCGTTGACCGTGCGCCGGTCGCGGACCTATAGTCGAGGTGGAGTTCACCTCCACGCTTCACATGTTTACCACAGGTAAACACAGAAAGACAGATTTCACGAAAGGACCCGACGTGACCGATCACACGCCGCAGGGTCCCGTCGACGCGAGCCTCACGCCGCGCTACGCCGGGATCGCCACCTTCGCCAAGCTCCCCCGCATCGAGGACGTGCCTTCGGCCGACATCGCAGTGGTCGGCGTGCCCTTCGACACCGGCGTGAGCTTCCGCCCGGGCGCCCGCTTCGGCCCCTCGCACGTGCGCGAGGCCTCGCGCCTGCTCCGCCCCTACAACCCGGCGCAGGACGTGTCGCCGTTCGCGCTCAAGCAGGTCGTCGACGCCGGCGACATCGTCGCGAACCCGTTCAACCTGACCGAGGCCGTCGACCAGGTCGAGACCGCCGCGACCGAGCTCGGCGAGAAGGTCGACAAGATCGTCACCATCGGTGGCGACCACACCATCGCCCTGCCGCTGCTGCGCGCCATCAACAAGAAGCACGGCCCGGTCGCGGTGCTGCACTTCGACGCGCACCTCGACACCTGGGACACCTACTTCGGCGCGCCCACCACGCACGGCACCCCCTTCCGCCGCGCGTCCGAGGAGGGCCTCATCGACATGACGGCCTCCATGCACGGCGGCACCCGCGGCCCCCTGTACGGCAAGCAGGACCTGGCCGACGACGCGATGCTCGGGTTCCAGATCGTCACCTCCGAGTTCATCGAGGAGAACGGCGTCCCCGCCGCGCTCGAGCGGATCCGCACCCGCGTCGGCGACAAGCCCCTCTACATCTCGATCGACATCGACGTCCTGGATCCGGCCCACGCGCCCGGCACCGGCACCCCCGAAGCCGGCGGCCTCACCAGCCGCGAGATGCTCCGCCTGATCCGCGGTCTCGCCGACCTCAACATCGTCGGCGCCGACGTGGTCGAGGTCGCTCCGGCCTACGATCACGCGCAGATCACCGCGGTCGCCGCGAGCCACGTGGTCTACGAGCTCGTCAGCGCCATGGCGGGCCGCGAGGCCTGATCCCCGACCGCCGGTCCCGCTTCCGCGAGGCCGGCGGTTCCGCTTCCCTCCCTCCGCACCGCAGCAGCTCCCGCAGCACCCCTTCATAGGAGAACCCGACATGCCCACTCCCACCGAAGCGGCCGTGCTCGACGCCGCAGACGCCATCATCGACGCGTTCGCGGCGACCGACACCACCGCCTACTTCGCGGGCTTCTCCGCCGACGCGAGCTTCATCTTCCACCCCGAGCCCGCTCGACTGAACTCGCGCGCCGAGTACGAGGCGCTGTGGGCCGGCTGGGTCGAGAGCGGCTGGAAGGTCACCTCCTGCAGCTCGACGGACCGCCTGGTGCAGGTGTTCGACGGCGGCGCGGTCTTCAGCCACACCGTCGCCACGAGCATCGACTCCGCGGACGGCCCCGATTCCTACGTCGAGCGCGAGAGCATCATCTTCCGGGCCGAGGCCGACGGCGGCCTCGTCGCGATCCACGAACACCTCTCGACCGTGCCCGACGCGAGCGCCGAGACGAGCGCCGACGCATGAGCAGCCCGGAGACGATGGCCGTCAACCTCGACGGCGAGGACGAGTCCGCGGGCCCGGTCCGCGGCACCCAGGGCGTGCTCCGGATCGGGATGATCTGGCTGGCCGCCAACCTGGTGGTCACGACCCTCCTCACGGGCACGCTGTTCGTCCCCGCCGTGTCGTTCGGCACCGCGAGCGCGATGATCCTCGTCGGCACCCTGCTCGGCGTGATCGTGCTGGTGCTGGTCGGCAACATGGGCACCCGCACCGGGCTCCCCACCATGGCGCTCACCCGAGGGTCGTTCGGAATCCGCGGCAGCATCATCCCCGCGGCCGCGAACCTCATCATCCTGATGGGCTGGAGCTGGGTGCAGGCCATGCTGGCCGGCGTCACCGTGAACTACCTCGTCCATGAGGCCACCGGGTTCTCGAACCCCGCGCTGTTCTCCGCCATCTGCCAGGGCATCGTCGTGGTGCTGGCCATCTTCGGCCACACGGGCATCTCCCGGGTCGAGCCCTGGCTGGCGCTCCTGATCCTCATCGTGATGGGCTTCGTGTTCGCCGCGGCCTTCGGCGCGTTCAGCCCCTCCGAGTTCGCCGCGCTCCCCGTCGACACGAGCCTGGGCGGCACCCCGTTCATCACGCTCGACATGGTGCTCGCGACCGCCATCTCGTGGACCGTCCTCTCGGCCGACATGAACCGTCACGCGAAGAGCAGCACCGCCGGCATCGTCGGATCCGGCATCGGCTACACCCTGTCCACCTGCATCGCGATGCTGCTCGGACTCGTCGCGTTCAGCACCGTGCTGCTGCGCGGAGGGGACGCCACCGCATTCGATCCCGCGGTCATCGTGGGCGAGTTCGGCTGGCCGCTCGGTATCGCGATCTTCCTGTCGGTCATGGCGACCAACACCATGGTCGTCTTCGGCATGGTGACCTCGGTGGTCAACGCCCAGTCCCGCTGGCATCTGCGCTTCCTGCCGACCGCGATCGTGCTCGGCATCATCTCGGTCATCGGCTCCACGTTCCTCGGCCTGCTGAACCAGTTCACCGACTTCCTCTTCGTCATCAGCGCCTTCTTCGTGCCGGTGTTCGCGATCATGATCGCCGACTACTACCTGCTCAAGCGGCGCGGCTACTCCCGCCAGATCCTGCACGAGCGGCGCGAGAGCCGGTACTGGTACTCGGGCGGCGTCAACTGGGTGGCCGTGATCGTCTGGGTCATCGGCGCAGCGGCGTCGTACCTGATGTCGTACGTGGTCCCGAGCCCGATCGGTGCGAACATCCCGGCATTCATCCTGAGCTTCCTGCTCTACCTCGGCCTCATGTACGGCCTCGGCGGCGTGCGCGGCCTGGGGCTGCGCGACCCGCGCGACGCGGAGCCGACCGGGCACCTGCTCGACGGCGCGGACGCCACGAGCGCGCTGCGCCTCGAGGATCCCGGCACGACGCGCGACCCGCGGCCGGAGTGACGCGATGCTCGTCGACCTGAGCCACCCGATCGAGACCGGGATGCCGGTGTTCCCCGGCGACCCCGAAGTGCGGATCGAACCGGCGCTCGCGGTGCCCGAGGACGGCGTCGCGGTCGCGCGGCTCGACCTCGGTTCGCACGCCGGCACCCACATCGACGCGCCCGCGCACTCGATCGTCGGCGGAGCGACGGTCGACGAGCTGCCGCTGGAGTGGCTGGTCGGCGACGCGCGGGTGCTGCGCGTCGCCGACCCCCGTGCCGACACCGCGTACGGGATCGACGATCTCGCGGAGCCCCTCCCCGAGCGCCTGCCGCCGGCGGTCCTGATCGCGACCGGATGGGACACGCACTTCGGCTCCGACGCCGCCTTCGCCCATCCGTTCGCCGCGGCGGACCTCGCGGAGCAGCTCTGGGCCGCCGGAGCCCGCGTGCTCGGCGTCGACACGCTGAGCCCGGATTCGACGCCGCGCGCCGTCTCCGGCGAGGGGCTGCCCGTGCACGAGCACTGGCTGGGGCGCGGCGGCGCCATCGTCGAGAATCTGCGCGGGCTCGGTCAGCTCCCAGCGAACGTGCGGATCTCGCTCTTGCCGCTCCGGATCTTCGGCGGCGACGGTTCCCCGATCCGCGCCATCGCAGAAACGACGGTTTCCGAAGCCGTCCAGCCCCCGAACCCTCGGGATCCGTAGCCAGAACCGGTGACCCGCGCGGGAATCCGGAGCTAGTGCTCCCCGTCCGGGTGTGCCAAACTGGCTGCAACCACGCTAACGACGAAGTTCACAAGGAGTGTGTCATCCATGGGCAAGTACGCCGTCATCAATCCCGCGACCGGTGAGACCGTCAAGGAGTACCCCGACGCCACCGCGGCGGAGATCGAGAGCGCGCTCGAGAGCACGCAGCGCACCTACCAGGAGTGGTCGCGCACCACCACGGTCGCCGAGCGCGCCGCCCTGGCACACCGCGCGGCCGAGCTCTTCGAAGAGCGCAAGGACGAGCTGGGCGCCATCATCAACCGCGAGATGGGCAAGCCGCTCGACCAGTCGATCGGCGAGGCCGAGTTCTCGGGCGCGATCACCGAGGCGTTCGCCAAGAACGCTGAGAAGTGGCTCGCCGACGAGCAGCTCGAGGTCGAGGACGGCCTGAAGAGCTTCTTCCGCTTCCAGGGAATCGGCGTGATCCTCGGCATCATGCCGTGGAACTACCCGTACTACCAGGTCGCCCGCTTCGCGGTCCCGAACCTGATCCTCGGCAACACCGTGATCCTGAAGCACGCCGAGCAGTGCCCCGAGTCGGCGCTCGCGCTCGAGCAGATCTTCCTCGACGCGGGCTTCCCCAAGGGCGCCTACGTCAACGTCTTCGCGACGCACGACCAGATCTCGACCATCATCGCCGACGACCGCACCCAGGGCGTCTCGCTCACCGGCTCGGAGCGCGCGGGTTCGATCGTCGCCGAGCAGGCTGGCAAGCACCTCAAGAAGTGCGTGCTCGAGCTCGGCGGCTCGGACGTCTTCATCGTCCTCGACACCGCTGACATCGACCACGCGGTCGAGCACGCGGTCGGCGGCCGCATGGAGAACACCGGCCAGGCCTGCAACGGTTCGAAGCGCATCGTCGTGCTGGACACGGTCTACGACGAGTTCTCGAAGAAGTTCGAGGAGGCCATCGCCGGCCAGTCGCTCGAGGCGGGCAACTACGGCCCCCTTTCGTCCGAGAAGGCCACCGAGACCCTCAAGGCTCAGGTGCAGGGCGCGATCGATCAGGGCGCAGAGGTGCTCGTGGGCAACAACGCTCCCGAGGGCAACTTCTACACCCCGACCGTCATCGGCGGCGTGACCCCCGAGATGGATGTCTACCGTCAGGAGCTCTTCGGCCCCGTCGCGCAGCTCTACAAGGTGTCCAGCGATGAAGAGGCGATCCGCCTCGCCAACTCGTCGCCGTACGGCCTCGGCTCCGTGGTCATCGCCGACGATCTCGAGCGCGCCGAGCGCGTGGGCAACCAGCTCGACGTGGGCATGGTGTTCATCGGCGGCGCCGGCCTCGAGGGCGCGGACGTGCCCTTCGGCGGAGTGAAGAAGTCGGGCTACGGCCGCGAGCTCGGCAAGGGCGGCATGCTGGAGTTCGCCAACAAGAAGCTCTTCCGCTTCGCCGAGTAACCCACTCGCACGCAGAGGGCCCGGGATCCTGACGGATCCCGGGCCCTCTGCGTGTTCCCGGCGGGATCGGCCGAGCGTCAGGCGCCCGGCACGTGGCGCTCGTCGACGCCGTCATAGGCCGACAGCGGGCGGATCAGCGCGTTCGACGCCGCCTGCTCCATGATGTGCGCGGTCCATCCCGTCACGCGAGCGGCGATGAAGAGCGGCGTGAAGATCTCGGTGTCGAAGCCGAGCAGGCGGTATGCGGGGCCCGACGGGTAGTCGAGGTTCGGGTAGATGCCCTTGCGCGCGACGAACTCACGCTCGAGCGTCTCGTAGAGCTCGGAGAGCCCGGTGTCCCCCGATTCGTCGAGCAGTACCCGGAGGGCTCGGTCCATGGTCGGCACGCGGGAGTCGCCGTGCTTGTAGACCCGGTGACCGAACCCCATGATCTTGCGCTTCTCGGCGAGCGCGCGGTCGAGCCAGGCGTCGACCGCGTCGGCGGATCCGATCTCGTCGAAGATGTGCATGACCGCTTCGTTGGCCCCGCCGTGCAGCGGCCCCTTCAGCGCCCCGATCGCGCCGACCACCGCGGAGTAGAGATCGGAGGTCGTCGAGGCGATCACGCGAGCGGTGAAGGTCGAGGCGTTGAAGGAGTGCTCGGCGTAGAGCACCATCGAGACGCGGAACACGTCGACCGCCGCGTCGGACGGCAGCTCGCCGAAGGTCATCCAGAGGAAGTTGCGTGCGTAGTCGAGGTCGTCGCGCGGCGGGATCGGTTCCTGCCCGCGTCGGCGACGCTGCACCGCGGCGACGATGGTCGGCAGTTGCGCGAAGAGGTACGCGGAGCGCCCGAGGTCGAGCTCGCGGTCGGTCCAGCCGCCGGGCCGGTGGAGCGTTTCATCGAAGGTGCCGAGCTGGCTCACGGCCGTCCGCACGATGTCCATCGGGTGCGCGTCGCTCGGGATCGTGCCGAGCAGCGCGAGCGTGCGGGGATCGAGCGGCCGCAGCGAACGCTCCAGCGCTTCGAACGATGCCAGTTGCTCGGGGGTCGGCAGTTCGCCGTGCCAGAGCAGGTACGCGACCGCCTCGAACGGCTGGCTCGCGGCGAGCTCCTGCACCGGGTATCCGCGGTACAGCAGACTGTTGCTCTCGGGGTTAACCTTCGAGATCGCGGTCGTGTCGACCACGACGCCCGCGAGGCCCTTCTTGATCTCCGTGTCGGTCATCTTCGACTCCTTCGTCGCGTCTCGGCTCGTCCTGCGCAGTCGCAGGATCTCATGCGGTGCTCGGTGGATCCTGCGACTCCGGCGATGCGTCGGAGTCGCAGGATCGCGTCAGCGCTCGACCTCGAAGTTGAACACCCCGGAATCGAATCGGTTGTAGCCCTCGTAGTCGACCAGATCGTAGAGGTCCGCCCGGTGCTGCATCCGATCGAGGCTGCCGCGCAGGTGCCCCTCGTCGTTCAGCGCGTCGAGGGCGCGACCGGTTGCGCCCATCGCGATGCGCAGCATCGACACGGGCCAGATCACGATGTTCATGCCGATGTCGGCGAGCTGCTGCGCGCTGAACAGCTCGCTCTTGCCGAACTCGGTCATGTTCGCGAGCAGCGGCACGTCGACCGCGCCCCGCATCGTCTCGAACTCCTCGAGCGTGCGCATGGCCTCCGGGAAGATCGCGTCGGCGCCCGCGTCGACGAGCGCCTTCGCGCGGTCGACGGCGATATCGAGTCCCATCGGACCGTCGGCGGTCGCCCGGATGTCGGTGCGCGCCATGATGAGGAAGTTCGGGTCGCGGCGCGCCTCGACCGCCGCGCGGATCCGCTTCGCGGCGGTGTCGACGTCGACGACGGCCTTCCCGTCGAGGTGCCCGCACCGTTTGGGGTTGATCTGATCCTCGATGTGGCATCCCGCGATCCCGGCATTCTCGAGGCTCTGGACCGTGCGGGCGACGTTCATCGGCTCGCCGAACCCGGTGTCGGCGTCGATGATCGCCGGCAGCTCGGTCATGCGGGCGATCTGCTCCCCGCGACCGGCGACCTCGCTCAGCGTCGTGAGCCCGATGTCGGGCAGCCCCAGGTCGGCGGCGAGCACCGCACCCGAGATGTAGACGCCGTCGAAGCCCTTGCGCTCGATGAGCCGTGCGGAGAGCGGGTTGAACGCACCCGGGAAGCGCAGCAGCTCACCGCTCGCGAGGCGTTCGCGGAGCGCCAGGCGCTTCTGTTCGGCGGTGGTCTTCGCGTACAGCATCAGAAGAGTCCCTTCGGGGCGGCGGCCAGGTCGACGACGCCCGGCGCGGCGACGATGTTGAGCTCGCGCACCTCGTCGGCGGTCAATTCGGGCAGGCGCTGCACGAGCTCGAGGAACCGCTCGATCTCGGCCGGCTCGAGCACGGGTTCGGCGAGGACCCGGAACTTCGCAATGTAGTTCTCGCGGGCGAAGGGGCGCGCGCCGAGCGGGTGGGCGTCGGCGACGGCGATCTGGTCGACGATGGTCGTACCGTCGAGGAGCGTGATCTCGACGCGACCGCCGAACGCCTTCTCGTCGGGGTCCTCGGAGTGGTAGCGGCGGGTCCACTCGGCGTCCTCAGCGGTGGTGATCTTGCGCCACAGCTCGACCGTGTCGTGGCGTCCCGCGCGCTCCGGTGCGTAGGAGTCGACGTGGTGCCAGCCGCCGTCCTGCAGCGCAACCGCGAAGATGTACGGGATCGAGTGGTCGAGCGTCTCGCGCGAGGCCTTCGGGTCGTACTTCTGCGGATCGTTCGCGCCCGAGCCGATCACGTAGTGCGTGTGGTGGCTGGTGTGCAGCACGATCGACGCGACGTTCGCGGGGTCGGCCGTCTCGGGGTGCGCGCCGTGCAGCTTGCGCGCGAGGTCGATCCAGGCCTGCGCCTGGTACTCGGCCGAGTGCTCCTTGGTGTAGCTGTCGAGGATCGCGCGCTTCGACTCGCCCGGGGCGGGCAGGGGCACGTCGTACGACGCGTCGGGGCCGTCGAGCATCCAGGCGATGACGCCGTCCTCGCCCTCGTAGATCGGCGCCGGAGCGGTCTGACCGCGCATGGCGCGGTCGACGGCCTCGACCGCCATCTTGCCCGCGAACGCCGGGGCGTGCGCCTTCCAGGTCGAGATCTCGCCCTTGCGGCTCTGCCTCGTCGCGGTGGTGGTGTGGAGCGCTTGGGCGACCGCCTGCGCGATCACCGGGGTCTCGAGGCCGAGCAGGGTGCCGATGCCCGCGGCGGCGGACGGGCCGAGGTGCGCGACGTGGTCGATCTTGTGCCGGTGGAGGCAGATCGCGCGCACGAGGTCCATCTGGATCTCGTATCCGGTCGCGATCGCCCGAACCACCGCTGCGCCATCGCTGCCGACGTGCTGCGCGACCGCGAGGATCGGAGGGATGTTGTCGCCGGGGTGCGAGTACTCGGCGGCGAGGAAGGTGTCGTGGTAGTCGAGCTCGCGCACCGCGACCCCGTTCGCCCATGCCGCCCACTCGGGACTCGACAGCTCGGCGCCCGCGCCCGTGCTCGGCAGTCCGAAGATCGAAGCGCCGGCGCCGCCGGTCGACACCGGGTGGGCGAGCGCCTGCGCGCGTGCGGCGACGATGGGCCCCCGGTTCAGCGATGCCGCGGCGACCGAGGCGTTGTCGATCACACGATTGATGATCATGTCGACGACGTCTGCGTCGACCGGGACGGGGTCCGTCGCGACCTCCGCGATCTTCCAGGCCAGCTGGCCCTCGCGGGGCAGCTCCTCTTCGCTCGTGTGGACCCGGACATGGTGGGTGACGGTCATGGCGTGCCTTCCGTGGAGGTCTGGGACGAGCCCGCGATGGAGCTCAGGATCGAGATGAGCGCGTTGTGCAGGTGGACATGGGTGGCGTGCGCGGCGAGAGCCGCGTCGCCCTCGGCGATCGCACCGGCGATCAGCGCGTGCTCGCCGGCGGAGACGACGAGGCGCTCCGGGTTGTCCTTCGCGAGCTGGCGGACCCGGACGAGATGGGTATGCACGGTGCGTAGCGCGGACGCGAGGTAGTCGTTGCGGATCGCGTCGCCGACCGCCGCATCGTAGGCGGAGATGAGCGCGTAGTAGCCCGCGTGCGCCGCCGGGTCGGCGAGCCCCGGATTCGCGGTCGCGGCTGCGCTGAAGGACTCGGCGAGCGCGGTGAACACGGCCGCGTCGCCGCGCTCCGCCGCGGCCCGGACGGCGAGCTCCTCGAGCCCGCGCCGCAGCTCGAAGAGGCTGCGGATGTCTTTCTCATCGATTCCGGCGACCACGGTGACCCGCGGCGACTGCTGGACCACGAAGCCCTCGGCGGCGAGCCGCACGAGCGCTTCGCGCAGCGGCGTGCGGCTGATGCCGAGACGTGCCGATTGCTCGACCTCGGCGAGCACCGCGCCGGCCGGGAGCGCGCCGGTCTGGATCTCGGCGAGGAGCGCCGAGTAGGCGCGGTCAACGGCCGTGGTCCGTCCCGAAGTGTTCACCGCCATGCCTTATGTATACACTCAAGCACCCCGTCGGGCAAGCATTCCGCTTCAGATGCACGCATTGCATGCAGAATCGGGGCGCTGCGCATGCCCGGAGCCGCCGATGTCGGTGCCCTTCGCTAGACTTCGGCCATGTCGCAGATCGACCTCGCCACCCCCACCGTCTCCGCGGCGCTCGCGGGCGCGCTCGCCCGCCACACGGCGCAGGGCTTCGCCCGCATCGCGCGGGTCAACACCACCCTGGTCACCGATCTCGAGCAGCACGGCATCGGCGTGACCCTGGTGGGGCACGAGGTGGCCACGATCGCGTCCGCCGACGCCTTCGCGCGGGCGACGGGCACGCTCGCCGTCGCGGTCACGACCACGGGGCCGGGCTTCACCAACGCGCTGACCGCGCTCGCCGAGACCACCCGGGCGCGCGTTCCGCTCATCGTGCTCGCCGCCGATGCCCCGACGACCGGCAACCGCCCCTGGGACGTCGATCAGGAGATGCTGGCGGCGGCTCTCGGAGTGCGCACCCTCACCGTCACGGCCGACAACATCGACGCGATCGTCGACCGCGCCGTCGACTCCGCCCTGCGCACGCGCCGCCCGGTCGTGCTGTCGGTCGCCATCGACATCATCGGCGCGCCCGCCTCGCTCACCGATTCCCGTGGCATCGACCTGTCCGATCCGGCGGTCATCCGCTCCCTGAGCGCGGCGACGCTGCCGAGCGCGTCCGCGCCGCGTCCGGTGGCGATCCCCCACCCGCCCACCGGGGTCAATCCGGTCGAGCGCACCTCGGCGGTGCAGGCGCTGACGGTTGCCATGCGCCCCGTGATCATCGCCGGGCGCGGGGCCTGGCTCTCGGGCGCGGCGACCGAGCTGGGTCTCATGGCCGACGCCCTCGGGGCCATCACCGCGACCACCGCGCTCGCGCGCGGCATCTTCCCCGCAGCGCACTTCGACGTCGGCGTGGTCGGCGGGCTCGGCCAGGACGCGGCGATGCAGCTCATCTCCGAGGCCGACGCGGTGCTCGTGGTGGGCGCGAGCCTGAACTCCTTCACGACGGCCGGCGGCACGCTGTTCGGCCCGCACACCACCTTGGTGCGCATCGACGTGGACGACGTCCCCGCCCCGGAGGCCGATCACGAGATCGTGCAGCACCGACTCCGCGGCGACGCCACGACCGTGCTGCGCGAGCTGCGCGAGACCCTCGCGCTCTCCCGTCCCGCTTCGAGCGGCTGGCGCGAGCGGGTTCCGGGCCTCGAGCCGGGTGGCGCGCTGCGCGTGCGCGACGCCGGCTTCGCCGAGCACCCGCTGGGCATCTGCGCGGACGGGCTCCTCGACCCGCGCTCGGTCGCCGCGCGCCTCGCCGAGCTGCTCCCGGCCGACCGCTACGTCGCCACCGATGGCGGCTCCGCGATCGCCTGGTCCGGCCGGTACTGGCCCGTCGCCTCGCCCGCCCGCTCCATCATGGTCGGCTCGGCGTTCCGCGCGATCGGACTCGGCTGCGCGTCGATCGCGGGAGTGGCCGCAGCCGCGCCCGATTCCACGGCGGTGCTGTCGACGGGCAGCGACCCCGGCCTGCAGGCGCTCGACGACGTCGAGACCGCGATCCGCACCGCCCGGCGCTGCGTCATCGTCGTCTGGAACGACGGATCCTCTGCCGCCGACTTCGCCGCTCTCGCGCACGCGCTCGGAGCTCAGGGGGTGTCGGTCACCGAACTCGCGCACCTCGACGCGCTCGCCGAGTGGAGCGCGGCCGGCGGCACCGGCACGATCCTGCTGGACTGCCGGGTCTCCCCGACCGTGCCGAGCTACGTTCCGCGCACCCGCTAGATCGAAGAACGCCGACAGCCGAGGCCGCGTCCGGCTGCGAAGCCGGACACGACGAGCTCGCCCGCCTATCGTTCGAGCAGCACGCCGGCGAAGTAGTCGGCGACCAGCTCGGGCGCATCGAGCGGCAGCACGGCGGCCACGTAGTGGTCGGGGCGCACCACGACCACGGCGCCGTCGCGATCGATCCCGCGCAGTTCGAAGATGTCGCCGTCGCCCGGCTGCGCGGCGTACACCTTCTCGTAGTCGGTGAGCCCGAACGGACCGCTCGCGGGCAGGAAGAGTTTCGGCACCGCCGCCAGACCGACCTGGTCGTGCGCCTGCTGGTAGACCGCCTTCACGTCGAGCAGCGCGTCCAGATCGGCACCCTCCGGCGTGAAGCGACGCACGGGCGATGCCGGATCCTCCAGCATCCACTGAGCCCAGCGCTCCAGACGCTCGCCGGACGCATCCGCGAACGCGTAGACACGGAACCGGCCGTCGGCGCGATGGTGATGTCCGAGATGCACGGGGACCGCGTCGGCGACCCGCGTCGTCATGACCGACTTGAAGCGCTTGCCCAGCGGGAAGCCCGAGGCGAGCTCCTGGTACTCGGCGTTGCCCGTCAGCATCGACTCCGTGTACTGGGTCATGAAGCCGGCGGGGAATTCGGCGGTCGCGACGTAGAAGTCCTCCAGCTCGGACGGCGAGTCGAATTCCTCCGGCTTCTTCGCCATGAGCGTCGACCACTCACGGTCGAAGTCGATGAGGTTCTTGGAGGTGACCCACCGCTCGTCGGAGTATGTCTTGAGCAGCGACTCCGGACTGCGCCCCTCGAGCACGTAGCCGAGCTTCCAGCCGAGGTTCCAGCCGTCCTGCATCGAGACGTTCATGCCCTGGCCGGCCTTCGCGCTGTGCGTGTGGCAGGCGTCGCCCATCAGGAACACGCGTCCCTTGCCGTCTGGCGAGCTCGCGGCGTCGTCGAAGCGGTCGGTGAGCCGGTGGGCGACCTCGTAGACGCTGTGCCACGGCACGTCGCGCACGTCGAGCGTGTAGGGGTGGATGATCGCGTTCGCCCGGGCGATGACCTCGTCGAGCGGGGTGTTGCGCACCTGCCCGCCGTCGTTCTCGTCGGTCTCGCCGAGGTCCACGTAGATGCGGGCGAGGTGGTTGCCCTCGCGCGGGATGTGGAGGATCGACCCCGCCTCGGAGTGGATGATGCACTTCTTGCGGAAGTCGGGGAAATCGGTGACCGCGAGCACGTCCATGACGCCCCACGCGTGCAACGAGGTCGAACCGGCGAGGGACCCGCCGATGGAGCGCCGCACCGCCGAGCGGGCACCGTCGGCGCCGATGACGTACTTGGCGCGGACGGTGATCTCGGATTCGACACCGTCGCCCGCCGCCTTCTCGGTGTTGATGCCGGCCCCGCTGAAGCCGGAGACCCTGCGCAGCGTCACGGTGACGGGGTACTCCCCCTCGCCCACCTCGAGGTCGACGAACTCGGTGCCGTAGTCGATGTCGCCGCGAGCCGGCGCCCGGCGGGCGTAGTCGGCGAAGTAGTCGATGACGCGCGCCTGGTTGACGATGAGGTGCGGGAACTCGCTGATGCCGTGGGGATCGTCGGGCGTGGTCGAGCTGTGGACGATGTTGCTCGGCTGCTCCGGGTCGGGGGTCCAGAAGCTCGTCTCGGTGATCTGGTAGGCCTCCTGGATGATCTGCTGCGCGAAACCGAACGCCTGGAATGTCTCGACGCTGCGCGCCTGGATACCGTCGGCCTGGCCGAGCACCAGGCGTCCGTCGCGACGCTCGACCACCCGGGTCACGACGTTCGGGAACTGGGCCAGCTGCGCGGCCGCGACGATGCCCGCGGGGCCTGACCCAACGATGAGCACATCGATCTCGCTCGGGAGCTCCTCCGGCCGATCGAGGCCGACGCCGGCCGCGGGGGCGATCCGCGGGTCTCCCGATACGTACCCGTGGTGGTGGAACTGCATGGCTTCTCCTTCACTGCGCTGTGACGCCGGGCCGGGTTTCGGGAGGCCCACTCCCCAAGTCTTGTTCACTATATGAACACGATGTTTGAATATCGCACACACATCATATGTCGGCGCGGTCCGGATGACAACGCCGCCGCCACCCCGCGGCGGCACGGCACCGAACTCCGCCGATCCGACACAATGGTCGCATGGCTTCTCCCGCTGAGACGCCGGCGGGCACCGCCGGCTCGCAGACCCTCGACCGCGGTCTCCGCGCGCTCGAAGCGCTCGCCGACGCCGAGCGCCCCATGTCGATCATCGAGCTCGCCGAGGAGCTCGGCGTGCACCGTTCGAACGCCTACCGGATCCTGCGCACGCTCGAAGAGCACCGCTTCGTGCTGCGTGACGATGCCGGCCTGATCCGGCTCGGCCCGCGCCTCGCCGCGCTCGGACGCGGCGCCGCATCGACGCTGCACTCGGCCGCGCTCCCCGAGCTCACCGCGCTCGCGAACGCCGTCGGCATGACCGCGTTCGTGACCGTCCTCGACGGCACGGAAGTCATCACTCTGGTCAGCGTCGAGCCGCGCCGCAGCCACGCGACCGTGGCGCAGCGCCCCGGCACCCGTCACCCGGCTTCGGCCGGCGCGCCCGGCCACGCCATCGAGGCGTCGCTCTCGCCCGCCGAGCACGCGGCAGTCTTCGCCGGCGCGCCGCTCAGCGACGGGGCCGAGCAGAGCCGGATCGACGGATACGCGCTCAGCCATGACGAAGTGATCCGCGGGCTCACCTCGATCGCGGTGCCGCTGCGGCTCGAGGGCGAGCCGCCCGCCGCTCTCGCCGTGGTCCACATCGGGATCCCCGACGAACTCGACCAGCTCGGGCGCGAGATGCGCAGCGCGGCGGCCCGGATCGTCCGGGCCGCCGGCTGAGCAGCGGCTCAGGCTCCGCGCCGGATCAGGCGGCGGCCTTCTCCCACACGAAGTGCCCGCGCTGCTGGAGCTCCTCGTGCTCCGGGCCGAGCGGGATCCCGGTGCGATCGCGCAGCAGCAGGGTCGCGACGAACGCGATCACCATGACACCGGCGATGTAGAAGGCGACCGAGACCGCCGTGCCCGTCTCGGCGACGAGCCAGGCCGAGATCATGGGCGCGAATGCGCCGCCGAGGATCGCGCCGATTGCGTAGGCGATCGAGACGCCCGAGTAGCGGATGGAGGCCGGGAACAGCTCGGCGAAGTACGCGGCCTGCGGGCCGTAGGTGAGCCCGTTGCCGATCGCGAACAGCGCGAGCCCGAGGAACAGCAGCCAGACATCGCCCGTGTTGACGAGCGGGAACAGCACGAAGATCACCGCGAGGAACGCGATCCAGCCAGCGATGTACGTATTGCGTCGCCCGATCCGGTCGGAGATGGCGCCCGCGAAGAAGGTGACGGCGAGCCAGACGACCGAGGCGCCCGCGACCGCGAGCAGCACCGGGGTGCGTTCCATCCCGACGAGGCCGCCGTCGGCGACCGGCGTCGTCGCGTAGTTCTGGATGTAGCCGCCCGTGGTCATGTAGCCCGCGGCGTTGTTGCCGGCGAAGGTGAGGGCCGCGAGGATCACGAGGAGCCAGTGCTTCTTGAACAGCTGCACGATCGGGATCTTCGTCTGCTCCTTGCGCTCCGAGATCTCGGTGAACACCGGGCTCTCCTCGACGGCCCGGCGCACGAAGATGCCGACGACGACGAGCACGAAGCTCAGCAGGAACGGGATGCGCCAGCCCCACTCGAGGAACGCCGCACCGGGCGAGACGACGCCCGTCATGAGCGCGAGCACGCCCGAAGCGAGCAGCAGGCCGATCGGCACCCCGATCTGCGGGTAGGCGCCCATCAGGCCGCGCTTGCCGCTCGGCGCGTGCTCGACGGCCATGAGCACGGCTCCGCCCCACTCGCCGCCGGTCGACAGCCCCTGCAGGATCCGCAGCAGCATGAGGAGCACCGGCGCGAGCATGCCGACCTGCGAGTAGGTGGGCAGCACGCCGATGAGCGTCGTCGCGGCGCCCATGAGGATGAGCGTGATGACGAGCATCGCCTTGCGTCCGACCCGGTCGCCGAAGTGTCCGGCGAGGAACGCACCGAGCGGGCGGAACAGGAAGCTCACGCCGACCGTCGCGAACGAGATGATCGTCGCGGCCTGCGGGCCGGCGGGCTTGAAGAAGAGCTCGCCGAAGACGAGGCCGGCCGCGCTGGCGTAGAGGAAGAAGTCGTACCACTCGATGGTGGTCCCGATGACGGTCGCGGCGGCGACCCTGCGCAGTTCGCGCGGCGAGGACGCTGTTGCGGGTGCGGAAGACATGGCTGTGGAGGACTCCTTTGTCGTCGATCCAAGTAATGAATAACTTGTGCGTTATTTGAACACCACTCGTGCGACATCACCCTAACACGCCCTGGTGCGGCTCTCGGCGCCGACCTCCGCTCACCCCACCGCGAACACCGTGTGCCGCACCGCGTCGGCCTCGCGCACACCGTCGGCGACGAAGAGCATCGACTGCAGCGCCGCGAGCTCGGGCGCCGCGACCTCGAAGCGCAGGTGGACCCGGAAGTACGGTCGCCCTCCCGTCGGGTGCGGGACCCGGATCCCCCTCGCGCGGATCCCGATCAGCGTCCCCGCCCCGGTGCGCGCCGCATAGCTCGCGTCGATCTCCACCGCACCATCGGAGCGCAGCAGCTGCCGGTCCCCGCCGCCCGGCAGGATCTCGGCGTCGATCGCGGCGACGGCCGAGGCGAAGCCCGGGCCGCGGGGCTCGACGGGCAGACCGCGGAACGTGCCGCCGAGGATCGGCGTGAACCGGCGACGCCCGTCGCGCGTCCCTCCGAAGTCGAGCGGCTCGCCGAGCGCGACGAGGATCTCGGCGACCGGGCGCAGCGGGGGTGCAGACGCCGGCGTGTGCACGGGCGCCGCCCCATCATCCGAGGCCGAGCGGCTCACTGCGCGTTGCCCGTCACGGCGCTCAGCGAGGGGCGCTCCGCGAGCTCTGCCGGATGAAACCCGGCGGCACGCTTGTACTCCGCGGCGATCTCCGCGAGCTCCTCCGGCGAGATCACATCGTGCACGTGGGCGAACCCTTCGGGCGCGCGCTCGCGGGCGAGCTGCATGACCCGCTCCGGTCCGGTCTGCCGCGTCAGCTCGAGCAGCCGGGCGGTCGCGGGACGCCGGTCCCGCTCGTACGCCGCGAGCGCCGCGGGCACCCCGTCGGCGGTTCCCGCGAGCGCGAGACGGTACGCCAGCGTGCGCGCGTCGAGCGTGGCCTGGGATCCGCCGTTGGAGCCGTTCGGGTACATGGCGTGCGCGGCGTCGCCGAGCAGGGTCGTCCGCCCGAAGGTCCACTGCGGGATCGCGTCGCGGTCGACCATCGGGTACTCGAGCAGTTCCTCGGCGTCGGCGATGGTTCCCGGGATATCGAGCCAGTCGAAGCGCCAGTCGGCGAACAGCTCGGCGATCGGTGCGCGTTCGACCTGTCGATTCCAGTCGGCGTTCGGCAGCCCTCCGCCGCGCCGCTCCGCGATGAAGTTGACGCGGATCCTGCCGTCGGCGAGCGGCCCGCTCAGCGGGTAGGCGACGAACTTCTGCTCGGCGTCACCCGCCATGATCATGGTGCGCCCGTCGAGGAACGGATCGACCACCGCGGTCCCCCGCCAGAGCGTGAGTCCGCCCCAGCGCGGGGCCCCCTCGGCGGGGTATCGCAGCGCACGCGCGACCGAGTGGATGCCGTCGGCGGCGATGATCGCGTCGCCCGCGAGCTCCTCGCGACCGCCGCCCTCGACCTCGAAGATCGCCACTGCACGACGTCCGGCGTCGCCCGGATCGAGATCGACCAGCGTGCGGCCGAGGCGGATCACGTCGCCGAGCCGCTCCTCGACCAGATCCCGCAGGAGCAGCTGGAGACGCCCCCGGTGAACGGAGAGCTGCGGCCAGGCGTATCCCGCTTCGCGCCCGCGCGGCTCGCTCCAGATGGGTTGACCGTGCCGGTTGAAGTAGGCGAGCGTGCCCGGTTCGACGCCGAGCTCCGCGATCCGATCGGCGACGCCGAGCTCGGTGAGCTCGCGGACCGCGTGCGGCAGCAGGTTGAGGCCGACCCCGAGGCCGCGGATCTCGCGGCTCCGTTCCGCGACGACGATGTCGCGGAATCCTGCGGCTTCGAGGCTGAGCGCGGTGATGAGGCCGCCGATTCCGGCCCCGGCGATGATGATCTGCATGGTGGTTCCTCTGGTTCGATTCGTGGGTCGGCGCTCAGCGCAGGCGGAAGACTCGGATGACCACGCGGCCGGGCTCGGGGCGCGCGTATCCGATGAACTGCGACTCGGTCAGCCACCGGAGTTCGGCGGACTCGGTCTGGAAGACGAAGGCGGTGCGGTAGTAGAGCTCGTCCTCGCCGACGTGCTCCCCCGCTTCGAGGCGCGCGACCGCGCTCTCGGCGATGCGCCAGTACCCCCGGTTCACCACGTCGACCGCCGCGACGCCGTCGTTCGTGCGCGCCTCGATGAGGTACCGCGCATCGAGGCGGGCCACGGGCCCGGCGCCGACCCACCAGTCGCCGCCGCCCGAGCGGACGGTACCGCTCAGCAGGGGACCGTCGAAGTCACCCCCGGTGATCGGCGCGAAGTGCAGCCCCTCGTCGGGAACGGCACCGCCGACCGGCACCGCGTCCTCGACGTCGACCCGCAGTTCGAAGGCGTAGTCGAAGCCGGGGTCGAGGAGTGCGCGGGTCATGGGGTGCCCCCTTCGGGCTCGTCTCTGAGGTGGTGCACGGGTGCCGCGCGGCGCCTCGGGCACGGCAGGAGCCAGGCTAGGTCTCGCCGAGTTATTAGTCAAGTCCGACTAGACTAGGCGGTGCATCGATCGCCGCGCTATCCTGCGCAGGAGACCGAGGGGAGATCCGATGGCCCGTCCGACCGTCGCCGCCGAGCGCCGTGCCCAGATCCTCGACGCGACGCAGCGCACCATGGCGCTGCACGGCGTCAGCGGCGCCACGCTCGACCGGATCGCGGAGGCCGCCGGCATGTCGCGCGGGCACGTCCGGCATTTCGTCGGAAACCGCGACCAGCTGCTCGCCGATACCGCCCGCGAGGTGTTCTCCGATGAGGACGGGAACCCGACGATCCTGCCGCGGGGCACCCGGACCCTCGACGCCGCGCTCGACTACCTCTTCGGGCTCGAATTCACCACGGCCGACGCCGAGAACGCGGTCGTGCTGGGCCTCGTCGAGAGCTCGCGCACCCGGCCCGAGATCGCGAGGATCCTCGCGGAGGCGTACTCCGAGACCCGAGCCGCCCTCGCGCGGCTCCTGCACGCGTCACGTCCCGACGCGCCGTCGGAGTCCTGCGCGATGGTCGCCGACGGCGTCCTCGCCGCCGCGCTCGGCAACGTGTTCCTCGGCGACTTCGACCCCGATCCCGCACGGACCGCACGCGCACGACAGGCGGCGGACGCGCTCATATCGACGCTCTGACGCCGAGCGCATTGCGATCCGCCCGGATTCGGCGCTATGATCTGCTCGTCCATCCGCGACCGGTCGGCGACGCAGACCGGGTCTCCGCGGAAGGCGCTCGAAAAAGGGGCGCTGAACCGGCATCGGCGAGACATACAGTTCCACGCACATCGACGTTCCGGAGCTCAGCATGTCTCAGCACGCCCCTGCCTACCCTGTCGCCCCCTCGGCCGGCACCGACCACGGCCGATCGGACTCCGCGCAGCCCGCCGCGCCCACCGTCACCGGCGTCCTCGCCGCCGCGCTCGCTCGGCGCGCCACGCACGCCTTCGCCCTGATGGGCAACGGGAACGCGCACCTCATGGAGGGCCTGCGCGCGGCCTCCCTGCCCATCACGACGGTGCGGCACGAAGCCGCGACCGTCGCCTCCGCCGATGCCTACCACCGCGTCGGCGGCGGCCTCGCGATCGCCAGCACCACCTACGGAGCCGGGTTCACCAACACGCTCACCGCCCTCGCCGAATCCGCGCAGGCCCGGATCCCGATGCTCGTCGTCGTCGGCGATGCGCCCACCGGCGGCCCGCGTCCCTGGGACGTCGATCAGGAGCTGCTCGCCGCCGCCGTCGGCGTACGCACCCTGACCGTCTCCCCCGAGGGGATCGACGCGCTCGTCGACCGCGCGGCCGACTCCGCGCTGCGCACCCGTCGCCCCGTGGTGCTCGCGATCCCCTACGACCTCACGACCGCCCCCGCAACCTCGATCGATACGGCCCCGGCCGCATCGGAGCCCGCCGCTCCAGCGCCCGAACCCGCTGCCCCCCTCGATCCCGAGCTGTTCGAGCGGGCCGTCGCCGCGCTCGCGGCTGCGGAGCGGCCCCTGATCATCGCGGGTCGCGGCGCCTGGATCGCGGGTGCCCGCGCCGAGCTCGGCGAGCTCGCCGACGCGCTCGGCGCCATCACCGCTTCGACGGCCCTCGGCCGCGGCATCTTCCCCGAGCAGCGCTTCGACCTCGGCGTGACCGGCGGCTTCGGCCAGGAGGCCGCGATGGAGCTGGTCGAGACCGCCGACGCGGTGCTCGTGGTCGGTGCGAGCCTCAACCAGTTCACGATGCGCTTCGGCGACCTGTTCGGTGCCGGCACCACCGTGGTGCGCGTCGACGTCGACGAGGTCGCACCGCCGAAGACCAACCGCGAGATCGCGCATGTGCGGCTGCACGGCGACGCCCGCTCCGTGCTCGGGCAGCTGCTGCCGGCCGTGCGAGCGGTGCGTCCGACCGCCGGCGATTGGCGCGAGCGCGTGGCCGGCCTGGAACCCGGCGGCGCCCTGCGAGCCCGCGATACCGGCGCCGACGAGCACCCCGACGGGATCTGCGCCGACGGCCGGCTCGACCCCCGGGCCGTCGCGGCGCGCATCGGCGAGCTGCTCCCCGCGGATCGTCGGGTCACCACCGACGGCGGGCACTTCATCGGCTGGACGAACATGTTCTGGCCGGTCGCGTCGCCGGAACGCATGGTGATGGTCGGCACCGCCTATCAGACCATCGGCCTCGGCTTCTCGACGGTCGCGGGCGTCGCGGCGGCGGCCCCCGATTCGACGGTGGTGCTGTCGACGGGCGACGGCGGCGGCCTCATGGCGCTCGCCGACCTCGAGACCGCGATCCGCACCGCGCCCCGCTGCGTGATCGTCGTGTGGAACGACGCCGCGTACGGCGCCGAGGTGCACCTCTACGGACGCATGGGCCTCGACCAGTCCCCCATGCGGATCCCCGACGCGAACTTCGCGGGCCTCGCCTCAGCGCTCGGCGCGAGGGGCGTGCGCGTCGAAACGCTCGCCGATCTCGACGCCCTCGCCGAGTGGAACGCTGCCGGAGGCACCGGCACGATCCTGCTCGACTGCCGGATCTCTTCGAGCATCGTCGCCCCATACCAGGTCGAGATCCAGCGGGTCAACGGCGTCGCCTGAGCGGCCTCGCGCGTCACCCGAAGAACGGCGAAGCGCCGCGTCCCCACAGAGACGCGGCGCTTCGTGCTTCAGCATGCCTCGCTCGGAGGCAGCCCGCTACCAGCGGGGCTTGCGCTTGCCGTCGGAGCGGTTGTCGCCCGAGTCGCGACGGTCGCCGCGATCCCACGAGCGTCCACCGCGGTCACCGCCGCGGTCGCGATCACCGTACGAGCGGCCACCACGGTCGCCGCCGCGATCCCGGTCACCGTACGAGCGACCGCCACGGTCGCCGCCACGGTCCCGGTCACCGTACGAGCGACCGCCACGGTCGCCGCCGCGATCCCGATCACCGTACGAGCGGCCACCGCGATCACCGCCGCGATCCCGATCACCGTACGAACGACCGCCGCGATCGCCGCCGCGATCCCGATCACCGTACGAGCGACCACCGCGATCACCGCCGCGCTGCGGGCCGTTGTCGACCGCGATGTTGATCGGAGTTCCGCCGATGCGGGTCTGGCTCAGCGCGTCCAGGGTCTCCCGGGAGAGATCCTTCGGCAGCTCGACCAGCGAGAAGTCGTCGAACACCTTGATGCGGCCGAAGTCGTCGCGGGTCAGGTTGCCCTCGTTCGCGAGCGCGCCCACGATCTGGCCGGGCTGCACGCGCTGGCGGCGGCCCACCTCGATGCGGTACTGCTGCAGGTCGTCGCGCGTCTGGCGCGGGCCGCGGTCCTCGCGGTCGCGGCCGGGACGCTCGCGCTCCGGGCGATCCTCGAGGAACGTCTTCGCGGTGCGGCGGTCGCGCTCGAACTGACGGTCGTCGGCCTCGGTGAGCAGCAGGGGCGTGTCGCCCTGCGCCACGACCGCGAGGGCGGCGGCGACGTCAGTCTCGGGCACGTCGTGGTGACGCACGTAGTGGGCGATGATGTCGCGGAACGCGTCGATGCGCTTGGTCTCGCCGAGCGCGGAGGTGATCGCGTCGTCGAAGCGCGAGAGACGGGTCGCGTTGACCTCGTCGACCTGCGGCAGCTGCATCTGCGTGAGCGGCTGCTTCGTGGTCTTCTCGATCGCCTTGAGCAGGCGGCGCTCGCGCGGGGTGACGAAGCTGATCGCGTCGCCCGAGCGGCCGGCACGGCCGGTGCGGCCGATGCGGTGCACGTAGGACTCGGTATCGATCGGCAGGTCGTAATTGATGACGTGGCTGATCCGCTCGACGTCGAGGCCGCGGGCGGCGACGTCGGTCGCGACGAGCACGTCGAGCTTGCCGTCTTTCAGCGCCTGCACGGTGCGCTCGCGCTGCGCCTGCTGGATGTCGCCGTTGATGGCGGCGGCCGAATAGCCGCGGGCGCGCAGCTTCTCGGCGACCTGCTCGGAGTCGCCGCGGGTGCGGGTGAAGACGATGAGGCCGTCGAACTCTTCGACCTCGAGGATGCGGGTCAGGGCGTCGAGCTTCTGCTGGTACGAGCAGACCACGTAGCGCTGCGTGATGTTCGAGCTCGTCTGGGTCTTGCCCGCGATCTTGATCTCTTCGGGATCGCTCAGGTACTGCTGCGAGATGCGGCGGATCTGGGCGGGCATGGTCGCCGAGAACAGTGCGACCTGCTTCTCGTCGGGGGTGTCGGCGAGGATCGTCTCGACGTCCTCAGCGAAGCCCATCTTGAGCATCTCGTCGGCCTCGTCGAGCACGAGGTACTTGATCTGGGAGAGATCGAGCGAACCGCGCTTCATGTGGTCCATGATGCGGCCGGGGGTGCCCACGACGATGTCGACGCCGCGACGCAGCGCCGAGAGCTGCTGGGTGTAGGACTGGCCGCCGTAGACGGGCAGCAGGTGCACCTCGGGCAGGTGGGCGGCGTAGCTCTCGAACGCCTCGCAGACCTGCAGGGCGAGCTCGCGGGTGGGAGCGAGCACGAGGGCCTGGGGAACACCCTGGCCCGGCTCGATACGGGACAGGACGGGCAGCGCGAACGCCGCGGTTTTGCCGGTGCCGGTCTGAGCCAGACCGACGACGTCGCGACCCTCGAGCAGCACGGGGATGGTGGCGGCCTGGATGGCCGAGGGGGTTTCGTACCCGACGTCGGTGATCGCACGGAGTACGTCATCGGCAAGACCGAGGTCGGCGAACGTCACCCGCTGTTCCGGTTCTGCTGCGGGGGTGGCGGGTTGTTCGTTCTCGGCCTCGCTCGTGACGGGGCTCTCGTTTTCGCGCATCATGCTATTCTACGCGATCCTGGTGACGCGCGGGGAACGTCGATCCGCACGCCGGTTTTCCACCGGTTCGCTCAGCTAGACTCCGGCGCATGGAACCCGCGATCGAAGCCGTCGGGCTCTCGCGCAGCTTCGGCGAGATCCCGGTCGTGCACAATGCCACGCTCTCCGTCTCACCCGGCGAGATCACCGCGCTGGTCGGCCCGAACGGCAGCGGCAAGACCACCCTCATGCTGATGCTCGCGACGCTGCTGCGCCCCGACCGCGGCACCGTGCGGATCGCCGGCCGCGACGCGATCGAGGACCCGCTGTCGGCCCGGACCGCGCTCGGCTGGATGCCGGACGCACTCGGCGTCTGGCCGACGCTGACGGCGCGTGAGACGCTGCTGGCCGTGTGCGGCATGTACGGGCTCCGCGGCTCGGCAGCGGCCGTCCGTACCGACGAGCTGCTCGCTCAGACCGAGCTCGCCGAGCTCGCGGGGCAGCGCAGCAACACCCTGTCCCGGGGCCAGAAGCAGCGGCTCAGCCTGGCGCGGGCGCTCGTGCACCGACCGCGCGTGCTCCTGCTCGACGAGCCCGCGTCCGGACTCGACCCGGAGGCCCGGCTGACGCAGCGCCGCATGCTCACGGAACTCGCCGCCGAGGGGGTCGCGATCCTCGTCACCAGCCACGTGCTCGACGAGCTCGACGAGATCTCGACCGGGGTGGTGTTCCTCCGCAAGGGGCTGACGACCGCCCCGGAGGCCGTCGACGCGGCGTTGCAGCGCGGCAGCCGGTGGCGCGTGCGTTCGCTGGACGGGCGCGCGCTCGAGACCGAGCTCGCCCGACTGGGGATCCCGGCTACGAGCCGGGCGTCGCTCAGCGGAACCGTGCACCTGATCGACGTCGCGGACGAGCGGGCCGCCACGGCCGCGCTCTCGGCGCTCGTCTCGGCCGGCGTCCCGGTGGTCGAGTTCGCTCCCGCGTCGAGCACGCTCGAGCAGGCCTTCGTGCGGCTCTCGCACCCGGGTACCGAGATCGCCGCCGACCCGGAGGCCGCCCGATGACCGCGACCGTGCCCGCGATCCCGCCCGCGTTCGAGATCCGCCCGCCGGGCTTCTGGCGAGGCATGTGGCACATCGCCGCGCTCGAGCTCAGGCAGCGCCTGCGCTCGCGCACGCTGCTCGTCCTCGCGATCGTGTGGTTCTGCCTGATCGGCGTCGTCACGGGCGCGATGTGGCTCTGGCTCTCGGCCATGAGCGGCGCGTACGGGCAGGGCTTCGACTCGTACCCGCTGTTCTCGGTCATCGTCTACTTCGTGCTGCTGTTCGGAACGCTGGTGGCGCCGGCGATCTCCGCCGGTTCGATCAGCGCCGAGCGCTCGGGCGGCACCCTCGCGACCACCCAGGTCACGCTCATCGGCACCTGGCCCCTCCTGCTCGGCAAGGCCCTCGCGGCATGGATCACCGGTTTCGCGTTCCTGGTGGTCGCCGCCCCGTTCGTAGTGATCAGCCTGCTGCTCTCGCGCACCGATCCCCTGCAGCTCCTCGTGGCGGTGCTCGCGCTGGCCCTGCAGATCGGGGTGTTCACGGTGTTCGGCGTCGCGCTCTCGGCGATGATCTCCTCGCAGGTCTTCGCGATCGTCACCGCCTATCTGCTGGTCGCGCTGCTGTCGATCGGCACCCTGATCGCGTTCGCCCTGTCGGTCGGGGTCAGCACGCGCTACGTCGACATCAGCTACCAGACGTTCTCGCCGAGCTACTGGAACGCCGTCGACGCGTGCTCGGCCGGCACGGACGACGAGGCCGCCATCGCCGAGTGCACTGACGCGGTGCCGGTCGAGTGCGTGACCGAGGCGACCACCGTCCCCGTCTCGCCGACCTCGGGCATCTGGTGGGTGCTCACCCCGAACCCCTACGTCGTCGTCGCCGACATGGTCGCGCCGCGCGCCGGCAGCGCCCACGCTTCAGACGACCTGTTCTCGGGGATCTCGACGCTCGTCCGCGGCATGCAGGACGACCGCGCCAAGCCGCAGGACTGGAGCGACTGCCCGGCGCCCCGGAGCGAGCCGTCGGCATCGGCATCGTCCGAGGCCGGCGCACCGGTGTGGTGGATCGGCGCGACGGTGCAGCTGGTGCTCGCGGCCGGCCTGCTGTGGGCCGGGCACCGTCGCCTGCGTACCCCGGCGGCCAAGCTGCCGCGCGGCGCCCGCGTCGCCTAGGCCCGCGGCGGGCTGGCGCGATGTTCTCGGCGATCAGGAACGGCGGCGGGCTACGCGAGACTCACTTCACCCTCGCACGCGACTGACATTTTACCTGTTAGGGTTCACAAAGCTGGGAGGCTGCGACCTTCCCGGCGTTACCCCGACAAGAGGAGAAGCGTGAGTGTGAGAGTAAAGTTCGGCAGGCTTGCCGCGTTCGGCGTAGCAGGCGCGCTCGTAGCGAGCGGTGTGACTGCGGTTGATGCGGCGACGACGCCGGCGCGTGCGGTCGAGGACGACGGGCGGCTGGTGGGGCCCTGGGTTATGAACAACCCGAACTCCGATGGTAAGTACTTTGCCATCTTCGATAAGAACGACTACGGGTTGGAATTCGAGTTTGGCGCAAAAGAGAGCGCCCTAAAGAAGGCGGTCCTCGCTTCCTTTCCGGCAATAGGATCCACGGGGCCGATCCGAGTCGGAGACAAATGCGTCGGGTCCGACGGCTCCGTGGCCAGCTTCCAAGACGTTGGCTATCTATCCACCCCTAAGCTGCTGACTTGCGACGCAAAAGATCGCACTCAGCTGTTTACCATCGATTTCAATGGGCACTTGCAGTCGGTAAACGAGCCAAGCCGAAATCTGGAGACCAAGGGCGGCTACGTCGTACTGGCGACGGTAGCCGAAGTAGGTGGCCCTGCATACCAGGATCGAGTCGTTCTATCAGAGCTGCGAGCTTTCGTCCCGGTTGCCATCTCTCGTCCGACCGATGTGGTGCCGGTGCTGAGGCCCCGGATCACCGGCACCGGTCAGCCGAACGCGACCATCACGGTCAGAGAAGGAGACACGGTCCTCGGCACGACCACGGTCGGCGCGAACGGTGAATGGTCGCTCACCCCCGAGAAATACCTGGCCGAAGGACCGCACACCATCGTGGCGGAGCAGAACGTTTCGGGCCAGCCGTCGTCCGCGACGCACTCGTTCACGATCAGGTTCGCTCCGGTCGTATTCCCTGCCGCGACGGTCGATTCGAAACGTCCCACCCTCACGGGAACCGGCCAACCCGGTGCCACGATCGAGATCACGGACAAGGACGGGAAGTCCGTCGGTTCGGCTACGGTCGCCGAGGACGGCACCTGGTCGCTGATCCCGAGCGTGGATCTTGCGAAGGGCCCGAATGCGCTGACGGCGGTGCAGATCTCCAAGGGCGGCGGCGACACCTCCGAGGCGGCTGCGACGATCACGGTCAAAGTCATCGACGAGCTCACCGTGACCGGCCCGAAGGCCGGAACCACGGTGGATACCGACAAGCCCGTCGTAACGGGTGTTTCCGAGCCGAAGGCCGACATCACGATCACCGACACCGACGGCAAAGTGATCGGGTCCACGACGGCGAACGGCACGGGCGAGTGGTCGGTGACGCTGCCCGCGCAGCCCAACGGCCGAGTCGAGATCACCGTGACAGACGAGCACGGCCAGGAAGTCGATCACGCGTTCGACGTGGATGTTGCGCCTGCGATCGCGGATCTCGTGCTCACGGGGCCCAAGGAGGGTGCGACGGTCGATACTGATACCCCGAAGGTGACGGGCACGGCCGAGCCGGGCGCGAAGGTCACTGTCACGGGCAAGGACGGCGAGGTTCTCGCCGAGACGACCGCGGGCGAGGACGGCAAGTGGTCGGTGGAGCTGCCGAAGCTGCCGAATGGGACGCACGAGATCGCCGCTACGGACGATAGCGGTCAGAGCGATGATGTGTCGTTCGCGGTGAACGCGATCGCCCCGATCGTCCTGACCGGACCGGAGTCGAGCGAGTCGAAGCGCCCTGCCGTGACGGGGACCGGGCATCCGGGCTCGAACGTCGAGCTGAAGGATGTGCTCGGGAAGACCATCGGGATCGGCTCCGTCGGTACTGACGGCACGTGGTCGATCACCCCGAGCGTGGACCTGGGTAAGGGTTCGAACGTGGTGACCGCGCATCAGACCGCCCCGGGTGGGAAGGCCTCCCAGGCGACGGGCGCGATCCAGGTGACCGCGAAGGATGCCCTCGTCGTGACGGGCCCCGCCCCGGGTTCGACGGTCGAGTCGGAGACCCCGGTCGTGTCGGGCACGACCGAGCCGGGCGCGAAGGTCACCGTGACGGGCCCCGACGGGAAGCTGGGCGAGACCGTCGCGGACGAGAACGGTGACTGGTCGATCGAGCTGCCCGTGATGCCCGAGGGTGAGACCTCGCTCACGGTGACGGATGAGCATGGCGGCAAGGTCGAGATCGACTTCACCGTTCCCGCGCACTTCGACGACGAGCAGAACGGTTCGGCTCAGGCCGATCCGGGCGCGTCGGCGAACTCGAACGATCGGGCGAACGCGAACGCTGCTGCGTCCGCTGCGGCGACCGCGAAGGCCGACGACAACTCCAACGCCTCCGCCCAGGCCGCAGCGAAGGCCGCCGCATACTCTGACGCCACCTCGGAAGCGTCTGCCGCAGCGGACATCTCCGCGGAAGCCGCCGCGAAGGCCGCCGCCACCCCGACCGCGTCCAGCAACACGACCGCGAACCTGACCTCCGCCTCCAACAGCGCGGCAGAGGCCGCGGCACGTGCAGCAGCGCAGGCCGACAACTCCTCGAGTGCGAACGCATCCGCGTCGCAGCGTGCCACCATGAACGCGAATGCCGCGTCGAAGGCCGCCGCGATCGCGTCCGCGTCCGCGAACTCCTCGAGCAACGCCGGCGCGAACGGGTCGGATCAGCCGAAGTGGAAGCGTCTGGGAGGCGCGAACCGGTATCAGACCGCAGTCGTGACGTCGAAGGACTCCTACCCGCGCGGCGCTTCGAGTGTGATCATCGCCCGCTCCGACCTCGCCCCCGACGCCCTCTCGGCAGCCCCGTTCGCGGCGAAGATGAGCGCCCCCGTGCTCCTCACCCCGCCCACCGCCCTCGTGGGCGAGACCAAGGCTGAGATCACGCGCCTGGAAGCGAAGACGGTGTACATCGCCGGCGGCACCGGAGCAATCTCCGCGTCGGTCGAGGCCGAGATCAAGCGGATGGGTGTGAAGATCGTCCGCATGGCCGGATCCGACCGGTACGCCACCTCTCTGAAGATCGCCGAGACGGGCTGGAAGAGCGGCTCGGAGCGTGCGTTCGTCGCGACCGGCCGTGACTACCCCGACGCCCTCTCCGCGGGGTCCGCCGCGGGCGCGACCGGGGTGCCGGTGATCCTCGTCGACGGGAAGCTGTCGGCCCTGAACAGCACGTCGAGGGCTGCGCTCGCCAAATACGGCACGAAGAACCTCTACATCGCCGGCGGCACCGGAGTCGTGTCCACCGGCGTGGAGTCCTCGATGCGTGGCGGTGGGAAGACCGTGGAGCGGTTCGCGGGCGGCACCCGATACGAGACGTCGGCCGCGATCGCGAAGGAATGGCACACCAAGGGCGGGCTCGTGTACCTCGCCACCGGTGTCGACTTCCCCGACGCCCTCGCGGGATCCGCGGTCGCGGGCGCGCAGGCTGCTCCGATCATGCTGACGCAGAAGAACTGCGTACCCAAGCCGGTGAAGGACGCGATCACGAACACGATCAAGCCGCAGCGCGGGTATGTGCTCGGCGGCACGGGCGTGATCACCGATCGGGTGCTGAACAGCCAACCCAGCTGCTGATCCGGTAGTCCTGCCCGAGATACAGGAGGAGGTGTGCCCGTGCGCGGGTGCGCCTCCTCCCCTACCCGGGCATCAGAGACCGGGCGCCGGGCGTCTCTCCATCCTTCCCGGTCTCGGCGCCCGCCCACGGCCTGCGACTACGATGCCACCGTGGCCGCCGCGGCGACGAGGTCGCGCGCCGCGCCGAACAGGTCGCGCTCGCTTCCCCGCCAGACCGCGGCCAGGGGCCGGGTGATCGGCTCGCCGAGCATCTCGACCGCGCGCACCCGACCGAGCCGCAGGTCGTCGGCGACCGTCAGATCACTGAGCACGGCTGGTCCGAGCCCGCCCGCCACGGCGGAGCGCACCGCCGCCTCGGTCGAGAGCACGACCGCGGGCGCCGCGGGTTCGCGCTCGAGTCGCCGCCGGACTTCGGTCTCGAACGCCTCGCGCGTGCCGCTTCCGACCTCGCGCGCGACGAGCGCCGTGTCGGCGAGTTCCGCGAGCCCGACCCCGCCCCGGCGCTGCGCCCACGGATGGTCGGACGCGACGACGACCACCATGCGGTCGGTGCGCACCGCTCGAACGGCGAGCCCGCTCGGGGCGAGCGGCGATTCGATGAAGCCGAGGTCGGCGCGCCCCTCGCGCACCAGTCGGATCACCTCGGCGCTGTTGCCGGTGCGGAGCTCGGTCTCGGCGGGTGCCCGACCGCGATCGGCCTGGGCCCGGCGCATCTCCAGCACCCACCCGGGGAGCAGATGCGCCGCGATGGTCTGGCTCGCGGCGACGGCGAGCGCGCTTCCGGCGGTCCCGCGCAGCCCATCGACGGTCTCGGCCAGGCGGCGCGCGGCGCCGAGCACTTCGCGGGCGCCGGCGAGCACCGCGCTCCCGGCCTCGGTCGGCACGGCGCCGGCAGCGGATCGGGCGACGAGCGAGAGCCCGAGCCGGCGTTCCGTGCCGCGCAGCCGGGAGGACACGGCCTGCTGGCTGACTCCGAGCTCGCGTGCCGCGGCCGAGAGGCTGCCCGTGCGTGCGACGGCGTCGAGCAGCTCGAGTTCGGCGAGCTCGGGAATGTTCATAGCGCCATGCTACAAGTCTCGCTTGTGCCTCGACAACGCGCGCATCGTTCCCGGGAGCCGCACCGCAACGCCATGCTGGAGAGCATGCAACTGACCCCCGTGCGCACGCTCCCCTCGAGACTCGTCCTCCGCGGACGCGACGTCCTGCCCGGCGCGCTGATCTGCGCAGCGATCGCCGTCGTCGCGACCGTCATCGGCTCCTTCGTGCCGGTGCTCGGTTCCGCGCTGCCGGCGATCATCATCGGCGTGATCGTCTCGGCCGTCCGCCGACCGGGCGCCCGGCTCGCGCCCGGGATCGGCTACTCCGGCAAGTTCCTGCTGCAGTGCGCGGTCGTGCTGCTCGGTGCGCAACTGTCCATCGGCGCGGTGCTCCGGGTCGGGGCGGAATCCTTCCCCGTCATGATCTCCTCGCTCGTCGTCTGCCTGCTCGCCGCCTGGCTGATCGGACGCGCGATGGGGATCGAGCGCCGGATCCGCACGCTCATCGGCGTCGGCACCGGCATCTGCGGGGCCTCGGCGATCGCCGCCGTCTCCCCCGTGATCAAGGCGAGGAGCGCCGAGATCTCCTACGCCATCTCGACCGTGTTCCTGTTCAACATCGTCGCCGTGGCGGTGTTCCCGATGATCGGCCACCTGCTGGACCTCGATCCGCACACCTTCGGCCTGCTCGCGGGCACCGCGGTCAACGACACGAGCTCGGTCGTGGCCGCCGCGAGCGTGTTCAGCGCCGAGGCGCTCGGCTTCGCGGTCGTCGTGAAGCTCGTGCGCACCCTCATGATCATCCCGATCAGCGTCGGGCTCGCCGGCATGGAGGCGCGACGCTCGGGCGACGGCGAGCGCCTCGGACTCCGCCGCATCGTGGGGCTGGTGCCCTGGTTCCTCGTCGGCTTCCTGATCGTCACCCTGGCGGTGTCGGTCGGCCTGATCCCGCCCGCCGCGACGCAGGCGCTGACGAGCACGAGCGTGTTCCTCGTCGCGACCGCCCTCGCCGGGATCGGCCTCTCGACCGATCTGGGCGCGATCCGGCGTGCGGGCCTCAAGCCGCTCGGGCTCGGGGCGATCCTCTCGCTGCTCGTGACCGCGACCACGCTGACCACCATGGCGCTGACCGGCGCCATGGGCTGAGCGACGGGATCAGGCCCGCCGGGCCTCCGTCGGCGAGACGCCGTAGGCGGCCTTGAACACGCGGCTGAAGTGCGCGGCGTCGACGAAGCCCCAGCGCGACGCGAGCGCGGACACCGGCCGCTCGGCGAGCAGCGGATCGAGCAGGTCCATGCGGCAGCGCTCGAGCCGGCGCTCGCGGATCCAGGTCGACACGGTGACGCCCATCGGCCGGAACAGCGTGTGCAGATGCCGGGTCGAGATGTAGTGCGCCGCCGCGATGCTGCCGGGTGACAGCTCGGAGGACCCGAGGTTCGCGTCGATGTAGTCGGTGATCTTCTGCATCAGCACCTGGTGCGGATCGCGCTGCACGGGATCCGCGTCGAGGATCGTCGACAGCAGCGTGCTGATGAGGTCGAGGCTCGTGTGCGCGAGCTTCGCCTGCACGCGCGGGCCGAGCTCGGTGAGCTGCGCCGGGAACTGCGTGAGGAACGCGGCGAGGACCGATGAGAGCGCGGGGTGCTGCGCCCCGAGGGACTCGGCGGTGAGCTGCTGCGCGAAGGATCCGGGAAGCTCGAGCCGGTTCTTGGGGAACATGACGATGAGATTGCGGAACGTCTCGGTGAACATCAGCGAATAGGGCCGCGAGGTGTCGTAGATCGACAGGTCGCCCGGGTGCATGACGAGTTCCTTGCCGTCCTGGATCAGGATGCTCGATCCCGAGAGCAACAGGCTCATCTTGTAGTGGCCGCTGCCCCCGTTGTCGATCGTCGCCTGGGTCCGCTCGACGAGGTGCGGCGCGGCCGCGACCTCGGTGAACGCGACCCCGTCGGCATCGGCCGAGCTGATGCGCGCCGAGAAGCCCTCGGAGCGTTCGGCGCTGACCTCGAGCGGCACGAAGGACGTCGAGATCATGGAACGGAATGCGGGGAGGTCGTCGGCCCGGTCGACGTGGGGAGTCGAGCCGGTCTGAGCCGACACCGTTGTGAGCTGCATGCGAATCACCTCTCCGGCGAGGATAACACTTCGGATTTCTCGGAATGGCCGGGATCGGGTCAGACCCGGACCTCGGCGAGCGACGCTTCGAGGGCGTCGAGCAGGATCGGCAGTTCCGCCGCGCCGAACGCGAGCGGCGGACGCACCTTGAGCACGCTCTCGTTCCGGCCGATGCGCGAGATGAGCACCTTGCGCGCCTTCATCGCCTCGACGACCTGCTTCGCCAGGTGCGGGGCCGGGATGCCGTCGACCGCGAAGTCGAGGCCGAGGAACAGACCGGTTCCCTTCGCGGCGCGCACGAAATCGCCGTGCCGTTCGGCGAGCTCACCGAAGCGGGTGAGCGCCCGGGCACCGAGATCCTGCGCACGACCCATCAACCCCTCGGCCTCCATCTCGAGCAGCACGGCCTCGCCGACGGCTGCCGAGACCGGGTTGCCCGCGAAGGTGTTGAAGAATTCGTTGCGCGAGCCGAAGCGGTCGAGCACGTCCTCGCTCGTCACCACGGCCGACATCGGATGCCCGTTGCCCATGGGTTTGCCCATCGTCACGAGATCGGGATCCATGCCCGCGTAGTCGTGGCCCCACATGTGCGAGCCCGTGCGACCGAAGCCGCTCTGCACCTCGTCGGCGATCACCATGCCGCCGGCCGCGCGCACCCGGTCGACGATGCCGGCGACGAGCCCCGCGGGAACGCGCGGCATGCCCTCGGTCGAGAACAGCGGGTCGAACAGCGAGGCGGACACACCGAAACCGGCCTCCTGCAGCGACGCGATCGAGGCGTCGAGCGACGCGAGGGTCTCGGCGAGCACCTGGGCCTCGGGGCGCGGGTCGGAGTCGAGATCGGGGATCCGCAGCGTGCGCACGTGCGCGCCGAGCGGCTCGCGGGTCGTGAGGCCAGTGGTCATCTGGGCGAGCGTGATCGTGGTGCCGTGATAGCTGTAGTCCGATACGATGACGCCGGTGTTCCCGGTCAGCTGCCGGGCGATCCGCAGGGCGAGCTCGTTGGCCTCCGAACCGGAGTTGCCGTAGAACACTCGATCGAGCCCGGGCCGGAACGTCGAGAGCAGGCGCTCCGAGTAGTCGACGACGCGCTCGTTGAGGTAGCGGGTGTGCACGTTGAGCGTCGCGGCCTGCTCGGCGAGCGCCCGCACGACCCGGTCGTTGGCGTGGCCCACGTGCGGCACGTTGTTGTAGCCGTCGAGGTAGCGATCGCCGTTCGCCTCGGTGAACCACACGCCCTTCGCCGAGACGAACTGCAGCGGCTCGGCGTAGAACAGGGGCGAGTACGGGCCGATCGTGCGGTTGCGGCGGGCAATGAGGTCGGCGTTGCTGGTCATGCGCTGGTCTCCAGGGTCGGGGATGCTGGGCGGAGTCGGGCGGTCGGCGGTCAGGCGACGAGGTCGCGGGACAGGCGGACCACGTGCGGGAGCACGGTGGTCGCATGCCACTCGGCGGTGGACTCGCCGCGGCGGTCCGCGGCCCAGCCCAGGTAGGTGAGGCCGCGCGCCAACAGGATCGCCGGGAACACCTCGTGGTCGGCGGGTCGGAGCGGACGCACCGACTCGTATCCGGCGAACAGCGCCTCGCGGTACTCGGCGCCCCGCGGGTGCGGGGTGAAGAAGTAGATCGCGGTGGCGAGGTCGAACAGGTGCCAGCCCGCCGCGAAGTCGTCGAAGTCGATGAGCACGAGCCCCCCGGGCGTGCGCAGCACGTTCTCGGGAGTGAGATCGGCGTGGATCGGGCCGAACCGATCCTCCGGACGGCCGTAGCGCTCGAGATCGGCGCGGATCCGGGCGATCGCGGTCTCGACGGCTGCGCGGTCCTCGCCGACGAGCTCGGCCATGCGCAGCGGATCGCCCCAGGCCGGCTCGGCCCCGACGAGCCCGTCGAGGTCCCAGTCGCCACGGGGCACCGACGGCTGGTAGCCCGAGCGCTCGGTGGCGGCGTGCAGCTCTGCCGCGAGGCGCCCGAGCGCGAAGAAGTCGGCGGCGGGCAGGTCGGCGGTGCCGTCGACGGCCGTGCGCTCGTCGCCGAAGTTGCCGGTGTTCACGAGCAGATCCTGCACATCGACCTGGTGCACGCCGGCCGGGTGCTCGGCGCCGACGATGCAGAATGCCCGCCCGTCGGCCGTCTTGAGGAAGGTCGGCACCGCGACGCCCTCGCTGCGGAGCGCGTCGACGAAGTCGAGCTCGCAGTTGAGCTCGGCATCGCTGCGGTAGCCGCTGCGGTGCACGCGCACGACGTAGTCGCGGTCGCCCTGCGTCGTCGCGAAGACGACGTTCTCGCGGTGCTTGAGCAGACGCAGCTCGGCGTCGGGGGCGAAGCCGTAGCTCGGGAGCGCCTCGCGGGCGAGTTCGGCCGCTGCTGCGGGGTCGACGACGACCATGTGATTCCCTCCTCCGAGCCCGGCGACGGCGCCGGACGTGAAAATTATACGATGAGTATAGAAACTAGATGACGAGTTCACAATAGGGCGTTCCGGCCGTAGACTGCGGGAATGACGACCGAGGCCCCGACGCGCTCCGCGCCCCTCACCCTGCGCGAGCGACGACAGCAGCGAACCCGCGTCGAACTCGTCGACGCCGTGCTCGCGGTCATCGCCGACGATGGCGTCGACGCGCTCACGATCGATCGGGTATCGCAGGAGTCCGGGATCTCACGCGGCACGATCTACGCCCACTTCTCGGGCGGCCGCGACGAACTGCTGCGCGCCGCCTACGCGCGCCTCGGCACCGACCTCGTCGCCCGCACGCAGGAGGCGGTCTCGCAGGCCGCCGACTGGCGCGGGCGCCTCGCAGCGCACGCCCGGGCGATGTTCGACCTCGCAGGCGATCCCCGACTCGGTCGCTTCTACAACGTCTCGGGCCCGGCGCTCATCACGGACGGAGCCGAGCGCGGCATCGGGTCCGCGGCGAGCGCCGCGATGATCCGCGAGGCCCTCGAGCAGGCGCAGTCCGCGGGCGAGGTCGACCCGGCCGTCGACGCGGGTGCGGTCGCCGTGCTGCTCGTCGGGTCGATGCGCGAAGCCGCGATCGGCGTCGCCGCGGGCGTCGCCGATCCCGAGCGGGTGTTCGCGGCCTACTCGCGCCTGCTGGACGGCCTCGCCGCGCCCTGAGCCGACCGCCGCGGAACACGGCCGAACCCGGCTCAGGCCAGCGGGTCGGAGATCCGGGTCGAGCGGTACCCCGCGCCCGACCGCAGCGGCACCCATCGGCGCCACTGCTTCGCCGAGAGCCGGAACGGCAGGTGCTCCTGCAGGTGCCTCGCCGCGGGCACCAACCGCTCGTCGGCCGGCAGGGTGAGCCAGAGCGAGAGCTTCGACCCCGTGGCGCCGAACGACGCGCGCACTCCCGAGACGCCGAGCCGCCGACCGTATCCGTCGATCGGATCCTCGCCGAACCGGGCCGGGTCCAGATCGGGCTCCGGGCGACCCGTCGCAGGGCTCGTGAGCCGACCGTGCAGGGTCTGCACGAGCGAAACCCGCAGACCGGCCGGCGACTTCGGGTCGAGCAGCACCGCCGCGTCGGCGACGCGCTCGGCGGGCACCCGCCAGACGCGCTGCGCAGGCTGGCTCCGTGCGGGCCCGCCGAGCGCCTCGCGCAGCGCCCGCTCGTACGCTTCGCCCGAGGCGGTCGGGCGTCCGAGGACCTGCAAGGTCCATCTCGGGGCCTCCGCGGGTTCGAGGCAGGCCCCGACGAAGCCGTCGACCGACGCCATCGCCCGATCGACGCGCAGGATGCGCATCCCGTGCGCACCGCCCGAGGCCGCCGGCAGCCCGTCGTAGCTGACCGCTTCGGGACCGACCGCCGCTGCTCCGCTCATGAGGCCCGAGGGTAGCAGCGCCGGGTCTTCGGGAACCGGCAGCCGTTCCCGTACAGACAATCTCGTCGCGGTCTCGGACAACAGGACCGGCTCGTCCGGCACGTACGCTGAACGGGACTGGACAATCATCCCGAAGCGGAGGATCAATGGAGACCTACAGCAGCCTGCTCGCAGCGGTCACGGCTCAGGGCGGCGAGACCCGCGAGGTGCTCGACCCGGCGACCGGCGAGCGCATCGGCGATGCGCCCGTGCAGGACGTCGCCGCGCTCGAAGCGGCCATCGACACGGCGGAGGCCGCGCAGCCCGCGTGGGCGGCGCTCAGCGACGCCGAGCGGAGCGCCTATCTGAACCGCGCGGCCGACGCCATCGAGGCCGCGGCCGAGCCGCTCGCCGAGCTGCTCTCGCGCGAGCAGGGCAAGCCGCTCAACGGTCCGAACGCCCGCTTCGAGGTCGGCGCCTGCGCCGTCTGGACCCGCTCCGCCGCAGACACCCCGCTCCCCGTCGAGGTGATCGTCGACGACGGCGAGAACTACGCCGAGCTGCACTACCGCCCGATCGGTGTCGTCGGCGCGATCTCGCCGTGGAACTGGCCCATGATGATCTCGATCTGGCAGATCGCGCCGTCGCTGCGCATGGGCAACACCGTGGTCATCAAGCCCGCCGAGACGACGACCCTCTCGGTGCTCGCGCTCGTGGCCGTCATGAACCAGGTGCTGCCGGCCGGCGTGCTCAACATCGTGCCCGGCCCCGGCAGCACGGTCGGCGACGCGCTGACCCGCAGCCCGAAGATCGGCAAGATCATGTTCACCGGCTCGACCCCGGTGGGCAAGCGCATCATCGAGGCCTCCGCCGGCAACGTGACCCGCCTCACCCTCGAGCTGGGCGGCAACGACGCGGGCATCGTGCTCCCCGACGTCGATCCGAAGGCCATCGCCGAGGACCTGTTCTGGGGCGCGTTCATCAACACCGGCCAAACCTGCGCGGCGCTCAAGCGCCTCTACGTCCACGACTCGGTCTACGACGCCGTCGTCGAGGAGCTGGCGAAGGTCGCCGCCGCGGTGCCCATGGGCGTCGGCGTCGACGAGCAGAACGTGCTCGGACCGCTGCAGAATCGCGCCCAGTTCGACGTCGTCGATCGCCTGGTCGAGGCCGCGAAGGCCTCGGGCGCCCGCGTCGTGCTGGGCGGCGAGCCCGACCGGGACGCCGTCGGGTACTTCTATCCGACCACCCTGGTCGCCGACATCGACCCGCACAACGACCTCGTGCTGGAGGAGCAGTTCGGCCCGGCGCTGCCCATCATCCGCTACTCCGAGCTCGACGAGGCCGTGCGCCTCGCGAACGAGCTCGAGGTCGGCCTCGGTGCCTCGGTGTGGTCGAACGACCGCGATGAGGCGAAGCGGATCGCGGCCCGGCTGCAGGCCGGTACCGTGTGGATCAACTCGCACGGCGGCCTGCACCCGCAGATCCCGTTCGGCGGGGCGAAGCAGTCCGGCTACGGCCGCGAGTTCGGCGTCGAGGGCCTCAAGGCCGTCGCCGAGCCGCAGGTCGTCAGCGGCTGAACCTCACGAGGGGCTCCGCCCGATGCACCGCCATCGGCCGGAGCCCCTCGTGTTACCCGAACGCAATACGGCGGGCGCCGGAGCCCGCGGCATTGCACCTACGATTGGGGGCAGGGCGCCGCCTCCACAGCATCTGGCGCCCCCGCACGAAGAGAAACCGATGACGATGACTCCTCCTGTTCCGACTTCCCTGGACGCCTCCCAGAGCATGCCGCTGCTCGATTTCAGCTCGTTCAGCGAAGCCTCCTCCTCCGCGTTCGTGCCGCTCGCGATCCGCAGCCGCAAGCGCGGCTCCTTCCGCGGCCGCATGCGCACCTCCGAGGTCGATCGGCTCGCGTTCACCGAACTCGTCGCGACCGCGCACGAGGTGGAGCGCACGCCGAAGCTCATCTCGCAGGGCGGCGACCGCTACATGGTCGGCATCATGCTCGGAGGCTCCGGGATCCTGGTGCAGGACGGGCGCGAGCTCGTGCTCCGCGAGGGCGATATCACCATCTACGACACGGCCAGGCCGTTCTCGCTGAGCTTCGACGACGAGTCGAAGAACTTCGTGATCTGCGTCCCGAAGGACATGCTGAACCTGCCGCAGGAACTCGTCGGCGAGCTCACCGCTACCCGCCTGCCCGACGGATCGCGCACCGGGGCGCTCGCCTCGCAGTTCCTGCTGCATGTGCCCCAGGCGCTGCAGACCTCGTTCCGCGAGGCGAACATCAGCATCGCCCGCACCTCGGTCGGCCTGCTCGAGACGCTGCTCACGATGGCGCTCGGCGCCGAACGCCTCGAGCAGGATCCGCACCACGTACTGCTCCGCAAGATCCGCGAGTACATCGACGAACACCTGGGCTCCCCCGAACTGAATCCGGGCCAGATCGCGCTCGCGCACCACATCTCGACGCGGCACCTGCACGGACTGTTCCGCGGCCAGGGCACCACGGTTTCGGCGTACATCCGCTCCCAGCGGCTCGAGCGCTGCCGCCGCGACCTGACGAATCCGGCGCTGACCGACCGACCCGTATCGACCATCGCCGCCCGCTGGGGATTCATCGACGCGGCCCACTTCAGCCGGGTGTTCCGCGCGCACTTCGGCTCGACGCCCCGCGAGGTGCGAGCCCAGCGCTGACCGGGTGCGGCTCCGCCGGGAAAAGTCCCAGACTGACCGTTTCGGGTCCATCGCATACGGGATCGCTGCCCCGTAGCGTGGAACGCACGGGGCGTCGGAGCACCCGGGACAGGTCCGCCGACGCGCCGGCATACGAGACCCATTCCGGAGGAACCATGTCGAACATCCACGACGACCTGTTCGTCACGAACATGCCGAACATCGCGGCCGATTTCAAGAACGAGGGCGACGCCGCGGGCCTGCCCACCCCCACGAACGTGGGCGAGGCGCTCGGGCTGATGCGGTCGAACGAGGTGCCGCAGAGCAAGATCCACATGAGCCACTGCTGGATCTTCGAGACGGACGAGCCGCAGCACTGGGTCAACGAGCACGAGCACGACTACGACGAGATCCTCATCTGGACGGGCACCGATCCCGAACATCCGAAGGAGCTCGGCGCGGAGCTGTACTTCGATATCGAGGGCGAGCGCCACACCGTCACCACTTCGGGGTCCGTCTACATCCCGGCGGGCACGCGCCACTGCCCGCTCGGCTTCACCAAGGTCACACGCCCGTTCACCTTCAGCGCGCTCTCGCTGAGCCCGCTGTACGACTCCGACGAGAACGCCGGTCTGCTCGAGCAGATCGACCAGGCCTAGGCCGCACACCGAGCGGCCGTGCGCCGCTCCGAACCCCGAGGGGATTGCTATGGAAGATCAGGTCAGGGCAGCCGTCGAGCGCTACGTCGCGGGCGTGAGCGCGAACGACGCGGAGCTGGTGAAGCAGGCGTTCACCGAGGACGGCCGCATGTGGGGCTACCTCGGTGAGGACTTCACCGTGATGACGGCGGTGGACTTCGCGGAGCAGGTCGTCGCGACCGCTCCCCCGGCGGATCCCGCGTACCGCGCCGAGATCCACGGCATCGAGGTGACCGGCGATATCGCGACGGCGGTGCTCGACGAGCGGGCGTACCTCGGCTCGGACTTCCGCAACCAGTTCGGCCTGGTGCGGGTGGACGGTGTCTGGCGTATCGCGAGCAAGGTGTTCACGACGCGCTGATCCCGAACCGACCGGCAGGGGCCGCACTCCGATCCGGAGTGCGGCCCCTCTTCGTGCGCTGGCGGTCCCGTCGGGTGGCATGAGACGCCCGGTGCGGGTGCAGAGTTTCGGAGATCCGCCCCATTTCGGAGCGCCAGTGGCAGGACCGTCCGAAGATCCGCAGATCTCCGCGCCCGTGCGGTCGGCCGGTCGCCGACCGGGGACGCGAAGGGGCCCGGTATCGACGATCCCGGGCCCCTGTGAAAATGCGCGCGCTACGCGGCCTGCGCGGCGTCCTTGTTGCTCGTGTACTTCGGTGCGAGCGACAGCGCGCTGAAGCGGAACGGGCGGTCGACCCGCACGAAATCGAGCGGGCAGTGCACGGTTCCGGCCGGGATGTAGACGGATCCCGAGGTGGTGATCGTGTGCTTCTCGCCGTCGATCTCCATCGTGATCTCGGCACCCAGATCCCGCGGATCGTCGGGGTTCGACCCCGTCCAGATCAGGATCTCGTCGTAGTCGTGCGTGTGCGGGTTCACCCAGTGCACCGGCTCGGACACCTCGTGCACCCAGATGTGGGTCATGTTGATCTGGCTCTCGGGCACCAGCTTGCTGTGCATCAGCCAGAAGCCGTCGCCCAGGTTCTTCGGCTGTTCGAGGCCCGCCGCCTCGCCCTCGTTGTCCATCTCGCCGACGATGATCGGCATGTCGCGCACGAAGAGGTGCTCGTACTGATTCGCCATGGTGTCTCCCTTCACGGGCATCCACGCCGATGCCCTGCTTCGACGCTACGGAACCGCCGGCGCCGCGGGCAACGCTCCGCGCGCCCCTCTGCCCGCCGGGTCAAGACTCCTGCACAAAGTGGAGAGGATCAGGCGCCGGCGAGCGCTGCCGGACGACGCTGCCAGGTGTTCCACAGCGGCCGGTACCCCATGCGGCACCAGAACGGGCCCGACCGCGGGTTGAGGGCCGCGTAGTCGAGCAGGATCCGATCGAACCCGGCCGCCTCGAGACGCCCGTGCCCGAACTCCACCACGGCCTCGCCCAGCCCGCCGCCGCGCACGCTGGGCCGCAGGTACATCGCCTGGATGAACGCGATGCTGCCGCCCGGTGCCAGCCGCTCCCGGTGCCGCTCCTTGCCGGTCTCGATGCTCAGGTAGCCCGCGGCCGCGCCGTCCTGCTCCAGGATCCACGTCCACTCCGGGTCGGCGGCCAGGCGCTCCGCGATCCCGTCGCGCAGGATCGCGGTCGCGCCGGGCCTCGGGGTCACGCCCCCGTGCTGCGCGTCGTGCGTCAGCAGTTCGGTGTCGAGCTCGGCCAGCAGGTCGAGATCCGCGGGCTCCGCCGGTCGCACCGATACCCCGGCCGCGCGCAGGCGCCCGAGCGCGGCGTCCGCATCGGCTCCGCGCGCTCCGATGCGGATCCCCTCGACCCCCACCACCGCGAAGCCGTGCGACAGCAGCGGCCGCGCCAGCTCCGAGTCGCGGCTCGGCGCACGCAGCGACAGCGACGAATCCCAGGGCTCGACGCCCGCGAGCGCCGGCCCCGCCTCGGCGATCCAGGCGGCCAGCAGCCGATCGACGGCCTCCGCATCGCCGTCCCAGCGCAGCTCCAGCTGCGACCTGCGTGCCGCGCCCCAGATCGCGCCCGCGTCGTCGAGCGACAGGATCTCGACCGTCGATCGCCCGAGCGCGCGGATCGCTCCGTCGTGCTCCGCCGCGAGCAGCTCGCCCGCCGTCCCGGAACCGCGCTCGGGCAGCTGCGGATCGAGCGCGCGGTCGCGCCGGTTCATCGCCTCGATCGCCTGCGCCGCCTCCGCCGCCCCGATCCTGCTGATGCTCGTCATGCGCGTGTCCTTCCCGCTCGATCCCGTGTCGAAGTCGAGGCTAGCGCCGGATCCGTGCCCGCCGATTGACTCTGCCGGTAGAACAGTTGCGCGCCTCGGTAGGGATCGCCGAGGCCCTTGAGTCCCGTCCCCGGCTGCCCGAGACTCGGAGCACACCTCCGTTCGAAAGGATGCGTCAGTGACCCATCGAGACATCGTCGCCGCGCACTACGCCGCCGGCGCCCGTGGCGACCTCACCGGCATGCTCGCCGACTTCGCGCCCGACATCCGCTGGACCGAAGCCGCGGGCTTTCCCCTCGCAGGCACCTACACCGGGCCCGACGAGATCCGAGATCGCGTGCTCGCCGTGCTGAACGCCGAGTGGGACGGCTTCGGCATGCGCGTCGACGAACTCGTCGGCGATGCCGGCACCGTCATCGCCGTCGGGCGCTACGTCGGCACGCACCGCCGCACGGGCCGCCCGCTCGACGCGCGCGCAGTGCACGTCTGGCGCCTCGACGGCGAGCGCATCGTCGGCTTCGAGCAGATCACCGATACCGTGCTCGTCGAGCGCGCCGCCCGCGGTGCCGCGGAGGACGCCGCGTGAGCGCCGCGACGGGCTCGGCCCCCGCTTCCGCAGGCTTCGCCGGAACGCCCTCGGGGCGCAAGGCCCGCGACCTGGGGCTCACCATGGGGGCGCTGCCGAGCGGCCCGCGCAACGCGATCACCGACGTCGCGGGCGTCCGGGTCGGCCACACCACCCTCATCTCGGGCGACGGCGAGCACCTGCCCGGCCAGGGCCCCGTGCGCACGGGCGTCACCGTCATCATTCCGAACGACGCCCCCTGGAAGCAGCCGCTCTACGCCGCACCGCACCGGCTCAACGGCAACGGCGAGATGACCGGGCTCGAGTGGGTCCGCGAATCGGGCACCCTGACGAGCTACATCGGGCTCACGAACACGCACAGCGTCGGCGTCGTGCGGGACGCCCTCGTCGCGCACGAGGGCACCACCCGCCCCGCGGGCGAGGACTACTGGTCGCTGCCCGTCGTCGGCGAGACGTGGGACGGAGCGCTCAACGATCTGAACGGCTTCCACGTGCGCCCCGAGCACGTGCGCGAAGCGATCGAGTCCGCGCACGACGGCCACGTGCCCGAGGGCAGCGTGGGCGGCGGCACCGGAATGATCGCCCACGGTTTCAAGGGCGGGATCGGCACGGCGTCGCGCGTGGTCGCAGAGGCCGACGGCGGCTACACGGTCGGCGTGCTCGTGCAGGCGAACCACGGCCGCCGCGAGCGCCTGACCGTCGACGGGAAGCTGGTCGGTCCGTCGATCGAGCTGCCGGGCGACGCCGACGGCAGCTCGACCGCCGGCAGCGCGCTGCCCGAGGGCAGCGGATCGATCATCGTGATCGTCGCGACCGATGCGCCGCTGCTGCCCCACCAGTGCGCCCGCCTCGCGCAGCGCTCGGCGCTCGGCATCGCGCGCGTGGGCGGCGCGGGCGAGAACGGCAGCGGTGACCTCGCGTTCTGCTTCTCGACCGGCAACACCGGGATCCCGGCGGGCTTCGACCCCGGCGCACCGGTCGAGTACTCCGTCTCGGCGGTGGCGAACGATCGCATCGACCCGCTCTTCTACGCGACCATCGAGGCCACCGAGGAGGCGATCGTCAACGCGATGCTCGCGTCCGACACGATGGTCGGCAAGGGCGGGACCGTGCGCTACGGGCTGCCGCACGACCAGCTTCGGGGGCTGTTCGGGCTCGGAGAGCTCGCCGGCTGATCGAGCGGGGAACGCAGCTCGCGAAACACCACCGTCCGTCCGAGACGCCCCGAAGCTTCGGGGCGTCTCGGACGGACGGTGGTGTTTCGATGTCTACGCCGCCGACAGGTCGAGCGTGTCGGCGAGCAGCCCCTGCGTGTAGAGATCCTTCGGGTGATCGAGTACGCGGTCGACGCGCCCCTGCTCGACGATCTCGCCCCGGTTCAGCACCGCGACGGAGTCGGCGATCGACCGCACCACGGCCAGGTTGTGCGTCACGAAGATCATGCTCAAGCCGTCCTGCAGCAGTCCGCGCAGCAGCTCGACGACCGAGGCCTGCACCGACACGTCGAGCGCCGACGTCACCTCGTCGCAGATGAGCACGCTCGGGTCGGCGAGCAGCGCGCGGGCGATGGCGACGCGCTGCCGCTGCCCGCCCGACAGCTCCGACGGGTACAGCTCGGCCATGCGCGCGGGGATCTCGACCCGTTCCAGGGCCTCCGCGACCCGCCGGCGCACCTCGGACCCGCTCGGGCGTTCGAAGTGCCGCAGCGGCGCGGCCAGGCTCGTGCCGACGTCGAGCCGCGGGTTCAGCGAGCCGTACGGGTTCTGGAAGATGTACTGCATCCGACGCCGGGCGGCGGAGGTGCGCTTGGCCGCCGAACGCGCGAGCGATTCGCCGTCGAGCAGCAGCTCCCCCTCCCACTCGGTGTGCAGGCCGATGAGGCAGCGCGAGAGCGTGCTCTTGCCCGATCCCGACTCGCCCACGATCGCCAGGCACTCGCCCGCGCGCACGTCGAGGTCGATGCCGTGCAGCACGTCGACGTGCCCGTAGGAGGCACGGAGGTCCGAGACGCGGAGCACCGAGTCGGGGCGATCCTCGAAGTCGCCGACGGGCGCGACCGAGACGGTCGCCGGCGGGCGCTGCCCGATCTCGACGTGCCGGATGCAGCGCACGAGGCCGTCGCCCACGGGTTCCAGCGGCGGCACCGCCGAGCGGCACGCGTCGGTCGCGAACGCGCAGCGCGCGGCGAAGACGCAGCCCGTCGGGCGGTCGCCGATGCTCGGCGCGCGCCCGGGGATCGGCACGAGCATGTGGCGGTCCTGCGTCGACGGCAGCGCCTGCAGCAGCGCTCGGGTGTAGGGGTGGGCCGGCGCCTGCAGCACCGACGCGGTCGAACCGGTCTCGACGACCTGGCCGCCGTACATCACGGTCACGCGGTCGGCCACCTCGGCGACGACGGCGAGGTCGTGCGTCACGTAGATCGCGGCGATGCGGTATTCGGCGCACAGCCGCTTGACGAGCTCGAGCACCTTCATCTGCGTCGAGACGTCGAGGCCCGTGGTCGGCTCGTCGAGGACGATCAGCCGGGGCTGCGCGACGACCGCCATCGCGATCGCGATGCGCTGCTGCTGACCGCCCGACAGCTCGCTCGCGCGACGCTTCAGGAACGCGTCGTCCGTCGGCAGTCCGACGGCCTCGAGCACCTCGCGGATCCGATCCATCGCCCGGTCGCGCGAACCGTCGATGGCTTCGAGGAGCTGCGTGCGCAGCCGCATCGACGGGTTCAGCGCCGTCGCGGGATCCTGCGCGACGTAGCTGACCAGCCCGCGCCGCGCGGCGCGCAACCCCGCGGCGTCGAGGCTCAGCAGGTCGGTCCCCTCGATGTCGACGGATCCCGCGCGGATCTCGCCGCCGGCCCGCGCGTACCCGAGGAGCGCGAGCGCGAGCGTGCTCTTGCCCGATCCGGACTCCCCGACGATCCCCATGACCTCGCTCGATCCGAGCTCGAGCGAGACGTCCTCGATGATCGTCGTGTCCGTGCCCGTCAGACCGACCGTGAGACCGGTCACCGTGATTGCGGTCATGGTTACTTCCCTTCCGTGCGGGCGATGACGCGTGCGCCGCCCTCGGCGATGAGGTTGCCGCCGACCGTGAACAGCACGATCATGACGATCGGAGCGAGCACGGCCCACGGCTGCGTGGCGAGACCGGTGCGGTTCTCGCTCACCATGAGCCCCCAGTCGGGGGTCGGCGGCTGGATCCCGTAGCCGATGAAACTGATCGAGGCGAGGATGCCGACCGCCCACATGAGACGCACGCCCAGCTCGACGAGCAGCGGCGAGGTGATGTTCGGCAGCACCTCGCGCACGATCATGCGCCGGCCGGGGATCCCCACCGAACGGGCCCAGAGCACGAATTCGCGGTCGCAGATGGGGCGAGCCGCACCGCGGATCACACGGGCCACACCGGGGATCAGCGCGAGCACGACGAGCGTGACGAGCAGCCACGGCGACGGTCCGAACACGGACACAAACATGAGCGCCATGAGGATCCCGGGGAACGCGAGCAGCACGTCCATCGCCCGCATCAGGATCGTCTCGGTCCACCCGCCGGTGAAGGCGGCCGTGAGCCCGACCGCCGCGCCGACCGCGACGCTGAGCACGGCGCTCAGCGGCGCCATCCACGCCAGCGAGACGCCGCCGGCGAGCACCCGCGACAGCACGTCGCGGCCGAGCTGGTCGGAGCCGAGCAGCAGACCGCCGCCCGGCGGCGCGTACGGCGTCGTGATGGGATCGGTCGGCGAGTAGGGGGCGAGCAGGCCGCCGAAGCAGGCGAGCAGCGTCGTGAGCACCACGAGGCCGATCCCCCAGCGCACCTGGTTCGAGGCGAGGAACCGTGCGAGCACGCGGGAGCGCGGACGGGGCGCCGACTCGGTCGCGGGGCTCAGGTCGTTCTGCTGGGTCATGGGTACCACCTAGTCCTTCCGGCGCCCGCGGCCCGCGTCCGAGAGCAGGTCGGCGATGAAGTTGAAGACGAAGTACGCGGAGGCGATGATCAGCACGACCGCTTGGATCATCGGCAGATCGCGGTTGCCGACGGACTCGACGAGGGAGAGCCCGATGCCCGGGTACGAGAACAGGTACTCCACGACAACCGTGCCGCCGATGAGGAACGCCGCGACGAGCGATGCCGCCGGGATGATCGGCGCCAGCGCGTTCGGCAGCGCATGCCGGTAGAGGATCCGACGCGTGCTCAGCCCCTTGAGCTGGGCCGTCTGGATGAACTCGCTGTTCATCACGTCGATGAACGAGACGCGCACGAGGCGCGACAGGTAGGCGACGCCGCCGATGACGAGCGTCGTCACGGGGAGCACGAGCGCGAGCGGATGCCACCACGGCATGTCGGCGGGCGGAATCAGCGAGACCGGCGGGAAGATCCGGAACACGGTCGTCCCGAAGAGCGCGATGAGCACCGTGCCGAGCACGAACTCCGGAACCGCGTTGACCACCATCGATCCGCCCATGAACAGCTTGTCGAAGACCCGATCCTTGCGCTGCGCCGCGATGACGCCGATCACGAGCGAGATCGGCAGCATGATGACGAGGGCCAGCGCACCGAGCGTCAGCGAGTTGCGCAGCCGGAGCGACAGCGTGTCGGCGACGGGCGCGCCGTTGGTGAGCGAGACGCCCCAGTCTCCGCGCAGGATCCCGCCGAGCCACGTCAGGTACTGCTGCAGCAGCGGCGCGTCGAGCCCCAGCTCCTTGCGCAGGGTCGCGAGCCGCTCCGGGGTCGCGTTCACGCCGAGGATCACCTTGGCGACGTCGCCCGGCATCGCCTGCGTGGCGAAGAAGATGAGCAGCGAGACCAGCAGCAGCGTGATGACGCCCTGCAGGAGCTTGCCGCCCCAGCGCATCATCGTGCGCCGCCGTCGGCGTCGCACCGCTCCGCTGCCCCGCTCCCGCGAGAGCGCGATCATCTCGGTCATGGTGGTGGTTCCTTCCGCATCGCGTGCAGCGATGACGACGGGAACCCCGTTCCTGCGTCATCACAGGGCATCTCGACCGATCGAGACTTCTCTTGAATGTCTCCATCGTGGGCACCCGAGGCGGACGGCACAATCGCACCGCACCCATTTCTGCTCCCGCCGTCAATCTGCATGCTCCGGATGACAAACCGACCCGCCGTACGGGCGGCAAGACTGAAACGGACAGCCGGTGCACGCCGGGCCGATGGAGCGATGGAGGACGCATGCTGACCGCGACGACGCCGACCTTCCCGGTGCACGACATCGCCCCGCGCGAGGGCTCCGCCTGCGGATCGTTCCTCGTCGTCGAGGACATCGACGACCGCGCCGCGTTCCGCTCGCCGCACCGCCACGCCTTCACCCAGCTGGTGATCGTCGAGGCCGGGAGCGGGATCCACCGCATCGATTTCTCGCCCGTGCCGATCCGCGCCGGCGAGGTCCACCTGCTCGCACCGGGGCAGGTCCACGAGTGGTGCGCCGACCCGGGGCTGCGCTGCACCGCGGTGATGTTCTCGGAGGACGTGCTCGATTCCGTCGGCGCCCTGCCCGATCGGATGCGCGAGCTGCTCCTGCTGGGTGCCGCACCGCTCGCCCCGTCGGAGGCCGCGGCCGACCGCCTGCGCCGACTCGTCGACGCGCTGCGCGAGGCCGGATCGCCGGGCGGCGCCCGGCACCTGCTCGCCGCGCTCCTGCACGAGTGCGCCGAGGCGGTCCCGCAGGTGGATGCTCCGAGCGCTCGCTCGCCCCTCACCCGCGCATTCCTGCGGGAGGTGCTGCGCGCCCCTGACGCGAGCCAGACCGTGTCGAGCTGCGCCCGCGCGCTCGGCGTGACCACCGGCTACCTGGCCGAGCAGGTGGCCGCCGACACGGGGACGACGCCGGGTCGGATCCTGCGCACGGCCGTGGCCCGCGAGGCGCAACGGCTGCTCGGCGGTACCGCGCTGAGCGCCGCCCAGATCTCCCACCGCCTCGGGTTCACCGAGGCCTCCTACTTCTCACGATTCTTCCGCCGGGAGGTCGGCTGCACGCCGACCGAGTACCGGGATCTCGGGCTCCGCGGTGAGAATCCTCCACGAAAGGACCGACATGCAAGCTGACCTCCTGTTCGAGCAGGCCACCCTCTTCGACGGCGAGGAGCTGCTGGACTCGCCGGTGTCGATCGCGGTGGCCGACGGGACCGTCATCGGCGTCGGCACCGATCTCTCCCACCTCGTCGGCCCGGCGACGGTGCACCGCGATCTGGGCGGGGCGTTCGTGATGCCCGGGCTCGTCGACGTGCACAACCACCATGCCGTCGCCGGCCGCGCGGAGCTGTTCGAGCTCGTCGTGCCGATCGGGGCGAGCCTCGACGAGGTGCTGGCCGCCGTCGCCGAGCAGGCCGCGATCACTCCCGAGGGCGGATGGATCGTGGGCGGCCCGTGGGGAACCAACCTGCTGGGCGAGCTCAACTCGTCGGCGTCGCTCGCCCGACTCGATGCCGCGGCCGGCGGACGCCCGGTGGTGCTGATCGAGGACAGCCGGCACAACCGCTGGGCCTCGACCGAGGCGCTGCGCCTGGCGGGGATCCTCGACGGCGACCGCTCGACGTCCGACGAGCCCGGGGTGCTGCGCGACCCGTCGACGGGCCGCCCCACCGGCGTCCTGCTCGAGGGTGCGGGCCTCCGGGTCGAGTACGCGATGGCGGAGGCCGGCGGCTTCACCGAGGCGCAGCACCGGGCCGCGTCCGCCCGCGGCGTCGAGATCCTCAACAGTTTCGGCATCACCGCGTTCCAGGACGCGGCCGCCTCGCTCGACATGCTGCGCGCGCTCCACGGGCTCGACGCCGAGGGCCGTTTGAACGCCTGGGTCGTGACCTCGATCACCATCAACGACGAGATCTTCGGATTCACCCCGATCGGACAGGAGCTCGTCGACCTGGCCGAACCGTTCCGCAGCGCGCACCACCGCCCCGACTTCGTGAAGGTGTTCCTCGACGGCGTGCCGCCGGCCCGCACGGCGGCGTTCCTCGAGCCCTACCTGCCCGACGAGGAGCACGGGCACGAGTTCACCGGAGCCATGCTGATCCCGCAGGCGGAGTTCGCCGAGCTGATGGCGAGCATCGCCGGGCAGGGCCTCGGGCTCAAGGTGCACTGCGCCGGCGACGCCGCGGCCCGCGCGGTGCTCGACGCGACGCAGGCGCTGCGCGAGCGCGGCGATACGCGCACCCGCGTGCACATCGCCCACGGCCAGTTCCTCTCCGACGCCGACCTGCCGCGCCTCGCCGAACTCGACGTCACCGCCGACATGTCGCCGTTCGTGTGGTTCCCCGGGGTGATCCCCCAGGCGCTCTCCGAGGTGCTCCCCCAGCCCCTCGCCGGGAGGATCCAGCCAAACCGCACCCTCACCGATCTCGGTGCCCGCCTCGCGATGGGCTCCGACTGGCCCGTCAGCCCCACCCCGAACCCGTGGTTCGGGATCCACGGGCTCGTGACCCGCGCCGACCCGTTCCGCCGGACGCCGGGCACCCTGTGGCCCGAGCAGGCGCTGACCGTCGTCGAAGCGCTCCGCGTCTGCACGTCCCGCGGCGCCGAGGCCATCGGGCTCGGTGACACCATCGGTCGTATCGCGCCCGGCTTCTCGGCCGATCTCGCCGTGCTCGACGCCAACCCCTTCGAGCGCGATCCGCTCGAACTGGCCGACACGCGAGTGGTCGAGACCTGGTTCGAGGGCCGGCTCGTGCACTCGCGTGCGGACTGACGCGATCCGGCCGAGCGCCGGACTGATCCTGCTGCTGGGCCTGCTGGAGGCCTTCGGCCCGCTGTCGATGGACCTCTACATGCCCGCGCTGCCCGAACTCGCGCGCTCGCTCGGGATCGGCGACGCGCTCGCCCAGACCACCATGTCGGTGTGCATGCTCGGCCTGGGCCTCGGGCAGCTGATCGCCGGCCCCATGAGCGATCGCTTCGGACGGCGGCTCCCGCTGCTCATCGGCGTCGCCGCGTTCGCGGTGTTCTCGGCGGCCTGCGCCGTCGCGCCCTCCGTCGGCTGGCTGCTGCTGTTCCGCGCGCTCCAAGGGGTGAGCGGCGCGGCCGGCATGGTGGTCACGCTCGCGATCGCGCGCGACATCTTCGCGGGCGCGCGGCTCGCCCGCATGCTCTCCTGGCTCGCGCTCGTCGGTGCCGTGGCTCCCGTCGTCGCGCCGATCCTCGGCGGGCAGCTCAGCCGGTTCCTCGACTGGCGCGGGATCTTCTGGGTACTCGCCGGCATCGGCGTCCTGCTGCTCGCATCGGCGCTCCGCTGGCTCCCCGAATCGCATCCGCGCGAGCTGCGCAGCACGACGAGCGGCCCGCTCGCGCTGCTGGCCGACGCCCGCGTGCTCCTCGCGCACCCGGTCTACCGGGCCGTGCTCGTCATCTCCGCCGTCAGCGGCGCCGCGTTCTTCGCCTACCTCTCGATGTCCAGCTTCGTGCTGCAGAACGGCTTCGGCGTCACCCCGGCGCTGTTCGGGATCCTGTTCGCCGCAGGGTCGCTCTGCAACGTCGTCGGTTCCCAGACCAACCGCGTGCTGCTCGCCTCGACCAGCCCGGAACGGCTCTACCTCGTCGGCATGGTGCTCGCGTTCCTCGGCAGCGCCGTCGCCGCGGCGAGCGCGCTGCTCGACCTCGGGTTCGCGCCGTTCGTCGCCGGGCTGGCCCTCTACCTCGCGTCGACCGGGTTCACGATGCCGAACGCGAGCGCGATCGGCCTGACCGCGCACGGCGATCGCGCGGGATCGGCCGCGGCGCTGCTCGGCACGTCCTCGCTGTTCCTGGGCCCGATCCTTGCCCCGTTGGTCTCGCTCTCGGGCGTCACCGCCGCGGTGCTCGGCCTCACGATGCTCGTCGGATCCGCGCTCATGCTCGCCGTCGGTCTCGCCGCGTTCGGTCGGGCTCCGCGACGGCCCTGATCAGCCGGATCGCTCGCATCCCCCTGTTCCCTCTTTTCCCATTCACCGAATACCGCACACTCACCGCACCGAAGGAGGCGCATCGTGACGAAGTACGATCACCTGTTCGTCAAGGACATGCCGAACTGCATGGACGAGATGGTCATGGACGACCAGGAGCAGCTGGAGTACCCGCTGCCGAACCTGGGTGAAGGCCTGTGGCTGATGAACAGCGACCTGGTGCCCGGCGCTCAGGCCAACATGACGCACATCTGGATCCATCCGTCCGACGAACCGCAGCTGTGGGTCAACCCGCACCAGCACGACTACGACGAGATCCTGATCTGGACGGGCGGCAACCCCGACGATCCGCGCGATCTCGGAGCCGAACTGACCATGGAGATCGAGGGCGAGCGGCACGTCATCACGACGTCCGGGGCCGTCTACATCCCCGCCGGCACGGTGCACTGCCCCCTCGGCTTCACCCGCATCGACCGCCCGTTCCGCTTCAGCGCGCTCTCGCTCGCGCCCAGGTACCGCGCGCAGGACCACTCGGAGTAGCCGCCGAGCACCGGGCTCCGCCCAATCGACCGGGTCCGAGTCATCCTTTCCGGGGGCGGAAAGGATGACTCGGACCCGGTCGATGCGTGTTGTGGGAGCGCAGACGCGGAGGGGCGGGAGCGATCCCTCGCTCCCGCCCCTCCGCCGGTCCCGACGAGTCGCGCTAGCCGACCGTCACGCCCGTCAGCAGGAACGAGGTGCGCCCGTACAGGTCCTTCTCGAGTCCCTTCACGTTGGCGCGGTGCACCGTGATGTTCTGACCGTAGACCGGGACCAGGTATCCGCCCCGCTCGTGCTCGATCGTCTGCAGCTGCTGGATGATCGTGCACTGGGCGGCCGGGTCGACGGTCTGGTACAGCTCGGCTGCGAGCGTGTTGTACTCGGGGTCGTCCATGTGCGTGCCGTTCTCGGACCCGCCGGGCAGGAAGTGCCCCTTCGCCGTGATCTCGTAGGGGCTGGACGTGTAGCTGATGAACATCGGCCAATCGAGCCAGCGGTCGAGGAACGTGGCCACGTCCAGCTTGCGCACCGAGATCTTGATCCCGACCTTCGCCGCGTCATCGGCCACGAGCTGCGCCATCTCCATCATGCCGGGGAACGCGCCGTCGGTGACGAGCTCCACCTGGGCACCCTCGACGCCCGCTTCCGCGACGAGCTGCTTCGCCTTCGCGAGGTCCTGCGTCCGCTGCGGCACCTTCGGCGGCTCGCACGAGGAGTTCTTGCCGATGAAGTCGTTCGCCACCGTCGCGTAGCCGCCGAAGGCGTTCTTCACGATCCGCTCGCGGTCGACCGAGAGCCGGATCGCCTCGCGCACCTTCGCGTCGGAGAACGGCTTGTCCTTCATGCTCATCGCGATGAGCGGGTAGCTCGCCGTGTCGCTCACCACGAGACCGAGGTTCGGATCCCCCTTGAGCGCGGGCACCTCGGGGAACGGGATGCCCTGCGCGACGTCGATCTGACCGCCGCGGATCGCGTTGGTGACGGCGTTCTGCTCGGTGAAGAACGACAGGGTGAGGCTGTCGAGCTTCGGCTTCTCGCCCCAGTAGTCCGTGAACTTCGAGAGCTTCGCCTCCTGGCCCGGCGTGAACGAGTCGATGGTCCACGGGCCGGTGCCGGAGGGCTTGTCGACGGTCGCACCGCCGCGGACGCTGCGCATGTTGACTCGCGCCATCGAGAACATCTCGGGGACCAGGCCGAACGGCTTCTTGAGCTTCAGCTTGAGCGTCGTCTCGTCGACGACCTCGATACCGGCGGCGTCGACGAAGTCGAGGTTGGTCGCGTACGCCCAGGCCTTCTTCGGGTCGATCATCGCCTTGATGCTCTCGGCCGCATCCTCGGCGTTGAAGGTCTCGCCGTTGTGCAGTTTCACGCCCTTTCGGAGCTTGATGGTCCAGACGTCCTTCGCCGCGTTCGGCTCCATGGACTCGGCGAGCACGTAGACGACCTTGCCCGTGCGGTCGCGGGCCGTGAGGCCCTCATAGACCTGCTTGAACAGCGCGTCGCTCGAGACCGAGCCCTGCTGCTGGTAGGGGTTGACCTCGTCGCTGGTGCTGCCGACCATGCCGACCCGGATCGAGGTCTGGCCGGAGCCGCCGCCCGAGGAGGGGGGTGCGCAACCGACGAGCGAGAGCGAGAGCGCGACCGCCGCGACTGCGGCGACCCGGGCTCCTGCGCGTGAGCGGAATCGGAAAGTCATGAGTCCAGTCCTCCTGATGCGTATGCGTGGGGTGGTCGGTCCCGCTGCAGTCGCCCTCCCCGGTTTCGGGGACCTGCGGCGGTGCGACCGGCTTGCGCGGCGGCCCTCGCCTTCGAGTACCGCGCTCCCGGCCTCCGCTCGGTGCGGCGGGTACGGGTGCGCACCCTCATGGTCGGGGGGCGCTGGGCGCGCTGGCAAGGCGGGCCCGGCAGTCTGTACGGCTCGGGACAACTCCTCTGCCGGGAACGACAACTGCGGGCCCGAAGCCGGATCAGCGCTCGGATTCGGGCCGGTAGTGCCCGTCACCGCTCACCGCGACCGCGAGGAAGCGGAAGGGACGGTCGACCCGGTTGAAGCCGAGCGGGCAGTGCTTGGTACCCGCGGGGATGTAGACCGATCCCGAGGTCGTGATGAGGTGCCGCTCGCCCTCGATATCGAGGTACACCTCGGCGCCGAGGTCGTGCGGATCCTCCGGGTCGGATCCGGTGAACACGAGCACCTCGTCGTACTCGTGCTGGTGCTCGTGCACCCAGAAGGTCTCCTCCTGCGTCGGGTGCACCCAGCTCATGGTGATGTAGGCCTTCGCCTCGGGGACGTCCTCGGCGCGCATGATCGCCCACGGCCGGCTGAGGTTCGCCGGGAGCGGGCGCCCCGCGGCCTCGGCCTCGTTGGTCATGTCGTCACGGCAGTCCACGAGATCGCGGACGAAGAGGTGCTCGTACTGGCTCGGTGCCACGGTGTCGATCCTTCGTTCGGGGCGGCCTGCGCCGCTCATCGGGTTCCGGTCGGCCGTCGGCCGCCGTGCAGCGAGGCTATGCCGCGGCGGGCAGCGGTCACGAGGCACAGGGACGGGGCAGGATGGGACTTTTCCGCGCCGCGGGAATCCCCCGGTCGGCGGCAGCTTCCGTCTACACTGGGTGACGCAACCGAGCCCGGAAGGCCCCCATGCCGAAGATCATCGACCACGACCAGCGCCGCGACGAGATCGTCGACGTCACCTGGCAGCTCATCGTCGAGGGCGGGATCGAGGCGGCGACCATGCGCGAGATCGCGTCGCGCGCCGGATTCGCGAACGGGGCGTTGAAGCACTACTTCACGGGCAAGGATCAGATCATCACCGGCGCGTACGAGCGCTCGCTGAACAGCCTGGGCGACCGCCTCACGGCCTACGTCGCAGGAAAACGGGGCATCGAAGCCCTCGAGATGTTCATGCGGTACACCCTGCCCGTCGAGCAGGAGGACGCGACCGCGGCCCGGGTGCTGCTCTCGTTCTGGGAGCGCTGCGCGTTCAGCGCCGAAGTGCGAGGCGGCTACGACGAGCACCTCGACACCTGGAAGGCGGGATACCTGCGCTATCTCGCCGAGGGGCGGGAGGACGGCGATATCCGCACGTCGACTCCCGACGATCAGCTCGCCGACGAGATCATCATGATGAACATCGGCGCCACCGTGATCCGGGTCGTAAGCCCCGACCACCTGCATGTGGACGTGCTCGAACGGCAGGTCACCGACTTCATCACCCGGCTGCGCCGGGCGGACTGACGGGCGGCGTCTCCGCCGCGCGCTGCGATCCCTCGACCGCGCGCCTATCCCGCGGAGCGCGGCGCGGCGAAGGCGAGCAGCCTCGCCGGGTTGTCAATCATGATCCGATCGAGCGCCTCGGGTCCGACCCCGAACTCCGCGAGCGTCGGCAGGAAGTGCTCGACGACGTAGCCGTAGCCGTGCCCGCCGTAGCGGCGCAGCTGCACTCTCTGGCAGACGTCGCCGCCGAGCACGAGCCGGTCGCCCCAGCCGTCGGCGACGAGCTCCGCGAAACCGCGGGCGATGCCGCGGTCCGTGAAGGGGAACAGCGTCCCCCAGGGGCTCCCGGTGGTCCCGAGGAAATCGGCCTCGACCGAGACCCCGCGCGCCAGCAGGCGGCGGGCGAAGTCCAGGTCGTCGCCGATGGTGCCGGCGTGCCCGAACACCACGCGTCGCGGATCGGCGCCCTCCTCTTCGAGCGCGTCGAGCACGCGCAGCCGCTCCTCACCGAAGCCGCCCATGTGCAGGGTGATCGGCGCGCCGGTGAGCGCCGAGGCCCGGCCTGCGGCGCGCACGCTGCGCATCTCCTGCGGATCGACGGGCGCGCCCTCGGCCCCGACCTCTCCGATGATCCCGGAACGGATCCCGGTGCCGTCCGCCCCGACGACGATGTCGCGCACGATCGCGGCGACCAGCGCCTCCTGCGGAAGCTCCGCGAACCCCGCGGGGTGCAGGTCCTTCTGGTACCAGCCGCCGCCCATCACGAGGTGCAGTCCGGATGCGCGGCTGAGCCGCGCGAGCGCTCGCGCGTCCCGCCCGATCCCGGGGGTCGTGACCTCCACCATCGTGCCGCCGCCCTGCGTGACGAAGTCCCCGACCTCGTCGAGCGCGGTCGCGAAGTCGCCGAGAACGTCGTTGTCGGTGTTCGGTCGGCCGCGGCGTATCGCCGCGAGGTTCGACAGCCCGAGCGGCTCCTGCGCGTCATCGTCCCACTCACCCGGACGCGGGTTCGGGCTGTGCGCGGGCCTGCGGATGTCGAGGAAGAGGTGCTCGTGCATGAGCGTCATGCCGAGCTCCTCGGGCCGCACCGGCCCGAGCACGGTCTGCACGAGGCCCTCGAGGTTCGGGATCTCGAGCCCGTCGAGGGTCGGGATCGACGCCGCGGCATTCGCGTGCGCGTGCGCGTTCGGGATCATCGGGTCTCCTCCGGGGCGGTTCGGGCGAGGATCCTCGCGGCGTTCGCGGCGCCGACCGCGTGCTGCAGGGCCGGGTCGGCGCCGAGCATGCCGAGGTAGGGCAGGAACTGCTCGACGGTGAACTCGAGTCCGTTCCCGCCGAAGGCGGTGAGGCGGTGCCGGTTGCGGATCCCGCAGCTGAGCAGGATCCGTTCCTGCGCCCCCTGTTCGGCGGCGTGCAGGATCGCGAGCGCGATGTCGTGATCCGACACGACGGTGCGCACGTTCGGGATCCGCCCCAGGTCGTCGAAGCAGAGCGCGGTGCCCTGATCCAGCAGGGCGTCGAAGCGGGCCCCGTCGATGCCGATCCGGCCGGCGACGGCCGTCGCGACGCCGGTCAGCAGCACCCGGTGCCGGGGCAGTCCGGCGGAGTCGACCGCGGCGAGCGCACGGTGGAGCGCACGGTCGAGGGCCGGAGTCGCGTCGGGTTCGGGGTTCGTGCTCACGGGAGCGCCGGGCGCTCCCGGGCCCGACAGGTCGAGCACGAGTGCCGCGCCGGATCGCCGGGCGGCATCGGCGGCCGCCCGGATCAGGGCGGAGCGCCGATCCGCTGCACGACGGCCCCCGCAGGCAGTGCCGTCGGCGCGACCGATGCAGTCGGCGCCGCCGTCCGCGTGCGCGTCGCGGACGGGGATCGCCCCGACGACTCCGGCAGGGTGAACGGGTGCACCCAGCTCTTCAATGATCCGGAGCCCCACGCTCTCGGGATCATCGGGTGCCGTGCGCCCTCCGTCCGCTCGGCCGTCGGTGAACCGCCCCGCGGTTCCGCGCACGATCTCGACACCGGACGCGGCGCTCACCCGGGCGAGGGCGTCGCCCGTGCCGGTCGAATCCCGCTCGTCGAGCGAGACGAGCAGACGGATCGCATCGCCGTCCGGCGACCGCGGTTCCGTTCCCGCGGGCGCCGCGGGAACGGCTGCCGAGCGGAATCGGAGCAGCGCGGCGGCCGCCTCGGGCTCCCCGATGGTCCGATCCTCGAAGTTCTCGGCGCCCATGAGCAGGCGGCCGAGCACGTCGATGGTGACCGGGGCTCGCCGGAACTCCGCGTCGCTCGCGGGGATCCCCGCGTTACCGCGCGCGAGTGCCGGCGCGCGGAGGAGCGACTCGGCGGCGAGCACGACACCGACGTCGCCCGGAGGGATCGGTCCCCGGACCGCGGTGATCGCGGAGGCGGGCCCGGGCCCGGGAACCGTCGCCACGCTCAGACCGCCGTCGCGACCAGCACGCGCGGGCTGCCGGGCAGTGCGACGCGGCGATCCGTCTTCCATCCGGTCTCGGCGAGCCAGGCCTCGACCTGCTCGACGGGGTACACGACCGTGCCGTCGATGTTGAAGTACTCGCCGGCGTGCAGGGCGTCGATCGGGCGCTGGGTCTCGTCGGCATCGAGGAAGAAGTCGAGCAGCATGAGCGTGGCGCCGGGTGCCGCCGCCCCCCGCGAGGCGGCGAGGATCGCGCGGTTCTGCGCCTCGTCGAAGCGGTGCAGCACGTGGGTGAGCAGCACGAGGTCGTGCTCGCCGCCCGGCTGCGCGGTCTCGGTCGGCGCCTCCTCGATCGAGATGCGGTCGAGGAATCCGGCCTCGGTCGCGGCGTCGGTGATCGAATCGGCGAAGCCCGGTGCGTAGACGTAGCGAGTGGTGAGCCCGGGGTTCTGCTGCATCGCGGCGAACGAGAATCCGGCCGCGAGGCCGCCGAAGTCGAGGGCGCTGCGGAAGCCCGAGAAGTCGAACGCCTCGCCGAACTGCTCGGCGTGCAGCGCGTTGTAGGTCATGACGCCCGCGAGGAAGTCGGTCCAGCCGGCCTCGTCGAGATCGAGCGTGCCGGCCTCGTCCGTGTCGACCGTGCGGTCGTAGCCGAGCCACTGCTGGTAGCTGATGTCGTTCAGGAAGGCGAGGAAGGGGCCGAGGTCGATCTCGCCGGTGCCGGCGAGGTATTTCGCGGAGTCCTCGACGAGCGAGTACTCCCCCGAGACGCGGTTCAGCAGGCCGAGCCCGTTCATGGCGTCGGCGAGCGTGCGGACCTGGCGCTCGGCGTGCCCGGTCGCGGTCGCGAGGGCGGCGAGATCCTTGGGGCCGTCGGCGAGCGCCGCGAACAGACCGATCCGGCTGGCGGCGGTCAGCTGCTTCGCGCCCATGAAGCCGATCGCGATGTCGATGATGCGTGCTGGTGAGGCGGTCATTGGGTGTCATCCTTCACAGTTCGTGCCGCCCCGAATCGTTGGGGACGACGGTGTCCGGCCGGTGGCCTGCGCGAAACTCTACAAGCGTAGACAAAAGATGTCCAGCGCTTGTATCCTGTTTTTCTACCCTTGGTGAAAAACAAGCTCACCGGGGGCGCCCGAGACCGGGCGCCGCACGACCCATCCGCACCCTTCACCGCCGAAAGGTCCCCCATGGTCCTCGCCACCCGTTCCTTCCACGCCGAGCCCGGCACCGGATCCGCGCAGGCGCTCCCCCCGGTCGCCCTGTTGCACGGCTTCGCCGCGAGCGGCGACTCCGACTTCGTCGCGACCGGGTGGCCCGAAGCCCTCGCCGCAGCCGGCCGCTCGTCGATCGTGATCGACCTGCCCGGGCACGGATCGAGCCCGGCGATCGCCGGACCCGAAGAGGCCCGAACCTCGGCCGTGATCGCCGCGATCCTGGAGGCCATCGCCCTGACGGAGCCCGAAGGCCCGGTCGACGTCATCGGATACTCGCTCGGCGGGCGCCTCGCCTGGGAGCTGCCTGCGGCATCGCCCCGCATCCGTCGCCTCGCGCTCGGCGGCGTGAGCCCGATGGAGCCGTTCGCGGCGGTGGACCCGGCCGAGCTCGGTCGGGCGCTCGCGGGCGTCGCACCCGAGAACCCGCTGGTCGGCATGATGGCCGCCATGATCTCGGCCCCCGGAGCCGACACCGCGTCGCTCGCCACGCTCATCCCGGGCCTCGCCTCCGAGCCCTTCGACCCGCAGGCGAACGCACCGCGGGTGCCGACACTGCTCGTCGCGGGCGAACAGGACCCGATGAGCCAGGGTGTCGAGGTGCTGCTTCAGGCACTGCCCGACGGACGGCTCGCCCGCGTGCCCGGCGACCACCGCGGCGCGCTCGACAGCGCCGAATTCCGCGCGGCCGCGATCGAGTTCCTGGCGGGCTGAGACCCGGCCCGGCCGATTCCGGCCGGGATGCGGAATCGGATTCCGCATCCCGGCCGGACGGACGTGTCGCCTCAGGCGGGCGCCCACACTCCGTCGGCGCGCACCTCGCGGTCGAGCCAGAGCTCGGCGACCGACTCGCGGATCACGTCCGCACCGATCGCGTCGAGCAGCGAGATCGCGCCGAGATTGTCGTCGAACTGCCGCACGCTCGAAGCCCCGAAGAGCACGTTGGCGGTCGCCGGGTTCGCGAGACAGAACGCCAGGCCGAGCTGCGCTGGCGTCGCACCGAACGATCGCGCGATCTCGGCGACGCGCGGGTAGGCCGCGACGATCCGAGCGCGGATCCCGCCGACATCGGCGCCGATCTTGCGATTCGGCGACAGCTTGCCGACCAGGATCCCGCCCTCGAACGCGTCGGATGCCTGCAGCGCGAGCGTTCCCTCGCGGAACCAGCGCCCGTAGAACTCCCCCTCGGCCATGCTGCGACGGGCGATGCCGTACTTCAGCTGCGCGAACGAGGGCGGAGTGAGCCCCTCCGAGGCCGCGGTGTCGAGCGCGAGCTGCAGCGACTCGGCCGGCCAGTTGTTCACGCCCCAGCTCGCGAAGCTACCCCGGTCGATCTCGGCCTGCACATCGCGCACCACCTGCGCGATGTCGATGTCGCTCATGAAGTCGCCGACCACGACGGTGTCGAAGGATCCGACCTCGGCGCCGCCGCGCGCGATGCGCTCGAGCGATTCGTCCATCTGCCCCGCGAACCCGGTCGCCGGGTACTCCCAGAGCCAGAGCTTGCCGCACAGACGATAGTCGGAGCGGGCGAGGCCGAGCTCGTGCAGCGCCCCACCGAACAGCAGATCGGTGCGCGAAGCCTCGGCATGCGGTCCCATGTTGTAGTAGGCGACATCGAAGAAGGCCGAGCCGACCTCGACTGCGCGTGAGATCAACGCCCGCCGCTCCGCGGCCTCCATCCGATCCCAGATGTTCCACGAGCCGAGCGCGAACACCGGCGCTTCGGGGCCACCGGGGCCCAACCGTCGGATCGGAACCTCACCGCTGAACTTCACAACCGCCTCCTCGCAGCCTCGGGTCCGGAGTTTCGCGTGCGCGACCCTTCCCCTTTATTTTCTACAATCGTATAATAAAGATCGCGCGGACTCCATACGGGAGTCCCGAAGGGCCGGACCCGCGGCCCGCACCGACGAAGGAGTCACCGTGACCACACCCCGAACCGTGCTCATCACCGGCGGCGCCGGCGGGATCGGCCAGGGCATCGCCCGTGCCTTCCTCGCCGAGGGCGAGCGCGTGATCCTCGCCGACCGCGACCCCGACGCCGTCGCATCGGCCGCGGACGCGCTCGGCGCCGACCCCCTGACGCTCGACATCACCGACCCCGCCGCGGTCGCCGCGGCGTTCGCGTCGCTCGCCGCCGCCGGCACCGCCGTCGACGTGCTCGTGAACAACGCCGGGATCCTCTCGGTGCACGGCGCCGTCACGGAGCTCGCGCCCGAGGCCTACCGCTCGATCCTCGAGGTCAACGTGATCGGCACCTTCGCCGTCACCCAGGCGTTCGCGCACCACCGCATCACGGCCGGCGGCGGCGGGGCCGTCGTCAACATCTCGTCGATCGGCGGACGCCAGCCGACGCCCGGCATGGGTGCCTACGAATCCAGCAAGGCCGCCGTCGACTCGGTGACCCGCTGGGCCGCGATCGAACTCGCCGCGCACGGGATCCGCGTCAACGCCGTCGCCCCCGGGCCCGTGCTCACCCCCATGCTCGAGATAGGCATGCCCGAGGGATCCCCCGCACGGCAGGCGTGGGCGAGCCGGATCCCGCTCGGCGACCTCGCGAAGGTCGCCGACATCGCCCCGGCCGTCGTGTTCCTCGCCGGATCCGGCGCCGCGCACATCACCGGCGTCAGTCTCGCGGTCGACGGCGGGCAGCTGCTCACCTGAGCTGCGCCTCCGGCGTCCGGGGCGACACGTCCGTGCCCCGTTCAAACCGCCAGAAACTGAGATTCCGCGTCAGACTGAGTGCTCTACCTGAAAACTCAGTCTGACGCGGAATCTCAGCCTGAACGCTCGAGTACGACGGGGGCATCGGGGCCGGCGAGTAGGCCGCACCGTGCTCGAGCGGGGCGGACCTCACACGAGCACGGGCAGCACACTCAAACAAGAACGAACGAGCACGAGCGAAAGCCCGGCTCAGACCTCGCGCTCGAAGACCACGTTCCCGTCGAGCACCGTCAGGTCGATCTCGACGCCGGGCAGACCGGCCGCGCCGACCGCGAACGGGTCCTGCGCGAGCACGACGAGGTCGGCGACCTTGCCCGCCTCGACGGTCCCCTTCCAACCGTCCGCGCGGTCCTGCCGGGCCGGCACCGCGGTGTGCGCCCGCAGCAGGCGGTGCAGCCGTGCCGCCGCCGCGGCGGGGTCGTCCGGGGCGCCGCCGCGCAGGATCCAGGCCTCGGCGGCGGCGACGGTCTCGCGCCAGTCGGGGGCGAGGATCGGGGCGTCGGAGGAGAGCACGAGCACGCCGGCGGCGAGCGCTTCGGCGTAGGGCCAGGGCGCCGCATCTGCACCGAGCACCCCGGCCATCCAGTCGGCGGTGGTGACCGCGATGCCAGGCTGCGAGTTGAACCACATGCCGAGCTCCGCGATCCGCTCGATCTGCGCGGGGGTCGCGAGGTCGCCGTGGATCACGTAGTGCCCGAGTTCGCGGGGATGCACGGAGCCGGGTTCGCCCGCGGCCGATTCGACCGCGTCGAGCACGACGTCGATGGTGCGGTCGCCGGTGGCGTGCACGCCGACCTGGAGGCCGGCGCGGTGCCCGGCACGCACCATCTCGCGCAGCGCCTCGGCCTGCGCTTCGAGCGTTTCGCCCTCGACGAGCAGGCCGCCGTGCGTGCCGTCGCCGTAGGGGCGCGAGCTCCACGCCTGCTTCGAGAGCGGGATCAGGTCGCCGAAGATCTTGATCCCGGCGATGCGCAGCCACTCGGGATCGCTGCCGCCCTGCGCGTCGACGAGCTCGGCGATGCCGGCCGTGACGACGTCGAGCCGGCTGGGCCCGTCGAGGATCCCGTAGAGCCCGAGCAGGGTCACCCGCTGCCGCAGCTCCCCCGCCTCGGCGAGTTCGCGGTAGACGTCGAGCACCTCGCCGGCGAAGCAGCCGGTCTCGCCGTCGTCCTCGCCGGGACCGATCCCCGGTTCGGTGAGGCTCGTGATCCCGAAGCTCGACAGCAGTTCACCGGCGCGCAGGATCGCGGCGCGGCGCGCCGCCCGATCGCCGGTGAGGACGCCCTCGATCTGCGCACCTTCGGCGTGACCGCCGAAGAAGGTGTGCGGCCAGCGCGCCCCGAGCCAGGTGGCGTGCAGGTGGGAGTCGTTGATGCCGGGCAGCACTGCGCGTCCGTCGAGCTCGATCACCCGGGTGGTCGCATCGATCAGGGGCGCGACGTCGTCGCGGGTGCCGACGGCGAGGATCCGCCCTCGGGCGACCGCGACCGCGTCCGCACGGCTGCCCGCGGCGTCCATGACCAGCACGGGTCCGCCCTGCAGCACCAGCTCGGCGTGCTCCGCCGATGCGCTCGCACCGATTCGTGTCATTGCTCTCCCTCGAGAACGGGCGGGGCCCGGTTCGGATCGAGGGGCTTCCCGTTTTGGTCAACGTATGTAGAATAAAACCACATTCTCGGCAGCAGAGCAACGACGCCGGCCGAGCCCACCGGAACGGAGCCTTCGATGACGATCCCCACCTCCACCCGCGCCGCCGTGCTCGTCGAGCACGGCGCTCCCCTCGAGCTGCAGGACCTCCCGCTGCCCGGGACGGTCGAACCCGGCGCCGCCCTCGTACGCATCACCTGCACCACGCTCTGCGGCACCGACATCGAGATCTGGGAGGGCCGCATGACCTTCCCCGGCATGCTGCCGATGGTGCTCGGCCACGAGATGGTCGGCGAGGTGATCGCCGTGGGCGACGGCACCGTCGACGCGCTCGGCGCGCCCATCGAGGTCGGCGACCGCATCGGCTGGTCGGAATCCGTCTGCGGCGAGTGCTTCGGCTGCACGGTGCTGCGCCAGCCCGTCGCCTGCTCGAAGCGCGGCTACGGGTTCCTGCAGCGCTCCGACGTGCCGCCCTACGCGACCGCCGGTCTGTCCGAGTACGCCTACGTCACGCCGGGCGCGCAGAAGCTGCGCCTACCCGAGGAAGTCAAGGACACGTGGGCCTCGGCCGCCGGCTGCGCGGCGAAGACCGTGCTGCGGGCGTTCGACCGCGCGGGCGGCGTGCGGCCGGGATCCCGGGTCGTGGTGCAGGGCTCCGGTGCGCTCGGCCTCTTCGCGACCGCGGTCGCGAGCATCTCGGGCGCGGCCCAGGTCATCACCGTCGGGGCCCCTGCTTCCCGCCTCACCCTTGCCGAGCGCTTCGGCGCCACCCACACGGTCGACATCGCCGGAGGGTCGGAGGCGACCATCGCTCGGGTGCAGGAGCTCACGGGCGGCCGGGGCGCCGACCTGATCCTCGACTTCGCGGGCGCCCCCTCCATCGGCCCCGAGGCCATCGCGATGGCCGCGCAGCGCGGGGTGTTCGCGGTCGTCGGATCCACCGGCCCCGTCGGCGACCCGTTCCCCATCTCGGCGATCATGGGCAAGGAGCTCACGGTCGTCGGATCGCTCAACGGCGACGTCTCCGACTACTTCCGCTCGATCGAGTTCTTCCGGGCCTTCGCCGACCGCTTCCCCTGGGACGAGCTGTTCTCGGAGCCGTGCGGCCTCGCCGAGGCGTCCGAGCGGATCGCGAACATGCACGCGCTCGGCGAGGTCAAGGCCGTCATCGACCCGCGCATCACCGTGCGCTCCGCCGAGCCGTCGGCCGCGCGCTAGACCCGCTTCCGTCAGAGAGGACCCCATGACTCCCACCACCCCTCTTCTACTCCTCTGACGCTGCCGACGATCTACACTGCGTAGACCCCGGTGGTCGACGTAACAATAA
>NZ_MRAV01000010.1 GCF_002752355.1 Leucobacter sp. OLIS6
GAGGGGCGCGCGAGAAGGATGCGGGACGCAGAGGCGGGGCGGCATGCGCACTCGGGGCGGGGAACGGGAGCAGGCGCACGTATCGTTGTTGCGAACGGTTCTCAGAAGAAGATATGCTGAGATTCGTTCTCAACAAGCGGCGCGCACTGGCGCGACCTGAACTGGTCAGGAGACCCACCCGATGCGACACTCACGGACTCGCACCCTCGTCACCGCGACGCTCGCGGCCACCCTCGCGGCGGGACTCGCCGCGACGCTCGTCGGCTGCTCGTCGCCGAACGCCGAAGCGGGCGGGAGCAAGGCCTCCGACGGGGAGCGCCTCCGCGTCGTCGCCACCACCACGCAGCTGGCCGACTTCACGAAGGAGATCGGCGGCGACGACATCGAGCTCACCGGCCTGCTGAAGCCCGGTGCCTCGGCCCACCACTTCGATCCGAGCCCCGCCGACCTGCTCGCGCTCGGACGCGCCGACGTGCTCGTGGTCAACGGTGCGGGCCTCGAGACCTTCGTCAGCAGCGCCGTCGAGGCCTCGGGCTTCCACGGCAAGACGGTCACGGCGGCCGCCGGCCTGGATCAGGCGACGCTCAAGGCCATCACCGCCGAGGGGGCGGCCGAGGCCGGCGGCGCCGAGACGCACGACCACGACCACGACCACGAGACTGAAGAGGCCGCCCACGCGCACGCCGCCGGAGACGATGACGACGATCACGATCACGGCGATCTGAACCCCCACATCTGGACCTCCCCCCGCAACGCCGAGGGCATGGTCTCCGAGGTGGCGAAGGGGCTCGCACAGGCGGATCCCGCGCACAAGGCCGACTACCAGCGCCGCGCCGACGCCTACGTGCTCAAGCTGAAGAGCCTCGACGAGTGGATCACGACGCAGATGGATCGGGTCCCGAAGGCCGAGCGCATCATGGTGACGGGGCACGACTCGCTCCGCTACTACCTGCACGACTACGGGATCGCGTTCGCGGGCTCGATCCTGCCGAGCTTCGAGGACAACGCCGAGCCGAGCGCGGCCGACGTCGACCGTCTCGTCGCGACGATCAAGGAGCGCAAGGTCCGTGCGGTTTTCGTCGAATCGTCCATGAGCCCCGGCCTGGCGCGTACCATCGCCAAGGAGGCCGGCGTGAAGGTCGTCGACGCGGAGTCGCTCTACACCGACTCGCTCGGACCCGTCGGCAGCTCGAGTGCGCAGTACCTCGGCGCCACCGTCCACAACACGCAAACGATCCTCGAGGCCTGGGGCGAGAAGCCAGGCCCGCTCCCGGAGAACCTGAAGTGACCGAAGCCCCAGCAGGAGCGGCGCCCGCCGCGCACGACACCCCCGCGATCAGTCTGCGCGATGCCGCCTTCGGCTACGCCGGGCGCACGCGGGTGGCGCGCCTCTCCCTCACCGTCGAGCGCGGCTCGGCGGTGGCGCTGATCGGACCGAACGGTTCGGGCAAGTCGACTCTGCTGCGCGGGATCCTGGGCCTCGCCGACCTCACGGCCGGCGAGGTCCGGGTGCTCGGCGAGGCTCCCGTGCGTGCGCGCCGCCGCATCGGCTCGCTCCCGCAGGCGGATCAGCGGGACACGAGCCTGCCCGTCACGCTCCGCCAGGTCGTCGGCATGGGGCTGTATCGCGAGCTCGGCGCGTTCCGGCCGATCGGCCGCGAGGGCCGCCGGCGCATCGATACGGTGCTCGAGCGCGTGGGCCTCGCGCCGTTCGCGCAGCGCCGCTTCGGCGAACTGTCGGGCGGGCAGCAGCAGCGGGGGATCCTGGCTCGCGCGCTCGTCGCGAATCCCGAGATGATCCTGCTCGACGAGCCGTTCAACGGGCTCGACCGTGAGAATCGCGAGACGCTGCTCGCCCTCCTGCGCGAGGTGCGGTCCGAGGGGCGCACCATCATCGTCTCGACCCACGACCTCGAGATCGCGCGCGAGGCATGCACGCACGCGCTGCTGCTCTCGAGCGGGCACCACCCCGAGGATCCGGGGCACCCGGCGGCTTACGGCACCCTGGACGACGCGCTGACGCTCGAGGCCGTGGCCCACGCGTTCCAGGACACCACCGTGGAGCTCGACCGGCACACCGTCACCACCACCCGCGAGACGGAGTAGCGGTGGACGCCGGACTCATCGAGATCTTCTCGCTGCCCTTCATGGGCCGGGCGCTCGCGACGCTCGCGGTGCTCGCCGTCGCCGCGGGCGTCGTCGGCATCGGGATCAGCTTCCGCGAGCTGGAGTTCGTGAGCGACGGCCTCGTGCACGCCGTGTTCCCCGGCCTGGTGGTCGGTGCGGCGATCGGCGGATCCGACCTCGTGCTGCCCGGCGCGATCATCGCGGCGCTCATCGCGGCCGTGCTGTTCACCCTGCTGGAGCGTGCGGGACGCGTCGGCTCGGACGCCGCGATCGCGGTCGTGCTCACGGGCCTGTTCAGTCTCGGCGTCGTGCTGGTCTCGCGGCAGCAGGGCTACGTCTCGCAGCTGGAGGACCTGCTGTTCGGGCGCCTCCTCACCGTGACGGCGGCGCAGCTCTGGCAGGTCACGGTCGTCGCGGTGCTCGCCGTGATCGTGCTCGTCATCGGGTGGCGGGCGCAGCTGTTCCGCGCGTTCGACCCCGAGGGATTCCGGGCGGCCGGATTCCGCCCGCTCGCGACCGACCTCACGCTGTCGGTCGCCGTCGCCCTCCTCGTCGTCGCCGGCGTGCAGGCGCTGGGCGTGCTCATGGTGCTCGCGATCCTGACCGTGCCGATGGCCGCGGCGCGCCTCCTCACGGGGCGGCTCGGCCTGCTCGTGCCCATCGCGATCCTCGTGCCGCTGATCGCCGGCGTCGGGGGCCTGTGGCTCTCGTTCGTGTGGTCGGTCGGTGCGGGCGCCACCGTGTCACCGGGCGCGACGGTCGTGCTCGTGCTCGTCGCGCTCTACGCGCTCGCCGTGGGCTGGCGTCTGCTGCGCGGACGCGAGCCGGGCGCCCGCGCGAAGCGCGCATCCGATGCGGTGGATCCGACGTCCGCGGCGTCGGCGGCTCCGGCCTCGGCGGCCCCCGAGGGCGGTGCGGCATGAGCTATTTCGCGCTCGCCGCCGTCGAACTCGCGCTCCTCGGCGTGCTCTCCGGCATCGTCGGCACGCTCATCGTGATGCGCCGTCGCTCGTTCTTCGCGGTCTCCCTCAGCCACGCCACGTTCCCCGGCGGGGTGCTGTTCGCCGTGCTCGGCTGGAACCTGATCCTCGGCCAGGCGCTCTTCGCGCTGCTGCTCGTCGGCATCATGACGCTGCTCGCCCGCGTGCCCGGCCAGGGTCGCCAGGTCGCGAGCGGCATCGTGCTCTCGTTCGGCTTCGCGCTCGGCACGCTGCTCGCGAGCCTCAACGCGGGCAACGGCGTGCCGGTCGAGGCGCTGCTCGTGGGCTCGCCCCTCAGCGTCACCGGCGCCGACCTCGTGCGTACCGGCGCGGTGCTCGCCGTGACCCTGCTGCTGCTCGCCGTGTTCGGGCGGCGGATCCTCTTCCACACCTTCGATCCCGTGGGCTTCGCCGCCACGGGGTTCCGGGCCTGGCCGGTCGAGGCGCTCGCGAGCGGCATCATCGCCGCGGGCGTGGTCGCCGCGATGCCCGCGGTCGGTGCGATCCTCGGCGTCGCCCTGCTCGTCGGCCCCGCGGCCGCCGCGCGGATCCTCGCGCCCCGATTCACCTGGATTCCCGGCATCGCCGCTGCGCTCGGCGTCGTGTCGGGCCTCGTCGGCCTGTGGATCTCGCGCGAGTTCGGGATCGCCGCCGGCGGTTCCGTCGGCCTCGTGGTCGCCGTCGTGTTCCTGCTCGCAGCTGCCGTCGGCCGGCTGCGCGACGGGCTCCGGCTCGGCGCGGAACGCGCGGCCGAGCGAGCGCTCCAAGCGCGCGAGCGCGCGGTCGTGATCCGCGAAGCCGAGACCGGGGCCCCGGACCCGGCGTGCGCGGAGGCCTCCGGGCGTGAGAGCCTGGAGGTGACGAAAGGCGGAGCCGCATGACCGCAGCACCCAAGCGCAATACCTGGCAGCGCGAGGCCGTTCGCGCTGCCCTCGCTGAGGCGCGCGGGTTCGTGAGCGCTCAGGAGCTGCACCAGACGCTGCGCGACCAGGGGTCGACCATCGGCCTCGCGACCGTGTACCGCGCGCTCGCCGGCCTCGCGGAGGGCGGTGAGGCCGACTCCCTGCAGTCGCCCGATGGCGAGAACCGCTTCCGCTCCTGCAGCATGCAGGGGCACCATCACCACCTCGTGTGCCGCATCTGCGGCGAGACGCGCGAACTCGAGGCGCGCGTGGTCGAGGAGTGGGCCCAGCGGGTCGGCGCCGAGCACGGCTTCACCGAGATCGACCACGTCGTCGACCTCTACGGCGTCTGCGAGCGCTGCCGCGCCCGCGCCGCCTAGAGTGGCGGCATGATCACCCCGGGCGACGTCGACACCGCCGAGCGCAGCATGTGGCGCTACCGCGCCGCGCTGCCGGAGCTGGCCGGCGCCGAGCCGGTGAGTCTCGGTGAGGGGTGCACGCCGCTCGTCGCCCGCGACTGGGCCGGTGCGCGCCCGCGGTTCAAACTGGAGTGGTTCTCGCCGAGCGGCAGCTTCAAGGATCGCGGCGCGAGCGCGCTCGTCACCGCACTGCGAGCGGCGGGTGCGACGGCGATCGTCGAGGACAGCTCGGGCAACGGCGGCGCGGCGGTCGCGACCTACGGCGCAGCCGCCGGCCTCGCGGTCACGGTGTTCGCTCCGGCCAGCACCTCGCCCGCGAAGCTCGTGCAGGCGCGCGCCGCGGGTGCCGCGATCGAGCTCGTCGACGGTCCGCGCGAGGCGTCGGAGGCGGCGGCGCTCGCCGCCGTGGCGCGCGGCGATGCGCACGACGCCGGGCACAACCGGCAGGCGGTGTTCCTGCAGGGCACGAAGACCCTCGCCTACGAGCTCTGGGAGGATCTCGGCTTCCGCGCGCCCGACGCGATCGTGCTGCCGGTCGGCGCTGGCAGCAGCCTGCTCGGCTGCGCCTTCGGCTTCGGCGAACTGTTCGAGGCCGGCGCGATCGATCTCCTGCCGCGCCTCTACGCCGCGCAGCCGCTGCACTGCTCGCCCATCGACGCGGCCTTCGCGGCGCCCGGCGTCGAACGGCCGGTGCTGCCGACCATCGCCGAGGGCACCGCGATCCGCGCACCCGGTCGTCTCGCCGAGATCCTGGCCGCGATCCGGCGGAGCGGCGGCGGCACCGTCGCGGTGACGGAGGACGAGATCCGGGCCGCGCACGCCGAGCTCGCGCGCACGGGGCTCTACGCCGAGCCGACGAGCGCCGTCGCGGCGGCCGGGCTCACCCGGCTGCTCGCGCGCGGCGAGATCCGGGCGGAGGAGACGGCGGTCGCCGTGCTCACCGGCTCCGGGCTGAAGTCGCCGCTCGGAGGCTGAGCGGGCGCGTCCCGTTTCGTCTACGGTGGCAGCACCGGTCCCCGAATCGTCAGGAGCTCTCATGGCAGCCAAGCAGCCCGCGATGTCGCCGTCCGAGATGCCCGTCGCCGAAGTGCTCGATCGCGCGACCGGAGCGCGACGCGTCGAGGCGGATGAGCTGCTCGCGCTCTGCGCCGAGCTGAGCGGGGAGCCGCCGGTCGTGTGGGCCGGGCGCATCATCGGGTTCGGCGAGGTCGAGTACCGGTACGACAGCGGCCGCGGCGGCCGGATGCCGCTGCTCGCGTTCGCTCCCGGCGCGACGAAGCACACCGTCTATCTGGTCGACGACTTCGCGGAGCGCTGGCCGGATCTGATGTCGCGGCTCGGACCGCACCGCGCGAGCAAGGTCTGCCTCTACCTCACCCGTCTGACCGGTGTGGACCGCGGAGTGCTGCGCGAACTCCTCGAACGCTCGCTCGCCGCTTCCCTTCCCGGCGCAGGCTGAGCGCGTTCGAGCGGATCATCCGCACCGAACGGGCGGTGACACGCGGGAAACCGCCACTTACCCCCGCGGCTCGATCCGCACCCAGTCGGGGTGCTTCGCCGTGCGGCCGTCGCCGCTCGACCGGCCCGTGAGACGACGCTGGATCCACGGCAGCACGTGCTCGCGCGTGTAGCGGAGCTGCTCGCGCCGGGTCGGTGCGGGCCTCGGGTCCGCGTCGATCACCCAGTCGGCTGGCGCTGCGTAGCCCAGTGCGCGCAGCACGTTGCTCGCGACGCGGTGGTGCCCGACCGGCGCGAGGTGCAGCCGGTCCGGCGACCAGTACTCGCGGCGCGCGAGCACGGGATCGCTCCAGTTGTCGCAGAACCGCACCCCGAGTTGCCCGGCCAGCGCGCCCGCCTCGCGGGTCAGCTCGTCGCCCTTCGCCCGCACGCGCCCGCCGCTCGGCAGACCCGCGGTGGGATTCGCGCCGGCGAGCAGCAGCGGCGCTGCGTCGGTCTCGAGGATCCGGCGCAGCGCGCTGCCGGTGCGCTCCAGGATCCACGGGAGGTCGGTGCCGGGCCGCAGCATGTCGTTGCCACCGCCGTTGAAGCTCACGAGCGTCGGGCCGAGCGCGAGTGCGGGTTCCAACTGCTCGTCGATGATGGGCCCGAGCAGGCGTCCGCGGATCGCGAGGTTCGCGTACTCGATCGGGCGTCCCGTCGCGTCGGCGAGGCCCTGCGCCACGAGGTCGGCCCAGCCGCGTACCGAGCCGTCGGGCTGCTCGTCGCCCACGCCCTCGGTGAAGCTGTCGCCGATCGCGACGTAGCGGATCGGGGCGTCGGCGGGGAACAGCGGAGCGGGAGCATCGTCGATCGGAGGCACCTCGCCAGCCTACGCCCGGCCGCCGGAGCGCACGCTCGTCGGCATGCGCGCGCCCGTATGCTGATCCCGTGGCATCGAAGCTCCCCCGGATCCCGCCCGATCGCGACCTCTCCATCGACGCGGTGCGCGCGCTCTGCCTGCCCGTCGTCGTGCTGCTGCACGCCCTGCAGATGGGGATCTCCGGCGATCCGCTGCGGGCCTCGAACGCGCTCGCGCACTGGCAACCGCTCGTCTGGATCACCTGGATCGGCATGATCATGCCCACCTTCTTCATCGCGGGCGGCTTCGCCGGGATCACGACCTGGCGCAGGCTCCGCGCGAGCGGCGGCACCGCGGGCGAGTACCTGCGGATCCGCGCGCTGCGGCTCGCCCGACCCGTGCTGCCGGCGATGCTCGCGGTGCTGGCCGTGCTCGGGGTCCTGGCGCTGTGCGGCGTGGACCCCGAATTCCTGCGCACCTTCGCGTTCCGGCTCGCCGAGCCGCTCTGGTTCATCGCCGTCTACGCGATCTGCACCGCCTTCGTGCCGCTCATGGCGAAGCTGCACCGTCTGGCGGCCTGGTCGACGTACTTCGGACTCGCGGGTGCCGCAGTCGCCGTCGACCTGCTCAGCCGCTTCGCCGGGCTCCCGATCGCCGCCCTCAACTGGCTCTTCGTGTGGCTGTTCGTGCAGCAGCTCGGCTTCGGCGTGCGCGACGGCTGGTACGCGAAGCGCCCCCGGTGGTTGCTCGTCGCGCTCGCCGCGGTCGCCTACGGGCTCATGTGCGTCGCGGTGTTCGGGCTGGGCTACTCGCCCGACATGCTCGTCAACCTGAACCCGCCGACCGTGCTCCTGCTGCTGCTCGGCCTCGCGCAGGTCTACCTCTTCACCCTGCTGCAGCCGCTGATCCGCGCGGTGGTGCGCCGCAGGCGCGTGCTGCTCGTCGTCGGCGCGCTCGGCGTCTTCGGCATGACGATCTACCTGTGGCACACGGTCGCGATGGGCGTCGTGGTCGGGATCCAGCTCGCTCTCGGGCTGCCGTTCCCCGAACCGCTCACGGGCGTCTGGTGGCTGACGCGCGTGCCCTGGATCCTCGCGATCGCGGCTGTGATCGCCGTGCTCTGCCCCCTCGTGGCCCGGATCGAGCGGCTCTGGCCGAAGGAGCGGCCGGGGCCGATGCGCCTGTGGGCGGCGATCCTCGCGACCGTGCTGCTCGTGGTCGCGGTCGGCTGGGTGCTCACCCAGGGGTATCTCGCGCCGGGTACCGCCGGCGCGCTCGCGGCGCTGGCGCTGGCGATCGTCTGGCTGACCGTCGGGCGACCCGCGAGGCGATGAGCCGTGAGACGTCGAATCCTGCTGCTCGCGGCCGAGACGGCGGCCCCTGAGGGGCGGCTCCGGCGCTTCCGCAGGCACCCACTCTTTCCGCCGAGAAACCGTCGCGCCGCCGAAACACCCTGCTGCAACTGGGTGTTTCGGCGGCACAGCGGTGTTTCGGTGTGCGCTGTGCCGCGCAGATCAGGCTTGCGGCCGGCGCGATCCTGATCTAAGCTCGATCTTTGGCTGTGCGAACTCCCTTCGCGCAGACCGCACGGGGGCGATCCAGGGCTTCGGCTCAGGTGATGTCCCGTGCAGACAAGAGATCTTGGGTGGGGCCGTCCGGCTCCACGGTACTGAGAGGAACCACCATGGCAGCAGTGTGCCAGGTGACCGGCGCCGTTCCCGGCTTCGGTCACAACATTTCGCACTCGCACCGTCGTACCAAGCGCCGGTTCGATCCGAACATCCAGAAGAAGACCTACTTCGTGCCCTCGCTGGGCCGCAAGGTGACGCTCACCCTGTCCGCCAAGGGCATCAAGGTGATCGACGCTCGTGGCATCGAGGCCGTCGTTGCTGATCTGCAGAAGCGTGGGGTGAAGCTCTAATGGCAAAAGATAAGGACGTCCGTCCGATCATCAAGCTCCGTTCGACGGCTGGCACCGGGTTCACCTACGTGACCCGCAAGAACCGTCGCAACACCCCCGACCGTCTCGTGCTCAAGAAGTACGATCCGGTGGTTCGCAAGCACGTCGAGTTCCGAGAGGAGCGTTAATCATGGCCAAGAAGAGCATGATTGCGAAGAACAAGCAGCGCCAGGCGATCGTCAACCGCTACGCGGAGAAGCGCGCCGAGCTGAAGAAGGCCCTCGTGGACCCGAACGGGACCGACGAGAGCCGCGAGGCCGCTCGCGTGGGCCTGCAGAAGCTGCCCCGCAACGCTTCGCCGGTGCGCGTGCGCAGCCGCGACGTCATCGACGGCCGCCCCCGCGGCGTCCTGTCGAAGTACGGCGTCTCGCGTGTCCGCTTCCGCGACATGGCGCACCGCGGCGAGCTGCCCGGCATCACCAAGTCGAGCTGGTAAGCACCCGCTTCTGACCGAAGGGCCCGGATCCGAGAGGATCCGGGCCCTTCGTCGTTCTCGGACGCCGCAGAGCCGGCGCGCGACCCGATCGATCGTTCCCGTTCGACCGCGCCGGCTTCTCGAACCCACGTAGAAACCGGGGAGGACCGGATCGCGGGACCGCGCGCGATACTGCATTTCCGATTCCGCAGTGCTGAAGCGGAGCAGTCCGGTGCTGAGCCGCGCGACCCCCGACGAGACTTGGGGCATATATCTCATCTATGTGTCCGCGCGGCGTAGGCCCGAGCCCCAGGAATATTGGAACGTCTCTTGCAACTCAAAAGTTTCTTCAGCATCGCGCTCGCCGTCGGAATGCTCTCCACCACCGCATCGGCGACGGCGAACGCCGACGACGGCACCGTACCCCAGCAGTCCGAGGGTGTGGCGCGGTCCAGCGCGGCGGTCGACAACGGTGCCCTCCTCGCGTTCGAGCGCTTCTATAACGCTGACGGGACGCCGGGCGGCAGCATCGTTCCCGGCAGCGTCTTCTACTTCCAGTTCTCGGCGACCAACACCTCCAACCGGCCCGTCGTGCTGGAGGACATCGTCTCCAAGGTGTGGACCGCGACCAACCCGAACCACGCAGCGGGGCTCCCCTCCGACTACTGCGACCAGTGGATCGAACGGAAGGATTCCGGCGCCCAGCGCCAGAAGTTCCCGGTGGAGGTCGCCCCCGGGCAGACCATCACGGGGATCCTCGACAACGCCACCTACACGTTCCAGGCGCAGGCGCCCAACGAGTGCCGTGGCATGCAGCTCTACTTCAACGCCGGAGTGAAGATGAAGCAGACCGACCCTCAGTGGAAGCGCCTCGGCGGTCAGGACCGCTTCGAGACCGCGGTGCGCGTCTCCCAGGAGCACTTCCCCGGCGGCGCGAAGTCCGTGGTGCTGGCCCGCTACGACGTCGCCGCCGACGCGCTGTCGGCCGCGCCGCTCGCGGTGCAGAAGAGCGCCCCCGTGCTGCTCACCCAGACGGCTCGCCTCAGCCCTGTCACGAAGGCCGAGATCAAGCGCCTGAAGCCCGAGCGGGTCTACATCGCCGGTGGAGCAGGTGCCGTGAGCAACGGAGTCGCCAACGAGATCCGCGACCTCGGATACCGGGTGACCCGCCTCGGCGGGCAGGACCGCTACGAGACCTCGATCCGCATCGCCGAGCACGGCTGGGGCCAGTCTGGTTCGGACTCGGTGTTCATCGCGACCGGACGGGACTTCCCCGACGCGCTGTCAGCGAGCGCCGCGGCGGGCGCCAACAACGCTCCCGTGCTGCTGGTCGACGGACTGGCGCGCTCGATCCGCGCCGATGTCCGAGGCCAGCTGCTCGAACTCGACCCGAAGAACATCAACATCGCCGGCGGCACGGGCGTCGTCACCGCGCAGGTCGCGAACGGCCTCAGCAGCTACGGCACGGTGAAACGCTATGCGGGTGCCACCCGCTACGAGACCTCCGCAGCGATCGGCAAGCAGTGGCACACGGCGAACGGAACCGTCTACCTCGCCACCGGCGCGAACTTCGCGGACGCGTTGGCGGGTGCGGCGGTCGCCGGATCGAAGAAGGCTCCGGTGCTGCTCTCGCAGCAGAACTGCATCCCCGATGCGGTCCACTCGCTGATCACCGGGACGATCAAGCCGCAGATGGGGTACGTGCTCGGCGGTACCGGCGTGCTGACGGATCGCGTGCTGAACCAGCGCCCGTCCTGCTACTAGCCCCACCGAGCCGAGGGGCGGGAGCGATCCCGCCCCTCGGCTTTCTCGAACCCCGATCGCAACACCACCCCGACCTTCCACTCTGCATCGAAAGGACCCCCGCCATGCAGTTGCTCGACCGCTTCTCGCGCGGGTCCGCCCGTCGCGTCAGCTCGACGAAATGGTTCGATACGCCGTGGCGGATCGCCGGACGCGCGATCGCCTCGGCCCTCATCGCGGTGGTGGTCATCGTGATCCTCGCGCTCGCGGTGGTTCCGCGCCTCCTCGGCGGGGACTCCCTCACCGTGCTCACCGGCTCCATGGAGCCGACGTTCTCCCCGGGCGACGTCGTGGTCGTGAAGGGGGTCGACAAGGACGCGGTATGCACCGATATCCCGGTCGGCGCCGTCGTCACCTACTTCCCGAAGCCCGACGACCCCGACCTGATCACCCACCGCGTGGTCGGGAAGACGATCGGCACGTTCGATGACGGCACCCGCTGTCGGCTCATCACCCAGGGCGACGCCAACTCGGCTGTCGATGCCCCGGTCTCGCCCGCTCAGGTGCGCGGCACCCTGCTCTTCGGCGTGCCGAAGCTCGGGTGGGCGCGCCAGTGGGTCGGCGACAACATGCCGATCGTGCTCACCGGTGCCGCGGTCGTACTCATCGGCTGGGGCCTGTGGGGCGCGTTCCGTCGCCCCAAACAGACCATCGTCTCCGTGCCCCGTCCCCAGGGCGTGCCGAACCCGGAGGGCGCCGCTCCGACTGCCCCGGCAGCGGCGCCGCAGCGCAGCGAGAACGAAGCGCGCGAGCTCGAACTCCGGGAGCGCGAGCTGCAGATCCGAGAGCGCGAGATCGAACTGCGCGAGCGGGAACTCGCCTTCGTGATGAGCGGTTCCGGCGAGCAGCCGGGCGACGGGACCGACGACGGGATCCCGCGGTGAGCGCGCAGACCGCCGCCCCGCTTACTGCGGCCGGCATCGATCGGATCATCGAGGAATCGGGCGCGGCACTGTCCCGCAGGGGCAGGTTCGTCGCCGCGATCCTCTCGCTCGCCCTGCTGCTCCTCGTCGGCGCGGCGCTCCTCGCGGCGGATGCCGTACCCGTGACGGGAGCGCGCAGCGCGTCGGTCGAGGACGCGGCCGGTGCCGCGACGGTCTCGAGTGGTGCAGCGGAATCCGCGGGCCCGGTGACCGCGAGGTGGGACGCCTCTCCCGCGCGACTGAGCTGGAGCGATGGCGCACCGGCCCGGGCGGAGAGCGTGTTCTCCGGCGAACTGGGCGACGCCGTCGACGGCGGTGGGGAGCGCCTGCTGGGCCTTGTGAACACCGGCCCCGGCGACGGGATCCTGCGGGTCACGGTCGAGCCCGCGGCCGCCGCGCTCGACGCGACCGCCCTCGCCGGTGTCGCGCTCTCCTGGAACGTCGACGGCGTGCGCGGGAGCCAGCCGCTCTCCGCACTGATGGCCGAAGGTACTCCGCACATCGCCGAGATCGCCGTCGCTCGCGGAGACGAAGTGCAGATCTCGATGGAACTGACGACCCTTCCGGGATCGGAACGGGACGTTCGCGCCGCGGACCCCGACACGATGGTGAGCTTCGCGCTCGACGCCGAGATGCGAGGCGCGCCGACGGCGGAGAGTGCCGCGAGCGTGCCCTGGTGGATCCCGGCCGCGATCGCGCTGGGACTGCTGCTCGGCCTCCTGGTCTGGGGCCTGGTCGCAGTGTCGCGCAGGAGCCGGCACTGCCGTGCCTGCGGGCGGGACTTCGACCGACGGGATCGCCGGATGCGAGTGAGCGAGACGGGCCGGGGCAGCTGGATGCTCTGCTCGGACTGCTTCGCCCGGGGCGGTCGGGACTAGCCGACGGCATTGCCGGGTCCGGCGGACAGCCTCGTCCGGGGCGCGTCGCGGATCCTGGGCCGCGGTGGCCGTGAGGTCCCGCATCTCCTGCGTGCATACGCAGGGGAGCGCCCCCTGGGTCGCTACCAGCGGCGAGGAGTCCGGCAGTGGATGATCCTCGGCGCTGGTGGCGACCCAGAGGGCGCTATTAGGGGGAGAGCGCCGGCGAGGCAGGTTATTCACCCGGGGGACCCTCAGAGATTCCGGCCGCTCATGAATATGATCTCAGCGAGTTCGCCCGAGAAGCGGAGAAGGATCGCTTTTGCGTGGTCTCCGAGGCGTTTTCCGTGGTGTTTCGGAGCGGTGCGCGGCTAGTGCGCGCTCGACTCGGTGGAGGTCCTCCGTGGAGTGCGTGCCGCTCCGGCGATCCCGCGCGTGATTCGCAGCTCCGCGATGCTGCAGAGGCGTTGGAAACACTGGGATCGGCGAGTGCCTGCGAGTGCTGATCCGAGCGTTCGGATCCGGTACTGAAGCGGCCCTACGCGGAACCGCGCCTGAGCTACTGAACGGCCGCGCGGTTCGCCGCGGAAACACTGAGTTGGCATATCCGCAGCACCGCAGACCGGGGCGTCCGATTCGGAGTATCGCGCTATTCCCTCGGAGCGGGAATCCGCGAATCTACTGTTGAATTCGCAGACATTATGCGTGAGCGGAATCAAGAAATTGGGGCGGTAGAGATGGTAGCCAAGCACCGAGCGAAGCGCCTGCGGGGCATGGCCTCGCGGTTCGCATCAGGAACGCCTCGTTCGCGGGGACGGATCGCTGCGGCCATCGCGGCGGTGTTCGCACTCGCGGCGGCGCCGCTCATCGTCTCGACTGTCGCTCAGGCGGTGAACTACACGTTCACGATCGACTCGCTCGATGCCTCGACGAACGCGAACAACACCCGGGACGCGAACCCGGGCGACGGCGTGTGCCGCACGGCCGCCGGTACCTGCACCATGCGCGCCGCGCTCGAGGAGTCGAACGCGCTCAAGGCGCCGAAGGGCGCAGTGCTGATCACGGTCGCCGACGGCTTCACCGGCAACATCAGCGCCACCGATGGAGCAGGGCGTATGAACACCGCACGTGTCTCGAACCAGGACGCCGGCGCCCACTTCGAGATCACCGCGCCGGTGACGATCGACCTGAAGAACCAGGTCACCATGCAGACCGCCACTGACACCGGATCGACCGCGTTCCACATCAACGGTCCCGACGTCGAGTTCCGCAACATGTCCTACGTGCTGTCGGGTGAGAGCTCCTTCGTGGTCGGTCCGCAGGCCAACGGTTTCGTGATCGACGGCGGCGAGACCTCGACCGACCGCGACTACTACCCCGAGCGCTTCATGGTGATCCGCGAGGGCGCCAAGAACATCACCGTCCAGAACTACCGGATCCAGGGCTTCTACCACGCCGCGAACGCGACGGGCATCTTCTACTTCAACGCGCAGAACAACACGCCCATCGAGAACTTCACGGTCGACAACGTGCAGCTCACCTACCCGACCGCCACCACCTGCAACTCGTCGAACGGCTCCGGCTGCCAGACCGATGTCACGCAGTTCAATCCGCGTACGCAGAACGTGGTGATCGACGGCTTCGCGTTCAAGAACTCCTCGGTCTCGAACCTGACCTCGCGCGCCGGCTTCCCCTTCTCGAACGGGACCGCGGCGACGAGCGTACGGGCGTCGAACATCGACATCTCGAGCAACAGCTTCATCAACATGGCGGGTGCCGGAACCGGTGTGAACAACGCGTTCATCAGCCTGCCCTTCGGCCCCATGGCCGGAACGAACCGCGTCGAGGACAACACGATCACCCGGGCGAGCTCCGGTCAGACCTTCGGGCTCTCGTGGAACGGCAACACCACGAGCGGCAGCGCCGGTGACCTGAGCATCGCGGGCAACTACTTCGACGGCTACTCGGGAACTTCGGTCTACCTCAGCAACACGGGCGACGTGAACGTCGAGCGCAACACCTTCGGCTCGCGCAGCGCCAGCCAGGCCCGTCCGGCGACCGCCGAGGAGACGCGCGACGGCACCACGTCGCTGCTCGACAACGCGAACAACGCCAACGGCCGGGTCAACACCTGGTTCCCCTCGGCGAACGCGCAGGTGCTCACCACCGATGCGCCGCAGGGCACCGTCGAAGCGGTCTCGCCGCTCGCCGACGACGTGCCGGTCTGCATCGCGACCGTCGACGTGCAGGCGCCGACCGCAACCCCGCTGCCCGCGAGCGTCGTCGACCTCGACGTCTACTGGACGGGCGATCGCACCGCCGAGGTGCACCTCGGCCGCGTCGAGAAGCTGAGCGGCTCCACGGCGACGGTGCAGCTCGCGCTGCCCGTCGGCCCGCAGAAGTTCCCCACGACCGTGGTCGGGGGCACCCAGGACGTGACCATCGTGAACGAGGACACCGGCGTGGCCGGGGGCTACATCCGCCTGCAGACCATCGGTGCCGACTCCGGCCAGTCGTCGCAGTACTCCCGAATCGTGGGCTTCAGCGGCAACTGCCGCCCGGAGCTCACCATCAACCAGGCCGACACCCAGAACGACCCGACCCTGGCCCGCGACCTCCACTACACCGTGAAGTCGTCGCTGCCCCTGGACCCCGAGACCGTGACCACCGAGACGATCGGCGCGACCGCCGCGGCGACCGCTCAGACCATCGACGCGGCCCGGATCAACCCCCGCGCGGTCTCGGTCGAAGCCGTGGCCGGCACCTCGAACCGCGAGTTCGACGTGGTGGTGCGCGCCGACGACTCGGCCGTGGTGACCGCGGCGATCGCCGCGGGCAAGGTGACGAGCCTGGGCGGGCTCACGAACCGCGGCCCGGCGACCAACACCGATGCGAAGATCACCTTCACCAACCCGATCTCGCTGCGGCCCGAGTCGTTCACGCTCGTGACCGGCGAGCCCGACGGCAAGGAGTACGGCTTCCAGCTCGCAGCCGGTGCGCCCACGCCGACCGCGGACCTGGCGTTCACGTCGAGCCTCGACGCGGCCGGCAGCGAGCACGGCGTCAAGCTCTCCACCTCGAGCCCGACGATCCCCGCGGGCAAGACCGCTTCGCAGGACATCCGGGTGACGGCCAGCGAGGGCAACGTGGCGGCGAACACCGCGGTGCTGGTCAACCACTCGGTGCGATCCGACGACCCCAATTACGACCGGCTCGTCGTGCGCTCGCTCGACGTGAAGCTCTTCTCGACCGATCCCTCGATCCAGATCACCAAGCGCGCGTTCGTGGACGTGGCCGACACCTCCTCGCCGGAGCGGATCATGGCGACCGGGACCGAAGCGCTCAGCGGCACGCGACTCACGGACGGCCAGTCGGTCTGCTTCGTCTACACCGTGACCAACATTTCGGCGGACGACTGGGCGACCGTGCTCACCGACGTCACCGTCACCGACTCCGACACCCGCCTCGGCACCGATGGCGTCATCGGCCGGGTGCCCGAGCTGAAGATCGGCGCGTCCACGCAGCTCTCGTCCTGCGGCGCACTGATCCCGGTCGACACCACCGTCGGCGGTGCGGCGTGACCCTCGGGCGCGCGCTCGGCACGGCCAAGGAGCGCGCGCAGCGGCAGCTGCGACGGGTGCGGGGCGACCGCATGCTCGTCACAGGCATCGCGGTGCTGAGCGCCGGGATCCTGGCGGCCGGCGGGGCCGCGGCCTTCGCCCTCTGGCAGGCCCAGGACAGCGTGTCCGGCGGCCGGATCGTCGCCGGTGACCTGAACCTCACGGTCGGTACCGGCAAATGGCAGCAGGTCACGGCCGGCGTCGAGGCTCCGGCCTCTGGCCCGCTGGACGCCGATCCGGCACCGTTCGTGTCGATGCCCGGCGACACCGTCGAGATCGTCCTCCCCGTCACCACCACGCTGCAGGGCGACAACCTCAACGCGCAGCTGCTGGTCGACGCGGGAGCGGCCGCGACGGCCGACATCGAGGCGGGCCGGATCACCGCGAGCTACCGGATCGAGGACGCCGACGGCGTCCAGGCCGGCCCCGCCAGCGGCGAGGCCGAGCTCGGCGAACCCATCTCGGTCGCAGGACTCGAGAGCAGCTCGGCCGGAAGCACCGTCGGGTGGAACGTCGTGGTCACGGTCAACGTGATCGGCGACTACCGCTGGACGGCGGGCAAGCCCCTGCTCGACCTGTCCGCCTGGTCGGCGGACGACATCGATCTCACCCTGCAGCAGGTGCGGTCGGGCGATGGATTCACTTCGGATAGGACAGCACGATGAAGCGCAATACGCGTCTCGGCCTGATCGCAGGGGCGGTCTCCGTCGGCCTGCTCGGTTCGGCTGTCGCTGCGTTCGCGCTCTGGCAGGCGACCGCCGGAGCGTCGACCCCCGGCTTCGCGATCGGCGGCGTGAACTTCTCCGCAGTCGGCGGCCCGAACGGGGATCGCGCGACGTCCGAGGGCGGGGCCCCGGTCACGGTGACGCTTCCGGGCAAGACGGTGATCGAGGTGCTCGAGCAGGACGCCGTGAACGCGGAGCCCGTCATCTGGCGCTTCACCGCGACGGGTTCGGCGCTCGGCATCACGGGCCTCGACTACACCGTCTCGGTGAGCGAGCAGAACGGAAAGGGAGGCAGTTACGATCTCTCCTCCGGCATCGCGAAGCCGGGCACCGTGCTCGAGGGCTCCACCATGAAGGTCTACCGCGCCGCGGCCGGCGGGGATTGCTCTGCCGTCCCGGCGACGCCGAAGCCGGCCGAGGGCGAGAGCCCGCGCAACGTCTACCTGTACGAGACCTCCGACGTGCAACTGCAGGCCGCCGGCGCCGCGCAGGACGGCGCCGAGACCGAGCAGGAGTGGTGCGTCGCCCTCGACTGGAACGACGCGCTCGACGGCATGTACGTCAACGACGTGCAGGTGACGGGGATCGCCGAGAACGGCAGCACCAACGGCGCGATGTCCCGGTGGCACGCCGCGGTCGGCTTCCCGCCGTCGCTCGACCTGATGGGCACCTACCGCAACCGAGCCCTCGTCGAGGGCATCGCGGAGGACACGACGAAGGCGAAGTCCCGCGCCGACTGGCACGCCGACGTCTACCCGGATCCCTCGGGCGAACCCGACATCGTGATCAGCCTCGATCCGATCGTCACGAGCCTGAACCCCGCGATCGATCCCCGCGACTGATCGCGCCCCGCAGACCCGACCCCGTCGACGAGCGCCGACGAGGTCACGACTTCCCGCGCTCACCCACACACAGAAGGAACACCATGACCAACATGTCGAACACCAACGATCAGATCATCATCGTCCAGGAGTCGAAGAAGCGTCGCAAGGGCCTGATCTGGGCCGCCGCCGGCGCCACCGCGCTCCTCGCGGGCGGATCGACCTTCGCCCTCTGGTCGGCGAACGACACCTTCACGGGCGGCACCGTGACCGCCGGTGACCTGAACATCGAGCAGCTCGCCGACACCTCGTTCTGGGACGTCTCGAACGACCGCGTCGACGCCACCGAGACCGTGGGCGCGACCGACGGCTCGCAGCTCGGCCACAAGATCGACGACGTGAAGACCTGGCGTATGGCTCCCGGCGACAAGCTGGCCGCATCGTTCGAGGCGACCGTGACCCTCGACGGCGACAACCTCGTCGGCCGGGTCGGCATCGACGGCCTCGACAAGCTCGACAGCAAGATCACCGGAATGAACTACAGCTACGAGGTCTACTACGGCGACGAGCTGCTCGTGAAGGAGACCGCTCTGCCGACCGAGGCCGACGCGCCGCTGATGTACCTCTCGGCTCCGGTCGCCGGCCAGGCGTCGGGCGCCGATGATGCCAAGAACGGCGTGCTCGGTGCGACCGCTGCCGTGAGCGGCGCCGAGGCCCAGAAGGCCGTCTTCGGCATGCCCGCCACGACCGCCGACCTGAACGTCGTCATCTACGCCTCGTTCTACGAGGACAAGGACGGCGACTTCCGCTACCAGGCCACCGACGCCACCGTTGCGGATCGCACCGACGTCACCCTGGCCGACACCCTCGCCGACCTGACCGTCTCGGTCTCGCAGGTCCGCGACACGGGCGCTCAGTTCAAGTAAGCCCCACCCCGCACCCGGGTCGGGATCGGCGCAGTCTCCGCGCGGATCCCGGCCCGTTTGCCGTTTCCGGGCGCTCTTCGTATGCGATCCGGACGCGTTGGAATGTTGGAATACGGAAACAGCGGAGCCCCGCGGACATCGTCCGCGGGGCTCCGCTGCGTTCGGGTCCGGTCTGCCCGGGTCAGCGATCGACGCCGAGCACGGCGCCGGAGCGGGCATCGATGTCGACCTCGCGCTCACCCTGGTCGGTGGCGACCTCCACCTGAAAGCGGAGCGCATTGTCCGAGTGCTCGAGGTTCCACGAGCGTGCCGCGCCGGGGACCTCCTGCACCGCGCGGGCCATCGCCTCGGCGGGATCGATGAGGTCGGCGATCACGATCTTCGCTTCGGCCTTCGCCTCGCGGTCGAGTGCCTTCGAATCCGAGCGGACGAACTCGCCGGTCGTCGCAGAGATCTCGATCTCGTGCTCGCGGTCGGCCGTCCGGATCTCGAACTGGTAGCGCAGCTCGCCCCGTTCCGTATCGAGCTCGGCCGACAGCAGGTCGCCGGGGACGCGCTTCTGGGCAGTGGCGAGCGCGTCCGCGAGCGACACGGCGGGCTGCTCATCGGCCAGGTCGATCGAGGCCCCCGGCGAGGCGTTCGACGGGGACTCGGAGGCGGTGCTTGTGGGGCTCGGCGAGGGGCTTCCCGCGTCGGAGCCCGGGGCCGAGCAACCGACCAGGGTCGAGCCGAGCAGCAGCGCGACGGTCGCGGAAGCGAGCGTGAGGGGGCGTTGCATTGTGTCAATCTCCTTGAAGGTCCGTAAATGTATTATCTTGCATTTCTAGAATAAGCGAATAAGCTGAGGGTAATCGGGGATCTCGGGGAATTCAGTATGAGGCGCAAATTCGCGTGTATTCATTCTGAGAAGGTCGCCCGATGGGTGTCTATCCCCCTACTGGGCCGGTGTCGCCTACTGAATCTCAAAGGCTGCCGTACCTAATTCGGAAAAACCATGCGCCGAACGCTCGGTGCCTCCATACCATCATCAAGTCCTGCCCGGCTCTCGGGCGCTCTGAAATGCTGACCGGGGAGATGGCGATATTCGGTGAACGGTGGAATCGAAATGGGGGATCTCGACGCGCTGCTGGGAAAAGCTTCGGAGGCGCCCCCCGACGGTGTTAGATTCGGGCCTGAGCCGTGGTGGCGGCGGAAGGCGGGGGAGACAGTGCTGGGTCGTGACCAAGAGTTGGAACGCGTCGTTCGGGTGCTCATGGCGGGCCGGAGCGTCGACGTCGTCGGCAGCCGCGGTAGCGGGCGCACCACGTTCCTGAACGAGCTGCAATCGCGACTCGAGGAAGAAGGCTGGAACGTGCTGCCGGTGCGCGGGATCGCGTCGCTCAAGGCGCACCCGCTGGCCTCGCTCAATCTCTCGACGTTCCTCGGGGCGGAGCCCAGGAGCCAGGCGGCGGGGCTGCAGGAGACCGCTCGAGCGATCCGCGCGCGCCTGCAGCAACCGAGGTCGGTCGTGGTCATCGACGACTGGGACGACCTCGACGAAGCCTCCTGGGGAGTGCTCGAAGCCGTGCGCCGGGACTCCGGGCAACTGGTCGAGCTCCCCGTCGTGCTGACCCGCCTGCGCGGAATGCACTCGGGTCAGACACCCAGCGGCCTCGTCACCTCGGCGGTCGACGCGAGCTATCTGCTCGACCTCGATCCGCTCCGATTCGAATACCTGGAGCAGACGATCGAGCGTCGTCTCGGCGGTCCCGTCGAAGCGGAGACCATGAGCCGGATCTACGCGAAGTCCGGCAGCAACGTGGGCCTCGCGCTCGCGCTCGTCGACGCGACGGCCGAGGAGGGCCGACTGCGCTTTGTCGAGGGGGAGTGGAGCTCCGACGGCGATCTCTGGAGCTCGGCGCTCCGCGACGTCATCGAGATGCACCTGGAGAACCTCGCGCCCGCGGCCCGCGACTCCCTCGAGATCATCGCGATGACCGGAGCCATCGACGTCGGGACGGTGCGCAAGCTCGTGGACTGGGAGACGCTGGAGCACCTGGAGGAACGGGGCATGGTGGTCTTCGTCCCGGGGGCCACGAGCAACCTCGTGACGGTGGTGCCTCCGCTGCTCGTCGAGTACTTCCGGCACGAACCGCTCTCGGCTCGGAGGATCCGCCTGACGGAACTGATCGTCGAGCGGCTCGGCGGGAGCGGATCCGCGACCGCGATGATCGCCGAGCGGTTCAGCCCGCAGGTCATGCAGCAGGACCACGTCTCGATGTTCGCCGGCCTGCTGCGCGAGCGCGAGCGCGCGCAGCGCATCGTCGCCGGCTTCGAGTGGGATTCGCAGCCGAGCGCGGAGACCGCCGTCCGTTACCTCCGCGTGCTGGTGCAGGGGCGGAGCGCCGCGGTCCAGACCGCGGTGCGGAAGCTGCTCGCCGATTCGGCGGGGATCTCCGGTGATCCGGAGAGCCTCGCAGTCCTGCGCGTGCTGCACGCGGAGTGGGTGGGGCACGTCGACGGGAGCTTCGACGAGGCGATGCGCCTGCTGCGCGAGGACCGCGAGGCGCTCGGGGTCTACGAACGCCTGCTGGACGCCGCCGAGGTGCGGATCCGGATCTCGCTGGAGACGGTCCCCAAGGACGCCGGCGAACTGCTCGAGGTGACGGAGGACCTGCCGAACCGGGTGCAGCTCGATCTGCTGGAGACCCAGATGCTCGTGCTCACGAGCCGGTGCCGGTTCTCGGACGCCGAGCGGGTGTACGCCGAGATCCAAGCGCTGGGTCCGAACCTCGACCGGTGGCGCCCGCGCGTCCTGCGCGGGATCGCGCTCGTGGCGCAGGGACGCCCGGAGGACGGGCGCCGGGTGCTCGAGCGCGGGCTGCGCGAGGCGCGGAGCTACCTCAACACCGAGGCGTTCTGGGGGTTCGGCGCCAGCCTCATGCTGTGCCACCTGCTGACGGGGGACGAGACGGCGCTGGGTGAACTGCTCGAGCTGCTGCACGGCGCGGGCGAGCCGATCCCGACTCCGCCCGGGCGGAAGCTCATGCTCCTGACGGCGAGCAGCATCACCGCGGCGAACCGCGGCCAGATGGGTCTGGTGAAGCGGAACCTGAAGGAGGTCTCGGCCCTCGAGAATCCGGACGGCCCGTTCCCCGGCGAGAGCGCGGCCTGGACCCGAGTGCAGGCGCTCGTGCTCGCGGGCAAGCCGCAGAAGGCCGCCGAGGTGCTCTGGGACGCGGGGCGCGTGCTCGTGCAGCGCGGCTCGGTCTTCGCGGGAGTGCACGCCGGGCTGGTCGCGATCGAGATCGAGCCGGGCCCCGAGCGCCTGGAAGCAGTGCTCGCCGATCTCGCACGATTGCCGGAAGCGACCGCGCTGCAGGCGCAGGGGCGCTACGCGGCCGCCCTGGTCTCGGAGGATCCGGACGACATGGAGTCGAGCGGCGACGAGCTGCGCGACCTCGGCGCCCTGGGCCTGGCGGTGGCGGCCTATCGGCACGCCGAACGGTGGTTCGTCGCTCGCGGACGATCGGACGCCCAGGATCGCGTGCAGGATTCCGCGCAGGAGACGCTGAGCCGGGCGGGCGGCGCCAAGCTCGACAGCGCCCGCTTCAACACGACCGACCAGAACCTCTCGAAGCGGGAGCGCGAGGTCGCGACCCTCGCGGCGGCCGGGCTGTCGAACCAGGAGATCGCCGCGAGGCTGGTGCTCAGCGTCCGCACGGTCGAGAGCCACATGCACCGGATCATGCGCAAGCTCCAGATCAGCAGCCGGAGCGCGCTGCCCCAGGTGCTCTAGCGGACCGCTTTGCGTCCCATCACCCCTGAGAAACACGAGCCCGGCGGGTGCCCGAACACCCAAATCGGGCGAAATTCACCGAAATACCGCGGTTTTTGCCGCGGCGTGGGGTAGATTCGGACGCGATCAACCGATCGATCCCCGCATCAGGGGAACTTGCACACGATCAGAGGTCCGCACCCGGCGGCCCTGGGAGGACAGGACATGTCACTGAACAAGACTGAGCTCGTTGCCAAGATCGCTGCCGAGACCGGCCAGAGCCAGGCCGCCGTTGCCAGCGTCGTCGACGGGCTGTTCGCCGCGGTCTCCGAGACCGTCGCCGACGGCGGCAAGGTTTCGATCCCCGGCTGGATCTCGTTCGAGACCGCGACCACCGCTGCTCGCACGGGCCGCAACCCCCGCACCGGCGAGTCGATCGCGATCCCCGCTGGCAAGCGCGTCAAGGTGTCGGTCGGCAGCAAGCTGAAGGCAGCCGTCAAGTAGGTACGGCCTCGAAGAAGCCCCCGGCCCTCGGCCGGGGGCTTCTTCGCATCTGGGCCGCGTAGGCTGGTGCGGTGCCCCGTAATCTGCGCGTGATCGCCCCTGCCGTGCTGCTCGCCGTCGCCCTCGCGACGCTGTTCATCGGACTGAGCATCGGTGGCGGCGCCGACGAGCGCACACTGCTCGATCCGGGCGCCGTCGTGCGCTACGGCCTGCCGATCTCGCGCACCATCGTCAACATCGCCTGCGCCGGCCTCATCGGGGCCGTGGTCACGGCCGTCTGGTCGCTCACCCCGGGCAAGCCCGAGCAGCGCATCGCGCTCGACTTCGCCGCGGCCTCCGGTGCGGTGCTCACCGTCGCCTCCGCCGCGACCCTCCTCTTCGCCTACGTCGACGTCTCGGGCAAGGCGTTCTCGACCGACGCCTCGTTCGGGGCGGGCCTCGCCCAGTTCGTCACCGAGATCGAGCTGGGCCGCCTCTGGCTCATCGAGCTGCTGCTCGCCGCGGCGACCACGGTCATGTGCTTCGCGATCCGCGAGCGCCGCATGCAGTTGCTCGTGCTGGTCGCCGCGCTCAGCACCACCCTCCCCTTCGCGTTCCAGGGGCACGCAGCGGGGGCGTCGGGGCACGCGCTCGCCGTCAACTCCCTCCTGGTGCACCTGCTCGGCGCGGCGGTCTGGCTCGGCGGGCTGCTCACGCTCCTGATCCTTGCGCGCACGGTCGACAAGCAGCGGCTCTCCGAGCTCGTGCGCCGCTACTCGCCGCTCGCGCTCTTCGCCTTCGTCGGCGTGGCCGCGTCCGGCGTCGTGAGCGCCTGGGTGCGCCTCGGCAGCCTCGACGCACTGCTGAACACCGGCTACGGTCAGCTCGTGCTGCTGAAGACCCTCGCGCTGATCCTGCTCGGCGGCTTCGGCGCGATCCAGCGCGAACGCCTGATCCCGCGCATCGCCGGGCCGAAGGGCGGCCGCATCTTCGTCTGGTTCGCGGTCGCCGAGCTCGCCGTGATGGGCTTCGCCAGCGGCATCGCGGCCGCGCTCGGCCGCACCGCACCGCCGGTCTCGCAGGAACCGGTGCGCGACGCCGACACCCTGCTGCCGCCGGCCGAGTGGCTGACGGGCGACAAGCTGCCGCCCGAATTCACTCCGATGAGCTACTTCACGGCCTGGAAGTTCGACCTCGCCTGGGTGCTCGTCTGCGTGTTCGCCGCCGCGCTCTACCTCGCCGGCGTGTGGCGGCTGTCGCGTCGCGGCGACCGCTGGTCGATCGGGCGCACGCTCGCCTGGCTCGCGGGCCTCGCGATGCTGTTCTACACGACGAACGGGGCCTTCAACGCCTACGAGCAGACGCTGTTCAGCGTGCACATGCTCGGGCACATGATGCTGACGATGCTCATCCCGCTCGTGCTCGTGCTCGGCGCTCCGGTGACGCTCGCGCTGCGCGCGACGGAGAAGCGCGACGACGGCTCGTGGGGCGGGCGCGAGTGGATCATGTGGATGGTGCAGACGCCGTACTCGAAGGTCATCACGCATCCGGCGGTCGCCGCGGTGGTGTTCGCGGGCTCGCTCTGGATCTTCTACTTCACCCCGGTGTTCCGCTGGGCCATGACCGAGCACCTCGGCCACCAGTGGATGATCATCCACTTCCTCATCTCGGGCTACCTGTTCAGCCTCTCGATGGTCGGCATCGATCCGGTGCCCTACCGGTTCCCGTATCCGCTGCGCCTCGTGACGCTGTTCGCCACGATGGCGTCGCACGCCTTCTTCGGCGTGACGATCATGACGGGCAACGGGCTGATGCTGGCCGACTGGTTCGGCGCGATGGGACGCACCTGGGGTGCGCCGCCGCTCGAGGATCAGAACCTGGGCGGCGGCATCGCCTGGGGCATCGGCGAGCTGCCGACGCTCGCGCTCGCGCTCGTGGTCACCGTGCAGTGGTCGCGCAGCGACGCCCGCGAGCAGAAGCGGCGGGATCGCGCCGCGGATCGCTCGGGCGAGGCGGAGCTGCAGGAGTACAACGCGATGCTCGCCGCGCAGGCGGAGCGGGACGCGCGGACCGCGCGCAAACGGTAGCGGGCCGGGGTCGGTGAGGCCGACCCCGGGGCTCGGCCCGGGCTACTGCCCCGGCGAGCCCTCCGCGGTGACGGTGACGTCGGTGCGGTGGAAGTTCTGGAACGAGCGCGACGCGGTCGGGCCGCGCTGGCCGAGGTAGCGCGAGTAGGTCGCACCGGCGCCGTAGGGGCGCTCCGCTGCGGACGACAGGCGGAAGAAGCAGAGCTGGCCGATCTTCATGCCGGGCCACAGGCGGATCGGCAGGGTGGCGACGTTCGAGAGCTCGAGCGTGACGTGCCCCTCGAAGCCGGGATCGATGAAGCCGGCGGTCGAGTGGGTGAGTAGGCCGAGGCGACCGAGCGAGCTCTTGCCCTCGAGCCGGGCCGCGATGTCGTCGGGCAGCGAGACCTTCTCGAAGGTGGAGCCGAGCACGAACTCGCCCGGGTGCAGAATGAAGCCCTCGGCGGGGTCGACCTCGATGAGCCGGGTCAGTTCGGGCTGTTCCTCGGCCGGGTCGATGACCGCGTACTTGTGGTTGTCGAAGAGCCGGAAGTAGCGGTCGAGCCGCACGTCGACGCTCGACGGCTGCACCATCGAGGCTTCGCTCGGCGCGAGCCCGATGCGACCGGAGGCGAGTTCGGCGTTGATATCGCGATCTGAGAGCAGCACGGGAACGATCCTACCCGGCGGGACCGTTCCCGTGCCGTGCCCGGAGCGGCTTCGCCCGGGCGGCCCTCAGCCCTGCAGGCCCGCCATGATCTCGCCGAACTTCGCGCGGATCCCCTCCTCGTTCCACGACCACACGTCGTCGCCGCGGAGCACGGCGTCCGCGCCGCCGTCGCAGTAGATGGTCTGGCCGCAGCAGTGGGTGTTCTCGACGGAGGTGAGCCAGAGCAGCAGATCGGCGATGCTCTCGGGGCCCTGGTGGCCGTGGAGCGGCATGGGGACGACCGCGTCGACGAGCGCGGCGCCCTCCGGGGTCGAGAGCAGCTCGGCGGTCATCGGGGTGACGACGGTGCCGGGGCCGACCGCGTTGAGCGGGATCCCGGCGCCCGCCCAGCGGGCGCTCGGAGCCTCGCGGCGCACCCAGCGCGAGATGGCCTGCTTCGACGACGAGTAGATGAGCGTGCCCGTCTCGGGGTTCTGCTCGAGCTGCGCAGCGATGGCGAGCGCCGAGGCCTCGTCGTCCGCGAGCAGGGCGTCGACGAGCGGCGGCGCGACCGGCTGCAGCGAGGCCATCGACGAGATCAGAGCGGCGCGAGGGGCCGCGGATCGGGCGAGCGCGGGCTGCATGGCCTCCAGGAACTCGGTCATGCCGAAATAGTTGACGGCGGCGGTGACGACCTTCGGAAGCGAGAGCCCGGCGCAGGCGATGACGGCGTCGACCGTGCCCCCGGCGAGGCGGGTCGCCTCCTCGGCCGCGGCGAGCCGGCCCTCGGGGGTCGAGAGGTCGCCGGCGACCTCGACGTCGCGCAGGTCGACCCCGATGACGGTGTCGCCGCGGTCGCGGAGCTTCTGCGCGGTCAGACGTCCGATGCCGGATGCGGCTCCGGTGACGACGAAGGTGCGTGCCATGGTGATTCCCTCATTCCTCTCGGTTCCCCGGTGCGGGGTCGGGGCGGAGAAGTCCGCCCACGAATCGGTGCAGCAGCGCTCCGAGCGCGCGCACGTCGGCAGGATCCCAGTCGGCGGTGGCGGCGTCGACCATGCCGACGCCTGCCGAGAAGAGCCTGCGATAGACGTCCTCGCCCGTCTCGGTGAGTTCGACGGTGGCGGCGCGGCGGTCGGCGGGATCGCGGCGGCGTTCCGCCAGCCCGGCCTCGGTCAGCCGGACGACGAGCTTGGAGGCGGACGGGCGTGTGAGGTGGAGCTCGTCGGCGAGGACGCTGGGGCGTGCGCCGCCGCCTTCGACGCCGAGCAGATAGACCGCGCGAACCGCGACGGGATCGAGCGAGACGCCGCATTCGGCGGTGATGCGCCGCTGCAGATCGAGCGAGGACCAGCGCGACATCAGCCGGGTCAGTTCGCTCAGCAGCGCGGCGTGCGGGTGTGTAGCGTCCGGGGCCATGCCCCGACCCTACGCCGAATGGTTGCCTGGGGCAACTAGTTGGGCGGTTGCTCCGCGCCCTCCTCGCCGGATGCGGCGACCGGCTCGGTGATCGCGAAGAGCAGGTCGGCCGTGTGCCGCCCGAAGCCCGTCAGTCCGTCCGGAGCGTCCGGGCCCTGCAGCGCGGTCGCCCGCATGGCCCGCTCGAAGAAGTCCGTGAGGATCCCGAGCGCCCGTTCGATCGGAAGCACGAAGCGGCGCCCGGCGGCGCCGACCAGGCGTTCGATCACGGGTGCCATCTCGGCGCACACCTCGACCGAGAACTGCACGTGGCGCGGCGCGAGCTCGGGATCGCGCAGCGCGAGCAGCAGGAACTCGGTCTCGAGCACGTACCAGGTGGTCGCCTCCTCGCCGGTCTGCAGGAAGTCGGCGAAGAACTCGGTGACGAAGGCGGCGAGGTCGTCGCGGTCGAGGGTGCAGCTGCGCTGGCGCAGCTCGGGCATCGAGCGCTCGGCCGCCGCCTCGAGCGCCTCGAGGCGCTTGCGCAGCTCCTGGCTCAGCAGTTCGAGGAACAGCTCCTCCTTGGTCGAGAAGTTCGAGTAGAAGGCGCCGCGCGTGAACCCGGCGCGCTGGCAGATCTGCTCGACGGACGCGGCGCCGAGTCCGATCTCGGCGAACACCTCGAAGGCCGCGGCGAGCAGGCGTGCGCGGGTCTCCTGCCGCCGGGGCGTGGTCGCGGCGGACTCGTCGTCACGTTCTGCGGTGCGCATGCTCACATCCTCTCAGTGCGCGGGTCGCGGCCCGGCGTTCAGGCGGCTCGAAGCCGATGTGGATACAGTACTGTATCGAAACGGATACACTCCTGTATCGAAACCGCTTCGCGATCCTCACGGAAGGACGCCATGTCGTCGATGCTCTACGCGCTCGGGCGCTTCGCCGCCCGCGCGCGCACCCTCATGCTGCTGCTCTGGATCGCGGTGCTCGCCGTGCTCGGCACGGGGGCCGCCGTCTTCGGGCAGGGCGCCAACGCGCCCATCACGATCCCCGGCACCGAGTCGCAGCAGGCGCTCGACTCGCTCGCCCGCACCTTCCCCCAGGTGAGCGGCACGAGCGCCCAGATCATCGTGGTCGCGAAGGACGGGCAGCGCGTCGACGAGCAGCCCTATCGCGGCGAGATCGAGCGGGCCGCGAAGGCGCTCGAGGGCGTGGACGACGTCAACGCCGTGCAGACCCCCTTCGGGCAGGTCGCGGCGGGCCTCGCGAAGGACGGCAGCGCCGCGCTCATCACCGTGCAGTTGAAGGGCACCGCGAGCGAGGTGCCGAAGGCGACCCTCGACGAGGTGAAGCACGCGAGCGACGCGCTGGCGAAGGAACTGCCGAGCGGCGCGAAGGCCTCCTACGGCGGCGAGGTGTTCAACATGTCGGTGCCGGGCATCAGCCCCACCGAGGCCATCGGCGTGGTCGTCGCCTTCGTCGTGCTGATCCTCACCCTCGGATCCCTGCTCGCCGCGGGCATGCCGCTGCTCATCGCGATCCTCGGCGTCGGCGTCGCGATGGCGGGCATCATCTTCACCACGGCGTTCGTGCCGCTCACCTCGACCACGCCCATGCTCGCGCTCATGCTCGGCCTCGCCGTCGGCATCGACTACACGCTGTTCATCGTGAGCCGGCACCAGGAGCAGCTGCGCGCCGGCGTCGACGTGCGCGAGTCCATCGCTCGCGCCACCGCGACCTCCGGCTCCGCGGTGGTCTTCGCCGGGCTCACCGTGATCATCGCGCTCGTCGGGCTCAGCGTCGCGGGAATCCCGTTCCTCACCGCCCTCGGCGTCGCGGCGGCCGCGGCGGTCGCCATCGCTGTGCTCATCTCGGTCACGCTCACCCCCGCGATCCTCAGCATGGCGGGCGAGCGGATCCTGCCCCGCAAGCAGCGGAAGCAGCGCGCGGCGCTCGCCGCCGGACCGCTCGCCGCCCAGGGCGCCGGTACCGCGCACGGCCCGGCCGATGCCGGCGCCGGCACGGACGCGCGCGGCGTCGCCCCCGCGGTGCCGAAGACCCGGGCCGAGCGGTTCTTCGGCGGCTGGGTGCGTCTCGCCACCAAGAAGCCCATCATCACGATCGTGGCGGTGCTGCTCGCCGTCGGCGCCGCGGCGATCCCCGCGCTCGACCTGCGCCTCGCCCTGCCCGACGCCACCGCGCTGCCGGCCGATGACCCGGCCCGCGTCACCTCCGAGCTCACCTCCGAGCACTTCGGCGCCGGCGCGACCGGACCGCTCATCCTCACCGGATCCATCGTCGCGAGCAACGACCCCGTCGGCCTCATGAACGACCTCGCCGACGAGGTGCGCTCGGTGCCCGGCGTCGCCGAGGTGCCCCTGGCCACGCCGAACGCGACCGCCGACACCGGCATCATCCAGGTGGTGCCCGAGGCCGGCCCGCACGCCGAGAGCACCGCGAAGCTCGTCGACGCGCTCCGCGCGAAGCACGACGCGTGGGAGCAGAAGTACGGCGTCAGCCTCGCCGTCACCGGCTTCACCGCCGTCGCCATCGACGTGTCCAACCTGCTCGCGCAGGCGCTGCTGCCCTTTGCCGTGCTCGTGGTCGGCCTCTCGTTGATCCTGCTGGCCATGGTGTTCCGCTCCGTCTGGGTGCCGATCAAGGCGACGCTCGGATACCTGCTCTCGGTCGGCGCCGCCTTCGGCGCGGTCGTGGCCGTGTTCCAGTGGGGTTGGTTCGCCGACCTCCTGCACGTCCCGACCACCGGCCCCGTGCTGAGCTTCATGCCGATCATCCTCATGGGCGTGCTGTTCGGCCTCGCCATGGACTACGAGGTGTTCCTCGTCTCCCGCATCCGCGAGGAGGTCGTGCACGGCGCCGATGCGCAGTCCGCGATCCGCACCGGCTTCGTGGGCTCGGCCCGCGTCGTCACCGCCGCTGCGATCATCATGTTCGCCGTATTCGCGGCCTTCGTGCCCGAGGGCGATGCGAGCATCAAGGTGATCGCGCTCGGCCTCGCGGTCGGCGTCTTCGTCGATGCGTTCCTCGTGCGCATGACCCTCGTCCCCGCCGTGCTCGCCCTGCTCGGCGATCGCGCCTGGCGCATGCCCCGCTGGCTGTCCCGCGTGCTGCCGGTGTTCGACGTCGAGGGCGAGGGACTCGCCCGCGAGCTCGCTCATGAGAACTGGCCGCCCGACCAGCCCGATGCCCGGATCGCGGGCGACGAGCTGCTGCTCCGCGGCGGTGCCCGCGTCGCGAGCTTGCGCGTCGGCCCCGGCGAGGCGCTGCGCATCGACCCGAAGCAGCCCGGCGGCATCGCGCTCGCCGAAGCGCTGAGCGGTCGATCCCGCATCGTCGCCGGCACCCTGCGCGTCACCGGGCTCCTGCTGCCCGAGCGCGCGGGATCCCTGCGCCGGCGGGCGGCCTGGGCGACCCCGGCGACCGTGCGCGAGGCGACCGGAGACCGCCCCGAGCTCCTCGTGCTCGACCTGCGGGGCGGCGCCACGGAGGCCGGAGCTCGCGAGATCCGATCCGCGCTCACCGCCGCCGGGGTCGAGGCCGCCGGATCCGCGACCGTCGTCGTGATCGCCGACGCCGCGCTCGCCGCGGCCGCGCTGCCCGCGGGCACGACCCTGCGCGAAGCCCGTGCCGGGGTCGTCGAGGCGGACGATGCCGAACGGGCGGACAGCCCGGAGACCGCCGCACTGATCGGAGGAGACCGATGACCCCGGACCCGACCGCGACGGCCGGACGCCGCATGACCTGGCGCACCGTGCTCGGGCTCGTGCTCGTCCCGCTGACCGTCGCCGGACTCCTGCTCTGGGGGCTCTGGAACCCCGACGACCGGCTCGGCGAGATGCAGGCCGCGGTCGTGAACCTCGACGAGCCCGTCACCGTGAACGGCCAGATGGTGCCGCTCGGTCGCGTGCTCGCCGGCAAGCTCGTCGGCGAGGCCGGGGCGAAGAGCGACGACGGCACCAACTTCACGTGGGTGCTCACCGACGCGAAGGACGCCGAGCAGGGCGTCGAGGACGGCCGCTACGCCACCTCCGTCACCATCCCGAAGAACTTCTCGTCCGCGGCGACCTCGCTGTCGAAGGCGCCCGCGGATGCCGAGCGCGCGACCATCGACATCGCGACGAGCGACCGCGGGCGCCTGCTCGACGGCACGCTCGCGCAGGCGGTCACCCAGGTCGCCACGAGCACGCTCAACGAGCAGCTCGGATCCCAGTTCGTCGGCAACGTGTTCGTCGGCATGAACCAGTTGCACGACGGCGTCGGTGACGCTGCGAAGGGCGCGCGCGGGCTCGCGAGCGGCGGCGCGCAGCTCGCCGACGGCGCGAAGCAGCTCGCGACCGGGACGGAGCAGCTCGCCACCGGCACCCAGCAGCTCGCCACCGGTGCCCAGCAGCTCGCCGACGGGCAGGGCGCGCTCGCTTCGGGCGTGCAGCAGTACACCGCGGGCGCGTCGACGCTCGCGCAGAGCTACGCCCCGCTCGGGCAGGGCGCGAAAGCCGCGGTCGGGCAGCTCAAGACACTCGTCGGGGCGCTGGGGCAGTTGCAGGCCGACAGCGCGGAACCGGGGAAGCAGCTCCAGGACGGGTTGACGCAGGCCGGTACTGCGGCTGCGCAGTTCGGGGACCAGAAGCAGGGCTTGGTCGTCGACTGCTACACCTCCGGTGCGTCGAAGGACTTCTGCGATCGCCTGGCGCAGACAGCGGCGGGAGTCGGGGCAGGCCTGGGCACGGCGAGCAAGGGTGCCGCGGGACTCCAAGCAGCGAACGCCAAATTCGCCAAGACCGCCGCAGGCGGCTCCGGCAGCACCGGAGGCGATCCCGCCGCGAAGCTCGACCAGCTCTCAGCCGGGCTCGACCAGTTCGGCGCGGGCCTGAACGAGTTCGCGTCGCAGGGAGGCGAGCTCGCCTCGGGCGCGGCGCAGTCGGCGTCGGGCGCCGCGCAGCTGAGCACGGGCGTCGGGCAGCTCGCCGCGCAGACGCCGGAGCTCGCGAAGGGCGCGACGCAGCTCGCCGACGGCACTCGCAAGTCGGCCGACGGCGCGACGCAGCTCGCGAGCGGCCTCGACACCGCGGTCGCGAAGATCCCCAACTACTCGAAGGGCGAGCGCGAGACGGTCGCCGACACGGCCGTGCGCCAGGTCGAGGCGAAGGGCGACAGCGCCCTGTTCTCGTCCGCGGGCGCTCCGCTCTTCGCGGGGATCGCGCTGTGGGCGGGCGCGCTCGCCATGTTCCTCGTGCTCGCACCGCTGTGGCGCCGCGCGCGCACGGCAGCGCGTTCGGTGCCCGCGATCGCGCTGCGCAGCGCCTGGCCGGTCGCGCTCCTCGGCGCCGGGCAGGGCGCGTTGGCCGGCATCCTCGTGCCGATCGCGCTGAAACTCTCGCTCGGCGAGGGCGTCGGGTTCTTCGGGCTCGCGATCCTCGCCGGCGCGGCGTTCGCGCTGCTCGTGCAGGGGATCGTCGCCCGCTTCGGCGGCCTCGGCCGGTTCCTGGCGTTCGCGCTGCTCGTGGTGACCCTTGCGGCCGGCGTCGTGTCGACCGCGCCGGGCGTCCTCCGGGCGATCGGTGACGGCAGCCCCGTCGGCGCGGCGCTCGGTGGGTTCCAGGCGGTCGTCTCGGGCGGCGCCGGTGCCGGGGGCGCGATCCTCGCGCTCGTGCTGTGGGCGCTGGGCGGCCTCGCGCTGACGGCGTGGGCGGTCGCTCGGGATCGCCGGGCGCACGCCCCGACCTCCTGACCCGGTTCCCACCCGGCCGCCGTCGAGTGAACGCGCGTACAGGAAAAGCAGCCGCATATCCTGTACACGCGTTCACTCGACCACTGAGAATGACGGAATAGCCGCGCGGCGGCCCCGGTTGCACTCGGCATGACGATGCGCGCGGTGGTGGCAGGGCAGGCAGGCGGACCCGAGGTCCTCGAGTGGCGTGAGGTCGCCGACCCGGTCGCGGCGCCGGGCGAACTGCTCGTCGAGACCGCGGCGGTGGGGGTCAACTTCATCGAGACCTACCAGCGCTCCGGCGTCTACCCCGTGGAGTTCCCCTTCATCCCCGGCGCAGAGGCCTCGGGTACCGTGATCGCGGTCGGCTCGGATGTCGCGGGGTTCGCCGTCGGCGACCGGGTCATCACGGCCGAGGCGAGCTCGACCTATGCGGAGCGCTTCGTCGTCGCCGCGGAGCGGGTCGCCCGGCTGCCCGAGTCCATCGACCTCGCCGATGCCGCGGCGATCCCCCTGCAGGGGCTCACGGCGCACTATCTCGCGACCTCCTCGGCGCACCCGAGGGAGGGCGACACGGTGCTGCTGCACGCCGGCGCGGGCGGCGTCGGCCTGCTGCTCACGCAGTTGCTCACGGCGCGCGGGGTGCGGGTGCTCACGACGGCATCGAACGATGAGAAGCGCCGCCTGAGCCTCGAGGCGGGCGCCGCCGAATCGTTCGGCTACGACGGCTTCGCCGACCGGGTGCGCGAGCTGACGGGCGGCGCGGGAGTCGCGGTCGTCTACGACGGCGTCGGCAAGGACACCTTCGACGATTCGCTGCGCGCGCTGCGGGTGCGCGGCGAGTTCGTGCTGTTCGGCGGCGCGAGCGGCCAGGTGCCGCCGTTCGACCTGCAGCGTCTGAACGCGGGCGGATCGCTGTCGATCACCCGACCCTCGCTCGGCCACTTCCTGCTGACCCCCGAGGAACGATCCTGGCGCTACGGCGAGCTGTTCGCAGCGCTCGAGGCCCGCACTCTGCAGTTCCGCATCGGCGAGACCTTCGACCTCGCCGACGCCGCCGACGCGCACCGGGCTCTCGAGGGTCGCGGCACCACGGGCAAGGTCGTGCTGGAGGTCTGAGCCGGGCCCGCCGCCCACCCTCACCGGGCGCTGATCCGCACCGCGCCCTAGGCTGTTCGGATGAGCACCCGATCCCCGAAGCCAGACGACTTCCCCTGGATCGGCGACGCCGCGCGTTGGATGTGGCTCGTCGAGCGGGTTGAGGGGGGCTTCGGCGAGCAGCTCGACCCCGGGACCGGCGAGGCGCTCCCCGCGCTCAGCCACACGGTTCCGTCGGGCTACGACGCGCTCGTGCGGATCCTGCACCCGTTCGCGCGCTCGCGGCCGGCGACCGGCACCTGGGACGAATACCGTGCAGCGCTCGAGACGACCGACTACGAAGCCTGGCCGGACTCGGTCTCGGAGGACGTCGTGCGCTGGCGCGACGTCGCCGCGGCGCACGGCCGAGCGTTCGCGCCCGGCTCGCTGTCGCACGAGCTGCTCGGGGTCCCGTACGGCGAGGACCCGGAGCGCGAGTCGGCCGACGGCTGGGAGTACTCGACCCCGATGGAGGGCTCGCCCGACGAGCAGGAGTTCGTCGCCGTCGCGCGGATCCTCGCGGAGCGTACCGAGACGCCGGATCGCGGCGTCGTCGCGGTGTGGGAGGGGTACGGCGGACTCGTGAGCGCCCAGGGGGTCGGGTTCTACACGTTCGTGCCGGGCGAGGGGCCGGGGACGGCGCCTCCGCGCGGTCCACGCTGGTGGCGGAGGCTCGTGGACCGCGGCCGCATGCGTCGGGCGAGGTTCACGAGCGAGCGCGAGCACTTCGGCACGGGCCCGGCAATCCGCGATCTGCTGCAGGGCCTGCTGACCTGGGACCGCGGCGACACCACCTTCGCGCCGTTCGCGGGCGCGCTGCAGCAGCGCCCCGGCAGCGGGATCCTCACCCGCGAGGCGGCGTCGGGGCCTCGGCTCGACCTGCCGGGCCGTGCCTACGTCTGCTTCGAAGCGGGCGCGCGCGACTTCGCCGATCCGGCGTGGCCGTTGCGCGCGCCGTGGATGGAGGCCGAGCAGGGCTTCGGGACGCGGCTGCCGAACCTGCTGTGGCCCGAGGGTCGCGAGTGGGTGCTCGTCAGCGAGATCGACTTCGACTCGACCCTCGTCGCCTGCTCGCGCGCGTGCGCGGACGCGCTGCTCACGAGCCTCGACTTCGAGGCGGTCGAGATCACGCGCGACACTCCGCTGTGGTCGACCGTCGCAGGCGACGCCGACGAGGAGTAGCGCGCCGCCGGCCTACGGCACCCGGCGGATCCACTCCTCGGTGAGGAACTTCTCGGTGACGAGCCGCTCGGCGGCGTCGTACTCGCCCTCGGTGACCTCGCCGACGGTGCCGCCGTGGCGCTGCTGGAACACCGCGATCATCTTCTCGATGATCTCGGTGCGCGTCAGGCCGGTCTGGCTGCGCAGCGGATCCACGCGCTTCTGCGCGCTCGCCGTGCCCTTGTCGGAGAGCTTCTCGCGCCCGATCCGCAGCACCTGCGTCATGGCCTCGGCGTCCATGTCGTAGGCCATGGTGACGTGGTGCAGCACGGCGCCCGACCCGAGGCGCTTCTGCGCGGCGCCCCCGATCTTGCCGTGCGGGCTCGAGATGTCGTTGAGCGGCTTGTAGACGGCGTCGATGCCGAGCGCCTTGAGCGCCTCGAGCACCCACTCGTCGAGGAACGCGTACGAGTCGGCGAAGCTCATGCCGCGCACCAGCTCGCCGGGCACGTAGAGGGCGTAGGTGATGCAGGCCTCGGGCTCCATGTACATCGCCCCGCCGCCCGAGATGCGGCGCACGAGCTGGGCGTCGCGTGCGGCGAGCTGCGCCTCGTCGACCTCGTTCTTCACCGACTGGAAGCTGCCGATGAACACCGCGGGGCGATCCCACTCCCAGATGCGCATCGCGGGCCCGCGCAGCCCCTCGCCGACGGCGGTGGTGAGCACCTCGTCGAGCGCCGCGTTCATTACGGGTGAGATGGGCGGCTCGTGCAGGATCTGCCAGTCGTAGTCCCGCCAGTGCGCGGCCCCGGTCATCGCGCGGCGCACTGCGACGCCGACCGACTCGGGCGTGAACCCGAGCAGGTGCACCTCGCTCGGCAGCGCGGCGCCGATGGCGCTCGCGAAGTCGTCGATCGTGCTGTTGGGGTTCAGCCCGTCGACCGCGCGGTTGATGCAGTCGAGCGCTTCGTCGGGTTCGAGGAAGAAGTCGCCGGACAGCCGGAAGTCGGCGATCTTCCCGTCGCTCACCTCGAAGTCGACCACGACGAGCTTGCCGCCGGGAACCTTGTACTCACCGTGCATGGACATGTCGCCAGGATACGCCCGACGGCCTCTCGTCGGGTATCGATCGGGGTGTTGCCGGGCGGGCTATTCGTCGCGCGGGAAGCGTTCGAGCAGCCAGGTCAGGATGTCGACCGTGATCTGCTCCTGGTTCGTCTCGTTGAGGATCTCGTGCCGGGCCTCGGGATAGATGCGCAGCGTGACATCGCGCAGCCCGCGCCTGCGGTAGGCCTCGGCGAGCTTGCGGATCGAGTCCTTGCGCGAGAGCGGATCCTCGCTGCCCGAGGCGATGAGGAGCGGCAGTGCGGGATCGAGGCCCTTGGCCGGGGTTCCTGCGAGCCGCAGCGCATCGGCGACGCCCCACAGCTTCATGATGTCGGCGGCGAAGCAGAGCGGGTCCGCGGCGAAGGCGTGCCCGACCTTGAGATCGCGGCTCAACCAGGCGAAACCGCCCGTGGGGTCGTCGTCGCGCCAGGCCCGGTTGAGATCGCCGGACTCCATGTCGCCGACGGTGCGGTACGCGCTCCCGCTCAGCACGAGGGCGTCCCAGGCGTGCGGTTCGCGGTTCAGGATCCGCTGCGCCATGAGCGAGCCCCAGGAGTGCGCGAACATGATGACCGGCAGCTCGGGATCGCGTTCGCGCACGATTCCGGTGAGCTGCAGGACGGCGGCCTCGGCGGCGCGGAGTCCGCCGGGCCCGAGCTTGCCGAGCTGCGCGTGATCGCCGTCCCACTGGGTGAGGCCGGTACGGCCGTGCCCGCGGTGGTCGTCGGCCACCACGGAGAATCCGGCGGCGACGAGCGCCTCGGCGAAGCGGGCGTAGCGCAGCGCGTGCTCGCCGACGCCGTGGGCGATCTGGACCACCGCGTGCGGGTGCTTGGCCCGCCACTCGTACGCGAAGATCTCGATCCCGTGCGCATCGGTGTAGCTGAACTCGGTGGGCGCGGACGCATCGCTCGTCATGCGCCCATTCTGCTGCGTGCACCTGGGGCGCGCCAGTGCGCCGCCCGGACGGAATCGAGCGGGCCCGGATCATCCATTCTCCCGAGGAGAAGGATGATCCGCGCCCGCTCGATGGCGCTCTCGACGCCGCGTGCCTCAGCGGGCGTCGTGCGCGGGTGCCCCGTCGACCAGGGTGAGCACGGCCGCGGTGTCGAGCAGCGCCTCGGGCGCATCGCTCAGCGGGTTCGCGTCCCACACCACGAGGTTGGCGCGTGCGCCGCTCGCGATCCGCCCCACCTCGTCCTCGCGCAGGGTCGCGGCCGCGGCGCCGAGGGTGAGCGCCTCGAGCGCGTCGGCGGGCGTGAAGACGCGCTGCGGCTGGTACGGCTCGCGCGAGCGGTCGAGCACCGACTTCGCGGTGAGCGCGATGAACAGGTTGTTCGGCGCGTAGTGCGGCGCGGTGGGCGCGTCGGTGCCGAGCGCGAGGCGCACGCCTGCCTCGCGGAACTTGTGCCACGGGAACCCGGTGTGCGCGCGCTCGTCGCCGAGCACCGCCTGCCAGTTGTCGAGGATCGCGGGGTCGCAGTGCACGGGCTGCATGGACGCGGTGACGTCGAGCGCGGCCATGCGGGCGATCGTGTCGTCGGCGACGGACTCGAGGTGCTCCACGCGGGGGCGGCGGTCGGTGCGGGGGCCGTTCACACGGATGCACTCCTGGACGGCGTCGAGCGCGATCGCGCTCGCCTCGTCGCCGATCGCGTGCAGGGCGAGCTGCAGTCCCGCGGCGTCCGCCGCGACGGCGACGGGCAGCGCCGACTCGCGGTCCCAGATGGGGCCGGGCAGGGCGCCGTTCGCGTACGGCGCGCGCATGGCCGCCGTGCAGGCGTCGATCACGCCGTCCATGATGAACTTCACGCCGACGATCCGGAGCCAGGCGTCGCCGTGCGCGGCGGCGAGCTCGTCGCGGGCTCGGACGATCTCGTCGATCTGGGCGATGTCGGCCTCGGGGTCGCCCGTCGCGGTGAGCAGCCAGTGCGCGTTCACGGGGAAGGGGAGCCGGCCGTCGCGATCCAGCATGCGGCGGTAGGTCGCGAGGTCCGCGGGCCCGAACGACATCTCGGTCGCCCCGGTCACGCCGGTCTCGAGGTAGGCGGCGAACGCCTTCGCGAGGAACCGGTCGCGGTCCTCGTCGGTGGCGGCGTCCGCGAGGAAGTCCCACGCGTACTTCATGGCGGCGGTCTCGAGCAGGAATCCGGTCGCGTCGCCGTTCGCGTCGCGCACGATCTCGCCGCCGACGGGATCCGGCGTGTCGCGGTCGATGCCCATCGCCGTGAGCGCCGCCGAGTTCGCCCACACCGAGTGCAGGTCGTTGGCGTCGAGCAGCACGGGTACGTCGGCGACGGCGGCGTCGAGCGCGGCCGCGGTGGGGCGCTCGCCCTCGGGGAAGATGTCGAACAGCCAGCTCGTGCCGAGCGCCATCGGCGCGTCGGGCGCCGCGGCGCGGGCCGCCGCGAGCCGCCGCTGCACCTCCTCGATGCTCCCGGCATCGCGCAGCTGCACCTTGTCGAGGGACTCGCCGAGCATGAGCATGTGGGAGTGCCCCTCGATCAGCCCGGGCGAGACGAACGCGCCGCCGAGATCGACCTCTTCCGCGTCGGAGCCGGCGGCGAGCCGCACCGCGTCGAGATCGCCGACGGCGATCACCCGGCCCTCGCGCACGGCCACCGACTCGCGGGGTGCGAGGTCGGCGTCGCCGGTGAAGACGGATGCGTTGCGGTAGATCGTTGCGGCAGAGGTCATTGCTGGCTCGCTTTCTGGTGCGTTCGGAACGGGGAAGTGGGTGCGGGCTGCGCGGTTCAGACCGTCGCGGATTCGGGGGCCCGGGCTGCGCTGGATCGGGCCAGCGCGCGCTCGGCGCCGACCGAGACCCGCGCGACCATCGCGGTGGGCACGATGGCGATGAGGCTCACCGCTCCCATGATGAGGGCGAAGGCGGGGGTGCCGATGGTTTCGATCAGCGCGCCGCCGATGAGCGGGGCGAAGCTGGAACCCACGAGATAGGCGCCGATGATCGGGCCCGACCAGCGGCCGCGGGCGTCGAGGCCCGCGGCGGTGGCGATGAAGAGCGAGAACGCGAACGCGTAGATCGAGTTGATGGCGATGATGAGGCCGGATAGCAGCGCGGGATCCTCGGCGAAGCCGATCCAGATCTTGAGCGCGCCGCCGATCGCGAGGGCGATCATGAGGGGGATCGCACGGCCCATCCGGTTCCCGAACACCGTGACGACGAGCATGCCGACGATGCCGCCGGCCGCGGCGAGGCTGAGCGTGAAGCCCATGGCCCGCTCGCCGACGCCGACGGCGCCGCCGAGCACCGGTGCCATGGTCCAGATCGCGTCCTCGCTGGTGCCCCAGACGGCGAAGATCACGAGGATCGCGATGCCGGCGATGGTGATGCGCCGGGGCTCGGCGATCTTGAGCGAGGCGGTGACGTCGACCGGCTCGGCGTGCTCAGGGGCATCGGGCAGCCAGGAGGTCAGCGCGAGCGCGACGACGGAGATGAGGGCGAGCGCGCCGAAGACGCTGATCTGCGCGATCCCGATGACGGGGATCACGGCGAGGATGATGGTGACGAGCACTCGGTTGACGAGGCCGCTCGCCGCGGAGACCCGGTTGGGGTTGCGCAGTGCGGCGATGGCCGCACCCGAGGTCGAGATGGCCGCGCCCACGCCGGCGCCGCCGACGATCAGGCCCGTGACCGCGGCGGCGGGCTCGGGCACCAGCGCCGCGACGGCGAACGCGATGGCGGCGAGGGCGAGCCCCGCGACGGCCAGCCGGCGGCGGTGCGGGCCGGCGGCGAGGCGGGAGGTCGCGAGGCCGACGACGGCCGAGGCGAAGAGCGCCCAGGTGAGGATGTTGCCGCTCGTGATGACGTCGAAGCCGAGCCCCTGGAGCGCGGAGATGACGAAGGGGGCGAGGTTCGCCATCATCAGGCTCGCGAGCGCGATGAGGAAGGTCGCGCTCCCGTTCCTGAGGGTGAGGGGGAGACGCGGTTCGGCGGTGGCGGAGGAGCTCACGGTGACTCTCTTCTTCGGCGGCTCTGCCGAGTCGTGGAGAACTAACCGAAACCGTTTCGGTTAGCGAAGACATGCTCCCCCGTGTGAAAGGATCTGTCAAGCAGGAACCGGAGGAGGAACGACGTGGCGAGACCCCGCACCGCGATCCTCAGTCGCGAGATCATCGGCCGGGCCGCGATCGAGTACGTCGAATCGGGCAATGAGCTGCAGCTCGTCCCGCTCGCGCGCCGCCTCGGGGTCAGCGTCTCGTCCCTGTACCACCACGTCTCGGGGCGGGACGGCGTCATCCACGCGATGCGTCAGGTCCTCGTCTCCGAATACGTACCGGCGGGACCCGCGGCCGGCGACTGGGTGCAGCGGATCCGCGGCGAGGTCGAGCGCACCTGGCGCATGTACGCCGCGCATCCGCGCGTCCTGCAGCACATGATGACCGTCGTCGTCGACGAACCCGATGTGCTGCGCGTCTACAGCACTCTCGCCGATGCCCTCGCAGAGGCCGGCCTGCCCGACGGCGAGATCCTCACGACCATCGAGGTGATCGATGCGTTCTCGTTCGGTGCGGCGCTCGATGCGCTCTCGCCCGACAACGTCCTCGGCGTCGAGGGCGCCACGGGCAAGCTCGCCGAACTGATCCCCGGCCACCCGTCCGGGGCCGTGCGCAACCGGCTCGTCTTCGACCGCGGCCTCGACCTGCTGATCGCGGGCGTCGAGGCGCGGGTCGCGGCGTATCGCGACGCATCCTGAGGCCGCTCTCGGCATAGGGTGGGAAGCATGCGTGATCTGGTCGTCTCCCTGCCCGACGAAGGCCTGCTCGAGGAGCTCGGCGAGCTCCCCGGCGTCGAATGGGTCGCCTGGGAACTCGACGGGCCCGCGCCCAGGGAGCACCTCGACATCGTCGTTCCTCCCTACTGGGGCGGAGCGGAACTGCTCGAGCGGCTCCAAGGCACGAGCGTCGGGCTCGTGCAGTGGCAGTCGATCGGCTTCAACGGCGTCGACGCGCACCTCCCCGCGGGGATTCCGCTCGCGAACGCCGCGACCGTGCACGAGGCGTCCACCGCCGAGCTCGCCCTCGCACTCCTGCTCGCGGCGCAGCGCGGAATCCCGGAGTTCGTGCGCGACGGCGACGCGCGCAGGTGGGACCTGCGCACCTTCCCGAGCGTCGCCGACCGCCGCGTGCTGATCGTCGGCTACGGCGGCGTCGGCAAGGCCATCGACGCCCGGCTCGCCGGTTTCGAGACGCACGTCACCCGCCTCGCCCGCACGGCCAGGCAGGACCGGGACCTCTCGGGAAAACCGGTCGAGGTGCGCGGCTTCGAGAGCCTCGCCGAGAGCCTCGCCGAGGCCGAGATCGTGATCCTCGCGGTGCCGCTGACGCCCGAGACGACCGGGCTCATCGACGCGGCGGCGCTCGCCACCATGCCCGACGGCGCACTGCTCGTGAACGTCGCCCGCGGGCGGGTCGTCGACACGGCGGCGCTGGTGCGGGAGCTCGAATCCGGGCGGCTGCGCGCAGCGCTCGACGTGACGGATCCCGAGCCGCTCCCCGCGGACCATCCGCTGTGGTCCTGCGCGAACGCGCTCATCACCCCGCACGCCGGTGGCGACTCGACGGCGATGCTCCCGCGGGTGGTGGATCTGATCCGTCGGCAGATCGCTCGGATGCAGGCCGGGGAGCAGCCCGAGAACCTGGTTCTGGGCGGCTGAGGGCCGGCCGGAACCGGACCCGCATACTGCGCATTCAGCTGGTTCATAGCCCGGCTTCGAAAAAAAAGATCACAGAACCATAACGGCCGGGGATCCCAGTGCTGGAGCGGATCTGGCGCGAGCGCGTCCCGCATCTTGTGGTTGTCCGACTGGCGGGATCGCACATCTTGTGCCTAGCATGATCCGCGGCCCGCGAGGGCCGGTCCCTGTCGTCAAGGTTATGAGGGTTGTTTGCGGTTCCAGAAGACGGTCGTTGCTCTGTGCGTCGGAGCACTCGTGCTCGCCCCCGCTGCGGGTGCGTTCGCAGACGAGGCCCCGCAGGACCCGGCACCCGCCGTCTCCGCTGAGGCGCAGCAGCCCCAGCCGTCACCGCAGCCCGAGTCCCCCGCGCCGGCCGAGCAGCCGGTCCCGGCCGAGACGCCGGTAGTCCCGGCTCCGGTCCCGGTCGAGACCCCGTCTCCCGAGACTCCCGCTCCTGAGCCGGTGCCCGCCCCCGAGACGCCCGAGACGGCGCCCGGAGAGGCCGCGGTCACCGCGACCGTCCGGATCCTCGATGCGGCGAAGCAGACGGACGCGCGGGTCGCGCTCGTCGGCAGCGAGCTCGAGGCTCGGGATGCCACCGTGGCGCCGGAGGGCGTGACCCCCGCGACGACCTTCGCCTGGCTCGTGGACGGCACCGAGGTCGCGACGGGTGCGCGGTACACCGTGCGTCCCGAGGATCTCGGCAAGACCATCACCGCATCTGCGGCCGTCGCCTGGCCCGCGACCGACGCCTTCGCCGCCGGCAGCGCCTCGGCCGTGTCGCCGACCGGTGTTCCCGTGAAGCAGGCCGCGACGGCTTCCGCCGTCGTGAAGATCTCCGGTGCGGCCGTGATCGGCAAGAAGCTGACCGCAGCGGCGTCGGGCGTCACCGGGCCGGCCGGTGTCGCCGCGAAGGCCACCGGCTACACCTGGTACGCCGACGGCAAGAAGGTCGCGACCGGTGCCGCGTACACCGTGAAGCCCGCCGACTTCCAGAAGCGGATCACCGCGAGCGCGAGCCTCGGCTGGGCGGAGAGCGGCGCGTACGTCGCCGGTACCCGCGAGACGGCGAAGTCCGCCGCGACCGCCAAGGTGGTCAAGCAGACCGCGAAGGTCACTGCCAAGATGCGGGTGACCGGCTGGGCGAAGTCCGGCAAGAGCCTGACCGCTGCGGCGACCGTGAAGAAGCCCGCGGGCCTCGCGGTCAAGAGTTCCTATACCTGGTACCTCAACGGCAAGCGCTACAGCGGCGGAGCGAAGCTCAACGTCACGCCCGGCATGGCCGGTAAGCGGGTCACCGTGATCTACCGCGCCTACTGGGGCAACGGCACCTACGCCTCTTCTGCGACTTCGACGCGAGCCTCCTACACGGCCCGGCTCGATCGTCCCGCCACCATGGTGCGCAGCGCCTACGCCCAGCTGGGTGCTCGCCAGGATTGCACCGCGCTCATCGAGCGTGCGCTCCGCGCCAGCGGCAAGCGCGTCGGCGACCTGGGCACCCGATCCGCCGAGTACGTCGGGGTCGGCGGCAAGCGCGTCTCCGGCCTGCAGCCGGGCGATGTCATGATCTGGGAGGGACGCCACGTCGCCATGTACATCGGCAACGGCAAGGCGATCCACAGCGGCTACGCGGGCAACCAGACGGTGGTCGCGAGCGCCTACCTCGATGGCCGACCGAGCTCGATCGTCCGGTTCGCCTAGAACCTGAACGACGGATGGCCGGGGCGCGATCGCGCCCCGGCCATCCGTCGTGCGTGCCGGGTGCTCGCCGGCGCTTGGCGCCCGTGCCCGCGCCCGCGGGCACGGGAACTAGCCGGTGATCCCCGGCGGCGTCGAGGTGCCCCGCTCAGACACCGAGGAGTCGCCCGACAGCCAGCGCAGCCAGCGCGCGTTCGGATCTCGCTCGAGCACGAGCGCGCGCACGAGCAGCGTGAGCGGGATCGAGAGGATCGCGCCGAGCGGGCCGATGACGAAGGTCCAGAACAGGACCGAGAAGAAGCTCAGCGTGAGGCTCAGGTTGACCGCGTCGCTGACGAACTTCGGCTGGATCAGCACCTGCAGCACCACGTTCGCGACGCAGTACACGGCGATCACGCCGAGCATGAGCGGCCACCCGCCGACGACGAGGGCGAGCAGGGCCGGAGGGATGAGCCCGAGCACGAAGCCGATGTTCGGCACGAAGTTGGTGACGAACGACAGGATCGCCCAGACGAGCGCCCCGGGAACGCCCATGGCCCAGAGCGCGAGCCCGTCGACCACGGCGACGACCAGACCGAACGCGGCGTTGACGACGTAGTAGCGGCGCACCGAGTCGTTGAAGTGCGCGAAGCGGGCCATCGCCGGTCGCGCGCTCGATCCGAACTGCGTCGTCGCCCGGCGGTAGCGGGACGCGTCGGCAGCCATGAAGATGACGTACGCGAAGATGAAGAACAGCGCCGTGATGACGCTGAGGGTGCTGCTGCCGATGGAGGTCGCGAAGCCGAGCAGCGCCGACGGGGTCATGATCGACGACAGCGCCGACGAGGCCTGCTGGTCGAGGCCGAACGTCGCGAGCCAGGCGATGACCTCGTCGGTGGTGCTGTACAGCTTCTCGGCGTAGGTGACCACCAGCTTGGAGAACTCGATCCCGGCGAAGGTCAGCAGGAGCGCCATCGCGAGCAGCACGGCCCAGGCGACGGCGATCACCGCGGTGGTCGCGGCCCAGCGCGGCCAGCCCCAGCGCTCGAGCGGCCCGCGCAGGGGGTGGCAGATGATCACGATGACGGCGGCGAGGGCGAGCGGTCCGAAGAGCTCGCTCGCGAAATAGAGCCCCGCGAGCACCACGACGCTCGCGGCGAGGCCGAGTAGCAGCGCGACCGACGACGGCAGTGGCGCGCGCGGCGCGGAGGCGGGTCCGGGCGTTTCCGGCTCCGGTGCAGGGTTTCCCATCGCATCAGGGTAGCGTCTGACCGCGGCACTAGACTGGAACTGTTGCGCCCCGCGTGAGCGCGCACGTGCCCAAGATCCCCGCTTGCCCCTTGGAGTGATTCCACACATGGCTGAACAGTCCCGCCTCGATAAGGTCATCTCGCTCGCCCGCCACCGCGGCTTCGTGTTCCAGGCGGGTGAGATCTACGGCGGTTCCCGTTCCGCATGGGATTACGGCCCCCTCGGCACCGCGCTGAAGGAGAACATCAAGCGCCAGTGGTGGAAGGCCATGGTGCAGAAGCGCGACGACGTGGTCGGCATCGACTCGAGCGTCATCCTCCCCAAGCAGGTCTGGGAGGCCTCGGGCCACGTCGAGGTCTTCAGCGACCCGCTCGTGGAGTGCCTCCAGTGCCACAAGCGCTACCGCGAGGACCACCTCATCGAGGAGTTCGAAGAGAAGAAGGGCCGCGCACCCGAGGGCGGCCTCGCCGAGATCGTGTGCACCAATTGCGGTACCCGTGGTCAGTGGACCGAGCCTCGCGCTTTCTCGGGCCTGCTCAAGACCTACCTCGGTCCCGTCGACGACGAGGCCGGCATGCACTACCTGCGCCCCGAGACGGCGCAGGGCATTTTCGTGAACTTCGCGAACGTGCTGCAGTCGGCGCGCATGAAGCCCCCCTTCGGCATCGGGCAGATCGGCAAGAGCTTCCGCAACGAGATCACGCCGGGCAACTTCATCTTCCGCACCCGCGAGTTCGAGCAGATGGAGATGGAGTTCTTCGTCGAGCCGGGCACCGACGAGGACTGGCAGGAGTACTGGATGAACGAGCGCATGGCGTGGTACGTCGGCCTCGGCATCGATCCCGAGAACCTGCGCTTCTACGAGCACCCGAAGGAGAAGCTCTCCCACTACTCGAAGCGCACCGCCGACATCGAGTACCGCTTCGGCTTCACCGGCGGCGAGTGGGGCGAGCTCGAGGGCATCGCCAACCGCACCGACTTCGACCTGTCGACTCACTCGAAGCACTCGGGCAAGGACCTCTCCTACTTCGACCAGACGAAGAACGAGCGCTGGACCCCGTACGTGATCGAGCCGGCGGCGGGCCTCACACGCTCGCTCATGGCCTTCCTCGTCGACTCCTACCGCGAAGAGGAAGTGCCGAACGCCAAGGGCGGCACCGATACCCGCACCCTGCTGGCGCTCGATCCGCGCCTCGCGCCGGTCAAGGCCGCCGTGCTGCCGCTGAGCCGCAACGAGAAGCTCTCGCCGCTCGCGCGCCAGATCGCCGCGGACCTGCGCGACGACTGGAACATCGAGTTCGACGACTCGGGCGCCATCGGCCGCCGCTACCGTCGCCAGGACGAGATCGGCACCCCGTTCTGCGTCACGGTCGACTTCGACTCGCTCGACGACGACGCGGTGACCGTGCGCGAGCGCGACACCATGCAGCAGACGCGCGTTCCGCGCGCCGAGCTGCACGCCTACCTCGCCGAGCGACTGCGCGGCGCATAAGGAGCACACCATGAGCGCCACGGATCCCGCCCTTCCCCAGCAGGATCGGGCGCCGCAGCAACCCGTCTGGGCCTGGGCGCAGCAGGTCGAGGAGCACTGGGTCCCGACGGAACCGCTGCCGTTCCACCGGCTGCTGCGGGGCACGCCCCGCTTCAGCTGGTGGAAGCCGCTCGTCGCGCTCCTGCTCGGCGGCGCGATCTACTTCAGCCTGCAGATCCTGATCGGTCTGGGGCTCGGGATCGCGCTCGCCGCGCAGGGGGGCGACAGCCTGCCCTCCCAGCAGGAGATGGAACGCTTCCTGATCCCGGACACCCAGAATCCGCTCTCGATGCTGCTCGCGCTGACCACGGTGATCCTCATGATCCCCGTCGTCTGGGTGAGCATGAAGAGCCTGGGCCTCGGCCCGTTCGGGCGCGCCTGGTCGGTGGAGCTGCGGATCCGGTGGGGGCTCATCGGGCGCACCCTGCTGCTCGCGTTCGCGGTGGTGGCTGCGCAGAACCTACTCGGCTTCGCGCTCGAATTCGCGGGCACGGGCGAGCTCGCGTCGATGGTGCCCGCGAGGGGGCTCGACCCGACCGCGCTGCTGTGGTCGGCGCTCCTCATCGTCGTGCTCGTGCCCGTGCAATGCGCGGCAGAGGAACTCGTGTTCCGCGGTGCGCTCATGCAGATCATCGGATCCTGGCTCCGGCACCCCGCCTTCGCGATCGTGGGGTCCAGCCTCGCGTTCGCCTCGATGCACATCTACGACATCTGGGGCCTGCTCGCGGTCGGCATGATCGGCCTGACCGCCGGCTGGCTCACCTGGCGCATGGGCGGGCTGGAAGCCGGGATCAGCCTGCACGTGGTGAACAACATCGCCGCGTTCGGGTTCATGCTCGGCGGCTTCGGCGGGTCTACGGGGCAGGAGGTCTCCGGTTCGGGACCGATCGCGCTGATCCCGCAGGCCATCGTACTCGTCGTCTACGCCTGGCTCGCCGATCGCTCCTGCCGCCGGGCGGGACGTCCGCGCACCCGTATCGACTACGTGATCGAGCGGCGGCCGGTCGCGCTCCAGGCCGAGCCGGTCGCTCCCGTCCCTCCGACCGAGCCCTCGGACGCGCCCGTGCAGAACCCCGACGAAGGAGCTCCCCGTGCCTGACGTGCTCGTCACCGGATCCGGCCCGAGCGCCATGCTCGCCGCGCTCGATCTCGCCGAAGTCGGCCTCACTGTCGAACTCGTGGTCGCGCCGGGCGACGTCTGGCCCGACCGCCCCGAGAGAGACCCGGACGGCGTGATCGCCGCGGCCCTCGCTCGCATCGCCGCACCGGTCTCGCCCGGGCATTCCGGATTCGCCGGAGCCGAGGCGACCTCCTCCCCGCGGACCGCGCCGATGCTGCGCGCTCCCGGTGGTACTTGGTCGCGCCAAGCCGAGCCCGAGGTGCTCGGGATCCCCGCGCAGCCGCTTGCCCGAGAGGTGCAGCGGCTCCTCGGAGGGGGCGGTGCGTTCCGCGCCTGGCTCGATCGGGTGACTCCGGTGCTGACCGTCGGGAAGACGCGCGCCCTAGGAAAGCTCGTACGGGCGCGGATCGGGGTGACCGCCCTGTCCCGGCTCGTCGAGCCCGCGGTGGTGGAGCGCTACGGCGTGCGCGCCGACGCCGTCGACACGTCCGTCGCGGCTCCGGGCCTGAACGAGCTGCTCACCCGTGCAGGATCGCTCACCGGTGCGGCGCTCGCATACGCGGATCGGAATGTTGCACGTGAAACCGAGACCGCCCCGACCGGCGGCTGGCTCTCCGCGCGCGCTGCACTGCTCGAACGTCTCTCGCTCTACGCCGTCGTCCTGTCCGATGACGCCGCCGTGGTCGCTCGCGAGGGCGATGCCGGGTGGGAGATCGAGCGCGCGAGCGGAGCGTTGACACACGCTCGAGGCTTGGTGATCGACGTCGGCGACCGAGCTGCCTGGAGCGAGGGCGAGACGCCGTCGGAGACGGCGGCCGGTCCTGCGATCCGTGTCGAGGATCAGGCCGGCGCCGCCCACTCGGCTCTGCCGTCGGCCGCGGCGGAGCGGGTGCATGCCGAAATCGGCATTCAGGATCCGTTCGCCGTCGTGCCGAGCTCGGACGCGCGGGAGGCGGGCGGTCTGCTGCTGATCGAGCTCGCGGGGGAGCCGTGGTCGGTGCGGCTCTCGGCGAGCGCTGCGAGCGCGAGCGGCTGGAATGCGCAGCTCACGGGCCCCCGGGTCGGTTCGGATGGCGGCGCGGTCGAAGCAGTCGAGCTCGTCCGCCGATTGGACACGGTGCTCGCGGAATCCGGAGTCGAACGCGCGCCAGGCGCTGAATGGCGGCTGCGACGCGACGTCGCGGGGTTCGCGACGGCGGCCGAGCGGGATGGCGTCGACGCCGAGCTCACCGCCTGGCGCGCGGAGGAGTCCGAGCGGATCGCGGTCGGTGCCCGTCTGGTCGGCGGCGACCTCGCCCGAGCCTTCGCGGACGCGGACCGCGAGGCGACCGCTCTGCGGCGTCGACTGACCGGAATCTCCGACTGAGAGCGGCGGAGTGACCGGATTCGGAGGTATGACGCGGGCGATTCCCGGCCATATCTCGAAATCGGAATATGGCTCCGAGTGAATCGGCGCTAGGCTGAGCCAGTGACCCGGTGCGCCGGCACCGAAGTCTGGAGGAAATCGTGAAGGGCAAGATCGCATTCGTCCTCGGAGCTGCTGTGGGCTACGTGCTCGGCACGCGCGCCGGGCGCGAACGCTACGAGCAGATCAAGCGCGGGGCCCAGACCGTGTGGAACACGCCCCCGGTGCAGCGCGGCGTCGAGATGGTGCGCGGCGCCGTCGACGAGCGCGCGGAAGAGGCGAAGCTCTTCGCCCGCCGCGTCGTGGCCGACGTGTTCAGCAGCGTCGGGCGCGCAGCCGCGGGCGGTGCGCAGCCGCGAACCGCTTCCGAGCGTTCGGCTGCGCGGGCGGAGGAAGCCGCTCCGGCCGAGAAGCGGACCACGGCTCCCACGCCGAAGAAGTCCGGGAGCTCGCCCGCGAAGAGCTCCGCGTCGAAGAGCTCGTCGTCCAATGGGGCGTCGTCGAAGGGCTCCACGTCGAGGAGCTCCGGGTCGAAGAGCACGAAGCGCAGCAACGCGGGGCAGGGCGAGTGATGGGCCGCCGCAGCGACCAGGCCGGCACCTTCGAACTGCTGGCCAAGCTGCCGCAGCAGGTGGTCACGCTGGCGCGGCTCGAGTACGAGAATGCGAAGCGGGAGATCGCGCAGAAGGCGAAGCGCGGCGGCATCGGTGCGCTCGCGATCGTCGTGGCGCTCTTCTTCCTCTTCTGGGCCATTGCGGCGTTCGTCGCTGCGGCGATCGCCGGCATCGCGACCGTCTGGCCGGTCTGGCTCTCGGCGCTCGTCGTCGGTGTCGGCCTCGTGCTGCTCGCCGCGGCCGCGATCTTCGCGGGCATCGCGCTCATCAAACGGGGGATCCCCGTGCCCGAGGATGCGATCGGTCGGGTCGAGGAGGATCTCGGTGCCATGAGCGAGGTCCGATTCAACGCGTCAGCCGCGCCGCAGGCGCCGCAGACCGATCGTGCGCCCCGAGCGCCGTCGATGCCGAAGCCCGGCGAAGAAGGGAACTGGCGATGAGCGAGAAGCAGCACCCCGGGATCGAGGAGGCCGCGGTCGCGCGCGAGGAGCTGTACACGACGCTCGCGCAGCTGCGCGACCGTCTCGACTACGCGCAGCGCATCGACGATGCGGCGGAGCGCGCCAAGGTCCGCATCGCGGAGGAACGGCGGGAGCGTCCGCTCGTGTTCGTCGCGGGCGTCGCGGCGGTCGCCGCGGTGGCGGGCCTCGCGGTGTGGGGCGTGGCCAAGGCGATCTCGAAGTCGCTGCGCTGATTCCGGTCGGCGTAAGGTAGCCGCGGGGTCGCGGCACCGTCAACCGCCCCGGATCACGTTTGCATTGCGTTCGGGGTTCGGAACCGCTCGGTTTTGCCTTCCGGTCGAGCCGGGGTAAGAATAGGGGCGCGCGGTCGGTCTTTCGGGGCCGGCTTCAGGAGGGGGCCAGAAGGTTTGTTCGGAGTGAGTGGAGCGTATGACGTCTGATGCGAAACCGCTCAGCGGACTCCGAGTGCTCGTCCCCCGCGGTGGAACGTGGGGTGACCTGGTCGCTCGGGCGCTCCGAGAGCAGGGCGCGAGCCCCGTGGTCGCTCCGCTCGTGGACTTCGCTCACACGAGCGAGGAGGAGAAGCTCGTCGAGGCGCTGAAGCTCCTCGAAGCAGGCCACTACGACTGGATCACCGCGACCAGCTCGACCGTGGTCGATGTGCTGGCGTACCACCACACCGTCATCCCCGCGAGCACGCGCGTCGCCGTGGTCGGCGAGGCGACGGCCGCCGCGTTCGAGCATGCCGGCTACCAGGTGAGCCGCACGCCGAGCGAGGAGAACAACACCACCGCCGGCCTGCTCGAGGTGTGGCCCGAGATCGACGAGGGCGACGTGCTGCGCGTGCTGACCCTGCGCTCCGACGTCGCGAAGCCGGTGCTGACCGAGGGCCTCATCGGCCGCGGTCACGACGTCACCCAGGTGGTGGCGTTCCGCACCATCGGCATCCCGGCGTCCGTGCACACGCGCGAGGACGTGGAGTCCGGTCGCATCAACGCCCTGCTCGTCGCGTCGGCGAAGATCGCCCGCGAGGTCGCGGAGCAGTTCCCGAACCTGCCGGAGGATACGATCGTGGCCTGCGTCGGCCCGCATACGCATCCCGAGGCGATCGCCGCGGGCCTGCTGCACAATCCGGCGCACGAGCGCTCGGAGCTCAAGCGCGCCCTGATCGAGACGGTCGAGTCCGTCATCGATCAGAGCGACATGCTCGACTGAGTCGCATCACGGCTCGGCGCCGGGTTTGACGCGCCCTTCGAAACCGGCCAGGATCGTCCCGTGTCCGATTCGTCCGCTGCCCTCGAGATCCGTCCCGATCACGGCCCCGCCGAGTACCCAGCGCTCGTCGCGATCTGGCGCAGCGCGGTCCGAGCGACGCACAACTTCCTCGACGATGCGGACTTCGCACGGATCGAGCAGGCGCTCGCATCCGACTACTTCCCGGCCGTCGCGCTGACGGTCGCCGAGCGGGACGGCCGCCCGGTCGGATTCGCGGGCACGCTCGACGGTGGGCTCGAGATGCTCTTCGTCGACGACGCGGCGCGCGGTGCGGGGGTCGGCAGCGCCCTGCTCGCGCACGTGCTCGCCGAGCAGGGGGTGCGCCGCGTCGACGTGAACGAGCAGAACCCTGCTGCGCACGGTTTCTACCGGAGCCGGGGCTTCGTGCAGGTCGGGCGCAGCGAGCTCGACGGCGACGGACGCCCGTACCCGATCCTGCACCTCGAACTGCCGGGCGCCTAGGGTGTCGACGGGCTCGGTTCTCCCGCTGCGCTGCGCGCCCCCTGGCCTTCGGGCGGAATCCGGGGCAGACTCGAAGCCATGGCGAGAATCGAGGTGCACCCGGACCGCGTGGTCGTCCGTCTGACGGCGTCCGAGCGGGCGCTGGCGTTGCGTCGGCGCGACGTGGTGATCAGCCGCGAGGCGATCACGTCGGCGGTCATCACCGATGACCCGTGGGTGTGGCTGCGCGGTGTCCGCGCGTTCGGCGCCCACCTGCCGCGACGTCTCGCGCTCGGCACCTGGCGCAGCCTCGGCGGCCGCGACTTCGTCGTGGCGCGTAGCGGGCGTCCGGCGATCGTGATCGACCTCGACGCGCCGGACGGAGCCGAGACCGAGCCCGGCTGGGTCGCCGAGTACGACGACTTCGCCCGGGTGATCCTGTCGACCTCGCACGCGAGCGAGCTCATCACTGCGCTGCGGCTCAGCGACGGCGACGACGTATTCACGGCCGACACCGACGACTGACGGCCGCCGCAGCGCGGCACTCGCAGAACGAAAACGGGGCCGCACCGGCGCAGCCGGTACGACCCCGTTCGACGACGCGCGATCAGTCGTTGCGGATCACGAGCTCGTCGAGCTCGATGCGCTGGCGCGGGGCGACCTCGCGCTCGCGCAGCGGCTCGGGCAGCTGCTCGGGATCGGCGAGCTGGCCGACGGCGGCGACGGAGATCGGCTGCAGGCGCTCGGGCAGGTCGAAGGCCGCGCGGATCCCATCGCGGTCGAAGCCGCCCATCTGGTGCACGTGGAGGCCCTCGCTGTGCGCCTGCACGGCGAAGTGCGCCACGGCCTGGCCGAGGTCGTAGACGGCCCAGGGGCGCTCGTCGCCCTCGGCGGTCACGGTCTCGGCGATGTTCACGATCAGCGCCGATGCGGAGCCGGCCCAGGCCTGGTTGAAGCCCATCAGGTTCTCGCGGATCTTCTCGAAGCTCTCGCTGCCGCGGCGGGCGACGATGAAGCGCCACGGCTGGGTGTTGCTCGCGCTCGGCGCCCAGCGGGCGGCCTCGAGCGCGCCGCGCAGCGCGCCCTCGGGGAGTGCGTGGTCGACGACGAAGGAGCGGGGGCTCCAGCGTTCGGCGATGGTGTCGAGCACGGGGGCGCTGGTCTCTGCGGTACGCGGGGTCATGAGGTCTCCAAGCGGGATCGGGTGGGCGGATCGCATGCGACGCGGCTGCGCCGCCCGTGGTCCGGGGCGCGGCTTCATCGGCGCCGGAAGAACAGAACACCCCATTCCGGCGCGCTATTCCCGTCTATGACGGAGGATTACCCGGAAATTCCCCGGGACGCCGGCGCGTCCGCGTCGGTGGTGCGGGGCTCGGCGCCTGCATCGCCGACGGCGCGGAGGCCCGCCACGAGCGCTCGGAGACCGAACTCAAAGGTGCGCTGCGCGGGGGTGATCCCCGCCGCCGAGGCCGCCGCGCGCGCTGCCGCCTCGGTGCGCAGCAGCGCCGGGGAGCGCTCGGGCTCGTGCACCGGGCGCAGGTTGTCGGGCGGTGTGAGGCCGTCGAGCGCCGAACCGATGATGAAGGATTCGAGGGCGACGAGCGCGGGCACGATCAGGTCGGACGGGTAGCCGTCGCGCTCGAGCGCGGCGACGATCCGCTCGTAGTCCGCGATGGATTCGGGCTCGCCGTCGATCGGCAGGGTGGCGAGGGCGGCGATGAGGCCCGGGTGCCGGCCGAAGGCCTCGATCGAGGCGCGCGCCCACGGCAGGATCGCCTCGTACCAGGGCTGCTCGTCGAAACCGTGGGTGCCGAGGCGCAGGGTGATCTGGCCGCGCATGGCGGCGATGAGCGCGGCCTTGGTGGGGAAGTAGTGGTGCAGGGCGGAGGGCTGCACGCCGAGCCTGCGGGCGAGGGACGCGAGCGAGAACTCGGGCCCGTTGGCGTCGGCCAGCTCGAAGGCCGCCTCCAGGATTCGCTCGTGCGAGAGCACGGCGGTGCGCGGTCGGCCGACGCGGCGCGTGGGGCCCTCCGATTCGCTCATGCCCTCGATCCTCCCAGATCCGTGCAGCGGGAGCGGCGGCTCCCGCTTGCACAATTAATTGAATCATCGTAAATTAATCCCGGCGAAGCGGACCGCGACGCCGCTCACGCGACGACGGGCGAGGAGAGACGTGTCGACGAGGACTGCGGACATCATCATCGAGGGTGCGCGCGTGCGCACCATGCTGCCGGGCGACCTCGACGGGGGAACTCCCCGATCCATCGCGATCGCCGACGGCCGGATCGTCGGCGTCGGCGCCGCCGACGCGGTTCGGGAGGCGTTCCGGGGTGCGGGCACCCGCATCGACGACGCGGCCGGTCGCACCATCACGCCCGGCCTCATCGACGCGCACCTGCACCCGATCCAGGGCGTGGACATCGTGCAGGGCGTCGACCTCGGCGGCCTCACCGACCTGCGAGTCGTGCTCGATCGGCTGCGCGAAGAAGCCGCGCGCGTACGGCGCGAGACCGTCGGCGGCTGGGTGCGCGCCTGGAACCTGGACTACGCCGCCTTCGAGGGCGTGCGCATCGCCGCGGCGACCATCGACGAGGCGCTCGGCGACGTGCCCGCCCTGCTCTACTTCTTCGACGTGCACACCGCCCTGGTCAACACCGCGGGCCTCGCCGCCGCCGGCATCACGGGCGCCCGCACCTTCGACGACACTTCCGAGATCGTGGTCGACGCCGACGGTCGCCCCACGGGCGAGCTGCGCGAGGAGAGCGCCTACGCCGACGTGCTGGCCGTGATCCCGAAGCCGAGCCGCGAGGAGACGCTCGACACCGCGCGGCACACCCTCGCGCTCATGCGCCGCTCGGGCCTCACCGGCGGCGCGATCATGGACGGCAACACCGGCACCCTCGACCTGCTCGAGGCGCTCGACACGACCGGATCGGGACTGCCGGTGCGGATCGTGAGCGCGGTCGACGTGAAGCCCGCGGCCGACGCCGAGGAACGGGCCCGCCTCATGGCCCAGCGCGACCGCGGCGGCGACCGCTGGCGCGGCGGCATGATCAAGCTCTACGCCGACGGCGTGATCGACTCGGGCACCGGCTGGCTCTACGAGCCCGACACCCACGGCGAGGGCACGACCCCGTTCTGGGCCGACCACGACGCGTTCGTGCGCACGGTCGCCGAGTTCACCGCGGCCGGATTCCAGATCGCGACGCACGCGATCGGCGACCGTGCCGTGGGCGAGACGATCTCGGCCTACGAGGCGGCGGGGCTGCGTGCCGCGGGCCGACCGACGCATCGGATCGAGCACCTCGAATGCCTCGACCCCCGCGACATCGCGCGCCTCGCCGCCACGGGCGTCACGGCGTCGATGCAGCTCATGCACATGCAGTGGCGGATCCCCGACGGCAGCGATGCCTGGTCGGAGCGCCTCGGCCCGGAGCGCGCGAAGCAGGCGTGGAACGCGGGATCGGTGCTGCGCGCCGGCGCCCCGCTCGCGCTCGGTTCCGACTGGCCGATCGCCGAGCTCGACGTCCGCGTCGGCCTCGCGTGGGCGATGCTGCGCCGCACGCCCGGCGATCGCGACGCGCACGTGTACGAGCCCGAGGAGCGCCTCACCGCGCTCGAGGCGCTCCACGGCTACACCCGCGGCGCCGCCCTCGCGCAGGGCGACGACGACCTCGGCGTGATCCGCGAGGGCGCCCACGCCGATCTCGCGGTCTGGGAGGAGGATCCCGCGCTCGTCTCCGGCGACGAGATCCGGAACCTCCCCGTCGCCACCACCTACCTCGCCGGCGTCCGCGACGACGCCCCGACCTCGGCCGCGCGCGCCGAGTAGCCCGAACGGAACACCCCTCAGATGCAGAACACCGCTCTCGCCCTCCTGCCGATCGTCACGATCCTGCTCGTGTCGGTCTTCACCCGCCGCACCCTGCTCGCGCTCTTCTGCGGCACCGTCGTCGGTGCGCTGCTGCTCAGCGGCTTCGGCTTCGTCGATTCGTGGATCGGCTACTTCGGCACCTCGATGAACGACGAGACGGTGCAGTGGCTGCTGCTCGTCGTCGCGCTCTTCGGCATGCTGATCGCCGTGTTCAACGCCTCCGGCGCCGTGCGCGACTTCGCGCTGTGGGCCGAGCGCTTCGTGAACTCGCGCCGCCGCTCGCTCGTCGCGACCTGGCTGCTCACGATCGTGCTGTTCATCGATGACTACCTGAACGCGCTCACGGTCGGTACCTCCATGAAGTCGGTCACCGACCGCTACGGGGTGCCGCGCACCATGCTCGGCAGCATCATCAAGATGACGTCGGCGCCGATCGCCGTGCTCATCCCCTTCTCCACCTGGGCCGTGTTCTTCGCCGCGCTGCTCGAGAAGGACGGTGTGACCGTCGGCGGCAGCGGCATGGGCGCCTACATCCAGGGCCTGCCGTTCGTGTTCTTCGGCTGGATCGCCCTGATCATCGGCCTGCTGCTCGCCCTGGGCGTGCTGCCCGCGGTGGGCACCCTGCGCGCCGACGTGCGCCGGGCGCGCGAGACGGGCGACACTCTGCCCGCCAACACCACCGACGAGGAGCGCGCCTTCGAGCAGGCGGGGATGCAGGGCGAGGCCCCGAGCCGACCGCTGCCGTTCGCGTTCCTGATCCCCATCGCCACGCTCGTCGCCGTCACCATCGCGAGCGGTATCGACATCGTCAAGGGATCGGCCGCGGCGCTCGTCGTGGCGATCGTCATCGCGCTGATCCAGCGCCGCCTCACGTTCCGCAAGGTGCTCGACCAGGCCTTCGAGGGCATCGCGAGCATGATGTTCGTGATGGTGCTGTCGGTGCTCGCCTTCATGGTGCAGCACATGAACATGGACCTGAAGCTCGTCGACTGGGTGATCGAGGTCACGCAGCCGCTCATGACGGGCGCGCTGCTCCCCGCGATCGTGTTCCTCGTGTGCGGCATCTACGCCTACGCGACCGGCTCGTTCTGGGACCTCGCGGCGGTCATCACCCCGATCGTGCTGCCGCTCGCCATCGCGATGGGCGTGGATCCGATCCTCGCGGGCGCGGCCGTGTTCTCGGGTGCGGCGTTCGGATCGACCACCTGCCTGTACGGCGACGGCATCATCCTCGCCTCGCGCTCCGTCGGGGTGAAGCCGGTCAACCTGATGACGGCGATCCTGCCCTACGCGGGTCTCGCCGGAGCGCTCACCTTCATCGCCTACCTGATCACCGGCTTCGTCATGGCGTAGCGTCGCCGAGCAGCCACGCGATCAGCGCGATGACGGGCAGCGAGGCGAACGTCGTGACGAACACGATGTCGCGCACGATCGTCTCGGCCTTCCCGTAGGTGGCGGCGTAGTTGTAGACGTTCTGCGCGGTCGGCAGCGCCGCGATCGCCGTCGCGACGAAGAGCTGGTGGGGCGGAAGCCCGATCGCGGTGCCGAGCCCCCACGCGACGAGCGGCATCGCGAGCACCTTGAGCGCCGTCGCGGTCAGCGTGACCCGCACGCCGGTGCCGGGCTGCAGCGCCCGCTGCCCGTGCAGCGAGATGCCGAAGCTCAGCAGCACCATCGGGATCGCGGCGCCGCCGATCATCTCGAGCGGCGCGAGCACGAGCTTCGGCACGGGTACGGCGAACAGCGCGCACAGGACGCCTGCGAGGCAGGCGACCACGATCGGGTTGGTGAACGCGCGGCCGACGGCGCGCAGCACCCCACGAGCGCCCGACCCCGGTGCGCGACCGGTGCGGGTCGAATCGAGGATCGAGAGGATCACGGGCGCGTAGAGCGCGAGCTGCACGATGATGAGCGGTGCCACGTAGGCGGCGTCGCCGAGGATGTAGACGGCGACCGGGAGGCCGAGGTTGTTGGAGTTGACGTAGCCGGAGCCCGTAGCGGCGAGCGTGGTCGTGGCGAGGTCCCGCGGGAACCAGACGCGCGAGATCACGATGAACGCCGCCGCGACGACGAGCGCAGCGACGGTCGTGACGAGGATCACGGGGGAGCGCAGCACCGAGATGTCGCTCCGGTGGAGCACCGTGAACATGAGCGCGGGCGTCGCGACGAAGAACGCGACCCGGTTGAGCGTGAGCCGCTGCTCGCCGCGCACCACGCCGAAGCGGCCCGCCAGGTATCCGATGCCGATGACACCGAGGATCAGCGCGAATCCCTCGAGCACCCCGACCATGGGTTCAGGCTATCGGGCGGTGCGAGCCGGCCCTGCGGTGCCCGGTGCGGTGCCCGCCTGAGATCCGAGCGCCGCCGCGGCCTCCTCCGCGATGATCGCGCTCAGCCGGTCGAGCACGGGGGAGCGCAGGTTCCAGCGCTGCCAGTAGAGCGGCAGGGCGACCGGCCTGCCGGGGTCGAGCTCGACCACGCGCCCGTCGGCGATCGCGTCACGGCACTGCAGCTCGGGCACCATGCCCCAGCCCATGCCGAGCTCGATGGCGTGCAGGAACTCGGCCGACGACGGGATGAAGTGCCGGGGCGGGCTGAGGGGCGCGCGGGTGTGCCGGCGGATGAAGCGCTGCTGGAACACGTCGTGCCGATCGAACTCGATCTGCGGCGCCACCCGCAGCGCCTCGGCGGTGAGGCCGCCCGCGAAGTGCTCCGCGGCGAACTCCGGCGCCGCCACGGCGAGGTAGCGATCCACGACCACCCGCGTCGAGCTGCACCCGGGCACCGCCTCCTTGGTCGACGTGAGCCCCGCCATCGCCGCGCCGCGGCGCAGCAGCTCGGTCGAGACGGTCTCGTCGGCGCGCAGCACCTCGAAGCGCGCGTCGGTCTCGCGCGCAGCCCGGGCGAGCGCGGGCACCACCCAGGTCGCGAGCGAGTCGGCGTTCACCACCAGCGGGATCGCGGTGCCGCCCGTCGGCCCGCCCGAGAGTTCGCGCGCGACGTCGTCGACGATGCGCTCCAACTGGCGCGCGGCCCGCAGCACCGCGGTGCCGGCCTCGGTCACCGCGATGGGCCGCGTGCGCTGCAGCAGCACGGACCCGGTGCGGCGCTCCATGCCGCTGAGCCGCTGGCTGATGGCCGAAGGCGTGACGTGCAGCTGCCGTGCCGCCCCCTCGAGGCTGCCCTCGTCGACGATCGCGGCGAAGGTACGCAGGTGCTCGACGGGGAGGTCCATGAGGGCATCTTAAGCAGAACTGAAGCAGCATGAGAATCATGAGGCACGCTCAATTGGATTCTCGGGCGTCCACGGCCCTAGCGTCGACTCCATGATCCTTCCCTTCCTCGTCGGCATCGGCAGCGGCCTCTCGCTCATCATGGCCATCGGCGCGCAGAACGCGTTCGTGCTGCGCCAGGGCATCCGCCGCGAGCACGTGCTGCCCGTGGTGCTCATCTGCGGGCTCACCGACGCCGTGCTCGAGTTCGCCGGCGTCGCCGGGATCGGGTTCGTCGTCGAGCGCGCGCCGCTCGTGCTCGAGATCGTGCGCTGGGGCGGCGTGCTGTTCCTGCTCTGGTACGCCTGGACCGCGTTCCAGCGCGCCCGCAGGCCCGAGGTGCTCGTCGCGGGCGAGGGCAGCGGGGGATCCCTGCGCCGCACCGTGCTCGCCTGCCTGGCGATCACCTGGCTGAACCCGCACGTCTACCTCGACACGATGGTGCTCATGGGGTCGATCGGCAACGCCCAGGGCGACCCCGGCAAGTGGTGGTTCGTGGCCGGCGGGGCGCTCGCGAGCATCGTCTGGTTCGCCCTGATCGGCTACGGCGCCCGCGCCCTCACCCGATTCTTCGCGACGCCGAAGTCGTGGCGGATCCTCGACGGGGTGGTCGCCGTGACCATGCTCGTGATCGCCGCCCGCCTCGCCTTCGGCGGGATCGGGGTGTAACCGCGCGGAACGTCGCGAATCAGATGCTCGCCGCGGTGCCTGTGCGCTCGCTATCCTGAGCGCATCGGGCGGCTCACCGCCGAGGTCGCATCGGAGGGGAGAGCGATGGCCGAGCAGGGGGAGCGCGCCGGAACCGGTGCCTGGGCGGGGTTCTGGAACCGGGGAAGCTGGTGGAAGGCGCTGCTGGCCGCCGCCGTCTACCTGGGGCTCTACGAGGGGGCGGGTCTGCTCATCGGCCCGGTCTGGGGCGCGGACGTCGATCCGAACCCGTTCGCGAACGCCCAGAGCGTGCTCGTCGCGCTCGTCGCCCCGCTGGTCGTCGGTGCGATCCTGCTGGTGGCGTTCCTCGGCTCGTTGCGCTGGTTCCCCGCGCTGTTCGGTCGGCAGCCGATCCGCGGCGGTCGGTGGATGTGGATCGCGGTCGTCATCCTGCTGCTGCCGATCGTGCTGCGCCTCATCGGCATCGACTACGGCTCGTACGCCGCAGGCGTCGTGCCGCTGACCTTCCTCGCGGGCCTGCTCATCGGCTTCACCGAAGAGCTCCTCACGCGCGGCATCGCGGTCAAGATCCTGCGCGACGCGGGGCACGGCGAGCTCGCCGTCGCCGTGATCTCCTCGGCGCTGTTCGCGCTCCTGCACTCCGTCAACCTGCTGACCGGGCAGCCGATCGGGACGGTGCTGCTCACCATCGGCTACGCGTTCGCATTCGGGGTGCTGATGTACCTCGTGCTGCGGGTCACCGGGTCGCTCATCTGGCCGATCATCATCCATGGCCTGACCGACCCGACCACCTTCCTCTCGACCGGCGGTATCGACGTCGCCGCGAGCGGTCCCCAGAACGCGCTCCTCGTGCTCGCGGGCCCGTTCAACTTCGTCATCATGGCCTTCGCCGTGATCGCGCTCTGCTGCATCCGGGGACGCGTCGGAGCGCCCGGCGGGGGCGGACGCGGCCGGTACGATGGGATGCATGCAGCTGAATGACGACGACCGCCGATTCCTCGACCTCGCGATCGAGCAGGCGAGGATCGGCTGGGCCGAGGGCGGCGTGCCCATCGGCGCCGCGCTCGTGCACTTCGGCGCCGACGGTCCCGAGGTGCTCGCCGTCGGGCGCAACCGGCGGGTGCAGATGGGCAGCGCGATCCGTCACGGCGAGACCGACTGCCTCGAGAACGCCGGGCGCCTCCCCGCGAGCGTCTACCGCAACAGCGTGCTCTACACGACCCTGTCGCCCTGCACGATGTGCGCGGGCACCGCGATCCTCTACGACATCCCGCGCGTCGTGATCGGCGAGAACCGCAGCTTCGAGGCCTCCGAGGAGTGGCTGCGCTCGAAGGGCACCGAGCTCGTCGTCGTCGACGACGCCGAGTGCATCGGCCTCATGAACCGCATGATGAGCGAGCGCCCCGAGATCTGGGCGGAAGACATCGGCGTCGAGACCTCCGACCTCGAGGGCGCTGCCGGCGAGGCCCGCGCGTGAGCGCCGGCTCGACCGGCACCCAGCAGACCACCGACGCGCAGGCGGGATCGGCCCCGGTCGATCCCGACTACCCCGTCACGCCCGTGCCGCAGCACGCGCGCAAGGGCTTCTTCTCGCTCATGGTGGTGCTGCTCGGCTTCACGATCTTCACGCCGACGATGCTGGCCGGCGCTTCGCTCGGCAAGGCCTTCGGCCTGAGCGAGCTGCTCGTCGTGATCGCGCTCGGCTCGGCCGTGCTCGGCACCTACGTGGCCGTACTGGGCTGGATCGGCGCCCGCACCGGCCTCACCACGGTCGTGATGGCGCGGTACACCCTCGGCACCCGCGGGTCGAAGCTCGCCTCGGTGCTGCTCGGCGGCACGCAGATCGGCTGGTACGGCGTCGTCGTCGGCACCATCGGCGAGCTGACCGCGCAGGCGTTCGGCTGGGAATCGTACGCCGCGAAGGCCGCAGTGATGATCGTCGTCAGCGCGCTCATGTGCGCGACCGCGGTCTACGGGTACCGCGGCATGTACTGGGTGTCGCTCATCTCGACGCCGCTCATCCTGATCCTCGCCTTCTGGGTGATGTTCCGCTCCCTCGACGAGGTCGGCGGCTGGGCTGGACTCGCGGCGATCCACCCGAGCGGATCGATGCCCGTCGCGGTCGCCGTGACCGCGGTCGTCGGCACGTTCGTCTCGGCGGGCACGCAGGCCCCCAACTGGACCCGCTTCGGCCGCAGCGGCGGCCAGGCGGTGCTCGCCTGCGTCGTCGGCTTCCTCGTCGGCAACGGCCTCATGATCTTCTTCGGCGCGATCGGCGCGATCACCTTCGGCGAGGGCGACTTCGTGCTCGTGCTGTTCAACCTCGGCATGATCGGCTGGGGCTTGTTCCTGCTGTTCGGCAACCTGTGGAAGTCGAACGCCGACGCCGCCTACTCGTTCGGCGTCGCGGGTGCGGAGCTCTTCAACCGGCCGAGCAAGACCCGCTTCGTGATCTTCGGATCCGTCATCGGCACCGTGCTCGCGCTCGTCGGCGTGCACCAGCACCTGCCGCAGTACCTCGGCCTGCTCGGCACGTTCATCCCGCCGCTCGGCGGCGTGATCATCGGCGACTATCTCGCCCGGTGGCGGCGCACGCAGATGCCCGAGGGAGAGGCGCTGCCGCGCTTCAACTGGGTGAACCTCGGCGTGTACGTCGTCGCCTGCGCCGCGGCGTGGGTGTCGGGCCAGTTCTCCTTCGGGATCCCACCGGTCATCGGGATCGCGGTCGCGCTCCTGCTCTCGGTCGCGCTGTCGAAGTTCGGGCCGCAGCGCCCGCTGGCGGGCGTCACGCGGACGATCGCGATCGACTGAGCGGGTACGCCCGCGGTCGCGCTCTCGGCGTCCGGGGTCTCCCGCGGCGATCCCCGCGAGCTACCCCGCGAGCAGCGCCAGCAGTGCGTCGACGTCCTCGGGCGTCGTGTCCCACGCGCACATGAGCCGGAAGAGGCCGGGACGGCCGGGCCACTCCGAGAAAGCGTAGCGCGTGCGGGCCCGCGCCGCGGCCTCGGCTGGTAGCAGCGCGAACACCCCGTTCGACTCGACCGGGAACGCGAGCGCGAAACCCGGATCCTGCGCGCCGAGCGCGGCGATACCGGCTCCGAGCCGCGCGGCCATCGCGTTCGCGTGCGCCGCCGAACGGTGCCAGAGGTCCCCCTCGTAGAGCGCCAGGAGCTGCGCGGAGGCGAAGCGCATCTTCGACGCGAGCTGCAGGTTGATCTTGCGCAGGTACGGCATGCCGGGTGTCGCGCCCGGCCGCAGTACGATGACGGCCTCCGCGCCGATCAGGCCGTTCTTGGTGCCGCCGAGGCTCAGCAGATCGACGCCGGCCTCGGCGGTCGTCGCCGCGAGGGAGGTGCCCAGATACGCGGACGCGTTGCCGAGGCGGGAACCGTCGACGTGCAGCAGCATGCCGTGGGCGTGCGCCTGCGCGGCGAGCGCAGCGACCTCGTCGGCGGAGTACGAGGTGCCGAACTCGGTCGACTGCGAGATCGATACGGCGAGCGGTTCAGCGCGGTGCTCGTTGCCCCAGCCCCAGGCCTGCTGCGCGACGAGCTCGGGCGTGAGCTTGCCGTCGGACGTCTCGACCGTGAGCAGCTTGAGCCCGCCCGTCTTCTCGGGAGCTCCGGTCTCGTCGGTGGCGATGTGCGCGGTCGCCGCGCAGATCACCGCGCCCCAGCGGGGGAGCGCTGCCTGCAGCGCGAGCACGTTCGCCCCCGTGCCGTTGAAGACGGGGTACGCCTGGGCCGAGGTGCCGAACAGCTCCTTCGCGAGACCCTGGAACCGGGCCGTCCACGCGTCGCCGCCGTACGCGGGCGCGTGCCCGACGTTCGCGGCGGCCAGCGCGGCGAGTGCCTCGGGGTGAGCGCCGGCCCAGTTGTCGGAGGCGAAGCTCGCCGGGTGCGCGGCGGGATCGGTGCTGATGGCGGGAGCGCTCGGGCGGCTCTGCGGGGCGCGGTTCTGAGGGTCGGTCACCTCGTCAGCCTAGCCCTGCGACCCGAACAGACCCGGACCGGCCCGGTCGCGCCCCTCGTGCCCTCCGGGTAGGGTGGCGGCGATGATGGATCGAGCGAAGCTCATCAGGATCGCCTGGAGGGCGGCGGTGCCGGTCGCGGTGCTGTTCTTCGCGGTGCTGGCCTGGGGCGCGGCTCCGGAGGGCACCGGCGCGACGGCGTTCATGGGGATCCTCGGCCTCGTGCTCGGCGCAGCGCTGTTCCGCTGGCGGCCGGGCCCGCTCTGGGCGCGCTTCCTGCTCGTCGCCGGCGTGCCCGGTCTCATCGCGATCCCGCTCTCGCTCTCCCTCGTGTCACGAGGCCAGTGGATCGCGCCGCTGGCGCTGCTGCCCGCGGCGACGGTCGGCGCGTGGATCCACGCGCTGCGGGAACGACGGCTCGGGGTGCCTCGGCGCGTGCTCGCCGCCGACTGGGCCGGCGCCGAGATGGTCGGCGAGGCGCGCGAGGGCGGGCTGCGTTTCGACACCCGTGCGCTGCTCGCGAAGCCGCCGCGCGCCGAGGTCGTCGCGATGCGCCGCGCGGTCCCCGAGGCCGACGATCCGGCGCGGCGATTCCAATTCGGGCTGTTCTCGTTCGTGGCCTGGGTGGTGATGCCGGTCGGACTGTTCGCCATGGGATTCGGCATGGTGCAGCAGGCGCGCAGCGGCGATGGCGACACGGTGCCGCAGCTGCTCGGCATGTCGGCGATACTGTCGCTCATGCTGCTCGCGGCGGGGATCCTGATGGTCTTCACGACCGCCGGGCGGAGCCGGATGACCCGGGCCGCCGACCTCGTGCGCCTCGACCGCTTCGGACGCGCCAACGGGATGCGACTGGTGCCGCAGCGGGGCGCCGATCGGAGCGGGCTGCGCGAGCTCTCGCGAGTGCTCGTCGGCCGGCTGCGCCGCCCGGTGCTGCTCGCGAACTCGGTGCTGACGAGCCGCACCGGCCACGACGGGTACGCGCAGTTCAGCGGGATCTGCGAGGTCGAGCTGGCGGTTCCCCTACCGAACATCTGGCTGCGCGCCCGGCAGGATCGCGCGCCCGTGCTCTCGGCGTACACCGCCCCGGCGCGCTCGCAGATCCTGTCGCTCGAGGGCGACTTCGACCGGTATTTCGAGCTGTACTGCCCGGCGGGCTACGAGCGCGACGCGCTGTACCTCTTCACCCCCGACGTGATGGCCTGGCTGATCGACGACGTCGGCGGTTTCGACGTCGAGCTCATCGACAACCGCATGGTGCTGCGCACCCGGGGCGACCTCGTGACATTCGATCCGGCGGACTGGCATCGGCTCGCGCTCGCGCTCGGGGCGCTCGATGCGCGCATCGTGCAGTGGGAGCGGTGGCGCGACGACCGGGTCGCCGCGGAGGATCCGGCGGCGCGCCTCGTGCGCGGCGTCGAGGAGCCGCGCGCGGACGGGACCGGCGCGGGGCCCGCGACCGGATCGGCTTCGGGTCCGGTCGTCGGCGCGGGCGGGCGGCGCCTCCGGCGCGGGATCGGGGCCGGCCTCGTCTTCGCGCTCGGGTACGGCGCGATCTATCTGCTGCTCACCGTGCTCGCCAACCTGAGGTAGTCCCATCCACCGACCGGTGGATGCGGGGCCCGCGAAAGATCAGCCGGTCGGGCGCTGCCGCCGGGAGGCGCGGGCGGCGATCCTGGAACCATGAGCAGAACCGGAACACTCCGCACGGGCAGCGCGCCGGCCATCGCCGTGCGCGGCCTCGGCAAGCAGTACGGCGGGCGCCCGATCCTCGACGGCGTCGACCTCGAGATCGGGCGCGGCGAGACGTACGCGCTGCTCGGGCCGAACGGCGCGGGCAAGAGCACCACGATCGAGATCCTCGAGGGGATCAGAAAGCCGGATCGCGGCGAGGTGCGGGTGCTGGGGGAGGACCCGCTGACCGCATCACGATCATGGCGTGCACGGATCGGCATCGTGGCGCAGAGCACCGGGGACCTGGGCCCGTACACGCCGCGCGAGCTCCTCGCGCACTTCGGGTCGTTCTCCCCCGATCCGCGCGGAGTCGACGAGGTGCTCGACCTGGTCGGGCTCACCGAGCAGGCCGGCCGCCGCGCGAGCAGGATGTCGGGCGGGCAGCAGCGACGGCTCGATGTCGCGCTCGGCATCGTCGGGCGTCCCGAACTCCTGTTCCTCGACGAGCCGACGACCGGGTTCGATCCCGAAGCGCGGCGCCATTTCTGGGACATGCTCGCGGGACTCACCGGTTCGGGCACGTCGATCCTGCTGACGACGCACTACCTCGACGAAGCCGCGCACCTGGCCGACCGGGTCGGGGTGGTGACGGGCGGTCGGATCGTGGCCGAGGCGTCTCCGGGCGAACTCGGCGGTGCCGAGGCCCGGGTTCCGCTCGTGAGCTGGAGGGACTCCTCGGGAACGATCCGGGAGGAGCGGACTGCGGCCCCGGCCGCGCTCGTCTCGCGCCTGGCGGCGGGGGCCGTCGAAGCGGGAGTGCCCGGTGGCGAACCGCAGGACCTCGAAGTGCGGAGACCTTCGCTCGAGGAGATCTATCTGGGCCTCATCGCGGCGGATTCCGCGGCGGCCCCCGAACCGGGAACGGAATCATGACCGCGATCCAGGCATCCGTACGCACGCTCGGAACGGGGCGGAGGACCGCCCCGGGCATCCTCCGCGCGGGCGTCTCGTCCATCCGGTTCGAGCTGCGCGGGTACTTCCGTACGCCCGACACCGTCTTCTTCACCTTCCTCTTCCCGGTCCTGATGCTCGGGATCTTCGGGGTGGCCTTCGATTCGGTGGGCGAGGTCGGGGCTCGGCCCGACGGCACCGGGGGCATCTCGATGGCGGCCTACTACCTGCCGGGGATGATCGCAGCCGGCCTGCTGCTCACCGGCGTGCAGAATCTCGCGGTCGACATCGCCCGGGAGAAGGGCGACGGGTGGTTGCGTCGGCTCGGAGGCACCCCGCTGTCCCCGGTGTCGTACTTCATCGGCAAGGGCGGGATGATCCTCGTCACTTCCGTCCTCCAGCTCGCGCTGCTCCTGGCGTTCGCCGCGATCGTGCTGGGCGTCGCGCTGCCGACGGATCCCACGCTCTGGCTGCGTTTCGCGTGGATCTACGTGCTCGGGATCGTCACCATGACGCTGCTCGGCATCGCACTGTCATCGGTACCGCGGTCGCCGCGCAGCGCGACGGCGGTCGTGCTGCCGATCGTGCTGCTGCTGCAGTTCATCTCGGGCGTCTATCTGCAGTTCTCGATGCTGCCCGAGTGGCTGCAGAACCTCGCCTCGCTGTTCCCGCTGAAGTGGTTGGCGCAGGGCATGCGGAGCGTGTTCCTGCCCGAGCACTTCGCCGGGGCCGAGCTCTCCGGTTCGTGGGATCTCTGGCTCGTCGCCATCAACCTCGGGGCGTGGCTCGCGGCGGGCCTGGTGCTGAGCATCGTGACGTTCCGCTGGATCCGGCGTTCGTGAGACCGTGGGTCGGGAGCCGTGAGAGGGTGAGAGCATGAGCGAGATCGGAGCGGTGCGCCGCGGGCCGCTGCTGTGGTGGGACCTCGGCATCTCGGCGACGCTCGCGGTCATGGCGACCATCGGCCTGTTCGAGATCTTGCTCAGCGATCCACCGCTCGAACCAGCGGAGAGCTGGAGCATCGTCGCGGCTCCCGCGGTGTTCGCCCTCTGGTACGTGCTGCTCGGTCGGGCGGCACTGCGGCGCGCGATCCTCGAGCGCGTGGCGCGGCCCGCCGACTTCGTCTTCCTGCTCGGGATGATCGCGATCATCGCGGCGGCCACGGCGGTGTTCGCGAACTACGCCACGCTGCAGACGATCGGCTACCCCGTGATCTGGACCATCGTCGCGCGCTACCGCTCGGCGATCATCTGGAGCGCCGGGCTGGCGCTCGCCGTCGGGGCGGGGTTCATCGGCGTCTTCACGCGCTTCGGCGTCAGCGGGGGCGTCGGGGCCGCCGTCGCGATCGCCCTCATCTCGTTCGCGTTCGCGGTGGTCATGGGCACCTGGATCACGCGCATCTTCGCTCAGGGCGAGCGGTACCGCGCCCTGGCGGAGGAGCTCCGCCGATCGCAGGCCGAGGTCGCCGAGCTCTCCGAGGCCGCCGGTGCGGCGTCGGAGCGCGAACGCCTCTCGCGCGAGCTCCACGACACGCTGACGCAGACGCTCGCGGGGCTCGTGATGCTGAGCGAGCAGGCGGAACGCGCGCTCGCTGCCGGGGATCCGGAGCGCGCGGCGGATCGGATCGTGCGGGTGGGCTCGGCGGCGCGGGACGCGGTCGCCGAGGCACGTGCGCTCGTGGCGACGACGCAGCCGCTCGGGGACGGCGGCCTCGAGGCCGCGATCGGACGGCTCGCCGCGCGGCTCAGGGTCGATGCCGGGGTGCGGGTCGACTGCGAACTGCTGCCGCCCGAGCTCGATCGCGAGCGCCAGGTCGTCCTGCTGCGCGCGGCGCAGGAGGGGATGTCGAACGCGCGGAAGCACGCCGGTGCGTCGTGGGTCGCGGTGTCGCTGAGCTCGGCGGCCGAGGGCGGAGCGGTGCTGGTGGTCGACGACGACGGCGTCGGTCCGGCGGGAACCGCGAGCCGCGCCCGCGGGACCGACGGGACCGCCGGGGCTTCGGGCGGCTTCGGCCTCACCGGGCTGGCGGATCGTGTGCGCGCGGTCGGCGGCGAAGTGCGCTTCGGCGCGCGACCGGGCGGGGGAGCCCGACTCGAGGTCCGATTGCGGCCGGTCGCGGAGGGTGCGGCATGATCCGGGTGCTGGTGGTCGACGACCACCCCATCGTGCGCGCGGGGATCGTCGGCCTGCTCGACACCGAACCGGATTTCGAGGTCGTCGGCGAGGGTGCGTCCGGCGAGGACGCCGTGCGACTCGCGGCCTCGCTCGCCCCCGATGTGGTGCTGATGGATCTGCGGATGCCGGGCATCGGCGGGGTCGAGGCCACGCGACGTCTCATCGCGGAGGCCGGGGGTGCGGCGCCGAGGGTCCTGGTCTTCACGACGTACGAGGACGATGACCAGATCCTCGCAGCGATCGAGGCGGGGGCCGGCGGATACCTGGTCAAGGCCGCTCCGGCCGCGGAGCTGGCAGCCGGGATCCGGGCCGTGGCCGCGGGCCAGACGGTGCTCGCGCCATCGATCGCGGCCGCGCTGGTGGCGCGAGCGACCGGCGAGCCCGGGAACCGGGCGGCGGGGGAGCCCAGTCCGCGTCTCACCGCGCGCGAGACCGAGATCCTGGCGCTCGTCGCCGAAGGGCTCAGCAACCCGGGCATCGCGGAGCGCCTCACGATCGGCGAGTCGACCGTGAAGACGCACCTGCTGCACGTCTTCGAGAAGCTCGGAGTGTCGGATCGCACGCGGGCCGTGACCCGCGCGATGGAGCTCGGCATCATCTGAGCGGGCATCGTTCTCGCCCGGGCCGTTCCCGATTCCTGCTGCGCGCGTCGGGGGCTTGACAGCCCCCGCATCGGTGCATAGGTTCATTAGTGAAGTAACGAACCAATGAAGAACCGAAGAGGAGGCGCCCGTGTTCGACGATTCGCGGCCGATCTTCGTGCAGCTCGCCGATCGGATCTCCGACGACATCCTCCGCGGCACCTACGCCGAGGAGTCGCAGGTGCCCTCGACCAACGAGCTCGCGGCGTTCCTGCGCATCAACCCGGCGACCGCCGGCAAGGCGCTCAATCTCCTCGTCGACGACGGCGTGCTCTTCAAGAAGCGCGGCATCGGCATGTTCGTCTCGCCCGGAGCCAAGCGGCTCATCGGCGGCCGACGGCACGAGAGTCTCATCGCGGGGTACGTCGATCCGCTCCTCGAGGAAGCCGCCGCACTGGGGCTCGCGCCCGACGCCGTGCTCGACCTCGTCTCCCGCCGCAGCGCCGAGCGCGCGGGCACCCCCGCAGACACCGCATCCGACCCCCACACTACGGAGGCAACGCCATGACCGCATCGACGCAGAACGCGATCGAAGTCCGCTCGCTGACCCGCACCCACGGGTCCGTCCGCGCCCTCGACGACGTCACCCTCGCCTTCCGGCGCAATACCATCACCGGGCTGCTCGGCCGCAACGGCGCCGGCAAGACCAGCCTCATGTCCATCCTCTCGGCGCAGGATCGCCAGACCTCGGGCACGGTGCTCGTCGATGGCGAACCGCCCTTCGAGCACGCCCGCGTGGTCGAGCGCATGTGCTTCATCCGCGACAACCAGCGGTACCCCGACGACTACAAACTGAAGCACGTGCTGCGCGGCGCCCGCATCGGGTTCCCCGAGTGGGATCAGGCCCTCGCGGACGAGCTGGTCTCGCTGTTCCGGATCCCCGAGAAGCCGGTCGTGAAGAAGTTCTCGCGCGGCCAGCTGTCGGCGCTCGGGATCGTGATCGGGCTCGCCTCGCGCGCGCCGATCACGTTCTTCGACGAGCCCTACCTCGGCCTCGACGCGACGGCGCGCACGCACTTCTACGACGTGCTGCTGCGCGACTACGCCGAGCACCCGCGCACGATCGTCCTGTCAACCCACCTCATCGACGAGATGGAGCAGCTGCTCGAGCGGGTGGTGATCCTCGACCGCGGACGCCTGCTGCGCGACGCCGACGTCGACGAGCTGCGCGGGGCCGCGCACCAGGTCACGGGCCGTGACGCCGACGTCGCCGCCTACGCCGAGGGCCGCAGCGTGCTCAGCCGGCACCGCATCGGGGGACTCGCGACGGCCGTGATCGACGGCCAGCCGAGTGCTCAGGATCGTGCCGCTGCCGCCGAGCGCGGCGTCGATATCGGCTCGGTCGGACTGCAGGAGCTCGTGGCCGCCTACGGCTTCGACGGCGCCGACACCCCCACCGAGCGGCCGGACGCAGACACCGCCCGCCCCGCCACTATCGCGAACGGAGTCCGCTCATGAACCGCATCGGCAAGGTCATCCGCCTGCACCTCAACAAGCCCTCGACGATGTTCGTCGCACCTCTCTCGATCGTGCTCCTGGTCCTGGTGATCTCGGCGCTGATCGCGCTCGCACTGCAGCGCGGCGGGCTCGATCCGAGCTCGCCCGGTTACGCGACCGGAGCCCGATACAACTCGGGCATGCTGTGGTCGCTCCCCGGCTTCCTCGTCTACTACGGGGTGCAGGCGGTCGCCACCACGTTCCCGTTCGCGACGGCCACCGGCAGCACCCGCCGCTCGTACGTGCTCGGCACGGCGATCGCGAACCTGATCCAGTCGGCGTTCATCACGGCGATCATGCTGGCGCTGCTCGGCATCGAGCTGGCCACCGGACACTGGTTCATGAACGTCTACGCCCTCGACGTCAACGGCCTGGGCGCCGGCAACCCGCTCGTGCTCGCGCCGGTGGTGTTCCTCGGCACCTTCACCCTGCTCAGCGTCGGCGGCCTGTTCGGAGCGATCTGGCTCCGCTTCGGCCCGAAGGGGCCCACGGTGCTCGGCCTCCTCCTCGGTCTCGCGGTCGCCCTCTCGGTGCTGCTGCTCGCGCCGCAGCTCGGCGAGATCATCCCGGCGATCACGGGCGGGATCCTCGCGGGGGTCGCGGTGGCGGTCGCCGCGGTCGCACTCGTCGGCACCTGGCTGTCGATGCGCCGCACCTCGGTGCGCTGACCGGCGCCGCACCGCGCCGAACGGCGGGGCCTCCTCGACCGGAGTCCCCGCCGTTCGCCGTTCCGCGTCCGGTCCATCCCGCCTACACTGCTGCAATGACGATCCTCCAGGCGCTGCTGTCGTTCTCCGTCGTCGCGATGCTGCTCACGATCCTGCCGGGCATCGACAGCTCGCTCGTGCTGCGGCAGGCGCTCGTGCGCGGGCGGGGCACCGCCATCGCGACGGGCGTCGGGATCTGCCTCGGATCCTTCGTGTGGGGAGTCGCCGCAGCGGTCGGCGCCGCCGCGCTGCTCGCCGCCTCCGAGCTCGCGTACCGCATGGTGACCTGGCTGGGCGCGGCCTACATGATCGTGCTCGGCGGGACCCTGCTGTGGAAGGCGATCTTCGCGAAGCGCCACGGTGCCGCGGCGCAGGCCGCGACCGCCGAGCCGAGCACCGTGCCCGCATCGCCCTGGCGTGCGGGTCTCGTCGGCCTCGCCTCGAACCTCGCGAACCCCAAGGTCGGAGTCTTCTACGTCGCGACCATCCCGCAGTTCATCCCGCACGGCGCCTCGCCCGTGCTGATGGGGCTCGCGCTCGCCGCCGTGCACGCGGTCCTCACGGTCGTCTGGTTCGGCGTGCTCATCGTGCTCGCCACCTACGCGTCCCGCTGGCTGCGCCGCCCGAAGACGATCCGCGCGATCGACGGGGTCACGGGCACGGTGCTCGTCGGCTTCGGCGCGAAGCTCATCGCCTCGCCGACGGCCTAGAAGAGCTCCGCCGGGCCGGGCCCGAAATGCCCCGGCAGTCGCCCGGCGCCGGTCCGATCGTGCGGGGCGCGACCGGACCGGCGGCGGATCAGACCGTGACGTGCGCGCCGGGCTGCCCGAGCACCCGCGCGGCCGCGGCGATGCCGCGCTGCGCAGCCGCGGCCGGGTCCGCGCCGTCCGCGACGGCGAGCAGGAAGCCCGCGGCGAAGTGGTCGCCGGCGCCCGTGGTGTCGGTCACCTCGCCGATGGGCGGCACGGCGACCTCGACGCGCTCGGCGCCCGTGCGGATCACGACGGGGTCGCCGCCGTGCTTGATCACGACCGTGCGGCCCGCGGGCGGGTCGACGAGATCGAGCCCGAGCAGCGCGGCCTCGTCGTCGTTCGCGAACACGAGCTGCGGGCCGATCTCGTCGAGGATCCCGCGCACCCGCTCGGCGCCCAGCCAGGTGATGAGCCCGGCCGACGAGGCGTCGACGCTGACGGGGATCTCTCGCCGGGTCGCCTCGGCGCAGAGGCCGTGGAACACCGCGGCCTCCGGCGTCGTCTCGAAGCCGTAGAGGGGCACGTGCAGGCGCGATGCGCCGTCGAGCCAGCTCGGGTCGAAGGGCTCGACCTCCTTCGCGGTCGCGCGGTCGGGCAGCATGGTGCGCTCGCCCGAGCGGTCGATCAGGATCACGATCGTGCCCGTCGTGCCGGCGACCTGCGCCCGCGTCTCGACCCCGACCCGCTCGAGGTCGGATACGAGCCGCTCGCCGACGCCGTCGTCGCCCACGCGGGTCAAGAGCCGGGGGCGTCCGCCGTGCACGGCGAGCGCCGTGGCGACGTTCGCCGCGCTCCCGCCCCGCACCCGGAAGATCCGGGACCGGGTGTCGGTGCCGTAGGCGATGTCGTCGTCGGCCCACACCACGATGTCCTCGACGAGGTCGCCGGCGACCGCGATCACGGGTGCGCCCGCGCCGCCGTTCATCGCGGTGCTCATTCCGAGAGCGCGCTCAGCGACAGCGCGATCTGCGCACCGAGGTCGACGTTGCCCCGGTAGGCGGCGAGGTTCGCCGCCATGCTCTCGCCGCCGGTCGACTTCGCGAAGTAGTCGAGCAGGAACGGGGTCGAGTCGTGACCGTGGATCCCGTTCTCGTCGGCCGCCGAGAGCGCCTCGGCGAGCACGCGGTCGTGCAGCTCGGGCGAGAGCTGCAGGTCTGCCGAGACGGGGTTCGCGACGAGCAGCGTCGAGTCGATGCCGAGGGCGTCGCGGGCCACGGCGATGCGCGCGGCCTCCTCGGGGGAATCGATCGAGTACTCGATGTCAAAGCCGGAGTCCGCGACGTAGAAGCCGGGGTAGTCGGTCGTGCCGTAGCCGACGACCGAGAGGTTCAGGGTCTCGAGGCGCTCGAGGGTGAGACCGATGTCGAGGATCGACTTCACGCCGGCGCTGACGACGACGAGGGGGAGGCCCGCGAGGGTGCCGAGGTCGGCGGACTCGTCGAAGGTGGTCTCGGCGCCGCGGTGCACGCCGCCGAGGCCGCCGGTCGAGAAGACGCGCACGCCCGCCTGCACGGCGAGGTAGGCGGTCGCCGCGACGGTGGTACCGGCGCTGAGGCCCTTCGCGACCGCGATGGGCAGATCGCGCAGGCTGGCCTTGACCGCGGAGTCGTCGCGCGAGAGGCCGACGAGCTCGTCGGTCGAGAGGCCGACGGTGGGCACGCCGTTCACGACACCGATGGTCGCCGGCACCACGCCCGCGGCACGCACGCGCTCCTCGGTCTCGAGGGCGAGCTCCTCGTTGGCCGGGCGGGGGAGCCCGTGCGTCAGGATCGTGGACTCGAGCGCGAGCACCGGGCGCCCGTCGCGCACCGCCTCGCGGACCTCGTCGGAGACACGTACCGCATTCGTCATTTCTGCTGCCCTTCGTCGCGCATGTGATCGGAAATGTCCACCATATGGAGCGCGGAGCTCCGGGGGCAAGAGGGGCGCCAGGTTGCGGTTCGATAACGGAGATTGACGTGCGACGCGCGCGGGTATTCACTGATCTCCAGTGTTGAAACCCGCGTAACATGCCTGCGAACACGATGAAGTGCGGAAAGGGGTGGGTGCTGTGGTCGGACGAGTCGACGTCGCGCGCCTCGCCGGGGTGAGCCCGGCCGTGGTGTCGTACGTGCTGAACGATTCCCACCCGGTCGCCCCCGCGACGCGCGAGCGCGTGGTCGCCGCCATCGACGAGCTCGGCTACCGGCCCAACGCCCTGGCCCGCAGCCTCGCCACGGCGCGCACGCACACCCTCGGCCTCCTGCTCCCCGAGTCGGCCAATCCCTACTTCGCGAGGCTGTCCTCCGCGATCGAGGATGCGGCGTTCGAGGCCGGCTTCGCGGTGCTCCTCGGCAACGGCGTCGACAGCGCGGCCCGTGAGCTCGGTTATGTCCGCGCGTTCCTCGACCGCCGTGTGGACGGCATCATCGCCGTGCCGGGCGGCGACTTCGCGGAGGGCTGGCGCGAACTGCAGGCGGCCAAAGTGCCCGCGGTCTCGCTCGACCGCCTGCAGGCCGGCATCGATCTGCCGTCGGTCGTCGTCGACAACGCCGGCGGCGCTCGGGTCGCGACCGAGCACCTCATCGGGCACGGCCGCACGCGGATCGCCTGCCTCACCGGCGGCGAAGGGCTCTCGTCGGCCCAGGAACGCGTGATCGGCTGGCGCGGCGCGCTCGCCGACGCCGGGCTGCCGGTCGACGACCAGCGCCTCGCCTTCACCCCCTTCAGCGTCGAGGCCGGCCACGCCGCCACCCTCGAGCTGCTCGCGCGCGACCCCGAGATCGACGCGATCTTCGCCGGCTCCGACACCCAGGCGGTCGGCACGCTGCGCGCGCTCGCCGATGTCGGCCTGCGTGCGGGCGAGGACGTCGCGATCGTGAGCTTCGACGGCACGCCGATCAGCGACTACACGACTCCGCGTCTCACCACGGTGGTGCAGCCCTACGCCGAGATCGCGACGGAGGTGGTGCGCATGCTGCTCACCCTCATCGAGGATCCCGAGCAGGACCGCAGCCGACTGCACCGCGTGCTGCCGACCACGCTGCTGCGGCGCGACACCTGCGGATGCGGCCCCGCCGCCCGCGCCGACGCGGACGGCGCGCTCGCGCTCGCCGGCACCTCGGCCCCCACGACTCGAATCGAACAGAACCAGACGGAACCGAAGGAGTTTCTATGAGAAAGCACATCACTGGCGCCGTGGCCATCGCCGCGGTCGCCGCACTCGCCCTCAGCGGCTGCAGCTCGTCGGGCGGCGGCGGCGACAAGGGCGGCGACAAGTCGTACGCCGTCGCCAACGTCGTCAACGGAAACCTGGGCGACCAGGGCTTCTTCGACGACTCCGAGACCGGCATGACCGAGCTCAAGAAGATGGGCGTCGACACCAAGACGCTGCAGGCCGACGCGGGCAACCAGTCGCAGTGGAAGGCCAACGTCGAGTCGGTCTCGACCGGAAAGTACAACCTCGTCGTCGTCGGCACCTGGCAGATGAACGACATCCTGTCGGCCGCGGCGAAGAAGTTCCCGAAGCAGCACTACGTGATCTACGACTCCGCGGTCGAGGCGCCCAACGTGGCCTCGATCCAGTACGCGCAGAACGAGGGCTCGTTCCTCGCCGGCGTGGTCGCCGCGTCGACGGTCAAGAACCAGACCGGCCTCGCGAAGGGCTCGAAGAGCGTCGGCTTCGTCGGCGGCCAGGACGCGCCCCCGATCACCGACTTCCTCGCGGGCTTCGAAGCCGGCGTGAAGGCGGTCGATCCCAGCATCGAGGTCCAGAAGGCCACCGTCGGCGACTTCGTGAACTCGACCAAGGCCTACGACCAGGCCACGGCGATGTACCAGAAGGGCGCGGGCGTGGTCTACGCGGTCGCCGGCCAGGCCGGTCTCGGCGTGCTGAAGGCGTCGAAGGACTCGAACAGGTTCTCGATCGGCGTCGACAGCAACCAGAACCAGATCCAGCCGGGCCACGTGCTCGCCTCGATGCGCAAGTTCATCGGCAACTCGATCGTCACCGCGGTCAAGGCCGATCAGAAGGGCGAGCTGAAGTTCGGCGAGACCACGACCTACGACCTCAAGAACAAGGGCGTGGGCCTCGACTTCGAGAACAACGGCGACCTCGTGCCCGCCGAAGTGGTCAAGGCGGTCGAGGACTACACCGCCAAGATCGTCTCGGGCGAGATCACGGTCCCCAAGGGCTGATCCCCTCCCCGGTCGGCGACCGGTCGATCCTCGGATCGACCGGTCGCCGACCGCCACCCGCTTTCAATTCGGAAAGGAAGCCGCTGTGTCAGACGCGACACCGATTCTGGAGCTCCGCGGAATCACCAAGACCTTCGGCGAGAAGGTCGCGAACGAGGACATCTCGCTCGCTTTCATGCCCGGCCGGGTGCACGCCATCGTCGGCGAGAACGGCGCGGGCAAGACGACGCTGATGAACATGATCTCGGGCAATCTGCAGCCCGACGGCGGCGCCATCCTGTTCGACGGGACCGAGGTGTCCGTCGAGAACCCGAACCGGGCCGACGAGCTCGGCATCGGTATGGTGCACCAGCACTTCAAGCTCGTGCCGTCGCTGACGGTCGCGGCCAACATCTTCCTGGGCAAGGAGCCCACGACCGGGCTCGGGCGCCTCGACCAGAAGGGCATGCAGACGAAGGTCCGCGAGCTCTCCGAGCGCTTCGGCCTGGCCATCGATCCGACCGACATCATCGAGGACCTCTCGGTCGGCGAGCGGCAGCGTGTCGAGATCCTCAAGGCGCTCTCGCACGACACGCGCCTCCTGATCCTCGACGAGCCGACGGCCGTGCTCACCCCGGCCGAGGCCGACGAGCTGTTCGTCGTGGTGCGGCAACTGGCCGACCGCGGCTGCGCCGTCGTCTTCATCTCGCACAAGCTCGGCGAGGTGCTGGCCATCGCCGACGACATCTCGGTGATCCGCGACGGCCGCGTCGTCGGCACCCAGCCCGCGGCGGGCCTCACCCAGACCGACATCGCGACGATGATGGTCGGCCGCGAGGTGCTGCTGCGCATCAAGCACACGCCCGCGAACCCGAAGGACGAGGTGCTCAGCGTCGAGGGCCTCACCGCGGTCGACGCCCGCGGCATCCTCGCACTCCGCGACGTGTCGCTCTCGATCCGCCGCGGCGAGGTCGTCGGCATCGCCGGCGTCGAGGGCAACGGCCAGTCCGAGCTCACGGCCGCGATCGCCGGCATGATCGACGTGCCGCGCGGAACGATCCGGATCTCGGGTCAGGACGTGACCCGTGCAACGGTCGCGAAGCGCCGCGAGATCGGCCTCGCCTACGTGCCCGAGGACCGGCACGAGGAGGGCGCCGGCCCGTCGCTCACGATCGCCGAGAACATCGCCGCCACGAAGCTGCGCGCCCCGCTCGTCCGCCTCGGCTGGCTCTCGCTCGCGAAGACGCGGCGGCTCGCGCAGAAGCTGATCGCTATGTTCGATGTGCGCGGCGCCGCGCCGAGCACCCGCATCGGCGACCTGTCCGGCGGCAACATGCAGAAGGTGCTCATCGCGCGCGAGTTCACCTCCGACCCCGAGCTGCTGGTCATCTCGCAGCCGACCCGCGGCGTCGACGTCGGCGCGATGGAATTCGTGCACAACTCGATCGTCGCGGCCCGCGACCGCGGTGCCGGTGTGCTGCTCGTCTCGGCCGACCTCAACGAGGTCATGAGCCTGTCGGACCGCCTGCTCGTGATGTTCCGCGGCGAGTTCGTCGCCGAGTTCACGCAGGACAACATGAGCGAGACCGCCGTCGGTCTGGCCATGGCCGGCACGCGGCCGACTCCCGAAGCGCTCGCCGAGGCCGAGGCCGAGCACGCCCGCGTCGCCGACGAGCTCGGCCTCGACACCGAGGTCGTCGCCGCGATCGAGGCCGACGCCTCGGTCGCGACCGTCACCGAGAGCGTCGACGTCGCGGCACCGGAGTTCGATACGACCGCCGTCTCGGTGCAGCGGAGCCTCGACGAGGCCGCGGCCGAGCCGAAGGGCAACTTCTTCGCGGGCTTCGCGAGCAAGGCCTTCGAGAGCGCGAAGCAGCCGGTCATCGCGGTGCTCGTCGCCCTCGTGGTCGGCGTCTTCGTCATCCTCGCGATCGGCAAGAACCCGATCGACGCCTACGTCGCGCTCTTCACCTCCGGGTGGAGCGAGTCGTTCGGCATCTCGAACATCGTCGCGACGTTCATCCCGCTCGCGGTGATCGCCTCGGCGACGATCGTGTCGTTCCGCGCCGGCTTCTTCAACATCGGCGCGGAGGGGCAGCTCTACTTCGGGGCGTTCTTCGGCGCGGTCGCCGGCGTCTCGTGCCAGGGCCTCCCGCCCCTCGTGGTCATGCTCGTCGTCCTCGTGGTCGGCGCGCTCGCGGGCGCGATCTGGGGCTTCCTGCCCGGCTGGTTGTTCGCGTCGTGGCGCGTCGACATCGTCGTCACCACGCTGCTGCTCTCCGAGGTCGCGAAGCTCATCACCCGCTTCCTCGTGACCGGGCCGTTCAAGGATCCGACCGCCGGCTTCGAGGCGTCCAAGAAGCTGCCGGACGGCGTGCAGTTCACGATGTTCAGCCCCGAGTACGGCATCGGGCCCGACCTCGTCATCGCCCTGATCGTCGCGGTCGGCATCGCGCTGCTGCTCGGCCGCACCCCGTGGGGTCTCAAGGTCAAGCAGCTCGGCGAGATGAACCGCTTCGCGCAGTACACCGGCGTCTCGGTGAAGGCCATGTCGATCCAGGTCATGATGCTCTCGGGCGCGGTCGCCGGCATCACCGGCGCGCTGCTCGTGCTCGGCCCGAACGGTGGACGCTTCGTGCAGGCGTTCTCGCCGGGGTACGGCTTCCTCGCCATCACGGTGGCACTGCTCGCCCGCCTCAACCCCTGGGCCTCGCTCGTCGCGGCGCTCTTCTACGCGACCATGATGGCCGGCTCGACCGGATTGCAGGACATCGACGTGCCGTTCCCGGTCGTCAGCGTGCTGCAGGGCATCATCATCATCGCGATCACCGCCACCTTCGTGTGGAACCGCCGAAAGAAGCGCGCCGTCACGCCCAGTGCCGGTGCCGCGACCGAACGGAGCGCAGCCTGATGGATCCCATCCTCCTGATCACGGCGATCCTCGCCGTCGTCCTGCTCAAGGTCACCCCGATCCTGCTCGCCGCTATCGGCGGTTCCTTCACGCAGACCGGCAACGTGCTCAACATCGGCCTCGAGGGCATGATGCTCATGGGGGCGTTCGCCGCGGTCTCGGTCGGCGCGATCACGAACGCCTTCGTCGGCATCTTCGCCGCGCTCGTCGCGGGCCTCGTGATGGCCGTGATCTTCGCGGTCGCCGTGCTGGCCTTCAAGGCCGACGCGATCGTGGTCGGTATCGGTATCAACCTGCTCGCCGCCGGCCTCGCCGTGCTGCTGCTCACCGTGCTCTACGGCAACGCGGGCGCGACCCCGCCCGGCGTGCAGGCGAACCTGCCGAAGATCAACCTCGGCTTCATCGGCGACATCCCGGTGATCGGCACCATGCTGAACAACCAGACGATCCTCGTCTGGGTCGCGCTGCTCGCCGTGCCCGCCTACGCCTTCGTGCTCTACCGCACCCGCTACGGCGTGCACCTGCGCGCGGTCGGCGAGGACGAGGCGGCCGCGATGGCCGCCGGCATCAACGTGTTCCGGGTGAAGTTCATCTCGATCCTGCTGTCGGGCGCCTTCGCGGGTGTCGCGGGCGCGCAGCTCGCGATGGCGACGGTCGGCACCTTCACCTCGGGCATGACCGCGTCGCGCGGCTTCATCGCGGTCGCGGCGCTCACCTTCGGTCTCGCGCGGCCCTACCGCACCATGATCGCCTGCCTCATCTTCGGCGTCGCTGAGGCCCTCGCCGACCAGCTCGGCCTGCTCGGGGTCAACTCGTCGCTGTCGCTCACCCTGCCCTACATCATCACGATCATCGCCCTGGTGTTCGCCTCGGTGCGCGTGCGCGCCGCGTTCAAGGCGCGCACCAAGAAGGCGCTGCAAGCGGCGGACGCCGCGACGCCCGCTCAGGCCACCGCCTAAGCGCCCACACGTCCTGCGGTTCGTGAGCGCGAGCCGCGAGCCGCAGGACCCTCCCTCCGGCCGTCGACCGGACCACCGTCCACCGTCATCCTGCGCGAGCAGCACCCTCATCCGTCATCCTGCGTGAGCTCGCGAGTCGCAGGATCCATCACCTCCAGGAGACCCAGGCAATGGAACGCATCATCCTCGACTGCGATCCGGGGCACGACGACGCGATCGCGATCCTGCTCGCGGCCGGCAACCCCGGGATCGAACTGCTCGGCATCACGACCGTGGCGGGCAACAACACGATCGAGAACGTGACCACCAACGCGCAGGCCGTCTGCCAGGTGGCGGGCATCGACGTGCCGATCGCGCGCGGGGCGAGCGAACCGCTCGTGACCCCGCAGATCGTGTCGCACGACATCCACGGCGGCACCGGAATGGACGGCCCCGTCCTGCCCGAGATCACGGGTGAGCTCGACCCGCGGCACGCCGTCGACTTCATCATCGACACGGTCATGGCGGAGCCCGCCGGCACCGTCACGCTCGTGCCCGTCGGGCCCTTCACCAACATCGCCCTCGCGATGCGCAAGGAGCCCCGCATCGTCGAGCGGGTCAAGGGCGTCGTCGTGATGGGCGGCTCGTACACCCGCGGCAACGTGACGCCGAGCGCCGAGTACAACATCTACGTCGACCCCGAGGCCGCCGAGGCCGTGTTCCGCGGCGCGTGGCCCGTCACGATGGTCGGCCTCGACCTCACCCACCAGGCGCTCGCGACGCAGGCGTTGCAGGACCGCGTGCGCGCGATCGGCGGCGAGGTCGCGCAGTTCGTGCTCGACATCTGGGGCTTCATCGGCAAGACCTACGAGGACGTCTTCGAGTTCGCGGCACCGCCTGTGCACGACGCCTGCTGCGTCGCGTTCCTCATCGACCCCGCCGTCATGCGCACCGAGGCGGCGCACGTCGCGGTCGAGCTGCACGGGCAGTGGACGAAGGGGATGACCGTCGTCAACTTCGCCGATCGTCCGGGCATGCACCACTCGACGGGCGTCGCCGTCGACCTGCAGGATCACCGCACGCAGGTCGCCACCGAGCTCGACTGGGATCGCTTCGCCGACCTCGTCGCCGGCTCCATCGAGCGTCTCTCCGCCGCGCGCGCCGGCTGAGGCCGTCGCTCTCATCCTGCGCGAGGCGCCCGAAACCGCAACCGTCATCCTGCGCGAGGCACGAGTCGCAGGATCCACCATCGACCAGGGAGTGAACATGCCCCGTCCCATCATCATCGACACCGATCCCGGCATCGACGACGCGCTCGCGATCATGCTCGCCGCCGCGAGCCCCGAGATCGACCTGCTCGGCATCGTGGCCGTCGCGGGCAACGTCGGGCTCGAGAAGACGGCCCCCAACGCCGCCGCGCTCGCCGACCTGCTGCGACTCGACGTCCCCGTCGGCAAGGGAGCGGCCGGGCCGCTGTGGCGCCGCGACACCAAGCCGGCCTGGGACGTGCACGGTGAGGACGGGTTCGGCGGCTACGCGCTGCCGGCATCCTCGCGGGTGCTCGAACCGGGCGTTCCGCTCATGGCGCGGCTCATCGAGCAGAGCGCGGATCCCGTGACCGTCGTCGCGATCGGCCCGCTCACCAACATCGCCGGCCTCATCACGCACTACCCCGAGACGGCGCGCAAGGTCGAGCGATTCGTGATCATGGGCGGCGGCACCCTCGACCGACTGGGCAACACGACACCCGCGGCCGAGTTCAACATCTACTACGACCCGGACTCGGCGGCGAAGCTCTTCGACTTCGGGGTGCCCATCACCATGGTCGGCCTCAACGTGACCGAGCGCGCCCTCGTCGGGCTCCAGCACCTGCCCGACCTCGTCGCGTCGGGCGGTCCTGCTGCGAAGATGGTGGAGCACATGATGGGCAACTACCACTCCGAGCCGACCGAGGACGGCATGGCGCAGCACGACTCCGTCGCGCTGGCCGCCGCACTCGACCCGAGCATCATCGAGACCGGTCACTACTTCGTCGACGTCGAGAACGTCGGCCGGCTGACCTCCGGGATGACCGTGGTCGACTTCGCGGGCCACAGCGGCGAGCAGCCGAACTGCGACGTCGCGCTCTCGGTGGATCTGCCCCGCTTCCGCGCACTGCTGAACACCCGCGTCGCCCAGCTCGACGCTCGACTGAAGGAGTCCTGAACATGACCACCAAGATGATCCTCGATTGCGACACCGGCGTCGACGACACGATGGCGATCATGTACGCCGCGCTGCACCCGGACATCGAGCTGCTGGGCATGACGACCGTGTGGGGCAACGTCGACGTGCCGCTCGCGACCCGCAACACCCTGCGCGTGCTCGACCTCGTCGGCCGGAACGACGTGCCGGTGGCGCAGGGCGCCGCCGGCCCCCTCACCGGCGGCCACGCCGAGTTCGCCTACGACGTGCACGGCCGCGACGGTCAGGGCAACGCGGGCGACGACAAGCCCGTGCGTGCGGCGTCCTCGCAGAGCGCAGTGCAGCAGATCATCGACATCGTGCGCGCGCACCCGGGCGAGGTCTGGCTCGTGCCCGTCGGCCCGCTCACCAACATCGCGGCCGCGCTCGCGGTCGATCCCGAGCTGCCGAGCCTCGTCGCGGGCGTCTCACTCATGGGCGGCACGACGATGGCCCCGGGCAACGTGTCGCCCGTCGCCGAGGCGAACATCTGGCACGACGCCGAGGCCGCTGCCGCGGTGTTCCGCGCGCCCTGGAAGATCATCATGGCGGGCCTCGACGTCACCATGAAGATCATCATCACCCCCGAGCACAGCGAGCGGCTCGCCGCCGGCGGCGAGGTCGGGCAGTACATGGCCCGGATCATGCAGCACTACGGCGAGTTCTACCGCGACAACTCGTTCGGCACGTGGAGCTGCGCCATGCACGACACGATCGCCGTCGCCGCGGCCGCGGGCACGCTCGACGTGCGCCTCGCGCCCGTCGTGAACGTCGAGGTCGACACGACCGGCGGCCCCGGCCACGGCCAGACCATCGCCGACCTGCGCGGCGTCTACCGCGGCTACCCCGAGCAGGCTGGCGCGCACTGCACCGTGCTGCTCGACGTCGACGACCGCATCGCCGACGAGGTCGTCGACCTCATCGCGGCGCAGGCCTGAGGGGTGCCCATGACTGACGTGGCGGTGGTCGGCAGCGCGAACGCCGACCTGGTGGTCGAGGTGCCGAGGCGGCCGGGCGGCGGCGAGACGCTGATCGGCGGCGAGCTGCGCACCCTGCCGGGCGGCAAGGGGGCCAACCAGGCCGCCGCCGCCGCGCGCAGCGGCGCCGCGACGGCGTTCGTCGGGTGCGTCGGCGACGACGGAAACGGCGCGTTCCTGCGCGCCCGCCTCGCCGATGCCGGTGCAGATGTGTCGGCCCTCGCCTCGGTCGACGCCGCGACGGGCACCGCGATCATCCTGCTCACCCCTGACGGCGAGAACTCCATCGTCGTGTCGCCGGGCGCGAACCATGCCTTCGATCTCGATGCGGCCGCCCGCGTCTCCAACGTGTGGGAGGGCGCGCCCGTGGTGGTGCTCAGCCTCGAGATCCCGCACGAGACGGCGTTCCACGTGGCCGCCGCCGCGTCCGCGGCGGGCTCTCGCGTGCTGCTGAACGCCGCGCCGTCGGTGCGCGTCGGCCGCGAGGTGCTGCAGCACTGCGACCCGCTCGTCGTGAACGAGCACGAGGCGCTCGAAGTGCTCGGCGCGTCCTCCGACGACCCGGACGCCGACGACTACGCGCGGCTCGCGCAGCGGCTGCTCGCCGCGGGCGCCCGCTCCGTCGTCGTGACCCTCGGCTCCGAGGGCGCGCTCGTCGCGGAGGGGGCCGCCGAAGCGCCCGAGATCGAGACGGTGCCCGCCTATCGGGTGACCGCGGTCGACACGACGGGCGCGGGCGACGCGTTCGTCGGCGCGACGGCCGCGGAGCTCGCGCGCGGACGTTCGCTGGGCGAGGCCGTGCGCTTCGCGACCGCCGTCTCGGCCGTCGCCGTGCAGCGCGTCGGCGCCCAGTCGTCGTACGCGGACCGCGCCGAGGTCGAGGACTTCATCGCCGCACGCGCTTGATGTCTCCGCCGAGTGAACGCTTGTACACGAAATAACGCTTCATTTCGTGTACAAGCGTTCACTTGGCGGCGGCAGCGGCAACGGTGGCGTACGCGCGCCAACACGTGAATGCGCCAACAGGCGAACACGCGAACGCGCCCGCCCCGACGGAGCGCTAGTGCGCGAACCCGCCCGTGCGGGTGGGGCGCGGCAGCGGCGCGTCGAGCGCCTCCAAGTAGGCGACCTCCTCGCGGATCACGTCGAGCAGCGACTCGGCGAGGTCCATCGAGAGGCCGTTGCGCACCACGATCCGCTGCACTGTGATCTCCTCGAGGTCGGCGGGCATCGGGTAGGCGGGCACGAGCCAGCCGCGCATGCGCAGCCGATCCGACAGGTCGAACAGGTTCCAGTTGCCGCCCCAGCCGTGCCGCAGCCGCCAGGCGAACACGGGGATCGTCGATCCATCGCTCACGAGTTCGAACGGATCCATCGCGGCGATCCCCGCCGAGAGGTGCAGGGCGACCTCCCGCGAGCCGTCCTGGATCCGGGTGTACCCCTCGCGGCCCAGCCGCAGGAACAGGTAGAACTGCAGCAGCACCTGCGCGCCGGGCCGCGAGAAGTTGAGGGCGAGGGTCGGCATGTCGCCGCCGAGGTAGCTCACGCGGAACACCATCGACTCGGGCAGCGCGGCCGCGTCGCGCCAGACGACCCAGCCGAGACCCGGATACACGAGCCCGTACTTGTGCCCGGACGTGTTGATCGACGCGACCCGGGACAGTCGGAAGTCCCACACGAGCTCGGGCTGCAGGAACGGCGCGATCATCGCCCCGGAGGCGCCGTCGACGTGGATCGGCACGTCGAGTCCGCGCGTGCGCTCGATCTCGTCGAGCGCGGCCTGGATCCCGGCCACGTCCTCGTAGGCGCCCGTGTAGGTGACGCCGAGGATCGCGACGACGCCGATCGTGCGCTCGTCGACGTAGTCGTCGATCTGCGACCCGTCGAGCCACGGGTGCTCGTCGCTCACCGGCACGAAGCGGGGCTCCACCTCGAAGTAGTTGCAGAACTTCTCCCAGCACACCTGCACGGCGCTCGACATCACGAGGTTCGGTTTCGCGGTGTCGGCTCCCGCGGCCTCGCGGGCGTGCTGCCAGCGGCGCTTGAGCGCGAGGCCGGCGAGCATGCACGCCTCGCTCGATCCGATGGTCGAGGTCGCGGGGGAGGCCGCCGCGTCGGGGGAGTGCCAGAGGTCGGCGAGGATCCGCTGGCAGTACTGCTCGATGGCGGCGGTCTGCGGGTACTCGTCCTTGTCGATCATGTTCTTGTCGAACGCGTCGGCGTAGAGCTGCTTCGCCTCGTCGTCCATCCAGGTGGTGACGAATGTGGCGAGGTTGAGGCGGGCGTTGCCGTCGAGCATGGTCTCGTCGTGCACCACGTGGTACGCGGTGAGCGGGTCCATGCCGGCCTCGGCGAGCCGGTGCTTCTCGACCGTCGGCGCATCGGCGGCGCGGCGGTGCAGGGGGTTCACGGTGATGCGATCTCGGGACACGGGTCCTCCGTTCGTGCGGGTGCTTCCTTGCGCTCACCATAGCCCGGCGGGGTGCGCGGCGGATCGATCAGTTCCGGAGAAGCGCCGGGCGGACGGCGGGACTTAGGCTGACGTCAACGCCCGGCGCCGTGCCGGGCCGGACCGAGGAGTGATCATGGCGAAGGCGGACGAGCCCACGTTCAGCGCCGAGGAGCGCGCGGCGATGCAGGCGACCGTGAAGGAGCGCACGAAGTCGCGCTCGCGCAAGAAGGTGGATCCCGAGACCGCCCGCCGGGAGGGCGAGGCGGAGGTGCTGGCGAAGATCGCCGAGCTCGACGGCGAGGATCGTCCGCTGGCCGAGGCCGTGCACCGCCTGGTCGGCGAGAACGCCCCGCACCTGATCCCGCGCACCTACTACGGGATGCCCGGCTACGCGGGGGCGGACGGCAAGATCGTGCTGTTCTTCAAGCCGAAGGCGAAGTTCAAGGTGCGGTACGCGACGATCGAGTTCGAGTGGGCGGCGCAGCTGGACGACGGCGACCTCTGGCCGACCCGCTACGCGGTGACGGCGTTGAACGACGCGGATCTCGCGTTCCTCGCGGAGCGGATCCGCACGGCTGCGCCGGCCGAGAACGAGGGATAGGGCCGAGCGGTCGGACAGGATCACCGGCTCGCGGATCGGAGCCGGACGGATCGGGGGTGCCGGTTCGGGCGCCGCGGTGGTTACGCTGGGGATCGACGGCGCTGCGGCGGGACCCCGCGGCGCGACCCGCTCCCGTGGAAGGACCCGGCATGACCCTCTCGCACCCCGGCACGCTGACCGGGCGGCTCGTCGCCCTCGAACCCCTGGCCGAGGAGCATCGCGACGGCCTGGTGGATGCGGTGCGGGACGGCGAGCTCTGGCGGGCATGGTTCACGTCCGTGCCGACGCCCGAGGGCATGGGGGACGAGATCCTGCGGCGCCTGCGTCTGCAGGACGAGGGATCGATGATCCCGTTCGCCGCCCGCCGGCTCGATACCGGTGCGCTGATCGGCATGACGACGTTCATGAACATCGACGCCTCGGTGCCGCGGGTCGAGATCGGTTCCACGTGGAACGGGCTGAGCGCGCAGGCGTCGGGCACCAACCCGGAGTCGAAGCTCATGCTGCTGCGGCACGCCTTCGAGGTGTGGGGCTGCCCGGCGGTCGAGTTCCGAACCGACTTCCTCAACCAGCAGTCGCGCGCGGCGATCGCGCGTCTGGGCGCGAAGCAGGACGGGATCCTGCGCGCGCACAAGCGAATGCCGGGCTACGTGCGCGACACCGTGGTGTTCTCGATCCTGCAGCACGAGTGGCCCGGGGTGCGCACGGGGCTCGAGGCGCGCGTGCTGCGGCACCTCGAGCGACGTGGCGAGGACGTGCCGCCGCAGCTGGGGTAGTCGCGTCCCTACGGCTGCAGCAGCACCTTGCCGGCTCGGCCCGGTGCGAAGTTGCGCGCCGCCGCCTCGGCGATCTGCTCGAGCGGGTAGGCGTGGTCGACGGGCAGGGTGACCGTGCCGTCGACGATCCGCTCGACGAGCTCGGTGAACAGTTCGCGCTGCCGCGGGGCGGGGGTGGCTGCCGACACCTTGGTGCCCCAGAAGCCGCGCACGGTGAGCTGCTTGAAGATGATGTCGGTCGAGGCGAGTTCGAGCGCGGGCGATTCCATCGCGCCGAAGACCACGAGGGTGCCTCCGGTGCCGAGCAGCGACAGCAGCTCGCCGGCGGAGGCGCCGCCGACCGAGTCGATGGCGCCGAGGATCGGGGATCCGCCGGTGATCTCGGCGACGCGATCGCGCCAGCCGTCGTCGTCGGTCGCGATCGCGTGCGGCACGCCCTCCGCCGCGAGGCTCGCCACGGCGTCGGCGCGGCGCACGAGCGAGACGGCGCCGATGCCGCGTGACTCGGCGAGCTGGGCGACCATGCGCCCGACGGCCCCGTTGCCGGCGTTGAGCACGAGCCAGTCGCCGGCGGCCAGCCCGAGGGAGTCGAGCACGCTGATCGCGCTGAACGGCATGGAGCCGAGCTGCGCGACCTGCTCGTCGCTCAGCGCGTCGGGGACGGGGATCGCGGACTCCGCGGCGACGACGAACGCCTCGGCCCAGGTGCCGGATCCGCGCCCGACCGAGACCCGCTGCCCGACCTCGAGGCCGGTGACCCCCGCGCCGAGCGCGTCGATCGTGCCGCCCGCCTCGCTGCCGGCGAGAGCCGGAAGCTCGGGTCGGATCCCGTAGCGGCCCATGACGGTCAGCAGGTCGTGGTTGTGGATCGGGGCGAAGCGGGTGCGCACCCGAACCTGTCCCGGACCGGGTTCGGGCAGGGGTGCGTCGTGCACCGCGAGCACCTCGCCGGGGCGGCCGAATTCGGAGTAGCTGAGTGCGCGCATGGATCCTCGTTTCGTCGGTGACGCTCGCAGGCTACTCCGCGGATCCGGGCGCGCACGCAGAATCCGGGTGGAACTCGCTGCGGGCGAACGGCGGGATCAGATCATGTACTCGAGTTCGCGGTAGGCGCCGCGGTAGAAGAGCAGGGGGTCGCGCTCTGGGTCCGTGGAGATGCCGGTGACGCGGACGAGGAAGATGAGGTGGTCGCCCGCCTCGACCTCGCGTTCGACCTCGCCGGCGACCCAGCCGGTGACGGCGTCGAGGGTGGGGGCTCCGTTGCTCTCGGACGGGTGCCAGGCGACGCCCTGCCACTTGTCGGTGCCGGAGCGCGCGAACTGGGAGCTGAGGTGCTGCTGCTCGGCGCTCAGGAAGTTGACGACGATGCGGCCGTGCTCGCGCACCGAGGCGAGGCTCTGCGAGGTGCGGGCGATGGAGAAGGAGATGAGCGGGGGGTCGATCGAGACGCTGTAGAACGACTGGCAGGTGAAGCCGACGGGACCGTCGACCCCGTGGGTGGTGATGACGGTGACGCCGGAGGCGAAGCCGCCCATCGCGTCGCGGTATTCGCGGTCGTCGAAGCTGCGCGGGGTTGCTCGTTCGCCGTGCTCGGGCGGGGTCGCGACCGCGGTGCCGGTGATCGTTTCGGTGCTCACGCGCCGTTCTCCGTTTCCTCCGGCGAGGCGTCCGCCGGATTCGAGGTTCGTGCCGGGCCCGGGTAGTCGGACCGAGTCCCGTTCATAAGCTTGCAGCATGGCTTCCATAACGTGACGGAAAATGACGTATCGCCCTGGGCGGCGCATTCCCGCGCTGTCATCGAGCGTCATCTGCTTGATTCGACCCGACCGCATGTTCATAAGCTACCGGCATGTCTCCCATAACTGGATCGAAATCGATCGACGTCCCGTTCACCGTCGGCGTCGCGCTCGACGGCGCCGGATGGCACCCCGCAGCCTGGCGCGAGCCGAGCTCGCGCGCCGACGCCCTCTTCGCCGCCGAGACCTGGGTCGAGCTCGCCGAAACCGCCGAAGCCGCCGGGCTCGACTACCTCACCATCGCCGACGAACTGGCGCCCCAGGCCGACCCCGCCGACCCGGCGAACGGCGGATCGACCGTACTCGGCCGCCTCGACGCCGCACTCCTCGCCGACTGGATCGCGCCGCGCACGAGCCGGATCGGGCTGATCCCCACCGTCACCACCACGCACACCGAACCGTTCCACGTCGCCACCGGGCTCCAGACCCTCGACCACGTCTCGACCGGTCGCGCCGGCTGGCAGCTGCGGATCTCGGCAGACGCCGCATCCGCCGCCGCGTTCGGCCGCAGGCCCGCCCCCGAGATCGATCGCGACGCCGTCGCGTTCGGCGCCCCCGACGCCGGTCTCGACGAACTGCTCGCCGACGCCGCCGACTCCGCCGAGGTCGCCCGCCGCCTCTGGGACAGCTGGGAGGACGACGCCGAGATCCGCGACGCCGCTACCGGCCGATTCCTCGACCGCGATCGCGTGCACCCCATCGACTTCGCGAGCGAGCGCTTCAGCATCGCCGGACCCTCGATCGTGCCGCGCTCGCCGCAGGGGCAGCTGCCCGTCGTGGTGCTCGCGCACTCCGCACCCGTCGCGGAGCTCGCGGCACGGATCGCCGACGTGGTGATCGTGACCCCCGAGAGCTCCTCGCCCCGAGCCGGGGCCTGGCGTGGCCGCTCGGTCGCCGAGATCGTCGCCGGGATCCGCGCCATCGAACGGGATCCCGGCATCGCCGAGGCCCGCACCGCCTCGGGCCTCGGGCCGCTGCGCATCGTCGCCGACCTGGTGCTCGCTCTCGACACGACCGGGGAACCCGCGGTGGAACGGCTGGTGCGCCTCGACGCGCTCGCAGGCTCGCCCTTCGCGGCGTCGAGCGACGCCCGGGTGCTCGCGGGATCGGCCGACGAGGCCGCCGCGCTGATCGCCGCGTGGCGGGCCGCCGGGATCGACGGTGTGCGCCTGCGCCCGCTGACCCTCCCCGCGGATCTGCGCACTATCGGCGCCGAACTGCTGCCGATCCTGCGCGAACGCGGGATCGCGTCCGCGCGCACCGGATCCGCTGCCGGATCCACCGCGGCCGCCGAACCCGACCCGACCGCCCACCACCTGCGCACCCGCTTCGGCCTCGGCCGCGCGGGCAACCGCTACGCCACCCGAACGGAGACCGCCGCATGAGCGCCGCACCCGAATCCGCCCGCAGGGTGCACCTCGTCGCCCACTTCCCGGGCGTCAACAGCACCACCGTCTGGAGCGATCCCGCCTCGGGCAGCCACATCGACTTCGAGTCGTTCCGCCGATTCGCGCAGACCGCCGAGCGCGGCCGCTTCGACTACGTGTTCCTCGCCGAGGGGCTGCGCCTGCGCGAGCACGGCGGCCGGATCCACGACCTCGACGTCGCCGGGCGCCCCGCGACCCTCGCGATCCTCACCGCGATGGCGTCGGTGACCCGCAGCATCGGCGTGGTCGGCACGCTGTCGAGCACGTTCAACGAGCCGGTCGAGCTGGCTCGTCAGCTCGCGACCATCGACCACCTCTCGGGCGGCCGGGTCGGCTGGAACGTCGTGACGTCGCCCGACGCGTTCCACGGCGGCAACTTCCGCCGCGGCGGATTCCTGCCCTACGCCGAGCGCTACAGGCGGGCAGAGGAGTTCGTCGAGCTCGCGAAGGAGCTGTGGGACTCGTGGGAGGCGGGAGCGATCCTCGCCGACCGCGCCGCGGGCCGCTTCGTGGATCCCGAGCGGGTGCGCCGCGTCGTGCACCGGGGACCGCAGTTCGATGTGAGCGCGACGAGCACGGTGCCGCGCAGTCCGCAGGGCTACCCCGTGATCGTGCAGGCGGGCGACTCGCCGGCCGGCCGTGACTTCGCCGCGGCGAACGCCGAGATCATCTTCTCCCGGCACACGGGCTTCGCCGACGGCCAGCGCTTCTACCGCGACGTGAAGGGCCGCCTGCCCGCCGCGGGCCGCACCGAGGAGTCGCTGCTGATCCTGCCCGGGGCCACCTTCGCCCTCGGCGACACCGACGCCGATGCGCGGGAGCGCTCGCGCGAGATCGCGCTCGCCCAGACCAGCCCGCAGACGGCGATCGCGTGGATCGAGGCGATCTGGGGCCGTGAGCTGCCGGGCCTCGACCCCGACGGCGCGCTGCCCGCGCAGGAGCCTGGCGACGGCGATCAGCGGCAGGGGCAGGTCTCGACCCGTGTCGAGGATCGCGTGGCGCGGGCCGAGCAGCTGCGCGAGCGGGCGCGGCGCGAGGGTCTGACCCTGCGCGAGCTCGTCGCCGCCGAGACCGCGCAGCACACGCTCGTCGGATCGCCCGGGACCGTCGCGGCCGAGATCGACCGATACGTACGCGAGCGCGCCTCCGATGGGTTCGTGCTCGTGCCGCACATCACGCCGGGCGGCCTCGACGAGTTCGTCGACCGGGTCGTGCCGCTGCTGCAGGAGCGGGGCGTCTTCCGCACCGAGTACGAGGCGGATCCGGTGACGGGGGCCGCGCCGACGCTGCGTCGCACGCTCGGTCTGCCGACCCCGCCGCGGCCCCGCACCGAGGTGCGCCGGGTGCACGTCTCGGATCCCCTCGCGAAGCCGCTGCTCGACGACCTGGAACGCGAGTACGACGCCCGCTACGGGGTCGAGGTGTTCGGCGAGCCGGCCTCGACCGAACTCGCGCGCTACCCGGCCGAGGCCTTCGCCGAGCCCCACGGCGGCGCGTTCCTCGTGCTGCTGCGCGACGGCGAGCCGATCTCGGGCGGCGCGTTCATGCGGCACAGCGACGACACCGCCGAGTTCAAGCGCATCTGGACCCGGCCCGACCACCGCGGTCGCGGCGTCGCCAAGGTGGTGCTCACCGAGCTGGAGCGCGAAGCCGCCCGCCTCGGCTACTCGCGGGTCTACCTGACCACCGGCCCGCGCCAGCCCGAGGCCGTCGCGCTCTACCTGGGGCACGGCTACACCCCGCTCTTCGATCCCGCGCTCCCCGCCGACGAGGTCGGCGTGCACCCCTTCGAGAAGCCCCTGGCGCCGGTCGGCGTCGCGGGCGCGACGGCACAGGAGGCCGCAGCATGACCCTCACCGCAGACCCCACGACCGACGACCGACAGGTCGCCGATCCCGCGAGCGCGGTCCCGGCGGACGATCGGGATCCGGCGCGATCGACCCGCGCCGGATCCGACGGCGACGCCCTCCGCGTCGTGCCGCTGCGCCACTGGTGGCGCTGGGCGTTCAGCGCGGTCGCGGTGTTCGTGATCGCGCAGCTCGCCTGGACACTGTTCGCCAACGAGCAGTGGCGCTGGCCGGTGTTCGCCGAGTACTTCTTCAACGAGGCGGTGCTGCGCGGACTCTGGCTGACCCTCTGGCTCACGGCGGTCTCGGCCGCGCTCGGCTTCGTGCTCGGCGCGGTGCTCGCCCTCGCCCGGCTCTCGGGCTCGGCCCTGCTGAGCTCCTTCGCCTGGGGGTACACCTGGTTCTTCCGCTCGATCCCGCTCGTCGTGCAGCTCGTGCTCTGGTTCAACCTCGGCTACCTGTTCCCGACGCTCGGCCTCGGCACCCCGTTCACCACCGACTTCTGGATCGTCGAGTTCGACACGACCCGCCTCATCTCGGCGACCGTCGCCGCGATCCTCGGCCTCTCGCTGCACCAGGCCGCCTACTCGGCCGAGATCATCCGCGGCGGGCTGCTGTCGGTCGATCAGGGCCAGATCGAGGCGGCGAAGGCGCTCGGGATCCCGCGCAGCCGGCGCTTCTTCCGGATCGTCCTGCCGCAGGCGGCCCGCGCGATCGTTCCGAACGCGTTCAACGAGGTGATCGGCCTGCTGAAGGGCACCTCGGTGGTGTTCGTGCTGGCCCTGCCCGAGCTGTTCTACACCGTGCAGGTCGTCTACAACCGCAACCAGCAGGTGGTGCCGCTGCTGCTCGTCGCGGCCGTCTGGTACACGATCTTCACCACGGTGCTGAGCATCGTGCAGTACGCGATCGAGCGCCGCTTCGCCCGGGGATCCGTGCGGGAGCTGCCGCCGACGCCGCTGCAGCGGCTGCGGTCGGGGATCCGCCGTCTCGGTGGATCGGGGCGTCGGGGTTCGGGCTCCGGCTCCGCTCCCGCCTCGCGTTCGCGCGGGATCCCGGTCTCGCTGTCCGAGCACTCCGTCGCTGCGCTCCGCGCCGACGCGCGCACCCTGGGAGGCGTCGCATGAGCGCCGTCGCGACCGCGACCGGCTCCGCCGGGCTCGGTGCCGCTGAGCCCGCCGCCGATGCGGCCGCAGCCACGGGCCGCGTCGAGATCGCGGGCGTCCACAAGTCCTACGCCGCCGGTCCCGTGCTGAGCGACGTCTCGCTGACCGTCGAACCCGGCGAGGTGCTCGCCCTGATCGGGCCGTCGGGCTCCGGCAAGTCCACGCTGCTTCGCGCGATCAACCACCTCGAGACGATCGACGCGGGATCCATCACGATCGACGGCGACTACATCGGCTACGAGCGCCGCGGGGACCGCCTGCACGAACTGCCCGAGAAACGGGTGCTGCAGCGCCGCACCCGGGTCGGCATGGTGTTCCAGAACTTCAACCTGTTCCCGCACCTCACCGCGCTCGAGAACGTGATCGAGGCGCCCCTCGCACTCGGACGTTCGAGCCGTGCCGACGCCGTGGCCCGGGCGCGCGAGCTGCTCGCCTCGGTGGGCCTGGCCGACCGCGCCGAGCACTATCCGCGTCAGCTCTCGGGCGGACAGCAGCAGCGCGTCGCCATCGCCCGCGCGCTCGCCCTCGATCCCGACGTGCTGCTCTTCGACGAACCGACGAGCGCGCTCGATCCGGAACTCGTCGGCGAGGTGCTCGCCGTGATCCAGCGCCTCGCGCACCACGGCACCACCCTCGTGATCGTCACCCACGAGATCGCGTTCGCCGCCTCCGTCGCCGACCGCGTCGCGTTCCTCGACGGCGGCCGCCTGCTCGAGGTCGGGCCGCCCGAGCGGGTGCTGCGCGATCCCGAGCATCCCCGCACCCGCGAGTTCCTCGAGAAGGTGCTCTGACGACGACGGGCCCGCCCGACCCCCGCTTCACCGTTTCACCGCTTCACCTCGACCATCCATCACCGCCTCCAGAATCAGGACCCCGCGCATGCCCGCTCCCCAGCAGACCCCCGACCGCTCCCGCCACCGACGGCCCGGCCGCGCGGCAGCCACCGCGACCGCCTCGGCGGCCCTCATCGCCGTGCTCGCCGTCGCCGGCCTCGCCGGATGCAGCTCGTCCGGCTCCGCCGCCTCCGCGACGGGCGATTCGTCGACCGCGAAATCGCCGTTCGATCTCTCGACGAAGAACCTGAAGGAGCGCCCGCACATCGACCCCGTGCCCGAGGCCGTGGCCGCGCTCAAGGAGAGCGGCTTCACCCCCGTGCAACCCGGCAAGCTGACCGTCGCGCTCGGCGCCTACGTGCCGCCCACCTCGTTCCTCGCCGAGGACGACAACCGCACCTTCGTCGGCAGCGACCCCGACATCGCGAACCTCATCGCCGACGGCCTCGGCCTGGAGTTCGCCCCCGAGAACGTGGCCTGGGCCGACTGGCCGCTCGGCATCGAGTCGGGCAAATACGACCTCGGCGTCACCAACATCACCGTTACCGAGGAGCGCAAGGACCTCTTCGACTTCGCCACCTACCGGCAGGACGTCGTCGCGTTCGAGGTGAAGAAGGGCAGCAAGATCACCAAGATCTCGAAGGCGGCCGACGTCTCCGGGCTCAAGGTCGTGGTCGGCAGCGGCACCAATCAGGAGAAGATCCTGCTGAACTGGTTCGCCGAGAACAAGAAGGCCGGCCTGCCCCCGGGCGAGCCCGTCTACTACGAGGATCAGGCGGCCGCCGGCCTCGCCCTCTCGTCCGGACGCGTCGACGCGATCCTCGGCCCGAACGCCGCGGCCTCGTTCCGCGCCGCTACCACCGGCCAGAGCACCGTCGTCGGCACCCTCAACGGCGGCTACCCCGCGACCGCCGAGATCGGTGCGACCACCAAGAAGGGCAACGGGCTCGCGAAGCCCGTGCAGATCGTACTGAACCACCTCATCAAGAACGGCGAGTACGACACCGTGCTGAAGCGCTGGGCCACCGAGGCCGAGGCGATCCCCGAGTCTCGCATCAACCCGCCGGGCCTGCCCCGGCCCTGAAACGCGCCACTGTCTGACCGGGCTCGCGGCCGGTCGCGCGATCCGCGACCGGCCGCGCCGCAGCCATCCCGAACCCACCAGGAGCCTCCCATGCCACTCGCCAATCCCCTCTCCCGCGCCGGATCCGTCGCCGCCATGGCCGTCGTCGCGCTCGCGCTCGCCGCCTGCTCGGCGGTGGTCACCGATGCGGATCGCGCGGCGCGGCAGAGCGGGAACGGATCGGCGCCGGTCACGGCGGCAGCGCCGAGCTTCGATCTCACGACGAAGAACCTCGCCGAGCGGCCGCACACGAAGCCCATCGCCGAGGCCGTGGACGCGCTCGAGCAGAGCGGGTTCCGTCCCGTGCAGGCCGGGAAGCTCACGGTGGCGTTGGGCGGTGCGGGCGCCCCGCCCACCTCGTTCTTCGCCGAGGACGACGCCCAGACGATCATCGGCAGCGATCCAGACCTCGCCTCGCTCATCGCCGAGGGCCTGGGGCTCGAGTACGCGCCCGAGAACGTGGCCTGGGCCGACTGGCCGCTCGGCATCGAGTCGGGCAAGTACGACCTGGCGCTCACCAACATCGGCGTCACCGAGGAACGGAAGGAGCTGTTCGACTTCGCGACCTACCGCGACGCCGTGATGGGCTTCGTCGTGGCCGACGGCAGCGCCGTCGAGCGGATCGCCGAGCCGAAGGACGTCTCGGGTCTGAAGGTCGTGGTGGGCAGCGGCACCAACCAGGAAAAGTTCCTGCTCGACTGGATCGCGCAGAACCGCGAGGCCGGACTGCCGCCCGGCGAGGCCGTGTACTTCGACGACTTCGCCGCCGGGCAGCTCGCGCTGAAATCCGGTCGCGTCGACGCGAGCATCCTGCCCTACTCGCTGGCCAAGTTCCAGGAGCAGACGGCGGGCGAGACCCGCGTGGTGGGCAAGTTCAACAGCGCCTACCCGGTCAGCGGCGAGGTCGGCACCGTGTCGGCGAAGGGCAGCGGGCTCGCGAAACCCGTGCAGATCGTGATCCAGCACCTCATCGACGACGGCACCTACGCGAAGGTGCTGCAGCGCTGGGGGCAGGGTGAAGAGGCCGTGCGCACCTCGCAGCTCAATCCGCCCGGATTGCCGAAGCCATGAGCGGGGGACAGGGCACGGGAGCGACCGGCGCAGCCGCTCGGATCGATGAGGCCGGTTCTGCCGGTTCAACCGGGGAGCCCGGCGCAGCCGGTTCTGCCGGGGCAGCCGGCGAGTCGGTCGTGCGGATCGTCGGCATCGGAGCGGGCCCGGCCGCCGCGATGCTGCTCGAACGCATCGCCGCCAATCGCGCCGAGCTCGCCCCGGACGTCCGGCTCGAGCTGCGGCTCGTGGATCCGCACCCGCCGGGCGGCGGGCGCATCTGGCGCAGCGCGCAGTCGCCCCTGCTGAAGCTCAACTCGATGCTCGCCGACGTCGCGTTCTTCACCGACGCGTCGTGCCGGATCGAGGGGCCGGTCTCGCCGGGCCCCACGCTCGCCGAGTGGGTGCGCGAGGTGCGCGAGGGAACGATCCCGGCGCCCGCCTGGGCCGACGCCGAGCTGTTCCGCGAACTCGCCGAGATCGGCGAGCGCGACTTCCCGACGCGACGACTGAACAACGCCTACCTGAGCTGGGCCGTCGACGAGACGTTGCGACGGGCCGGTGCTGCCGGGGTCGCCGGTGGGGTCGATGCTGCCGGTGCCACCGGTGGTGTCGGTGCCGTCGGTGCCGCCGGACCTCCGGGCTCCGGCGGCCTCTCGGTCGAGTGGGTGCGCGATCGCGTCGTCGACGTCGAGCCGGGATGCGGCGAGAGCGGCGCCCCGCACCGGGTCCGGCTGGCCTCCGGCGCGGAGCTGACGGCCGACCTCGTCGTGCACGCGCTCGGCCACAGCGGCACGCTGCCGTCCGACGAGTCGATCCGGCTCGGCGCGTTCGCCGACCGGCACGGACTCGGCTACATCGCGCCCGCGTTCACCGCCGACGTCGACCTCGACGGGGTTCCCGCCGGAGCCGACGTGATCGTGCGCGGCATGGGCCTCGCGGCGATTGACCTCGTCGTGCTCCTCACCGAGGGGCGCGGCGGCCGTTTCACCCGCGACGCCGACGGCGCACTCGGGTACCGGCCGAGCGGGCGCGAGCCGATCCTGCACCTGGGATCCCGACGCGGCGTCCCGTACCGGTCCAAGATCACGACCGCCCTCGCCGGCGACCCCGTGCGCCTGGAGTACCTGGGAGCGGAGTTCCACGCGGCGCTCGCCGAGCGGGCGGAGCGTCTCGACTTCGAGCGCGACGTGTGGCCGCTCGTCGTCGCCGAACTCACCACCGGCTACTACCGCGAACTGAGCACCGGGCACCCCGGGCGCGTGTCCCTCGACTGGGCCGAGTTCGCCCCCCGGCTCCGGGCGGCGCTCGATACGCGGGATCCCGGAGTGCTCGCCGCGCTCGCCGCCGCGCACGTACCGGACCCCGAGGACCGTTTCGACCTCGCCGTGTTCGACCGGCCGCTCGCGCAGGCCCCCGATCCGGATGAGGACCCCGGCGCGGGTGGGTTCGCCGCGTCCGGCGGGTTCGCCGCGGGGTTCGGCGGGTTCGGAGCAGGCTCCGTGCAGGATCGGGTCCGGGCGCACATCGCGCAGGACCTGCGGCACCGCACCTCGCCCGAGCACAGCGCGACCCTCGCCCTCTTCCTGACCGCGCTGCACGTCTACCTGTCGCTCGCTGAGATCCCTGGGGAGCGTTGGAACGCGCGCAGCCGCGTCGAACTGCTGCCGGGCCGCTGGCACGGCTTCTTCAGTTACCTCGCGAGCGGGCCGCCCGGGCATCGTCTCGAGGAGCTGCTCGCGCTGGCGGACGCCGGGATCGTGCGGTTCCTCGGCGCCGACGTCGAGCTCGTGGCCGACGAGGAATCGGGGGTGTTCCGCGCTTCGGGATCCGCCGCGGTCGCCGGCGGCACGGCGCGCTCCGGTGTTTCGGCCGGTCTGCTGATCGACGCCTGGCTGCCCGAGGCGCGCGCGTCGCGCAGCGACGATCCGCTGCTGCGTCGGCTCGTGGAGCGCGGCGTGATGCGGGAGCTCGCCGTGGTCGAACGGGGCGAGCGGTTCACGACCGGCCGGATCGAGGCGTCGCCCGAGGGGCGCCTGCCCGGAGCGCCGCGGCAGTACGCGGTGGGTCCCTTCGTTGCCGGCCTCACCGGCGGGGCGTTCACCCGCCCGGGCTTCGACTCGTTGCCGTTCCGGGTGCACGACCGCTGCGCCCGGGCCGTACTCGCGGACGCGGTGGTTGCTGTCGCCGCTCGCGAGCAGATTCCGGTGGAGGCCGAGGCGCCCACCGGGCGGTAGCTCGCGAAGACGGGTCAGCAGGGGACTCGGGTTCGGAAGGAGATTCGGGTTCAGCAGGACGACGCCGAGTGGTTCCGTCCTGCTGAACCCGAATCTCCTCCGGAAGCGGAAGCGGAGGCGGAAGCGGAGGCGGGAGTTAGAGCCGCACCCCGGGGCGCAGCTCGCCGGCTTCGATCCGCACGGGCAGGCGGTTCTCGGGCGGCGGGAACGGGCAGGTCGCGCTCTCCGAGTACGCGCAGGGCGGGTTGGTCGAGCGGGTGAAATCGATCACGACGGTCTCCGCGTCAACCGGTTCGACGCCGACGAAGCGGGCCGCGGGAAAGGTGAGGTCGGTGCCGGTCTCGTCGGCGTAGATCGCGCGCAGGTCGCCGCGTTCCGCAGAGCCGAACAGGGTCAGAGCGAACGGTCGGCCGTCGATCTCGAACTCCGCGGTGCCGGGCGAATCGTAGTGCTGCAGGGCGTCCGGTCCCGCGGCCGATGCGACCGCGACCGCGTCGCGCACGGCCGGCACGAAGCGGGCGGTGACGCGCCACCGTTCGTCGGGCGGGAACACTCCGGTTCCGGCGTAGTCGCGTCGGTCGGGCGACTCGGGGTCACGCGGGCGCACCACGATCCGTCCGCTGCGCGCCGCGATGTCGAGCAGGATCTCGCCCCACGTCAGCGAGGCCCCCGCGATCCCCGTCAGCGGGCCGAGCTCGACCGTGCCCGTCACGAGCTCGCCGTCGCGGGTGACGCTGTCGGCGGCATCGAGCACGACGGTGACGAGGCCGTCGCGGTCGGCGGTCCAGCTGCCAGGAAGGCCGGGCAGCACGGCCGGCGTCTCGCCGAGCCAGTGCATCGCGGTCGGGCTCAGCGGCCCGTACGGAGCGGTGCGCGCCGCCTCCACGCCGGCGTGCCAGGCCGCGTGGGCGTCGGAGAAAGCGGTGGAAGCCGCGGGTACTGGAGATGCTGCTGCGGTCACGGAAACCTCCCGGGGTGCGTTCTCGACTCAGCCAATCACGAGGGGGCGGGCCCGCGGCGAAGGTGACCCGCGGTTACGCGGCCCCGCACCGAACTTCGAGCGGCCGGATCGAGCGGCCGGGTCGAACGGCCGGGTCGAGCGCCGTCCAAGGTCAGCGTCCGCCGTGGGTGTGCGCCCAGACGACGGCCTGGATCCGATCCCGCGCCCCGAGCTTCTGCAGGATCTTCGAGACGTGCGTCTTGATCGTCGCTTCCCCGAGGAACAGCTCGCATGCGATCTCGGCGTTCGATCGGCCGAGGGCGATGAGGGCGAGCACCTCGCGCTCCCGCTCGGTGAGCCCGACGCTGTCGAGCGCGGCCGGGTCGATGGTGTGATCGTCGGGCGCGGACCCGGCAGGAGCCCCGCCGGCGCCGGGGTCGGCACCGGCACGGGCATTCGCTGCCGAGCGCGGGAGCGTGATCGGCAGGGTGCGGTCGGTGCCGCCCGAGCCTCCCGGCTCGCCCGAGCCGTCCGCGCCCCCGGGTTCGCCCGAACCTCCGGCGCCTTCTGCGGCGCGGCTCATGACGGCTCGGGTGACATCGGGGCCGAGCAGGGCGTGCCCGGCCGCGAGGGTGCGCACGGCGTCGACGAACTGTTCGGCGCGCGCGGTCTTGAGCAGGAACCCGCTGACGCCCGCGGCGAGGGCGTCGAACAGGTATTCCTCGTGCCCGAAGGTCGTGAGCACCAGGACCGCGGGCGGCTCGGATCCTGTCGGGGGTTCGCTGAGGATCCGCCGGGTCGCGGCGATGCCGTCGAGGTTCGGCATCTCGACGTCCATGCAGATCACGTCGGGGCGCAGCTCGGCGGCCAGCGCAACGGCCTCGAGGCCGTCGGCGGCTTCGCCCACCACCTCGATGTCGGGTTCGACGGAGAGGATGATGCGGAATCCCGACCTCACCAGGGCCTGATCGTCGACGAGCAGCACCCGGATCATGCGTCGACCTCCTCGGCGACGCCGAGGGGCACGCGGGCGCGCACCAGGAATCCGCCCTGCTCGCGCCGCCCCGATTGCAGCGTGCCGCCCACAGCGCCGATCCGTTCGCGCATGCCCCGGAGGCCGAGTTGGGAACCGCTGGGGCGGGATCCGGGGAGGGTCTGCCGGATCCCGTCGTCGGTTACTTCGACCTCGACGGCGTCGGCGGTGAACCGCAGCCGGACCGTGCAGCTCGCCCCCGATCCCGCGTGCTTGCGCACGTTGGTCAGTGCCTCCTGCAGGACCCGGTAGAGCGCGATGTCGACGAGCATCGGCAGCGGCCTCGGTTCGCCGATCACGATCAGTTCGGTCGGTGTGCCCGCCCTTCGCGATTCCTCGACGAGTTCGGCGAACTGCGCGACGCCGACGGTCGACGCCGCATCGTCCGCGTCGGGCGAGCGCAGGGTGCGGACCAGGCCGCGCAGCTCGGTGACGGCGGTGTGCGCGCTCTCCTCGACGACTGCGAGCGCCTCCGAGGCGAGCACCGGGTCCCGATCCAGGCTGCGCCGTGCCGCCGCGGCCTGGATCCCCATGACCGAGACGTGGTGCGCGACGACGTCGTGCAGTTCGCGGGCCACGCCGAGTCGGTCGAGCGCCACGGCCTGTGCCGCGCTCGTGCGGCGCTCCAGCTCGAGCTCCCGGCCCTGCGCGTCGAGCTGCGACGCGGTGCGGGCCGCGCGCCAGGCGTGCTGGCCGAAGTAGGCGGCGCCGGCGAAGTAGAGCAGGTTGGTGAGGATCTGCACGGCGACGAACGCGGCGAGCTGCGAGAAGACGCCGATGCGCGAGTATGCGGGGAATGCTTCGGGGTCGCCGGTGGTGACGATGAGGGAGATGATGAGCCACGCGAGCATCGCGATCGAGACGCCCAGCCTGAGCCAGAAGGCCACGACGCGATTGCGACCCCACGCGCCGACCGTGTAATAGGCGCAGAAGAGCCCGATGTTGACGAAGAGGATCTCGGGCACGCCGAACTGGCCGCAGACGAAGAAGCCGACGGCGACGAGCAGCAGCACCGCCTCGGGGAAGCGGCGCCGCACGGCGAGCGGCAGGGTGCAGAGCCCGAGGCCGAGCACCCAGACCCACGGGTCGGCGACGTCCTTGTAGATGCCGATGCGCTCGTAGAGCAGCGCGCTCAGCACCGCACCGATCGCGATCAACGCCGCGAACGCGGCATCCGCGCGCAGCCCGGCGCGGCTCGGAGCGGGGCGGACCCAGCTCGAGTCGGTGCGGGGCAACGAGATCGGCATGGGTCCCACGGTATCGGGAGGCACCGACATCGAGGATCCACCTGGCGGCGGATCCGGATCAGCCCGGCGGGGGAGGCGCTGGCCCGCGCGGATCCCTAGCGTGGGAGTCGGAAGGGAGAACCCATGATCAGCCTCCACTCGATCTCGCGCAGCTTCGGCGACCGCCGGGTGCTGCGGGACGTCTCGTTCGACGTCGCGGCGGGCCGGATGACCGGCTTCGTCGGCGGCAACGGCGCCGGCAAGACCACGACCATGCGCATCATCCTGGGCGTGCTCGCCGCGGACTCGGGGCGCGTCGAGTTCGACGGCGCCGAGATCACGCAGCAGGATCGCGCCCGCTTCGGCTACATGCCCGAGGAGCGCGGCCTGTACCCCAAGATGAAGGTGCTCGAGCAGCTCGTCTACCTGGCGCGCCTGCACGGCATGGGCTCGGCCGAGGCGAAGCGATCGGCCGAGGGCCTCATCGAGCGGCTCGGCCTCGAGGAGCGCGCGAACGACACGCTCGAGAGCCTCTCGCTCGGCAACCAGCAGCGCGCCCAGATCGCCGCGGCCCTCGTGCACGATCCCGTCGCCCTCGTGCTCGACGAGCCGTTCTCGGGCCTCGATCCCATCGCGGTCGAGGTCGTGCTCGGCGTGCTCCGGGACTTCGCGGCCCAGGGCGCACCCGTGCTGTTCTCCTCGCACCAGCTCGACATCGTCGAGCGGCTCTGCGACGACGTCGTGGTGATCGCCGACGGCTCGATCCGCGCTGCCGGGTCCCGCGAGGCGCTCCGTGCCGAGCACTCGGGTTCGACGTTCGAGCTGGAGCTCGCGGGCGATACCGCGGACGCCGGCTGGGTGCGCGAGCAGTCCGGGGTCGAGGTCACCCACCTCGATGGTCGCTTCGCTCGCTTCGACGCGCCCGAAGACGCCGCTCAGGCGGTGCTGGCCACCGCCGTCTCGCGCGGATCCGTGGCCCGGTTCGCACCCGTCACCCCATCCCTCGCCCAGATCTTCCGGGAGGTCATCCGATGACTGCCAACGCTCCCCTCGCCGGCCCGGCCACCGCCGCGACGCCCGCGCGCGCGGCCGGCCTCGCCTGGCTCGTCGCCGAGCGCGAGATCACCACGCGGGTGCGCAGCAAGGCGTTCCTCGTCTCGACGGGGATCCTGCTCCTCCTCGTGCTCGCCTCGGTGCTGCTCGGCGGCTTCGCCTCGAAGCTCGGCGGCGATACCAAGGTCGCCGTGGTCGGCACCGCCGGTGCCGTGCTCGAACAGGCGCCCGGCTTCGACCTGCAGGAGGTCGCGGATCAGTCCGCCGCCGAGAAGCTCGTGCGCTCCGGCGACGTCGAGGCGGCGGTCGTCCCCGGCGGCTCCGGTGCGGGCGGCGTGACCGTGCTCGCGAAGGACTCGGCGCCCGCGTCCGTCGTGCAGCTGCTCTCGGTGCAGCCCGAGGTGAAGCTGCTCGATCCCCTCGACAAGAACCCGATGCTCGCATACTTCATCGCGATCGGCTTCGGCATCGTCTTCATGATGAGCGCCGTGACCTTCGGCACGACCATCGCGCAGAGCGTGGTCGAGGAGAAGCAGACTCGGATCGTCGAGATCCTGCTGGCCACCGTGCCCGCCCGCGTGCTGCTCGCGGGCAAGATCATCGGCAACAGCATCCTGGCACTCGCCCAGGTCGTCGCGATCATCGCGCTCGCCTCCCTCGGCATGCTCGCCACCGGTCAGGACCTGCTGTTCGGGGATCTCGGCACGGCGCTCATCTGGTTCGGTGTGCTCTTCGCCTTCGGCTTCGTCCTGCTCGCCACGCTCTACGCGGCGACCGCGGCGCTCGTCTCCCGGCAGGAGGACATCGGTTCGGTCACCAGCCCGGTCATGATGCTCGTGATGATCCCCTACGTGCTCGTGATCGTGTTCTACACGAACCCCGAGGTGCTCGCGGTCATGAGCTACGTGCCGTTCTCGGCGCCCGTCGGCATGCCGATGCGTCTCTACCTCGGACTCGCGGAATGGTGGGAGCCGCTCGTGGCGATCGTGATCCTCATCGCGTCGATCGCGCTCGTGATCGGCGTCGGCGCACGCATCTACGAGAACTCGATCCTGCGCACCGGCAGCCGGGTGAAGCTCTCCGAGGCGCTCAAGGGCTGAACGCTCGTCGTGCGCAGCGGGGCCGCGGACCATCGGGTCCGCGGCCCCGCCGCGTTCTCCGCGGGTGCGGCACGCGCGCTGCGATCCCGTCGGATCGGCGGTCGGAGATCCGACCGGATCAGAACCACATGGGGCGGTCGAGATCGTCCTCGTCCTCGTAGGACTCGCCGAGGCGGCCCGGATCCACATCGACGACGACGGGGACGTGATCGCTGGGTGCGTCGCCCGTGCGCTCCTGGCGGTGGATCGAGGCACCCGTCACCGCGCCGGCGAACGCCTCGGACGCCATGATGAAGTCGATCCGCATGCCCTCGTCCTTGGGGAACCGGCCCGCCTTGTAGTCCCAGAAGGTGTAGCCCTCGGGCACGGTGGGGCGCACCACGTCGGTGACGGTCGGCGAGAAGCTCTCGAACATCGAGCGCTCGTCGGGCGAGACGTGCGTCGAGCGGCCGACGACGAACGACGGGTCGCCCATGTCGCCGTCGAACGGGGCGATGTTCCAGTCACCCATGAGCGCGAGCGGCAGCTCGGGGTTCTCGGCCAGCCACTGCTCGGCGTCGGTGCGCAGCGCCTCCAGCCAGGCGAGCTTGTACGCGTAGTGCGGGTCGTCGAGCGCCCGGCCGTTCGGCACGTAGAGGCTCCACAGACGCAGATCGCCGACGGTCACGCCGAGCGCGCGCGCCTCGAGCGGGAGGCCGTTCGGGCCCTCGCCCTGCACGTCCTCCTGGCCGGCGATCGGCTTGCCGAAGCCCGGCATGTCGGCGAAACCGCGCGCGACGTCGGTCATCTCGTGCCGGCTCGCGAAGGCGACGCCGTTCCACTGATTGAGGCCGTGGATCTCGAGGTGGTACCCGGCCTGCTCGAAGGCCTCGACCGGGAACTGGTCGGGACGGCACTTGATCTCCTGCATCGCGAGCACGTCGATGTCCTCGCGGACGAGCCAGTCCACCACCCGGCCGACTCGGGTGCGGATCGAATTGACGTTCCAGGTGGCGATGCGCATGGATCCAGCGTATCCGGCCTCGCGGTCCGCCTGCCCGGCCTCGCGGCCCGCCTGCCCGGACCGAGGATCGCGCTCGCCCGATTTCGGAGATCCGCCTGACTTCGGATGCTTGCGGCTGAAGCCTCCGAAATCCTGCGAATCTCCGACGGAGTGACGGCGGTTTGGGAGCTGCGAGACGGTGGATCGCCGAGGCCGGAGGAGCAGAATGGGTGCATGACCGCACCGATCCTCATCTCGGCCGAAGAACTGCGCGAACTGCTGTCCGGGGAGGTTCGGCCGCGCGTGCTCGACGTCCGCTACCGGCTGGGCTTCGCCGACGGGCACGATCAGTACCTGGCCGGGCATATCCCGGGGGCCGTGTTCGTGGATCTCGAGGGGGACCTCGCCGGGCACGGCGCCCCGTCGGACGGGCGGCATCCGCTGCCCGACGACGCGGCGCTCGAGGTGTCGGCGCGCGCTTGGGGGATCCGTGCCGGCCAGACGGTCGTCGTGTACGACGATGCGCGGTCGTTGCCGGCGTCGCGCGCCTGGTGGGCGCTGCGGCGGGCCGGGATCGACGATGTGCGACTGCTCGACGGCGGGCTCTCCGCGTGGATCGCGGCCGGTGGCGCGGTGGAGCCGGGGGAGGTGGTTCCCGAGCCTGGTGATGTGACGCTCACGAGGCCCGGTGCCGCCGGGGTGCTCACGGCGGGGCAGGTCGCGGAGTGGGACGGGATCCTGCTCGATGCCCGTGCGCCGGAGCGGTTCCGGGGCGAGAGCGAGCCGATCGATCCGGTCGCGGGCCACATTCCGGGGGCGCGCAACCTGCCGATCTCGGAGGTGCTGACGGAGGACGGCCGGTTCCGCTCGCCGGAGCGCATCGCGGCGGCGTTCGCGGCGGTGGGTGTGGGCTCCGGCCCGGGCGTGGGCTCCGGCCCGGGCGCCGAGGCGGGCGTGGGTGCTCTGCCGGATGCGGGCGCGGACGCTCTGCCGGATGCGGGCGGAGAAGAGGTCGAGGCGCGGATCGCTGCGTATTGCGGTTCGGGCGTGACGGCGGCGCAGTTGGCGCTCGCGGGGGCGCTCATCGGGCGCGACGTCGTCGTGTTCCCGGGGTCCTGGAGCGCCTGGTCGAACACTCCCGGGCTGCCGGTCGCGACTGGAGAGTAGGCGGGCGGGCTGCAGCGCTTGTCGCTTGTTCAGCGCCGGCGGTCTCTCGGATGCGGCGTCTGAAGCGACGGCATCTGGTGCGGCGGCTCCTGGTGCGGCGGCGTCTGAAGCGACGGCCCCGGGTGCGGCGGCCAGGTATGGCGGGTGGAAGCGCGGCCGGCTGCTGCGCCGGGAACGACGAGAGCCCCGCCTGGGCGGGGCTCTCGTGTCGGAGGGGATGACGAGAATCGAACTCGCGCTGTCTGCTTGGGAAGCAGAAGTTCTACCATTGAACTACATCCCCAGTGCCGGGCGGACCCGACTCTTTCAGCCTAGCAGAACCCGGCTGGCAGGCGGTCGAGCCTGCGGCGGGCAGCAGCCCTACTGGCAGATCGCGGCGCCTGCGAGGGTCTTGGCCTGATCGTCGGCGCTCCAGGGGACGTCCGGGCCTGCCCCCGCGTCCTTCGAGAGCGCTGCGATCTGGAAGGCCAGGGCGCGTGCGAAGCCGGCACCGGCGCTCGAGTTGTTGAGCGTGACGACCACCGTGTATCCCGTGGACGGATCCTGGTAGGCGGCGGTGATGGCGCCGGTGATCGAACCGCTGCGGCCGAACAGAGGCCCCATCTTCTCGACGCCGAAGCCGTACTGCTGCGCGTTCGGGTCCGCGGCGACCTCCTTGGTCGGCTTGCCGTCCTTGTCGCGCTCGGGGTTCTGGGTCGACTGGGTCTTGGCGATGAGCTCCTGGTCCTTCTTCGTGCCGAAGGTGCCGGAGAAGTAGGCGGTGTAGAAGTTCTTCAGGTCCGAGACGGTCGTGACCGAGGCGCCAGCCGCGCTGAGCATGCTGGTGGAGATCTTGTTGAGCTCCGCGGGCTTCGCCTCGCAGACGGGCTTGCCGCCCGCTGCGGGGTAGGTGAGCCCGGTCATGCCGCCGCTGGGCAGCGTCAGGTTGCCCGGGTCGGGGAAGAAGGTCGAACTCATCGAGGCCTTGCTATAGACCCGGCTCTTGAGGAGGTCTGCAAGGGACTGACCGGTGACCTCTTCGAGCGCGCGGGCCAGCACGAGACTGTCGGTGTCGGAGATGTAGACGTTCTGACCGGGCCAGGGGAGCGGCGAACGCACGAGGCCGTTCGCGAGGAGCTCCCGGTCGCTCCACGGACGCAGCGGGTTGTTCGCGAAGATGTCGCTGATGCCCGTCTTGTAGTCGGCGAGGCCCGAGGTTCCGTTGCAGAGCTGCTCGTAGGTGATGCCTTCCAAGCCCTTCTGGCGGGGCAGGTCCTTCGAGACCTCGCGGTTGAGCTTGACGGTGCCGTCCGCGTTGAGGGTGAGTAGGAGGGCACAGAGCGCCGGCTGGGTGGTCTGTCCGCCGCGGATCGCGGCATCGGCGGCGAGCTTGCCCGTGCCGAAGGTCTGCAGGTACTCGCCCTTCTTGTCGCCGCTCCAGACGCCCACGATGGCGTCGGTGGACCCGCTCTGCTTCATCGCCTGCTGGACGGCCTGCTCGATGTTGCCCGAGAGTCCCTTGTCGATGGTGTTCACGGCGTCTGCGCCGCCCGAGGAGCCCTGGCCGGTGCACGCGGTGAGGCCGAGAGCTGCGACGGCGACGGCACCGATCACAGCGATGCGGGAGCGCCGAGCGAGTTTCGAAATCACCGGACCGCCAATCTGTTTGCAGGCATAGAACATTCGCGATTCTACTGCCTGGTTCTCGGGAGGCCGCTGAACCGGGTCTGTGGTGCGTGCGTGGAGCTGGGCCGAGGTGCGGGGTTAGGCAAGCCTTAGTTAGGATGTCGGAGTGAGTGATTTCGACGAGACCGTCATTTCCGGTGTGATCGGCCACATGAACGGCGACCACACCGACGACAACCTGCTGATCGCGCGTGCTTTCGGGTATCCCGAGGCGACGGCGAGCACGATGACGGGCCTGACCGGGGAGCACGGCTGCTGGACCGTGGTGGATCCCGCGGGCGAGTACGAGCTCTGCGTTCCCTGGCCGGCCGGCCGGATCACCGAACGGCCCCAGATCCGTCGCGAAGTCGTGCTGCTCTACCGCGAGGCGTGCAAGCGTCTGGGCATTGAACCGCGCGCTGAGCACGCGGCCCCGCAGCACCTGCCCGGACAGGGCGATGCGGCGCATCCGCACGGCTCGGAGCACGCGGCCCATGGCGGCGCTCATCCCCACGGCGGCCACGGCCACGCGGCGCACGCCGGTTCGAATCCGCACGCGGCCCCGGCGCAGGAGGGCCCCGTGGCGTTCTCGGTCGAGATCCGCAGCGGTTCCTGGTCGGATCACTCCGACAGCGAGGGAGCCGGGTTCATGGAGGGCATCATGCGCGGCCGGGGTACCCGCGAGGACTACGTCGCGCTCGCCGTGCAGCACTACTTCATGTACGAAGCACTGGAGGAGAGCGCGGCGAAGTTCGAGCAGGACGCCCGGTTCGCGGGATTCCACTCGGACGACCTCGAGCGCATGGCCGCGCTCGAAGAGGACCTGGTGTTCCTGGTCGGCGACGACTGGCGAGAGCGTATCGAACCCACTCCTGCGACCGCGGCGTACGCGGCCCGGATCCGTGAGATCGCGGACGAGGGCTGGCTTCCCGGTCTCGTCGCGCACCACTACACCCGCTACCTCGGCGATCTGTCGGGCGGGCAGATGATCGCGCGTCGCGTGGGGAAGCAGTTCGGCTTCGAGCGCGCGGGCATCTCGTTCTACGATTTCTCGTCGCTCGGGGACCTCGCCGAGTTCAAGGACCGGTACCGTGCCGAGCTCGATGCGCTGGGCGAGACGCTCGACCAGGCGGAGCGCGATCGCGTGCTGGCCGAGGTGCGGACCGCCTACCGTTTCAACACCGACGTGTTCGGGGATCTGGCTCGGGCGAAGGCCGCGAACTAGCGCGACTCGGCGGTGCCTCTGTGAAGGGAGGAGCCGGTTCGGAGACGCCGTTGGCTCGGTGACCCTCATCTTTCGCTGAACCTTCGAGCAAGGCCGGCGCGCAGTGGTCGGGGCGCACGGCCGAGGAATGCGCAGAGCCGCCCTTCCGTCTCGTGGAGTCGCTGCGGATGGAAATCTTCGGCGTGCGCTCGGAGGATCTTGTAGCCGATCTCCCGAGCGCGGTCGAGACGAGTCAGATCTCGGAGATATTGCTGGCGGTCTGTGCGGTGCTGCTCGCCGTCGTACTCGAGGATCCGCCTCCGCGCGCGATCGACCTGGTCGAATCGTCCGATCCAGGCTCCGGCACGATCGTGGAGGTCCGCTTGCAGTTCGAGATCGTCGAGGCCCATCGAGGCGAGCACGTAGTGCAGGTGGGATTCCATTCGGGATTCCGCGCCGAGTCGGGACACCGACCAGGCATCGCGCAGCCGCTTGATGCCGCGCGTACGGCTGCGGATCAGGAGAGCGTCGACTTCCGATTCGGTGAGTGAAGCCCCATCGGGGATCCGTCGAGGACGGCGCAGGTGGTCGAGGGCGACCACGAGTTCGAGAAACGGGAGCGTCGCGGCGGATTGCAGGAGGGCGAGGGAAGCCGGCACGCACGGGAGTCCGCTCGGGCTCCGTACCGGAGCGAATTGCGCCGAGGTGCGGTGGCCGATGACTCCGCGACCCGTCGATCGGTTGAGCGGCTGGGGTGCGGTCACGTGCAGTTCTTCGGGCGCCCGGAGCGGCACCCCGTGCAGCAGGAGAGCGCTCGTGTGGCTGAAGCACTCTTCTCGCCGCAGCAGCGGCGCATAGTCCCGTGCTCGCGCCCGGACCCGGCCCTCGACATAGGTCGGCCGCCCCGGTGGCGCGGACTGCGGTGAACCGAGGCGTCGGACTCCATGATGCGGGCGTTCGAATCTCGAGTGGGCGAGGGTACCCGGGGTGACGCCGAGCGCCCGAGCCTCGGCGAGAGTGAATGCGGGCTCGCGGAGCGGCTCGGGGAGGGGAGCTGGGCGTCGGGACATGTAGGCAGCTTGCCCGCCGCTGCGCGGGTGGTGACGGTTATCCACAGGCTGGGGCGCGCTGGCGACCGATCCTGCACGGATGCGTGCTGTGGAGGGGATTCGAAGGTCGGGGCGGGACGCGGTGAGATCCACCGAGTGGCGGCAAATCACTGGAATGGCGGGCTATTCGCGCGCTTTGCCGCCACTCGACGGAGAACACGCGGGTGCGCTTCCATGGGGGAATGAGTGCGCGAGTAGGGAAGGAGAGGGGGCACGAGCAACCCCCAAGCCCGAACCCGCCCCGGGATCTACCGCCCCTGCATGAACCTGACGACGTTGGGGTCCACGATCACGTCTCTGGGCTGCAGCGGCCGCCGCAGGTAGAGCCCCTCGAGCGAGCGCACGCGGCTCAGCGCGACGTAGCTCTGCCCGGCGCTGAACGCGCGGGGACCGAGGTCGATGACGGCCTGGTCGTAGGTGTGGCCCTGCGACTTGTGGATGGTCACGGCCCAGGCGAGGCGCAGCGGGAACTGCTCGAATTCCGCCACGACCTCCTTCTCGAGCTTCTTGGTCTCGGCGTCGTAGCGGTACCGGAACCGCTCCCAGACGGCGGGCTCGACCTCGTACTCCTCGTCGTCGACCTCGACCCAGACGGTGCCGGAGACGCGCGAGACGGTCCCGATGGTGCCGTTGACCCAGCGCCCGTCGGGGTCGTTGCGCAGGAACATGACCTGCGCGCCCTGCTTGAGCTCGAGCACCTCGTCGGCGGGGAAGGTGTTCTCGCGGAACTCGCCGTTCACCTCGGCGACGGCGCGCATCGCCCCGCCCTTGATCCCCGCGAGTCGTTCCTGGTTGATCTTGTTGACGGTGGCGTTGGTGGTCGCGAGGGTGAGCGCGTCCGCGGGGGCGGGACGGTCGCCCGCCGCGTTGAGTTCGCCGGCCATATCGGCGTCGACGACGCCGTGCCGCACGGCGCCGAGGATCTGCTTGAAGCGGCTGTCGCGCTGCCGGTGCACCTCGGTGAGCTCGATGATGCTCATGGGGGAGTCGCGCCACACCTTCGCGTCGAAGAACCAGAGCGAGCGGTAGGTGTCGTTGAAGTAGGCGCGCTCGTGCGGGTCGCGCGGCGGTACTGGCGGCAGCTGGAAGGGGTCGCCGAACATGATGATCTGCGCGCCGCCGAACGGGTCGTGCTTCTTTCCGCGCGCCTGCCGCAGTGCGCGGTCGATCGCGTCCATGAGGTCGGCGGAGACCATCGAGATCTCGTCGAGCACGAGTGTGTCGATCGACGAGAGCATCTTCTTCAGCTCGGCGGGCTGGTCGAGGTCGTGGTCGGCGATCACACCGGTGGGGAGTCGCAGCAGCGAATGGATCGTCTGCCCGCCCACGTTGAGCGCGGCGACGCCCGTCGGCGCGCACACGGCGATGATCTTGCTCGTGTTCCACGCCAGGTGGTTCAGGATCGTCGACTTGCCCGTGCCGGCGCGCCCCGTGACGAAGATGTGCTCGCGGGTGTGCTCGATCCGTTCGTAGACGGCGAGCTGCTCGGGGCTGAGTTCGGGGCGGGGCACCCAGCCAGGGTACCCGTTCCGAGCGGCCGGATCGGGCTCGATCCGAGGGGGTGATTCCGCTGCGCGGCACGCGCGGGGACGGACCCCGGGATCAGCGCTCCGGGATCAGCACGTGGGTTGTGGATCCGGACCTGACGATGATGCGTCCGGAGTCGATCCGGGAGGTCGCATCGGGGGCGCGCCACTCGAGGACGCGTTTGCCGGTTCCGTCGATGACGACGATGCCGTCGGCTTCGTCCGATGGCGAGTCGAACAGCAGCAGCGAGCCATCGGCGCTGACGGCCTGCAGCGAAATGATGCTGTCGGGCAGATCGTCGATCGGCCCCTTCCGGGTGAAGTTCTGCTGGTGCTCGCTCTGCCAGAGCGCCGGACGCCCGCTCGAATCGACGCCGACGACGGTTCCCGCCGCGACGTGGTCGGCGATCGGGAAGGTGATACCGTCGGACGGCGACGGCACGAAGCCGTACTGCGAGGAACCGGTCGTGCGTTCCACCTCTGCGCCGTGCACGTCGGAGAACGCGTACTCGGGGTCGCGCTCGTTCACGTTGAGCACGAAGCCGTCGCCGGCCCACTTCAGGCCGAACGGCTTGTCGTAGCCGCGTTCGACGAGCACGGTTCCGGTGCGTCCGTCGACCACCGAGAGCCGGTCGCCGAGTGCGTCGTCGACGCCGATGCGGCCGTCCGCGAGCGGAACGGTCTTGCTCTGCGGCGTCAGCGGGAGGCGCCAGGCGACTCGCTCGCCGTCGGCTCCGACGAGGGCTTCGCCGGCGTCGAGCACGATCAGCCCGCCCGCTCTGCTGATCGGGGTCGCGGTCGAGAGGAGGGACTTTCCGGGGAGCTTCTGGGCGACCGTTCCGGTTTCGATCGAGACGAGCGCCCGAGTGCTGCGTTCCGGGGGGCCGAGATCGACGGCGACCGCTCCCTCGAACGATGATCCGGTCGAGCACGAGGCCTGCTCGATCTCCCAGCCGACTGCGGCGTCGGGCAGGAGGGGGCGTCCGAGCACCCGCTGCGTGATCCCCGGGCCGCTCTGGAACTCGACGATCCAGCCGTCCGAGACGCCGCAGACACGATTGGACGTGGAATAGGTCGATCCGACACCGGCGGCGTACGCCGGATCGAACCAGCGGCCGGAGTCGCCGGTCGGATGCAGGCGTGCTGGCTCCTTCTCCCCTGATGCGTGCTGCGGCGCGCTCGGTGCGCAAGCGGCGAGCAGTGAGACGGCGACCACGCCCAGGAACGCGGTGGCTGCCGCGCCGATGCGTCGCGCGAGCGCGCTGCGGCCGGTCGGTCGTTCGGTCATCCCGCAGCCGCCATGGTGCGCCGACCGACGGGCAGCAGCAGGAGCAGGCCGATGATCAGGACGAGCACGATCCCGAGGATGCCGAAGATGGTGGATCCGCCGAGCGCGACCGCGAGCGTGAATCCGGCGGGCGCGAGGAACGACACCGCACGTCCGGTCGTGGCGTAGAGACCGAAGATCTCACCCTCCTTGCCGGGCGGGATGAGCCGGGCGAGGAAGGAGCGGCTCGCGGACTGCACGGGCCCGACGAAGATGCACAGCAGGAGTCCGAACACCCAGAACACCCAGGATCCGAGCGGGTTCAGCAGGAAGACGAGCAGACCGCAGAACAGCATCAGCGTGAGCGAGGCGACCATGACGGACTTCGCTCCGATCCGGTCCTCGAACATGCCGATCAGGATCGTGGCGAGCCCGGCGACGACGTTTGCGGCGATGGCGAAGACGATGACCGTCGTGGAGTCGAAGCCGAAGCTGCGCGCCGCGATCACACCGCCGAACGTGAAGACGCCGGCGAGCCCGTCGCGGAACACGGCGCTCGCGATGAGGAAGAAGAGGGTCTGTCGGGCGGTGCGCCACAGGTTCCGCACGCTGCGGAACAGGTCGGCGTACGCGGTCAGGATCCCGCGACCGGCGCCGTGGTACTCGGCGGCGACGGGGATCTCGGGCACCGCGAAGAAGACCGGTACGGCGAAGATCCCGAACCAGGCGGCGGCGAGCACCATGGCGACGCGGATGTTCCAGGCACCCTCGCTCGTGACCCCGAACCAGCCGACTTCGGGGAAGATGAAGCCGACCAGCAGGATCGCGAGCAGCACGATGCCGCCGAGATAGCCCATGCCCCAGCCGAAGCCCGAGATCTTGCCGACGTTGCGGTTGTTGGAGATCTGCCCGAGCATCGCGTTGTAGCTGACGCTCGCGAACTCGAATGCGACGTTGCCGACCGCGAGCAGTACGAGGCCGAGCAGGAGGTACTGCTCGGCGGGGGCGACGAGCACCATCAGCGCGGTGCAGGCCACGACGATCGCCGTGTTGATGCCGAGCCAGGTCTTGCGCCGACCGGCCGCGTCCGAGAGGCGTCCGATCACGGGGGCGAAGAGCGCGACGACGATGCCGGCGATGAGGAGCGCGGTGCCGAGCTTCGCCGAGACCTCCTGCTCGGGGCCGAACGACTCGCTCGTGAGGTACACGCTGAAGACGAACGTGGTGACGACCGCGTTGAACGAGGCCGACCCCCAATCCCAGAGCGACCAGGCGAAGACCGTGCGCTTGCGCACGGCGGGGAGGTCGGTGTCGGCCTCGGCGCCTGCGGCCGTATTCGGGGCGATCATGCGCTCAGGGTAGCGCCTGCGGGGAAACACCGGGGGTCCGCGCCCGGAGCGCCTCCGCGACCGAGAGCAGCCAGGGCCACAGCTCGGGATCGGTGACCGGGAACAGGCGCGGCGAGTAGAGGAACGCCTCCTCGCCGAGGACCTCCAGATCGACCGGGCGCGCCGTGAGCAGGTCGAGCAGCTCGGGATCGACGAACGCGGCGGCGCGCTCGCCGTCGCGCTTCCACGCCCACAGGGTGAACCGGTCCCCGTTCGCGGCTCGGAGACGGGCCGGTTCGCGCATGTCGACGAACCCGGCGATGCTGCCGCCGTCGATCATCGAGTTGTTCGACTTCGCGTCGAGCAGGAACGGCGGGGCCGAGCCGCCGAGCGCGATCCGGACATAGCCGGAGCTCACGGGCGACTCGATCCCGCGGTATCCGACGTCGGTGGCGTGGTACTCGCCGACCTCGATCGAGCGGTCCGGCCAGCGCAGCACGCCTTCGAGGCGCTGATTCTTGCTGCCCCGACCGATCACCGAGCCGACGGCGGGAGGATCGGCCTCGCGTTCGACGAGTTCGAGGCCGTTGGCCGCGGCGAAGCCGGTGATGCGCCGGCGCTGGTCGGGCAGCGCGCGGCTCTGCCGGACCGCGCCGCGCAGCACGAAGACGCACAGCCAGGCGGTGAGGATCGCGACGGCGGCCGCGGGGAGGAGCCACCAGACCGAGCCGCCGCTGAGCGTGCCCATGGCGAACGCGGCTGCGAGGCCGAGACCGAGCACGATCACGAGGAGGAGCGCGCAGCCGGTCCCGATCGCGGTGCCGGCCTTCGTCCGTCCGTGGCGGCGATCGATCTCGGCCGAGAGCTCGCGCGCGGAGGCGCGGTCCTCGGGACCCGTGAGGGGACTGAGATCGAGCTCGGGCATGGGCCACAGCGTACTGCGGGGAGGGCCCGAAGGGCAGGAGGGATCGAAGCTGAGAGTTGAGTGTGTTCGACTCAAGTTCACTCGGGCGAGGTTGACGGCGCGCATGAACCCGATAAACTTGAGCACAAGCGACTCAACCTTCTGAGTTCGCACCGGATTCGGGATCCCGAGCGGTCCCGGAGCAGAATCACCAGAACCGGGCGGTCCACGGCCGCCGCACAACAGCAAGGAGAGCACATGTCACGTGCAGTCGGTATCGACCTCGGCACCACCAACTCCGTCGTCGCGGTCCTCGAGGGCGGCGAGCCCACGGTCATCGCGAACGCCGAGGGCTTCCGCACCACCCCCTCGATCGTCGCGTTCACGAAGGACGGCGAGGTGCTCGTCGGCGAGACCGCGAAGCGTCAGGCCGTCACCAACGTCGACCGCACCATCGCGTCCGTCAAGCGCCACATGGGCACCGACTGGACCACCGAGATCGACGGCAAGAAGTACACGCCGCAGGAGATCAGCGCGCGCACGCTCATGAAGCTGAAGCGCGACGCCGAGACCTACCTGGGCGACAAGGTGACCGACGCGGTCATCACCGTCCCCGCGTACTTCAACGACGCCGAGCGCCAGGCCACCAAGGAGGCCGGTGAGATCGCGGGCCTCAACGTGCTCCGCATCATCAACGAGCCGACCGCGGCGGCACTCGCCTACGGCCTCGACAAGGGCAAGGAGGACGAGCTGATCCTCGTCTTCGATCTCGGCGGCGGCACCTTCGACGTCTCGCTCCTCGAGGTGGGCAAGGACGACGACTTCTCGACCATCCAGGTCCGCGCGACCGCCGGCGACAACCGCCTCGGCGGCGACGACTGGGATCAGCGCATCGTCGAGTGGCTGATCCAGCAGTTCAAGTCGTCGACCGGGGTCGACGTCTCGAACGACAAGATCGCCCTGCAGCGCCTCAAGGAGGCCGCGGAGCAGGCCAAGAAGGAGCTCTCGAACTCGATGAGCACCCAGATCCAGCTGCCGTACCTCTCGCTCACCGAGAACGGACCGGCGAACCTCGACGAGACGCTCTCGCGCGCCAAGTTCGAGGAGCTCACCAAGGATCTGCTCGAGCGCACCCGCAAGCCGTTCACCGACGTGATCGCCGAGGCCGGCGTCAAGGTCTCCGACATCGCCCACGTGGTGCTCGTCGGCGGCTCGACCCGCATGCCCGCCGTCTCCGAGCTGGTCAAGCAGCTCACCGGCGGCCGCGAGCCCAACAAGGGCGTCAACCCCGACGAGGTCGTGGCCGTGGGCGCCGCCCTGCAGGCCGGCGTGCTGAAGGGCGAGCGCAAGGACGTCCTGCTCATCGACGTGACCCCCCTGAGCCTCGGCATCGAGACCAAGGGCGGCATCATGACGAAGCTCATCGAGCGCAACACGGCGATCCCGACCAAGCGCAGCGAGACCTTCACCACCGCTGACGACAACCAGCCGTCGGTCGCCATCCAGGTGTTCCAGGGCGAGCGCGAGTTCACCCGCGACAACAAGAACCTGGGCACCTTCGAGCTGACCGGCATCGCTCCGGCTCCGCGCGGCGTGCCGCAGGTCGAGGTCACCTTCGACATCGACGCCAACGGCATCGTCCAGGTGTCGGCGAAGGACAAGGGCACCGGCAAGGAGCAGACGATCACGATCTCGGGCGGCTCGAGCCTCTCGAAGGACGACATCGACCGCATGGTGCGCGAGGCCGAGGAACACGCGGCCGAGGACAAGAAGCGCCGCGAGGCCGCCGAGGTCCGCAACAACGCCGAGCAGCTCGCCTACTCGGTCGAGAAGCTCATCTCGGAGAACGAGGACAAGCTGCCCGAGGACGTCAAGACCGAGGTGCAGGGCGATCTCGACGCGCTGAAGCAGGCGCTCGCCGGTGACGACGAGGCCGCGGTCAAGACCGCCGCCGACAAGCTCGGCGAAAGCCAGCAGAAGCTCGGCCAGGCGATCTACCAGTCGGCGCAGGACGCCGCCCCCGAGGCCGGCACCGCCGCGCCCGAGTCGAACGACGAGGACGTGGTCGACGCCGAGGTCGTCGAGGACGACGAGGAGAAGAAGTAACCATGACGAACGAGGAGCAGCGCACGCCCCAGGGTGACCAGCCCGGCGACGAGGTTCCCGTTGCGGGGCCGGAGGCGAACGCCTCCGGCCCCGCGCCGCAGGGCGAGGATCTGACGGTCGACGACATCCTGTCGACCGAGCAGGACGCGTCGGCGGCCGGGGATCCCGATGCGGCGGCCGAGGCCGAGAACCCGTACCTGGAGGACCTGCGTCGGATCACCGCGGAGTACGCGAACTACCGCAAGCGGACCGAGGCGAACGCGGTCATCGAGAAGCAGCGCGCCACGGCCTCGGCCGTGCTGCCCATGCTCTCGGTGCTCGACGACCTCGACCGCGCCGAGCAGCACGGGGACCTCGAAGAGGGCTCCGCGTTCGCCACGATCGCGACCAAGATCCGATCCACCTTCGAGCGCCTCGGCCTCGAGAGCTTCGGCGAGAAGGGCGAGCCCTTCGACCCGCAGCTGCACGAGGCCATCGCCCAGGTGCCGGTTCCCGGCACCGAGTCCGAGACGGTGCTCGACGTGATCGAGCGCGGCTACCGGATCGGCGATGTCGAGCTGCGGCCCGCCAAGGTGGCCGTGGCTGTGGGGGGCTGATGGCAAGTCAAGACTGGCTCGAGAAGGATTTCTACCAGATCCTCGGCGTCGCGAAGGACGTCAGCGAAGCGGATCTGAAGAAGGCCTATCGCAAGCTCGCCCGCAAGTACCACCCGGATTCGAACCCGGGCGATACCGCGGCCGAGGCCCGATTCAAGGAGATCAGCGAGGCGTACTCGGTGCTCTCCGATTCGGAGCAGCGCGCCGAGTACGACCAGATCCGCGCCATGGGTACCGGGTCGGCCCGCTTCACCTCGGGCGGGCAGGGCTTCGAGGACATCTTCGGAGGCATGTTCGGCCAGCAGGGCGGGCACAGCGCGACCGGCGGCCGGAACTTCAGCTACCAGCAGGGCGGCCCGCAGGGCTTCGACGACATCTTCAGCATGTTCGGCGGGGGCGGCGCACCGCGCGGTCCCCAGCGGGGCCGCGACATCACCGCCTCGACCACGCTCGACTTCGAGACGGCGGTGCGCGGCAACACCGTGACGCTGCAGGCTCCGAGCGGGCAGGTCAAGGTCAAGATCCCGGCCGGCGTCTCCGACGGGCAGAAGATCAAGGTCCGCGGCAAGGGCGAGCCCAGTCCCGACGGCGGAACCGCCGGCGACATCATCCTGACCGTGCACGTGCGCTCGCACCCCGTGTTCGAGCGCGACGGCCAGAACCTGCGGCTCTCGCTGCCCGTCACCTTCACCGAGGCCGCCCTCGGCGCGACGGTGGAGGTGCCGACGCTCGGCGGTCCGACCGTCAAGCTGAAGGTGCAGCCGGGCACCCCGAGCGGCCGCGTGCTGCGGGTCAAGGGCCGCGGCGTGCAGTCCGCGAAGGGCACCGGCGACCTGCTCGCCGAGGTCCAGGTGGTCGTGCCCGCGCACCTCTCGGACGCGGCGAAGGAGGCGCTCGAAGCCTTCCGCGCCGTCGAGCCCGACGAGAACCCGCGAGCGGATCTGCTCGCGCGCGCCAAGGGATAACTCAACACCGACGGGCCGCGCGGGTCCGGTGCCCGGAACCTCACGAGGATCCGGGCACCGGACCCGCCGGCCCCGTCGCATCAGACGAAGGGGATGAGCGCCATGACCGGGCCGCAGATGGATCGCACCACGCCCGTGTTCGCGATCGCCGTCGCGGCGGAGCTCGCCGAGATGCACCCGCAGACCCTGCGGCAGTACGACCGGATCGGTCTCGTCTCGCCGCAGCGCACCCGCGGCAACACCCGGCGGTATTCGCTGCGCGACGTCGAGCAGCTGCGCGAGGTCGGCCGGCTCTCGGCCGAGGGGCTGAGCCTCGAGGGGATCCGGCGCGTGCTGGAGCTCGAGGACCGTGTGCAGCACCTCGAGACGCGCGTGCGCGAGCTCGAGCGTGCGCTCTCCGATGAACTGCTCAACCGGCCGGGCCGGCGCGTGTTCGCGGCCGGCTCCGAGGGCGAGGTCTTCACCCTCAGCCGCGGTACGCGGGTGCGCCGCAGCACCGAGATGGTCGTCTGGCACCCCGGTGACTGAGCCCGGCACCACCTTCGAAGACGCAGTTTCGGCGTTCTTCGGCGGGCTCTCGAGGGAGCCCGATCTCGACGCCCCCGAACTGCTGCCGTTCGACGCGACGGACCGCCTGCTGCTCGATGCCGCGAGGGATCCCCGCTTCGCCGGGGCGCTGCGCGCCGACGGCGGCACCGTCGTGATCGGCGACCGGCACGGCGCGCTCGCGCTCGGCGCCGCGCAGCTGCTCGGCGCGACCGGCGTGCGGGTCCACCAGGATCCGCTGCTCGGCGAGCGCGCGCTGCACGCGAACGCGGCTCGTCTGGGCGTCGCGGACGCGCCGATCTCGCTCCCGCTCGGCCCCGGACTGCTGCGCGGAGCGACGCTCGTGCTGCTCCAGCTGCCGCGCGGGCTCGACGCGCTCGACGAGATCGCGTATGCGATCGCGCGCTGGGCGGACCCCTCGGTGGTCGTGCTGGCCGGCGGCCGCGTGAAGCACATGACCCTCGCCATGAACGAGGTGCTGCAGCGCAGCTTCGCCGAGGTGTCGGCAGGGCTCGCGCGGCAGAAGTCCCGGATCCTCACCGCCTCCGCGGCACGCACGGCCGAGGAGCTCGGAGACCCGCGCTTCCCCGTCTGGGGCGAGGATCCCGACCTCGGCTTCCGCCTCGCCGCGTTCGGCGCAGCCTTCGGCGGAACGAAGCTCGACCGCGGCACGCGGCTGCTGCTCGACACGCTGCGCACCGCGCCCCCGCGCGCGGCGGGCTCCGGCGCAGCCGGCAGCTCCGGGCAGGATCCGGCGCGCGTGGTCGATCTCGGCTGCGGCACCGGCACGCTCGCGGTCAGCGCGGCGCTCGCCTGGCCCGACGCCGAGGTCATCGCGACCGATCAGTCGGCCGCGGCGGTCGCGTCGACCGAGCTCACCGCCGAAGCGGCCGGCGTCGCGGATCGCGTCGAGACCGTGCGCGCCGACGGTTGCGAAGCCGTGCCCGACGGCTGGGCCGATCTGATCCTGCTCAACCCGCCGTTCCACTCCGGATCGACCGTGCACACCGCCGTCGCGCATCGCCTCATCCGCTCGTGCGCCCGCGCGCTCGCACAGGGCGGCGAACTGCGGATCGTCTTCAACTCGCCCCTCGGCTACCGCCCGACCGTGGAGCGCGCGATCGGCCCCGCCGAGCAGCTCGCCCGCGACCGCACCTTCACGGTGCTGTCGGCGCGGCGGGCCTGACCGGGTGTGCGTTCGCGGGGGGCCGCGGATCGCGGAATCCCGACGCGCCCCGGGCGATCTCCAGAGACGTCCGAATACACTGATACACGTTCCCGCGAGCCGAATCCCGTGTTCCGCGGCCCACCCGACGACTCGAAAGGCGCGAGCGCACCCGTGAGCCCCACCGATCGACCCGACCGTCTGCGCATCCTGATCGGATGCGACACGTTCGCCCCCGACGTGAACGGCGCCGCCCGTTTCGCCGAGCGACTGGCCGCCGGCCTCGTCGAGCGCGGGCACGAGGTCCACGTCGTGGCCCCCGGCACCCGCTACCGGCGCAGCCGGCCCAAGGTCGAGATCATCGAGGGCCAGCCGATGACCGTGCACCGCCTGCCCTCCATCCGCTGGCTGCCCCACGACTGGCTGCGTTTCGTCTGGCCTTGGCGCTCGAAGCACTACGCCCGCAAGGTGCTGTCCCGGGTGCGCCCCGACGTGGTGCATATCCAGTCGCACATCGTCATCGGCCGCGGCCTCGCGCGCATCGCCCGCCAGCGGCGGATCCCGATCGTGGCGACCAACCACGTGATGGCCGAGAACATCCTCGACTTCACGGTCATGCCGCCGTTCATCGACAAGCTCGTGCTGAAGCTCGCGTGGGACGACGCCGAGCGCACCTTCAAGATGGCGCGCGCCGTCACGACGCCCACTCGCCGTGCGGCCGAGTTCCTCGAGCGCACCATCGACATCGACGGCGTGATCCCCGTCAGCTGCGGTATCGACCGCCGCAACTACCGGCCTGACGAGACGCCGCGCACCGAGCACCGCATCCTGTCGGTGGGGCGCCTCACCAGCGAGAAGCGGATCGACGTGACGCTGCGCGCCATCGCCGCGCTCGATCCGTCGATCCGGGTCCGCTTCGACATCGTCGGCGGCGGCGACCAGCGCAAGCACCTCGAGCAGCTCGTGCAGAAGCTCGGCCTGCAGGATCGCGTGCACTTCCTCGGCAAGATCGATGAGGAGCAGCTCGTCGACACGTACAGCCGCGCCTCCGTATTCGTCATCTCGTCGATCGCCGAGCTGCAGTCGATCGCGACCATGGAGGCCATGGCCTCCGGCCTGCCCGTCATCGCGGCGGACGCGGTCGCGCTGCCGCACCTCGTGCACCACGGCGAGAACGGCTACCTCTTCGAGCCCGACAACCACGCCGAGCTCGCGGCCCGCCTCACCGAGGTGCTCACCGCGGACCCCGAGGAATGGCTGCGCATGCAGCGGGCCTCGCTCGACGGGGTGCTCGTGCACGACATCACGCGCACGCTCGACACCTTCGAGGCGCTGTACCGCGGAGAGCCGATCCCCGAGTGAGACCCGTCCGCCTCTTCTTCGACGCCCGGTACATCCGCACCGACTTCCACGACGGGATCAGCCGGTTCTCGGCGGAGCTCGCGCGCGCCGTCGCCGAGCTCGCCGCGGGCGGTGGATCGACGGGCGAGCGCGACGTCCAGGTGATCTTCCTGATCCACGACGATGCGCAGATCCCGCTGCTGCCCGCGGGCGCCCGCACGCTGAAGATCCACGCGCCGACGTCGGCGAAGGAGCCCTTCGCGGCGCTGATCCTCAACCGGCACCGGCCCGACGCGGTGTTCTCTCCGATGCAGACCATCGGATCGCTGGGGCGCCGGTTCAAGCTGATCCTCACGCTCCACGACACCATCTACTACCGCCACCGCACGCCCCCGCGCGACCTGCCGGCGCCCGTGCGGTTCGGCTGGCGGCTGTTCCACCTGAGCTACGTGCCGCAGCGCTTCGTGCTGAACCGCGCCGACGTCGTGGCGACGGTGAGCGAGACGAGCAAGCGTCAGTTCGGCGACATGCGCCTGACCCGGCGCCCCGTGATCGTGCTCGGCAACGCGCCGCAGCGGCTCGAGGAGCTCCTGCCCGAGCTGCCCGCCGGTGCGAACCCGGGCCTCGAGCGCGGCGCCGAGGTACCCAAGCGGATCGTCTACATGGGCTCGTTCATGCCCTACAAGAACGTCGAGACACTGGTGCGCGGCATGGCCGGGCTGCCGGGCCGAACCCTGCACCTGCTCAGCCGCATCAGCCCGCAGCGCCGGGCCGAGCTCGAAGCGATCGCGCCGAACGGTGCAGACATCGTGTTCCACGGCGGCGTCTCCGACACCGAGTACGCCGCGCTGCTCGACGATCGCGCGATCCTCGCGACGCTCAGCCTCGACGAAGGCTACGGGCTGCCGATCGCCGAGGCGCTCGCCTTCGGCGTGCCCGCCGTGGTGAGCGATCTCGAGATCTTCCGTGAGGTCGCGGGCGACGGCGCGCTGTTCGTCCCGGCGAGGGACCCCGAGGCCTTCGCAGCCGCGGTGCGGGAGCTCGACGACGACGCGGTGCGGGAGCGGATCATCGCCGCGGGCGTCGCCCACGCGGGCGAGTACTCGTGGGAGCGCACGGCGGGCACGCTGCTCGCCGAGGTGCGCCGCCTCGCCGGGGGCTGAGGGGTCCTCAGTAGCCCGCGCGGCTCGCGCCCGCGCGGCGCAGATCGGCGATCGCGTCGAGCACCCGCTCGCGCAGCGCATTGCCGCGCTCGGCGAAGCCGGCCTGCAGGCGCGCGTACTCGCGTTTGCCGTCCGGCGTCTCGATGGCGACCGGTTCGAGCGGCAGCCCGTCGGCGCCGGTCCAGCCGGTCACGTCGTAGGGCGATGCCCGCATGTCGAGCTCGCGGATGTCGCGCGCCAGCACGAAGCAGTCGAGCAGCAGCTCGCCGGGCACGGCCGGCCCGAGCTTCGACGCCCATTTGTAGACGTCCATGCCGGCGTGCAGGCAGCCCGGCTGCTCCATCTCGGGCTGGGTCGCCCGCGTCGGCCGCAGCTCGTTGCGCGGCACGGCCTCCGGGGTGAAGAAACGGAACGCGTCGAAGTGGCTGCACCTGATCGGATTCGCCTCGACGACCGCGTCGGTGCCCGCGTGGCCGAGTCGCAGCGGCAGCGAGGAGTGGCGGAGCTCATCGGGCGTCTGCCGGTAGACCATCGCCCACTCGTGCAGGCCGAAGCAGCCGAGCGACGCCGGGCGTTCGAGCGTCGAGCGCAGCAGCCGGTCGACGAAATCGACAGTGGATCCGCGCCGCTCGAGGAACGCCGCCGCATCGAATACCAGATCCTCGGGGCGATCGGAGGCGACGGCGCGGTACTCGCGCCAGCCCGCGCGCTCCGGCAGTGCGCCGTCTGACTCCGGGGCGCCGGCTCCGAGGAGCACGACGCCCGCCCCCGGATGCCAGCGGCGCAACTGACCGGGCGTCACCGAGTAGTAGGTGAAGAGGAAGTCCTCGATCGGGTGCTTCTCGTGGCGCAGCGCGCGATCCCGACGCCCTGCCGTCAGAGCGTCCGCACGCTCCCGGTGCGCGACCTCGCGGGGCGCCCACTCGCGGGGTCCGAGCGCGTGCTCGGTCGCGGTCGTGGACGCGTGCTCCTGCTCGGTCGTGTGTTCGCCCTCGGTCGTGAGCGAGGGTGCGGGCTCGGTCGCGTGCTCGGGGGCAAGTGCGGGCCCGGGTTCGAGGCCAGCGGAGGTGGGAATCACCCGCCCAGCTTAGGCGCGCCGGCCGGGGTGAGCGCTCGGGGTCGAGCCCGGTCGCCAGACCTCGCCCGCATGACCCCCGTCGAGTGGCGGCAAAACGCTCGAATGGCTGGGCCGAAGCAGCGGTTTGACGCCACTCGATGAAAATTCGGGGCGGATCAGGTCGGGCGGGGCGGATCAGGTCGGGCGGATCTGGCCTGGCGGGACCGGACCGGGCCTGGCCGGGTCACGCCTGCGCGGGTGCGGGCTCGTCCACTCGCCCGTCGACACCAGGCCCGGCCTCAGCCTCGGCGCCAGCGCCAGGCCCGGCGCCAACCCGGGCCTCAACCTCGGCGCCAACCCTAGGCCCAGCGTCCGTCCCGACCCCGCTCGCCCGCCTCAGGTACGCGGAGCCGCGGGATGGTGATGCCGCACAGCGGGCCGATCAGCACGGCGAACGCGAGCGTGCCGAATCCGACGTCGCCGCCGAGCAGCCAGCCCACCGCCAGCACGGTCACCTCGACGATGGTGCGGGCGATCCAGATCGGCAGCCCGGTGCGGGCGTTGATGCCCGTCATGAGGCCGTCGCGCGGGCCCGCGCCGAAGCGGCTGCCGATGTAGAGGCCGCTCGCGACGGCGAGCAGCAGCAGGCCGGCGGCGAACATGAGGATCCGCTGCCAGAGCTCGGGCGGGGTGCCGACGAGCGCGAGGCCGGCCTGGATGCTGGTGCCGACGAGGAGGATGTTGAGCACGGTGCCCATGCCGGGTTTCTGCCGGAGCGGGATCCAGAGCAGCAGCACGGCGAGGCCGATGAGGTTGGTGAGCCAGCCGATCTCGATGCCGGTGAGGTGCGAGAGTCCCTGCGCGAACACGGTCCACGGGTCGACGCCGACGGCTGCGCGGATCATCAGCGCGTCGGCGAATCCGTAGAGGAAGAGGCCGATGAGGAGCTGGAGCAGGCGTCGAGTGAGCATGCAGATATCCAAACAGCGGATTGGCCTGTTCGACAGAGGCCAATTCGCATAGTCTGGACCGATGGTGCTGCGGAACGAATCGGGACAGGGATCGATCGGGGCGACCGCGCTCGTCACGCTGTTGGGCGACTGGCGCGGTGCGGATCCGGGCGGCCTTGCGCGCTCGCTCGCCGAGCGGATCCGGCTGCTCGCGCTCGACGGGCGGATCCCGGCGGGCACCCGTCTGCCGTCGGAGCGGGAGCTCTGCGACCGCCTCGACCTGAGCCGCACGACGGTGGCCGCGGCGTACGCGCGGCTCCGCGACCTCGGCTTCGCGCGGAGCCTGCGCGGATCCGGCACGCAGGTCCGGCTGCCGGTGCCGCGGCTGCCCGAGTCGGCTCCGAGCGGGCATGAGATCGACCTTTCGCGGGCCACGCTGCCGGCGCTGCCCTGGCTGGCCGAGGCGGCTCGGGAGGCCGCGGAGGATCTCCCGTCCTGGCTGCACACCGACGGGTACGATCCGATCGGGCTGCCGGAGGTGCGCGCGGCGCTCGCCCGGCGCTACGAGGAGCGCGGGCTGCCGACCGAACCGGAGCAGATCCTCGTGACGCTCGGCGCGCAGCACGCGATCGCGCTCGTGGCGCGCACGCTGCTGGGGCGCGGGGACCGCGCGGTGATCGAGTCGCCGAGCTATCCGCACGCGTTCGAGGCGCTGCGGCTCGCCGGCGCCCGCCTGGTGCCGGTGCCCGCTTCCGAGACCGCCGGTGCCGCCGCGGGAGCCGCCGGCGAGACCGCCGAGGTCGAGTCCTTCGAGCAGGCGTTCCGCCGCGCGAGTCCCGCGGCCGCCTTCCTCATGCCCGACTTCCAGAACCCCACGGGCCGTTCGCTCTCGCTCGAGGGGCGCGATCGGATCCTCTCGGCCGCGCGACGCGAGGGCACCGTCGTGGTCGCCGATGAGACCACCGCCGAACTCGACATCGATCGGGGGTTCGCTGCACCGCCGCTCGCGGCTCAGGGCGATGCGGTGCTGATCGGCAGCGCGGGCAAGACGCTCTGGGGCGGCCTGCGCATCGGGTGGATCCGCGCCGAACGCGAGCTCATCGCGCGGCTGGCGCAGGCGCGAACGGTCGGCGATCTGGGCACTCCGATCCTGGAGCAGCTGCTGCTCGCGCGGTTGCTGCCGCGCACCGCGGACGCGCTGGAGCTGCGTCGCGAGCAGCTGCGTGCGGGGCGCGAACTGCTGGTGGACCTGCTGGCGGAGCGGCTGCCGGGGTGGCGGGTCCCGCCGACGCCCGGGGGGATCGCGACCTGGGTGGACCTCGGTGCTCCGCTGAGCTCGCGGTTGGCGCTCGCGGCGCGGTCGCGCGGGCTCGTGGTGCCGGCGGGACCCCGTTTCGGGATCGACGGCGCCTACGAGGGGCGCTTGCGCCTGCCGCTCTGCGGCGATCCCGGCGAGCTGCGCACCGCGATCGGTATTCTTGCGGACTCCTGGGCGGATCTGCCGGGGGTCGAGCCGCTCGGATCACCGGGCGCGCGGGGCGGGATCATCTGATCCTCTGAGGAGTTCCGCTGCGATCCCGCGGTCATACAGTGCGCACGTGAGCAATTCACAGGAAGTCCAAGGGGAACGCTCGGCTGGGGTGACGCCCCGGAATGAAGGATCGCCAAACGGTTGGCACGGGGCCCGGATCCCGGCTAGGGTCGATAGTTGAATCCTTCACTATGTCTGTGAAGGTTCAAGCGGATGACGTATCGTCGGCGCGATTCCCAAGGAAACCGCGCCGTCGAGCTGAGTGAGGGGACTCGCGTCACCGGGCCACGATCGGGCCGACGATCCAGGGGGGAACGTCGGTCGCTGCGGTGAGTTGTGCACAGCACCGCAGCTTTGCCGTGCGCCCGCCGCTCGCAGTGCATCGACGGTGGGGGACACTGTGTCGAATTGGACGAGCACGACTCGTCGCGCCCGGAAACACGGCGCGAAGCGGACTGCAGGGACGCACGAAGCCGCGCGCGGGTGGACCCGGATGCGCGCATGGATCGCCGGGGGAGTCTCGGCCGCACTGATCGCCGGCGTGCTGGTCGCCGCCGGCGTCGGCGCGCAGAACGCCGAGGCCGCATCGCCGGCACCCGGTTTCACCATCGCTCCGCAGAAGGATCTGGTCGCGGGCGAGGACCTGAGCCTCGAACTGACGTTCACGAGCGCCGGCGCCGCTGCCGGTGACCAGTACAACGTCAGCGCCGGGCTCGTGATCCCGGCGGACGTCACGTACGTCGGCGCCTCGGCGGGCATGACCGCGCCGAAGATCTACGCCGCGGGCAAGGAGTTCACCACCGCGCAGGACTGCGCGGCGATCGGACTCGAATCGGGCAGCGCCGGCAAGTGCCGCGTGCCCGCGGGCAAGCAGTACCTGGTCTTCGAGAACATCACCGACCTCCCCGTCGGTGCGAAGCAGCAGGCGACCGTGACGCTCCGCCCCAACGCGCAGACGTTCCCCGTCGGCACCACCGCACTCGACATCGTCGGCTCCGCCTACACGAGCAACGATCCGAGCCGCCTGCCGCAGTTCCCCGGCTCGACGGCCAAGGGATCCGGCACCACCTCCGCCCCCGGCATCTCGAAGACGAACGTGCCCGTCAAGGCGTTCCGCGTCGCGAAGAGCGAGCCCAGCCCCGAGGGCGAGCTGCTGCGCGGGATCCACGACCACACCACGACCTACACCCTGCGCATCTCGCACACCGCCGAGGGCGATCTGTCGAACACGCAGGTGACCGACTTCCTGCCCGCGGGACTCGAGTTCCTCGGCACGGGCGGCATCGACCACACCACCAACGCGAACGGCGCCCAGGGCGCCGTCGAGTACCCCGGGGCAGCCCGGCTCACCGCGACCCCGGCCCCCGCGGGCGGCGCGGGCGCGGCGGGGGCCGCTTCGTCGGTCGAGACCATCAAGGCCGATCAGGCGCTCGCCGACCAGTACGGCCTCGAGGTCGGCAAGGTCTACACCAAGGTGACCTGGAACCTGGGCACGCTGCTCGGCCTCGGCGACCCGCGGGATACGACCGCGGGCGTCAAGCAGAACTACGCGTCGGCCCCCGGTACCTCCGGCGTCTTCGAGATCCGCTACCGCGCGGGGATCCCGCTGTTCGAGAACACCCTCGACTTCGGTGCCACCACCCCGTCGGCGACGAGCGGCGATCAGGCCGCGAACCTCGACAACAACCGCGGCGCATCGACGCGCCACGGCATCTCGGGCGATCCCTACTCGGCTCAGACCCTGCGCAACGTCGCCGCGGTCTCGGGCAGCTACGCGGGCAAGAAGACCGAGAGCAGCGCCGCGCACTCCGTCGACGCGGTCGACGTGCGCCTGCTGAAGAGCGTCAGCACCAAGCCGAACCCCGATCCCGCGAACGCCTCCGACTGGTCGCGCAACGCGTCCTTCACGCAGGGGCAGATCGCGAGCTACCGGCTGAACATCGCGACGAGCGAGTACGTCGGAGCCACGCAGGGCGGCGCCCCCGACCGCCTCGTCGACGACATGGCCGACGGCGTCTGCCCGGCGTTCCCCGCGGGCACCGCGATCACGGGAGGCGGATCCACGCCGAAGCTCACCCAGGGCGGCATCGACAATCCCGGTGCGCCGATGAGCGCGAGCGACTGGAACGCCATGCTCGCGGATCGCGGAGTCTCGTCCGACTGCTCCTGGCCGTCGACGCACACCCCCGCGTCCGACCTGAAGCTCGCCGGTGCGACCCTCACCTCGCTCTCGTACAACCCGAGCAACGGGCACTTCTCGATCGAGCTGGCCCTCGCACCGGCCGATGCGCTGGCCGCGCCGAACCGCGAGCACAACGTGGTCTACACGGTGATGCAGAGCGCGAGCTACACCGAGGACGACGGCCAGTCGGGTGCGACGAGCTCCGGCGACCGCGTGACCAACAACGCGAAGGTCATCCTGACCACCGACGCGCGCCCCGAGCTCGACGGCATCGTGTCGAAGGAGGGCGCGAAGGCCGACGGCCGCGAGCACGCCGCCGACGATTCCTCGGCGACCCTGGAGGCCGCGCTGAGCGGCATGCAGAAGCGGGTGCTGCCGCGCGACGCCGCGGGTCAGACGACCGCCGCCAACGTCGCGAGCGCCACCGGCTGGGTCGACTCGGCGAAGGAGCCCTTCTCCGCCGGCGACCAGGTCTGGTACAAGATCAGCGTCACCCCGCCGGCGGGTGCCGACGTGCGCAATGCGAAGCTCACCGACTTCCTGCCCGAGGGCGTGACCTTCGACGAGACGAAGAACGGCAACGCATACCGCGACATCGTCGTGGTGCCGTCGACGGATTCGGCGACGCTCGGCATCTGCACGGCGACCAGCCGCGACGACCTGCTGCAGCAGTTCGTGGGCCAGCCGACCGTCGGTGCCGACGGGCGCGCGCTCACGTGGAGCCTCGGCAAGACCGGCTGCCTCGATCGCTCGAGCGACCGGTTCTTCCCCCGCGGCGTGAAGCTCGACGTCTACGTGAAGGTGACCGTCTCGGGCCTCTCGGACTTCGGCGACGTCGACCTGCCGCAGAACCTCGCGAAGTACCAGCAGGAGAACGTCGACGGCGAGATCTTCTTCCTGCGCGATGGCGCCGACATCACGGTCGACGGCGGAACCTCGCTCGTGAAGGGCGTCCGCTCGCTCAAGACGACCGCGGGCACCACCCAGCCCGGCGCGGCCTTCGGCTCGAACGTCGACGGGCTCGTCGTGGCGCAGGGCGTCGAGGCGACGTACCGCATCGACCTCGCCGCGCCGCGGAACGACACCGCCGACTACCGCGTGCTCGATGCGCTGCCCGAGGGCGTGCGCAAGGCCGACCTCAAGGGGATCGACCCGAGCACGGGCGCCGTCGGCTCGGCCACGGCCGCCCTGTGGAACGGCAGCACCGAGGCCGCGGCGAACGGCTCGGTCACGGCGAAGGCGCTCGATCCGGGCGACCCCGGGTACGCCGACCTGCACCTGACCTCGGCCTACGCGGGCCGCACGGTCATCGTGTTCGAGTTCTCGGGCACCGTGCCCGGCGCGACGCCTCCGGCGAAGAGTGGCCTGACCCTCGGCTACACCCTCGTGGTGCCGAGCGGCGTGCCCGGCGGCGGACCCGCCGCGCAGCTGACGCAGTCCTACGAGAACACTGCTGCGATCTCGAACTACAGCTTCTCGACCAACAGCGGCGATTCCGCCACGGTGGTGCCGCAGAAGCTCGATGCGAACGGCGAGCCCACCGGCGGTCAGCTGCTCGCGGATCGCACGGTCGCGGACGGCGAGTTCGGCGTCGACGACAGCAAGACGCACGACACCTCCGAGGTGCACCTGCCCGGCACCGCTCCGGCGAAGCGCCTGGTCTCGACCGAGGTCGGACCGAGCACCCCCGCGGGCGCCGGGAACACCGTCGGCCTGAACGACATCGACTCGGCCAACAGCCAGACGCAGATCGTGCAGGGCGAGCACGCGACCTTCGAGTACCGCGTCAAGGTGCCCGCGCACACCACCGTGCGCGATGCGAAGCTCGCCGACAACGGCTTCTTCATGCAGGGCGGCACCCGGGTGCCCTACGAGTTCGTCGCCGGATCGGCCGCGTTCTCGGGCCCGAACGGCATGACCGAGGGCGACCTCGAGAGCGCCGGGTTCACCCTGCTGCGCAGCGCGTCGGGGAGCGATGCCGCGGGCACGCTGCTGTTCCCCGCGCCCTACACCAACTCGACCGACCAGGACCAGGAATTCACCGCGCGGATCACCGTGTGGGTGAAGGATCGCGACGCGTCGCACACGGGCTACTCGCCCGACCTCGCGAACGGTGCGGTGCTGCAGAACACCGCCGCGTTCAGCTACGCGAACCCCGCCGACCCCGCGAAGCGGGTGAGCACCAGCGCGAACGCGAACGCGACCTACATCGAGCCGGGTCTGCGCGTCGTCAAGACCGCGAACCCGAACACCGATGTGCAGATCGGCAAGCCGGTGCAATACACGATCACCGTGTCGAACCCTGCCGGTCGTGCGAAGAGCTACGAGAACACCGTGGTCGACCAGGTCCCCGCGGGCCTGATCGTCGACCTGGACTCGCTGACGCTGAACGGCGCCCCGCTGGCGCGCAGCGTCGTCGACGCCGAGGCCGGCGTCTCCACCGGCGCGGGCGGCAAGATCACCTGGAAGCCCGCCGACGTGCCGGCGCTGCAGACGGTCCCCGCCACCGTGGCGCTCGGCTACACGGCGATGATCGACCCGAGCACGGGCGGTGGCCAGAGCTACTCGAACACCGCGACGGCGACGGGCTACACCCTGCCGAAGACCATCGACGGCGCCGACACCTCGGACCGCCGCGGCGACCGGACGACCAGCAGCACGGCGAAGATCACGGCGACCACCGCCGCGATCGCGAAGGGCGTGCGCATCGGCGATACCGGCGCCTACGCGAAGACCGCGCAGGCGCCGATCGGCGAGACCGCGTCGTACCAGGTGAAGGTCACCCTGCACCCGAACATCAACTACTACAACGCGCAGATCCGCGACCAGCTGCCGGCAGGTGTCGAGCTGATCGGCACCCCGACGGTGTCGGTGGACCCGGCCGGTTCGGGCGCCGACGGCGGCTGGACCTGGGCGGTGAACGGTGCGAACCGTGTCACGGGTACCTACACCGGTTCGGACGGCGACATCGCCTCCTCGTCCGAGACCCGGACCCTGACGGTGACCTACCGGGTGCTCCTGAAGAACACCGTGGCCGCCGGCGTGAACTCGCTGCCCAACACGGCCGGCTTCAGCTGGACCACGGCGCACGACGACGCGTCGCAGCGCATCGAGCTCACCGACAACGCGACGGTGAACGTGCTGAACCCGCAGCTCGGGATCACCAAGCGCGTGAACGGCGCGAGCGCCGCATCGGTGGATCCCGGCGATACCTTCACCTACACGGTCGACGTGCGCAACACGGGCACGAGCCCCGCGTACAACGCGAAGGTGACCGACACCGTGCCGTCGGGCGTGGTGGTCGACCCGTCGAGCCTCACGGCGAGTGGCGGCGTCCTCACCGGTGCCGGCGCGAACGGCGGCGGCACGATCACCTGGGACATCGCGGGCCCGCTGAGCAACGTCGCGCCGAACAACGTGCGGACGTTCACCTACACGGCGAAGCTCACGAGCTCGGACGCGCTGAAGCAGGCGAACCTCGTCAACGAGGTGGCCGTGATGCACTACGAGTCGTTCGCGAACGGCGGCCGCTCGTACGATCCGACGAACGTGAAGGCGAACGCGACGGTCACGCCGCGGTTCCCGAACGTGACGCTGCAGAAGAGCACGTCGAACGGCTCCGAGGCGTTCGTGGGCGACGGCTTCGGCTGGACCCTGCAGGCGAAGAACACCGGCCAGGGCGCGGCGCAGACCGTGCGACTGACCGACACCCTGCCGAAGAACTGGGAGTTCGACGCCTCGGTGCGCCCGCAGATCAGCATCGGCGGCGGCGCGTTCGCCGACCTCGACGCGCCGACCATCGGCACGAAGGACGGCAAGCAGACGCTGACCTGGAACCTCGGTTCCGCAGCACCCGCGCAGGCGCTCCTCCCGGGCGTCGGGTCGGGCGCGACGGATCCGCAGCGCACGGTGCGCATCACCTTCTCGGCGAAGCCGCAGAGCGGTGCGACCACCGACGCCGGTGCCGGGCTCTCGATCGCCCACACCAACACGCTGTCGGGCCAGATCACCGACGCGACCGGCAAGACGGCGAACGCCGACGGCGGCTACACCGGCCCCGACGCGACGGCCGACGCGCACATCGCGCGCGTCGATCTGAAGCTCGTCAAGGAGGCCATCGGCGGCGACAAGCGGAACCAGTGGACCGCCGGCGCGGTCGCGGGATCGGGTTACACCCAGCCGCAGTGGCGCATCACCGTGACAAACCAGGGTCCCGACGCGGCCTCCGGTCAGTTCTCGGTGGTCGACCAGACGACCCTGCCGGCCGGCGTGACGACGGGCGCGTTCACCGCGCGCTACTACGCGAATGCCGCTGACAAGACCGGTACCCCGCTGACCCTCTCGGGCGCGGGCACTGCGAAGGATCCCTTCGTGGTGGGCGACCGCGGCACCCGTCTCGCGGCCGACGGCAGCGACCGGATCGTGCTGCTCGCCGACGTGACGATCGACGCCGCGTCGACCGGAACGGCGAAGAACGATGCGAGCGTCACCGGGCGCAGCTTCGAGCGCCAGGGCGACATCGACAAGGACAACTCGTCGACCGCGCAGCGCCCGATCACCACCGAGGCCGATCTCGCGATCGACAAGGTGCTGAACACCGCCGAGCCCTCGGCCGGCCGGCCGATCAGCTGGGGCATCAAGGTGAGCAACCGCGGCCCCTCGGTCTCGGCCTCGACCGCCGACAAGCGGATCACCGTGACCGACACGATCCCCGCCGGGATCAGCGACGTGCGCGACCCCTCGGCCGCGCTCACCTCGTGGACCGTCACGGCCTCGAACGGCTGGCCGGCGAAGGCGGGCGACACGATCACGTGGACGTTCACCGGACCCCAGCTGCCGGTCGGCCCTGCGCAGGAGCTGACGCTCGACGGCATGATCGACTCGTCCTGGACGGGTGGCAAGATCGTGAACACGGCCGTCGTGCACCCGGGCGCCACGACCGATCCCGTGACCGACAACAACACGGACGACGTCGGGGCGACGCCCGGTGACGGAACGAACCTCGGGATCAGCAAGACCCGTGTCGTGAACGTCGGCGGCGTCTGGAAGGACGCGGCCGAGAACGGCGGACCCCTGCCCGACATCACGGCGGGTGGCACGGTCAGCTACCGGATCACGGTCGCGAACCTCGGCCCGGCTGACGCCCGCGCGGTGCGCGTGGTCGACACCGCGCCGAGCGTGCTGAGCTACCGGGAGCACGCGAACCTCTCGGGCACCTGGACCCGGACGGCCGGGGCGAACGCGTCGACCGACCAGTTCGCGCTCGCCGGCACCATCGCGAAGGGCGCCTCGCGCACCTTCGTCGCCACCTACGACATCGACCCGAGCCTCGTGCCCGGATCGACCGTGCGGAACTGGGCGCAGGCGTTCGCCGAGAACTCGGACAACGAGCCGAAGGACGACGACCAGAACGGCAACTCGGACCGCCAGGCCGATCTCTCCATCACCAAGCAGGCGCTCGATCTCGACGGGAACCCGACCACCAAGGTCACCGCCGGCACCGAGCTCCGCTACCGGATCACGGTGAAGAACAACGGCCCGAGCGTCTCGGGTGCGCCGATCAAGGTGACCGACGACATGCCCGCGGGCATGACCTACGTCTCCTCGACGAGCAAGGTGGACGGGATCACGGTGAACAGCGCGCCGCAGGTCTCGGCGACGAAGCGCTCGGCCGTGTGGAACATGCTCAGCGGCTCCGAGACCCTGCAGCGGGACGGCGAGATGACGTTCGACGTCGTCGCGGCGATCGCGCCCGACGTGCCCGCCCAGCGGCTGGTCAACGGTGCAGACGTGGGCGGCCCGGACGACACGGACCCGACGAACAACCACGCGGAGGCGACCGTCGAGGTCGTGACCGAGGCCGACATGACGATCGCCAAGGACGTCGAGGCCGGACCCTGGGTCGCGGGCACCGACGTGACCTACACGCTCACGGTCGAGAACCGCGGGCCGTCGGTCGCCGACGCGTTCGTCGAGGACGTGCTGCCCGAGGGGCTCACCCCGGTGTCGATCTCGGGCGCGGGCTGGACCTGCGACGACGCGGCGGAGTCGTGCAAGCGCGCCGCCCACCCGGTCGGCACGAGCACCCTCACGGTGGTCGCTCACGTCGGGGCGAACGTCCCGACGGGCACCGAGCTGACCAACACGGCCTTCCTCTCGTGGACCGACAGCCGCAGCACGGCCCCGCACCAGGTGAAGGACGACGCGACGATCACCGTCACCACGAGCGCCGATCTGAGCCTCGAGAAGACCGCGATCGACGCGGACGGCACGGCGACCGACCGTGCCGTGGCCGGATCGACCGCGCGCTACCGCATGGTCGTCACGAACCACGGCCCGAGCGACGCGATCGCCCCGATCACGGTGACCGACACGCTCCCCGCGGGAAGCCGCTTCGTCTCGCTCGACGGCGCCTCGGCGACCGATTGGACCGCGACCGCGGAGGATCCCGCGGCCGACGGCACGCAGCGCGTGACCTTCGCCCGGATCCCCGACGGCACGGGTCTCGCGAACGGCGCGGCCGCGCCCGCGATCCTGTTCACCGTGCAGCTCGACGCCGGCATCGCCGACGGGGCGAAGCTGACGAACACGGCGACGGCGAAGTCCGGCACGCCGGATCCCGACGAGTCGAACAACACCGACACCGCCGAGGTGACGGTGGATCGCCGGGTCGACGTCGCGGTGACCAAGTCGCACGACGCGGCTCAGGTGCGCATCGGTTCGCCGCTCGAGTTCGGGATCGACGTCGTGAACCACGGCCCGTCGATCGCGACCGGCGTCAGCGTGACCGACCGGGTTCCGGTCGGGCTGAAGGTGACGAGCACCGCGGGCGACCTCTCGGGCGATCGCTGGACCATCACCGAGGTGACGGCGCTGCCCGACGGCGGCACCCTCGTGGTGGCGACGCTGAGCGGCGAGCTGGCTCCGGGCGAACGCGCTCCGAAGCTGACGGTCGGCACCGAGGTGCAGGCGAGCGCCTACTCCGATGTCACGAACACGGCGACCGTCACCTCGACCGAGGAGGACGTGGACCGCGACAACAACCGCTCGGACGATCCGGTGAAGGTGCCCGCGCTCGCGAAGCTCACAGTGACGAAGTCCGCGCAGGGCGAGTTCCAGGTGGGCGACAACGCGCACTACCGGATCACGGTGCGCAACGACGGTCCGACCGAGGATCCCGGCCCCATCACGGTGACCGATCGCCTGCCGAACGGGCTGACCTACGTGTCGAGCGCGGTCGCGGCCCAGACCGGCGGATCCCGCCCGGTGTCGGCGGCCTCGGTGCAGGGCAGCCGCGTCGAGTGGACCCTGCCGAAGGGTCTCGCGAAGGGCGAGCAGGTCACCATCGATCTCGTCGTGCGGGTCGGCCAGGCGGCCTACCCCAAGGTCGAGAACACCGCGGTGGTCTCGACGCCGACCGATCTGACGCCCGACTCGGAGCTGACGAGCACGGTCGAGACGAAGGTGAAGCCGATCGATCCGCTCGCGGTGACCGGCGGCGCGGCGACGGGCTACGCGGCGCTGATCGCGGCGCTCCTGCTCCTCGTGGGCGGGGCCGTGACCGCGGTGCGACGCCGTCGCGACGGCACGCCGATCGCGAACGGGACCGCTGCCGAGTAACCCCCAGCGGCAGCCGCCCGAGGGCGCGGCCGACGGACCCCCATCCGTCGGCCGCGCCCTCGGTCGTCTCCGCCGGTGTCTCCGCCGGTGTCCGGCTTGCGGCACCGGTACGCTCGCAGCATGGAGTCCGTGCGCATCGACAGCTGGATCTGGGCCGTGCGTCTCGCGAAGACGCGCAGCCAGGCGACGACGGCGTGCCGGGCCGGGCACGTGCGGGTCAACGACGAGCCGGCGAAGGCCGCGCAGAAGGTGTCCGTCGGAGACATAGTGCGCGTGCGCCTGCACGGCTTCGAGAAGATCTACCGGGTCGTCGGGCTTGCGTTGCGCCGCGGGAGCGCCGCCGAGGCCGCGCTGCTGTTCGAGGATCTGACGCCGCCGGCGCCGCCCCGGGTCGAGCGCCCGGCGGCCGTGATCCGGGATCGGGGCGCCGGCCGGCCGACGAAGCGGGACCGCCGCGAGATCGACCGCCTGCGCGGCCGCGGCGATACGCACGACGCGGGAGAATAGGGGGATGAGCGAGGTTCGAGACACGGTGCGGCGTCCCGTCGACGTCGAGATCGAGATCTCGCGGTCCCGCTTCCTCACGCGCCTGGAGCGCGTCGCCGACGAGGATTCGGCGCGCGAGGTCATCGCTGCGGCGCGCGCCGCCCATCCGAAGGCGCGGCACCACTGCAGTGCGTTCGTGCTCGGCTACGACGGCCGCACCCGGCGTTCGAACGACGACGGCGAACCGAGCGGAACCGCCGGAGCACCCATGCTCGACGCGCTGGTCTCGGCCGGGCTGAGCGACGTGGTCGCGGTGGTCACCCGCTATTTCGGGGGCGTGCTGCTCGGCGCGGGAGGCCTGACCCGCGCCTACCGGGCGGCGGTCGCCGAGGCCGTGGCCGCGGCCGAGCGGCTGCCTCGCGCGGTGCGCCTTCCGGTCGAGGTGGAGGCGGGCTACGATCTCGCGCCGCAGCTCGAAGCGGAGGCCCGGCGCCTGGGGATCGCCCTCGGCGAGGCGGGCTACGGCGAGCGGGTGCTGCTGCGCCTGCTGCCCGCGGAGGATCAGCTGCCGGCGCTGCGCGCGGCGGTCGCCGAGCTGAGCTCGGGGGCGCTCGAGCCGGTGCTCGGCGAGCCGCTCGTCGTCGACCTGCCGCGGTGATCCCGTGTGGCTCCGCCCGGCATGTTCGGGCCGCCGCAGCTCCGGGGGACCATGCGCACGGTACCGAGGTGCGATGCGCCGCACAGCGACGCTGCATAGGCTGAGTACGAACACCGATCGACCCGGAGCCGCATGACCTTCCCACCCCAGCCCGTCCCGCAGGACCCGCCGCCCGCGCGGCCGGCTGCGGATCCGCGGGCCGCCGCTTCCGAGTTGAAGCTGCCGCGCGAACCGGGCGTGATCCGCCGCTGGCTCGCGGCGCACCCGCTCGCGGTCGACATCTTCATCGCGGGCAGCTACCTGTTCGGCAACGGTAGCCTGGCGCTGCTCGGCTGGATCTCGTCGCTCGCCGGGACGCCCGTGCTGCCGCACGAGCCGCCGCTCGTCGCCCTCGTGGTGCTGCTGTCGCTCGTGCGCACCGTGGTCGTGTGCGCGGCGCTGATCCTGCGGCGCCGCTACCCGTTGCTCGGCACCATCGCGGTCGCCCTCTGCTGCTTCGGCGACGACACCGTATTGCTCGCGGGGAATGTGGTCGCGCTCTTGTTCCTGCTGTACGCGGTTCCGGTGTACCGCAGCGTGCGCGCCGGTTGGGTCGCGTACGGGATCGCGCTGCTGCCGACCGCGCTGCCGATGCTCATCTCGGGCACGATCAATCGCGAGTCCGATACCGTCGCCGGGTTCCTGATCGTCTCGCTCGGGATCCTCGCCGTGCTCATGCTCGGCATCAATCTGGGGAACCGGCGCCGCTATCTGCGCGCCATCATCGATCGGGCGCACCAGCTCGCGCGGGAGCGCGATCAGCTCGCGCGGCTCGCGGTGGCCGAGGAGCGCTCGCGGATCGCCCGGGACATGCACGACATCGTGGCGCATTCCGTTTCGGTGATGATCGCGCTCTCGGAGGGCGCGGCCCGCGCGGCCGAGGTCGCTCCGGAGGCGGCGAGCGACGCCATGCGCCGCAGCGCGGAGACCGGGCGCACGGCGCTCGGCGAGATGCGCCGACTGCTCGGCGCGCTGCAGGAGGGCGACGACGGGCCCGCGGCGCGCGCGCCGCAGCCGGGTGTCGCCGAGATCCCCGAGCTCGTGCAGAGCTTCCGGGATGCCGGGCTCACCGTGCGGCTGTCCGAGAAGGGTACGCCGTCGGGGGATCGCGGCCAGGAGGTCGCGGTCTACCGCGTGGTGCAGGAGAGCCTCACGAACGCATTGCGGCACGCCGGGGGCGCGTCAGTCGACGTGACCCTCGTGCACGACCGGGTCGCGACGACGGCCGAGGTGCGCAACGGTCCGCGGCTGTCGGGCAACGCAGCCCCGGATCCGGGTCTCGGCGGTGTCGGCAGCGGGCGCGGTCTGCGCGGCATCGCCGAGCGCGTCCGCGTGTTCGGCGGGGAGTTCTCGGCGGGCCCCGCCGAGGGCGGGGGCTGGGTCGTGCGCGCCGTGGTGCCCGCGGGGCTCGGCCAGCACACGGCTCCGCTCGTGATCCAGCAGCCGGGGACGACGCAGCCGCTCGACCGGGATACGGTTGAGGGGAACGAAGGGAGCGCTCCGTGAGCGATGAGATCCGGATCCTGCTGGTCGACGACCAGGAGCTGATCCGCACGGGCTTCCGTCTGGTGCTGCTCGCCGAACCCGAGATGACGGTGGTCGGCGAGGCCGGCGACGGGCGGGCTGCGCTCGCCGAGCTGCGAGCCTCGGGCGGTGCCTGCGATGTCGTGCTCATGGACGTGCGGATGGCGGGGATGGACGGCATCGAAGCGACCGCCGCGATCGTGCGGGAGTTTCCGAGCGTGCGCGTGCTGGTGCTCACGACCTTCGACCTCGACGAATATGCCGCGGCGGCGATACGCGCGGGGGCGAGCGGGTTCCTGCTGAAGGACGCGCGCCCGACCGAGCTCGCCGACGCGATCCGCCGGGTGCACTCCGGCGACGCCGTGATGGCTCCGGGCGTGACCAGGCGGCTGCTCGAGCGCATGTCGAACGACGCTGCGGCGGATCCCTGGGGCGGCCCGGCCGGCGGTGCTGCGGCGGGTGCTCCGGGCGCGCCGGCGGTGCGCACCGATGCGCTCGACGTGCTCACCGAGCGCGAGCGCGAGGTGTTCGCGCTGATCGCCGAGGGGCGGAACAACGCCGAGATCGGCGGGGCGCTGTTCCTGTCGGAGTCGACGGTCAAGACCCACGTCGGGCGCATCCTCGCGAAGCTCGAGCTGCGCGATCGGGTGCACGCGGTGATCCTCGCGAAGGACCTCGGCGTCTGAGCCGCTGGGCCGCGCGTCGGCCCGGTCGCAGGGGCTTCTCCCGGCGACGATGTCGGTGCCCCGCGATAGCCTGATGGGCATGGAGTTCTGGGACGAGATCGTGGGTCAGCCGGCCGCCGTGGGCGTGCTCGAGCGCGCCGCTGCTCCCGAGGTCGTCCCGGCGCACGCCTGGCTGATCACGGGCCCGCCCGGTTCGGGCCGGTCCAACCTCGCGCTGCGCTTCGCCGCGGCGTTGATCGCGCGCGACCCGGCCGACCGCGACCACGTCTACGCGCAGGTCGCCGCGCGCACGCACCCCGACGTGGCGGTGCTGTCGACCGAGCGGGTCATCATCCCCATCGAGGACGTGCGTAAGCTGATCCCCACCGCCTACTACTCGCCCAGCGAGGGCCGGTTCCGGGTCATCGTCATCGAGGACGCCGATCGCATGAGCGAGCACGCCTCCAACGTGCTGCTCAAGGCGCTGGAAGAACCTCCGGAGCGCACCGTGTGGGTACTCTGCGCCCCCAGCGAGGCCGATCTGCTGCCCACCATCCGGTCCCGGGCGCGGTCGCTGCGCCTCGTCACCCCGCAGCCGGATCAGGTCGCGCACATGCTGCAGGCCCGCGACGGGATCCCGTTCGAGACGGCGGAGCGCGCGGCGCGGCTCGCGCAGAGCCATATCGGCATGGCGCGGCGCCTGGCCACCGACGCCGAGGCGCTCGCGCGACGCACCAGCACCATCGAGCTCGCGCTCGGCGTCTCCACCCTCGGCGAAGGCATGGCGGCTGCGGGCGCGCTGCTCAAGGTCGCCGACGCCGACGCCAAGGCGCTGACCGAATCGCTCGACGAGCGCGAGCGCGAAGAGGCGCTGCGCAACCTCGGCGTGGCGCCCGGCGCCGCGGTGCCGCCGCAGCTGCGGGCGCAGGTGCGCGCCCTCGAAGAAGACCAGAAGCGCCGCGCCACCCGCGGCCTCCGCGACGGGATCGACCGGATCCTCACCGACCTGCTCTCGCTGTACCGCGATGTGCTGCTCGTCGGAATGGGCTCGGGCAGCGACCTCATCAACGCCGAGCACGCGCCCGCCGTCGCCGAGCTCGCGGAGCGCTGGCCCGTCGCCCGCACGCTCGGCGTGGTCGCCGGCATCGAACAGGCGCGCGACCGCCTGGCCCGAGGCGTGACGCCCGGTCTCGTGCTCGAAGCGCTGTTCGCGCGCATCGCCGTCGACATCGAGGACCTGCGATGAGGGGCGGGGGTGCGCGGCGCGCGCTCACCGGCCTGCTCGCCGCCGCGTGCGCGATCGCGCTCGCGGGCTGCTCGCTGCTGCCCGGTCTGGGGGCGCAGGCGCAGCCCGAGCAGAAGTCCGGCAGCCTGCCGCTGCCCGCGAAGCCCGCCGGCACCGTCGAGGGCTTCGGGGCGCAGCAGCCGAAGTGGCAGAGCTGCGGCAAGGCGCTCGAGTGCGCCGACGTGTACGCGCCGCTCGACTGGGCGAAGCCCGAAGGCGAGCGCATCACGCTGCGGCTCATCAAGCACCGGGCCACGGGCTCCGACCGTCTCGGCACCCTCTTCATGAACCCGGGCGGCCCGGGCGCATCGGGCGTGGGCCAGGTGACGGGCAACCTGCAGGGATCCACCTCCGCCGCGCTGCGGGCGCAGTACGACGTCGTGAGCTGGGATCCGCGGGGCGTCAGCGCTTCCTCGCCCGTCCGCTGCCTCACCGACCGCGAGACCGACGAGCGGCTGTACGGCCTCGACCCCGAGGCCGATCTGCCCGAGGGCAGCGACGAGTGGATCGCGGCAGCCAACGCCGAGGTGCGCAAGTACGGCGAGGCCTGCCAGAAGCGCACCGGCGCTCTGCTCGGCCACGTCGACACGGGCTCCACCGTGCAGGACCTCGACATGCTGCGCGCCATCGTCGGCGACCCGAAGCTCAACTACCTCGGCTACTCGTACGGCACCTACATCGGTGCCCGCTACGCCGACCGATACCCCGAGAAGGTGGGGCGCCTGGTGCTCGACGGCGCCATGGACCCGACCGCGAGTCTCTCCGAGGTGGTGTACGCGCAGACCCTCGGCTTCGAGTCGGCGCTGCGCGCCTACGTCGCCGACTGCATCGGCACGCGCGGCTGCCCGTTCACCGGCAGTGTCGACGCGGGCATGCGCCAGATCGGGCGGGTGCTGCAGCAGGTCGACCGGAAGCCACTGAAGGGCGCCGACGGGCGCTGGGTCACGGTCGGCACACTCATCACGGCGATCATCACGCCGCTGTACTCGCAGGACTCCTGGCCCTACCTGACCGACCTGTTCACGCAGGTGCCGAAGGGCGACGCGACGGTCGCGCTGCAGCTCGCCGACTTCTACAACGACCGCGTCGACGGCAAGTACCAGAGCAACTCGTCCGACGCGTTCTCGGCGATCAACTGCCTCGACTACCCGCGCGATCAGGACGCGGCGACCATGCGCCGCGAGGCCGCCGAGCTCGCCGCCGCCGCGCCCACCATGGGCAAGTACCAGGGCTACAGCGGAGTCTCGTGCGGCGGTTGGCCGTTCGAACCCGTCGGCGATCGCAGCGCGGTGCGCGCGGCCGGTGCGGCGCCGATCATGGTCGTCGGCACCACGGGCGACCCGGCGACGCCCTACCGCTGGGCGCAGTCGCTCGCGAAGCAGCTCGAGAGCGGCACGCTCGTCACCTTCACGGGCGAGGGGCACACGGCATACGGCACGGGCAACGCGTGCGTCACGCGCACGGTCGACGACTATCTGCTGCGCGGCAGGGTGCCGTCCGCCGACCCGCGGTGCTCCTAGCCCTGGGCTGCGGGGCTTCTGGGTGCTGACCCGCAGTGCGGGCTAGGCTCCGGGCCGGGCTGAACCAGGCCTGGTCTGGAGTTGAGCGTGAGCTGGAGCTCGGGTGCGCCGGGCTCGGGGTGCGCCGGGCTTGGGGGTGCGCCGGGCCTGGAGGGGCGCCGGGCTTGGGGTGCGCCGGGACTGAGGTGAGCCGCGCGTGGGCTGCGCAAGCGTGACCTTGGGCTTGGGCTTGACCTTGACCTTGACCTTGACCTTAGGCTTGGGCGGGGCCGGGCCGGGCGGGGCCGGGCCGGTCCCAGCCCGACGCGGAGCGGTGGTACGCCGAACGGAGTGCCTGGCTCCCGCCCCGTTGCGTCGCGTTCGCACCTGCGACCTCCTCCGAGTGGCGCCGAACCGCGGTTATTCACGCTGGATATGCCTGCTTTGGCGCCACTCGATGACCTGCCCGCGCGCAAACGCGTGCCTCAGCCTCCGTGGCGGGCGGGATCGGGCGTTGGGTGGCTTGCGAGGGCCCTGGTCCCGAGAAGGCGCGTCTGACCCGTCGACCCACCACCACCACCACCACCACCAATCCCGAAGGAGTCATCACGAGTGCGCTCACCGATCCCCAGCCATCCACCGGCTCCGAACCTGCGTCTGTGCGTGCACCCGTGCGAGGGCGAGGTGAACCCGCCTGATTGCTCCATCGAGTGGCCCCAAATCAACCTTTCCAGCAGGGGAAAGGATGATTTGGGGCCACTCGATGAGCGCGGAGGGGCGAAGACGCGACGGCGGAACAGTGGCGGGCAGGGGACGGCCTGGGTACGGGCGGGGGACGTGCGAGGTGCACGGGGCGTATGGAGTTGACGGGCCCCTATCATCGCGTCCGCCGCCGTGCCCGACGGGCTCGCCCACCGCGTTCGCCGGACTCGCCCCTCCCGTGCGGTTGGTATCGGCGCCCCGCCCCGTGATAAGATCTTCGACTGTGTGCTGAGCGAGTCTCGGCCCACGCCGCCTTAGCTCAGGGGTAGAGCAGTTCCCTCGTAAAGAACAGGTCGTCGGTTCAAATCCGACAGGCGGCTCCGACACAAGCGGGTCGGACTGGAAGCAGGTTTCCAGTCCGACCCGCTTTTTTGCATGTGCACTTCAATCCTCTCTGACCGGTAGCATGTTAGTGTGATGTGCGATGGAAGGCGATACCGCTCGTCGGCGCCAGCACGGCTCGCAGTCGTCTGCTCACCGTCCGCCGGTCGAGCCATCGGTCTGACCGGCGGACGGTCGCCGCGTGCCCGTCCGCAAACCTCCCCATTCCGCCGTGCCCTGCCCGCTTCGAGAACGGATCCCGCATGCCCCGCCCCGCGTCGCCGCCTGCTCCGGTGAAGACCCGCCTGAACCTGAGCGTGGACCTGCTCGGCGATCAGGTCTACTCGCTGCTCATGGACGACATCGTGCTCGACCGCTACGCGCCCGGCGAGCGCCTCAACCTCGATGCCATCGCGCTCCAGCTCGGCGTCTCCCGCACTCCTGTGCGCGAAGCGATCCGCCGGCTCGCCGACGAGGGCTTCGTCCAGATATCCCGCAATTCCCGCACGCAGGTCGCCGACTGGAACGACTCCGACATGCAGGAGCGGATCCGCGCGCTCGGCCTGCTCGTCGGCAGCATCATCGACCGCGCCCCGAAGGAGCGCATCGCCGTCGCCGTGCGGCTCGCCGGCCTCGGCCCGGGTGAACGCGCCCGTGTGGACCACGGCACCACCGAACCGACGGGCATTCGCTCCGACCGGGATCCGGCCCTCGGCACCGTCGACGCCTCCGAAGAGAGCGCGCAAGCTGCGCAAGCGAGCGGGCAAGCTGCGCACACGCACACGCACACGCACACGCACGATCACGATCCCGGCGCCGACTGCGCCCACCGGGATCCGTTCGCGGGGCTCGCTCGGTTCCTCGACGTCTGCGCGGAGCTGTTCCCCGTCGCGTATCCGCGAGGATCCGGCACCTTCGCCCGCGGTCTCGTGGTGCCGCTCCGTGCGTACCTCACCAGGTCCGCGCTCGACCGGCGCGGTTTCGGATCCGCGATCCGGGGATCCGGCCTCGACTGGTGCGCCGCCGAACGGGAACTGCTGCGGGGGCGCAGCTCGGTGTTCCTCGGATACACGGAGCGACTGCACCGCTCGCTCGACTGAGGCACCCGTGCCCCACGCCCGTGTGCCCCAGCGCTCCCGGGCCCGCGCCAGCGCGCGCCTACGCTCGCACCGGTGCCGGTGCCGGTGCCGGCACCGGCACCGGCACCCGCACCCGCACCGAAAGCGCCGCCGGGAGGGGTGACTCGTGAGGGTGACACCGGCGAACCGCAGCAGGCCCGTTCGGCTAGTTTCCAGATGGGACGCCGCCGTCGGCGAGACCGGCACGGCCAGCCAGCACGGCGAGACCGGCACAACCGGCCAGCACAACCAGCACAACCAGCACAACCGGACAGCGCAGCCAGCCAGCATCGCACCCCCCCCTCTGCCACCGAAGCCGGAGATTGGATCCACCGTGAACTCCCCACAGACGGCCGCCCTGCCCCTCGCCGGAGCTCGCGCCCGCACAGTCGTGGGCTTCCTCGTCTTCTGCGAGCTCGCAAGCGGGTTCACGCAGGGCTTCACTCCGCCGCTGCTCAAGGACATCGCCGCGCACCTGGCGGTGAGCGATGCCGACATCACCTGGTTCCTCACGGTGCAGAGCCTCTCGGCCGCCGTGTGCGTGCCGCTGCTCTCGAAGCTCGGCGATCTCTTCGGGCACCGCCGTCTGCTGCGGATCGCGGTGGTGGCGGTGCTGGTCGGCACGATCGTCACCGCGCTCGTACCCAGCTATCCGATCGCGCTGATCGGGCGTGTGCTGGTCGGCGCGTTGTCGGTGTGGTTGCCGCTCGAGATCGCGCTGGTGCACACCCGCATCTCGGGCGATTCGGCGCGGCGCGCGATCGGTTTGCTCGTGACGTTCCTCACGGGCGGTGCGATCCTCGGCACGTTCGCGGCGGGCGGCATCGCGCTGATCTCTCCGAGCCTTTCGCTGACGCTGCTCGCGCCGTCCGTGCTGGTGCTCATCGCGGCGTTCGTCGTGTTCCGCCTGGTGCCGGAGTCGCCCGCGCGCACCGCGACGAAGGTCGACTACGTCGGGTTCGCGGGCATCGCGGTGTTCATGGTCGCGGCGCTGATCGGCCTGCGAGGCGCGGGAGACACCGGCCTCTTCGCCCCGGCCGTGGTCGTCCCGCTGCTGATCGCGGCGGCAGTGTTCGTCGGCTGGGTGCTGTGGGAGCTGCGGTCGCCCGCCCCCGCGGTCGACGTGCGGTTGGTCGCATCCCGTCGCGTCGGGCCCGTCTATCTCGCGGGTCTCTGCTTCGGCATGGTGATGTTCGGCGGACAGGCTCAGATCGCGACGTTCATGGGGTCGAGCCCGGGCCGCGAGGGCTACGGTTTCGAGGCTACGGCCGGCACGATCTCGCTCGTGATCGGCACGATCACGATCCTCGCGACCGTGGGCGCGGCGCTGTTCAGCGTGCTCTCGGCGCGCATCGGGATCCGTACGGTGCTGCTCGTCGGCGCGTTCCTGTCGGCTGCGGGCAACTTCCTGGTCTTGCCGCTGCACGGATCGTTCGGTGGCTATCTGATCGCGTCGGTCGTGCAGGGGCTCGGCTACGGTCTGCTGCTGGGGGCACTGCCGGCCCGGCTCGCCGAGTTGGCGCCCGCCGGATCCACGGGCATCGCCGCGGGCATCTACAACTCGTTGCGCACGCTCGGCGGGGCGCTCGCGAGCGCGGTCTTCGCGGCGATGCTGGGTGCGGCGCTCGTGCCGGGCGCGGAGTTCGCGGGGATCGGCGGATACATCTCGATCTGGGTCTTCTGCGGGGCGGCGTTCGTCGTCTGCTTCGTCGCACTGCTCTTGGTGCCGCGCGAGACCGCGGCCGAGCGTGCAGCCGCTGCGGATCCCCCTGCGGCACACTGAACCCCACCGGGGCGGCTCGGTCCTTCCGCGCACTGCCCCGGCCCCCCCCCCGTCGAAGGAGACCCTCATGAGTACCCCCGCGTTCGTCGCCGAAGCCGCCGTGATCCTGCCCGAACTGCAGGCGCTGCGTCGCGACCTGCATCGCAGCCCCGAGCTGGGCCTGCTGCTGCCCGAGACGCAGCGACGGGTGCTGGGGGAGCTGGATCCGCTGGGGCTCGAGATCACCCTCGGCGAGCGGCTGACGTCGATCGTGGCAGTGCTGCGCGGCGGGCGACCCGGGCCGACGGTGCTGCTGCGCGGCGACATGGACGCGCTGCCCGTGCTCGAGCAAACCGGTCTCGACTTCGCGTCGACGAATGGGCGCATGCACGCCTGCGGGCACGATCTGCATACCGCGGGGCTCGTGGGGGCCGCGCGCCTGCTCGCAGCGCACCGGGATCAGCTGGCCGGCGATGTGGTGTTCATGTTCCAGCCGGGCGAGGAAGGGCACGGCGGCGCGAAGATCATGCTCGAAGAGGGGCTGCTCGCGGCGTCCGGGCAGCGTCCGGTCGCGGCGTACGGGATCCACGTCGCGCCGGGCCCGTTCGGCGTATTCCTGACCCGGCCGGGAGCGGTCGCGGCGGGCTCGAACGAGCTGAGCATCACGGTGCGGGGGCGGGGTGGGCACGGCTCGCAGCCGCACCAGGTGCTCGATCCGGTGCCGGTCGCGGCCGAGATCGTGCTCGCGCTGCAGACCTTCGCGACCCGGCGCTTCGACGTGTTCGACCCGATCGTGCTGTCGGTGACGCAGCTGCAGGGCAGCGAGGCGGTCAACGTGATCCCCGAGTCGGTGACGCTGCGGGCGACAGTGCGCACGCTGTCCGCGGCGTCCCGGCAGTGCGTGGCCGAGGAGGCGCCGCGGCTGGCGGAGCACATCGCGGCGGCGCACGGTCTGGTCGCCGAGGCGGTGTTTGAGGAGCAGTACCCGGTGACGATCAACGACCCGGCCGCGGCGGACGAGGCGCTGGCCTGGCTGGATGAGGCGTTCGGGGAATCGCGTGCGCAGACGCTGCCGAAACCGGGCATGGGCTCCGAGGACTTCTCGTACGTGCTGAACGAGGTGCCCGGCGCGTTCTTGATGCTGGCGACGAGCCCGCCCGGAACGGATCCGGCGACCGCGGAGTTCAACCACTCGCCGCGTGTGATCTTCGACGACGCCGTGCTGGGGGATCAGGCGGCCGCGCTCGCGACCCTCGCGTGGCGGAAGCTCAGGTCGCTCGCCGGCTGAGGCCGGTCTCGGGCGCGGGCCGCGGCCCCCGCTGCTGCTGGCGCCCGGGCGTCGGCGCGCGCTATCGCTCCGAGATCCGCGCGTTGCCGATCAGGTGCTGCAAGGAGGCGACCCGGTCGAGCACCTCGGCCCGTTCGGGCTCGGTGGCCACGGGTATCTGCGCAAGGTGGGACTGTCCGTCGGCGCGCACGCTAATCGCGAGGTGCCCGTGTGTGCTCGAGTCCATATCGAGCGAGGTGAGTACCGAGAACGCGGAGGTCCAGATGGTGTCGAGCAACGCTCGAAGCACCCGTCCTGGTGTGGTGGCGCTGCGATCCCGCACTGCAATGGTCACGCGTGCGAGCGGCCAGGACCCCGCGGTGTGACCGCCCAGTACTCGGTCGCATGGATATTGCCGAGCGACAGGAGATAGGGGGACCGGGCGGTGGGTGCCGGTTCCGAGCTGTTCATAGGAGGCGCACTACCGAAGCCGGTTCGCACGATCGGGTTTCAGCGTGATCGACGGGGCGATCGGGTGAGCGCCTCGGGAACTGCCAGGGGTGTTTCGGAGCGGTTGAACGCGGTCGAGCGCAGCTCCGGTTGAAAAAGTTTGGAGCGCTGATATTGCTCCTGACCAGGAGTTGATCGGGCCGCGAGTGTGCTGAGGTGCAGCCTGCTGCGTGGTTACTGTTTACGCATAACAGCTAACATGTTAATCTTTCTGTGTCGGGCCGAACGGACCGACGAAGACTTGCCCCGCAGGCCGGCACGGCGGCCGCGGGAGGCGAAAGGACAGCAAGATGGCGAAGAAGAACGTGAAGCGCCTCGGCGCACTCGGCCTGGCGGGCGCGCTCGCGCTCGGGGGGATCGTGGTGGCCGACGTGGTGCAGGCGGCACCGGCGAGTGCGGCAGAGCATCGTTCGGTGTTGAAGCCCGGAGAAGAGCGACTGATTGGGCCCTGGGTGTATAGCCATAACGCGGGTGCATATCAGGTCGGGCGCCATCAGGTTCGGGACGGAAAGCACATGGTTGGCTGGCATTACAACTACAGCGACGCGGTTAAACAGGCTTCGGTGTTTTCGCTTCCGGCGGTGGGGAAGGTCGGCCCGATTATCGGCCCTGACGGAAAATGCCTGGGTGTCAAGTTCTATGACAGTAAGCCCACGCAAAGCACTACATATGGCGACTGCAGCAGAACCGGTGAGCCGCTCATGTGGAAGCTTCATTCCGACCGCACGCTCCAGCTCAACGGCTATGACTATTTTCTTGATCAGGTGCAGGTGATCAGGCCTTCGGTTGGGTCGGTAGGCAAGCAGTACCTTGAGCCGCTATCCAAATATGTCGTCGCTGAATTCGTGTCCTTCCACGACGCCGAGTCGACTGTCAGGCGTCCGATACTGGCGGGCACCGGTCATCCCGGTGCTCAAGTCGAGGTAAAGGACCAGGACGGTACGTCTCTCGGTACGGTGACGGTCGGTGAAGACGGGAAGTGGTCCCTCGCGCCGACAGCGGATCTTGCGGAGGGATCGAACATGCTCACCGCGGTGCAGACCCCGAAGGACGGTGGAGAAACGAGTGAAGCGACCGCGACGATCACGGTTGAAGTCGCCGCCGAGATCGCAGAACTCGTCGTGACTGGTCCGACCCCGGGCGCGACGGTGGAGTCGGAGACGCCGACCGTGTCGGGCACCGCGGAGCCGGGCGCGAAGATCACCGTGACCGGCCCCGACGGGGAGAAGCTCGGCGAGACCGTCGCGGACGAGAACGGTGACTGGACCCTCACCCTGCCCAAGCAGCCCGAGGGTGATCTCTCGATCACCGTGACCGACGAACACGGCGGGAAGGAAGAGATCGACTTCACCGTGAAGCCGGCCGCTCCCGCGGGCCCCGACGCGGGCGGGCAGGCCGACCCGAACACCGGCGCGAACGGGACGGACGAGGACTCGAAAGACTCGAACACGAACTCCGCGAGCGAACAGGACGCCCGCGCGAACATGAACGCGTCCGCTTCGGCCGCAGCATCCGCGAACGCCGACGGGCAGGGCAACGCCAAGATCGAGGGCGCCGCGCAGGCCGCCGCGTTCTCCGACGCGACCGCGATCGCATCCGCCGCAGCCGACGTATCGGCCAAGGCCGCAGCCCAGGCCGCCGCACTCGCCACCGCGTCGACGAACGCGTCGGCGAACATCGACTCGGACGCGTCTGCCGCAGCCTCGGGTGCCGCGATCGGCTCCGCCGACAGCACCTCCACTTCGGCTGCGAACGCGCAGGCCTCGGCCGCTGCGGAGTCGAACGCTGCCGCGTCGGCGAAGTCCGCCGCGACCACGCAGGCCTCTTCGGAAGCGAGCTCGCGGGCTTCGGGTGACGCCAACGGCGCCAACACGGGCTCGAACGGTGCCGACAACGGGTCGAACGGTTCGAACGGGTCCGATCCGGGATCCGCGTCCAACAGCAACGACCGCGCGAACGCGAACGCCGCAGCCTCCGCTGCCGCGACCGCGAAGGCCGACGACAACTCCAACGCCTCCGTGAAGGGCGCCGCGGAAGCCGCCGCCTACGCCGACAACACCGCGCAGGCATCTGCCGCAGCCGACATCTCCGCCGAGGCCGCGGCGAAGGCCGCCGCCACCCAGCAGGCATCCACGGACACGACCGCGAACCTGACCTCCGCCTCCAACAGTGCAGCGGAAGCCGCAGCCGCAGTTGCCGCGAACGCCGATAACTCCTCGAACGCGAACGCCGGCGCGTCGCAGCGCGCCACCACGAACGCGAACGCCGCCTCCCAGTCGGCCGCGATCACGAACGCGTCCAGCAACGCCGGCGCGAACGCCGGCGGCACCAGCACGGGCAAGACGAAGTGGAAGCGCCTGGGAGGTGCGAACCGGTACGAGACCGCAGTGAAGGTGTCCAAGGACTCCTACCCGCGCGGAGCGAAGAGTGTCGTGATCGCCCGGAGTGATCTCGCCCCCGACGCCCTGTCCGCGGCCCCGTTCGCCGTCAAGC
>NZ_MRAV01000013.1 GCF_002752355.1 Leucobacter sp. OLIS6
CCCCATCCCCCGCCCCGGCCGTCGAGTGAACGCTTGTACATGAAAAGGCGCCTCTTTCCGTGTACAAGCGTTCACTCGACGGGGAACATGACATGCAGAGCCCCCGGGGTCTGCAGAAGTGCACGGCGGAGCGATGCTCGGCGGTGCAGAGTGGGCCGAGCGGCTCGCAGCCCGATGAGGCAGGATGCTAGGCAGGCGGCGGAGCGTTCGCACCGCCGCACTCGAACCTTCGAGGAGACACACGAATGAACGCGCTCATCGCCGGGTACGCCCGCACCCCGTTCACCCGCTTCACCGGGCAGCTCGCCGCGCAGCCCGCGACCGTGCTCGGCGCGCACGCCGCGACCGCGGCGCTCGAGCGCGCGGGGATCCGCCCCGAGGACGTCGACGCGGTCGTCGCCGGCCAGGTGCTGCAGGCCGGGGCGGGTCAGAACCCCGCCCGTCAGACCGCGGTCGGCGCGGGGATCCCGCTCGAGACGCCCGCGATCACGCTCAACGCCGTCTGCCTCTCGGGCGCTGAGGCCGTGTCGCAGGCGGCGCGCCTCATCGCCGCGGGGGAGGCCGAGGTCGTGCTCGCGGTCGGCCAGGAGTCGATGTCGCTCGCGCCCCACGTCATCCCGCTGCGCGCGGGCACCAAGTACGGTACCGCGCAGCTCATCGACACGACCGAGCACGACGGACTGTCGGACGCGTTCGACCAGGTCGCCATGGGCGCGCTCACCGAGCAGGGCAACGTTCCGCTCGGCATCGGCCGCGCCGAGCAGGACGCCTTCGCTGCGACCTCGCACCGCCGCGCCGCCGCATCGGCCGAGTTCTTCGCCGGCGAGATCGCGCCGTTCACCGTGACGTCGCGTCGCGGCGACACCGTCGTCTCGGCCGACGACGGGATCCGCGCCGACACCACCGTCGAGGTGCTCGCCGGCCTGCGGCCCTCGTTCGCGAAGGACGGCGGGATCACCGCCGGCAATGCCTCGCCGATCACCGACGGCGCCGCGGCGCTCGTGCTCGTGAGCGAGGCCGCTGCCGAGCGGCTCGGCGTCACGCCGCTGGCGCGCGTCGAGGCGACCGCGCTCGTGGCGGGCCCCGACACCCAGCTGCACTCGCAGCCGTCGCGCGCGATCACCGCGGCGCTCGCGAAGGTCGCCGGCGGCGCGACCGCGCAGGATCTCGCGGTCGTCGAGATCAACGAGGCGTTCGCCTCGGTCGGACTGCAGTCGACGAAGGAGCTCGGCATCAGCGGCGACGTCGTCAACCCGCACGGCGGCGCGATCGCGCTCGGACATCCCATCGGCGCATCGGGCGCCCGACTCGTCGGCACCCTCGCCCGTCAGCTCGCAGAGGCCGGTCCCGGCACCCTCGGCGCGATCGGCATCTGCGGTGGCGGCGGCCAGGGCAGCGCCGTGATCCTGCGCGCGGTCTGAGCGAGTTTCGAGGGCGCATCTCGCGCCCGCCGCACGAGGAGCGGGTCCGAGGGGAGGCCGCATGACGCGCGTCGTCATCGCACCGGACAGCCTGAAGGGCACGATCTCCGCGGCGGATGCGGCCGCGGCGCTCGCCGCAGGCTGGGCGAGCGTCGAGCCCGACGCCCGACTGATCCCGCGGCCCATGGCCGACGGCGGAGAGGGCACGCTCGAGGCCTTCGTCGCCGCCCGTCCGGACGCGGCCCGGATGCCGCTCGGTGCCGGGCGCTCCGGCGATCCGTTCTGGTTGCTGCTGCCGCCGGAACCGGCGGCGCCCCGCGGCACCGCGGTCGTCGAACTCGCCGTCACCTGCGGGATCGAGCGCGTGGGGACCGGGCGACCGCTCGACGCCGGGACCGAGGCGTTCGGTACGGCGATCGCGGCGGCGCTCGACCACGCGGTCTCGCGGCTCGTGCTCGGCATCGGTTCGAGCGCCTCCACGGACGGCGGCGCCGGCATGCTGACGGCGCTCGGCGCGCGGCTGCTGGATCGCGCGGGCGCGCCGATCGCGGCGGGCGCGCGCGGACTGCTCGATCTCGAACGCGTCGAGCTCGGCGGGATCCGCGACCTTCCCGAGACCCGTGTGCTCACCGACGTCTCGAACCCGATGACGGGTCCGCGCGGAGCGGCCGAGGTCTTCGGCCCGCAGAAGGGGCTCGTCGACCCGGCCGCGCGCGCCCGGGTCGACGCGGCGATGGGCCGGCTTGCGGCGCTCTGCGACCTCGACCCGGCGACACCCGGCACGGGCGCGGCCGGTGGCGTCGGCGGCGCCCTCGTGGTGCTGGGCGCGGAGTTGCTCCCGGGGGCCGCGGAGGTGGCCGGACTGATCGGTCTCGCCGACGCGATCGCGGGCGCGGACCTGGTGATCACGGGCGAGGGCGCGTTCGACGGTCAGTCGGCCGCCGGCAAGGCGCCGAGCCACGTCGCCGCGCTCGCCCGAGCGGCGGGCGTCCCCGTCGCGCTCGTGGCCGGCCGGATCGCGGCGGACGCGCCGCTCTCCGGCTTCGCCTCGGCAGTGTCGCTCACCGAGCTCGCGGGCAGCGCCGAGCGCTCGCTCGCCGAGCCGGATCGTTGGCTGCGAGCGGCCGGTGCCGAACTCGCCGCCCGCCGGAACGGGCGGCGAGGCGCGGGCGCCTAGTCGGAGCTCGCGTCGGAGCCCTGCTCGCGCACGCAGCGCGCGGCGGGGCCGTCGGGCATCGAGAGGTCGGCGGTCGCGTTGAAGCGGTGCAGGCCGTCGCGCATCACCTCGAGCTCCTCCAGGGTCCATCCCCGGAACCGCTCGTGGTAGCCGTGCGCCCAGCGGTCGCGCAGCCCGTCGAGCAGTTCGACGGCGCTCGTGCTGGCGGTGAGGAGCACGACGCGGCGATCCTCGGGGGCCGGCTCAGCGTCGATCATGCCGAGCTCGCGGAGCTTCGACACCTGACGGCTGACCATCGCCTTGTCCATGTCGAGCATCTGCGCGATGCGGGTCGCCGTGACGGGCCCCTTCTTCACGATGAACTGGAGCACGATCATGCCGACGCCCTTGAGCTCCGGATGCACCTCCTCGGCGAACCGGGCCCAGCGGGTGCGGGCGTAGGCGAACACCTCCGAGAACTCGGCGATGATCTCGGCGATGCGGCTGTCGAGCACACCGCCGTCGATGCCGCCGGGCGCGACGCCCTCCGGGGTCGCGCCGTCGCCGTCGCCGGCGACCTCGTCCGCATCCCGCTGATCCTGCATGATTCGAGCCTAACGTCCGGTGGCTGCGAGGTCCGCGTGCTCGGCCTCGTCCGCGGCGTTCTTCGCAGCCAGCTCGGAGCGCTGCTGGGCGGCGCTCTTGCTGCTCAGGGGCAGGTTCGGCAGGAGCATGATCGCGACGATCGCGATGATCGCGATGGGGGATGCGGCGAGGAACACGTCGCCGATGCCGTGTCCGTACGCCGCCTCGACCACGGTACGGATCGGGCCGGGCAACTCGGCGACCTTGGGGATCGTGCCGCCGGCGAGCTTCTCGGCTCCGGCGAGCGATGCCGGATCGGTCTTCGCGAGCGCGGCGAGGCCGTCCTTCACGAAGTCGACGATCTGGTGCGAGAGCATCGCGCCGAGCGCCGACATGCCGGCGGTGCCGCCGATGGTGCGGAAGAAGGTGACGGCCGAGCTCGAGACGCCGATCTGGTCGGGCGAGACGGTGTTCTGCACGACGAGCACGAGGTTCTGCATGCACATGCCGACGCCGGCGCCGAGGACGAACATCGAGATGCCCACGTACCAGAGCGAGGTGTCGTAGCGCAGCTGGCCGAGCAGCAGCAGACCGGCGAGCAGCAGGAAGGATCCCACCACCATGTAGCGCTTCCACTTGCCGGTGCGCGAGATGATCTGGCCGACGAGCGTCGACGCGAGGAGCAGGCCGGCCATCATCGGGATGGTGAGCAGACCCGACTCGGTCGGTGTCTTGCCGCGGGCGAGCTGCATGTACTGGCCGAGGAACACCGAGGTGCCGAACATGGCCAGGCCGACGGCGAGGCTCGCGATGACGGCCATCGTGAAGGTGCGGTTCTTGAACAGGCCGAGCGGGATCAGGGGCTCCTCGACCTTGAGCTCGACGATCACGGCCGCGATGAGCAGCACGATGCCGCCGCCGACCATGAGCGCGGTCTGCCACGACCACCAGTCGAACTGGGTGCCGCCGAGCGTGACCCAGATGAGGAGGCTGGCGAAACCGATCGAGATGAGCGAGGCGCCGAGGTAGTCGATCTTGACCTTGCGGCGGGCGGTGTGCAGGTGCAGGGTGCGCTGCAGCACGATGATCGCGACGACGGCGATGGGGACGGCCACATAGAAGTTCCAGCGCCAGCCGATCGAGTCGGTGATGGCGCCGCCGAGCAGCGGGCCGCCGACGGTCGAGACCGCCATGATCGCGCCCATGATGCCCATGTACTTGCCGCGCTCGCGCGGGCTGATGATCTCGGCGAGCACGATCTGACCGAGCGCGCCGAGGCCGCCGGCGCCGAGGCCCTGCAGCACGCGGAACGCGATGAGCCAGCCCGGGCCCTCGGCGGTACCGGCGAGGGCGGATCCGAGGGTGAAGATGATCAGCGACGCCTGCAGCAGCACCTTCTTGCTGGTGAGGTCGGCGAGCTTGCCCCAGATCGGCGTCGAGATGGCGCTCGCGAGCATGGTCGCCGTGACCACCCAGGTGAACGCGGCCTGGTCGCCGCCGAGGTCGGCGATGATGATCGGCATCGAGGTGCCGACCACCGTCATCGAGAGCATCGAGACGGCCATGCTGAGGAACAGACCGGTGAGGGCCCATGCCTTGGCGCGGCCGTGCAGGACCTCGTCGTTCGCGGATACGCCCCGGGCGGGGGCGGTGGGTGTGGATCGTGCTGCCGTGCTGGACATCTGGAGTGCTGGGATCCTGTTCTGCTGATCGGTGGGTGGGGTGCGCGTGCGGCCCTGGCGGCGGCGCCGAACGGGGGCGTCGCGCGGCCTCGCCGGCACGGGGAGTCGGATTGGATCCGCGTGTGGGGTCGCAAATCGTTGACGGAATGCAACTATAGGCGATTCGTTGTCTGCCGTCAACCATTGTTGGTGTCACGCGGCGCGTCGCCGCCTGGCAAAATGGATCGGGTGAGCAGCATCGAAGAGATCGGCAGCATTCGCATCGGCGTCATCGGCGGCGGGCAGCTCGCCCGCATGATGGTGCCGCCCGCGATCCACCTCGGCCTGCGCATCAGCGTGCTCGCCGAGAACGAGGGATCGAGCGCGGAGCGCGCCGCCGACCGTGTCGGCGACTACCGCGACCCCGAGACCGTCTACTCCTTCGCCGAGACCGTCGACGTGATCACCTTCGACCACGAGCACGTGCCCGGTGAGATCCTGCGCGAGCTCGAGGCTCGCGGCGTCGCCGTGCACCCGCGCCCCGACGCGCTCCAGTTCGCCCAGGACAAGATCCTCATGCGGCAGAAGCTCGGCGAACTCGGCGTCCCCGTGCCCGCCTGGGCCGCCGTCGCCGACGAGGCCGCGCTGCAGGGATTCATCGACGCCCACGGCGGTCGAGCCGTCGTCAAGACCGCCCGCGGCGGCTACGACGGCAAGGGCGTCCGCGTCGTCTCGCACGCGAGCGAGGTGCGCGACTGGTTCGCCGCGCTCGCCGAGGACGGCCGCGTTGGGCAGCTGCTCGTCGAGGAGCTGGTGGACTTCACCCGCGAGCTGTCGCAGCTCGTCGCGCGCAGGCCCTCCGGTGAGACCCGCGCCTGGCCCGTCGTCGAGACAATCCAGCGCGACGGCGTCTGCGCCGAGGTGCTCGCGCCGGCCCCCGTCGCCGACCCGGCGACCCTCGACGAGGCCGCCCGCATCGGCATCACGGTCGCCGAGGGCGTCGGCGTCACCGGCGTGCTCGCCGTCGAGATGTTCGAGACCCGCGACGGCCGCGTGCTCGTCAACGAGCTCGCGATGCGCCCCCACAACTCCGGGCACTTCTCGATCGAGGGGTCCGTCACGAGCCAGTTCGAGCAGCACCTGCGCGCCGTCGCCGATCTGCCCCTCGGCGACACCGCGATGACCCGGCCCGCCGCCGTCATGGTGAACGTGCTCGGCGGTCCTGCCGAGGGCCCCATGCCGGTCCGCTACGCCGAGGTGCTCGCCGCGCACCCCGAGGCCAAGATCCACAGCTACGACAAGCAGCCGCGCCCCGGACGCAAGGTCGGCCACGTCACCGTGACCGGAGACGACCTCGCCGCCGTGCGTGCCGAGGCGCTCGCCGCTGCGCGCATGTTCGACTAGGGATCCGGCCGCTCGAATCGTGCGGTCCGGCGGACGAGGAGCCGCCGGTCCGGGCTAGGCCCGAGGGCCGTGCCCGTCGTACGCGAACGAGACCGCGCGTCCGCCGAAGCTCAGCACGCTGCCGAGCAGCACGCGCACGCGCGTGCCCGGTTCGAGACGCCGGGCGGGCTGCCCCGGCTCGCGCACCGCGCTCCCGTTCGTGGAGTGCAGATCGGTGACCCAGACCTCGTCGTCGATGACCTCGAGCAGTGCGTGGGTGCGCGACAGCACCCGATCGGGATCCGAGAGCAGCACCAGCTGCGCGTGCTCGGGTGCGCCGGCCCCGGACGGCCTGCGCCCGAGCACGTTGCTGCGGTGCAGCCGGAACGCGGTCCCGTCGCGGTCGACGAGGTTCCAATCGGTGAGGAGCACGCCGCGGGGCACGACGATGGTCAGCCCCAGGTCGTCATCGTCGAGCGCGAGCTCGGAGACCGGGAGCGGCACCGGTGCTGCGGGCGCCGGTGCGCGCGGAGGGGCCGAAGGCACCGCGGGCACCGTGGTCGGTTCGATGGCGGTCTCGACGGCGGGCGGTGCGGGCGGGGGTTCGGGCGTCGGGACGGACGCGGGCACGGCCTCCGGAGAGGCTGCAGGCGCCTCCGCGCGTTCGGGGGCGGTCGTCGCGCCACCCCTTCGCGGCGCGGGTCCGAGCACGACCGAGATGGGCGGCCCGGGCAGCACGAGCGGCACGGTGCTGTCGGCCGATTCGCTGAACCGCGGCGGCGGAACCGGGCGCAGACGGGGATCCTGCGGAACGGGCGCGCCGGGCTGCGCGGGTCCTGCTGCGCTCATCCGGTCTCCCTCGATCCGCCGGCCCGGGGGCGGCTCCGCTCGCCGCCCGCCGCCCGCCGCGCGGGCGCCCTCAGCATAGGCAGCCGCACGAGCGAACCGCAAACGGCGGAGTCCCAGCCGGCCCGCGCCGCACGATGCGGGGTCTCGGCATCGCTACGATAGGCGACATGACTGGTGAGCGCATGCAGCCCCTGGTCGGCGTCATCATGGGCTCCGACTCCGACTACTCCGTCATGGCGGACGCCGTGGCCGTGCTGCGCGAGTTCGGGATCGCGCACGAGGTCGAGGTGGTCAGTGCGCACCGCACGCCCGACAAGATGGTCGAGTACGCCCGGTCCGCCGCGGACCGCGGCCTGCGCGCCATCATCGCGGGCGCCGGCGGTGCTGCGCACCTGCCCGGCATGGTCGCCTCGATGACCACGCTGCCCGTGATCGGCGTCCCCGTGCCGCTCGCCAAGCTCGACGGGCTTGACTCGCTGCTGTCGATCGTGCAGATGCCCGGTGGGATCCCGGTCGCGACCGTCAGCATCGGCGGTGCCAAGAACGCGGGCCTGCTCGCCGCGCGCATCCTCGGCGCGAGCGATCCCGCCGTCGCGACGCAGCTCGACGCCTACGCGGCGGACCTCGAAGCGCAGGTGGAGCAGAAGAACACCGCGCTGCGGGCGCGCGTCGCCGCCGAAGCCGCGACTCCGGCCGCCGAGTAGCGGCCTCGGCGCGTGACCGCGTCCGACCCCCGGGTTCCGGGCGACAGCCGGGTCGCGAAGCGCGCCCTCGTCGCGCTGTTCGGTGCGGGCTTCGCGACCTTTGCCCAGTTGTACGCCCCGCAGGGCGTGCTGACCGAGCTGGCGCACGAGTTCCGCAGCGACACGGGCGCGGTCTCGTGGGTGATCGGTGCGGCCACGCTCGGTGTCGCCGTCGGCGTGGTGCCGTGGGCCCGAGTCTCCGACCGGATCGGTCGCGTGGCCGCGATGCGCTGGTCGGTGCTCGTCGCGCTCGCGATCGGTCTGCTGGTCCCGTTCATGCCCACGCTCCCCGCACTCGTCGCGGTGCGCTTCTTCGAGGGGCTCGCGCTCGGAGGGCTGCCCGCGCTGGCCGTCACCGCGCTCGCCGAGATCGTGACGCCCGCGGCGCTCGGCGCCGCCGTCGGCAGCTATGTCGCAGGCACCACCATCGGCGGGCTCGCCGGTCGCGTCATCTCGGGCCTCGTCGGCGACGCCCTCGGCTGGGGGTGGGGGATCGCGGCGGTCGCCCTCTGCTCGGTCGCGTCCGCGGCGCTGTTCCTCGCGCTGATCCCGGCGACCCGGATCCCGCCGGGACCCCCGCTGCCGCTCGGTCGCGCGTTCCTGGCCAATCTCCGAAACCCGGGCGTCCGGGTCCTCATCGCGCAGGGATTCCTCCTGATGGGCGGCTTCGTCGCCGTCTACAACGTGCTCGGCTTCCGGCTGCAGGAGTCGCCGTTCGGACTGAGCACGGCCCAGGTGTCGTGGCTCTTCCTCGCCTACCTGGCCGGCGCGGTCGCCTCCCGCCGGGTGTGGTCGGTCGTCGCTCGGGCCCACCGCGGGCCGCGCCTGGGACCGCTCGCCGGCATCGAATCCCCGGTCCGTGTGCAGCTCGGGTGCATCGCGCTCATGCTGCTCGGGCTCGGCCTCATGCTGCTCCCGTGGCTTCCCGCGGTGATCCTCGGACTCGTGCTGTTCACCGGAGCGTTCTTCGGGGCCCACACCATCGCGAGCGGTCTGATCGGTCGACGTGCCGACACCGGGCGCAGCCTGGCGCCGTCGCTCTACAACCTCGGCTACTACATCGGCTCGGCGCTGCTCGGCGGCCTCGGTGGTCTCGTATTCGCCCACTGGGGGTGGGGCGGCGCCGTCACACTGGTCGCGGTCTCGGCCTTCGCGGCGGCGGCCGCCGCCGTCGGGCACGCGCGGGGCGCGCGCCGCTGACGCAGCAGCGCCGCGGTCGATCGCGGTTCCGCCGCTCGCGCGGGACTCGGCCGCTCGTGCCGGACTCGGCCGCTCGTGCCGGGTCAGATGTTCGCGTGGATCTCCCACAGGTGCCAGGCCGTGCTCGCCCACGAGTACGAGCGGGACTGATCCTCGGCGAGCACCGAGAGCCGGGAGCGCTCGGCGTCGTCGCTCATGATCCGGGAGAGTTCGCCGGCGAACGCCGCCGCGTCCTCCGCGCCGATCCCACCCTCGAAGGCGAGCTCCGCCGCGACGGCGCTGCCGCCGTGCAGCGCTGGTACCCCCGCGGACAGCGCAGCGAGCAGCTCGTAGCCGGTGCCGATACCCGCCTGAGGCAGCGCGAGCAGCTCGGCACCCGAGAGCACGGCTCCGATGTCCTCGAGCTCCCGCGGGCGGACCACGGTGATGCGGTGCTGCAACTCGGTCGGGATCGCGGCCGCGAGCTTCGGGTCCGCGCTTTCGGTGTTCTGCGGATCGCCGGGCGCGGGGAAGCTGCCGCTGAGCACGACGAGCGCCGGGAGCGACGGATCGGCGTGCATCGCGTCGAGGATCCACTCGAGCCGGCCGAATTCGCCAGGCGCAGCGGTCGTGACCACGTAGGTCGAGGGGAGCCCCAGCTCGACGCGGCGTTCGGCGGCGTCGGAGGGGCGCATGATCCGGGTGGGGGCGGCGAGCGGCAGCACCTGCACCGCCAGCTCGGGCCCGAAGTGCTCCTGCAGCGCGCTCGCGGTCGCGTGGGTCGAGGTGACGATCACATCGGCGAGGCGCACCGCGCGGCGCACGAAGGAACGGAAGAGCCGGGCCTGGGTCGTGCCCATCAGCTCGGGCGCCTGCCAGGCGATGCCGTGGGGGATCGCGACCGAGGTCTGGGTGCCGTCGCCCTCGTCGCGGCTGCGCAGCGGAACCATGGGGGTCAACGCGTGCACGAACTCGCCGTCGAGGGGGCGGGCCGAGGCGCCGGACTGCCACAGCACGGGCAGCATGCCGGCCTTCAGCGGCAGGGTCTCGACGCGAGCGCGCGGCGACTCCAGAACGGGTGCCTCCGTGCCCTTGGCGATCAGCAGCCGGGCGCTGCACCCGCGGGGGGCCGCGACGGCGACCGCTTCCGTGAGGTCCTGTGCGGCTGCGGCCTGCAGCGCACTGTCCCACCCGGGAAAGGGCTCGCCGATCAGCGTGAGCGTCGCCACCTAACCCCTCCGTCCCCGCCAAGCTGTGAATCGCCCGACAGCCTCGATTCTACGGAATCGGTTGCTGTGCGCAGGCCCGGAGCGCGCGGAAGCGTCACCGAATCGTAACCCTGCGGTGTCACTGCCCTTCGGGGAGCTCGGCCGACGCCGGAAACCGCCTTTCGCGGATTCCGGAGCGCGTCGCAGGTTCTCTCCCGGCAGCGGCCCTACCCTAGACGCTATGCGTGTACTTCTCACCGGCGGCGCCGGCTACATCGGCTCGCACACCGCGCTCGTGCTCCTCGATCGCGGGCACGAGGTCATCGTGGTCGACGACTTCTCGAACAGCAGCCCCGAAGCGGTGCGCCGGGTCGAGGCGCTGAGCGGGCGGAGCGTCCCCGTGATCGAGGTCGACCTCGCCGAGCGCGAGGCCGCCCGTGCGGCGCTCGACGGCCTCGAGTTCGACGCCGTCATCCACTTCGCGGGTCTGAAGGCGGTGGGCGAGTCGGTCGCGCAACCCACCCGCTACTACCGGGTGAACCTCGACTCGACGCTCGTGATGCTCGATCTGATGCGCGAGCGCGGAGTCACCAAGTTCGTGTTCAGCTCCTCGGCGACGGTGTACGGCGAGCCTCAGCGCGTGCCGATCGACGAGGCGCATCCCGCGGGGGTCGGGGTGACCAATCCCTACGGCTGGACCAAGGCGATGATCGAGCAGATCGTCCGGGACACGCAGGTCGCCTGGCCCGAGCTCGAGGCCGTGCTGCTGCGCTACTTCAACCCCGTCGGCGCGCACCCCTCGGGCCGCATCGGCGAGGACCCCAGCGGGATCCCCAACAACCTCATGCCGTTCATCGCGCAGGTCGCGGTCGGCAAGCGCGAGCGGCTCAGCGTCTTCGGCGGGGATTACCCGACGTCCGACGGCACCGGCGTCCGCGACTACATCCACGTGATGGACCTGGCCGAGGGCCACGTCGCCGCGCTCGAGCACCTCTCTGCGGGCGTCACCGCGTACAACCTCGGTTCCGGGACCGGATCCAGCGTGCTCGAGGTCGTCGGCGCCTTCGAGGAGGCCTCCGGCCGTCCGGTGCCCTACGACATCGTGCCCGGGCGCGCCGGAGATGTCGCCGCGATGGTCGCGGATCCCGCCAAGGCGAACGCCGAGCTCGGGTGGCGCACCACCCGCTCCCTCGCCGAGGCCTGCCGCGACGCGTGGACCTGGCAGTCGAGCAACCCCGGCGGGTACGCCGGATGAGCACGATCGAGCTCGAGCGGCCGATCCGCAACCCCGATCTCGATTCGCCCCCGCTGATGACCAAGCGGGCGCGCTGGCTCGTGCTGCTCGGCTTCGTCCTGCCCGGCAGCGCACAGCTGCTCGCGGGCAGCCGCAGGCTCGGCCGATTCGGCATCACGGCGACGGTCGTGCTGATCCTCGCGGGCGTCCTCGCCGTGGTGGGCCTGCTCGTTGCGCGCGCCGACACGCTCACGCTGTTCACGAACAGCTGGTTCCTCTTCGCGCTGACCTGGGTGCTCGCGTTCTACGCGATCCTCTGGCTGGTGCTCGGCTTCGACACCCTGCGGCTCACCAAGCTGGTGCGGGTGAAGCCGAACTGGCGCGTGCCCATCGCGGTCATCTCGGTGCTGCTGACCATCGTGCCAGCCTTCGGCGCGGCCTGGGCGGCGACCACCGTCGCCTCGACCCGCGGGCTCCTCGACGATCTCTTCGCGGGCGCGCCCGCGGTCGAACCCGTCAAGGGCCGCTACAACTTCCTGCTGCTCGGTACGGACGCGGGCGCCGACCGCGAGGGGCTGCGTCCCGACAGCATCTCGGTCGTGAGCGTCGATGCGAAGACCGGCCAGTCGACCATCATCGGTGTTCCGCGCGAGCTCGCGAACGTGCCCTTCTCGAAGGACTCGCCCATGGCGAAGATGCACCCGAACGGCTTCGGCGTCGGCCCCAACGAATTCGGGGAGTGGGGCGGCTGCCAGGTAGGACGCTGCATCCTGAACGGCGTCTACGCCGAGGCGGAGCTGTTCTACCCGGAGCTCTACCCGAACGCGAAGAAGCAGCACTCCTCGCCCGGGATCGAGGCGACCAAGGAGGCCGTCGAGGGTGCGACCGGTCTCGACATCCAGTTCTACGTGCTCGTCAACATGGATGCGTTCTCGCAGCTGATCGATGCGCTCGGCGGCATCGAGATCGACGTGAAGGAGCGACTGCCCATCGGCGGCGATCAGTATCAGAACGGCGTCGACGGCTGGATCGAGCCGGGCAAGCAGCACATGAACGGCTACACGGCCCAGTGGTATGCGCGTTCCCGCTACGGATCCGCCGCGGGCGACTACTCGCGCATGGAGCGGCAGCGCGAGCTGCAGGCCGCGATCCTCGCCCAGATGAACCCGACCAACGTGCTGGCGCGGTTCCAGGACATCGCGACCGCGGGCAAGCAGCTCGTCGAGACCGACATCCCGAGCTCGATGCTGGGTCGCTTCGTGGATCTCGCGGGCAAGTCCCGCGAGTTCCCGCCCGTCAACGTCGAGCTCGTGCCGCCGGCGGTGGACCCCGAGAACCCGGACTTCGCCAAGGTCCATCAGCTGGTGGATCAGGGCATTGCCAAGGCGACTCCGAAGAAGGACGGCAAGCAGTGAGCGGGGGAGCTGTCGCTGGGTCCGCTTCGGGTTCGGGCTCGATTTCGGGCGCGGCGGGCGCCTCCGGCGCGCTGCGGGTGACCGCGGTACTCGTCGCATGGAATCGCCGGGTGCTGCTGCGTGAGGCGCTGGAGGCGCTCTCGGCGCAGACCCGTCCGGTCGATCGCCTCGTGGTGGTCGACAATGCTTCGGACGACGGCTCCGACGCGGTCGCGGCCGAGCTGCTGGCCGAGTGGGGGGATCGGGCCCGGCTGATCCGGTTGACCGAGAACACGGGCGGCGCCGGCGGCTTCGCGGTGGGGATCGCGGCAGCGGTCGCCGATCCCGCGACCGACTGGGTGTGGGTCATGGACGACGACACGGTGCCGGGCCCCGACGCGCTCGCCGGTGCGCTCGCGACGTTCGAGCGCTACCGCGCGACCGGGCAGGACGACCTCGCGGTGATGGGTTCGCGGGTGGTCTGGACCGACGGCGCGGACCACCCGATGAACACGCCCAAGGCGAAGATCCGTGCGTCGCGCGCGGAGCGTGAGCGGGCGGCCTCCGTCGGCGCGATGGAGATCCGGTCGATCTCGTTCGTGTCGGCGTTCCTGCGCGCCGCGCGGGTGCGCGAGCTGGGCCTCCCCATCGTCGACTACTTCCTGTGGAACGACGATTTCGAGTACTCGGCGCGCCTGCTGCGCGGTGCGCGAGGCCTGTTCGTGCCCGACTCCGTGGTCACTCACAAGACGGCGAAGCGCGGGTCGAGCGACGCGGATCCCGGCCCCCGCTTCTTCTTCGAGGTGCGCAACAAGCTCTGGGTGTTCCGACTCTCGAAGGCGCTCTACGGCTGGGAGAACGCGCTCTACATCGCCGCGACCGCCCGGCGCTGGGTGCGCACCTTCCGCGCCTCGCAGGACCGATCCGTGCTGCGCGACGGCCTCCGCCGCGGCTGGCGCGACGGCTGGCGCACCCGCCCGCGCCCCTCGACCGAGGTACTCGCGACCGCGGGCGTGCCCGACGACGTCATGGAGCAGGTCCGACTGCTCGAGCGATAGGGACCTGCGCTGGGTCGGCCTGCCTCACCGGGCCGGTGCAAGGTGCAAGCCCGGGCGATGGCACCGATGATCGCTTCATGAACCTCCGCCCACCGGAACATCACCTGTTCGTAGCTGACCCGGATCACCTCGTACCCGTGCCTTCGGAGCGCGGCGTCGTGCCCGTTGTCCAGTCTGCGTTGCGCACCCTGGTGGGTGCGCCCGTCGATCTGGACCACGAGCCGTTCGCCGAAGAGGAGGTCGACCCGATGACCGAGCACGTGCACTTGCTCGAGGATTTGGATGCGAAGCCATCTGAAGCGGTCACGCACGATGGTCTCGAGCCCGGAGTCGGCGAACGGAGTGCATCGTGAGAGCAGCGTTCGTGCCCGCCCGGCGAGCGGGAGCCGTTCGAGCGCACCGAGCTCGATGAGTCGCCGGTGCTCTCGGGATCCAGAGACCGATCCGTCCGGCCTGGGTGAGGCAGCTGAGCGCTACCCCGCCGCGCGCCGCTGCGGCGAGCGCAGGGTCGGCGTCCGGTGCCGCTACCCAGCCCGGCGCGACGCGGAGAATGCGGCCGCTGCGGTGGGAGATGAAAGCGGTGATGTCCATGCCCGAGTGTTGCGCGGGTGGTCCGCGAAGGCTCCTCTATTCCGGTGCCTGCAGACGGAGTCGTCTGCATTCACGCGCCGAAGCCTGGTGTGAGCGCCGAACCGAGCGCGGACGCCCGTCTCGTGCGTTCGGAGACCCTCAGGGATTCGGAGCATTCCCTTGAAATGGGTCCGAAATCCTGCGAATCTCCGAAGTCGATGGAGCCACCACCGACCGGACCCCCACCACCGCGCAACGCCAGCGAGGCACCATCACCCCGCCCTACAGTAGAAGCATGACCCAGGCCGACTTCTCGCTGCTGCTGCCCGTCTACGCCGGCGACGATCCCGAGTTCCTGCGTCTCGCCTTCGAGAGCAGCGTCGACGATCAGACGCTGCGCCCGGCCGAGGCCGTGCTGGTGCAGGACGGCCCCGTGCCCGATGCGCTCGCGCAGGAGATCGCCCGGATCGAGCGCGAGAGCCCGATCCCGGTCTCGGTGGTGCCTCTCGAGCAGAACCGGGGCCTCACCGAGGCGCTGAACGCCGGCCTGGCGCGGGCGACGCATCCGGTGATCGCGCGCATGGACGCCGACGACGTCTCGGTGCCCGAGCGTTTCGCGAAGCAGTGGGCGCTCATCGAGCAGGGGTACGACCTGGTGGGCGCGGGCATGGTCGAGTTCGAACGCGATCCCGAGCTCACCGGCGCGCTCCGCGTCCCGCCGACGGGGCCGGAGCGGATCCGCGAGCACGCGCGCACGCACAACCCCTTCAACCACCCGACGATGATGTACCGGGCGGACGCCATCGCGAAGATCGGCGGGTACGAGCCCTTCGGCAAGATGGAGGACTACTGGCTGGGCATCCGGCTCATCGCCTCCGGCGCGAAGGTCGAGAACCTCGCCGAGCCCCTGCTCAAGTACCGCGTCGGAGCCGGCTCGTTCCAGCGCCGCGGCGGCTGGACGGAGGCGAGGACGGAGGCACGGTTGCAGCGGGCGATGCTGCGCATGGGATTCGTCTCGCGCGGCCAGTATCTGCGCAACGTCGTCGTGAAGGGCGCGTACCGCCTGCTGCCCGCGAGCGTGAAGAAGGTGCTGTTCCGCCGCTTCGTCGGCGGTGGTCTCCCCGGGGATCGCGCCCGGTAGCCGACCGCGGCGGCTCGCGGTACTGTCGGCTCAGAGCGAGGAGGTCGACATGGGATTCGCACTGTTGGCCCTCATCTGCGCGGTCGCGCTGCTCGGGCCGCTACTCGCGCTGCCCGACCGGCTGCGCCTGCCCGTGGTCATCGGCGAGCTCGCCGTCGGCCTGATCCTCGGGCAGAGCGGATTCCGCATCGCGGACCCCACCGAGCCGACGTTCGCGTTCCTCGGCCAGATCGGCTTCGCCCTGGTGATGGTCGTCGCCGGCTCCCACGTGCCGGTCCGGGATCCGGCACTGCGCAGCGGCATGCGCAGCGGCCTGCTACGGGCAGCGGTCGTGGGGGCGGCCTCGGTGCCGCTGGGATTCGGGATCGCGCAGCTGTTCGGCACCGATCACGGGTGGTTGTACGCGGTGCTGCTCGCCTCTTCGTCGGCGAGCCTGGTGCTCCCCGCCCTTGCCGGGGTGCGCACCGACGCGCCGGTGCTCGAGCAGTTGCTGCCCCAGCTCGCCGTCGCCGATGCCGTCTGCATCGTGCTGCTGCCCCTCGCCATCGAACCGACGAACGCGCTCGGCGCCGGGCTCGGCGCGCTCGTGGTCATCGCCGCCGCGCTGGTCGCCGCCTGGATCGCGCGCCTGCTCGTCACCCGTGGATTCGAGGCGCGGATCCGCGCGGTATCCCGGGAGCACTCGCTCGCGATCGAGCTGCGCTTCTGGCTGGTGGTCGTGTTCGCGGTCGCCGCCGTCGCGACCGCGCTGCACGTCTCGGTCATGCTCGCGGGATTCGCGTGCGGCATCGCGCTCGCGGCCGCGGGCGAGCCGGAGCGGCTCGGCAAGCAGCTGTTCGCGATCACGGAGGGGCTGTTCGCCCCGATCTTCTTCGTCTGGCTGGGCGCATCCATCGACCTGCGCCACCTCGTGACGCACCCGCAGGCGATCCTCCTCGGAGTCGTGCTCGGCCTCGGCGCGCTCCTCGTCCACTGCATCCCGGTGCTGCTGCGGCAGCCGTGGCCCGCGGCCATCGTGACGGCCGCGCAGCTCGGTGTTCCGATCGCCGCGGTCTCGATGGGCGAGACGCTCGGGATCCTCGCCTCGGGCGAAGGGGCGGCGATCCTGCTCGGTGCGATGATCACGATCGGTGCGACGACGCTGGCATCGGGGCGGTTGCGCCGGGTCGCGGAACAACAGTCCAGAACGGTGGAACAGGCCTGAAGTTCGCCTTGGGCGCTGCAGGATCGGGTAACAGCGGCTTGGAGCGGCTGGGTGGCATCAGGCGGGGCGAGCCTCTTGCGGCTGTTCCACGGAGAGAGTTTCGCGAGCGGAGCGTCCGACTTTCCGGGCCAGCCTCATCGATGGTCGTTCGACGATGAGGAAGAACACCCAGGAAGTTGCCAATGCCGCAGGAATCGCAATGAGCGCGACAGTGATCATGGAGGCATCGGGCCACGCATGACGAACGGTCAGGATCGCCGTCTCATGAACCAGATAGAGGCTGAAAGAGACACGCCCGAGCCACTGCAGCGGAGCCGAGGTCAGCACTCGGTTGGCACGGTCCCAGTGCGCTGCGAGCAGGACGGCGCACACGGCTCCGAGCAGGACCGCGAGGGACAGCCACTTGGATGCCCTCCACGGAAGTCCGAGCGGAATCGGCCACCAGCGAGCGGTCAGGAGAATGACTGTCGCGCCGAGGAACAGGAAGCCAGCGTATGGTCGCCGCAGTGCTCGTTCAGTGAGACGCTGCAGGCTGCCCCAATGGACGGCGACGAGCGAACCGACTGCGAAAACCGGGAGGTAGAGCAGCTCTGGCCATCCGGTAGCAATTCCGACCGCGAGGGTGGCCGCGACGAGTGCAAGTTTTGCCGGCCACCATCGAATCAGCAGGAACGCCCATGCTCCGAAGATTGGGAGCGCGAGCGAGAACCAGACCTCCCAGCGCAGTGACCAGAGCGGGCTCAGCGCAAAGTCCGTATCACCCCAGAGGAGCGAGAGGTCTGTGCGGAGGGAACCCGGACTGTACTCCGCGGCGCGGCGGGAGAGCCATGTGGAACTCTGTCCGGTGGCTGAACGAGGAATGAGCAGCATCGATGCTGCCGCGAGGAGAACCGCAGCGCATACCGGAACATACAGCCGGACGATTCTTCGGGGATAGTAGGCGAACCAGTCGAAGTCTGCTCGGCGGGCTGAGAGCGTGAGCACGATTCCGCTCAGGACGAAGAACAGCTGCACGGCTTCCGGACCGGCCCACAGGATGTGGAGCGGAGTCAGTGCCACCCACCAGGCGGGAGAGCCGAAACTCGGCATCTCCGCGAAATCGTACGCCAGCGAAAGCGTTGGCACCATGACCGCGATGTGCCCGAGGAGGACGACAAGAGCGGCGACCCCGCGAAGGCCATCGAGGCTTCGGATGCGCTGAGCACTGGACGAGGACATGAGCACGACACTATTCGATCGGTGCGATCACCAGTTCCGATTCAGCCGGTAGAGGTCGAGTTCGTCGAGGAAGTCCAGAAGATCGATTTGCGGCTTGTAGGCGTATCGATCGAGGAACGCCTGATCCTGAAGCACGGTGGGCTGGTGGCGGATCAGGTCCGCGGCACCTTCCGCGGTTTCCGTGACCAGCGGCGCGAAGTCCCGCCACATATCGGGGTAGAGGCCGCGTTCCGCTTCGAATTGCTCCGGGTCGGCGCAGTAGAGCGCTACTGGGATGCCCGAGGCGAAGCAATCGAAGACGACGGAAGAGTAATCGGACACGACCGCGTCTGAAATGAGGAGAAGGTCTTGGATGTCGAAGCTGCTCGCGTCGATACAGCGCTCATGGGCCGAGTGGCCGCCGCCGCCCAGATAATCGTGGCCGTGACTGATCACGAAGTAGTCTTCGCCGAGGACATCGGCGAGGGCCGAAGGAGCGAGCTCGTAGCTGTGGTCCTGCTCTTCCGTGGGGAGACCGTAGTTGTGATCTCGCCAGGTCGGCGCGTAGAGCACGACTTGTTTACCGTCCGGAACCTGAATCGTCGACCGGATCGACTGCTTGAGTGCCTCGTCGTCTCGGTGATCGAGGAGGAAGCGCACCCGAGGATACCCAGTCTGCAGGATCCGGGAAGCGGGGAAGAGGAACGCGGAGCTGAACTTCTCTCGTGCTGCGTCACTGTCGGCCAGAAGATAGTCCCACTTCTGGATGTCCCGGTGCTTCACTACCTTGTGCTCGGCGCGCGCAGAGATGATGCGGGACTCGTGGCTGTCGAACAGTACACGTTTGAAGGGAGTGCCGTGCCAGAGCTGGATCCAGATGGAATCGGGGTGCTTTGGCAACTTCGGAGGAACCCATGATTCAAGGAATACGATCGACGCCTTCGCCAAGGCCTTGCGCACCAGCGCGTGATCGGTGGGATCGATCCGCTGCGCGGGGTTGACCCGTTCGTCCTCGGTGATGAACAGACGCGGATGCGCCGCGAAGCGGGAGTCGTTCTCCAGGATTTCGAAGAGTGCGCGAGAGTTACCTGCATAGCGGTGGTCGAAACCGTAGAAGAGAAACGCGCCTTCGAGTTTCATGTCTGCCTGCTCGACTGCCGAAGAGACGAGAGCCAGAGCTTTCCGTCGTGCCCGCGCTTCGCGCTGCTGGAGGCGAAGGTTCCGGCGTTTCTTGAGGTCGTTGAGTCGCCGCTTGACTTTCGGTGCGGTCCGGTTCCGCAGCGTGATGACGCTGTGGAATAGGCGATGCCGATGCTTGGTGAATACCCCGTGGCGCACGAAGGTGCGCAGATAGTGGTTCACCGGCACATCGGCGGCGAGCTCGATCGGGAAAGCGGAGAATGCTTCGACGAAGTCGTGGGAGTACTGGGCTCGGTGCTGCGGTGGGACACGGGACGCAGAGTATTCCATGAACTTCTGCAGGTGGTACTTCGCGAAGTAGGTGAGGGTGTGAGCAGAGCGGTTCTGGAGCTTCGGGAGTGTCTCACGAATGGCGCGGATATGACCGATGGCGTGCCTGTCCGTCTGCCGGAGCATTTGCGTCGTTGAAGCTTGATTTGGTTGGATCACATACAGCGGTGAATGAATCAGGGACACTCTGGTCGCGCGATTCGCAGCGAGAACGTAGAAGGGATTGTCTTCGTAGATGTACCCCTCGCCGAACCTGAGACCGTGATGATCGAGGAATGACTTCCGATACAAGCTCGTGACCGAGAAGAAACTGACGGTGTCCATGAGCTCGTCGCATTCCGGACCTTCGAGTGTGCGTCGTCGCCAGATGTTCCGGACATTGAAATAGTTGAACGCCTTCGAACGGTGCCGCAGTGCGCTTGCGAGTTTCCAATCGAAGTGCACGAAATCCGAGTCGTCGGCCTTCGCCCGAGCGACCGTGAGTTCGAGGGTGAGCGGTTCAAGGAAATCGTCAGCGTCGAGGAACAGGATGAAATCCCCTCGGGCGTCCTCGAGCGCGCGGTTGCGCGCGATACCTTGTCCCTGGTTCTCCTGGTCGATGATGCGGAGCCGCGGGTCGGCGGCTGCATTTCGTTCGAGGACCCGTTGGCTGCCATCGTGAGATCCGTCGTTGACAGCGATGACTTCGAGGTTTCTGTGCGTCTGCGCGAAGACCGAGTCGAGACAGCGCTGCAGGAACGGCTTAGCGTTGAACACCGGAATGATCACGGAGACCAGTGGCGATGCAAGCTGGACGCGTTGCGAGTCCTGAGAAACCGTTCTGCTCATTCAGAATATTCTAAGAACTCTTTCAGGAAACTACAAATGAGTCGGGTCTCAGGTCCCAGCACCCAAGAACCCGCAACGCTCAGTTCGCGTCGAAGCGCATGCCGCCTTCGATGGCGAAGCCGGCTGTGCCGTTCTGGAATTCCATGGTGCGCAGCTCGTAGTTCTCGAGGATGCCGCGCGGCGCCCCGACCATGAAGCCCCACGGTCCCTGTGGCCCGCCGGCCTTGCGGTACGCCGCGAGGAAGACACCCTTGCCGAGCCCGACGGTGGCGTTCTCGGCGCCGAGCCGCGAGGCGAGCGCGGTCGAGGAGGTGATCATGCCCTTGTCGAACTCCTGCACGAACCCTCCGCCGTTCTCGGAGATCTCGAGCTGCGGGCCGAGCGGGCGGCCCCACCGCCCCGGGTCCTTGCGGTAGAGCTCGTAGATCCCGTCGACGATCGGATAGTGGTTCTCGTCCTCATCGCGGCGGGGCTTCACGAACTCGACGGCCTCGTCGATGGGCCCGTCGAAGATCATTCGCCCCTTCTCGAGCACGATGCCGCGCTCGCAGAGCTGCTGCACCTGGCTCGCGTTGTGGCTGACCACGAACATCGTCTTGCCCTGGTCCTGCAGCTCGAGCATGCGCGTCGTGCACTTCTGCCGGAACTGGGCGTCGCCGACCGAGAGGATCTCGTCGACGAGCAGCACGTCGAGTTCGGTGTGGATCGCGACCGAGAAGCCGAGGCGCGAATACATGCCCGAGGAGTAATGCTTCACCTCGGTGTCGATGAAGTCGCCGATTTCGGAGAACGCGAGGATCGAATCGAAGCGATCGTCGGTCTCCTCCTTTGACATGCCGAGGATCGCCGCGTTCAAATAGACGTTCTCGCGGCCGGTGAGGTCGGGATGGAACCCCGCACCGACCTCCAGCAGGCCGGCGATGCGGCCACGGGTGCGCACCCAGCCCTGGTCGGGCGACATCACGCCCGACAGCAGCTTGAGCGTGGTCGACTTGCCCGAGCCGTTGCGGCCGAGCAGCGCGACCGACTGCCCCTCGGGCACCGAGATGGAGATGCCGTCGAGGGCATTGAAATCGCTCGACAGCGGCTTGCGGCGCAGCGACGCGATGAACGTCTCTTTGAAGGAGTGCGTGTGCTTGATCTTGAAGGTCTTGCGCACATCGTTCAGCACGATCGCGGGACGCGGGTCGACCTCAGAGGTTCTGGGCAAAGGACCCCTCCAGTTTGCGGAAGACGAGCTGGCCGATCACGAGCGTCGCGAGCGAGATCGCGAAGCCGATGAGGACGAAGGTGAGCAGGTTGTCGGGCCGCGCCTGACTCGGCTCGAGCGGCAGCCAGAAGGCGTCGTGGAACAGCTCGACGGCTCCGGTGATCGGGTTCGACATGTAGATGTTGTAGAGCCAGAGGGGCGCCTTGTCGTGCACCATGCTCCAGACGTAGAGCACGGGCGAAGCCCAGGTGGAGAACATCAGGATCAGGTCGACGAAGTTGCGCGCGTCGCGGTACGAGACGTTGATCGCGCCGAAGAACAGCCCGAGGCCCAGCGCGAACAGCATGATGATGACCATGCCGGCGAGGAACGCGAGGATCTGCAGCCAGCCGAAGGTCCACCCGCAGAAGAGCGCGACCACGAACAGCAGCGCTGCCTGCGGGAGGAAATGGATCAGCGCGACACCGGTCGCTGCGACGGGGAAGAGTTCGCGCGGCAGGTAGATCTTCTTGATGAGCGATCGGTTGTCGACCACTGCGTTGGTCGTGTTGCGCAGCGTCTCGCTGAACAGGTTGACCGCGACGATGCCCGCGAACAGGTACACGGGGAAGAACTCCATGTTGTGGTTCGCCCGCATGATGACCCCGATGACGAGGTAGTACATGAGGAACTGAGCGCCGGGTCGCACGTAGGACCAGACCCAGCCGAGCACGGAACCGTGGTACCGCGTCGCCACGCCCTTCTTGAGCAGGAGGGAGAGGAGGTAGCGATGTCGGAAGACGTCGAACAGGCCTCGACTCGCGCCGGGGACCCGATAGTCCGGGTCGCTCAGGACCGAAGTGTCGCTCACGGTCAGATTCTATCGGCCAGGGAGGCAGGGCGGAGTTCGCCGTGGGAGCGCCACCAGGTGACGATCTCCGAGAGCTGCTCGAGCTCGGGGGCGACCCATCCGTCGACCAGCAGGTCGCCGCCGCGGTAGGCCGCGAGGAGGGCATCGGCGACCGCAGCGGGGTACCCCGCCCGGTCGAGGCCGACGGCATTGATGCCGGCGACACGGGGAGGTGTGCCGTAGACCTTCGCGAAGGGCGGCACGTCGCGGGTCACGGGCGTGCCCATGCCCACCATCGCGCCGTGCGCGATGATGCGGCGCTGGTGCACGACGGCGTTCATGCCGATGTTGACCCGGTCGCCGATAGCGCAGTGACCGCCGATGCTCACGCCGGCCGACACCGTGGAATCGGCGCCGAGCAGCACGTCGTGCGCGAGGTAGGCACGGTTCAGCACCCAGCTGCGCGCGCCGACCGTGGTCTCGCGGTAGCTGCCCTGGTGGATCACCGCGCCCTCGCGGATCACCGCACCGGCGCCGATGCGCACGCCCGCGTGCTGCAGGTCGCCCGTCCATGCGGTGTTCTGCGGCAGGTTGCTCATCTCGGGCGGTGCGCCGATCATCGCGCCGGCGCCGATCCAGGCGCCGTCCTCGATCGCACAGGGACCGAGAATCACCGCGCCGGGACCGATCGAAACGCCCTCGCCGATCTCGACGCCCTCGCCGATGAACGCGGCGGGGCTGATCGCGTCGCTCATGCGCGCGCCGTGAGGTCCAGCGAGACGCCGGTCTTCGCGGACTCGATCGCGGCCTCGGCGACGCGCAGGGTCTCGGTGCCCTCGCGCAGGGTGACGGCGTCGGAGCGGACACCGAGGATCGCATCGCGGAACGCCTCGTGCTCGGAGCGGAGGGGCTCGCGCTTTTCGAGGGCGAACCGCGTCACGGTGCCCTCGCTCACCCCCCGGAACGCCGCTACGGCGTCCCACGACCCGGCGTGCGTGCCGTTCTCGAAGAAGGTGAGGTCGGCGGTGAGCGTGTCGGCGACGAAGGCGCCGCGTTCGCCGGTCACGAGGGTGAGGCGTTCCTTGAACGGGGTCAGCCAGTTGACGATGTGGTTGACCATGATCCCGTTGGCGAGCTTGCCAGTGATCGAGACCATGTCCTCGTGTTCGCGCCCGGAGCGGTGCGTCGTCTGGGCGGCGAGGGTCGCGTAGTGCGACTGCGCGAGCCAGGCCGTGAGGTCGATGTCGTGGCTGCCGAGATCCTTCACGACGCCCACGTCGGCGATGCGCGCGGGGAACGGACCCTGACGGCGGGTCTGGATCTGGTAGACCTCGCCGAGGTCGCCGTTCGCGATGCGCTCGCGCAGGCTGATGAGGGCGGGGTTGAAACGCTCCACGTGGCCGACGGCCGCGACCTTTCCGGCGGCCTCGAACGCGGAGACGAGGCGCTCGGCAGCGGGGAGCTCGTGCGCCACGGGCTTCTCGATGAGCGCGTGCACGCCGGCCTCGGCCAGTGCGAGACCGACCTCCTCGTGGAACTTGGTGGGGACGGCGACGACGACCGCATCCACTCCGGCGTCGATGAGTCCCTGCACCGAATCGAACATCGGCGTCTCGCCGGCGACGCCGTGGGGATCGCCCATCGCGTCAGCCACGGCGACGAGGTCGATGCCCTCGACCTCGCGAATCACCCGGGCGTGGTGGCGCCCCATCATGCCGAGGCCGATCAGGCCGTACTTGATCGTCACGTCTTCTCCCAACGGTTCGGTAGCCGAGCGTTCCCAGTGTAGGGAATCAGATTGTGCAGCCGGTGATCTTGTAGAGGACCGCTTCGCCCTGGCGATCGACCTCGGTGAGGACGTCGCTGCGCTCGACCCCCGAGATGCCCAGGTAGGGCAGGGCCCGCTTGGTTCCGGGGAACACGTACTCCCTGCCGAAGTCGAGCACGAACTCGACCCGCAGGTCATTCGCGGCCCGGCAGGCCTCGACGCTGCCGCGGTCGAGGCTCTCGGTGAGTTCGGTGATGCGCGGGTCGTAGCTGCCGCCGGTGTGCGGCACGAGCACTCGGCGATCTGCGAGCGCGTAGGCGAGCGCCCCGCCGTTCCAAGGGTTGTCTGCGATGACGGCGTCGCCGGGGACATGCTCGGGCAGACGCTCGAGCAGCGCTCGCTCGTCCGGGGTGAGCAGCCGGGACGCACTGTCGAATTCGTATTTCGAGCTGACGTAGTTCACGCCCGCAAAAGCGCCCGCGCCCTGAGTCGCCGCGAGCAGGAAGGCGGCGCCGAACAGTGCCCAGAGGGTCCGGTGCAGCGCGACGCGGGATCCACCGAACATCCGTGCCACCCGGCGGAATGCGGTGCCGGCGATGGCGGCGGCGGTGGAGGCTCCCGCGACTGCGAGCGGGATGGCGCCGAGCGGGACGAGCGCGGCGAGCCGCCACGGGTCGTTGTACCAGGGGGAGAGGAAGAAGGTGCGCCAGTCAGCAGGCGGGAAGCCGTCGGCGATCACGTAGAAGGAGATGAGGACGAACGAGACCCCGAGCAGCCACCGCCGTCCGCGGCGGGCCGCGATGAGCAGCGCTCCGAGGAGCACCAGGACGGTCACCGGCCAGTTGTGGCCCTCGAGTCTCGGCGTCGAGCCGACTGCGTCGAGTACTGCGTCGAACGGGGTCTCGTGGGAGCCGCCCCAGGGATGGTCGGAGGTGCGCCCGACGTACCAAGCGCCCCCGACGGCCGCTGCGAAGAGGGCGAGGCCCGCCACGGCGAGGACCGTGCGTGCCCCGCGCCCGATCTTCGGCTCGAGGAGCAAGCCGCTCGAGGCGGCGATGCGTCCACCGCGGATCGCGCGGATCGCAGCCGCGATGGACGGCGCCGCGAGCCAGAGCAGCAGGACATGGATTGCGTTCGGGTGCGCCAGGGTCGCCGCTCCCAGTGCGCCGAGCAGCAGGAGCCAGCGGGTGCCCGGTGCGAGCGGGTCCGCGCGCCGGGCCGGGCCGAGATCCATCAATTGCAGCGCGGCGACGAGAACGAACGGCAGGAGCGCCGTCGACAGGAGGTTCGGGTAGAGCACGCCGAACCCCGCCAGCGAGAGGGGGAAGCTGGGGAACGCCGCAGCGACGATGCCGGAGACGACCGTGGTCCGCACGTTCGGGCCCGCGACGGCGCGGCCGAGCGCGACGGCGCCGATCGGCCAGACGACGGCGCAGACGGTGAACAGGGCGGCGTTGGTCGCCAGCGGGATCGAGGCGCCCGAGAGCTGAGCGATCAGGGCGACGTAGCCGTGCCAGAGCGTCGGATAGAAGGCCGGATGACCGGGGCTCGACAGGTCCATCGCGAGCGGTGAGGCGTTCCCGGTATCGAGGATGAGGCGCACCGCGTTGAGGTGGAAGATCGCGTCGTAGGTCTGCGAGATCGCATCTGCCGACTTGAGGCTCAGGACGAGCGTCGTGGCGATCGCGGCGCCGCCGATCGCGGCGGCTCCGACCGGGACCCAGAGCCGGTGGGGTCGAGCGGTGCGGGAGCCGTGTTCGCGCCGCGGTGCGCCGAGCCATTTTCGGAGCGCGAGCAGCACGAGCGCGAGCAGCGCTGCCAGCGCGAACGCCGGAATGATGCTCCACCGGATGCGGGCGATGCCTGCGATGAACGGTGCGAGCGCGAGTACTGCGAAGCCGGCGGGGATCGCGACGATGGCGATCGCGAAGCCGCGCAGGCGGAGCGCGAGCGCCGCCGGGAGACCGAGGATCGCGAGGATCCCGAGCGCGACGAGGAGCGGCGGTACCAGCGGCAGCCAGGCGTTCACGAGCCCAGGCCGCCCTTTCGGCCGTCGCTCTCGGCCCGCTCGCGGCTGCGGGCGTCCATGAGTGCGACGGCGCGGGCGAGCTGGGTCACCCGGGCGTCACTGCGGGCCTTCGCGCGGATCGTCGCGACGGCGAAGGCCATGACGGCGATGATGAAGACGTAGAGCAGGAGGTCGGTGCCGCGTCCGATGCCGAAGAGGTGGGCGATCTCGGTCAGCACGTTCGGGAACAGGATCGCGAGCACCGCCGCGATGACGAACAGGATCGCGAAGATGCGCTTGAGTGCGAGCGAGCGCTCGCCGGGGAGGAACCGCACGGCGAGCGCCGCGACGAGGACCACGCCGAGGATGAGGAGGAGCTGGAAGATGGACATGTCGCGCCCCTATCGGATGATGAGGTCGATGAGGATGTTGACCGAGTTGAGCAGCGACTGCCCCTTGGCCTTGGAATACTCGCTGTAGATGACCTCGACGGGCTGCTCGGCGTAGGGGAGGCCGGTGCGGCCGAGCTGCACGACGATCTCGGTGCCGTGGGCCATGCGGTCCTGGCGGAGGCGGATCCGGCTCAGCGCGTCCTGCCGGATCACGCGGAGACCGTTGTGCGCGTCGGTGAGCTTCGTGCGCGTGGTCCAGTTGGTGACGGCGACCGCGGTCTTGAGCACGATCTTCTTGAGGAGGCCGGGCTTCGTGCGATCGTCGAGGAAGCGGGATCCGAACACGATCGCGAGGTCCTCGGCGCGTGAACGGTCGAGCATCGCCACCGCGTCTGCGACACGGTGCTGGCCGTCCGCATCGAAGGTGACGACGTACTTCGCACCGCGCTCGAGCGCGTACTCGAAGCCGGTCTGCAGCGCCGCGCCCTGCCCCAGGTTGATGGGGTGGGTGACGAGGCGCGCACCCGCCTCGGACGCGATCCGGCCGGAGCCGTCGCTCGACCCGTCGTCGATGCAGACGACGTTGGCGAAGTCGGGCCGGAGGCCTCGGATCACCTCGCCGATCACCGTCGCCTCGTTGTAGAGGGGGATCACGACCCAGGTGTCGGCGTTGCCGGGAGCTGCGGTCGCGCTCGCGGGCGAAGGGTCAGTCATGTCACTTATTCTGACAGATGCGCGCTGAGCGTCGAGGACCTGCACGGAGAAGTCGCGAGCGGTGCTCCGGCTTGTGCCCGGCTGGGACAGCAGCTAGCGTGGACGCGAACCTTCAAGCATAACTTGAATGTTTGAGGGCAACAGGAGGGAAGCGCGGGATGGCGCCGAAACGACCGATCGCGCGTCTGCGCGCCCTGCTCGCGCTCGCGGTCGGGGTCGGTCTGCTCGCCGCTCCCCTCGCCGCGGTCGCGCCCGCGCAGGCCGCTCCCGTCGTCGGCTTCGAGGCCGGCAACATCATCGCGGATTCCGTCTTCTACAACGGCAATGCTCTGACTGCGGCGCAGGTGCAGACATTCCTGAACGGTCAGGTGCCGCGCTGCACGATCGGGGATCCCGGCCGGGCGCCCGGCACACCGATGTACGGCTCCACCGTTGCGAAATCCTGCCTGCGCAACTTCACCATGAGTACGTCGAGTCGCGCCGCCAACGCCTACTGCTCCGCCTATCCGGGCGCCGCGAACGAATCGGCCGCGGCGATCATCGCAAAGGTGGGAAAGGCCTGCGGGATCAGCCAGAAGGTCCTGCTCGTCATGCTCGAGAAGGAGCAGAGCCTCGTCGGGGACACCTGGCCGACCGTCCGCCAGTTCGACGTCGCCATGGGATACGCCTGCCCCGACTCGGGCCCGAACAACTCGGCGAACTGCGATCCGACGCAGACGGGCTTCTATCAGCAGGTCTACCGCGCTGCCTGGCAGCTCAAGGTCTACAAGGCGTTCCCGAACGACTACAACTACCGGCCGTCGCGGAACAACACGATCCAATGGCACCCGAACGCCGGGTGCGGCACCTCTCAGGTGTACATCCAGAACTGGGCGACCGCGGCCCTCTACATCTACACGCCCTACCGGCCGAACCAGGCAGCGCTCAACGCGGGGTGGGGCACGGGTGACGCCTGCTCGTCGTACGGCAACCGGAACTTCTACAACTTCTTCAAGACCTGGTTCGGCAGCACGCAGCTGCCCTACTCGGTCGACGGCGGGATCCTCTCCTACTGGCAGGCCAACAACGGCTGGTTGGGCGCTCCGACCGCCGCGCCCGTGTCGAGCACCGCCAACGGGGGCGGACGTTCGCAGCAGTTCGCGGGCGGCATCGTCTACGAACCGAAGAGCGGACAGCCGGCGGGCATGACCCGTACGAGCCCGCTGTTCATCGCCTACGGCAATGCCGGCGGCCCGGCCGGATCCTGGGGATGGCCGCTCTCTCCCGGAGTCAATCAGGGCGGTTCCGGCAACACGGTGATGCGCTTCCAGTCGGGCTCCGTGGTCGAGGCCAAGGGCGTCGGCGTGTTCCTGATCCCCGAAGCGCTTCGCGTCGCCTGGGAGCAGAGCGGCGGGTTCAACGGGTCCGTCGGCTATCCGCTGAAGAACTCGGCGAAGTCGCCGAGCGGTGCGCTGGGGCAGGACTTCAAGAAGGGCACCATCGTCTCCACCGGCGTCGGCGGCGCACGCGTCGTCGACGCGCGCTTCCTGGCCGCCTGGCGCGCGCTCGGCGGGCTCTCGGCTGCCGCGGGCGTTCCTGTCGGCGCGCCGGTGGCGAGCACCGCGAACGGCGGCGGGACGACCTACCCGCTGCAGTTCGGCACGATGTACCTCTCGCCCGGCGGATCATCGACCCTCGTCGCCGGTCGATACCGCACGGCCTACGATGCGACGGGCGGGGTCGGGGGAGCATTCGGCTGGCCCGTCGGACCCATGCAGTGCCAGCTCGCCGAAGACGGATGTGCGACCCCGTTCCAGTTCGGGGTCGGGCTGTGGAGCGGCGCCTCTGGGCTCGTGAAGGTCTCGCCGAAGACCTACGCGGCGTGGAAGCCGAGCGCAGCGAAGCTCGGATACCCGAAGACGCCCGCCACGGCCGTCGGCACAGGCGCATCCGCGGGCACCGTGCAGCGTTTCGCCGCCGGTGACGTCTACGAGTCGAAGGCCGGCGCGTTCGTGCTGCCCGATGGCAAGCTCCGCGACGGATACCTGGCCGCGGGTGGGCCGACCGGGCCGTGGGGGTGGCCGACGGGCGCCGTGACCTGCGCTGCCGACGGCAGCCGGTGCTCCATGCCCTTCGCGACGGGTACCGCGACCTGGACCGCGACCGGCGGGCTGGACTTCGTCAAGGACCTGCAGGGCGTGCCCAAGCAGCGGATCAGCGGCGGCGACCGGTTCGATACCGCGGTCGAGGCCTCGAAGGCGGGCTACCCCACGGCGGCCGGAACCGTGCTCATCGCGAACGGCCTCGACTACCCCGACGCGCTGAGCGCCGGTGCGCTCGGCGCGAAGTGGAAGGCCCCGCTGCTCCTCGCGCGCCCGTCGAGCCTGCCCGCGTCGACGCGGGCCGAGATCGTGCGGCTCAAGCCGAATCGCATCGTCGTGGTCGGAGGGGCCGGGGCCGTGAGCGACGGCGTCGTCGCCGAGCTCAAGAAGCTCGCCGCACGGGTGGATCGGGTCTCGGGCCCCGACCGCTATGCCACCTCGATCGCCATCGCGCAGCAGGGGTGGTCGAAGGGGACCGCTTCGCAGGCCTTCCTCGCAACGGGGACCGGTTTCGCCGACGCGCTCGCCGCGGGTGCCGCGGCCGGCGTAGTGAATGCGCCGGTACTGCTCGTGCCCGGAAACGCGAGCAGCGCCCCGGCTTCCGTGACCGCGGAGCTCTCCCGACTCGGGGCCACTCAGGTGCGCATCGCGGGCGGCACCGGTGCCGTCTCCGCCGGCATCCAGAACTCGGTCGCCGCGGGTCGCTCGGTGGTGCGGTACGCGGGGACCGACCGCTACGACACGTCGGCGCGCATCGCGAACGGCATCATCGCGAAGGGTGCCGGAGTCGACGTGTACTGGGCGAACGGCCTCGGATTCGCCGATGCGCTCGCGGGAGGCGCGGTCGCCGGTTCGCGAGGCGCGCCGCTGCTGCTCACCACGTCGAGCTGCGTTCCGGGCTCCGTCTTCGACGCGACGGGCCGGGTCGTGGGGAATCGGATCCTGCTGCTGGGCGGTGCGGGCGTGCTCGACGGCGGCGTGCTCGCCGGGCGGCGCTGCCAGTCCTGACCGAGCCGGGTCGCTCGCGGCCCGATTCCGGCCGCGGCCGGATGGGGCACAGGGGTTTTCGGTATCGCCGCACCATTGGGTATATTCCCCCTGTGAGTTTCTTGTGCTCGGAGACTCCGAATCTCATCCCCCCGAATGAAGCGAGAGATCAAAGATGATTCAGAGAAAGTCCGCGTTCGCGGTCGCAGCGATCGCGAGCTGCGCACTGATCGCCGGCCTGGCGACCCCCGCATGGGCGGAGGACGCGGCGCCGCAGCCGATCGCGCCGCAGCCGACCGCTCCGGCCGAGACGCCGGATGCCGGGAACGCCGCGCCGGAGAGCCCCGCCGCCGAGGCTTCGACCCCGGACGCCCCGGCTGCCGATGCACCGGCGGCGACCTCGCCGGCCCCCGCTGCGCCCGATGCGCCGGCGCAGGCCCCGTTCGGATCGATCGGCACGCAGATCGGAGAGCGCTTTGCGAGCGTCGCGGGCGATCCCGAGATGGGTGCCGCGGGCTACCAGAACGGCACACGCAACGCGCGGATCGCCGGTGATGATCGATTCTCGACGGCCGTTGCGGTGTCGAAGCACGGATACCCGACCACAGCGGCGACCGTCATTGTCGCCAACGGGCTGAACTACCCGGACGCGCTCAGTGCCGGAGCGCTCGGCGCGAAGTGGAAGGCGCCCCTGCTCCTCACGCAGCCCGGTGCGCTTCCCGCGTCGACCAAGGCCGAGATCGCGCGGCTCAAGCCGAGCAAGATCGTCGTCGTCGGCGGCATCGGCGCGGTGAGCGCAGGCGTGGTCAAGACGCTCAAGGGCCTCGCCGGCAACGTCGAGCGCGTGTCGGGTGCTGACCGCTATTCGACCTCCATCGCCATCGCTCAGGCCGGTTGGCCGGCGGGCGCGGCGAGCAACGTGTTCCTGGCGACCGGCACCAACTTCGCCGATGCGCTCGCGGCCGGTGCTGCGGGTGGCAAGCTCAAAGCTCCGGTCCTGCTCGTACCGGGCAACGCCGGTTCCGCTCCCGCCCCCGTCAAGGCCGAGCTCTCCCGGCTCGGCGCGACCAAGGTCCGCATCGCGGGCGGCACGGGAGCGGTCTCGACCGGGGTGCAGAAGTCGATCGCCTCGAACCGGACCGTCGTGCGCTACGCCGGAGGCGACCGCTTCGACACCTCGGCACGCATCGCGAACGACACCGGGATCTACCCGTCGAATCCGCAGGTGAACACCTACTGGGCGAACGGCCTCGGCTTCGCCGACGCGCTCGCGGGCGGCGCCGTCGCAGGGGCGAAGGGATCGCCCCTGCTGCTCTCGACGCCGAGCTGCGTCACCTCCAGCGTCTACACCGCGAACGACCGAGTCGCGGGGGCCAACACCTACCTCCTCGGCGGAGCGGGTGCGCTCGGCAACACCGTGCTGTGGGGCAACGAGTGCATGAAGGCTCCGGCCGGCGCGAACGCGACCAACGCCAGCGGGATGCAGTGGCTCTACAACCAGATCAACGCCAAACGCTACGCGGCGAACCTGTCGGGCTTCCGCCTCGGCGACTCCACGACCTGGGCCGGTCACGCGACCGGTACCCCCGCCTACAGCTGGGCGCTGCGCAACCGGACGAACCGCAGCTACGCCGCGAACCCCGCTCTCGGCACCCAGCAGCCGTGGGTGGAGTACGAGATCACCGGCCGCCACAACACCTACGGGGGGAAGAGTCACCTGACGAACACCTGGAACGGCTTCATGTCCGACTCCACGATCAAGAGCCAGATCCTGGTGCCGACGCCCAACGTCCGCGGCGTTGTCAGCGTCGGGTACGCGGTGACGGCGAACGAACCGGGCTACGGCGCAGTCGGCTACAGCGTGATCTACATTGGGGCCGTCGACCAGAGCTGAGGTTCGGTCAGCCGCCCCGCAGGGGGCGTCCGGCGGGCCGGGAGCGTGAAAACGTTCCCGGCCCGCCGCCGTTTCATCGGCGACCCGGCGGGGCACGGTATTCTCGTGGGTGCGTTGACCCAGCGCGCCCGTTTCAGAAAGGTCGCATATCCATGGCACCCGAGTTCATCCCTGCAGCGAAGCCCATCATCGGCGACGAGGAGCGCGCGGCCGTCGACCGCGTGCTGCGCTCCGGCATGATCGCTCAGGGCCCCGAGGTGAAGACCTTCGAGCAGGAGTTCGCCGAGCACTTCGTGCAGGGACGCACCACGGTCGCCGTCAACTCGGGCACCAGCGGTCAGCACCTCGGGCTCCTCGCCGCGGGCGTCGGCCCGGGCGACGAGGTCATCGTGCCGTCGTTCACCTTCGCCGCGACGGGCAACTCGGTCGCGCTCACCGGGGCGACCCCGGTATTCGTCGACATCGAGCCCGACTTCTTCACGCTCGATCCCGAGTCGGTGCGCGCTGCGATCACGCCGCGCACCAAGGGGATCATGCCCGTGCATCTCTACGGGCACCCGTTCCTGGTCGACCAGATCGAGGCCATCGCGCAGGAGCACGGCCTCGCGATCTACGAGGACGCGGCGCAGGCGCACGGCGCGAGCTGGGACGGCCGTCCGGTCGGCACCCTCGGCGCGTTCGCCATGTTCAGCCTCTATCCGACCAAGAACATGACGTCGGGCGAGGGCGGCATGGTCACCTGCTCCACCGAGGAGATCGCCCGGCAGATGCGCCTGCTGCGCAACCAGGGCATGGAGACCCAGTACGCGAACGAGGTCATCGGCTTCAACACCCGCATGACGGACATCCACGCGGCGATCGGCCGCGTGCAGCTGACCAAGGTCGACGGCTGGACCGCGCAGCGTCAGCGGAACGCCGCCGCGCTGAACGCGGGCCTCGCCGACATCGCGGGCGTGCAGACGCCGAAGGTCCACGAGAACGCCGTGCACGTGTACCACCAGTACACGGTCCGACTCGACGCTGGTGAGCGCGATCGCATCCACACCGCGCTGAAGGAGGAGCACGGTGTCGGCTCGGGCGTCTACTACCCGATCCCGAACCACCGACTGCCCTCGCTCGCGCGCTTCGCTCCGGGGCTCGACCTGCCCGAGACCGAGCGGGCCGCCCGCGAGGTGCTCTCGCTGCCGGTCCACCCGTCGCTCACCGAGGGCGATCTCGAGCGCATCGTGACCGCGGTCTCCGCGGTCGTGCGTGCCGGACGGTGAGCCAGCGGCGACCCGTGAATCCGTTCGCAGCGCTGAGATCGCGCGCGCTCCAGGCGCTGACCATGGCGCGCCTCATGCAGCGGGGCGTGCTGAAACCGGACCCGACCCCGGTGGGCGGGCCCGATGAACGCGTGTTCATCGGGCCCGCGAACAGCGCAGGGCAGGGCGATCAGTGGGCGCGAGCGCTCGAACGCGCACGCACGGGGACCCGTGCGACGAGCATGCAGATCGTCTCCGACGACGTGTTTCGGTTTCCCGCGGACCTGACGGTCCACGCGGGGTACGCGGCGTTCTCGAAGGCGTGGCAGCGGCGGCAGTTCGCGGCGCTCTCCGAGTATCGCGCGGTGCTGGTCGAATCGAACCGCGGGGTCCTCGGACGCTTCCGGGGCACCGATGCGCTGGAGCAGGCCGACCTGCTCCAGCGCTCGGGGGCGCAGGTGGGGCTCATCTTCCACGGCAGCGACATTCGGGATCCTGAGACCCGCATCCGTTCTGACCGTGATTCCTATTTCGGCGCCGACGCTGAGTTCACCGCGACCATGTCCGGGGTCACGAAGCGCAGTCGGCGACTCATCGAGGAGTCCGGGCTCCCGGTCTTCGTCTCGACGGTGGACCTGCTGACCGAGGTGCCGCACGCGAGCTGGCTGCCGGTCGTCGTCAGCCCCGAGGACTGGGCCGGCGCGCCGGCTCCGCTCTCGCACGGGGGCGTGCCGCGGGTCGTGCACGTGCCGTCGAAGTCCTTGATCAAGGGCACCGATCTGATCGAACCGCTGCTGAACGAACTGCACGCCTCCGGCGTCGTCGACTACCGGCGGGTGACCGGCGTGCCGCACGCCGAGATGCCCGAACTCTACCGGGGCGCCGACATCGTTCTGGATCAGTTCCGTGCCGGGCCGTACGGAGTCGCGGCGTGCGAGGCCATGGCCGCTGGACGGATCGTGATCTCTCATGTTCCGGATCTCGACCGGGAGCGGGTCGCGGAGCTCACCGGGCATCGGCTGCCGATCATCCAGGCGCGGCACGACGAACTGCGCGACGTGCTGACCGCGGTGCTGGCCGAGCCCGCCGAGGCGCTCGCACGCGCCGCCGCAGGCCCGGCATACGTCCGCAGCATCCACAACGGCGACCGCAGCGGTCAGGTGCTGGCCGATTGGCTCGACCGAGGAGAACGATGAAGAGTATTTGGGCGACCCTGCGGAAGCTGTTCACGGTTCTGCCGGAAGGCGCGAAGTCCTATTACGTCGGGTACTCCATCGCGACGGGGCTGCTCGCGATCCTCGACACGCTGGCGCTCGCGCTCATCGTGCTCGTGGTGACGCCGCTCGCCTCCGGGAAGCCGATCGAGCTCCCGCTGCTCGGCGTCATGCCTCAGGATGCCACGATCTGGATCGTGGTCGCGATCTGCGTGCTCTTCATCATGAAGGGCGTCTTCGCCGTGATCCTGCACTGGTTCGCGACCCGGCGCTTCGCGCGCTACGAGCTCTACGTCGGCGACCAGCTCTTCCGCGGATACACCCGCGCGAGCTGGGAGAAGCGCTCCCAGATGAGCACCGCCGAGGTGACGCGTGTGGTCGACAGCTCGATGGCGAACACGAACATCGGGTTCATCCTTCCGCTGTCGCAGATTCCCGGGAACGCGCTGACCTTCGTCTCGGCGCTCGCGGTGCTCGTCGTCGCGCAGCCGTTCACCGCGCTCATCGCGTTCGTGTACCTGTCGCTGGTCTCCGTGTTCATGCTGTTCGTCGTGTCGCGGCGCTCTCAGCGGGCCGGCCGGAACAACCGGGAGTACGCCTACCGGGCGGCGACGATCATGACCGAGATGGTCGACGCGCTCAAGGAGGTCGTGCTGCGCGACAAGCTCGACGAGATCGGTCGCGTGGTCTCGAAGAACCGCTCCGTCGCGACGCGCGCCCGGGCAAACATCTCGTTCCTGGGGATCGTGCCCAAGTACGCCTTCGAATCGGCGCTCATCGGCGGGTTCCTCATCATCGGCGGCGCCGCATACCTGCGGGGCGGATCATCCGAGGCCCTCGTCGCGATCTCGCTGTTCGCCGCGAGCGGCTTCCGTATGATGCCCGCGATGAACGCGGTGCAGGCGAGCTTCACCTCCGCCGCGGCGAACCAGGTCTACGCCCAGGACGTGATCCGGGAGCTCACCGATCTGCGGAATGGCAGCGGGATCCAGGAGGAGCGTCAGGACGTCGCCGAACTCCCCGCGGGACCGCAGCGCCTCACCCTCGAGAACGTGCACTTCCGGTATCCGGGCGCCGATGAGGACGTGCTCAAGAACGTGAATTTCACGGTGCCCTTCGGCTCGAGCCTCGCGATCGTCGGTCCGTCGGGTTCCGGGAAGTCCACGCTCATCGACCTGCTGCTCGGCCTCAGCGTTCCGACGAGCGGGTCGATGCGGATCGACGGCGCGGAGCTGCGCGACGTCATGCGGCAGTGGCGGAATCGGGTCGGGTACGTTCCGCAGCGCGTCGCGCTGTTCGACGCCTCGATCGCGCAGAACGTCGCGCTCACCTGGGAGGCCGATTACGACTCCGAACGCGTCATGCACGCGCTCCGGCGTGCGCACCTCGGAGAACTCGCCGACCGCGGCGCAGGCATCGAGGAGCGCGTGGGCGAGCGCGGCGCATCAATCTCCGGCGGGCAGCAGCAGCGCCTCGGGATCGCACGCGCACTGTACTCGGATCCCTTCGTCATGGTGATGGACGAGGCGACGAGCGCCCTCGACACCGCGACCGAGAACCGAGTCACGGAATCGATGCGCGAGCTGCAGGGCGAAGTGACCTTCATCACGGTCGCGCACAGGCTCGCCACGATCCGCGAGTATGACCAGGTCTGCTATCTCGACCGGGGTGAGATCCTCGGCAACGGAACCTTCGAGGAGGTGGTCGAGCAGGTTCCGGAGTTCCGGCTCCAGGCCGAGCTCGCCGGACTGCTATGAACGCCGTATCGCGCAGCGGCGCCAAGCCGAAACTGCTCATCCTGTCCTTCACCGAGATCGTGCACGACGCGCGGGTGAAGAAGCAGGCGTTGCTCTTCGCCGAGGATTTCGAGGTCGTGACCTGCGGGTACGGCGAGGCGGTCCGACCCGACATCGAGCACGTCCGGCTCGATCCCTCGGTGCCCTCGGTCGCGAAATACCTCGAGGCGGTCCTCGTGCGCAGCCGCCTCTACGGTGCCGCGTTCGCAACGGACTTCCGGTCACGGCGAGCGGCCGAGCTGCTGCGCGGGCGCCGATTCGACGCGGTGATCGCGAACGAGCTCGAGACGCTGCCGGTGGCCTATCGCCTCGTCGCGCCCGAGCGCGTGCTCCTCGACCTGCACGAGTTCTACCCGGGGCTCCACGACGACATCCCGGTCTGGGTGCAGGTGCGCAAGCCCTACCAGGAGTGGCTGCTGCGGCGGCGCGGGACGCGGGCCGGCGCAGCCACGACGGTCTCCGACACGATCGCCGAGCGCTACCGCTCGGAGTTCGGGATCCCCTGCGGCGTGGTGCGCAACGCGGCTCCCTACCGAGAGGACCTCGCGCCCGGCGCCGTCGGCGACACCATCCGGCTCGTGCACGCCGGGGTCACGGCCGCGAACCGGCGCCCCGAAGTGATGATGCGGGCGGCTGCGCGATCGCGAACCGACCTCACCCTCGACCTCTACATGACCCAGCAGGACACCCCGTTCGGGCGGGAGCTGCAGGCCCTGGCAGCGGAGCTGGGGCCGCGGATCACGCTGCACCCGCCGGTGCCGCACGCCGAGCTGGTGGAGACGCTGAACCGCTACGATGCCGGTCTCCACGTGCTGCCGCCGACGAACACCAACATCGAGCTCGCTCTGCCGAACAAGTTCTTCGATTCCGTGCAGGCGCGGCTCGGCATGGTGATCGGCCCGACGGTCGACATGGCGAAGCTGCTCCGCGAATACGACCTCGGTGCCGTGGCCGAGGGCTTCGACGAGGACGCCGTGGTCGCGGCGCTCGACGCGCTCGACCCCGCGATCGTCGCCGTGTGGAAGGCGAACGCCGACGTGCACGCCCGCGAGCTCAGCGCGCAGGAGCAGCAGCGTGCGTGGCTGGAAGCGGTCGCCGGCCTCCTGGCAGCCTGATCAGAGGTACCAGCAGCGGTATCGGACCGATCCGCGGATCAGTCCCAGGTTGGTTCCGATACCGGCGTACGCGGCGTTTCGGCGCGACTCGTCCCGCCCGGCCAGGATCAGTTTCACGGTGTTCGCCGCGAGGACGATCGGCGCGAGGAACCGGCTGCGGCGCGGCATGCCCTGCGAGCGGAACTTCGCATAGAGCTGCGTGCGGCTGAGCCCCCACCCCATGCGCTGGTGCATGATCTCGCGCCCCGTCGGGCGGGAGTAGTAGGAGAAGCGGGCCTCGGGAGCGAACACCACCCGGTGCCCGGCGAGCTGGGCGCGGTAGAAGAAGTCCACGTCCTCCGCCGCGCCGGCGAACGTCTCATCGAGTCCGCCGAGCGCGTCGAACACCGAGCGGGCGAAACCGGCCTGGCCGCCGCCGACCGTGAATCGGCCCGGCCATGCGGCGTCGCTCAACGCCGAGATCTCTTCGAGCACCTCGCCGCTCTCGGCAGTGCGCACGATCGTGCAGGCGACGATGTCGGCGCCTTCGCGGAACTTCGCTGCGAATGCCGCGGCCCAGCCCGGCTGCACCTCGTCGTCGGCTCCGCAGAGCATCACGTAGTCGCCCGTGCTGGCCCGCACGCCGTCGTTCTGGGCGAAGACCGGGCCCTGGCCCCGTCCGGCGAAGACGTAGCGTACGCGATCGTCTCGGTCGGCGTACGCCTCGATCACCGCTTTCGTGCCGTCGGTCGACATGTTGTCGGCGACGACGATCTCGCGGAGCACGTCCGGGTCCTGCGCGAGCAGAGCGTCGAGCTGGCGCGGGAGCGTGCGCTCGCCGTTGAAGCACGGGATGACCGCCGAGAGCCGCGGGCCCGCGCTCATGATCGGGCTCGCTTCCGTCGCGGCTGCGAGCCGCTGAGCTCGATGGCGTCCGCGGCGCGGCGCGCCGCGGCACGCATGGAGACGTGCTGATCGGCCCACTCGGAGAGGCCCGGGCGGGACTCGGGAAGGACCGGACGCTCCGCGACCGTGCGCATCGCTTCGGCGATCGCCTCGGGAGTGTAGTCGACAGCGGTGCCGACTGGCGCTGTCGCGCTCGCGGCGTCCAGGAACGCGGCAGTCGGGCCGGGGCCGGCGAAGATCACCGGGCAGCCGCTCGCGAGCGAGGAGTACGCCTTCGTCGCGAAGGCGAACTCGTACCCGCCGTCGGGGAGCAGCGTCGCAAGTGAGGCCGTGGCGCCGGACAGTTCGCGCGCGAGCTCCGCCGGTTCGACCGGCTCGTCGAACACGATTGAGTCCGAAATGCCGAGCTCTTCGGCGCGCGCTGCGATCGCGGGGTGCTCGGTGCCGTGACCGATGAAGCGGAGCACGTACTCGGGGTGAGTGCTCGAGAACTCGGCGAACGCGTCAACCAGGACGATCGCTCCGTGCCACGCAGAAGCGCTGCCCGCGTAGACGAACTCGGTGCGGAGCGGCGCGGGGGAGTAGCGGAACTGGGCGGTGTCCGCCCCGCGGCCGGTGACATCGACGGGCTTCCGGATGCCCCAGGCTCTGATGCGGTCGGCGACCGATGCCGAGATGGTGATCACCCGGTCGGCACCGCCGATCGCCCAGCGCTCCAGACGTTCGAGGGTCCGCAGCACCAGCGACGACGACGTCGCGTGCGCGGCGGCGACCGACCAGAGATCGGCTGCGTCGTAGACGTAGGGGATTCCGCGCAGCCGGCAGATCGCACGCACGACGGCCCCCGTGGTGGGCGGCGGTTCGACGACGACGACGTCGGGCCGTTTGCGGAAGAGCAGCCGGAACGCCAGGGGCACGTCGAAGCTCAGGTACTGCAGATACCCGCGCACGTAGCCGCTTCGGTCGCGGAGCACGGGGAACAGGCGCAGGGCCTCGGGACGTTCGGGGACCGCGTAGCCCTTCGGCGGGCGCACGGTGAGCACCGTCACGTCGTGAGAGCGATCCACCAGCTCGGCCGCGAGCGTGCTCAGGAAGAATGACGCGGCGGACGGCTCCGGAAGGTAGATCCGCGAGACGATCACGACCTGCAAACCGGGGCTCCTCACGACGCGAATCGGCTCTCGACTCGGTTCCGACGAGTCTACCCGGTGGCTCGGTGTGCGGCCGCCGACCGTTCCCGTGTGCGGTCCACGGTACACTCGCGGCGTGACGAGCACCGCGAAACAGATCCTCTGCATCTCGCTGACCCCGATCGAGCGCGATGCTCGAGTCCTGCGCCAGATCGGGCTCCTCGCCGAACTCGGCGAGGTGACCACCATCGGCTTCGGCGATGCGCCGGCTGGCGCAACCCGGCATATCCGGGTACCGGACGGTCTGTCGACGCTGCCGCAGACGGTCAGCGGCGTCGCGAAGCTCGCAGCGCGCGCACACCGGGCCGCCGAGTGCTCGGCCCCCGCCGCGCGATACGTGCTCGACCAAGCCGTCCCCGGCCCCTGGGACCTCGTCGTCGCGAACGACGCGCGCGTGCTCGACCTCGCGTTCCGCCTGGCCGGCGACGCCCCCGTGTGGGCCGACCTGCACGAGTGGGCGCCCGAGGAACGGACGCACATCCTGTCCTGGCGTCTGCTCGTCGCGCCGCTCATGGTGCATCTCTGCGAGACGTACCTGCCTCGAGCCGCGCTCGTCACGACGGTGTCGAACGGGATCGTCGAGCTCTACCGCGAGCGCTTCGGCGTCGACGCCCGACTCATGACGAACGCCGGCCCGTTCCGCGATATCCCCGTGCGAGCCGGGGACGCGGCGGACGAGACGATCCGATGCGTGCACAGCGGCGCGGCGATCCACGGCCGCGGGCTGGAGACCATGGTCGAGGCCTTCACGCAGCTGCCCGAGCGGTTCACCCTCGACCTCTACCTGGTGGCGGCCGGCGACGGCGGTGCGCACCTGCGCGAGCTGCAGCGGATCGCCGGAGGCAGCGAACGGATCCGCTTCCGGGATCCCGTCGCGCCGGCGGAGCTGCCGTCGACCCTTTCGGCGTTCGACCTCGGCGTGTTCTGGATCCCGCCGACGCACACCAATGCCCGCCTGACCCTCCCGAACAAGTTCTTCGACTACGTCCAGGCGAGGATCGGCATGGCGATCGGGCCGAGCGAGGAGATGGTGCGAGAGCTGGAACGGTACGGGCTCGGTGTGGTCAGCGAATCCTTCGAACTCGCAGACCTCGTGCGCTCGGTCGCGTCGCTGTCCCGTGCGCAGATCGACGCGTGGAAGCTCGCAGCCGATCGCGCAGCCCACGATCTGAGCTTCGAATCGCAGAGCGCCGGGATCCGGCAGCGGCTCGAAGAACTGCTCGCCGTCTGAGAACGGACCCGTCGATTCCGGCCGGGCGCCGGTAGACTCTTCACTCGTGAAGATCGCAGTAGTCGCAACCGGCAAGATCGGCCTCCCGCTCGCCACGCAGTACGCCTCCATGGGGCACGACGTGGTCGGCGTCGACGTCAACCAGGCGCTCGTCGAGTGCATCAACCGCGGCGAGGAGCCGTTCCCCGGCGAAGCCGGCCTCGCCGAGAAGCTCGCCGAGCTCGTGCCCGCGGGCAAGCTCCGCGCCACGACCGACTACGCAGACGCCATTCCCGGCGCCGACGCCGTCGTGCTCGTGGTGCCGCTGCTCGTCGACGAGGAGACCTGGCAGCCCGATTTCAAGTGGATGGACGCCGCGACGCAGTCGCTGGCGGAGCACCTGACGCCGGGCACCCTCATCTCGTACGAGACCACGCTGCCCGTCGGCACCACCCGCACCCGGTGGAAGCCGCTCATCGAGCAGGTCTCCGGTCTGCGCGAGGGCACCGACTTCCACCTCGTGTTCTCGCCGGAGCGCGTGCTCACCGGCCGCGTGTACGCCGACCTCAAGAAGTACCCGAAGCTCGTCGGCGGTCTCAACGAGGCCGGTACGCAGAAGGCCATCGAGTTCTACGAGGCCGTGCTGACCTTCGACGAGCGCACCGACCTCCGCCGCCCGAACGGCGTCTGGGACATGGGCACGGCCGAGGCCGCCGAGATGGCGAAGCTCGCCGAGACCACCTACCGCGACGTGAACATCGGTCTCGCGAACCAGTTCGCGCGCTTCGCCGACACCGCGGGCATCGACGTCTACAAGGTCATCGAGGCCTGCAACTCGCAGCCGTTCAGCCACATCCACCGCCCCGGCATCGCCGTCGGCGGCCACTGCATCCCCGTCTACCCGCGCCTCTACCTGTCGACGGATCCCGACGCCGACATCGTGCGCACCGCCCGCAACTACAACGCGACGATGCCCGCGTACGTGGTGGATCGCGTGCAGCAGACCATCGGCGACCTGTCGGGTCAGCGCGTCGTCGTGCTCGGCGCGGCGTACCGCGGCGGGGTCAAGGAGACCGCGGTCTCGGGCGTCTTCCCGACCGTCGAGGAGCTCACCGCGCGCGGCGCGATCGTGACCGTGCACGACCCGCTGTTCTCGGACGAGGAGCTCGCGGGCTACGGCTTCACCGCCCACTCGATCGGCGACCCGGTCGACGTCGCGATCCTGCAGGCCGACCACGCCGACTACCTGGCGCTCGGCCCCGCGGACTTCCCCGGTATCAAGCTCTTCGCCGACGGTCGCAACGCCACCGACGCCGCGAAGTGGACGGGCGTCCCGCGCATCGTCATCGGCGCGTGAGCTTCCCCGCCGGTGCGGCTGCGCCGGCGGGAGACGGGCGGGGCCCGGGATCCTTCCGGATCCCGGGCCCCGCCCGTCTCCCGAGCTATCCGAGGTCGGCGATGGTCTGCTCGAGACGGGGTTCGAGTACGCCGACCCCGCCGACCAGGGTGACTCGCTGCGAGCCCCTGCCGCTTCGCAGCGAGCTCGTGGTCGGCGAGGTCAGCAGCGCGGGGCGGGCGAGGAGCAGGGGCGAGCCGGTGCGACCGGCGACCACGCCGGCCGCGAGCCCGTCGGGGAAGTCCAGGCCCGGGGCGAGGTAGGCGCGCGTCGTCCTGCCGAAGTAGGTCGTGCCGATTTGCTTCGCCGTGTCGAAGCGGTCGGATCCGATGATGGTGCGCTGCGGCGCAAGACCGGCTGCGCGAACCGCCGACGCCGCAGGGCCGCCGAGCGCATCGATGGAACGCGCTGCGAGGAACGATCTCGCGGTGCGTGCCGCGGGGGTATCGTCGTAGAGCACGATCGCACGCTTCTTCGTGATCGCGGCCGGTACTGCGGCGATCGCGTCCGCGAAGTCCCGTCCGGTCGCCGCGAACGCGTCGCGCGGCGTTCCGCCGAGCGCAGCCTCGAGCCGCTTCGCGACCGCGACCGACGTCTCGTAGCGATTGGCGCCCTGGGGGCGGTGTGGATCGAGTGCGGCACCGCTCGGCAGCTGCGCGGCGATCGACTCGGGTATCGCCCCGGTGCCGCCCACCGGAATCACCTCGGTCGCGCCGAGCCGAGCGATCTCCGCCACGGTACCGGGGGTGAGCCGGCCGCCGGGCTGGGCGAGCAGAATGGGGGCGTCCAGCGCCGCGGCGAGCGGGCCGGCGGAGAGCGCATCGGCGAAGTCGTCGCCGCGGGCGAGCACCACCGTGTCCGCGTGCGCGTAGCTCTGCCGCGAGACCGCGACGGCGGTCGCGTAGCGGTCGGCGCCCGAGACGCGGGAGGGGACCCGCGGTGTTCCCTGCTCCGCGACGCCGACGACTCCGTTCGCGCCGGCGCCGACGTAGGCGACGCGCTGCGCGGTAGGCGGGGCGTCGGGGAGCGAGATGAACGACGGAACGATGCTCGCGCCGAAGTCGCGAATGTTGGTGAGCGTCGCGCCGGAGCGGGAGACGCCGATCTGCTGGATCGTCGACGAGAGGTACATCGCGAGGTAGCCCTGCGAGCCCTTCATCGATCGGATCGGCCCGCCCACCTGCTGCTGCCAGAGCACCGCACCCGTATCCGGGTCCAAGCCGAAGAGCCAGCCGCGCGCACCGGTCGCCGGGTCCGCCGCCACGACCAGCTGACGGCCGGATTCGTCGTCGACGAGGTGGATGCCGTTGACCTTCGCGACCTGCACCGGGAGGGTCGTGCTCCACACCGCCGTCCCGGTGCCCGGGCTGCCGTCGGCTCGCCAGCGGAGGACTCGCGCGCGTTCGCCCGGCAGCGCGGGCTGCGCTTCGCCGATCGTCGAGGTGCCGAGGACGAGATCGGTGCCGACCGGTTCGATGACCGAGACCTGGTGGCGTCCGACCGGCGCCGTGAACACCTGCGGGACCGAGTCCGGCGCCGGAGAGACGAGGCTCAGGCCGCCACCGTATTTCCCGTAGGCGGGACCCGTCGCGACGGCGAGCTTGTCGAGGCCGGGACTGTAGGCGATGGCGGCGGGACGCATCTGCCCGTTCCCGAGCGCCGCTACCTTGCGCACGGTGAGCGAGGAATCGAGTTCGTAGACCGATGCGGACGGGTAGAGCGCCGAATACAGCTTGTCGCCGACGACGATCTGCGCTTTGGGCTCACCGGGGACCCTGACGCGCTGGACCGCGGGATCGCCGTGCACCTGGTAGCGCCAGTGGCCGCCGACGAGCACGCGCTTGCCGAACGCGACGACACCCTGCGGGATCGTGTCGCGCAGTTCCTGGTCGACGGGGATCAGGTCACGGCGGGGGAGCAGGGATTCCGTGGAGGGGTCGAAGGTCCAGGCCTCGCTCGTGCCCGTCACCCCACGGATCTTGCCGTCGATCACCTGGAGGGATCGAGTCTCGCTGCCGGGCTCGGGAGCGCCGTGCGCGACCGGGACCGAGGTCGGATCCGAGAGATCCAGCGAATAGAGCCTCGCTTCGGGCCGGACCACGAACCAGGCCTGCGTGTTCGCCGGGTCGATGGCGATCTGATCCACCGTATTGCCGTCGAGCGGAAGCACGGGGCGGGGCGGGGGCGGTGAGGCGCTGCCCGGGGGCGAACCCGCGAATACGGAGGCGCCGGCTTCCGAACCGATGAGGACGGTCGGCGCGGATCCGTCGGCAGGATTCGTGGCGGTCATCGAGTAGGCGATGGAGCGTCCGCTGAGCGCCTGCGTGGCCTCGGACCAACTGCTCAGCTGCTGCGAGGCCCGGTCGAGTCGCCAGACCGCCGCGGGGTTGCCGAGCCCGATGGTGAGACCCGCGGCGTCGGTGGCGAGGGAACGGACGTAGCGGAAGGACTTCCAATTCGTCGCGGGCGTGTAGTCGATCGCGGTGCCCGTCTGGAGGTCGACGCGGAACAGCCTGCCCCCGGCGGCGTCGTAGGTGCCCGCCCAGAACCACCGGCCGTTGCCGGGCGCCGCCAGCACGGTGTCCTCGACGATGCTCATCACGATCGACGACCTCGGGAGATTCACGGAAGCGGTGAACGCGGAGGTCCGCGTGTCGTATCCGAGCAACCGGGTCGAGGTCTGACCCGCCGGCGCATTGGTGCCGACCGCGAGCATGCTGCCGCTGAGCGCCAGGTCCCACGAACCCGTTCCGAAGGGCAGGTCCCGCGCGACCGTGGCCGACTTGGCGGAGGGGGCGGCGATGTAGAGGCGGGCGGGCGAAGCCGAGCGGGTCGCGACGTAGCTGCGACCCGAAACGGGGTCGATGATCGCGGCGGTCACGGCGTCGGTCTTGACCGGGACCCCGGGAAGCGCCAGTCGGGCGTCGCCGGCCGCCGGTGCGGAGTCGGCCGGTTCGGTCATGCCCTCGAGCAGGGGATCGCCGGTAGGGGCCTCGCCCTGCGGCTCGCCGGAGTCGGGAGAGGCCGGTGGGCTCTGCTCGGCTGGAGCTTCCTGCGGAGAACGCCCACCGCCATCGACGGCCGCGGCCGGCGTGAGCGCGCCGGCGAGCACGGCGACGGCGGCGAAGAGGGCGCCGATCACGGCGAGGCGTGGGTTCGGGCGCGGTGAACGGAGGCGTGATTCGGCCACAGGGGGACTCCCATCGAACCCGCCGCGGAACCGGTGCCCGCGCTGCGGATTCGCTCCCAGGAGCCTAGGCGACGTTCAGTTGAATGTTCAAATTCGTGGACGCCGTCGAGGGCGGAGTTGCGCCGTCGGTGATTGCGCGGAGCGCTACGCCGAGACGCGCCGGTAGCGAGCGTCGCTCGGGAAACGCGGCTTCGGGTCGAACTTGCGCGCTGCTTTGAGCGCGCGGAACATGCGCTTGCGCACGGGCTTCGGGACGCCGCCCTCGCGCATCTCGCGGAAGAGCCTGCGGTAGTAGAGCAGGTACGAGAGGCGCCCCTCGTTGCGGAGCCGGTAGGAGCCCTGGTTGCGAGCGCCCTTCTCGAACTTCCAGACGTTGCTCTCGTTGACCTCGCGGTAATTGACGCCCGCGTTCACGCCCATGTCGTGCACGACCTCGCTGTCGAGCGAGATGATGCCGGGGCCGTACGCGCGGGTGAGGCGCTTCGTGTACTCCTTGTCGTCGAACCAGATGAAGTACTCGCCGAGCGGCAGCCCCTGCTCTTCGATCGCCCAGCGGGGCACGAGCACCGAGACGAACGTGCATTCGACGATGAGCAGCGACTTCGCCCCGGCGAGGTAGGCGCGCGGCCAGTCCCAGGTGGTGATGGGGTTGTTCATCTCGCACAGCGAGCCGTCGATGTACTTCACGAGCGAGCATGCGAACGGCACCTCGCGCCCGAGCTTCTGCGAGGCGGTGTCGCGCTGCTCCAGCAGGATCTCGAGCGCGTTCGGATCCGGATAGCAGTCGTCGTCCATGATCCACACGTAGTCGGCCCCGAGGTTGACCCCGTGCGCCATGCCGTGCTCGAAGCCGCCCGCGCCGCCCAGGTTCTCGTCGAGGTGCAGCACTACGAGCTTCGGATCGTCGAGCCCGTCGAGGTACGCCCGCGTACCGTCGGTCGACGCGTTGTTCACGACGACGACCCACTCGCAGTCGTGCGTCTGCGCGCGCACCGTCTCGAGCGTTTTCGGAAGTTTCCCCAGGCGATTGAAGGTGACGATGACCGCCGCGACGCGGGCCCGTTCGCCCTCCGCGGAGAGCGGAGCCCCGGCGACGGGGATCGGGTGGGTGCCCGGGTGGAATTCGGACTCGGACTCGCTCATTCTCCTGCTTTCGGCTCGTGGCCGCTGTCGACGGCCGGAACCGATTGTGCACTGCTCACCTGAGCATCGCCAGGGGTGAGGCGCTGTTCCGCGAGATCGAGGAGCTCGGCGACGCGGAGGCTGTCGCGTCGGTACTCGTCGAGTTCGCTCTCGAGCTCGCGCACGCGGGCCGTGAGCGCTTCCAGTTCGGCGCGGGTTCCGCTGGGTCGGGCGCGCATGGCGAGCCGCTTGAGTCGTTGCTTCATGGATGTCTCCTTGCGGGGAAGCGGTGCGGTCGTGAGCGTGAACCGGACGCCGTAGGGGCGGCGGCCCTGCTCTTCGGGTGCCGCGGCGATGGGCTCGATCTCGACACCCAGACCAAAGGCTTTTGCCTCCCGGGCGAGGTCGAACGTGCTGAGATGCCACGTGGTCGGATCACCGAACGAGACGTCGGGAGCGTGCTCACCCGAGGCGGTGGCGAGCGCGGTGCCTCCCGAGCGGAGCGCCATGCGGATCAGACGGAGTGCGTTCGCCCGTGCCAGGTGGCCGAGCTGCTCGAGCAGGTGGTTCGCGACGATGTCGACGGGCCCGCCCAGCTCGAGCCGGCGGAACACGTCCAGCGCGAGCGTCCGGTAGAGGTTCAGGTGCGCGACCTCGAAGCCGGCGCCGCCGTCGACGCGAGCACGGGCGGCAGCGAGCGCCGCCGTCGAGTAGTCGGTCGCGACGACGCGTCGGCGGCGGCCATCGTCTGCAGCGTCGGCGAGGCGTGCGCTGAGGGCGCCGGATCCGGTGCCGAGTTCCAGGACGGCCGGCGCGGAGAGCTGCTCGCGCCGGTCGAGGATCCACTGGGCGCCCGAGTTCCATCGGGCGTCGGGCTCGGGCGCGCGGGTGTCGCTGTAGAACTCGTTCCAGAAGTCGCGTTTGAAGTGGTACGACCCGAACCAGCTCTGAAACCGGCGGGAGGTGCTGCGCGGGGTGCCGAGGTGGTAGCCGGGGATCGGGGTGCGCCAGTTCTCGTCGTAGTTGATGACGAGCCAGGCCTCGGGGTCGGCGGGGGCCGGGAACTCCCGTCCCGCGATCGTGACGGTGCCGAACGGCAGCATCTGGTCCTCACGCATCGGCCCGCGGACGTGGAACGGCTGGTTGATGTTGCCGTCGTCGGTGAAGAACGCGGTGAACACATCGACGTAGTGGTCGACGGAGCCGGTCGCGCTGCGGAAGTACAGCTGCATGTGCGTGGCGCTGTGCCGAACGAGCTCGTAGCCGAGGCGCTGCAGTCGGTGGCCGACCTCGAATCCTTCGCGAGCCACGTCGGCGGGATTCGTGAACGCCGAGAGGTAGGCGACGTCGGCGTCGTCGTCGTGCGGGAGCAACGCGCCCTCGCGGATCCCCCCGAGCAGGGTGCCGCCGACGACGAACGGACGCAGCCCCATGTCGACGAGGTGCGCGACGACCTCCTCGGTGCGGTCGAGGATGCGTTCCTGGACGCCGGCGTTGCCAGCCTCGAGGGTCTTGCCGAGCCGGCCCCACTTGTTGATCGCGAGGGGGATTCCCTCGGCGTCGACGACCCGCGTCTCGTGCGGCTCCTCGGTGAATGCGACCGCCGCCCTGCCGAGTTCCGCGCCGTCGCCCGAACGGCGGAGCACGACCTCGGTCGAACCGGTGAGGTGGGGCTGCAGCACGGGCGGCCAGGGGAGCGCCTGCGTGGGTGCCTCTTCCCGGTCCCTGAGGTCGATCGACCAGACGCGCTGGTCGCCGAAGCAGATGTCGACGGAGCGCACGTCGTCCGTGAGATCGGGGAGGGTCAGTCCGCGAGGCGTCGCTGTGAAGGGCATGTTCTCGTGAGCAGTCGTTTCCGCGCCGTTCGGCCGGCGCTCCCGAAGAGTTTACGCGTTCTCGGGCGCTCCGCAGCGGTGGGGGCCGGTATGCCGCGGGAAACCGCCGGTCCGCGCCGGTATGCTGGGCGGCATGGATCTCCTGGTAGTCGGTTCCGGTTTCTTCGGCCTCACCATCGCGGAACGCGCCGCGAACGAACTCGGGAAGAAGGTCGTCGTCATCGACCGGCGTTCCCACATCGGCGGCAACGCCTACTCGGAGGCGGAGCCCGAGACGGGCATCGAGGTGCACCGGTACGGCGCGCACCTCTTCCACACCTCCAACGAGACGGTGTGGGAGTACGTGAACCGCTTCACGACCTTCACGAACTACGTGCACAAGGTCTATTCGAACTACCAGGGTGAGGTGTACCCCCTCCCCATCAACCTCGGCACCATCAACCAGTTCTTCCGCTCGGCCTACGGCCCGGGCGAGGCGCGCGAGGTCATCGCCGAGCAGGCCGGGGAGTTCGATACCAAGAGTGCGAAGAACCTGGAGGAGAAGGGCATCTCGCTCATCGGACGTCCGCTCTACGAGGCGTTCATCCGCGATTACACCGCGAAGCAGTGGCAGACACCCACCACCGAGCTGCCCGCCGAGGTGATCAGCCGCCTCCCGGTGCGGTACACCTACGACAACCGCTACTTCAACGACACCCACGAGGGTCTGCCGACCGACGGCTACACCGCGTGGCTCGAGCGCATGGCCGACCACCCCAACATCGAGGTGCGGCTGGACACCGACTTCTTCGACGAGTCCCAGCCGCTCAACAAGAAGGCCATGGTCGGCACGGTGCCCATCGTCTACACGGGCCCCGTCGACCGCTACTTCGACTACGCCGAGGGCGAGCTCGGCTGGCGCACGCTCGACTTCGAGCAGGAGGTGCTCGAGGTGGGCGACTTCCAGGGCACCAGCGTCATGAACTACGCCGGATCCGACGTGCCCTACACGCGCATCCACGAGTTCCGCCACTTCCACCCGGAGCGCGACTACCCGACCGACAAGACCGTCATCATGCGGGAGTACTCGCGCTTCGCGAACCGCGACGACGAGCCCTACTACCCGGTGAACACGCCCGCCGACCGCGAGCGCCTGCTCAAGTACCGCGAGCTCGCCGAGCAGCAGGACGGCGTGGTCTTCGGCGGGCGCCTCGGCACCTACCAGTACCTCGACATGCACATGGCCATCGGATCGGCGCTGTCGGTGTTCAGCAACAAGGTCGCCGGGATGCTCTGATCCCGAGCACCGCAGCGATGCGAGCGCCCGCAACCGACCGGTTGCGGGCGCTCGCGCGTTTCAGCTGATCATCCTGCCCAGCCGAAGGTGGCTCCCGGGCGCAGGGTTGGACGCGTTGACCAGCGATCCGTGAACCATTTGTCCAGCAGTGCATCGGCTCAGTACAGTTGCGGAACTGTCGAAGACGACACCTCACGCAAGGACGCACAGACGATGACTCTTCCCACCCGATCCGACCTCGACGCGGTCCCCGCCTACCGGCAGGGCCGACCGGCCCCGGCCGGCGCATCGAAGCTCTCCTCGAACGAATCCCCGCATCCGCCGCTGCCCTCGGTCGTCGCGGCCGTGCAGCAGCAGCTCGATTCCATCCACCGCTACCCGCGCATGAGCGCCCCCGAGGTGATCGGCCGGCTCGCCGAACGGTACGGGGTGGATCCGGCGCTCGTGACGGTCGGCGCCGGATCGGTCGAGCTCGCCGCCCAGCTCATCGGAGCGGTTGCGGGCGCGGGCGACGAGGTGATGTTCGCGTGGCGCTCGTTCGAGGCCTACCCCTCGCTCGTCCGGATCGCCGGGGCGACCCCCGTCGAGGTGCCGCTCGACGCCGACCTCCGGCACGACCTCGACGCCATGCTCGCCGCGATCACGCCGCGCACCCGGCTCGTCTTCGTCTGCAACCCGAACAACCCGACCGGCACCGTCGTCGGAGCCGCGGAGCTCGAGCGCTTCGTCGACGCCGTGCCCCGCGACGTACTCGTCGTGATCGACGAGGCCTACGTGCACTTCGACCGCTCCGAGTACTTCGACGGGCCCGGCCGCGGCGCCGGTCTCGAACTGCACCGGCGCTACCCGCACGTCGCCGTGCTGCACACCTTCTCGAAGGCGTACGGGCTCGCGGGCCTGCGCATCGGGTACGCCATCGCCCCGGCCGAGATCGCCGACGCGCAGCGCAAGGTCGCGGTGCCGTTCGGCGTGACCGATCTGGCGCAGGCCGCCGCCGTCGCCTCGCTCGGCGCCGAGGCGGAGCTCGCGATCCGAATCGACGAGGTCGTCGCCGAGCGCGAGCGCATGCGCAACGCCCTGCTCGCTGCGGGCTGGCCCGCAGTGGCGTCGGAGGCCAACTTCGTGTGGGTGCCCGCCGGCGACCGCACCGCGCAGCTCGACGAGCTGCTGCACGCCGGCGGAGTCGTCGCCCGCGCGTTCGCGGGCGAGGGCGTGCGGATCTCGTCGGGGAACGCCGAGGACGCCGACCGCGTCGCCGCGGCGCTCGCCGCCGCTGTCGGAGGACCGGCCTCCACCCGGGCCGCCGCCGAGGCCGAGGGGGTGCTCGCATGACCGAGGTGCCCACCATCACGACGACGACGAAGGGCCTCCAGCCAGGCCTCACGCGACGGCAGATCTCGATGATGGGTCTCGGCGGCGCCATCGGAGCCGGCCTCTTCGTCGGCTCCGGTCAGGCGATCGGCATCGCCGGTCCCGCCGTCATCGTCTCCTACCTCGTCGCCGGCACCCTCGTCGTGCTCGTCATGGCGATGCTCGCCGAGATGGTCGCGGCCAATCCGAGCTCCGGCGCGTTCAGCTCCTACGCGCAGAAGGCGATGGGGCGCAGCGTCGGCAGTGCGGTCGGCTGGCTGTACTGGATCCAGCTCGTCGTCGTGATCGCGGCCGAGGCGACGGGTGCCGCGGGCATCGTCGCACACCGCTTCCCCGGACTGCCCGACTGGGTCTGGGTGCTGATCTTCGTCGTCGCCCTCACCGCGGTGAACCTGCTCGGCGTTCGCAACTACGGGCGCTTCGAATTCTGGTTCGCCACGATCAAGGTGGCCGCGATCATCGCGTTCCTCGTCGTCGGCGTGCTCGCCATCGTCGGACTGATCCCCGGTTCCCCGGCCGCGGGCGTGAGCAACCTCGTCGACCACGGCGGATTCGCGCCGACCGGGATCACCGGCATCGCGGGCGCCCTGCTGATCGTCGTCTTCGCCTTCGGCGGCACCGAGGTCGTCGCGATCGCGGCGGCCGAGTCCGACGACCCCGCCCGCAACATCCGCCGGATCGTGCGCGAGGTCATGGTCCGCATCCTGGTGTTCTACGTGGGTTCGATCTTCGTGATCGTCGCGGTGCTGCCCTGGAACGACGCGTCGGTGCTCGCTGGACCCTTCTCGGCTGTGCTCGATACGCTCCGGATCCCGGGCGTCGGCCTCGTGATGGACCTCATCGTCATCGTCGCGCTGCTGTCGGCGATGAACGCGAACATCTACGGCGCCTCGCGCATGATCTTCTCGCTCAGCGAGCGCGGGCTCGCTCCGTTCGTCCTCATGCGCACGAGCGAGCGCGGGGTGCCGCGCTTCGCGGTGCTCGCCTCGGTCGCGTTCGGCTTCGTCACCGTGATCCTCAACTGGATCTGGCCGGAGCAGGTGCTGCCCGCGCTGCTCAACGTGGTCGGATCCACGCTGCTCGTGATGTGGGCGGCGACCGCGCTGGCGCAGCTGATCCTGCGCCACCGAGCGGATGCCGCGGGCGAGGAGCTGCCGATGCGGATGTGGGGCTTCCCCTGGCTCTCGGGCGCCGCGCTCGTGCTGCTCGCCGGTATCATCGTGCTCGCGATGTTCAACGAGGGGGCGCGGACGCAGCTGCTGCTGACGCTGGGCCTCACCCTGGCCCTGCTGCTCGTCGCGCGGCTCACCCGAGGCCTGTCCCGGCCCGGCGTGATCCGGGGCGAAGCGGGCAGGATCGGGGCCGAGCCGAGGACGCCGACGACGAAGGAGTGACGATGCGGATCGACGAGCTCGATGCGGCCCTGATCCGGTTGCTGACCGACTCGCCGCAGCTTCCCGTGCTGGAGTGCGCGCGGCGGCTCGGCGTTGCCCGGGGCACCGTGATCAGCCGGCTGGCGCGGCTGCACGAGCGCGGCGTGATCGAGGGCATCGTGCCGAGGATCGATCCGCGCGGGCTGGGCTATGCGCTGACCGCGTTCTGCCAGGTCGAGATCGATCAGAAGGTCGGGCACGACAAGGTCGCGGCGGCGCTCGCCCGGGCGATCCCCGAGATCGTCGACATGTACACGGTCACCGGCATCGCCGACATGCAGCTGCGCGTGGTCGCGCACGACGCGGATCAGCTGCAGAGCGTGCTGGACCGGATCGCGCTCGTGCCCGGCGTCGCGCGCACGGCGTCGTCGATCGCGATGCGCACGCACTTCTCGAGCCGCGTGCTCCCGCTCGTGGAGCACGCGGCGGGGGAGTGAGGCGCGCTGCGCCGCTAGCGCCCCTCGAAGGTCTTGCGCCACTCCTCGACCGAGACGAGCTCGGGCAGCGCGGCACGGTACTCGGCGGCGAGCCGATCCCAGTTGCGCGAGATCTCCCGGGTGAGGGCGCGGCTCTCCTTGAGGAGCCGGCGGAACTTGGCGCGGTCGTGCCGATACCAGGCCTTGCCGGCACCGTCGGCAGTGCCGACGACCACGCTGTGGTGTCCGGGGACCCGCCACCAGTTCGCGTCGCGCTTGGCGTACTCGAGCTCGGGCTCGGGCGCGTTGCGCTCGTCGCCGTTCCGGAGCCAGTGCTTCGGCGTCGCCTTCAGCGTGAAGAGCGCCAGACGGACGCCTGCGGGGGACTGCTGCTCGCCGAGCTGGGGCAGCGCGCGTCCGCCGCGCGCGACCGGGGTCTCGGGATCGCCCGAGCGGTACACGCGGGTCTCGGGGAACTCCGCCGCGACGCTGCGTGCCCGCGGCATCGCCTTACCGATGTCGGCGTGCAGGCCGTTCGGCCCGTCGAGCACCGAGCGCAACGCGTCGACCGCGAGCTGCACGGCGTAGTACTGCATGTTGAGCAGCTTCTTGAGGTCCTGCCGGCCGCTGTTCTGCAGCATGCGACCGCCCTTGGGCTCGTGCGAGTGCAGCAGACCGGCGATGATGCGGTTGCGGGTGTGGAAGAACGCCTGCCAGTCCTGGGTGTCGTCCTTGTCGAGCCACGACACGTGCCAGAGCGCGACACCGGGCAGCGAGACCGTGCGGAACCCGTGCTCTCGGGCGCGCAGGCCGTACTCGGCGTCGTCCCACTTGATGAAGACGGGGAGCGAGAGCCCGACCTCTGCGATCACGCGCTTCGGGATCAGGCACATCCACCAGCCGTTGTAGTCCGAGTCGAGGCGCGCGTGCATCCACGGGGTCTGCCGCAGGTTGCTCGCGCGGAAGTCGTGCCGGCTCTGTTCGGGGAACGAGGGCCCCCACATGAAGGGCCCCGGGCGCACGACCTCGGCCCAGGCGTGCAGCACGGGCTTGTCGAGCAGATCGAACATGTGCCCGCCGACGATGGTCGGTTCGCGGCTGAACCGGCCGAACTGCAGCGCGCGCAGCGCACTCTCGGTCTCGAACTCGACGTCGTCGTCGAGCAGCAGCAGGAAGTCGGAATCGGGGCGGTCGAGCGTCTCGGCCATGGCGCGCGAGAACCCGCCCGACCCGCCGAGGTTGCCCTGTTCGATCACGGCGAGCTTCTCGCCGAGCCGGCGCGCGACCGCGTCGAAGCCGGCCTCGTCGCGCACCTTGCGCGTGCCCTGGTCGACGAGGAAGATGCGGTCGATCGCGTCGACGAGCGCCGGGTTGCCCGCGATGTTCTCGAGCGTCGCCACGCAGTAGTCCGGCTTGTTGTACGTGGTCATGCCGAGGCTCAGACGGCCGGTCGACGTGGGCTCCGCGTCGGTGCTCCAATCGCCGCCGGCGAGCGTCACATCGGACTCTCCGGCGATCAGGTCGAACCAGTACCAGCCGCCGTCGCCGAAGTTGTTGAGCGGCAGTTCGAAACGCAGTTCGACGTCGGAGCCGGTGCCGGAGAACTCACGGGAGTCGACCCGCTGCTGCGCACCGCCCGCATTGGTCCGGTAGACGATCGCGGTCCCGGCGCCTCGCACGCGCAGCGTGAGCGCGACGGAGTCGACCACGGTCCACCGCTGCCAGTAGGCGGCGGGGAACGCGTTGAAGTAGGTGCCGTACGAGACGCGCTGCCCGCTGCGCACGCGTACGCTGTCGCGCGACAGCACGTCGTCGATGTGCGCGACCGAGCTCAACCGAACCGGTTCCCCGCCGATCGAGGACCAGGTCTCCGGGTCCGTATAGAGCGGGAGGACGTCGGGGTCCCGGTTCTCGGGGAAGACGATGTGCTGCAGGGTGGTGGGCATCGGGGGAGTACGCGACCTTTCGGGTTCGTCCAGCGACGCGGACGGGCCGCGACGATACGGCATCGTACCGTGCCGAGATTACCGTTCGGGTTTCGGCGGTCGCACCGGGCTCCGCAGCGCTCGGGCGAGCTCCTGGCCGAGCGGTCCCGCGAGCGATTTCGCGTAGCTGCGCGACAGGTGGTCGCGGTCGTAGAACACCGGCACCCCGCCGATCACGCCGCTGCAGACGGGCGCGCCGGAGCCGCGCGACGGCGCGCAGAATCGTGGGGTCAGATCGAGCACGCGCACGTTCGGGAGACGCAGGCTCGCGGCGGCCTCCGCGAGCGGATCCGGCCGCAGCGCTTCCGGCTTCGGTGCCAGGCACCCTCCGGCGCGCTCGCCGTTCGCGATGGCGCAGTCGATACCGAGCCGGGGGCCGTCGTTCGGGATGTCGCGGATCACCGCGATCCGTGTGCCCGCGCGGGCGAGCTCGTCGAACAGCGGGCGGATGCCGTCGGCGTACTGCTGCGACTGCGACCGCCCCGTGCCGTCGTCGATCTCCTCCGCACTGCCCCAGAGCGAGACGAGGAGGAGCGCGGGCGGTGCGGCGAGCAGGCGCTCGCGGACGTCCGTGTTCCACGCCGCGCAGGACGCGGCCTTCTTCGTCGCCGCGCCCTTGAACGACACGAACGGCGCTTCGACGAAGGGGCAGCCGCCGTGCATCGTGCTGCGCACGGTCCAGCCGTTGCCGCGAGCGAGGTCGTAGACCGCGCCCTTCCAGTGCTCCGCGTGCGAGTCTCCGACGAGCCAGACCTCGTCGGACGCGGGGCGGGGGCCGGGGCCGGTGACCGGGGAGGACGAGCCGGCGCCGCCGAACGAGCACTCGACGAAGCTCGGTTTCCCGTCGGCGATGATCTGCCGGCCTTCGGGCGCGAGCACGCACTCCTCCGGCGCGAACCAGGGCGTGTTCCGTTCACCGCCCGGGGCGACTTTCGCGGGGCCGAAGGGATCCCCGCACCGCTGCCCGGCATCGGGTGCGAGGGCGGCGGCGCCGAAGCAGTCGGACGACGCCAGCTCCCGCTCCTGCTGCGCGGCGCGCTGCTGGACCGCCGAACCCGCCCAGCCGACGCCGAGCACAGCGATCCCGACGACGACGACCGACGCCAGAGAGGCCGATAGGGGGACGCGGGGACGCGCCGCGGTGAACAGTCGGGAGCGGCCCGGATCTTCGACGAAATGCTTGGTCGCCGCCGCGAGAACCACGCTCAACGCGAGGATGCCGACGCGCGCGACCGTGCCGAGCTCATGCTGCAGCACGAACGGCAGGATCACGATCAACGGCCAGTGCCAGAGGTAGAGCGAATAGGAGATGTCGCCGACGTACTGCACGGGGCGCCAGGCCAGCCAGCGCAGCGGCGACCACGCGGGCGCGTCGGATCCGGTCGCGATGAGCAGCGCGGTCGCCGAGACGGGGATGAGGGCCCAGGCGCCGGGGAACGGGGTCTCGGGGGTGAACCGGAACGCGGCGAACGCGAGCGCCGCGAGAGCAGCCCAGTGCGCGACTCCGCGCAGCGCGTCGCCGCCGCGCCGAGCGAGGAAACGCTCGATCCGGGTCCCGACGAACGCGAGCAGGCCGCCGGCGAGGAACTCCCATCCGCGGACGAGCGTGTGGAAATAGGCAACGGAGCTGTCGACGTCCGTGAGCCAGAGGCCGAATCCGAACGAGCCGAGCCCGAGCACGATCGTGGCCGCGAGCAGGGCCGGTCGCACTCCGCGGGCGCCGCGGCGCGCGGCGAGCCAGCCGACGAGCAGGATGACGGCGGGCCAGAGGAGGTAGAACTGCTCCTCGACGGACAGCGACCAGTAGTGCTGCACCGGGGTCGCGGCCTCGCTCTGCGCCGAGTAGTCGACGGAGGTGAGGGCCAGCATCCAGTTCTCGAAGTAGGCGCTCGCCGCGAATACCTCGCGGGCGATGCGCTCCCAGCGCTCGGCAGGCACCCAGACGAGCGATGCGGCGAGCGACGCGACCGCCACGAGCAGCGCGGCCGGCAGGAGCCGCTTCGCGCGGCGCGCGTAGAACTTGGGCAGCGAGATCGTGCCCCGCCGGTCGTGCTCGCGCAGCAGGTGCGAGGTGATCAAGAACCCGGAGATGACGAAGAAGATGTCGACGCCGATGTAGCCCCCGGGCACGTGCCACGGCCACAGGTGGCCCAGCAGCACCAATCCGACGGCGATCGCCCGGAGCGCCTGGATGTCGGTACGGACGGGAGTCGTGGCACGCGCCGAACCGCGGGCGCGCAGCGCGGGTGCGGTTCCTGGCTGGCTGGACATCTGCACCATTCAAGTCGGCGCCGGGCGACCGCGCAATTCGTCGGACCGGCTGCGCCGGATCAGGCCTCGGCGGGCCTACGGTCGAGATCGAGAGCGGCAGTGCACTCCCAGACGGCGAGCGTGAGCTCGGGGCAGAGCCGGGCGACCTCGCGCATCAGTTCGAACTCGACCCGGTCGGCGTTGCGACGGTGGATCGCGGCGTCCGGGCCCGATCCGCGTGAGGCGAGCCGGGTCAGCGCGAATTCGGCCATGCGGCCCTGCTCCTCGAGCAGCTCGTCGCGCACGGCGCGGACGACGAGCACGTCGACGCTGGGCAGCGTCTCGATCGACTCCGCCGGATCCTCGCCCATGCGACCGCGCTGCTCGAGCAGTGCGTCCCGTTCGATCCGCGCGTCCGCCCGGAGCGCCGGCAGGCGTTCCTGCACCGGCATCATCGCGGGGCCCGATCCGGTCGCACCGCGGTCGCACCCGGGGTCTCCCTCGGGATCGGCACGCGCCGCCAGGGCAGCATCGCGGGTTCGGTATCGGGCGAGGGAAGCCTGAAGTCGACACGGGACTTGACCGCGAGGATCACGAGCAGCAGCCAGCCGTTCTCGACGAGGATCCGGCTCTCGGTGAGGGACTGCACGAGCAGGGCGATCATCATCAGGAAGGGCCAGAGCGCGCTGGTCGCGTAGGGCAGCGCGGCACCGGGGCCGCGGCGCGGCTGATCGACGGCGCGGAACCAGGTGCGGAGCAGGGTGAGTACGACGAGCGGTGCGAACACGAGCACGCCGAGCAGGCCGAGCTGGAACCAGACGTCCAGCCAGGCGTTGTGCGCGCTCGGCACGGGCAGCCCGACCTTCGTGTCGAGGCTCGCGAAGGGCTCGATCCAGGTGGGCCAGTAGCTGACCCAGCCCCACCCGACCCAGGGATGCTGCGATCCGTGATCGATGACCTTCTGCCAGATCTCGATGCGACCCGTGAGGTCCGAGCTCTTGCCGAACAGGCCGAAGACCGTGTCGCGGGCGAAGGCGACCGAGAGCACCCCGGCGAGGGCGAGGGCGAGGCCCGTGAGGTAGACGGGCACGCGGCCCTCGGGTCCGCGGCGGCGGGCCCAGAGCGCGAAGGCGAGCGCGGCGGCGACCGCGATGAACGCCACCCACACCGTCGCGCTCCGGGTGAGCACGATGCAGAGGAACGCGAGCACGACCCAGAACCAGCCGGCGACGGGGCGCACGAGACCCGCGCGGAGCTGAATGCCGAAGGCGATGAGGGCGAGCAGCGCGAGGAACCCGAACAGCACCGAGCTGCCGAGCAGTCCCTGGATCGGGCCGCCCGAGAACAGCAGGTCGCGGCTCCACCAGGTGAGCTTCGAGAACTTGCCGTCGGGCCCCGGTTCGATCCACCAGGGCACGACCGGGTGCTGCACGAAGACCGACACCCACAGTTCGAAGAGGATCGAGAGCCCGATCAGCCAGCGGAACGCCGACGCGAGGGTGCGCAGCAGTTCGTGCCAGCTGAGGACGAAGGCCAGAACCACCGCGACGGCGGTGGTCGCGAGCTGCACGGCGACGCCGATCGCCGACCAGGCGGTGTACTGCGACCAGGCGATCGAGACCAGCGCGACGCCCAGGAACCAATAGAGCGGAGCGGGCAGACGGTACCAACGGAAGTCCGCCGGGCGCAGCCGCACGAACAGCACGACGCTGACCACGACGATCACGCCGGCGATTGCGAAATACGCGGGGATTCCGACGAGATTCCGCACCGCGTTGCCGCCGAAGGTGAAGAGGAAGACGGCGATCGCGTGAGCGCTCACCCCGAGCCTGGTCTTCGTCTCTGCCACAGACGGTATGGTAAGCCATGCCCGCTGCCAGGACCCTATTCGTCGGAGGCGACGCACGTGCTGATCTTCATCCGGAACACTCCGCGCAACTACGCGTGGGGCTCCCGCGATGCGCTGCCGGAGCTGCTGGGAACCGCTCCGACGGGTGAGCCGCAGGCCGAGCTCTGGCTCGGCGCGCACCCGGGCAGCCCGGCCTCCGTGGCCAAGGCGACCCCCGTCGCGCACACGCTCATCGATCTGATCGCGAGCGACCCGGACCGCTACGGCGTCGACGGCGACCGCCTCCCGTTCCTGCTCAAGGTGCTCGCCATCGGCGCGCCGCTCTCGCTGCAGGTGCATCCCGACGCGGCGCAGGCCGCGGCCGGGTTCGCCGCCGAGGAGGCCGCGGGGATCCCGCTGGACGCCAGGGAGCGCAACTACGGGGACCCGGGACACAAGCCCGAGCTGCTGGTCGCACTGGGCGAGGTGAGCGCGCTGAGCGGGTTCCGCCCGCTCGCCGCCGCCCGCGACGACTACCGCGCGCTCGCCGCAGCGGCCGGCGGATCCGGAACCGCGGCGGGCCGCGCGCTCGCCGGCCTGGCCGAGCACTGCACGGCGGTCGGCGAGGGGGATCCCGCCGCAGAGAGTGCTCGCCGCCGTTCAGCGTTCCTCGCCTGGGCGTTCAGCGGAGCGCCCGAGGTGGACTCGGCCGGGCAGGCGCTCGCCGATGTCGTGCGGGGCAGCTCCGCGTCGATCGAGGGGATCGATGCCCATCGCCTCGCCGCGCTGCGCGGCCTCGTCGCCGCGCACGCCGGCGACCCGGGAGTGCTGGTCTCGGTGCTGCTCCACCTGGTGCGTCTCGCTCCGGGCGAGGCGATCTATCTCGGTGCCGGCCAGCTGCACGCCTATCTGAACGGGATCGCGGTCGAGGTGATGGCGGCGTCGGACAACGTGCTGCGCGCGGGGCTCACGCAGAAGCACGTCGACATCGCGGAGCTCACCCGCATCGTCGACCTCGGCGAGCTGGACGAGCCGCGGTGCGTCGCGGGGAACCCCGCTCCGGGGGTGCGGTCGTGGGAACCCGACATCCCGGACTTCCGGCTGATGCGGGTGCGGCTGCGCGAACCCGAGGAGCCGGGGCTGCCCGTCGGGGACGCGACGGACCGCGCCGTGATCGAGGCGCCGTTCCCGCTCGTGCTGATCGCGACCGAGGGGCGGGCCCGGGTGGAGCGCCCGGAGGCGGATCTCGCGGAGGTCGCGAACCTGCGCAGGGGGCAGTCCCTGTACGTCTCGGCGGGCGACCCGATCGAGCTGACGGGGACCGGCGAGGTGTTCCTCGCGACGGTCGGGCGCGGCTGGGCGGGACGCGGCGCGAGCGTGTCGCAGACCCTCAAGTAACACTTGAGGGTTTAGACTCTTCGGCTTGACTTCATCGAATTACACCGGTGTAATGATTCGAGGCGTCGGTTGACGCGACGGTTTTCGGGAAGGGAGAGAAGCACAGATGTCTGATACCTCCCCCACCTCGGTTCCGGGTAACTGGTTCGTCGACCCCGTATTCCTCGGGGTTCCCGGCGTCCGCCCCTCCGAGGACGAAACTCTCGCCTGGCAGTCGGATGCGCTCTGCGCGCAGACCGACCCCGAAGCGTTCTTCCCCGAGAAGGGCGGATCGACCCGCGAGGCCAAGCGCATCTGCGAAAGCTGCGAAGTGCGCTCCGAGTGCCTCGACTACGCGCTCGCCAACGACGAGCGCTTCGGCATCTGGGGCGGGCTCTCCGAGCGCGAACGTCGCCGCCTCCGTCGCGAAGCCATCTAGCCTTCCCGCGCTCGCCACCGGATCCGGCCGCTCCTCCCTGTGAGCTCGCCGCTCACCGGCATGGCGGATCGTCGCGGGCCCCATGCCCGCCTAGGCTGATTCCGATATGCGCACCAGAGTGACCGCCATCCTGGTCGCCCGGCAGGGCGGCGAATGGCTTGACCAGACCATTGCGGGGCTCGCCGCGCAGACGCGCCGACCCGACCGCGTCATCGCGGTCAGCAACGGGGGGTCCGAGCGCGTCGCGGGCCAGCTCGCCTCCGCGGGACCCGAGCGGGTCGTGACCACCACCGGTCAGCTGTCCTTCGGCCAGGCCGTGCAGCGCGCGATCGACACGCTGCCGGAGCCCGCGGGCGACGACGAGTGGTTCTGGCTGCTCAGCGAGGACTCCGCTCCCGAGCCCGCCGCGCTCGAGCGGGTGCTGTCGACGGTGCAGCGCGCGCCCTCGGTCGCCATCGCGGGCCCCAAGCTCGTCGACTGGGATCACCCCGAACGCATCATCGAGCTCGGGCAGAGCCTCACCCGCAGCGGGTCCCGCTGGATGCTCCGGCGTCAGGAACTCGATCAGCAGCAGTACGATCACCTGCAGGACGTGCTGGGCGTCGGCCCCGTCGGCATGCTGGCACGACGGGACGCGTGGGCCGAGCTCGGCGGCTTCGACCCGGCGCTTCCCGTCTTCGACGACGGCCTCGACTTCAGCGTACGCGCCCGCCTCGCGGGGTACCGCGTCGTGGTGTCGCCCGAGTCCCGGATCCGATTCGCGCAGAGCGGTGTCGCAGGCCCCCGGATCGACCGTCGCCGTTCCGTGATGCGCACGGCCCACCGGCAGGCGCGCACCGCGCACCTGCACCGGCGGATCGCCTACGCGCCCGGATTCCTCGCCTTCGTCATGTGGCTCGGGCTCCCGCTGCTCGGCATCGCGCGCGTGTTCTGGGCGCTGATCCGCGAGCAGCCCGGTCAGATGCTCGGCGAGTTCGCCGCGGCCTTCACCGTCTTCTTCCGCCCGGGCGCGATCCTGGCGTCGCGACGCAGGATCCGCGCGGCGAGCAGCGCGGGCTGGGCCGCGGTGCGGCCGCTCCGCATCGACCCGAAGGCGGTGCGCACCGCACGCATGATCGACCGGGAGGCGATCCTCGCCTCCCAGGGACGCCAGCGCCGCGAGCTGCACTTCATCTCGAGCGGCGGGCTCACCGTGCTCATCGTCTCGGTGTTCGCGGCCGTCGCGCTCTGCTGGTGGACGCTCAGCCGCACCAGCCTGGTCGGCGGCGCGCTCGCGCCGCTGAGCCCCATCGGCGAGCTCTGGCGGAACACCTTCATGCACGAGGGCGTGCCGGCCGATCCCTTCGCGTGGGTGCTCGCCGTGCTCGGCAGCCTGACCTTCTGGAACCCCTCGCACATCGTGGTGCTCATGTTCATCGCCGCGATCCCGCTCTCGGCGCTCGGCGGTTGGGTCTGGGGCGCGCAGCTCACCGAATCCCGCGCCGGACGCGTGCTCCTCGGCCTCGGCTGGGCGCTCAGCCCCGTGCTGCTCGGCTCGCTCTCCTCCGGCCGCCTGCCGACCCTGATCCTCGCGGTGGCGCTGCCCTGGCTGCTGCTCGCGGCCTCCCGGTGCCGGGAATCGTGGAGCTGGGCCGGGACCGCCTCGCTCCTGGCGGCGGTGGTGCTCGCCTGCGCGCCCGTGCTCATCCCCGCGGCGCTGCTGCTGCTGATCGTCGGACTCTGCACTTCGCTGCGCGGGATCGCCCGGGTCCTCTCGACCGCGATCGCACCGGTCGTGCTCTTCGCGCCGAAGGCGATCGCCGCTTTCGCAGCAGGCCGCCCGATCGACCTGCTGCTCGATCCCGGGATCACCCCGGCCTATCAGCCGGGCAACACCTGGCACCTCATGCTCGGATTCCCGGCGTTCGGCCTCGAAGGCTGGTCGGGCATCTTCGACGCGATGGGGCTCGGGGGCGCGCCGGCGACCCTGCTCGTCGGCGTGCTGCTCGCCCCGATCGCGCTGCTCGCCGTACTGGGACTTCTCACGGGACGCATCGCGGTCACGCTGCTGCTCGCGCTGGCCGGCGCCCTGGGGTTCCTCACCGCGATCGGTGCGGCGCAGCTGCACCTGCTGGTCGAGGGGCCCGACAGCGTGGCGCTCTGGACCGGATCCGGGGTCGCCCTCTACTGGCTCTCGGTCCTGGGCCTCGCGGCGGTGGGCTGCAGCGTGCTGCGTCGCGCCGCCGGTCCGCTCGTCGCCGTCGCGCTCGTCGCGGCGCTGCTGGCCGTCGCTCCGCTCGCCGTCCGACTCGTGACCGACCAGACCGGGCTCCGCTCGGCCGACGCGCAGATGCCGGCCATCGTGCAGGCCGCGGGCGCCACCGACCCCGAGATCCGCACGCTCGTGCTCACCGCGACCGGACCCCAAGAGGTCCGCGCCGAGCTCGTCACCGGAACGGGCGTGCGGCTCGACCAGGTCCGCACCGCGGAGCGCGCTCCGAGCCTGACCGCCGAGGACCGCGTCCTCGGTCGCCTCGTCGGAGGGCTCGCCAGCACGGGCGGCCCCGATCTGCGCGGAGATTTCGCGAAGGAGCGCATCGGCTTCGTGCTGCTCGCCGCGGGCGGCGACGACGGCGAGCGCGGCCTGCTGCAGTCGGCGTTCGACCAGCAGACCACGCTCTCGAGCGCGGGTCAGACGGCGCACGGACTGCTCTGGCGGGTCGAGGGCCAGGCCGCCTCGGACGGCGGCGATTCGCACTCCGACGGCAAGCTCACGGGCACCTCGCTGAGCGCGACCACCATCTGGTGGGCGCAGGCGATCGTGCTGCTGGCGATGCTGCTGCTCGCTCTGCCGACCGGTGAGGTGGTCGACCGCCCCGAGCGCCGCAAGAAGCCCAAGCGCCGCCGCGGGGACGAGCCCGGGACCGGGCCGAGCCTCGCCGTGACGCCCGAGGCGAGCGCTCCCGAGCCGGCGGAGGCTCCGGATCCCGGCGTCGATGCGATGCCCGAGATCCAGCCGCCGGTGCAGCCGGAGCCGGATTCCGCGCCGGAGCCGGTACCCGTGTCCGAGCCTGAGCCTGCGCCTGCGGCGGAATCGGCTCCCGGGACCGAGCCGGATCCTGAGCCGGAGACCGGGCCCTCGGACGATCCCGAGCCCGCTGCGGCGGTCGGCGCGGAGGCGGACGCGGAACACGAAGACGGACCCGAGGAGCAGAAGCGATGAACAACGCCCAGCGCGCCCTGCGCGGCGGACTCCGCGCGGCGACCGGTCTGATCGTGCTCGGCGCTGCGGCGGCGGGTACCGTGCTCGTCACCTCCGCGTCGCTCCCCACGGTGCGAAACGCTCCGCTCTCCGTCACCGCGAGCACGCAGGCGGACGCCGTGCGCTCGATCGTGTGCGCGGGATCGTTCGCCGAGCTCGGCGCGAACCCGCGGACCCCCGATGCCGCGGTCCCGACCGGCACCGCCGCCGTGACGCAGGTCGGTTCGACGGACGAGAAATCCGAACTGAAGCGCGACGTGCCCGGCGGCACGGCCCCCATGGTGCTGCGCGCGTCGGGCGCCAACCCGCTGGGAGCCGCGCAGACCCAGACGCTCGACACCGCCACGCTGCGCGGCCTCACCGCGACCGCGTGCGTCGAGCCGGCCAACGAGCAGTGGCTCGTCGGCGGGTCGACGGCGCTCGGGTCGAGTTCGACGGTCACCGTCGGCAACCCGAACACGGTTCCCGCCACCGTCAAGTTCAGCCTGTTCGATACCGCGGGCGAGGTCGCCTCGTCGCAGACCGTGGGCGTGCTGGTGCCGCCCGGCGCCGAGCGCACGGTCGCCCTCAACGGCTTCGCGCCCGGCCGGGACGGCCTTGCGGTCCGGGTGGAGAGCACCGGCGCTTCGGTGACCGCGGCGCTCGGGCTCTCCCAGACCGAGCAGCTCTCGCCCAAGGTCGCCGACATCGAGACTCGGCAGCTCGCACCGAGCACCCGGCTCGTGATCCCCGGGCCGACGAACATCTCGGGCGAGGACATGCACGGCGACGGCGACGGCGGCAGCGCGGGGGACTCCTCCGGCATGGTCGTGCGCGTCCTCGCCCCCGGACGCGACGGCGGCACCGCGACCGTCCGCGCGCTTCGTCCCAAGGGCGGAGCGGTCGAGCTCGGGACGGTCAAGCTGAAGGCCGGTGCGCTCGGGCAGCTGAAGGTCGCCAAGTGGCCGGCGGACGCGACCGCAGTGGTCGTCACCTCGGACGTTCCGGTGGTCGGCGGGGTGCTGGGCACCGCTTCGGCCGGGGGATTCTCGGACGGCGGCTGGTTCGCGCCGGCCCCAGAGGTCGCCGCCGGAACCACGGTCGCGGTTCCGATCGTCGCCGACGGGCAGCTCGTCATCGCGAACGACGGCGATTCGACGGCCACCGTGTCGCTCGGTCAGGGAGACGGCAAGCAGACCTCGACGGTCTCGGTTCCCGCCGGAGCCGCGGTGATCGCGCGGGCGCCGAAGAACGCCCAGCTGATCAGCGATCAGCCGGTGTCCGCCGGAGTCCGCGTGGTGAAGGGCTCGGGGATCGCGGGCTACCCGATCATGCCCGGCGAGGTGCGGGCGCGCACGATCACGGTCTTCACCGACTGAGCTCCTGCGGCTCGCGTCCGGGATCGTGACGCACGAGCGTCCAGCCCGCGGGCGGGGAGAGGCGGTCCCGGTGCCTGGCGCAGAGATCGAGCGCGGGAGGTGTGCGCTCAGGGCTCAGCGGACCGACGGCCATGACGCTGCCGCTGTAATCGGCCGTCAGCGTCGCGACCGCGGGCGCGCCGCATGCGACGCGTGCGCAGAGCCGGTCGCCCGGGCCGGGCTCGCGCGACGGGGTACCGCCTTCGGTGTTCGAATCGGGGGTCTCTTCGCTGGGAGCTGCGCTACTCATCGTCTCCAGCGTAGGCTCGGATCCTCGGAACGGTGGCCTAGACTGGCGGCATGTTCGGGCGCTCACGATCCGGCCGGGAGCGGCCTTCTCAGCCGGTCCCGGTGCGGGGCTCTGCCGCGGGCCGCCACCGCCACGGCCGCCGCCCCATCCGGTCGTCCCTGACCGGCCCCTCGCTCCCAGACCCCGACGCGCGGGTCGTCCGCTTCGAGATCGATGCGCGCGCCGCCCTCGAGGTGCTGCAGGCCGCGTTCCCCGACGAGCTCCGAGGCGTGCGCTTCGCCTACGCCACCGCTCCGAGCGGCCAGGGCGACAGCGAGCATCCCCAGTTCTACGCGATCGATCGGCGAGCCCGGTCCATCGTGCTGTTCCGCATGCCGATCCAGCGCGCGCGGGGCCTGCACATCGACGACGAGGAGCACCGCGCACTGTTCGTCGGGCGCTGCGTCTACCTCGCCGTGTGCGAATACCTGGGGCAGGATCCGTGGGATCTGCTGCCCGGCCGCTTCGAACATTTCTGATCCGGCCCTCAGCGGGGCGGGCCCGGGGGGCCCGGTTTCCGGACACCGGCACGGATTCCTCGGGAGATATCGGCGAAACCGCATCGCCGACCAGACATAATGGGTGCATGAGCGCGCGGATTCTGGTGGTTGACGACGACAGGTCGCTGGCTGAGATGCTCGGCATGGTGCTCGAAGGTGAGGGATTCCTCACCGACCACTCCGCCGACGGTTCCGAAGCCCTCGAAGCCTTCCGGGTCTCGCGACCGGACCTCGTGCTCCTCGACGTCATGCTGCCCGGCATCGACGGCATCGAGGTGTGCGCGCGGATCCGTGCGGAGTCCGGCGTCCCCATCATCATGCTCACGGCCCGCACCGACACGACCGATGTGGTGCGCGGCCTGGAGGCCGGGGCCGACGACTACGTCGTGAAGCCGTTCAACCCGGCGGAGCTGATCGCCCGCATCCGCGCCCGCCTCCGCGAACCGCAGCAGGAGGCGAACGAGCGTCTGCGCATCGGAGACCTCGACATCGACGTCGCCGCCCACGAGGTGCGTCGCGGCGAGACCGTGATCCCGCTGACCCCGCTCGAGTTCGATCTGCTCGTCATCCTGGCGCGCAAGCCCCAGCAGGTGTTCACCCGCGAGGTGCTGCTCGAGAAGGTGTGGGGCTACCAGTACAAGGCGGACACGCGACTGGTCAACGTGCACGTGCAGCGTCTGCGCGCCAAGATCGAGCAGGATCCCGATCGCCCCGCGATCGTGACCACCGTGCGCGGCGTGGGGTACCGCGCCGGCATCTCCGACGCCTAGCGGGTCGACATGGCGGGAGGACGCACAGCGCTCGGGCGGTGGCTGCGACGCGCGCGCATCCGCTGGATCCGGGCCAGCCAGCCGGTGCTCGGGCCGTTCCGCGCCCGCTGGCGCCGGTCGCTCCGCTTGCGCACCATGACCTACACGGGTCTCATCACGGGCGTCATGATCCTGATCTCGGGGACCTACATCCTGGCGAGCATCGGCGACGACCTCTATTCCTCGCGGCGCGATCAGGTGCTGCAGGACGCCGCGCGGGCGACGCTCGCCGCGCAGAGCCAGCTCGACGGATCCGACGCCGCCGACCGGAGCGCCCTCTCGTCGCTGGCCAACTCGGTGCGCGCCACGGTGGGCGACACCACCTCGAGCCAGATGATCTACGTCCGGCGGCAGCCGCACCAGACGCCCCTGGCGGACGCGCCGCTCGACAGCAACACCTCGCCCGACCTCGTCAACGCGATCACCGCGGAGCTCTCGGACGCGGTGATGTCGCGCAACCAGCCCCAGTACTGGCAAGCGGTCACGCTGCACTCGGCCAGCGGGGAGCCGGTGCCCGGCATCGTGGTCGCGTCGACGCTGACCTTCCCGTCGGGCACGGGCAACTACGACCTCTTCATCGGGTACAGCCTCGCCGATACGCAGCGCACGCTCGGGTTCATCCAGCGCACGCTCGTGCTGACCGCACTGATCCTGATGCTGCTCATCGGCGCGCTCGTCTGGATCATCGCCCGCATCGTGTTCCGACCGATCCGCGCCGCAGCCGATGTGAGCCGCCGCCTCGCATCGGGCGAGAGCCGAGCACGAATGCCGCTGCAGAACGACGAGCACTTCGACGAGCTGTCGGCGAACTTCAACGACATGGCCGACACGCTGCAGGCCCGCATCGACGAACTCGACCAGGTGTCCGAGATGCAGCAGCGTTTCGTCTCGGACGTCTCGCACGAGCTCCGCACTCCGCTCACGACGATCCGGCTCGCCAGCGAGGTGCTGCAGGCGCCGACCGCGGCGCCCGACGGGCCGGAGCTCACGGGTTCGCAGCAGCGCGCGCTCGAGGTGCTGGGAAACCAGGTCGAGCGCTTCGAGCAGCTGCTCGGCGACCTGCTCGAGATCTCGCGCTACGACGCCGGGCGCATCACCATCGAGACCGAGCCGACGAACCTCGTGTCGCTCACCCGCGAGGTCGTCGACGGCCTGCAGTCCCTCTCGCACGGACTCATCGAGGTCCGCGCGATCGGTGGCTACAGCCCGATCGAGGTCGACCCGCGGCGCATCCGGCGGATCGTGTCGAACCTCGTGGGCAACGCGATCGAGCACGGCGAGCGGAAGGCGATCGTGGTCACGATCGATTCCAACGCGGCGGCTGTCGCGATCTCGGTGCGCGACTGGGGCATCGGGATGAACACCGAGGATGTGGCGCACGCGTTCGACCGCTTCTGGCGCGCGGACCCCTCGCGCAAGCGCACGCTCGGCGGAACCGGCCTCGGCCTGGCGATCGCCCGGGAGGACGCCGCGGTGCACGGCGGGTTGCTGGAGGCGTGGTCGCGACCCGGTGAGGGATCGAACTTCCGGCTCACCCTGCCGAGGCGCGAGGGGACGGCGAGCTTCGTGTCGCCGATCCCGCTCGTGCCCGACGACGTGGTGCCCGACGCCGGCGACCCCCAAGCCACCGGGGGCTGGTTGCGGAGGCCGAAGCGACGCGTGAAGAAGGAGGGGCGATGACGGGGCGGATCCGGAACGTCGGGCGCATGGTCGGAATCGCGGCGATCGCCGCGAGCGCGCTGCTGCTCGCGGCCTGCAACGCGATCCCTCAGTCGGGGCCGGTCAACGTCGGTCTCTCGGACCTGACGAAGGGCGATCAGCTGGTCTCGTATTCTCCGCCGGGACCGGCGAAGGGCGCGAGCCAGAAGGACGTCGTGATCGGCTTCGTCAACGCCGCCTCGTCGAGTCAGGACGACTACCGGGTGGCGCGCGAATTCCTCACGCCCGAGTACTCCAGTCAGTGGGATCCTTCCACGGGGGTGTTCGTCTACGAGGGCGCCCGGCCCTACCGTTCCGAGGAGGACGACGTCGCCGTGCTCTCGCTGCCGGGTATCGCGACCGTCGATGAGCGCGGCGTGCTCACTCCGTCGCGACCGGGTGCGACGAGCGACGTGCGCTTCGAACTCGCCAAGGTCGACGGGCAGTGGCGCATCGCCTCCGCTCCGGCGGGCGTGATCCTCGACCGCAACGTGTTCCGGACGGTGTGGGCGCCGCGCGATATCTCGTTCCTCTCACCCGACGACCGGCTCATCACCGAGACCCGGTGGTTCCTGAACGGTCCGGGCATGGCGACCCAGGTCGTGAACGCGCTGCTCGGCGGTCCGTCGGAGGAACTGCGCGGGGCGATCCGCACGGCCTTCCCGGAGGGAACCGGCCTCGTCGCGAACTCGGTCACCGTGCTCGACGGCACGGCGAAGATCGACCTGACGGGTCAGGCCGCCTCCGCGGACCACGGCGCCCGCCAGCTGATCCTCCGCCAGCTCGCCGCGAGCCTGCAGTCGGTGCAGGGGGTGAACCGTTTCGACCTCTCGATCAACGGCTCGCTGATCGAGAGCTCCGCCGTGGGCTGGAGCGACGGGGGCACCCCGACCGCCGATCCGCGCAACACGCTCGTGCTGTCCCACGGAACCTTCGGCAGTCTGCTGGCGGGCAAGGTCGAGGCGCTGCCGAAACTCGGATCGCGTATCGCCGAGCTGCGTCCCGACGCGGTCACGGTCGCAGTCGACCGCAGCTCGGCCGTGGTGCGGTCCGGCGGAACTCTGACCTGGACGGACGGCGCTCAGGAGATCGAGATCCCGACGTCCGGTTCGCAGCCGCTCGACCCGTCGATCGACCGCTTCGGCTACGTCTGGAGCAGCGCGAAGGGGGTCGGAGGATCGATCATCGCGGTCAAGCCGGGCGAGGACCCGATCACCCTCGCCGTGCCCTGGGCCGCCGGGCTGCGGCCGGTCGGGATCCGGATCTCGCCCGACGGGGTCCGGCTCGCGATGCTGCTGGCCGACGGCGACGGCAGCACGGTGCGGGTCAGCGGGATCGTTCGCGACGCCCACGGGAAGCCGAGCGCGATCACCGCGCAGGGGCCCGAGCAGATGTGGGCCACCGGTGCACCCCTCGACCTGGATTGGAGCGACGCGCAGCACTTCGCGGTGCTGACGCGGGTCGGCGAGGCCGGGAAGGTGACGATCGGTGCGCCGAGGCAGTTCTCCGCCGAGTCCGGATCGGTCGCCGGCGCGACCCGGTTGAGCGGCGGCGGCAGCAAGGCGTTCCTGCGCGTGCTCAACGCGGACGGGCGGCTCTTCGCCGGTCAGGGGATCGGTTGGCAGCCGCAGTTCGAGGACGTGCAGGTGCTCGCGAAGGTCGGCTGAACCCGGACCTCGGGGTCGTCCTCCACCGCGTGCGCGGACGCGTGTTCTGTCCGGATCCCGATCGCGCGCTGCGTGCGGTGGGAAGCAGGCGTCCCCCGAGCGGAACGCTGGGCGCATGACCTCAGAATTCTCCGTCCGCGCACGATGGAACGCGCTCCTCTCCGACCTGCTCGCACTGCTCTGGCCGGGCAGCTGCGTCGCCTGCGGCGCACCCGATCGCGTGTGCTGCGAGCCCTGCCTTGCGGAGATCCGCGGACGGGACGGCGAAGCTCCGCGACCGCTCGAACGTCGGCTCCCGCGCCCGGAGCGAACGGCGCTCGAACTGCGCGCCGCCGGGCGCTACGACGGTGCCCTCCGCGCCGGGCTCGTCGCCTACAAGCACGCGGGCCGGGTCGGCCTCGCGAAACCGCTCGGTGCCCGGCTCGGCCCGGTGCTCGGCGCGGCGATCGCGGCGGCTCCCGAACCGCCGCTCGTCGTGGCGGTGCCCTCGCGACCGGCGCGCGTGCGGGAACGCGGGATCCGGCACCTCGAACCCGTCATCCGCACCGCGCTCCGGCGGTGCCCGCCTCGTGGCGGGACCGGGCTCGCGCTGCGGGCGCTCCGTACCACGCGCGGACGGCGCAGCCAGGTGGGGCTCGATCGCGCAGCGCGGCGGTGCAATGCGGCACTGGTCAGGGTTCGGCGGTCCCATGCGGGGCGCGTCCGGGGCCGGGCGGTCGTGCTCGTCGACGACGTCTGCACCAGCGGAGCCACGCTCTCGGCGGCCGCCGAAGCGCTCGAACGGGCGGGCGCCCGACCGGTTTCCGCGGTTTCGATCTGCGTTGTCGAAGAGAACGCTGAACCGGGTGGCAGCGGGGCCCGCGGAAGCGGTAGGGTGCCTGAAAGGCGTAACGGTGCGCCAGGCAGAAGGCCACCCGCCTGATCCCTTTACGGAGGTCACCATGGACGTGAACATCCACGGACGCAACGTCGGCATCACCGACCGGTTCGAATCCTATGTGGGCGCGAAGACGGAGAAGGTGGCCGGTCTGCTTCCGAAGGCGAGGTCCTTCGAAGTGCGGGTATCGCGGCTCAGCGACCGAAGTCCGCAGCACGGGGATCGCGTCGAGGTGACGATTCACGGTCCCGGCCCGATCATCCGGGCCGAGTCGGCCGCAGCCGACAAGTACTCCGCCTTCGACATCGCCTACGGGCGGGTGCTCGAGCGCATCCGTCGGGTGAAGGACCGCCGCAAGGTCCACCGCGGCAGCGGTCGCGTCTCGCTCGGCGAGGCCGCCGCGAACGATTTCCAGTCGGTCGATCTCACCCCCGCACCGCTCGAGGTCATCGAAGCGGTGGCGACCGGATCCGTGCCCGTCGTCACCGACGGCACGAGCGGTGAAGAGGCGTACTCGCCCGTGGTCATCCGATCCAAGGAGTTCCCGGCGGAGCACCTCAGCATCGAGGACGCGGTCGATCAGATGGAGCTCGTGGGTCACGACTTCTTCCTCTTCATCGAGCACGGCTCGCAGAAGCCGAGCGTGGTCTACCGGCGCAAGGGCTGGAACTACGGCGTGATCCACCTGGTGGACGAAGCAGACTGACGCACGACGGGGCGGGGCGGGGCGGTCGACTCTCGGGTCGGCCGCCCCGCCCCGTCTTCACAGGAACCCGCAGGCGACCTCTCAGCGCCCTTGCTAAGCTGAGTGAGTTGTCACAATTCGGCAACGGAAGCGGCGCGGGCGACCGGGCCACACCCCCACAGGAGACAACACGTGGCGACTGTCCTTGACCGGATCCTTCGCGTAGGCGAAGGCCGCACCCTGAAGAAGCTCGAGCGCATCGCGAAGACGGTCGCCGGGCTCGAGGAGTCGTTCGCGGCGCTCACCGACGAGGAGCTGCGCGGCGAGACCGAGGAGTTCCGCGCCCGGCTCGAGAAGGGCGAGACGCTCGACGACCTGCTGCCCGAGGCGTTCGCCGCGGTCCGCGAGGCGGCGAAGCGCACCATCGGGCTCAACCCGTTCCCCGTGCAGATCATGGGCGGCGCCAATCTCCACCTCGGCAACATCTCCGAGATGAAGACGGGCGAGGGCAAGACCCTCGTCGCGACCATGCCCGCCTACCTCAACGCCCTCGCGGGCAAGGGCGTGCACATCGTCACCGTCAACGACTACCTGGCGACCTACCAGAGCGACCTCATGGGCCGCGTCTTCCGCGCCCTCGGCATGACCACGGGCTGCATCGTCGCAGGCCAGGATCCGACCGAGCGCCGTAAGCAGTACGACGCCGACATCACCTACGGCACGAACAACGAGTTCGGCTTCGACTACCTGCGCGACAACATGGCCTCGACCTCCGAGGAGCGCGTCCAGCGCGGGCACTTCTTCGCCATCATCGACGAGGTCGACTCGATCCTCATCGACGAGGCCCGCACCCCGCTGATCATCTCGGGCCCCGCATCGGGTGAGGCGAACCGCTGGTTCGCCGAGTTCGCGCGGCTCGCGAAGCGCCTGAAGCCCGAGGTCGACTACGAAGTCGACGAGAAGAAGCGCACCGTCGGCGTGCTCGAGCCCGGCATCGAGAAGGTCGAGGACTACCTCGGCATCACCAACCTGTACGAGTCGGTCAACACCCCGCTCATCTCGTTCCTCAACAACGCGATCAAGGCCAACGCCCTGTTCACCCGCGACAAGGACTACGTCGTGCTGAACGGCGAAGTGCTCATCGTCGACGAGCACACCGGCCGCATCCTCGCCGGTCGCCGCTACAACGAGGGCATGCACCAGGCCATCGAGGCGAAGGAAGGGGTGCAGGTCAAGGCCGAGAACCAGATGCTCGCGACCGTCACCCTGCAGAACTACTTCCGCCTCTACGACAAGCTCTCGGGCATGACCGGTACCGCCGAGACCGAGGCGGGCGAGTTCTACTCGACCTACCAGCTCGGCGTGGTCCCCATCCCCACCAACAAGCCGCTGCTCCGCAAGGATCAGCCCGACCTCGTCTACAAGAACGAAGAGGCGAAGTTCGCCCAGGTCGTCGAAGACATCGCCGAGCGCCACGAGAAGGGCCAGCCCGTCCTCGTCGGCACCACCAGCGTCGAGAAGAGCGAGTACCTCTCGCGCCTCCTCGCGAAGGCCGGCGTCCGGCACGAGGTGCTGAACGCGAAGAACCACGGCCGGGAAGCCGCGATCATCGCGCAGGCCGGCCGCCTCGGCGCCGTCACCGTCGCCACCAACATGGCCGGTCGAGGCACCGACATCATGCTCGGCGGCAACGCCGAGTTCCTCGCCGTGCAGGAGATGACCGCGCGCGGCCTCTCCACCGACGAGGACCCCGACGGCTACGAAGCGGCCTGGGGCGACGTGTTCGCCGCGGTCAAGGAGGCCGTCGCAGCCGAGGCCGCGAAGGTGACCGAAGCCGGCGGGCTCTACGTGCTCGGCACCGAGCGCCACGAATCGCGGCGCATCGATAACCAGCTGCGCGGCCGCTCCGGCCGACAGGGCGATCCCGGCGAGAGCCGCTTCTACCTGTCGCTCACCGACGACCTGATGCGCCTGTTCAACTCCGGCGCCGCCGCGGCGCTCATGAACCGCTCAAGCTTCCCCGACGACCTCGCGATCGAATCGAAGGTCGTCACCCGCGCCATCCAGAGCGCGCAGAGCCAGGTCGAGCAGCGCAACTCCGAGATCCGCAAGAACGTCCTCAAGTACGACGACGTCCTCGACCGCCAGCGCAAGGCGATCTACACGGACCGTGCGCAGATCCTCGACGGCGAAGACATCGAGAACCGCATCGACGTGTTCCGCGAGCAGGTCATCGACGCGATCCTCGACTCTCACGGCACCGGCGACGAGTGGAACCTCGACGCGCTCTGGAACGATCTCAAGCAGATCTACCCCGTCGCCATCACCGTCGACGAGGTGCAGGCCGAGACCGGCGGACGCCGTGTCGACCGCGCCTTCCTGCGCCGCGAGATCCTCTCCGACGCCGAGGTCGCCTACGAGAAGCGCGAAGAGGCCCTCGGCGAGGAGGCGATGCGCGAGCTCGAGCGCCGTGTCGTGCTCTCGACCGTCGACCGCCGCTGGCGCGACCACCTCTACGAGATGGAATACCTCAAGGAGGGCATCGGCCTCCGCGCCATGGCGCAGCGCGACCCGCTCGTCGAGTACCAGCGCGAGGGCTACACCCTCTTCCAGAGCACCATGGGGCAGATCAAAGAAGAGTCCCTCGGGCTCCTCTACAACCTCGAAGTGCAGGTCCGTCCGGCCGAAGGGCCCCAGGACCACGTCCACCTCGAAGGCGGCGGACTCGAAACGCCCCAGACGACCGACGAGTCGCAGCTCAGCTACTCCGCGCCCAGCGAGAGCGGCGAGACCGAGGTGCACGGCGCCGGTGCCGACGAAGCGGATGCCCCGCAGCAGCGCGGCGCCTTCGGCCAGCCGGTCAACAGCTCGGCGCCCGTGAACCGCGCCCAGCGCCGCGCGAAGAAGAAGTAGACACGAGATCCATGATCGGCGACCACCCCGGAACGCCGGCTGAAACCTGGAGACGGTAATGGCAGACGACGCACGATCGCGCCCGACCAAGAACGAACGCCGACAGGCGGCCCGCGAGCAGGCCCGCCAGGCCCGCGAAGCGGAGAAGAAGCGCGAGAAGCGCAACCGGCTCTTCCTGCAGGGCGGCATCGTCGTCGGCGTCGTCGCGATCCTCGCGATCATCGGTCTCGTCATTACGACCGCGAACGCGCCCGCCGGCCCCGGGCCCAAGAACATGGCCTCCGGCGGCGTCACCTTCATCAAGGACCTCAAGGTGAAGGAAACCCCCGCGCTGGCGGCCGGCGCCGAGCGCAAGGCGCCCGAGGTCGACTGGAGCAAGTCGCCCGTCGACGTCACGGTCTACGCCGACTACATGTGCCCCGCCTGCGGCGCGTTCGAGCAGACCTACGGCACCATGCTCGAGAACTACGTCGGCTCCGGCGACATCACCCTGCGCATCTACCCGCTGAACTTCCTCGACAACGCGTCGCAGGGCACCAAGTACTCCACCCGCGCGGCAAACATGTTCAGCTGCGTCGTGCAGGAGCAGCCCGACGTCGCGTTCAAGCTGCACAACCTCCTCCTCAGCAAGGACGAGCAGCCGCAGGAGGGCACCCCGGGCCTCACCGACACGCAGCTCCTCGACGTCGCCAAGAAGGCCGGCGTGAAGGTCGACGACACCCTGAAGAACTGCGTCCAGGACGGCACCTTCAAGAAGTTCATCGACCAGAACACCAAGCAGGTGCTCGAGAACCAGATCCTCGGCCTCGCCAAGGGCGCCCAGCTCGTCGCCAACCCGCAGACCGGCGAACTGCAGAAGGCCGGCGATCCGCAGCGCCTCAAGAGCACCCCGACCGTCATCATCAACGGCAAGCAGTGGGTGCCGCAGCGCGACGGCGAACTCGAGCCTTACATCCTCAAGCTGAAGGCCGAGCTCGACGCCAACGCGGCGGACAGCGCCAAGAAGCAGTAGCCGTTAGGCTCGAGGGGTGCCCCGAACGGGGCGCCCCTCAGGCGGTCCCACGGGCCGCCGCATGCCGCCTTAGCTCATCTGGTAGAGCAGCGCCCTTGTAAAGCGCAGGTGGTCGGTTCGAGTCCGACAGGCGGCTCCAGTAAGAAACGCGCCAGCGTTTCGTCGCAGAGCCGCGGCGCCCACGGGCGCCGGCCACGGAGCGAAGCGAGGGCCGGGCTCCATACGTTGCTCTCCCGGGTGCCGGCGGCGGTGCAGTTCCGTGCGCCGATCCATCCGCGGTCCTCGTGAACGCTGGCGCGTTCGCGAGGACCGCTCCCGCCAAACCCGCCAGGCGCACGGAACACACCGGCGCACCGGAAACCCGGGCGCTGCGGGGGCTCCTTCCGTGGCGCGCGTCGGGCGATCCCGGGGGGAGGCACTCGCGATGATGCGCTGCGAGTGGCGGCAAACCGCTGGAACAGCGGGCGATTCGAGTGTTTTGCCGCCACTCGATGGAGACCCTGTGCGCGGACGCGCTCGCCCGCGCGCACGCCCGCCCGCGCCCACGCGCACGCACCAGGCGCCCGGCACGGCGAAGGCTAGAGTGGGCGGGTGACGCAGACGAACTCGCGATTCCCCGTGTGGGCGGCCCTCCTCGGCTCCGGGCTCGCCGGCATGCTCGTGGCCGTGCAGTCGCGCGTCAACGGCGGCCTCAGCCGCGAGATCGACAACGGCTTCCTCGCGGCACTCGTCTCCTTCGGCTCCGGTCTCGTCATCATCGGCGTCGTGCTGCTCTGCACGCCGTCCGCCCGCCGAGGCCTCACGCAGGTCGCCCGCACCGTGCGTGCGGGGGAGCTGCCCGTGTGGGGCCTGCTCGGCGGCACCTGCGGCGGCTTCTTCGTCCTCAGCCAGGGCCTCGTCGCGCCCGCGCTCGGCCTCGCCCTGTTCACTGTCGGCATCGTCGCCGGGCAGATCAGCGGCGGACTCGTGATGGACCGGGTCGGGCTCGGACCCGGCGGACGCGTCGATCCGACTGCGGCGCGCGTCATCGGCACCGTGCTCGCGATCGTCGCGGTCGTGTTCACCGTGTGGGCGGATCTGCGGCCCGGCTCGCCCATCTGGCTCGTCGTGGTGCCCGTCGTCGCCGGGGTCGGTATGGCCTGGCAGTCCGCCGTCAACGGACTCGTTCGGTCCGCCGCTCACAGCGCCATCACGGCGACGTTCATCAACTTCGTCACCGGTACCACGATGCTCGGGATCGCCGCCGCGATATCGCTCGCGGTGCGCGGCTGGCCCGCGCACTGGCCGAGCGAGCCGTGGTTCTACATCGGCGGCGTCATCGGCACCCTGTTCATCGCGGTCGCCGCGGTGCTCGTGCGGACCGCGGGCGTGCTGCTGCTGAGCATGTCGAACGTGGCCGGGCAGCTGATCGCGTCGGTGGCGCTCGAAGCCGGGCTGCCGCTCGCGAACGGCGTTACGCCCGGCCTCATCGCGGGTGCCGCGGTCGCGCTCATCGCCGTGGCCGTGGCGGCGTCGAACATCGGGAACCGGCGACGGCCCCGGCCCTGAGCCCCGTCAGTGCCCGGGCTCCGATCAGGCCTGCGGCTTGGCGCCCGCCTCGAAGTCGAGGGCGAGGCTGTTCATGCAGTAGCGGTCGCCGGTCGGCGTGCCGAATCCGTCCGGGAACACGTGGCCGAGGTGCGATCCGCACGCTGCGCAGCGCACCTCGGTGCGCACCATGCCGAGGCTGTGATCCTCGAGCAGTTCGACGGCCTCGGGGCGGACGCTCTCGTAGAAGCTCGGCCAGCCGCACCCGGAATCGAATTTGGTGCCCGCGACGAACAGCTCGTTGCCGCAGGCCCGGCAGCGGTAGAGCCCGTCGCGGTGCTCGTCGAGCAGTTCGCCGGTCCCGGCGCGCTCGGTCGCGGCCTGGCGCAAGATCGCGTACTCCTCGGGGGAGAGCTGCTCGCGCCACTCGGCGTCGCTGCGCTGCACCCGGTAGTCGCCTGAGGTCTCGGACTCGCCCATTCTCGCTCTCCCGTTCGCTGGTGAGTCCCCATTCTACGGTTCGGATCCGAGGGGGAGGAGGGTGCGGAGAGGCGCTGCGAGCGAACACGCCGAAGCCTGGGAAATGCCCCGGGCTTGCAACATCTGATGTTATTCATCAGACTAGAGGGGTAGTTAGGTGAGGGTAACCTCACTTCGATCCGATGTTGGATCCGCGTGGCGCTCGTCGCCCGGTTCCGCCGGGCGTGATCTCAGGGGATTTCGAGCGCCATGCGTCCATCCCCGACCGAAGGACACAGTCATGTCTGCCTCCACCCCCGTCCCGGTTCGCCACCGGTTGCGCAGCGTCGTCTCCGCGACGCTCGCCGGCGCGCTGATCGCGAGCGGTGCGCTGCTCGGATCCACGGCGGCATACGCCGAGACCGGGGAGGCGCCGGCTCCGGCGACTCCCGCGGCGGAGCAGCCCGCGGAGCAGACGCCCGCCACCGAGCCCGCGGCGGAGCCGACCGTCCCCACGGAATCGCCGGCCGCGACGCCCGCGGCTCCCTCGGCGCCGAAGACCGAGGCGAAGGCTGCGCCGCAGCAGGCGCCCGCCGCGGCAGAGCCCGCCGCAACCGGTTCGATCACCACCAGCGTGACCGGGACCAGCGCGGCAGACGGGCTCCGGCTCGCGGTGACCGGCACCGGCCTGCCCGACGGGCAGGTCTATGCGGGGCTCATCGAACGCGGGCGCGAGGCCGACGTCTCGAGCGGTGGCGGCTACGCCGCCTTCGCGCAGCCGTTCCCGACGGTCGCGAGCGGTGAGACCAGTTTCGCGCTGACGGCGCCGGTCGCGAACCTCGACCGTTCGAAGCAGTACGAGGTGCTCGTCTGGAAGCTGCACTCGCAGCCCGACGCCAGCACGATCCTCGCCCGCGCGAACGTGGACCTGACTCCGGCGCAGTGGAATGATCTGATCCCCGCCACTCCGCAGGTGATCGTGTCGCAGACGACCGGTCTGGATCCCGGGCAGACCACCGAGGTGACCGTGCGCGGCACCGGTTTCTTCCCGCACGCTCCCGAGACCAGCGGTACGCGTCCGCCGCTCGCCGGCAAGTTCACCGGTGTGTACGTCGCCTTCGGTTCGTACGCGCAGGCGTGGCAGCCCTCCACCGGCGCCGCGGCAGCGACCCGGTCGAACGTGGACCAGAAGTGGGCTGTGCCCGCCGAGAGCATGGGCGCCATCGGCGGTGCTGCCGCGGGTGCGATCGAGCTCACAGCCGACGGCACGTTCGAGACCGTGCTGAAGGTCTCGAAGAACGACGCCAAAGCGATCACCGACGGCTCGTGGGGCGTCGTCACGTACCCGGGCGGCGGGGCGAAGTACGCGCCGTTCGAAACGCTGACGCCCGTGACCTTCGCGGCCCCGACGCCCAAGGTCACCGTGTCGCAGACGACCGGCCTGGATCCCGAGCAGACCACCGAGGTGACCGTGCGCGGCACCGGCTTCACGCCGCGCGAGCCCGACACCACCGGTAAGCGTCCGCCGCTCGCAGGGAAGTTCTCGGGGACCTACGTCGTGTTCGGCTCCTTCGCCGAGAAGTGGCAGCCGTCCGCCGGTGCCGCGGCAGCGACCCGCAAGGCGTTCGATCAGAAGTGGGCCGTGCCCGCCGAGAGCATGGGCACCATCGGCGGTGCTGCCGCGGGTGCGATCGAGCTCAAGGCCGATGGCACGTTCGAGACGACGCTGAAGGTGTCGAAGGACGACGCCAAGGCCATCGAGGGCGGCACCTACGGCGTCGCGACATACTCGGGCAGCGGCGCGACCGCGGCCGCGTTCGAGACGTTCACCCCCGTGGCGTTCGTCGCTCCGAAGGCGACCGTCGCGTCGGCCGTGAAGGACGCCTCCGAGACCGGCCTCACCGTCGACGTCGCGATCGGCCGCATCGCGCTGCAGAGCGCTGACGCCGGCGTGTACGCCGCCCTCATCGAGCGCGGCACCGAGGGCTCGCTCTCGAGCGACAACATGGGAGCGGCCGTCGCATACGTGACCAAGGCGCGCATCGTCGACGGCGCGGCCACGGCCACTCTCGTGGCCCCCGCCGCGAAGCTGGATCGCAGCACGCAGTACGAGGTGCTGGTCTGGCGCGCCCACGGCAACGCCACCCCGGACCGGATCCTCGGCCGTGGCGACGTGACCGTGAGCGAAGCGCAGTGGAACGCGGTGTTCCCGGAGAAGGCATCGGGTACCGCCAAGGTGACCTCCGCCACCGTCGACGGGCTCGGCATCGATGTCGCGCTGGCGCATCTCGACCCGACGGCACTGCCGAACGGCGTCTACGCCGGACTGATCGAGCGGGGCACTGCGGACTCCGCCACCATGGCGACCGTCGCGGGCGCGAAGTGGATCCGTTCCATCCCGGCATCGGGCGAAGCCGCGCAGGCGCTCGCGATCGACGCCGCGAAGCTGGATCGCAGCAAGCAGTACGACGTGCTCGTCTGGAAGGGGCACACGAACCCCTCTCCCGAGACGAACGTCCTGGTGATCCCCGTCACCGTCTCCGCGGACCAGTGGAACGCGGTGTTCCCGGTCAAGGCTCCGAAGCTGACCGTCACCCCCTCGACCGGTCTGCGCGACGGCGACACCGTGACCGTGACCGGTGAGGGCTACGACCCGCAGAAGCCGATCTACGTCACGCTCTGCACCGACATCCCGCTCGAGCAGCTGACCTTCGACTTCATCAACGCCGGATGCACGAAGGGCGCGAAGGCCGTCGGCGGCAAGTACGGTGCCCCGTTCGGCGCCGACGGATCCTTCACGGTGCAGATGCAGGTCTCGCCCAAGGAGGGTTCGACCGCGGTCTACACGATCGCCGACCACACCGCGCGTGACGACCGCTCGCAGGACGCCAAGGCGGTGCTCCAGTTCACCTCCGACCCGGTCTCGCCGACGGCGGGCGCGAAGGTGTCGAACGCCGGCAAGGACGGCCTCGCGGTCGACTTCGCAGGAACCGGTCTCACCCCCGACGTCGCGCCGCTGGGCGTCTACATCGCCGTCGTCGAGACGGGAACCGCTCCCGGGACCAACTCGGACACCACCGCGGCATACGCCTACGTCCCGGCTCAGCAGATCGTCGAGGGCGCACTGGCGAAGCAGCTGGTCGTGCCGCCGTCGCGCCTCGACCGCGCCAAGGGCTACGAAGCCGTCGTCTGGAAGGCCCACGGCGAGGCGACTCCCGAGTCGACCTTCGCGCGTCAGGCGCTCACCGTGACCGACGCGCAGTGGAACGCGATCTTCCCGGATCCGATCGCGGCGAAGGTGACCCCGACCGTCACCGCCGCGACGGCGAAGGGGCTGACGATCGACGCCGCCGCGACCGGGCTGAGCCTCCAGGCGGGCGATGCCGGTGCGTACTTCGCGCTCATCGAGCGCGGCACCGCGGGCGATCTCACCAGCGACAACATGGGCGTGGCCGCGAGCTTCGTGCCCGCACAGCTCATCGTGAACGGTGCGGCGAAGGCGACGCTCGAGGCCGATACGGCCAAACTGGACCGGACGAAGCAGTACGAGGTGCTCGTCTGGCGTGCGCACGGCAACCCGACCGCCGACCGCATCCTGGGCAGCGGCGATGTCACCGTGACCGACGCGCAGTGGGATGCGGTCTTCCCCGCGGATCCCGCGCCCAAGGCTTCGGCGAAGGTGGCGAAGGCCGACACCTCGGGGCTCCAGGTCGCGTTCACCGGAACCGGCTTCACCGGGAAGCAGGCCCCTGCAGGCGTGTACGTCGCGGTCGTCGAGGCCGGGTCCGAACCCGAGCAGGGCGAGAAGAGCACGCTCGCGGCCGAGTACATCACTCCTCAGAACCTGGCCGGTGGAGCGCTCGCGAAGACCGTCTCGCTGACCAAGGCCCAGCTCGACCGCTCGAAGAACTACGAAGCCGTCGTCTGGCGGGCGCACGGCCCGGCGACGCCGAGCAGCACCTTCCTGCGCGAGAAGCTCGCGGTGTCCGAGGATCAGTGGAATGTCGTGTTCCCCACCAAGGCGGCCACCGGCAGCCTCGAGTGGGGCGTGCGGAAGGCCTTCCGCGATTATGTGCGCGGGCCGATCGCGAACGGGTCGATCACCCCTAAGGGGGTCGAAATCTTCACGTTCAAGCAGATCGCCGGCGGCACCTGGGACGCGCAGAAGCGCACCGGCACGATCCCGTTCTCGGGCAACGTGAACTTCTCGGGCCACGGCGGTCAGCTCAACCTGAACCTCGCGAACCCGGTCATCGAGGTGCGCGACGCCAAGACCGCACTGCTGCAGGTGAAGCAGAACGGCAAGGCCCTCACCATCGCGACGATCGACCTCGCATCGGCGAAGCAGTCGACGCTCGCGGGCGGCGCGGTGAAGTTCGCGGGCGCGACGGTGACGCTCACCGCAGACGGCGCGAAGGTGTTCTTCCAGGAGTACCTCCAGCAGGACTCGAAGATGGATCCGCTCACCTTCACCGCGGGTGCGGCGTCGGGCGAGAAGCCCGTCACCCCGCCGGTCGTGAAGCCCGTGCCCAAGCCGAAGCCCAAGCCGCAGCCGAAGCCGGCCCCGACGGGCGGCAGCGCGCAGCTCGCGGGCTCGCTGACCTGGGGCGTCTCGACCCCGTTCGCGAACTACGTGACCGGACCGATCGCCAAGGGCGGCATCAGCACCTCGGGCGTCGGCGGCGGTCGCGGCGGCTACGTGTTCCCGCAGGTCACCGGCGGATCCTGGAACCCCAAGACCCAGACCGGCACCGTGCAGTACTCGGGCGTGATCAACTACACCGGTCACAAGGGCGCGCTGAGCGAGAGCGTCGCGAACCCGACGATCCGCGTCACGAGCGCCACCAGCGGCGAGGTGCTCGTCGGCGGCCGCGTGTTCGGCACGCTGAACCTCGCGGCGGCGCAGAAGAGCGTCGGCAAGAACGGCGAGGTCACCTGGTCGGGCGTGCCCGTCTCGGGCGGCTTCAGCTACGGCAGCTACACGCTGGGCGCCGACCCGCTGACCTTCACCGTCGGTTCGGCGAATGGCGCGCGCTTCGGCAGCACCTCCGTCTCGGGCGAGACCCCCAAGCGCACCGCGAAGGACTCGGCTCCGACGAAGAGCGGCATCACGATCCTCACCCCGGCCGACAAACTCGTGCCCGGCGGCGAGATCGAGTTCGAGGCGACCGGCTTCACGCCGGGCGAGCGCGGCATCCTCGTGGTGATGTACTCGAAGCCCGTCGTGCTCGACGAGAACGCCGGCGCGAACGCGCAGGGCACGGTGCGCTGGATCGGCAAGCTGCCGAAGGACCTCACCGGCACCCACACGATCACGCTGCAGGGCAGCGTGGATCGCGGCGCCGTCGTGAAGCTCGGTCAGACGAAGGCCCTGCAGATCGCCGACGCGCAGGTGCTCGACGCCCCGGCTCCGGCCCTCGAGAAGCACCAGGCACCCGCCGTGGTCTCGAGCGAGACGCCCGTCTGGCTCTGGTGGACCGGCGCGATCGCCCTGCTGGTGATCGCCGCGACCCTCGTCGGACTCGTCATCGCGCAGCGTCGCGGTAACGTGGCCCGGTAGCCGGCATCCGCAGCCGACCCGTTCGAACTCTCCGAAAGCAGGATCCCGTGACCCAGTCCTCTCGTCGCCCCCTCGGCCTGCGAGCCGTCCTCGGCGGAACCGTGCTCGCGCTCGGCGCGATGCTCGCGGTCGCACCCGCCGTCGCGCAGCCCGCGCGGGCCGACGACGGCGGACTGACGGCGTGCGCCGTGCAGTCGGCCGAGTTCGGCTGGGGCGTCAAGGAGAGCTTCCGCTCGTACATCAGCGGGAGCATCGCGAACGGCAAGTGGGAGACGAGTGACGGCGCGAGCTACGCGACGCCGCAGTTCCACTGGAAGAACGGCACCGGTTCCGTCGGCACCGACCTCGCGTCGGGCACGGTGAGCTTCACCGGCGCCGTGCACTTCACCGGGCACGACGGCGCATTGCAGTTCGACCTCGCGAACCCCGCGATCGAGTTCTCCGACGGCAGCGCCACTCTGCTGCTGAACATCGGCGCGACCGACACGGCGCAGAGCGGTGCGCCGAAGAGCGCGCAGGTGCGGGCCGGCAAGATCGATACCGCCTCGCTGCAGGCCGACGGCAGCTCCTTCTCGCTGAAGGACGCGAAGGTACGGCTGACCTCCGAGGGCGCGACCGCGTTCAACGGGCAGTACGGCGACTACGTCGCGGGCGACGAGCTCGACCCGATCACCGTCGCCGGAGCGGTCGAGCCGGGTTGCACGCTCTCGGTCGGCGCGACGACGCCGAGCGCGACGCCGACGCCGAGCGCCACTGCTCAGCCGTCGACCAAGGCGGCGCCCGTGGTGCGGACCGAGGCGCAGGTGCCCTGGGTGCCCATCGCCGTCGGCGGCGTCGCGCTCGTCGTGATCGGCATCACCGTCGGCATGCTCGTCGCCGGCCGAGGCAAGAAGGCCGCGCCCGCAGCCGAGCCCGCGACGGACGAGACTCCCGCGGACCCGCAGAGCTGAACCGAGCGCACGCGCGATCGAGGGTGACCCGCCTAGGCGCCGGCGATCCAAGTGCGCGCGACCGCGAGGTCCGCCTCGAGCAGCACCGCGTCCGCGGCGTAGCCGGGATCCAGCCGGCCGAGTTCGGCGCCGAGCCCGAGCGCCGCGGCGGGCACGCGCGTGAGCGCCGAGACGGCGGTCTCGAGCGGTAGCCCGCAGGCCTCGACGGCCTGGCGCAGCGCGGCATCGAGCGTCAGCGTGGATCCCGCGATGGTGCCGCCCTCGGTCAGCCGGGCGACGCCGTCGGTCACCTCGACGGCGAGCGAACCGAGCAGGTAGGCGCCGTCCGGAGCGCCCGCAGCGGCCATCGCGTCGGTGATCATCGCCACACGTCCGGGGACCCCGTGGAACGCGAGGGCGACTACGTCGGGATGCACGTGCACGCCGTCGTTGATCACCTCGAGCGTGACGTGGGGCGATCGCATCGCGGCCGTGACCGGGCCGGGTGCGCGGTGGTGGATCCCGCGCATGCCGTTGAAGGCATGCGTCAGGATCGAGGCTCCCCGATCGAATGCGCGCAGCGCCGTGTCGAAGTCCGCCGAGGTGTGCCCGACGGCGGCGCGCACGCCCGCGCCGACGAGCGCATCGATCGCCTCGCCGGCACCCTCGTGCTCGGGCGCGATGGTCACCTGGCGCAGCATTCCGTCGCCCGCCTCGAGCAGGGCGTCGATCGCCGCGGCGTCGGCCGAGCGCAGCAGCGCGGGATCGTGGGCCCCGCGGAAGTCGTGGTCGAGGAACGGGCCCTCGAGGTGCGCGCCGAGGATCATGGGCTCGTCCGCGGCTGCGGTGCGGATCGCGCGGAGGCGCTCGGCGAGCGCGTCGACTGGGGCGGTGACGAGCGACAGCACGGCGCGGGTGGTGCCGTGCGCGCGGTGCACGGCGAGCGCCTCCGCGATGGCCGTGGGGTCGTCGGCGGCCTCGTCGAACGCGCGCGTGCCGGCGCCGTGGCCGTGCAGGTCGATGAACCCGGGGGCCAGGATCCGCCCGCTCGCGTCGACGACCTCGTCGGCCGAGCGGACCGCATCGCGCCAGCTCCCGCCGGCGCCGCGCGCGGCGACCCGGCCGCTCTCGAAGCGGATCCAGGAATCGGGGGTCCGGACCCCGTCGACGAGTTCGGCGGAGTGGATGACGGTGCTGCCCATGCCTGCCAGCCTAGGCCGCGCGGACATCGGCGCCCGCGACGATCACCGTGTAGCCGCGCTCGCGCAGGGCGTCGAGCTGCTCGGGATCCGCGTCGGCGTCGGTGAGGACGGTGTCGAACACCTCGGGGCCGCCCATGCTCGCGAACGCGGTGCGGCCGAGCTTGCTCGAGTCGAGCACCAGCACGGCGCGCTCAGCGCGCTGCGCCATGAGCCGGTTGACCACGGCCTCTCGCTCGTCGTGGGTGGCTGCGCCGCTGCGCACGTCCAGGGCGTTGGCCCCGACGAACGCGATGCTGAGCGCCACCGAGGCGATGACCTCCTCGGCGAAGCTGCCGACGAGCTCGTAGCTGCGCGGGTGCAGGACACCGCCCGTGACGACCAGCTTGACCTGCGGGCGCGTGGCGAGCTCCGTGGCGATGTTGACCGCGTTCGTCACGACCGTGAGGTTCGGCGTGTGCGACTTCACCATGATGTCGGCGCGCGTGGAGAGCTCCTCGACGATCCGCGTGGTGGTGGTGCCACCCGAGAAGCCGACGACATCGCCGACGCCGACGAGCGCGCTCGCGGCTTCCGCGATCAGCTGCTTGGCGTCGACGCGCTGCAGCCGTTTGTAGCGCAGCGGCAGGTCGTAGGCGACCGAGAGCGCCTGCGCGCCGCCGTGGGTGCGGGTGAGCAGTCCCTGGGATGCGAGGGTGTCGAGGTCGCGGCGGACGGTCGCGGGCGACGCGTCGAGCTCCTCGACGAGGTCGTCGACGCGCAGTTCGCCCTGCTCGGCGAGACCGGCGAGGATCGACTGGAACCGGTCGGAGCGCTTCATGCTGCCATTCTCCCGGATCAGGCGTCGCGGAGCGCGAAGAGCTGCAGCAGGCGAGCCGCCTCGGGCACGATCGCGGCGCGACCGGCGCGCACGTACTTGCGGGAGTCGACCGCGTCGGGCTGCGCGGCGAGGGCCTCGCGGACCGCCCGGGTGAAGAAGCCGTTCAGGTGGGTGGACACGTTGATCTTGGTCATGCCCGCACGCACGGCGGCATCGAGCGACTCGTCGGGCACGCCCGAGGACCCGTGCAGCACGAGCGGGACGTCGAGCGTCGCCCGGAGTTCGGCGATGCGCCCGAGGTCGAGGGCGGCGGTGCGCTGCTGCATGGCGTGGGACGAGCCGACGGCGACCGCGAGCGCGTCCACGCCGGTGTCGCGGACGAAGGCGAGCGCCTCGGCGGGGTCGGTGCGCACTCCCGGTGCGTGCGCGCCGTCCTTGCCGCCGACCTCGCCCAGCTCGCCCTCGACATACACGCCTGCGGCGTGCGCGCGCTCCGCGACCCGGGCGGTGAGGCGCACGTTCTCGTCGTAGGGGAGCGCCCCGCCGTCGAACATGACCGAGCCGAAACCGAGCTCGATCGCCTCGTCGACGAGCTCCGGCCGCTCGGCGTGGTCGAGGTGCACCGCGACGGGGGTCCCGGCGGCGCGGGCGAGCGCGAGGGTCGCGAGCCCGATGGGGGCGAGGGCGCCGTGGTAGTCGGCGCAGTTCTGCGAGATCTGGAGGATCACGGGGAGCCCCGACGACTCGGACGCCGCGACGAGCGCCTCGGCGGTCTCGAGGTGGACGACGTTGAAGGCGCCGATGCCGGTGCCGGCGGTGCGGGCGTCGGCGATGAGCCGGGCTGCGGGTGCGAGGGTCATGCGCGGTCCGTTCGGGGGAGGGAGAGGGGGACGGGAAGGAGGTCGAGGCGTTCGGCGAGCTCGGCGTGCGCGGGGTCGATCTCACCCGCGAGCGGGGCGAGCACCGCGGCGGCCGACCACGCGGTCGAGCGCCGCAGCAGACGCTCTGCGACGTCGCGGATCGGGACGTCCGCGGAGAGGAGCGAGGCGGCGCCGGCGACCGCGGCGTCGCCGGCCCCGGTGGGGTTGCCGGCGAGCGGTTCGGGGAGCCGGGCGCGCAGCGCCACTGCGGGAGCGCCGTCGTCGGCGATCGGGCCGGCGATCAGCAGCATGCCCTCCGCTCCGAGCGAGCAGAGCACGCCGCCCGCGCCGAGCTCGACGAGGGCGACGGCTCCGGCGATCGGGTCCGCGAGGCCCGTGGCGTGCGCGAGCTCCTCGCGGTTCGGTTTGAGGAGGTCGGCCCCCACGCGGGCCGCGCGCAGCAGAGCCGAGCCAGAGGTGTCGACGATCGCGGGGACGCCGCGCCCGTGCGCGGCCGAGACGAGCACCTCGACGATCGCCTCGGGGGCGCCGGGCGGCAGGCTGCCGGAGACCACGAGCACGGAGGCGCGCTCCAGCTCCTCGTCTGCGGCCGCGACGAGCTCGGCCCATTCGGCGGCGGTCGGATTCTCGCCGCGCTCGTTGAAGATGCTGGTGTCGCCGAGCGTCTCGTCGACGATGGCGGCGGAGCGCCTGGTGGATACCGCGACCGGCACGATCCGGTGCGGCACCCCGCTCTCGGCGAGCTCGTCGGCGAAGATCCGGCCGGTGGCGCCGCCCGCGGTCGTGAGCGCTCGGACGTCGATGCCCTGCGCGTGCAGCACGCGCGCGACGTTGACCCCCTTGCCGCCGGCGCGCACCCCGGCGGCCGGCACGCGGTGGCTGCCGCCCGGCACGACGCGTCCGGCGCGCCAGGTCAGATCGAGCGCGGGATTGGGGGTGACGGTCACGACGGTCATGCGATGCCGCCGTCCGTCGCGCGGGCGCGTGCGAACAGCGCGGCCCCGGCCAGGCCCGCGTCCTCGCCGAGCTCGGCCGGCAGGATCTCGGGGCGTCGGTGAAAGCTGAGCCGGTGGTCCACACGCTCGCGCAGCGGGGCGAACAGGGCGTCGCCCGCCCGGCTCAGGCCACCCGCGATGATGATCGCCTCGGGGGCGAGGAACGCGGCGATCTGGGTGAACGAGAGCGCCAGCGCATCGACCGCGCTGTCCCAGACCGCTGCGGCCACGGGGTCGCCGGCCTGCGCCCGGGCGAGCACATCGTGCGCGCCGGAAGCGGGCGCGGCGCCCGTCGGCCGGGCCGCCGTGTACCGGCGCGCGATGGCCCCGGCCGAGGCGACCGCCTCGAGACAGCCGGCCGCGCCGCAGGCGCACGCGGGACCGTCGGCCACGGGCGAGTGGCCGAACTCGCCGGCGTAGCCCTGCGCCAGGTGGGCGCGGCCGTCGACGATGATGGTGCCCGCGATCCCCGTGCCGATGATCATGACGACGACGTCGCGGAACCGCCCGGCCGAGCCGAGCCGGTACTCGGCCATGCTCGAGCCGTGGATGTCGTGGTTGAACGCGACGGGCAGGTCGAGGCGCTGTTCGGCGAGGTCGCGGATCGGGGCGTCGCGCCACCCGAGGTTGCTCGAGAACACCCCGATGCCGCGATCGGGGTCGACGATCCCGGGGACGAGGAGGCCCGCGGCCGTCGGCCGGATCCCGGGGAACTCCCGGCGGTAGTCGTCGCGCAGCTCCGCGAGCCGGGCGACGATCCGCTGGGGGTTGCCGGCCCCGTCACCGGGGTCGAGCGGCGTCGTCGTGCGCCGCAGGCCGAGCACCGCGCCCGACGCGTCGACGACTCCCGACTTGATGTCCGTTCCGCCCACGTCGAAGGCGAGCACGGGTTCGCCCGCGCGGAGGCTCGGCAATCGGGTCACGGTTCCAGGATGACGGATCGGGTGAGATTGCGGGGCTGATCCGGGTCGAGACCGCGCGCGAGGGCACGGGCGAGCGCGACCCGCTGCGCGCGCACCAGGTCGGCGAGCGGATCGAGAGCACTCGTCTCGAACCGGGCGCCCGTCGCCGCGACCTGCTCCGAGAGGCCCTCGGGGGCCGGCCCGAACTGCCAGGTGACGCGACCCGGTGCCGCGATCGAGATCGGGCCGTGGCGGTACTCCATCGACGGGTACGACTCGGTCCAGGACTGCGAGGCCTCGCGCATCTTGAGCGCGGCCTCGTGCGCGAGACCCACGGTCCAGCCCATGCCGAGGTAGCTCGTCTGCTCGGCGGCCACCAGCTCGGGATCGAGTTCCGCGGCGACGGCCGTCGCCGCGTCGGCGATGGCCGCGTCGAGGCCTTCGCCGAGGGAAGCGCGGAAGAGCGCGAGCGCGGTGGTCGCGAACCGGGTCTGCACGACCGACTGCTCGTCGGCGAAGGGCAGCAGCACGGCGTCGTCGACGAGGTCGACGAGCGGGGAATCGGGGTCGCCGATCACGCCGATGATGCGGGGGGCGCCGTCCGCGGCCTTGAGGTCCCGGACGAGCTCCAGCACCTCGCTCGTGGTGCCCGAGCGCGTGAGCGCGACGACGGCGTCGTAGCCGCGGTCGACGAAGGCCTCCGACGCCGCGAAGGCGTCGGTGACGCCCCGGCCCGCGCGCTCGCGGAGCACGGCGTAGCTCTGCGCCATGAACCAGGAGGTGCCGCAGCCGATCACGGCGACGCGCTCGCCGTGGGCGGGCAGCAGGGCCTGTTCGGCGCGCATCTGCTCGGCGCGCGCCCAGGTCTCGGGCTGGGTGGCGATCTCGGCGGCCATGTGGGCGCCGGGGGTGTGGGCGGCGGTCATTGCGCTCCTCCGAAGGATGTGGCGACATGCGTGAAAGATGATCGCTTCTGATTCAATCACGCAAAAACCCGCAAGACAATGAGCGAATTCGGAGAATCGTGAGGTGACTGCGTGAATCGATCACGTGAACGATCAACAGGTCACAATTTGGTCACCTTCTTGACGAATTATCCGATCGCCCCCGAAGATGAGGGGCAGACGAGCGCGGGGCCGCGTGCGGAACGAGTGCTCGTTGGCACAACCGCGCGCAGGGCTGCGCGCGGAGCACGCACCGGCGCGTGGTTTTCGTGGCGGTGTTCCATCAACGGTGAGGAACTGCACACATGAAGAAGTCAGTGAGGATCGGCGCGATCGCGCTCGCGGCCTCCGCCAGCCTGGCGCTCAGCGCCTGCGGGTTCGGCGGTGCGAGCGGCGGTGGATCGAGCGACTCCGGATCGAAGACCACGCTCAACCTGCTGGTCCCGAGCTACTCCGACAACACCCAGAAGCTCTGGAACGACGTGATCGCCGGCTTCGAGAAGAAGTACCCGGACATCAAGGTCAACCTCGAGGTGCAGTCCTGGGACAACCTCGAGTCCGTCGTCACCACCAAGGTGAGCGGCAACAAGGCCCCCGACATCTACAACGGCGGCCCGTTCGCCGGCTTCGCCGGCGACGACCTGCTCTACGACGTCTCGGAGGTGACCTCGAAGGACACCTTCGGCGACTTCCAGGAGTCCTTCATCAAGAACGAGCAGCTCAACGGCACGACCTACGCGCTGCCGTGGATCGCCTCTGCGCGCGCCCTGTTCGTCAATAACGACCTGCTCAAGCAGGCCGGGGTCTCGGCCGCGCCGAAGACCTGGGACGAGCTGCTCGACGCCGCGACCAAGGTGTCGAAGCTCGGCGGCGGCGTCGCGGGCTACGGACTGCCGCTCGGCTCCGAGGAGGCGCAGGCCGAGGCCGCGGTCTGGATGTGGGGCGGCGGCGGATCCTTCGGCGATGAGAAGAAACTCACCATCGACGACTCGAAGAACCTGCCGGGCGCCGAGCAGATCAAGAAGATGATCGACGCCGGGGCCACCCAGAAGAACCCCGGTTCGACCAACCGTTCCCCGCTGATGGACATCTTCGTGCAGGGCAAGATCGGCATGCAGGTCGGCCTGCCGCCGACCGTCGGGCAGATCAAGGAGAACAACCCGAAGCTGAACTACTCGATCGTCCCGATCCCGACCAAGGACGGCTCGCCGTTCACGCTGGGCGTCGCCGACCAGCTCATGGCGTTCAAGAACGACGGCAAGAAGAAGGACGCCATCACCAAGTTCTTCGACTACGTCTACAGCGCCGACGTCTACGTGCCGTGGGTCAAGGCCGAGGGCTTCCTCCCCGTCACCAAGTCGGGATCCGAGCAGCTGTCGAGTGAGGAGTCGCTCAAGCCGTTCCTCGATGTGCTGCCGAGCGCGAAGTTCTACCCGTCGACCAATCCCAAATGGTCGTCGGCCGACGCCGCGTTCAAGGCGCTCGCGGGCCAGCTCGAGAAGAAGCCGGCCCAGCAGGTGCTCACCGAGATCCAGAAGCAGGCGGACGCCGGCTGAGCCGGCTCGTCCGAACCGCAACGAGAGGGAACGGTGACCGCGACACCATGAGCACCACGATCGAATCGTCACCGCTTCCGAGCGGAGCCGCCGGGGGAGACCCCGGCGGCTCCACCCCGTCGCCGAAGCGCTCCGGCCGCCCCTCCGGCGGGCGCGAGCTGCTCCGCGCGCTCCCCTGGGTGGGACCCGCCCTGGCGCTCATCGTCGCCGTGGTCTTCTTCCCGGCCGGCGTCATGTTCTGGAACTCGACCCGGCACATCTCGCAGTCGGGCGTCGACAAGGGGTCGGCCGGGTTCGAGAACTTCGTCACGGTCTTCACCTTCGAGTCCTTCTGGCCCATCTTCTTCCGCACGATCCTCTGGGTCGTGGTGGTGGTGGGCGTCACGATCGTGCTCTCGCTCGTGATCGCCCAGGTGCTCAACAAGTCGTTCCCGGGGCGCAAGATCGTGCGCCTCGCGGTCATCATCCCGTGGGCGGCCTCCGTGGTCATGACCACGATGGTCGTGTACTACGGCCTGGAGCCGTACTTCGGCATCATCAACAAGTTCCTCGTCGACGTCGGGCTCATCTCGACGCCGGAGGGCTTCGGCTGGACCCGCAATCCCGGCACCGCTTTCATGTGGTCGATCATCGTCGCGATCTTCGTGTCGCTGCCGTTCACCACGTACACGATCCTCGCGGGGCTGCAGACGGTGCCGAGCGAGACGCTGGAGGCGGCCAAGGTCGACGGCGCCGGGCCCGCCCGCACCTACTTCACCGTGGTGCTGCCGCAGCTGCGCAGCGCGCTCGCGGTGGCGGCGCTCATCAACATCATCAACGTGTTCAACTCGCTGCCGATCCTCAAGGTCATGACGGGATCGATCCCGGGCTACGACGCCGACACGATCATGACGATGGTGTTCAAGTACATCGAGAACCAGCACCGGGTGGACGTCGCGAGCGCGCTCTCGGTCGTGGCCTTCGTCATCGTCATCGTGATCGTCGCGGTGTACGTGAAGGTCGTCAAGCCCATGCGGGAGGTCTGAACCGTGGCCGTCGTCGAACCCAGCACCCGCACCATGACCCTGCCCGTCGGGCGCCGCGCCAAGAGGGTTCGCACCGAGCGGGTCACCCCGGGCCGCATGGCCCTGCGCATGCTCGCGGGCTTCATCGTCCTCGTGATCTTCGTGCTGCCCTACACGATCATGTTCTTCGGGGCGGTCAAGACCAAGTCCGAGATCCGCTCGGTGGACCCGACCTACTTCCCGAAGGAGTTCCACTGGGACAACTTCGCGACCATGTGGTCGACGCCCGAGACGCCGCTGCTGCAGAACCTCGTCTCGACGATCATCATCTCGGTGTTCGCGACCCTGCTCGTGCTGCTCGTCGCGCTCCCGGCGGCGTACTACACGGCGCGGTTCCGCTTCCCCGGCCGCATGGTCTTCCTGTTCCTCGTGATCGTGACCCAGATGCTCCAGCCCGCGGTGCTCACCTCGGGTCTGTTCCGTCAGTTCTCGGCGCTCGGGCTGCTCGACACCTGGGCCGCGATGATCTTCGTGAACGCGGCGTTCAACCTCTCGTTCGCGGTCTGGATCATGCACTCCTTCTTCGCGGGGGTGCCCAAGGAGGTCGACGAGGCGGCGCAGATCGACGGGGCCGGCCGCTTCGCCGTGCTGTTCAAGATCAACCTGCCGCTCGTCTGGCCGGGCATCGTGACTGCGATCGTGTTCACCTTCGTCGCCTGCTGGAACGAGTTCGCGGCGTCGCTCGTGATCCTGCAGACCGCGGGCAATCAGCCGCTCTCGGTCGCGCTGACCAAGTTCGTGGGGCAGTACGAGACGAGCTGGCAGTACGTGTTCGCGGTGTCGCTCGTCGCGATCCTGCCCGTGGTGATCCTGTTCATGCTCATCGAGAAGCGCCTGGTCGGCGGGCTCACCGCCGGCAGCGTGAAGTAGCCGGATCGTTCGCCCAGGGGCCGGGCCGCGCATCGCGCGGCCCGGCCCCTGGCGCGTCGACGGGCTTCGGGGTATCGTTGCGCGTGCTATTGGTCATGTGACCAAAAGTGGACCGCGCGGGCGACCGCGACACCGAACACGACCGAGGAGCCACCGTGAGCGACGCCGAGACGATCCTGCGCGCAGGGAGCCTGCTCGACTTCGGCGCGGCGGGCCGGCGACCCGAATCGCTCGGCACGCGCCTCGCGATCGCGAGCGGCCGCATCGTCGCGGTCGGCGGCGCCGAGGTCGAGCGGGCGCACCCCGCCGCCGAGATCGTCGACTTCGGCGACGACGCGGCGATCCTGCCCGGTCTCATCGACTGCCACACGCACCCCGTCTGGGGCTCCGAGAGCCAGGGCGGCAGCATCGGCCTCGGCGGTGTGACCTCGCTCGTGCAGCTGCGCGAGCGGCTCGAAGCGGCGCACGCCGCGGCGGATCCCGACGCGTGGATCACCGGCTACGACCTCGACGTGAACGCGTTCGAGGGGGCCGAGCCGAACGGGCGGGTGTTCGAGGAGTGGCTGCCCGGCCGTCTTGTGTCGCTCATGACCCGGGACGCGCACGCGCTCGTCGTGAGTCCCGCAGTCGTCGCGGAGGTCGGGCTGACGGGTGACGAGGTCTTCGCCGACGCGTCATCGATCGTCGCGGACGTCGACGGGCCGACCGGCTGGGTGCTCGAGCTGCAGGCGATGGATCTGGTGTTCGCGCACGTCCCGCAGGCCCCCCTCGAGACACAGGTCGACTCCCTCGGCGAAGCGCTGCAGCGCTTCGCCGAGACCGGGCTCACCGAGGTGCACGCCCTCGATTTCCACGAGCCGTCGCGCGAGCTCTACGAGGAGCTCGAACGGCGCGGCGACCTGCCCGTGCGCGTACGGGTGTACCCCCTCGTTCCCGCCGACTCGACGCCCGAGGTCTGGGCCGGGATCGCCGCACTGCAGGGCGTCGGTGGGCGCCGCTGGCGGGTCGACGGGGCGAAGTTCATGCTCGACGGCACTGCCGACAACGGCACCGCCTGGTTCGCCGAGCCGGATCGCCTCGGCGAGAACCACGAGGCGCTGTGGCGCAGCACCGACGCGTACCGCGAGGCCGTGCGGTTCTTCACCGAGCGCGGCGTGCCGACCGCGACGCACGCCATCGGCGACGCCGCCGTCGACTTCGTGCTCGACGTCGTCGCCGAGGTCGGGCACGCGCCCTCCGCGCCGCACCGCATCGAGCACATCGAATCGATCCCCGACGCGACCGTGGCGCGCTTCGCCGAGCTGGGCGTCGTCGCGAGCATCCAGCCGACCCACGCCACCCGTCTGACGGAGCCCGACGGGAGTGACAACTGGTCGCGCCGGATCGGACCCGAGCGGGTCGCGCACGGCTGGCGGGTCCGCGACCTGCTCGCGCAGGGCGCGCCCGTCGTGCTCGGTTCGGACTGGCCCATCGGCATCGGCGACCCGCGGGTGTCGCTCGCCGATGCTCAGCTCCGGCGTCCGGTGGGGGAGCCGGACCGCGGCCAGCACCAGCCCGATCAGAAGATCGACGCGGCGGCGGCGTACCGCTGTATGACGAGCGTTCCTGCGGGGCTGTTCGGCGGCGGCGCTTCGAGCGATGCGTCGTGCGGCCGGTTCGAGCCGGACTCCGTCGCCGACCTCACCGTGTTCGCCGCCGATCCGATGAGCCTGTCGCCCGAGGCGCAGGCCGTGAACCCGGTGCTCGCGACCTTCGTCGACGGGCGGCGGATCGTCGGGGCGTAGCAGGGTTCGGCTTCCCGGCGCCTGGCGCGGAGATCTGCACGATTTCGGAAGTTCTTGCGCGAAGCGTCCGAAATCGTGCAGATCTCCGCTGACGTGAGCGGGCGCCCACCGCAGCCCGGACGATCGGTCGGATGCCCGAGACCCGAGGTCGGGCGCACCCGCCCATGCCCGGCCAGCATGGAACCATGACCACCACCGCCCCCGTCCCCACCGTCCCCCAGCCGGCCGACGCGAAGCCCGGGCGCCTCAACTACGGCGCCCTGATCGCGATGATGCTGATGAGCTTCTTCCTGGTCACTGCGGAGTTCCTGCCGAGCGGCATGCTCACCCGGATCGCCGATGGTCTGCATGTCACCTCGGGCCAGGCCGGCCAGATGGTCGCCGTGACCGCCTTCGCGGGTCTGCTCGCCGCGCCCACGGTCGGCCTGCTGTTCCCGCGCCTCGACCGGCGTTCGCTGCTCGTCTGGCTCTCGATCACCGCGGCAGTGTCGAACGCGCTCGTCGCGATCGCACCGAACCTGCTGCTCGTGATCCTCGCCCGGTTCCTGCTCGGCGCCGCGATCTCGGGCTTCTGGTCGATGTCGATCTCGGTCGCGGCGAAGATCGCGGGCCCCGAGCGGCTGGGGCGCGCGGTCATGTTCAACTCGGCGGGCGTCTCGCTCGCGACCGTCGCGGGAGTTCCGCTCGGCGTGATGCTCAGCGAGGCCATCGACTGGCGCGGCGTCTTCGGGGTCGCCGCCGTGGCGAGCGCGCTGCTCGCCGTCGTGCTGCGCTGGCTGCTGCCCGCGGTGCCGGCCGAGAGCTCGGCCAAGCTCTCGACGCTGCTCGCCGCGCTGCGCCGGCCCGGGATCGGCTTCGGCGTCGTCGCGAACATCTTCGTCGTGACCGGCCACTTCCTCGCCTACACCTACGTGCGCGTCGCGCTGGAGCGGGTGCGCGAGGGCGGCACGCCGGTCGAGGCGGACGCGATCGTGGTGCTGCTCGCCCTCTTCGGCGTCGGCGGCCTGATCGGCAACATCGTGTTCGGCTTCGTGGTGGACCGCGCCTACCGGGTGCTCGCGGTGCTCACCCCGGTCGTGATCGCGGGCCTCCTGCTGCTCGTGATCGCCGCATCGGGGTCCCTGTGGGCGACGGGCGCCGCGGTATTCGTCTGGGGCTTCTTCTTCGCCTCGTGGCTGCTCATCGCGAACACCTGGGCCGGCCACCGCATGCCCGACATGCTCGAGGCGGGCGGCAGCCTCGTCGTGGTCGGCTTCCAGAGCGGGATCATGATCGCCGCGGGGATCGGCGGCGCGCTGGTCGACGCCATGGGCATCGCCCCGGTCTACGCGGTCGGGGCGGCCCTGCTGCTGCTCGGCGCCGTGCAGTTCGGCCTCTCGGACCGGATCTCGGAGGCGCACCACCGGCTGCAGAACAACTGAGCGGGCACCGCGCGGGCGTCGGGGGTCAGGCCCTCGACGCCCGAAGCAGCGCGTCGGAGCGCCAGGCCGAGGGGGTGAGGCCGGTGCGGCGTCGGAACGCACGGCTGAACCCCTCGTCGGATCCGTACCCGATGGCGCGGGACACCTCGGACACGCCCCGGCCCTGCGCGAGCAGATCCTGCGCGGACCGGATCCGGACCTCGGCCACGTAGTTCGCGGGGGAGACGCCGAGGGCGCCGCGGAAGCGCTCGGCGAACACCGAGCGCGACATCGCGCCCGTACGGGCGAGATCCTCGAGACTCCACTCGCGGGCGGGGTCGGCGTGCACCGCCTCGACGACGCGGTCGAGGTAGGGGTCGCCCGTGCGCGACGGCCAGCCGGCCGGGGCGCAGCCGCGGATCGCCCAGGCGCGGATCACCGAGACGAGCACGGTGTTCGCCATCATGCGGCACACCACGGAGCTGCCGGGCTGGTCCGCGCAGAGATCGTCGCCGCTGCCGAGCTTCGGGCCCAGCTGCGCCGCCAGGGCGGCGACCGCGGGATCGCTGCCCGGCAGGTCCCGCACGTACAGCGATGCCGGCAGCAGCCCGAGGATCCCGTCGTCCGTCGCGGGCAGTTCGAGGGAGGAGACGAGTACGAACGCGTCCTCCGCCGCGTGCAGCAGTACGGCGCGGGGATCGGTGAACAGCAGGGCGTCGCCCGTATCGAGGGAGCCGGGGATCCCGTGCTCGACGCCCGTGGCGTGCCTGCCGGGCTCTGCCCGCAGCGAGCCGCAGATCACGTAGACGAGCGCGACCGCGCCACCGGGGATCGCGACGGGTTCGCCGGCGCGCAGGTCGACCCGATGCTGCCGGAGCAGCCGGGCGTCGACGCCCGAGAGCACCCGGTCGATCGCGGTCTCCGCGGGTTCGAGAGTCTGGGCCATGACAGGGGCAACCGGCGAGGAGCCCCCGGTATTCCGCTGTCGGCGTGTCGGGCGACTCAGCCGCGCGTCGTCGACTCGCGGATGTCGAGGGTCGCCGAGGGCACGGTCAGCGGTAGCTCGAGGTCGCGGCCCTCCGCGAGCCGCACCGCGATCTCGACCGCGCGCCGGGCGGTCTCCTCGGGGTGCAGGTCGAGCGTCGTGACGGTGGGGCTCGAAGTGCGGTTCTGCATGGCTCCGGACCCCGCGGCCACCAGCAGGTCCTCCGGCACCCGGATCCCGCGCCGGATCGCCGCGGCGGTGACGCCCGCCGCGTGCCGCCCGGTCAGGCAGAAGATCGCGTCGGGGCGCTCGACCGGATCCCCGTCGAAGAAATGCTCGACGATCGTCTCGCCGGCCTGCTCGCCCTCGGCTTCGGGCATCGCGAAGACGAGCGGTTCCTGGCCGCGCTCGGCGGCCCAGGCCTCGAGCGTGCGGATCGAGCCGAGGTTCCAGTCGTTGCGGTCGGTGCCCGCGACCAGGGCGATGCGGCGCGCGCCGACCTCCGCCAGGTGGGAGATCATGAGGCTGGCCTGCTGCTCCGCCCCCTCGTCGATCTCGAGGAACTCGCCGCGCCGGGCGGGGTCCGCACCGACGGTGACGAACGGGATCCGCTGCTCGGTGAGCATGGTGAGCACGGGATCGTCCTCGAACGGCTCGGTCACGATGTAGGCGTCGGCGGCGAGCGCGCTGAGCGGCACTCCCGGTCGGGTCGGGTCGTCGACGAGCATCATGCTGTATCCGTGCTCCATCGCGGTCAGCGATGCGGAGCCGGCGATGCGGAGGAAGTAGTCGACGCCCTCGGGGAGGAACGTGTCGAGGCTGTGGAAGGGGCGGATCACGAGGGCGAGGAGCCCGAGCCGGGAGTTCTGCAGCCCGCGCGCGATCGCGCTGGGGCGGTAGCCGATCTCGGCGGCGATCCGCTCGATGTTCTGGACGGTCTCGCGGCGTACGACGCCCTTGCCGTTGAGCGCGTGCGAGACCGTGGTCGGCGAGACGCCCGCCGCCTTCGCCACGTCCTTGATCGTCGGTCTCCCACTGGGTTTCACTCGGTCAGGATAGCCCGTTCCGACCTCCGTCATCGTATGCGCGTTCGACTTCGCCCCCGGATCGACCCGTTACCGAAAAGTGATGCCCAAAACGTTTTGCCCAAATCGTTTTGGGTGCTACTCTCACTCCCGGGTCTCGTCCGGCGCACGCAGGACGTCAGGGGATTCAATGACGAAACTTCGAATGGAGAACTCATCGTGAAATTCGCGAAGACGAGGGTCGCAGTCGCCCTCCTTGCAGTCACGGGTCTGGCGCTCGCCGGGTGCGCATCGGGCGCGCGCGGCGGCAGCGGCGAGGAGAAGGTCGACGACTCCAAGCTGCAGCAGACCACGCCCGCGGCGAAGGGCGACATCGACAAGGTGACGTGGAACTCGACCTACGGGGAGCTCGCTACGCTCGACCCGGCCAAGGCGTTCAACTACCCCGAGAACACGATCGTGGCGAACCTCTGCGAGCCGCTGTTCCAGATGCAGCCGGACTTCTCGATCAAGCCGAACCTCGCCACCGGGGCCGAGACCGCCGACGGGCTCACCTGGAAGATCGGCATCCGCGACAAGGTCACCTTCTGGGACGGCTCGCCGATGACCATGCAGGACGTGCTCTACTCGCTGAAGCGCCACAACGACCCCGCCGAGGGCAGCTACTGGACCGGCGGCGTCACCGCGAACATCGCGAAGGTCGAGCAGAGCGGCGAGCACGAGATCACCATCACGCTCAAGTCGCCCGACCAGATCCTGCCCTCGTCGCTCTCGACCGTGCTCGGCGTCGTCGTGCAGGAGAAGCAGCGCAAGGCGGCCGGCCAGAACTACGGCAACCCCGACACCGGCGTCATGTGCACCGGCCCGCTCTCCTACACCCCCGGTGACTGGAAGCAGGGGCAGTCGATCTCGCTGAAGCGCTTCGACGGCTACTGGAACGCCGACAAGAAGGCGAAGGCCAAGGAGGTCCAGATCGGCTTCGTCGTCGATCCGACCGCCATCGCCACCGGCCTGAAGAGCGGCGACATCCAGGGCTCCTACGACGTTCCGCTGCCCGCCCTCGGCGAGCTCTCCGGCAGCACGAGCGGATCGATGGTCTACGGCCAGGGCATGCAGATCATGGCCATCATCTCGACCGGCAAGGGCACCTTCGGCGACCCCGCCGTGCGCCGCGCGCTCACCCGCGCCACCGACCGGCAGGCCATCGCCGACACCGTCTACGAGGGCACCGCGACCCCGTCGCGTTCGGTCGTCCCGCAGTCGCCGTGGGACGCGATCCCCGACGCCGCGAAGCTCCGCGACAAGGAGCTGCCCGACCTGAGCTACGACGTCAAGGCCGCCAAGGAGGAGCTGAAGGCCGCCAAGGTCGACCTGTCGAAGCCGATCAAGATCGCCTACCCGTCGGAGCGCGGCTTCTACGCCGACATCCTGAACGAGATGGCGAACGGCGCGAAGGAGCTCGGCCTCACGCTGCAGCCCACCGGCGTGCCGAGCGCGCAGTTCGGCGCCTTCTTCTCGGATCCCAAGGCCCGTGAGGGCTTCGACGGCTTCGTCACGACCAACTACCTGAGCGCTCCGGACCCGCTGCTGCACCTCATCAGCGTCGCGAAGACCGGCAGCGACCAGAACTACTCGGGCTTCTCCGATCCGCAGGTCGACTCGGCGCTCGATGCCGCGCTCGCCGAGAAGGACGTGAAGAAGCGCACCGAGCTCACGGTGAAGGCCGAGGCGCTCGTCATGCAGCAGCAGCCCTGGGTCCCGATCGATGACCTGGCCGTGCGCATGTACCTGAACAAGAAGGTGACCGGCGCGCCCGCGTCGTTCGTCTACCTGTACTACCCCTGGGCCGCAGACCTCGGCTCCGCCGAGTAAGCGAACCCGCGGAAGGGATCGTCCATGACCTACGTGCTCAAACGGCTCGGCGCGCTCATCGCCGTGCTCATCGTGTCCAGCTTCATCGTGTTCTCGGGCATGTACCTCGCCCCGGGAAGCCCCGAGCAGTTCCTCGTGCAGGGGCGCACGGTGAGCCCGGAGGTGCTCGCGGCGATCCGCGCGCAGTACGGTCTGGACGATCCCTTCCTGCTCCGCTACTGGCATTGGCTGGTCGGAGTGATCCAGGGCGACTTCGGCCGCTCCCTGCTCACGCAGCAGGACGTGGCCTCGCTCATCGCCTCCCGCCTCCCCACCACGCTCTTCCTCGCGGCGTTCGCCGCGATCCTGATCGGCGTCTTCGGGGTCGGGCTCGGCGTGCTCGCCGCGACCCGCTCGGGCCTCTTCGAGAAGCTCGTCGTGTTCGGCTCGAACCTCGGCTTCGCGGTTCCCACGTTCTTCGCCGCGCTGATCCTCATGTTCGTGTTCGGCTCGAACCTCGGCTGGTTCCCGGTCTCGGGTTCCGGAACGGGCTTCGGCGACCGGCTCTGGCACCTCACGCTCCCGGCGATCGCGCTCGCGTTCCCCGGCATCGCCGTCGTCGCCCGCATCACGCGCACCGCCGTGCGCGAGGAGCAGGGATCCGAGCACGTGGTCATGGCGATCGCGCGCGGCGTGCCCAAGCAGCTCGTGCTGTGGCGGCACACGATCCGCAACTCGATGCTCCCCGTGAGCACCGTGCTCGGCACTCAGATCGCCGGCCTGCTCGCCAGCGCGTTCGTGATCGAGTACGCCTTCACCCTCGACGGGCTCGGCGCGCTGCTCGTGAACTCGGTGCAGAAGAAGGACTTCGCGGTGGTGCAGGCGATCGCCCTCATCATGGTGCTCGCCTTCGGCATCATCAACCTCATCGTCGACCTGCTCTACGCGGTGATCGACCCACGCGTTCGGCTGAGCAAGGGAGTGTCGGCACGATGAACGAGCGGAAGTTCAAGGGCGGGCCGGGTACGGACACCCGGTCCCAGGACACGGTCGCGGTGCAGCTGATCCGCAAGCACCGTGCGGACGCCCCGATCTCGGGCTGGCGTCGCTTCGTGCGCCGCCTCGGCCCGGTGGGCGTGGTCAGTCTCGCGATCATCGTGCTGGTGGTGCTGATGGCGGTGCTCGCGCCGATCCTCGCCCCGCAGGATCCATTCGCGGGCAGCGTCACCGGCCGGCACGAGGCGTGGAGCCTCGCGCACCTCATGGGCACCGACCAGTCGGGCCGCGACATCTTCTCGCGCATCATCTGGGGCGCGCGCACGAGCCTGCTCGGGCCGACGCTCGTGGTGCTCATCGCGGCGACGCTCGCCACCACGCTCGCGCTCACCGCGGTCTGGTTCGGCGGCAAGGTCGACGCGCTCATCAGCCGCGTGCTCGACATCCTCTTCGCCTTCCCCAACATGCTCCTCGCGATCCTCGCGGTCGCGATCTTCGGGCCGTCGCTGCTCACCGCGTCCATCGCGCTGGCCATCGGCTTCACCCCGTACTCCGCCCGAGTGATCCGCTCCGTCGCGCTCCGCGAGCGCGGCCTGCCCTACGTCTCCTCGGCGCAGCTGCAGGGCATCTCCGGGTTCCTCATCACGGTGCGGCACATCCTGCCGAACGTGCGCACCCAGATCCTCACCGGCATGACCATCAACTTCGGCTACGCCATGATCGAGCTCGCCGCGCTCTCGTTCCTCGGACTCGGCGTGCAGCCGCCCACCCCCGACTGGGGCCTCATGGTCTCGAACGGGCAGGCCTCGCTGCAGCAGGGCTTCTGGGAGCAGAGCGTCTTCGCCGGCCTCGCGATCGTGATCACCGTCGCGGCCTTCGGCTACGTCGGCGAGCAGCTCGGCGGCCGCCGCGCGGCAGGAAGGACCCGCTGATGCTGAACATCGAAGACCTCGTCCTCACCGTCGTCGATCCCGAGACCGGTCAGGAGACCGAGATCCTGCACGGCAGCACCATCGCGCTGCGGCAGGGGGAGGCGCTCGGCCTCGTCGGCGAATCCGGCTCGGGCAAGTCCATGACCCTCAAGTGCATCCTCGGCATCGAGCCCTCAGGCGCTCGCGTCGAGGGCCGGGTCGAGCTCGACGGCATGGACCTGCTCGCCGCGTCCGGCGACGTGCTGCGGAGGATCCGCGCGAACGACCTCGCGCTCATCGCGCAGAACCCGCACGGCGCCCTCAACCCCGTGCTGCCCGTCGAGCGCTTCCTCGTCGAAGGGATGAGCGATGCCCGGAGCCTGCCGAAGGCCGAGGCGCGCGAGCGCGCGGCCGAGCTGCTGCGACAGGTCGGGATCACCGACACGGACCGTGTGCTCGCCTCCTACCCGCACCAGCTCTCGGGAGGCATGCTGCAGCGCGTCGTGATCGCGGGCGCGATCTCGGGCGAGCCGAAGCTCCTGCTCGCCGACGAGCCCACGACCGCGCTCGACGTCACCACGCAGGCCGAGGTCGTCGCGATCCTCGACGAGATGCGGCGCGAGCACGGCCTCTCGATGATCTTCGTGACGCACGACCTCGACCTCGCGGCGGCCGTCTGCGACCGTCTCGCCGTGATGAAGGACGGCGAGATTCTCGAGGTCGGTACCCCGGAGGAGATCCGGGACCGTCCGAAGACCGACTACACCCGGGCACTCATGGCGGCGCGGCCGATGCTGTACCCCGAAGGGCACGAGGCGAACCGCGGAACGGACGAGGAGGCGGACGCATGAGCGAGCCGATCATCCAGGTCGAGCACCTGAAGCGCACCTTCAAGCTCGGACGCGGCGCGAGCGTCGCCGCGCTCGACGACGTCACGTGCGAGCTGCGCCCCGGCACCTGCCTCGCCGTCGTCGGCGAGTCCGGCTCGGGCAAGTCGACCCTCGCCCGCGTGGTCGTCGGCCTCGAGCGCGCCGACTCCGGCTCGGTGCGCATCGCCGGTACCGAGGTCAAGCCGACCACCGCCCGGAGCGCGCTCCGCGAGCGGGCGAAGCTCGTGCAGATGGTGTTCCAGGATCCCCAGGGATCCCTGAACCGCTCACTGCCCGTCTCGGCGACCATCGACGAGATGCTGCGCGCGCACCGCCCCGACCTCGACCGCGCGGGGCGCCGCGCCCGCGTGCTCGAACTGTTCGACGAGGTCGGCCTCACCGAGCGTCATGCGGACGCCAAGCCCGGCGCCCTCTCGGGCGGGCAGAAGCAGCGCGTCGCGATCGCCCGTGCGCTCGCCGCCGAGCCCGAGATCATCGTGCTCGACGAGGCCGTCTCGGCCCTCGACGTGTCGGTGCAGGCCCAGGTGCTCGACCTGCTCAAGCGCCTGCGCGCCGAGCACGGCCTGTCGTACCTGTTCATCACGCACGACCTCTCGGTGGTGCGCGACATCGCCGACGACGTCGTCGTGATGCGCACGGGACGGATCATCGAGCGCGGCACGGTGAGCGATGTGCTCGACCGCCCGCAGGAGCCCTATACCCGACTGCTCATCGCCTCGGCCCCCAGGCCGGGCTGGAAGCCGCAGCGCGGACTGCGCGACGCCCTGCTGGGCGGCGCCGCGGTCTGACCCCGGGCCCACGGGCCCCGCGGGCCGGTCGGCGCTCCGCCGACCGGCCCGCACCATCTCCACCGAACCGAGAGGATCACCATGACCACCACCGAGCGTCTTCACCTGCGAGTCTCGGGAGAGACCCGCGCTGAGCTCGGGCGCAGCCGCGGATCGCAGCTGCGGGACTCGCTTCCGGCCGCCTACGCGAAGTACGCCGAGCTGTTCCGGATCCTCGGAGTCGACGAGGAGACGGAACGGCAGGGTGCCGAGCGCGTCATCGCGGCGCTCGCCGACTGGCGTCCCGCGGTCGTCGAGGAGCTCGCGGGGATCGCGGAGGGGTCGGGGCTGACCCTCGCCCAGGTGGTCGCCCTCAACGCGCGCACCGAGATCCTCGCCCTCGGGAATGCGGCGTCGAGCGAGTGCTCGACCGTGACCGCCGTGATCGACGGGCGCCACCGCGCCGTGCAGACCTGGGACTGGCACATCGAGCTGGCCCCGTTCTGGCACACGCACGAGGTCGACGGCCCGGGCTACCGCTACGCGGGCCTCACCGAGCAGGGCATCGTCAGCAAGATCGGCGTGAACGAGGCCGGCCTCGCGCTCCACTTCAACATTCTCGGTCACCGCGAGGATGGCCCGTCGGGCGTGCCCATGCACGTGCTCTCGTCGATCGTGCTGACCGAGTGCGCGAGCGTCGACGAAGCCATCGCGCTGATCCGCAGCGCCCCCATCGCATCGTCGTCGGCCTTCACCATGCTCGACGCCGACCGCGCGGTCTCGGTCGAGATGAGCCCTGCGGGCGTCTTCGTGATCGAGGAGGTCGCGGGATCGGTGCAGCGCACCAACCACTTCCAGGACACGGAGCCGCTCTCCGGCCAGAAGTCCGAGATCTACGAGCCCGACTCGTCGGAGCGCCTGACCCTCGTGCGCGAGCGGCTCGCGGACGGCGGGCCCGCCGACACCGCGGCGCTCGTCGAACTGCTGGTGTCGGGCGAGGGACAGCCGCCGCTCACCTGCCACGCCGACATGGCGAAGAGCTACGGCGAGCGCTGGGCGACCCTCGCGACGATCGTCACGGATCCCGAGCGGCGCTCGATCCGGATCCTCGACGGCATGCCCACCGACGCGGCGACGGGTGAGTGGCGCGAGATCGACCTCGCGGGCTGATCGCCCGTCGCCTCCCCGCGGCCGTCCGCGCACCGCGCGGGCGGCCGCGTTCGAGCCGGCCGCTCTCCCGACGTCGGGATGCGCAAGAAGGCCCTGATCCGGATCTCTCCGAGTCAGGGCCTTCTGCATGGTTGCGGGGGCAGGATTTGAACCTACGACCTCCGGGTTATGAGCCCGGCGAGCTACCGAACTGCTCCACCCCGCGGCACCCCTCGAGGCTATCGACGAACGGGGCGTGAGCGCGAATCGGCGCGCGCCACGGCGCGGATGATCTGGGCCAGGCCGAGCACGCAGAGCGCTCCCGCAGCCACGAGCAGGGCGAGCGCGCCCATGGCCCGCCAGGCGAGCGAGCCGAGCAGCGCGCCGACGGTGATCGAGGCCCAGAGCAGGAGCGGCCGCACCCACCCGCCGCGGTGACCGCCGACGATGCGGTCCGCGAGGCCGATGCCGAAGCTCACGAGCGTCCCGGTCGCGTAGGTGATGGCGACCTGCGCGCGACCGGCGACGATGAAGAGCGTGTTCATCGCGCCCATGACCGCGGCGAGGGCGGCGAGCGAGAAGCCGGGGTGCGGCCACAGAGCGACGACCCCCGTGGCCGCGAACAGTGCCGCGCCCAGGCCGAGGATCCTCCCGCCGATCCGCACGCGCTCCGTGAGGAGTCCGAGCACCCGGCCGGCCAGCACGCCGAGCACGAAGCCCGCCACCAGGCTCAGGGCGACAGCGGCGGTCTGCACCTCGCCCCGGCTGATCTCGACCCCGGCCTGCGTCGAGTTGCCGCTCATGAAGGAGACGAAGAGGCCGCCCGAGAGGATGAACCCGATCGCGTCGACGAATCCGGCTGCTCCGGCGAGCAGGAGGGAGCCGCCGAACGAGGCGCGCGAGACCGTCTGCATGCTTCAGTTGTATCCGGCTTCGCGCGCCGCGGCGAATCGATGCCCCGCTAGCCGGCGAGCAGTTCCCGCACCCGCGGGATCACGTCGCGGCCGTAGCGCTCGATCGAGGCCATGAGCTGCTCGTGAGGCATGGTGCCGCTCGCGTACTTGAGGTCGAAGCGGTCGGCGCCCAGGGTGCGCACCGTGCGCGCGATGCGTTGCGCGACCGTCTCGGCCGATCCGACGTAGAGCGAACCCGAGTCGGCCTCCGCCTCGAACTCCTCGCGCCGGGCCTCGGGCCAGCCGCGCTCGCGGCCGATGCGGTTGCGGTTGTCGGCCCAGTGCTCCCACAGTTCGTCGCGCGCCTCGGCGTCGCTCGCGCCGATGTGCCCGGGGGAGTGCACGCCGAGCGGCATCGGCTCGCGGCCGAGCTCGTCCTGCGTCTGCCGGTAGAGGTTCGCGAACGGCAGGAAGCGTGCGGGGTCGCCGCCGATGATCGCGAGCATCATGGGGATCCCGACCTGCACCGAGCGCAGCACCGAGTGCGGGCTGCCGCCGACGCCGATCCAGGCGCGCACGCCGCCCTCCTGCTCGGTCTTGGGGAACACCTCCTGGTCGACGAGCGCGGTGCGGTGGCGGCCCGACCAGGTGACGGGGCCTTCGCTGCGCAGACGCGCGAAGAGCTCGAGCTTCTCGCTGAAGAGCGTCTCGTAGTCGGCGAGGTCGTAGCCGAACAGCGGGAAGGACTCGGTGAAGGAGCCGCGGCCGAGGATCACCTCGGAACGCCCGTTGCTGAGCGCGTCGAGCGTCGCGAAGCGCTCGTAGACCCGCACCGGGTCGTCGCTCGAGAGCACGGTGACGCCGGTGCCGAGCTGGATCCGATCGGTGCGCCCGGCGATCGTCGCGAGCACCATCTCGGGCGAGCTGATCGCGAAGTCGTCTCGGTGGTGCTCGCCGAGCGTGATGGCGTCGACACCGAGGCGGTCGGCGAGCACGGCCTGCTCGACGACGTCGCGGATCACCTGGGCGTGCGAGGTGCGCTCGCCATCGGCCGAGCGGGTGACGTCGCCGAAGGTGTCGAGTCCGAGGATCACGGGAGTCGCGGGTGCATCGTTCATGCTCGGAGGAACGTCGGATGCGTGCGGGCTATTCCGCGGGCGGTGCCTGCAGAGCGGCCCTTCAAAGTGGCGGCGCGGCCCACCGGGCTCAGCGCTTGCGCGAAGCGGCGGTGTAGCCGACGGCCACGGCGATCACGCCGAAGCCGAGCGCCCAGCCCCAGTGCACGCCCATGACGAGCAGGGCGGCCGCGGCGCCGGCGAAGAGCAGGAGCTCGACGAGCGCCTCGCCGAAGCGGTCGGTGCGCAGCACGGGGCGGGGCGACAGGAACAGCGCCCAGAGGAGCACCGCGAGCGCCAGGAACCCGATGCCGGTGAGGACGCCCGGGAAGGGCAGCGGCCAGCCGATGAAGCCCCACGCGGTCACGATCGCGATGGCGATGAGGTGCAGCACGCCGCGCAGCGTCGTCAGGATCGCCTTCGCAGGGGCGGTGGACGAGGAAGCGGGGGTGCTGGGGGGAGTATCGAGGCCGGTCACCCCTCTAGTTTACGTTGTGGTTCAGTGAGGTATCGCCCGAGTGGTCCATGCCTGTTCGCCGAGGTAGCGTGTGAGCATGAACCAAGGCGGGGTGGCGAACGTGCGCGTGCTCGACGAGCACGGCAGGTTCGGCGCGCCCGTCGACATCGCCTGGCGGGACGGCCGGTTCGTCGACGCCGTCGGGGGCCCGGGGGCGCCCTCGGCCGACGCCGGTGCCGGCACCGATTCCGATGCGGGTGCCGAGGCGACGATGATCGACGGCTCGGGGCGCTGGCTGATCCCCGGTCTGGTCGACGCGCACATCCACGCTGCCTGGCAGGCGTTCGACGCCGCGGGCCGGGACGCGATCCCCGAGACCGAGACCGTCGAACTGACTCGCCGCGCCCTGCGCGCGATGCTGCTGCGCGGCACGACGAGCGTGCGCGACGCCGGCGGGCTGCGCTCCGCCGCGCTCCGGGCGACCGATGCCGACACGCTTCCGCGCGTGCAGACCGCGGAGACGCTCATCGACCGCGAGGCCGCCGACACGGCGGGCGGCGTCGAGCGCGCGGCCGAGGCCGCGCTCGCCGCCGGCGCCCGCTGGATTAAGCTCGTCGGCACGGCAGGCATCGCGTCGCCGCCCGGATCCCGGCTCGAGCCGGCGTTCTCGCTCGAGGAGACGGCCGCCGCGGTCCGGCTCGCCGCGCAGACCGGTGCGGGAGTCATGGTGCACGCCTGGGGCGGGGCGGCCGTCGACCACGCCATCGAGGCGGGTGCTTCGAGCATCGAGCACAGCATGTTCCTCACCGCGGCGCAGGCCCGACGCGCCGCCGAACGGGGGCTCGTGCTCGTGCCGACGCTCCGCATCTACCGCCAGGTGCGCGCCATGATCGACGCCGGCGAACTGCCCGAGGCATTCGCCGCTCGCGTCGACGAGGCCGTCGCCGCGCACCCGGGCGCCGTACGGCTCGCGCGCGACGCGGGCCTCAGCATCGCGCTCGGCAGCGATTCCGGAACTCCCGCGCAGCATCGCACGGCGCTGCGCGAGTTCGCGGCGCTCGTCGACGCGGGCCTCGCCCCCGAGGAGGCGCTCGTCGCCGCGACCCGCACGGGCGCGGAACTGCTGGCCGGCGCCGCAGGCGAGGCGATCGCACCGAGCGGCCGGATCGCCCCGCGCGAGATCGCCGACGCGGTCCTGCTCAACATCGACCCGTCGGACCCCGCGAACCGCGACGCGATCGGCGACCCGTCGGCGGTCGATGCCGTGATCCTGGGCGGGCGCACGATCCTGCCCCGGGCCGCCGACCTGGGCCCGTGATCGCGGACCCCGCCATCCGTCCCGAACTCTTCCCACCCCGCACCGCACACTCGAGAATGAGGACCACCGTGATCCCCAAGCGATCCCGCACCGGCCGCGCGCAGCGCTTCGCCGCAGCGACCGCCGCCACCCTTGCCGCAGCGCTGCTGCTCGCCGGCTGCGCTCCCGCGAGCGGCGGCAGCGGCTCGGGCGATGCCGCCAAGCCCGTCTCGGGCGGTCAGCTGAAGCTCGGCCGCGCCGCCGCGGTCGACTCGCTCGATCTGAATCAGCAGATCACCGCGAACAACGCCTTCGCGATCGACCAGGTGTTCGAGCCGCTCGTGTCGTTCGACGAGACGGGCAAGATCGTGCCCTGGCTCGCCGAGAAGTACGACATCGACCAGGCCGGTCTCGTCTACACGTTCACGCTCCGATCCGGAGCGAAGTTCTCCGACGGCACCCCCGTGACCCCCGCCGATGTCGTGTTCTCGCTGCAGCGCCACCTGAAGGTCGGCGGACCGCTGCCGCTCGAGGCGCCCATCGCCTCGATCGAACCCGGCTCGGGCGACGCCGCGAAGAACACGGTCGTGATCACGCTGAAGCAGGCGTACACCCCGTTCCTCTCGGAGCTCTCGGGCTTCGCCAACGGCATCTTCCCGAAGGACTTCGGGGGGAAGACCGAGGCCGAGTTCTTCACGAAACCGGTCGGCACCGGCCCCTTCGCGGTCGAGTCCTGGGACCCGAACGGCGACCTCGTCTTCACCAAGAACACCCACTACTGGCAGTCGGGCAAGCCGTACCTCGACACGCTCGTCTACACCGTCGTGCCCGACGACACCCAGCTGCAGCAGCAGCTGACCGCGGGCCAGATCGACGCCATCGAGGACGTGCCGGCGTCGGCCGCGAAGCAGATCGGCTCGGGCTCCGCCACGAAGCTCGTGAAGAACGGCTCCTGGGAGATCGAGCAGCTGTTCTTCAATACGCAGGATCCCCGCTTCGCCGACGAGCACGTGCGCCGCGCCATCGCCCACGCGCTCGACCGCGACGGCATCACGAAGGCGACGACCTTCGGCACCGCGGAGGTCGCGAACAGCCTGATCCCGCCCACCATCGAGTATTCCGCCGACGCCGAGAAGGGCATCGCGCTCGCCTTCGACGAGCAGGCCGCGAAGGACGAGCTCGCGAAGTCGAAGTACCCGAAGGGCTTCGAGACCACCCTGCTGATCGCGAGCGGCAACTCGCAGCGCGCGCAGATCGCCCAGATCGTGCAGGAGGCGCTCGCGAAGATCGGCATCACCGTGAAGATCGAGCAGATCGACCTCGCCGCGTTCCGCGAGCGGTTCAAGGCCTACAAGTTCGATTTCATGATCAACAGCGGGCAGTCCGACGCCCCCGATCCGAACGGGCTGGTCACCTTCCAGGCCGATCCCGAGGGCTTCAGCAAGTCGTACTGGACCCACTACACCGATGCCAAGGTCACCGAGCTGATGCACGAGGGCCGCACCACGGCAGACGGCGACGCCCGCAAGAAGATCTACGTCGAGATCCAGCGGATCCTCGCGCAGCAGGTGCCCTACATCCCGCTGTTCTACCCGAGCAACCTCAAGGCGACCACCGCGAAGGTGCACGACCTCGCCGTGCGGCCGAACGGCAGCATCCGGTTCCAGGACGCCTGGATCGCGAAGTAGCCGTGCGCGAGCGGGCCGTCCGACGGGCGGCCCGCGGCCGGGCACGGAGATGATGGAATAGGACGCATGAGCAGCGTGCGCAGGATCGGCCTCGCGACCCTGCGCACGCTGGGCACCGTGCTCCCGGTGATGCTCGGGGTCGTCGTCGGCGTGTTCTTCCTGCTGCGGCTCGTGCCCGGCGACCCCGCCCAGATGATCCTGGGCGAGCGGGCGACGCCCCAGGCGGTCGCCGAGCTGCACGAGCAGCTCGGCCTCGACCTCCCGCTCTGGCAGCAGTTCGGCGACTTCCTCGGCCGACTCCTCACGCAGGGCGACACGGGCCCATCGCTCGTGTCGGGCGCGTCGACGCGAGACCTGATCCTCGAGCGCGCACCCATCAGCCTCGGCATCGTCGCCCTCGCCCTGCTGTTCGCCGTGCTCATCACGGTGCCGCTCGCGCTCGCCGCGGCGCGGCGGCCGAACGGGCCGATCGATCACGCGGTGCGGGTGATCCCGGCAATCGGCCTCGGCATGCCGATGTTCTGGATCGGCCTGCTGCTCATCATCGTGTTCGCGGTGCACCTGGGCTGGTTCCCCGTGGGCGGCGTCGGCACGGGAGCGGGCGAGCCGATCCGCAGCCTGATCCTGCCGGCGCTCGCGGTGTCGCTCAGCCTCGTGCCGCCCCTCATCCGCTCGCTGCGCGCGCAGCTGCTCGAGGTGGTGACGGCCGACTTCGTGACGACGCTGCGCGCCGCGCGCATCCCCGAGCTCCGCATCTGGACCCGGCACATCCTGCGCGGCGGGGCGCTGCCGACGCTCGCCCTGCTCAGCGTGAACGCGGCGACCCTCATCGGCGGCACGCTCGTGATCGAGAAGGTGTTCGCGATCAACGGGATCGGCATGCTGCTGTTCACCTCGATCGGCAGCCGCGACTTCCCGGTGGTGCAGGGCATCGCGCTCTACTGCGCGGTGCTCGTGGTGCTCGTGGGCCTCGCGGCCGACGCCCTGCTGGGGATCCTCGATCCGCGCCTGCGACGGGGGAGCGACCGATGACCGCGCCCGCACACGCACCCGCACCCGCACCCGCACCGGCGCCGCGCAGCGCCGCGCGCAGCACGTTCTGGAACCGAGCCCGCCGATCCCGCACCCTCGCGATCGGGACCGGTCTCGCCGTGCTCCTCGTGCTCGTCGCGCTCCTGGCTCCCGTGATCGCGCCGTACTCGCCGACCGCGCAGGATCTGACCGCGGGCCTGCTCCCGCCGTCGCCCGCGCACTGGCTCGGCACCGACGAGCTCGGTCGTGACGTCCTCTCGCGGATCCTGCACGCGGCGCAGACGGATCTGCGGATCGCCGTGACCGCGGCCGTCGCGCCCTTCGTCATCGGGGTCGTTGTCGGGCTGCTCTCGGGCTACTTCGGTGGTGCGGTCGACTGGACCCTCTCGCGTCTCGTCGACACCGTCATCGCATTCCCGTTCTACATCATCGTGATCGCGCTGGTCTTCGCGCTCGGTGCCGGAGAGTTCGGGATCGTCGTCGCCTTCGCGCTGGTCGGCTGGACCGGTTACGCGCGCGTGATCCGTGCGCTCGCCGCTTCGATGCGCGACGCCGGCTGGGTGCGAGCCGCCCGCGGCGGCGGGCTGTCCCACGCCCGCGTGATCCTGCGCCACCTGCTGCCGAACGCCCTGCCGCAGGCGATCGTGCTGCTCATGACCGAGATCGTGCTGATCATGGTCGCGATCGTCACGCTCGGCTACCTGGGGCTCGGGGTACGGCCGCCGACGCCCGATTGGGGCGCCATGCTCGCCGAGGCGCAGCCGTTCATCACCACCAACTGGTGGCTCGGAGTCGGGCCGGGCCTCGCCGTGGTACTCACGGGCGTCGCGCTCTCGCTCGTCGCAGACGGGCTCGGCGACGCCTGGCGGGTGAAACGATGAGCGCGGCGGAGCGTGACGGAGCGCGGCGGACCGGATCCTTGCCGACCGGATCCCTGCCGACCGGAGCGGTCGCGATCAGCGGGCTCGTCGTCGAGACCGGGGAGCGGGATCCGCGCCCGCTCGTCGACGGCGTGGATCTCGCGGTGGCACCGGGCGAGGCCCTCGGCATCGTCGGCGCCTCCGGATCTGGCAAGAGCCTGACCCTGCGGGCGGTGCTCGGACTGCTGCCCGGGGGGACGCGCGTCTCGGCTGGCTCGGCGGAGGCCGGCGGTCGCGCGGGGATGGTGTTCCAGGACCCCCAGACGGCGCTCGATCCGCTGACCCGGGTCGGCACCCACCTGGTCGAGGCACTGCGGGCGCGCGACGCCGAGCGGCGGATCCGCGCGGGGCGCGGCGCACTGCGCGCGGGGGCGCTCGCGCTGCTGGACCGCGTGCACCTGCCGGATCCCGAGCGCGCGTTCCGCGCGTACCCGCACGAGCTGTCGGGCGGCCAGCGCCAGCGCGTCGTCATCGCGCTGGCGCTCGCGGGCGACCCCGACGCGCTGCTGTGCGACGAACCGACCACGGCGCTCGATGTGACCGTGCAGCGGCGTGTGCTCGCCGAACTCGACGAGTTGCGCCGCGAACGCGGGCTCACCCTGCTGTTCGTGAGCCACGATCTCGCGGTGGTCGCGGCGCTCTGCGAGCGCATCGCGGTGATGGATCGCGGTCGCGTGGTCGAGACCGGCACGATCGAGCAGCTCCAGCGGGACCCGCGCCACCCGGCCACGCGGGCGCTGCTCGCTGCGGCGCCGCGCCTGCCCCGCCTCGAGCCGGTCGGCGAGCCGGGCTCCCCGTCGGACGGGGACGCCCCGTGAGCGCGGTGGCGGGCGCGGGGCTCCGGGTGGTCGACGCGCGCATCTCCTATGGCCGCGGGATCGCGGTCCACGGGGTCGGCTTCGACGTCCCGCCGGGCACGGCGCTCGGTCTCGTCGGCGAATCGGGATCGGGTAAGACCACGGTCGCCCGGGCGATCTGCGGGCAACTGCCGCTCGACGGCGGCGAGATCCTGCTCGACGGCGTCCCCATGCCCGCGCGGCGCACCCGCGAGCAGCTGCGCGCGATCCAGCTGATCCCGCAGGATCCCGGCTCGTCGCTCGATCCGCGCATGACCGTCTCGGCGACGCTCGGCGAACTGCTGCGTGCGCACCGGATCGTGCCGCGCGCGGACGTCCGAGCGCGTGCAGCGGAACTGCTCGCGCAGGTCCGGCTCGACTCCGCGCTGCTCGATGCGTTCCCGCACGAGCTGTCGGGCGGGCAGCGGCAGCGGGTCGCCATCGCCCGCGCGCTCGCGCTCGATCCGCGCGTGCTCGTCGCCGACGAGCCGACGAGCGCCCTCGACGTGGCCGTGCAGGTCGAGGTGCTCGCCCTGCTCGACCGCCTGCGCCGCGAGCTCGGGCTCGCGCTGCTGTTCATCTCGCACGACCTCGCCGCGGTGCACCGGCTCTGCGACCGGGTCGCGGTGCTGCGCGACGGCCGGCTCGTCGAACTCGGGGGAGCCGACTTCTTCCGCGCACCGCGCGAACCGTACTCGCGCGAGCTGCTCGCGGCGGTACCGCGGCTGCCGGAGCCTCGATAGACTCCCGTACTATCAGCCGGTTCGCGACCGAAGGAGGCGGCATGGACATCGTCCAGTGGTTCGAACGGCTGCTCGACGGCTCGCTCATGGCGGGCGGCATCTTCCTGCTGATCGGCATCCTGGGCGCGATCCTGCTCGTCATCTCCCTGGTGCTCGACGGCATCTTCGACGCCTTCGACTTCGGCGACGGCCCGCTGAGCCTCACCACCATCGCCGCGTTCACCTCGATCTTCGGCTTCGCGTCCTTCGCGTGCGTCGGGGCCGGGCTCTCGACCCCCATGGCGGCGATCATCGGTGCGCTCGCCGGGCTGCTGGGCGGCGCGCTCGCCTGGTGGCTGACCCGACTGATCCGCGGTGCCGAGTCCTCGACCGCGGTGAGCGGGGAGGAGCTCGTCGGCGCCGAAGCCGGCGTGGTGCTCCCGATCCCCGTCGGCGGACTCGGCGAGGTCGCGCTGGTGCGCCACGGCGAGCGCGTCTCGCTCGCGGCGACCGCCGACGCGAGCGAACCGCTGCCCCGCGGCACGCGGGTGCGGATCATCCAGACCCTCACCGCGACCTCCGTGCGGGTCGAACCGATCCCCGCCGCCGAAACCACGGCATCGCCGGCCATCTGACCCTCCCCGACCGCCCCCGATCCCGACCGGAGACGACATGTCACTCTTCGCCAGCCCAGCCATCATCGGCGTGTTCGGCGCGATCATCGCGCTCGTGCTGATCGCGCTCGTCATCATCAAGCGCTACCGCATCGCCAAACCCGACGAGGCCATCATCGTCACCGGCGGCAAGGGCAAGGAGGTGGTCGATGCCTCCGGCAACAAGAGTCGCGACCTCTCGGGTCAGAAGGTCGTGACCGGCGGAGGCGTCTTCGTCGTGCCCTTCGTGCAGAAGTCCTTCACCATCTCGCTGCGCTCGCGCCGGCTCTCCATCACCACCGAGGCGCAGACCACCGACGGCATCACCATGCAGGCGCAGGCCGTCGCGGTGGTCAAGGTCGGCGGCACGCAGGAGATGATCCGCGCGGCCGCCCAGCGATTCCTCTCGAACTCCGACGAGATCGACGAGTCGACGCAGGAGGTGCTGTCGGGCTCGCTCCGCTCGATCATCGGCGGCCTCACCGTGCTGCAGATCATCCGCGACCGCGCGGTCGTCGCCCAGAGCGTGCTCGAGGCCGCCGAGGAAGCGCTGACCAAGCAGGGCCTCGTGGTCGACACGCTCCAGATCCAGGAGATCCGCGACGGCGCCGACTACATCGCCAACATCGGCCGCCCCGAGGCCGCCAAGGTGCGCCAGGCGGCCGACATCGCCGAGACCAACGCCTACCAGGCCTCGCAGGAGGCGAAGATCTCGGCCGAGAAGGTGCTGCTCGATCGCAACCGCGAGCTGAAGCTGCGCCAGGCCGAGATCCAGGCCGAGACCGACAAGGCCAACGCGCAGGCGCAGGCCGCCGACCCCCTCGAGCAGGCGATCCAGCAGCAGGCGATCGTCGAGCAGCAGCAGATCACCGCGCAGAAGGAGGTCGCGCTCCGCACCGAGAAGCTGAACGCCGACGTGCGCGCCGTCGCCGAGGCCGAGGCGTACCGCGTCGAAGCGCTCGCCAAGGCGGAGGCCTCTGCGGCCGTCTCGGCCGCAGAGGGCCGTGCGAAGGCGGTCGAGCGCGAGGGTCTCGCGAGCCGCGCCGCCCGTATCGCCGCATCCGAGGCGCTTGAGGCCGAGGGTCGCGCCGAGGCCGCAGCGCTCGAGGCGAAGGGCACCGCCGAGGCGACCGCGATCGACGCTCGGGCGCGGGCGCTCGAGACCCAGTCGCAGGCCGTGCTCGCGCAGGAGCTCATCCACCTGCTGCCGGAGATCGCGGCGGAGTACTCGCGCGCCATCGGTGCGATCGACAACATGACCGTGGTCTCCGCCGACGGCACCTCGAAGGTGGCCGGCGAGGCGATGGGCAACATCAAGGGCCTGCTCGAGATGGCCAAGGACACGGTCGGCATCGACCTCGCCGCCATGCTGAACGGCGTCGCGGGCGGTGCCGCGGCCGGTGCCGCCGCCGGACGCGCCTCGCGCGACGAGTCGACCGCACAGCCGCGCCGCGCGGCGCACGCACGACCGGTCGAGGCGTCCGCGGGGTCCTCGGCGGTCGAAGCCGGATCGGGCGGAACTGCGGCGTCCTCGGCGAGCCGCGACGCGCGCGTCTCCGGAGTGACCGAGCACCTCGGCTCGGCCGCCGAGCAGACCGCGCACGCCTCGATCGACTCCGCGCAGAACTGGGCCGCGCAGACCGGTGAGCGACTCGCCGGCGAGTCGGGCGCGGCACAGCCCGGCACTCAGGCGAACGGGGCAGACTCGCAGGCATGAGCGAGTTCTTCCCGGAGCATCGAGCGGTGGGCGCTGCGGCGCCCGCCGCTCAGCTGCGTCCCGAGTCCGTCGTGTTCCGGAGCCACCGGCACGGACGGCGGCTCGTGCTGCCCGTGATCGTGCTCTGCGCGGTCGCCGCGGCAGCGGGCTTCTGGGCGGGGGCGCTCCCCGAAGCGTGGATGAACCTGGCCGTCGCCGCGGGCGCCGCGCTCGTGGCGCTGCTGCTCGGACTCGGGCCCATCGTGGGCTGGCTCGCCGACCGCATCACCGTGACCACCCGGCGCGTGATCATGCATCGGGGCGTGCTCATCCGTCGCCGCAGCGAGATCCCCCTCAGCCGCATCCGCGAGGTGCGCAGCCGGCGCGGCATCGGCCAGCGCATGATCGGCTCGGGCGACATCGAACTGTTCGTCGGAGCCGAGCCGCCGACCCGTCTGCACGACCTGCCCGCGGTCGAGCGCGCGGTCGATGCGCTGCAGGAACTCATCGAGGAGAACTACCGTGCCGGGCTCGGCGGCGGTGCCGGGGGCGCTGGCGGAGGCTCTGGCACCGGTGGCGAGACCGGGCAGGCGCCGTTCGGCTGGTTCGACACGGCGCAGCCGCCCCAGCGCCCGGCCCCGCCCTTCGACCCGACGGCCACGAGGATCCTCCCCGGCCCCTGAGCATCGCCAAATCGAGTAAGGGGGTGCGCCGGTATTCCGCTGATGCGCATCGGGGTTTGGCGTGGCGCGACGAAGGAGCGACATCGCCGGGGGGTTCCCCGCTTCAGCAGCGGGGGATGCCGGCGCGCACCCGCCCACCCGCGACACCTCCTCAGCTGGTGCGGGCGATGAGCACGTCGATGAGGTCGCCCGCGAGTTTCACGAGGCGCTCGATCTCGCTCTCGTCGCGATCCACCCAGCGCACCTCGGGTTCGCCGACCGGGACGAAGTTCTCGTGCCGTTCCCACACCATCAGCGTGCGCTCGGCGCCGAGCACGTACTGCTGCCACCAGATCTGCCGCAGGTAGTTGCGGGGGATCGAGCGCCACTCCTTGTTGGTGGTCTTGATCTCGGCCAGTTCGAGCGGCCCGGCCTCCCGTTGCACGAGCCCGTCGGGCGTCGCGAGGTGGCGGATGTCGCCGCAGGCGTGGAACAGGGCCTGGCTCGGGGCGATCCCGTACTCGCGCAGCACCCACGCCGCGATCTCGGGCTCGCGCGCCTTGCCGTGCTCCGTGTACGCGTTTCCCGTGAAACGACTGCCGTGCAGCTTCTCGCGGGCGGCGGACTCGATCGAGCGCTGGGTGGAGAGCTTGGCGACGTCGGTCGCGGTGATCCCGCGGGCCCGCGCTCGCATCCACTCCATGCGGTCGTTGCCGTCGGTCACGATCCGCTGGTGGTACTCGGGGCTCGAAACAGACATCGCTCGAATTCTCCCATGGAAAGTCGCGCGGCGATTCAGACACTCGGTGCGAGGGGAGCAACGGCTCGCGCACAGCGCACGTCCAGCGGCGGCGGAAACAATGCCAGACATGAGCACAGGGGCAGCGGAGACGAACGGCACCGGCATCGCAGAGGCTTCGGAGCGCAAGCTGCGGGCCCTCGTCGTCGACGACGAGGAGTCGATCACGCAGCTCGTCGCGATGGCGCTGCGGTACGAGGGCTGGGAGGTCGAGACCCTCGGATCGGGCGGCGGCGTGGTCGACACGATCGCCTCGTTCGACCCGGACGTCGCGGTGCTCGACATCATGATGCCGGACGTGGACGGTCTGCAGGTGCTCTCGCGCCTGCGCGCGGCCGGTCACATGGTGCCCGTGCTGTTCCTCACCGCGCTCGACTCGGTCGACGACCGGGTGAACGGGCTCACCGCGGGCGGTGACGACTACGTCGTGAAGCCGTTCAGCATCGAGGAGCTCATCGCCCGTCTGCGCGGCCTCGTGCGCCGGTCGCAGAACTCGAAGAACCACAGCGCCGACCCGGTGATCCGCGTCGGCGACCTGTCGCTCAACGAGGAGAGCTACGAGGTGGAGCGAGCGGGCGACCTGATCGAATTGACGAGCACCGAGTTCGAACTGCTGCGCTACCTCATGCGCAACCCCAAGCGGGTGCTGTCCAAAGCGCAGATCCTCGACCGGGTGTGGAGCTACGACTTCACCGGCAAGGCGACGGTCGTCGAGCTCTACATCTCGTATCTGCGCAAGAAGATTGACGAGGGGCGCGATCCGATGATCCACACGATCCGCGGCGCGGGCTACATCCTCAAGCCGGCGGGCTGACCGGCTCGCATCGGTGCGGGATCGTGCGTGTTGCGCGATCCCGCACCGATGGGATAGAGTTCTCTTCGGCCAAAGACCGCAGGTAGGGTCCGCAAGGATCCCGGAACGATCGCGAGAGCGAAGACCCGCGCAGGTACGAATCTCCACTTCTTGGTTTCCAAGATTCTGAAGCTCCGTGCGTGCGCGCCGGAGCTTTTCTCGTTTTTCGGCGGTCCGGCCTCCGAGAGCACCCGTTCTCGGAGAAGACATTATTAGGGAGCGCCATGGCTACGAAGGAAGCAACGGTCGCCGATCTTCAGCAGAAGTTTGAAGAGTCGTCCGCCGTCCTGCTGACCGAGTACCGCGGTCTGACGGTTGCTGAACTGCGCGAGCTGCGCAACAGCATCCGTGAGCACGCGACGTACGCTGTGGCGAAGAACACGCTGACCAAGATTGCGGCCAACGCTGCCGGGGTCACCGCATTCGACGACGAGCTGGCCGGTCCTTCGGCTCTCGCCTTCGTGCACGGTGACACCGTCGCGGTCGCCAAGGCTCTGCGTGACTTCGCCAAGGCACACCCTCTTCTGGTGGTGAAGGCGGGCTACTTCGATGGCAAGCCTCTGACCGCCGCTGAGGTAGGCAAGCTCGCCGATCTCGAGAGCCGTGAGGTGCTGCTGGCCAAGGCCGCAGGCGTCATGCAGGCCTCGCTCGTCGGTGCAGCGCAGCTGTTCAACGCTCTGCCCGCCAAGGCCGCTCGCGGCTTCGGTGCGCTGCAGGAGAAGCAGGACGCATAAGGATCGGCTCACGCCGATTCGCGACAAACCACAGACCCGCTCTCACTCGCTGAGGGCAAACATCAAGGAGAAACACCATGGCTAAGCTTTCGACTGAAGAGCTGCTCGAGCAGTTCAAGGAGCTCACCCTCATCGAGCTCTCGGACTTCGTGAAGGCCTTCGAGGAGACCTTCGACGTGTCGGCTGCCGCTCCGGTTGCCGTCGCTGCTGCTCCGGCTGCCGGCGCTGCTGAGGCCGTCGAGGAGAAGGACGAGTTCGACGTCGTCCTCGAGTCGGCTGGCGACAAGAAGATCCAGGTCATCAAGGTCGTGCGCGAGCTGACCGGCCTGGGCCTGGGCGAGGCCAAGGCTCTCGTCGAGGAGGCTCCCAAGAACGTGCTCGAGGGCGCGAAGAAGGATGCCGCCGAAGAGGCAAAGGCGAAGCTCGAGGAGGCCGGCGCGGGCGTCAAGCTCGTCTAAGGTCTTTTCGCGCTAACGCGCTATTCAGCAGGGGCGGGGGCCACCTTCGGGTGGGTCCGCCCCTGCTTTTTTGTGTCTGCACCGAATGTCGGTGGTCTGTAGCATCCTGTTCAGGATCCTGCTACTGTGGCACGCTGGTCTGCGTGGGCCCGGTCTGATCGCACCCCGATCTCGCCGCAACGCGCGACCCCCGAAAGAAGGAATCCCGTGGCTCTGCTTCGACTCTCCTGGCAACACGCGAAGCCGTACTGGCCCGCGATGCTCGCCGTGCTCATCCTCCAACTCCTCTCCACGATCGCGGCGCTGTGGCTGCCCAGCCTCAACGCGCAGATCATCGACACCGGTATCGCCAAGGGCGACATCGGCTATATCTGGTCCACCGGCGGCACCATGCTCGCGGTCTGCCTCATGCAGGTGATCACCGCGATCGGCGGCGTCTACTTCGGCGCGCGCGTCTCGATGGCAGCCGGCCGGGACCTGCGTCGCAGCGTCTACCGCAAGGTCGATTCGCTCTCCACGCTCGAAGCCACCCGCTTCGGGGCCGGCACGCTCATCACCCGCGGCACGAACGACGTGCAGCAGGTCCAGATGCTGATCCTCATGACCCTGAACTTCATGGTGACCACGCCGATCATGTGCATCGGCGGCATCATCATGGCGCTGCGCGAGGACGCCGGCATGTCGTGGCTGGTCTGGGTCTCGGTCTCCGCGCTCGCGGTGATCGTGGGCTTCCTCGTCTGGCTGCTGCTGCCGCTGTTCCGCAACATGCAGGCCCGCGTCGACGACATCAACGGCGTGCTGCGCGAGCAGATCATGGGCATCCGCGTGGTCCGCGCCTTCGTCCGCGAGAACTTCGAGTCCGACCGCTACGAGGTCGCGAACCGGAACATCACCCGCATCTCGGTGCAGGTCGGCAACGTGTTCGTGCTCATGTTCCCCGTCATCATGATGATCCTGCACCTCGCGACGGGTGCCGTGCTGTGGTTCGGCGGCCATCGCGTCGACGAAGGATCGATGGAGGTCGGATCGCTCACCGCGTTCATGCAGTACCTCATCCAGATCCTCGTCGCAGTGATGATGGGCGTGTTCATGACCATGATGATCCCGCGCGCCGTCGTCTGCGCCGAGCGCATCCGCGAGCTGCTCGACACCCGCTCCGAGCTCGAGTTCCCCGAGTCCGAGCAGGTGCCGAGCCCGACCGCCGGCCGCATCGCGTTCGACGGCGTCACCTTCGGATTCCCCGGCGCCGAGCTGCCCGTCATCAAGAACGTCAGCTTCGTCGCCGAGCCGGGCAAGACGACGGCCATCATCGGCTCGACCGGTTCCGGCAAGACGACGCTGCTCAACCTCATGCTGCGCCTGTTCGATGCGCAATCGGGCCGCATCACGATCGACGGACAGCCGGTATCGGCGCTCACGCGCGAGCAGCTCGCCCGCACGGTCAGCCTGGTGCCGCAGCGACCCTACCTGTTCTCAGGCACCATCGGCTCGAACCTGCGATTCGGCAAGGACGACGCGACGGACGCCGAACTCTGGGAGGCGCTGCGCGTCGCCCAGGGCGACGACTTCGTCCGAGAGAAGGAGCAGCAGCTCGACGAGCCGATGGCTCAGGGCGGCACGAGCGTGTCCGGCGGGCAGCGTCAGCGTCTCTCGATCGCGCGAGCGCTCGTGGCCAAGCCGCTCGTCTACCTGTTCGATGACTCGTTCTCGGCGCTCGACGTGGCGACCGATGCGCGCCTGCGCGCGGCGCTGCCCGACGCGACCGCCGGGGCGACGACCATCATCGTGGCCCAGCGCGTCTCGACCATCACCGAGGCCGACCAGATCCTCGTCGTCGAAGACGGCGAGATCGTCGGCCGCGGCACCCACTCCGAGCTCCTGGCCGACAACTCGGTGTACCAGGAGATCGTCCGGTCCCAGCTCGAAGAGGCGGAGGCAGTCTGATGGCGGAACGCAAGGCGCGCGGAGCGCGCAAGGACCGCACCGCCGAGCCCGGCGCGGCCGCGGTGATCGAGGCCGAGGTCGCCGAGGAGTTCACTCCGGGCGAGATGGACGGCGACATGTTCGGCGGCGCCCCGGCGAAGAAGGCGAAGCACTTCTGGCCGTCCGCCAAGCGGCTCTTCGGCCTGCTCGCCCCCGAGAAGTGGAAGTTCCTCTTCGTCGTGCTCCTGGTGATCGGCTCGGTCGTGCTGACCGTGATCGCCCCCAAGGTGCTCGGCAAGGCGATGGACACCATCTTCAACGGCATCCTCGGTGCCCAGCTGCCGAAGGGCGCGACGCTCGAGCAGGTCATCGAGGGCGCCAAGGCCTCCGGCAACACGCAGCTGGCCGACATGCTCTCGGGAACCGACGTGGTTCCCGGCCAGGGAATCGACTTCGAGAAGCTCGGCAACCTCATCCTGCTGGTGCTCGGGCTCTACCTCGTGGCGTCCCTGCTCATGTGGCTCCAGGGCTACATCCTGAACAAGCTCGTCATGCGGGTCGTGTTCAAGCTGCGCCAGGACATCGAGCACAAGCTGAACCGGCTGCCGCTCAGCTACTTCGACACGGGGCAGCGCGGCGACGTGCTCTCCCGCGTCACCAACGACGTCGACAACATCCAGCAGGCGCTGCAGCAGGCGTTCTCGCAGCTCGTGCAGTCGGCGCTCACCGTGATCGGCATCGCGATCATGATGTTCGCCGTGTCGTGGCAGCTGGCGCTGCTCGCGCTCATCGCGCTGCCGCTCTCCGCGATCATCGCGGGCGTCGTCGGCACGCGGTCGCAGAAGCTGTTCGCCGCCCAGTGGAAGCACACGGGCGCGCTCAACGGTCACATCGAGGAATCGTTCACGGGCCACGAGCTGATCCGCATCTTCAACCGCGACCAGGTGATGACCGAGGAATTCGACTCGCGCAACCAGTCGTTGTTCAAGGCCGCGTTCGGCGCGCAGTTCGTGTCGGGCACCATCATGCCCGCCATGCAGTTCGTGTCGTACCTCAGCTACGTCCTCATCGCCGTCGTCGGTGCGCTGCGCGTGACCGCGGGCCAGATGTCGCTCGGCGACGTGACCGCCTTCATCCAGTACTCGCGGGAGTTCTCGCAGCCGATCGGCGAGATGGCGGGCATGGCGAACATGCTGCAGTCGGGCGTCGCCTCGGCCGAGCGCACCTTCGAGCTGCTGGACGCCGACGAGCAGGACCCCGAGACCGCGAACGAGCACCTGCCCGAGCGCACCGACGGCCACGTCGAGTTCGAGCGCGTCTCGTTCAGCTACGATCCCGAGACGAGCCTCATCGAGGACCTCTCCTTCGAAGCGCGTCCCGGCCACACGGTCGCCATCGTCGGTCCCACCGGCGCCGGCAAGACCACGCTGGTCAACCTGGTCATGCGGTTCTACGAGCTGAACAGCGGACGCATCCTGCTCGACGGGGTCGACGTGACCCAGCTGTCGCGCGCCGAGCTCCGCAGCCACATCGGCATGGTGCTGCAGGACGCCTGGCTGTTCGGCGGAACCATCCGCGAGAACATCCGCTACGGCCGCCTCGACGCGACCGACGACGAAGTGATCGAGGCCGCCAAGGCGACCATGGTCGACCGCTTCGTGCGTCAGCTGCCCGAGGGCTACGACACGGTGCTCGAAGAGAACGCGACCTCGCTGTCGGCGGGCGAGCGGCAGCTGCTCACCATCGCGCGCGCGTTCATCGCGAACCCGTCGCTGCTGATCCTCGACGAGGCGACCTCCTCGGTCGACACCCGCACCGAGGTGCTGGTGCAGCAGGCGATGCGGGCGCTGCGAGCCGATCGCACATCGTTCGTCATCGCGCACCGCCTCTCGACGATCCGCGACGCCGACACCATCCTCATGATGGAGCACGGGCGCATCGTGGAGCAGGGTTCACACGTCGAACTGCTGGCCCAGCGCGGCGCGTACTACGCGCTGTACCAGTCGCAGTTCGCCGGCGAGGACGCCGAAGAGCAGGCCGAGACGAAGGCGGCGGTCGAGACGGCCGCGGTCACCGGCACGGTCGACCTCCCGGGGGCTGCCGCGACGCCCGCAACCCCGGCGGACACGGAGGCCGCGGGGGACGCCGCGCTCCCGGCGGACGCGCCCGGCGCAACGCCCGAGGGCGACGCGGGGGAGACCCCGCGCGCCTGACCGGAGCATCGGAGCGGCCGAGGCTGGTACTCGGCCGCTCCGGAATCCGGTAGACTCTTCAAGGCCCCCCACGTGGCGGTATCTCGGCGAACTCCCCCAGGACGGAAACGGAGCAAGGGTAGTCGGGCTCTATCGGGTGCGTGGGGGGTCTTTTGCGTCCCGGCACCCGGTTCGCCCGCGTCAGCGCCTACACCCGCCCGCGTCAGCGCCTACACCCACCCGCGCCGGGCCCTACGCCCGCCCGCTCAGAACGCGACGGATCCGAACGCAGCGGGATCCAGGAAGCCGTCCTCCCGAGCGCGCCACGCGAGTTCGAGCTTCGAATGGGCCGGCCGTCCCTGGGCGTCGTACTTCAGCTTGATCCGCTTCAGGTACTTGCGCGCGGTGTCTTCGCGCACGCCGAGGCGATCCGCAACCGAGGCCAGCGGTCGACCCGCCGCGTAGAGTTCGAGCAGCCGCGCCTCCTGACCGGAGAGCTTCGGCGCCGGATCCGCATCGATGACGGCCTGCGCCCGCGCGGTGACCGCCGCGGATCCGGCGAGCACCCGCACGACGGCGCGGAGGAGCTCCGACTCGGGGTCCTGCTTCGTGACGATGCCGTCGACCCCGGCCCTCGTGATCCGCCGGATCAGGTGCCGGGAATCGAGTGCCGACAGCACCACCACCCGCATCCCCGCAGCGCGGAACGCCGCGATCGCGCTCAGGTCGTGCTCCGCGCCCGAACCGGTCGCGGGGTCGACGACCAGCAGGTGGGGCCAGGTCGAACGCTCCGAGCCGCGCATCCGAGCGACGAGGTCGGCCATCGAGGCGAATGCATCGACGGAGCGCACCGGAGGCAGCGTCCCCAGCAGTTCCGCAGCCCGGTGCCGCTGCAGCACGTGCGGCTCCACCACGGCGATGCGCCTCGCCTGCTCAGCTCCCCTGGATAGCATCCGGATTCCCCCTCCGATGACGCCGCCGATCACACACGGCGGCGGGGGCGCCCGCGGTCTGCGCCGGGTGGCGGCCCTGCGAGAGCATCCCTCACCGAGGAGAGTCGACCGGGGGCGAAAGGTGTCGCGGGTCCCTCGCAACCGGCCGGGTCAGAGTTCGGAGAGCTCGAAGGTTTGATCCTCGGGGTCTGGGCCCCACGGGCCGAAGATCGGAGCGTCGGGGTCGTCGACCGTCGCGTACGTCTCGACCGGGCTTCCGCGGAACGCTCCGTCGCAGGCGCGGAACGTGAACATGTAGAAACCGCCGGCCTGCATGCGGAGCCGTCGGAGGGCGGATCCGCTCGCGTCCAGCGGGACCGAGGCCACCTGGCCGGCCATCGACTGCAGGCAGACGGTGCCGCTCGGCGCGCCCTGGAATTGGAGCACGAGTCCGGTCGTCCTCGCCTCCGAGATGTCCATGGTCGGGGACCCCTCGAACCCGCGGACCGCGACCGGGAGGAGCGTGTAGCGGCCGGCGACCGCAGCGGAACGCAGTTCTCCCGCGTACGCCCAGACCGAGTATTCGGTGGAGCCCGCGGTCGCGCTGAACGCCCGCAGATCGAAGGACCAGCCGCCGGACGGATCCACGGGCGCCGAGTACTGCCTCCCCGCGATCGAGACCGCGATCCGGGCGCCCGGAGAGGTGCGCCCCGCGATGACGGGAGCGAGGTATCCCGTGGAATCCGTGGGGGTCCGGAGCCCCGGCGCAAGTGCCGGCGTCTCCGTCTCGGGCCCCGGGCCGGTGTCCGGCCGCGGCCGCTCCGGCTCCGGTTGCTCCGGCTGCGGCCAACCGTCGACGAGGGGGAGCTCGGGGATCGAATCGTCGGTGTTGTGCCGGCCCGTGCGGACCTCGGACGGTGGCGTCGGGGTTCCGGGGCGCGGGAACTCCTCCGTGTCGGGGTTCTTCGTGCCGTCCTCGGCGGCGATGCGGGGAGGCGCCGGTTCCCGCTCCTCGGAGACCTCGGTCACCGAGGTCTGCTGAGTCGATGGGGTTCCGGACGCCGAACTTCGCCCTCCCGTATCCGGGGCGCTGCCGCCCAGCACGGATCCCGTGACCAGGGCGACCGCGATGGCGGTCCCGCAGGCGGCGATGCCGAGCCCTCCGAGCACGGTGGCGCCCGCGGGGCCGAGCTGGGAGGCGACGCCGAGCAGCAGCGCGGCTCCGCCCGCGGCGGCCGGGGCCGCCAGCGGGGAAGCCGCGGGCAGCGTCGAGCCCAGGGCCGCGAAGCCCGCCGTGGAGAGCGTCGCGCGCTGGAGCGCCGATGCCGAGTTCCGGAGCTCCCCGAGCAGCTCGGTGCAGGCGGGGCAGGCGGTGAGGTGAGCTTCGGCGGCAGCACGCTCGGCGGCGGCGAGGTTCCCGATGACGTACCCCGGGAGCAGCTCCGCGCGGTGTGCGGTATCGGTGCGGAGGGCCTCGGGGACCTGCCGGATGAGCCAGTGGTTCAGCAGCCCGGCGCGGGCGCGGCGGTGCAGGGAGGACACCGCGTTCGGGCGGATGCGCAGCTCGGCCGCGATCCGGGGGCGCGGCACCTCGTCGACCTCGGACAGCCAGAGCACCCGCTGCCACCGGTCGGGGAGCGCGCGGAACGCGGCCAGGACTTCCGCCGCGTCGGCCTCCTTCGAGACGATGCTCAGGCCGTCGTCCGCGTGGAACGGTTCCGCTTCGGGGAGCACCGGGAAACGCTCCATCTCGCGGCCCCAGCGCGCGGCAGTGTTCCGGATGACGGTGAACAGGTAGGCGCGGAACGCTTCGGTGGGTCCGGCATCCGTGGTGGTGACCTGGCGGTAGACGGCGAGGAACGACTCCGAGACGAGGTCCTCCGCGCGGTCGCGGTCGATGCGGCGGGCCAGTCGGAGCGCGGCGCCGATGTGGCGCGACCAGAGCGTTTCGTAGGCCTTCGCATCCCCGCCCCGCAACCGCAGCAGCAGTTCGGCGTCGCTCGGTGCCTCCGGTGCCGGTGCAGCGTCATCGATGCGTTCCATCAGTCCCCCCGGACCCGCGTCGCGCCGGCCCGGACGGGACGCGGCGCTGTTTCGAAAACGGTCGTTTCTCTCAGGAGAGTACGGGGTAGGGGAAAGGTGTCGCGAGACTCGGGAAAAAATTCTCGCGAATCGAAGATCCGAAGAAGCGGAGTCCGCCGAGTCGTCGGCGCCCGTGCGATCAGGCCGTGGATACCCCGCGCGAGAGCTCGGCGAACGCGCGGCGCGCGAGTCGCGCGGGTTCGCCCGCAGCGCCGTCGGGATCCCGGTCTCCCGCGGCCCAGTGCTCGAGCCCGAGCCGGATCGCATCCGTTGCCGCGGCCGCGAGCAGTCGCACCTGGAACGGATCGGAGTCGGGGCCCTCGAGCTCCGCGACGATGGCGCGCAGACGGGTCTCCGAGTCGTGGTTGACCCGGTGCCAGACCGCGCGCAGTGCGGGGTCGTCGATCATGGCGCGCAGCAGGCCGCGGGTCCAACGCAGCCCCTCCCGCTCCGCGGGGCCGGCGGGGATCAGCAGGCGGTCGATGATCGTCGGGATCGCCTCGCGCGGATCGCCGGGGCGGGACGCTGCGAGCGCGTCCTGCCAGGACGCGGCCCCGATGCCGAGCAAGGGGGCGACCGCGTCCTCCTTCGAGGGGAAGTAGCGGTAGAAGGTGCGCAGCGAGACCCCCGCGGCGTCCGCGATGGTCTCCGCGGTGACCCGGTTCGCGCCGTGCTCGGCGAAACGCGAAGCGGCGGCTCGGGCGATCGCGAGTCGGGTGTCCGCCTTGCGGCGATCGGTGAGGGACGGTGCGGATTCCACGGTTCGAAGCGTACGGGAATTCCGCGGTGACCGCGCACGTTGTCAAGAGTGGCACGACGTGCCAAGCTGGCATGACATGCATATCATCTGAACGCTCGAAAGGTCGAATCATGAACCGTTACGAAGGTCGCCGCGCACTCGTCACCGGCGGTGGATCAGGGATCGGGCAGGCCACCGTGCTGCGCATGCTCGCCGAGGGCGGCCGCGTCGTCGCCGCCGACGTCAGCGAAGCGGGCCTCGCCGACACCGTCGCGAAGGCCGGAGACGCGGCGGACCGGCTGCACACCGTCACGGTGAACATCGCCGACGAGGCCTCCGTCGCCGCTGCCGTCACCGCCGCCGTCGACTGGCTGGGCGGGCTCGACGTGCTGGTCAACGCCGCGGGGATCCTGCGCTCCTCGCACACCCACGAGACCGCGCTCGAGTCCTTCGAGCAGGTCATCCGGGTCAACCTCGTCGGCACATTCCTCATGATCCGCGCCGCCATCCCCGCGCTGCTCGAGGGCAACGGCTCCGCGGTCGTGAACTTCAGCTCGACCTCGGCGATGTTCGCGCACCCCTACATGGCCGCGTACGCGGCGAGCAAGGGCGGCGTGCAGTCGATGACCCACGCGCTGGCGGCCGAGTACGCGAAGCAGGGTATCCGCTTCACCGCGGTCCAGCCGGGCTCGATCTCGTCGGGCATGACCGACGGCTCGGGCGCGAGCAAGCAGAGCCAGGGGCCCGGACTGCCCGAAGACGCCGACATGATGCTGTTCATGAAGCTGCAGCCGGCGCTCGGCGAGGGCTTCGCCGGGCCCGAGACGGTCGCGAGCGTCGTGGCGATGCTCGCGAGCGACGACGGCAGGTTCATCACCGGCACCGAGGTGCGGATCGACGGCGGCACCCACTTCTGAATCCCGTGGGCCGGGAGTAGGGTGGCCTCAGCTTCCGGCCCGCAGGCGCCGCCGATCCCGGTGCACGGAGCTCCAGAGACGGGGGACCCGCCATGAGCGGAGGACGTCTGCGAGCCCACAATCTCGCGATATCGCTCGACGGCTTCGGCACCGGTGCCGACCAGCGCCTCGAGTCGCCGTTCGGGCACGCCGGCACCCGCCTGATGGAGTGGTTCTTCCCGACGGCGACCTTCCAAGGGCTGACCGGGGCGCGCGAGCGGCAGGAGGTCGATCCCGCCACGGCGCCGGACGACGTGTACGCCCGCCGGGCCTGGGACGGCATCGGCGCCGAGATCATGGGGGCGAACAAGTTCGGCCCTCCCGGCTGGCAGGACGACCCCGACTGGCGGGGCTGGTGGGGCGACGAGCCCCCGTTCCACACCCCGGTGATCGTGATGACGCGTCGCGAGCTGCCGTCGCTCGAAGTGGGGGAGACCACGTTCCACTTCCGCAGCGGATCCCCCGAGGAAGTGCTCGCGGAGGCGCGGGAGCTGGCCGGCGGACTCGACGTCCGCCTCGGCGGCGGACCGTCGTCGACCCGTTCCTTCCTCGCCGCGGGCCTCGTCGACCTGCTCCATGTGGTGCAGGTGCCGATCCTGCTGGGTCGCGGCGAGCGGCTGTGGGACGGACTGGAAGGTCTGGAGCAGGGCTACCGGATCGCGTCGGAGACGACGCCGAGCGGCGTCACTCACATCGTGTTCTCCCGGGACTGAACCCGGGGCGGAGGGGCGGGCGCGGATCCCGTACACTCGCCTGGTGACCCTCGCGACCTGGCTCTCCCTGCTGACCGCCACGATCGTGATCAGCCTCACGCCCGGAGCCGGGGCCATCAACACGATGTCGAACTCGATGCTCGTGGGGTGGCGCCGCTCGGGCTGGGGCGTGCTCGGCCAGCAGCTCGCGCTCGTCGTGCACGTGATCGTCGTCGCGGCGGGCGTCGGCCTGCTGGTCTCGCGTTCGCCGCTGATCTTCTCGGGGATCCGCTACGCGGGCGCGGCCTACCTCGTGTTCCTCGGGATCCGATTGATCCTCGCGAAGCCGACCGCCGCGGAGGACGAGGACGAGGACGCGAACGCCGGGGCGACGATCACCCGCGGCGAGTCGGCCTGGTCGATCGTGCGGCGCGGATTCTGGGTGAACCTGCTGAACCCCAAGGCGATCGTCTTCTTCCTCGCCTTCATCCCGCAGTTCATCCGGCTCGATGCGCCGCAGCTGCCGCAGTACCTGCTGCTGGCCGTGACGGTGATCGGCGTCGACGTCGTGGTGATGTGGGGCGTCTTCGCGACCGCTGCGCGCCCGTTCGCGAAGGTCGTGCGCAACCCCAGAGGGCAGCGCACGCTCAACTCGGTGTTCGGCGGCCTGTTCATCGGCGTCGCCGCGCTCCTGCTGTTCGTGCACTGAGCGGGTCGAGCGCGGGGCGGATCGGCGCGCCGGATCCGGCCCGGTGGCCGGGGCCGACCGGCTCAGCCGGCGGGCGTCGCGACCCGGCCGTGCGACCACGCGTTCGCACCGTCGCGCCGGTACTCGATGCGCGGGTGCTTACGGTCGTGCTGCGCCTGCATGAACTCGTACTCGCTCGGTACGAGCGCGTAGCGCTGCCAATCGGGGTTCGGCGAGCCCGTGTAGCTCGGACGGTCGGCCCAGTCGCGCTGCGAGATCGCCTCGTCGAGCGCGACGACCGTACCCGTGATGCGCACCTGGCGGCCGGACGCGCGCCAGAAGAAGAGCATGGACGCCTGCGGATACGCGTCGAGCTCCGCACCCTTGCGCGAGCTGCGGTGCGTCGAGAAGTGGAAGCCGGCGCCGTCGATGTCCTTGACGATGAGCGTCCGTCCCACCGGGACCCCGTCGGGGCGGACCGTGATGAACGTCATCGCGTGCGGCTGCCGCTCGCCGCTGTCGATCGCGGCCCCCAGCCAGTCGCGGAACAGCTCCTCGGGATCGTCGGGCAGCTGCTCCGGGTCGAGCGTCGGCAGCTCGTCGGGGAAAGCGGGAAGCGTGCGGAGGACGGGCTCGAGATCGCTCATGCGGCCCATGCTACGCCGGGTCCTCGGACCGGGACCGGTCCGGCTCCCGTTCTCGCCCGGAAAGCTCAGAGCAGGTGGCCGCCGCCCGTGACCCGCATGCGGGTCACGAGGTTCTTGACGTCCTGCGCGTGCGCCTTCGACGTGACGAGCAGCACGTCGGCCGTGTCGACCACGACGACGTCCTCGACGCCGACGAGGGCCACCAGGCGATCGCTCTCGGAGACCACGATGCCGCTCGACGCGTCGGACAGCACCTGCGCGCCGTCGCCGAGCACGGCGAGGTCGCTGCCGCGGCCGCGGGTCAGCAGGTTCGCGACCGACGCGAAGTCCCCGACGTCGTCCCACTCGAAGTGCGCCGCGACGCAGACCATCTTGCCCGCCGCCGCAGCGGGTTCCGCGACGGTGTAGTCGATCGCGATCTTGGGCAGGCCGTGCCACAGGCGCTCGCGCACGCTGGCCGCCTGATCGGTGCCCCACGCGGCCGCGATCTCGCGCAGCGAGCGCACGAGCTCGGGCTCGGCGAGGGCCATCTGATCGAGCAGCACGGTCGCCCGCGCGATGAACATGCCGGCGTTCCAGAGGAAGCCGCCGTGCTCCACGTAGTCGCGCGCCGTCTGCTCGTCGGGCTTCTCGACGAAAGAGGTGACGTCGTAGACGTCGAAGGGGGCGAGGTCGCCGCGGGCGGCGCCGCTCTCGATGTAGCCGAAGCCGGTCGCCGGGTGCGAGGGGTGGATGCCGATGGTGGCGATGTACCCCTGATCGGCCGCCTGCACGGCGGTGCGGATGGCGCGCTCGAACAGCACGTTGCCGCGGATCACATGGTCGGCGGCGAAGGACCCGAGGATCGCATCGGGGTCGCGCAGTTCGAGGATCGCGGCGGCGAGGCCGATCGCGGCGGAGGAATCCTTCGGCTCGCTCTCGGTCACCAGGTTGTCGACGAGCAGCTCGGGCAACTGCGCCTCGACCGATTCGCGGTGCGCGCTGCCGGTGACGACCATGATGCGATCGGCCGGAGCGATGGGGGTGAGACGGTCCCAGGTGGCCCGCAGCAGCGAGTCGCCGCTGCCCGTGAGGTCGAGCAGGAACTTCGGCGCATTGGCGCGCGAGAGCGGCCAGAGCCGGGAGCCGACGCCACCGGCGGGGATCACGCAGGTGAGGCGCTCGATCGCGGGGACGGTGCGCGTGTCGACGGGGGAGGGATCGGTCATGCCTCAAGACTAACGACCCGTGCCTCGACGCACCGTGGATGGCGCGTCAGGATCCGCTATCGAATGGTGCCATAATGGTTTCGCGGCGGATTCTCAGCAGTGCAGCACGCTCGTGGCCATTCGCCCGTCCGCGCTGCCGTGAACCCGTGTGATGTTGCCGTAGGCGATCGCCTACGGCCCACGATTCGAGGAGGGTGCACGTGTCAGCCCAAACGGCAGAGGTCGCGCCAGCGGCGAAGAAGCGGGAACGCGTGGGCGGCACGCTCTACCGCGGCAGTGTCGGAATGTGGTCCTGGGTGCTGCACCGCATCACCGGCGTGGCCATCTTCTTCTTCCTGCTCGTGCACGTGCTCGACACCGCGCTCATCCGCGTGAGCCCTGAGGCGTACGACGCCGTCATCGGCACCTACAAGACGCCCATCATGGGCCTCGGCGAGCTCGGCCTGGTGGGCGCGATCGTGTTCCACGCCTTCAACGGCCTGCGCATCATCCTGGTCGACTACTGGAGCAAGGGCACCAAGTACCAGCGCGTGCTGTTCTGGATCGTCGTCGTGCTGTGGGCGGTCACGATGCTCGGCTTCGCGCCGCGCCACCTGATGAACGTGTTCGGTCACTGAGGCGAGGAGAAGAGAGATGACGACGATCGAAGCTCCCCGCACGCAACCCGCGGCCAAGAAGCGCACCAACTGGGAGAAGTGGGGCTGGATCTACATGCGCGCCTCCGGCGTGCTCCTGGTGGTCCTGATCTTCGGCCACCTGTTCTCCAACCTGATGGTGGGCGACGGCGTGCACGCCATCGACTTCGCCTTCGTGGGCGGCAAGCTGTCGAGCCCCTTCTGGAAGGTCTGGGACCTCCTGATGCTGTGGCTCGCGCTCATCCACGGCGCCAACGGCATGCGCACCATCGTGAACGACTACGTGTCCAAGCCCGGGGTGGCCAAGGCGCTCAAGGTCGCGCTGTTCCTCGCGGCCGCCCTGCTGATCCTGCTCGGCACCCTGGTCGTCTTCACCTTCGATCCGTGCCCCGCCGGAGCCGACCCCTCGCTGGTCGCCTCCTTCTGCACGGCCAAGTAACAGTTTTCGAACGGAGTAGCTACACGTGACTACCAACACCCACGAGGGCGAGGACGTGACCGTCAAGGACGGCGTCACCTACCACCAGTTCGACGTGGTCATCGTCGGCGCCGGCGGCGCCGGCATGCGCGCGGCGATCGAGGCGGGTCCGAAGGCCAAGACCGCGGTCATCACGAAGCTGTACCCGACCCGCTCGCACACCGGTGCGGCGCAGGGTGGCATGGCTGCGGCGCTCGCCAACGTCGAGGACGACAACTGGGAGTGGCACACCTTCGACACCGTCAAGGGCGGCGACTACCTCGTCGACCAGGACGCGGCCGAGATCCTCGCGAAGGAGGCCATCGACGCGGTCATCGACCTCGAGAACATGGGCCTGCCCTTCAACCGCACCCCCGAGGGCAAGATCGACCAGCGCCGCTTCGGCGGCCACACCCGCGACCACGGCAAGGCGCCCGTGCGCCGCGCCTGCTACGCGGCCGACCGCACGGGCCACATGATCCTCCAGACGCTGTTCCAGAACTGCGTCAAGCTGGGCGTGAACTTCTTCAACGAGTTCTACGTGCTCGACCTGGTCATGAGCGGCGAGGGCAAGGACCGCAAGCCGTCCGGCGTCGTGGCCTACGAGCTCGCCACCGGCGAGCTGCACGTCTTCCAGGCGAAGTCGATCGTCTTCGCCACGGGCGGCTTCGGCAAGATCTTCAAGACCACGTCCAACGCGCACACCCTCACGGGCGACGGCGTCGGCATCGTGTGGCGCCAGGGCCTCCCGCTCGAGGACATGGAGTTCTACCAGTTCCACCCGACGGGCCTCGCAGGTCTCGGCATCCTCCTCACCGAGGGCGCCCGAGGCGAGGGCGCGATCCTGCGAAACGCGAGCGGCGAGCGCTTCATGGAGCGCTACGCCCCGACCATCAAGGACCTCGCGCCCCGCGACATCGTCGCGCGCTGCATGGTCCAGGAGGTGCTCGACGGCCGCGGCGCGGGCCCGCACAAGGACTACGTCTACCTCGACTGCACCCACCTGGGCGCCGAGGTGCTCGAGACCAAGCTCCCCGACATCACCGAGTTCGCGCGCACCTACCTGGGCGTCGACCCGGTGACCGAGCCGGTCCCCGTGTTCCCGACCGCGCACTACGCGATGGGCGGCATTCCGACCAACAACAACGCCGAGGTCCTGGCCGACAACGACACCGTCGTGCCCGGTCTGTACGCCGCGGGCGAGTGCGCCTGCGTCTCGGTGCACGGCTCGAACCGTCTGGGCACCAACTCGCTGCTCGACATCAACGTGTTCGGCAAGCGCTCGGGCAACAACGCGGCCGACTACGCGGTCACCGCCGAATTCGTCCCGCTGCCCGAGGACCCCGCCAAGAACGTGCGCGAGATGGTCGAGAACTTCCGCAACGGCACGGGCACGGAGCGCGTCGCCGACCTCCGCAAGGAGCTGCAGGAGGCCATGGACCGCGGAGCCCAGGTGTTCCGCACCGAAGAATCCCTCACCGAGGTCCTCGGCGTGATCCACGACCTGCGCGTGCGCTACGTCAACGTCGGCGTGCAGGACCGCGGCAAGCGGTACAACACCGACCTGCTCGAGGCCATCGAGCTGGGCTTCCTGCTCGACCTCGCCGAGGTGCTGGTGTTCGCTGCGCGCAACCGCAAGGAGAGCCGCGGCGGTCACATGCGCGACGACTACCCGAACCGCGACGACGAGAACTACATGCAGCACACCATGGCGTACCTCACCGGCGACCCGCACTCGCCGAACCCCGAGGACCACATCACGCTGGGCTGGAAGCCGGTCGTCTTCACCAAGAACGAACAGGGCGAGTTGCGGTACCCGCCGATGGAGAGGAAGTACTAACCCATGAGCGCCACCTCCAACGGTCCCGGCAACCCCGCCGAAGAGGCCGGGCTGAAGCCGTTCAACGTCACCCTGCTGGTCCGCCGCTACGACCCCGAGTCGGGCCGCGAGGCGTACTGGGAGGACTTCGACGTCCCCATGTACCCGACCGATCGCATCCTCGATGCGCTGCACAAGATCAAGTGGGATCAGGACGGCACGCTGACCTTCCGCCGCTCGTGCGCGCACGGCATCTGCGGTTCGGACGCGATGCGCATCAACGGCAAGAACCGCCTGGCGTGCAAGACCCTGGTCAAGGACCTCGACATTACCAAGCCGATCACCGTCGAGGCGATCAAGGGCCTGCCGCTCGAGAAGGACCTGATCGTCGACATGGAGCCGTTCTTCGCGGCCTACCGCCAGGTGCAGCCGTTCCTGGTCTCGGGCACCGCGCCCGAGGGCGGCAAGGAGCGCAAGCAGACGATCGCCGACCGCGAGCGCTTCGACGACACGACCAAGTGCATCCTGTGCGCCGCGTGCACCACCTCGTGCCCCGTGTTCTGGACCGACGGCCAGTACTTCGGCCCCGCCGCGATCGTCAACGCGCACCGCTTCATCTTCGACTCGCGCGACGAGAACGCCCAGGTGCGCCTCGATATCCTCAACGACACCGAGGGCGTGTGGCGCTGCCGCACCACCTTCAACTGCACCGACGCGTGCCCCCGCGGCATCCAGGTGACGAAGGCCATCGCCGAGGTCAAGGCTGCGATCCGCACCGGAAAGACCTCCTAAGCAGATCGGCGCTATGCAGGCGCTCTGGCAGCGGGTGCTCCGCCTGCGTCCGTATCGTGCGTTCTCGCACTTCACGGACGTGGGCGGCAGCACCCTTTCTGCTGGAATGAGCTATCAGGCCCTGTTCGCGGTGTTCGCCGCGCTCTGGGTCGGGTTCGGCGTGCTCGGGATCCTGCTCCGGGGGCGCCCCGAGCTGCTCGAGACGATCGTCACGCAGATCAACATCCTCGTTCCCGGTCTCGTCGGCACGGGGAACGAGACGAACGCCGCGGTCAAACTCGACGTGCTGCTGGAGTCCCGCTCGATCACCTGGCTCAGCATCGTCGCGGGCGCGTCGCTGCTCTGGGTCGTGCTCGGCTGGTTCACGAGCACCCGGCGTTCGATCCGACTCATCTTCGGGCTGGAGGTCAAGCAGTATCGCAACGCGCTGCTGCTGAAACTGCGGGACTTCGTGCTCGCGATCGGCTTCTTCGCCGCGCTGCTCGTCTCGGCCGCGCTCACGCTGATGAGCTCGAGCCTCACCGACTTCCTGTTCTCGTTCTTCGGAGCGGACCCGGACAGCTGGTTGTTCGGCTGGCTCGGCGCGCTCGCGCGCTACGGCGCGCTCTACCTGTTCGACGTGCTGGTGCTCGTCGCGATCCACTCATTCCTCGCCGAGGTCGAGGTGCCGTTCTGGCCGCTGCTGCGCGGGGCTGCGCTCGGCGGCGTCGCGCTCTTCGTCGTCAAGGTGCTCGGCTCGGCGCTGCTCGGCGGTGCGACGAGCAACCCGGTGATCGCCACTTTCGCGGTGTTCGTCGGTCTGCTGCTGTGGTTCAACATCGTCTGCCGGATCCTGCTGCTCACGTCCGCCTGGATCGCGACCGGACAGGACGCCTCTCTGGGATTGCCTCAGGAGGAGCCGGTCCGCTCGGAGGAGTGAACCGGTACCTCCCCCGTTTCAGGAGCAGCCGGCGAGCGTGATGTCGAGCGCCGCCGCGGATCCCGTGGAGCCGGTGAACCCGATGCGCACCTGCACGTCCGCCAGCGTGACCCCTGCGGGCAGCTGGGTCGTCGTCCCGCCGAGCAGGCTCGGCGAGGTCCAGGAGTTCGACGGACCGTAGGTGCCCACCGACATGGACTGAGGCGAGCGGCCAGGCACCTGCACGGTGAAGAACACCGTTCCCGGCATGGACGCGTTGCCCACGAGTTGCGCGATGGAGCCCGACGGGGCGGACGGCGTGAGCGTGCACCCGGAGTATCCCGCCGAGGGCGTCGGGTTCGGCGTGGGGGTGGGGGTCGGCGTCGGTGCTGTGTCTTATACACATAT
>NZ_MRAV01000012.1 GCF_002752355.1 Leucobacter sp. OLIS6
CCACCGGCCAGCCGACGACCTCACCGGCACCGTCGCCGAACGGCGGTACGACAGCGGAAGCCGTTGCGCCGCGCGCGGCCGCAACGGCTTCCGCTGTCGTACCGCCGTTCGGCGACGGTGCCGGTGAGGTCGTCGGCTGGCCGGTGGGCTTCCGCTCGGGCGACCGCGACGGCGAGGCGGGCTTCGAACTCCGTCCGGGCGTCCGCTCCGCGGTGCTCGAGCTGGGCTCGGTCGGCCGGGATCCGGTCGCCGTGGGCGAGAACATCACCGCCCCGGTGATCGCGGCCGCGGCTGCGACGCCCACGGTCGCGACGATCGCCACGGGAGTCGCGACCCCGGCGAGCAGTCCGGTGCTGGTCGCGGCGGTCGCACCGCCGCCCACCGCACCGCTCGCCCCACCGGTCGCGCCGGCTCCGGCCGCTCCGGTCGCGCCGGAGCCTGCCGAGGAGCCGAGCGCGGCGGCGGCGGCGGTGCCTCCGGCGGCCGCGGTGCCGTGCCCGAGCGCCGCGAGCAGCGCGCCGGTTCCGCCGAAGCCCAGCAGGGCGATGGCGAGCGTGCGAGCCAGGTCGAGGTCGAGCACCCGCAGCTCCTCGGACGCACTGCGGCACGCGGCGCAGTCGTCGAGGTGGGCCTCGACCGCGCGACGCTTGCCCGGAGTCAGCCGATGCTGGCCGTAGCGCTGCAGCAGTTTGCGCGTCGAGGCGCACTCCTCCGACACGACGTCCTGCTCGACGTGGGCATCGATCCACGCGGTGCGCAGCGCCTTGCGGGCGCGCACCGCGAGCGCCGAGACGCCGTTGGGGGACACCCCGAGGATCGATGCGATCTCGCGGGGCGGCAGCCCCTCGACCTCGGTGTACCAGAGCACCGCCTGCCAGCGCTCGTTCAGCGTGGTGAACGCGCGCGCGACGGTGTCGTGGTCGAACACCTCATCGGCGCCGGGAATCTCGGACTCCGGGGTGGGGACCATCTCGGGTTCGGCGTCCTGCTCGACCGAGCCGCGGTCCATGTCGGCCGCCGTCGTCTTGATCACCCGGTACAGATACGGGCGGAACGCGCCGGTCGGGCCGCGCCCGTCGCGCACGAGCGCGAGGATCTTGAGGTACGCCTCCGAGACGAGGTCGTCGGCGTCGAGGTGCGGTGCGAGGCTGCGCGCGGCGACCCGGCCCGCGGCCGAGTGCCGGCTCCAGAGCTCGGCGAATGCCGCGGTGTCTCCGGCGCGGCTCGCTTCGAGCAGAGCCGGATCGTCGCGGTCGTGCGATGGTGAACCGAGGTTCGGCATGGCAGCAGAAGTCCCCCTTGTGCATTGACTGCAAGACCGCCCGGCGTGTGCCGATCCGGTCCTCCCCCTGCCAGCTGCGGACCGGAATGTTCCGACCGCCGCCGTCTGCAGTGTCGATGGTACCCGCGACACGCCGAAAGAAAGAATTTCGGAAACTCGCGTCATGAAACGACGGATCCCCCGTGTTATGAGAGTGCCCGGTCTCCGCCGGTTCCTCTCCCCCTAGCAGGACCGTCGGGGGCCGGGCGCATCTACGTGGCGGCCGGAAGGCCGTGGGGAGCGGCCGAGGGGCCGTGGGGAAGGGAAACACGACGATGAAACCATTGGAAACGACGGGACCGCGGTCGCCGGGCATGCGCAGTCGCGTGCTCGCGATGCTCGTCTCGGCGCTGACGGTGCTGATGGGCGCGATCGCATTCGCGCCCGCTGCTGCGCAGGCCGCGGCCGGCGAGATCCGCGAGGCCGCGATCACCATCGTGAACGACGGCACGAGCAACGTGCCGGGCGACACCTCCGCCACCGACGGAAAGGTCGCGGTGGGCAACCGTGCGAGCTTCGCATGGTCGGTGACCGTCAACGAGCTCACGGACGGCGTGCTCACGCAGACGCTCCCTGAGGGCTGGAGCTGGGATCAGCAGTCGCTCGTCACCTCGGGCATGCAGAACCCGGGCGGGCTCAACGGCTACACCTCCTCGTTCGAGGTCTCGCCCGACGGCCGCACCCTGACGCTGCACCTCTCCTCGAGCGTCGGAGCCGCAGGTACGCAGATCATCGAGTTCCGGTCGCCCACCGCCGTGGTGAACCGGACCCAGGCCGCGGTGAACGCCGTCTACGCGCCCGAACTGTCGGTGACCGACGGTGCCGGGACGAAGACGGTTCCGGCGACCGGCTCTCCCAGCACGCTGACCACGGTCGGCGCGGAGCGCATGGACCTGGTCAAGGGCGGGCGCACCGGCGGCGTCGCGGCCGAGGGGACCTACGACTTCGGCAACGGCCCCGAGCCGGCGCTGCGCCACTCCTTCTACGTCGAGCTGCAGTACGGCACCGGAATCGGCGACCTGCCGTTCAAGTGGCAGGGCCCGATGGCGATCGACGATGCCTTCACGCTCACCAAGAACGGCGCGAACGCGCTGGGCAGCGGCCAGGCCATCACCCTGGGCAACAAGTCCCACCCGGGGCTCGACGTGAAGCTGCAGAACGTCGACGCCGCGAGCGGGAAGTTCCAGGTCGTCTTCGACAGCATTCCGGATGCTCCGTCGGTCTGGACCGACGTGAACATCTGGATTCCGCGCTCGCAGGTCCCGAACACGACGGCCGCGGGCTCCTTCCCCCTCGTCATGTCGAACACCGTTTCGAAGCCCGCCGGCGCCGACTGGAAGAGCGCCGACGGCACTCCGCTGAGCGACTGGACCAACACCAACAACACCCAGGTGCGCAACTACGAGGTGAAGGATCCGATCGACGGCGGCTGGGGCGCGCAGCTCTGGTACGACCTCGTGCAGCCGAAGAACAGCAACCAGGCCGTCAACGGCTACGGCGTACTGCCCGGTTCGAAGTTCGGCGGCAATGTCCGGTACATCCCCGCGATCACGAAGCCGGCCGGCACGGACACCATGGTGCCGACTCCGGCGAAGGGGCTCAACCTGATCCAGCGGTGGAACCCCGCGGACGCGGTGCTCGACCCGAGCGTCGCCGACGAGGTCACCGCGTTCGACCCGACCACCGGTGCCGCGAAGCCGAGCACCGAGGGCACCGACTACCGCGTGTACTACACGACCGATGCGGTCGACAACGCGAGCCCGAACTGGGTGCCGCGCACCGGCTTCACCGGCGATGTGAACACCGTCACCGGCATCCGCTACGAGTACATCGGCAACGGCGGGGTGTTCGATCCGGGCACCGGCCCCTCCGACTTCTCGCGCTACCGCTGGCAGGCGGTTCCGCACTTCACCGTCGTGCGTCCGCTGCCAGCGGCCGGCACCAACGACCTCGCGCGGATCCTGCTGACCGGATCGGCGCAGACGGTCTCGCCGGCCGCGCCGGGCGCCATCGCCCGCGACCTCTACGTGCGCGCCGGCGGCGCCGCGATCGCGAAGAAGGGCGTCGTGCTCGACTCGAGCGGTGAGGTGCAGAAGCCCGAGACGGTGTACCTGAACGCCGGCCAGTCGGTGCGCTACACGATCACGCCGCAGCTCACGGGGCTCGCGACCGGTCTCGCACCCGACGACGCCAGCGCGCTGACGATCCCGAACGTGGTCGTGGCCGACTGCCTGCCGGCGAACACGCTGCCGAACACGCTGAACTTCGACTCGCTCGACACGAGCAAGTGGAAGGTCGCGGCGATCACGCCGAACGGCTGCGGCAACGGGAACCGAACCATGGTGTCGTTCGCCTACCAGGGGCAGGCGAAGTACGCGGATCCGCTGGCACCGATCACCTTCTCGATCGGCACCTCGCAGGTGGCGCCGGCGAACTCCGCGTTCGACAACTACGCCGAGATCCGTGCCGACGGCATCTTCGCGGCGAACGGCGGCCCCGCCGCCTCCACGAGCGCGATCATGTACGCGTCGCAGCTCAACGTGGCCCGCGTCGAGAAGGCGACCAAGTCGCCGGTGATCGAGCGCGGCTCGCTCGCCACCTACGACGTGACCTGGTTCAACTTCCTCTCGACCTCGCGCGGCAAGAGCGCCTTCGTCGACGTGCTGCCCTACAACGGGGACCCGCGGGGTACCTCGGTGCACGGCGCGGTCACGCTGAACGCGGCATCGCTCAGCGCCGACGGCGCGACTGGGGCGAAGCTGCAGCTCACCACCGATCCCGCGATCCGGACGGGCAGCGCGGGCACCGCGCCGGCCGACGGTGTGACGTGGATCGACTACGCGCAGGCGACGCCCGCGGAGATCGCCGCGGCCACCGCGCTCCGCGTCTCGATCAGCGACTTCGTCGCAGGGCAGAAGAGCGTCGGCACTCTCAGCTACAGCCTGAAGGCGCCCGACGCGGTGAACGGCGACGTGCTGCGCAACACCGTGACCGGTTCGCTCATGGACGGCGCCACCGCGCTGCCGGCCGGCGCTCCCGTCGACGTCCGGATCCAGAGCAGCACCATCACCGGTACGGTGTGGAACGACGCCAATGGCAACGGCGCGCGCGAGGTCGGCGAGCAGGCGATCCCGGGCGCGAAGGTCGAACTGCTGAGCGGCGACGGCGCGACCGTGCTCGCGGAGACCACGAGCGACGCGAGCGGCGGGTACGCCTTCCCGAACCGGACCTCCGGCGACTACCTGATCCGCGTCGACATGTCGACCCTGCCCGCTACCAGCGGCGCCTGGTCGAACACGGCGGCCCCGGCGAACGGCTCGAACGGCCGGTCGGGCACGGTCAAGGTGCTCGCGGGCTCCGACCTCGCGGGCCAGGACTTCGGGTTCCGCGACAACGTCCCGAGCCTGAAGCTCGAGAAGTCGGGCGTCGCGCCGGCGAAGATCGAGGCGGGCCAGCCCGTCACCTGGACCTTCACCGTCACGAACACCGGCAACACGCGCCTCGAGAACGTGCGCATCAGCGACGCGCTCCCGGGCATCAGCTCGATCGGCTTCGTGCAGTGGCCGAACGCCGCCCAGCCGGGCGTGCTCGGCACGGGGGAGACGGTCACCGCGACGGCGACCTCGCCGCTGACGCAGGCGCAGATCGATGCCGGCGTCGCCGTGAACACGGCCAAGGCCGAGGGAGACTCGGCGGTGCCGAGCACCACCGTGTCCTCGGACGCGACGGCCCGCGTTGTGCTGCCCACCACGTCGGGGATCTCGCTCGACAAGACCGCGACGATCGGGTCGGGCACCGACCCGGCCGATGCGGTCGCCGGTGACACCGTGCACTACTCGTTCGCCGTGAAGAACACCGGTTCGGTGACGCTGAGCGATGTGCAGGTGAAGGATCAGCTCGCGGGGCTGTCCGGGATCCAGTTCGGTGCGTGGCCGGATCCGGCGAAGCCGGGCACGCTGCTGCCGGGCCAGGAGGTGCGCGCGACCGCCGATCTGACGCTCACGCAGGCGCACATCGATGCCGGCGCGCTGAAGAACGAGGCGACCGCGACGGGCACCGCGCCCGACGGGGGCTCGGTGAGCGATGGCGACTCGGTGACCCTGCCGTTCGACAACCGCCCGCTGATCGACCTGCAGAAGACCGCGACCGGCCCCCAGGGTCGCGCCGCGGCCGGCGGAACGGTCGACTACGCCTTCACCATCACCAACGCCGGCAAGTCGACGCTGCACGATGTGAAGCTCTCCGACGGGCTCGCGGGGCTGTCCGCGATCGAGTTCGGCGCGTGGCCGGATCCGGCGAAGCCGGGCACGCTGCTGCCGGGCCAGCAGGTGCGCGCCACCGCGAAGCTGACGCTCACGCAGGCGCACATCGATGCCGGGTCGCTGACCAACACCGCGACCGCGACGGGCACCGATCCCGCCGGAACCGGAGTGAAGGCCGATGACTCGGCGCAGCTCGGGTTCGGCCAGGCTCCGTCGATCTCGCTCGAGAAGCACGGCGCGCTGTCGAAGGACCAGCGCACCATCCGCTACTCGTTCACCGCGAAGAACACGGGCAACGTCACCGTGACCGGCGTGAAGATCGAGGACCGCCTGCCGGGTCTCGGCTCGATCGAGTACGCGTGGCCGGGCAAGCCGGGCGTGCTCGCCCCGGGCGAGACGGTCACCGCGACCGCCGAACTGCCCGTGACCGAGGCCATGCTCGGGACGCAGGTGAAGAACACGGCGACCGTCTCGGGCAAGACCGAGCTGGACGCCAAGGTCTCGGCGCAGGACACGGCGCTCGTGAAGGTTCCGGCGAAGGCCGCGAAACCGGATCTCGTCGTGACCGGTGGTCAGAGCCTGTTCGGGCTGGCCATCGCGGCGCTGCTCGCGATCGGTGCCGGTGGCGTGCTGCTGCTGAGGCGACGCCGCGCCGAGCAGTAGGACGGCGAGGCTGAGACGGGCCGGCCGGGAGCGATCCCGGCTGGCCCGTCGGCGTCTCCGCGGGCGTCCCCGCGGGCGAGCGTGCCGGGACCGCCGACCCGGCCGAACCGCTCGCTCAGCCCGCGGTGGCGCCGGCGCCGGTCCCCGCCGCGCTCACCGCGCGGAACGCGCGGGGCAGCGCGGCGACGACGTCGAGCGCGGTGATGGGGGAGCCTGCGCCGTCGCCCGCCGGGTCGCTCGCCGCGATGCGTGCGGCGGAGTCGTGCAGCAGGGCCGCGGTCGCGCCGAGCTCGACCAGAGCCGCGGGGCGCTCGCGCAGTCGTTCCGCGTGCGTCGCCACGAGCGCGCCGAGGATCCCGGCGAGCACGTCGCCCGTCCCCGCGGTCGCGAGCCAGGGCGTCGACGGGCCGTGCGCGATCGCGCGACCATCCGGACCCGCGCAGATCGAGACGGATCCCTTGAGCAGCACGGCGGCGCCGAGCTCGGTCGCGAGGGCGACGGCGGCCTCGCCGCGTCGCGCGATGCCGCCCGGCGAGCCGTCGTCCGGGAGCGGGGCGCCGCGGTGCAGCCGCTCGAACTCTCCGAGGTGCGGAGTGAGGATCAGCGGGCCCGTCTCGCCGGCGACGCGTGCGACGAGATCGAGCGCCCCCGCGTCGACGACGGCCGGGGTGCCGCTGCGCAGCAGCTCGACGACCGCGGCCTCCTCTGCGGCCGTGCGCGTGCTCGGATCGGTGCCCGATCCGAGCAGCCAGGCGTCGCAGCGTCCCGCGCCGAGCACGGTCTCGGGGTGCCGGACGAGCACGGCCGCGGCCGGTGCCGGCAGATCCCGAGGCGCGTCCTCGAGCGGCGGGACGTACCGGACCATGCCGATGCCGGTGCGCCACGCGGCCGAGACGCCGATCACGGCGGCACCGGGATACTGCGCCGAACCCGTGCGCGCGGCGAGCACGCCGCGCCGGTATTTGTGGTCCTCGGGCGATGGACGCCGGAGCCAGGCCGCCGCGCGGCCGGGCGACCAGCGCTCGAGCGTGCTCACGCCGACTCCGCCTGCAATCCGTCGAGGTGCTCGCGGATCGCGGCCTCGAGGCGCCGCAGACGCTTCTCGGCCTTGCGTCGTCGCTCGGCCACGGACCCCTTACCCGACCGGGCGTCGAGGTAGATCTTGAGCTTCGGCTCGGTTCCGCTCGGCCGGATCATGATCCGGGACCCGCCGGAGAGGTCGAAACGGAGCACGTTCGCCGGGACCTCGGCCGCGCCGGGCGCGCGGAGATCGACGAAGCGCTTCACCTCGACGCCGTCGAACTCGGTCGGCGGATCCTGCCGGATCAGCTCGGCCAGCCGCTCCACCCGGTCGATGCCGTCGAGCCGCACCACGACCTGAGCGCTCGCGAAGTGCCCGAAACGTTCCGAGGCCTCGTCGAGCCGATCCCACACGGTGCGCCCCTGCGCGGCGAGCTCGCGCACCATCGCGATCGCGTCGGCGCTCGCCTGGATCCCGTCCTTGTCGCGGACGACCCCGGGGAACGGCAGATAGCCCAGCGCCTCCTCGTAGCCGAACACCAGGTCGGGCACGCGCGACACCCACTTGAACCCCGACAGCGTCTCGACGATGCCGAGCCCGTGCGCTCGCGCCACGGCGCCGAGCGCCGGCGAGGAGACGATCGTGTTCGCGAGCGCACCCGAGACGGGGAGGGCGTCGCGCTCGGCCTCGCGCAGCCGTCGTTCGGCGGCGCGCCAGCCGAGCAGCAGGCCGAGCTCGTTGCCGCTGAGGCGGCGGTAGGCGCCCCCGTTCGCCGGATCCGGGGCCGCGAGACCCAGCCGGTCGGCGTCGGGGTCGTGCGCGACGATCAGGTCGGCGCCGACGTCGCTCGCGAGCGCGTAGGCGAAGTCGAGCGCGCCCTCCTCCTCGGGGTTCGGGAACGCGAGGGTCGGGAACTCGCCGTCTGGGCGGTCCTGCTCGGGCACCGGCACCACGTGCGGGAGGCCCGCCGCCGAGAACACGCGGCGACCGAGCTCGGCGCCGACGCCGTGCATGGCGGTGTAGACGACCGTGAGCGAGGCGGTGAGGTCGGACTCGGCCTCGGGCGCGATCCCCGCGACGACCGCGGCCGCGGTCTCGCGCACGTACGCATCGGCGAGCTCCGGTCCGGCGATCGTGACCCCGGTGCCGCGGGCGATCTCGGTGAACGGCCGTTCGGCGGCGACCGCGATGCGGGCCGCGATCTCGGCGTCGACGGGCGGCGCGATCTGGGATCCGCCGTCGGCGTCGCCGAGGTAGACCTTGTAGCCGTTGTCGCGGGGCGGGTTGTGGCTGGCGGTGATCATCACACCGGCCGACGCGTCGAGGTGGCGCACGGCGAACGCGGTGAGCGGGGTGGGCCCGGCCTCCGGCAGGAGGGTGACGCGGATCCCTGCTCCGGCGAGCACCTCGGCGGTGTCCCGCGCAAACACCTCGGAGCCCACGCGGCCGTCGTAACCGACCACCGCGGTGGGCGGGCTCGTCGTCTCGCCGCGCGTCGCGCGGTCACGCAGATACGCGGCGAAACCGGCGCTCGTCTGCGAGACGACGACCCGGTTCATGCGTCGGGGCCCGGCGCCGAGCTCCGCGCGCAGTCCCGCGGTACCGAAGCCCAGACGGCCGTCGAAGCGATCGCGCAGCTCGGCTCGCGCCTCCTCGTGGCCGGCCTCGGCCGCGTCGGCGAGGGCCTCGGCCTCGGCGCGTGTCTCGGGGTCGGGGTCCTGGGCCGCCCAGGCGCGCGCATCCGCGCAGAGCTGAGCGTCGGTGGTCTCGGTCATCGCTGCCCCTTCCGCGTTTCCCCCAGCGGTCGATGCTTCACGCTAGCACCCGCACGGCGGCGATCCCGGCGCGTCGCGGGGTGTCCGGGCTCGCAGCTGCGGAGCATGCCTGACCGGATCGGGGTTTCGGACGGCTGCGCTGCGTCGAGTGGCGGCATACGCGTGGAATCAGGTTTGATTCGGCGAGTTTGCCGCCCTTCGATGTGTGGAGGACGAGTGGGGTCTTGCCGGGAGCGGCGGGAGCGGGGCCGGGGCGCGTGCGAATCGTGTTCGCTCAGCCGGAGGCGCGCTCCACGAGCGGCGCCGGGACGGTGCGGCGGATCGGGCGCTCGGGGCGCTCCGCGTCGAGCAGCTCGAGCAGCAGCTCGGCGCAGGCACGCCCGAACTCGCGGGGCTGCAGGTCGACGGCGGTGATGGACGGGGTGTGGAACTCCATGAGCGGGCTGTCGACGCCCGAGATGAGGCGGACATCGGTACCGACGCGCTTGCCGAGGGAGCGCAGGATCCCGGCGATGCGCACCGCGATGCCGTCGCCAGCGGTGAGCACGGCGTCGCACCCCGAGGTCTCGTCGAAGAAACCGGCGAGGGAGCGCAGGATCTCCTCGTTCGAGTCGTGGAATCCGACCTCGGCGATGCGCGGTTCGAGGCCGTGCTCGGCGCACCAGGCCAAGTAGGAGGCCTCGAGCTCGAGGGTCCACTCCGAGACCCGCTCGATCTGGATCATGCCGGGCCGCTTCGCACCGCCCGCGAGGAACCGGTCGAAGACGGTGCGCACGAGCTCCCCGTTGGGGGATTCGACGACGCCCCAGGGGTCGCCGAAGCCGCGCGGGGGCCGGTCGCCGGTGACGACCGGCAGGTCCTGGGCGAGGATCTCGGCGACGCCGGGGTCGTCGGAGTGCGGCTCGATCATGAGGTATCCGTCGACGGCGGGGAAGGTGTCGAGGCGCGCGCCGTGGGCCGCGTTGGGCAGCACGAGCAGGGGGATCCCGCTGCGGTGCAGGGCCTCGGCGACGCCGTTGGTGGCTTCGGTGTAGTAACCGAAGTGCACGGCGGAGTTCGGCAGGTAGAGGCCGATGGCGCCCGCGCGGGAGCTGCGCAGGGCGCGGCCCGCGGGGTTGGGGCGGTAGCCGAGCCGGTGGGCGGCCTCGAGCACCCGGTCGCGCGTCGCGGCCGAGACGCCGGGCTTGCCGTTCATCGCGAGGGAGGCCGCCGCAGTCGAGACGCCGACCTCCCGCGCGACGTCGGCGAGGGTGGTGGTCATCTGCGTGCTCCTCGTTCGGCGGCTTGCGGGCTGTTCGACTCCAATGCTATCTTCCACTCAAACGATTAACCTAAAACGATTGAGCGATGATGCTCGGCCGCCCGGCCCCGCAGCAGCGACTCGATCCCGACGAAGCGGGAACCCATGCAGCAGCTCACGATCGCCTTCACCGGCGGCGAGGTCTTCGACGGCAGCGGCGCCGATCCGGTGCGCACCGACGTCGGAGTGATCGGCGACCGGATCGCGGCCGTGGGCATCGACGAGGTGGCGGCGATGATCGGTCCGGAGACCCGCGTGGTCGACCTGAGCGGCGGGCTGCTGCTGCCCGGCCTCATCGACTCGCACGTGCACCCCGTCGAGGGCGGCCTCGAGCGCCTCGGCTGCGACCTCTCGGACGGCTGGACGCGCGAGGACTACCTCGCGACGGTGCGGGCCTACGTCGAGGCGAATCCCGACGCGCCCTGGATCCTCGGCGGCGGCTGGCAGATGGCCGCCTTCCCCGGAGGGTTCCCCTTGGCCGCCGACCTCGACGCGATCTGCTCCGACCGGCCGATGGCGATCTCGAACCGCGACCACCACAGCACCTGGGTGAACACCGCCGCTCTGCGGCTCGCGGGCATCACCCGGGACACCCCGGATCCCGCCGACGGCACCATCGAGCGCGACGCGGACGGCGAGCCGACGGGCACGCTGCACGAGGGCGCCCGCATGCTGGTGCTCGGCCTCGCCCCCGAGCCGACGCACGCCGATATGTACGCGGCGCTCATGTCCGCGCAGGAGTACCTGCACGCCTTCGGGATCACCGGCTGGCAGGACGCGCTGATCGGCGACTACGGCAACCACAGCGCGCAGGAGGTGGATGTCTACCGCGAGGCCATCGAGCGCGACGAATTGCACGCCCGCGTCAACGGGGCCCTCTGGTGGGACCGCACCCGCGGCGAGGAGCAGATCCCCGAGCTCGAAGCCGTGCGCCGCGAGTTCCAGGGGGACCGCTTCCGCATCACGACGATCAAGATCATGCAGGACGGCGTGGTCGAGAACCGGACCGCGGCCGTCAGCGTCCCCTACCTCGCGGCAGGTTGCGCGTGCGGCGACGCCGGGGACACCGGCATCTCGTTCGTCGAGCCCGAACTGCTGAACCGGATCGTGACGCGCTTCGACGCAAACGGTCTGCAGGCGCACTTCCACGCCATCGGCGACCGCGGGGTCTCCGAGTGCCTCGATGCGGTCGCCGCGGCGCGCGCCGCGAACGGCGACACGGGGGCGACGCACCACATCGCGCACCTGCAGATGGTGCACCCCGACGACGTGACCCGCTTCGGCGCGCTGCGCGTCGCCGCGAACATGCAGGCGCTCTGGGCGTCGTACGACCCGCAGATGGTCGACCTCAACGTGCCGCTCATCGGCGAGGACCGCACCGAGTGGCAGTACCCCTTCCGCAGCATCGCGGACGCCGAGGGGCAGCTCGTCGCCGGATCCGACTGGCCCGTGACCACCGCGGACCCTTGGCTCGGGATCCACGTGGCCGTGAACCGGCAGCACCCCGAGGGGCACCCCGACCGCAACGAGCGCGTGTTCGTGCCCGGGGAGCGCCTCGGTCTCGGCGAGGCGCTCCGCGCCTACACGCGCGGCGGCGCCGAGATCAACGGATGGGAGCACGAGGTCGGCACAATCGCCCCGGGCTTCGCCGCCGACCTGACCGTGGTCGACCGCAATCCCTTCGCCGCCCCCGTCTCCGAGATCGCGCGCACCTGCACGGTCGAGACCTTCTCGCGCGGTCGATCCGTCTTCCGCGCGACCGACCCGATCGGGTCGCCCGATCCGGCCGACCCGGCCCGATAGATCGCGGGCCCCGGCCCGCCCCGGACCACCACCCACTTCCGCACACCACGCAAAGGAGCACCCCATGTCGCTGAAGCGCACCCTCGCCCTCGCCGCCGTCACGGCGGTCGCCATCACGAGCCTCGCGGCCTGCGCGCCGCAGGTCGACGACAAGAAGAGCGGCGACCAGACCGGCGTCGACCTCACCAAGATCACGGTGAACAAGGACGCCGCAGAGAAGGTCCCAGCCGAGGTCTCGAAGGCCGGCAAGATCATCATCGGCGTCGACCCGACCTACGCGCCGAACGAGTTCAAGGACAAGAACGGCAAGCCGATCGGCTGGGAGGTCGATCTCATGAACGCCGCGGCGAAGAAGCTCGGGCTCGAGACCGAGTACCGCGTCGCGAAGTTCGACAACATCGTGCCGAGCATCCTCGGCGAGAAGTACGACCTCGGCATCGGCGGCTACTACGACTCGAAGATGCGCCAGGAGACGATGGACATCATCGACTTCTTCAAGGCCGGCAACCAGTTCGCCTCGCCGAAGGACAAGCCCATCACCGAGGAGCTGCAGGTCTGCGGCATGAAGGTCGGCGCCCAGAACGGCGGCTCCGCGATCCTCGACTACCTGCCCGCCGTGCAGAAGAAGTGCGACGCCGCGGGCAAGGGCAAGATCGAGATCCTCGGCTACGACACCCAGGACGAGCAGACCGCGGCGCTGACCCTCGGTCGCGCCGACGCGATGGTCTCGGACTCGCCCGTCACGAGCTACGCCGTGAAGCTCAGCAAGGGCAAGCTGGTCGGCTCGCCCATCTACGACGAGGTGCTCTCGGGCGCGATCGTCAAGAAGGATCGCGGCGAGTTCGCCGAGGCCCTGCGAGCCGCCGTCCAGGATCTGTCCGACGACGGCACCTACTCGAAGCTCCTCAAGTACTGGGGCGTCGAGCAGGGCGCGATCGACAAGATCACCATCAACGCCGCCACCAAGTAACCGTCAGGAGTCTCCGTCACCATGAGAGCATCCGCTCCCGACCTCGGGATCCCGCCCGAGGTGCGCATCCGCGCCGCGCGCGCGAAGCACCCGTGGCGCACGGTCGTCGCCGTGGTCCTGCTGCTGGCCGTCGTCGCCGTCATCGTCGACGCGGCCGGCCGCGAGGCCTACGACTGGAACGCGTTCCGCACCTACCTGTTCGATCCGCGGATCGTGCAGTCGGCGGGCATCACCCTGCAGCTCACCGCCTACTCCATGATCGTCGCGATCGCCCTCGGCGTGCTGCTCGCGGTCATGCGGCAGAGCCCGAACCGGGTGTTCGTCGCCGTCGCCTGGGCGTTCATCTGGATCTTCCGCGGCACCCCGGTGTACGTGCAGCTCGTCTTCTGGGGCCTGTTCACCACGATCTACAAGACCGTGACCGTCGGGCTCCCGTTCCAGCAGCCCTGGTTCTCGTTCGGCACCGCCGACCTGCTCGACGTGTTCTGGATCGCGGTGCTCGGCCTCGCGCTCAATGAGGCCGCGTACATGGCCGAGATCGTGCGAGCGGGCCTGCTCGCCGTGGATCCCGGCCAGACGGAGGCGGCGACGGCGCTCGGCATGAGCTGGGGGCAGAACATGCGCAAGGTCGTGCTGCCGCAGGCCATGCGAGTGATCATCCCGCCGACCGGCAACGAGATCATCGGCATGCTGAAGACCACATCGCTGGTCACGGCCGTGCCCTACAGTTTCGATCTCTACACCCGCTCCCGCGACATCTCGTCGGAGACGCTGAACCCGATTCCGCTGCTGCTCGTGGCGTCGGTCTGGTACATCGCGTTCACCTCGATCATGATGGTCGGCCAGTACTTCCTGGAGCGCCGGTTCTCGCGGGGTCACGTGCGCCGGGTGAGCCGCGGGCCGAAGGGTCCGCGCGCGGGCAAGGGCGTGACGAAGGTGATCAGCGTGGTGCCGGCGTTCGGCGCCGACACGGGCGACAACGGGAGGGTCTCATGAGCGAGTTCATGGTCGAGGCCGATCAGGTCCACAAGGCGTACGGGCACAACCACGTGCTGCGCGGGGTGTCGATGCGCGTGCGGCCGGGCGAGGTGAGCTGCCTGCTCGGTCCGTCGGGCTCGGGCAAGTCCACGTTCCTGCGCTGCATCAACCACCTCGAGAGCATCGAGGGCGGCAGCATCCGCGTCGACGGCGAGCTGATCGGGTTCCGGGAGCGCGGCGGAAAACTGCACGAGCTGCCGGCCAAGGAGGCGGCGGCGCAGCGCCGTGACATCGGCATGGTGTTCCAGCGCTTCAACCTCTTCCCGCACATGACGGCGCTCGAGAACATCGCGTGCTCGCCGATCACGGTGAAGGGCGAGAAGGCGTCAGTGGCGATGGCCCACGCCCGGGAACTGCTCGACCAGGTCGGACTCTCCGAGAAGGCGGCCGCCTACCCGAGCGAGCTCTCGGGCGGTCAGCAGCAGCGCGTCGCGATCGCGCGTGCGCTCGCGATGCGCCCGAAGCTGATGCTGTTCGACGAGCCGACCTCGGCGCTCGACCCCGAGCTCGTCGGCGAGGTGCTCGAGGTCATGAAGCAGCTCGCGCGCAGCGGCATGACGATGATCGTGGTCACCCACGAGATCGGCTTCGCCCGCGAGGTAGCGGACACGGTGACCTTCATGGACGAGGGCGTCGTCGTCGAGCAGGGGGCGCCGCGCGAGGTGCTGGTGGATCCGCGCGAGGCGCGCACGAGAGACTTCCTCTCGAAGGTGCTGTGACCGCGTGCGGTCCCGGTTCGGGGAAACCCGGGCCGGGACCGCGCGGCCGGGGCCGAGCGCTCCGTCGGACGGCTTCCCCCGAATCCCGTCCGGCGGGGCGCCCGGGCCCGGCCGCGCTCCCGGCGGCGCGGATCCACTAGCGTGGGAGCGCCCACGCGATGGCCGCGCGGTGCAGGCACGAGGGGACGCCATGATCCGGGAGCACATCGAGATCGTCGAGAGCGCGATCGAGGGGGAGCGCGTCGCGGTTCCGCTCGACGGGACCGTGTTCGAGATGCTGAGCTCCTCGACGAGCACGGTCGCCGCGGAGCCGACGCGCTTCTCGTACTTCGAGAACGACGGCGTGGTCTGGGGCGACTACGCCGGCGATACCGTGGTCGAGGGGCGCTTCGCCGGCGTGCGCGAGGGCGATACCGTGCGGCTCTCGTACAACCACCGCTCGGTCTCGGGGGCGCTGACGCACGGGAACGCCGTGACGGTCGTCTCCCGCACGGGCGACGGCGCGCTGCGTCTCACCGAGTTCTACGGTTCGGCCGCTGGGCCCGAGACGAGCGTCTGCGTCGAGGTGCGCTGAACTTCCGCGGCCCGGACCGGTTCCGCTGAGCCCGTCCGCTCACCCCTGCGCGCCGCCGTGGCGCGCGCGGATGAACCGGGTCATGCCGGCGACCTGCCCGTCGAACTCCTCGGACGCGGCGGAGGTCTGCGCCGGAGCCGTCGGGAGCGCCGCGAGGGTGCTCGCCTCGTCCATGAGGAACACCGTCTCGGTCGACTTGATCGACGGCCACTGCGCGAGGCGGAGCGACACGAGGCCGTGGATCCCCGCGACGTCGGCTGCGCGCACCAGCAGCATGGCATCGTGCTGGCCGGTGGTGACGGCGAAGTATTCGAGCTCCTCGACCTCCGCGAGCGCCTCGCGGAACTCGGTCCAGCGGGCCTGCTCGAGGGTGACGAAGACGAGCGCGGAGATGCCCAACCCGACGGCTCGCGGGTCGATGTCGGCGCGGAAACCGGTGATGATCCCGGCCTGGATGAGGCGTTCGAAGCGCTGGTAGGCGTTGGACCGCGAGATGCCGAGCTGCTCGGCGAGCGCGTTGACCGAGAGCCGCCCGTCCTGGCGCAGCAGATCGATCATGCGGCGGTGGGTGTCGTCGAGCTTCACTCTGTCCCTCCTTTGGGATCCGTGCATTCATCATCCTGGACGAATTGGTGAAATTCGGCAGGGTGACCGAAACGTTACGTCCGATCCGGCGGATCGAGTAGCACGAAACGGCGGCTTCACAGCATAATTCCACTCAGGTCCGTTCGCGGACCCCTCGATCATCAAGGAGATCCGATGAAGCATTCTCTGTCCCGCGTCCTCCTCGGCGCGACGGCGGTCGCCGCGACGGCGCTCGCGCTCACCGGCTGCGCCGGCGGCCCGAACGCCGGCGGCGGCGCGAGCGGCAAATCGCTCGTGGTCGACGCCTCGTTCGACCTCAAGACCGCGGACCCGAACCGCGAGTACGAGACCACCGGCTCGATCGTGGCGAAGGCGCTCTACCAGACGCTCCTCACCTTCACCGGCAGCGACGTCACCAAGCCGGTCGACGGCCTCGCCAGCTACGAGATGAACGCCGACAACACGGTCATGACCCTCACCATGAAGGGCGGGGCGAAGTTCTCCGACGGCTCCGAGGTCACCGTCGACGACGCCGTCTTCTCGCTGCAGCGCGTGCAGGGCGTGAAGGGCAACCCCTCGTTCCTGCTCGACGGCATCAAGATCGAGAAGACCGGCGACAAGACGCTGACCCTCACCTCGGCGAAGCCGAACCCGGCACTGCCCTACATCCTGCCGAACCCGGCGCTGTCGGTCGTCAACCAGAAGGTCGTCGCCAAGAACGGCGGCACGAGCGACGCGAACGACAAGGCGGAGGCGTTCCTCAACGGCGAGTCCGCGGGCTCCGGCCCCTACACGCTCGAGTCGTTCGACGCGGCGAAGCAGGTCGTCTTCAAGGCCAACCCCAACTACCAGGGCGACAAGCCGGCCTACAGCCGCGTCGTGCTGCGCAACGTCGAAGGTCCGACGCAGAAGCTCAACGTCGAGAAGGGCGAGTCGCAGGTTGCGCTCGACCTCAACCCCGACCAGGTCGCCGAGCTCTCGGGCTCGAAGGTCAAGGTCGAGAGCAACGCCTCGCGCTACATGATCTTCCTGCTGCTCAACCAGGACCCCGCCGTCAACAAGCTGACGAGCAACCCGGACTTCGTCAAGGCGTTCAAGCTCGGTGTCGACTACGACAAGATCGTCGACCTTGCGGGCAAGGGATCCGTGCGCCCCGGCGGCGTCGTGCCCTCGCTCTTCGACGGAGCGCTCAAGGCCGCCGACGGCAATCAGCGCGATGTCGCGGCCGCGAAGGCCGCGCTCGCGAAGTCGGGCTACGCGGGCGAGAAGATCACCCTGAACTTCCCCAACGACATCACCGTGCAGGGCCTCTCGCTGCAGAACGTCGCCGAGAGCGTCCAGGCGCAGCTCGCCGAGGTCGGCATCACCGTGCAGCTCGCCCCGGCGCCCGTCGCCACCGAGCTCGACGCCTACCGCAACGGCAAGGAGACCGTCGGCCTCTGGTACTGGGGCCCGGACTTCCCGGACCCCTCGAACTACCTCGTGTTCTCGCCCGGCGAGCTCGTGGGCCTGCGCGCCGGCTGGAAGGCCGGAGCCGATGATGCGGTGACGAAGGCCGCCACCGCGGCTGCGGCAGCCACCGGATCCGACCGCGCGTCGGCCTACGGCGACTGGCAGAAGCAGCTCAACGCGAGCGGCCCGTTCATCCCGCTGCTGCAGCCCGCCCAGAACGTGGTCATGGCGCCCAGCGTCTCCTCGGTGACGACCAACCCGGTCTGGACCGTCGACCTTGCCCTCATCAAGTAGCCAGACGCGAGCGATCGCCACGGCCGAACGTAGCGCGCGAGCGGGGATCCACCCGTTCGTGCGCTACGTCGCCGTGCGGCTCGTGGTGACCGTCCTGCTGATGTTCGGCGTCACGGTCGTCACCTTCACGCTCACGAACCTCGTCCCCGCCGACCCGGTACAGGCCGCGCTCGGCGAGCAGGCGGCGGCCAACCCCGAGATCGTCGCCAAGTTCCGCGCCGAGCAAGGGCTCGACCAGCCGATCCCGATGCAGTACCTGCGCTACGTCGGCAACATCTTCCAGGGCGATCTCGGCACCTCGGTGCAGAGCCACCAGCCCGTCGCGAAGGAGCTGGGGGCGGCGTTCCCGGCGACGATCGAGCTCGCGCTCGCCGCGATCGTGTTCTCGGCGATCATCGGCATCGGGCTCGGCCTGTGGGCCGCGCTCAAGCGCCGCACCATCGTCGATCAGGTGATCCGCGTCGTGAGCCTCATCGGGCTCTCGTGGCCGACGTTCTGGCTCGCGCTCGTCGCGTACTACCTCTTCTTCTTCCTGCTCGGGATCCTGCCCGGGTCGGGCCGCCTCGAACCCGCGAGCATCCCGCCGCCGCAGGTGACGGGCATGTACACGATCGATGCGCTGCTCGCGGGCGACCTCTGGACCTTCTGGGATGCGCTGCGGCACCTGATCCTGCCGGCCTCCGTGCTCGCGCTCTACACGATCGGCCTGCTGACGCGCTTCTCGCGCTCCGCGGTGCTCGAGGTGATGGACATGGAGTACGTGAAGGCGGCGCGCGCGAAGGGGCTGCCCCGCCGCACCGTCGTCTTCGGCTACATCCTGCGCGGCGCGTTCGTGCCGATCCTGACCGTGCTCGGCCTGGCCTTCGGCTCGCTGCTCTCGGGCACCGTGCTCGTCGAGCAGGTGTACTCGTGGCACGGCCTCGGCCAGTACTCCTTCGCCGCCGCGACGAAGCTCGACCTGCCCGCCATCATGGGCGTCGGCCTGATCGTCGGCGTCGTCTACATCGGACTGAATTTCGTCGTCGACCTGCTGTACGGCGTCGTCGACCCGAGAGTGAGGGTGGCATGAGCACCGAAGCTCCCCACGCCCCCGGCGCCGCCGAGGTGCTGCGCCGCGAGGCGCCGCGCAGTCGCAGGTTCCGGCTCAACGCGTCGTTCCGCACGCCGCTCGCGATCACGGGCATCGTGATCGCCGTCGGCTGGCTGCTGATCGCGCTGCTCGCGCCCGTGATCGCTCCCGCGGACCCGCTGGCCCAGGCGTTCCCGCGGCTCCAGCCGCCGAGCGCCGAGCACTGGTTCGGCACCGATCAGGTCGGCCGCGACGTGCTGTCGCGCGTGCTCCACGGATCCCGCGTCTCGCTGCCGTTGTCGCTCGCCCTCGTGGCCGCGGCCATGGTGCTGGGCGGTGCGCTCGGCGCCGTCGCCGGCTACTTCGGCAAGGCGGTCGACGAGGTCATCATGCGACTCTCGGACCTGGTGTTCGCGTTCCCGACGATCATCCTCGCGATGGTCATCACCGCGGCGCTCGGCCCGAACCTCACGAACGCCGTCATCGCGATGCTGATCGTGTCGTGGCCCGCGTACGCGCGCGTCACCCGCTCGCTCGTCGTGAGCGCCCGCGGTCAAGAGTACGTGGTCGCCGGGCGCCTGCTCGGCGCGGGCCCGTTCACGACGCTGCGCCGCGACATCCTGCCGAACGTGCTCGCGCCGGTCTTCGTGCTGGCCACGCTCGACGTCGGCACCGCCATGCTGCTGCTCTCGGGCCTGTCGTTCCTGGGTCTCGGCGCCGTACCGCCGACACCCGACTGGGGTGCCATGGTCGCGGGCGGCATCGAGCAGTTCTCGGCGTGGTGGATCTCCGCGTTCCCGGGCCTCGCGATCTTCACGGTCGTGATGGCGTTCAACTTCATCGGCGACTCGCTCCGCGACTCGCTCGACCCGCACACGCGGGATGCCGTGCAGGGGAGGGCCGTATGAGCGGCGGGCTGCAGATCCGCGACCTGACGGTCACGTTCGGGTCGGAGCGCGATCCGAAACCGGTCGTGCGCGGGATCGACCTCGATCTCGAACCGGGCCGGATCACGGGCCTCGCCGGCGAGTCCGGCTCGGGCAAGTCGATGACGGGGCTCGCGATGTGCGGGCTGCTGCCCGGCGGCGCCCGCACGGGCGGCCGCATCGAGTTCGACGGGCGCAACCTGCTCGAGCTCGACGAGCGCGCACTCACGAAGTACCGGGGCAACCGGATCGCGATGGTGTTCCAGGATCCGACCGCGAGCCTGCACCCCATGCTGTCGATCGGCCGCCAGCTGACCGATCACCTGCGGGTGCACGCGGGCGTCGACAAGCGCACGGCTCGCGAGCGGGCGATCCGCACGCTCGAACTCGTGCGGGTGCCGGATCCCGAGACGGCGATCAAGAAGTATCCGCACCAGTTCTCGGGCGGGCAGCTGCAGCGCATCGCCATCGCGATGGCGATCATCTGCGAGCCCGAGATCCTGATCGCCGACGAGCCGACCACGGCGCTCGACGTGACGGTGCAGGCCGGGGTGCTGCGGCTGCTGAAGCAGCTCTGCGACGACCTGGGGCTCGCGGTCATGCTCGTGACGCACGACCTCGGGGTCATGTCGAGCCTCGCCGATCGCATCTCGGTGATGCGAGAGGGCGTGATCCTCGAGGAGGGCCCGCGCTTCGACGTGCTCCGGCGTCCGCGCGAGTCCTACACCCGAGCGCTCGTCGAAGCCCTGCCCAACCACCTGCCGTTCCTCGACGAGGACGGGCAGTCGATCGCCGGAAGCGAGGCCGCACGATGACCGAGCCACTGCTGTCGATCCAGGATCTGACCGTGCGCTACCGTCTGCCGGGCGGCGGTTCCCTGACCGCCGTGAACGACGTGTCGCTCGACATCGCGCCCTCGAGCGTCGTCGGCCTGGTGGGGGAGTCCGGCTGCGGCAAGTCGACCCTCGCCCGTGCCGTCTGCGGGCTCGAGCCCGTCGCCCACGGCAGCATCCGCTTCGGCGGCGCCGCGGTCGGCAAGCTCGGCATGCGCCGACGGCCGAGCGAGCTCATGGGCATCCAGATGGTGTTCCAGAACCCGTACGCCTCGCTCAACCCGCGGCGCACGGTCGGCAGCCAGATCGAGGACGGGCTGCGCGCCAACCCCGAGTCGACCAGCTGGAGCGTCGCCGACCTGCTGAACGAGGTGGAACTGCCCATCGACGTGGGCAGCCGGTTCCCGCACCAGTTCTCGGGCGGTCAGCGGCAGCGCATCGCGATCGCGCGCGCCATCGCCGCAGGGCCGAAGCTCCTCATCGGTGACGAGCCGATCGCCTCGCTCGACGCGAGCCTGCAAGCGAAGGTCGCGGCGCTCATGCGGCGCCTGGCCCTCGAATCCGGCGCCTCGCTGCTGTTCATCAGCCACGACCTCGCGGTCGTGCGCACCATCGCCGACGTGGTCGCCGTGATGAACAAGGGGGTCATCGTCGAGCGCGGCGCGGCCGAGCGGGTCTGGGAGGATCCGCGCGAACCGTACACGCGGCGACTGCTCGCCGCGATCCCCGCCGTCGACGGCATGGGCACGCTGCCGGGGATCGAGGAGTAGGGATCCGGGCGCGCCGCTGGGCGCGCCCGGACCCGCTATCGGCGCAGCCGCACGAGAGTCCCGCGGTCGAGCGCGCCGAGCTCCGACTCCGCGATCGCACCGCACTCCAGCCCGCGAACGACGGTGTCGGCGAGCGCGGCCGCGGTGGCCGGCTCATCCAGATACTCCGTCGGTGCGCCGACTCCGGCGTAGGCGGCGAGCCGGCGCACGGTGACGTCGAGCCCGTCGCGGAAGAACGCGTAGGTCGCGAGGAAGCGCGTGGCGAACTGGCCGGGGTGCAGATCCCACCCCTGGTAGAAGCCGCGTTCGAGCGAACGCCGCACGAGCCGGGTGTGCAGCCGCCAGCCCGCGCGCACCCGGTCCCGGTCGCCGACGGGCAGCACGTTCGTCGACCCGTCAGAGAGCTCGACCCCGGTGCCCGCCGCGGCGACCTGCATCACGGCCTTCGCGTGGTCCGCGGCCGGATGCTCCATCGACTGGTAGCGTCCGACGATCCCGCACGATGCCGAGTAGTCGTAGGTGCCGTAGTGCAGGGCCGTGCACCGGCCGGCCGATGCGTGGATCAGGCGGGCGACGAGCGCCGTGCCGTCGGCGGCGAGGATCGACTGCGGGGTCTCGACCTGGATCTCGAAGCGCAGGACACCCGGGTCGAGCCGGTGCTCGCGCTCCAGGGCGCCGAGGACGCCGACGAGCGCGGAGACCTGCTCGACCGCGGTCACCTTGGGCAGCGTCACGACGAAGCGACGGTCGACGGCCCCGGCCTCCGCGAGCGCTCCGACGAACAGTCCGAGGGTGCGCAGTCCGCGGGCCCGGGTCGCCGCCTCGAAGCACTTGAAGCGGATCCCGGCGCGCATCGGCTTCGGCCCCTCCGCCGCCAGCAGTTCGGCGAGCGCCGTCGCGGCCGTGATCGCCGCGGCGTCCTCCTCGGCGTCGGGGCGCGGGCCGTAGCCGTCCTCGAAGTCGATGCGCAGGTCCTCGACGGGCTCTGTGACGAGCTTCCGCCGGACCCGCGGCAGCAGCTCCTCGACGATCTCGACCGGCAGCTCGACGGCCTCGGCGAGGCTCGCCGCATCACCGCCGTCCGCATCGAGGATGCTGATCGCCTCGGCGCCCCACTCGGCGATCGTGGCGGCCGAGAAGCGATCCGCAGGCACGTACACGGTGTGGATCGGTTGGCGTTCGGTGCGCCGACCCGGGTACTGCTCGGCGAGCCGTCGGTCGACCGGTGCGAGCTCGCGGTCGAGGTCCTGGGTGAGCCGCGCGATCAGCGCCGACCGGTGGTGCATGTTCCGTCCTCGTTTCGTCTCGGATGCGCTCAGCGCACGGCCGGCCCGCTCACCGGCCAGCCCGGTGTTGGTTTGGTGCGGTTCGGTGCGGCGTACGCGCCGGCCTTGCTCGTCCGTTTGCCCTGGCGCACGAGCGACTCGCAGAGGGTGACGGCCGCGGCGACGCCGTCGACGACCGGCACCCCGGTCCGCTCCTCGAGCAGTGCATCGAGCCCGGCGAAGCCCGCGCAGCCCAGCACCAGCACATCGGCGCCCGCCGCGAGCAGCGGTCCCGCGGCCTCGGCGAGCGCGTCCGCCGTCGCCGCGACGTCCTGGGCCGCGTCGACGACGGGCACCTCCGACGCGCGAACTCCGGCGCAGCGCGACGCCAGTCCGAGCCCGTCGAGGCTCTGCTCGATGGATCCGATGGTGCTCGACAGCGTGGTCACGACCCCGAAGCGGTGCCCGATGAGCGCGGCGGTGATGGCGGCGGCCTCGGTGATATCGACGACGGGAACGTCGAGCAGCTGGCGTGCGCCCTCGCGGCCGTGCTCGCCGAAGCCCGCCATGACCACCGCATCGAAGCGCTCCGGCCAGGTGGCCAGGAGATCGAGCACGGCTGCGGCCGAGATGAAGCTCTCGTAGTACCCCTCCGCGGAAGCGACGCCCCAGCTCGGGGTGGCGCCGACGACCACGGTGCCGGGGGCGGCGATGGCCTGAGCGGTGGCCTCGATCTCGCGCGTGACGGCCCGCGAGGTGTTGCAGTTGACGGCCAGCAGTTTCATGTCGCTCCTTCGCGAGGGGGTTCCGCTTCGAATCGTACCTCAGATGTCAGACGATAAGACGTATGACATATGATCGGTGAGCATTCTCCGCGCGACCCGCCGTGGTGCGCGCGTTCCGACCGATCGAAGGAGATCAGATGACCAGCTATCGCGTACCGGACACGACTCTTCCCAGTCAGCGCGCGCTTCTCACCGACCGCGCCATCGTGACCGAGGCCTACACGGTGATCCCCCGCGGCGTGCTGCGCGACATCGTGACGAGCGTGCTCCCGGAGTGGACCGGTACCCGCAGCTGGGTGATCAACCGTCCGGTCGCGGGCGGAGCCACCACCTTCGCCCAGTACCTGGTCGAGGTCGCCCCCGGCGGCGGTTCCGAGCACCCCGAGCCCGAGCCCGAAGTGCAGTCCTTCGTGTTCGTGATGGCCGGCCGTCTGACCGTGCGCCTCGGTGACGAGACCCACGTGCTCGAGCCCGGCGGCTTCGCCTACCTGCCCCCGGGCGCGGACTGGTCGGTCGGCAACGCGGGCGAGGAGCTCGCCTGGTTCAGCTGGATCCGCAAGCACCACGAGCCGCTCGCCGGGCACGAGCCCCGCGCGCGCTTCGGGAACGAGCGCGACATCGAGCCCGACGCGATGCCCGATACGGACGGGACGTGGCGCACGACCCGGATGCTGCCGACCGACGATCTCGCGTACGACATGCACTGCAACGTGGTCACCTTCGAGCCCGGCGCGTCGATCCCGTTCGCCGAGACCCACATCATGGAGCACGGCCTGCTGATGCTCGAAGGCAAGGCCGTCTACCACCTGAACGGCGACTGGGTCGAGGTGGAGGCCGGCGACTACCTGTCGCTCCGAGCCTTCTGTCCGCAGGCCTGCTACGCGGGCGGACCCGGCCAGTTCCGCTACCTGCTGTACAAGGACGTCAACCGCCAGGTGCGACTCACCCCGGGCGGCCGCAGGTGAACCGGGCGGCCGGGACCGCGTCGCCCGCGCCCGTCGCGTCGATCGCGGCGGAGCGCACCTGGCTCGGCGACCGCTTCGCCCCGGCCACGGTCCGGATCGCGGGCGGCATCATCGACGCGGTGGACCCCTTCGACGCGACGGCCGAGCTCGTGCTTCCCGGCGACGCGGTCCTGATCCCCGCGCTGATCGACAGCCACGTCCACCTGAACGACCCCGGCCGGGTCGAGTGGGAGGGCTTCGAGGCCGGGACCGCGGCTGCGGCGGCCGGCGGCATCGGCACCGTCGTCGACATGCCGCTGAACAGCGTGCCCGTCACGACCACGCTCGGCGCCATCGCGGCCAAGCGGGCGGCCGCGGAGGGGCGGCTCGCGGTCGATGTCGCGCTCTGGGGCGGTGCCGTGCCCGAGAACCTCGGTGCGCTCGAACCGCTCATCGGAGGCGGTCTGCGGGGCGTGAAGTGCTTCCTCGCGCCGTCGGGGATCGACGAGTTCGGTCACCTCGACGCCGAGCAGCTCGAAGCGGCGCTCGCCGAACTCGCGGGCTTCGGCGGCCTGCTGCTCGTGCACGCGGAGGACGAGCAGCACCTCGGCGATGCGGTCGGTGCGCGCCGCTACGCCGAATTCCTCGCGTCGCGCCCGGCCGAGAGCGAGCGCGCCGCGATCCTGCGCGTGATCGCGGCCGTTCGGCGCTCGGGCGGTCGCGCCCACATCGTGCACCTCTCGGATGCCGGGGCGCTCGACGCGATCCGCGCGGCGAAGGCCGACGGCGTGTGGATCAGCGTGGAGACCTGCCCGCACTACCTGACCCTCGCCGCCGAGGACATCCCCGATGCCGCGCCCGTGTTCAAGTGCTGTCCGCCGATCCGCGAGCGCGCGAACCAGGACCTGCTCTGGGGCGGTGTGCTCGACGGCACCATCGACGCGATCGTGAGCGACCACTCGCCGTCGACGCCCGAGCTGAAGCAGCAGGGCGACGGCGACTGGGGGCGCGCCTGGGGCGGGATCTCGGGCATCGAGACGGGCTTCTCGTCAGTCTGGGCGGAGGCCTCGCGGCGCGGGATCGCGCTCGAGGCGATCCTGCCGCTCATGACGACCGGCCCGGCGGGGATCGCCGGCATCGGAGACCGGGGGAGGATCGAGGCGGGGCTGCGGGCCGACTTCGCGGTGGTGCGTCCCGACGAGACCCGCACGCTCGATGCGGGCGAGCTGCACGTCCGCAACCGGATGTCGCCGTGGCACGGCGCCGAGCTCCGGGGCGTCGTCGACGCGACCTACCTCGGAGGCGCACCCGTCTACCGCCGCGGCGAGGGCGTGCTCTCGCGGAGCGGGCGGGTGGTCTGAGGCCTGCCTCCGGCCCCCGGCGCTCGACGCATCGCTCGGCCGCTCACTCGCTCAGGCGAGCGAGAGGAAGAGCTTCTCAAGCTCGGCGACATCGAGCTCGGACTCGCCCTCCGGCGCTTCGAGGCACTCGCGCAGGGCGGTCGAGACGATGAGGAAACCGGCGCGGTCGAGCGCCTTCGAGACCGCGGAGAGCTGCTGCACGACGTCGCGGCAGTTCGCCTCGTCCTCGACCGCGGTGATGACCGCATCCAGCTGCCCTCGCGCCCGGCGCAGCCGGTTGGCGATCTTGCGCTTCGTCTCCGGGTCGCCGTGCTCCGTGCCGCTCATCGTGCTCCGTTCTTCGCGGTGGATCGAAACTCCTCCCAGAATACCCCATGGGGTATTGTGCAAGGATACCCCCAAGGGTATCCGAATGAATGGAGCGAACGATGTGCAGACCCACCGCGTGCAAGGTGTGCGGCAAGACGACGTGGGCCGGGTGCGGCCAGCACGTGCAGCAGGTGCGGGCGTCGGTACCGGCATCCCAGTGGTGCCCGGGGTCCCACTCCCGCGCCGAGATCGACGCCGCAGCACCGGAGCGGGGCGGCTTCTTCGCCCGACTGCTCGGCCGATGAACTCGGCGGGCGAATCGGGCGCGCCGCTCGAGAAGCGGGACACGGCCGACGCGCGACCGCGCAGGATCCTGATCGTGGGCGGCGTCGCCGCGGGGATGAGCGCCGCCGCCCGCGCTCGACGTCTCGACGAGCGCGCGGAGATCATCGTGCTGGAGCGCGGCGAGCACGTCTCCTTCGCGAACTGCGGCCTGCCCTATTACGTCAGCGGCGAGATCGCCGACGAATCCGCGCTGCTCGTGCAGACCCCCGAGTCGCTGCGGGCCGCGCTGAACCTCGACGTGCGTCCGCGACACGAGGTGATCGGCCTCGACCCGGCCGCGCGCGAGGTCGTCGTCCGAACTCCCGCAGGGGACGAGACGCTCGCCTACGACGAGCTGCTGCTCGCGCCCGGCACGATCGCCGTGCGCCCCGAGATCCCCGGGATCGATTCGGTGCGCGTGGGAACGCTGCGCACGGTGGGCGACGCGGTCGCACTGCGCGAGCTGGTCGAATCGGAATCGCCGGTCGACGGCGTGCGGCGCGCGGTCGTCCTCGGCGCCGGCTTCATCGGCGTGGAAGCGGCCGAGGCGCTGCGCGCGCGGGGCCTGGAGGTCGAGCTCGTGCAGCGGGGCCCGCACGTGCTGGCACCGCTCGAGCCCGAGATCGCGGTGCCCGTCGCCGCGGAGCTCGTGCGGCTCGGCGTCCGCGTGCGCACCGGCGTCGAAGCGGTCGGGATCGAGCCGGGCGTCGAACGCGACACCGTCCTGCTGTCCGACGGCGCGCGCCTCGCCGCCGACACGATCTTGCTCGCGGCGGGCGCCCGACCCGACACCGCGGTGTTCGAGGCCGCCGGGATCGCCTGCGAGGACGGTGCGATCGTCGTCGATGAGCGCGGCCGGACCTCCGCCCCGCACGTCTCCGCCGCCGGCGACGCGGTCCGCTCGACCGATCCGGTCACCGGGATCCGCCGCTCGGTGCTGCTCGCGGGACCCGCGAACCGGGCGGGGCGCCAGATCGCCGACCACCTGCTGCGCCCGGAGCTCGCGCGCCCGATCCCGGCGCCGCTCGGCACCGCGGTGATCCGCGTCGGGTCCCTCACCGCCGCGCTCACCGGTGCCAACCGGCGGGCCCTCGATCGCGCGGGCATCGAATTCTCCACCCTGCACCTGCATCCGAATCAGCACGCCGGGTACTTCCCCGGCGCGGCGCAGATGTCGCTGCTCGTGCACGTCCGTCGCGGCGACGGGCTGGTGCTGGGCGCCCAGGGCGTCGGCCCCGACGGGGTCGACAAGCGGATCGACGTGCTCGCCACGGCGATCCGGTCAGGGATGACCGCCGGCGACCTGGTGGACCTCGACCTGGCCTACTCGCCCGTGCACGGCAGCGCGAAGGATCCGGTCAACCTCGCCGGGATGGTCGGTTCGAACGTCGTCGACGGCACGCTCGAGCTCTGGTACGCCGAGGACTGGGCGGACCGCCGCGACGGCGCGCTCGTGCTCGACGTCCGCAGCCCGGGGGAGTTCGCCTCCGGGCATCTGCCGGGTGCGCTGAACGTGCCGCACACCGAGTTGCGCTGGCGGCTCGGCGAGATCGAGGCGGCCGCCGCCGGCCGTCCCGTGCTCGCGCTCTGCGGCTCCGGCGTCCGCTCGCACATCGCCCACCGCCTGCTCGCGCAGGCGGGCTTCGACTCGGCGTCGCTCTCGGGCGGCATGCTCACTGCGCGCGCCGTGCTCGGCGACGAAGTGCTCGTGCGGTCCTAGCTCGGGGCGAGCTCCTCGGCGATCCGCTTCGCCTCGCGCAGCCCGCTCTCGATCGCGCCGTCGACGAAGCCGCCCCAGAGGTTCGCGTTGTCTGTGGTGGCGAAGCGCACGAGCCCGTGCGGCTCGCGCAGCTCAGCCAGATCGCGGGTGAGCTGGCCGGGCCGGTGCGTCATCCACGTGTTGCGCGACAGGGGATCCTTCATCCAGTCGTGCGCGGCGACCTCGAGCACCTCGAGGTCGCCGCGGAACGCGCCGACAGCGGCCTGCACGTCGGCGACGCTCGTGACGTCGAGCTGGGTGTGGTCGGGGCCGAAGCCGACGAGGATCGAGTACTCGCCCTGCGCGTCCGCCCCGAAGTACTCGCTCTTCAGTACGGACAGCGGGTGGCGCTGGCTGGCGTACGCGAAGAACCGGGGCACGGTGCCGCGCACCTTCACCCACACCTTCGTGCCCTGCGAGGCCACGGTCTCGGCCGCGGCCCGGCGCCAGACCTCGGGCAGCGCGGGCTCGAACGCGATACCGCCGATCGCGTTGATCGGCAGCGTCGACACGACGCGGCGTGCGCGCAGCGTGGCGCCGTCCACCGTCGTGACGGAGACGAGGCCGGTACCCGGATCCTGCACGACCGACGCGACGGTCGCGCCGAGCCGGATCTCGCCGGGCACGTCGTCGGCGATGAGGCGGGTCCACTCCGACATGCCGTCGACCACGCGGTAGGTGGCCGATGCCTCGTGCATGAGCTGCCAGTGACCGCCCGTCGCGGCGACCCAGCGCATCGCGCTCGACAGGCCGACCTGGTCGAGCCGCGCGTTCACGTGCCCCACCCACACCGATTCGTTCGCGCTGCGCGCTTCGGGGTCGAGGCCGAGCGCGTCGAAGCGATCCTGGATCGAGAGCGCGTCGAGCTGCTCGATGTCGCCGACCGTCGGATCCACGCCGCGCGGGATCGCCGACCGCACGTCGTCGATGAGCTGCTGCTGGCCCGCGTCGATCACCGCCATGAACTCGGTGAGCGATCCGCGCCGGGGCGCGTCGCCCGCTCCGAGCCAGAAGGCCTCCTCGACCGCGGGGCTGCGCACGATGTCGCGCTGGTACCGGGTCATCTCGGCCCAGGTGTGCGGCTGCACCCAGTGCACCCAGGTGCCGCCGAGCTCGAGGTCGTGGCCCATGCGCCGGTCGGTCCAAGTCCGGCCACCGACGCGGTCGCGCGCTTCGAGCACGATCACATCGAGTCCGGCCCGGCCGAGCTCGCGCGCGGCGACGAGGCCGGCGAAGCCGGCGCCGATCACGATGACGTCGGTGTCGGGGTCGGGTGCTGCGTGGGCGGTCATGCGCCGGCCCCGGCGGCATTCGCGAGCACCGGAGCGAGGGCGGCGACAGCGCGGTAACCCGAGGCGACAGCGCCCGAGAGCGACTGCGCGAGCCCGGTGTGCTCGCCCGCGATCGCGACTCGCCCGGCGCTGCGCTCGAACGCGGTCGCGTCGTCCGCGTGCCAGTCGAGACCCGGGGCGCTGTAGGAGCCGCGGGCCCACGGGTCGTCGGCCCAGGTGGTCAGCAGGGGGTCGCCGTCGATGGCGAGTTCCGGCCGCATCTCGCGCAGCGCGCGCACCCAGCCGTCGGGACCGTCCGCCACGCCCAGCGCGTCGAGCGCCGCGGGACCGCCCGCGAAGCAGGAGAGCGCGGGGATCCGGTGCTCGCCGTCGACCGAGAGGGAGCGCCACGACCACCAGGTGTGCTCGGGGTTCTGCAGCGCGATGTCGTCGTCGACGCGACTGAACGGAACGCCGAGCTTGGCGGCGACACCCATGAAACGATGGTCGAGCGCTCGCTGCTGCGCCTCGGGCAGCGCGAAGCCGACTTCGAGGTCGCGCAGCACCGGCAGCGGGACCGAGAGGACGGCGGCGTCCGCGTCGAGGCGGGTGCCGTCGCTCAGCTCGAGCTGCACGCCCGTCGCCGACTGGTCGATGCGGGCGATGGGGTGCTCGAGGCGCACCCGGTCGCCGAGGCGTCGCGCGATCTCGATCGAGAGCGACTGGTTGCCGCCGACGAAGCGGCCGCCGTCCTCCACGTAGCCGCCCTCGGTAGCGGACTCGTGCAGCAGCACCGCCTCGGCGCTGACCAGGTTCGGATCGGCCGCGGCCGAGGTCGTGGTGCGCCGGTATACCGGATCCAGCCGGTAGCCCGCGCCGAGCGCCTCTGCGAAGGCCGCTTCGAGCGACACGTTCCGGGCCCCGTCAGCGATCATCCGCGCGAGCGTCCCGCGGACCCGATCGCCCGTCGCACCGAGCTCCTCGAACGAGATCACCCGGCCGTTCACGGTGCGGCGCCCGTAGCGCACGTTGTGCGACATGATCGGCACCCCGAGCTCCGCCGACAGACGGCGGATGGGGAACTCCGTCGGGAAGATGTACTCGCCGCCGCGCTCGGTCACCTGACCGTTGCCGAGCCGCTGCGACCAGGTGCGGCCGCCGACCCGATCCCGCGCTTCGAGCACGGTGACCTCGTGCCCGGCCTTGCTGAGTTCCCAGGCCGCAGTGAGGCCCGAGAGGCCGGCTCCGACGACGACGATCCGCACGTGATTCTCCCTTGAACGAACGCGAACGATTCGTTCATCGTAGGGGGCGCGGGCCCGCCGCCGATAGGGGGCGGGCCCGCGCAGGCCGCGCTACGCCTCGATGTCGACGTCCTTCGTCTCGGGGGTCAGGATCAGCGACACGAGCGTGAGCACCGCGGCTCCCGTCAGGTAGAGGCCGACCAGCACCGGGCTGCCGCCTGCGAGCCCCCACAGCCAGACTGCGATGATCGGGGCGAGCGCGGCGCCCAGGATCGACGACACGTTGTACGCGATCGCCGAGCCCGTGTAGCGCACGTTGGTCGGGAACATCTCGGGCAGGAACGCGCCCATGGGGCCGAAGGTGAGGCCCATCAGGGTGAAGCCGAGCGCGAGGAAGAAGATCACGGTCGCGGTGCCGCCGCCGAGCAGCGGGACGAACGTGAAGCCGAACAGCGCGATCGCGGCGGTCACCCAGATGAGGGTGCGGCGGCGACCGTAGCGGTCGGCCAACGGGCCCGACACGAGCGTGAAGACGCCGAAGAACAGCACGCCGAACACGAGCATCAGGATGAAGTCGTTGTAGGAGTAGCCGAGGCCCGGCACGTACGACGCGGCATCGAACGGGGTGCCGGCCTTCTCGGCGGCCGCCTTCGCCGCGTCGAGGCCGGGGCGGGTGCCGAGCGTCAGCGTGAACGAGGTCATCAGGTAGAAGAGCACGTAGGTCGCGAGCATCGCGAAGGTGCCGAGGATCAGCGCCTTCCAGTGGCGGGTGAACGCCTCCGCGAGGGGCATGCGCTTCACCTGACCGGTCTCGCGGGTGCGCTCGAACGCGTTCGACTCGACGAGGCGCAGGCGGACCCAGAGCCCCACGATCACCATCACGGCCGAGAACAGGAACGGCACTCGCCAGCCCCACTGCAGGAACGCCTCGGACGCGATGCCGGGCTTCGACGGATCGGCGAGACCGAGGTTGATCGCGTAGAAGAGCATGTTCGCGATGATGAAGCCGATGGGGGCGCCGAGCTGCGGGAAGGTGCCGTACCAGGCGCGCTTGCCCTCGGGAGCGTTCTCGGTGGCGACCAGCGCCGCACCCGACCACTCGCCGCCGAGCGCGAAGCCCTGGGCGAGGCGCAGGATCAGCAGCAGGACGGCCGCCCACACGCCGATGTTCTCGTGGGTCGGCAGCAGGCCGATCAGGAAGGTCGCGATGCCCATGGTCAGGAGCGAGGCGACGAGCGTGGTCTTGCGTCCGAGCCGGTCGCCGAGGTGGCCGAAGAAGACGGCACCGATGGGGCGGGCGAGCATCGCCGCGCCGAACGTCGCGAAGGAGGCCACGAGCGCGGTCGTCTCGTTGCCGGTTGGGAAGAAGAGCACGGGGAACACGAGCACGGCCGCTGTCGCGTAGACGTAGAAGTCGTAGAACTCGATGGTGGTGCCGATGAGGCTGGCGAGGATCACCTGCGCCGGCTTGTTGCGGGGATGCGACGGTGCGGTCGGGGAGGCTGCTGGGGGATTCGTGGCTGACACGGAACGGCTTTCACTGAGGGGCGGGACGGACGATGCACGGACTGTGCAACCGAGCCGTGGGTGTGCTCAGTGCGCAACTTCGGGCCGACTCCGCTTGTGGCGGGGACTCCGACAGCCTACGCCTGTCCGTTTTCGAGCGCTTGCGCTTCGGGCGCGTCGACTGTACGGTGAACGAAACATCACTGAACGAAGTGTTCAGTGAGGTGGCGATCCGGGTTCAGTCCCGCGATCGCGGAGCTGAACGGTTCGAAGGAGAACCATGACGGATCACGAAGACGACCTCGGCCCCCGGGTCGCGTCCTTCCGCGAGCTGCGAGGCATGAGCCTGCGCGCGCTCGCCGCCGCGGCCGGCGTGAGCACCAGCTTCCTGAGCCAGCTCGAGAACGGGCGCACCAACGCGAGCGTCGCCTCGCTGCGCAAGATCGCCGGGGCGCTCGGCGTCTCGCCCGCCGAGCTGCTCGACGAGCGCGCCGCCCACACGCGCGGCGTGCTCCGCGCCGACCGCCGTCCCCGGCTCGAGGGCGCGCTCGGCGTCGAGAAGTTCGTGCTCTCGCTCCCGCCGCTGCGCAACCTCGAGGTCTACGCGGGAGAGTTCGCCCCCGGCGCGAGCACGGGGGCGCACCCCTATACGCACGGCAACGCGCAGGAGATGTTCGTCGTCATCGAGGGCACCGTCGTGTTCGAACTCGGCGGCGAGCGGTTCGAGATGTCGCGCGACGATTCGATCGAGTTCCTGAGCTCGGTGCCGCACCGCATCGTGAACGAGTCCGATGCCGAGGCCCGCGTCATCTGGATCAACAGCCCGCCGACGCCCGACGAGGCGCACAGCGCCTAGCCCGACCGCGCCCGCAGGGGCCGGCCGACCCACCTGATCATCAACGGAGAGGATCACACCATGTCATCAACCCAGCGGATGCGGCGCGCGGTCGCGTCGTCCCTCGCACTGCTCGGAGCCGGCGCACTGCTCGTCGGCTGCGCCTCGGGCGGAGGCGCTCCCAAAGCCGATCTCGGCAGCGGTCCCGCGAAAGCCGGAACGGTCAAGGAGGGCGCGCTGCAGGGCTCGACCGTGACCTTCGTCTCGTGGGGCGGGGTGTTCCAGAAGGGGCAGATGGACGCCGCCGGCAAGCCCTTCGCGAAGGCCTCGGGCGCGACCGTGCTCGAGGACGGCCCGACCGAGTACGCGAAGGTGAAGGCGCAGGTCGACAACAACGCGGTCACGTGGGACGTCGTCGACACCGACATCATCTGGGCGCAGAAGCAGTGCGGTGACAAGGGCCTGCTGATGCCGCTCGACAAGAAGATCGTCGACACGTCGAAGGTGCCCGACGGGCTCGTCGGCGACTGCTACGTGCCCGCCATGCAGTACGGCTACGTGATCCTCTACAACGCGAAGAAGTACCCCACCGCGCCGACCGGGTGGAAGGACTTCTTCGACACCCAGAAGTTCCCGGGCAAGCGCGCCATCGCCGGTTTCGAGGACGTGGGCCCCGGCATCTACGAGGGTGCCCTGCTCGCCGACGGCGTCGCGCCCGACAAGCTCTACCCGCTCGACATGGATCGCGCGTACAAGAGCATCGACGGGATCCGCAGCAGCCTCATCTACTGGAAGACGGGCGCGGAGTCGCAGCAGATGATCGAGTCGGGCGAGGCCGACATGGCGCTCGTCTGGTCGGGCCGCGGCTACGCCGCCGTGAAGAACGGCGCCGACTACAAGCCGATCTGGAACCAGGCGCTGCAGATCACCGAGGCGCTCGGCGTGCCGAAGAACGCGAAGAACCCGGATGCCGCGTTCGCGTTCATCAACTACTACCTCGGCAAGGAACAGCAGGAGAAGCTCACCGAGCTGACCTCGTACTCGCCGGTCAACACCGAGGCGGAGCCGAAGCTCGACGCGCTCGGCGAGGAGTACCTGACCACGGCGCCCGAGATCGCGAAGCAGATGGTCCCGACCGACGCGAAGTGGTGGGCGGAGAACTACGATTCCGAGCTCGAGCGCTGGACGAAGTGGCTGCAGGGCTGATCGGTTCACCGTGACGACCACGAACATCCCGGTGGTGCGCGCCGCGAACACCTCGCGGCGCGCACCCGTCCGGGCGCTCCTGCTCCTGCTGCCGGCGTACGCGCTGCTGCTCGGCGTCTTCGCCTACCCCGTGTTCGAGAGCATGTGGCGCAGCGTCAGCGACCCGCAGCCCGGTCTCGACAACTACGTCTGGGCCTTCGAGAACTCCCAGAACATCGGGATCCTGCTGCGCACCTTCGGCAACGCCGCGCTGGCGACCGTCATCTGCCTGCTGCTCGCGTACCCGTACGCCTTCCTCATGACCGTGGTCGGGCCCCGGGCACGCGCCTGGCTCGTGGTGATCGCGCTGATCCCGTTCTGGACCTCGCTCATGATCCGCACCTTCGCGTGGATCGTTCTGCTGCAGGACTCCGGCGTCGTGAACAGCTTCCTCGAGCTGCTGAACCTCGGCCCGGTCAAGCTGCTGCGCAGCAACACGGGCGTGCTCATCGGTCTCAGCCAGGTGCTCATGCCGTTCATGGTGCTGCCGCTCTACGCGGTGATGAGCGGGATCGACGGGCGGCTCGTGACCGCTGCCCGCTCGCTGGGCGCCCGGCCGTCGGTCGCGTTCCTCCGCGTGTTCCTTCCGCTGTCGCTCCCCGGCATCGCCGCGGGCGCGCTGATGGTGTTCATCCAGGCGCTCGGCTTCTATGTCACGCCCGCACTGCTGGGTTCGCCATCGGACAGCATGCTGGCCCAGGCGATCTACGCGCAGGTGAGCAGCCTGCTGCAGTGGGGCCGCGGCGGTGCGCTCGGCGTGATCCTGCTCGTGTCGACCTTCGTGCTGCTCGGCCTCGTCGGTCTGGTGGCGCGCGGGGCGAAGAAACGCGGCCTCGCGGTGGAGGTGTTCTCATGATCCGTGTCACTCCGCTCACACGCGGGATCCTGTGGGCGTTCAGCATCCTCGTCGCGGTCTGGCTGATCGCGCCGACGCTGGTGGTGATCCCGCTGAGCTTCACCGGGAAGGCATCGTTCGTGTTCCCGCCCGAGAGCTGGTCGCTGCGCTGGTACGAGTCGTTCTTCTCGAACCCGGCGTGGACCTCGGCGCTCGGCAACTCGCTGCTGATCGGCCTGCTGGTCGCGCTGCTCGCGACGGTGCTCGGCCTGCTCGCCGCGCTCGGCCTGCGGGCCCTCACCAGCAAGCGGGCGTCGTCGACGCTGCGGATCGGACTGCTGGCGCCCATGGTGGTGCCTGGCATCGTCGTCGCGATCGGCCTCTACTCGGTGTTCCTGAAGCTCGGCCTCGTCGGCACCCTCGTCGGCTTCGTGCTCGCGCACACGGTGCTCGCGCTGCCGTTCACGGTCATCGCGATCACGGCGGGCTTCGCCGGCTTCGACGACCGGCTCGAGCTCGCGGCGCTGAGTCTCGGCGCGAGCCGGCTCAAGACCTTCTTCGCGGTGACGCTGCCGAACATCATCCCCGGGGTCGTCTCGGGCGCGCTGTTCGCGTTCGTCACCTCGTTCGACGAGGTCATGCTGTCGCTCTTCATCAAGAGCCCCTACCTCAACACCCTCCCCGTCCTCATGTACGCGAGCGTGACTCGCGACACCGACCCGACGCTCGCGGCCGCCGCGACCGTCATCCTCGTGCTCATCACGACGCTCGTCATCGTGGCGCTCGTGCTCACCGGAAGGAAGAACCGTGGCCGAAGGGCGTAACCAGACCGGTGCCGAGATCCTGCTCGCGGGCGTCTCGAAGCACTACCCGAAGTCGATCGCGCTCGACGACGTCTCGCTGCAGGTCGAGCCGGGCGAGTTCATGACCTTCCTCGGGCCGTCGGGCTCGGGCAAGACCACGACGCTCAACCTGATCGCGGGGTTCACCGACCTCACCGCGGGGTACGTCGAGATCGACGGCAAACGCATGGATGACGTGCCCGTGCACAAGCGCGACCTGGGCATCGTGTTCCAGCACTACGCGCTGTTCCCGCACCTCAGCGTGCTCGACAACGTCACCTTCCCGCTGCGGCAGCGCAAGGTCGCGAAGCCCGAGGCCGAAGCCCGGGCGCGCGCCGCGCTGCTCACGGCGGGGCTCTCGGGCTACGAGGATCGCGCGCCGAAGGAGCTTTCGGGCGGGCAGCAGCAGCGCGTGGCGCTCGCGCGCGCCCTCGTGTTCGAGCCGAAGGTGCTGCTGCTCGACGAGCCGCTCGGCGCGCTCGACAAGCAGTTGCGCGAGCGGCTCCAGCTCGAGCTGCGGCGCGTGCACCGCGAGGTGGGCCGCACCTTCGTGTTCGTGACCCACGACCAGGAGGAGGCGCTCACGCTCTCCGACCGGATCGCGGTGTTCAACAACGGCCGCATCGAGCAGGTCGGCACTTCGAAGCAGCTCTACGAGACTCCGGCGTCGCTGTTCGTCGCGGGCTTCATCGGCGAGTCGACGAAGGTGCTGAGCGACGACGGCCGCACGATCACCGTCGTGCGTCCGGAGCACGGGGAACTCTTCGCCAGCGACACCGAGGTCGGCGCCGGGCGTCCCGCGATCCCCGTCTCGATCCGCCAAGCCATCTACCTCGGTTCCGGCTGGAAGTACGAGGTCGTGCTGCCCGACGGTTCGACCGGCGTGGTCCGCGGCCCGCGCGCGCTCGACTGGCTGTCGGGCGACGAGCAGTCGGCCTGGCTGAGCTGGGACCCGGCCCGTGCGTCGGTGTTCGACGCCGAACCGGGCGCGACCGCCGACGCGGTCGCGGCCTGATCGCTCCGTTCCACCCATCATCCATCTCGCAAGGAAGCTCGATACCCATGATCAACGGCAACGTCTCCCACTGGTGGCAGCAGGTCGGCACCCCGAAGCAGCGACCCGAGCTGCCGGGCGATCTGACCGCCGACGTCGCCATCGTCGGCGCCGGATACACCGGACTCTGGACCGCCTACTACCTGAAGCAGCAGCGTCCCGAGCTGCGCGTGGTGGTGGTCGAGCAGCGGCACGCCGGATACGGCGCGTCCGGACGCAACGGCGGCTGGCTCACCTCGGCCATGACCGGCGGGCGGGCGCAGTACGAGCCCACGCACGGCCGCGACGCGGCCGAGCGGTTCCAGCGCGCCATGAACGAGACCGTGGACGAGGTGATCCGGGTCGCCGCGGCCGAGGGGATCGACGCCGACATCAAGAAGGGCGGCGAGTTCAACGTCGCCTACACCCCGGCGCAGGAGGCGCGCATCCGCGCGTTCGCCGCCGAGGAGCAGTCGTGGCGCTCCACCGACCTCGAACTGCTGGAGGCACCCGAGGCGCGGGCGAAGATCAACGTCGCCGGCACGCGGGCGGCCGTCTGGCACCCGCACGCGGCGCGGATCCAGCCGGCGAAGCTCGCGTCGGGCCTCGCCGACGCGGTCGAGCGGCTCGGCGTCGAGATCTACGAGCGCACCCGCGTGGTCGAGATCGAGCCGCACCGCCTGCGCACGACCCACGGCACCGTGTCGGCCGATTACATCGTCCGCGCGACCGAGGGCTTCACCGCGGGCCTCAAGGGCCTCAAGCGGCTCTGGCTGCCGATGAACTCCTCGCTCATCGCGACCGAGCCCCTGTCCGCCGAGGTGTGGGACGAGCTGCGATGGAGCGAGGGGGAGGTGCTCGGCGACTTCGCGCACGTCTACATGTACGCGCAGCGCACGTCCGACGACCGCATCGCGATCGGCGGACGCGGGGTGCCCTACAAGTACGGTTCGCAGACCGACACCGACGGGCAGACGGCGCTCAGCACCGTCGACACGCTGAGCGAGATCCTCCACCGCTTCTTCCCCGCGACCCGCGGGGCGAGCATCGACCACGTGTGGTCGGGTGTGCTCGGCGTACCCCGCGACTGGGCGGCGACCGTCGGCCTCGACCGCGAGACGGGGATCGCGTGGGGCGGCGGGTACGTTGGCACGGGCGTCACGTCGACGAACCTCGCCGGCCGCACCATCGCGGACCTGATCCTCGGCAACGACACCGAGATCGCGAGCCTGCCGTGGGTGAACCACCGGGTGCGCAAGTGGGAGCCGGAACCGCTGCGCTGGATCGCGACGAAGGGCCTCTACGCGGCCTACGGCATGGCTGACCGGGCCGAACTGGGCGGGCGGTCGAAGACCTCGCCCATCGCCCACGTCGCCGACGTGATCACCGGCCGCGGCCACTGAGCGGGAAGGACCCCATGAACGACAGCATCCCCACCATCGCCGCGCACGGCACCGCCGCGCTCGACCTCGGGCCGCACGCGCCCAAGCCGACCGCACTGACCGAGGGCCTCACCGAGGCCGGCCTCGCCGTCTGGGCGCGCGGCCCCATCGAGACCGGGCTCTGGGAGTGCCTCCCCGGCGACTTCACCGCGTTCCGCGACGGCTACACCGAGATCTGCACGATCCTCTCGGGCCGCGTCACCGTCGAAGCCGACGGCGAGGCCCCGACCGAGTTCGGCCCCGGCGACATCATGGTGATGCCGTCGGGCTGGCGCGGCGTCTGGCGCGTGCACGAGCCGCTGCGCAAGCACTACACGACCGTGACCGACTGAGCGGAGCGGGCCATGTCCACGGGACGCGAACGCGCGATCGTCGTCGGCGGGGGAGCCTGGGGGCTTCCCGCCGCACTGCGACTGCAGGAGCTCGGCTGGCAGGTCACACTGCTCGAACGCTTCGAGCCGGGCGGGCCGTACGCCTCGAACGGCGGCAGCTCGCGGCTGTGGCGGCTCGCCGATACGCAGGTGTGGCGAGCGCGGTCCATCTTCGAGACCCTCGGGGCGATGGAACGCCTGGGGGATCGGCTCGGGGAGCCCGTGTTCCGGCGGACCGGCCTGCTCTGGCGCGATGACCGGTCGCTCCCGGCCGTCGCCGAGGCGCTCGCATCGATCGGGCAGCCCGTGCAGCGGGTGGCGGCCGATCGCGTCGGCGAGGCGTTCCCGGGCCTCCGGCCCGACGGGCGTGACGCGCTGTTCGTCGAGCAGGCGGGCGTCGTGCACGCCGACCGCCTGCTCGCGGGCGCGCTCCGCGCGTTCCTCGGTGCCGGCGGCGACTACCGTCCGCACAGCCGGGTCGTGCGGATCGAACCGGGCGCGACGACCGCGACCGCGGTCCTCGAGGACGGCACCGTGCACGAGGCCGAGCAGCTGCTGCTGGCCGCAGGACCGGGTACGGCCGAGCTGCTGCCGGGTCTCGGCCTGCGCCTGCCGCTCACGCCCTACATCGAGCAGGTCGTGTACCTCGGCGATCCGGCGCTCAGCCCGCCCGCCCCCTACCTCCCGGGTCTCGTCGACTGCCCGATCGGCGACGAGCCCGGCGTCTACGCCATGCCGAACGGGGCCGCGGGCTACAAGATGGGGCTCGACCAGCCGCTGCGCCGGCTCGTCGACGGCACCCTCGGCGACGACCTCGACCGCGCCGCGGTGCCCGACCGGACCGAGACGATCCGGGCGCGCGTCGAGCGCGACCTCGCGGCCGTGCCGCCGATCGTGCTCGGCACCCAGGTGTGCACCTGGACGGACTCCGGCGACGGCGACTTCGTCGTCGGACGCGTGCACCCCGCGGTCGTGCTCGCCTGCGGCGACTCGGGCGAGGGCTTCAAGTACGCGGCGTTCATGGGCGAGTACCTCGCCGAACTCGTCGAGGGCGGCACCGGCGACCCCGAATTCCAGGCACACTGGGATCCGAGACGGTTCGGCGCGGAGGCCGAGCCGCGCGACCACTTCGACGCCATCGGGCGTCACTGACTCCCGAGAGGACCGAAGATGACCGAATCCCGCGGAGGCGACCTCGCCCTCATCGGTGCGCGACTGCGCACCAACACCGGCGCGGATGCGGAGGCGACCGCGATCCTCGTGCGCGACGGCCGCATCGCACTGATCGGCGACGACGCCGCGGTGCGCACCGAGGCGGAGGCGGCGGGCATCGCGGTGCGCGAACTGGAGGGCGCGGTGGTCACCCCCGGCCTCTTCGACTCCCACACGCACCCCCACTGGGCCGCCGAGGTGACCGCGGGACTCGACCTCGGCGGACTCGAGACCGTCGAACAGCTCCGCGCGGCGCTCGCCGCCGAGCACGCGCGACTGCCCGAGGGCGCGTGGTTGCGCGGCTGGAACCTCGAGTACGAGGCGTTCGAGCGCACGGGCATGCGCGGCGACCTGCTCGCCGATGCGGCTCCCGGGCGTCCCGTCGCGCTCATCTGCTACGACCTGCACACCGGGCTCGCGACGGCCCCGGCGCTCGAAGCCGCGGGTATCACCGGTGCGCGCGAGTTCGACGACGCGAGCGAGATCGTGGTCGACGCGGACGGCACGCCGACCGGGGAGCTGCGCGAGCCCACCGCCTACAACCTGCTCTTCGACGCTGCGCCGAAGGCCTCCCACGAGGCCGAGCGCGACGCGCTGCGCGACATGTTCCGCCGGCTCGCCGCGGTCGGCCTCACTGGCGGCGCGATCATGGACGGCAAGGACCGCACGGTCGATCTGCTCGCCGAGCTCGAGGAGCGCGGTGAGCTGGATCACCGCCTCACCGTGCACCACTGGCACGCGGTGGGCGACACCGATGAGGACGTGGCGCGGACCATCGCGGGCAAGGACCGGGCGGGGCGCCTCTGGCGCAACGACGGGATCAAGCTGTTCAGCGACGGCGTGATCGACACGGGCACGGCATGGCTGCACACGGTCGACGCCTGCGGCGACGGCCGGGTGCCGTTCTGGCCGTCGTGGGACCGCTACGCCGAGGTGGTGCGCGCGTACCACGACGCCGGCATGCTGATCGCGACCCACGCGGTCGGCGACTACGCCGTGAGCCGGGTGCTCGACGTCTACGCGACGCTGCCCGAACGCGAGGGCCTGCCGTTCCATTCGATCGAACACCTGGAGGTGCTCGCCGACGAGGACGTCGAGCAGCTGCGCGGATTCAACGCCGGACGCGGCGACGCGGGGGTCACCGCTTCGATGCAGCCGCTGCACATGCAGTGGCGCGCGGCGGACCACAGCGACAACTGGGCCGTGCGCCTCGGCGAGGGGCGCGACGAGACCGGATACCGGGTGCGCAGCGTGCTCGACGCGGGCGTGCGCCTGACGCTCGGATCGGACTGGCCGGTCGCCCAGTACGACCCCCGCCTCGGCATGGCGTGGGCCCGCGGGCGCCACACGCCGGGCGACCCGCACGCGACCGTGTTCGAGCCCGAGCAGCGGCTCTCGGGCGAGGAGGCGCTGCTGGCCTACACGCTGTGGCCGGCGCTCGCTCGCGGCCACGAGGATCGCGGCGTGCTCGCGGTCGGCGCCGTCGCGGACCTCACCGTATGGGAGCGGGATCCGGTCGAGACCTCGCCCGACGAGCTCCCCGAGCTGCCGATCCGCCTGACCGTCGTCGATGGTCGCGTGGTGCACGAGGGCTGACGCGGCACCGCGCAGATTCGGGTGCGGCGAATGGCGAGTTCCGGCAGGATCCGGTCGCCGTTCGCCGCACCCGAATCGGCTCGGAGACCCGCTCGGAAACCGGCTCAGAGCCCGCCGCTCAGACGGCCGTGGAAGTCGTGCGAGGTCGGGTTCATCCCGACGATCTCGACCGTCGTGCCGCGGTGGCCGTACTTGGTGACGACGGCGTCGAGCGCGGCGACGCTCGACGCGTCCCACACGTGGGATCGGCTGAGGTCGACGACGACGCGCGCCGGATCCTCGGCGTAGGCGAACTGGGTCGTGAGGTCGTTGCTCGACGCGAAGAACAGTTCGCCCGTGACGGTGTAGCGCGCCTGCGGCACCCCGTCGACCTCGGTGAGCTGGCGCTCGACCGAGACGACCCGCGCCACGCGCCGTACGAAGAGCACCGACGCGACGAACACCCCGGCGACCACGCCGATCGCGAGGTTGTGAGTGGCGAGCACCACGACCACCGTCGCCACCATCACCAGCGTCTCGCTGAACGGCATGCGCTTCAGCGTCGACGGACGCACCGAGTGCCAGTCGAAGGTGCTGGCCGAGACCACGATCATCACCGCGACGAGCGCGGCCATCGGGATCACGGCCACCACGTCGCCGAGCGCGACGACCAGGATCAGGAGGAAGACGCCCGCGAGGAACGTCGAGATCCGGGTCCGGGCCCCCGACACCTTCACGTTGATCATCGTCTGCCCGACGACGGCGCAGCCGCCCATGCCGCCGAAGAGGCCCGAGGCGATGTTGGCGACGCCCTGCCCCCACGACTCGCGGGTCTTGTTCGAGTGCGTGTCGGTGATGTCGTCGACGAGCTTCGCGGTGAGCAGCGACTCCATGAGTCCTACGAGGGCCATGCCGAGAGCGAACGGCGCGATGGTCGCGAACGTCTCCCACGTCAGCGGCACGTTCGGCACGAACAGCTCGGGCAGGCTGCGCGGCAGCTCGCCCTGGTCTCCGACCGTGGGGACGTTGATCGCGAATACGACGACCAGCACGGTGATGATCGCGACCGTCACGAGCGGGGCGGGGACCACCTTCGTGACCCGCGGCAGCAGGATCAGGATCGCGAGGCCGCCCGCGACGAGCGGGTAGACCGCCCACGGCACGCCGATGAGCTGCGGGAACTGCGCGGCGAAGACGAGGATCGCGAGCGCGTTGACGAAGCCGACCATGACGCTGCGCGGGATGAACCGCATCAGCTTCGCGACGCCGAGCGCCCCGAGCGCGATCTGGAACACGCCCGCGAGCAGCACCGTGGCGATGAAGTAGTCGAAGCCGTACTGGCGGGAGACGGGTGCGATCACGAGGGCGACGGCGCCGGTGGCCGCGCTGATCATCGCCGGCCGGCCGCCGACGAACGCGATGGTGACCGCCATGATGAACGACGAGAACAGACCGACCTTGGGGTCGACGCCCGCGATGATCGAGAACGAGATCGCCTCGGGGATCAGCGCCAGCGCGACGACGAGTCCCGCGAGCACCTCGCGGGTGAGCAGGCGCGGGGATTTCAGGGCAGCGAGCACCGGGGAAGCCTAGCGGATGACGCGGTAGCCCTTCGCCGGGTCGAAACCGTGGATCTCGCGGGTGTCGAGCGCCGCCATGAAATCGAGCACTTCGGCCGTGATCACCTGGCCGGGCACGAGGACGGGGAACCCGGGCGGGTAGGGCGTCACGAACCCGGCGGACACCGGCTCGTCGCCGCGGCCGACGCGCTCGCGCAGTTCCTCTGGCGTGACGTACTCGATCAGCTGGCGGCGCTGCCCGTCGGTGAACGCGGAACGCAGATCGCCGTCCGGCAGCCCGGAATCGTGCGCGTACGCGGGCGCGAACGCGCTGAAGTCGGGCAGCGGCGGCATCTCCTCGGCGTCGGACGCGACGGGTGGCAGGCCGTGCGCGACGCGATCCCGCTCGAAGCGCTGCGCGAGCTTCACGAGCACCTCGATGAGGTACGCGATCGCGCTGCGGGAGGTGCCGATGTTGGTCATGAACAGCACGGTGTTGCGGCTCGTCTTGTTGACCTGGATCCCGTACTGGTCCATCAGGTACTGGTGCTTGAAAGTGTCTCCGTCGACGCCCGTGCGCGTGATCTCGATGGTGACCCGGCTCGGATCCACGACGAACTCGTCGTCGTCCCAGGCCCGCCACATCTCCGCCAGGCCGTCGCGCAGCGGCATCGGTCGGCTGCTCCCGCGGTAGTCGGCGGGGACCAGGTCATGCGCGGTCAGCACGCGGAACGTGCGGCGCAGCAGCGGGTGCCGGGCGACGGCCTGCGCGAGGCTCGTCGCGAGATCGAGCTGGCGCTGCACCAGCTCGAAGCCCTCCAGCTCCACCTGGCGTCGCCCGAGGTCGAGGGATGCGAGGATCTGGTAGTTCGGCGACGTCGAGGTGTGGGTCATGAACGCCTCGTGGAACGCGTACTCGGCCTCGAGCGCCCAGTCCTGGTCGTAGACGTGGATCATGGATCCCTGGCGCAGCGCGGTCAGCGTCTTGTGGGTCGACTGTGTCGCGTACACGCGGATCCGGGCGTCGGGCGCGGGCAGCAGCCGCTCGGACAGCCAGGCCTCGTCGTCGCGCGGCGCGCCGGTCACGGGATCGAAGAGGCGCGCGCGCTGCTGCTCGTACGCGGACGCGTGCGCTGCGGTGCGGAGCCGTCCCTCGAGCCGCTTCGCCGCGGCCATCGCGGTGCGACGCCGGGTCACCGGGTGGAACGCCGCGAACGCGAACCAGGCCTCGTCCCAGAGGAACACGAGGTCGGGCTTGATCGCGAGGCACTCGGCCATCACCCGCTCGGGGTCGTAGACGATGCCGTCGAACGTGCAGTTCGTCAGCGTGATCATGTGGACCTCGTCGAGCCGACCCGCGGCCCGGTAATCGAGCAGCAGCTGCTTGATCCTGCTGAGCGGAACGGCGCCGTAGAACGCGAAGTCGTTGAGCGGGTAGGCCTCGAGGTAGGCGGTCCGCCCGCCGGTCAGCATGAGGGCGTGGTGGTGCGACTTGTGGCAGTTACGGTCGACGAGCACCACGTCGTCGGGCTCGACGAGCGCCTGGTGCACGATCTTGTTGGCCGTCGAGGTGCCGTTCGTCACGAGGAAGGTGCGGTGCGCGCCGAACGCGCGTGCCGCGAGATCCTGCGCCTTCTTGATCGCGCCCGTCGGCGCGAGCAGCGAATCGAGCCCGCCCGAGGTGGCCGAGGTCTCGGCGAGCAGCAGGTTCATGCCGTAGAAATCGGCGAGGTCGCGGATCCACTTCGAGCTGACGACCGAACCGCCGCGACCGACCGGCAGCGCGTGGAACACGCCGACGGGGCGGCGCGCGTGATCCTGGATCGCCGAGAAGAACGGGGTGTCGTAGAGGTGGGAGACGCGGCGCAGCAGCGAGAGGTGGAGCTCGAGCTGATCCTCCCGGCGGAACACGCGGCGGAACCGATGCGTGAGCGCGCCCGCGAGATCCTCGATGTGGGCGCCCGCCACGAGGTACAGGTCGACCTCCGGCCGCAGCGCGGCGAGCGTATCGGCGAGCTGCATGACCCGGTGCACCGAGGCGAGCGCGCTCCGCGGGGACGCGGACGCCGCCCCCGGCTGCTGCCGATGCGCCAGCTCGATCGAGTCGCGCAGGTCGCGGCTCAGCGCCTGGCGGCTGCGGTCGCTGAACCCGGGGCGCACGATGCAGGCGAGGATGTTGGGGTTGGTGAGCAGTGCCGCGATGGCGTCATCGGCGGACGGCACGATCACGAAGTCGTAGATGAACGCGTCGGCGCTGGTGCGCAGCCGTTGGGCCTCGGCGTAGAGCGCGTCGCGGTCGCCCGCGGTCGTCTCGTCGACGAGCAGCACCTCGAAGCGCGGGCGGGGATCCTGATCGTCCTGCTGCTCGGCGAGCTCCGCGTCGTCGAACGAGTCCTCCGCGGAACCCGGGACGGTGGTGCGGCGCAGCCGGTGCACCACCCGGCCGATGCGGTCGAGCGCGCCCGCGGCGTCGCCCTGCGCCAGCAGCTCGCCGATCTGGCGCACGTAGCGCTGGCCGAAGCCGGCCCAGTAGAGCTCGATCGTCTCGAGCGCCCGCAGGGAGCGGCGGATCTCGCCGTCGCTCGCGAGCGCATCGCCCGAGTTCCCCTCGAGCGCGATGCGCTTCACAGCGAAGCGGAGGAACTCCCACGCATCGCTGCGCAACCGCCAACTGCTCGCCGGCATGCCCGGATCGCGTTCGAGCTGGTTCTCAAGCGTGGGGGTCATCGGTGACGTCTCCTTCGGGCAGCAGTGCGCAGGCCACGCTCCGAGCTGTCCCCCCGGTGCGATTCGGTGTCCGAGTCTACGCGGAGAGGTATGCCCCGACGGCGAAGATGACGGCCCCGGTCGCCCGGCATCCCGGACAGCCGGAGGGACGCTCGGGCGCATAGACTGTGAAGCATGGCGAATGCGTTCGATCGGAAGCACCGGATCGCAGTGCTGGGCGGCGGTCCCGGCGGATACGAGGCGGCGCTCGCGGGCGCCCAGCTCGGGGCCGAGGTGACCCTCATCGAGAGAGTCGGCGTCGGCGGGGCCGCCGTGCTCACCGACGTGGTCCCGTCCAAGAGCCTCATCGGCACGGCCGGCGGCGTGCAGGCCGTGCGCGACTCGGGCAAGCTCGGCGTGCAGACGTTCGTGCCCGGCGGCGACGGCAAGCCCGTGCGCCCCGAGATCGCCGTCAACCTCAAGGCCGTCAACAAGCGCCTGCTCGCCATGGCGGCGGCGCAGTCCGACGACATGCACCGCACCCTCGAGCAGGCCGGCGTGCGCATCGTGCACGGCGAGGGCCGACTCGACGGTCCCAACGCCGTGGTCGTGGCGACCGCGGCCGGCGCCGAGGGCACCGACTTCGACCGCATCGAGGCCGACACCATCGTCGTCTCGGTCGGCGCGAGCCCGCGCGAGCTCGACAGCGCGAAGCCCGACGGCGAGCGGATCCTCACCTGGAAGCAGCTGTACGACCTGCCCGCGATCCCCGAGCACCTCGTGGTCGTCGGCTCCGGCGTCACCGGCGCCGAGTTCGCCAACGCCTACCGCACGCTCGGCGCCGAGGTCACCCTCGTGTCGAGCCGCGAGCAGGTGCTCCCCGGCGAGGACAAGGACGCGGCTGCCGTGATCGAGCGCGAGTTCAAGCGCCTCGGCATGAACGTCATATCGAAGTCGCGCGCCGACTCCGTCACCCGCACCGAGAACGGCGTGCGCGTCGAGCTCTCCGACGGTCGCACCATCGAGGCGTCGCACTGCCTCATGGCCGTCGGCTCGATCCCCAACACCGCGGGGCTCGGCCTCGAGGAGGCCGGCGTCGGCCTGACCGAGAGCGGACACATCCACGTCAACAAGGTCGCGCGCACCTCGATCCCGTCGATCTACGCGGCCGGCGACTGCACCGACTTCTACCCGCTGGCCTCGGTCGCGGCGATGCAGGGGCGCACCGCGATCATGCACGCGCTCGGCGACTTCGTGCGCCCCATCGACCTGCGCAACGTCTCGTCGAACGTCTTCACCTATCCCGAGATCGCGACCGTCGGCTGGAACGAGCACAGCCTTGCCGACGCGAGCGATATGGCCAAGGCCATCTCGCACACGATCCCGCTCAGCGTGAACCCGCGAGCGAAGATGATCGGCTTCACCGACGGCTTCGTGAAACTGTTCGCCTGGCAGGCCTCGGGCACCGTCATCGGCGGCGTCATCGTGTCCCACCGCGCGAGCGAGCTCATCTTCGGCCTCGCGCTCGCCGTCGAGCACCGGCTCACGGTCGACCAGGTCGCCTCCGCGTTCACGGTCTACCCGTCGATGACGGGCGCGATCACCGACGCGGCCCGCGCGCTGCACCAGCGGTGAGCGGGGTGAACACTCGCCGTCCCGCGGCGAACGCGGTCCTCGGCCGGCGCGCGCTGCTCGGCGGTGCCCTCGGTCTCGTCGGCATCGGTGCCGCGGCGCTCGTCGGCTGCACCCCGGCGAAGCCGAAGTTCGTGCCGTCCGACGACGGCGTGCAGGCCGCGGTCACCGTGAAGGTCGTCGACAACGCCTACGAACCGGCCGAGGTCTCGATCGCCCCGGGCCAGGCCGTGCGGTGGGAGTTCATCGGCCCGGACCAGCACGACGTGATCCAGTCCGACGGGGAGTTCGCGAGCAAGCTGCAGCGCGAGGGCAGCTACACGCACCGGTTCGCGAAGGCCGGCGACTACGCCTACCTGTGCTCGATCCATCCCGAGATGAAGGGCGTCGTGCACGTCACGACGGCCTAGCGTCGCTGTCGGTGGTCGGGCGTAGGCTGACCGCATGACTGAGCAGCGATCCCACGACGGCCTGGTTCTCCCCCCGATCGGCTTCGGCACCTATCGCCTCAACGGCGTCGCGGGTGCGGCAGCGGTCACGAGCGGCATCGAGGCGGGCTACCGCCTGCTCGACTCGGCGTTCAACTACGAGAACGAGGGCGCGGTGGGGCGCGGGGTGCGCGACGCGTCCGTCGATCGGGACGAGCTCATCGTCACGAGCAAGCTGCCGGGTCGGCATCACGCGACCGACGCCGCGCTCCGCACCATCGAGGAGAGCGTCTTCCGCACGGGGCTCGACCGCATCGACCTCTACCTGATCCACTGGCCGAACCCGATCAGCGGCGACTTCGTCGCGGCCTGGCGCGCGCTCATCGAAGCGCGCGAGCGCGGCCTCGTGCGGCACATCGGCGTCTCCAACTTCCTGCCCGAGCACCTCGAACGGGTCGAGGCCGAGACGGGCGTGCGGCCGTCGGTCAACCAGATCGAGCTGCACCCGTTCTTCCCGCAGGAGGAGCAGCTGGCGTACCACCGCGAGCGCGGCATCATCACCGAGGCGTGGAGCCCCGTGGGGCGAGGGCCGGTCATGGCCGCGGACCCCGTGGTGCAACGCATCGCCGAGGCGCGCGGTATCTCGCCCGTGCAGGCGATCCTGGCCTGGCACGTCGCCCGCGGTGCGGTGCCGATCCCGAAATCGGCGGATCCGGGACGGCAGGCCGAGAACCTGCGGGCCGCCGATGTAGCGCTCTCGGCCGAGGAGGTCGCCGAGATCACCGCGCTCGGCCGCCCCGACGGCCGGTTGAAGGATCAGGACCCCGCGGTCTACGAGGAGTTCTGACGCTCGTTCCGGTGCGGCGGCGCGGGCGCCCGGGTCAGGCTGTGGGCGCTTCGTCGAGCGAGGCAGCAGGAGCCGCGACCCGCAGCGAGACGAGCTGCTCGGCCCGCGTCGGTGCGACGTGCACGGTGATCAGCTCGTCGGCGTCCGCGTGCTTCGCGAATGCTTCCAGCTCCTCGCGCACGCGCTTCGGTCCGCCGATCGCGGTGTAGCGCAGCATCCCGCGGATCTCCTGCCCGGCAGGGGTGTCGAGCAGCGGGGCGGCCTCGTCGGCCGTGAGCTCGCGCTCGCGCCCGCGCGACAGGAAGCGGCGGACCCGGTCGAGCTCGGCCCGGGCGAAGAGCGCTTCGGCCGCCTCGTCGGTCTCGGCGGCCGCCACATTTACTCCCGCGATGACGTGCGGTTCCGGGTGCGCCTCGCTCGGCTGGTAGGTGGCACGGTAGTGCGCGACGGCGCCCGTCAGCGCCTGCGGCGCGAAGTGCGAGGCGAAGGCGTAGGGGAGGCCGAGCTGCGCGGCGAGGCTCGCGCCGAACATGCTCGACCCGAGGATCGTGAGCGGCACCTTCGTTCCGCGACCGGGGTAGGCGTTGACCGCGTTCCGCGGCAGCTCGTCCGAGAGGTAGGCCTGCAGTTCGAGCACGTCGCTCGGGAAGCTCTCGGATGCCGAGTGCGTGCGGCGCAGCGCGCGGAACGTCGCCCCGTCGCTGCCCGGTGCGCGGCCGAGCCCGAGGTCGATGCGGCCGGGGTGCAGCTCGGCGAGCGTGCCGAACTGCTCGGCGATGACGAGCGGCGAATGGTTGGGGAGCATGATCCCGCCGGCGCCCAGGCGGATCGTGCTCGTGTGCGCCGCGATGTGCGCGATGAGCACCGAGGTCGCGCTCGACGCGATCGACGGCATGTTGTGGTGCTCGGCGTACCAGACCCGGCGATACCCGCCGGTCTCGGCCGCGCGGGCCAGATCGACCGAGTGGGACAGCGCCGACCGGATGTCTCCGTCCTCTTCGATTGCGGCGAGATCGAGCACGGAGAGCGGAACGGCAGTCATGCGGAGTGCAACCGGGGTGCTCGGGCGGCTATTCCCCGCGACTCGCCGAGATCGGCTGCTCGCCGACCGAGAGGCGGCTCGCGTCGATGAGGCGGATCATGGACCCGTGGAGCTCGCGCAGCTCGTCCTCGGTCATGTCGAGCCGCTGCGCCATCTGCGGCGGGACCTCGAGCGCGCGGGTGCGCAGCGCGCGCCCGGCGTCGGTGAGCGTGATGTCGAGACGGCGCTCGTCCGCGGCGGATCGCTGCCGTGCGAGCAGACCCTGCTGCTCGAGCCGTTTGATGAGCGGGGACAGCGTCGACGCGTCCTGATGCAGGAGCGTCGCGAGACTGCCGAGGCTGAGCCGTTCGTGCTCCCAGAGGGCGAGCAGCACGAGGTACTGCGGGTGCGTGATCCCCAGGGGGTCGAGCACCGGCTTGTACGCCGCGACGATGCTGCGCGAGGCGACGGTCAGGGCGAAGCACACCTGGTGGTCGAGGGAGAGCGGGTCCGCTGCGGTCATCCCTCGATTATCGCGGATCGGTTCCTGGGCGTATGGTTATTTCATGCACCAAGTATTCGTGCATGAATGAATGGAGGATCCGTGTCCGACGAGCGCACCATGACCGAGACCGCCGAGACCACCGCGGCTCACCGGACGTCCGGCGAAGGAGAGGGGCTCTTCGCCCCGCGCAGCGACCGCGCGCACCCCCTGACGATCCCCGTGTTCGTCGTATCGGCGATCCTCGTCTTCGGCGGCTTCTATCTGATGGGCCTCGCGCCGAGCATCGCGGGCGCCGAGCTCTGGCTGTTCCTCGCCGGAATCCTCGTCGACGCGCTCGGGTTCTGGATCGCCTTCGGCTGGTGGCAGGCTCGCGACCGCTGAGTCATCCTCGGGATACTGGACGCATGACCCTTCCCGACGGCTACCGCATCATCCCGCTCGACGACCCCACCCGCCTCGACGACGTGCTCGAGGTCGACACGTGGGCGTTCCCCGTCGAGCACGGGCTCGACGAGCTGCGTCAGCTGCCGAGCCCGCTGCCCTGGGGACGCATGTGGGGCATCGAGGCTGTCGAGCGGCCCGCAGGGTCCCTCGCGCCAGCGAACGCCCTCGCCGGGATGTACGGCACCTACGATCTGCGCGCCTTTCCGGTGCCCGGCGGCGAGACCGCGTGCAGCTGGGTGACCTGGGTCGGCGTGCACCCGAGCCACCGCAGGCGCGGCCTGCTCCGATCGATGATCGCCCACCACTTCGCCGAGGCGCGCGAGCGCGGCGAAGCCCTCTCGGTGCTCAACGCCGCCGAGGCGGGGATCTACGGCCGGTTCGGGTACAGGCACGCGGCGCCCACCCTGTCGCTCACGGTGCCACGGGGCGCCGAGCTGCGTCCCGTGGCGGGATCCGATGCCCTCCGCGGCGAGTTCCTCACCTGGGACCCCGAGTCGCACGGCGACCTCGTCGCCGAGCTGCACCGGGCGGCAGCGCAGGTGCCCACCGGGATCGGCCGTCCGGGATGGGCCACCTGGGAGACACCGGAGCTGCGCCGCGCGCAGGACGCCGACCCGGCGATCCTGCACCGCGGCAAGGAGGCGCTGCGGCTCCTCGTCGTGAGCGATGCGTCCGGGCGGGCGCAGGGGTACGCTCGGTTCCGGCGCGCGGTCACCTGGGAGCGCGCCACGGTCGACGGCACGGTCGAGATCCGCGACCTCGTCGGTCTCACGCCCGCCGCGGTGCATCGGCTCTGGAGCCTCCTGCTCGATCTCGACCTGACGAGCCGCGCGACGATCGACATGATCCCCGTCGACGACCCGATCATGCACCTGCTCATCGACGTGCGCGCCGCCGAACCACGCCTGCGCGATCTCGTCTGGGTGCGGATCCTCGACCTGCCCGCCGCCCTCGCCGCACGCCGCTACGCGGCACCCGTCGACCTGGTGCTCGACGTGCGTGACGAGTTGCTCCCCGAGAACGCGGGGCGCTGGCGCGTCACCGTGACGGAAGCGTTCGGGACCGCTTCCGTGGAGCGGGTCGATGCGGGCGTCGGTGGGGCCGGTGGCGTTGCTGGTGCCGATGGTGCGGCCGACCTCGTGCTCGACATCGATACGCTCGGCGCGGCGCACCTCGGCTCGACGTCGCTCGCGGCGCTCGCACTCGCGGGCCGCGTCGAAGCACGGGAGCCGCGCGTGCTGGCCGCGGCCGCTGTCGCGTGGTCGTGGCCCATCGCGGCCGGGGCCGACTGGGAGTTCTAGGCGGCGCCGGGCGCACCGATTCGGAGATCTGCTCGATGTCGGATGCATTTCGGCTTGAGGTCCGAAATCTTGCAGATCTCCGCGAACCCGACCGTGCGACCTGATGCACCCGGGCGGAAACACGCAAGGCGCCCGGATCCTCTCGGAGTCCGGGCGCCTTGCGCAGTGTGTGTCTGGAGTTACTCGGCGTCGACGATGCTGAGGAGCACGTGGCCGTTCGACACGGTCTGGCCGAGGGGCGCGTCGATGCCGCGCACGACGCCGTCGCGGTGCGCGTAGATCGCCTGTTCCATCTTCATGGCCTCGAGCACGACGACCAGTTCGCCGGCTTCGACCTGCTGGCCCTCCTCGACGGCGAGCTTCACGACGGTGGCTTGCATGGGGGCCGCGACCGAATCTCCCGTCGCGGCGGAGACGCCGGCGCCCTTCGCGCGCTTGGGGGCGGGACCGCGGGTGATCTGCTGGTCGGCGAGCGGGATCAGCGTGGCGGGCATGACGACCTCGACGCGACGTCCGTCGACCTCGACCACCACGGTCTGGCGCTTCGGATCCTGCACCACGGGAGCGACCTCGCCCTCCCACGGCTCGATGTCGTTGTGGAACTCGTTCTCGATCCACAGGGTGTAGACGCCGAAGCGGCCGTCGGGCGCGGTGAACGCCGGGTCGCGGACGATCTTGCGGTGGAACGGGAGCACGGTGGGGAGCCCCTGGATCTCGAACTCGTCGAGGGCGCGGCGAGAGCGCTCGAGCGCCTCCTCGCGGGTCGAGCCCGTGACGATGAGCTTTCCGAGCATCGAGTCGAAGGAACCCGAGATGACGTCGCCCGACTGCACGCCGGTGTCGACGCGGACGCCCGGGCCGAGCGGCGGACGGAAGAGCGCGACGGGGCCCGGTGCGGGAAGGAAGCCGTTGCCCGGATCCTCGCCGTTCAGACGGAATTCGAAGGAGTGGCCGTGCGCGATGGGATCGGCGTAGTCGATGACACCGCCCTCTGCGATGCGGAACTGCTCGCGCACGAGGTCGATGCCGGTGACCTCCTCGGAGACGCAGTGCTCGACCTGGAGGCGGGTGTTGACCTCGAGGAACGAGACGGTGCCGTCCTTCGCCACGAGGAACTCGCAGGTGCCGGCGCCGACGTAGCCGACCTCCTTGAGGATCGCCTTCGACGAGGAGTAGAGCTGCTCGATCTGCTCGTCGGTGAGGAACGGCGCGGGCGCCTCCTCGACGAGCTTCTGGTGGCGGCGCTGCAGCGAGCAGTCGCGGGTGGAGACGACCACCACGTTGCCGTGGGCGTCGGCGAGGCACTGGGTCTCGACGTGGCGGGGCTTCTCGAGGTACTTCTCGACGAAGCACTCGCCGCGGCCGAACGCGGCGACGGCCTCGCGGGTGGCCGACTCGAACAGCTCGGCGACCTCGTCGCGCTCATAGGCGACCTTGAGGCCGCGGCCACCGCCGCCGAATGCGGCCTTGATGGCGATGGGGAGACCGACCTCGTCGGCGAAGGCGAGCACCTCTTCCGCGTTCTCGACCGGGTCGCTGGTGCCGGCGGCGAGGGGCGCACCGACCTTCTCGGCCACGTGGCGCGCCGAGACCTTGTCGCCGAGGCGCTCGATGGCGTCGGGGCTCGGGCCGATCCAGGTCACCCCGGCGTCGATGACGGCGCGGGCGAACTCGGCGTTCTCGGCGAGGAAGCCGTAGCCGGGGTGCACGGCGTCGGCGCCCGAGCGGCGTGCGACGGCGAGAATCTTGTCGATGACGAGGTAGGTCTCGGCGCTGGTGGTTCCGTTCAGCGCGTAGGCCTCGTCGGCGAGCTGGGCGTGCATCGCGTCGCGATCCTGATCTGCGTAGATCGCGACCGAGGCGATCCCGCTGTCTTTCGCGGCGCGGATGATGCGGACGGCGATCTCGCCGCGGTTGGCGATGAGCACTTTACGAATGCGCGACATGCTCACCAGCCTATTGGAGGGGTGGCCCCGATCCTTGGATATGCACGACAAACCTCTCGGAGAATCGTTGCCGATGGCTACAGTGCTTCGCCCTCCCCAACGCATCTGCGCGGGATCCGTCGCGGTGGCGGTGGCCTGCCGCTACGCTGGCCTCCAGACGAGCGGATCCGCTGCCGAAGCGGCTCCCGAACTCGGCACCGAACCGCGCGAAGGAGCAACCCGAATGGCACAGAACTCCGTGAACCTCGACGACCTCATGCAGCAGATTCCCCTGGGCGATCTCGCCCAGCGTTTCGGCGTCGACGAGAGCACCATGGGCGCGGCGGTGCAGCAGGCGCTGCCCGGCCTGCTCGGCGGCATGGCCGTCAACGCGCAGGACGCCGAGGGCGCCGGCAAACTCGAGGCGGCACTGGGCAAGCACGCTCCCGCGTCCGGCACCATCGACCTCAACGCGATCGACGAGGAGGACGGCGGCAAGATCGTCAACCACGTCCTCGGCGACAAGCAGGGCGAGGTCGCCCAGGCGCTCGGCGCGAACAGCGGCGATTCGACCGTCGCCAAGCTCATTCCCGTGCTGCTCCCGCTGCTCGCTCCCATCGTCATGCAGTTCCTCTCGGGCGCGTTCTCGAAGCAGCAGTCGGGCTCGGACTCGGCGTCGACCTCGGGCGGCGGCATCGGCGACCTGCTGGGCGGCCTCCTCGGCGGCGGCTCGGGGTCGCAGCAGTCCGGCGGCGGTCTGGGCGATCTGCTGGGCGGCCTGCTCGGCGGCGGATCCGGTAGCGGGCAGTCCGCGGGCGGCGGCCTGGGCGACCTGCTCGGCGGGCTCTTCGGCGGTAAGAAGTAGTCGCGGCCGCGATCGCAGCCGCAGCTGCCGGGTCCGGGCGTCATGTTCCGGGCTCGCGCAGCGGCATCTTCTAGACTGGCGTCGTGGTCAACCCAGACATTCAGGGGCGCACGTATCCGCCCACCGAGTCCTACCAGGTCGGACGCGAGAAGGTGCGCGAGTTCGCTCGTGCCGTCCTCAGCTCGGCCTCGATCCATCACGACCCCGAGGCCGCGCGCGCCGCAGGCTATGCCGACGTGGTCGCTCCGCCGACCTTCGCGGTGGTGGTGCAGGAGAGCACGCTGCAGCAGCTGCTCGCCGACCCCGAAGCGGGGATCGACTTCTCGCGCGTCGTGCACGGCGACCAGCGCTTCAGCTACACCCGGCCCATCGTCGCGGGCGACGAGCTCACCGCGACGCTCACCGTCGCGTCGGTTAAGCAGCTCGGCGGCCACTCGATGGTCACCGCGTCGAGCGAGATCGTCGATGCGGACGGCGCGCACGTCGTCACCGCGCTCTCGACGCTCGTAGTGCGAGGAGGAGACGAATGACCGCCCAGACCCCGACCTTCGAGTCGCTCGCGACGGGCGACGTGTTCAGCGAGGCGACGCTCGAGTTCACCCGCGACTGCCTCGTCCGCTACGCGGGCGCTTCGGGCGACTTCAACCCGATCCACTACCGCGACGACGTCGCGCAGTCGGTCGGCCTGCCCGGCGTGCTCGCGCACGGCATGCTGACCATGGGCGCGGCCGCGTCGCCCACGATCGAGCTCCTCGGCGCCGCGGCCAGCGTGGTCGACTACCAGTCGCGCTTCACCCGCCCCATCCCGGTGGACGCCGAAGCCGGTGCCGAGGTCACGGTCACCGCGACCGTGGGCCCGCTCGACGCCGAGGCCCGCACCGCGCGGTTCGACCTCAAGGTGGTCTTCGACGGTCAGACCGTGCTCGGCAAGGCGCAGCTGCTGGTGGCCTTCGCGTGACCGAGACCACCTCGGGCGAGCACACGGGCGCCGACCTCGCGGCCGACACGCCCTTCTCCGAGCTCACCACCATGCGGGTCGGGGGACCGGCGGACCACCTCATCGAGGCGCGCAGCTCCGACGAGCTGGTGCGCGCCGCGCTGCAGCTGTGGGAGTACGACGACCCCTGGCTGCTGCTCGGCGGCGGCTCGAACACCGTCATGGCCGACGAAGGCTTCGAGGGCACCGCGGTGCTCGTTCGCAATACGGGAATCGAGCGCATCGACGCCGAGCCCGGAACGGTGCGCCTGCGGGTGCAGGCCGGACACAACTGGGACGAGCTCGTCGAGACCTGCGTCGAGCACGGCTGGGCCGGCATCGAGGCGCTCTCGGGCATCCCCGGGCTCGCCGGTGCGGCCCCGGTGCAGAACATCGGCGCCTACGGCCAGGAGCTCTCCGATGTGCTCCACTCGATCACCTTCCTCGACCGCGAGATCGGCGAGGTGCTGCGCATCCCCGCCGAGGAGCTCGAGCTCGACTACCGCAGCTCCTCGATCAAATCCGGCCGCGAGGGCGTGGTGCTCTCGATCGACCTGCTGCTCACCGAGAGCGAGGACACCGCCAACCCGCTGAGCGCCCCCATCGCCTACGGGCAGCTCGCCGACGCGCTCGGCGTCTCGGTCGGCGACCGGGTCTCGATCCGCGAACTGCGCCGCTCGGTGCTGCGGCTCCGCGCCTCCAAGGGCATGGTGCTCGACGCCGCCGATCACGACACGTGGAGCGCCGGATCGTTCTTCACCAACCCGATCATCACCGAGCGCTCCGCCCGCGGCCTGCCGGCGAACGCGCCCCGGTTCCCGGTCAAGGGCCTCGAACCGGCACCCGCCGTGACCACCTTCGAGGAGCTCGAGGCCGGTGTGCCGCTGCGCGTTCCGCCGACCCCGCAGCCCCCGCAGGTCAAGCTCTCGGCGGCCTGGCTCATCGAGAACGCCGGGATCCCCAAGGGATTCCGGATCCCGGGCTCGGGCGCGTCCATCTCCGAGAAGCACACCCTCGCGATCACCAACCGCGGAGCGGCCACGGCCGAGGACGTCGCGCAGCTCGCACGCTTCGTGATCCAGCTCGTGCAGTCGGAGTTCGGCGTGATCCTGGTGCCCGAGCCGAACCTCGTCGGTATCGAGCTGTAGCCCGGGCGCCGTGCGGATCCAGATCGTGGGCCGGGGCCGCATGGGCGCGGCCCTGGCCGCCGCGCTCGTGGCCGACGACCTCGACCTCACCGTCGAGGGGCGCGGCGCCGACGGCACCGGGCCCGACGGGTCGCCCGTCGATCTCGTGCTGCTCGCCGTGCCCGACGCCGCCATCGCCGACGCGGCGGCGGCCATCCGGCCCGGTCCGCTGCTCGGCCATCTCTCGGGCGCGACCGGCCTCGGTGCACTCGGCGCCCGAGACGGCTTCAGCCTGCATCCGCTGCTCACGGTCATGGGGAGCCCGGCCGCGCGCGACACCGACACGCGCGTTGAAGACACCGCATTCGCTGGTCGATTCACCGGTGGATTCGCCGGCGCATTCGCCGCGATCGACGGCTCGAGCGAGCACGCCCGCGCCGTCGCGGAGTCGCTCGCCGACCGCCTCGGCCTCCGCACATTCCGGATCGCCGAGGCAGACCGTTCCGCGTATCACGCGGCGGCCTCGGCGGCCGCCAACTTCCTCGTCGTGGTCGAGGGCTTCGCCGAGCGGTTGGCCGCGACCGCGGGCGTGCCCCGCGAGGCGCTCGCGCCGCTCGCCGAGGCCGCGCTCGCGAACTGGTCGCGCGAGGGCGCCGCGGCGGCGCTCACCGGACCTGTCGCACGCGGCGATGACGAGACGGTGGCGCGGCAGCGCGCCGCCGTCGTGGAGCGCTCGCCGTCCGACCTCGACCTCTTCGACGCGCTCGTCACAGCGACGCGCGCGCTCGCCGCCCAGCAGAAAGGCTCCCGATGAAGATCGTTCGCTCTGTGCAGGATCTGCGCCGCGAACTGGACGAGGTCCGGGCCGACGGGCGCGACCGCGTCGGCTTCGTGCCGACCATGGGCGCGCTCCACGAGGGGCACCTGTCGCTCGTGCGCGCGGCGCGCGCCGAGAACGACGTCGTCGTACTGTCGATCTTCGTGAACCCGACCCAGTTCACGGAGGCCGCCGACCTCACCGGCTACCCGCGCCAGGAGGCCGCCGACGCCGCGCTCGCCGAGGGCGCCGGCGTCGACCTGATCTTCGCCCCCGAGGCCGCCGAGGTGTATCCGAGCGGCTTCGCCACGACCGTGCACCTCTCGGGTGCGCTCACCGAGACGCTCGAGGGCGCGGCCCGGGGCGGCGCGCACTTCGACGGCGTGGCCACCGTCGTGGCGAAGCTGCTGCTCGCGGTCGGGGCCGACGCGGCCTACTTCGGGCAGAAGGACGCCCAGCAGGTGCTCGTCGTCACGCGCATGGTCGCCGACCTCGGGATCCCGACCCGGATCGTCGCCTGCCCGACCTCGCGCGATGACGACGGACTCGCCCGGTCGAGCCGCAACGTCCGTCTGAACGCCGACGACCGGACGCGCGCGCTGGCGATCCCGCGCGCGCTCGCTGCCGCGGCCGAGGCCGTCGCACGCGGCGAGATCACGGTCGACGCGGTGCATCGCATCGCCGCGGGGATCCTCGCCGAGGCCGGGATCGAGCCCGAGTACCTGGCGTTCGTGGATCCCGCATCGCTCGAGCCCGCACGTACGATGGACGCACCCGTGCTGTGCGCGATCGCGGCCCGTGTCGGCGAGGTGCGCCTCATCGACAACGCCGTGATCGAGCCGGCCGCCGGAACCGAAGGAGGGGCGGCATGACCCGCATCACGATTCCCGAGCTCGAGGCCAAGAAGGCCGCGGGCGAGCCCATCGTCATGGTCACGGCCTACGACTACCCGGGTGCCCGGGCCGTCGAGCGCGCCGGCGTCGACATGGTGCTCGTGGGGGACTCGGGCGCACAGGTCGTGCTCGGCCACGACTCCACCGTCTCGGTCACCACCGACGAGATGCTCGTGCTCGCGAAGGCCGTGCGCCGCGGCACCGAGCGCGCCTTCGTCGTGTGCGACGTCCCGTTCGGGTCGACCGAGGTGTCGGACGCGCAGGCCGTCGAGACCGCGATCCGCTTCGCGAAGGAGGCGGGCGCCGACGCGGTCAAGCTCGAGGGCGGATCTGAGGCCCGGCTCAGCCGGATCCGCGCGATCGTCGCGGCGGGGATCCCCGTCGTGGGACACATCGGTCTCACCCCGCAGACCGCGGTCGCGCTCGGCGGGCTCCGCGCGCAGGGGCGCACCACCGCGAGCGCTGAGCGGCTCGTCGCGGAGGCGCTGGGCGTGCAGGCCGCGGGCGCGTTCTGCCTGGTGATCGAGGCGGTGCCGGCCGAGATCACCGAACTGCTGCGCTCGGCGCTGCGGATCCCGATCATCGGGATCGGCGCGGGTCGCGTCGACGGTCAGGTGCTCGTGCTGCACGACCTGCTCGGCATCACCGAGGGGCGCACGGCCAAGTTCGTGAAGCGCTTCGGCACCGTCGGCGACGACATGACCGCCGCGCTCTCCGCCTACGCCGCGGAGGTGCGCGCGGGGGAGTTCCCCGGAACCGAGCACCAGTACGCCGCGAGCGACGAAGCCGTCGAGGCCGCCCGCGCGACGCTGGCGGCGCTCACCGACTAGCGGCGCCGCACTCGTCGCCGCTCAGACGGCGGCCGCCACCCGATCGAGCGCGCCGCGCAGGTCGCGGATCAGGTCGTCGGCCGATTCGATCCCGATCGAGAGGCGCAGCAGGCCTGGCGTGATGCCGAGGCGCGCGTTGACCTCGGGTGCGAAGGTCGAGTGCGTGGAGGTGTGCGGGTGCAGCACCATCGAGCGGGTGTCGCCGATCCCGGTCATGCGCGAGAACAGGCGCAGGCCGTTCACGAACGCCCGGGCGCCGTCGATCCCGCCGCGCACGGTGACGCCGAACACCGATCCGGTGCGGCCGTAGCCGTCGGCGTCCAGCCCGTAGTCGCGGGCCGCGAGCGCGTGGAACGGGGACGAGGGCAGTCCCGCGTAGTCGACCGAGAGCACCTCGGGCTGCTGCTCGAGCCATGCCGCGATCCGGATCGACGACTGCACGTGGCGCTCCATGCGCAGCGAGAGCGTCTCCATGCCCTGGTGCATGAGGAAGCCGTGCAGCGGCGAGAGGGTCGGGCCGATGTCGTTGACCACGGACTCGCGTGCGGCGCGCGCGTAGGCGCCCTGACCGAAGCGGTCGAGCATCGAGGCGACGCCCGGACGCGACGACCGCGTGATCAGGGGGAAGGATCGTCCGGCCCGCTCCGCGGCCTCCCAATCGAAGTTGCCGCCGTCGACGATCGCGCCGCCGACCGCCGCGCCGTGACCGGTGAGGAACTTCGTCGCGGAGTGCACCACGATGTTGGCGCCGTGCTCGAACGGGCGGATGAGGGCCGGTGTGCCGACCGTGTTGTCGACCACGAGCGGCAGGTTGTAGCGCGCAGCGACCGCGGCGATGCGCCGCAGGTCCGTGATGTCGTTGCAGGGGTTCGGCACGGTCTCGGTGTAGATCGCCTTGGTGTTCGGCCGGATCGCCCGCTCCCACTCGGCGTCGTCCTCCGCGTCCCACACGTAGTCGAACTCGATGCCGAAGCGCTTGAAGCTGCGGCCGAACAGGATCCGGGTGCCGCCGTAGACCGAAGCCGTCGAGACGATGTGGTCGCCCTGCTGGGCGAGTGCGAACAGCGCGGACGAGATCGCGGCCTGCCCGCTCGACACGGCGACCGAGACGGTGCCGCCCTCGAGTGAGGCGAGGCGCTCCTCGGCCACCCAGTTCGACGGGTTGCCCTGGCGCGAGTAGATGGGGGCGTGCTCGCTGGGCGAGAAGGCGTCCCCCTCGCCGCGGGGCCCGTCGTCCTCCGCGCGCCAGTGGATGCTGCCGTCGAAGCGACTCACCTGGTCGTCGAAGTCCTCGAACAGGTAGCCGGCGGAGAGCGCGATCGGCGGGACCCGGAGGCCGTGGTTCTTGTCGGGGTACTCGCCGGCGTGCACCTGGCGGGTGTCGAAGTCGAAGCCGTCCCAGTCGTAGATCGGTTGTGCGGTGGCGGTCATTCCGTAGCTCCTTCGCGAACGGGCGGCAGGGCGGCGATGCGGTCGATCGCCGCGCGCAGGGTGTCGGGCGCGCAGGCGAGGTTGACGCGCACGTGCCCGGCACCGCCCGCCCCGAACGCACGCCCGTTGCTCAGCGCGACCCGGGCGTCCGCGAGAATCCGCGCGTGGGGATCCTCGCCGAGGCCGGCGCCGCGGAGGTCGAGCCAGGCGAGGTAGCCCGCGTGCGGCACCGTGAGGCGCGCGCCGGGCAGGCGGTCGGCGACGAGCTCGCGCAGCAGCGCGACGTTCGCCTCGATGGTCTCGACGGCGCGGTCGAGCCAGTCGCGGGCGTCGCGGAACGCGGCGATGCTGGCGTGCACACCGAGGATGCTCGCGCGGGATCCGACCTCCGGCGGCAGCCGGTCCAGCAGCGCGGCGTCGGCGTCGGTCGCCGCGATCACGAGCGAGCACTTGGTCCCCGCGAGGTTCCAGCCCTTGCTCGCCGAGGTCGCCGTGACCGAGCGCGCGCCGGCGCTCGACGCGACGGGAGCGAACGGCGTGAAGTCGACACCGCGGTGCACGAGCGGCGCATGGATCTCGTCGGAGAGCACGAACACGTCGTGGCGCGCCGCGAGCGCGGCCAGCGCGGCCAGCGTCTCGGCCGAGTGCACGAGGCCGTGGGGGTTGTGCGGGTTGCAGAGCAGGAACGCGTCGACGCCGGTTCCCTCGGCGAACGACGCTTCGACGGCCGCGAGGTCGAGCGTCGCGGCGGGGCCGTCGGCGGAGTCCGAGACGGCCAGCGGGACCTCGACGACCTCGACGCCGAGCTCCTCGAGCATCTCGAAGAAGGAGGGGTAAGCGGGGGTCGCGAGGGCGACCCGGCCGCGCGCGCCCGTCGCGGCACCGCGGTCCGCGCGATCGGCGAGGACGAGCCGGAGCACCTCCACGACGCCGGCGCTCACGTCGGTGGCGAGGTGCACGCGCCCGGGATCGACCTCCCACTCCCAGCGGTCGCGCGCGAAGTCGGCGAACACCGGAGCGAGCGGGCTCCGCGCCTGCCCGTCGAGGTACCCGAAGTCCGAGGCCGCGACCCGCTCGGCGAGCGCCGAGCGGATCTCGGGGGCGACGGTGTAATCCATCTCCGCGACGAAGAGCGGCAGCACGTCCGCCGGGTAGCGGGTCCACTTCTGGCTGCTGCGGCCCGCGCGCAACGACGCGGGATCGAGCTGCGCGAAAGGGGTGCCGCTCGGGTCGGTGCCCTGAGGGGCCGGGCAGTCGGGGTCGCCGTCGGATGACATGCCCTCATGCTCGCGCACGCACCCGCGGCGTCCCAAGGCGGCCGGTAAGGGGGCGTCATACTGGGGAAGGCGATGCGGCGGAGGCCGCGCGGAAGGGCGGACGGCATGCGGCGGACACGATTGGGAGCGCGAGACGCATCGATGCTGGGCCTCGGCATGATGGGACTGGAGCCGCTCGAGGACTCGCAGGTCAGAGAACTGTTCGGCACGGCCCGTGAACTCGGGGTCGACGTGTTCGACCACGCCGACATCTACGGGTCGGAGTGGCACGCGTGCGAACGGCGGTTCGGCGATGCGCTGCGCCTCGGCGCCGCGGAGCGCGACGCGATCGCGATCCAGTCGAAGTGCGGGATCCAGCGCGATGCCCACGGCTTCGACTTCTCGGCCGAGCACATCGTGCGGCAGGTGGATGGATCCCTGGAAGCGTTGCGGACCGACCGGCTCGACGTGCTCCTGCTGCACCGGCCCGACGCGCTGGTGGAGCCCGACGAGGTCGCGCGGGCGTTCGACACGCTCGAGGCGGCGGGCAAGGTGCTGGCCTTCGGTGTCTCCAATCACACGCCCGGGCAGATCGAACTGCTGCGCTCGGCGGTGCGGCAGCCGCTCATCGCGAACCAGGTGCAGTTCGGGCTCGGGCACGCCGGGCTCGTCGCCCAAGGGGTCGCCGCGAACATGGAGGGCGTCGCGCAGTCGTCGGTGCGCGACGGTGGACTCGTCGACTGGGCGCGGCTGAACGGGGTGCGGCTGCAGGCCTGGTCGCCGTTCCGCCGCGGCTTCTTCGAGGGGTCCCTCTTCGACGACGGCGCCCCGAGCGCGCTGCGCGACGCGCTGGCCCGAGTCGGGGCGGCGCACGGGCTCACGCCGTCCGGTGTCGCTGCGGCCTGGATCGCGCGGCACCCGGCCGAGATCCAGACGATCGTGGGCACCATCCGGCCCGAGCGCCTGCGCGAGGCCGCCGCGGGCGTCGACGCGCAGCTGTCCCGATCGGAGTGGTACGAGCTGTTCGGCGCCGCGGGATACGAGATCCCGTAGCAGCGTCTAGCGTCGGCGCTGCCCCGTGAGCAGGCGCACCGTGCCCGAGGTGAGGGCCTCGAGCGGACCGCGCCGGTGCAGGCCTGCGAGGATCGCGCCGATGAGGATCGCGCCCGCGAGCTGCAGACCGAAGGCCGGCATGCCGATCGCGTACCAGGGCAGCGTGCCCGGGTCGGGGACGTCCTGCAGCATGAGCGCTTCCATCGCCGGCTGCACGAGCAGCGCGGTCGCGATCACGTGCAGCGAGTAGATGGTGAGCGGGGCGGCGCCCGCCGAACGGAACACGTTCAGTGCGAAACCGGGCTCGCGGCGCGAGCGCCCGCCATCGAAGATCGCGACGAGCAGTCCGATCACCAGCAGGGAGATGCCGACGGTGCGCAGGAGGTCGAGCGGCGATCCGGAGTGCGGGGTCGCGACGAGCATCGCCCACGGATCGGCCGAGAACGGGGCGCCGAAGGTCGGCGAGACGAGCATCGTGCGGAACATCTCGGGATCGACGCCCTCGGGCACCGCGAAGCCGAATCGGTCGAGGTGGGCGACGACCCACATCGAGACGCCCTGCGCGGCGGCGGCGACGGCAGCTCCGGCTGCGGCCGCGACGAGCGCGGTGCGGCGGAGCGAACCGCGCTCGGTGGCGGCGACGAAGGCGCGGGCGATGAGGATCCCGATCAGGAGGTACACGACCCACGTGACGGCCGGGTACTCGCCGGTGAGGAACAGGCCGCGGATCGCGCCGGCGGGGTCGCCCGAGAACGACTCGAAGGTGACGGAGCCGCCCTCGTTGACGACGCCGAGCGCGGATCGCGCCATCGCGTTGAGCGGCGGCACCGCGACGGCGAGCACTGCGGCGATCCCCGCGATCGCCCAGGACGGGAGCAGGATCGCGGGCGCCGCGATGATCATCGCGAGGCCGTAGTAAGCGAGGACGACGACGATGGGCACCTGCATCATGCCGAGGAGCATGCCGATGAGCACGAGGATCGCGCCGCGGATCAGGATCCCGGAGATCGCCGCGCCGGGGCGGCCGTCGCGCAGCGGGGCGCGCGACGCGAAGACGAGGCTGAGGCCGCCCAGCACGGCGAACAGGGGCGCCGCGATGCCCGAGGTGAGCGTCTGCGCGACCGATCCCGCGGTCTGCTCGAACGGGCTCAGCCCGGGCAGCATGGCGGAGATCGCGACGAGGTGGGTGGCCATCATGCCGGCGATCGCGAGGAATCGGGCGAGGTCGACGCCGACGTAGCGGACACGGGGTGCTCCGGCCGTCGCGCGGGTGCTCGCACGGGCGGAGGTCGAAGCGGGAACGGGGACGTGGATCCGGGTCGGGCCGGTCGGCGTGCTCGTGGACATGCTTCCACCCTCTCCTGAACGGCTGGGTGCGCGCATCGGACGAGGGGGCCATCATCCGGTACTCAAGTACCGGACGGCTCTGGTCCCGGAGCGGCCGCGCCAGTACGCTCGGGGCAGGCGGGCCGCCGGAGCGGCCCGGGATGGGGGATCCCGATGGACATCGCGCTCTTCATCGCGCAGCTCGTGGTCGTGCTCGGCTGCATCGTCATGGGCACCCGGTCGAGCGGCGTCGGCCTCGGGCTCTGGGGCGGTACGGGCGTGGCGATCCTGGTGTTCGGGTTCCGCCTCGCGCCGGGCTCGCCGCCCGTGGACGCGCTGCTCATCGTGCTGTCGGTCGTACTCGCCTCCTCGATGATGCAGGCGGCGGGCGGCATCGACTGGATGGTGTCGATCGCGGCGAAGCTCATCTCGCGCAGTCCCAAGCAGATCACGCTCGTCGCGCCGCTCGTCTCGTTCCTGTTCTCGGTCGGCGCGGGCACCTCGAACATCCTCTACCCGCTGCTGCCGGTGATCCAGGACCTCTCCTACCGCAACGGGATCCGTCCCTCGCGCCCGCTGTCGCTCTCGGTCGTCGCCACGGGCGTCGCACTCGCCTGCAGCCCGGTCTCGGCGGCGATGGCCGCCATGGTCACGCTCACGGATACCGCACCCTGGAACTTCGAGCTCATCGACATCCTGAAGGTCACGATCCCCGCCGCCATCGTGGGCATTGTGCTCTCCAGCATCGCGGTGAACCGACTCGGCAAGGACATCGCCGACGACCCCGAGATCCAGGCGAAGATTGCGAAGGGCGAGCTCGAGGCGCCGCACGCCGACGCGCAGGAGGTCAAGGCGGCGGTGACCGTCACCGCGGCGGGCCGCAACGCGGCGCTCATCTTCCTCCTCGGCGTCGCAGCGATCGTGATCTTCGGTCTCTTCAAGGGGCTGCGCCCGCTCGATGCCGAGGGAGCGGCGATCTCCATGACCCCGGTCATCGAGATCGTCATGTTCGTGGTCGGTACCCTGATCCTGCTGGTGTCGCGCCCGAAGGTCGCCGAGATCCCCACCATGACGGTGTTCAAGGCCGGAATGGTGTCGGCGATCGCGCTGTTCGGCCTGGCCTGGCTCACCGACACCTTCCTCGGCGCGCACACGAAGCTCATCGCCGAGGGCGTCGGTGGACTCGTCACCGCGGCGCCGTGGATCTTCGCGCTCGGCGTGTTCCTCGTCTGCGTGCTGACCACGAGCCAGTCGACGGCGACGCGCACGATCGTGCCGATCGGCCTCGCCGCCGGGATCCCGCTCGGGCTGCTCTCGGGCATGTGGGCCGGTGCGTTCGCCGGAATCTACCTGCTGCCCACCAACGGATCGCAGATCGCGGCCGCGAACTTCGACACCTCGGGCAGCACCAAGCTCGGCACGAAGCTCGTCGACCACGCGTTCTTCCTGCCGACGCTGATCCTCGCGGTCACGACGATCGCCGCGGGTGCCCTGTTCGGGGCGCTCTGGGGCGGGTGATGAGGAGAGAGCGGGTGAGGGGCGCCTAGACGCGGGCGCGGAACGCGTCCCACGCGCGCTTGCAGGCGTGCGCCAGCGCATCGACCCGAGCCGGATCCTCGTCGATCCAGCCGGTGCCGGGCTCGTGCAGCTCGGCCGTCGCCGCCGGGCCGAGCAGGTACTCGCGCAGGAACTCGGCCTGCACCGCCCCGAGCCGCAGCTCTGCCGCCTCGGCGACCGCGGTCACCTCGCGGAACTGCGCCCCCGCGGCCAGGATCTCCTGGCTGCCGAGGTACGGCTGATTGAGCGCGACGGCGTCGGGACGTTCGACCGCGAATCCCGCGCGATGGGCGTCGGCGAGCGCGCGCAGCGCGTCGCCCGGCATGGTGGGCGGGTCCGCGGGACCGGCCGCCTCGCGCGGCTCGCCGAGCGCATCGCCGCGGTTCGACAGGGCCACGACGTCGGGCAGGCGATCCTGCTCGGCGCGCGGCACGTTCACCGCGCCGTCGCGGGTGGTCGTGGTGTTCATGGTGTCGTGGAACGAGAGCCGCGTGAACGTGCCGCCGCGCGCGAGCTTCATCGTGAGGAACTGCTCGGTGAGACGGTCCCGCGTCGCCTCGTAGACCCCGAGCCCCTGCTCGGCGGTGCGCGCGAAGGCATCGACGAGGCGGGCGATCCCGGCCTCGGTATCGGGGATCTCGAGGATCGGGAAGAACGAGAACGTGACCGGGCGGATCGCGTCGACGCCCGTGAGATCGACGCGCTGCCAGGGCCCGGCAGCGCGCACCCGCTCGACGGCCTGCGCGAGGGTGCCCCGCACATCGGCGGGCTTCGGGCGGTTGGGATCGCGGATCAACCGCGGGTGCGGGTTGATGACCGCGACGATCCGCGGATCGATCTCGGCCCAGCGGCGCACCACCGCGGCCGTCGCGACGTCGCTGAAGTCGTACTGCAGGCGCTTCGTGAGCGCGGGGGAGAGGAACTCGGCGATCTCCTCGGGGATCGCAGCGCCCGAGTGGGGTGTGCTGACCAGCAGATCGGCCTGCCGGATCGCGTCCTCGAGGCTGCGCGAACCGTCGGCGCCGCCGACGAAGTGGGTGATCTGCTCGGGGGCGAAGACGGTGCCGGACGGAATGAGGTCGAGATCCGCGTCGCTCATGGCCTCAGCGTAGCCCGGCTCGCCTAGGAACGCCCGCGATTCTTCCGACGGATCTTGCGATCCGGCTTCTCGCCGACGTACGAGGCCGCCGAGTCGACCAGGAACCCCTGCCGCAGCGCCTCGCGGCCGATGAGCATGCGGAACACCATCTCGTGCCGGCTCGTGAGCGTGACCTCGGCGGGCACGCGCCGGCCCACCAGCTCGATGTCCATGAGCACGACGATGCGGTCCTGCGAGTGCCCCGACGAGCTGCGGACGGTGCGGCGGTCGTGCACCGGGAGCTCCACCTGCACGGCGTCCTCTTCGGAGTTCTGCCAAGGGTGCACCTCGAACCGGACCCACGGCGCGCCGTCGCGCTCGAACTCCTCCAACTCCGCCGCGTGCAGCGCGGAGGTCTGCGCGCCCGTGTCGATCTTCGCCTTGATCCAGGGAACTCCCGCCGCAGGCAGGCGAACCCATTCACGCCAGCCCGTCAGGGTGCTTGAATGGTGGGGTTCGATCACGCACCTATCTTGGCAGGAAACCACGTGAAACTCGCGATTCTCTCGCGCGCCCCGCAGGCGTACTCCACGCAACGACTCCGCGCGGCCGCTGAGCAGCGCGGCCATACCCCCAAGGTGCTCAATACGCTGCGCTTCGCGATCGACCTCACGAGCGATGAGCCCGACCTGCAGTACCGGGGCAAGCAGCTAAGCGACTACGACGCGATCCTGCCCCGTATCGGCAATTCGATCACCTACTTCGGCACCGCGGTGGTGCGCCAGTTCGAGCAGATGGACGTCTACACGCCCAACACCGCGAACGGGATCACCAACGCACGCGACAAGCTGCGCGCGATCCAGATCCTGTCGCGGCACAACATCGACATGCCGGCGACCGCCTTCGTGCGCAATCGCGCCGACGTGCGCCCCGCGATCGAGAGCGTGGGCGGCGCGCCCGTCGTCATCAAGCTGCTCGAGGGCACCCAGGGCATCGGCGTGATCCTCGCGCCGCAGGTGAAGGTGGCGGAGGCCATCATCGAGACCCTGCACTCGACCCGCCAGAACGTCCTGATCCAGCGCTTCGTCTCGGAGAGCCGCGGGCGCGACATCCGCGCGCTCGTGGTCGGTGATCGGGTGGTCGCCGCGATGCGGCGCAGCGCAGCGGGCGACGAGTTCCGCTCGAACGTGCACCGCGGCGGCACGGTCGAAGCCGTGCAGCTCGACGCGGCCTACGAGCAGACCGCGGTGCGCGCGGCGCAGATCATGGGGCTGCGCGTCGCCGGCGTCGACATGCTCGAGGGTGACGAGGGGCCGCTCGTCATGGAGGTCAACTCCTCACCGGGCCTCCAGGGCATTGAGGCCGCCACCGGGCTCGACGTCGCCGGTGCGATCATCGACTACATCGCCGGGCAGGTGAACTTCCCCGAGATCGACGTGCGTCAGCGGCTCTCGGTGTCGACGGGCTACGGCGTCGCCGAGCTCCTCATCCACTCGGGCGCCGAGCAGGTCGGCAAGACCCTCGGGGATCTGGGTCTGTGGGACCGCGACATCACGGCGCTCACGCTCCACCGCGGCGTGCAGGTGATCCCGAACCCCCGCAAGCACCAGGTGCTCGAGGCGGAGGACCGGCTCCTGTGCTTCGGCAAGCTGGAGGAGATGCGCAGCATGATCCCCGAGCGTCGACGTCGGCGTGCGCGCGTGCGCAAACTGTCGAAGGAAGCGCAGGAGCTCGCCGAGGGGCAGTAGGGATCTTCGGGTGCTCGGGTGCTCGGGTGCCCGGGTGCTCGGGTTATGCACAGGGCGCAGACGCGCCTGTCCTGAGCCGGGGGAGCGTCCATAGCTTGGATCTACGGCAGCAGCGACCGTCGCTGCTGCGAATCCGAGCCGTAGGAGGCCCCGTGCAGTCCAACCGTCCCACCATCGGCAGCACGTCGTGCGCCCTGATCGCCGCGATCGCGCTCGTGGCCGCACTGCTCGCCTTCGGGCCCGCGGCTCGGGCAGCGGGTGCGGCGTCCGCGCCCGCCGTTGCGGTCGCCGCCGATCAGCATGTCCGGCTCACAGGTCCCTGGGTGATGCGGCATGCGACGAGCGACTACCCGATCCAACGCGGGGCCCAGCGCATCGCCTTCGTAGGCGGCGGCACTCCCGAGCAGGCGGTCACGGCCGAGTTCCCCGGGATCGGCAGGCAGGGCCCGATCACTTCCGAGTCAGAATGCCTCACGCTCCTGCCGACGAACCACGTCGGATTCACCGAGTGCAGCGGGGCGGCCGAGCAGGTCTTCGCTCTCGTCCCGCAGCAGTTCGGCTCGCACGCGGGGGCGCGCATCGTGTCGGCGCTCCGACCGGGTGACTCGCTGCAGCTCTACGGCGTCTGGAAGCTGGAATCCGACGCGTGGTCGACCGGCGGCGCGTCCACCGAAGCTGTCGAACTGCTCGACACCCGGCTACTGGACGCGATGAGCGGCGAGGCGCCGGTCCGCATCGAGGGGCCGCTCTCCGGCGAGACGGTCGATACCGCGACTCCCGTGGTGTTCGGGTCCGCCGAACCGGGAGGCACCGTCATCCTGACCGGCTCCGACGGAACCGAACTCGGCCGGGCCGTCGCCGGCGCGGACGGTGCCTGGGCGGTGGAACTCCCGGACCTTCCCGACGGCGCGCACACCGTGACCGCACGGGACGAGGGCGGCGCCGGCGAATCGGTGTCGTTCTTCGTCGCGAGGGAATCGGCCGAGACCCCGATGCAGGCGGGAGCCTTCGCGGGCATCCTTCTGGCGTTCACTGCTGCGGGGGTGCAGCGCGTGCGGCGCCTGCGCGGTCTCGCGCGTGCGGTGGGCTAGCCCTTGTGGGCCAGCAGCTGGAACTCGACGAACCCCTTGGGCTCCACCTTCACGAATCCGAGGCTCGGTGCTTCGACGCCGTAGTCGGCGAACGTGATGGGGATCTGCCCGGCGATCTGGGTCTGCGAACTGTCCGAGCGCACCTCGACCTCGAATGTGACCGACCGTGTCTTGCCCGCGAGCGTCAGGTCGCCAGTCACCGACTGCTTCACCGTCTCACCGGCCTTCGGGGCGGCCGCCGGCTTCGCTGCTTTCGTGAGCACGAAGGTGGCCTTCGGGAACCGATCGGTGCGCAGCGCCGTCGACCGGAAGTAGTCGTCGCGATTCTGGCTGTCGGTCGCGATCGACGCCACATCGACCGAGAGCTCCGCCTTCGTGAGCGTCAGATCCTGCACCGTCAACGAACCCGTCACCTCGGAGGTCCTGCCGGTCACGGTCACGTCGGTGCCGTTCAGCACCTCGTTCACCCGGTACCCCGCCTCTGAACCGGAACCCACGGACCAGGCGCCATCGACATCCGCCGCGGAGAGACGGCCGGTCGGGGTGCTGCCGAGCGTGCCGGGCCCCGCCGAGATGGTGGGCACGGCGTCGGCCGGCTTCGCGATCACGTCGCGATACACGATCGGCCCCGCGATCGCCGCAGTACCTCCGATCAGCACCAACGCGACGGCGGAACCGATCAGCACCTTGGTCCGTCGTCTCATGCGCCAGCCCTTCGCAGAATCCTTCGAGAAACAAAAAGTCGACGGCGACGCCTCCACCTCGCCCGCGGTGAATACGACGCCGTAATCACTACTTTCACGTGAAAACCCATGGGGTGGCTGAGAGCTTGCTCCACAAGCGGAGAGAGACGAGCGCGATGCAACGGTCGTAAACTTGAGCGGTGAACAGCAGCGCCTTCGAGATCCGTCCCATCCGTCCCGAAGAACACGCCGTGGAAGCCGAGCTGCTGCGCCGAGCGTACGCCGCCGGACCCTACGCCGCGGACCTCGACGGCAACGAAGCGTGGATCGCCACCGAGCGCGACACCGCCGGACGCGATGCTGCCGGGCGAGTGCTCGTCGCCGTTCGTGCCGAGGCCCCCGGCGAAGTGATCGGCGCGGTCAGCGTGCTCCGCGGCGGAAGCCCCTACACCAAGCTCGCGGCACCGGGCGAAGCGGAACTCCGCCTCGTCGCCGTCGACCCGGCCGCTCAGGGCGCGGGACTCGGCGCAGCGCTCACCCGCGCCGGCACCGAGCTCGCCATGCGGTGGGGCGTCGACGCGATCCGCCTCGACACCGGCGAACGCAACCCCGCCCAGCACCTCTACGCGAAGCTCGGCTACGAGCGCACTCCCGAACGCGACACGAGTCTCGCGGACGGCGGATACGGCGGATCCCTCACCTACGCCTACCCCCTGAACGGCGATTCCGCGGGCCCGATCGATGCGAGCGTGCGAGTTCGGGAGATCCGGAGCGCCGACGTCGAAGCGGTCAGCGCGCTCGTGCTCGCCGCGTACCGGGACACCTACGAGGGTCTCGACCCCGCCTACCTGGGCGAGATCGCTGACGTCGCCGGACGCATGCGCGACGGCCTCGTGTGGGTCGCCGAAGACCGCGATAGCGGCGAACTGCTCGGCACCATCACGACGCCTCGCCCCGGGAAGACGCTCAGCGACGTCGCGCACCCCGGCGAGCTCGACATCCGCCTCCTCGGCGTCGGAGCGGCGGCCCGCGGGCGCGGCATCGGCGAACGGCTCACCCGGCTCGGCATCACCCTGGCCCGGCTCCGCGGCAACAGCCGGCTCGTGCTCAACACCGGGCTGATGATGGAACCCGCATGGAGGCTCTACGAGCGCCTCGGCTTCGAGCGCCTCGTCGATCGAGAGCGCCAGTTCACCCGCCCCGACGGCACCGTGGTGCACCTGCTCGCCTACGGATACGACGTCCAGACCCGCGGCTGATACCTGGGTCTCGCCCAGGGTCTGGGTCTGGGACTGGGTATGGACCTGGGTCCGGGTCTGGGACGGACCAGTGCTTGGGCGTGGGCCCGCACCGGTGCGCTCCCTCCCCGCCCCCGCGCGAGTCATCGAGTGGCGTCAAACCGCTGGAATGCGGATTGATTCGGCGTGTTTGCCGCCTCTCGATGGATGAGCCCGCCGGGGTGCCCGGCAAGGCGCCCGCTCAGGGAGCCCGAGCCCTATTCGCCAGGCCCGAACAGCGCCTCGACCGCGGCTCGCGCCTCCGGCGCACGGCCGGCGCGGCCCAGTTGGCGCACCCGCACGGTCGGCTGGTGCATGAGGCGTCCCGCGAAGTGGCGCAGCGCCGCCGCGACGTCCGGATCGCCCGAGCGCGCGATCTCGTCCTCCAGGATCCCGTGCACGTGTCCCCGCAGCGTCACGAGCGCGGGCACCGCGTCGAGTTCGGCGCGGTCGGCCGCGAACTCGGCGGCGGCGTCGGCGACGATCTCTCGTGCCTCGGCCTCGGCGCTGAGCTCGGCGATGGGGGCGTGCTTCGCGACGGTCTCGAGGTCGAGCAGCTCGACACCGGGCACGGTGGCCGATGCGGGGTCGATGTTGCGCGGTACGCCGAGGTCGATGAGGAGTCGGGGACGCGGCCGGTCGGAGTTCGACACCGCGCCGCCCGCGAGCGCGTGGCAGAAGGGGGCGCGGGACGGCGCGACGGTGCGGGCGAAACGCTCGCGGCCGAGGAGCGGGTCCTGCGCATGGCTGCACGCGATCACGAGGTCTGCGCGCTCGAGCTCGAGTTCGAGCGCCTCGTGCGGGATCGCGCGCACACCGTGCGACGCGGCGAACTGCTGGGCGCGGCCCGAGGGGGAGTAGACGCCGATGCGTTCGGCTCCGCGCGCGCGGAGCGCGGCGAGACTGGCGCCCGCGTACGCGCCGGTGCCGACGAGCACGATCCGGGTGCCGCGCCAGTCGCCGATGCGGCTCTCGGCCATGCGCAGGGCGAGGCGGACGAGCGAGCGCCCCTTCGACTGGATCCCGGTCCGGTGCTTGATCGCCTTGGAGACGCCGGTGGCGCGCTGGAAGAGGCGTTCGAGCTCGGTCGTGACGGTGCCCGCGGTGCGGGCCCGGTCGAGTGCGCGGCGCACCTGGCCGGCGATCTCGCCCTCGCCGACGACGGCCGATTCGAGGCCGCCCGCGACGGCGAACAGGTGCTCGGGCACCTCGCTGCCCGAGTGCACCGCGCTCGCGACGGCGAAGCGCTCGGCAGGCAGCTCCGCGGCCTCGGCGAGGCTGCGGATCACGGCCTCGCGGTCGAGCACGGGCGAATCGAGGTACGCCTCGAAGCGGTTGCACGTGGCGACCACGACGGCTCCCGTGGCGAACGCGGGATCGGTCAGCCGTGCCGTGAGGTCATCGGCGCGTCGCTCGATGTGCTCGAGCAGTTCGAGGTCGGCCCGGTGGTGGTCGACGGATACGCAAAGCAGACTCATCAGGCTGGAACTCCGCGGAATCGTGCGGAATCCCGGTGCCTGAGAGCAAGCTGAACGAGAGTGTGCATCTTCATCGGATGAATACGTTAGCATCATCATCTGATGAATGCCCTGCCCTCCTCGCACCCGCTCCGCGACGGCCGCACCTCGGCCGCTCCGCTCGTCCGAGCCCTCCGCGGCGACCGCCCCGAGACGCCCCCCGTCTGGTTCATGCGCCAGGCCGGACGCTCGCTCCCCGAGTACCGCGAGCTGCGCGCCGGCGGCGACATGCTCGAGGCCTGCACGACCCCCGAGCTGGCTGCCGAGATCACGCTGCAGCCGGTGCGCCGGCACGGGGTCGATGCGGGCATCTTCTTCAGCGACATCGTCGTGCCCCTGCTGCTCGCGGGAGTCGACGTGCAGATCGTCGCCGGCCGCGGCCCGGTGTTCGCCGAGCCGGTGCGCACCGCCGAGCAGGTCGCCCGGCTCCGTGCGGAGCACGGGGCGGACCGCCTGCGCGAGCACCTGGACCCGATCCGCCGCGCCGTCGAGATCACGGTCGCCGAGCTCGGACCGACCCCGCTGATCGGCTTCGCGGGTGCGCCCTTCACGCTCGCCTCCTACCTGGTCGAGGGCGGGCCGTCGCGCGATCACCTGCGCGCTCGCGCGCTCATGCACGCGGAGCCCGAGACGTGGGCTGCGCTGCTCGACTGGGCCGCCGAACTCAGCGGCGCGTTCCTCGAGGCGCAGGTGCTGGCGGGCGCGAGCGCCGTCCAGCTGTTCGACTCCTGGGCCGGTTCGCTGCGCCCCGTCGACTACCGTGATTCGGTCGCGGTCCACTCGGCCAAGGCGCTCGACGCCGTGCGCCACCTGCACGCGCCGGATCCCGGCCTCGAGGGCTACGCCGCCGCCGGAGCACGGGTGCCGCGCATCCACTTCGCCGTCGGCGCCGGCCACCTGGCCGATCAGTTCGCGGGCCTCGGCGTCGACGCCGTCGGTGTCGACTGGCGCACCCCGCTCGACGAGGCCAGCCGGGCGCTGGGCGACGCGGTGGTGCTGCAGGGCAACATCGATCCGGCGTTCCTGGCGGCCCCCGCCGAGGTGCTCGACGCGCACGTCGACGACGTGATCGCCCGCGGGCGGCGTGCGCCCGCGCACGTGCTGAACCTCGGCCACGGCGTGCCGCCCGAGGCCGATCCGTCGGTGCTCACCCGCCTCGTGGAGCGGGTCCATGGGCGCTGACGACGAGGACCAACCCCTCGGCCGGGCGGCGCGGCGGGCTGCCGCGCAACCCGCCGCCGCGAACCGCGCCGCAGCGCGGCGGCCGCGCGTCGCCGTGGTCGGCGGCGGGATCGCCGGCCTCGTCGCCGCGCGCGACCTGGCGATCGGCGGGGCCGAGGTCACGGTGCTCGAGCGCGGCGACCGGCTCGGCGGCAAGCTCCGCGGCGAGCGGATCGCGGCGTGGGCCGGCACCGGAACCGATGCCGTCGTCGCCGACCTCGGTGCGGAGGCGTACGCCACCCGTGGCGACGGCGTCGCCGTGCTGCTGACCGAGCTCGGCATGATCGATCGGATCGAGGCGCCGCGACCGCTGGGCTCGTGGGCCTACGACAGTGGAATCGCGTACGCGCTGCCCCCGGGGCTGCTCGGAATCCCCGCGCAGCCGTTCTCGAGCAAGGCGTTCCGGGCCCTCGGACTCGGCGGGGTGCTGCGCGCCGCGATCGAGCCACTGCTGCCGCGCGCGGTCGGCCGCGACGAGCGGTCCCTCGGCGGCCTCGTCGAGGCCCGCTTCGGTTCCAGAGTGCTCGACCGTCTCGTGCGTCCCGTGGCCCGCGGCGTCTACTCGACGGACCCCGAGAGCCTGCCGGTCGCGCGCGTCGCCCCCGGTCTGGCCTCGACCCTCGCGAAGGGCCGTTCCCTCACCCGGGCGGTGCGCGCGGCGAACGCGCGCCGCACCTCCGCCGGCGGAGCGGTCGCCCGCATCGGCGGCGGCATGCACCGGCTCCCTGAGCGGCTCGAGGCCGAGCTGCGCGAGCTCGGCGTCGCGATCCGTCTCGGCGCCGAGGTCGTCGAGGTGAGCGGCGTGGACGACGGCTGGGCCGTGCAGCTCGCCGCCGAGACGATCCGCGTCGATGCGGTGCTGCTCGCCGCGGGGCTCCCGGGTCCCGTGCGGGATCCCGGCTTCGACGTGGAGGTCGTGTTGCTCGCCATCGAGGATCCGCGACTCGACGCGGCACCCCGAGGCACCGGCCTGCTCGTCGCGGCGACCGATCGCGGCGGTCCCGCCGCGAAGGCCCTGACCCACACCTCGGCGAAGTGGCGCGCCGCCGCCGACGGGCTCGGCCCCGGTCGGCACCTCGTGCGGCTCTCCTACGGCAGCGCGGACTGGATCCCGGCCACGCGCGGGCTCGGGGACGCGGCCGTGCGCGAGCGCGTCGTCGCCGATGCGGCCGAACTCCTGGGCATCGAACTGCGCGCCGGCGACGTACGCGAGATGCACCGCGCGGTCTGGACCATGCCCCGCGCCGATGCGTCGAATCCCGGCAGTGCAGGAGCCGGAGCCGCGGCTGGGCCCGCCGGATCCGCCAGGGTGACCGCTGCAGGCACCGACGTGCTCCGCGTCCCCGTCGCTCGCACCGGCGAGGCCGCCTCCGGCACGGGCCTCGCCCAGGTGATCCCGCACGCGCGCGCCGCCGCGCGCGAGCTGCTGGCCGGCCTGTCCCGGTCCGCCGAACGAGCTTCCGCCGCAGGCGGAACCCCCGAACCGTCCACCCGCAGCGAGTCCCAGCAGAGGAGTCACACCCCATGAGCGCACACGAGCAGTCCGCGGCGCACCCCGCCGAGCCCGGCCCGAGCGGCTACACCCTGTTCGCGGTGTTCCGCCGCGATCCGCAGCGCCCCGCGCCCGCGGGCGACGCCGCCGCGCGGACCGAGCTCGCCGAGCTGACCGCCGCCGGCGAGCGGATCGCCGCCGACGGGGTCGTGCTGCGCGGCTGGTACGACGTGTCGGGCCTGCGCGCCGATGCCGATCTGATGGTCTGGCTGCACGGCGATACCGCCGAGGGCCTGCAGGCCGCGCTGCGCGTGCTGCGCCGCACGGCGGCCATCGACCGCCTGCTGCCGACGTGGAACGCGCTCGGCGTGCACCGCACGGCCGAGTTCAACCGCGCCCACGTGCCCGGCTTCCTGCGCGAGGAGCGCGCCCGCGACTGGCTCGTGCTCTACCCCTTCGTGCGCGATGCCGAGTGGTACCTGCTGCCCGACGAGGATCGCCGCCGCATGCTCGCCGATCACGGACGCAAGGGCGCCGCGTTCCGCTCGGTCGTGGCGAACACCGTCTCGTCGTTCGCACTGGGCGACTACGAGTGGCTCCTGCCGATGGAGTCCGACGAGCTGACCGACCTGGTCGACATGATGCGCGAGCTGCGCAACACCGACGCGCGACGCCACATGCGCGAGGAGGTCCCGTTCTTCACGGGCCGCCGCATCACCGAAACCGAAGCACTGGAGGTCCTTCGATGAGCACCGACCCCGCTCTCACCGCCGCGTCCGCCGCGTTCGACGAGCAGCCGCACGCGACCGCTGCCGCGAGCTTCGATGAGACTGCGCACGAGTACGACGCGATCCTGCTGCTGGGCTTCGGCGGTCCCGAGGGACAGGACGACGTGATCCCGTTCCTGCGCAACGTCACCCGCGGCCGGGGGATCCCGGATGAGCGCCTCGAGGAGGTCGCGCACCACTACCGTCACTTCCACGGCGTGAGCCCGATCAATCAGCAGAACCGCGAGCTGCGCGACGCGCTCGTGGCCGAGCTGGATCGCCGCGGGATCGACCTGCCTGTGCTGTGGGGCAACCGCAACTGGGACCCGAGCCTCCCCGACGCGCTGCGCGAGGCCGACGCCCGCGGCTTCCGCCGGATCCTGGCGCTCGCCACGAGCGCCTACGCCTCCTACTCGGGCTGCAAGCAGTACCAGGAGAACATCGACGACGCGCTCGCCGAGACCGGTCTGGCGGGCCGCCTGACCATCGACAAGGCGCGCCCCCACTTCGACCACCCGGGCTTCATCACGCCGTTCGTCGAGGCGCTGCGCGGCGGCATCGCCGAACTGCGCGAGAAGATCCCCGGGCTCGATCCCGCGCAGGACGTGCGGATCCTGTTCGCCACCCATTCGGTGCCGAACAGCTACACGGGCGACTTCGGGCCGCACCCGGAGGCGCTCGGTGGCGAGGGCGCGTACGAAGCGCAGCACCTCGCGGTGAGCGCGGCCGTGGCCGAGGCCGCGGGCGAGGGCGCGGCCTGGGACCTCGTGTACCAGTCGCGCAGCGGCCCCGCGCACCAGCCCTGGCTCGAGCCCGACATCAACGACTTCATCGCCGAGATGCCGAAGGGCGAGGCGAAGGCGATCGTGATCGTGCCCGTCGGCTTCGTGAGCGACCACATGGAGGTGCTCTGGGACCTCGACACCGAGGCGGTCGAGACCGCGGGCGAGCACGGTCTCGAGGTCGTGCGCGTGCCGACACCCGGCACCCACCCGGCCTATGTGAGCGGGCTCATCGACCTCGTGCTCGAGCGCCGCGACGGCACCCCCGTCGCCGAGCGCGCCTCCGAGCTCGCGCTCGGCCCCTGGTTCGACGTGTGCGGCGCGGGCTGCTGCGACACCGAGGAGCGCCAGGCCGCCGTGCGCGCGCACCGGGCCCGAATGCTGCAGGCGGCCGACGCATGACCGCACCCAGCGGGATCCTGGTCTCGCGCGAGCCTGTTCAGGCCCGCGACGGCCTGATCCGCGTCGGTACGCGCGGCAGCGCGCTCGCCGTCACCCAGACGACGGGCGTCGCCGAGCGCATCGCCGCGGCGACGGGCGCCGAGGTCGTGCTCGTGATCATCACCACCCACGGCGACACCTCGCGGGCGCCCCTCTCGCAGCTCGGCGGCACCGGTGTGTTCGTGAGCGCGCTGCGCGACGCCCTGCTCGCCGGAGAGTGCGACCTCGCGGTGCACTCGCTCAAGGACCTGCCGACCGGGCCGTGCGAAGGGATCGCGCTCGGCGCGATCCCCGAGCGCGTCGATCCCCGCGACGCGCTCTGCGCCCGCGACGGCCTCACCCTCGCGGAGCTGCCGCAGGGCGCCGACGTCGGCACCGGATCGCCGCGCCGCGCCGCGCAGCTGCTCGCCCGGCGCCCCGACCTCACCGTGCACGACCTGCGCGGCAACGTCGACACCCGGCTCGGCCGCGTGGGCCGCGATCTCGACGCCGTCGTGCTCGCCGTCGCCGGACTCGAACGGATCGGCCGCGGCGCATCCATCACCGAGCGCTTCCCGCTCGAGGACGCCCCGACCGCCCCCGGGCAGGGCGCCCTCGCCATCGAGGCGCGCACGGAGGACGCCGCGACGCCCGGTCCGATCGCCACCGCGCTCGCCGCCGTGGAGCACACCGACTCCCGCTGCACCGCGCTCGCCGAGCGCAGCCTGCTCGGAACGCTGGAGGCCGGCTGCGCCGCGCCGGTCGGTGCCTGGGCACGCATCGACGACGACGGCCGCATCGTGCTCGCCGGAGCCGTGTACCGGGTCGACGGCAGCGCGTCGCTCGTGCGCGAGAACTCGGCGCAGCTGCCCGAGGACGCGTTCGCCAGAGCCGAGACCGCTTACGCGCTCGGTGCCGCGGTCGCGCGGGCGCTGCTCGACGCGGGCGCGGCGCAGCTCGCCGACCTCGGGGCCGCGCGATGATCCCCGTCCGACGCGCACCGCTGCCCCTCACCGACCGCCGGATCCTGCTGCCGCGCGGCGGCGTCTGGGGCGAGCGCGTCGCCGCCGAGGTGCGGCGCCGCGGCGGCGTGCCGGTGACCGGGCAGCTCATCGAGCTGGCCGAGCCGCACGACGGCGAGCCGCTGCGCGCCGCGGTCGAGGCATGGAACCGCGGCGACTACGACTGGCTCGCGGTCACCTCCGCCAATGCCGCCGCCGCGCTCGTGAGCGCCGGCGCCCGCCCGCGCCCGGACTCGCGCGTCGCGGTCGTCGGCCCGAGCACGGCCGAGGCGCTGCAGCAGCACGACTTCCGCATCGCCGTGATGCCGGCCCGCAACTACTCGGGCGAGGGCCTCGTGACGTCGATGCTCGCCGCGCTCGGCGCGGGCCCGGCCGAGGTGCTGCTGCCCGTCTCCGATCAGGCGGGTACCGGCCTGGAGGAGGCGCTGCGCGATGCCGGCCACTGGGTGTCGCGCGTCACCGCGTACCGCACGGTCGAGGTCGCACCGGACCCGGCCCACGCCTCGGCGCTCGCGGAGGGCAGCTTCGACGCCGTGCTCGTGACGAGCGGGTCCGTCGCCCGTGCGCTGGCCGCGGCCTGCCCGGTGATCCCCGCGGAGACCCGGGTCGCGGCGATCGGCGGCCCGACGGCGCAGGCGCTCGTCGATGCCGGCCTGCGCGCCGACACGGTCGCCCCGATGCACACCGTCGACGGACTGCTCGACGCCCTCTCGGCCGCGTTCGCCCTCGAGCCCACGCAGCCGTTCGAATCGACCTCGCCGTTCGCGGGCCTCGCGCCCGACGACGGCACCGCACCCGAGAAGGACCCCGATGCCCAGCCCTGACGCCCCCAGCATCCGCCCGCGCCGCCTGCGCAGCACACCGGCCATGCGCCGGCTCGTCGCCGAGACCCGGCTGCACCCGGCCGAGCTCGTGCTCCCGCTCTTCGTCCGCGAGGGGATCGACGCGCCCCGCGAACTGCAGGCCATGCCCGGTGTCCAGCAGCACACCGTCGATTCGCTGCGCCGCATCTCGGCCGAGGCCGCGGCCGCCGGACTCGGCGGTGTGATGCTGTTCGGCGTGCCCGCGGTGCGCGACGCCCGCGGCTCCGGCATCGACGACCCCGAGGGGATCCTCAACATCGCCACTCGTGCGGTGCAGCAGGAGGTCGGCGACGCGCTCGTCGTGCAGACCGACCTCTGCCTCGACGAGTTCACCGATCACGGCCACTGCGGCGTGCTCGCGGGCGACGGATCGGTCGACAACGACGCCACGCTCGAGCGCTACCGCTCGGCCGCCGTGGCGCAGGCCGACGCCGGTGCCGCGATGCTCGGCCTCTCGGGCATGATGGACGGCCAGGTCGCCGCCGTGCGCGACGCGCTCGACGCAGCCGGGCACGAGGACACCGCGATCCTGGCCTACGCCGCGAAGTACGCGTCGGCCTTCTACGGCCCGTTCCGCGAGGCCGTAGACTCGCAGCTCACGGGGGACCGCCGCAGCTATCAGCAGGATCCCGCCAACCGGCGCGAGGGCCTGCGCGAGGCCGAGCTCGACCTCGCCGAGGGTGCTGACGTGCTCATGGTGAAGCCGGCGATGTCCTACCTGGATGTGCTCGCCGACGTCGCCGCCACGAGCCCCGTGCCGGTCTGGGCCTACCAGGTCTCGGGTGAGGCGGCGATGATCGAGGCCGCGTCGGCCAACGGCTGGATCGACCGCTCCGCTGCCATCCACGAATCCCTCATCTCGATCCGTCGTGCGGGGGCCGACGCGATCCTCAGTTACTTCGCCCTCGAGGTTGCGGAGCGACTGCGATGAACCCCACCACCGATACCACCGGGACCGACGCGGCCACCGCTCGGAGCGCAGCCCTGCAGGAGCGCGCGGCGCGCGTGATCCCCGGCGGCGTCAACTCGCCCGTACGGGCCTTCGGATCGGTCGGCGGCACGCCCCGCTTCCTCGTCTCGGGCACGGGCCCCTATGTGACCGACGCCGACGGCAACGAGTACGTCGACCTCGTCGCCGCGTGGGGCCCCGCCCTGCTCGGCCACGCGCACCCGCCCGTGATCGACGCCGTGCAGCGCGCGGCAGCGGCCGGCCTCGGCTTCGGCGCGTCGGCGCCCGGCGAGGCGGAACTGGCCGAGGAGATCATCGCGCGCGTGCCCGCGGTCCAACGTCTGCGTCTGGTGTCGACGGGCACCGAGGCGACCATGACCGCGATCCGACTGGCGCGCGGCGCGACCGGGCGGCCGCTGCTCATCAAGTTCGCCGGGCACTACCACGGCCACTCCGACGGTCTCCTCGCCGAGGCCGGCTCGGGCCTCGCGACGCTGTCGCTGCCGGGTTCCGCGGGCGTGACCCCCGAGACCGCCGGACAGACCCTCGTGCTGCCCTACAACGACCTCGCGGCGCTCGAGGCGGCCTTCGCCGAGCACGGAGACCGCATCGCCGGCATCATCGCCGAGGCCGCGGCCTGCAACATGGGCGTGCTGCCGCCCGAGCCCGGCTTCACCGCCGCGATGATCGAGCTCGCGCACCGCCACGGCGCGCTCGTGATCCTCGACGAGGTGCTCACCGGCTTCCGCGCGAGCGCCTCCGGCTACTGGGGCATCGAGTCGGCGGGGGTTCCCGCCGGTGTGCAGCCCGATCTCTTCACCTTCGGCAAGGTCGTGGGCGGCGGGCTGCCGCTCGCCGCCGTCGGCGGTCGCGTCGAACTCATGGAACAGCTGGCGCCGCTCGGCCCCGTCTACCAGGCGGGGACCCTCTCGGGGAACCCCGTCGCCGTGGCCGCCGGGCTCGCGACCCTGCGCGGGGCCGACGATGCGGCGTACGCGCGCCTGTCGGCCGCGTCGGAGCGCCTGTCGGGAGCCGTCGGCGCTGCGCTCTCCGCGGCGGGCGTCGCGCACCGCGTGCAGCGTGCCGGGACCCTGTTCAGCGTGCTCTTCGGCGATTTCGCCGAGGCACCCCGCACCTACGCCGAGGTGCAGCAGCAGGAGTCGTTCCGCTACCGGGCGTTCTTCCACGCCATGCTCGACGGCGGAGTGAACCTGCCCCCGAGCGCGTTCGAGGCCTGGTTCGTGACGGCCGCGCACGACGACGCGGCGCTGAGCCGCATCGAAGCGGTGCTGCCGGCGGCTGCTGCGGCCGCCGCGGCGGCCCGGCCGTAGCGCGCGGGGCGGCCGGAGCAGCCGTCGAGACGCCCGCTTGCCGACGGAACACCGCGCTGCTTCGTAGTGTTTCGCAGGTAGGCGGGAGTCTCGGCGGCAGGACGTGTGAGCGCGGCAAAAGAGGCGGGTGCATGGGCGCCATGCCCCGCGCGACGAGGCCAGCCGCAACGACGAAGCCCGCCGGATCCCCGAGGACCCGGCGGGCTTCGTCGTTCGCCGCGGAAGCGCGGGGAGCGGTCAGACCCGCGCCGCGAGTGCGTTCACTGCGCTCGTGAAGAACTTCGCCCCGTCGAGGCCCGAGCGCATCGCCTCGGGCGTATCGGGGCCGAAGCCGGCCTCGACCGCGTGCTCGGGGTGCGGCATGAGGCCGACCACGTTGCCGCGCTCGTTGGTGAGGCCCGCGATGTCGTTGAGCGACCCGTTGGGGTTGACGCCCGCGTAGCGGAACGCGACGAGCCCCTCGCCCTCGATGCGCTTCAGCGTCTCGGCGTCGGCGATGTAGCCGCCGTCGCCGTTCTTCAGCGGGATGGTGATCTCTTCGCCCTGTTCGAACTCGCTCGTCCACGCGGTGCGCGCGTTCTCGACGACGAGCTTCTGGTCGCGGCGGATGAACTGCTGGTGCGCATTGCGGATCAGGCCGCCGGGCAGCAGGTGCGCCTCGACGAGCACCTGGAAGCCGTTGCAGATGCCGAGCACGGGCATGCCTGCATTCGCGGCGGACACGACCTCGGTCATGATGGGCGACACCGCGGCGATCGCGCCGGGGCGCAGGTAGTCGCCGTAGCTGAAGCCGCCGGGCAGCACGATCGCGTCGACGCCCTGCAGGTCGTGATCCGCGTGCCAGAGTGCGACGGCCTCGGCACCGGCGAGGCGGATCGCGCGCTGCGCATCGCGGTCGTCGAGCGAACCGGGGAAGGTGACGACGCCGATACGGGGGGACATCACTGGGCCTCGACCGGAACGGACGCGCCGTCGACGCTGATCGCGACGACGTCCTCGATGACCGCGTTCGAGAGGATCTCGTTCGCGACGGCGCGCACCTCGGCGAGCACCTCGGGGGTGACCTCGCCGTCGACGTTCAGTTCGAACCGCTTGCCGATGCGGACGTCGTGGAAGCGGCCGTGACCGAGACGGTCCAGCGCTCCCGACGTGGCCTTGCCCTGCGGGTCGAGCAGCTCGGCCTTGGGCATGACATCAACAACAATCGTGGGCACCCGGGTCTCCGTCCATCGGCGCTGGCATCGAATCGGCGCGGTCGCGCTCCCGCCAGTCTACCGGCTACTCGGCGCCGGTCACCCGCACGCGCACGCGGTTGCGCCAGGGGTCGAGCACGGTGAGCTCCCGGCCGTCGTACGCGCGGCCGATGCCCTTCGCCGCGAGGCGTTCGGAGAGTGCTCCGATGGCGTCGGCGGTGGGCAGCTCGATGGTCACCTCGCCGAGTCCGAGCGCGGGGGAGCGCTCGCCCGCGCCGCGCGACTCCCACGTGTTCATGCCGAGGTGGTGGTGATATCCGCCGGCCGACACGAAGAGCGCCTGGTCGTGCAGGGTCGCGGTGACGGCGAAGCCGAGGGTATCGACGTAGAAGGCGCGGGCGGAGGCGATATCGCCGACCTTGAGGTGCACGTGGCCGACCGACGCGGGCGTGTCCGCCACCGCCAGGGATCCGGCCTCGGTGAGGTGCTCGTGCAGGTAGCGGTTGGGGTCGAGCGGCAGCGTGCCCATCGTGATCTCACCGCCGTCCGCGATGCTCCAGGTGTCGCGCGGGCGGTCGACGTAGAGCTCCACACCGTTGCCCTCGGGGTCGGCGAAGTAGAAGGCCTCGGACACGAGGTGGTCGCTGGATCCCTGGAACCGGCTCGCGTATCGGCGGGCGACGGAGGCGACGACCGAGGCAAGCTCTGCCGCCGATTCGAAAAGGAACGCCGTGTGGTAGAGCCCGGCAGCGGTCGCCGGGGCGTGGGCGAGCGCGCCGTCCTGGTCGAGCACGAGCACGGGCACGCCGCGGCGTCCGAGGATCGCGGTGCCGCGTTCCTGGGCGAGCACCTGCAAGCCCATCGCTCCGTGGTAGAAGTCGAGCATGCGGTCGAGGTCGGCGACGGCGAGGGTGACCGCGCCCATGCCGGTCGCGTCGGGCAGGAGGTCGATCGGGAGCTGGGCGTTCATGTGCGGCTTTCGGTGCGTGCGGTCCGTCGGGCGGCGGGGTCACTCGAACGAAACACGTGAAGCTTCATGTATATTCCGCGATTCCGAGACACAGGATCACGGCAGCACGTACGCCCCGGACTCGCCGGGGTTGACCGCGATCTCCCAGCGGAACCCGTCGGGATCCCGGAAGTAGCCGGAGTAGCCGCCCCACTCGCGACGCTGCGCGGGCTGCGCCGCGGCGCCGAGCGTCGCCGCGAGCGCGAGTACCGCGTCGGCCTCGGTTTCGGTGGCGACGTTGTGGGCGAGCGTGATCGGTGCGAGCCCCTGGGCCGGGGCCTCGCCGATCTCGGCGGTGAAGCCCTCGACGCTCCAGAGCGAGAGGATCAGGTGCTCGCCGACGGGCAGCATCACCACCTCGTCGTCCTCGAAGATCGGCGACCAGCCGAGGCCGTCGACGTAGAAGGCGCGGCTGCGCGCGACGTCCGCGACCGCCAGGGTGATGAAGCTGACCCGCTGTTCCATGCCGCCAGTGTCGTGGAGGAGCGGCGGCCGTGCAAGCGCTTCGGCCCGGAACGCCGGCCGGGGCTCCGCCTGAGGCCGTCAGGCGGTCTCGGCCGTCAGCCGGTCGAGCAGCTCCTGGTAGCGCTCCCGGGTGCGCTCGACGATCTCGGCGGGGAGCACGGGCGGCTCGCCCTGCTTGTCCCAGTTCGCCGCGAGCCAGTCCCGCACGATCTGCTTGTCGAAGCTCGCCAGGCGGCCGGGGCCGCCCGCGGCGTAGGCCCCGCCGTCCCAGTAGCGCGACGAGTCGCTCGTGAGCACCTCGTCGGCGAGCACCAGCTCGCCGGTGACGGGATCGATACCGAACTCGAACTTCGTGTCGGCGAGGATCACGCCGCGTTCGGCGGCGAGCTCGCGCGCCGCTGCGAAGATCGTGAGCGAGGCGTCGCGCAGCGCCGCCGCCGCTTCGGCTCCGACCAGGTCGACCGAGCGCTCGTAGGTGATGTTCTCGTCGTGCTCGCCGAGCGGCGCCTTGTAGGCGGGGGTGTAGATCGGCTCGGGCAGCAGGTCGCCGTCGGCGATCCCCGCGGGCAGCTCGATGCCGCACACCGCCCCCGTGCGCTGGTACTCGGCGTAGCCGGATCCGGTGAGCGCGCCGCGCACGACGCACTCGATGGGGTGCATCTCGAGCCGGCGGCTCACGATCGCCCGGTCGGCGACCTCGGCGGGCACGGGCGGGACGCCCGCGGTGCCGACCGGCACGAGGTGGTTGGGCAGATCGATCCGGTCGAACCACCAGTTCGAGAGCTCGGTGAGCAGCGCGCCCTTGCCGGGGATCTCGGGATCGAGCACGTGGTCGAAGGCGCTGACCCGGTTGCTCGCCACCACCAGCAGGACGGGCGAGTCGTCGCGGGCCCGCCCCTCGGGCACGTACAGGTCGCGGACCTTGCCCGAGTAGACGTGGGTCCACCCGGCGAGCTCGAGCGGTGCGGGGAGCTGGGTCACGGGATCCTCCTGGTCAGTTCGCGACGCGCGCGGCGATGTCGGTGCGGTGCTGGCCGCCTTCGAGTCCGATGCGGTCGACCGCGTCATAGGCGCGAGCACGGGCCGCGGCGAAGTCCTCGCCGCGCGCGACGACGCCGAGCACGCGGCCGCCGGTCGCGATCCAGCCGCCGTCGTCGGTGCGCTCGGTGGCCGCGTGCACGAGGTGCACGCCGGGCACCTCGGCGGCCGAGTCGAGTCCGGTCAGCTCGCGACCGGTGACGACGTCGCCCGGGTAGCCCTCGCTCGCGACCACGACGATCACAGCGGGCTCGTCGGAGAACTCGGGGGCCGGCAGCTCGGCGAGGGCGCCCTGCGCTGAGGCGAGCAGGTACCGGCTCAGCGGCGACTCGAGACGGGCGAGCACGACCTGCGTCTCGGGATCGCCGAAGCGCGCGTTGAACTCGATGACGCGCACGCCCTTCGACGTCACGATGAGGCCGCAGTAGAGCAAGCCCGAGAACGGGGTGCCCTCGGCCTCGAGCTGGCGCACGGTGGGCAGCGCGACGGTGCGGGTGATCTCCTCGACGAACGCGTCGACCCCGCCCGGCAGCCACGGCAGCGGCGTGTAGGCGCCCATGCCGCCGGTGTTCGGACCGGCGTCGCCGTCGAAGATGCGCTTGTAATCCTGAGCCGGAGTGAGCGGCAGCACGTCGTGGCCGTCGGCGAAAAAGAAGAGCGAGACCTCCTGGCCGTCGAGGAACTCCTCGATCAGCACCTCGCCGTGCGGCGCCCAGGTGGCGACGTGGTCGAGCGCGGCGGCGCGATCCTCGGTCACCAGGACGCCCTTGCCCGCGGCGAGGCCGTCGGCCTTCACCACGTAGGGTGCGCCGAACTCGTCGAGCACGGGGCCGGCCTCTTCGACCGACGCGACGCGGGCCGCGCGGCCGGTGGGCACGCCCGCTTCGTCCATGATCCGCTTCGCGAACGCCTTGGAGCCTTCGAGCTGCGCGGCGGCGGCGTCGGGGCCGAACACCGGCACGCCAGCGGCGCGGAGCGGATCCGCGACGCCCGCGACCAGCGGAGCCTCGGGGCCGACCACGACGAGGTCGAAGCCGCGATCCCGCACGAAGGCCGCGACGGCCTCGGGGTCGGTGTACGCGAGCTCGGGCGTCTCTACGCCCTCCGCCGCGATACCGGCGTTGCCGGGAGCGCAGACGATCTCGTGCTCTGCCGCTTCGGCGAGCAGGGCGCGGACGATGGCGTGTTCGCGGGCACCCGGGCCCAGCACGAGGATCTTCACCGCTCCAGAGTAGCGGGAGCCGGCTCTAGAGTGGATCGCATGGCGAAGCGCAGGATCGGGGACGGCGACGGGCGCGCGGCGGTGCGCGCGGTGCTCGAGGGCGCGACGGATCGGAGCAACCGTGCCACCGCAGTGCGTTTCCTGCTGGAGGAGCTCGCCGAGCGGGCCCCGGGCAACGCCGTCGAGGTGCGGGTGCCGCCGTTCGGCGCCGTGCAGTGCGTCGCCGGCCCGAAGCACACGCGCGGCACGCCGCCGAGCGTCATCGAGACCGATCCCGAGACCTGGATCGCGCTCGGCACGGGCGGACTCGCCTGGGAGGACGCGCTCGGCAGCACCCGGGTCATCGCCTCGGGCCTGCGCACCGACCTCGCGCCGCTGCTCCCGCTGATCCGGCCGACCTGGCTCGGGTGAGCGGGCCTGCCGTCCGGCGGCCGCCGCCCGGCGGCACCAGATCCGGTTCACAGGCGAACCTGAGACAATGAGGGTATGAGTACCGCCGATGCCGTGATCCCCGAGTCCGCCGACTCGGCCCAGTCGACCGCGCCCGAGGGCGCCGAGGCGGCGGCCCCGGGCGCCACGGTCACCGAGGTCGAGGTGGGCGTGCGCCGCTCGGTCCGTTACGGCCGCGTCGTCGTCGGTTTCGCGATCCTGGGCGGCCTCGTGAGCGCGATCGCCTGCCTGTTCCTCCCCATCCAGAACAACCCCGCGGTGGGGGAGTACTCGATGGTGCAGGTCGCCGGGTTCACCGGCATGATCGGGGCGGGCATCGGCCTGATGCTCGGCGGGATCCTCGCCGTGATCCTCGGCGCCGTCGCACGTCGGCGAACCGGTTCTGCCACGGCAGAGCTGACTGACGTACGATAGACACAGACCTCGACTCGATCGGAGCGACCCCACATGCTTGGCAACCTGAGCGGATGGCACTTCGTCATCATCCTCTTCATCATCCTGCTGCTCTTCGGCGCGCCGAAGCTGCCGGCGCTCGCCAAGAGCCTGGGCCAGTCCGCACGCATCCTCCGCAAGGAGGTCTCGAACGACGCCGACAAGCCGGCCGAGGGCGCGGACGTCGATCCGGCGGTCAAGTCGGAGGCGGCGAAGGCCGATCCGGCGAAGACGGATCCCGAGAAGCCGTAGCGGCTCCCACGAACGGCGAAAGCGGGCGATCACCTCGGTGATCGCCCGCTTTCTCGTGTTTCGGGGAGGGGCCGCGACTAGCTGGTCTGGCTCGACTCCACCCAAGTGAGGTACTCCTCGTCGACGTCGCCGGCGATGTACTCGCCCGTGAAGCAGCTCTGCTCGAGCCGGGTGACGTGATCCTGGCCGGCCATGATGGCGCGGTCCATGCCCTCGACGGTCTGGTAGATGAGGTGGTCGGCGCCGAGCTCGGCGGCGATCTCCTCGGTGGTGCGGCCGTGCGCGATGAGCTCGGCGCGGGTCGGCATGTTGATGCCGTAGACGTGGGGGAACAGCACCGGGGGAGCTGCGGATGCGAAGGTGACCGACTTCGCGCCGGCGGCGCGCGCCATCTCGACGATCTCGCGCGAGGTGGTGCCGCGCACGATCGAGTCGTCGACGAGCAGCACGTTCTTGCCGCGGAACTCGGCATGCATGGCGTTCAGCTTCTGCCGGACGCTGCGCTTGCGCACGGCCTGCCCGGGCATGATGAACGTGCGTCCGACGTAGTGGTTCTTGAAGAAGCCCTCGCGGTAGGGCACGCCGAGGCGCTGCGCGAGCTGCATGGCGCTCGGCCGGCCCGAGTCGGGGATCGGCATGACGACGTCGATATCGAGGTCGGGGAGTTCGGCGCGGACCTGGACGGCGAGCTCGTCGCCGAGGCGCAGGCGGGCCTCGTAGACCGAGATGCCGCTGAGCACGGAGTCGGGACGCGCGAGATAGATGTACTCGAAGGCGCAGGGCACGAGCTCGGGGTTCTGCGCGCACTGGCGCGACGACATCGTGCCGTCGGGCGAGATGAGGATCGCTTCGCCGGGCTCGACGTCGCGCACGACCTCGTAGCCGCCGGACTCGAGCACGAGCGACTCGGAGGCGACGATCCAGTCGTCGCCCTGGTCGGTCGACCGGCGACCGAGCACGAGCGGGCGGATCCCGAAGGGGTCGCGGAAGGCGAGCAGGCCGTGCCCGGCGATCATCGAGATCACCGAGTAGGAGCCCTCGATCCTGCGGTGCACGCGCGCGACCGCGTCGAACACCTGGTCGATGCCGAGCGACGAGAGCCCGCGGATGCCCGACTGGAGCTCGTTGGCGAGCACGTTGAGCAGCAGCTCGGTGTCGGAGTGGGTGTTGAGGTGACGGCGATCGACGTTGTAGAGCTCGGCGGTGAGCTCGCGCGTGTTCGTCAGGTTGCCGTTGTGCACGAGGATGATGCCGTAGGGCGCGTTCACGTAGAACGGCTGCGCCTCTTCCTCGCGGTGGGCGTCGCCGCGCGTCGCGTAGCGCACGTGCCCGAGGCCGACGTTGCCGGCGAGGCTGCGCATGTCGCGGGTGCGGTACGCCTCGCGCACCTGGCCGCGGGCCTTGACCATGTGGAACTGGTCGCCCTCGGCGGTGGCGATGCCCGTCGAGTCCTGGCCGCGATGCTGCAGCAGCAGGAGGCTGTCATAGATCTGCTGGTTGACGGGATCCGATGAGACGATGCCGACGATGCCACACATGCTGCGTGTGTTCCCCTAACGAGACGGGCGGGAGGCCACGAAAACGAGACTCCGACCAGTCTCCCACATCCGGCCTGGATGGCGACCACGACCGGGTACGCTGGCAGGGTGAGCGAGAACTCGTCGATCTATGCCCAGTCCGGAGTCGATACTGCTGCGGGTGACCTCGCCGTCGAACTGATGAAGTCCGCCGTGGCGCGGACCCACGGTCCCGAGGTGATCGGCGGGGTCGGCGGATTCGCCGGCCTGTTCGACGCGTCGGCGCTGAAGGAGTACCGCCGCCCGCTGCTCGCGAGCGCGACCGACGGCGTCGGCACCAAGGTCGCGATCGCCCAGGCGATGGACATCCACCACACCATCGGCCAGGATCTCGTCGCGATGATCGTCGACGACATCGTGGTGGTCGGCGCGAAGCCGCTCGCCATGACCGACTACATCGCCTGCGGCAAGGTCGTGCCGCAGCGGATCGCTGACATCGTGCGCGGCATCGCCGAGGCCTGCGAGGCGACCGGCACCGCGCTGGTGGGCGGCGAGACCGCCGAGCACCCCGGACTGCTGGGCGTCGACGACTACGACGTGGCCGGCGCGGCCGTCGGCGTAGTCGAGGCCGACCGCGTGCTCGGTCCCGAGCGCGTCGCCGACGGCGACGTCGTGCTCGCGATGGGCGCGTCCGGTCTGCACTCCAACGGCTTCTCGCTCGTGCGCCACATCCTCGCCGAGCGCGGCATCGGCTACGCCGATCACAGTGCCGAGCTCGGCTCGAGCTACGGCGAGGCGCTGCTCGTGCCGACCGCGCTCTACACCTCGCCGCTGCTCAGCGCGATCGAGGATCCCGAGCTCGACGGCGCGATCCACGCGCTCAGCCACGTCACCGGCGGCGGCATCGCGGCGAACCTCGCCCGCGTGCTGCCGGTCGGGTCCTGGACCGAGGTCGACCGCGCCAGCTGGTCGCCGCTGCCCGTGTTCCGCCACCTCGCCGATCTCGGCGGGCACTCGCTCGAGTCGGTCGAGGGTGCCTGGAACCTCGGCATCGGCATGTTCGCCGTGGTCGAGGCCGCGCGCGCCGAGCGGGTCGCCGAGCGGCTGCGCGCCGCAGGCCTCACGGTCTGGCAGACGGGCACCGTCTCGACCTCGGCCCGCGACTTCGACGGTTTCGAGCAGGGGGCCAAGGGTGTCGACGGCGGCGCCGTGCGCCTCACCGGAGCGTTCGCCGCATAACCCACGAGCCCGGATGCTCCGCGAGCGCGGGGCCGCACCGCAGCGGGCGGGCACTGACCGGTTCGGTGCCCGCCCGCTGCGGTGTCGGCCTGCTGCAGTGTCGGGCCTCTGCGCGTCCGCCGCACCGCACCGGAATCGGTCGGTGCCCGGACAGCAAGAAGACCGTGCGATCACGAACGTCGGGGACGCGATCGCACGGTCTCGTGCATGAGAAACGCCGAACGCCCCGTCGCGCGGGGCGTTCGGCTCAGAGGGTGAGGACCTGCCTCACTTCCCCTCTTCGTCGCCGGAGTCGTCGTTGTACTTGTCAGCGTATTCGGCCCACGCATCTTCGTCCGAATGCTGCCCCGCCGCGAGCTCCCGCTCCAGCTGAGACAGGTCGGTGTTGGGGCTGAAATACTTCAGCTCCCGTGCGACCTTGGTGTGCTTTGCCTTTTGACGGCCGCGCCCCATGCGTGACCCCCTTACACATTCGGGCCCCGCGAAAGAATGTTCCGCGAGGCATGGACCTGACAATATCGACGTATGGGCGCAAGCTTATCACGGTCCGCTTCCCCCACGCCCGCGAGCTAGCATGATCGCGTGAGTGCAACCCAGCCCAGACGACGCCCGGCTCGAGCGATCCTGATCGCCGTGCTCGTCGTCGCCGTCGTCGTGCTCGTCGCCGTGGTCGCGATCCTCGTCCCGATCCTGACCCACCAGAGCGCCGGAGGCTCTGGGCAGGCCGTCCCGCAGGGCTTCGCGAGCGAGTCGAGCGCCACGGGCGCCGACGGTCGCACGCGCACGATCGAGGTGCGCACACCCGAGGGGAAGCCCGCGGATCTCGCGCGAGTCGCGCCGGGAAGCGAGCTCGTGGTGACGGGCACCGGCTTCGATGCATCGATCGGCATATACGTCGGCGTGTGCGCGATCCCGGCCGAACCGGGACGCAAGCCGTCGCCGTGCCTCGGCGGGATCCCGAAGGGGGCCGAGGAGGGGAAGGCGGCGAAGGAGGGCGCGCAGCCGAGCGTCTGGATCACCGACGACTGGGCCTGGAAGGCGTTCGCGAGCCACGGCTACGCCGACGCAGCGAAGGGGGCGTTCACCGCCCGCGTGCTCGTGCCGGAGGCGAGCTCGGACGGCCTCGATTGCCGCAAGGTGGCCTGCGCCATCACCACGCGAGCCGATCACACCGCGGCGCAGGATCGGGTGCAGGACATGCAGCTCCCGATCGCCTTCGCGCAGTAGCGCGGAACGGGCCGCGGCCCGGCGGGCTCAGCTCACGAGCGGGGCGATGACGAGGGTCGCGATCGTGTAGATCGCGAGGCCGGCGAGCGAACCGACCACGGTGCCGTTGATCCGGATGAACTGCAGGTCCTTGCCGACCTGGAGCTCGATCTTCTCGGCGGCTTCGCTCGCGTCCCATCGCTGGACCGTCTCGGTGACGACGCTCGCGATCTCGTGGCGCGAGCGCCGGACGACGTGCTCGACCGCGTTCATCACCCAGACGTCGATCTTGTACTGCAGCGTGGCGTCCTCGAGGAGGCGACGGCCGAAGTCCTGCATCGCCGAGACCAGACGGGTGCGCAGCTCGCTCGAGGGATCCGCGAGCATCTCGACGAGCGCGGCGCGGGCGGAGGCCCAGGTGCTCGCGGCGAGGGCGCGGATGCGGGGGCTGTCGAAGATCTCGTGCTTCAGCGCTTCGAGCTGATCCTGCAGCTCGGCCTTCTGCCCGAGATCCCGCGCGAGGTCGTGCAGGAACCCGTTCGCCGCCGCGCGGAACGGGTGCGAGCGATCCCTCGCCACGTTCTGCACGAAACGCACGGCCTCGGCGTGCAGGCGGTTGTCGACGAAGCGGTCGACGATGCTCGGAACCCAGCTGGGAAGACGGGAGGAGACCACTCGGTCGAAGGCCTCGGGATGGGCGACGAGCCAGTTCTCCAGGTGATCCGCCGCGATATCGATGAGCGACTCGTGATGGCCCGCGTCGAGCACCGTCTCGAGGCCGTGGCCGACGGTGGGCCCCCACTTCGGATCGATGACGTGCTTGCGCACGAGCCCCTCGATGAGGTCCTGCACATCGCGATCGTCGAGCACCGTGAGCGCGGCGGTGCCGGCCTCCGACAGGATCGCGCCCGCGCGCTCGGCGTTGCCGGGGTCGCGCAGCCACTCGCCGGCCATGCGCGCACCGCTGATCTCGGAGAGCTTGGCGTGGACGACGTCGTCCGCGAGGAAGTTCTCCTCGATGAAGGATCCCAGCCCCTCGCCGATCTCGTCCTTCTTGTTCGAGATCAGATTGGTGTGGGGGATCCGGAGCCCGAGCGGGTGCCGGAACAGCGCGGTCACGGCGAACCAGTCGGCCAGTGCGCCGACCATGCCGCCCTCGCTGGCGGCGCGCACGTAGCCCAGCCAGGGGAACCGCTGCTGCAGGGCGAACGAGACGACGAAGACCACGCCCATCGCGATGAGGAGCCCCAGCGCGATGGCCTGCATACGCCTCAGCTGCGCCAGGCGCTCGAAGTCCGCTGGGGTGACGGCACCGAGGGTGCGGCGGGTGCGAAACGGCATTGCAGCATTATCCACCCGCGCGGGGCCGCCGTGTCACCCGCGCATGGAAGAATGAGGCCCATGCATCTCCTCACCAGGCTCAGCCTGAAGAACCGCGCGCTCATCGCACTCGTCACGGTGGTCGCCGCGGTCTTCGGAGTGATCAGCATCGGCTCCCTCAAGCAGGAGCTCATGCCCTCGGTCGAATACCCGGCGGTGGCGGTCATCACCAGCTACCCGGGCGCCTCCCCCGAGGTGGTGAGCAACGACGTCTCGGGTCCGATCGAGACCGCGCTCAAGAGCGTGCCGAACCTCGAGCACACCACGGCGACCTCGTCGACGGGGGCTTCGACCGTGGTCGCGCAGTTCACCTACGGCGTCGACACCGCCGCCACGCAGCAGAAGGTGGAGCGGGCCATCAGCCGGCTCTCGAAGGTGCTGCCGAAGGACGTCGACCCGCAGGTCATGTCGGGCAGCATCGACGACTTCCCGGTCGTGCAGATCGCCGTGACTCCGCCCTCGGGCGGCGACGCCGAGACCACGGCGAAGGCGGTCGAGCGACTCGCGGTCCCCAAGATCAAGGACCTCACGGGCGTGCGCGACGCCCAGCTGGTCGGCGCCCGCGGCGACCGGGTCACCGTGACCCCCGATCTCGCGAAGCTGGGCGAGGAGGCGCTGACCGCGCAGTCGATCACCGATGCGCTGCAGCAGAACGGCGTGCTCGTCGCCGCCGGAACGGTGACCGACGGCGACCGCACGCTCGCGGTGCAGGCCGGATCCAAAATCTCCAGCGTCGAGGACATCAAGGCGCTGCCGCTCGTGCGCAGCCCCGAGCTGCTCGCGGCGAAGGCGCAGCAGCAGGCCGCGCAGCAGCAGGCTCCGCGCCCGGGTCAGCAGCAGGAGCAGGGTGCCGCCGCGCAGGGCCAGGGGCAGGACGCCGCGCAGGGGCAGAGCCAGGCCGCGGCGGAGCCGCTGCCCACGATCACCATCGGCGACGTGGCCAAGGTCGCGCTCGAACCGAACCCCGCGCAGGGCATCTCCCGCGTCGACGGCAAGCCGGCCATCACCATCGGGGTCACCAAGATCTCCTCTGCCAACACGGTCGACGTCTCGAAGGCCGTGCACGACGAACTGCCCAAGCTCGAGAAGGAGCTCGACGGCGCCAAGCTGACGGTCGTCTTCGACCAGGCGCCCTACGTGGAGCGCTCGATCCACTCGCTCACCACCGAAGGACTGCTCGGACTCGGTTTCGCGATCATCGTGATCCTGGTGTTCCTGCTCTCGGTGCGGGCGACCATCGTCACCGCCATCTCCATCCCGACCTCGGTGCTGCTCACCTTCATCGGGCTCAACTTCGCCGACTACACGCTGAACATGCTGACGCTCGGCGCGCTGACCATCTCGATCGGTCGCGTGGTCGACGACTCGATCGTCGTCATCGAGAACATCAAGCGGCATCTCTCGCATCCGGGCGTCACCGACCGGGGACACGCGATCGTCGCGGCGGTGCGCGAGGTCGCGGGCGCCATCACGGCGTCGACGGCCACCACCGTCGCGGTGTTCCTGCCGCTCGCCTTCGTCAGCGGCATGGTGGGCGAGCTGTTCCGTCCGTTCGCGTTCACGGTGACCATCGCGCTCATCGCCTCGCTGCTCGTCTCGCTCACCATCGTGCCGGTGCTGGCCTACTGGTTCATCCGGGTGAAGCACGCCCCGGCCCACGCGGCGGGCAACACGGCGCTCGCGGCCGAGCACTCGGGGCCGGCAATCGACGACGAGCCCGAGAACGCGATGCAGCGCGGGTACCGACCGATCATCGGGTGGACGCTGGCTCACCCCATCATCACGCTCGGCGTCGCCGTCGCGATCTTCGCGGGGACCATGGCGGCTGCGCCGCTCATGAAGACGAACTTCATCGGGTCGGACGAGCAGAATTCCGTCGGCCTCACCCAGACCCTCGCGCCGGGCACGAGCCTCGACGCGCAGCTGAAACAGGCCGAGCGCGTCGAAGCCGAGCTCAAGAAGATCTCGGACGTGGAGACCGTTCAGGTCACCATCGGCAGCTCGGGCGGCGCGGCCGCGATGTTCGGCGGCGGCGGGAGCGACGGCAGCGTGACCTACGCCATCACGACGCGCGAGGACGCCGACCAGGCCAAGGTGCAGGATCGGATCCGCACGGCCGTCGACGGCCTGAAAGACGCAGGCGACTTCTCGATCGGGCAGTCGGGCGGCGGCATCACCCAGTCGAGCGCCATCGAGGTGCAGGTCACCGCCCCCGACCAGAAGACCCTGGTCTCCGCGAGCGAGGCCATGGTCGCCGAGCTCAAGAAGCAGAAGGGTCTGATCCAGGTCGAGAGCGATCTCGGTCAGTCGCGCCCCTACCTGCGTGTGGTCGTCGATCGCGACAAAGCCACCCAGGCCGGCCTCAGCGAGGCCGCGGTCGCGGGCATGGTCGCGCAGCGCATGCAGCCGGCGCAGATCGGCCAGGTCGTGCTCGACTCCACCACCACCTCCGTCTACCTGTCGCTCGGCACGGCTCCCGCCAACGAAGCCGCGGTCAAGGCGCTGCCCGTGCAGACCCAGACGGGCGAGGTCCGCCTCGACAGCCTCGCGACCGTCACGGTCGCCGACGGTCCGGTCTCGGTGAAGAGCGAGGACGGCGCGCGCATCGTCACCGTGTCGGCGCTGCCGAAGGGCGACGACCTCACCGCCGCGGGCACCCAGGTCAACCGGGCCCTCGACTCGGTCAAGCTGCCCAGCGGGGCGAGCGCGCAGATCGGCGGTGTCATGTCGCAGCAGGGCGAGGCCTTCGGGCAGCTCGGCCTCGCGCTGCTCGCCGCGATCCTCATCGTCTACGTGGTCATGGTCGCGACCTTCCGCAGCCTGCTGCAGCCGCTGCTGCTGCTCATCTCGGTGCCGTTCGCGGCGACCGGCGCGATCCTGCTCCTCATCCTCTCGGGCATCCCGCTCGGCGTGGCCTCGCTCATCGGCGTGCTCATGCTCGTGGGCATCGTCGTGACCAACGCGATCGTGCTCATCGACCTCGTGAACCAGTTGCGCGACCGGGGCGAGAGCCTGCACCACGCGGTCATGCACGGCGCCTCCCTGCGTCTGCGCCCCATCGTCATGACGGCGCTCGCGACCATCCTGGCGCTCGTCCCCATGGGGCTCGGAATCACGGGATCCGGCGGGTTCATCTCGCAGCCGCTCGCGGTCGTGGTGATCGGCGGCCTGCTCTCATCAACCGTGCTGACCCTCGTCGTGCTGCCCACGCTCTACTACGCGGTCGAGCACGGGCGCGAGCGACGCAAGGAGCGCCGTGCCGGGCGCCGTGCGGGCGGCGGACGCCGTCCGAAGCCCGGCGGCGGTGCCGGTGCTGCTGCGTCTGCGGCAGCCGTCGGCGCCCCCGCGCTCGCGATGGCGGGTGCCGGTGCGGTCGAATCGGACGCGGCGGACCCGGACGCGCTCGGCGCGGACGCGGCGGTCGTGACCGACGGGCTCGCGTCGTCGGCGGTGGCGGCGCCGGTCTCGGCGATCGAGCACGTGGCCGAGGACTCCGTCGCACCCGAGCTGCCTCCGCTGGCCGAGCAGATCGACGAGGACTCCTCGGGAGTTCCGGATACCCGTGAAACATCGGAGGTCTCGGAGGCCGCGGAGGTTCCGGGGGCGGCGCTCGATGCGGCCCCGTTCGTGCCGGCGCCGGGGGAGTCCGCACCGCTCGAGCCGCTGGCCGAGACCGCGATCCTGCCGATCCCGGTGACCGCGACCATCCCGCCTGAGCCTGAGCTGGAGCCGGAAGCAGAGGCACCTGCCGCTGCACCCGAGTCGGGCGTCGATCCCAGCGGATCCGACGAGCACCCCGATCAGGGCGCCGAGGCCGAGGTCTCGCCGGAGCTCTCCGCACTGCTCGGGCGTCTGGGACTGCCCCTCGACACCGAGGCCGGGCCGACCGACCCGGCGCCCGCGGCCGGGGAAGGCACTGTGGAGGACGCAGCCGGGGCGGAGCGCGAGACTGCCGGGGTCACCTGGGAGGACCTGCCGTCGGCGCTCCCCGAGGCCCGCATCGAGCCCGAGCCCGAGCCCGAGCCCGAGCCGGAGCCCGAGCCCACGCCGGAGCCCGAATCGGAGCCGAAGCCGGAGCCCGCAGCTCCGGCACTCGATCCCATCGAGCTGCCCGCCGTACCTGAGCAGGATCCCGCGAAGCCGGCCCCGCCGGTCACGGGCGAGCTCGACTGGGCCGAGCTCATGTGGCAGGCCACCCACGACGCCGAATCCGACGGCGACCAGCACGACGGTCCGGGCTCCGGCCCCGCCGCCCAGCGATAGGCAGAGATGAATCAGCGTCGGCGCGGCTACCGCGCACCATCCGACTACAACCCCAACCGAGGCAAGTCCTCCGGGCGTCGAGGGCGCCCGGGCGGGCGAGTCGGCGACGAACGGCAGAGCGGCGCCGCCGACTCGCCGGAGCGTCCGCGGCGCGACTCCGATCCGCGCGCCGGGCAGGACCGCGGCGCCGATCGCCGGGGAGCGGCCCGCCGTGACGGTCGCGACGCCGGCCGGGAACCCGGCCGCGAAACCGGCCGCCCCGACCGCGCCCGCCGGGATCCGCGGGATCGCGGATCCGGCCACGGCTCGGGACGCCAGCGCGAGTCGCACCGCGACGCCGCCGCGCAGAGCAGCGGCGCACGGGTCTTCTCGTTCGACGCCGACGGCATGCCCCGCGGCGGAGCACCGGGCGACGGGCGACCGCGTTCGGAGCGTCCGCACCGCGAGCACGGCGAGTCACGCGGCCACCGCCCCCAGGTCGCCGACCAGCGATCGCAGGAGCGACGCGAACCGCCGCAGCGCGCAGCGAAGGAGCACTCGGTCTCCTTCGAACGGCTGGAGGCGAAGCGCACCTCGGCTGAGGACGTGCGAGGTCTCGGCTTCGCCGACCTCGGCCTCGGCGGCAACATCGTGCGCGCGCTCAGCGAGCTCGGCGCCGAGCGTCCGTTCCCGATCCAGGCCGCCACGATCCCCGACGCCGTCGAGGGACGCCACCTGCTGGGCCGGGCCCGTACCGGATCCGGTAAGACCATCGCGTTCGGCGCCGCTCTCGTCGAGCGCATCCTGAAGCTCAAGGCCGAGGGCGTGTTCCGCCCGGATCCGCCCAAGCAGCGCCGCGAGCGCGGCGTCGCGCAGAAGCGGCAGAAGGGCGAGAAGCCGAGCGTGCGCGCGCCGAAGGCGCTGATCCTCGCGCCCACCCGCGAGCTGGCCCTGCAGATCGACCGCACCGTGCAACCCATCGCCCGTTCGGTCGGCCTTTACACCGGCCAGTTCGTGGGCGGCTCCCCGTTCGAACCGCAGCTGCACGCGCTGCAGCGCGGCGTCGACATCGTGATCGGGACGCCCGGCCGCATCGAGGACCTCGCGCAGCGCGGGATCCTCGAACTGCGCGACGTGCACGTGACGGTGCTCGACGAGGCCGACCACATGTGCGAGCTCGGGTTCCTCGAGCCGGTGCAGCGGATCCTGCGCCGCACCGAGCGCGGCGGGCAGCGCCTGCTGTTCTCGGCCACGCTCGACTGGGGTGTGCGCGACCTTGTCGACGAGTTCCTGCGGAATCCCGCCGTGCACGAGATCGCGGAGGACGCCGAGGTGCAGGGCGACGTCACGCATCGCGTGCTCGTCGTGCTGCGGGAGGACAAGGACTCGGCACTGGTCGAGCTCGCGCGCCGCGGCGACCGGGTGATCGTGTTCTGCCGGACCCGCGCCTACGTCGACCGGCTCGCTGAGCTGTTCGCCGAGGCGGGCATCCGCGTGACCGCCCTGCACGGCGACCTGGCCCAGGCGAAGCGCGAGCGCAATCTGCAGCGCTTCGCCGAGGGGAAGGTGCCGGTGCTCGTCGCGACCGACGTCGCCGCTCGGGGCCTGCACGTCGACGACGTCGACCTGGTGATCCAGGCGGATCCGCCGGATGACGCAAAGACCTACGTGCACCGCGCCGGGCGCACCGGCCGGGCCGGCCGCGACGGGGCCGTGCTCACGGTGATCCCGCGCACCCGGCAGAAGCGCACACGCGAACTCTTCGAGCAGATCGGGATCGAACCCGACTCGTTCGGCGACTTCGCACCCGGCGACCGCTTCTAGCCGCGCTCGGCGCGGGGTTGCTCGCCCGGCCGGGCGGGCAGCCTAGCCGGCGGGGTTCGAGTCCTTGCCGTCGAGCCAGAGCACGTCGCTCGCGTCGGCGTGCGTGCCGCCGGAGCCGACATGCTTGTCGCTGATCTGCGGCCCCTTGGTGATCACGTGGACGAGCGCCATGCCGTGCCCGCGGCCGAGGCCGTAGTCGGCCTGCAGCCACTCGAGGATGGGGGTGGCCTTCGTGCCCGGCCCGAACCCGCGCTCGTCGGCGAGCTCGATGAAGCGGCGCGGCGTGAGTCCGGTCTTGGTCTCGATGTTGTCGAGGTAGCTCTGGAACGACATGGGGGTCTCCTTCGTGCGGGTGGCCGGTGCCGGCCGGGTGATCAGTCGAGGTCGGTCTGGATGATGACGGGCGAGGCGTGGATCCCGATGACGCGCAGCGGCCCGGATCCGGAGTTCTCGAAGCGGTGCGGCATGCAGGGCGGACCGGTCACGGTGTCGCCCGCCGTGCCGCGGATCGACGCGCCGCCGACGGTGAAGGTCGCCTCGCCCTCGAGCACGATCCAGGTCTCGGCGTAGGGATGCCAGTGGAGACCGGTGCCGCGCCCCGGCGCGTAGTCGACGGAGAAGTAGGAGACGCCCGCACCGTGGTCCATGCCCTGGAAGCGGCGGGTGCCGCCCGTTCCGAAGGCGATCTCCTCCGGTGCGACCAGCGTTGCCGCGGCGGGATTCTCGCTCATGATGCGCTCCTCTCGGTCGGTGATCCTGCGCTGGGTCCACTCTCCCGTTCCGCGGCTCCGGACGCGTAGAGTTTCGATATGGATCGAAAGATGGCGCAGTCGCATCACGTCGATTTCCGGCTCAGTCCCGGCGACATCCAGGCCGTGCGCTTCGGGATCTCGCCCGGGCACGAGCTCGCGCACGCGGTACGGGTGCTGCTGCGCCCGGCTCACTACCCGCTGCAGTGGGGGTGGCTGAAGCAGGTGCGGGACCGGCTGCCGCGGGAACCGTTCGCGCTGCTCTCGGACGTCATCGGAGCCGACGGATACCTGCCCGACTTCCTCACGACGACCGCGCGCTGGGATCTGACTCCCGAGGCCGAGCTCGCGGCACTGCGAGCGGCGGCCCTGCCGGGCATGCGCGTTGACCTCGGCAAGATGGTGGATCGATCGAGCGGGGACCGGCGGGCAGCGCTCGAGCGCATGCGCGCGGATCCCGAGCGGGCCCGCGCGCGGATCGCCGATGCCTGGGCGCAGGTGTGGGAGGCGACGCTCGCTCCGGTCTGGCCGCAGCTCGAGCGGATCCTGCGGGCCGACATCGCGGTGCGCTCGCGGGCGGTCTCGGCCGACGGGCTCGCGGCGATGGCGTCGCGGATCCACCCCTCGGTGAGCTGGGGCGACGGGGCGGTGCGGGTCGTGCTGCGCAAGCACAGCGAGCAGGTCGACTGCCGGGGGAGCGGCCTGGTGCTCGTGCCCTCGGTGATGAGCTCCTGGGGGTGCATGGTGCTGACCGAGCCGCCGGCGCAACCCACGCTCTTCTATCCCGCACGCGGTGTGACCGCCGAGTGGGCGCGGGATTCCGACGCGGCGCGCGATGCGGTCGCGGCGCTCGTCGGAGCGGCGCGGGCCGAGATCCTGTTCGCGGCGCACGTCGCGCGCACGACCTCGCAGGTCGCGGCCGACGCCGGCCTGGCGATCTCGACGGCGTCGCATCACCTCTCGGTGCTGCGCAGGGCCGGCCTCGTGTCGAGCACCCGGGAGGGGGCGCGCGTGCTGCACCTGCGCACCCCGCTCGGCGAGGCGGTGATCGGACAGGCGATCTGAGGGTGGGTTCGTCGACCCGATATCGCACATTCGGCATGGCGTTGATCGACAGCTCGGAGCGCTTCTGTTTGGAGAATGCGCACAATCGACGCTGGCGCCGGTGCGGCATCGCTTTGTGGGGTCGAATCGGATCGATTGCCGTTGTCGGAGGTCGCTCCTAGCCTGGCGATATCGCCCGCCGCGATGCGCGCGGGCCGAGTCGTTCGTCTTGGATCGTCGAGGAGCACAGATGACCGCAACGCAGACCGTCGCCCAGCAGGGCGCCGCCGACCGTGCCGCCGCCACGCAGCAGGAATCCGCCCGCATCGACGTGCCGGCGGTCGCCGACGCGCTGCTCGGTCGCTGGAAGGAGGAGCGTCTCGCCTCCCGCAAGCTCGTCGAGGATCCGCGGCTGCAGACGATCCCCGGCCAGCCCATGCCCGAGCATCGCGAGCGCGCCCTCGGCCAGCTCGGCATCCTCGTAGAAGAGGGCGCGATCCAGCGCGCGTTCCCGACGGATTTGGGCGGCAGCGACAACCACGGCGGCAACATCGCGGCGTTCCAGGAGCTCGTGCTCGCGGATCCCTCCCTGCAGATCAAGAGCGGTGTGCAGTGGGGGCTGTTCGGCGCAGCGATCCTGCACCTCGGCACCCGCACGCACCACGAGAAGTGGCTGCCCGACGTGATGAGCCTCAAGCTCCCGGGCGCCTTCGCCATGACCGAGATCGGGCACGGTTCCGACGTCGCCTCGATCGGCACCACGGCGACCTACGATCCCGCCACCGAAGAATTCGAGATCCACACCCCGTTCGCGGGGGCGTGGAAGGAATTCCTCGGCAACGCGGCGCTGCACGGCCAGGCCGCGGTCGTGTTCGCCCAGCTCATCACCAAGGGCGTCAACCACGGCGTCCACGCCTTCTTCGTCCCGATCCGCACGCCCGACGGCGAGATGCTGCCGGGCGTCGGCAGCGAGGACGACGGGGTGAAGGGCGGCCTGAACGGCATCGACAACGGTCGACTGCACTTCTCGCATGTGCGGATCCCGCGCGAGAACCTGCTCAACCGCTACGGCGACGTCGCAGCGGACGGCACATACTCCTCGGCCATTCCGAGCCCCGGTCGCCGCTTCTTCACCATGATCGGCACGCTCGTGCAAGGCCGCGTCTCGCTCGACGGCTCGGCGGTGAAGGCGATGATGGCGGCCCTGACCATCGCGATCCGGTACGGTTCCGAGCGCCGCCAGTTCCCCGGCCCCGACGGCCGCGAGACCGTGCTCCTCGACTACGGTCTGCACCAGCGCCGACTCATCCCGCGCATCGCCGAGACCTACGCCATGGCGTTCGCGAGCGAGCGCCTGCTGACCACCTTCGACGAGGTGTTCTCCGGCGTGCGAGACGACGACGCGCACCGCGAGGATCTCGAGACGCTCGCCGCAGCGCTCAAGCCGCTCTCCACGTGGGCGGCGCTCGACACGCTGCAGGAGGTGCGGGAGGCCTGCGGCGGCGCCGGGTTCATCGCCAAGAACCGCGTCGTCGGGCTGCGCGCCGACCTCGACATCTACGTCACCTTCGAGGGCGACAACAATGTGCTGCTGCAGCTCGTCGGCAAGCGCCTCCTCACCGACTACGCCGCGCAGTTCGCGGGCGGCGACAAGGCCGCGCTCGCCAGGGCGGCGGCCAGCCAGCTCGGCGACCGGGTCAGCCGCTTCGGGCTGCGCCAGATCGGTCAGAGCGTCGCCGATCTCGGTCAGGTGTCGCGCTCGGTCGAGCAGCTGCGCGAGACCGAGACGCAGCGCACGCTGCTCACGGACCGGGTGCAGACCATGGTCGCCGAGATCGCGGGCGCGATGCGCGAGGCGACGAAGGACGTTCCCAAGGGCGACAAGCGGGCGAAGGCCATCGCACAGGCAGACGCGTTCAACGCCCAGCAGCACAAGCTGATCGAAGCCGCCCGAGCGCACGCCGAGCTGCTGCAGTGGGAGGCGTTCACCGAGGCGCTCGACCGCTTCGACGGCGAGACCCTGCGCGTGCTCACCTGGCTGCGCGACCTGTTCGGGCTCGGCCTGCTCGAGAAGCACGCGACCTGGTACCTCGTGCACGGTCGCCTCTCGGGGCACCGCGTCGAGGCGATCACCGCCTACGTCGATCGCCTGATCGGCCGTGTGCGCGAGCACGCGCTCGACCTGGTCGACGCCTTCGGGCTCACGCCGGGCATGCTGCGCGCCGAGATCGCGACCGGCATCGAGGCCGAGCGGCAGCAGGAGGCCGCCGACTACGTGCGGGAGCAGCAGGCGGCGGGCACCTGGCCGATCCACGAGAAGCAGCTGCGCAAGCAGCAGCAGGGGTGAATCCCGCGGGCGGGCGTTCGGCGCCTGCCTGCTTGCCTGCCTGCCGGATCCCATTCCGCCCGAGACACCGCGCTGCCTGCGAGACACCGTATTGCCGGCGAGACACCGTGTTGTTCGCGAGACACCGCTTGGCTGCCTGGCGTCTCGCGGGCCGGGTGGTGTCTCGGCGAGCGAGAGAGCGAGGACGCGGGAACGGGGCCCGGCGAACCGTGCCTCGGCGAGCGAGGGAGCGAGGGCGAGCGGCATCTCAGCCGAAGGGGTCGCGGGGGATCCGGACACCGAACGAGCGCAGCATCGACGCGAACGTTCCGATCGAGTCGAGTTCGAGATGACCCCACCGGATGAGCCGCTTCTCAGTGACGCCCGTGATCCAGTCCTGCCGCCGCTTCTCGGCGTAGAGCGCGCGTTCGACCGCGCGATCCCCCGCACCCCGGTCGCCGCCGACCGCCGAGGCGATGTACTTCGTACGCCCGTCGACCTCGCAGAGGATGCCGAGGCCGCTGAGCTCGAGATCGACCCAGTAGGTCCCGCCGTTCGGCGACGGCACCGGCACCTGCAGTTCGGTGTCGAAGCCCAGCCTCGTCAGGAACCAGCGGCTCGCGCTTTCGAGCGGCGACTCCGCTCGCGGGTCGGCGAGCTCCAGCACGGTCCTGGCCGCGCGGACCCCGCGTGCGCCCGGCATGGTTCCGAGCGCGGAGAGCAAGTGCGCGCGGGTCGGCCCGACTCCTGCGAGATCCGAGCCGGGGCGGGAGCGCGCCCGCAGCGCGGCGTCCGCGCAGCCGAGGGCGACCTCCGGTGGCGCCGTGCGAGCGATGTCGAGAGCCGTGCGGGTCAGCGTCGTGCAGCGGAGGCCCGCGACCGTCGTGACCTCCTCCGGATCCAAGCGATCCGCATGCCGCGCAACGGAGCGCATCGCCCGTGATCGTCGGGAGTCCCCGAGAGTCATGAGGTGCACCGTCGACGCCCGGAAACGGTACACCGGAAGTCCATGGATCGCCGCCGCCGAGGTCCGGCAGAAGACGTCCTCCGGTCCGAGGCGGCTGCGCACCGCCAGTATCGTCAGCAGGTGCCGGTCCTCGGCGGAGAGGCGCCGCCAGGCCTCTCCCGCGACGAACCAGCCGCGCGCCACGCGAACCAGGGTGCCCTGCTGGACCGCCGCCGCGATCCGGCGATCGTTCACCATCGCAGAATTCAGTGCGGCCCGAGTGGAGAGCAGCGGCTGGAGCCGAGCAAGCCGCCGGTCGGGTGTTTCATGCGCCATGGCGGGAGCCTGGTCGATCGGACGGGGGAACGGAACGCCCAATGAACGCCTGTGGATAAGTCGCTTCGGGCTTCGGGCTTCGGGCTTCGGACTTTGGGCTCCTGGGATCGCCCCGGCCTCCCGACCAGCGAGACACCACGTTCACAGCGAGACACCACGAAGCATCGTGGAGCTTCGTCGGTGAGCTGGTGTTTTGGCGACGGTGCGGCGGGTGCGGGAGCGGGTGCGGCGCCTCGGGCGCCCGCCGAGTCCCCCTGAGTAGGCTGAGGGCATGACCGCACCGCTGCGCACCCTGTACCCCGCGATCGAACCGAACCGCTCCGGTCTGCTGCCGGTGGGGGACGGCCACGAGGTGTTCTGGGAGGAGAGCGGCAATCCCGCGGGCAAGCCGGTCGTGTTCCTCCACGGCGGCCCGGGCGGCGGCTGCTCGCCCGACCACCGACGGTACTTCGATCCCGCGAAGTACCGGATCGTGCTGTTCGACCAGCGCGGTTGCGGCCGAAGCACCCCGCACGCGAGCGCGCCCGACGCCGACCTGTCGACGAACACCACCTGGCACCTCGTCGCCGACATCGAGCGTCTGCGCGAGCACCTCGGCGTCGACCGCTGGCAGGTGTTCGGCGGATCCTGGGGGTCGACCCTGGCGCTCGCCTACGCGCAGACCCACGCCGACCGCGTGACGGAGCTCGTGCTGCGCGGCATCTTCACGCTCCGTCGCAGCGAGATCGACTGGTTCTATCAGGAGGGCGCCTCGCAGCTGTTCCCGGATGTCTGGGAGGAGTACCTCTCGGTGATCCCCGAAGCGGAACGCGGCGACCTGGTCGCGGCGTACCATCGGCGCCTGTTCGACGCGGACCCGGCCGTGCACACGCCGGTCGGTGTCGCCTGGACCGTGTGGGAGCACTCCACGATCCGGCTGATCCCCGACACCGCGGCGATCGCCGCGGCCCGCACCGACACGGCCATGGCGGTCGCCTTCGCCCGCATCGAGAACCACTACTTCTCGAACGGCGGGTGGATGGAGGACGGCCAGCTGATCCGCGACGCCGCCGAGAAGCTCACCGGGATCCCCGGAGTCATCGTGCAGGGGCGCTACGACGCCTGCACGCCGGCCACCACCGCGTGGGATCTGCACCGCGCCTGGCCCGAAGCGGCGTTCGAGCTGATCCCCGATGCGGGTCACGCGGCCAGCGAGCCCGGCATCGTCGACGCGCTCGTGCGCGCGACGGACTCGTTCGCGGATCGCTGACCCAACCGTCTCCGCAGGCGCAACCGTCTCCGCCGGGCGCTGCTACGCCCGGGCGCCGTTACGCCCGGACGCCGTTGATCGTCGCCCGGTCGACGGCACCGGACTCGACCCCGGCACCGCGCAGGATCTTGGCGTACGTGCCGTCGTCCATCAGCGACTGCACCGCGGCTCGTACCGCGTGAGTGAGCGCGCTGCCGCGGGGCGTCACCAGTCCGTACGGCGCGGTATCGAACACCTCACCGGAGAGCTGCAGGCGGTCGCTCAGCTGCGCGACGGCATCGCCGGCGATCGGAGAGTCCGCGGAGAAGGCGTCCGCGCCTCCTGAGGCGACCGCCTGCGTGGCTTCCTGCTGCAGGCTGAACGCCACGACCCGCAGCGGCTTCTTCCCCGCGGCGACGCACTGCTCGCTGCGGGCCGGGAGCTCCACCGTCTCCTGCACGGTCGTCGCCTTCACCGCGATCCGGAGACCGCACGCTCGATCCGGGTCGACCGGTTTCCCCTTGGGCGAGACCCACTGGGAACCCGCTTCGTAGTAGTCGACGAAGTCGACCGACTTCTGTCGTTCGACCGTGTCGGTGAACGAAGAGGAGCTCATGTCGAGGGTCCCTCCGTGAATGCGGGGGATGATGCTGTCGAACTGCATGGACTGCCACTCCGCCTGCAGCCCGAGTTTCGCGGCGACCGCGTCTCCGAGATCGACACCCCAGCCGGCGGGTGCTCCGCCCGCATCCTTGAATTCGTTCGGGGGATAGTTCGGGTTGATGCCGATGCGGAGGACGCCTCGGTCGCGTACGTCCTGCGGGAGCAGGTCCGCTGCGGCGGGATCCGTCGTGATGCGAGAGATGAGGTCCGCATCGACGCTGCTGCGCGCGGCCCCGTCGTCGTTCGTGCATCCTGCGGCTCCGAACAGGAGCGCTGCCGCGGCCAGCGGCGCGATGAGGCGGGGAATCTTCATCGATCCGGATCCTTCTGCATATCGGGGGAGTTTCCGCAATGCTACCGGCTACCGGATCGGAATACGGGACGGGTGATATCGCCTTCCGATCTCTCGAAGGATCGCCGATTCCGGGCCGCCGAGGGCACGATCCAGCCCCGCCGGATCCGGACCTGCGCGAACCTCGCGCGACCTCATAGAATCGGTCGCAGCGGGCGGTCATCGGCCGCGAACCGTCGGTGCGCACCGCACGGGCGGAGCACCAGCGGGAGCGCGACATGACCTTCAACGACAACGCCCAGATCGACACCAGCGGGGTGCAGCGCCGCCGCGGCGGCGCCGGCGGCAAGGTCGCCGTGGGCGGCGGCATCGGCATCGTCGGCATGATCGTGCTGTTCGCGCTCTCCAACATCCTCGGCGTCAACCTGACCCCGCTCGCGAACTCGATCACGACGGATCCGGTCGGCACGGGCCAGGAGCAGGCCACGGGCATGGATCAGTGCGCCTCGGGCGCCGACGCGAACCGCGACGACGACTGCCGCTTGGCCGGCGCGAGCAACTCGCTCGACCGGTACTGGGCGGAGCAGGTCGGCGGATACCGCTCGCCCGGCTTCGTCATCTACGACGGGGCCACGAACTCGCCGTGCGGTACGGCCTCGAACGCGACCGGCCCGTTCTACTGCCCGAGCGACGAGACGGTCTACATCGACCCGACGTTCTTCGCCACGCTGCGTACCGACTTCGGGGCGTCGGCGGGATCCCTCGCGCAGATGTACGTGCTCGCCCACGAGTGGGGCCACCACATCTCGAAACTCATCGGGTCGCTCCAGGGCGCCGGCAACGCCTCGGGCGCGAGCTCGGGCTCGGTTCGTCTCGAGCTGCAGGCGGACTGCTTCGCGGGCGCCTGGGTCAAGGATGCCTCGACGGTCGAGGGCAAGAACGGCGTCGCGTTCCTGAAGCCCGTGACGAAGGCGCAGATCGCCGACGCGCTCGACGCTGCCGCCGCGGTCGGCGACGACAACATCATGCAGCGCTCGGGCCGCGGGGTGAACCCCGACGCGTTCACGCACGGTACCTCGGAGCAGCGGCAGCGCTGGTTCATGACCGGTTACGAGAAGGGCCCGAACTCCTGCGGCACCTTCGACGTGGCGGCGAACCAGCTCTAGGCGACCCCGGTCACGACCCCCGCGCGATGAGCCCGGCCATGGCCGAGCGCAGCGCCATCACCACGAGCTGCACCGAACGCCGGTGCAGGTTCTCGGGGCGGGTGAGCACGTCGATGCGCCGCGTCGCGCTGATGCCGGAGAGCGGGCGCAGCGCGAGGCCCTCGGCCGCGCGGCCGACCGTGTAGCGGGGGACCAGCCCGATCGCACCTCCCGCCGCGACCACCGAGGCCACCGAGCCGTAGTCGTTGATGCGGTGCGTCACGGTCAGCGGGCGGTCGGCGAGCGCCGCGACGGATCCGAGCAGGTCATCGGGGGAGAAGCCGCCGCGGCTCGTCACCCACCGCTCCCCGGCGACGTCCGCGGGCCTCAGCGCGGAGCGTGACGCGAGCGGGTGGCCCACGGCGAGCGCCACGTCGATCGGTTCCTGGGCGAGGGGCAGCACCGTCAGCCCGTCGGCCGGCCACGGCGGACTGTGCTCCAGGCGGTGCGCGAGCACGAGGTCGTGGTGGGCGGTGAGCGCGGGGAACTCGTCCTGCGAGACGTCCTCGTCCGAGAGGTGGAGTTCCGGGCGCTCGGGAAGCGCCTCGAGCTCGGTGAGCACGCGGCCGTAGAGCGCCTGCCCGACGCTGTGGAAGCCGCTGAGGGTCACCGCGCCCGTCGACGACTGCTCGAAGTCCTCGACCGCGTGGCGGGCGGCGGCCATCGCCTCGACCACGTCCACTCCGGCCCGGGCGAGCGCGCGTCCGGCCTCGGTGAGCGCGAGTGAGCGACCCTGCCTGCGGGTGAGCGGCGTGCGGAACTCCCGCTGCAGCGCGGCGATCTGCTGCGATACGGCCGAGGGGGTGACGTGCATCATCTCGGCGACGGCGGTGACGCTGCCGAAGGCCTCGAGCTCGCGCAGCACTTCGAGCTGCCGCAGTTCCATCAGCGCTCCGATCCCGGTCTCAACAATGAAGCTCTTTCTACAGAGATAGTGAAGACACTAGCGCTTGTTCTGAATCATCGGGGGCGCGAGATTGGACGCATGAGAGCACTCGTGAAGACCGCGCCGGGCGCGGGACTGACCCTGACCGACGTGCCCGAACCCATCTGCGGGCCGGGCGAGGTGAAGATCCGGATCCTCCGCACGGGGATCTGCGGCACCGACCTGCACATCATGCGCTGGGACGACTGGGCGGCGGGCAACATCGCCGCACCGCTCATCCCGGGGCACGAGTTCTCCGGCGAGGTCGTCGAGGTCGGCGAGCAGGTCTGCGACGTCGCGATCGGGGACCGGGTCTCGGGCGAAGGCCACATCGTCTGCGGCACCTGCCGCAACTGCCGGGCGGGCCGTCGGCAGATGTGCATCCGCACCGTCGGACTCGGACTGCATCGCGACGGCGCGTTCGCCGAGTTCCTGACCCTGCCCGCCAGCAACGTCTGGGTGCACCAGAGCGACATCGCGCCCGAGCTCGGAGCGATCTTCGATCCGCTCGGCAACGCCGTGCACACCGCGCTCGCCTTCCCGCTCGTCGGCGAGGACGTGCTCGTCAGCGGCTGCGGCCCCATCGGGCTCATGTCGATCGCGATCGCCCGGCACGTCGGAGCGCGCTTCATCGCCGCGACCGACGTCAGCGCCCAGCGGCTCGCGCTCGCGCAGGGCCTCGGAGCCGATGCGGTCGTCAACGTGGCCGAGCGCCGGATCCGCGATGCGCAGGGCGAGCTCGGCATGCGCGAGGGCTTCGACATCGGGTTCGAGATGAGCGGGGCACCGACCGCGCTGCCCGAGATGCTCGAGAACCTCAACCACGGCGGCCGCGTCGCCATGCTCGGACTGCCGAGCTCGGACTTCGCAGTGGACTGGGGCAAGGTCGTCACCCACATGCTCACGCTCAAGGGCATCTACGGGCGCGAGATGTTCGAGACCTGGAACGCGATGGCCGCGATGCTGCAGACGAGCGCAGAGCTGCGCGAGCGGATCTCCTCGGTGATCGCCGAGGTGCGGCCCGCGCGCGAGTGGGAGTCGGCGTTCGCCGCCGCGGGCGCGGCGAGCACGGGCAAGATCATCCTCGACTGGACGGAGCTGTGATGTACGGAGCATTCAAGGAGCACGCGGCCGACGAGCTGCGCGGGATCGACGAGGCGGGCCTCACCAAGGGCGAGCTCGGGATCCGCGGGGCGCAGGGCCCCCGGATCCGGGTCGCCGGAGCCGACGCGGGCGACGAAACCGCCCCCGGGGAGCGCGAGATGCTGAACTTCTGCGCGAACGACTACCTGGGCCTCGCCGACGATCCGCGGCTCGTGGCCGCCGCGAAGGACGCGCTCGACGAGTGGGGCTACGGTCTCGCGAGCGTCCGGTTCATCTGCGGCACCCAGACCCAGCATCTCGACCTCGAACGCCGTCTCGCCCGATTCCTCGGCGTGGACGACGCGATCCTGTTCTCGTCGTGCTTCGACGCGAACGGCGGTGTCTTCGAGACCCTGTTCGGCGCCGAGGACGCGATCATCTCGGACGCCCTGAACCACGCCTCGCTCATCGACGGGATCCGCCTCTCGAAGGCTCGCCGTCTGCGCTACGCGAACGGGGATGTCGCCGAGCTCGAAGACCGCCTGCGCGAGGCCGCGGACGCGCGCTTCCGCGTGATCGTCACCGACGGCGTGTTCTCGATGGACGGTGCCATCGCCCCGCTCGAAGCGATCTGCGACCTCGCCGAGCAGTACGGAGCGCTCGTGCTCGTCGACGATTCGCACGCGGTCGGATTCCTCGGCGCGCACGGGCGCGGCACCCCCGAGCTGCGAGGCGTCGAGGGGCGCATCGACCTGCTCACCGGCACCTTCGGCAAGGCGCTCGGCGGGGCGTCCGGCGGCTACGTCGCCGGGCATCGCGAGGTCATCGCGCTGCTGCGCCAGCGTGCCCGCCCGTACCTGTTCTCGAACACCCTCTCGCCAGCGATCGTCGCGGGCACCCTCGCGGCGCTCGACATCGCCGAGGGTGCGCACGACGCACGGGAGCGGCTCGTCGCGAACGCAGCCCGGTTCCGGTCGGCCATGGAAGCCGAGGGCTTCGAACTGCTGCCCGGCGAGCACCCGATCGTGCCCGTCATGTTCCGCGATGCGGTGCTGACCCAGCGGGTGGCCGAGGGGATGCGTTCGCGGGGCGTATTCGTGACCGCGTTCAGCTATCCCGTGGTCCCGAAGGGGGAGGCGCGGATCCGCGTGCAGCTCTCGGCAGCGCACACCCCCGAGCAGATCGACGCCTGCGTCGCGGCGTTCGTCGCGGCCCGGGAGGACGTGACGGGCGACTAGCGTTTGCGGCGCTTCGCCTGCTTCTGCTTCTCGGCCGCCTTCGCCCGCTTCGCGCGCTCGCGCTTCTCGGCCGCGGCTGCGAGCTGCGCACCGCGGGAGTTCTTCGGCAGAGCCCGCTTGGGCGCCTTCGCGCCCGCCTGACCACCGGCCTGCTTCGCCGCGGGCTTCTTCGCGGCGGGCGTCCGCTCGGGCCCGCCGGAATGCCCGGCGCCGGCCCGGGCGGCCGAGGCGCTCGCAGCAGCGTCACCCGCCTGGGCCGCGTCATCCGCGACCGGATCCTCGCCGCGCGAACTGCGGCCCGTGCGGCCTCGGAGCACCCCAATGAGCTGCTGCACCGTCGCGTCGTCGCGCGTACGGTCCCAGCTCGCCCAGATCTCGGTGCCGGGCAGTTCGAAGACCGGAGAGAGCGGCACGATCACGTGCGCGCGCTTGTTCGCGAGATGGCGCGCGAACGGCAGCGGCAGCAGGATCCCTCCGAGGCCGGTCTCGACGAGCTCGAGCGCGGCGCGCACGTTCTTCGGCGCCCAGGACGGATCCGCCCAGGGCTGCGGTTCGGGCCAGTCGGCCGCGTGGTCGGGGTGATCGAGCAGGTGGACCAGGGTCAGGTCGTCGGGCTCGATCACGGTCGCCTCGGCGAGCTCGTGCTCGACGGGGAGCACGAGCGCGAGCGACTCGACGTAGAGGCGGACGCCGTGCCGGGTGCGATCCTCGCCCGAGGACGACTCGGCTTCGCCACCCGGCGCGACCCGTTCCAGCAGCACGTCGACGGGCTCCTCGCCCGCGGGCAGACGCCCGGCCGGGGTCAGCGGAACCAGCACGAGCGGGGTCTCGGGGAAGAACGACTTCCACCGGTTCGCCCACTTGGTGGGGGCGACCCCTCGGGCGAAGCCGAGGCGCAGGGGTGCGTTCACGGGGCGATCCCTTCGTAGATCTCATGGTCCCAGCCGAGACGTGCGCTCGACAGGGCGATGCGGTACCCGTCTGGTTTCGGCTCGCCGCGCAGCGGCGTGCCCTCCTCGAGGTAGTGCGGCAGTGCGGAGGCCGAGTGGCCCCGCGGCGGCTCGCCCGAGGACGGGACGACCCGCCACCAGGGAACCGCATGGCCGAACAATGCGAGCACCTTGCCGACGGCGCGCGGCGCACGGGATCCGATGGCCTCGGCGATATCGCCGTAAGTCATCACCCGCCCCTCGGGGATGCGCGCGACGACCGCGAGCACCTGCTCCACGAACTCATCGGACGGCATGGAACCAGGATAGGCGGTGCCCGGCCGCGAGCTCCGCCGTGGCCGGTGGCTGGTCGTCGTGTCGAGGATCGGGCGGGTCCTTCAGGATCGATGTTCCTGACGAGGATCGGTGCGTCTGTCGGGGATCGGTGCTCATACCGAGAGCCCGGTCGAATATCGCCGGTCTGCCCCCCACCCTCGACACACGCACCGACTCCCGAGAGGGGGGGACCGGCTCTCGACACACGCACCGACCCTCGAAAGGCGGGCCGGCTCTCGGCATGCGGACCGGCCCATCAGCACTGAGACCGTTCCCCGGCACGGACACCGCCAGCTCCGGCACCCGCAGTCTCACTGCGACCGTCGTCCGCGCGTTCGGCCGGGTCGACAAGCGGGGCCCGGATGGCTCGTCGGGTTCGACGAATCGGGGATCCCGCAGGTTCCCTAGGCTCGTGCGCATCGAGGGCGAAGGGGGGCCACCATGCCGCGAACGAGCCACCTGGCGACCGCCGGAACGAGCCGCCGCACGGACGACCGCACGCGCGCCCTACGCGACCATCTCTCGGCACGCCTGCCCGAGCTGCTCGCCGAGCACGGGGTGCCGGGCGCCTCGCTCGCGGTCGCCATCGGTGACGAGACGATCACGGCCGCGGCCGGCGTGCTGAACCTGCGCACGGGCGTGCCGGTCACGAGCGACGCGGTGTTCCAGATCGGCTCCGTCACGAAGGTGCTCACCGCAACGCTCGCCATGCGCCTCGTCGATGAGGGGCGCCTCGATCTCGACGCGACCGTGCGCAGCATCCTGCCGGAGTTCGCCCTCGCCGACGCGGCGGCGGCCGAACGGATCACGGTGCGGCAGCTCCTCAGCCACAGCTCGGGGTTCGAAGGCGACGTCTTCACCGATACCGGCGAGAACGACGACTGCCTCGAACGCTACGTCGCCGAACTCGCGACCACGCCGCAGCTCTTCGCTCCGGGCACGTTCTTCTCGTACAACAACGCGGGCATCTGCGTGCTCGGCCGCATCATCGAGGTGCTCGAGGGGATGCCATTCGATCGCGCGCTGCGCGGACGCCTCCTCGATCCGCTCGGGCTGGATCGCGCTGCGGGCGATGCGAGCGAAGCGATCCTGCAGGCGGCCGCGGTCGGCCATGTGCGCGAGGATCCCGATGCGCCGCTCGCCCCGACGCGCACTTGGGCGATGGCCCGATCCAACTCACCGGCGGGTTCCCGGCTCGCGATGCGCGCCGAGGACCTCATCGCGTTCGCGCGGCTGCACCTCGCGGGCGGGCGCACGCCGGGCGGCGAAGAACTGCTCGGCGCGGGCGCGATCCGCGAGATGCAGCACCCGCAGATCCTGCTGCCGGAGATCGCGCAGGGCACCGCTTGGGGGCTCGGATGGGAGATGTGGCAGCGCGAGGGCGGCTGGGTGATCGGCCACGATGGCAGCACGATCGGGCAGGCCGCCCTGCTGCGCCTCGTCCCGTCGCGGGGGATCGCGGTCGCGGTCCTCGCGAACGGCGGGGACGCGAAGCCGGTGTTCGCCGAGATCGCCGACCGCGTGCTCGAGGAGTTCGCCGGGATCGCACCGGCGGAACCGCCGCGCCCGGGAGCCGGTGCGGTGCCGCTGCCCGCTCATCCCGAGCGATTCACCGGCCGCTACGCGTCGAGCACCGCGATCACCGAGGTGCGGCTCGACTTCGACGGTCGGCTCTGGCTCGAGCGCGTCCCCGTGGGGATCGTCGCCGAGCTCGGCGACCTGCCCTATCGCAGCGAGCTCGTGGGCTGGCGCGGCGACGTGCTGCTGCCGGTCGAGCCCGAGGGCGGTGTGCACCAGCCGGTCGCGTTCCTCGCGCCGGACGAGCGGGGCCGCGCCGGGATCATGCACACCGGCCGCGCAGACGTTCGGGTGGACGCGTGAGCGCCGGGAGCGCGCCGTCGCCGGCGGCTGCCGAGCTGCACCGCCGAGCCTACGTCGCCGATACCCACAACGACCTGCTGTGCGCGGTCGTGGCCCGCCCGGTCGACCGGTGGGGGAGCTTCTTCGGCGAGCGCTGGGTGCCACAGCTGCGGGCGGGCGGCGTCGATCTGCAGGTGCTGCCGGTGTTCATCGAGGACGCCTACCGTCCGGAGGGGGCGCTGCGGCGCACCCTCGGCATGCTCGAGGCAGGCCACCGCGCCGCCGCGGAGAACGTCGACGCCGTGCGGCTCTGTCTCGACGGAGCCGACCTCGATGCCGCCGCCGCTTCCGACCGGATCGGTCTGGTGCTCGCGCTGGAGGGGGCGCACGGGATCGGCGACGACGTCGAGCTGCTCGAGACCGTGCACCGCCTCGGGGTGCGGGTGGCGTCGCTCGCCCACTTCGGCCGGGGCGGCTTCGCCGACGGGAGCGGCGAGGACGCGGCCGGAAGCCGGTTGACGAGCGCCGGCGTGCGCGCGGTCGCCGAAATGGAGCGGCTCGGCATGCTGTTCGACGTGAGTCACCTCGGCGCCGCGGGCGTCGGCCACGTGCTCGAGCTCGCGAGCCGGCCCGTGATCGCGACGCACTCCTCGGCGCGGGCCCTCTTCGACCACCACCGCAACCTCAGCGACGAGCAGCTGCGCGGAATCGCGGCGGCCGGCGGCGTGGTCTGCGCGAACTTCTACGCGCCGTTCTTGCACGCGTCCGATTTCTCGGTCGATCGGCTGGTCGACCACCTGGAGCACCTCGTGTCGGTCGCGGGCGCCGAGCACGTCGGCATCGGCCCCGATTTCCTGAAGGAGGTGCTCGCCGAGACGACACCGCCCTGCTGCGAGGCGACCGAGGTGGCGGGCGTCGCCGCGGACGAGTACCTGCCCGGCCTGGAGGGGCCCGCAGGGCTCCCGTTGCTCACGGATGCGCTGCTGCGCCGCGGGTGGCGCGAGGACGATATTCTCGCGGTACTCGGCGGCAACGTCCGCCGCCTCTTCCGTGCCGAGCTCGGGGTGCCGGGGGCCGAACGGGCCGAGGGATCCGGGCAGCACCGTCCACGGACGTTCGTCGTGCCCGACGAATGACCCGCCGCGGCTTCGCAGCAGCCGACGAACCGCCGCGGGGCCCGCTCCCGCACCATCGAACATGAGCCACTGAACAACCCATCATTCCGAGCCGGAACCCGGTTCCAGATCGCGCAAGGGAGCGCAGCATGCTGACGATCAGAGATCTCACGGTCGAGATCCGCCGCGGCGACCGTCTCGTGCGGCCGGTGACCGGGGTGAGCCTGTCGGTCGCGCGCGGCGAGACGCTCGGGATCGTCGGCGAGACGGGGTCGGGCAAGTCGATGACCGGCCTCGCGGTGATGGGCATGCTGCCCGCGGGCGGACGGGTGACGGGCGGATCGATCGAGTTCGACGGCCGGGAGCTCGTGGGTCTGGCGCCCGAGGCGTACCGGGGGATCCGCGGCAACGACATCGCGATGGTGTTCCAGGATTCGCTGACCTCGCTGAACCCCACGCGCCGAATCGGCGAGCAGGTCGCCGAGCCGTATCGGCTGCACCGGGGCGGCAGCCGGGCCGCGGCCATGAAGGCTGCGGAGGAGATGCTGGCGCTCGTGGGGATCCCTCGGCCCTCGGAGCGGCTCTCGGACTACCCGCACCAGCTCTCGGGAGGCATGCGCCAGCGCGTGATGATCGCGATGGCGCTCATGTGCGAGCCGAAGCTCGTGATCGCCGACGAGCCCACCACCGCGCTCGACGTGACCATCCAGGCCGAGATCCTCGAACTGCTCGACGGCCTGAAGCGGCAGCTCGGCATGTCGATGATCCTGGTGACGCACGACATGGGGGTCGTCGCGCGCTACGCCGACCGCGTCGGCGTGATGTACGCGGGGCGCCTGGTCGAGACCGGCCCGACCGCGCAGCTGTTCAGCGACACCCGGCACCAGTACACGCACGCGCTGCTGTCGTCGATCCCGTCGCTCGAGCAGGATCGTGACGTCGAGCTGTTCAGCATCCCCGGATCTCCGCCGGATCCCGCCGAGCAGCCGCCCGGCTGCCGTTTCGCGCCCCGCTGCTCGGCGGCGAGCGCGCGGTGCCGCGAGGAGTATCCGCCGACGCTCGAGGCGTCGGCGGAGGGGCACGGATTCGCGTGCTGGAATCCGGTGATCGCGCAGACGATCGCGGTGCGTCCGCGGGCGTTCGCGCGATCGGCGGAGGCCGCGGACGCGGCGGAAGCGGCAGCTGCCGCGAACGGCGCCGGCGCCGGCGCCGAGGAGCCGCGCCTGCGGGTCGTCGACGTGCGGCGCGAGCATCCGGTGGGCGGGTACCGCCTGACCGGCAAGCGCCGCACGGTGAAGGCGGTCGACGGCGTGAGCTTCGAGGTGGGCGCGGGCGAGACCTTCGGCCTGGTCGGCGAGTCCGGCTGCGGCAAGTCGTCGCTCGGCCGCATGCTCGTGGCGCTCGATGCGCCGAGCTCGGGCGAGGTGCGCCTCGACGGCGACCGGGTGTCGGGGCTGAAGCCGCGCGAGCTGGGGGAGCGGCGCACGCAGCTGCAGATGATGTTCCAGGATTCGAGCGCCGCGCTCGATCCGAAGATGCGGATCGGGCAGATCCTGCGCGAGCCGCTCGCGATCCAGGGGATTGGCACGCAGGCGGAGCGCACGGCGACGGCGCGCGAGCTGCTCGACAGCGTCGGGCTCGGTGCCGGGATCCTCGACCGGTACCCCTACGAGCTGTCGGGCGGGCAGCGCCAGCGCATCGGTCTCGCCCGCTCGCTCGCGCTCGACCCGCGCGTGCTCGTCGCGGACGAGCCGGTGAGCGCGCTCGACGTCTCGATCCGCTCGCAGGTGCTCAACCTGATGCGCCGGCTGCAGATCGAGCGGGGGCTGTCGAGCGTCGTCATCTCGCACGACCTCTCGGTGGTCCGCTACCTGTCGGACCGGGTGGGCGTCATGTATCTCGGCAAGCTGGTCGAGGTCGGATCGACCGACGAGGTATACGGTTCGGCCGCGCATCCGTACACGGCCGGCCTGCTCTCGGCGGTGCCGGTGGCCGATCCCGAAGCGGCGGCGCAGCCGGCCGGCGAGCGGATCACGGGAGAGCTTCCGAGCCCGCTGGATCCGCCGAGCGGCTGCCGGTTCCGGACCCGCTGCCCGCTCGCGACCGAGCGGTGCGCGACGGAGGAGCCGGCGTTGCGCGCGGTGACCGCCACGCACAGCGTGGCCTGCCACTTCCCGCTGCAGGAGCTCGCCGCGTCCGCGGCCGCTCCGCGATCCGGGGCCGAGCCCCAGTCCGAACCGGCGCTGGGAGGCGCACGATGACCACGTACGTCCTGCGGCGCATCGCCGTCTCGCTGCTCGTGCTCCTCGGGCTCTCGCTCGTGGTGTTCCTCATGCTGCACTTCATCTCGGACAGCCCGGGTCGCGCGGTGCTCGGCCCGCAGGCCTCGCCCCAGGCGGTGGCCGCGTTCAACCAGGAGCACGGCTACGACCGGCCGGTGCTCGTGCAGTACGTCAGTTACCTAGGCGACCTGGTGCAGGGCGACCTCGGTCGCTCCTACAAGCTCAACGAGCAGGTCTCGGTGCTGCTCTGGCAGAACGCCGGCCGCAGCGCGATGCTGTCGTTCGCGGGGCTCATCCTGTCGCTCATCATCGCGATCCCGCTCGGCATCGCGCAGGCGGTCCGCAAGAACTCGTTCATGGATCGCGCCGCGACAGCGGTCTCGTACGTGCTCTACGCGACGCCGTCGTTCCTCATCGCGCTGCTGCTCATCGCGATCCTCAGCCAGGCGATCCCGATCTTCCCGGCGGAGGCGTCGCAGTCGTCCTCCCCGTGGGTGATCTTCACCGACCCGAGGGCGATGGCGCTGCCGCTCATCACCCTGACCGTGACCAACGTGGTCGTGTTCTCGCAGTACCAGCGCTCCTCGGCGCTCGAGCAGCTCGGGCAGGACTACATCAAGGTGGCGCGGGCGAAGGGCCTGCCCGAGCGGATGGTGCTCACGAAGCACCTGCTGCGCAACGCCTGCATCCCGCTCATCACGCTCGTCGGCATCCAGATCCCGATCCTGCTGGCGGGCAACCTGATCGTCGAGTCCGTGTTCAACTACCCGGGTCTCGGGCTCCTGTTCCTCAACAGCCTGCACCGCGAGGACTATCCGGTGCTGCTGGCGTACACCCTCATCGGCGGCGTCCTCACGGTCGCCGGCAACTTCATCGCCGACCTCATGGTCGCGCGAGCCGACCGACGGATCGAGCTGAAGAAATGACCGCATCGAACCACGAACCCGCCGCAGCCGTCGCCGCGGAGGCGGTCGTGCAGACGTCGACGGCGAAGCCCGAGCCCGACCCGACGACGCTCATCGCCGTCACCCGGCCGCCGCGCTCCTTCCGTGCCGTGCTGCGCACGCTCATGCGCAACAAGCTCGGCGTGTCAGGCGCTGCGATCCTCGTCGCGCTGGTGCTGTTCTGCTTCGTCGGACCGCTCGTCTACCGCACCAATCAGACCGACGTCGACCTGTTGAACGCCGCGCTGCCGCCCGGCGACGGGAACCCGCTCGGCACCGACAGCAACGGCTTCGACGTGCTCGGCCGCATGATGCTCGGCGGTCAGGTCTCGCTGCAGATCGGCCTGCTCGCGGCGCTCGTAGCGACCGTGGTCGGCACGATCTACGGGGCGATCGCCGGCCTCGTCGGCGGCGTGCTCGACGGGTTCATGATGCGCGTCGTCGATACCCTGCTGGCGATCCCGTTCATGTTCTTCGTGCTGATCCTGTCGGCCCGGTTCACCGCCACGCCCGTCTCGCTCGCGCTCGTGATCGGCGGCTTCTCGTGGCTCGTGATCGCCCGGCTCATCCGCAGCGAGGTGCTCTCTCTCCGGGTCCGCGAGTTCGTGCTCGCCGCCCGGCTCATGGGTGCGAAGAACCGACGCCTCATCTTCACCCACCTGATCCCGAACACCATCGGTGTGATCGTGGTGAACGTCACCTTCCAGGTCGCCGATGCGATCCTCACGATCGCGGCGCTCGGCTTCCTCGGCTTCGGCCTCACCTACCCGGTGACCGACTGGGGCAGCCAGCTCTCCGCCGGAGTCACCTTCATCGCCTCCGACTACTGGTGGCTCATCTATCCCGTCGGCGGCTGCATCGTGCTCACCGTGCTCGCGCTCAACCTGCTCGGCGACGCCCTGCGCGACGCCCTCGACCGCCGCGGCGAGTAGCCGCCCCGAACGACCCTTCCCCTTCCGAAACAGGAGAACCCACATGACGATCCTCACCCGCCGCGGCGCCCGCATCGCGGTCGTCGTCGCGGCCGCGGGAGCACTGCTGCTCTCCGGCTGCACAGGCACCACCGACGCGAAGTCCGACTACTCGACCCTGCCCAAGGAATCGGGGAAGCCGCAGACCGGCGGCACCGCGACCGTCGCGCTGACCCCCGGCCTCAGCCCGAACTACATCTATCCGTACCCGCCGGCCGAGGCCAGCGGCACCGTGATCGCCCGCGGCATGCTCTGGCGCGCGCTCTACCGCCCGAGCGGCACGGGCGGCGAGATCGTGGATCCCGGATCGAGCCTCGCCGAGCTGCCGAAGACGAGCGCCGACGGCAAGACGGTGACGATCACGATGAAGGATTTCCAGTGGTCGAACGGCAAGCCGGTCACCTCGAAGGATGCCGCCTTCTCGCTCGCCCTGCTCAAGGCCGCGATCGCCGAGAGCCCCGCCAACTGGAGCTTCTACACGCCGGGCCAGTTCCCCGACGGCGTCACCGCGACCACGCCCGACGACAAGACCCTCGTGCTCCAGCTCGAGAAGGTCTACAACCCGTCCTACCTGCTGTCGATGCTCGAGCTCATCTACGTGATGCCGTCGGCCGACTGGAGCATCGCGAAGACCGGCGGACCCGTGCTCGACTTCACGAAGCCCGAGAACGCGAAGGCGATCTACGCCTACCTCACCTCGCAGTCCGCCGACCAGTCGACCTTCGCCACGAACCCCCTGTGGAAGATCGTGAACGGGCCGTACCAGCTGAAGTCGTTCGAACCCACGACCGGCTCGTACTCGCTCACGCCGAACACGAAGTACAGCGGCCCCGGGGAGCACCGGCTCGCCCAGGTCGACTTCAAGGCGTTCACCTCGGCCTCGGCCGTGCTGAACCAGTACAAGGCGGGCAAGCTCACCGTCGGCACGCTCGACTCGAGCTTCGCATCGCAGATCCCCGCACTGCAGAAGCAGGGCTATCACGTCTACGGCGCCCCGGCGCCGGCCCGCTTCGACTCGCTCATCATCAACTTCAAGAACACGGTCGACGGCTTCGACAAGGTCATCGCGCAGAAGTACGTGCGCCAAGCCCTGCAGCAGCTCATCGACCAGCCCGGCTACGTCAAGAGCCGCGGCGTCTACAACGGTGCGGGCGAGGAGAACTACAGCCCGCTCGGCGCGGAGTCGCCCTTCCCGCCGAAGTTCGGCGACAAGCCGCCGTACCCGTTCGACCCGAAGGCCGCGCAGAAACTGCTGACCGACAACGGCTGGACCGTCGACCCCAAGGGCACCACGTGCACGAACCCGGGAACGGGCGCGGGCCAATGCGGCGCCGGGATCGAGCAGGGGCAGAAGATCAGCTTCACGATCGCGTCGGCCAACACTCCGGCCTACGTGGGAGCCCGCGACCTTGCCTTCGTCTCGGAGGCGAAGAAGATGGGCATCGACATCAAGGTCGTCACGAAGTCGCTGAACTACATGTACGAGAACTACGGCAACAGCTTCGCCCCGGCCAAGACCAACGAGTGGGCGATGCAGGACTTCGGTCCGCTCTACCAGGCGGCCGGGTACCCGACGAGCAACACCGTGTTCAACACCGACGGCAGCTTCAACCTCGGCAGCTACTCGAACCCCGAGGTCGACAAAGCCATCTCGGCATCGACCTACGGCCTCGACGAGCAGGCGCTCGCCGCAGAGGGCACGCTGATCGGCGAGGAACTGCCCGCGCTGTGGCTGCCGACGCCGGATACTCTCGTCGTGTGGAAGGACACCCTGAGCGGCCCGCCCGAGACCTTCAACGCGCTGCTCAGCTTCATCTACTCGCCCGAGCAGTGGTACTTCACCGAGGGGCAGAAATAACCCCCGTGCGCGCGCTCCGCAGCTTCGCCGCCACGGCGGTCGACTCCGCAGCGATCGATCCCGGATCGATCGCCGCGGAGGATGCCGCTGCGGTGCGCGCGCTCGCGCGCGACGCCCGGGTGCTCGCGGTCGGAGAGGCCGCGCACAGCGTCGCCGACGTGCAGACCGTGCAGGACCTGATCGTGCGCGCGCTGGTGCAGGATCCGGACGAGGATGCCGCGCCGTTCGCCGCGGTCGCCATCGAGTCCGGCTTCGCCGAGTGCCTCGCGCTCGACGCGTGGGTCGGCGGCGCCGGCAGCGATGCCGACCTCGACGCGGTCGCCCGCGACGGCATGACCTACGGGTTCGGCGCCTCGCCGCAGGTGCAGCGCATGCTCGCCGGGCTCCGCGACTGGAACCTCGCCCACCCGGAGCGCCGCGTGCGGGTGATCGGCATCGACCTCCCCGGATCCTCGACCTCGCCCGGACCCGCCGTGCGGGCCTGCCTCGCCCGGATCCCCGCACTTCCCGGCGACGCCGAGCTGCTCCGTCGGGCGGATCTCGGCGGACGCACCGAGGCCGCCATCGCGCTCGACCGCATGGATCCCGCGGAGCGGGCCGATCTGATCGCCGCGATCCGCGGCCTCATCGAGCGCGTGCGCGCGCAGGACGACGGGATCGCGCGGCGGGCCGCGGCCTCGCTCGACGCCTTCCTCGACGAGCTCGACTTCGTCGACGGCCCGGGCCCCGACGGCGCTCCCCGCGCCTATCCGCGCGAGCGGTTCATGGCCGACACCGTGCGCTGGATCGCCGAGCGGCACGGGCGGACGATCCTGCTCGCGCACAACTCGCACGTGCGCCGGACCCCGCTGCACGGCCGGCCGACCCTCGGCTCCCTGCTCGCCGCCGAACCGGGATCCGCCTACCGCGCGATCGCGACCTCCTACGCCTACGGCCCGCTCGTGCGGTTCGAGCAGCGGTCGCCGCGCCCCTTCGACTGCGACGTGCTGCTCGACCACCGGGGCCCCGTGCCGGGCAGCCTCGAAGCGGCGCTCGAACGGGTCCTGCCCGCGCCCGAGACCGCGGGCGCGGAATCCGTCGCGGTATTGCTGAGCTTCGACGCCGGTGTCGATGGGGATCCCGAGCTGGCCGAGCTGCTGGCGGGGGCGAGCGGGATCCTCGCCGGCGGCGAGCTCGACCCCGTCGACGACTTCCCCGCGGCCTTCGACGCCGTGGTGCACCTGCGCGAGGCCAATCGCGTGCCCGGAGCCTTCGAGCGCCTCCGGACCGAGTTCGGCCTCGGAACCCCCGACGCGAAGGAGCAGCCGTGAGCCCCGCCTACCCGCCGACCCGCACCGGGACCGAGTTCTCGGAGCCCGCGGGTGTGCGGATCCCCGACCCCTACCGCTGGCTCGAAGCCGACACCGCCGAGGTGCGCGAATGGCAGCGGGAGCAGGCCGCGCTCGCCGTCTCCACCATCGCCGCGGGCGGGCACCTGGAGCGCGCCCGGGCGCTCGTCGAGGCCTTCGACGATGGTGCCAGGCCCGAGCTGCCCGCGCCCGCCGCGGGGCACTGGTTCCGGGCCGAGGCCGGGCCGAACGGCCCGGAGGTGCTCGTCGCCGACGCCCCCTATGGGCCCGGCCGGGTGCTCGCGCGGCTCGCCGACTTCCGAGACCCGGAGCTCGGGGCCGACC
>NZ_MRAV01000002.1 GCF_002752355.1 Leucobacter sp. OLIS6
CCCCCCACCCTGTCCTGGCTCGCGCCCTCGCCCGACGGGCGGCTGCTCGCGCTCGGCGTCTGCACCGACGGCAGCGAGCACCACCGGATCCGCATCGTCGACGTCGGGACCGGCACGGAGCGCGCCGACTCCCCGCCGCAGACCCTGCACAGCGCCTGGGCCGGGGGCGTGAGCTGGTGGCCCGACAGTCGCGGATTCTCCTTCTTCGCGCTCACCGGCCGACCCGAGGACTTCGCACAGGCCGTGTTCGAGCACCGCATCGGCGGCGGCACGCGGATCGAGGACGTACCGATTCCCGAGGGGTCGCGCGAGTACACCCGTCTGCAGTACTCGGCCGATGGCCGACGGGTCGTCGCGAGCCACCGGCTCGGCAGCCCCGCGCCGGTCGCCGTGCGCGCGCTCGACACCCCGGGCGCGCCCTGGCGGCCGTTCGTCACGGGCCTCCCGCTCGGCCCCGGGGGCACGGTCGCCGGCCACATCGTGGGCGGCGCCTACATCGCGGTCACCGACGTCGACGCCCCGCGGGGGCGCGTCGTCGCGATCCCGCTCGATGCGGAGCACCCCGACGATCCGAGCACCTGGATCGAGCTCGTGCCGCAGGACGACACCGTGCTGCGCGCGATCACTCCGGTGGGCGACCGCCTCCTGCTGCACGGCTTCGACCGCACGGTCGCGTTCGTGCGGATCCTCGGGCTCGACGGACGCGAGCTGCCCGGCGAGCCGAGGCGGGTACCGCTGCCCGGCGAGGGCGCGATCGGATCCCCGTTCTTCGCCCTCACCGCGCTGGCGGCGACTCCGCCCGCGAGCGAGCGGGACGGATACGTCTTCGCGTTCTCCACGCTCACCACCTCGTGGGGCGTGTACCGATATCTGCCGGCGAGCGGCACGCTCGAGACGCTGCGGGCGCCCGGGATCGAGCTCGATGCGACGGTCGAATTCGCCCACGCGACCGCGCTCGACGGCACCGCGATCCCCTTCCACGTGGTGCGTCCGGCGGGCGCCGATCCGTCGACGCCCGCGCCCGTGCTCGTCTCCGCCTACGGCGCCGCCAACGTGCCGCTGCTCCCGCAGTACCAGGGCGATCTCGCCGCGTTCGTCGCGGCCGGAGGTACGCTCGTGCAGGCCTATCTGCGGGGCGGCGGCGAACTCGGCAGCGACTGGTTCCGTGGCGCGCACCGCGAGCGCCGGCACGTGCGCGACGGCGATCTCGTCGCCGTCGCCGAGCACCTGCTCGCGGTCGGGATCGCGGCGCAGGGCGGGCTCGCGCTCACCGGAGGATCCGACGGCGGGCTCATGTGCGGAGTCGCCGTGACGACCCGCCCGGACCTCTGGCGGGCGGTGCTGCCTCGGGCGCCCCTGCTCGACCTCATCGGCGGGATCCGCGATCCCTATCTCGAGTTCGTGATCCGCAAGGCGTGGGGTGATCCCGACGTCGCCGCGGACGTGCGGCGCCTCGCGGGCAACTCGCCGTACGAGCTCGTCGAGCCCGCGCGGTTCCCCGCGGTGTACGTGCAGGCCGGGGCCACCGATCCCCGCTGCCCGCCCTGGCAGGCGCGCAAGTTCGTCGCGAGGATGCAGGCGGCGCAGCGCGGGGAGGCGCCGATCCTGCTGCACGTGTTCGAGAACGCCGGGCACGGCGCCGCGACGAGCCCCGAGGTGCTCGCCCAGCAGGATGCCGAGTGGCTGGCGGTGCTCCTCGGCGAGCTGGGGATCTGAGCGCCGAGCGGCGGCCGGTTCAGCGGTCCGCGGCGAGGGCGAGCAGGCGCAGCTGCAGCATCGCGGCGAAGCGCGCGTCCGGGTCGTCGAGGTCGATGAGCCCCACCTCGGTGACGCGGCGCAGCCGGTATCGGAACGTGTTGGTGTGCACGTACATCGCGGCCGAGGCCGCGGCGACGTCGCCGAACGCGTCGAGCCAGGCGCGGAGCGTGTCGACGAGCGCGCTCTGGTGCTCCTCGTCGTAGGCGGCGAGCCGGGCGATGGCGCCCGACGGGAGGTCCTTGGCGGGCACGGGGAGCTCGAGCAGCAGCGCCTCGGCGTGCACGTCGTCGAAGCGCACGACCGGCCCGGCGCGATGGGATCCGGACGCCGCCCGCAGCACGCGCAGCGCGCGGTCCGCGCCCGAACGGGATCGGGCGAGCTCGGCTCCGTCGCGGGCCACGCGGCCGATCCCGACGACGGGCTGCTGAGCGGAGCGCACCCGGGTGAGGAACTCGGTCGCCAGGCGCACCGCCGATTCGTCGTCGCCGCTCGGGAGCACGCCGTAGGCGACGTCGCCGATCAGACCCGTCACGGCCCGCGGGTGCGCGAACGCCAGGTGCACCGCGAACGCGTCGGCGACCCGCTTGCGCTCGGCCGCGAGCAGCGCGGGGGAGACGCGGTCGGCCGAGATCCGATCGGGCGCGGCCGGAGCCGCGTCGACGAGGGTGAGGGCCAGCACGACCATCGCCTCGTCGCGCAGGCCGAGCCGGTGCAGGGTCTCGGGCGCGTCGGTCCCGCCGTCGAGCGCGGTGCGCAGCAGCCCCGCGCGCCTGCGGCGCTCGGCATCGGCGTCGGTACGCTGCCACACCATGTGCATGGCGACGAGCTTCGCCGCGTCGTGCAGCGCCTGCAGGTGCTCCTCGCTGAGCGGCTCGGCGGTGCTCACCCAGATCGTGCCGAGCACCTCCTCGCCCGCGCGGACCGCGAGCACGGTGCGCGCGTCGATCTCGGCGACCAGCTCCGAGACGAGCACCGGCTGCTCGCTGCGCGAGACCTCCTGGAACAGGCCGCGCTCCTCGAGGATCCGGGTGTACTGCGGCGGCACCGCCTGCACGGGCCCGCGGCCGTCGGGGCCGTCTTGGCGGGCGGAGTAAGCGACGAGACGCGAGTTGCGATCCTCGATCGTGACGGGGAACCCGAGCAGCGCCGCGATCGCGTTCGCGACCGCGAACAGGTCGCCGGCGAGGATCCCGCCGAAAGTGACGGGCCGGGCGTCGTCGGGGTCACCCGGGGTCATGAGCGCGCGCAGCAGACCGGCGAGGTGCGCCCAGGCGGTGCCGCGGGTGAGCGACAACACGGCGACGCCCGACTCCGCCGCGGCCGCGGTCACCTCGGGCGAGGCGACGAACGGCGCGCGGACCACGAGCGCGACCGCGCCGCTCAGGCCGAGCCGGGGCAGCATCCGTACCGCGTCGCCGGCGTCGCGCACGCCGACGCCGAGCACGAGCGCACCGCGCGGCGACTCCGGCTCGTCGAGCGGGTCGTGGATCACGATCGCCTCGACGGTGCGCTCGGTGATCTCCCCGGCGACGACGTCGAGCAGTGTCGTGCCGAACTCCTCGAGCACGCGCGTCAGGCTCGTCTGCGGCCGATGGGTCGCCGGTCGTCCGGTCATCTCGCCCTCCAGATCAGCCCTGCGCGGGTGCGGCTCGTCGCGTGCTCAGCAGCCAGAGGCTAGCAGGGCAGGCGATCCCGTCGCACGGTGAACCGGTCGAGCACCTCGGGGATCGGGGTGACGCCGAGGCCGGGCCCGGTCGGCACGGCGATGCGCCCCCGCTCGAGACGGAACGGCTCGGTGAGGTCCGTCGCGAAGTAGCGCTCCGAGGCGGAGGTGTCGCCCGGAAGCAGGAAGCCGGGGAGCGCGGCGAGGGCCACGTTCGCAGCCCGGCCGATCCCCGTCTCGAGCATGCCGCCGCACCAGACGGGCACGTCGTGCGCCGAGCACAGATCGTGGATCCGGCGCGCCTCGAGGTAGCCGCCGACGCGGCCGGGCTTGATGTTGACGATGCGGACGGCGCCGAGCTCGATCGCGGTGGCCGCAGCCCGCGCGGAGGTGATCGATTCATCGAGGCAGATGGGGGTCGTGATCTCGCGGGCGAGCGCCGCGTGGCCGAGCAGATCGTCGGCGGGCAGCGGCTGCTCGAGCAGCGTGAGGTCGAACGCGTCGAGCTTCGCGAGCAGGCGCGCGTCGCTGCGGCGGTAGGCGGCGTTCGCGTCGACCTGCAGGTCGATGTCGCCGAAGCGCTCGCGCACGGCGCGCACGGGATCCAGGTCCCAGCCCGGCTCGATCTTGAGCTTGATGCGGACGTAGCCCGCGTCGAGCGATGCCGCGACCGTGTCGAGCAGCTGATCGATCGTGTCGGTGATGCCGAGCGAGACGCCGCACGGCACCGACTCCCGCACCGCGCCGAGCGCCGAGGCGAACGAGACGCCCCGGGCGCGCAACTGCGCGTCGAGGATCGCGGTCTCGAGCGCCGACTTCGCGAGCCGGTGCTCTTTGAACGGGGCGAGCGCGGGGGCGACCCGGTGCGCGTCGAACGCGTCGCCGAGATCGCGCTGCGCCTTGCGCAGCGCCGGGACGAAGAAGTCCCGGATCACGGCTGCGGCGCCCTCCGTGTACTCCGACGAGTAGAGCGGGGCCTCGCTGGCACCGCACTCTCCCCAGCCCTCGGCCTCGTCGGTCTCGGCGCGCACCACGAGCACCTGGCGCACCGTCTCGGTGCCGAACGAGGTGCGGAACGGGGTCACGAGCGGCATCTCGACGACGCGGGTCTCGAACGCTGCGAGCTTCATGGGGTCTCCTGCTTCTCTGCGGGGGTCTGAGCGGCCGCCGGCGGAGCGGTCGATGCGGCCGCCGGGATGACCAGGTAGTGCCCGTCGCGGGCGAACCCGATCACGGCGGCACCGGCCGCCATGCGCGCGCCGAGTTCGCGGCGCAGATCGAGCCGCCACTCGGCGGCGCGCAGCGGGTCGTCGAGCCGGAGCGCCTCGACATCGGCGGGCACCGGGATCCGGATCGCGCCCGGCGGAAGCGTGACGACCCGCTCGCTGTACGTGGGCAGTGGGCGGTCGAGATGCCAGCGGACGAGCAGCCGGTCGCTCGCGTCGCCGCGGTTCACGTCGTCGTCCATCTGGCCGTAGAAGTCGGTGAGGTACTCGACCGGCTCCGCCCCCAGCTTCGCCAGGTTGAACACGGCGTTGCGGCGGATCAGGGGATCGAAGGTCCAGGTCATGCTGCGCATGCCGCGCCCGAGCGCCCACGCGCGCTGCCGCAGTTTGAGCGCGAGCCCGATGCTGCGCCCCTGCGCGCTCGCCGTCACCCCCGCGATATGGCTGTGGAAGTTCGCGGTGTCGGGCGGCGAGCAGAACCCGAAGCAGGCGCCGAGCAGTTCGTCGCCGTCGAACGCGCCGAACACCGGGTTGCCCGACTTCGCGAGCGCGCGCAGCAGATCGGCCGTGACCGGGGTGCCGGCGGGCCCGGTGCGCCAGACGGCCTCGTAGAGGCGCTGCACCGCCGTGAGCGACCGCATGTCGTCGAGCTCGCGGATCGCGATGCCCGAGCGCTGCTCGGCGAGGCGGGCATCGGCCTCGGGGCGAGGCGCGTCGCTACGCACGGTCGATCCGTTCGCCGGGCCCGGTGCCGGCGGCGCCGGTTTCCGTATCGGTGCCGGTTCCGGTTCCGGCGCCGGTTCCGGTGTCGACGAGCAGTTCGGCGACGAGCGCCGAGAGCAGCCGCGCCCGGGGTTCGAGCTCGGACACGATCACGTGCTCGTCGTCCGCGTGCGCGCCGCCGCCGACGGCGCCGAGCCCGTCGAGGGTGGGCGTGCCGACCCCCGCGGTGAAGTTGCCGTCGGACGCGCCGCCCACGGCGATCGACTCGAGCGGGCCGAGGCCGAGCTCGTCGGCGATCCGACTGATGCGCGCGAACAGCGCCCGGGACGACCGGAGGTCGAGCGGCGGGCGGTTCACTCCGCCGAGCACCTCGACGGAGGCACCGGGCAGATGGGCCGCGAGCGCGCCGATCTCGGCGTGCACGCGCTGCTGCTCGGCGGCGGAGGTCGCGCGCACGTCGACGGCGAAGTGCCCGCGCGCGGGCACGGTGTTCGACGTGGTCCCGGCCTCGGCGCGGGTCATGGTGACGGTCGTCCCGATCCCGGGCGCCCCGATCCCCGCGACCGCCTGCACCTGATGCGCCAGTTCGAGGGTCGCGTTGACACCCCGCTCGGGTTCGAGGCCCGCGTGCGCGGCGCGGCCCCGTACATGCACCTCGTATCGCGAGACGCCCTTGCGCTCCGTCTTCAGCGCGCCCCCGGGGGCGGCGGCCTCGAGCACGAGGGCGGCGGCGCAGCCTCGCGCCTCGTCCTCGATGAGCGCGCGCGAGGTCGGGGATCCGGGCTCCTCGTCGCCCGTGATGAGCAGGGAGACCCCGTCGGGGGACGGGAGCGCGGCGATGGCGTGGAACGCCATGACGATCCCGGCCTTCATGTCGAAGGACCCCGGGCCGGTGAGCCGACCGTCGCGGACCTCCGCCGGGTGCGCGGGCAGGGAGCCGACGGGCCAGACGGTGTCGTGGTGGCCGAGCAGCAGCACGCGGGGGGTGCCGCCGAAGCGCCAGCGCAGGTGGGTGACCCCGTCGATCTCGATCCGTTCGGCGCGGCGGCCGAGCAAGCGGGAGCCGAGGCCGTCCACGGCGTCGGCGCTGCGCGCGACCGCGGCGAGGTCGTCGGAGGGCGACTCGCAGCGGACCAGCTCGAGCACCTCGTCGGTCATCGTTGCGACGTCGAGGAGCCCGTCGCGCAGGACGGGTGCTGGGCGTGCGGGCATCGGTGCTCCTCGGATCGTGAACGCGGTGCCACCATCCTGCTGAGCATCGAGCGCGTTCGTTCCGTCCGGAGGTCCGAAAAAGCGGGGTCGGGTTGGGTGGAGGCGATGAACGCGCCGCGCGCGGAGCCCTCGGGACTACCCGATCGAGGAGACGCCGAGCGCGGTGCCGACGGCGTAGGTGACGGCGACCGCGATGCCGCCGAACAGCAGTTGGCGCAGGGCCCCGAGCGCCCGGTTCTTGCGGGTGAACGAGGCCGCGAGCCCGCCGGCGAGCAGCAGGCCGGCGCCGCCGAAGGCGAGGCCGCTCCACAGCGTGCCGAATCCGAAGAGGAACGGCAGGATCGGGATCAGCGCACCGATGCTGAATGCGATGAACGACGAGATCGCCGCGACCCACGGCGACGGCTTCTCCTCCGGGTGCAGCCCGAGCTCGTGCGCGAGGTGCACGCGCAGCGCCCGCTCGTGATCGCCGTGCACCTGCGACGCCGCCTGCTTCGCGGTCGGCTCGTCCATGCCGAGCCCGGCGAACAGCGCGGCGAGCTCCGCCTCCTCGCCGACGGGGTTGCGCTCGAGCGCGGCGCGTTCGGTCAGCACCTCCGCGTCGAGCTGCTCGTTCTGGGTGCGCACCGAGGTGAACTCGCCGAGGGCCATCGAGATCGCGCCCGCGATGAGGCCCGAGATGCCGGTGATCGCGACGATGCCCGGCGCGGCGCCGGCGGCGGCGATGCCGGTGATGAGTCCGAGGTTCGAGACGAGCCCGTCCATCGCGCCGAACACGGAGGCGCGCAGCCAGCCCGACGAGACGTCGGCGTGGCTGTGGTCGTAGTCGTGCGGACGTGAGATATCGACGTCTGACATGGCTCCTCATCGGGGATTCTCGGGCGGGGACGGTCAACCGTAACAAGCCTCGCGAGAGAGTGAGAACCCCCAATTCAGGGGCTGCCGAGCCGGATCCTCGACTTCGTCCAGACGTAATCCGAGGTCCGTCGCGACTGCCCGGTCCCGGCCCCGGGACGGCCTCGGTTCAGGCTGCTGCGCGCCGCTCGGCGGCCGCCGCGAGCCCGCGCCGCGCGATCACCATGGGCGCCCCGGTCTCGGGGTCCGGTTCGACCCGGCAGGGCAGCCCGTAGACCTCCTCGACGAGATCCGAGGTGAGCACCTCGGCGGGCGCGCCCGATGCGACGACCTCGCCCTCGCGCATCACCACGAGGTTGCTCGCGTAGCGCGCGGCCTGGTTGAGGTCGTGCAGCACGACGACGATCGTCCGTCCGTGCGCGGCCCGCAGCCGCTCGAACAGCTCGAGCAGGGCGTACTGATGGGCGATGTCGAGGTAGGTGGTCGGCTCGTCGAGCAGGAGCAGCGGGGTCTCCTGAGCGAGCGCCATGGCGAGCCAGACGCGCTGGCGCTGCCCGCCGGAGAGTTCGTCGACGAGCCGGCCGGACAGTTCGGTGGTGCCGGTCGCGTCGAGCGCGCGGACCACCGCGGCCTCATCGGCCGCCGACCAGCGATCGAAGAGTCGCTGGTGCGGGTGCCTGCCGCGCGCGATGAGGTCGGCGACGCGGATTCCCTCGGGCGCGATCGAGGTCTGGGGGAGAAGCCCGAGACGTCGAGCCAGTTCCTTTGCGGGCAGGTCGAGGATCTCGCGCCCGTCCAGTAGCACGGAGCCGCTCTCGCGCGGGAGGATCCGGGCGAGCGCGCGGAGCAGGGTCGACTTGCCGCACGCGTTCGGCCCGATCACCGCGGTGAAGGAGCCGTCACGGATCGACAGATCGACCCCGGTGCAGATCATCCGGCCGTCGTAGCCCACGGTGAGGCCGGCGGCGGTGAGCGCATTCGCTCCGTCGGGCGCGTGCAGCGGGTCCGGTTCGCGGTTCTTCATCTTCTCCTCCGGAATTCATCGGCCAGCAGCCAGGCCAGGTAGACGCCGCCGAGCGACGCGGTGATCACGCCGACGGGGAACCCGAGGCGCTGCGCGAGGGTGTCCGAGGCGAGCAGCACGAGGGCGCCGGCGAGCGCCGACGGGATGAGCTGCAGCCCGGATCCGCGGGTGAGCCGGTGCGCGATCTGCGGGGCCGCGAGCGCGACGAAGGCGATGGGCCCGGCCGCGGCCGTCACGAGCGCGGTGAGCGCGACGCCGAGGATCACGGCGCCGACCCGGGCGAGCCCGACGCGGGTGCCGAGCGCCCGCGCCGCGTCGTCGCCCAGTTCGAGCTGGCGCAGCGGCGTCGCGAGCGCGGCGACGCCGATGAGCAGCACCGCGAGCACGAGCACCATCGGCAGCAGCTGCGCCGTGCCGAGCCCGTTGAGGGATCCCGCCGACCACACCGCTCCGAGCATCGCAGTCTCGGAATCGACGAAGATCATGAGGGCCGAGTTCACGGACGAGAGCAGCGCGGCGACGCCGATCCCCATGATGATGAGGCGGAACGGCTGCAGGGTGCCGCGGCGCAGGGCGAGCAGGTAGACGCAGGCGGCGGTGACGCCGCCCCCGATGAGGGATCCGGCTGCGACATCGAGGTAGCGGGTGGATCCGAGCGCGAGCATCACGATGATCGCGCCGGTGTAGGAGCCGGCGGAGAACCCGATCACGTCGGGGGATCCGAGGGGGTTGCGCGTGAGCGACTGGAAGATCGCGCCGGAGATGGCGAGCGCCGCACCGGCGGCCACGGCGAAGAGCGCGCGGGGCAGGCGCCAGCCGAGCACGAGCAGTCTCGACTGCGGGTCGCCGGTGCCGAGGAACGCGCCGATCACCCGATCGGGCGACAGCGGCACGGTGCCGATCCCGAGAGCGACGACGCCGAGCACCAGGACCCCGAGCAGCAGGGCTGCGCACACGGTGAGGGTGCGTGCGGGCACGACGCCCGAGAAGCGTCCGCGGCGCAGCGCGATGGCGCGGTAGCCGCGATCCGGGTTCGCCTTCGCGTGCCGCCGCACGGTCGACGGGTACCCCCGGTGGATGGTCCGTCCGAGCGTCACAGTCCGCTCACCGTCCTCCGGCGTGCGAGCAGGATCAGCACGGGTGCGCCGACGATGGCCGTGACGAGTCCGACGCGGAGCTCGCCGCTCGGCAGGATAATCCGCCCCAGGACGTCCGAGACCAGCAGCAGGATCGCCGATACCACCAGGGTGTAGAGGAAGATCCAACGCTGGTCTGGCCCCACGAACCAGCGCACGGCGTGCGGCACCATGAGGCCGACGAACGCGATCGGTCCGGCGACCGCGGTCGCGGTTCCGGCGAGCAGCGTGACCGCGACGATCACGACCACCCGGACGCGGGCCGTTCGAACGCCGAGTGCGGCGCCGAGCTCATCCCCGAGGGCGAGCGCGTTGAGGGATCGTGCGGTCGCGAGGCCGAGCACAGCGCCGACCACGAGGAACGGTGCGAAGGACAGCACCGTCTCGAGGTCGCGCCCGCCGATCGATCCGACACCCCAGAACCGCAGATCGTCGAAGGTCCTCCGATTCGCGAGGGTCAGCGCGGTCGTGGCCCCGCCGAGCGCCGCGCTGATCGCGACGCCCGCGAGCGTGAGCTTCGCCGGGGTCGCCCGGGTGCCGCCGATGGAGCCGAGCAGGTACACGACGATCGTGACGATGCCGGCTCCGGCGAGGGCGAACCAGACGTACCCGAGGGGCTCGGTGACACCGAGGAGGCCGACCGCGAGGGTGACGGCGAAGGTGGCGCCGGCGTTCACGCCGAGGATCCCGGGGTCGGCCAGCGGATTGCGCGTGAACGACTGGATCAGGGCGCCGCAGAGCCCGAGCGCCGGTCCGACCGCGAGGCCGGTGATAGTGCGGGGGATCCGGAGCTCGCGCACCATCACGTGCTCGTCGTTCGCGGGGTCGAAGGCGAACACCGCGTCCCAGATCGTGCCCGACGCGATGCCGCGAGCACCGACTCCGATGCTCAAGAACACGCAGGCGACGAGCACCGCGATGGCGATCAGCAGTCCGGCGGTGCGCGCGGCGTTGCCGCGCGCGAGTCCTCCCGGGGCCTCGCGCGCGGCCGACGCCTCGGCGGTGATCGGGTGCGTGGTCACAGCTCGGCGGCCTCGAAGAGGCGGGAGACGTCGTCGATGATGTCCTCGATGTCCCGGTCGCTGTCGTAGAGCGCCTGGATCTTCGCGTCGAACTCGGGACCCTGGGCCGCGTAGCGCGCCTCCCACTCCTCACCGCGCTCGGTCCAGTACCCGATGCACTTGTACGCGTCGGCCGGGAGCCCGAGCTCGTGGCGCAGGTGCTTGCGCGCCTCGCGGGTGAGCCTGGCTTCGCCGGCGACCCAGACGTAGACGTCGGGCCCGGCGGCGACCTTGCGGAGCGCGGGGACGAGGGCGCTCGGCGCGTGCCCGTTGCCCGTGCCGCGTACCCAGACGATGCGCACGTCGACCCCCGCCGGCAGCTCGGGCAGGAGCTCGTGCTCGGCGCTGCGCACCTCAGCGATGATGGTCGTGGCGACCGATCCCGCGGTGAGCTCTGCGATGCGGAGCGCCGCGGGCAGCGCCGGTTCGTCGGCGACGAGCAGCTGGTGGGTGGCGTGCGTCGGCCGCTCGTAGAGCGCCGTCGGCGGGTTGAGGGCGATGGCCTGGCCGGGGCTCGCCTGCTTCGCCCATTCCGCGGCGATGCCGCCGTCGTGCAGGACGAAGTCGATGTCGATCTCTCCCGGTCGACGATCCCGGATCGTGTAGGTGCGCATCTCCATCGGTTCGACCCCCTCCGGGTAGCTCCAGCCGCGGCCGTCGACGGCCGGCATCCGGAGTTCGTCGTCGGGTGCGTCGGGGAAGAACAGACGGACGTACTCGTCGCCGATCCCGGTGGTCGGGTAGTCGCGGAGGTCGTCGCCGGCGAAGGTGACGCGAGACATGCCCGGGCCGAGCACGCGCACGGCGGTGACCTCGGCCCGGTGGACGCGCGGGACGTAGACCTCGGGGGCCGCCTCGGGGACGCCGGTCGCGCGGGCGTTCGAACGCATCGCGGGCCTTACGGCTTCGCCGGACGCACGACCGAGCCGCCCTGGGTGGCCTTCGAGAGCTCATCGACGAAGCCCGCGTCGATCGCCCAGGGGATGCTGAGCACCGTCGGACCGTTGGTCGCCATGCCCATCGTCTCGTCCTCGATGAAGTAGAAGCGGCCGTCGGCGATCGGGGTCCAGCGCGAGAACACCGGGTTCGCGAGCGTCGCCTTCGTTTCGGACGCGGAGCGCGACCAGCCGACGAAGAGGTCGGTCTTGATCTCGCCGAGCTTCTCGAGGCTGACGGCGCCGTAGAAGTCGTCGCTGCCGATGTTGCCGAGTGCCTTGCCGAGATCGGGGGAGTCGACGAGTCCGAATTCGCGGAGGAACGCGACGCGCGGGTCCTTCGAGATGTAGAGGCCGAGCTCGGTGGAGCCCTCGGGCAGGGTGAGCCCGTAGAGGAAGTCGGTGCCCCGCAGCTTGGGGTGGGCCTGTACGGCCGCGTCGATCCGGTCCTCGGTCTGCGCGATGAGCTTCTCGCCCAGCGCCTTCTCGCCGAGCGCGGTCGCGACGGTGCGGGTGAGCTCCTCCCAGGAGCCCGAGGTCCAGGGGCGTTCGGCGTAGGCGACGGTCGGCGCGATCTCGCTGAGCCGCTGGTACTGGGTCTCGGTGACGCCCGAGTGCGGTGCGAGGATCAGGTCGGGCTGCAGCGAGAGGATCTGCTCGAAGTCGGGATCCTCCCCCTCTTTGAGCACCGTCGGCAGGTCGGCCTTCAGCACCTCGGTCACCTGCTTCCGGAACCAGGGGGTGAAGCCGTCCTTGTCGCCGCCCCACGCGGAGGGCACGCCGACCGGTGCGGTGCCCAGCGCCGCGACGATGTCCTCGGTCATCCAGCCGATCGTGACGATGCGCTTCGGCTTCGCCGGGATCTCGGTCTTGCCGTGCACGTGCTCGATGGTGACCGGGAAGCCCGCGCCGCCCGTCGTGTCCGCCGCGGGTTCGGAGGAGCCCCCGCCCGCGCAAGCGGAGAGAGCGAGCACTGCGGCGAGCAGCGCTGCGATGGGGGCGGATCGGCGGAGCCAGGACATGGAGGCACCTTTTCGTTTCGAACGGACACGGAAGGTAGGGAAGGCTACCCTAATCAAGATCCGATGTTAGCGATCCGTCGTTGCGGGGTCCGGACACGCTTCGTCGCGCACCAGACAGCGGTGCTCCGTGCGACGTCAGATCGCGCCGGACGGTGCGAACTCGCGCGGGGTCTCGCGCATCACCCGCTTGAACGCGGCGGTGAACGCGCTGTTCGTCGCGTAGCCCACCCGACGGGCGACCACGCCCACCGGAAGCCCTTCGTCGAGCAGCTGCGCGGCGCGGGCCAGCCGGGCGGCGGTGCGCCACTGGCTGAAGGTCAGGCCCGTCTCGGCCCGGAATCCGCGCGCGATCGTCCGGGCGCTCTGCGCCGTGAGCGTCGCCCACTGCTCGATCGAGCGGTCGTCCGCCGGATCCCGCATGATCGCCGCGGCGATGCTCGCGATGCGCGGGTCGCGGGGGAGCGGCAATTGCACGGTCGGACGGGTCTCGGCGGTCACGAGGTCCATGCACACGGACTGCGCCCGCAATCGCTGATCCCGCGGCATCGCGGTCGCCGCGAGGTGGATCAGCAGGTGGCGCAGCGCCGCGTTCACGGCCACCGGTCCGACCGTCCCGACCTCCCGCGGCCAGGCCTCCGCGAGGATGTAGCTCGCCCACAACGTCGAACTCGCGTCGCGGCCGGCGGCGTGCGGAGTGCCTGCGGGCACCCAGAGCCCCTGGCCGAGCGCCAGACGCCAGGTGCGGCCCGACACCTGCACATCGGCGATGCCGCGTTCCGGCCAGAGCACCGTGTGCTCGTCGTGCAGGTGCTCCTCCTCGCGGCAGCCGTCGGAATCGTCGAGGTAGCGGTACCCGAGCGCCCGGGTGGTGAGCAGGAACCCCTCGGGCACGATGCGGCGGTGCGCGGGCACATCGGAGCCGGCTGCGGCGTCGGGCGGTCTCTGCACGCTCGTCCTTTCCTCGGGCTGGTGACTCAGCCTAGCGATGTCCGATTCGAAACACAGCCTGTCGCGCGGTCCGAACCCCGCGACACTACGGTGGGGGCCGATGAACGAGTCGAACAGTCCACCGGAGCATCTCCGGATCCGCGCGATGCTGCGCCTCGCCCTGCTGCGCGAGGGACGCGGAACCCGCCTGGCCTGGAGCGCCGTCGGCCTCATGGTGCACCAGGCGTGCGAGACCGCCGTGCCGGTACTCATCGGGGTGATCGTGGACCGGGCGATCGAACCGAACGACCCGGTCGCCCTCCTCGTCTGGCTCGCGGTGCTCGGCGGCGTCTTCGCCGTGCTGACGACCAGCTACCAGAGCGCCTCCCTTGGCATGGTGCGCGTCTACGGACGCGGGGAGCATGCGCTGCGCCAGCTCGCCGTCGCGCGCGTGCTGCATCCGCATCGGATCAGGCGGCGACGCGCCGACGGCGAAGTGCTCTCCATCGTCACGAGCGACACCTACCGGGTCGCCGGAGTCGCGTGGAGCATCGTCCAGCAGGCGGCGACCATCGCGGCCGTGCTGGTGTCCTCGGGGGTGCTCATCGCGATCTCGGTGCCGCTGGGGCTCGGCGTGCTGCTCGGCGCGGCCCTCGTGCTCATTGTGATGCAGGCGCTCGCGCGCCCGCTCGAGCGCATCGGCATGGCGGAGCAGGCCTCGGTCGCCCGGGCCAGCGAGGTCGCCGCCGACACCCTCGCGGGGCTGCGCACGGTCCACGGGCTCGGAGCCCAGCACGAGGCCGTGATGCGCTACGGGGCTGCGAGCGAAGCATCGCGGCGCGGTGCGGTCGCGGCGGCGCGCATGCTGCTGACCTACCAGGCGGTCAGTGGGGCCGTGTCGGTCGCCTATCTCGCGGCGCTCGCGCTCGCGGCGGCCTGGCTGGCGGCCCAGGGGCGGATCACCCCGGGGCAGCTCGTCACCGTCGTGGGGCTCGCCCAGTTCCTGCAGGCGGCGCTCGATCACGTCGGTACGTTCGGGGCGAACTGGGCGCACAAGCGGGCCTCGACGAAGCGCCTCCACGCGCTCGTCGCCGAGCCGTACGCGCTGCCGGCGGCGCACGACACGCTCGGCGCGGACCCGGCTGACGATGCGCACTGCGCGGATCCGGCCGCGGCGGAGCCCCTCCGGTGGCACCCGGCGGAGGGAGCCCCGCTCGTCCTCCCGTCCGGATCCGGGCTCGTCGGGCTCCGCGTGCGCACGGCCGCCGCCGCGCGGGACGCCTCCGACCGGCTGGGCTTCCGCCGTCCCCCTCGACCCGGCGAGCTGCGGGCCGGCGGGGACGACGCGCTCGCGCTCGGCCCCCACCGGTACTCGGCCCGGATCGTCGCTCCGCCCCACGACGCGGTGCTGTTCAGCGGGTCGCTCCGCGACAACGTGTCGTGCGGCGGGACGGTGGATCCCGAGCTCGTGCGCGCCGCGGCGCTCGAGGACGTCGTGGAGCAGCTCGGCGGGCTCGACGGCGACGTCGGCGAGCGGGGAGCGCGGTTGTCGGGCGGGCAGCGGCAGCGCGTGCTCCTCGCCCGCGCATTGCACGCGGGCGGCGACGCCGTGGTGCTCGACGAACCGACCACCTCTCTCGACCCCGTGACCGAGCAGCGCGTCGCCGAGCGTCTCGCGGAGCTCGGCAGGCCGATCCTGGTGATCACCGGGAGCCGGGGGCTCCTCGACGCCTGCGCGACCGTGCTCGATCCGGACGGCCCGGAACGCCCGGAGCGCGCGGGAGCGTCGCGGTGATGCGCGCGCTTCCGGTGGCCTCCGCGCGCGAGACCGCCCGGGCGTCGATGGGACTGCTGCTCCGGGATCCCTGGCGGCTCGCCGCCGCGACGCTCCTGCTCGCCGCAGGCGCGGCGGCCGGCCTGCTCGTGCCCTGGCTGCTCGGTTCGCTCGTCGACGCGGTGATCGGCGGGCGCGACCCCGGCGAACTGGCGTTGCGCTGCGCCGCCCTGCTCGGATCCGGTGCGGTCGCGGCCGCGCTCGAGTGGGGCGGTGGAATCCTGCTCGTGGGGTGCCTGCAGCGGGCACTCGCCCGGTTGCGCGAAGACGTGTTCGCCGCAGCGCTCTCGATCGACCTCGGCCGGGTGGAGGAGGCCGGGAGCGGCGACATCGTCGCCCGGGTGACCGGCGATGTGGAGGCCGTGACCGACGCCGTCTCCGGGGTGCTCCCGAGATTCCTGCAGGCCGGATTCACCATCGTGCTGACCGCCGTCGGGCTGACCGCGGTGGACCCGTGGCTCGCGCTCGGCGCGCTTCTCGCGGTGCCGATCCAGGTCTGGATCACGGTCCGCTTCCTGCGCCGATCGCGCCCGATCTACACGCGGCTGCGGCGGGAGGAAGCGCTGCGCGGGCAGGTGATCATCGACTCCGTGTCCGGCGCCGACACGGTGCGCGCGCACCGCCTGCAGCGGGATCGACTCGGCCGGATCTCGGAGGCCAGCCTGCGCGCGGTCGAGACGCAGCGGGACGCGGCGCGGGCGCGCAACCGATTCGTCGGCGGGCTGAACCTCGCGGAGTTCGTGGGGCTCGGCGCGGTGCTCGCGATCGGGTTCGTACGGGCGGGCGCCGGGGCCCTCTCGATCGGCGGTGTCACCGCCGGCGCGCTGTTCTTCCACCGGCTCTTCGGGCCGATCGGTGGGCTGCTCGGCAGCATCGACGATCTGCAGCGGGCCCTCGCCGGGCTCGAACGCCTCGTCGGCGTGCGGCAGCTCGCCGGCATGCGCGCCGAAGCGGAGACGCATCCCGTCGAGGACGCCACGATCCGTATCGAGTCCGCGTCCTACCGCTACCCGGGGGCCCGGGCCGACGCGCTCCGCGGGATCAGCCTCGAGATCGCCGCGGGATCGACCCTGGCGCTCGTCGGCGCCTCGGGCTCGGGCAAATCGACCCTCGGACGGCTCATCGCTGGGATCGGCGCTCCCGGATCCGGGACGGTCCGGGTGGGAGGAGCGCCGGCCGAGACCGCCTCGCTCCCGGGCCGCGGGGGATCCGCCGCCCGGCCCGCCGTGCTGCTCGTGACGCAGGAATCGCATCTGTTCGGGGGCACCGTGGCCGACAATCTCCGGCTGGCCGATCCCGGCGCCGATGACGGGCAGCTCGCCGCCGCGCTGCGTCGGGTCGGCCGGGATCCCGGGACGCTGCCGGACGGCCTCGGGACCGTCCCCGAGCCGGACCACCTGCTGCTCCAGCAGATCGCGCTGGCTCGGGTGCTGCTCGCGGATCCGGCCGTCGTGGTGCTCGACGAGGCGACCGCCCACGCGGGGCCGGACGGGGTGCTCGAGGACGCCCTGCGCGAGGTGGGCCGCGGCCGAACGTCGATCGTGATCGCGCACCGGCTGACCCAGGCGCTCGACGCGGATCGGGTTGCGGTGCTCGAGGGCGGGGCGCTCGTCGAATGCGCCCCGCCCTCCGAGCTCCTCGACCGCTCAGACGGGCACTTCGCGCGCCTGTGGCGCGCCTGGAGCGGTTAGCGGGACGGGCGAAGTGCCGTGGCCGCCTCCTCGCCCTCGGGCACCACCGTGAGCGTGTCGCCGATCCACTGCGAGCGCATCCAGCGGTCGTGCGACGCGATCACGAGCGTGCCGGCGAAATCGGCGAGCGCCGCCTCCAGCTCCTCCACCAGGGTGAGCGAGAGGTGGTTCGTCGGCTCGTCGAGCAGCAGCAGCTCGGGCGGATCGATCAGCAGGGCGGCGAGCGCCACGCGGCGGCGCTGCCCGACGCTGAGCGCGCCGATGGGGCGGTCGACGTCGCGCGGGGCGAGCAGACCGCTCTCGGCGAGCGGGCGCTCGTCGGCGTGGCGACGGCCCACGAGCGCGGCGTAGGTGTCGGCCGCACTGCGCTCCGTGCGCTTGAACCGCACCTCCTGCGGCAGCCAGCCGTACCGCATGCCCTCGGCGCGCTCGAGCTCGCCCGAGGTGGGTTCGAGCTGCCCCGCGAGGATCGTGAGCAGCGTCGATTTTCCGGCGCCGTTCGGGCCGAGCAGCAGCAGTCGGCCACCGCGCTCCACCTCGAATGACACGGGGGCGAGCCGGCCGGCGAACCCGATGCGATCGACGCGCAGCGCCGGTTCGTCCTCGTGGCGGAGCGCCGTCGGGGTGGCGAGCACCGGCGCCGGGATCCCCGAGAAGCGCAGCGGCTCCGGCGGACGGCGGACGCGATTGCGCTGCAGCTCGGCGAGCCGACCGCGCGCGTTGCGTGCGCGCCGGGAGGTGACTCGCGCGTCCTTATCGGCGTAGAACTTGCGCGAGATGCGCGACTCCGACTTCGACTCGGACTTGTTGTTCACCTCGTGGGCGCCGACCGCGACCTCGTGCGCGAGCGCGGCGAGCTCCGACTGCTCGGCCGCGTAGCGCTCGCGCCAGCGCCGCAGCTCGGCTGCGCGCTCGACGCGCGCCGCCGAGAAGCCGACGCCCCAGACGCGGGTACCGAGCCCGGATCCCGGATCCTCGGTGTCGTCGGCCTCGAGCATCTCGTGCTCGGCCGCGGTGCGCAGCGGACCCGCGAAGGGGCCCGCCGCGTCCACCCCGATACCGGTCGAGCGCGCGTCGGCGAGCACGGCCGCGGGCACGGGGCTCGCGTCGAGGTCGATCATGCGCGTCGTGATCGCGTCGAGCAGCGCGCGGTCGTGGCTCGCGACGACGACGATGCCCGGCCAGTCGGCGAGCACCCGTTCGAGGTACGCGGCGGAGGCGTCGTCGAGGTGGTTCGACGGCTCGTCGAGCAGCAGGGTGTGCGGCGCCGAGAGCAGCAGGGCCGCGAGGCCCAGCCGCAGGCGCTGGCCGCCCGAGAGCTCGCCGATGGGCGTCGCCTCGGGGATCGCGCCGATCCCGAGCCCGTGCAGCACCTCGCCGCGCAGGGAGCCGGCCGACCAGGCGTCCGTGCGGGTCGCCTCGTCGACCGCGTCCGCGTAGTCGGCCGCAGCCGCGGTGTCGTCGGGATCCGCGGCGAGCGCCGTGGCGGCCCGCTCGATGCGGTCGAGCACGCCGAGGGCGCTGCGCTGGGCGTCGTCGACGACCCGCGCGACGGTGTCGTCGTCGGCGTAGGGCAGCTCCTGCGCGAGCCGGCCGACCGACCCCGCGTGGCGGACGAAACCGGTGTCGGGTTCGAGGTCGCCCGAGACGATCGAGAGCAGTGTGGACTTGCCGGTACCGTTCTCGCCGATCAGGCCGATGCGGTCGCCGGGCGTCGCGGTGAAGGTGAGGTCGGTGAGCACGCGGCGGTCGCCGAACGCCTTCGAGACGCCGGAGACGGCGAGGTGCGCGCCGGCGCCCACGTCGCGGGCGTCGTCCGCGCTGCGGTGCTGCACGGCCCGTGCGGCCGAGGTGGTGCTGGGCGCGGTGCTCCGCGGGCGTCCGGGTCCGGGCGAGCCGGAACCGCGTGCGGAGGTACTGGGAGTCGCCTGCGTGGCGACGGTCGTGGTCTGGATGGGTGCGGGCATGGGGTGCCTCTCGGAACGGATTCGAAAGGTTCCACCGGGCGTTGCCGAGGAGGGCCGGCGTCGGATCCCGATGCGGAGCGGAGCTCGAAGCGTGGTCGAGCACTGCCGCAGGGTGGTGACGACGAATGTCGTCGGCCCGAACGGGATCCGAATGCGCAGCGTGCTCGGCGCCTCAGGCGCGGAACAGGGCTGCGTCAGATCTCCATGCCCGAGAGGCTACCCGAAGTTCCGGCCGGACGGAACCCCCGATCCCGTATTCTGGAGCGCAGGAGCCCGCGACCCTTCGGGTCGACCCAGTGCGGGCCGGGCGGAGGGGCGCGCGATGAGCGTTGAAGCGACGGGCAGGATCCTGCGGACCGAGCGCGGACGGAATCTGGTGCTCGAGCGCTCGCTCGCGCAGTCGGTCGAGGAATCGTGGGATCGCATCACCGACCCCGAGCTGACGGCCGAGTGGTTCGGCGACTGGGACGGCGACGGACGCCAGGGCAGCACCGTGCGCGTGCGCATGGCGTTCGAATCGGGAGAGCCCGAGATCAAGGTCGGGATCCGCCTCTGCGATGCCCCGCATCGGCTCGTGCTGCAGACTTCGGGCGAGGACGGGGGCTGGCTGCTGGAGCTCCGCGTGCTCGCCGACGGCGACGACAGCGTGATCCACTTCGTGCACCACCTGGACGACGACGCCGACGTGGGAGATATCGGTCCCGGATGGGAGTATTATCTGGACTTGTTGGTTGCTGCGTGCGAAGGCACGGAGGAACCCATGTTCGACCACTACTTCCCCGCACTGCGCGAGGAGTACCTGGCCCGGGAAGCCCGGGCGGTCGAGATCTGAGCTCCGGTCGCGGGCCTGGTCGGGGGGACCCGGCCCGCGACCGGCTTTTTCGTGCGCGCGTGGTTTCGTGCGCGTGGTTCCGCGTACTGAGTGCGTCGCTTCGGAGATCCGCACGATTTCGGAGCCCCTCGGCGGTCCCGTCCGAACTCGTGCTGATCTCCGAAGCAGTGCTGCCGGGGTCAGTCGAGGGTGAGTCGGTACGGCTGCATCGGATAGCCCGCGGTCGGGTGCGGGGTCGCCTCGCCGTCGGGCACGAAGCCGTCGCGCAGGTAGAGTTCGATCGCGCGCGTGTTCGCGGAGCGCACCTCGAGCGTGACCGAACGGAAGCCCGCCGCCCGGGCGTGCGCGATCGCGTCCGCCAGGAGCGCGCCGCCGACCCCGCGCCCGGTCCCGCCCGGGTCCACCGCGAGGTAGTGCAGATATGCCTCCCCGGGGTCCGGGCGGCCCGACTCGAGCAGGGCGAACCCCGCGCGCGGCGAGGTCGCGACGGCGAAGCGGACGATCGGGTTGTCGAAGGCGACGCGCACGCGTTCGGCCATGGTCTCGGAGTCGACCGATCCGTCGCGGGCCGCGAGCGCGCGCACCCAGATCCCGGCGCAGCGTTCGACGTCGTCGGGCACCCGGCCCGCTCGGATCACGGGATGCGGATCCATCGGCGACTCAGCGCGCATCGGTCCGGGGAGGCTGCCGGTCGTGCGCGGTCTCGGACGCGAGGTCGAACTGCCGCTGGAGCATCGTGCGGATCCCCACGAGCACCAGCACCGCGAGCAGCGCACCGACACCGGTGAGGAAGGCGACGACGCCGAGCGTCGCCTGGAAGGGCTCGCCCTCGAAATAGCGACGGCTCGAAGTGCCGCCGAAGAGCATCAGGCCGAGCAGCAGGAGGAGGGGCGATGCGAAGGCGAGGACGGGCACGATGCCCGGCAGCGGGATCCGCGCAGTCCTCGGTGCAGCTGGTTCCGGAGTCGGTGCGTGCGTCATGGCGGCAGCCTACAGTTCCGGTGATGTCGGGCTCGCTAGCCTGGGAGCATGCCCGCACCCGTCTCCATCCCCGAATTCTGGATCCTCTGCCGCTCGGCCGTCGCCGGCCTGCCCGAGCAGCCGCCCATCGCGTGGCCGTTCGGCGCGACGACGGAGCACGCCGACGAACTGCTCGAGCTCGTGCTCGCAGGTACCAAGACCGGCACGGCGTCGTCGTTCTGGGACTACCAGGCCACGGAGGAACCGCTGCCCGCCGCGGGCGACCTCAGCATCATCCTCGACGGTGCGGGTGACCCGCGCGCGGTCATCGAGACGACCGACGTGCGCACGATCCCGTTCGACGAGGTCGATGCCGAGCACGCGCACGCCGAGGGCGAGGGGGATCGCACGCTCGCGCACTGGCGCGAAGTGCACGAGCGCTACTGGCGCGAGCACTCCGAGAACCCGCGGGGCTTCGAACCGGACATGCCGGTGGTCTGCGAGCGGTTCCGGCTGGTCTGGAGTCGCTGAGTCTGGCCGAACGGGCGATACCCGCTGGGCCCCCGCAGTTCGCTGCGGTCAGCCGTGGAGGATCGCCTGCACCGCCGCGGAGGCGAAGCGGCGGGCGAGAGCGCGCGCTTGCCACTCCTCGGTGAAGAACTCCTCGGGACGCACAGGCTCCCAGGGCGCGAGGTGCTCGCGGTTCCGTTCGGAGGCCGCCGAAAGTGCCGGTGCGTCCTCAGGGAGCATGACGCGCAGAGAGACATCCGGGACAATCATCCGCGATTCGAACATCGGTCGATGCTGCTTGACGTGTCGCTACTGGAAGCGTTCCGACCGACACCGAGATGACCCGTTCGCGGGTTATGAGCGCTCATTCCCCGCGAACGGGTCATCTCGACGATCGCGACCACAGCGCCCGGGTCTTGGCGGATCAGCCCCCGACGACGTCCCCCTGCACCGGGCCCTCGGTGTTCGGCTTCCAGCCGAGCGCGGGGGCGACGTGCTCGGCGAACGCCTGCAGCACGTGCAGGTTGTATTCGGGGCCGAGCTGGTTCGGGATCGTCAGCATGAGGGTGTCGGCGGCCATGACGGCCTCGTCGGCCCGCAGCTGCTCGATCAGCCGGTCGGGGGTGTCGGCATAGGTCTTGCCGAAGGTGGATCGGAAGTTGTCGATCACGCCGATCTGATCCTGGGATTCGCGGCCGCGCAGGCCGAAGTACATCTCGTCCTCCTCCGAGACGAGCGGGAACACGCTGCGGCTCACCGAGACGCGCGGGGCGCCCGAGTGGCCCGCCTCGCGGTACGCCTCGCGGAACCGGTCGATCTGCTCGCGCTGCAGCACGTCGAACGGCTGCCCGGTGGCCTCGGTCAGCAGGGTGGAGCTCATGAGGTTGAGCCCCTGGCGGCCGACCTGCTCGGCGGTGGCGCGGGATCCGGCGCCCCACCAGATGCGGTCGCGCAGGCCGGGGGAGTGCGGTTCGATCGCGAGCCGCCCTGGAGGGGCCATCTGCGGATCGCTGTCGACCAGGGCGTCGCCCTCGACGGCGCTGAGGAAGAGCTCGAACTTGTCGCGCGCGAGATCGGCACCGCGCGGATCCTCGGATCCCGTGTAGCCGAACGCCTCGTAGCCGCGCAGAGCGGTCTCGGGGGATCCCCGGCTCACGCCGAGCGCGAGCCGGCCGTCGGAGATGAGGTCGAGCGCGGCCGCCTCCTCGGCGAGGTACAGCGGGTTCTCGTAGCGCATGTCGATGACGCCGGTGCCGACCTCGATCCGCTTCGTGCGAGCGGCCATGGCCGTCAGCAGGGGGATCGGCGACGCTGCCTGGCGCGCGAAGTGATGCACCCGCACATAGGCGCCGTTCACGCCGATCTCGTCGGCGCCCTCGGCGATCTCGATGGTCTGCCGCAGCATGTCGCCCGCGGTGCGGGTGCGCGAGCCGGGCACGGGCGCGTAGTGCCCGAAGGACAGGAATCCGAATGCTCTCATGGTCGGTGCAACCTCCGTCGGAACAGATGTATTCCATTGAATATAACTGGCGCTCCGGCGCGCCGTCCATCCGTGGAAATCTCCCGGCGGACCGGCGGTCGGCCGGGCTAGGCTGAGGATCATGACAGTTGTGATTGATCCTGCTTTCGACCCGGTTCCCTCACTCGCACGCAGCGTCGACATCGCCCCCGCGGCGACCGTCGACGAGGCCGTCGCCCAGCGCGGCGCGCAGGCCGTGCCCGTGTGGGTCCCCGTCGACGGCGACATCGCGGTCGAGGTCGACCGCGACCTGCTGGCCGCGGCCGGCTTCCGCGGCAAGACCGGCCAGACCCTGCGTCTGCCGGGCTCCCCGCTGCGCGTCCTCGTCGGCATCGGCGACGGCGCGAAGACCCACGACACGATCCGCGACGCGGTCGCAGCCTTCGCGCGCGCGTCCGCCGAGTCGCCGTCGCTCGCGCTCGACCTCGCGACGCTCATCGCAGCGGGCGCCGACGCCGCGCAGGCCGCGCAGGCCGCCGTCGAGGGCGCCGTGCTCGCGCGCTACAGCTACGACCAGCTCAAGACCGACGCCAAGACCGTCGCGCTCGAATCGCTGACGCTCGTCGTCGCAGACGCCGACCGGGCCGCGGTCGAGGCGGGCGCCGCCCGGGGTACCGCGCTCGCCCGCGCCGCGACCATCGCGCGCGACCTCTCGAACACCCCGCCCCGCCACCTCACCGCCGAGAAGTTCGCCGAGGTCGCCGTGCGCCTCGCGCCGCAGTTCGGCCTCGAGGTCGAGATCTTCGACCGCGACGCGCTCGTCGCGCTCGGCACGGGCGGCCTGCTCGGCGTCAACGCCGGCAGCGTCGACGAGCCCCGCATGATCAAGGTGCGCTACACCCCGGCGAACGCCGGCGCCGAGACCCCGAGCCTCGCGCTCATCGGCAAGGGCATCATGTTCGATTCGGGCGGGATCAGCCTGAAGCCGTCGAGCGCCATGCACGGCATGAAGTTCGACATGATGGGCGCCGCGAACGTGTTCGGCTCCATGACCGCGCTGCGCGACCTCGGCGCCGAGACCGCAGTCACCGGCTGGCTCATGTGCACCGACAACATGCTGTCGGGCAGTGCGACCAAGATCGGCGACGTGCTCACGATCCGCGGCGGCACGACCGTCGAGGTCAAGAACAGCGACGCCGAGGGCCGCCTGGTGATGGCCGACGGCCTCGTGCTCGCCACCGAAGAGGAGCGCCGTCCCGACGCGATCCTCGACATCGCGACCCTCACGGGCAACGCGATGGCCGCGCTCGGCCTGAGCACCGCCGCGATCTTCGCGAACAACGACGCCGTCGCCGCCCAGCTGCAGTCCGCCGCCGACGCCACCGACGAGCGCGTCTGGCGCCTGCCGCTCGACCACCGCTACCGCGACCAGCTCAAGTCGAACGTCGCCGACCTCTCGAACATCGGCGGCCAGTACGCCGGCGCGATCCTCGCTGCCCTGTTCCTCAACGAGTTCGTCGACGGCCTGCCCTGGGGTCACATCGACATCGCCCCCACCATGGAGAGCGAGCGCGACGATCTCTGGCGCTCCGTCGGAGGCACCGCTTTCGGGGCCCGCCTGCTCGCCGAGTTCGCGGTCGCGTTCGAACGGCCCGAGACCGCGGAGTAGCACCGCGAAGAGCAGTTCGAATCGCACCACCCACGAAAGGCGCAGCATGTCGGAATCCGCAGTACGAGTCGAGAGTCCGGTCCGCAGCGCCTTCGTGGTGGTGTCGAACCGACTGCCCGTCGATCGCGTGACGGAGCCCGACGGGAGCGTGCGCTGGCGCACGTCTCCCGGCGGGCTCGTCACCGCGATGGAACCCGTGGTCCGGGACCTCGGCTGCGTCTGGGTGGGTTGGCCCGGCAGCATCGACGAGGAGCTCGAACCCTTCGCGGTCGGCGCCATGCGCCTCCGCCCCGTCGCGCTCTCGGCCAAGGACTTCGCCGAGTACTACGAGGGCTGCTCGAACGACACGTTCTGGCCGCTCTACCACGACGTCATCTCGCCGCCCGGCTACCACCGCGAGTGGTGGGATCGCTACGTGACGGTCAACCGGCGCTTCGCCGAGGCCGCGGCGGAGGCCGCCGAACCCGGGGCGACGGTCTGGGTGCACGATTACCAGCTGCAGCTCGTGCCCGCCATGCTGCGCGAACTCCGGCCCGATCTCGTCATCGCGTTCTTCCTGCACATCCCGTTCCCCGCGCACGGCCTCTTCGGGCAGCTGCCCTGGCGACGTCAGGTGCTCGAAGGGATCATCGGCGCCGACGTCGTCGGTTTCCAGCGCGTCGCCGACGCCGCCAACTTCCGTTCGGCCGTGCGCCGCTACGTCGGGGCTCCCTCCAACGGCAATCGGATCCTCGTCGGCGATGCCGCCGACGGCTCGGGCGGTCCCGAACGGCACGTCCTCGCGCAGGAGTTCCCCATCTCGATCGATGCCGCGGAGTTCGCGGCGCTCGCCGCGAGCGAGCCGGTGCAGCGCCGAGCGCGCGAGATCCGTGCCGAGCTCGGGGATCCCGAGCGCGTGATCCTCGGCGTCGACCGGCTCGATTACACGAAGGGGATCCGGCACCGACTCAAGGCCTTCTCCGAGCTGCTCCAGGACGGCGAGATCGACCCCGCGAAGGTGACGCTCGTGCAGGTGGCGAGCCCGAGCCGCGAGCGGGTGGAGGCCTACCAGCACCTGCGCGACGAGATCGAGGTGACGGTCGGCCGCATCAACGGCGATTTCGGCACCATCGCGCACAGCCCCGTCGTCTATCTGCACCGCGGCTATCCGCGGGAGGAGATGGCGGCGCTCTACCTCGCGGCCGACGTGCTCGCGGTCACCGCTCTGCGGGACGGCATGAACCTCGTCGCCAAGGAGTACGCGGCCTGCCGCATCGACGAGCGCGGTGCCCTCGTGCTCTCGGAGTTCGCCGGGGCGGCCGACGAGCTGCGCCGGGCCGTGCTGGTCAACCCGCACGACATCAACGGGCTCAAGGCCGGGATCGTCGCGGCGCTGCGCATGCCCGAGGCCGAGCAGCGGCAGCGCATGCGCGCCATGCGCAAGGTCGTGTTCCGCAACGACGTGGCGCGCTGGTCGAGCGATTTCCTGCGCTCGGTCGAGGGCGCTGCCGCGCAGCGGATCCTTGCAGAGGGGCCGGATCCCGAGGCCGACATCGCCGCGGGCGACGACCCGTCGGCCGCGGGGAACCAGGCGCACCCGCCGACCACTCCCATCTTCCTGCCGACGGGACTCGACGCGATGCTGCGCAGGCTCGCCGCCGAATCCCAGCTGCTCGTCGCCTGCGACTTCGACGGGACGCTGGCGCCGATCGTGCCGCACCCCGACCAGGCGCGCATCCTGCCTCGCGCCGAGCAGGCGCTCTCGGTGCTGCAGAACGCTTCGGGAGTCGACGTCGCGATCATCTCGGGGCGCTCCGTCGCCGACCTCGAAGCGACGGGTCTGCGCACCGACGGGCGGATCCTCTCGGGATCGCACGGCGCAGAACTCGCCGGCCTGCCGGGCACGGCGCGCGTGCCGGCGCCCTCGAACGGGCGTACCGACGCGGAGGAGGCCCGCTTCGCGCGGGTCCGCGAGCTCTTCGAGCGGCACGCCGCGACCGAACCGGGCGCGTGGGTCGAGCAGAAGCCGTTCGGTCTCGCGCTGCACGGTCGCGGTGTGGCCGAGCGCCCCCGGGCGGAAGCGATGCTCGCCGCCGCAGCCGCCGAAGCCGAAGAGCTGCGCGGTGAACTCGGCGGGCTCCGGCTCCGCAACGGCAAGCTCGTGACCGAGGCGTCGGTGCGCGATACCGACAAGGGGGCCGCACTGCGGGCCATCCGAGCAGCGCTGCCCGAGGGCTTCGCCGTGATGATCGGCGACGACGACACCGATGAGGACGCGTTCCGGGCCCTCGGTCCGGGCGATGCCGCGATCCGCGTGGGCACGGCGCCGTCGGTCGCAGAGTTCCGCGTCGCAGACCCGGAGGAGGTCGCAGCGATGCTCGCGCGCCTCGCGGAGCTGCGCACCGGCGTCGTGATCGGATCCTGAACCGCAGGTGACCGGCCGCGCGCCGGACCGCCAAGAGTGCTTGGATAGGAGCATGGGAACCGCGCTGCAGGATCGTGACCGCTACATCGACCAGTTCACGGAGTTCGTGGAAGCGTCGCCCACCTCCTACCACGCGGTCGCATCACTCGCCGAGGCGCTCGTCGCGGCCGGCTTCGTCGAACACCGCGAGGCCGATGCCTGGCTCGGGATCGAGCCCGCGGGCCGCGGATTCGTGCGCCGCGACGGCGCCCTCATCGCCTGGCGCGCAGGGTCGGCCGTGCACGCGGCGAGCCCGGTGCGCGTGTTCGGCTGCCACACCGATTCGCCCGGATTCGTGCTGAAACCGCAGCCCGACACCCAGGCCGAGGGCTGGGCGCAGCTCGGCGTCGAGGTCTACGGCGGACCGCTGCTCAACTCGTGGCTCGACCGCGACCTCGCGATCGCCGGCCGCCTCGTGCTGCGCGACGGCTCCGAGGCTCTGGCGCGCACGGGCGCCGTGGCCCGGATCCCGCAGCTCGCGATCCACCTCGACCGCGGGGTGAACAACGGCCTGACCCTCGACAAGCAGCGGCACACGCAGCCGATCGTGGGACTCGGCGAGGTCTCCGCCGTCGAACTGCTCGCCCGCTCGGCCGGAGTCGACGTCGCCGACGTCGTGGCGATGGACGCCCGGGTCGCCGACGCGCAGGCGCCGGCCCGCATCGGCGCCGAGAGCGAGCTGCTCGCCTCACCGCGCCTCGACAACCTCAGCTCGGTCGTGGCTGGCCTCGTCGCGCTCGTCGAGACCGAGCCAGCCGCCGACTCGATCGCCATGCTCGCAGCCTTCGACCACGAGGAGCTCGGTTCCGAGAGCCGCTCGGGCGCATCGGGCCCGTTCCTCGAGGAAGTGCTCGACCGGCTCCGCGCGGGCCTCGGCGCAGACGTCGAGGCGGCCGCCCGCGGGTTCGCCGGTTCCTGGTGCCTCTCGGCCGACGCCGGGCATTCGGTGCACCCGAACTACCCGGAGCGGCACGACCCTCAGGTGCGGCCGCGCGCCGGCCAGGGGCCCATGCTCAAGGTGAACGCGAACCAGCGCTACGCGAGCGACGCCCACGGCGCGGCGCTCTGGACCCGCTGCTGCGCCGCCGCGGGCATCGCGACGCAGGAGTTCGTGTCGAACAACGGCGTGCCCTGCGGCACGACCATCGGGCCGCTCACGGCGACCCGCATCGGCATCCGCACCGTCGACGTCGGGGTACCCCTGCTGTCGATGCACTCGGCGCGCGAGCTCGCGCACATCGACGATCTGCACGGGCTCGCGAAGGCCGCCGGAGGCTTCTTCGCCGGGGCCTGATCCCGGCCCGTTCGGACACGGGTTCCCGAAAGGTGTCGAAATCCCCGCGATTCGGCGGGCAGTGTTGGTTAGGATCGAGACATGAGCGAGATGCAGCAGGCGAGCGGGGGCGAGGTGGCGCTCTCGACGCAGGCGCTGGTCCCGTCCATTCAGCGTTTCGGCGAGAAGGACATCGAGGTGACGTTCCTCGGCAACAACGCCGACGGGCAGCCGACCTGGATCCTCTGGAACCGCAACGAGCCCTACCTCATCGGCGTGCTGCGCCAGGGCAAGCTCGGCTTCACCTTCGAGCAGCGCACCGATCACGGTGTGCTGCTGCACCAGGACATCTCGTTCTCGCGCCTCCAGCGCGCGATCGCCGGCTGATCCTGCGACTCGTTCCTCGCGCAGGATGACGGGGCGACTCGTTCCTCTGCCCGCTCAACCGGCGACGGGCCCGGCGCCCGGGGCGAAGGCCCGCGGGTAGGCCTCCTTCACGACGTCGTAGTGCGCCCAGGTGTCGAGTGATCCGACTTCGGGCAGCGCGCGCAGCTCCTCGAGCACGCCCAGCACGGTCGCCGAGGCGGAGCCGACGACCGTCGCGACGAAGTCGTGCGCGCCGTGCGTCTGCGCCGCGAAGTCGATGGCGGGGCAGTCGAGGATGTAGCGCCGGATCGGCTCCGTGTCGCCGGCCGCGGCGATCCCGACACCGAGCGCGATCCGGTGACCGGTGAGTCCGCCCGAGGTCATCGCCGAGATGCGGAACACCTCGGCGTCGAGCATCCGCTGCACGCGCGCCCGCGTCGACGACGGGGCGAGGTGCACGGCGTCGGCGAGCCGACGGAAGCTCATGCGACCGTCACGCTGCAGCAGCGCAATGAGCTCGTGGTCGACCTCGTCGAGGGCGATGTCGGCGAGCTGCTTCGCGACGAAGAACCCGGTGAGCACCTCCGCGTAGGTGGTGACACGGATCCCGCGGACGCCCGGGATCCCGCGCACGCGGGCGAGCACGGCGTGCAGCTCGTCGTCGCCGCCGTGCCGGGACTCGAACACCAGCGGCAGCTCGCCGCTGACCAGCGAGACGAACACCGCCTCGGGCAGTTCGGCGATGCGGCGCGCGACCGGGGCGACGGGCCCCTCGACCGAGACCTTCGCGTGCACGAGCACCCGGTGCCCGACGAAGCGCGGGTCGAGCGCGGCGGCGACGCGCATGCGACCGGTCTCGGCGAGCACGCGGATCCGCTGCGAGACGGCGTCGCGCGAGGTTCCGAGCCGCCGAGCGAGCTCGTTGGCGCTCGCGCGTCCATCCTCCTGCAGCGCACGGGTCAGTGCGGCGTCGAAGGAGTCGTGATCCCGTTCGTTCATCCGTGCTCCTCCTCGCGGGTTCCGCCTCGACCGCCAAGATACGCGATTCTGCCCCTCCGCGTCGCAAATCAGCGGTCAGATTACACCCTACGGTGCGAATTGTCGGCAGATATGCGTGAGGGTGCTGCAGAAGCGCGGCGAACGGCACTACGGGGACGTCGTATCGCCTCGCGCTCCGCGGGTCCCTGATCTATTCTCGGCTCGAAGCTCCGGTGCGCCGGAGCCCCCAGACTCCGACCCGATGAAGGGACGCACATGCGCTCGCTCGCCACCTACGATGCCCGCGACTCCGATCCGACGATCGTCACCGCCGCCCGGATCCTCACCGTCGACGACGCGCGGCCCGAGGCCGAGGCCATGCTCACCGACCGCGGCGTGATCCTCGCGCTGGGCAGCCTCGCCGAGGTCGAGCAGGCCGCGCGCGAAGCGGGCCTCGACGCGGTGCGTGCCGATTACCCGGGCGAGACCATCGTGCCCGGCTTCATCGATGCGCACGCGCATCCGCTCATGTACGGGCAGATGCTCACCTGGATCGACGTGTCGCCCGCGAAGGCCGGCTCGATCCCCGAGATCGTCGAGCTCATGCGAGAGGGCGCGAAGAAGCTGCCCGCCGGGGTGCCGCTGCGCGGCTACGGCTACGAGCAGCGCAACCTCGAGGAGCGTCGCCACCCCACCCGCTTCGAGCTCGACGAGATCGCGACGGACCGCGAGGTCTACCTGATGAACGCCTCGGGCCACGGCGGCGTCGTCAACAGCTTCACCTTCGAGAAGTTCGGCGTCACGCGCGACACCCCGAACCCCGAGGGCGGCGAGTTCTTCCGCGACGCCGACGGCGAGCTGACGGGCGAGCTCTCGGACGCCGCCTGCAACGTGCTCACGGGCCTGCACGGCGTCAAGATCGGCCACCACGGCCCCAACTTCCACCTCGGCGACGAGCCGGCCGAGCACCAGCGCCAGCTCGACCTGGTGCAGCGCGAGTTCCTCGCGGGCGGCGTCACCGCCATCGGCGATGCGCAGGTGTCGAAGCGCGAGTTCGCGGCCTACCTCGAGCTGGCCGACCGCGGCGCGCTGAACATGCGCGTCTCGATGTACTTCCTGTCGCACCTGCTCGACCAGGTCGTCGACCTCGGGTTCACCGGCCCCTTCGGCAACGCGTTCCTGTCGGCGGCCGGCATCAAGCTGTACGCCGACGGCACGCTCGGCGGGTGGACCGCGTACTTCCCCGAGGGCTATGTGGGCGACCCCTGCCGCACCGGCCAGCTCTACCACGAGCCCCGCGAGTACACCGAGCTCGTGCGCAAGGCGCACAGCGCCGGCCTGCAGACCGCGACGCACGCGCAGTCGCCGACCGCGATCAAGATGGTGGTCGACGCCATCGAGCAGGCCCTCGCGGACCGCCCCGACGCCGATGCACGCCACCGCATCGAGCACTGCGGCCTCCCGGCCGTCGAGGAGGTCGCGCGCATGGCCGAGCTCGGCATCCGCCCCGTCAACCAGACCCAGCACTACTACAACTGGGGCGAGGGCGTGGAGCAGGCCATCGGCACGCCGGGGGAGCGCTTCAACCCGCTCGGCGAGTTCGAGGCGGCCGGCGTCCCCATGACCATCTCGTCCGACGCGCCCGTGGCCGAGCCGCGCCCGCTCGAGGCGATCCAGGCCGCCGTGACCCGAGTCACCCGCCGCGGGCACCAGCTCGGCCCGGACTCTCTGCGCATCAGCCCCGAGGCGGCGCTGCGTGCCCACACCCTCGAGGGGGCGATCTCGATCGGGCGCGAGCGCGAGATCGGATCGCTCGCGGTCGGCAAGCGAGCCGACTTCGTGGTGCTCGGCGGCGACCCGCTCGCGACCGAGGGCGCCGAGATCTCGCAGATCCCCGTGCGCGAGACCTGGGTCGACGGCACCCGCCGCTTCAGCGCCGAGGCCTGATCCTCCGCGGCGCGCGTCGCCGCACGTCTTCGCGACGAACCGAACGCCGCTCGCGCGGATGGAACCACCGTGTTCCGTCCGCCCGGGCGGCGTTCGGCGTTCCGCCGGCGCAAATACGTAATTTGCACGGACGCGGCGGAGCCGTCCGATTCCTAGCCTTGCGAACAGGACCACACCCCCGAAACGGTCGCTCCGGATCGGGGACCACGGTTCCGCGGCGAGGAAGGGCAAGCCGTGGAGCCCGTAGCTGCGGACGAGGGATGCGCGGCAGAGTCGCCGCCGATCCCGTTCCCGCTGCGCGCACCTCGGAACGCCGCTCCCTGCTGCTCAGGGGGCACCCGAATCCCGAGCGCCCCGGAAGAGGGGGCGCGGCACCCGGGAGCATCCGGATCTGCGCCGAGCAGAACGGATGGCAATCCTCATGCACGTGCAACTCAGGCGCTCGAGGTCGGACGACCGGCGCCCACATCGAATCGGTCGCACCGCGACCGCACTCCTCGCGGCAGCGGTGCTGTCGCTCGGGCCCGGATCCCTCGCGGCCACCGCCGCGTCGGCGTCCGATGAACCGGCGGTGCAGCCGGCCGTGACGACCGAGGCCGCGGCTCCCGCAGCACCGGCCGCGACTCCTGAAGCGGCGCCGGCTCCGGCGGCGGTTCCCGATCCGGCCCCCGACCCCGCACCCGCGGTGACTCCGGTGGTCGAACCGGCACCCGTCACGACCCCGGATCCCGCCCCGGCCCCGGCAGTCGAGCCCGCGCCGGTCACGACCCCGGATCCGGCGCCGGCCCCCGCGACACCGGATCCGGCTCCCGCGGTCGATCCGGCTCCGTCGGCTCCGCCGGCTCCGGTGACGGAGCCGAAGGCGCCGTCGCCTTCGGTCCCGGCTCCCGCGGTGCAGTCGAAGGCCGCGCCGCAGACCGCGAGCTCCGACACCGCGGCCGCCCAGGTCGACAACGGCAGTGACAACCCCGGCAAGAAGATCGGCATCTGTCACGCGCTCGGCAACGGCGGATTCATCTCGATCAGTCCGAACGCCAACGGCGACGTCAGCGGTCACGCCGGCATGAGCCACCAGGGCGGACGGGACATCATCCCGCCGTTCGACTACAACGATCACGGTGTGACCGGGCACTTCCCGGGTCAGAACTGGGACGCGACCGGGCAGGCGATCTTCAACAACAACTGCCAGACCCCGGTCCCCGTGCCCGCGGTCGCCATCGATGTGCAGCAGTGCACCACCGCGAACGGCATCGTTCCGCTGACGGTGGCGGTGCAGCTCAGCAGCCTCGGCACCGGTCGCGAGTACGTGGTGGTCATCTCGAAGAACGGTTCGCCGGTCTCGACGCAGTCGTTCACCTCGAACGGCACGAGCGCCACCCTGCAGATGTCGGTCAACGGATCGGGCTCCTATACGGCGACGATCACCGACTCGGCGAGCGGGAAGAGCGGCACGACGGAGTTCACGGTGAATCCGTGCCCGACACCGTTCGGTCTGCCGTCGATCTCGCTGACCGCCGCGCCCTGCACCGTGCCGGGCGGCGAACTCCCCGAATCGGGGAGCGCGACGCTCACCGGGCTCGTGGTCGGCGACAGCTACACCGTGACGGTCACGCGGCCGAGCGGAGGGAACTGGACGCAGAGCTTCACGGCGACCGCGACCAGCACCTCGGTCTCGGTTCCCCTGACGGGGGCCGGCAGCTATACGGCGAGCCTCGTCGATAGCACGGAGGAGACGACGGCAGTGCCGTTCACGGTGCAGCTCGCTCCGTGCCCCGATCGGCCCACCATCGAACTCTCGGTCTCGGAGTGCCCCGCACCTGATTCCGCGGAGAACGACGGGATCCGCGCGATCACGGTGATGCTGGGCGACCTGCAGGCCGGCACGAGCTACGTGCTGAACCTCAGCGACTCGGGCGGCCCGATCTCGACGACCTCCGTCGTGGCGGGCGGCAGCTCGGCGACCCGGACGCTCTACGTCGACACGGCCGAGAGCTACACGGTGGAACTGGTCCTCGCAGGTGGTCCCGCGATGACCCCGGCGGACACGGCGACGATCACGGTCACCGAGTGCCCGAAGCCCGAACCCTTCGACCTGGGGATCGTCAAGACGGCCTCGGCCCCCGAGGGCGGCGTGCAGGTGGGCGACACGATCGAGTACACGCTCGTCGTGACGAACAACGGACCGGGAGCCGCGGTGAACCCGACGGTGACCGACTCGCTGCCCGCAGGGCTGACATTCGCCTCGCCCGTGACCACGGCCTCCGGATGGAACCTCAACGGCAGCGGCGGATCGGTGTCGGCATCGTTCGGCGGGACCTTCGCCTCGGGCGACAGCGCGACGCTGGTGTTCGACGTGACGGTCGAATCGCTGCCCTCCGACTCGGCGACGCTGACCAACACGGCCTGCGTGGCCGGTGAGCCGGCGCCGACCGAGGAGGTCCCGATGCCGGAGCTCGCGTTCGCCTCCGCCCCGTCGAAGCTGCTGGCCTCGCCCGCGGCGGCGGCGGTCGATTCGAACCCCGGCAACGATTGCTCCTCGGCGACGACGCCCGTGAAGCCGACGCCGCGGACGACGACCCCGCCGCCCACGACGACCCCGCCGCCCACGACGCCGCCGACCACGACGCCGCCGGTCACCACCGCGGTGCACGCAACGGCGGTGGCTGCGACGCCCGAGAGCGGGCTCGCGGTGACCGGTGGCGACTCGAACGGTGCGCTGGTCGCGCTGGAGTCGTTGCTGGCCCTCTCCGGCCTGTTGGCGCTCTGCTGGGCCTCGGTCCTGCGGCGCCGCTCGCAGGAGCGCTGAGCGGCCTCCTGAGGGCTCCTGGGGACTCCTGGGCACCGCGAGGTGCTCCGGGGTTCCCGGGATCCCTCCCCGCTGGTTCTCCGAGCTTTCTTGAACCTTCCTGAACTTCCCCGAACTGGAACGTCCCGGGCTCCTTCCGCCCGGGGCGTTCCGCTTCGTGCGGGGAGCGAGCCGTGCTTCGGGCGCCGACGCGATCCCAGTCATAGAGCCGCGACACGCCAGGGATCCCGGCCGAAGGGGCCCCGATTTGCATCGACAGCCGAACCCTGCATAAGATATCTACTCGGTAGCCAGTGAGGTGAAAGCCTCTCGGCCCCATCGTTTAGCGGCCTAGGACACCGCCCTTTCACGGCGGCAGCACGGGTTCGAATCCCGTTGGGGTCACTAGCACCAAACTACAATTGAATACACCATGGCCCTGTGGCGCAGTTGGTTAGCGCGCCGCCCTGTCACGGCGGAGGTCGCGGGTTCAAGTCCCGTCAGGGTCGCCATGATGAAGAACCCTTCCGTTGGAAGGGTTTCTTCATCTCCGGCGATCGCCATGTGATCGTCCGGCTCTGTAGCTCAGTTGGTAGAGCGCACGACTGAAAATCGTGAGGTCACGGGATCGACGCCCGTCGGAGCCACTGCGGGAGTATTACGCCCGCTCCGAACCCCCACCTAGCTTCTACATGGTGGGGGTTCTTTTGTATCCTCACGCAGTTCTTGCGATCGCTCGGTCCTGGGTGGCTCGCCTGCGCCTGCGGATCCCTCCGTTTCATGCGCCCCGTATTTCGCACCCCGTTGAGCGCGCGTTCGCTCCGGGGACTTCCCTCGATCCGATGGTGGTATTCGACGTTCGGCGATGCTCGCGGAGCCGTTCTGTGGTCGACACGTCTCGAGTCGGGTGCCAGCCGCGGCCAGCCGCGGTTCGCCCGCGGTGGTTCGGTCCGTCCCGGCGGGTATCCTCGAAGCGGATGTATTTTCTTATGCCTGGCGTAAGGTACACTCTGGGTTAGTAAAACTTGGATCGGAGACCGAGATGCCGCCTTCCGCAGATGATCCCGTGGGCTCGAACCCGATCGAAGCGGTCTCGAGCTCGCCGTCGCTCGTCACTCTGTCGGACCTGAGCAACGTCACCGACCTGGTGATGCAGCGCCTGCATGCGGCGCCCGATCACGTCGCGTTCGAGACGCCCGCCGCATCCGGCGATCCCGACAGCGCGGAAGGCGATGCCTGGCGCCCGGTCACGACGCGCGAGTTCGTCGAGCAGGTGTCGGCGTGGGCGAAGGGACTCATCGCCACTGGAGTGGAGCAGGGGGACGCGGTGCTGATCGCGGCGCCGACGCAGTACCGGTGGGCGGTCGCGGACTTCGCGGCCCTCTTCGTCGGCGCGGTCGTGGTCCCGATCTACGAGACCTCCGTCGACGCGCACATCGAGGCGGTGCTCGCCGACATGCGCCCGGCGGCCGCGTTCGTCGGCGACGGTGCGCTCGGGGAACGGGTCGTCGCCGCGGCGGACCGCGCCGACCTCTCGATCCGCGTCTGGGTGCTGGACGACGAAGTCGACGACGCGACCGACGGCGCGACCCAGAACCTGACCGCGACCACCGCGACCACCACCCCCGCCGCAGGTGACCCCTCGGCGGTGCAGGGAGTCTCCGAGCTCGTCCGCGGCGGCGCAGAGGTGTCCGACGATGAACTGGAGCACCACCGACGCTGCGCGACCCTGGACGATGTGGCGACCGTCGTCTACACCTCGGGCACGACGGGCGAGCCGAAGGGCGCGCTCATCACGCACCGCAATCTGGCCGGGCAGGTCCTCAATACCGCGGCCGCGTACCGCGAGGTGGTGCGCGAGTCCGGCAACACGATCCTGTTCCTCCCGCTCACGCACGTGCTGGGCCGGGCTCTGCAGCTCATCTGCGTGTCCGAGGGGATGCGCGTCGCGCACCTGTCGAACCCGAAGGACGTCGTCGCGGCGCTGCGGGTGCTGCGGCCCACCTTCCTCGTCGTCGTGCCGCGCGTGCTCGAGAAGATCCAGGCGGCGGCCGAGACCTCGGCGCGCGAGAAGCGTCTGAGCGCGGTCTGGAGCGCCGCGGCGCGCACGGCGGTCGAGTGGGGTGCGCACCTCGAGGAGCGCGACCGGGACCCCGGCGCGCGGCCCGGCCGCGCTCTGCGGATCAGGCACGCGTTCTTCGATCGGCTCTTCTACGGCCGGCTGCGGGCGGTGATGGGCGGACGCCTCGAATACCTGCTCTCGGGCGCCGCGACACTGCACCCGGAGCTCGCGCTCTTCTTCCGCGGCATCGGCGTGCCCGTCATCGAGGGGTACGGGCTGACGGAGACCACGGCGCCGCTCGTGGGCGGCCGGCCCGGGGAGCTGCGCGCCGGATCGGTCGGGCGCCCGCTGCCGGGCAACAGCGTCGCGATTGGCCCCGGGGGCGAGGTGCTCGCTCGCGGGATCGGAGTGTTCTCGGGGTACCGGGATCCCGAGCACACCGCCGCCGCGTTCGTCGACGGCTACTTCCGCACCGGCGATCTGGGGGCGCTCGACGAGGACGGAGCGCTCACGCTGCTGGGTCGCGCGAAGAACGTGATCATCACGTCGACCGGCCGCACCGTGTCGCCGGAGACGTGGGAGCAGTCGGTCGAAGCCCACCCGTGGGTGGCGCACGCCATGCTCGTCGGCACCGACAGGCCCTACCTCACCGGGATCGTCGTCGTCGATACCGAGGCCCTCGCCTCCACGCCGCATGCGCTCCCCGAGCCCGTGGGAACCGATCTCGGGATCCTCGACCTCGCAGCCGATTCCGTCGTTCACGACGAGATCGAGCGGACGGTCGCCCTTGCCAATGCGACGCGGTCGCCGGGGGATCGCGCGCAGCACTGGCGGGCGATCGTGCTGCCCACGGAGCAATCGGAACGCTTCATCACGCCGACCATGAAGCTCAGGCGCGGCGCGCTCCTCGACGCGGGTGCGCCGATGATCGACGAACTGTACTCCGCAGCAGCGTCCCCGCGTCGGCGGGACACCATCCGGAAGGGGAACTGACCGTGCAGCAATCTCGAGGCCGCTCGATCGCGCTCATCTCGGCGAGCATCGTGCTGGGGGCGCTGCTGGCGTTCGCCGGCAGTCAGCACGGAGCGGCGCTCGGCGGGTTCCCGCTGTTCGCGCTCGCCGTGCTCCTGGCGTTCGCCGTGCAGTGGATCGCGTTCATCCCGGCAGCGATCGGGCGGACGGACCGCTACTTCGACGCGACGGGAAGTCTGACGTACATCCTGGTGACCGCTCTGCTCCTGGCGCTCGCACCCGAGGTGGGGCCGCGCGGGATCGTCCTCGGCGTCATGGTGATCGTCTGGGCGATCCGGCTCGGCTCGTTCCTCCTCGTCCGCAACATCCGCTCGGGCGGCGACGACCGCTTCGCCGAGATCACGGGCGATCCGGTGCGGTTCCTCTCGGTCTGGAGCATCCAGGGCATCTGGGTCAGCCTCACCGCGGCAGCGGCCTGGATCGCGATCACCTCGGGCAGCGGCGCCGACGCCGACGGGATCCTGTGGGCCGGACTCGCCGTCTGGGCGCTGGGCTTCACCATCGAGGTGATCGCCGACCTGCAGAAGTCCCGGTTCAAGCGGGATCCCGCGAACGACGGGCGGTTCATCCGCTCGGGCCTGTGGTCCGTCGTGCGGCACCCGAATTACCTCGGCGAGATCCTGCTCTGGATCGGCGTGCTGGTCGCCGCGGCGCCCGCGCTCCGCGGCTGGCAGTGGATCGCGCTGCTCTCACCGCTCTTCGTGATCCTGCTGCTCACCCGGGTGAGCGGCATCCCGCTGCTCGAGGCCAAGGCCGAGCGGAAGTGGGGTGACGATCCCGAGTACCGGGCCTACGTCGCCCGCACGCCCCGGCTCGTCCCGTTCGCTCGCCGCCGCTGAGCAGCCGGAGGCATCAGGAGCGAGGGAGGGCGCTCCGCCGCTGCGCCAGCAGCACGATCCACTCGATGACGAGCCAGAGCCAGCCGCCGATCCACAGCGGGGCCGAGGCGAGCATGAGCGTGGTCGACAGCTGTTCGCCGCCAGGCGTCGAGGACGTGCCGAGCAGTTCGGTGAACGCCGACCCGTAGGTGCCGTCGTCCCCGCCGTCGACGAGGAACACCCCGACGAGGAGGATCCCCGCCGACGTGATCCACGCAGCGATGATCCCGCGCTGCCGGCCCGGCATCGTCTGGAACATGCCCCGCGCGCGCAGCATGCCGTTCGCGGCCACGACGATCTGCAGCGCGTATCCCAGCAGCAGCGGGATCGAGGCCATGACGATGATGAACAGCATCCACCCCGGGAACACCGCGGCTTTGATGACGAGCGCGATGATCGGGGCGAGGATCAGCGCGATCCCCGCGGCGACGGCGCCTGCCGGCTGGCTCTCGTTCATGGAACGGAGTCTGCCAGATGGTCTGGGGTCCCGTCACGCATTCGCGCGCCCGTCGAGATGACGCTTGTGCGGGTTATGGAGCCTCAAAACCCGCGAAAGGGTCATCTCGGTGAGGTGCGGGCATCCGCGCGAGCCGCCCTACGATGAATCACATGTTCCAGGTCTGGTTGTGGGGCGGCGTCGCCGTGTTCGTCACGCTGCTCGTCGTGCTCTGGACCCTGCAGGATCTGCGCGAGCGCAGAGAGCGCCGGCTCGCGCTGCGCTGGTCGAAGGCGGTCAACTGGACCAGCGACCCCACCGCGGAGATCGTGCTCGTCGGCGAGGCGATCGGTGCCGGCGGCGCAGGCACCTCGGCCCCGGGAGGCGAACGCCGGATCAGGCTCACCGCGGGCAAGGTCGAGATCGACGCCGTCCTGGATCCGCCGCCCGCGGGGCACCCGCAGCTCGGGCCGGGCTGGTACCTGCTCGTAAGCGGGTGGCGCGGATCGGTCGCCGAGGCGAACCAGGGCGGAGAAGCGCGGATCGGCGCCGAGCGGATCCTCGACGCGTTCCCGCCGGGCACGCCGGAGCTCTACGACCGCCTCTCGGGGCGCGGGGAGCGCAAGCCCGGCGTCGTGGCTCGGCTGCTCGGTCTTCGGGGGCTCTGAGCCCGGGAGTGCGTCCGGTGCCCCAGGGTGCATTCGCGAGCCAGGGCCGCGACCGTGCCGAAGCGCGCGGGATCAGGCCGCCGCCCGCTCCTCGCCCTGTGCGGGGCACTTCAGGTAGGTGGGCTTGCCAGGGCCGCCGCGGTCGATCTGGTGGTCCCTCATCGGTGCCGCGCAGATGGGGCACTTGGGGTTCGCCGGCGGGATGTACGGCGGCTCGTTGGGGTCGCCCATCTGCGAGGTCCCCTCGAACTGGTAGAAGAACCGGCGCCACGCGGCCCAGAAGCCGGGCTCGCCGTCCCACGGGGTCTCATGCCACAGTCGTCTTTTTCGTTCGCGCACAAACGAAATGATATCACGGATCGTTGGCCCACGAACGATATAGACTGCTGGGCATGGAACAGCTGTCCGACGACGCCCTCGAACTCGAGCGCCAGGTGTGCTTCGCACTCGCGGTCGCCAGCCGCAGCGTCATCGGCATCTACCGGCCGATCCTCGAACCGCTCGGCCTCACCCACCCGCAGTACCTGGTGATGCTCGCGCTCTGGGGCGACGCCCCGCTGCGCTTCAAAGAGGTCGCCGAGATGCTGCGCCTCGACCCCGCGACGCTCTCGCCGATCATCAAACGGCTCGAGCAGTCCGGGCTCGTCGAGCGGGTACCGGTCGACGGCGACGACCGCACTTTCGCGCTCGTCGTCACCGAAGCGGGTCGGGATCTGCGCCAGCAGGCGCTCGGAGTTCCGCCGGCGGTGGTCGCCCGTCTCGGCCTGCCCATCGACCGGCTCATGGCGCTGCGCGACGAGCTCTCGGTCGTGATCGACGCGGTCGATCGCGGGCCGGCCGGCGCGTAGGCCCAGGCGCCCGAAACGCACTCAGCCGGATCCGGGCGCTCAGCCGGATCGGATCACGGGGATCCGTCCGGCTGAGCGCTCAGGTCCGGCTGAGCGAACGCGCGAGCGGGGCTCGTCGAGCGGCGCCCGTCTATCGGCGCTCGTAGCGGCGTGCGCTGCCCTGGATCCCGGCGAAGCGGAACGGGGCCTCGGTGATGCGGGGCGTCTCGATGTCCTGCGCGCTCGGCAGTTCGCGGGCGTGCAGCTCGCGGTACGCGTCGATGGTCAGCGGCACTCGGGCGTCGAGGACGGCGGTGAAGCGGTCGGAGCGCGAAGCTGCGCCCGGCTGCACGACGCCGGTGAGGAACTCGCTCACGCTGCCCGAGCCGTAGCTGAAGAGGCCGAGGCGCTTGCCCGCGAGGTCGGTCTCGTGATCGAGCACCGACGCGACGCCCGCGTAGAGCGACGCCGTGTAGGCGTTCCCGAGGCGGCGGTTGTAGATCGCGCCGGGCACGAGCCCGTCGTCGCCGAGGTCGACGCCGAGGTGCTCGCCGAGGCGGGCCTGCGCCTTGCGCGCCATCTTCGTGTAGGGCTGGTGGTAGACGAGGCGGTCGATGTCGCCGATCGCCGGGCCGCCGTGCGCGGCGAGGTCGTCCCAGGCGCCGGTGAGGGCGTCGAGGTAGGCCGAGATCGAGAGGCGGCCGTCGACGATCGCGGTCGTCGAGTCGTTGGGCCGCCAGAAGTCGTCGACATCGTCCGAGAATAGGCCGGAGGCGGGCTCGATCTCGACGAGTGCGGGATCGGCCGAGATGAGCATGGCGGCGGCTCCGGCGCCCTGCGTGGGCTCGCCGGGGGAGTCGAGCGCGTAGCGGGCGATGTCGCTCGCGATCACGAGCACGCGCTCGCGCGGGTTGCGCTGCACGATGCCGACGGCGGCCTGGATCGCGGCGGTGCCGCCGTAGCAGGCCTGCTTGATCTCGGCGACGCGCACCTGCGCGGGCAGCCCGAGCAGCTTGTGCACGAAGACGCCGGCGGCCTTCGAGTGGTCGAGGCCGGACTCGGTCGCGAAGAGCAGCGTGCGCACGCCGTCCATGCCGTTGCGGTCGAGCAGCGCGAGGGCCGCTGTGGCGCCCATCGTCACGATGTCCTCGTCGGGCGCGGGGAAGCTCATCTCGTCCTGGCCGAGCCCCAGACGGTACTTGTCGGGGTCGACTCCGGTGCGCTCGGCGAGGACGCCGAGGTCGAGGAGGTGATGCGTGGTCGCCAGCTCCAGATCGTGGATACCGATCGCGGTCATGCCTGCTGTGCTCCGTTCCGTTCGATGCGCAGGTGCGCAGCCATCAGTTCGCCGGGGTTCGTCTGCGCGGCGATGAGCGAGAGCTCGCCGCACAGCACCGTGGCGGCCATGAGCTCGGCCAGGCGGCGGGCGTTCTCGCCCGGTTCGCGATCCTCGCGGCAGCCGATGCGGGTCAGCGCCTCCTCGATGTGGGGGAGGTGCTTGCCGTTGCCGACGGTGCCGACGATGAGGTGCGGGATCGTGCACGAGAAGTACAGGCCGTCCTCGCGGTTCTCGGCGTAGGTGATGCCCTGCGAGCCCTCGACGATGTTGGCGGCGTCCTGGCCGGTGGCGAGGTAGAAGCCGAGCAGCATGTTGGCGTAGTGCGCGTTGGCCGAACGGAGTGCGCCCGCGATGGTGCTGCCCACGAGGTTCTTGCGCACGACCAGGTCGACGACGCGCTGTGCGTCGGTGCGCAGGCCGCTCGCCACGAGCTCGTGGGGGATCAGGATCTCGGCGACGACGCTGCGTCCGCGTCCGAGGATCCCGTTGACGGCGGTCGCCTTCTTGTCGGAGCAGAAGTTGCCCGAGATGGAGCCGTACTCGATCTCGAGGCCCCACGACAGGATCCGCTCCATGAGCGCGTCGGCCGCGTTGGTGACCATGTTGTGGCCAGAGGCGTCGCCCGTGGTGAAGGCGAAGCGCACGAAGAGCAGGTTGCCGACGATCTCGGGGTGTGCCTCGAGCAGCTTCGCGTGCCGGCTGCCGGCCGAGACGACCTCCTGCAGCTCGCCGAAGCGCTCCTCGATGGTCTGCGAGGCGATCTGGGCGCTCACGGCGCCGCGCGCGGTGAACAGCACGGAGCGGGTCATGCGCTCGCCGGTGACGACCGTGCGGATCCCGCCCTCGACGGCGCGCGAGACGCGCGCACCGCGGCCGACCGACGGCCACAGCGGGGTCTCGTACGTGGCGAGGGGGACCGAGATCTCGCCGGAGACCGAGGACCCCGTGATCCGGATCGGGCCGACCCAGCTGGTCGGGATCTCGGTGACGGTCTCGCGGTGGGTGGAGTCGGGGACGCTCATGGCTTCCTTCGGGAGAGAGGGGTGAGGTTCGGGTGGCCGGGGCGGTGCGCGCGGGTCATGCGCGGGGCGCCTCGGAGCGGGAGGCGAGGCCACGGAGGTCAACGCCGCGGTCGGTGCAGAATTCCCGGAGCCGGCCGCGGAGCACGAGATCGGTGGCGAGCAGCTCGTCGCGGGTCGTCGCACCGAGCAGCGCGTAGACGGCGCGCGTGCGGGTCTTCCAGTCCTCGACGAGGGCGATGAGGCGCTCCGCGCCGCCGCCGGTGCCGTCGGGGCCGATCGCTTCGAGGAACGCACCGGCGACGCCCACGGCGCGCGCGCCGGCGGCCAGAGCCTTGACGACGTCGTAGGGGGTGCGGACCCCGCCCGACGCCAGCAGCGTGGGAGCGGATGCGGGAGCGTCGAGCAGGCTCGCGAGCGCCGACTGGCCGAAACCGGTCAGCATCGCGTACTCGCCGGCCTCGCGCCGGGCGTTCTCGATGCGCAGGAAATCGGTGCCGCCGCGGCCGCTCACGTCGGCGAGACGCACGCCGATGTCGGCGAGCCGACGCAGCGTCGCGCGGCTCAGACCGAAGCCGACCTCCTTGACGATCACGGGCACGGGCGATGCGGCCGCGAGCTGCTCGACGGACGACAGCCACGAGGAGAAGTCCCGGGAGCCCTCGGGCATCACCGTCTCCTGCACCGCGTTGACGTGCACCTGCAGCGCGTCCGCGCCGAGCAGCTCGACCGCGCGGGGCGCGTCGGTGGCGGGGCGGCCGACACCGACGTTCGCCATGACGAAGCCGTCGGGGTTCTCGGCGCGGATCACCGCGAAGCCGCGCGCCGCATCGGGGTCGTCGAGGGCGACCGAAACGGATCCGCAGGCCATCGGCATGCCGGTCTCGCGCGCGGCGATCGCGAGCTCGCGGTTGATCCGCGTGGTGCGCTCGGTGCCGCCCGTCATCCCGTTCACGTAGAACGGGGTCCGCCAGTGCCACTCTCCGGCGTCGTGCCGGGCACCGGCGCCGAACGGGATCGTCACCCCGAGGTCGATGCGGTCGGCGTCGACGCCGCCGAGCGCCTGGTGCACGAAGTCGAGCTCGTCGAACTCGTTGCGCGCGGCCGCGCCGCGCTGCTCGAGCGCGAGGTCGACGTGCTCGTCCTTGCGGGCCGCTCGGGTTCCCGGGACCTCGCGGTGATCAGAATGCATCGATGCCTCCTGATGCGGGGTGCGGGGCGAGGCTGAGGCGACGGATATCGTTCGCCTCCCACTCGCGCAGGATCGGATCGGTCGAGAGCTCTGCGTTCGCGAGCACGATACCGCAGTCGCCGCCGCCGGCGCCGGACGGCTTGCCCGCCGCGCCGTGCCGTTCGGCGATATCGCAGAGCGCGCGCAGCTGCGAGGTCTCGATCGTGATCCCGGAGGTCTCGCTCAGGCGCTGCAGCACCCGGCGCGCGCGGCCGATCACCTCAGGAGCTCCCGAGCCGCGCCGCTCGAACGCCGCGACCAGGTCGTCGACGCAGGACCGGCTGTCGGTGCTGAATTCGGGGTACGGCTGCAGCGGGCGGCGCGAGTCGGCGTGCCGCACCTGCTCGACGAGGCGCTCGGTGGAGGCCGGGGATCCGGTCCAGCCGACGAGCAGCTGCAGGGAGTCGGGGTTCGGCAGCCGCGCGACCCCGCAGCCCGCCCACTCGGCCGTCGCCGCGAGCGTCGCGGCGACGCCGTGCACGGCCCTGTGCGTGCGGAGCGCGCCCCGGTCGGGCGAGGAGTAGCGGATCCAGCCGCCGAAGGTGCTCGCCGCCAGGTCGCCGCCGGAAGCCGCGGGCGCGACCTCGCAGGTCGCCAGCAGGGCGAGCTTGAAGCGCTCGGTGCGGGTGAGGTCGAGGCCGTAGAACTCGTCGAGCGCAGCCACGACCGCGACGGTGACCGCGGCGGAGGAGCCGAGGCCGAATTTGCGCCCGCTCACGTCGTCGAGTTCGCTGCCGATATCGAGGTCGTAGTAGCGCGGGGGCAGCCGCAGCTCGGAGCGCAGCTGCTCGACCGCGGTGATCGCCGCGAAGACGTAGTCCGACGGCTGGTGCTCGATCACGATCCGGTCGCTCGCGTCGTCGCGCACCCAGACGAGCGGCGAGCGGCCGTAGGCGCTCGACCGCACCCGGCCGACCTCGGAACCCTCGGTCAGTCGCACCGTGATGTAGCGGTCGACGGCGACGATCACGGCGGGCTGCCCGGGGTCCACGACGGCGTATTCGCCGGCGATGTAGAGCTTGCCCGGCGCGCGGTGCTCGATCATGCGGTCGCCCCGGTCGCACCGGTCGCCCCGGCGTGCGCGGGGACCAGTTCTGCGCCCGCGCCCGGGCCCACGAGGCGAACCGAGCCGAAGCCCTGCAGCGCGGCGGCCAGATCCTCCGCCTGCTCCGGGCGGACGATCACGGCCACGTTGGGGCCCGCGTCGGCGGTGGAGTACGCCTCGAGGCCCATTTCGCGCAGCGCGGCGACGGCGTCGAAGATCGCGATGCTCGCGGGCGCCAGGTAGCGGATGGGTGGGTCGCAGGCCTGGATCACGGCGTGCATGCGCAGCGCGTGAGACTCGGTGATGCGGCCCACGCGGGTGAAGTCGTCGGCCGCGCAGGCCTCGAGCATCGCCGCGAGGGATTCTTCGGTCGACGAGATCCACGCGGGGAAGAACGGGGAGGTGAGCGCCGAGCGGCGCATGGCCGCGCGGCTCGAGACGGCCTTCTGCCCCGTGTCGACCGTGACGATGACCATGCGCATGTCGGGGCCCGTCACGGCCTCCGCGTAGGAGCTCGCGTCGTCGCCCGCGTGCCAGACGGCGAGGCCGGGCACGAGGCTGCGCGAGGCGGAGCCGGATCCGCGGCGGGCGAGGCGGCTGAGGTCGCGCTGGTCGAGATCGAGCCCGTAGGCGCTCGCCGCGGCGGTCGCGAGCGCCGCGAAGCCCGACGCGGAGGAGGCGAGGCCGGCGCCGGTGGGCGCCTCGTTGGTCGAGACGACCGAGGCGCGGGTCTCGGATCCCGCGAGCTCGCGCACGCGGTCGAGGAACCGGGTCACCCGGCCGGTCGCGTCGGCGGAGGCCGCGGAGCCGTTCAGTGCGAAGGCGTCGGCGTCCGCCGCGCCGTCGAGCGAGACGGTCGTGGTGGTGGGGAACGCATCGAGCGTCAGCGACAGGCTGCCCGCGACGGGGAGGATCAGATCCTCGTCCTGCTTGCCCCAGTACTTGACCAGAGCGATGTTCGGGAAAGCGCGAGCTGTAGCGGTCGTCATGCGGCGGGTACCTCCACGGTCCAGGTGCGTTCGGCGCCGGCGCGGCGCATGGCCGCCCCGATCCGGTCTGCGTGCGCGTCGTCGTCGGCGACCGCGATCACGCAGCCCCCGAGCCCGCCGCCGGTGAGCTTCGCGCCGGCCGCGCCGGCCGCGCGCGCGGCCTCGGCGATCGCGTCGAGTCGTTCGGAGCTGACGCCCACGCGGTTCAGGATCCCGTGCGCCTCGGTCATCGCCGCGCCGATCGCCGTGCGGTCGCCCGCGGCGAGCTCGGCGATCGATCCCTCGGCGATCTCGGCGAGACGGGAGAGCAGCGCATCGGTCGACTCGGGTTCCCGTTCGCGCAGGGCCTGCACCGAACCGACGGCTTTCGCGGTCGAGCCCGGGTGGCCGGAGTCCGCGAAGGCGAGCGTGAGCGGTGCGCCGATGCGGATCGGGGCGACCGCGCCGCGATTGAAGCGGATGGCGCCGGTCGCCGCGACGGTGCGGGCGTCGATGCCGCTCGGGGTCCCGTGCGCGACCTTCTCGGCGGTCTGGATCAGGTCGAACAGCGTCTCGTCGTCGAGCTCGCTTCCCGCGAGGTCGAATGCGGCGCGCGCGATCGCGGCGGCCACCGCAGCGCTCGACCCGAGCCCGCGCTCGTGGGGAATGGAGCTGCGGATCCGCACGGTGGCGCCCTGCGCATCGGTGCCGTGCGCGAGCCCGCCGAGCCCGGCGCGCTCCAGCGAGGCGCGGATCGCCGTGACCACCGGGGCGAGGCGCGCGGGCGCGTCCTCGACGGGGCCGGTGAAGAGGGAGCTCTCGAGGCGGAGGCCCGGTGCGCCGCGCTCGATCACGGCCTCCGCGGTCAGACTGTCGACCGGGATCGCGATCGCCGGAGCCCCGTAGACCACGGCGTGCTCGCCGAACAGGATCGCCTTGGCGTGCGATGCGCCGACCCCGCGGAGCGGTGCGCGTGAGGGGGACGGGGGCGCCGGGGCGTCGCTCGTCTCCGCATCGGGGGTCAGGGGCATTCGGATCCGTTCCAGTCGACCCGGGAGGGCGATTTGACCCCCGGGCACACGTGAAGAGGGCCGGACTGCCCCGTCCCTCTCCGCCTCAAATCTCTTACGATACGCCCGTCTGCCGAAAGATGCGACCCGGCCGGCCGCCCCGTGCGGGGTGGCCGGCCGGAAAATACCAGGTCGGATCGGATATCGGTGACTCGATCAGCTCTCGGCGGACGGGGCCGGATTGATCACCCGGCCCCAGGTGCTCTTGTTGCCCCAGATGTTCTGCCGCAGACCCTCCAGCTGGAGCACCTGGCTATGGTCGACGAAGAGGTTCACCTCGTTGCCGTAGTTCTTGACGTACCACTCGAACACGGGGCCGTCGGCGGCCTCGAACATCACGTTCTCGAGCCCGAGCCCGTTGATCACGGAGGCCGCCGCGCCCGTGTTCCACTCGCGCACGTTCTCGGTGATGCCCTCGGACTCGATCATGATGATCGAGGCGCCGGCGTCGAGCGCCCGCCGCCCGCGGTCGATGAGGTCGCCGATGTCCTTCGCGCTCTCGGCGGCGAGCTCGGCCTCGCCCGAGTCGCCGCCGGATCCGATCTGGATCCCGAGCTCGGGCTTCGCCTTCAGCCCGGCTTTCACGACCTTGTCGACGAGACGGAGCAGGCCCGAGGTGTTGAGCATGATGAAGCCGGTCGAGATCTCGATCACGTCGAACCCGACCTCCTTCGCCTCCTTCAGATAGTGATCGACCGCGTCGTCGCCGTAGCGGAGCACGGTCTCGATCCAGCCGCCCGATGACACGTAGGAGCCGTGCTCGTGGGCGATGTCGCTGAAGGCGCGCACCTGGTCCTGCGGGAGCAGGGCGAAGGAGCCGCCCGCCCACTTGATGCCGTCGACCCACTGGCCGGCGACGTCGAACACGTCCTGCAGGTGCCGGGTGCCGAACGTGTTGTAGTACGGGGCGCGGATCTCCGTGATGCCGAAGGTGCGCGGCTTCGCCGGGCGGTAGGCGCGGGGGACGAAGTTGAAGGAGACGTCGTGGGGGACTGCGGTGCTCATGGGAGCTCCTTTCTGCGATGGGTCGATTCGGTCAGTGGGCGCTGCGTGCGCTGCTGCGGGTGCGCGGGACACGGGCGAGCGCCGCGGTCAGTTCGCGGGTGCTGCGCCGGTCGAGCTCGCGCACGATCCCGGCGATCTCGTCGCGCAGCTCCGCATCCGCGAAGGGCGACGCGAGCGCGTCGAACTTCGTGCGCGCGGCCTCCCAATCGAGGGGGTTGTCGTGGAAGCCGTGGTAGCTGTCCTGCGAGGAGCGGAACACCGTGCCGTCGGCCAGCTCGACCTCGAGGTCGGCGGGCATGTGCGCGGGGAACCGGGCCGAGAGCTCGTCGCTGGGCGTGATCACGACGCGGGTCATGAGGCCCTGCACGTCGGCCGCGACGATGCGCTCGGGGGCGTACTGCTCGGGCGTCAGCCGGCCGTCGAGCAGCACGGCGGCGAGCATCCAGGGGAGCGAGTGGTCGGCCTCCTCCTTCGTGCGGACGAGCCGCTTGTCGCCTTCCTCGCCGCCTCCGATGATGGAGTGCGCGACGTCGAAGGTCGTCAGCCGCACCTGGGCGATCGCGCGCGGGGTGAAGCCGTCCTGAGCGCGGATGTCCTGGGCCGCGTCGAGCGCCGACTGCGAATGGATCTCTGCGTTGTGCTTCTTGACGATGGTGCGGCGGACCCGCTCCAGGTCCTCGCGGGACCAGTCGAGGTCGAAGGGGCCCGAAACCGAGTCCTTGAAACCCTTGTTCCCCTCGAACACCGCCTCGGGGCCCGTGATCCCGCGGCCGGCGAGGAGCGCGGCGAAGGTGCCGGTCTGCGAGACGTGCGGATAGGCGAGCCCCTTCCAATGGCTGAGATTGCCGGTGCGGGTGACGCGGAGCGCGACGTTCGCGGTTCCGGCGATGGCGACCGCGTTCGTGGTCTGCTCCTCGGTGAGGCGAAGCGCCTTGGCAGCTCCCGCGGCAACCGCGAACGCACCCTGCGTGGTGTGATCGAAGCCGCGGGCGCGCACGGGCGCCTCGTCGGAGAGACGCGTGTGCACCTGGTACGCGACCGCGAGCGCCGTGAGGAGCTCGGCCCCGGTGGCGTCGACGGACTCGGCGGCGGCGAGCACTGCGCCCAGATTGTCGGAGGGGTGGTTCGTCTCGCCGGGGGCGAGGCAGGAATCCATGAAATCGAGGTAGCGGCTGAGCGCGCTGTTGAAGAAGGCGGCGCGCTCGGGGCTGGTCGCGCCGCCGCCGATGAGGGTTGCGGTGGGCGTGCCGCCGAGGTCTTCGAGGAGCCCGCGGATCGCCGCGATCGGTTCGGCGTCGAGGGCTCCGATCGCGACCCCGAGGGTGTCGATCACGCGGATCTTGAGTTGCTCGAGCGCCTCCGGACTCAGGTCTTCGATGCGCGCGCGGCCCACGAAACGGGCGAGATTCTGCACTTCGGTCATGCCTCGACTCCAATCATCCGATGAAAGTTAGGATTACCTTCATTAGACGCCCGAACTATCTCGACGTCAAGATAGTTTTTCTGTGAGCGCACTCGGATTCGAGGAGTACTGGGTGCAGAGTCTGCGGTCCGCGCGAGGCCGGACCCGGAAGCTAGCGGGACGGAACTGGGGCGGGGTCCTCGTCGATGTGGACGACGGTGAGCCGGATCTCGATCGGGGAGAGGCCCCGTTCGCTGCAGAGCGCGGAGATCGCCGCGTGCGTCCGGTGGGCGGTCTCAGCGGCTCCCGCGTCCGCGCGCACGCCGATCGCCACTTCGACCTGCGTGCGGTCCGCGCCGTGCTCGCAGCGCACCAGGGGGTCTCGGTCCGCTGGGTCTCCGAGCGCCTCGGCGCTCGCGCCGACCAGCTTCGAGAGGATCCCCCCGGTCCGGAATACCCCGCTCACTCCGGGAACGGCGCGTACGGCGGTCTCGAGGTCCGCGGCGATCGGCTGATCCGTCGAATTGCTCACCGTTGTCCTTCCGTCGGGTTCGGCAGTCCATGAAGGTCGCGCACCTCGATATCGATCGCGCTCACGTTCAGGGTGGTATGGCTCTTCAGGCGTCGTTCGATCTCGGTCCGGAGACGTCGGACGAGATCGGGGATCGGCACCCCGTAGGGGGCGCTGAGCTCGACGCGGACCCGCACGGGCGATCCGGGCACCGTGACTTCTCCGTCGAACAGGCATCTGCCGACGACGGCCCCTGGGGCGGCCCGCTCCGCGGCGCGGATGGCTCCCCGGAGCGCCCCCTCGGTGAGTCCCAGGTCGGCGTCCGACGTCGGATCGGTGATCGGGATGCGGCGACCGGATCGTGCATCGAGGGCGATGCCCGAGAGGATCGACTGCACCCAGCTCTCGCTCGGTTCCGGCTCCTCCTCGGCGTCGGCGGCTAGGAGATCGGGAGTCAGTTCCCGGAGCCGGGCGAGCGCTTCCAGCGCGATCCGGCATCCGGCCGAGCGCTCGATCGATGGGTTGATCGGGGTCCGGTCGGACTCGAGGTACTCGAAGAGCTCCTCGATGGTGTGCCCGTCGAGATCCTCGGGCTCCGTCGCCAGACTTCGGAGGTCCGGGCTGTCGTGTTCGTTCATCGCCACTGCTCCATCCGAATAATGATGTCTTTTCGTGCCCGAGCGAGCAATCCGCGGACCGTCGATACCGGAACGTCGAGTTCCGCAGCGATCTCGTCGTAGGAATAGTCGCCCAGCTCTCGGAGCACCCAGCATTCGCGCTGGGCTTCGGGAAGCCGGGTGATCGCATCGCCCAACGCGGCGATGCCGGCCCGTGCTTCGGCTCTGCGGGGCGGGGTCATTCGCTCTGGGGCGGGGAGGTCCATCTCGCCGAGGTCCGAATGCGCTTTCGTCGCGCGGATGCGGTCGAAGGCTTTCCGTCCGGTGATCCGGATGAGCCATGCCCGCACTCGTGCGCGGTCCTCCAGCCCGTCCAGCTGGTCCCAGGCGGCGAGAAAGGCCTCCTGCACCACGTCATCGACTTCCGAAGAGCCGGGCAGGAGCCTTCGCGCGTACGCGCGCATGATGGGCGCGTGCCTCCGCACGAGGACCGCGAAGGCGTCCGGGTCGCCGTCGGCGGCGCGGTCGGCGAGGATCTCGTCGTCGGCTTCGGTCAGTGGACTGCGGTAACGGTCACTGGTCATGCGTCATCCCCCTCGGACGAAGGGCGCCTCAGAGCAGAGGGGCCATCGGGCGGGATCGCCACCCGTATCCCCATCCTGTCTTCGGGGCGCCCGGGAGTCCAGGGATATGCATTTTTAGCCTTTTGCGCGTTTCCCGGTGAACAGGCCGTAAACGAGCAGCACGAGAACCGATCCCCCGATCGCGAGGAGCCAGGTCGAGAGATTGAAGAAGCCCTGCAGGTTCACGTTGAAGATCAGGCCGCCGAGCCAACCGCCGAGCATCGCACCGACCACGCCGAGGAGCAGGGTGACGAACCACCCGCCGCCCTGCTTGCCGGGGAGGATGAACTTGGCGGTCGCGCCGGCGATCAGACCGAGGAGGAGGAAGCTGAAGAAGCCCATGAGAACATTCCTTTCAGACGGGTCGAGCGGGGGCGCCGGGGCGGACGGGTCGCCCGCCCCGGCGGAACGGTTACTTCTTGAACAGGTCCTTCGCGTCCGCGACGGTGTCCTTGACGGTTCCCTTCGCCTGTTCGGCCTTGCCTTCGGCGATGAGCTCGTCGTTGTCCGTCACCTTGCCGACGGTCTCCTTCAGTTGGCCCGCCGCCTTCTCGGCGGCGGCCTTGATCTTGTCTCCAGCGCTCATGATGCGCTCCTCTCTTCAGCGGACCGCCGCTTTCCGGGCGGTCACGGGTATTCGGGCGGAGCATCGCTCCGTCGTGATCAGCTGCCGAGGAAGTTCTTCCGAGCCCGCTCGAGGGACTTCCTCGCGTTCTTCGCCATGCGCTTCCGCGATTTCCTCGCCTCCGGATCGGTCCAGAGCCGTTCGAGCTGGTGCCGCAGGTCCTCGTAGTTCTTGCCGCGGGACTTCGCGGACTCGACGCCGACGAGATAGCCGGCGATCGCGACGACCGCGATGATCAACAGGTTCTTGCGCATGGAATCGTTCCTTTCGTCAGGCCCCGCCGCGCGGGGTCAGTTCACTCGGGACTCGTCCGCCGCGATGCGGGAACGCAGCCCCGACCGGATGGTGACGAGCGTGGGGGTCCGTCGCCCGAGCAGCGCGTCGAGGCGGTCGAGCAGGGGCGACACCGTTTCGGCGACACTGACGGGCGACACGTTCTGCCGCGGGGTGACCGTGACCTGCAGCACATCGGCCCCGCGCAGTCTGCGGGTGCTCACCCGCGAGGCGAGGATCTCGTCGTGCGCGTCCAGCGAGCGGGTGATCAGGTCCGCGGCGAAGCCCTGGTGGATCGTCACCGGCCCCTGCACGCCCGCGCCGCGCTCGTCGCGTATCACCGTGCTGCTCCGCCCGCCGCCGAGACGCGAGAGGACGACGGCGGCGAAGGCGACCACCACCACGAGCAGCAGCAGGATCGCCAGGACGAACCAGCTCACCGAGGTCGAGTCCGACAGGCGCGTCGCACGGTCGGCGTCCCGCATCCAGGCGATCGCGGCCGAACTCCAGTCCGACCAGGCCGTTCCGGCCGGGGACCAGGCCGCCACCGCCGCCGCGCCGCCGCCGAGCCCGAGCAGGGTCGCACCGACGACGAGCAGGACGACTCGATTGAGTCCGCGGTTCGTCGCGTTCATGATGCGTCCTCCTGATCTGCACTGCGCAGCACGCGCGCTCGGACCTTCACCCGGGGCCGGAGCGCGTAGGCGTCGAGCTCCTCCTCGGCGACGGCGCGCACGCGGGCGCGTTCCATCGACTGGCCGGGCTCCGGCCGCACGGTCACATCGGCGCTCCGGTGACCGATCCCGACGACGACCGCCCCCTTCGAGAGATCGAGTTCGCGCCGTACCCGCTCCGCGACCGCCGACGCGATCACGCCGTTGTCGGTGATCAGCGCGCGGTCGGTGCCGCCCAGCTCGTGCTTCGGCCGACGGCCGGGGGCGACCGCGAGCCAGACCAGCACCAGCCCGAGGACCGCCGCGGCGATCCCGACGGGCAGCGTCACGGACTGCGGATGCTCGGGGAGCTCTCGGAGCCAGTTCAGGGCCGCGCCGGGCGCGACCAGCAGCGGATCCGCGCCGAGCAGATGCAGGACGATCTCGACGCCCACCGCGATCACCGCCAGGGCGACGACCACGAGGACGGCGGCGGCCGCGGCCGTTCTCGGAGAATGGAGTTCGCGTCGGACGACGCGGTGCAGCACCGAGTTCGACATCTATCTCACCCGCTTTCGTTCGGGGATGATCGCTCCGGTCACGGTGAACGACACCCGGCGGACCTCGCGGCCGGTCAGGCGCTCGACATCGGCCGCGAGGCCGGTCTGCAGCGCCCGCACGCGATCGACGATCGGCATGATCGCCTCGCCCGGTTCCGCGGTCTCGAGATCAGGAACGGGGAGCTTCGCGGCGATCCGCACGGCGAGCCCCCCGCCCCACTCGACCACCTCGACGTTCACGTCGTCCCGCGGGACACCGATCGCGACCGCGGCGGCCTCCCGCACGACCTTGTCGATGACGCGCTCTCGGACCCGCACGGTGCCCGAGGGGCGCGAAACGGGGGCGAGTACCCCTACGGGCGCCGGGGGCGCGACGGTCGATGCGCTCATGACGACGTTCGCCTCCCGCTGAACGCTCCGGCGAGCGCGCGGAGGTCCAGCTGACCGGACATCACCCGTCCGATGAGCGCACCGAGCAGCATGAGCAGCGCGACCAGGAGGAATCCCCAGAATCCGAAGATCAGCGCGGCGAAGGCGAGCACCGCGCCGATCGCGGCTCCGGTCAGCGTCGCGTTCATGAGACGCGCGACTCGTCGTCACCGTCGTCGTCGGTGGGCAGGTGCACGTCGTTCACGTCGACGTTCACCTCGACGACCTCGAGCCCCACGAGCCGGGTGATCGCTGTCGTGACCGCGGTGCGGACGTTCTCGGCGACCTCCTGGATCGGGGCCGGGTAGTCGACCACGATGGTGATGTCGGCGGCGGCCTGCGTCTCGCCCACCTCGACCTTGACGCCCTGGGTGAGGTCGGTCGCGTTGACCGCGTCCCGAATCGCGCCGAGTGCGCGAGCGCCGCCGCCGCCGAGGGCGTGCACGCCGGCGACCTCGCGCGCCGCGATGCCCGCGACCTTCGCGACGACGCCCTCGGCGATCGTCGTGCGGCCGGCCGAGGACCCGGCCTCGGCGGTCTGGCGCGGCGTCGCGGGAGCGCGATCCACGCGCGTCGAGCCCGCGGCGCGCTTCGCGCCGGGGGAGTCCGCCGGGCCCGTGCCGGAAACTGCAGCCGTGTTCGTCTCATCCGTAGCCATCAGAACTACCTCCACAATCACGGGCGCGGCCCGGGGCCGCGCCGTCCAACGAGCGATGAAAGACGCTCTACATATGAGACGGATCGTGCGGCGCGAACGTCACAAAAAAGTTCGGAGGAGATTCCGGAGGGTGCCGCGTTCGCGAGAAACCGGTCGTCGCGCGGCGCTCCTTCGCGTCAGAGCTCGGTCTCCCAGCGCGGCGGCCGCCGCGTCGGCGATGTCGTCGCCTTGAGGAAGAGGCGGACGAGGCTCTGCTTCTTCACGAGGTAGGCATGCCGATCGATCTCGCCGGCGGCGTACTGCGCGTCGAGCTCGGCGATGGTCTCGGCGGCGCTTCCCGCGTCGAAGCGGGAGCGCTCGGGACCGAGGTCGTGCCTTTCACGGATGCTCACGGCAAGGAGTGTAGGACTCGCGTCCGACATCCGCGGGATCCCGACGGCCTTCCTGAGAAGTCAAGGGGGTGATCCCGACCCGGGGCGTCCGTACCGTGGGTGCCATGAACGATACGAGCGAATCCGCGAAGCAGCCCGCAGACCGCGACCCGGAGCACCCGGAGACCGTGGACGAGCCCGTGCTGGACGGCGCGACCGAGCACGATCCCGAGGACGAGAACGTCGATCCGCGCAAGGGCCTGACCGATCCCGCGCTGATCCGGGACATCGACGCCGACAAGAAGACCGCCAACCCGTACGGTTGATCCCCGCTGCCCCCGGGGCGGGGGCAGTCGGCTTCGGACGGAGATCCGTAGTCACATAGATTAGTCACCTGATAGTTTGGTGGCTAATGAATAATCTGATCGATGCCAAGCACGCGTTGCTCCTCGAACGCGTGGGCGATGCGCCCGCGGCGGCACTGGTGATGGGACTGCTCACCACGGCGCGCCGCATCGACGCCGAGTGCGCGGCGCTCCTCGAACCGCACGGGCTCTCCGAGGGGCGCTTCGCTGCGCTGCTCGCGATCTCGTCCGAGCCGGGGGCGGCACCCGCGAGGATCGCCGAGCGGTCGGGCGTGACCCGAGCCACGGTCACGGGACTCGTCGACGGGCTCGTCCGCGCGGGATGGGCGGTCCGCGAACCCGATCCGAGCGACCGCCGCGCGCTCGTCCTGCACGCCACCCCGGCGGGGGAAGCGTTGCTCGCCGAGCTCGCCCCGCGGTACGAGACCTGGCTCCAGCGGCTCACGGGCGACATCGGTGCGGACGCCGCGGCCGCCTGCGCCGACGCCCTCGCCACGATGCAGCGCAACGCGACGGCATCGGCGTGAACCCGACGAACGGTTCCCGGCGCCGCCCGTCTGCGCCGCGCGACGAGGTGCAGCGCGGCCTCGTCGAGTCGCGCACGCTCGGCGAGATCACCGCACTGGACCACGCGGTGCTGCTCGCGCACGCGATCCCGGAGGCGTCCGGCGAACTCGCGGCCGAGGTGCGGGCAGCAGGGGAGCTCGGCATCCTGGCCCGGATGCGCGCCATCGGCGCAGCACTCCACGCCCACCTCGGGGCGGCGGCATGCACCGAGCTCACCCGACACCCCTCGGACACGGTACGCGGATGGGCCTGGTTCGCGCTCGCCACGGAGCCGGGATCCCCGCCAGAGATCGTCGCGCTGATCCTGCCGGCCGCCGACGACCCGCACTTCGGGGTGCGCGAATGGGCCTGGATGGCCGTGCGGGACCGGCTCGCCGCCGAACTCGATGAGAGCGTCGCCGCGCTCGCCGAGCTGACGACCGATCCGTCGGAGCGGGTCCGCCGCTTCGCGAGCGAGGCCTTGCGTCCGCGCGGGGTGTGGGCGAAGCGCATCGCGGTGCTCGGGTCGGAACCGGATCGGGGCCTGCCGATCCTGGAACCGCTGCGCGCCGACCCGTCGACCTACGTGCAGGACTCGGTCGCGAACTGGATCAACGACGCCGCGAAGTCGAACCCCGGGTGGGCGCGCGATCTCGCGATCCGGTGGGCGCGAGAGAGCCCCGGACCCGAAACCCGGCGGATCCTCCGCCGCGGTCTCCGATCGCTCGACGGCGCGCGAGCGTGACGCCCGTCGGAAGGAGATCCGGCCTCACCTTGCCTCTCCACGCCGAGCCCTTGACCCAGCGACCCCGGTCCGGCCGCAGCTGCTGACACCGCGGTCGCGCGCGTGTACGCTCGCGTGCACAGCGGCTCCGGCGCCGCGAGGACGCGCGTCGGCGATCCCGCGCCCGCCCTCGGGCGGCGGCCCGAAGGCGGGTGGAGCAGATGCAGCGCACGATCGCACCGCACGGCGCGCGAGGCGGGTCGGGCGTCGCCCAGACCGACAGCCTCGCCGCGTTCCGCAGCATGGTCTCCGCCTCGTTCGTCCCGCTGCGGATCAGCACGGAGCGGGAAGCGCCGTTCGCGGCGCGCATGCACTCCGTCTCGGCCGGCGACATCGTGTTCACCGAGGTGACGGCGTGCCCCCACCTCGTCGAGCGCACGCCCGAGACGATCGCGAACGGCGGCAGCGGGTACTACAAGATCGGGCTGCTGCAGCAGGGCAGCGGGATCCTGGTGCAGGACGGCCGCGAGGCGGCGCTCGGGCCGGGATCCCTGACCATCACGGATACGTCGCAGCCGTACTCGCTGCTGCTCGGCGAGAGCTTCCGCAACCTCGTCATGATGTTCCCGAAGCACCTGCTTCCCGTGCCGTACGCCGAGCAGCTCACCGCGGTCGTGCTCGGCGAGCAGCATCCCGCCCTCGCCTCGGTCGCGACGGCGTTCCTCGGGCAGTTCCCCGCCCAGCTGACCGCGATGAACGATCCGCTGCGCGGCAAGCTCGCCCGCACCGCGCTCGACCTCGTCACCACACTCGTCTCGGGGATCGCCGACACGGATCCGGTGCAGCGGGACCCGCACCACCAGCTGCTGCAGCGCATCTACGCCTACATCGACGACCATCTCGCGTCGCCGGATCTCTCGCCCGGGCGCATCGCGGCGGCGCACTACGTCTCGACGAGCCACCTGAGCGCGGTCTTCCGCCGCACCGGCACCACCGTGTCGGCCTGGATCCGGTCGCGACGGCTCGACCGCTGCCGGGCCGACCTGCTGGACCCCGTGCTCGCCGATCGCACCGTCGCGAGCATCGCGGCCCGCTGGGGCTTCACCGAGGCCGCGTACTTCAGCCGCACGTTCAAGGCGACGTTCGGTGTCTCGCCGAGCGAGCTGCGTCTCGGGGAGCGTCCCGCAACCGCTTCGTGACCCGGATTGACCGGATCGCCACGCCCCTTGTCGCTGCGCGAGCGGTGCGGTCCGGGTCGGCTCACCGCTCCCTACAGTGAGCGCAAGACGAGCATCGAAGCTCTCCAGTCGACGGCTGGGCGCGCGGTGCGACGTCCTCTCTGACCGACGCGCTGAAAGGACCCCGGGACGATGACGACCCCCGCAGCAGCACCCACCGCAGCCGAGCTGACCGCCGCGGATCCGAACGAGTGGCGGAGCTACGACGAGTTCGCGGCCGGGATCGATACCTACCGCCTGCCGAGCATCGACCTCGACGGACAGACGCTCGCACTGCTGCTCGACGACGGCACCGAGCTGCGCCTCGCCTTCGAGAACGGCGAGGTCGCCTGGTCGGCGAGCGGCTCCATCACGACCGCGGGCGAGCTGCGGGATCCCTACGACGCGGTACGGGTGCGCGAGGACGTCGTGTTCCTCAACCTGCCCGTCGAGACCCGCGAGCGCGAGGCGATCACGATCGTCTACTCCGAGCGCACCCACCGGGCGCTCGTGACCCGGTCCGAGATCGCCGAGTCCGAGACCGAGGGGGAGCCCCGCGTCGGGCAGACGTTCTGGGCGGCGACGACCGACCGCGGTACCGCCACCGGCGAGGTCCCCGGCCCGTCGCGCGACCTCATCGGCCGCCGCAACCTGTACCGATACAGCCCCGAGCACCTCTACGAGCACGTCTACATCTCGAGCGAGCGCTACGCCTGGCAGTGCGTCCAGGGCGTGCAGCGCGGCCACGGCGACATGGACCTGTCGACCGTGTGGAAGTTCGAGGACGGCCTCTACCTGTTCTGCTTCCGCGAGTTCCGCATCGCCGTCGCGAGCGTCTGGCTGCACGACCTCGGCACCCAGCTCATGACGACGGGCATCTTCCTCGGGATCACGGGCGACGGCCGGGCCGAGCACTCCCGGGCCGGCGGCCACGTCTACCCCCTCGGATCCGTCGCCTACCCCGACGTCCAGCCCGTCTGACTCCGGAGCCCGAAGGCTCCGCGCCCCCGCAGTACCTCACCCTCACCTGTCCCGAGAGGAACCGACATGAAGAAACGACTCCTGGCGGCTGCGGCCCTGACCGCGGCCGCGGCGCTCGCGCTCAGCGGCTGCGCCGGAAGCGACGGCGGTGGCGGCGGGCCGATCAAGCTCGGCTCCGTCAACACCATCAGCGGCCCGGCCACCTTCCCCGAGGCCTCGCAGGCTGCGAAGGCCGTGTTCGACGAGGTCAATGCCAAGGGCGGCATCAACGGCCGCAAGATCGAATACAAGATCACCGACGACAAGGCCGACCCCGCAACAGCGACCGCGTCCGCCCGTCAGCTGATCGGCAGCGACGAGGTCGTCGCGCTGGTCGGTTCGGCGTCGCTGCTCGACTGCGAGATCAACGCGAAGTATTACGAGCAGGAGAAGGTGCGCTCGATCCAGGGCATCGGCGTCGACCCCGGCTGCTTCAAGTCGAAGAACATCGCGCCGGTCAACATCGGCCCGTTCAACGACACCACGCTCACCATGCTCTACGGGTCCGAGAAGCTCGGCCTCAGCGACCTGTGCGTGTTCACCAGCGTCATCGGCTCGACCGGCCCCTCCTACAAGGCCGCCGTCGACCGCTGGAGCTCGATCACCGGCAAGAAGCCCGTGCTCATCGACGACACCGTGCCCTACGGCGGCGCCGATTACACGCCCTACATCGTGAAGGCGAAGAAGGCCGGCTGCAAGGCCATCGTCAGCAACGCCGTCGAGCCCGACGCGATCGGCCAGATCAAGGCCGCGAACCAGCAGGGCTGGGACGACGTCACCTTCCTGTTCCTCACCTCCACCTACAGCGAGAGCTTCGCGAAGGCCGTGTCGAACAGCGCGGCGGGCGTCTACGTCCCCGCCGAGTTCTACCCCTTCACCGAGGACAGCGACATCAACGCCGACTGGAAGGCGCTGATGAAGAAGAACGACATCACCCTGACCTCGTTCAGCCAGGGCGGCTACCTCTCGGCCACGTTCATGGTCGAGGTGCTCAAGAGCATCAAGGGCGACATCACCCGCGAGAGCGTCGCCAAGGCGCTCGACGAGATGAAGCCGATCGAGAACCAGATGATCGCGTACCCGTACCAGTTCAAGCAGGTCGCCGCGCAGGACTACGAGCCCGGCGGCTGGCCGGTCGTGCTGAAGTCCGGCACGAACGCCTGGGCCAAGGCCGCGGACGACTGGCTGAAGCTGCCGTCGAAGTAACCGCTCCGCTCCCGCGCCCGGTGGGGCAGAACCTCGGGTTCTGCCCCACCGGGCGCTCCGGTCCCATCGATCCCACCGCAGAGGTTCCCATGCACCACACACCCGCATCGCGCGGCCCCCGCACCCGGGGGCACGCGTGAACGGCGGCGCGCTCCTCCAGGGCGCGCTCTCCGGACTCGCCGCGGGCGGCGTCTACGCCGTCTTCGCCGTCACGCTCACCCTCATGTCCCGCCTCGTGCGCGTCGTCAACTTCGCGCAGGCGGCCACCGGCATGTTCGCCGCGTTCATCTCCGTCTGGTTCGCGAGCAAGCTCGGGATCCCCGTCTGGCTCGCGACGATCGCCGGCGTCATCGTCGGCGCCCTGCTCAGCGCGCTCATCGGCTGGATCGCGGCGACCTGGCTCGCCGAGGCCGATCTATCGACCCGCTCGGCCATGACCGTCGCCCCGTTCCTGCTGCTCATGTCGCTCTCCTACATCATGTTCGGCAACAAGCCCCAGCCCTTCGCCCCGATCTTCGACGGCGCCGCGTTCAGCGTCGCCGGCGTGGTCGTGAGCTGGGTCACCGTCGTCACCGTCTCGCTCGCGATCCTCGTGGCGCTCGCCGCCGCGGTCGTGCTGCGCAAGACCACCATCGGCACGAAACTGCGCGCGCTGTCGGACCGCCCCACCACGGCGGAGCTGATCGGCATCGCGTCGAAGCCGCTGTCGATCGGGGTCTGGGCCGTCACCGGCGCGGTCAGCGCGGTCACGGTGCTGATCATCGCTCCCACGCAGTCGAACGACGCGGTGAGCCTGTCGATGCTCATCATCCCCGCCGCCGCCGCGGCGCTGCTCGGCGGGTTCAAACGGCTCGACCTCGCGGTCGTCGGCGGTCTGCTGCTCGGTCTCGTCGGCGGCATGGTGGCGCAGGTGTCCGAGCTGACGCTCGTGCGCAGCTTCGTCCCGCTCGTGTTCATCGTCGTCCTCCTCCTGTGGTCCCAGAGAAAGGCGGTGTGGGATGCTGCTCGCTAACCGCTCCCTCCGCGTCGCGCTGCCGTTCGTGGTGGCGGTGCTCGCCCTCGGCGTCGGCTGGGCCCTGAGCGTCGGACTCTCGGGCTACGTCGTCTATCTCGCGATCAGCATGGTGACCGCGACGATCGCGATCCTCGGTCTCGGCATCGTCACGGGCTCGGCGGGCATCATCGCGCTCTGCCAGCTCACCTTCGGCGCGATCGGCGCCTGGATCGTCTCGTGGCTCAACGTGTCGCACGCACCCGGCGGCTTCATCGTCTGGCTCATCGCGGGCGGCATCGGCGCAGGCGTCGCGGGCGTGATCATCGGCTTGCCGGCGCTCCGCCTGCGCGGTGTGAACCTGGCGGTCGTCACCCTCGGCTTCGCCGCGGCGTTCGACGTGCTGCTCGTGCAGACGCAGTTCCCCGGCCAGGCCGACGGCGCGCAGATCGAGCGGCCCGCCATGTTCTCGAGCGACCGGCAGTTCTTCTTCTTCGCGATCATCGTGCTCGTGATCTGCGCGCTCGGCGTGTTCCTGTTGCAGCGCAGCCGCATCGGCAGCAGCTGGAAGGCCGTCGCCTTCTCGGAGCGCGGCACCGCGGCCGTCGGCCAGAGCGTCAGCGCGGCCAAGCTGTCGGCCTTCGCGGTCAGCGCCGCGCTCGGCGGCGTCTCGGGCGGGCTGCTGGCCGGCCAGGTCGGAATCCCGTACGCCTCGAGCTTCACCCCGATCCAGTCGCTCGCCCTCTACATCCTCGCGATCATGAGCGGCGCCTACCTGATCGACATGGCGATCTTCGGCGGGATCCTGTGGGTGCTCGTGCCCGAGCTGCTGAAGCGCTGGGGCGTGCCCCAGGACTGGGGCTTCGTCGTCTTCGGCGTGCTGGGCATCCAGGCGCTCACGAGCGGATCGAACCTCGGCGAGGCGATCCGCTCAGGCATCCGCAAGCGGGCCAAACGCCGAAAGGCGGCGGCGGTCGACCCGGGGTCGGTGACGACGAGCGTGCTCGACGTGTTCGCCGTGCCCGAGGCCGAGGAGCCCGTGCCCGCGGACGCGCCGCCCGTGCTCGAGGTACGCGGGCTCGGCGTGCAGTTCGGTGCGCTGAAGGCGCTCGACGACGTCTCGCTGCGGGTGCGTCCACGCTCGATCATGGGGCTCATCGGCCCGAACGGCGCCGGCAAGTCGACCTTCGTCGACGCGGTGAGCGGCTTCCTGCCGCAGCACACGGGCGCGGTCGAGCTCGACGGCACCGACATCAGCCGGCTGTCGCCGGTGTCGCGGGCCCGGAAGGGCCTGCGCCGCACCTTCCAGCAGGATCGGGTGCCGCCCCAGCTCACGGTCGAGGCCTACGTGCGCTTCGTCGCCCGCCGGGCGCTCGACCGCGACGAGCTGGCCGATGCGCTCGCGTTCCTCGGCTGCCCGCCACCCGAGGAGCAGCTCGCGAACGTCGACGTCGGCACCCGCCGACTGATCGAGGTCGCCGCGGCGGTGCTCTCGGGGCCGCGCGTGCTGATCCTCGACGAGCCGGCCGCCGGGCTCTCGCACGAGGAGCACCTGCAGTTCGGGCAGCGCCTCACCCGGATCCCGTCGCGCTTCGACACGGCGATCGTGATCATCGAGCACGACCTCGATCTGGTGCGCACCGTCTGCACCGAGCTCACCGTGCTCGACTTCGGTCGGGTGCTCGCCCAGGGCGAGGCCGGATCGGTGCTGGAGGATCCGGCCGTCGTGGCCGCATACATGGGAGACGCGGAGGTGACGCAGTGAGCGAACTGCAGTTGAGCGGAACGACCGTCAGCCGGGGAGCCGGACCCGTGGTCTCGGGGGTCGACCTCGTGCTCCGCGAGGGCGAGATCCTCGCGCTCGTCGGACCGAACGGGGCGGGCAAGACGAGCCTGCTCGAATCGGTGTCGGGCGTGATCCCGCACTCGTCGGGCGACATCTCGGTCGACGGCCGGTCGATGGCGAAGTGGGGCCGCGTGCAGCGCGCTCGCGCAGGCATCGCGCACATCGAGCAGGGCCGCGCGATCTTCCCGTCGCTCACCGTGCGCGAGAACCTGCTGCTCACCGCGAAGAACGACGCGGGTGTGCAAGAGGTGCTGGCGTCGTTCCCCGAGCTCGAGAAGCGCATCGACGCGCAGTCGGCGCTGCTCTCGGGCGGCGAGCAGCAGATGGTGGTGCTGGCGCGCGCGTTCGCGTCGAAGCCGCGGTTCCTGCTGATCGACGAGATGTCGCTCGGCCTCGCACCGGTGGTGTTCATGCGGCTGCTGCCGCTGATCCAGCAGATCGCGGCGACCGGGGTCGGGGTGCTGCTCGTCGAGCAGTTCACCCACCTCGCGCTCGGCATCGCCGACGAGGCGATGGTGCTCGCGAGCGGCCGCGTCAGCCATGCGCAGGGGCCGGCGAAGGCGCTCGAGCAGGATCCTGAGCTGCTGCGGCGGGCGTACCTGGGCGGGTGACTCCGCGAACGCCGAAGGGCGGGCCCGGCTTCTCGCCGGGCCCGCCCTTCGGCGTTCGGGTGCGACTACATGCCCGCGTGCTCGAACGCGATGGTCGGCAGGTCGACGACGTGGGCGCCTCCGTCGGCGACGAGCACCGATCCGGTCACGTACGACGACTGCGCGGATCCGAGGAAACGCGCGATGGACGCGATCTCGGCGGGCTCCGCCGGTCGGCCGAGGGGGACGTCCCGGGTCACCGCGGCGTACCCGGCCGCGCGGTCCGCGATCTCGGGAGCGGCCTGTGCGAACTCGTCCATCTCGGCATCGGCCATGGGCGTGCGCACCCACCCCGGGCAGATCGCGTTGACGCGCACGCCCTTCGCGCCGTAATCGCGGGCGAGGCTGCGCGTCAGGCCGATGAGGGCGTGCTTGCCGACCGTGTAGCCCGCGACGGAGGGACCGGCGAAGAGCCCGGCGAGCGATGACACGATGACGATCTGGGCGCCGCCGTGCTCCGCGGCCGCGTCGATCAGCGCGGGCAGCGATTCGCGGGCCATCACGAAGGCCGTCGACAGGTTGACGCTGATCGCGGCGTCCCAGTCGGCGTCGCTCGTCTCGCCGACCGACGAGAAGCCGTGGCCGCCCGCGTTCGCGACGAGCACGTCGAGGCGTCCGAAGCGGCGTACGATCTCGGCGACGGCGGCCCGGGCGGACGCGCCGTCGGCCGCGTCGGCGACGATCGCGGTCCCGCCGATGCGCTGCGCGACGACCTCGATCGGCTCGCGGCGTCGACCCAGCACCACGACGGTGGCGCCCTCTGCCGCGAACCGCTCGGCGACCGCGGCGCCGATGCCGGTCCCGCCTCCGGTGATGGCGACCACGCGCCCCTGTACGTCCGTGCTTCCGGTCATCCGGCTCTTCCTCTCGTTCGTCGGCGACTCTGCCGTGCCCTCATCCTGCCGCCGGTCGGGAGCCCGCGCGCGGATCGGTCCCGCATGCGCAACAGCGCTGTCCTCACGGTCAACGTCGCCGGATCCATCGTCGGAATACTGGATCGGGGTGCCGTTCGCGCGCACCCACGAGCTTCCGCACACAGACAGGAGTCGACGATGACCCACCCCGATCTGATCCTCACCGGCGCCCGCGTCTACACCGCGGATCCGACCCGTCCGCGGGCCGAGGCGATCGCGGTGACCGGCGGGCGGATCACGGCCGTCGGCACGGACGCCGAGGTCGCGGAGCTGGCCGGGCCCCGTACCGAGCGCCGCGCGCTCGACGGCGCGTTCCTGATGCCCGGCCTGGTCGACGTGCACAACCACCACGCGATCGCCGGCCAGGAGGACCTGTTCGAGCTGCGCCTGCCGCTCGGCGCGCACCTCGACGGGATCGCCGACGCGGTGCGCGCGTACGCCGAGGGGCTGCCGGCCGATGCCTGGATCGTCGGCGGGCCGTGGGCCAGCGACCGGCTCGGCGAGATCGACTCCGCGGAGGCGCTGGCCCTGCTCGACGCGGCCGCGGGCGGACGCCCGGTGATGCTCTCCGACGATTCGCACCACAACCGGTGGGCGAGTTCGCGCGCGATGGAGCTCGCCGGGATCGCCGCGGGCGACGACGGCGTCTCGCTCGACGCCGAGGGGCGGCCGACCGGCGTGCTCATCGAGGCGGCGGGGATCCCGGTCGCGCAGGCGCACCGCGCCGTGGGTGCGCTGACCGCCGAGCAGGATCGGGCCGCCTCGCGCCGCGGGGTGGCGATGCTCAGCGAGTACGGGATCACGGCGTTCCAGGACGCGGGTGTCTCGACGCAGACCCTCGAAGCGCTGCGCGCGCTCGACGCCGACGGCGAGCTCGACGCGTGGGTCGTCACCTCGATGCTCGTGAACGACGAGATCTTCGGGCACGACGTGATCGGCGAGGCACTGGTCTTCGGCGGCGAGCGGTTCCGCACCGATCACCACCGGCCCGACTTCGTGAAGATCTTCCTCGATGGGGTGCCGCCGACCCGCACGGGCGCGTTCCTCGAGCCCTACCTGCCCGATGAACTGCACGGCGACCACTTCCACGGCGACACGCTGCTCGATCCGGCGGAGCTGACCGACTGGCTGCGCCGCGTCGCCGAGGTCGGCATCTCGGCCAAGATCCACTGCACGGGCGACGCCTCGGTGCACGCGGTGCTGAACGCGGTCGAGACGCTGCGCGGCGAGGGGTTCACCGAGACGCGGTACCAGGTGGCGCACGGCCAGTTCGTGCACCCCGACGACATCCCGCGATTCGCGGCACTCGGCGTCTCGGCCGACATCTCGCCGTTCATCTGGGTGCCCGGCCCCATCGTGGAGGCGATCCGCGAGGTGCTGCCCCGGGACCGTGCCGACCGCATGCAGCCGAACCGCTCGCTCATCGACGCCGGCGCGATCGTCGCCGGCGGCTCGGACTGGCCGGTGTCGGCGTCGCCGAACGCCTGGGAGGGGATCCACGGTCTCGTGACTCGGGAGGACCCGAGCGGGGAGTACCCCGGCACGCTGTGGCCCGAGGAGGCGATCACGCTCGACGAGGCGATCGCGGTGTTCACGATCAACGCGGCCGAAGCCATGGGGCTCGCCGCCGAGACGGGGTCGCTGGAGGTCGGCAAATCGGCCGACTTCGTGCTGCTCGACCGCGACCCCTTCGCGCACCCGGCGAACGAGCTCGTGCGTACCCGGGTCGACGAGACCTGGTTCGCCGGCCGGCGGGTGTTCGTGCGCGAGGCGTAGGCGGGTCGGCCGCGCCCGCGGCGATCGCTCAGTCGGCGATCGCCGCGACCGCGGCGCCGATCTCGCGCAGCACGGTCCGGTCGTGCTGCGAGCGCGCGCCGGGCACGTAGCGGAGCCGGCGGATCTCGCCCCCGGCGAAACGGAAGCCGCCGTGCCGTTCGTGCAGCTCCCAGTCGACCGGGCCGCCGTAGTCGTAGCCGACGCTGATACCGGTGAACGGCGCCATGCCGAGCAGCATCGGGACTCCCGGGATCTCGGCCGCGGTCGTTCCGTCGACCTCGAGACGCAGGCGCCAGCGCATGCCGTCGAGCTCGTCGACGCGCAGCAGGAGCTCGTGCGCGCCCGGGCCGAGCACGGGACCGCGCGCGCGATGCATGTCGCCGTACGCGTTGTATGCGAGCAGGGGAGCGCCGTCCTCGATCGCGAGGAGGTAGCCGCCGCCCTGATCGCCGTGCGCGACGACGACACCGGCGGCCCTCCCGTCGGGGCCGAGATCGAGCGAGGCGTCCACGGTGAACGACCGCAGTACCGTCAGCTTCGCCGCGCGAAAGCGCTCGAGCGGCGGCCGGAAGGGGGCGAGCGCGACGGGATCCGAGAGCGGGGCCTCCGAGGCCGGGCGGTTGGTGTGGAGGGATCCGTCGTCGTCGAGCGGGAACACGGTGTTGCGCCAGGCCTCCTCGCGCCAGAGCTCGGCGAGCTCGGCGACGCGCTCGGGCTCGGCCGCGGCCAGGTCGCGGGTCTCGGTCGGATCCTCCGAGATCCGATAGAGCTCCCAGGATCCACCCGCAGCGCCCTCGGTCGGCGTCGGCGGCACGTTCGACAGCGCCTTCCAGTCGCCGTCGACCACCGCACGGCGGCCCACGCACTCGAAGTACTGCGTGTCCCGGCCTTCGGCCCCTGGAGCGCCCAGCACGTCGGCGAGGCTGCGGCCGTCGGGCTGCATCGCCGGGCGGCCGTGCCGGGACCCGAGAGACGGCACGCCCACGAGATCGAGAATCGTCGGAGCAAGATCCGAGACGAAGACGAATTGGTCGCGCAGGCCGGGCTCGCCGATACGGGAGGCCGGCCACGAGATGATGAGCGGGGCGTGCACGCCGCCCTCGTAGGTCGACGACTTGAACGACCGGAACGGGGTGTTCGAGACGCGCGCCCATCCTGCGGGGTACTGGCTGAAGAGCTTCGGCCCGCCGATCTCGGCGGGGTCGCGCGGGACGTCCCGCACCCAGTCGGCGGGGAGCGCGGCGGCGTGCCCGAACTGGGCGAAGTAGCTGCGGGTGCCGCTCGGACCGCCTTCAGCGGTGCCACCGTTGTCGCTCGCCAGCACGATCACCGTGTTCTCGAGTTCGCCGAGCTCCTCGAGCCGCGCGACGAGACGGCCGAGGCTCTGGTCGACCTCGTCCACCGCGGCCGCGTAGACCTCCATATGGCGGGCGAACAGCTCGCGTTCGTCGGAGCTCAGCGACTCCCAGCTGGGGATCCGGTCGTCGTCGGCCTGCGCCCCGCTCGGCAGCTCGGCGCGATCGGGCATGATCCCGAGTTCGCGCTGCCGGGCGAAGCGGGCCTCGCGCAGCGCGTTCCAGCCGGCCGCGTACCGGCCGCGGTGCCGGGCGATGTCGTCGGCCTTCGCCTGGATCGGACCGTGCACCGAGGTGTGCGCGAAGTAGAGGAAGAAGGGCTTCGTCGCGTCGTTCACCCGCAGCTCGTCGATCATCGCGAGCGCCGAGTCGGTGAGCTCGTCGGTGAGGAAGTACCCCTCGGGGAACTCCGGCACGTCGACCACGGAGTTGTCGCGCACCAGCCGGTGCGGGTGGTGCAGCGAGGTGAAGCCGTCCATGCTGCCGAAGTAGCGGTCGAAGCCGCGCTGCAGCGGCCACGAGGCGCGGTCGGCCGCGTCGTGCAGTCGCGATTCCGGCGTCAGGTGCCATTTGCCCACCATGAAGGTGGCGTAGCCGCCCGCGCGCAGCGACTCGGCGAGGGTCGGGGCGTCCTCGGGGAGCTCGCACGTGAAACCGGGATACCCGGGGTCGGTGTGCGCGACGTACCCGAAGCCCGCGCGGTGCGGGTTCAGTCCCGTCATCAGCGCGGCCCGCGCCGGTGAGCACATCGGAGCGGTCCGATAGTTCGTGAACACCCAGCCGTCGCCCGCGATCCGGTCGATGTGCGGCGTCGGGATCTCGCTGCCGAACGGCCCGAGGTCGCTGAACCCGAGGTCGTCGACGAGTACGATCACGACGTTGGGGGCGTCGGCCCGGGCCTCGGGGCGCGGCCGCCACCAGGGCTCGGACCCGGACGCGAACTCGCCGACCCGGCCGCCGAAGCCCTCGTACCCCCGTCGTTCCTGCTCCGCCAACGGCTAACCCGCCTTCCGGATGAGTTCGAAGATCTCGGTGCGGAGCTCGGCGAACTCGGGCCGCGCGCGGGTCGCGATCTGATCCCGCGCGCCCGTGAAGCCGATGTCGATGATGCTCGTGACCCGGGCCGGGCGCTCGCCGAGCACCACGACGCGGTCGGAGAGGTACACGGCCTCGTCGATGTCGTGCGTGACGACCACGATCGTCATTCCGAATTGCTCGCGGACGCGCAGGCAGAGATCCTCGAGCTCGAAGCGGGTCTGGGCGTCCACCGACGCGAACGGCTCGTCCATCACGAGCACCTCGGGACGGTAGGCGATGGCGCGCGCGATCGCGACGCGCTGCTGCATGCCGCCCGAGAGCTGCCAGGGGAACTTCGCCTCGGCTCCCGAGAGCCCCACGGCGGCCAGTGCCGATGCGATGCGCTCCGCCTGCTCGGCCTTCGGCAGACGGAGGTGCTTCAGCGGCAGTCGGACGTTCTTCTCGACCGTGAGCCAGGGCATGAGCGAGCGCGTGTACTCCTGGAACACGAGCGCCATCTCCTCCGGAGGGCCGTCGATCTGCTTGCCGTCGATGCGGGCGGAACCGGAAGAGATCGACTGCAGGCCGGTCAGGCACTTCAGCAGGGTGGTCTTGCCGATCCCCGACGGGCCGACGATGCAGACGATCTCGGCGGCCTGCACGTCGAAGGTGAGATCGGCGATGACGGGGACGGGCCCCTTCCCCGTCTCGTAGGTCTTGGCGAGGCCCGAGACGCTGAGCCGCGGGGGCGCGTCGAGTGCGGTGGCATTCATAGGTTCTTCTCCTGCTGTCGGATGGCGATGTACCAGCGCAGCACGCGGCGCCGGAGGAGTACGAGCAGGGCGGTCGCGGCGTAGCCGAGGAGCCCGAGGACGAGGATGCCGACCCACATGTCGGCGATCATGAAGGACTGCTGCGCGAGCAGCGTCATGGCGCCGAGGCCGGTCGAGGACCCGAGCATCTCGCTCGCGATCATGACGACGAAGGCGGTGATGAGGCTCACCTGCACCCCGGAGAGGATCCGGGGGCCGGCCTCGGGCAGGGCGATCGTGACGATCCGATCCCAGCGGCCGATCCGGTAGATCCGCCCGACGCTCACGCGCTCGGGGTCGATCGCGCGGATCCCGTCGATCGTCGATATCAGCACCGGGAACACCGCCGAGAGGGTGATCGCCAGGATCCGCGTCTCGTTACCGAAGCCGAGCAGCGAGACGAAGATCGGGACGAGAGCGACCGGGGGGATCGCGCGGAAGAAGTGGATCGTCGGTTCGATGAACCACGACAGCCAGCGCACGGTGCCGAGCACGATCCCGAGGGCGACTCCGATCGCGCAGGCGAGCAGGAACGAGAGCGCGAGGTTGCCGACCGAGGAGCCGACGTTCGTCCAGAACGCCGGGGTCGCGGAGAGCTCCGCGAGCCGGGTCAGGATCGTGCGGAGCGGCGGGAAGAAGGTGTTGGTGGAGTTCGCGGAGGCGAACCACCAGGCGGCGAGCAGCAGGATCGGGACCGCGATCTCGGCGCCGATCAGCGCCCATCTCGGGATGCCGGATCGCCGCTGCCTGCGGGCCTCCCGGGTTCGGACCATGACGGTCGAGGTAAGGGTCATCAGGCCACCTGCTTCCGGTACTGGGGGTGCCAATGCAGCAGCCTGCGTTCGCCCCACTGGCTGAGCCCCTGCACGACGAGCCCGAGGATCCCGAGCACGAGCACGTAGGCGAAGAGCTTGCTCTGGTCGCCGGCGATCTGGGTGAGCAGCAGGCTCTGGCCGAGGCCGGGGCCGCCGCCGAGCAGTCCGGCGACGACGGCCACGATGAGCGCGGTGGGGGCTGCGACCCGGATCGCAGTGCCGATGTAGGGGAGCGCGCTGGGCAGCACGATGCGGCCGAGGATCTCGGCCTTCCCGAGGCCGTACGAGCGACCGGTCGCGGTGGCGACCGGGTCGGTGTCGAAGACCCCGGCGGAGGCCTGGACGACGATCGAGACGAAGCAGCCGATGAAGACGAGGAAGATCCCCATCCCCGCGGTCGGCCCGAGCACGAGCACGACGATGGGCAGGATCACGATCGGCGGGATCGGCTTCAGGAACTCGAGCGGGATGCGGGTCGCGTGCATCGCGAGCGGTGAGACGCCGATCCCGATGCCGAGCAGGATCCCCGCGACGGCCGCGATGACGAGCCCGGCGAAGGCCATGGCGACGGTGTCCCACGTGGCGGCCCACATGTCCGGGCTGCCGAGGAGGCCGAACAGTGCGGCGATCGCGTCGGTCGCGGCCGGCAGCGGCGAATCCGCCAGCGGTCCCGTCGTGGCGGCGAGCTGCCAGAGGCCGAGTGCCGCCACGACTCCGAGGGCGCCGATGCCGATCTGGAGAAGTCTGGATGCGCGCATGGTGCCGGATCAGCCCCCGAAGATCACGCCGTCGAGCTGCACGGGCTTCGGGAGGAAGCCGAGTGCGACCATCTTGTCGTTCGGGCGCTGCAGGTCCTCGAGCTTCACCTCGGTGGGCCAGACGGGCACCTTGACCTGGTCGACCGTCAGCTTCGACCCGGTGTACTTCAGCCCCGCCTCGATGGCCTCCTTCGGGTGCGCGGTGGCGTACGCGTTGGACTTGACGATGGCGCGCTGGAACGCTTCGATGGCCTGCTTCTTCTGCTCGACGGTGGAACCGCCGGCGGTCCAGAGGCCGGTCGCGCCGGTCTCGAAGAACCCGATGGACGGTGCGGACAGCTGCTTCGCGCCGAGCGAATCGGCCTCGGTGGTGAACGGGCTGACGAGCCCCGCTGCGTCGACCTTGCCGCTCTTCAACGCGGCGACGGCGGAGGTGAAGTCGAGCACCACCCAGTTGACTCCGGTGGCCGGATCGATCCCGGCCTTCTCGAGCTCACCGGCGATCACGACTTCGAGCTGCGCCTTGCGTGCGGGGATCGCGATGGTCTTTCCCTTGAGCCCCTCGACCGACGTGATGCCGCTCGCGGGGCTCGCGAAGAGGCCGGTGTCGTCGAACGCCGAGGGATCCTTCACCTCGGACGCGTCGGCCGGGTAGCCGTCCGCCGCGCCGATCACCTTGATCGGGACGCCCTGGCTCAGTGCGTTCAGCAGCGGGATGCTGGGCGAGTAGGCGATGTCGACCTGGCCGCCCTGCACCGCGGCGAGGCCGGCGGGCGGGTTCGCGACGATCGAGGTCTCGATCTCGAGGCCCTCGTCCGCGAAGAAGCCCTGCTCGATGCCGGTGAGGAGGCTCCCGTCGGAGGTGAGGCCGATCGTGGCGACCTTGAGCTTCGTCGTTCCTCCGGCCCCGCCGGAGCCCCCGGCCCCCGCATCGCCGCTGCCCGAGGCGCAGGCGGTGAGCGCGAGCGCGACCGCGGGGATCAGGGCGAGCGCGGCTCGCAGGCGGTTGGACTTCTTCATGAGCGACTCCTTCGTCGACGGGTGAGCGGCGGGCTCGCACCGGTTAATCACCAAGTGGTGACTCAAAGAATAATCTCCAACTGGCCGCGAAAGATATCGGTCGGGTAACGGTTCGTCACCAAGTGGTGACGAACCGGCGCTCGCGGGTCGAGACTCGGTCGTACGAGGGGCCGGGTTCCCTATGATCGATGCATCGGGAGGAACGCATGCCGAAGATTGTCGATCACGACGAACGCCGTACCCACATCGTCGATGCGGTGACCCAGATCATCATCAACCACGGCTTCGAGCGCGTGACGATGCGCGAGATCGCCGCCGAGGCCGGATACGCCCACGGCGCGATCACCCGCTACTTCCCGAACAAGCAGAGCCTGCTGACCGCTGCCTTCCTGCACGTGTTCAACGGGTCCCACGAGCGCACGATCGAGCGCTGCGCCGGAGTCCGCGGGCTCGAGGCCCTGCGGCGGATGTCGGAGGAGCTGCTGCCGTTCGAGGAGGCCGGCCCGCAGAAGTCCCGCGTCGTGCTCTCCTTCTGGGATCGCGCAGCGCAGGACCCGGAGCTCTGGGAGATCCACCACGACAACATCCTCAAGCGGCGGGATCTGATCCGCCGGTTCCTCGTCGAGGCTCGGGAGGACGGCGAGCTCGCCCCCGACCACGACATCGAGAACGAGGTCAACCGTGTCTCGGCGCACAACGCCGGCTGGCAGATGATGGCGGTGCTGACTCCCGAAGCCGCGACCGATCCCGCCATGCACGCGAGCATCGACGCGATGGTCGCCGAGCTGCGCGGGGAGCGTCCGGGGGCGGGGGCCCGGAATGCCGCAGCCTGATCCGCATGGATCCTGCTGCTCGCCGAAGTCCGCGGGTGCGACCGCGCATCCTGCCGGACGCGGAGCATCGGCGGCATCGCTCCCGATGCCCGCCCCGCCCGGTGCCGGTGCCGCGGCTCACGATTCCGAGCAGTGCGGGATCCCCGCCGGGGTCTTCGCGATGGGGGATTCCTCGGGAGACGGCATCGCCGCCGACGGCGAACGGCCGGTGCATCCGGTCGAGCTCGCCGCGTTCGAGATCGATGCGACCGCGGTCACGAACCTGCAGTTCGCCCGGTTCGTCGCGGCCACGGGCTACGTCACCGAGGCCGAGCGCCTCGGGGTGTCCGCGGTGTTCCACCTGCTGGTCGATGCGCCGACCCTCGATATCACCGGACCGATCCCGGGAACCCCGTGGTGGATCGGCGTCCGCGGAGCGAACTGGCGGCACCCCGGCGGTCGGGCCTCGTCGCTCTCCGGGTTCGAGGACCATCCGGTCGTGCACGTCACCTGGAACGACGCGAACGCCTACTGCGCCTGGGCCGGCCGGCGCCTGCCCACCGAAGCGGAGTGGGAGCGCGCCGCCCGCGGCGGCCTCGAGGGCGCCCGGCACCCCTGGGGCGACGCGCCCATCGACGGCAGCGACGGGACCTGGCGGGCGAACGTCTGGCAGGGATCCTTCCCGGCGCACAACACGGCGGACGACGGCTGGATCGGCACCGCTCCCGTGCGCAGCTACGCGCCCAACGGCTACGGCCTCTGGCAGGCCGTGGGCAACGTCTGGGAGTGGTGCGCCGACCGCTTCGGCGCCACCGCGTACGAGGCGCGCGCGACCGGGGCTGCGCCGGTGCGGGACCCACGGGGCCCCGAGACGGGCCCCGAACGCGTGCTGCGCGGCGGCAGCCACCTCTGCCATCCCTCGTACTGCAATCGGTACCGCAACTCCGCGCGCTCGCGGAACAGCCCCGATTCGTCGATGGGCAACGCGGGCTTCCGGACCGTGGCGCGCTGAACGCGCTCAGATCGCGACGGTGAGGTACCCGCCGTCCACCGGCAGCACCGCTCCGGTGATGAAGGACGCCGCATCGGACGCGAGGAACGCGATCGCTGCGGCCACCTCCTCGGCCGCGCCGAAGCGGCCCAGCGGGGTGCGCGACAGGATCCGCTCCTTCGTGGGTTCGTCGAGGCCGGCAGCGAGCGGTGTCTCGATCCACCCGGGAGCCACCGAGTTCACCCGGATCCCATCGGCGGCCCACGCTTCGGCGAGCGATTTCGTGAGCTGCACCACGCCGCCCTTCGCCGCCGAGTAGGCCGCGCGCGATCCTCCGCCGAAGAAGGCGAACATCGACGCGATCGTGATGAGCGATCCGCCCGAGGCGCGCAGCAGCGGACGGGTCAGCTCGGCCACCCGGTACACGGCGCCGAGCTGGATCGACAGCACCCGTTCGAACGCTTCCCACTCCAGCTCGCGCTCGCCCAGGCTGATCCCCGCGGCGGGCACCAGCACGTCGAGCCGGTCGAGCCCGTCGATCACGGCGCGCACCGCGGCCTCGTCGGTGACGTCCACCTCGTGCGGCTCGATCGCGCCGCCGGGCGGCACCGGGGTGCGATCGGCGCCGAGGCCGATCGCGATCACCCGGGCGCCGAGCCCGGCGAAGAGTTCGGCCGCCGCGAGCCCGATACCGGAGGTCCCGCCGGTGACCAGCACCGTCCGCCCCGCGAACAGTCCGGGCGCGAACGCCTTCGCACCGCCGTCCATCGCGCGCCTACCGCTCGCCGGCGAGCACGAAGCCCGCGCCGAGTTCGCCGATCAGCACGGCCGGAGCGTTCGTATTGCCCGTGGTCACCCGGGGCATGATCGACGCGTCGATCACGCGCAGCCCGTCGACGCCGTGCACCGTGAGGCGGGGCGAGACGACGGCCAATTCGTCGACGCCCATCTTGCAGGTACCGACCTGGTGGTGGTAGGTCGCGAGGGTGCTGCGCACGTAGTCGACGAGGTCCTCGCCGTCGCCGATCCCCGGGCCCGGGTAGATCTCGGTCGCGCCCCAGCCGCCATCCTCGGGAGCCGCGGCCAGCGCCGACTGCGTGCCGATCCGGCGGCACTGCCGCACGGACGCGACGAGCGACGCGACGTCGTCCTCGTGGCTGAGCGCCTGCGGATCGAGGCGCAGCGGATCCGTGGCGGCCGGGCCCGACAGGGTGATCGAGCCGCGCGAGGTCGGCGTCACGAGGCCCGCCATGAGCGAGAACCCGTTGTCGCCCGCGGGCTCGAGGAAGTCGCCGTACATCGGCACGGAGAACAGGATCGGCTGCGTATCGGGGCGGTCGAGCTCGGGGCGGCTCTTCCAGAACAGGTGCGACTGCGTCACCGAGACGCCCTCCCGCGGCGGGTCGATGGGGCGCTCGGCGGCGAAGATGACGGGCGCGAGGTAGTGGTCGTGCAGGTTCTTGCCGACGCCGGGCAGATCGACCCGCGGTTCGATCCCGACCGCGCGCAGTTCGTCGGCCGGGCCGATGCCCGAGCGCAGCAGCACCCGCGGGGAGTCGATCGCACCGGCCGAGAGGATCACCTCGTCCGCGAACAGCTCGCGCAGTTCGCCGGCCTGGGCGAATCGCACGCCGATCACGCGCGGGCGCGCCGCGGGGTCCGTGTCCGCATCCTCGGCGAAGATCAGCTCGTGCACGTGGCAGCCTGTCTCGACCGCGATGCGATCCCGCACCGGCTTCAGGTAGGCCATGTAGGTGTTGAAGCGGCGGCCGTCGCGGATCGTCACCTGCTGCTGCGAGACGCCCTCGATCTCGGCGCCGTTGTAGTCGGGATTGAGCGGCAGCCCCTCCTCGACCGCGGCGTCGATGATCGACTGCTGGATCGGCGAGAGCGGGTACTCGTCGGTGACGTCGAGCAGGCCGTCGGTGCCGTGCAGCGCCGGGTCGCCCGAACCGTGGAAGTTCTCGATGCTGCGGTAGACGGGCAGTACGTCGTCCCACCCCCAGCCGGGGTTGCCGAGCGACTCCCAGTGGTCGAAGTCCTGCGGGGTGCAGCGCACCCAGATCATGGCGTTCAGCGAGTGGGACCCGCCGAGCACCTTGCCGCGCGGCCAGTGCAGGCGATGCCCGTTCGCACCGGGCTGCGGTTCGGTGAAGTAGTCCCAGTCGTCGGGTCCGTGCCAGAGCTCGCCCATGCGGCTCGGATCGTGGATCGCGGGATTGCCGTCCTCGCCGCCCGCCTCGAGCACGGTGACCGAGACCCCGGCATCCGCGAGCCGGCGCGCGACCACCGACCCCGAGGATCCGGCTCCGACCACGATCGCGGTGCGGGGCTGCGCGCCCTCGCCGAGCTGCTCCGACATGAGAACTCCTCTCCGTCGCGGCACCCTTGCCGCGCACTCCCTTCGAGGCTGGCATCCGGGCGCGCGGTGCGTCGAGGCCGGCGCGCGGGTCGTGCCCGCTCAGACAAGCCGGCCGCCCCTCAGGTCAACGGTCGGCGAGCTCCCGGAAGTAGTCGGCGAGCCGATGGCGTCCGGTGGGCTGTCCGACCCCGTCGACCCGCATCCCCTCCAGGAAGAACCTGGTGAGGGCCGCTTGCCGGGGGCCGATCCGATCCGCGACCCAGGTCGCGGCCGATGCCGCGGGCGCGGGGACGGCGAGGTAGCGGGGCGTTCGTCCGACGGCCGAGAATGCGAGCTCGACGATCTCCCGGTAGCTGAGATCGTCCGGTCCGCCGATGTCCCAGGACCCCGCGGGGCCCGACAGCCGATCGACGCAGAACGCGGCGAGGTCCTCTCCGTGGATGGGGCGTAGGCGCACCGAACCGTCGCCCAGGCCGAATGCCAGGCCGCGCCGTGCGAGCTGGAACACCTCGGTGAGGTCGGAGAAGTACCCCGAGGGATTGACGATCCTCGGGGAGACCTCGCTGCGCGCAAGCGTCGCCATGAACGCGGACTTCGCCCGCGCGATGATCGAGGTGCCCTGCGCGGCGTTCATGACTCCGACATAGGTGAAGCTCGCGACGCCGCCCGCCTCCGCGAGCTCGAGATAGCGCAGGTTCATGCGGTAGTCGACGAGCCAGGGATCCGCTTTCTGCCGGGTGACGCCGAGTGCTGAGACGACGTGGGAGACGCCGCTCATGAGTCTTCCGTCCGCGTCGGCTGCTTCGGCGTCCGGCGCGACGATCCACTCGTCGACGTGATCGGCGAGCGGCGGCGATCCCCAGGGGCCCGCGGCCCGGGCGCGGTCGCGATCCCGCACGACCGCTCGCACGCGCATGCCTCGGGCATGCAGTGCGCGGGCGAGGTGGCGTCCGGCGTAACCGGTCGCGCCGAGGAGCAGTGCGGTGCTGTCTTCCGTGGACATGAGCATCCTTTCCTGTACCACCTGGTACACAAATAGAATAGCCGGGAGTCCAGAGTGAGGAGCGCGCATGGGTCGCCCGGCGAAACCGATCGACGAGGATCGTCTGTCCCGCCTGCTCGACGTCGCAGCCGAGGAGTTCCTCGCTCGCGGGTACGAGCAGGCGTCTTTGAACCGCATCCTCGAACGCTCCGGTGTCGCGAAGAGTTCCTTCTACCACTACTTCGGCGACAAGGCCGGGCTGTTGGAGACCCTGGCCCGTTCCGCGGGCGAAGGTTTCGACGAGCTGCTCCGGCCCCCGGAGCCCGGAGGCCGGTTCCCCGGCATGGACGCGGTTCTTCGCGACACCTCCGATCGGCTCGCCGCGCTGGCCCGCGACCGCCCCCGAGCCGTGACTCTCGGCCATCTGATCGCGCTGCCCGACCTTCCGGAGGTTCCGGCGGTCCGATCCTTCCGTGCGGCCGTGGGCTCCAGGGTCCTCAGGCTCCTGCTCGTATGGCGCCGCCGGGGCGAGATCTCGGCGGTGCTGCCGCTCCGGTTGCAGCTGGCCGCGCTGCTCGCCGTCGTGCAGGTGGCCGATCGATGGGTGCTCGATCGGAACGCGGCGCCCGATGCGGCCGCCCAGGCGGAGGAACTGATCGCGCAGTTCCTGCGCGGTCCGAATGCGGGCGATTCCTGAGGGCGTCCGGACTGCGGAGCCTCGCGCGCCGTCAGCCGATCGTCCCGTTCTGCGACGTACGGGCGAGCCCGACTCGGGGGCGTACCTGATCTCCCAGAAGACCTGGGCGAGCTGGGCTCTGCGCCGGGTGACGTCTTCGATATGCTCGGGGTCGTAGGTCCCGCCGTCGGCCCGTCGCAGCTGGGGCTGTGCAGCCGCTCGGACCCCGCGCTGATGAGCAGATCCACCGACTCCTGGACCTCGGTGTCGCGCCCGGCATGGCACCGAAGCCGGGCCGGAGCCAAGCCGCGCGAGCGGGATCTTCGGTGCTAGCATCCGTCGCATGAGCGAGGATCGTCCCGTCGAAGAGTCCCGCAACTACGCCGCCGAGCGGCCGAAGGCCTTCGTGGACGCCGTGGTCGCGATCGCCATGACGCTGCTGATCCTGCCGCTTATGGAGAGCGTTGGCGAGGCTTCATCTTCGGGCGAGGACACGCTCGAGTGGCTCGGCGGCCATCGCGACCAGCTGCTCAGCTTCGGCCTGAGCTTCGTGATCATCGCGATGTTCTGGATGAGCCACCACCGCCTGTTCGCGCACGTGCACCTCGTGTCGAACCGGCTGCTGTGGCTGCTCGCCGCCTGGATGCTCTCGATCGTCTGGCTACCGGTCGCAACCTCGATCTCGGGGCAGATGTCGGGGGAGGACTCGATCGCCCGCGTCCTCTACATCGGCAGCATGATCGTCACCGCGCTCCTCTCGCTCGTGATCCGGCTCTATCTGCGCCGCAACCCCGAACTGCACACGACCCCGCTGGCTACGCTGCGCGACGGTACGGCCGTCGACCTGGCGATGGCCACGCTCTTCGGACTCTCGCTGCTCATCGCGGTGCTGTCGCCGGCCATCGGCTACTACTCGATGGTCATCATGTTCGCGATGGGCCCGCTGGAGGCCCTCTACGCGAAGCTGATCGGTCGGGCGTTCGCGGGTTCCGGGTCTTGACCGGTTCGTCGCGGACTGCTTGCGTGAACGCATGATCATCGACGGTGTCATCGGCATCCCCATGGACTCCTCCGGCCGATTCGCGGGGTGCGAGCTCATGCCCGCGGCGCTGCGGGAAGCCGGCATGGCGGGCTGGCCGGTGCGGGATCGGGGCAATGTGCAGGCGGTGCTCGCCGATCCGCGCCGCGACCCCGACACCGGGATCATCGGCTTCGCCGACCTGGTGAACGCCTCGGTGGTGGTGCGCGACGCGTTGGAGCCCGTGCTGCGGACCGGCGAGCGTCCGCTCGTGACGGGCGGCTGCTGCAGCATCCTGCTGGGCACCTTCGCGGCGGTGCGGCGGGTCCGCCCGGACGCGGGGCTCGTGTTCATCGACGGGCACTTCGACATGCACGAGCCGCACCGCAGCGAGACGGGCGAGGTCGCCGACATGGAGGTCGGGATCCTGCTCGGAGCGGGCCCGGCAGAGCTCGTCGGGCTCTCGGGCGCGGAGCGCTCCGTCGAGGACGAACGGCTCGTCGTCATCGGTCCCCGCGACCACGGGGAGATGCGGGACACCGGCTCCCCGCTGCCCGCTGAGGCGCACCCCGCAGTGCTCGTGATCGACGAGCCGGAGCTGCGGGGCGGCGGAGTCGACGAGGCGGCCTCGCGGGCGCTCGCGCGGCTGCGCGACTCGGAGTCCGACGGGTTCTGGGTGCACATCGACTTCGACGTGCTGAGCACGACGGCGTTCCCGGCGATCGACTACCCGCTCGACGGCGGGCTCGACTGGGACCAGCTGACGAAGGTCGTGCGCCCGCTGGCGCTCGACCCCGGGTTCCTCGGAATCAGCGTGTCGATCCTCAACCCGCGGCTGGATCCCGACGGCGCGACCGCCGCGCGCACCGAGCGCTGGCTGCGCGCGGTGCTCGACTGAGCCGTCGGCGCCCGCGGTCACCCGCAGCGTGCGCTACCGTCGAACGGTGTCTGCGCCCCCGTCCACCCGAGAGATCCCGCTCCGCTACGAGGACAGCTTCCGTGGGGGCATCGCGATCGTCGCGTCGCTCGCCGGAGTGCTCCTGGGAATCCTCCCGCTGCTGATCGGCGGCGCCCCCGAGGACCGGCTCGGCACGTTCTCCTCGGTCCTGTTCGCCGCCTGCCTCGGGCTGTCGCTGTTCTCGCTCGTGTATCTCGCCTGGACCCATCGCCTCTTCGCCCGCACCGCGCCCGACGAGGCGCGGCGGATCGCGGCGATCCAGCACCGGACCGGGCCCGGGCGTTTCGCGCGTCTGCTCTGGTTCGGCGGCACCGAGGGGTGGGCGCTGACGGCCGCCGCGACCGCGCTCGTCTTCGCGATCGCCGCGCTGCTCATCGGCGCGCACCGCAACGGCGCCTGGCTGCCCGCGCTCGTGCTGCTGACCGCGGCGACCTCCTGGGCGACGGTGGTCTACGCGTTCGCGCTGCGCTACTTCCGACTGCATGCCGCGGGGGAGCGCATCGACTTCGACATCGACGAGGAGCCGGTGTTCGTCGATTTCCTGTCGATGTCCGTCATGGTGTCCTCCGTCGGTGCGATGTCGGCGGGCACGCCGCGCACGCGCGCCGGACTCAGCGCGGTGCGCACCCACACGTTCATCGCGTTCGCGTTCAATGCCCTCGTCGTCGCCATGGTCGTGTCCCTGCTGACCACCTTCATCGCGAGCGCGCAGACCGCATGAGCGGGTTCGGTCCCTGGGCCACCGCGGTCGCGGGCGGGATCTGGGCGATGGAGCGCGGGGTCCGGGCCGCGCGCGGGTCTGCTTGACTGGTCGCATGGCAGTCGCGCTCGTTCGTCCCACGATGGGTCTCTTCGCCGAGTGGGCGGAAGCGCTCGCCGAGTTCGGCGGCGCGGACGTGCACGGCATGGGCATGGACGCCGGCACGGTCCCCGACCGCGCGAACTGCGCGGCCCTGGTGGAGCTCGCCGAGCGCTTCGCGGATCCGGGCGCCGAGATCCCCGCCGACAAGGTTCACGCGGATCACTTCTGGATCGTCGACGGGGACGAGGTCGTCGGGTTCATCGGACTCCGCTGGGAGCTGAACGCCTATCTCGCGCACGCCGGCGGGCACATCGGCTACTCGGTGAAGCCGTCGAGCCGCAGGCGCGGATACGCCGGTGCGGCGCTCCGCCTGGTCCTGGATCACGCCCGCGAGCGCGGGATCCACCGGGTGATGATCACGTGCGACGACGACAACCCGGGATCGGCGCGCACCATCGAGGGCGCCGGAGGCGTGCAGGGCGACCTCATCGACGCGTCCGACGTCGGGCACCCGCGACTGCGCCGCTACTGGATCGAGCTCTGAGCCGAGCGCTCGGCGAGCAGTTCGGCTCCCGGGCCGTCGAAGGCGGCGACCGGGACCGGGCGTCCCGATACCGCCATCAGCAGGTCGAGCTCCGTCCCCCGCACCTCGGAGCCTGCTCCCCGGGCGGCGCCGGAGTCCGCAGAGACCAGGCGGAGACCGGCGGCGCGTTCCGCTCCGCCCCCGAACGAGACACGTGTGCGCAGCTGGTAGTCGAGCGCGCCCCGCACGGCCGGGGCCGGATAGTCGCCCGAGAGGCCGAGCGGCCTGCGCACGTCCTCGCCGTGCACGATCGCTTCGACGAGCCGCGTCGCGAGGTTCGCCGGCGGGGTCCGTCGGAGCCCCGCCGCGTTCCGGAACCGCTCGAGCGTCCGAGCGGGGTCGGGATCCTTGCACCGCGCGATCCCGTCGGCGTTGGCGCGGTCGAAATCGCCCCGCGCCACGATCATGCTCCGCACGAACGCGGCGCGTCCGGTGCGGGCGGTGTCGAGCAGGTGCGCCAGGACATCGTGGATGCTCCATCCGGGGCACAGGGACGCGCGTTCCCAGTCGGCCGGCGCGATGCGCCCGAGATCGTCGGCGAGGCGCAGACGCTCATCGCGCACGGCCGTCCACACCTCGTTCTTTCCGAGCGTCATCCCGGCTCCTGTCCGGATCCCGGCGGTCCCGAGGGCCGAGGATCCGCTTCTCATCCTGCACGCTGCGCGTCACGGGGTCCAGGGCGGGCTGTGTAGTGTCGCTTCCGTGAGCACCGCATCGTCATCGCCGCCGAGGACCGGCGCCCGGGCCGCGGGCCGCCGGATCGACCGGTGGTTCCGCGAGCTCGGCCTCCCCACCTTCGTGCCGCTGCGCCGCTGGTTCATCGACCTGCCGCGTCGCGTCGCGCCGCTCGTCACCGCCGTTACGATCCTCGCAGCGCTCAGCGACGACCAGTTCGACCGCGCGATCGACGAGGCCGTGCGGCTGGTGCCCGAGGTCGGCGACGGGCAGTGGATCGTGGTCACCATCGTGCTCGTGGTGCTCGCGATCCTCGCGCTGCTCGCCTGGGCCGGATACCGGCTGGTGCGCGCGGCGATGCGGCGGCTCTCGCCCGCGGTGGGCAATGCGGTCGGCGTCGCCCTGATCCTCGTCTGCCTGGCCCTGCTGGTCATCGGCGGATACCTCGCGAAGCCCGGTGCCACCGTCGGCCCGGCCTTCTCCGCGATCGCGACGGTCCTCCTCTGCATGCTCATCACCGGCATGGGCGGCGGCGCGCTGCTGTCGTGGGGCACCCGGCTCGCGGTGCGCAATGCCTCGGCGGTGGGACACATGGCCTCGATCGCGCTCCCCGTGATCCTCATGCTGGTCGTCTTCGCGTTCTTCTCGGCCGAGGTGTGGCAGATGTCCTCCGCGCTCCACTGGGGCAGCATCGCCCTGGTCGGCCTCGTCGTGGGGGCGCTCGCCCTCGTCGTGGTGCTGCGCGTGTGCGCCTCCGAGATCGACGACATGGGTCGTGTGCTGAGCGCCGATGAGCGCGGGCACCTGCTGGCCGGAACCCCGGTCGAGGGGCGTCCCGGCGCGGAGCGGGCACCGACCCGGCCGCTGCGCCTGGTCCAGCGGATCAATCTGCTGCTCGTCATGGCGGTCGCCCAGCTCATGCAGGCACTGCTCTTCGCCGCACTGCTCTGGTCCCTGCTCATGATCATCGGCGGCATCGCGGTGCCCGTCGGAGTGGTGGAGCTGTGGGTGGGGCCGGGGACCCCCGCTCACCCGCTGCGCGTGGAGCCGCTCGTGGTCGGCGGCGCGACGCTGCCGATCACCGTCAACCTCGTCAAGTCCGCGGCCGTCCTGTCGATCATCTCGACGCTGCCGTTCGTGTTCTCCGCGGTGAGCGAGGCGCGCTATCGCGAGCGGTTCTTCGACCCGATCATGGCGGACATCCGTCGCGCTATCGTGGTTCGTGACGCGCTGCTGGCGACCGCCGGCGGTGCCGCCCCCGCTGCCGCGACCCGCGACCGAGGGGATTCGAACCCCAGGAGCGATCAGTGACCGATCTTCAGTTGCCCACCGGAGTGCGTCCGGCGGCACCGGCCGATGCCGACGAGATGGCGCGGATCCTCAGCGCGGCGTTCCTGCCCGATCCGGTCTGGGGTCCGCTGTTCCCGGATCCCGCTCGCCGCGAAGCCCAGACCCGCGCCTACTGGCGGTTCATGGTCGACGAGGCGCTGCGGCACCCCGACTCCCTCGTCCTCGAAGGGGAGGCGGGCGGGCTGCGCGCCGTCTCCGTCTGGCTGCCGCCCGGGGCCGATGAGGTCGCCGAGGACGCGCACGACGCCTACGAGACGCTGGTCTTGGATCTGCTCGGACCGGAGGCGGCACCGGCGATGTTCCGCTCGGGCGAGCAGTTCGGCGCGGCCCGGCCGACGGACCCCCATGCGTACCTGACGTTGCTCGCGGTGGCACCCGACGCGCGGGGCGGCGGCCACGGCATGGCACTGCTTCGGGCCGGCCTGGACCGGTACGATGCGGCGGGCACGCCCACCTACCTCGAGTCCTCGAACCCGGCGAACGACGCCCGCTACGAGCGCCTCGGGTACGCTCCGTACGCCGTGGTCCGGCTCGACGACGGCGGGCAGGCGCAGACCTACTGGCGCGATCCGGCCTGATCCCTCGGGGCTCAGGCGGTCCCGGCCTGATCCCTCGGGGGTCAGGCGGTCCCGGTCCGTTGCTCCGCGAGGAATCCGAGGATCATCGCAGCAGCCGGTTCCGCGCTGCGGATGATCGCCTCGTGGCCCCGCCCGGGGATCTCGGCCATCTCGGAGCGGGGGAGGAGGGCCGCGACCTCCGAGACCCAGTCCCGCGGGCACACCCGGTCGGTCTCGCCGCGGAGCACGAGGGTCGGCGTGTGGATCTCGGGGCTGATGCGCTCCAGGTGATGCGCGAGCATGAATCGGAGCTTGTTCGCGAACCAGATCGGGTTGGTCTTCGCGTACTGCCAGAGTCCCATGAGCAGCACTTTCGGGCGTTCGCCGGTGAGGTCCTGCACCATGCGCGCGGCCTGACGGAGCGCGGTGCGCTCGTGCCGGTTGACGGTCGGTGCGATGAGCACGAGCGTCGAAACGAGCTCGGAGTACCGCAGCGCGACCTCGGCGACGATCTGGGTGCCCATGGAGTGCCCGACGAGGACGACCGGCCCGTCCGTCTCCTGCGCGATGAAGCGCGCGACGGTGTCCGCGGTCTCCTCGAGCGTCGCGGCGCTGCCGGGCTCCGGTGAGTCTCCGAAGCCCGGCAGGTCGAGTGCGAGCACCCGGCCGTGCGCGGCGAGCGCGTCTCCCACTCCGGCGTAGACCGCGCGTCCCATGCCGATTCCGTGCACCAGGACGAACGTCTGCGAGGCAGGGCCCAGGGTCTCGGTGTACGCCATGGTGACGCCGTCGCGGCGGTACCGGCGGTCGTAACGCACGGGTGCCGCCGCGCGCGGAGCGGTCGAATCGAAAGCCACGGATCCAGCGTATCGGCGCGGGCTCCGGGCGGGACTGGAAAGTTGAAATTGATTGCAATTCGCTTGAAGCTGATTGCAATATTGGTTGAATGCGATTGCATATGCGGAATGTGCCTGACGAGGCATTCCGTGCGCAAATTACTTGAATCTGATTCGACTCTGTGATCTGCGATTTCGTCGCTTATGCTGCTCCTGACATTTCGGCTCGCCGAGCGCTCTCGGGTGCGTGCGTAGCCGACCGAACCGGGTGGGGACAGAATATGCAGATCAAGAGTACGGGCGACGCGCGGGGAAGCGCGCCGGGTCGTCGCATCGCACGCGGCGCATTCGCGTGGGTGTTGGGCGCGCTCCTCGCGGTGAGCGGTATCGCGACGGGCACCGGCGTCGGGATCGCACCGGCGCAGGCCACCGACCCGCAGAACGCGACCGTGACGACGCTCACGGGAAAGATCGTGAACTCGGCCGGGCAGCCGGTCGCCGGGGCGACGCTGACCGCCAGCCCGAACCGCGGGGACAGCGCGTCAGCCCCGCCTCGCACGGCGAAGACCGGCGCCGACGGCACGTTCTCGTTGACGAACGACCTGCTGGACGGATTCGTGCTGGTCGTCGACGGTCCCGCACCCTACGTGAGTTCGGTGCTCGACACCACCGGCAAGCTCGCCGCCGGCGATTCGAGCAAGATGCGCATCTTCAACGGGGGCGGCGCCACCGCGCTCGGAGCCCTCACGCTGCAGACCGGTGTGAAGGTCTCGGGCACCGCGACGCTGAGCGGGTACGTGGCGAAGACCGACGGCAGCGCGACCCTCACGGGGGCCGGCGCGACCGCCGGCAAGTACTTCGGCTTCCCGCTGCGCGGCCTGCAGAACGGCGCGAACGCCTGGTCGACCTACGTCGTTCCCGGCAACTACACGCTCGAGGGATGGATCGAGAGCCGTAACGTGAAGGTGCCCGGGCCGAACGCCGACAAGTCCTTCACCGTCGGCGCCTCCGGGCTGGCGGGCCTCAACCTGACCTTTGCCGGTAGCGGCATCGGGCTCTCGGGCACGGCGACCGATCCCGACGGCCGTCCGGCGGCCGGCGTCATGGTGAACGCCTCGAACACCAGCGGCAACGGCAATCGGTTCACGAAGTCAGACGCGTCGGGCAACTGGACGCTGGTCGATCTGCCCGCGGGGAACTACAAGCTCGACCTGCAGAACGGCGGTCACGGCGACTTCGGCTTCTGGAAGAGCGGTTCGGCGACCGTCGTGCCCGATTCCGCCAATGCCACGGTGATCAACGCCACCACGGCGGGCCTCAAGACCGGCTTCAATGTCACGATGCGCCGCGGAGCTCCCAATGAGCCGACCGGTGTCTCGGCGACCGCGGGGGACGCACGGGCCACCGTGACCTGGCAGACCCCCTCCGATCGCAACGGCGTCTCGATCTACCAGTACACCGTGACCGCCTATGCGGGCGCGACTGCAGTGAAAACGGTGAGCACGACGGGTGCGAAGACCGCGACCGTGACCGGACTCACGAACGGCACCGCATACACGTTCAAGGTGCAGGCGTTCACCGGGTTCGGTGCGTCCCCGCTCTCGGCGGCCTCGGCGGCCGTCACTCCGAAGGCGCCGCCGGTTCCCGGCGTCGCGACCCGCATCTCGGGCGCATCGCGCTACGACACCGCGGCGAACGTCTCGAAGGCGTCGTTCACGCAGACCGGCGGTACGGTCTACCTCGCCAACGGCCTCGGACTGCCGGACGCGCTCGCCGCGGCACCCGTCGCGGGCCACGGCAAGTCGCCGATCCTGCTGGTCGAGACGAACGCCATCCCGGCCGCGACGGCGGCCGAGCTGAAGCGCCTGAAGCCCGCGAAGATCGTCCTGCTCGGAGGGTCCGGGGTCATCTCGGACTCCATGATCGCCAAGGTCAAGACTGCATCGGGTGCGGGCACGGTCGAGCGCTGGAACGGCAGCGACCGCTACGCGACCGCGGCGGACGTGGCGAAGCGCGCCTTCCCCGGAACCGTCGACACGGTGTACATCGCCAACGGTCTGGGCCTGCCGGACGCGCTCGCCTCGGCGCCCGTCGCGGGGATCGGGAACTCCCCGATCCTCCTGGTGGCCACCGCTTCGGTTCCGAGCGTCACCGCAGCCCGCCTGGCCGCGCTGAAGCCGAAGAAGATCGTGGTGCTCGGCGGAACCGGCGTGGTGCCGAAGGCGCTCGAGTCGAAGCTCGCCGCTGCCGCCGGGTCGAATCCGAGCATCGTCCGGTGGGCCGGCAGCGATCGCTACTCGACCGCTGCGACCGTGACCACCCAGGCATTCGGCTCGGGCGCGGCCACCGTCTACGTGGCGAACGGCCTCGGCCTGCCCGACGCGCTGGCGGCGGCCCCGGTCGCGGCCGTGCAGAACGCTCCGATCCTGCTCGTCGAGGCGGGAGCGATCCCGTCCAGCACCGCGACGGCGCTGCGGACGCTCAAGTCGAAGCGCAAGATCGACCGGATCGTCGTGCTGGGCGGTTCGGGCGTGGTGTCGGATGCTGTGCTCGCGCAGCTGCGGGGCTACACCGGCTGACCCCAGCGGAGCTCTGCTCGCGAACGGCGCGGATCCCTCGTGGATCGGCGCCGTTCGCGCTTCGTGCTTGGCTCAGTCCTGCTCGGGATCGCGCAGCACGGCGTCGAGGAGGCCCGGGAATCGGGCGTCGAGGTCCTCCCGGCGCAGCGTGAGTCGGCGCCTGCGCCCGTTGGGCTCGTTGCGGATCACGCCGGCCTCGCGCAGCACCTTCATGAGGTGCGACTTCGTCGACTTCGGCAGGTTGGGATCGGTGGCGTGGCAGGACGCCATGTCGAGCGGCCCGCCCGCGAGCTGGCGCGTGATGGCCAGCCGGTCGGGGTCGCTGAGCGCGAACAGCACTTCGGGCAGGGCGATCTGCGCCCGGTCGGGGTGCGCGAGGTCGCTGGGATTCGACATGGTTCGATAATACTTGAACCATTCGCTCGCGTCGACTACGCTCCAATCGTTCGAGCATTTTCGAACAGACCGATCGGTCGATCGAGCGAGGGGATCCCATGACCGCAGACACCGCATCCGCGACCGGATCCGTCCCAGCGGTCGCCGCGCGCGACGTCGATTCCGCGATACGCGGCGAACGCGCGGCGCGTGCGCTCTCCGTCGTCTCGCTCATCGCGATGATGGCCGGAGCGAGTGCGCCCTCGCCGTTCTACCCCGGGCTCGCCGAGTCCATCGGCTTCGGTCCGTCGACCATCTCGGCGGTCTTCGCGGTCTACGCGCTCGCGCTGCTGCTCACCCTGCTCACCGCGGGATCGATCTCCGACCACATCGGGCGCCGCCCGGTCGCGATCGTCGGCCTGCTGGTGCTGGCCGGGGGACTCGTCGTGTTCTGGCATGCCGACTCGGTCGCCCTGCTCGTCATCGCCCGCGTGATCCAAGGGGTCGCGAGCGGCCTGCTGCTCTCCTCGCTCTCGGCCTCGATCACCGACCTCGAACCCGCCTCGCGACCCGGATCCGCCGCGATCTGGAACGCGCTCGGGCCCGGCGTCGGGCTCGCGCTGGGCGCGCTCGTCTCGGGGATCGCGCTCGACCTGACCCGCGACGCCATGGCCGACGTGTTCGGCCCGCTCGCAGCGCTCTACGTGCTGCTCGCGCTGCTCTTCGTGTTCGCTCCCGAGACCGCGCCGCGCAGGCCGGGCGCGCTCGCCTCGCTCGCGTTCCGGCTCTCGCTCCCGCTCGGCATCCGCGCCGACTTCTGGCGCAGCGCGCCCGCCATCGTCGCGGGCTGGGCGACGGGCGGCCTCTTCCTGTCCTTCGGCGCCAGCATCGTGCGAGCGCAGCTCGGCGGCACCGCGCACCTCGCGCAGGGGCTCTCGGTCGCGCTGCTCGCGGGCACCGGCGCCGTCGCGGCGCTCGCGATCCGGCGCCGCAGTCCGCGCACCGTGACCGTGTTCGGCACCGCGGCCCTCGCTCTCGGGACCGCGCTTTCGCTCGTCGCGCTCGGGCTCGGCTCCCTGCCCGGGTACCTGGCCGCAGCGGCGGTCACCGGCGCCGGCTTCGGCACCGCGTTCTTCGGCGTCGTGAGCGCGCTCGCCCCGAACATCCCCGCGACGCAGCGCGCCGACGTGTTCTCGGTGATCTTCCTGTTCTCCTACCTGGCGTTCGGGATCCCGACCGTCGTCGCGGGCCTCCTGGCGCCGATGATCGGGCTCGGGCCGGTCGTCGCCGGGTACGGTGCGTTCGTGATCGTGCTCGCCGTCATCGCCTGCATCCTCCGCATCCGGAGGAGCTGAGACCCGAGCCCGCGCCGCGCGCTCACTAGACGGACGGCCGCAGCGTCGCCACGACCGCGAGGTGGTCGCTGTCGCCGAGCTTGACAGTGCGCATCGCGCGCGGATCGAAGCCGCGCTCCAGCACGTGGTCGATGCGCACCACCGGGAACTCGGCGGGCCAGGTGAAACCGAAGCCCCAGCCGGAGTCGCGCGGCTCGCGGAGCAGTTCCAGCAGCGGGGCGAAGGCCCGATCGTCGGTGCCCGCGTTGAAGTCGCCCATCGCGATGATCCGCGAGGCGCCGTCCTGCTGGATCTCCTGCCGCAGCTCGTCGAGCATCCGGTCGCGCTCCTCGTGGGCTCCGATCCGCGTGGAAGCCGCGTGCACGGCGTAGACCCGAACCGGCCCGCTCGGTGTCTCGGCGGTGACGCGTAGCGCCCGCTTCCACCCGAGCCCCAGATCGAGGGGCTCGAGGTTCGACAGCGGGAACCGGCTCCACAGCGACACGGTACCCACACGGACCGCGTGCGGATACGCGCTGCCGAGCACCTCGTCCACGGTGCCGCGAGCGGCCGCGTCGACCTCCTCGAACGCGACGATGTCGGCCTGCTGCCCGATCGCCGCCCGGGCGCTCTTCTCGGGCGAGCCGTCGACGCCGTGCAGGTTCTGGGTGAGCACGGTGATCGCGGCCGCGCCGCTGCCCGAGACCGGTTCGAGGGGCAGTACTCGCGGAGTGAACACGATGCTCCACGCCGCCACTGCGGCGAGGCTCATCAGGATCCCGAACCAGGCCCGCCGGAACAGGGCCGCGAGCAGCAGCAGCGCGATCGGGACGCCCAACCAGGGGAGGACCGCTTCGAAGGGCAGCGCCAGCCCGAGCATGTCGGGGACCTGCGCGTGCCAGAGGATCGCGGCGCCGAGCAGGCCGGCGGCGAGCGCGAGCAGCAGGCCGACCGGGCGTCGACGTCGTGCGGGTGCGGGCACCGGGGCTCCTTCGGGGTTCTGCGGGGAGAGGTCTGCGGCGGAGGGAACCCCCGATGCTACCCGCCGTGGCGAACGCGAAGCTGGACGGATAGCCTCGAAGCGTGACCGCACCCTATTCGCCCGGCGCGCCGGGACCGTACTCCGCCGCTCCGCAGCCCGTGCTCCCCGCCTACCAGGGGCCGAAGCCGTCGGGCCTCGGCATCACCGCCCTCGTGCTGGTGCTGGTCGCCATCGTCGGCTCCGCCGTGTGCTCGTGGGCGATCGGCAGCATGTTCGGGCAGGTCGTGCGCGAGAGCGGCGGAGAATCCGCCGCCGTGCCCGAGAACGAGTTCGCCGTGCGGTTCGGCTGGCTGATCGCCGCACAGGTGCTGTGGGCGCTGCTCGGGCTCGCCGCGCTCATCATCGGCATCATCGCTGCAGCTGGAGGGCGCGGGCGCGCGCAGGGCGTCGTCGCCATCGTCCTCTCGATTCTCGGTCCCGGCCTCGGCTTCGTGGTCTTCTTCGCGGTCGTGAACTTCACCGCCGAGTACGCCCAGTCCATCGGTACATGAGCGGGGCCGAGAGCGGGACCGGGGCGAAACCCGCCGACCTCGCGACGCTCGTCGCGCTCCGCCGTGTGCGCGACCGCATCGACCGCGAGTTCGCGAGTCCGCTCGACGTCGAGGCGCTCGCCGCGGGGGTCCACATGTCGGCCGGGCACCTGAGTCGGCAGTTCAAGCGCGCCTACGGCGAATCGCCCTACTCGTACCTGATGACCCGGCGGATCGAGCGGGCCATGGTGCTGCTGCGGCACAGCGGGCTCAGTGTGACCGAGATCTGCTTCGAGATCGGTTACTCGTCGCTCGGCACGTTCAGCCTCCGCTTCGCCGAGCTCGTCGGGGTGCCCCCGAGCGAGTACCGGGCGAGCGGCGCGGAGGCTCTGCCGGGCATGCCGCCGTGCATCGTGAAGCAGATCACGAGACCGATCAGGAATCGAGAAGCGTGAGCCGGGCGGCGTGCCTAGTCTGAATCCATGAGCATCACCATTCGTTCCAGTTTCCTGCCCCTCGTCGACGCCGAGGCCTCGCTGGCCTTCTACCGCGACGCGCTCGGCTTCGAGGTGCGCCTCGACGTCGGCCACGAGAACATGCGGTGGATCACGGTCGGCCCGGTCGACCAGCCCGACACCGCGATCGTGCTGCACCCGCCGCTGGCGAACCCCGGGCTCACCGAGGAGGAGGGGCGCACGCTGATGGAGCTGATCGCCAAGGGCAGCTACTTCGGTGCGAACCTCTCGGCGTCCGACCTCGACGCGACCTTCGCGCGCCTCGAGGCAGCGGGAGCCGAGGTCGTGCAGGAGCCCATGGATCAGCAGTGGGGCGCGCGGGACTGCGCGTTCCGGGATCCCGCGGGCAACATGCTGCGCATTCAGCAGGCGTAGTCCCCACGGGCCCTCGCGGGCCCCGGCCCTCCGGGACCCGGAATACGCAGGCTCCGCTCGCGGTTCATCCAGATGAATACGCGAGAATGGAGCACCGTGACCGATACCGCTGCGCAGACCGAGACGACCGACCGATTCAAGAACGCGTTCCGCCTGCACCCCGCGGGTGTCGCGCTCGTCTCGGGTGTCGCGCCCGACGGCCCGGTCGGCCTCACGCTCTCATCGGTGGCGTCGGTCAGCGCGGAACCGCCCGTGCTGTCGTTCTCGGTCACGCGCGCGACCGGCAGCGCCGGTGGGATCCTCAGCGCGCCGAGCTTCGTCGTACACTTCCTGACGAGCGGCCAGCGCGAGGTCGCCGAAGCGTTCGCCCGCACCGGCGCCCCCAGGTTCACCGACGAGCAGGGCTGGGAGACGCTGCCGACCGGGGAGCCGTACCTGCCGAGCGCTGCGGTCGCCCTGCGTTGCGTCGCCCGCGAGGTGCACCCCGTCGGGCCCTCGAACCTGATCCTCGCGGACGTGCTCGAGGTGCTGCCGGGGGCCGATGGCGCGGCGCCGCTGCTCTACCAGGATCGCCGGTTCCTGTCCTGGGACTCGGTGGTCGAGCTCTGATCGGGCTCAGTGCGGGCTGAGCCTCCGGGCGGCCCACCGCACGACCGCGGGTTCTTCCGATTCGAAGTGCTCCACGATCTCGCCGCCGTCGCAGCGGCAGAGCGCGATGCGGCAGCGGCGCTCGTCGACCGACTCGACCCGCCAGGTCCCGCCGAAGCCCTCCCAGCGCTCGATCTCGACCGGAATCGGTTCCGGCAGCGGGGCGGGGCGGGTCATCGCGGGATCCTGATCAGCTCCGGCCCGACACCACGGGGAACGTGCCCGAGGGGGTCTCGCCCTCGTCGTACACGCTCGCGGGCGCGCCGATGATCCGCGGATCGGGGGTGCCGACCACCTTGCGGTCCTTGTCGGGGTAGTCGAACTGCGACAGCACCCAGCGCATCGCCTCGAGGCGGGCGCGCTTCTTGTCGTTCGACTTGACGACCGTCCACGGTGCCTGCGGGGTGTCCGTGTAGAAGAACATGGCCTCCTTGGCGGCCGTGTAGTCGTCCCACTTGTCGAGGCTCGCGAGGTCGGTGGGGGACAGCTTCCACTGCTTCACCACGTCCTGCGAGCGCGACATGAAGCGATCGTGCTGCTCGGCGCGACCCACCGAGAACCAGAACTTGATGAGGTGCACCCCCGACTGCACGAGCATCCGCTCGAACTCGGGCGCGGACCGCGTGAACTCGAGGTACTCCTGCGGGGTGCAGTAGCCCATGACCCGCTCGACGCCGGCGCGGTTGTACCAGGACCGGTCGAACATGACGATCTCGCCGCCCGAGGGCAGGTGCTGCACGTAGCGCTGGAAATACCACTGGCTGCGCTCGCGGTCGGTCGGGATCTCGAGCGCCACCACGCGGGCGCCGCGCGGGTTGAGGTGCTCCATGAAGCGCTTGATCGCGCCGCCCTTGCCCGCGGCATCGCGGCCCTCGAACAGGAGCACGATCTTCTGGCCGCTCTCCTTCACCCAGGCCTGCAGCTTGAGGAGCTCGATCTGCAGCTTGCGCTTCTCGCGCTCGTAGGCGGACCGCGAGAGTTTCACATCGTAGGGGTAGCCCTGCCGCCAGGGCGCCTCCGGAGACACGTCGAGACGGCGCGGAGCTCCCGCTCGGCGCAGCTCGCCGAGCTCGTCGATCTCGGGCGTGACGTCGATCTGATCGGGGCCTGCAGCGACGAAGCTCGCGGCGTCCAACGGTTCGCTCATGGGGATCCTCACGGTCGGGATTCCAGCCTATGCCGATCCCGTGCGTGCGCGGGGCGTGTTCCGGTGAACGGTCGGCGACGAGTCGTCAGCGGTCGGCGGAGAGCGCCGCGCCGACGGCCGCGGCGGGGGAGTCGCCGTCGAGCAGGCGTACGCGCTCGGCCAGGGCGGCACCGGCGAGGAACGGGGACGTCGCGGCGCGCGCGTCGAGCTCATTCCGGATCCCCTCGATCAGCGGATCGCCGAGCAGTCGCAGTCCGCCGCCGATGACGATGGCCGAGGGATCGACCGAGAGCGCGAGCAGCTGCACGCAGTGCGCCGCTCCCGAGACGAGCCGGTCGAAGGCGCGCTGCGCGTCCGGATCACCCGCGGCGATCGCCGCGAGGAGCACGCGTCCGGGATGCTCGCCACCGGCCGGCCAGGTCCGCTTCAGCGCGGAACCGCTCGCGGCGGTCTCGAGGCAGCCGCGCTGACCGCAGGCGCAGGGGAGCCCCGCGGAGTCGAAGGGCAGGTGCCCGATCTCGCCGGCGATGCCGGTGCCGCCCCGCCAGGGGACCCCGTCGACGACGACCCCGGCCGCGAGACCGGTGCCGAGGTTCAGGTAGGCGGCGGTACCGCGCAGGCCCAGCAGCGACACGGCGCCGACCGCGGCGGCGGTCACGTCGTTGTCGAGGGTCACGGGCAGCCCGATCCGGGCCGAGAGGTCGGGCCCGAGCGCGAGCGATCGGACGCCGAGATTCACAGCGTCGTGCACGATCCCGCTGCTGCGGTCGACGCGCCCGGGGATCCCGATGCCCACCGATGCGAAGCCGTCGAGCGGCACGCCGGCGCGTTCGGCCAGCGTGCGCACGGCGAGCTCGCTCGAGCGCAGCACCGCGGCCTCGCCGGGCTCGGTCGGCAGCCGCAGGCTTCCCGTCACCGCGCCCGTGGGATCGAGCGAGATCGCCTCGAGCTTGGTGCCGCCGATGTCGAGACCGATGCGCGGCCGGGCGGGAGCGACGCCGACGCTCATGCGGCCGGAGCTTCGAGCACGGAGAGCAATGCCGCTCCGACGAGGCGGGACGAGCCGTAGGTCGAGAGGTCGGCGGGCGACTCGGCGTCGGGCCATCCCATCTCCACCGTGAGCACCGCCGCGCCGCGCTCGCGGAGCGCCGCGATCCCGGCGGCGGCGAAGGAGTGCCGGTGCAGCTCTCGCCCGATGACGATCACCGCGGGTGCATCAGTCCAGATCCCGGGGGTCTCGGCGTCGACGGGGACCTCCGGGCGGGCGCGGAACGCCTCGGCGGCCGGGCCGGTGCCGTCGAGCGGCACCGAGGCGGCGGCGAAGGGGCCCCACGGGGCGAAGCCGACGGCCATGTTCGCGACGGTCTCGACGCGCACCACGGCGGCGCCCGGATGGGCGCGGAGCCAGCCGTGCGCCCGGTCGGTTCCCGAGAAGGAATCGGCGACGCGCAGCAGCTCGTCCGCGGTCACCGCGTCGCTCGCCGCGGACTCCGCCGCGAGGTCGGTGAGCGCGTCCCCGTCGATCGGGGGGACGGCCTCCGCGAGCGCGCGAACCCGAGCGGCGGCGTCGCGCACGCGCGCTGCCGAGAGCTCCCCGGCCTCGACCGCGGCGAGGATCCGATCCTCGATCTCGGTGAGCTGGGCGGGGGTCGTGCCGGGTCCGATGCAGAGCAGGTCGCAGCCGGCCGCGAGCGCCCGTGCGGCCGCAGCCGGGATCCCGATCTCGCCGCTGGCTCCGCGCATGTCGAGCGCGTCGGACACCACGACGCCGTCGAAGCCGAGGCGCTTGCGCAGGATCCCCTGCAGGATCGTGCGGCTGAACGTCGCCGGGGCGTCGGGGTCGACGCGGGGGAGCAGGATGTGGGACGACATGATCGTCCGCGCGCCGGCCGCGATGGCCGAGCGGAAGGGGACGAGCTCGCGCTGCTCGAGCACCTCGGGCGCGACGTCCACCACGGGCAGCGCCAGGTGGCTGTCCTGCGCGGTGTCGCCGTGCCCGGGGAAGTGCTTGGGGCAGGTCGCGACGCCCGCGGCCTGCGCGCCGCGCACCCACGCCGCGACGTGCGCGGCCGCGCGCTCGGGGTCGGACGAGAAGCTGCGGGTGCCGATCACGGGGTTGCGGGGGTTCGCGTTCACATCGGAGTCGGGAGCGAGCACGAGCGAGGCGCCGGCGCTGCGCACCGCGCGGGCGACCCGGGCGCCGATCTCGGCCGTGTAGTCGAGGTCGTCGATGCGGCCGAGGACCGCGGCGCCCGGATAGGGGGCGCCGTCCACGTAGTGCAGGCGGGTGACCTCGCCGCCCTCCTCGTCGATGGCGACGAGCGCGTCCGGACGGGCCTCGCGCAGCGAGCGGCCGAGCGCCCGCAGCTGATCGGCATCGCGCACGTTCTCACCGTAGATGCAGACCGAGTGCAGGCCGTCGCGCAGCGCATCTCGGATCCACTCGGGCGCCTCGAGGCCCGGGAATCCCGGCATCAGGGTCGCGCGCACTTCGGCGCGGAGCCCCTCGGCGGGCTGGAGGGCCGTGCTCCGCGCGCTCATCCCTTGACCGCCCCGCTGACGAGACCGCTGGTCATGCGACCCTGCACGAACAGGAAGAAGATGATGACGGGGATCGCGACGAGGGTCGACGCGGCCATCACCTGACCCCAGTCGATGGTGCGCGAGGCCGACTGCTGCACGAAACCGCGCAGCCAGAGCGGCAGCGTGTGCGACTCGGAGTTCTGCAGGATCACCAGCGCCACCGTGAACTCGTTCCAGGCCTGCAGGAACGCGTAGACGCCGCTCGCCACGAGGCCCGGGGCGAGCAGGGGGAAGGTGATGCGCAGGAAGGCCTGCGTGCGGCTCAGGCCGTCCACCATCGCCGCCTCCTCGAGGTCGGCGGGGACGCCGGCGACGAAGCCGCGCAGCATCCAGATCGTGAACGGCACCACGGCCGCGATGTAGATGATGCTGACGCCGATCACCGAGTTGAGGAGGTTCAGCGAGTCCATCAGCTTGTACTGCGCGATGAACATGCCCTCGGCGGGGAGCATCTGGATGAAGAGCACGGCGAGCACGAAGCTGCGGCGGCCCTTGAACCGGAAACGGCTGATCGCGAGGGCCGCGAGGAACGCGAAGGCGAGGCAGACGATCACGGTGACCAGTGCGATGAGGACGCTCATGCCGAGCGCGGGGAAGAACGTTCCGCCGTCGAGGATCTTCGCGAAGTTGGCGAAGGAACCGCCGAACGGCAGCAGGGTCGGAGTGGTCTGATCGAGCGTCACCGCCGGCAGCAGCGACGAGTTCAACATCCAGTAGACGGGGAACACCCAGATCGCCGAGAGCACGACGCCGAGCACGGCGAAGAGCGTCCGGGCGGTGCGGCGGCTGGTGCCGCGACGGCTGGCGCCGCGACGGCCGATGGCGGTGGCGGTGCGGGGCGCTGCGATGCTCATCGTCCCTCGTCCTCCTTGATCAGATTGCGGACATAAGCCCAGCTGAGGGCGATGGTGAGCAGCAGGACGAAGATCGACATTGCGCTCGCCATCGCGAAGTCGCTGGATCCGATCCCGAGCTGGTAGATGTACGTGCCGAGCACGTCGGTCTGGCTAGCGATCGAGCCGCGATCCTGCAGCATCTTGATCTGCGTGAAGACGCGCAGGTCCCAGATGATCTGGAGCAGCATGACGATACCGAGCACCGGCTTGATGACCGGGAGGATGATGAGGCGCAGACGCTGCCAGGCGGAGGCTCCGTCCATCTGAGCGGCCTCGAGCACCTCGCCGGGCACCTGGGTGAGGCCGGCGTAGATCGAGAACGCGACGAAGGGGACGCTCATCCAGGTCACGACGATGAGCGCGACCAGGAAGAACGAGAGCGGGTTCTGCAGCCAGTTGTGGCCGTCGAAGGGGAGTCCGAGACCGGTGAGCACCCAGTTCACGAGGCCGCGGCGCCAGTCGAAGATCCAGTTCCAGATGGTCATGGCGGCGACGACGGGGGTGGCCCAGGCGAGCAGCAGCGAGATCTGCAGGGTGATCCGCACCCAGGTCGCCGCGGCCTGCATGAGCAGCGCGAGACCGAGGCCGACGGCCATGGTGACGGCGGCCGTGATCAGGCAGAACAGGACCGAGCGGATCACGACGATCCACGTCTCGGCGGAGGTGAACAGCTCGGCGTAGTTCGCGAACCAGACGAACTCCGGCGGCTTGCCGAACTGCTGCGCGAGGCCGAAGTGCTGCATCGAGGTGATCAGCTGCCACACGATGGGGTAGCCGAGCGCGAGCAGCACGATGAGGGTCGCCGGGAGCAGCAGCGCGTACGGCACGAACGTCGACGGACGGCGCGGCTTGCGAACGGTGGGTTCGGAACTCATCGAGCGGCCTTTCTTGGTGGGGTGCGGAAGGAGGTCGTCATCCTGCGCGACGGAGCGTGGTCGTCATCCTGCGCGACGGAGGAGTCGCAGGATCCCGGGACCGGGCCGGGATCCTGCGACTCGCTGCGCTCGCGCAGGATGACGCTGAGGGCTACGCCCTCGAGATCCTGCGACTCGTTCCTCGCGCAGGATGACGCTGAGGTCTACGCCCTCGGCATCACTTCTGGTTGAGCAGCGCGTCGAGCTTGGCGTTGGTGTCCTTCGCCAGCTTCTCGAGATCGTTCGAATCGCGGATCTGCGAGAAGAACTCCTCCATGATGTTCTTCGCCTCGATCGACGCCCACCCCGGCGCGGCCGGGGTCAGCTTCGAGTTCGAGGCAGACTCGACGAGGGCCTTCGCGAACTGGTCGTCGCCGAGCGAGGAGGTGTACTCCTGGTTCGCCGGGCCGAGACCGTTCTTGCCGAGCATCTCCTGGTACTCCTTGGAGAAGATGATCCGCATCAGGTCCTTGGAGAGCGCGGGCTCCTTGGTCGCGGCCGAGATGCCGATGTTCGAGCCGCCGGCGAAGACCGGGGCGGGCTTGCCGTCGTTGCCCGGGAGCACGAAGGTGCCGAAGACGGCGTCGTTCCAGACGCGGGTCGGCTCGCCCTTGTCGTCCTTCTTCAGATCGCCGATCGACCAGTGCGCCCAGCCCGGCGCCATGATCGTGGCGGCGCTCAGCGACAGGTTCTGCGTGACCTGGCCGGCCTCGTCCTTGACCTCGTCCGAGTCGTTGAGGAACTGGTACTGGTTCGCATCCTTGGCGTCGTTCGGGGCCTTCGAAGCGGTGCGGTAGAGCTCCTGCAGCTGCTGGAGGCCCTTCAGCGACTCGGGGGAGTCGAGGGTGGCCTTCCACTTGCCGTCCTTCAGCTGCGCGATGTCGCCGCCGTTGGCGAAGATCCACGAGATGCCGTCGCGCCAGTCCTGGCCGCCCAGGTAGAAGCCCGAGAAGTTCTTGATCCCCTTCGGGTTCTTCTCGGCGATCGTCTTGACCGCCGCGTTGAACTCGTCGAGGGTCTTGGGCACCTGCTGGCCCGCGGCGCTCCAGATGTCCTTGCGCATGAACATGTGGCGCGACCCGAAGTAGTAGGGGAGCGTGTAGTTCTTGCCGTCGACCTTGCCGGCGTCGACGAACGACTGCAGCAGGTTCTTGCCGCCGAGCTCGTCGTACATGTCGCTCACGTCGAGGAACGCGCCGACGTTGGTGAAGGTCGGCGACTGGGTGTTGCCGATCTCGGTGACGTCGGGGGTGTTGTTCTTGTCGGGCAGCGAGGTGGTCAGCTTGGTGACGATGTCGCCCCAGGTCTGCTCCTCGATCTTGAGCTCGGCCCCGGTCTTCTTCGTGAACTCCTTCTTGAGGTAGTCGCGGAGTTCCTGGGGGGTGTCGGCGCCGATCACCCACATGGTGATCGACTTGCCCTTGTTGTCGCTGCCCGCGGTGTTCGCGCTGCCCTGCGAGCAGCCCGAGAGCACGAGAGCGGAAGCGACGGCCGCGGCGGCGAGGCCGACGAGCGTTCTCTTCTTCATGGTGATTCCTTTCTGGGGTGCGGTTCCGGCGGTGCCGGTCCGCGAGGTGTTGCGTCGGTGAGGTCTGCGCCCGAGGCCTGGGCCCGGGCGGTGGATCAGGTGATGCCGAGCTGCGCCTGCAGCACGAGGGCCGTGGCGCCGCGCAGGATCAGATCGGCGCCCTGGGAACTGGTGCGGATGACGAGTCCGCGGTGCGACTCGGGGAGCGTGCGCCGCTGGAGGATCTCGAGCGTGGCGTCGGCGAGCACGTCGCCGACGAGCTCCTGAGGGCCGGAGAGGACGATCTCGGAGAGGTTCAGAGCGCCGACGACGGGCGCGAGCACCGTGCCGAGGCGCTGCCCCGCCTCGCGGAGCACGCGCTCGCGCCCGTCGTCGCCGGCTTCCGCGAGCGCGGTCGTGAGTCCGGGGACCGACAGCCAGTGCTCGAGCACCTGCTCGCGGGAGTAGGGGGCGTCGAGCCGGAGGTCGGAACCGACCATCACCTGCCCGATCTCGCCGCCGGCGAAGCTGCTGCCCACGACCGGCACGCCGCCGACGATCAGCCCGGAGCCGAGGCCGTGACCGATGGCGATGAGCATGAGGTCGTCGCCCGCGCCGCCGAAGTTGTGCTCGGCCAGCACACCGGCGTTGCCGTCGTTGGCGACGACGGTGGGAAGGCCCGTGCGCTCCTGCAGGATCCGCTGGAGCGGCACGTCGGCCCAGCCGAGGTTCGGGGCGGTGCGCACGGTACCCGCGTCGTCGACGACGCCCGGGGTCCCGACGCCGAGGCCGAGCAGCGAGAGCTCGGTGCGTGCGATGAGCTCTCCCGCGAGGGCGACCGCGCGCTCGACCGCGGCGTCGCCGACCGCGCCCTCGAGCGGTGCGTCGGCGCGGTGCAGGATCCTGCCGTCGAGGTCGAGCACGGCGCCGCGGAACCGGCGGTGGTCGCTGAGGTCGAGGCTGACGATCGCGCGCGTGGTGCGCGCGAGGTCCACGAGCATGGCGGGCTTGCCGGGGCCGGTGACCTCGCGGGTGCCGAGCTCGAGCATGAGGCCCTCGGCGGTGAGCTCGGAGACGAGGTCGGAGACGGTGACCTTGGTGAGCTGCGTCGCCCGGGCGATGTCGGCCCGGCTGGCGGGGCCGCTGCGGTAGACCGTCTGGAGCACGAGGGTGCGGTTGTGCCGTCGCGCGTCGCCGGGGAGCGCCTTCGCTCCGACGCGGAGCGCGCCGGGGGCACGCCGAGCGGGTGCGGAAGAGCGCTGCGTTGCGGGGTCCATGCGAGTTAGTAAAGCGTACAAACTAATATTGAGCAATATCGGTCGCGGAGATTTCCGTTCCGTGACCGAACCGTGACCGAGATGTGGCGATCCCGCTGTCGGGCTCAAAGTCTCACCTTGAAGCTGAACGTGAGCCGAGAGGACTGCGGCGAGGGGTCTCGGTGGTCGGCGGGGCCGTTTGATACCGTGATCGGGTGTCTGCGTTCGCTTTCGGCGTCCGCGGATCCGTGTACGACGAGCAGTTAGAGGTGGGTTCCGCATGACCGAGCGCCGCAAGGCCAACCGCACCCGCTGGGGGATCCTCGGCGCGCTCGTCATCGCCGCGACCCTGCTGACGGTACCACCGGCCACCCCGCCCGCGGCGCACGCCGTCGATCTGCCGACCTGGGACGACGTGCAGCGCGCCAAGGCGAACCAGGCCGCGACCGACGCCAAGGTCAAGGAGATCGAGCAGCTCATCGTGGGCCAGAAGAAGGAGCTCGATCGGCTGCGCAATCTGCACAGCGACAAGATCGAGGCCAAGAACCTCGCTCAGCAGAAGCTCGTCGAGGCCGCCAAGCGCGCGAGCACGCTCGAGGCCGCTGCTGCGGCCAGCAAGAAGGAAGCGGAGCAGGCGAAGGAGCAGGCGGCCGCGCTCGTGTCGCAGATGTACCGCTCGGGCGGCGTCGACCGCAACCTCGAGCTGTTCCTCGACTCCAACAAGGACACCGCCGACGCACTGCTCGGCCGGCTCGCCTCGATGTCGAAGGCCACCGAGCGCAACACCGTGATCTCCGAGCAGGCCGAGCAGAGCACTAACAACGCCGACTCGCTGAGCAAGCAGGCGGAGTCTGCCAAGGCCGAGCGCGACCGCCTCAGCAAGGAGGCCGAGGTCGCCGAGAAGGCCGCGGCGGATGCCGTGGCGAACCAGGGCGAAGTGGTGCGCAAACAGGAGGACCAGGTCAAGGTCCTCGAGACGCAGCTCGCCGCGCTGCAGGACAAGACCACCAAGACGGTCGCCGGATACCGGGAGCGCCTGCGCCAGGAAGAGCTCGAGCGGCAGCGGATCGAGGCGGAGAACCGTCGCATCCAGGAGGAAGAGCGCAAGCGCCGCGAACAGGAGAACAACAACGGCGGCAACGGCGGTAACCCGCCCGTCAATCCGAACCCCGGCGGCGGCGGCAATAACGGCAGCAGCAACGGCTGGCTGATCCCCGTTACCGGATACTACGTCTCCGAGGGCTTCCGCCCGCCGGGCCGCCCCGACCACACGGGCATCGACCTCGCGACCGCGTACGGCACCCCGATCCGCGCCGCGATGTCGGGCACCGTCGCGTCCGCATACTGGGACGGCTGCGGCGGCAACATGGTCAGCATCAACCACCCCAACGGCTGGCAGACGCGCTACGCCCACATGGCGAGCTGGTCGCTCGTCGGCAACGGCCAGTACGTCCAGCGCGGCCAGGTCGTCGGCTACGTCGGCAGCACCGGCTGCAGCACCGGCCCGCACCTCCACTTCGAGATGCGCCCCGTCCAGGACAACAACTGGTCCGACTTCGTGAACCCGGCGTTCGTCATCAACTTCTGAACCGGAGCCGCTGCACAGCGGTGAAAGGCGAAGGGGGCGGGGATCATGCGATCCCCGCCCCCTTCGACGTACCGGAGCCGTGCGGCTCCGCAGGCTCAGTGGCCCTCGGCCCGCAGGCGCTCCTGAGCTTCGACAATGAGCTGCTCGGCGTCGGCGGCCGAACCCCAGGCGTCGACCTTGACCCACTTGCCGGGCTCGAGGTCCTTGTAGTGCTCGAAGAAGTGCTCGATCTCCTTGCGGGTGTACTCCGGGATATCGGCGACGTCCTGGATGTGCGCCCAGCGCGGATCCTTGTGCTGCACCGCGATGACCTTGTCGTCGCCGCCGGCCTCGTCGCTCATCTTGAGCACGCCGACCGGGCGCACCTTGATGCCCACGCCGGGGAACACCGGGTAGTCGAGCAGCACGAGCACGTCGAGCGGATCGCCGTCCTCGCCGAGGGTCTCCTCGAAGAAGCCGTAGTCGGTGGGGTAGACGAAGCCCGTGTAGAGCACGCGATCGAGGTACACCCGGCCGGTCTCGTGGTCGACCTCGTACTTGTTGCGGCTCCCCTTGGGGATCTCGATGACGGCGTCGAATGCTGCGGTCATGTGCGGCTCCTTGCGATGTGTTGCGGTGGATCGTGGCTCGGCACGGCGTGCGTGCCGGGATCCGGGCGCACCGGATCACGGGTCAAGCGTACCCGGACCCCGTCCGCTGATCCGCGGCTCAGGCGGTGACGTTCAGGAGGTGAAGGTGAAGCGGGAGACGCGAACCGGGTGGTCGTCGCGCCTATGGGACGACGTAGGCGCCGAGCTGGGACTGCACGTCCTGGCTGAAGACCCCGGTGCCGCCGAGCACGACGACCTGGCGCGGGGCGAGCCGGCCCAGCTCCGACTGCACCGCGAGGGGGATCGAGTCGGGGCGCACGTAGAGCACGGGGCCGCGCCGGGCCCCTGCGGCCGCTGCCCCCGAGAGCGCGTCGGGGAAGTCGAGGCCGCTCGCGAGGTAGACGACGGGAACGCCCGGAGCGTACTCGGTCTGCGAGAGCGCGGTGGACGTGGCGAAGCGATCCGATCCGGCCGCGCGGGTCACGGGCCCTGCGGTGTAGGCCTGGACCTGGGCCTGGACCGCAGGGGTGACGACCGCGGTGCCGCCGACGACGACGATCCGGCTCGGCTTGAGCCGCTCGAGTTCCGCGGCGATCTCGCCCGGGACCGAGTCGGGTCGCACCATCAGCAGCGGCCCGCCGTTCGTTCCGGCCACGCCGCCGGCGGGAAGCGAATCCGGGAAATCCAGGCCGTTCGCGATGTAGGCGACCGAGGCGCCCTGGGCGAAGGTCGCGCGGGACACCGCTGCGGAGGTTCCGAACCGATCGGCGCCCGACAGGCGGCTCACCGCGCCCGCGGTGTAGGACTTCAGTTGCGTTTCGACCGTGGAGGAGACGACGCCCGTGCCGCCGAGGACGACGATGCGCTGCGGCTTCAGCCGCTGGAGCTCGCCGGCGATCGCGGTCGGGATCGACCCCGGCCGGACGAGCAGCACCGGACCCTGTCCCGTTCCGGCGGCCGCCGAGCCCGAGAGCGCGTCGGGGAAATCGAGCCCGTTCGCGACGTAGGCGACCGGGGCGCCTGCCGGGAAGGTCCCGCGCGAGACCGCGGCCGAGGTCTCGTACCGGTCCAGCCCGGCCAGGCGCGACGCCTGCGGACCCTGCGGGTCCGGCGCCGGGGTGCCGAGCCGCCAGAAGCGGGAGCCGGCCGGCGGCACCCACTCGTGCCGGCTGACGGTCAGGTCGCTGCCCGCGGCGTTCGAATCGACCACGTCGTAGCGGCCGCCGCCCAGGTTCCGCACCACGATGGCGGTGTGCAGCGGCCACGCCCCGTCGCTGTCGCCGACCTGGATGATGTCGCCCATGACGACGCCCGGGCCGCCGGCGACCTCGATGCCCTCCTTGGCGAAGCCGGCCTGGTAACCCGGCGCGGGGTTCTTGCCGAACACCAGGATCGAGACGCAGTTCACGAACTGCTTGCACTGCCCGCCCGCCCAGTCGCTCAGCGTCAGGCCGGCTTCTCGGCAGGCGACGTTCCCCGGCTTCCCCACGTACGTGAGGGCCTTCCGAGCGAGTCGCGCGTTCTCGACGCGGGACGGGACGCCAGCGGCAGCGATCCGCTGCGGCTGCGGAGCTCCCGGCCCGGGCTCGGTGCCGGCGGGCGCGGAATCGGTCGGGATCTGCGGCAGCCAGGGTTCGTTGGCGAGGGCGGGATCGGCGGCGGTGGCGATCGGGCTGAGCAGCGCCGCGCCGACGAGGACGGCCGCGATGGCGGTGCGTGCACTGCGAAGCAAGGAGGGCTCCTGAGCTCGGGACGGGAGGCGCCGGACGCGCGGAGGGGCGCTGGCACACGGGAGAGCACAGTCTAGAAGAGGTCTGCGCGGAACGCGAGGCTCCGTCGGCGGCGAAGCCGCTCAGTCGATCGGGACGTAGGCGACCACGTGCAGGCCGGTGGTGTCCGACGGCACGAGCCGGTGGTGCTCGAAGCGACGCACTCCGTCGGGCAGCACGAAGACGCGGGTGCGCGAGGTGAAGCGTTCGATCGCGTGCTCCGCCCACTGGGTCCGGAAGTCGGGGCTGGCGTCGCGCAGTCGGGCCACGAGCGATCGGTGCCGGTCGGAGCTCAGCCGGACGCCCGATTCGGTTCGGAATTCGGCCAGGAAGCTGCGGCTGTCGCGCTCCCAGTCGGGCAGCATGCTCCGCAGCCGGGGATCCGTGTAGACGAGCCAGATCAGGTTGCGGTCCTCGGGCGGCAGCGCGGCGATCGGCGGGTAGAGCTCCGCGTACCCGGCGTTCCACCCGACGATCGCCCAGTCTGCGGCCACGATGAACGCGGGGAAGGGGAGCGCGTCGACCAGGTGCTGCAGGTGCTCCGGGGCCGTCTCGGGCGATGGTCCCTCGGACCCCTCCGCGGGGGCCGCGAGGGCGACGATGTAGTCCGCCTCGTCGGGCGAGAGGTGCAGCACGCGGGCCACCGCCGCGAGCACCTGGTGCGAGACGTTGATGTCGCGTCCCTGCTCGAGCCAGGTGTACCAGCTCACGCTGACGCCGGCGAGCGCTGAGATCTCCTCCCGGCTCAGGCCGGTGTCGCGCCTGCGGGTGCCCTGCGGGAGCCCGAGGTCGGCGCGACGCAGTGCGCGCCTGCGGGTGGCGAGGAACTCGCCCAGTTGCTCGCGGCGGGGCGTGCGCGGTCGGATCACGAACCAACAGTACTCCGAGTACCAGTACCCGCCGTAACTTTGCGATCCCCGCGAACTCCGACAAAATGCGGAGCATGGTCATCTATCGTTCCCACACGGTCACCCACGGACGCAACATGGCGGGCGCCCGGGCGCTGTTCCGCGCCGCCGGCGTCAACGGTGCCGATCTCGGTCGCAAGCCGATCATCGCGGTCGCGAACTCGTTCACCGAGTTCGTCCCGGGGCACACCCACCTCGCACCCGTCGGGCGCATCGTGTCGGACGCGATCACCGCCGCGGGCGGCATCCCCCGCGAGTTCAACACCATCGCGGTCGACGACGGGATCGCGATGGGCCACGGCGGCATGCTCTATTCGCTGCCCTCGCGCGACCTGATCGCCGACTCGGTCGAGTACATGACCAATGCGCACTGCGCCGACGCGCTCATCTGCATCTCGAACTGCGACAAGATCACCCCGGGCATGCTGCTCGCGGCGCTCCGGCTCAACATCCCGACCGTGTTCGTCTCGGGCGGACCGATGGAGTCGGGCCGCGCCGTGCTCGCGAACGGCATGGTGCGCACGCTCGACCTCGTCGACGCGATCTCCGAGGCCGTGAACGAGAACGTCTCGGACGAGGACATCCAGAGGATCGAGGAATCGGCCTGCCCGACCTGCGGCTCGTGCTCGGGCATGTTCACCGCGAACTCGATGAACTGCCTCACCGAGGCGATCGGCCTGTCGCTGCCCGGCAACGGCTCGACCCTGGCCACGCACACCGCGCGCCGCGCGCTCTACGAGAAGGCGGGCGCGCTGGTCGTCGACATCACGAAGCGTTATTACGAGGGCGACGACACTTCTGTGCTGCCGCGCAACATCGCGACCCCCGCCGCCTTCGAGAACGCCATGGCGCTCGACATCGCCATGGGCGGATCGACCAACACGATCCTGCACCTGCTCGCCGCGGCGCACGAGGCCGGCGTCGACTTCGGCCTCGACGAGATCGATGCGGTCTCGCGCCGCGTGCCCTGCCTCGCCAAGGTGGCACCGAACGTCGCGAACGGCAAGACGTACTACATGGAGGACGTGCACCGCGCGGGCGGCATCCCCGCCCTGCTCGGCGAGCTGCGCCGCGGCGGCATGCTCGACGACCAGGTGCACACGGTGCACTCGGCGACGCTCGGCGAGTGGCTCGACGAGTGGGACGTGCGCGGCGGCAAGGCCAGCGACGAGGCGTTCGAGCTCTGGCACGCGGCCCCCGGCGGCAAGCGATCCTCGACCGCGTTCTCGCAGTCGGAGCGCTGGCGCGACCTCGACCTCGACGCCGAGAACGGCTGCATCCACAGTGTCGAGCACGCCTACTCGAAGGACGGCGGCCTCGGCGTGCTGCGCGGCAACCTCGCCGTCGACGGCGCAGTCGTCAAGACCGCCGGCGTCGACGAGTCGATCTGGACCTTCTCGGGCCCCGCCGTCGTCTGCGAATCGCAGGACGAGGCGGTCGAGAAGATCCTGAACAAGCAGGTGACCGAGGGTGACGTCGTCGTGATCCGCTACGAGGGGCCGAAGGGCGGCCCCGGCATGCAGGAGATGCTCTACCCGACCTCGTTCCTCAAGGGTCGCGGCCTGGGCAAGGCCTGCGCGCTCGTGACCGACGGCCGCTTCTCGGGCGGCACCTCGGGGCTCTCGATCGGGCACGTCTCGCCCGAGGCGGCCGCCGGCGGTGTCATCGCCCTCGTCGAGGACGGCGACATCGTGTCGATCGACATCCCCACCCGCAAGCTCGCCCTCGACGTGCCGCAGGAGGAGCTCGATCGCCGACGCGCCGAGCTCGAGGCGAACGGCGGATACCGCCCGAAGAGCCGCGTGCGGGAGGTCTCGCCGGCGCTGCGCGCCTATGCGGCGTTCGCCCAGTCGGCCGACAAGGGCGCGGTGCGGGTGGTCCCCGAACCGGGCGAGACGATCACGTTCTGAGCTCGGGATCGTGACTCCCAGACTCCCACCGCTCGATCCGGCGGTCGCCGAGATCCGGCTCGCGCTGCGGCGCGCGCTGGGATCCGGCGACTCCGCCGTCGCGCGACGGTCCGACGCTCCGCTCGTGCTCGTCGCGCTGTCCGGCGGTGCCGACTCGCTCGCGCTCGCGGCGGCGGCGGCCCACGAGGCGCGGGCGGGCGGGCACCGCTTCGGCGCCGTGGTCGTGGACCACGGACTGCAGGAGGGCTCCGCCGACGTCGCCGAGCGCGCCGCCGAGCAGGCTCGGACGCTCGGCCTCGATCCGGTGCTCGTGCGCCCGGTCGCCGTCGACGCCGCGGATCTCGACGGCCCGGAGGCCGCCGCCCGGCGCGCCCGGTACGCCGCGCTCGAGGCCGCGGCCGACGAGACGGGAGCAGCGGCGATCCTCACCGCGCACACGCGCGACGACCAGGCCGAGCAAGTGCTGCTCGGCCTCTCGCGCGGCTCGGGCACGCGATCCATCGCGGGGATCCCCCCGCGCCGCGGCCGGATCCTGCGCCCGCTGCTCGGCGTTCCCCGATCCAGCACCGAGGCCGCCTGCGCGGCGCAGGGACTGGATCCCTGGAGCGATCCGCAGAACGCGGACCCGGTCTTCGCCCGTGTCCGGGCCCGAACGTCGGTGCTCCCCGTCCTCGAGCGGGAGCTGGGCCCCGGCGTGACCGCTGCGCTCGCCCGCAGCGCCGAGCAGGCGCGCGAGGACGCGGACGCGCTCGACGAGATGGTCGACGAGTGCATCGAGGAGCTGGTCGAGTTCGCCGAGGCGGGGATCGCGGTGCTGATCCCCGCGCTCGCAGCGAACCCGGCGGCGATCCGGCACCGGGTGATCCGACGGGTGGCGCGCGACGAGTTCGGCGCGCTGCTCTCGCGGACCCACACGATCGAGATCGATCGGCTGATCACCGAGTGGCGCGGTCAGGGACCGCTCACCGTCCCCGGCGCTACAGTAGTTCGTGCCGGTGAGCGCCTCGTGTTCACCGCCGCCACCCCTTTCGAGCGAGAGCAGGAGTCACATGGACGCGTCCCACCTCGGCGATGACCTCACGGTCGTGCTGCACACCGAAGCCGAGCTGCACGCACGGCTCGCGGAGCTGGCGCGCGAGATCGAAGCCGACTACCGGGACGAGCCGCCGCTGCTCGTCGGCGTCCTCAAAGGCGCCGTCATGGTCATGGCGGATCTCTCGCGCGAACTCCGCTTCCACGCCGAGATGGACTGGATGGCAGTCAGCTCGTACGGCGCCGGCACCAAGTCGAGCGGCGTCGTCAAGATCATGAAGGACCTCGACGCAGACCTCACCGGCCGCGACGTGCTCATCGTCGAGGACATCATCGACTCCGGGCTCACCCTGTCGTGGCTGAAGGAGAACCTCGAGAGCCGCGGCGCGAAGTCGGTGCGCATCTGCACCATGCTGCGCAAGCCCGAGGCGATGAAGGTCGACCTCGAGGTCGACTACGTCGGCTACGACATCCCCGTCGACTTCGTCGTCGGCTACGGGCTCGACTACGCCGAGCGCTACCGCAACCTGCGCGACGTCGCGATCCTCGCACCGCACGTCTACAGCGAGTAACCCGGCGATTCGGAGCCGCTCCTCGGTTCGCCCTCGGCGGAAGCCGGGGGCGTTGTCAGACCGGGCGGCTACGCTTGCACTCGTGAAGTCCGGTGCGGCACGCGCCGCATCGGCATCGCGGTCGAATCGACATGCGGCGGACGGGCTGAGCTCAGCGCACCCGCCGGACCCAGAAAGGGCCCAACGTGGCTGAGACACTGTCCAAGGGGAAGAAGCTGTTCCGCGGCCCCCTGATCTACTTGATCCTCGCGCCCATCATCGTGCTGGTCGGGTGGATGCTGATCATGGGCGGCGGGTCGCGCGAGGTGAAGACCGAGCGCGGCCTCGAACTGCTCTCCGAGGGCAAGGTCAAGCAGGCCGAGATCATCGACGGCGACCAGCGGGTCAACCTCACGCTGACCTCCGTCGACAAGAAGACCGGCACCGACGAGGTCTTCTTCTACTACGTCGGCCCGCGCGGCGAGTCCGTGGTGGAAGCGGTCACGAAGGCCGCGCCGAAGGACGGCTACACCGATCAGGTGCCCCAGCCGAACCCGCTGTGGTCGCTGCTCGGGTTCCTGCTGCCGGTGCTGCTCATCGGCCTGTTTTTCTGGTGGATGCTGTCGTCCATGCAGGGCGGCGGCAACAAGGTCATGCAGTTCGGCAAGTCGCGGGCGAAGCTCGTCTCGAAGGAGGCGCCCACCGTCACCTTCGCCGACGTCGCCGGCGCCGACGAAGCGGTGGAGGAGCTGCACGAGATCAAGGACTTCCTGCAGGACGCCTCGCGCTTCCAGGCGGTCGGAGCCCGGATCCCCAAGGGCGTGCTGCTCTACGGTCCTCCCGGCACGGGCAAGACCCTGCTGGCACGCGCGGTGGCCGGCGAGGCCGGCGTGCCGTTCTACTCGATCTCGGGATCCGACTTCGTCGAGATGTTCGTCGGCGTCGGCGCGAGCCGCGTGCGCGACCTCTTCAAGGAGGCCAAGGCCAACGCCCCGGCCATCATCTTCGTCGACGAGATCGACGCGGTCGGCCAGCGCCGCGGCCAGGGCATGGGCGGCGGCCACGACGAGCGCGAGCAGACGCTCAACCAGCTGCTCGTCGAGATGGACGGCTTCGACCCCAAGACCAACGTGATCATGATCGCGGCGACCAACCGTCCCGACATGCTCGACCCTGCGCTGCTGCGCCCGGGCCGCTTCGATCGCCAGATCGGCGTCGACGCTCCCGACATGGCCGGTCGTCGCAAGATCCTCGAGGTGCACTCGGCGGGCAAGCCGCTGTCGAAGAACGTCGACCTCGACGTCGTCGCACGCAAGACCCCCGGTTTCTCGGGCGCCGATCTCGCGAACGTGCTCAACGAGGCCGCGCTGCTCACGGCGCGCTCGAACGCGCAGCTCATCGACAACCGGGCGCTCGATGAGGCCATCGACCGGGTGGTCGCGGGTCCTCAGCGCCGCACCCGGGTGATGAAGGATCAGGAGAAGCTGATCACGGCCTACCACGAGGGCGGTCACGCGCTCGTCGCCGCGGCGCTCAACCACACGGATCCGGTCACCAAGATCACGATCCTGCCCCGCGGTCGCGCGCTCGGCTACACGATGGTCATCCCTCTGGAAGACAAGTACTCGGTCACGCGCAACGAGCTGCAGGACCAGCTCGCCTACGCCCTGGGCGGTCGTGTCGCGGAGGAGCTCGTGTTCCATGACCCCACCACCGGTGCGGGCAACGACATCGAGAAGGCCACGAGCACGGCGCGCAAGATGGTCACCGAGTACGGCATGTCGGCCTCGGTCGGCCCCGTCAAGCTCGGTCAGGCTCAGGCCGGCGCCTTCCTCGGCGAGTACGGCCAGAGCCGCGACTACTCCGAGGGCATCGCGATCGAGATCGACGCCGAGGTGCGCGCGCTCATGGAGCAGGCGCACAACGAGGCCTACGAGGTGCTCGTGCTCAACCGCGACATCCTCGACGACCTGGCGCGCGAGCTGCTCGTCAAAGAGACGCTCGACCACATCCAGATCGCCGAGATCTTCCGGGACGTGAAGAAGCTCCCCGAACGGCCGACCTGGCTCTCGCACCAGGAGCGCCCGGTCTCCGATCGCCCGCCCATCGCGGTCCCCGCCTCGGTCGCCACCGACGCGCCGCAGGCGACTCCGCAGGCCCCGGCCGCTCCGCAGGAGCCGACCGCGCCCCCGGCCCCGCCCGTGCCGCCGGCTCCCGAAGGGCCGGGCGCCGCATCATGACCCCGAGCGTCGATCGCCCGCGCATCGCCGCCGCCGTGCGGGAGCTGCTGACGGCGATCGGCGAGGATCCCGATCGCCACGAGCTCGCGAGCACTCCCTCTCGCGTGGCCGACGCCTACGCCGAGTTCTTCTCCGGCGTGGGCGTCGACCCGTCGGTGCACCTCGCCGACGCCGTGCCGGTGGGAGACCGTCCCGGAGAGCTCGTGCTGCTGCGCGACATCGCACTGCGCTCGGTCTGCGAGCACCACCTGCTGCCGTTCCGCGGGCGCGCCCACATCGCCTACCGGCCCGCCGAACGAGTGGTCGGGCTCAGCGCGCTCCCGCGCGTCGTCGAGACCCTCGCGTCGCGGCCCCAGGTGCAGGAGCGGCTCGGCGAACAGATCGCCCAGGTGCTCCAGGACGGGCTCGATCCCGCCGGCGTGCTGGTCGTGCTCGAGGCCAGCCACGGCTGCGTCGCCGATCGCGGGGTGCGCCAGGCCGATGCGGTCACTCTCACCATCGCCTCCCGCGGGGAGCTCGCCGAGCCGGCGGCCCGCGCCGAGATCATGGTCCTCCTCGGAAAGCCGGCCGATGACTGAGGTCATGGGCGTGCTCAACGTCACGCCCGACTCCTTCAGCGACGGGGGGCGCTTCGACGCGCTCGACACGGCGATCGCCCGTGGGCGGGAGCTCGTCGCGCAGGGCGCCACCGTCGTCGACGTCGGCGGGGAGTCCACTCGTCCGGGAGCCGACGCGGTGCCTCCGGCCGAGGAGCAGCGCCGGGTCATCCCCGTGATCCGCGCCCTCGCCGAATCCGGAATCCGCGTCTCGATCGACACGATCCACGCCGAGAGCGCCGAGGCCGCGGTCGCGGCCGGCGCCTCGATCGTCAACGACGTCTCGGGCGGCCTGCACGACCCGCGCATGGCCGAGGCCGTTGCCGCGGCCGGCGCCGAATTCGCGATCGGGCATTGGCGGGGGATCCCCGACCCGGCGCACGGCCGATCCGGCTACGTCGACGTGGTCGGCGAGATCCGCGAGGCGCTGGCGCGCTCGGCGGAGCGCGCGGTCGCCGCGGGCGTCGACGCCCGGCGCATCATCCTCGATCCGGGTCTCGGCTTCGACAAGACCGCCGAGCAGGGCTGGCGGCTGCTCGCGCAGCTGCGCGAGCTCGGGGGACCCGAGGCGCGCATCCTCGTCGGCATCTCGCGCAAGCGGATGCTCGGCGAACTGCTCGACGCGCTGCCGGAGGCCGCCCGCGGGGCGGGCGGCCCGATGGCGCGCGACCTCGCGACCGCCGTCACGAGCGCCCTCGCCGTCCGCGCGGGGGCGTGGGGTGTTCGCGTGCACGACGTCCCGTCGACGGTCCAGGCGCTCGCCGTGGCCGGCGCCTGGAGCACCGCCGAGGAAACCGCGTCGGCGCAGGGACCCCCGGCGGTACCCGCTCCGTCGTCCGGCGCGGCAGTGCCCTCCTCGCCCGGTGCGGTCTCCCCGACGTCGTTCCGCGAGAGCCTGCGAAGTGCGGGATCCGATCCCGCGCAGGCACCCCGCTTCGACGGCGACCTGATCCGTCTCACGGGGCTCGAGGTCCGCGCCCACCACGGCGTCTTCGACTTCGAGCGCGAGCAGGGCCAGCGGTTCCTCATCGACGCCGAGGTCTCGGTCGACCTCGGCGCTGCGGCGCGCAGCGATGAGCTGGCTCGCACCGTGCACTACGGCGAACTGGCCGAGGCGATCGCGGCGGCGGTCGAGCGGGACCCCGTGGACCTCATCGAGACGGTCGCCGAACGCGCGGCCGACGTCGCGCTGAGCTTCGACGGCGTGCGCGCCGTCCGGCTCACCGTACACAAGCCCGAGGCGCCCATCGACCTGCCCTTCGGCGACGTGTCGGTCACGGTCGTCCGCGCGGCGGCCGGGGTGCTCCCCGCGGGAGGTCTCGAATGATCGCCCAGCTCGTCCCCGTCGTGCTCGCCTTCGGCGCCAACCTCGGCGACCGCGGCGAGACCATCGCCGAAGCGCAGGCCGAGATCCTCGCGGCGCCGGGGGTCCTCAGCCTCAGCGCGTCGCCGCTGCGCGAGACGATCGCGCTCACGCTCGACGGCCCCGACCCCGACGCGCCCCGGTACATCAACGGGATCGCACTCGCCGAGACCACGCTCGACCCGCACGCGCTGCTCGACCTGCTGCAGCGCATCGAATCGGAGCACGGGCGCACGCGAGACGTCCGCTGGGGCGACCGCACCCTCGACATCGACCTGATCCTGTACGGCGGCCGCAGCATCCGCGACGACCGGCTCACCGTGCCGCACCCGCGCGCCCACGAGCGCGACTTCGTGCTGGCCCCCTGGCTCGACCTCGACCCGCACGCCGCACTGCCGGGGCACGGCACGGTCGCGGCGCTGCTCGACCGCATCGGCGATTCGACCACCCGGCTCGACGACGGAGGCGAGCGCTGATGCGGCGGGAGCATCGCACCTCGTGGATCTGGCTGCTCGTCTTCGGCGTCGTCGGAGCCGGCGTCGGCGCGCTCGTGCAGGCGCAGCGCTCCGCCGTCGGCGTCCCGCCGCTCGTCCCGCCGCTATCGCTCTCGGCCACACTCACCGTGCTCGCCGGGGTGCTGCTGGTGCTCGGCATCCTGCTGCGCCGGGCCGTGACGCATCGGGCCGAACGCATGGTCAACCCGTTCCACGCCGTCCGCCTGCTCGCCGCGTCGCGCGCCTCCCAGTTCGTGGGCGCGCTGTTCGGCGGCTTCGGGCTCGGCGCCCTGCTGCCGCTCGGCGCACGCAGCGTGCCCGCGCCGGGCGCGACCTGGGCACCGATCCTCGCGACCGCGATCACCGGCGCGGTGCTGCTGGGCGTCGGGCTCCTGGTCGAGCACTGGTGCCGCGTTCCGCCGAGCGACGACGAGGACGGTGAGGGCAGCGGCGGCGGGCCCGGCGGGGGAGCTGCCGGCCGGCCGGGCGAGGAGCCCGCGCCGCACGCCACCCGAACCCGGCCCCGCGACATCTGAGCCGGGGCGCTCGGCGCTCGGCACCGTGTGCTCAGCGCATGCGGGTCTGGCGCATGCGGTCCCGCGGGCTCGTGGGCGGATGCTTCGTCGGGTCGAGGACCGGGGCACCTGTCGAAGACCGGGGAAAACCTCGCAAGTTCGCCCGGCACTCGGCAGTCGGCCCGGCCCTCGACAGTCGGCGCGTTCCTCGAAGCGGTGCCGAGAGTGCCGCGCCGAACCGGACCTCCCCGAAGAGGCCCGAACCTCCCCGAATCGCGCCGAATCGCACCGAAGCGAGCCGGGACCGGGGCCGCGCACCGGGTTCGCCGTAGAGTGGGAGCGTGACAGAACCGGCGTATTCAGCATCTCCATCCGATCAGCCCGTCGCCCGCCACGGTGCCGCGAGCGGGACCGGCGCGACCGCGTGGTTGCGGGTCTCGCCGAAGTACGCCTGGGTCGACCTGGTCGGCAACCTGATCCCCGTCGTGATCGCGGGCGGTGCCGCCTACGTGATTCCGACCTACATCCGCAGCGATGTCCCCGTGCTCGTCGTCATCGCGCTGGCCGTCGTCGCGGTCGCGTTCCTCGTGAACGCGATCCTCGCCTTCCGCCGCGTGCGCGCCATGGGGTACGCGCTGCGCGAGGACGACCTCGTGTTCCGGCGCGGCATCATGTTCGAGCGCGTGGTCGCGGTGCCCTACGGTCGCCTGCAGCTGGTCGACGTGACCCGCGGACCGCTCCTGCGCGCGCTCGGGCTCGCGAACCTCAAGTTCGTCACCGCGGCCGCGGCGACGGGCATCGCCCTGCCCGGCCTCGTCGACGCCGACGCCGAGGCGCTGCGCGACGAGCTGATCCGGCTCGCCGAGTCTCGGCGGTCGGGGCTGTGAGCGATCCCGCAGGCGCGGCTCGCCCGGCCGGCCCGGCGCAGCCCACGGGCGGAGCCCCGGCGCAGCCCGCGATCCCGAGCGACGGTGAGTGGCGGCGGCTCCACCCGCTCTCGCCGCTGCTGCGCGGCGGACTCTTCGTGCTCGTGCTGTTCGGCATCATCGTCGCGAATCTGCGCGACCAGCTGATCAGTCTGGTCATCGGCAACTCGAGCTGGAACCAGAGCCCCGAGAACGGCGGCATCGACTACATCCTCGAGCACGGGCTCGTGGTCGTGGCGCTGCTGGTCGTCGCGGGGATCATCGCGCTGGTGATCCTGTTCTCCTGGCTGTCGTACCGCTTCGCGCAGTTCCGCATCGCCGACGACGCGGTCGAGCTGCGCCGCGGTGTCCTGTTCAAGCAGCACCGCCGGGCGCCGCTCGATCGGATCCAGGCGGTCGATCTGCAGCGGCAGCTGCTGGCCCGTGTGCTCGGACTCACCCAGGTCGAGGTGCAGACCGCGGGCCAGGGCGGCAAGCTGACGCTCGCCTACCTCGGACACCGCGATGCGCAGGCCGTGCGCGAGCAGATCCTCCGTCTGGTCCGCGCGCAGACCGCCGGCGCCGTGAGCCCGGATCCAGCAGCGGGCCCTGCCGGCGCGGGTGCTGCCGGGATGGCGGACGCGACCGGGACCGCGACCGCGGACGCGCAGCCCGGATCCCGCCTGCGGAACGCGCTCGATCTCGAGTCGCGCGTCACCGACTTCGCCGACGACGACGTCGACCAGGGCGCGCGCATGTCGGGCACGCTCGTCACGGTGCCGCTCGGACGCCTGATCGGCAGCATCGTGCTCGGCTGGGGCTTCCTGGTCGCGATCGTGCTGGTGGGCGTGATCGGCGGCTTCGTGATCGCCGGCCATCCGGCGGCGCTCGCGGGCCTGGTCCCGATCGTCATCGCCTCGGTCGCGGTGATCGTGAGCCACTTCAACCGCGGTTTCGGTTTCACGCTCTCGCGCTCGGACGACGCGATCCGGATCGGCGCGGGCCTCACCGCGACACGCACCGAGACCATCCCGTTCGCGCGGGTGCACGCCGTCGACGTACGGCAGCCGCTGCTCTGGAAGCCGTTCGGCTGGTGGCAGGTGCGGATCACCCTCGCAGGCAACGCGAGCAACGGATCGGACGGCCAGAAGGTCGCCGGGATCGTGCTGCCCGTCGGCACGCTCGACGACGCGGTGCGCGTGACGCAGACGATCCTGGGCGACCGGGACTTCTTCGCGGTGAGCGGCGGCGGCGCCGAAGGGCCGCTCTCGTACGCCGTGCTGCGGGACGGGATCGCGGGTGCGGGCGGCGGCTACCTCGGTGCCGGGCCGCGCAGCGGGCTCGTGCTCTGGGCCGCGCGTCGGCGCACCGGGATCGCGGTGACCGAGCCGGGACCGGGATCGCCGCACACGCTCGCGCTGATCCGCCGCGGTGTGCTCACCCGCGGGTACGCCCTCGTGCCGCTCGCCCGTGCCCAGTCGGTGCTGCTGCACCGCACGTTCTTCCACCGCGTGCTGGGCCTCGCCCGCGTGCGAGTGCACACGGTGTTCGGGCCCGTGCCGACCGAGATCGCGGGACTCGAGCTCGACCACGCGCGCCGGTTGTTCGAGCAGCTCGCGGCTCAGGCCGTGGCGGCGCAGCGAGACGACGTCGCCGGGGCCCCGCGATGAGCGAGACCCGGCGCGACGGGCGGCTCGGCATCGGGATCGTCGGTGCGGGCCGCGTAGGTCCCGTGCTCGGCAACGCGCTCGCCGGGGCCGGGCACGCGATCACGGGGATCTCGGCCGTCAGCGACGAGAGCCGAGAGCGCGCGGAGGCCATGCTGCCCGGCGTCCCGGTGCTCGACGTGCCGGAGGTCGTGCGCCGTTCCGAGCTCGTGCTGTTCGCGATCCCCGGCGACGAGCTCCCCGGCCTCGTGCGCGGGCTCACCGAGACCGGCGCGTGGCAGCCGGGCCAGCTCGCCGTGCACACCGCGCCCGAGCACGGCTACGGCGTGTTCGCACCCGCGCTCGCGACGGGCGTGATTCCGCTCGCCCTGCACCCGGCGCTCGTCTTCACCGGCACGAGCCTCGACCTGACCCGGCTCGCCGAATCGACGATCGCGGTCACGGCCCCCGCGCCGGTGCTGCCGATCGGGCAGGCGCTCGCGGTCGAGATGGGCGCCGAGCCCGTCGTGGTCGCCGAGCGTGATCGGCCGGCGTACGCCGAGGCGCTCGCCGCTGCGCGGGAATTCTCGAGCGCGGTGGTGCGGCAGGCGCTCGAAGCGCTCGACGGGATCGGCCTCGAGCAGCCCGACCGGGTGATCGGCGGCCTCGTCCGCGCCTCGGTCGAGGAAGCGCTCGCGCGGGCCGTACCGCGGGTCGAGTAGGCGGGGTTCGCGGGGCCGCGGCGCTGGGGGGCCGCGGCGCGGTCGTGCCTCAGTCCCGGCGGCGGACCGTCGCGCAGGCGGCCGACAGCGCTGCCGCTGCGGCGACGGTGACCGCCATGGGCAGCGCGGTGGTCTCGCCCCAGAGCCCGACCAGCGGGGCGGCTGCCCCGCCGAGAGCGAACTGCGCGGTGCCGATCAGCGCGGACCCCGATCCGCGTGCGCTCCCGGCGCGGGCGAGCGCGAGGGCGCTCGCGTTCGACATGGTGAGACCCGTGCCGCCCGTGAGCACGAACGCGCAGGCGATGAAGCCGGGGATCGAGAGCGCGTCGGAGAGCACGAGCGTCAGCATGCCGAGCCCGCCGAGCACGAGCAGGCCGGATCCCACGGCGAGCATGCGCGCCGGGCCCACCCGCGGGGCGAGACGGGCGTTCACCAGGTTCGCGATGAGCAGGGCGGACGCGCCGGCGGCGAACGAGAGCGCGTACTCGACGGGGGTCATGCGCAGGATCCGCTGGCCGATGAACGGCGACGCCGAGATGTAGGAGATCATCGCGGTGAACGACAGCGCGAACGCGAGCGTGAGTGCGACGAAGCCGCGATCCCGGATCAGTTCTCCGAAGGGCCGCAGGGCGGCGCCGACGCCGTGCGGGCGCCGCTGCTCGACGGGCAGCGACTCGGGCACCCGGCGCCAGGCGAGCAGGAGCATGAGCGTCGAGATGACGGCGAGTACCGCGAGCACGCCGCGCCAGTCCCAGAGCCGATGTGCGAAGCCGCCGAGCACGGGCGCGATCATGGGGCCGAGCCCGACCACCATCGCGATGAGGCTCAGGGCGCGCACCGCGGTGTCGCCCGTGCTGAGGTCCGCGGCGATGGCGCGCGAGAGCACGATGCCGACGGCGCCCGAGACGCCCTGCAGCAGGCGGAGGGCGATCAGGGTGCCGATGTCCTGCACGAACACCGTCGCGATTCCGGTGAGCGCGAATACCGCGAAGCCCGCGAGCAGCACGGGGCGGCGGCCGAGGGAATCGGAGAGCGGGCCGAGCAGGAGTTGCCCGAGGCCGACACCGAAGAAGAACAGCGAGAGCGTGAGCTGCACGGACGACGCCGAGGCGTGCAGTTCGCTCGCGATGCTCGGGATCGACGGGATGTAGAGGTCGGTGGCGACCGCGCTCACGGCTGCGAGGAGGCCGAGCGCGGCGAGGAGTCCCGGAGTCAGGCGGGGTTGCGCAGTGCTCACGGTGCTCCTCCTTCGGCGGCCCACCCGCTCGACTGAAATCGTATACGATCATCCGCGAGCGACCGGGTCTTCGGCGCCGGAGGGGAATCCATGCCGCAGTACTACCCGTCACCGCGGGAGATCCTGACAAACGACCTGCTCACCGAATCGGTGGACACGATGTCCGGGACCCATTCGACACGGCACGCCTCCTTCGCAGCGCTGGCGAAGGCGCCGACGCCGGCCACAGTGTGGGAAGCCATCCACGGTGTCATGGAACAGATGCACTACTTCCACCTGAACGATCCGGAGCTGGAGCAGTGGGCGACGTCCGAGGAGGTCGAGAGCGTCCGCACCGGGCTGGCCGAACTCGGTATCTCCGCCGAATGGAGCGCGCCGTTCGCTCCGGAGCGGCAGCGGATTGTGCGCATGAAGCACTCCGGCGAACCGCTTCCGGACGCGGACCCGTATCCCGGCGACCCGCGACCCCGCCTCGTCGAGTTCATGGCCGACGCCCGAAGGCCCCACGGGGTCTGGTGGACGCCTCCCCTGACCTATCACGTGCAGCAGACGAGCAGCCCGCTCCCGACGCTCCCCGCTTCCGACCTGCTCGGCGGGGAGGACGACTTCAGCGCCGTCACCGCGAACGTCCGACCGGCGCTCCGCGCCACGGGAGACCTGAAGGTCAAGGAGATCGATTCCGTCGCCGACTGGCTCGACCTCGTGCGCTCGGCGCCGGCCGATGTGACGCGCTCGCGGGCGAACTCCTGGGGAATGCTCGAGCCGGGTCTCCGCTGGGTGATCCCGGACTGGGTCGCGCTCGCCGGGAGGTACGACGCGATCCATCTGACCGTCAACGGCTACCTCGACCTCTCCTGCGTCCCCATCGAGACCGCGCCCGGTGAACGGACGATGGTCGTGGGCTGGGGTCCGGAGGAGACCTACTGGCTGCGCGAGCCGAAGCTCGAGTGGGGCGAGCAGTTCCGGGCCTACCGGTACGGGCCCGCGAGCTGGGGCCGGACGCCTGAGGAGTCGGACGGGCTCGCGTAGACTGATCCGGTGCGCCCGGGCCGGGTCCCGCGCGCCGCATCAGAGCACAGCATGGAGGATCCCGCCCAAATGAGCGAGCAGACCGCACCCGAAACGCACGTCGAAACCGAAGCAGAGGTCTTCGAGCAGAAGCGCGTGCGCCTCGAGAAGCGCGACAAGCTCAACGCGGGCGCCGATCTGGCGGGCGGTGCATACCCCGTCTCGGTCCCCGTGACCACCACGATCCCCGCCGTGCGCGCGAAGTACGGCGAGCTCGTCGCCGGCGACGAGACCGGCGAGATCGTCGGTGTCGCGGGCCGCGTCGTGTTCCAGCGCAACACCGGCAAGCTGTGCTTCGGCTCGCTGCAGGCCGGGAACGGCGAGCGGATCCAGGTGATGGTGAGCCTCGCCGAGGTCGGCGAGGACTCGCTCGCGCAGTACAAGGAGCTCGTCGACCTGGGCGATCACCTGTTCGTCAGCGGCGAGGTCATCTCGAGCCGCCGGGGCGAGCTCTCGATCATGGTCAAGGAGTGGCGGATCGCCGCCAAGGCGATCGCCCCGCTGCCCAACATGTACGCCGAGCTGAACGAGGAGACGCGGGTGCGCCAGCGCTACCTCGACCTCATCCAGCGCGAGCAGGCCCGTCGCAACGTCGTGACCCGAGCCCGCACCATGGCGAGCCTGCGCAGCACCTTCGCCGAGCGCGACTTCATCGAGGTCGAGACGCCCATGCTGCAGACCATGCACGGCGGAGCGTCGGCCCGCCCGTTCGTGACGCACTCCAACGCCTTCGACACGGAGCTGTACCTGCGCATCGCGCCCGAGCTCTTCCTCAAGCGCGCCGCGGTCGGCGGCCTCGAGCGCGTCTTCGAGATCAACCGCAACTTCCGCAACGAGGGCGCCGACTCGACCCACAGCCCCGAGTTCGCGATGCTCGAGGCCTACCAGGCCTACACCGACTACAACGGGATCGCCGACCTCACCCAGGCGCTCGTGCAGAACGCGGCGCTCGCCGCGAACGTCGGCACGGAGCGCGAGGGCACCCAGGTCGTGGAGTGGGCCGACGGCACCCTCTTCGACCTCGGCGGCGACTGGGACCGCATCTCGATGTACGGGTCCCTCTCCGAGGCGGCCGGCCGCGAGATCACTCCCGAGACCTCGGTCGAGGAGCTGCTCGCGCTCGCCGAGGCCGAGGGCGTCGAGGTGAAGCTGCCGAACCACGGCAAGCTCATCGAAGAGCTCTGGGAGCACTTCGTCATCGACTCGCTGACGAAGCCCACCTTCGTCATGGACTTCCCGGTCGAGACGAGCCCGCTGACCCGACACCACCGCTCGATCCCGGGCGTCGTCGAGAAGTGGGATCTCTACATCCGCGGGTTCGAGCTGGCGACCGGCTACTCCGAGCTCGTGGATCCCGTCGTGCAGCGCGAGCGCTTCGTGCAGCAGGCCGCCGAGGCGGCCCGCGGCGATGACGAGGCGATGGGCGTCGACGAGGAGTTCCTGCGCGCTCTCGAGCACGCCATGCCCCCGTCGGGCGGCATGGGCATGGGCATGGATCGCCTGCTCATGGCGCTCACCGGCCTCGGGATCCGCGAGACGATCCTCTTCCCGCTCGTCAAGTAGCGGCCGGGAGACCCGGGCCGGACGGGCGCGCCTTCGCTCGTGGGTGCGCGCGCTCGTGCGCTTGCGCCTGCTCGCGAACGGACCCAAATTATCCATATTCCCGCGGGAAAGGACAATTTGGGTCCGTTCGCGAGCAGGCGCAAGCGGCAGAAGCCTGCCCTTTCTAACCCTCTGGCGACGCCGACTGTCAACGCGGGGGTGTTCCTGGTGGGCGCAGTTAGATCA